>OY730414.1:0-1760000 GCA_963422615.1 Longimicrobiales bacterium
ATCAACCCGGGATTCTACACGATGAGCCAGTGCGAACTGTGTCTGGTCTTCAAGCGCGGCCGCATTCCCCGGCCCCGAGGCGCCCGGAACGTTCGTCAACTCTTGAGCGAAAAACGCCGGGATCATTCGCGCAAGCCCGATGAGGTACGGGCGCGAATCGACGCAATGTTCCCGAAATTGCCCAAGATCGAACTATTTGCCCGCCCGGCAGAGGTGAAGCGATTCCGCGACCCGGCTCCGAACGGCTGGTACATGTGGGGGCTTGAAGGATGACTTCAAGCTACCCCGGAGGCACTTGGAAATCGCAACCTGGCAAGGGCAAGCCTGATTGCGCCCGCTGATGTATGGGCGAGCGAGGTTGTTAGGAGCCGGAATCACGTGTTCCAGTTGTTTTCGCAGATTTGCTTATGGCGTAGTAATAGGGTGAAGACGCAGCCTGCGCTTCCTCATCAACACGCATCAGAACATCCGTGTAGAGCCCAATGATATCCGAGCGCGTCATTTACACATCGAGCTTGGGCGGTAAATCCGCGATTCGGCGCTTTGCCACTTGGCAGTACTGCGGTACGATGTCCACCCCGACGAACCTCCTGCCGTTCTCGCACGCAACGACACAGGTCGTCCCCACTCCGGCAAAGGGATCCAATACCACATCGCCCCGGAAACTGAAGAGCAGCATTACTCGCCGCGCAAGCTCTTCTGGAAACATCGCCGGGTGACCGTATTGCTTCATCTTCCGCTCGGGCGCGATTGACCATTTGGCAACCACCCACTTCTTGAACGAATCCGCATCAATATCCGCGTTCTGTGGATCCCCCGGCTTCTTGAGATCTCCCTTGCAAAAAACTTCCAGAAACTCCCAGGTATACTTCAGGTAGGGACTGGCCGGACTCTTCCAACTGCCCCAGGCCGTGTATTTGCAGTTGTAGTTGTTTTTCTCCCAAAGAATCTCGCCCTTCCAGATGAGCCGCCGCTCCATGAAGTAGTTCGAGATGATGTGGTGGCTGGGAATATAGTCGGAGAAAAGGGGCTGGACGTTTACGACGATGCGACCTCCGAACGTCAGCACCCGGATACACTCGTCAAACACCTGAAACAACTTTCCAAAATACGACTCCCAGTCGGCAGCGTCAGTGTTCAACTGATAGTCCAGACCGAAGTTGTAGGGCGGAGACGTGAAGACAAGATCAACGCAGTTGTCCGGGAGGCCCCTCAGAACTTCTTCGGAATCGCCACAGACCACAGCATCAACGAATCTTCCGGGAAGGGCGTTCCGTTCCCTTCTAAACAAGTGGTCGTTTGCGTAGTAGTGCTTGCCACGCCGTTCTTCCTTTTCTTTCCTGCCAATTACTTTTCGCTCGTCGTTATAGCCGACGTAAAGTCGTCTTCCCCTGTTCAGGCCGTAGGAGCGGATTCGTTGTATCGCCAAAGTGATTTGTGCAATGACGAAACGACACATCGGATGCCCTGTGGAAACCGCATCAGCCGCATCCTCAAGTTCGTCCATGCCAACTTCGCGGAGCCATACTTCCAGTCGGGAGCTGTTCCGTACCACGTGGATGTCGTCTGCCCGGAACCGACGGTTGAAGTCCTCCAAAGCCCGATCCATCCCGTCGCCGCGCAGACGACCACAAGAAATCTTGAGTATGCGGTACTTCTGATTGACTGGGTACACTTCGGAATCACCTTGGCCGGGTTGCAGTTATTGAGCTCGCTACTTTGGCCACAACACCAGCGAATCTCCCCCTACAAGATCGAAACCCGAGAAGCAAATGAGGCTGCTGTCGGGCTTGCTACCAAAGCCGATGCTGTCGCGGACACCAGACTCGTTGTGGAAGCCGAAGTCGCGAAATAGACCCGACTCGGCCGCTGACATTCGCAACGTCACTTCCTGGAACTGACGTCCAAGGAGGCGATCCGAAAAACTCCGATCACCCCCAGGAGGGCTACCCCGGAAGTGGAAGTCGTTGATTACCGTATCGGAGGCACAGTCCGGGTCAAAAGGAAGCGCCGGCACGCTGTTGATTGACACCGATACCGGTGAGACCGTGTCCGGGGTCACCGACACTGTGCCGCTCCTCATCCCTCCCGCGTCGATGGTCACAACGTCCGCAGACGACGTCCCTTCCCGAACCCGAAGTCCGACCTTCATCGTGAACGGCGCGCCTTCCATGACCGTCACCGCAACCCTCGCCGGAGCTGGGGCCCGCAGATCCTCGCTATCCGTGCGGACCGGTTCAGCAACCAAGGGGAATGGGGCGCCGGGATTGTCCCCCAACCACAGTCGTTTCAAGGTGGAAAGGCCGACGAACACTGCGGGCGGCAAATCCGCCAGATCGTTATAGTCCAAGTACAGCCGTTTGAGGCTTGAAAGACCCGAAAATGCTTCGGGTGGCAGTTCCGTCAGAGCGTTTTGTTCCAAGTATAACCGTTCCAGGCGGGACAGGTCGGTGAAGACGTCGGGCGGCAGTTCCGTCAGAGCGTTTTGTTCCAGGTATAACCGTTCAGGCCGGATAGGTCGGTGAAGACGTCGGGCGGCAAATCCGCCAATTTGTTGTCGAACAAATCCAGCCATTCGAGATTGGAGAGGTCGGCAAAAATCCCGGGTGGCAAAGCCGTCAAGTCGTTTCCGTACAAGCTCAACCCTTCAAGGCCGGATAGGCCAGCGAACACGCCGGGTGGCAACTCCTTCAACTGGTTACGGGATAAGCCCAGCTCTCCTAGGCTGGAAAGACCGGCGAATACGGCGGGCGGCACCTCCGTCAGCTGGTTCTTGGACAAGCTCAGCGCTTCAAGGCTGGAAAGACCGGCAAACGCACCGGGAGACAAGTCTGCCAAGTTGTTATCGTACAGCGTTAGCCATTCGAGGTTCGAGAGACCGGAGAACACCCCGGACGACAAATCCTTCAGCGGGTTTTGGAACAAGTACAGGGAGTCGAGATTTGAGAGACCCGAGAATACGCCGGGCCGCAACTCTGTCAATTCGTTATCGGACAACCACAGCGACTTGAGACCGGAAAGGTCGGCAAACACGCCCGAGGATAGCCCCGTCAAGTCGTTGCTCAGCAAGTATAGCCCTTGAAGGCGGGAAAGACCCGCAAACACACCCGGTGGCAACTCTGCCAAATCGTTACCGTGCAACCAAAGCGATTCAAGGCTGGAGAGGCCGGCGAATGTGTCAGATGACAATTCCCTCAGCCGGTTCCGGGACAAACCCAGTCCTTCAAGGCGAGAAAGACCGGCGAAAACATCGGGTGGCAGATCCCCCAGCCGGTTCTTCGACAAGCTCACCACCCTAAGGCGGGAGAGGCTGCGAAACAGGCCGGACGGCAGTTCCGACAAATCGTTATCGAACAAATTCAGCCCCTCCAGGCTGGAGAGGTCAGCGAAGACGCCGTGTGGCAACTCCGACAAGTCGTTGTCGGACAAATCAAGCGCTTGGAGAGCGAAGAGGCCGCCAAAATCGCTTCCCTTGAGGGATGTGATCCCCGAAGACCTAAGCACCAGCGTCCCACGGATCTCCGCAATATCACTGTCCGTGACTTCGGCACAATCGCTGGCGCCCACGGCCAGCATGATCGCCTCCCTGACCTGCGGAGTCCGCTCGCACACGCTCAGAACCTGCACTTCATCGCGGGCCCGGGCAGCAATCCGTACCCCGATACTACTGCCGACGGTTGCGGTGAGTACCTGGGTTCCGGATTGGCCGCCAAGGGACCAGACGGTACTCGCTTGGCCGACCGAATCGGTGAACGCTGATGCCGGATCCGTCGAACCCTGGGCTTCCGCTTCAAAGCTGACCGGCACATCCGCTACGGGAGATCCGGCCGCATCGACGACACGAACTACGATCTTTTCGGGCAACCGCTCCCAGACGAGCCCCTCCTGCCCACCTCCCGACACGATCTCGGCGGCGACGGGCACTTGCTCAACGACCAGGGTTGCCGTGTCACTCAGACCCTCGTACGCCGCCTGCACCCGCCCGTTTCCGTTCGAGAGCGCGGTCGCGACCCCACTCCCGTTTGCCGAGAACACGGATGGCGCGTTCCCCGACCACACGACCGTACCCGAGAACGGATTGTCGTACTGGTCCAGGATTACAGCGCTGAATCCCGCCGTGTCGCCGACGAACACGAGTGTGTCCGAAGATGGCGACACCGAAATCGAAACCGCCCGGGAGGGTTCCGTTGGTTCGGGTACCGCCGGGCCTTCGGAATCGCCGCAAGCGACAAGTACAGGGAGCACAGGGAACATCAATGGACGCAACCGCTGCCCGAAGCAACATCGCCCGAAGTCTGCAGAGAATACCCGAGTGCGCCATGAGATGCCGAGTCCGGGCGAAACGTTGGCGATTCGCCGGCGTAAAGGCGCCCGCCGCCGTTTAAGTCCGTAGGAACCCATACCCCGCAGCGCATCCGAACGCTCCCAGGCTACCGCCCACAGAAGTCCTCGTTCACCCGCAGGTATTCCAGCACGAAGCGATCCAGTTCCTCCGAAAGTTTATGTTTACATACAGATAGTTAAAAGCTTCCGCATCATACACGCCGTGCCGCGCGCAGGCGACTTTCGGCCAATCTGCCAGGACTCGCGACAAAGATGAGCCGGCTGGGGATCGAACCCAGGACCTACGGATTAAAAGTCCGTTGCTCTACCAACTGAGCTACCGGCTCCCGAGGAATCTACCGCCGAACGTGGCCCTCACCAAGGAGCTTCTTTCCGGCATGGGAAGACTTCGACTGCCGGCGGGCCGGGTCCATCCGCCCCAAGGCCCAGGCCCTTCGGTCGGGCACCCGACCCGCCACTCCATCTGGACATGGGTTCGGGACGACGCGAGAACCGACGGGGCGACCACCCCCGTTCCGATCTGCGCACCGTCGCCGTCACCGAGGTATTCGCCGAAAACGGGCTGCAAGCGACGAGCTCCTCAAGTGGCTGCCCCGGTAGCTGGCGTGGCGTTACGAACTGCAGCGCCTCAACCGAGGGAAGTCCCAGACCGTCCGGACCTTCCCCGGCAGTGGGGACGAACGAAGACGGGATGAGCTTCCTCTTCGGGATCTTGCAGGTACCCCGGACTGATCCGGAAGGTGCACCATCTGGACCGCATCTCCAGGCCTACGGGAAGGTGGCTAACCAAAGCCGGGGAACCGGGCTGCGCTGGGCGCCCCAGCTTCCCCCTGGAGCCCTGAAACGGATATGTTTATGATTACTGTGATTCCGCCACAGTTCCACAACGTCCCATAACTGAGAGGCTTCTTGAGAAATCGCAAAAGAGGGGATCACGAGTTCACTCTTGCCAAGAAAAACATACCTTCTGTAATCTTCGGTTTCCTTGTGCTCATCGCGCTGGTTGCCTGCACTGACTCACCGACAGAGCCGCCCGATCCACCCCGCCCGGCAACTCTGGAGATCACACCAGGACCGGTGACGCTTACCTTCCTTGGCCAGACCGCGTCTTTCGCCGCAACCATCAAAGACCAGTACGGGGCGGCCTTCGGTGGGACGGTAAGCTGGTCGAGCGACCAGCCGGAAGTCTTCACCGTCGAAGCCAGCGGCGTGGTGACAGCAGCGGCAAACGGGTCGGGGAGCCTTACGGCCACTTTTCAGGATCTGAGTGCGACTGTGAAAGTTGCGGTCGCTCAGATTCCGACTTCGATCGAGATCGCTTCGGGTCAGGGGCAACGGGCCGACCAGGGGGGGAGCACGCTGCCGGAGCCGGTCGTGGTGCGAGTGGCAGATGTTGGCGGATCGCCGGTCAAGGGCGCGGCGGTGACGTTCACCGTGGCGGAAGGCGCCGGTTCGGTTGACCCCACCACGGCCGTAAGCGACTCGGCCGGGCTGGCGCAAACGGCGTGGACACTGGGGGACGAAGCCGGGGCCCAGACCCTCACGGCCAACGTGAACGACATCGTTGTCCGCATCGGCGCAATCGCAATCGCCAGCCGGGATCGCGCGGCGTTGGAGGCACTGTACAAGGCGACGAGCGGCCTGAAATGGACGAATAATGACAACTGGCTGACAGATGCACCGCTCGGAGCGTGGTATGGAGTGAGCACAGACGAAGACGGAAAAGTGGTTCGACTAAAAATGTCCAACAACGGACTGACGGAGACGATTCCCCCTGAAATCGGCAACCTCACACGCCTCAAGTCCCTTGGTCTCGCCGACAACGAACTGACGGGCACAATCCCACCCGAAATTGGCAACCTCGCCAACCTCGAGGACCTGTTTCTCGATGGGAATGGACTTACAGGCGCGATCCCAGCCGAAATCGGCAAACTCACCAACCTCGAGGAACTGGAGCTCGAAGGGAATGGACTTACAGGCGCGATCCCAGCCGAAATCGGTAACCTCGCCAGCTTGAAGCACCTTTATCTCTACGGCAACAAGCTGACAGGGATCCCGCCCGAAATCGGTAACCTCGCCAGCTTGAAGCACCTGGGGCTCGGCTACAACAAGCTGACAGGGATCCCGCCCGAAATCGGCAAACTCACCAACCTCGAGAGCCTTCATCTCGGCGACAACAAGCTGACAGGGATCCCGCCCGAAATCGGTAACCTCGCCAGCTTGAAGCACCTGTGGCTCGGCGACAACAAGCTGACGGGAATCCCCGGCGAAATCGGCAACCTCACCAACCTCGAGGGCCTGTCGCTCCAAGGCAACAAGCTGACGGGGATCCCATCCGAAATCGGTAACCTCGCCAGCTTGAAGCACCTGTGGCTCGGCGGCAACAAGCTGACAGGGATCCCGCTCGAAATCGGCAAACTCACCAACCTCGAGGGCCTTCATCTCTACGGCAACAAGCTGACAGGGATCCCGCCCGAAATCGGTAACCTCGCCAGCTTGAAGCACCTTTATCTCTACGGCAACAAGCTGGTGGGCATCCCGCCCGAAATCGGTAACCTCGCCAACTTGAATTACCTTGATCTCCGCAACAACCAACTGACGGGCACAATCCCGGCGGAAATCGGTAACCTCGCCAACTTGAATTACCTTGATCTCCGCAACAACCAACTGACGGGCACAATCCCGGCGGACTATCTTCCTCTTGACCTGGATTTTTTCTATTGGTCTACCAACGAAGGTCTTTGCGTACCCGGCACTTCTACCTTCCTTGAGTGGACTGCCAACATCAAGACAACTCACGGGCCACACTGCCACGAGGCAGATGCGGCAGTACTCAAGATCTTCTTTGACGCCTCTGACGGTTCGTCATGGAAATCTTCCTCCGGGTGGTTACGTAACGGGCCTCTAAACGATTGGTACGGGGTTACGACCGACTCAATAGGTCTCGTGGCAGAGTTGGACCTGGGTGGCAACGGGCTGGTGGGCGTGCTACCGTCAGAGTTGGGGTCGCTGGCGCACCTTACCAAGTTGCGGATCGGCAGCAACGCGCTAGTGGGACGATTGCCGTTGTCACTGGCCAATCTTATTCTTTCCGAATTTGATTACGCAGATACCGGTTTGTGTGTCCCAGGTGACACGGCACTCCTCGAGTGGCTGCGAACCATTCCGTCCCACATCGGCACAGACGCCCAATGTGGTGAGGAGGGAGGCACCGCGGTATATTTGACGCAGGCGGTACAGTCGGCCGGCTTCCCAGTCCCTCTGGTTGCGGGCGAGCCCGCGCTGCTCCGCGTATTCGTGACGGCGGAGGACGCCGGGAGCGCCCGAATCCCACCCGTGCGGGCCACCTTCTATCGGGACGGTCGGGAACATGTCGCCGACATTCCGGTCGGGACTTTCCCGATCACGGCCGAAGCGGACGAAAGCGACCTTCGCGCCTCGGCCAATGCCGAGATTCCCGGATGGGTGATCGGCCCCGGGGCAGCGATGGTCGTGGAGATCGACCCTGAGGGCACCCTCGACCCGGCACTGGGGATCCCGGAGCGAATCCCCGAAACGGGGCGCATGGCGCTGGATGTCCAGGCTATGCCTCTGCTGGACCTGACGCTGGTCCCGTTCCTTTGGCAGGATAACCCGGATTCGTCGGTCGTGGAAGCGACGGACAAGTTGTCAACCGACAACGACCTGTTCTTCGAAACCCGAACGCTCCTGCCCGTCGGAGACTTCAAGCTGACCATCCGGGAGCCCCTGTGGACGTCGGTGGATCCGGTGTGGGCGAACGGCTCTAAACTGCTGAGGGAAGTCGCGGCAGTTAGAGTACTGGACGGTGCAACCGGGCACTACATGGGCGTCCTGCGCGGTGGGGGAGGTGTGGCAAGGTTGAATGGGCGCATCAGCCTTTCGGGTCTCCAGGGTAGGATCATCGCGCACGAACTGGGGCATAACATGAATCTGCTCCACGCGCCGTGTGGTGGTCCAGATTTTTTAGATAACGGCTATCCTTACCCCGACGGCACCATCGGTGCGTGGGGGTACGACTTCCGAGACGGAAGTCTGGTATCGTCCGGTACCCCGGACCTGATGAGCTACTGCAGTCCCGAGTGGGTGAGTGACTACCACTTTACCAACGCGCTCCGGTTCCGGCTCCTTGACGAGACTCGCACAGCCGCGCGGATCGTTTTGGCGCCGACCCCGGTGTTGCTCCTCTGGGGTGGTGCGGACGCCGACGGCGACCCCTTCCTTGAACCGGCCTTCGTGGCGAACGCCCCGCCGTCGCTTCCGGCCCGAAGCGGCGCCTACCAAATCCGGGGGGTTAGCACCGAGGGGCGCGTACTCTTCTCCCTGGACTTCGACATGCATGAGACCGCCGACGGCGACGGGGAGTCCTCCTTCGCCTTTGCGCTCCCGGCGCGTCCCGAGTGGGCGAGCGATCTGGCCAGCATTACCCTGACCGGCCCGGGGGGATCAGCAACCCTCGACGGAAAGAGTGACCGCACCGCGGCCCTTGTGCGGAACACCGTCACTGGTCGGGTCCGGGGGATTTTCCGAGACTGGTCGACCACCGCCGCTCAGGCCGGGTCCGGCCTGGCCGCCATGCTGCGGGAACCGAACCTCGAGATCCAGGTCAGCCGCGGCATCCCGGCCGCAGCTTCCTGGCGACGGTGAGAACTTCGCCCGCAGCTGCGGCTCGGAAATCCGTCCTGGGCGGCGAAGAATTCTAGTGCCCGGGCAACGGCGCCCCCGCCACCCCCTTCACCCTCGTCCCCGCCAGGAGGACATCGTCCGCCCTCACCCGGTTCAGCCGGGCCAGTTCCTCCACCGGGACCGGCACGCCCTCGCGCTCGTGGTACACGCGAAGTGACATGGCCTCCCCGAGCGTCACCACCTTCAACGTCCACGGTTGGATGTCCAACAACTCTCGGTCGGTGACCCGCGCGAAGCTCGAAATCGCACGGCCCACCGCGTCCTCGTGCTTCCTCCATTCTCCGGACGAAGCATAGCCGACGAAGCTGTACACCTGCCCGTCCATCGCCAGGAAGGCCGCTTCTCCCTGTACCCCACCCTCGTCGCCGTCAGCTTCGAAGGTGGCGCGGCGGCGCTCGAAGCCTCCGGCGCGGTCTTCTCGGATCCGCCCGCCCGCAATCCCTTCCTGGCCCAAGAACGCGCGCAGACCTGCACCCGGATCCTCCGCATCCGAGAGCCGGAGGACCACGACGGCCCTCTCGTCCGGGCTGACCGCGGCGACCAGAGACCGCTGGTTCACCCCTGTCCACCCTGGGGGAAAGTCGGCCTCGAACGCCAGGGCCGGATGCACAAACCGGCTTCCTTGGAAAAAGCCCTCCCGGGGGTTCTCCCCGTAGAGGAGCCCGTCGATCCGGTCCAGGTAGGCGTCCCGGCCCACCTCTTCGCCTCCGCCTCCGTCCCCCGCCGCAATGAGCGCGCGGATATCCGCCTCTCGGTTCTCGGGGTACGGGTGGGTGAGCTGCCACTGGGGAACCCGGCCTTCGCTTTCTCCCGAAACCGCCGCAAGCATTCGAAAGACGCCGACCAGGGACTCCGGGTCGTACCCCAGGCGGGAGATGTAGCGAAGACCGAGGGCGTCGGATTCGGATTCGTCATCCCGGGAGAACTTGAGGCCCCAGAGCTGCAAGCCGGCGCCCAGATAGTCGCCGGTGCTTCGAATTCGCTCTGAAACGAGCGCGCCCAGTCCCAAGCCAACGGAGAAGATCTGCTGGCGGCTCATCTGGGAGACCGAGTGACGGGCGGTCACGTGACCGATTTCATGGCCGAGGACACCGGCCAGTTCGGCTTCGGATTCGAAGTGGGCCAGGATACCCCGGGTGAGGTAGATGAACCCACCGGGAAGTGCGAAGGCGTTTACGGCAGGGTCATCCACCACCTTGAACGACCATGGCAGTTGGGGCCGCTCGGACACGACAGCGAGACGATCTCCCAAGTCGGAGACGTACCGTTGCAGCTCCGGGCCACCCGCCAGCCCCAGAGACGCCGTGATCTGGATGTCGGCCTCCCGGCCCATCGCGATCTCTCGGTCTTCGCCAACAAGAGACAACTCCCGGCGCCCCGTGGCAGGATTCACGGCGCAGGCCGTCAGGAGGAGGAGCAGAGACCAGCGGAGGCGGGAAATCATGGAGTTGATATCCGGGAAGGGCGGGGTGGGTTCCACCGTGGCCTCCCCTGGGATCCTTGGCTGGCCAAGCCACCGCGTCACCCACCCGGCGGAGCGCAGGCTCACCCACCGTTCCGGAGTGGCAGCTCCAGCTGCAACAGCCCAAAGCTGGTCCGATGATGAGGCGTCAGTCCCACTCTCCGCAGGGCTCGCCTGTGCCGCCGGGTCGCGTACCCCATGTTCTTCTCCCACTCGTACTCGGGGTACCGCGCAGCCAAGCGGGTCATCAAGCCGTCGCGGCACACCTTGGCCACAATCGAGGCACAGGCAACGGCGTGAACCCGGGCATCACCGCCGACAACGGCGTCGTGCTCCCATCCCAAATCTCGAACGGGGAGCCCGTCCACGACCACGTGGTCCGGCGACGCGGGAAGTCTTTTCAACGCTCGCGCCATGGCCCGGGTCGTGGCCCTGAGGATATTGATTCGGTCGATCTCCCCCACCGAGGCGGCCCCGATGGCTATGGCCGAGGCCCGTCCCTGAATTTCTTCTGCGATCTCCAGACGGGCCCGGCGCGTCAAGGTCTTGGAATCGGCAGCGCCGTCTATGAAGACGTCTCGGGGGAGGACAACCGCCGCCGCAACGACGGGGCCCGCCAAGGGTCCGCGACCGACTTCGTCAACACCGGCCACCCGGGTGCATCCCCGGTTCCAAAAACCGCGCTCATAGGCCAAGGGGTCCGGGAGTCGGCCCGGGCCTGCCACGAGCCCGTCGGAACCCTAGTGGGGCTGTTTTGGCCCGGGCATCCGCTTTTCCTTGATCCGGGCAGCCTTGCCGCGCAGGCCCCTCAGGTAGTAGAGCTTCGCCCGGCGGACTCTCCCGCGCCGAACGACTTCGACCCCACCGACGGTGGGCGCGTTCACAGGAAAGATCCGCTCCACTCCGATTCCGCCCGACAGCTTACGGACGGTGAAGGTTTCGCCCATCCCGGAGCCCCGACGGCCGAGGCAAACGCCTTCGAAGACCTGGACCCTCTCCTTCTGCCCCTCCCGGACCCGGTACAGGACCTTGATCGTGTCGCCCGGAGCAAATTCCGGAAGGTCGTCGCGCCGGGCGTGTTCCATCTCAAGCTGGTGGAGGATGTCCGCCATGGCCGGGCCTCCTCATGTCGCAATCGCGACCGTTTGTTTACGAAACAGGTTAGCCCTGGAAGATAGGTCAATTTCCGTTTACTCGGAAGCCTGTTCGCATGCGGGGCAATCCCCTCGTGGGGAGCTTTGCAACCTTTCCGCTCCGGGGAACGTCATAGGTCACAAAACGACGCACTTCGGACTGGAGGCCGGTTCATGAGAAGGATCGGAACGGACATGATCGCGCTCGGGGCGATCCTTGGAAGCACGACCGTAGCCTTTGCCGCCACTCGGGCTCTGACCGACGACGGGACGAGCCGGGAAATGGGGGCCGAGGTGGAAGCCGGTTCGTTCGTGATCGTGGCCGACGATTTCCAGGTGTCTGCCAAGGCGGGCAGGATCCGGGAACGACCCGGAGCCAGCGTGCGCATCAAGGTTTTCCGGGAGCGGGCCGAAGAAGCGCGCCAGCGGGCCCGGCAGGTGCACGAACGGGCCACCCAGGCCAGGGAACGGACCGAGCAGGTGCGCGAACGGGCGGCACAAGCTCGAAAGCGAGCCGAACAGGCCAGGGAGCGAGCGGAACGGCTCCACCACCAGCAACATGAGGTGACAGCCGCCGAAGTCTTCGAGAAAATGTCCCGCGTCTTCGAACACCGCAGGGGGGAGCTGGAGGAATGGACGGGCGAGGGGGTCGGTGTCAAGGCGCGGGACCTTGAAGCGCTCCTGGAAGCGCTGCGCAGTAGTCTGGAGAGGATGAACCCGGGAGACGGCAACGAGTAGGCGAACCAACGCCAAGGGCCAAATCCCGGCCACCCGGGGTCCCGCAGACCAGCTTGCCGCCTACCCGGAGAGTTAGACCAACCTGCCGCCGTGAGCAACGCCAAGTTAGTTTCGAGGGTACGGCCTGCGGCTCTACCTTGAGTCCCCTTTGCGGCATTCAAGTCCCCTTAAGCGGCACCCACGCCCGATGCTGTTGAACTCGTACCGAACCCGCGGAGTCAACTTCGCTTTTCTGGTGGGGCCTCCCCGGACCCTCACTCGCCAGACCGGAATGGAAATCCATGGCGCCGTCTGTGAGGCCCTCGGGGTGGACGACATCTCCTTCCAGTACTCCCCCGGCAAGAATCAACCCGGCGCTACCGCGTTCACGATCCACCTGGGACGGGAACAGGATCGGCAGAAACTGGTCGTCGAGATCAACGGTCCGGTTCAGAAGACCCCGATCCGCCTCTTTTTCGGCTACGACTGGCCGGAGTCGACCCAGCTGGTATTCCAGGACTTCGACCTCATGTGCGAAGCCGTGTTCAGCGTTCTGGGAGACGACTGGCAGCGGGTTCTAGCCGAAGCCAGGGTTCGAGGACAGGCCCACGCGAGAGGGGACTCCGCGGTTTCGTTTCTGAGTCGAAACGTCGTGCGACTTCCCGAAAGCGACAGGGGCGGTCCCGACGGCAAGCCATCTTTCGTCGCCCTGAAGTATGAGACCACCGCCACGGATTTTCCCAGTGGAGATCCCCTCGCGAGCCCCAAGCGGGACGTCTCGGTGGAAGTGCTTCGAAACGATCCGCGCTGCATCTATGTCGAGGTGATGTCGCAGTGGCCCCAACTCGCCCTGTCGCCCGGCGGAGCTGTACAGATCGATCCTGCGAAAATCAGGACCTTTCAGTCCCCCCCGAGCGAGTATCTGAAAGACACCTTGGAGTACACGGAGTCCGTGGTTCTGCCGTTTCTTGAACCGAGCGGGCCGAAGAAGCAGCCGTAGAGTAGCCCCCGGGCCCGGAGGACCGGAGAGAAAGTAGGCCGGGCCGTCCGGAGGACCGGTCGAATCCGGGCTACCAGCGAATTAGGGGTGCTCCCGCCGAGCTTCCGTCAGCCGCTTCGACTGGGCGTCGCGCCAGGCTTCGATTCGGCGGTGGTCGCCGCCTCTGAGCACTTCCGGAACCTCTAGGCCCCGGTAGTCCGCCGGTCTCGTGTACGACGGCGCCGAGATCACGTCCTCTTCGTAGAACGAATCGGATGACGCAGACTCATGATCTCCTAGAACACCGGGCAGGAGCCGCACGATGGCGTCGGCCAGGGCCAGGGCGCCCACTTCCCCGCCGGAGACGACGAAGGGACCGATGGACAGTTCCTCCGTCGCGAGGTGCTCCGCGACCCGCTGGTCCACATCCTTGTAGTGCCCGCAGAGGAAAGTGACTTCAGGCTGCAGGGAAAGGCGCACCGCATCGTCGTGACCGAACTGCCTTCCCCTCGCCGAAAGGAGCACGATGGGTCCCCGGGGGCTCAAGTCGTCGATGGCTTCGAAGAAGGGTTCGGGCTTCAGGACCATTCCGGCACCGCCGCCGTAGGGTTGATCGTCCACGGTTCGGTGCCGATCGTGGGTATAGTCCCGCAGGTCCGTCACCCGGTAGGAGACCAAACCCGCCCGGGCAGCCCGTCCGGGGATACTCACGCCCAAGGGCACATCGAAAAACCCGGGGAAGAGGGTCACGATGTTGATCTTCGTCTTCGTCACTGGAGCAGTCCCTCCGGCGGATCGACGACGACCCGGCGCTGCTCCCGATCAAACGCGATCACAACGCCCGGAGCCAGCGAAAGCAAGACGCTTCCCGATGGTCCGGTCACCTCCAGCAGGTGGGCTGGCTGGAGCGGATAGACCTCCTTCACGGTACCCAGGGCGGTTCCCTCCCCCGTCACCACCCGGGATCCCAAGAGCTCGTGGTAGAAGACCTCTCCCTCCTTCAGGTCATCCATGGCTTCAAAGGGCCGGAACAGGTAACGTCCCTGCAACCCCTTTGCCCGGTCTCGGTCAACCTGGTCGAACTTTACCAGAAACCCCTTCCGGTACGGACGAACGGAGTCAATGGTCAGCGGGGGAAGGGACGTGGAAGGGTCGTTTCCCTCTTCATCGCCGGGAAAATGAACAATCCCGGGGGCGAAATGGCTCCCAGGGTAATCCGTCAGCGGCCAGACGAAGAGCTCCCCCTTCTTCCCATGGGCCCGGTTCAGGTGCCCGACTACGAGGAAGGGAGGATGGGCGTCAGCCGCCACCCGCCACCGGGTCGGGGGAATCGGCCGCTTGGGCGCCGACCCCTTGGGACCCCTCCGGCCCGGAGCCCTGGTCGCCCGACCCGGCGTCTTCTCCCGCTGCGGCCGCATCGCCGGACCCCGTCCCACCGTTCTCCCCGACCCGGTCCAGGGCGACGACCTCATTGCCACCGGATCGGGCCTTGGACACCAGGCTGGCCACCGTCCCAGAGATCACCGCCCCCTTCCCCAGCCAGTAGTCCAGCCGTTCCAGATCGACTCTCATCCGGGCCGGACTGGGCAACGGGTTGTAGTACCCCAGGTTCTCGACGAAGCGGCCGTCCCGGGGGGAACGGCCGTCTGCCACGACGATACGGTAATGGGGCTGCTTCTTTTTTCCCATGCGCCGAAGACGAATTCTTACAGACATATTGCCCAGTTCTGCCTTTCGTAAGTCACGTACGGGGCATCAGCCCCTTCACTTGTCTCATCATTTCTTCCATCCCTTTGAACCGCTTCATGAGCTGGTTCACTTCGAATACGGGCCGACCGCTTCCGCGGGCAATCCGCCTTCTCCGGGATCTGTTCAGGATTTCGGGACGACGGCGCTCCTCGGGCGTCATGGACAGAATGATCGCTTCGACGTGTTTCATCTTGTCGAGATTCACGCCTCCGGCAGGAAGGCTCCGAGACACCCCGGGAATCAACCGGATCAGCTGGTCCAGCGGTCCCATTTTCTGCATCTGTCGCATGGCGACGAGGAAGTCCTCCAGCGTGAAGCGCCCTCGGCCAAGCACCTTCTGCTGAAGTGCCTCGGCCTCCTGGGCGTCTACCGCCGCCTCTGCCCGCTCTACCAGACCGACCACGTCCCCCATTTGCAGAATGCGCCCGGCAATCCGGTCAGGATCCACGGCCTCCAGGTCGTTCACTCCCTCACCCGTTCCCACGAACTTGAGGGGCTTCCCCGTAACGCCGCGAATGGAGAGGGCCGCGCCGCCCCGGGCATCTCCATCCATCTTGGTCAGGACGAAGCCCGTGACGTCCAGAACGGCATCGAAGCCCTCGGCAATCCGCACCGCCTCCTGTCCGGTCATGGCGTCGGCGACGAGCAGGATTTCCCTGGGGTCCAACGCCCGCTTGAGCCGCACCAACTCCTTCATCATCGAACGGTCGATCTGAAGTCGTCCGGCCGTATCGACGATCAGCACCGAAGTCCGTTCGCGGCGGGCGCGGCGAAGGCTCTTGCGAGCCACTTTGAGCGGATCCGTGGCACCGTCTTCATAGTGCACCGGAACCCCAGCCCGTTTGCCCAAAACCCTGAGCTGTTCGACCGCTGCCGGCCGGTACAGGTCACAGGCGGCCAAAAGGGTGGACCGGCCCCGGCGGGCGAGGCGCCTCGCGAGCTTGGCCGCCGTCGCCGTCTTCCCCGACCCCTGGAGGCCCACCAGCAGGATGACCGTGGGCGGCCCGGACGACCACTGGAGCTTCGTCTCGCCTTCGCCACCGACGAGCGTCGCCAGCTCGTCATGGACGATCTTCACGACCTGCTGGCCCGGCGAAACCGACTTGACCACCCGTTCCCCCAGAGCCTTTTCCTGAACCCGGCTCAGGAACTCCCGCGTGACGCGGAAGTTGACGTCGGCTTCCAGGAGGACCCGCCGCACCTCCCGAAGGCCTTCCCTGATCATGGGTTCCGTGAGAAGCCCCCGCTGGCGGAAGCGCCCCAGCACCCTGTCCAGCTTCTTGCTCAGGTCTTCGAACATCCGACCTCGTTACGACCCGGTAGGAGAAAATCGCGAGTATTCGCCAGAGACTCGTAGGAATGTGCAGGAAATGCCGGGGGATTCAAGCCTGGAGGGCTGGCAGGAGGCGGCCGTTGTCCCGCCCAGCGGGTCCATCGCCGGGATCCGGACGGAAATGCTCGCACCGCCTGTCAGACTCGATGAATCACCTGGTTTCGGCGGACTCCCACCGACACCATGACAATGGGGACCCCGACCAGCGCTTCAATGCGGCCCAGGAAGACCCGCGCGCTGGCAGGCAGGTCGCCCCAAGATCTGGCCTCCGTCGTCGGAGCCAGCCACCCGGGAAGGGTCTCGTACACGGGTTCGGCACTCCCCAGCTCCCGGACGCTAGCCGGGAACGGGCCGTACGCCTCCCTGACCCGGCGGTACCCCGTCGCAATCTTCAGCTCGGGCAAGGTGTCCAGCACATCCAGCTTGGTGACGGCGATCCCGGTGAGGCCGTTGACCCGGGCCGCATATCCCGCCAGGGCCGCGTCGAACCAGCCGCATCGCCGGGGCCGCCCCGTGGTCGCGCCGTATTCGCAGCCCAGTTCCCGCACCCGGGCATTCATCTCCTCACCAAAGGCGGTGGGAAGAGGACCGTTCCCGACCCGGGTCGTGTACGCCTTGACCACACCCACGACGGAGTCGATGGCCGTGGGACCGATTCCCACGCCTGCCGCCGCGGCGCCTGCCGTGGTGTTGGACGAGGTCACGTACGGATAGGTCCCGTGATCCACATCCAGGGCCGTTCCCTGGGCCCCCTCCAGAAGGACCCGCTTGCCCGCCGCCAGCGATCTGGCAATCTCGTGCCCGACGTCGATGGCCACGGACGGCAATCGACTCGCCGCCGCAAGGGCACTTCTCGTGGTTCCGGCCAAACGGGGATCTGCACCCAGCTCCCGAAGTCGGACTCGGGTTCGCTCCACGCCGCCACGCACCGCCTCTTCCGCAAGGCTCGGGTCCAATAGGTCCCCGATGCGGACGCCCCTCCGGCCCGTCTTGTCCTCGTACGCCGGGCCGATTCCCCTGCCCGTGGTCCCGATCTTCCGGGCTGCCGTCTTTTCCAGGGCCCGGTCCAGGGCCTTGTGGTACGGGAAAACGATGTGGGCCCGGAGGCTCACCCCGACCCGGCCTTCCGGCTCCACGCCCCGCTGGGTCAGATGGTCAAGTTCGGCAAAGAACTGGCCGGTGTCCACGACAACGCCGTTTCCCAGAAGACACCGCTTCCCGGGGCGAAGAATCCCCGAAGGGATCTGGTGAAGCACGAATTGCCGATCGCCGACGTGAACGGTGTGTCCGGCGTTGGCACCGCCTTGATATCGGGCGATGACGTCGGCATCCCCGGCAAGGACATCCACGACCTTGCCCTTCCCTTCGTCCCCCCACTGGCAACCCACGACAACGGTACACGAGCCGGACAACGGAGCCTCTGTCATCCGGGAGGCCGAGCCATCGGTCCGGCGGGGGCGAGCCCAGCCTTTGCCAGCAACGATGCCACCTCCTTCCGCCCGGCCGGGGGGAGAGGACGAAGCGGAGGCCGCGGGGGGCCTCCCCGATATCCCATCAGGTCCAGAGCCCACTTGACCCCGGGCACACCCATGCCGCCGACCACGGCGTTGTGCAGGGGACCCAGTCGCTCCTGAACCGCACCTGCGCCCGAAGCGTCCCCCGCCAAGAAGCGGGCGTGGACCTGCGCGCATTCCCCAGGCGCGAAGTTGGCGAGCCCCAGGATCCCGCCCACCGCACCGGCTTCCAGGGAGGCGTACAGCAGACTCCCGCTCCCGACGAGCACCTGAAAGTCGCGGACGGTTTGGGTAACCAGCTCCCCCACCCGCTCCAGCTTCCCCCGAGAATCCTTGATTCCGATGATGTTGGGGTGAACTGACAGCTGGGCGACCAAACCGGAGGGAAAGTCCAGGGTGCTGAACCGGGTCGGGACCTGGTACAGGATCACCGGAAGAGCGCAGGCGTCGGCAACGGCCCGGTAGTGATCCCGAACCACGGCGGGGGTCATGGCGCTCTTGTAGAAGGCGGGAGGCTGCACCAGCAAGGCGTCGTAGCCCAGAGCGGCGGCCCGATCGGAGAGGCGCAGGGTGGCGCGCAGGGACTCCGCACCGGTGCCGGCGACGAGGAGATGCCCTTCGGGCGAGCTCTCCCGCACCGCTTCCCACGCCGCACAGCGTTCGCTTTCGTCAAGGAGAACGGCTTCACCGGTGGAACCGCCGACGACGAAGCCGCGAATGCCGGTCTTCGCCCACTTGCGGACGTTCTCGCAGAGCCCGGCCAGGTCCACATCTCCGGTGACGGGGTCGAAGGGGGTGGTGGCGGGGATCATTACACCGCTGACGTCGATGGGAGCCTCCGGGTCAAAGTGGGGCTAGCGGGAAGAAGTCGGGGACGACGGGACACCCAAGGGACGAACCCTCGTCTTCGAAGCGCCGGGAGGGTACAGCCCCGCCCTCTCTCTGACGAGGGCAAGGGTCTCCCCGGCCATGGACCGGGCCCTCTCCGCCATCTCCGCGATGCGACCGTCCAAGTCGCTCTCTCGCCGAAGGATATCCGCTCTGCGGTCGCGCATTTCGGCCGTGAGGGCCACAAGCGCGTCCCCGGTCCTGGCCTTGAGGTCCACGTAGCGGAGGGTGCCGGCAAAGTACGCCTCCCGCATTCCGTCCGCCTCGGCCGGGTGGCCGCCCGCCGCCAGCAGGGTCAGGAGGTTTTCGACGCCCGGGCTGACTTCTCCCCTCGTTGCGGCGCCTGAATCCGTAACCGCCGAGCGAATCTTCCGCCGAACCAACGCCTCGTCTTCGAAGAGGCCGATGTAGTGCTTGGGGCCCAGGCTCTTGCTCATTTTCTTGGTAGGGTCCGCCGTGGAAAGCAGTCTCGGGACCGGCGTGTGCAAGGTCTCGGGCTCCGGGAAGACGTGGCCGAAGCGGGCGTTGAAGCGGCGGGCAAGCCCTCGGCTCAGCTCCAGGTGCTGGGACTGGTCCTGCCCTACAGGTACGTGGTGGGCCCGATACGCCAGGATGTCCGCCGCCTGAAGGACCGGGTAGAAGAGCAGCCCGGAGGAAACGAAGGAACCTTCGCCTTGGGCAGGGGCACCTCCTTTGAGCAGGCTCGCCTTGAGCAGGCTCGACTTTTCCTTGAACTGGGTCATTCGGCCCAGGTCCCCAAGGGAAGTGAGGGTCGCCAGAATCCAGCAAAGCTCGGTGTGCTCCGGCACGGTGGACTGAATGAAAACCGTGGCCCGATCGGGATCGATCCCCGCAGCCAATAGACTCACGAACATCTCCCTGGCCTCCCGCCGCAGCTCCGCCGGGTCGTACGGGGCGGTCATGGCGTGGAGATCCACGACGCAGTATACGCCCTCGTACTCGTCTTGGAGCCGAACCCAGTTCTGAACGGCACCGAAGTAGTTCCCGAGGGTCAGGACCGCTGTGGGCTGGATGCCCGAAAAGACTCGTTTGCGGGAGGCCATGGCCGGAATTTCTCGCTACCCGGGAAATGGGGATATGGTATTTTGGAAAAGGACTTCCGACACCATTCATGAGGCTTGCCGGAGCGAACATGGCTTCGGGGGCCAGCGGCTTCCAGGCTTCTCTCAAGGAAGCGCGGGGAGGGGCCTTGGAAAAGCGACGAACGCCCAAACGGGGGCCCCTCATGCTCCCCTGGGAAACGGCCGCCCCAAGCGGCTCCGTTTGAATGTAGCGTAGGACGCCTCGGAAGTTGGACTTTTGTCCCCCCAGTCGGACCCTATCCCCCGGGATTTGATCGCCTTCATCGCCCTCCGGACTTCATGCGTCCGCTGCCTGCCCCGCCTCCGACCAGCGCATTGAACAACAGCTTGAAGGTCCCGTGGGTCTGGGCCCGGTGCTGCGCCCGGAAGCCGATCATGACAATGACGCCTTCGCCGTGCACGACCGAGACCATCGCGGCCTTGTTTGCGATCGCCTCTTCGCCCAGGAGCCATCCGCTCTGAAGGATGTCCCGGTCAACGTACGTAACGACGCGATGCACGTCGGCACTCCGGGCCCCCGGAACGGTCTCGTAGACCTGTCCGCCCGCCACGTAGGCTGCCAGCGCGGCTCCGGGCATCCCGTAGGCAAAGGGACTCGACGTGTCCACTTCGACCTTGAGCGTCGAACCGGGAGCCCAGAACTCGTTCCCCCACATGCCCTCAACGGCGTTCCGCACGGGTACGTCGAACTCATCGATCACCAGCTGACCGGCTTGGGCGAAGGTCACCAGGGTGCCCCCGCTCTTCACGAAGGATTCCAGGGCCTCCGCCCCCGCGTCGCCGAAGCCGCTTCGGTATTCGGGCGGGGTGGCCGCCGGATCGGGACCGAAGCCCCTGCCGTCCGATCCCGAGGGGCCCAACATCATCTGCTTGGCGTCGGCCGGGAGGATGATCACGTCCCAGCGTTCGTGGAGGTCGCCGGCCAAAATGTCCCGGTCGAAGAGGCTCGTGTAGGCAAAGCCGAAGTCTTCTAGCAGCCAGCGGGTCCAGCCTTCGTCCATATTCCCGCCATAGTGCCGCTGATACATGCCGATTCGCTGGCGCTCCAGGGGGTGACTCCGCGCCATGGCGTCCCCTCCGGCCCCCAAAGCGGCGAAGTCCACGCCCGTCGCCTCGGCAACTCGCGCCGCCGCCTCCGGGGAGAAGCCCGGCTCGACAATAAAGTCGCCCTGTTTCGCATCCGCGCCGTCCGCCGTCACCCGGCGCAGGGAAGCGCCTTCTTCAAACAAAAGGTTCACGGCCTTGAAGGCATCGTTGAGGGTTCCGTCCATCAGAAACCCCCCATCTCCGGGGAGGGCAACCGTGCCCTGGGGCTCCACCGCTCCGGCTACGTCTTCCAGTCGGGCCCGGACCGGGGTGTTCGCCGGGTCCACGCGTACGCCCATGAACTCCGCGATCACGTCGGCCGACATGTCGTAGGGGCGGATGGGGTCGCCGTCTGCGGTGCGGGTGTAGCTGTTGTCGGGGTAGAAGGTGCGACCCAACAACCAGCGGATGACCCCGCGCTTGGGCTGGGCCGCCGACACCACGTAGGTCCCCTCCCCGTACACGCGGCCCTCGTGTGCAAATCGTTCGGGCGCACGCTCCACGGTGATGCCCTGCAGGAGCAGCTTGTTGACCATCTTCGCCATGGTCAGGGGGTCGTGCTGGACTGCGGGAATCACGTACGCCTTCACTTCGTCTTCCATGCCCCGCCGGATCTGCCGACTTGCCTTGTTGTACGCGTTCCGAAGCACCGTCTCCCGGTTCTTGGCGGCAATCTCCAGGGGCGAAAAGGTCGCCACGATCTGCCGCTCCACGATGTCCCGCACGTGCCACCACCCCCCCGGCCACGGGTTCGGAAACGTCGTCTGGGCCTCGTACTCGGGAAGCTGGCGCGATCCGCGCAACTGGTCCGGGTGGACGTACAGTGGGGTCGCCAAGCGGGCGCTGGCCGATTCGGTGAGCATCCCGGCGATGTTGTGGAAGGGCGTGATCCAGTGGAAGCCAAAGTGACCCCATCCCGAGTAGATCGCCGCGTTCACCGTCCCCTGGAACCCTGCCTCCTCCATCTTGTAGGCCATGTGGGCGCCGTACCACGACATCTCGCGCCAAACCAGAGGGTCTCCTCCGGGGCGAATCGGCTCGGCGTAGGGCGGGAGATAGATGCGGGCCGTGTACGCGCCCATCTGGTGGTGGTCGATGTACGCCTGCGGGACCCATTCCCGGAACATGATCTCGGCCCCGTAGCGCGATTCGACGGTATTTTGCATAAACGCGTCGCGGTTGTTGTCGTGGCCGATGTAGTGATGATAGAGCTCCGGCAGACCGGCCCCCTCGTATTCGGTGCCCACCCAGCGGTCGTACCAATCCGTGACGATGCCGATCCCGTCGGGGTTGAACGCGGGGATCAGAATCGAAACGGTGTTGTCCAGGATATCCACCATTTCGGCGTCTTCACGGGTTGCAAACAGGTACGCGACCTCCGCAGCGGACTGGCTTCCTGCCACCTCCGTCGAATGGAGGGCGTAGGACTGCACAAAGACGACCCTGCCCTCTGCAATCGCTGCGTCGATCTCCCCTTGTGCATGTCCTCGCGGATCTTGGAGCACCCCGTTCATACGTCTGAGTTGTTCCAGGCGGGCCAGGTTCTCCGACGACGACACGAAGATTGCCAGGAACGGGTTGCCCAGGGTGGAAGGCCCCATGTGCACGACGTGCACCCGGTCGCTGCGCTCTCCGATCAGTTCGTAGTACTCCACCAACTCGTCCCAAGGGGCGAGCTCCCGATCCGCGCCCATCGGGTGGCCGAAGAACGCTTCGGGGGACGGGATCTCCGCCGTTTCCTGCGCCAGGGTCCGGGCAGGAAGCGCGAGGAAAAACCCGGCCAGGAGAGCTCGGGAAAGCGCGGGCACGAGAAGGGCGGAGCGGGCGGTCAGGCGTAGGGATTCCATATGAGTCACTCAGGGGTATCCGGGGGGTACAGGGCCGCGGACGCACGGCAGGGAGGGATAGCGTAAGGCGCCGTCGCTCCGTTTACAACACGGATTCGGCGGCTCCCCGCCCCACAGAAACCGCAGCCGGGTCGCTCACGATGAACACCCGGAACCCCTGGCCGATCCGGTCCCCGATGTCCTCCGGGCCGGCCGTGATCCCGCACGGGACGTCATGGGCCTTGCACGCCTGCAGAACCGCCTGGATGGCGTCTTCCACGGCGGCCATGTCGCCCTCGTATGCTCGACGGAGGTCGCCGGGACCCGCGAAGATGACGCCAACCCCGGGCGTGGCCGCAATCTCGTCCAGCCGCTCGACCCCGGCCCGGTCCTCGACGATGAGCATGTTCAGCAGGGTGCCCTCGGGGTTGCCGGGCCACGACTCCGGGCCCATGGCGGCGACGGCTGCAGCCGCGTCATCCGCCGATTCCACATGGGGGAAGACCACCCCAGCCACCCCTGCGGCCAGCGCCTGGGCGACGTTGGCCTCCGCCCGGGCAACGCCGTCTCGGACCGGAGGCACCCGCAGGATGAGCGGATGCGGCGGTTCCGGGGCGGACCCTTCCCCAATCCCCGCCATGTAGTCGGCCATGGTCGGGATGTCGAAGGGACCCGATTCCAGGGAGTAGAACACGAAGGCCAGCTCCCGATTCCGGCCCATTTGGGCACCCTGTTCAGGGGTTTTGGGACCGGAGAACATGCCGAAGAGGATCTCCCCTCGGGTGAGCAACTGGACGAGGGGTGCCGGGTTCGAAGCGGGGGTTCCGGTGTCCGACGCATCTCCGGGGGCTTCTTCGGCGGACTCTCCGGCGCCCGAGCAGCCGAGAAAAACGAACGTCGTGACAACAAGGCCGAAGCCGACCCTGAACCGGGGGAAATGGAAAACCATGTGGCGAATCACCTTATCTGACTGAGGGATCGGAACCGGGCAGACCGGTCGGACTCCTTGTGGCTCAAGTCCGGAAATATGCGTATCTTCCCGCACTGCGTATCTTTTTCGCTGCCCTGCACAATAATATGGATTAGAGCGTCAAGAGAGATCCCGCAGACGCAGCACTCACTAGAAAACCCAGCACCAGACCCTTATCATCAGACCCTTTTTCTTCTAGGAGACCGAAATCATGACCCGCTATCGATTTGTGATTACCGCTGCCCTGGCCACCATTCTCGGGGTCGGCTTCGCGCCCCCGGAGGCATCGGCCCAGAGCGCCGCCCACCGCCACATCGGCCACGTCGCGGACGGCTGGAACGACACGCCCGACAACATGGGGCTGCTGGCGGCCGCCCAAGCCGAAGCCGAAGTCGCGGCCCAGCACGCCGGTCTGGCGGCAGAGGCCGGGGATTTGGCGGGGATTCAGATGCATACGATGCATGTCGTCCACGCGATTGACCCGTCCATGGCCGAAAGAGGACCGGGGAAGGGCTACGGGCTCATCAAAGCCGCCGAAGGCGCAGCCGGCCACATCGGGATGGCCGGCGAAACCGACGACGCTTCGGACGCCGTCAAGGCTCACTCCAACCACGTGAAGACCAGCGCGGAGAACGTGGCCATGTGGGCCCGGGGCATCCTTGAGAAGGCCGAGCAGATTGCCGCGACCGACGACATGGGGATGGCCGCCCAGGTCGCCCGAGAGATCGCCGGGATGACCCAGGCGATCCTGTCGGGAACGGACGCCGACGGGAACGGTCGGGTCTCGTGGGGCGAAGGAGAAGGCGGGCTGGAACAGGCGGCCACGCACCTGCGGTTGATGAAGGAGGCCGAAGGGCTCTCAGATGAGTCCCGCTGACTGAGTCCCGCTGAACGGACAACCGAAACCCGGACGGGGCGGCGGCTCCGGCGTCGTCCCGCCCGGGGACCCCCGTAGCCATGGCTGGCGACTTCTTTGCGCAACCGGTTCTCAACTCTCCGTATGGGTATCCGTCTCGGCACTGGGAGCTCGATGACGACCGCCAGCCCACAAACCGCATTGTGGAACGGCGCCGGGAAGCCGCATTCATCACCCCCATCCCCGAGCCGAAAAAGCGAAAGAGGGGGCAGAAGGAGCTCGTCTTCGACAAAGCCGCACGCCAGATCGCGTCCGGGGGCCAGCAGTACGATCTGACGGAGACCATCAACGGACTGCGGGGCGAGGTCGACAAGTGGCGGAAGCTGCCAAGCCGCCAGTGGCGGGTGACCCCCGAGACCGCCCGGCTGCTCCGGCACTGGCGGCACCACAGGTTCCGGGATATTCGGCCCTTCTTCTGCCAGGTTGAGGCCGCCGAGACCGTCATCTGGCTGACCGAAGTCGCTGCGGGACTGGGCAAGAGAGGCCAAGTCTTCCTTGACCACTTGGAGGACGCGAACGCCCAAGCGAATCCGGGCCTTGCCCGGCTGGCGCTGAAGCTCGCCACCGGCGCCGGCAAGACCACTGTCATGGCCATGCTGATCGCATGGCAGACGGTCAACGCGGTGCGCCACCCCCAGAGCAATCGGTTTACGAAGGGGTTTCTGGTCGTGGCTCCGGGGATCACCATCCGCGACCGCCTGCGGGTTCTGCAACCGAACGATCCCGACGCCTACTACCGGGACCGGGAACTCGTTCCGGACGAAATGCTCCCCGACTTGGGCAAGGCCAAGATCGTCATCACCAACTTCCACGCGCTCATGCTTCGGGACACCCGGCCCCTACCGAAGGGGAATCGGTCCCTCCTGCAAGGGCGGGGGCCGAGTGTCCAGACCCTGGAGACCAGCGGGCAGATGCTACGCAGAGTGATGCCCGAACTGATGGGCATGAAGAACATCCTGGTGTTCAACGACGAAGGGCACCACTGCTACCAGGAGAAACCGCCGGAGGCGGACGAGGAAGGCACCCTCAAGGGCGACGACCGCAAGGAGGCGACGAAGAACAAGGAAGCCGCACGGGTGTGGATCTCCGGGCTGAAGATGGTGCAGGAGCACCTCACCGTCCGGCGCGTGATCGACCTCTCCGCGACGCCCTTCTTCCTGCGCGGCTCCGGTTACGCCGAGGGCACCCTTTTCCCCTGGACGATGAACGACTTCTCGCTCATGGACGCAATCGAGAGCGGAATCGTCAAGCTGCCCCGCGTGCCAGTGGCCGACAACGTGCCTGGCGAAGAGATGCCCAAGTTGCGCGACCTCTGGGAACACATCGGCAAGAAGATGCCGAAGAAGGGCCGCGGCAAAGGGAAACAGCTCGACCCGCTGAACATTCCCGTTAAGCTTCAGACCGCCCTGGAAGCCCTCTACGGCCACTACGAAAAGACCTTCCAGGCGTGGCAGCAGCTTGGGATCGATGTCCCGCCCGTCTTTATCGTGGTCTGCAACAACACGTCGACTTCAAAGCTGGTTCACGACTACATCTCCGGCTTCTTGCGCGAGAGTCCGGACGGCTCCAAGACGGTGGAGAACGGCCGACTTCCGCTCTTCCGAAACTTCACCGACGACGGTAGCCCGCTTGCCCGTCCCCGTACGCTACTCATCGACAGCGAGCAGCTTGAATCGGGGAAGGCCTTGGACAAGAGCTTCCGCACGGCAGCCGCAGACGAAATCGAACGGTTTCGCCAGGAGGTGATCCAGCGGACGGGTGACCGACGAAAAGCGGAGAAGCTTTCCGACCAAGACCTGTTGCGCGAGGTCATGAACACGGTAGGGAAGCCGGGACGGTTGGGAGGGGATACGCGCTGCGTCGTGTCGGTCTCGATGCTTACGGAAGGGTGGGACGCCAACACCGTCACCCATGTCCTGGGCGTCCGCGCCTTCGGAACTCAGCTTCTGTGCGAACAGGTCGTTGGGCGGGCGCTTCGTAGGCAATCCTATGAACTCAACAAAGGCGGGCGCTTCGACGTTGAGTACGCCGATATCTTGGGTATTCCCTTCGACTTCACGGCAAAGCCGGTGGTCGTGGAACCGAAACCACCGCGCAAGACCGTACTCGTCAAGGCGGTCACTCCTGAGCGCGACGAATGCGAGATTCGATTTCCGAGGGTGCTGGGGTATCGAGTCGAGATGCCTCCGGAGCGCTTTTCCGCTCGCTTCACCGACGACTCGACGCTGGAACTCACGCCCGATCTCGTGGGCCCGTCGGTCACCCACAACCAAGGCATTATTGGGGAGGGGGTGGACCTCAATCTGGATCACACCGACGCCGTGAGACGCCAGACGGTTCTCTATCAGCTGACCCAACGGCTCATCGAAACCAAGTGGTCCGATGCCAACGAGAACCCGAAGACCCACCTCTTCGGCCAGTTCAAGCGGATCGCCCGCCAGTGGATGGACGACCATCTCGTTTGCACCAAAGGCACCTATCCGGCCCAGCTCATGTACCCGGAGATCGCGGACATGGCGTGCCAACGCATTACCCAGGGGATTGTCGCACACCACGTCGGCGACCGGCCGGTGAAGGCGATGCTTGACCCTTACAATCCCGTCGGCTCTACAATCCACGTCCATTTCAGGACGTCAAAGACCAATCTCCGGGAGACCGACCCACGGCTCTGCCATGTCAACCGGGCGGTCTGCGACAGCGATTGGGAAGCCGAGTTCTGCCGCGTTGCCGAGTCGCACCCCCGGGTGAGGGCCTACGTCAAGAACCACGGCCTGGGCCTGGAGGTGCCCTACCGGCTCGGGTCGGAAACGCATACGTACATCCCCGACTTCATCGTGCTGGTGGATGACGGTCGCGGAGACGACGACCTGCTCTACTTGGTCGTGGAGATCAAGGGCTACCGCGGCGAAGACGCGAAGGTGAAGAAGTCCACGATGGACGCCTACTGGATTCCCGGCGTTAACCGGCTGGGGGCTTTCGGGCGCTGGGCCTTCGCCGAATTCACGGACGTGTACACCATGAAGGCGGACTTCGAAGTGGAAGTGGAGGCCGCGTCTATCAGAATTCGAAGCACAAACACTTGTTGAGGAAGGACACATGTCCTTGACCAGAGGCGGAAGGCCTGGACCCAGGTGCCTTCATCGCCGATCAACTCACCTATAACGCTACCCTGCGTAACCTGAAACTCATTGGGGAGGCAGAAACACACCTCCCCAAACGAGGTGCGCCAAGCACACCCGGATCCAACTAAATGACCAAGAGCAAGCGTTCCAAGACTGTCGAGACCCTCACCCATCCTGACGCGTCGCGCAAGAACATCCCGACCGTCGAGCACCGCTCGGTGATGGAGGACCACGACCGGCGCGCCATCGAGGTCGCCTATGGACGCTGCAACCGCGACCTGGACCCGCAGTTGGTCTGGCACGGCAAGGACGATCAAGGCTGGTCGGATCTGGTGGTGCAAGCGCCGCCGCTCTACATCCAGGAAAAGGTGCATCCCAAGGTGCTGATCGACGACCTGAAGCGTCGCAGCCAAGCCAATGCCGACGACGAGACCGGGTCTCAGGCAGAGATCTTTGCAGACTTCAACGGCCTGCCCGATGGTGACGCCAGAACCGAGTTCTACCAGCACGACGCCAACTGGTCAAACCGCATGGTCTTGGGCGACAGCCTGCAAGTCATGGCCTCGCTGGCCGAGCGCGAGGGCCTGCGCGGCAAGGTGCAGTGCATCTACCTCGACCCGCCCTACGGCATCAAGTTCAACTCCAACTTCCAGTGGTCGACGACCAGCCGCGACGTGAAGGACGGCAAGAAGGAGCACATCACCCGCGAGCCGGAGCAGGTGAAGGCGTTCCGGGATACTTGGCGGGACGGGATTCATTCGTACCTGACGTACTTGCGCGACCGGCTGACCGTGGCGCGGGACTTGTTGACGGAGAGTGGATCGATCTTCGTACAGATCGGGGATGAGAATGTGCATCGGGTAAGGGCGGTGATGGATGAGGTGTTTGGGGAGGGGAATTTTGTTGGTTTGATTACCTTCATGAAAGCAACAGCGCAGACTTCCAAGTTGCTATCAACAGCGTCAGATTACTTGATTTGGTACGCTCGGTCAAAACCAGAAACAAAGTATCGCACCCCATTGCTAAGCAAGATAATTGGACAGACTGGTGCTACGGGTTACTCAAACGTAGAAACGTCTGATGGAACTACCTCTCGTCGTATAAGCCAAGAGGAGCGGAATAATCCCAAGCTCATTTCTGAGAATGAGAAAGTGTTTGCATTAGACCATATACGCGGCACTAGAGCTCCGAATTCTTCTGATCTTAAAGGTTATGCATTTCAAGGTATAGTCTTTAATTTTGACGGACGCTATTGCTGGAAAACCAACAAAAAGGGTCTTGACAACCTTGGACGAGCTGGCCGGTTGGTAATAGCAGGAAATCAATTATCTTACAAACGATATTTCCACGATTTTATTTCCTATCCCATGACGACAAACTGGAGCGATACCGCTGGTGCGTCGGACAAGCGATATGTCGTAGAAACCTCAACCAAAGTCATCCAACGCTGCGTCCTCATGACCACCGACCCCGGCGACCTCGTCCTCGACCCCACTTGCGGCAGCGGCACCACCGCCTATGTCGCCGAGCAGTGGGGTCGCCGCTGGATCACCATTGATACTTCTCGGGTGGCCTTGGCCCTGGCCCGCGCTCGGATCATGGGTGCCCGCTACCCGTACTATCTGCTCGCAGACAGCCCCGAAGGTCAAGCCAAGGAAGCTCAGATCAGCCGGAAGGCCCTCTCCGAGAAGCCGACTTTCGGTAACATCCGCCAGGGGTTCGTATACAAGCGTGTCCCACACATTACGCTCAAGTCCATCGCCAACAACGCCGAGATCAACGTAATCTGGGAGCGCTGGCAAGAAACGCTGGAACCGCTTCGGGCCGAAATGAACGCCGCGCTTGGGTCGACGTGGGAGGAGTGGGAGGTCCCGCGCGAAGCCATGAACCCGTGGCCCGAGGCTGCGACGAAGGCATGGAAACAGCTCCAGGCGGCAAAGACCGCTCCCACCCGGAAGAGGAACCTGCACAAGCTGAACCGCGCGCTCGGTCGGAAGTACGCCTTTGCCGACGTCCCCGAGCAGCCCGGGGACCCGTGGGGTCCCGGCGGTCCCGTTGACGCGCATCGCCGCTGGTGGGAAGCCCGCATCGCCCGCCAGAAGGAGATCGATGCCTCCATCGCCGCAAAGGCGAACTTCGAATACCTCTACGACAAGCCCTACGAAGACAAGAAGAAGGTTCGTGTCTCCGGCCCGTTCACGGTGGAGAGCGTTTCACCGCACCGTGTCCTTGGCGTCGACGAGAACGACGAGCTCATCGACAAGGTGGCAGAGCCACAGGCAGCCTACGATACGGGACAGGATTTCGCTGGCATGGTCCTGGAAAACCTCAAGACGGCAGGCGTCCAGCAGGCGCATAAGGAAGACAAGATCGAGTTCTCCTCGGTCGCCCCCTGGCCGGGCCGGCTTGTGTGTGCAGAGGGGCGGTATGTGGAGAAATCTGGGGGGGGGGGGGGGAAGGCAGTAGAAATTGATCATATCCAGAAGCGGGCCGGAATCTTCATTGGCCCCGAGTTCGGCACCGTCTTCCGACCCGATCTTGTCGATGCCGCCAAGGAGGCCGCCGAGGCAGGCTTCAACGTCCTGGTCACGTGCGCATTCAGCTACGGCGCCCATGTTTCCGACTTCAACAAGTTCGGCCGCATCCCCATCCTCAAGGCTCGCATGAACGCCGATCTGCACATGGCCAACGATCTCAAGAACACCGGCAAGGGGAATTTGTTTGTGATCTTCGGGGAGCCAGATATCGAAATATTGAAAGCCGATAAAGCTGCCGGCGAACCGGACCATTTCCAGGTCAAGATCAAGGGTGTTGACGTCTATCATCCGAATACCGGCGAGATTCGCAGCGACAACGCGGATGGCATCGCCTGCTGGTTCGTGGACACCGACTACAACGAAGAGAGCTTCTTCGTCCGCCACGCCTACTTTCTGGGTGCCAAGGACCCGTACAGAGCCTTGAAGACCACCCTCAAGACCGAGATCAACCAAGAAGCGTGGGCTACATTGACGAGCGACACGTCCCGACCCTTTCCGAAACCCGCATCCGGCCGCATCGCCGTAAAGGTCATTAACCACCTGGGCGACGAAGTGATGAGGGTCTTTCGGGTGTAGCCCTGCATGGCCCTGTCCACCTTGAAGGCCCTGGACGGAAGATCCGGACTTTGCGTAAACTTACCGCTTCGCCAAACGAGAACCTTTGTGAGGAGTCGTGAATGATTCGTAACCGATCCCGGCGGCCTGCCCGCGCGAGAATGGAGCGGCGTGGACATCACAGGGAGGGAGCCGGAAAGGGGACCGGAGCCATGAAGATTGGCTTCCCCACCCGGTTTTTGAGCCTCCTGATTCCTGGAGCCGTCGCGGTCAGTTTGGCCGGCTCGAAGTTCGGCCCCACCGTTGACCCCTTCGCCGGCCTGGAGAATCCGCCCGGAGCCATCCCGGCTGCCGGAACCGTTTCTCAACTCGCTTCCCTCAGGGTCCCCACCCTCCCCGCCGCCGACACCATCAGCTTCACGGACGACGTATTGCCCATCTTCCAGCAGCGCTGCGCCCAGTGTCACGGGGGCGCCGACGAGAACGGCCAAGTCCGCCTGGAAGCGGGCCTCAACCTTCTGGAATACGAGAAGGTCATGGCCGGCTCGGAGTTCGGAACGGTCGTCGAGGCCGGTAACGCCGAAGACAGCTTCCTCCTTGAAATGATCGTTGAGGGGGACATGCCCGAAGAGGGGGACCCCGTGCCCGAGGACGAGATCCGGATCATCCGGGCGTGGATCGAGGCGGGCGCGCCCAACAACTGAGGCTCATTCGGGTGGGGGACCCTAGGGCAACGTCCCGGAAAAGCCGGGGTCGGCGGCCCCTTGTAGGCAGCGGAACTGCACGGGGGTCTAGGGGGAGAGGGATGCGCGGGTCCCAAGTTGGAGGGCCCCTTGCTGATCCGGTTGACGAAGTGCGGCCGCGTCAGCCTCGGGGGCTGGCCGAGACTTCCCGTTTGAGGTTCTCCACGCTGAGGGTGCGCTGTTTCCCTTCCTTATCCTCTAGCGTGACGGTCTCTTTGAAGATGTTCAGCCCCGTCACCTTCTCTTTTCCCAAGGATGTCTTCAGGACTCTGCCCTCCCGGGGGAACTTCCGGCGCGCCTTGACGTAGGTGTCGTGTTCGTACATCAGGCAACACATGAGGCGTCCGCAACACCCCGAAATCTGGGAAGGGTTCAGCGACAGGTTTTGGTCCTTGGCCACGCGAAGGCTCACGGGCTTGAGCTCGGGAAGCCAAGTCGAACAACAGAGTTCGCGGCCGCACCGACCCACGCCCCCCAGCAGGGCGGCTTCCTCCCGAACGCTGATCTGTTTTAGTTCGATTCGAGTTCGAAATGTGCGCGCCAAGTCCCGCACAAGTGCCCGGAAATCGACCCGTTTCTCGGCCGTGAAGTAGATGGTGAGTTTTTTCCGGTCGAACTGCCACTCTGCCTCGGAAACCTTCATCTTCAGGCGGTGGTGGTTGACCTGTTTTCGCACTTCTCGCCGAGCGTAGTCCTCGTCGGCCCGCTTGCCCTCGGCCCGGAGGACTTCTCCGGATTCCGCTCGGCGAAGAACCCGCTTTGTCGGCGTGGGCGTCGCGCAACCCCCGGAAGATGAGCACTTGCGCATGGCAATGTTTCCGACGGCGGAGACCCGCCCCAGATCCTCGCCTCTGTCCGCCTCGACGATGACCGGGTCGCCCGGCGACAGATCGAGCGTGTCGAAGTGAAAGAAATCCCGACGGGTGCCCTTGAACTTCACCTCTGCAAATCCGTCCATGCTCATCGCCTCGGTCCCAATACGTCCGCCCCGTCTTCCCGACCGTCCCCATGATCCCCCGCCCCGTCGTCATGGGCGCCTATCGTCAGCGCCTGTACCTCCGGAGCGAAACAGCCACCAAGTTCCGGAGCCGCCTTCATGCGGGCGCCCCTTCGGTCCACGTACCCAGGGTTTCGTACTTCGCCCACCGCTCCCTGGCCAAGAGTCCGGGTTCCCGCCCTTCCAGCTCGACCAAGTGTCGGGAAAGGGCCTCGGCCACGGCCTTCATGGCCGCTTCCGGATTTGCGTGAGCACCGCCCGGTGGCTCGGCAATGACCTCGTCGGCAATGCCCAATGCCTTCAGGTCGGACGACGTGAGACAGAGGGCCCGGGCCGCCTCTTCTCGGTGGTCGGCGGATCGCCAGAGAATGGCGGCACAACCCTCCGGAGAGATGACGGAGTAGATCGCGTGTTCAAGGAGCAGGATTCGGTCGCTGACGCCCAGGGCCAGGGCACCGCCGGACCCTCCTTCGCCGATCACGACGGAGACGGTGGGGGTGCGGAGACGGGCCATCTCCCTCAGGTTGGTGGCGATCGCTTCGGCCTGACCCCGTTCTTCGGCGCCGAATCCCGGGTAGGCGCCCGGCGTGTCGATCAGGGTGATCACCGGGGCTCCGAATTTCTCGGCCATCTTCATGAGGCGCAGGGCCTTCCGGTACCCCTCCGGATGGGGCATTCCGAAGTTCCGGCGCAGGTTCTCCTTCATGTCCCGGCCCTTTTGATGGCCGATCACCACGACGGACCTCCCGCCGAAACGGGCCCAACCCCCGATGATGGCCTCGTCGTTCCGATATCGTCGGTCTCCCTTGAGCTCGAACCAATCCGTGAAGATCGCGCCGATGTAGTCCAGGGTATACGGGCGGCGCGGGTGTCGGGCAACTTGAACCTGCTCCATGGGGCTCAAGTTCCGGTACGTCTCCTCCCGTAAGGTTTCGAGTTTATCGGTCAGCAGCCGCAGTTCGTCCGAAACGTCCAGGCCCCGCTTCGCCGCCGTGTCCCGGAGCCGGGATATCTGGTTCTCGATTTCCTTGATGTCCCGCTCGAAGGCGAGGTGCGATGAAGCGGACACCGGATACTCCTTACGTCATGAGGTTCCCAGCGGGACGGAGAACCGCCGAGAAGGCACGGGCTGGACCAGAGCCCCCAAGAGGGAAGCCCGCGTTCGGGAGGAAAACGGATCCCGAGGCTGGCCGCCGATCCCTTAGCCCCCGCTGCCCCCCGCCCAAGCGCCCTGCGCAAGATAGTACACGCCGGTCCTTCGGCGCCAAAATCTTACCGGAGTCAGCCCTTGAGCACCCACCCGTCCGGGTCCAGGACAACCGCGTCGGGTGGGCCGGAGACGGGGATTCGGAACGTTTGGGAACGGGCGTCCACCACGATCCGCTCCCTTACCGGGCCGTTCGCGCCCCGAACCTCCACATCCATGGGAAGACGGAAGACGGGCCATTCGGGAGACTGGGTCTGATTGACCGTGAGGAGGAGCTCGGCGCCGTCCGGAGAGAGTTCCCACGCCGGCTCCAGCACCGGATACCCCGGCTGGCGAATCCACTGTTCAAAGAACCATCCCAGGGACTGGCCCGAGACGGCTTCGAAGACGCGCATCAGGTCTTCCGTGAGGGCGTTTCCATAGGCGTACTCCGCATAGTAGGCCCGGATGGCGCGAAAGAACGCGTCGTCGCCCAGCACGCCCCGGAGCATGTGCAGGACCCAAGCGCCCTTTGCGTAGTTGTTGCGGTTCAGAAGGTCGAAGAGGTTGTCTGAACCGTCGGATGCCACGATGGGCCGATCGACGTCGTCCGATGCCAGATAGCCCCCTCGGCTTGTCTCCATGCGGCTGCGAAACGCCTCGTTGCCGTCTGCCGCCTCGAAGAAGAGGGCCCCGAAGTAGGTCGCGAAGCCCTCCGAAAGCCAGAGATGGCTCCAAGCGGCTTCGGTGGCCGAATCCCCGAACCACTGGTGAGCGATCTCGTGAGAGACCGTTCCTTCGCCCAACCGACCGGCCGCGATGGCCTGTTCGCTATAGAAGATGGCGGAGGAGTTCTCCATGCCGCCGAAACGGGTCGCCGACTGGACGTTCGCAAGCTTTTCGAAAGGATAGGGCCCCACGGTTTCGGTGAAGAAGTCCACCATCTCGGGCGCCCTGCGAAAGACCTCCCGGGCGAAGGCGCTGTCTTCCGGATACACCCAGAAGGAAACGTCGATGCAGCCGTCCGCATCAGGGCTCACAGGAGCGTTGCCGCAGGCGGCTCGCCCCAGGGACTCGACGGCGAAGTCGGCGGCGCCGACCACCAAGGTGTAGGTGGGGTGGGGAACATCGGTGGCCCAGCGCCAGGTGGTTGCGCCTTGGGCGCCAAGGGCTCCGCTTGAGCCGATGGGGGCGCCATTGGCGATGACTTGCCACTGGGCGGGGGCGTGGACCGTGAAGGCCGCCGTCGCCTTGTCTGCCGGGTGATCCACGGAGGGAAGCCAGAAGCGAGCCCGGTTCGGCCAGTTGTCCACGAAGGCGGAGGGGTTGCCGTGGACGTTCTCGCGAAGGATCAGGCCGTCGTCGGGGGTACCGTGATACTCGATGGTGATGTGCAGGGAGTCCGGGGAGGCCCCACCGTTCCGGGGACGGGAATCGTCCGTGGGGAGGGGGCTGTTGCCAGGCTCTCCCTCGAGCGGGACGGTGAGTTTGCCAGCTTCGTAGGTAAAGCCCGACGCCTGGCCGTTGACGGACACGCTCCGAATGCCCAGGCCGGTCAGGTCCAGGGGGAGCTCGGGCGCGCCGTTCGTTCGAACGGTGAGGGTCACTCGTCCTTCGATTTCCGGAGCACCCAGGGAGAGCTCGATGTCGTAGTGCAGGACATCCGCGGCCAAGTCGTATTCGCCCGCCGCTGCCGGGAGACCCGCTTCCACCGGGGGCGGCTCCGGAGCGCTGTAGCGGACGGGGGTGGGAGGCTGGGTACCGCATCCGCCAAGGAGAAGCGGAAGGGGAAGAAGCAAGGGGCGGGCATTGAGATTCATCGGGAGGTGTCCGTCTGTTCGTCAAAATGGGATTCGATTGCTCGGTGGAACGATAGCAGACCGCCGACGATCGCGCCCGACTCCGCCGGCGACGATTGGTTTCGGAATTGACGAACCCAGGGTCGCAACCCGACTCTGATTTCATGTCCCACTCCGTACGCCGGCATTTGCGGGTCGAACTTGACGCCTACGACGAGACGATCCGACGCTTCATCCCGGGGTACGAGACGATGTTGCACGTGACCGCGGCAGAGATCGCCGCGAACGGCCCGGCTGTCGTCCTTGATCTTGGCGCGGGCACGGGCGCCCTCACGGAAGCGATCCTGCATGGGCACCAAGTCCGGACCGTCAAACTGATCGAAATCGACGGGGACATGCTGGCCCGGGCCCGGACCCGCCTAGCCCGGTACGGCGAACGGGTCCGGTTTCGCCGGGGTTCGTTCCACGACGCGCTCCCCAAGTGTGACGGTGTTGTGGCTTCTCTCGCGCTGCATCACGTGCCGACCATGAAGGAGAAGCGGAGGCTCTACCGGCGGATCCACGAGGCCCTTCGCCCGGGTGGCGGGTTCGTGAACTCCGACGTCGTGATGCCGGCGGACCCCGCCGAACAGGAGGCGGTGTACGGCATTTGGGCCGACCACATGGTCACGAGCGGGATTAAGAAGGCGCGGGCCCAAGAGCACTTCCTGGAGTGGGCCGAAGAGGACACCTATTTTCCCGTTGAAGCGGAGCTGGCCGCCATGGGCGCCGCCGGATTCAAGGCCAAGTGCGTGTGGCACGAGGGCCCGCTGGCGGTGGTGGCGGGGCGGAAGGGGTAGGCGTGGGGGAACGGGAGAAACGGGGCGCAGATATCTACACGGTCAGTCAGCACCGGGGACGCTTGGGGGGCGAGGACGAACCGGTGTAGCGAACAAAAGCCGAACTCCGGTCCGATACGGAAGCGAACCGACGCGACCCGGCTTCCCACCGAAAGGACGGCATCAACTGAGACGCAAGCGTTCTTGGACCGGGAAACAAAGGTGTCCGGCGCGGTACGCTCAGCCGGTGCGGAAAGACCCCCGGATCCGGAGCCGCACGCTCAACCTCCGGAGCGGCTCGGAGGGCTTCCATCGCCGCCGGTGCTGCCGGGAGGCCGATACCCGAGCGCTTCCACGGCGTTCAGCACCGCTTGCTCGGCTTCGCGTTCAGCTTGGGCTTCCGCGGCTTGGGAAGCCGCCTGAATACCCTCAGCAATCCGCCGGAGCCTGAGCCCAAGCTGAGCCAATTCGGACTCCGGAGCGCAGCCGTTTATCGCCGACAGCGCAAAGCGCGCTTGGCGGAGCGGAAGACGGCTCAGTCTCAACCCGCCACTGAAAGACAGTATCTGGCCTTACCACGGCTCGGCTCCGCTATCCGTAAGCACTACACCATAGATCATACCGAGCCATTCATCACCGGCTTGGCTCCGGAGCGTCACTACGGATCCCGGAAGATCCGCTTGCAGCTTGGACAGAGAGTACGCACGCCGGAGCAGCACCACCGCGCACCACTTCCCGCTTTCGAGCCGGCTCGGCTTGGCAGTAGAACTGTACCGCACTCCGACTCCGCCTTCCGAGCCAAGCCTAAGCCCAATCCACCGCAATAGGTTCAGCAGCAACGTTCAACCTTCCTTTCGTAATAAGTATTCCGCCGGGAGTTATTCTCTCTTACCGCCCGGAAGCTCGGAAGCCGCACAGAACCGAGCGGAAGCCCGCACCACAAGTCGCCGCGGAGCCGCCCGGGAACCGGGCAAGTACGCAAACGGGACATAACCATCCCCCTTTACTCCGCCACTCCCTTCTCGTTGAGAATCGCCCACACCTTGTCGGGCGTGATCGGGATGTCGATGTGACGCACGCCCAAATGCGCCAGGGCGTCCACGACGGCGTTGGCAATGGCCGGCGGCGCGCCGACGGTGGCCGACTCCCCAACACCCTTGGCCCCCAGGGGGTGGTGCGGCGAGGGCGTGATCGTGTGCGCGGTTTCCCATGCGGGCACCTCGACGGCGGTGGGCACAAGATAGTCCATGAACGAACCCGCCAGGTTGTTGCCGTCCTCGTCGTAGGGGATTTCCTCGTAGAGCGCCGGACCCAGGCCCTGGGTCAGCCCGCCGTGTACCTGGCCCTGGACGATCATGGGGTTGATGATATTGCCACAGTCGTCAACGGCCACGAATCGCCGCACCTTGACCTCACCGGTACCTCGATCAATATCGACGACGCAAATGTAGCTGCCGAAAGGAAAGGTAAGGTTGGGCGGATCGTAGTAGTTCACGGCTTCCAGCCCGGGTTCCATTCCCGGCGGGGGATTTGTGTAGGCGGCAAACGCCGCGTCCTGGATCGTCACCGACTTCTGGGGCGCCCCCTTTACCGAAAACGTCCCGGGCTCCCAATCCAGATCCTCCTCTCCGACTTCGAGCAGGTGGGCAGCAATCTTGGCCGCCTTCGCCCGAATCTTGCGCGCGGCAACGACGGCGGCCGCCCCGGCGGTGGGCGTCGAGCGACTTGCATAGGTGCCCAAACCGTAAGGCGCAGTGTCGGTGTCGCCCTCCTCGATCTGAATGTGGGCGGCAGGCAACCCTAGTTCTTCGGCAACAATCTGGGCGTAGGTGGTCTCATGCCCCTGTCCCTGGGACTTGGTTCCAAAGCGGGCGATGGCTTTGCCGGTAGGGTGCACACGCACTTCTGCGGAATCGAACATCTTGATGCCCAGGATGTCGAACTGCTCGGCGGGACCCGCACCCACGATCTCGGTGAAGCTACAAATGCCGATCCCCATGAGCTCGCCCTCCGTGCGCTTCTCGGCCTGCTCCTTGCGCAATTCGTCGTAGGCGATGATCTCCTTGGCCTTGTTGAGTGCCGCATGGTAGTCGCCGCTGTCGTACTCCCAGCCCAAGGGCGAAGCGTACGGAAACGCATCCTTGGGGATAAAGTTCTGCGCCCGCAACGCCGCCGGGTCCTTGCCCACCCTCTGGGCGAGGACATCCACCATCCGCTCCACGCAGTGCACGGCCTCCGTGACCCGAAAGGAGCAGCGGTATGCGACACCTCCCGGCGGCTTGTTCGTGTAGACGGCGTCGACTTCGGCGAAGGCCTGCTCCATGTTGTACGACCCTGTGCAAATGGAAAAGAGGCCGGCCGGGAACTTGGACGGGGATGCCTGGGCATCGGAGTAGCCGTGGTCGGCCAGGGTCTTGATCCGCAACGCTCTGATCTTCCCGTCGGCGTTCGCCGCCAGCTCGGCATCCATGTGGTAGTCACGGGCGAAGGAGTCGGCCTGCAGGTTCTCCATCCGGTCCTCGATCCACTTGACCGGCTTGCCCAGAACCACCGACGCCGCAATGGCGATCACGTAACCGGGATAGACCGGCACCTTACCGCCGAAGCCACCGCCGATGTCGGGCGACACAACCCGGATCTTCTCTTCCGAAAGACCCACATGCCCCGCCACCAGGGCCAGAACGGTGCGGATGGCATGGGGGGCCTGGGTGGTCATGTAGACGGTCAGGTGACCTTCAACGGGATTGAAGTCGGCGAGACAACCGCAAGTCTCGATCGACGCCACATGAATGCGCGGCACATGCATCTTCCCCTTCACGACGACATCGGCGTCTTCGAAGATGCGGTCGGTCGCCTCCTTGTCCCCCTCCTCCCAGTGCCAGATCCGGTTGTCCGCCTGGCCTTCTTTGTCGGTTCGGAGGACGGGAGCATCGGGTTCCAGAGCCCGGAAGGGGTCGATGACCGGCTTCATCGGCTCATACTCGACCTCGACGGCGGCGACACCGTCGGCGGCAGCATAACGATCCGTAGCGATCACCCCCGCCACCTCCTGCGCCTGGTACATGACCGTGTCGGTGGGCAGCACCATCTGGGTGTCCGACATGAGGGTCGGCATCCAGTGCAGGTTGTACGCTTCCAGGTCCTTGCCCGTAAGCACGGCGAGCACCCCGGGAATCTCCAGGGCCCTGGATGCGTCGATGTTCTTGATCTTGCCGTAGGCCACGGGGCTACGGACGATGTCCAGCCAAAGCATACCGGGCAACACATGGTCGTCGATGTAGTTCCCTCGGCCCTGGAGAAAGCGCGGGTCTTCCTTGCGCTTCATGGAGTGGCCCACGCCGCAGATCCTGGCGGAAGTCTTCGGTGCCATTAGTCGCCCTCCCCGATTTTGTCGGCGGCATAGCGAACCGCCTTCACGATGTTCACGTATCCGGTGCACCGGCAGAGGTTGCCCGAGATGGCCTCGCGTATCTCCGCTTCGCTCGGGTCCGGGTTGTCATCCAGCAACGCCACGCCCGTCATGAGCATTCCCGGCGTGCAAAAGCCGCACTGGAGACCGTGCATCTCCTGAAATCCCTCTTGGAGCGGGTGCATGCCGTCGCTACCGGCGAGCCCCTCGACGGTACCGATTTCGGCCCCCTCGGCTTGGACGGCCAAAACGGTGCAGGACTTTGTCGGCACGCCGTTCAGCAACACTGTGCAGGCACCGCAGTGCGTCGTATCGCACCCGATGTGCGTACCGGTGAGCCTCAGCTCGTCGCGGATCAAGTGGACGAGCAGGAGACGAGAGTCCACCTCCCGCCGGCATTCCTCGCCGTTCACGGAAACGGTGATCCGATGTTTGGCCATCGCCCTTATCCTCCGGCGGCGCGTGCGAGCGCCTTGCGAATGGCCCTGGCGGTGAGAACGCGGGCCATGTTCTTCTTGTATTCGACCGGACCGCGCCGGTCCTCCACCGGATCGGCGGCGGCAGATGCAGCGCGGGCGGCAGCAGCAACGGTTTTGTCCCCGGGTTTCTTTCCGGTAAGGGCAGCTTCGGCTTCCACGGCTCGCACGGGTGCAAAGCCCAGATTGGTGAGGCCGATCCCGGCTTGCGACACCGTGCCGTCACCGGCCAGCGCAAGCTGCACCGCGACGCCTGCAACGGCGTAGTCGCCAACCTTCCGCTCCAGCTTGACGTAGGCACCGCCGCTGGGAGCGGGCGGCACCGGCACCCGAACCTCCGTCAGGATTTCGTCCGGGGCCAGGGCCGTCATGAACAGGCCGTGAAAGAAGTCGTCAATCGCGATCGTACGCTTTCCGCCGGGCCCACAAGCGACAACCTGGGCCCGCAACGCCAGCATTGTCGCCGGGTGGTCGTTGGCCGGATCGCCGTGGGCGAGGTTACCGCCGACGGTGGCCCGGTTCCTCACGACGGGGTCTGCGATGACCTTGGCCGTATCACCGAGGATCGGATATCGAGCGGAGACCCCGGAATCGCGCTCCAGTTGCGTCTCCGTCACCAGGGCGCCGATTTTGAGGAAGCCGTCCGTCTCGGAGATCGCGCCAAGACCCGGAATGCGTCCGATGTCGACCAGGTGGGCGGGAGACGCCAAGCGGAGCTTCAGCATGGGCAGCAGGCTCTGGCCACCCGACATGACCTTGGCGTCGTCAAGCCGGCCCAGCAACGCAAACGCCTCCTCAAGGCTACGCGGGGCATGGTAGTCGAACTGCGGGGGAATCATTCGTCCACCTCCTCAGCTTTGCCGTGCAAGTTCGTTCGTGACGACCTGGGTAAACTCCAGAAACATTTTCTTGGAAACATGCTGGATCATGCCCCGCCCGAGCTGGGCGAGAATGCCCGTGACCGCCAGTTCCGCCTCCACCGTCACCTCCGTGCTGGTGGGCGCCAGGGCCACCACCCTGCTGGTCATCGTCATGTCGGCGTTCCCCATGCCGGCCTTGCCCTGGCCTCTGGCCCGGACCACTGCGGAACGCCCCTCCGGGTCCAGATCGAAGGTCACGGTGCCGTTGTACGCGGCCGCCAACGGTCCTACCCGAACCGACATGCGGCCCTTGTAGGTCGTTTCGTCGATCTTCTCGCTGAGGTCGGCTCCGGGGAGAGCTCCGGCGACGCGCTCCGGATCCACGAGAAAATCCCACACCGCGTCCGCTGAAGCCTCGATCGTGAACTTTTCTTCAATTTTCATGAGCGCTCCTTATAACGCCCGCCTTTCCCACCCCGCCGGCTCCTTGCCGGCACCTACTCCGCCGCGACAGCATCGGCAGCAAGACCGCAAGCGACGCCAGATCATGGGCCGGGACCAAGCCGTCAATGTGGGGTATGGCGGTCTTCATGCCCCTCGCTTCGGGCCGATAACGCGGGTCTCCCATGAGCGGGTTCAGCCAGATCACCCGGCGAGCCCGCCTCCGAATGGCAAGCAGCCCCGTCTCGAGAGATCGGACATCGCCTCGGTCAAGTCCGTCGCTGAAGATCAACACCGATGTATCCGGTGCGACCGTTTGTCGCAAGTAGCGATCGGCGAACTCGAGGAGGCACGCCCCGATGCGCGTGCCACCGGACCAATCCTCAACGTGGCCGGCAAAACGCTTCAGGGTGTCTGCCACGTTGCCGGACGCGATCCACGGCGTGAGCCGCGTCAGGGACGTGTTGAAAGCAAAGGTCTCGGTGCGGCGGAGGACTTTGCTCAAAGCCAGCAGGAAAGCGATGAAGAAGCGGGAATAGGGATCCATGGAGCCACTTGTGTCGCAGAGGGCAACGACGTGCGGCTTTTCCACGGCCCGGCCGCGCCGGGCAAGTTCCACAAGCTCCCCGCCTCGGGCGAGAGAGCGGCGAAAGCTGCGGCGCACGTCGATAACGGAGCCTCCGGGGGTGGGAACCAGCCTGCGGCTGGGCCGGGTGGCCATCTTTCGCGCCAGGATCGCTAAGAAGCGTTCCATTTCGGCCAGGTCGCCCGGGACAGACGGGTCGAATTCCTTATCCCGGAGGAGGGCGCGGGGGCTGTAGCCGGGCCTTCCTGCGTTGACGGCCGGGTCCGCCCGGGTCGTCAAGCCTTCTCTTTCCAGCTTCCGCCTGAGGGCTTCCAAGGGGTTTCCCTGTCCTGGCCACGGGCGGGGCGGTTGGCGGCGGCGGGCGCCGTCGGGTCGGGATGGATGCGTCTCCGCCTTACGCCACATACGGTCGAAGGCACGGTCGAAGGCGTCCCACGAAGCGGGTTCGACCTTCAGGCTCGTTCGCAAACCCAGCCGTACTTCCTCCGGATCGCCGATATCCAGAAGCGCAAGGGCGGCAGCGGCATCGATCGTGTCGCCGGGAGAGACAGGGATCCCTGTGCGGCGCAGCTCCCGGGAGAAGCCCGCCAAGTGGACGACCAGGTCCGCGGTTCGGCGTCGGGTCGAGGCGGGCAACGTTCCGCAGCCGTCAGCCCGTCTGCCCCACCGCGCCTACCATGGCCCCGATCTCTTCGCTGCCAAGCTCCCCGGTGTCGTGGCGATCCTTGACCAGGCAGCCGAGGGTCAGGGTGACCGTTCGGGCGTCCAGACGGTCCCGATGCAGCATGACCAGCGCCCGGGCCCAATCAAGGGTTTCGGCCACCCCCGGCGGTTTCATAAGGCGTCGGCCCCGCAGCTCCCCCACAAAAACCGCGATCTCCCGGGCGAGCCGTTCGGCAATGCCGGGAACCTTTGCCCGGATGACCTCCACCTCCTTGGCAAGGTCCGGGTGCTCGATGAACAGGTACAGGCAGCGTCGCCGCAGCGCGTCTCCGATTTCCCGGGTCCGATTCGACGTCAGCACGACGAAGGGTCGGTGCGTGGCCCGAATCGTGCCCAGCTCGGGGACGCTTACCTGGAAGTCCGAAAGCACCTCCAGCAGGAATGCCTCGAAGCCCTCATCGGCGTGGTCGATTTCGTCAATCAGCAGGACGGGGGCCTTGGCGGGTCTGGTGATGGCCCGAAGGAGCGGCCTCTCCAGAAGGTAGGGGCGGCCGAAGATGATCTCTTCCAGGTCCTCGCCGTCACCGCCCTTCTCCGCTGCGATGCGTAGGCGCAGAATCTGCTTCTGGTAGTTCCATTCGTACAGGGCGGTGTTGGCGTCCAGCCCTTCGTAGCATTGCAGGCGGATCAGCTCGGTTTCCATAATCCGCGACATGACCTTGGCGATCTCGGTCTTGCCGACGCCCGCGTCTCCCTCGACAAGGAGTGGCTTCTTCATGGCACGCGCCAAATGGACGGCGGTGGCGATCGCCGGTTCGGCGACGTACTCCATCTCCCGCATCGCCTTCCGGAGCCCGTCGATCTCCGGCCTCACGCCGATTTCGGACCCTTCTCCGGGCCCGCCCTAGCCGCGGTCATTCCCGCCAATTCCCCCTTCCAAGGTCGCGACCCCCACAATTCCCCCTTCCAGGTTCCTCACGTCCACGTACCCCTCACGAACCAGAATCTTCGCCACGTCGAGGCTCCGGACACCGCTGTGACAGTACACCACCACCGGTCGGCCACGGGGAATGTCGTGGAGCCTGCCGGCGACTTGGCCCTTGGGAACGAGAACCGCCCCCAGGTGCTGGAGATTCATGACCTGCCATTCGATGGGTTCCCGCACGTCCAGAAGAAAAGGACGAGGGTCACCGGACATGACCCCAGCCAGATCCTCGGGCTGGACGCGTCCCACGCCGTCCCCGTCCTCCGCCACCTCCGGGGCGGCGCCGCAAAACAGGTCGTAGTCAATCAAGCCGGTCTGGGTAGGCCGATCTCCACAGACGGGACACCCGGGGTCCCGCCGAATCTGCATCTCCCGCCAACGGTACGTCCACGCGTCGAAGATCTGAAGCCGGCCCACAAGGGGCTCTCCGACGCCCAGGAGCAGTTTGATCGTCTCCATGGCCTGAGCCGCCCCGATCACTCCGGGCAGCGCGCCGAAGACCCCGGCTTCCGCGCAGTTGGGTACCATTCCCGGAGGCGGGGGCTCCCGAAAAAGGCACCGGTAGCAAGGCCCGCCTTTCCTCCCGAACACGGAGAGCTGCCCCTCCCAGCGGTATACCGACCCGTAAACATCGGGCTTCCCCGAAAGCACGCAGGCGTCATTGACCAGATAGCGGGCCGGGAAGTTGTCGCTACCGTCCACCACGACGTCGTAGTCCGCGATGACTTCCAGGGCGTTTTCCGAATCCAGCCGCTCGGCCCGGGTCTCCACTTCAACGTGCGGGTTGACGTCGGCCAGCCGGGCCCGGGCCGACACGACCTTGAGCCCCCCGAGGTCGGAAGTGCCGTGGAGAATCTGCCGCTGTAGGTTGGTCACGTCAACGACATCCGGGTCCACGAGTCCCAGGGTGCCCACACCCGCCGCAGCCAGGTAGAGGGCCGCCGGGGAACCCAACCCTCCCGCACCGACCAACAGGACGCGGGCTGCCTTGAGCCGCTCCTGTCCCTCCACGCCAACCTCGGGAAGGACCAAGTGGCGGGCATACCGGGCCATTTCCTGCCGGGTCAAGGTGGCGCCTGGGTCCTTATCTGGCATAGCGTTCTCAAGGCTGGGGAAGCCCGCCGATGGGGGCGGGAAAGCCGAAAGCTAGTCCGTTGAGCCGGATTGGCGAAAGTCGGGGCCGCACTTGACGGAACCGAGGCGGACCCTAGGACCAGAACCGTGCAGGCCCACCCTTTTGGGAGTTCGGCCAAGAGCTAAGGGCGAGGATTTGCGGAAGTACAGGTTTCTCCTTGACGGCAGGAATCATTTCGTTTTCTCCTGAGTCGCAAGGAAGCCCAGGCGCCCGAGATTGACTTCGATGGCGGCATTGAGCCGCGCCCCTTCGGCCTGTTGCTCGCGCAACTGCGTGACGAGGCGCTGCATTTTGTCCTCGAAGGGTTCGCCGTCGTCCGGCTGTGGTTCCGCGCCGACGTAGCGGCCGGGGGTGAGCACGTGGCCGTGTTTGCGTATTTCTTCCAGGGAGGCGCTTTTGCAAAAGCCGGGGATGTCGGCGTAGGCACCGGTGCTCTCCTCGCGGACCGCCGCGCCGTCAGGTAGGCGCCAAGCGTGATAGGTATCCGCGATGCGGGCGATGTCCTCGTCCGTGAGCTCGCGGTGGGTGCGGTCCACCATGCGGCCCAGCTTGCGGGCGTCGATGAAGAGAATCTCGCCCCGACGGTCGCGGAACTTCCCGTTGCCGCGATTTCGTGACAGGAACCATAAGCAGGCCGGAATCTGCGTCGAGTAGAAGAGCTGGCCAGGCAGCGCGACCATGCAGTCCACCAAATCGGCTTCGATCAGGCTCTTGCGGATCGCGCCCTCACCCGATTGCGCCGACGTCATGGAGCCGTTGGCGAGCACGAAGCCGGCGATGCCGTTCGGCGCCAAGTGATGCACCATGTGCTGCACCCAGGCGAAGTTGGCGTTGCGCTTCGGCGGGACGCCGTATTGCCACCGGGGATCGGCGACCAGCCGCTCCCGGCCCCAGTCCTTGACGTTGAACGGTGGATTGGCGAGAATGAAGTGCGCCTTCAGGTCCGGGTGGCGGTCGTCGTGGAAGCTGTCGCCATGGGCAATTTGTCCGTCGATGCCACGAATGGCGAGATTCATCTTGGCCAGCCGCCATGTCGTGTAGTTGGACTCCTGGCCGTAGATGCTGATGTCCGTCTTGGCCTTACCGCCGTTGCCGTTGCCGCTGGTATGCGCCTGTATGAATTCGATGGATTGCACAAACATGCCGGACGAGCCGCAGCAGGGATCGTAGACCCGACCCCGCCAAGGCTGAAGCACTTCTACCAGCAGCTTCACCACGCAGCGCGGGGTGTAAAACTCCCCGCCCTTCTTGCCCTCGGCGCTCGCGAACTGCGACAGGAAATACTCGTAGACGCGACCGAGCACGTCCTTTGAGCGCGCCTCGGCGCTGCCCACCATGATATTGCCGACCAGGTCGATGATCTGGCCGAGCCGCTGTTTGTCCACCGCCGGACGGGCGTAGTCCTTGGGCAGCACGTCCTTGAGCACCGGGTTGTCATGCTCAATGGTGGCCATGGCGTCGTCCACGAGCCCGCCAATGCTCGACCGGCGGGCTTGACCTTGCAGCATCGACCAACGGGCTACGGGGGGCACCCAGAAGATGTTCTCCGCGGCGTACTCGTCTCGGTCTTCGGCGGCCTCCGCGCCCCATTCGGCCAGCACGATCGCATGGCGCTCCTCGAAGGCGTCGGAGATGTATTTCAGGAAAATGAGGCCGAGGACCACATGCTTGTACTCGGCTGCGTCCATCGAGCCGCGCAGGGCGTCGGCCATCGCCCACAGCTCCGCCTCGTAACCCGTGATCGCCCCACCACCCCCTGGCGCAGATGTCGTTCCGGTCATGATCCCTTGTTTCCCTATACCGACCAGTCAGTGGACAAAACCTCTGCCTGCTCCAATACAGTCCGCGTGGCCTTCGCCTCCTTGTCCGGCGGGTAGCCGTGCTTGCGCAGGCACCGCTTGACCAGCCGACGGAGATTGGCGCGGACGTTCTCGCGCAGCGTCCAGTCGATGGTGACGTTGGCGCGCACGGTCTCGACCAACTCGCAGGCGATGTCGCGCAGGGTCGCATCGCCGAGCACCTGCACCGCGCTGTCGTTGGTCTCCAGTGCGTCGTAGAAGGCAAGTTCGTCTTCGGACAATCCCAGCGCTTCGCCGCGGGCGTTGGTTTCGCGCAGCTCGCGGGCGAGGCCGATCAGTTCCTCGATCACCTGCGCTGCCTCGACGGCGCGGTTCCGATAGCGGCGCAGGGTCTGCTCCAGCATCTCGGCGAAGGAACGCGCCTGCACGACGTTCTTGCGCCGGCGCATGGCCAGTTCGCCCTTCAACAGCTTCTGCAACAGTTCGACCGCGAGGTTGCGTTGCGGCATGTCCCGCACCTCGGCGAGGAACTCGTCGGAGAGGATGGAGATGTCGGGTCTGTCCAGGCCGGCGGCGGCGAAGATGTCCACCACCCCGTCGGAGGCGACTGCGCGGGAGACGAGTTGGCGAACGGCGTGGTCCAGCGCCTCTTCCGGTCGGGCTTCGGCGGCTGTGCGCTTGACGAGCGCCGAGCGGACGGCCTGGAAGAACGCCACCTCGTCGCGGATGCGCAGTGCGTTTTCGAGCGGCACGGCCAACGCGAAGGCTTGGGAGAGTTCGCGCACGGTCCGGATGCAGCGCTCCTTGCCGTTTTCCTGGGCCAGAATGTGCTCCTGCGCGGCCGGCAACAAAGCGAGCCGTTTTGCAGGTGCGCCGTCAATCCAGCCGGAGCGGTCGAAACCGTGGAACAGGCCGCAGCAAATCTCGTATTTCTCCTGCATCACCGCCACCGCTTCCGCCTGATCGAGCGCCGTGCGGCCCGTGCCACCGCTTTCGGTGTAGGTCGCGAGCGCCCGCTTGAGCTCGTGGGCGAGGCCCAGGTAATCGACCACGAGGCCGCCGGGCTTGTCCCGAAACACGCGGTTGACCCGGGCAATCGCCTGCATCAGGGCGTGGCCGCGCATCGGCTTGTCCACGTACAGGGTGTGCAGGCTCGGCGCGTCGAAGCCGGTCAGCCACATGTCGCGCACCAGCACGACGCGCAGCGGGTCGCCGGCGTCGCGAAACCGCTTCGCCAGCGCCTCGCGCCGGGGCTTGTTACGGATGTGGGGCTGCCAGTCGGGCGGATCGGAGGCCGCGCCGGTCATCACCACCTTGATTTGTCCCTTGTTGTCGTCCTCATGCTCCCAATCCGGGCGCAGGCGGATCAGCGCACGATGCAGGTTGATGCAGATGCGCCGGCTCATGCAGACGACCATCGCCTTGCCGTCCAGGGCCTCCAGGCGGTGTTCGAAATGCGCAACGATATCCTGCGCAACAAGGGCGATGCGCTTCTCGGCGCCGACAACCGCTTCGAGCTGTGCCCACTTGGTCTTGAGCTTCTCCTTGCGTTCGACTTCCTCGCCCTCAGTCGCCTCCTCGAAGCCGGGGTCGATATTGGGCTTTTCGCGCTCGTCGAGCGTCAGCTTTGCCAGACGGCTCTCGTAGTAGATCGGCACCGTGGCACCATCCTCGACCGCGCGCTGGATATCGTAGATGCTGATGTAGTCGCCGAACACGGCGCGGGTGTTGGCGTCCCGAAGTTCGATCGGCGTGCCGGTGAAGCCGACGAACGAGGCGTTGGGCAAGGCGTCTCGCATGTGGCGGGCAAAGCCGTCGATGAAGTCGTACTGGCTCCGGTGCGCCTCGTCGGCGATGACGACGATGTTGCGCCGGCTCGAGAGCGGCGGGTGCCGGCGGCCCTGTTTCTGTCCGCGAAAGGCATCTGCCGTGTGCTCTCCAGCTGAAGGATTTTCAATCGAAGGGCTATGCCCCTCGCGCTCCCCCGCTGAAGGCTCCTCAAAAAAGAACTTCTGGATGGTGGTAAACACCACGCCGCCGGATTGGACGGCGAGTTTTTTGCGCAGATCCGCCCGGCTGGCGGCCTGCGCCGGCGGTTGCCGCAGCAGGTCGGCGCAGCGCGAGAAGGTGGCGAAGAGCTGATCGTCCAGATCGTTGCGGTCGGTGAGTACGACGATGGTAGGATTCTCCATTGCCGGCTCGCGGATGATGCGCCCGGCGTAGAAGGCCATGGTCAGGCTCTTGCCGGAGCCTTGGGTGTGCCAGACGACGCCGATGCGCCGGTCGCCGGGTTCTCCGCTGGGGCTGCGGCCCGACTCGTACCGTCCGAGTTTCTCGGCAACGCCCGCAGCCTGGCGCTGCAACTGTGCGGCGCGCAGGGTTTCGGCCACCGCGGTTTCGACAGCGTGGAACTGGTGGTAGCCCGCCATCTTCTTGGCAAGATGGCTGCTGCCATCGTCCTCGAAGACGATGAAATCGCGCAGCAGCGATAGAAAGCGGCGTTTGTCGAATACGCCTTCGATCAGCACCTGGAGTTCCGTGTAGAACGTTGGCGCCAATTCCTCGCCTTCGATCGTGCGCCAGGGCTTGAACCACTCCCGACCGGCGGTCAGGGTGCCAATGCGGGCCTGCAACCCGTCCGAGACGACCAGCGCCGCATTGCAGGCGAACAGCGTAGGCAACTCGGTCTTGTAGGTCTGCAATTGCCGCCAGGCGGTCCAGATGGTCGCGTCCTCATCCGCCGGGTTCTTGAGTTCGATGACGGCCAGCGGCAAGCCGTTGACGAACAACACGATGTCGGGCCGACGCCTATGCTTGCCTGCCTGCGCCCCATCCGTCGTGGCAGGCAGGCTCTCGGTCACGGTGAACTGGTTGACCGCCAGCCAGTCGTTTCTGTCCGAATCGTCGAAATCGATGACACGCACCTGGACGCCGCGAATCGCGCCTTCGTCATTTCGGTACTCTACCGTCACGCCATCCACGAGCATCCGGTGCAAGGCGCGATTGCGGGTTTCCAGGGTTGATCCTTCGGGGTGCGTCAGCTTGCGGAAGGCGTCGTCAAGAGCATCCGGCGGCACATCCGGGTTGAGCCGGGCAAGCGCATTGCGCAGAACCGGCGCAAGCACAACGTCCGCATAGTCTTCTCGGAAGGACGCCCGCCCCGGCATCGTGTCCGTCCCGGCAAGCAGCGTGTAGCCCAAGGCGCGGAACCAGTTCAGGGCAGCTTCCTCGACAACCGATTCTGAAATTGCTGGCATGGCGCTAGTTGTCCTCACGCAGCGGAGGAAGTTCTTCCAACCAGGGCCAGCCATTCCCCGAAATGACGGCACTCGTTGCGTTTCGCGTTAGCCGTATCCGAAGCGATGTCTAAGTCGTGGGCTGTCCGCCAGCGCAAATTGGCTAGCCATTCTAGGGCAACGGCCTCAATGTCCATTTCGGTGAAGGTGATCATAGGACGCTTTCTTTACTTGTTATAGTGTTTGTCAAATTCTGTCATGATGTTGGGGTTGAAGAAGATCTTCTTGGCACTTTTGGTATTACCTGGATCGAGAAAGCGGGAACGTGCGGATCGCTCATCGGTTTCGAGACACTTCCTAATCTCATGATATTTCTTATTCGCTTTGAAATTCTTGTATCGTTCTCTACACCTTTCCGTTAATGTGCCGTAATCCCACGGGTACCTCTCTCGAATGTTCTCTTCCGTCAATCTGACTGTCAATGCCGAAGAGTTAGTTGTGACATGGACTGGCAACGCGTCTTTTGATTTCGACCTCGTGAACTTAAGTTCGACATTCACACTTACCGAATAAGAGGATTCAGGGTCAGACTCAGGTTCATCAATATCATTCACGAACGCCAGGAAATTTTTCTCCTCAGTATTGAGAAATGAACTCTCCACGTTAGATGGCAGAGCCATAAACGTGAGTGGCATTAGGTAAAGATTGAATTCGATAACGTCACGCTGAAACCATTCTCGGACTACATTCACGAAATTCTTGACACAAGCCGCTCCAATTTCGTACAGACGGGTATAGAAGGCTGGAGATTCATTGTAAAAATGTGTGGCACAATGCCGAAACTCAAGCATTAGCTCTATGTTTTGGGATGCAGAAGGGTCAAGGATTTTTTTGTTGACCAACTGTTTAGTCAAATAGCCCAATTCATGGGTGATAGGTGCGCGAGATCTAGTTCTCTTAATGTATTTCTTCGCACTTCTTTTCCCAGACCGAGATGAACGATTTTCATAAACGTAAAGGCTCCGTTTCTTGTTTCCATGCAGGCCTAACCATTTAGCCTTCAGGAGGAGTTCCCAGCCATTGATAGCAAGGATAGCAAACGACTCATTTCGATAAGGGAACCCTGGTTTGTTGTAAATCTCAATGGCGGCCACCATTGCATGTACCGCCCGGTCTAATAATTCCTTTGAGATTGACTTCATATTACTTAGCTCACTGATGGGATGAATTTCCCATCCTAACCTCCCCTGACACCAGCTTCGGCAGCAGTGCGTCGCGTAGGGCGGCGAGGGTGCGGGATTCCGCTGTGTTTTTCTCAATGCAGGAGTCCATGGGACTAACGTAGGCGTCAAATGCTTCGATAAGTTCTAATCTGGGATTTAAGAATTGGAGCGATTCAAATTGCTTTTTGTTGATTGCCCCGAATACCGTCCCACTGTGTTCATATATACTGATATTCCCTTGTATCGACCAAGCCGAATAATAGGTAAACGAACTTGAAACGGATTTGTGCCGGAGTGCAGCAACGCCACGACCGATGCAGCACTGCTCCCAAGCCATGTTAATGTCGCCGACCGGCGCCCTGACGCTTATCAAAGTATCTCCAGGCCAAGCAATCCGAGTCGGAGCATTACAGAACTTACGGGTCTCTGGATATCGGAAATCAAAATCAGCCCTGCCCTGGAAGAACGGAAGGCCATCGCCATCGTCATTGTACGTGTGTCCCGGGGGTGATTGTCCCATAGTCAGACTAAAGCAGTCTACCAGTGCCCTCACCTCCCACCCCTCCGGTATCTCGCCCAATCCCGAATCGACGAAGCGGTCGGGGAACAGGGCCGCAATTTCCGGGTCCATCCTGTCGAGATAGGCGCGGGCGCGTTCGGCGGGCCAATCCGCCTTGTCTGTGCCATCACTCACCTTAGGGGGAGAGGATGTGCGCTTGGCTGGCCGCAGGGCGGCTTTGGCGCGGACGGGGTCGAAATCGACGAACCAGGACTTGAACAGGGCGCGGGCCATCGCCTCCAGCGTCTCGTTCATGCGGCGGTTCAGTTCGATCTTGTCGTCCAGTGTGCCGAGGATGTGGGCGATGGCGCGTTGTTCGGGGAGGGGTGGGAGAGGGATTTCAATGGTACGCAGGTATGTCACCGGCCGCGCAATGGCTGGAACGCCCACCTGGGACGAATTGGCGAGAAGCTGATGCTGCCCTTCCGGTGAAGTGAAATACAAAGCGATAAATTCAGGAATGGCTTTTGAACGTTTGCAACGCATGTAGAATTGGCGTTGAGAAATAACATAGCGATCAAACTTGGATCGAGCAGGAATATAGGCGACCTGTCCAATATTGCCTGCGTGCGTGAAAATCACATCTCCACGCCTAACATTAGCGTTTGCAAGCCGCTGTGCATGCTCATAGCTAATAAAGTTGAAGCCGGGAGAGTCATCGACTCTGACGCCGTGGAGATGTTGTCCGCTGATAATGGGAACGCCGTCCGGGACGAAGGTAGAGACCTTGATTGAGGAGCCGAACGGTCCCATGGCGACTTTTTCAGAGATGTCTTCTATCGTGGCAGTAGGCCATTCCAGATATGAAGAACTACACTCCCCCCTCTTCCCCACCAACACCACATGCTCCCGCTCGATGACCCGCTGGAAGCTCTCGGACGTGCTCGCCCAGTCCACAATGTCCACGCGAAAGGGCAGTGGGGAGTCCGTGAAGGCGGCTCGCAACCTTGCCGTGCGGTCAATCCCCAAGGGTTCGTCCGTCATCAACGCGAGGTCGAGGTCGGAGGTCTCCCGTGCCTTCCAGGCCACGCGCGACCCGAAGGCGCGCACCTCCAGGGTGGGCACGTGCTCGCGCAATATGCGCCGAACCGTCTCGAGATCCGTGGGGTGGATGTCGATCGGTGTCACGGGTTGCGCTTCCTCAGTTCTTGCAAAAGAAGACGCATATCGCGCAGGAACTCGTCAATCAACAGGACCGTTTCCTCCGCCCGGTTCACATCGTATGTGTGGGAAGTCTTGTTCCGCAGTTCGCGGTAGCGGATGTAGGGCAGGGCTTCGCGAATGATCCCGGCATCGGCCGCGTCACGCATCCGGTCAGCGAAGTCCATCTCCCGCAAGGCGTCGGGATTGGCGACGATTTGCGCCAATTGTCTTTGAATCATCTTGACCGCCAGCTCGTAGGTGAACTCGAACGCCTGGATGGTGGCGGCTCGGAACTGCTCTCGCAGACCGGAGTCCGTACGGGCGAGGTCGCTGTGCAGATAGTCGAAGCTCCTCCGGAGCTGATCGACGGCGTCTTCCAGGGACGAGTAGTCGAGCTTCACTTCGATACCTCCCGCCTCTCCGGTATTTCCCCTCAAGTCGGTTGCGAATCGACAAAGCGGTAGGGGAAATGGACCGCAATCTCCGGGTTCATGTTATCAAAGTAGGCGCGGGTGCGTTCCGCGGGCCAATCCGGCTCGGGCCCCGGCAACGCCCGGAAGCCGCCGGAGCCGATCAAACAGCCGTCTCGGTCAGTCAGGCCCGTCCCGCGGTTCGCCGCCTTCGGATTTCAACCAGCGCGGAAGCCGCTCCGCCGGCCGCTCCGGCTAGGACCGCCGGAAGGAGCAGCGCGACGGCCAAGAAGGCGTACCCAGGCATACCTCCCAACACGTCGCCGGTGAGGTTCGCCACTTCGGCAACAGGTCCCCGGACAGCGCCCAAAGCCAGAAGAACCGCCCAACCGCCTGCCCCGGACAGGGCCGCCGTTCGGACAGGAGCCCCCCCTGCCCCCAACCCTCCCACCACCGCCCCAACGACGGGTACGGCAAGCCAGCCTGCAAGATACGTCCCTGCCGAGACCCCAATCACGCCCGAGAGCAGCGGGATCATCGTTCGGTCCCGACCAAGACCAGCTCGGCCTGCACCCAGCCGCCCGCCCGGAGGTCCTCTTCGGTGCGCGGAAAGCGCAGGTCGTCAAGCTCGCCCTGAAGCCAGCGGTCAAGCCGATCGTCGTAACGTTCGCTGACCGGATTGCCCGACTGTCCCCCGGGGAACCCGCCCCTGGCGGTGACTTCGTCGCCCAGTTCGACCACCATGCGCCAGCTCGCACCATGGGTCCCGCGCCCCACCAGGGGACTGAGAAGCCCGGGTCCGCCGGTCGCGGCAAGGCCCAGGCGGGACAAGGCCGGGAGCCCCAAAAGATGGTAGATGTTGTAGTGGGCGACCTGTCCCCAGGCCCAACCGCCCCCCTCCTCCGGGCCGTGGGCCTCCCGGGCATTCGCCAGGCCCGCCGTGAGCGCGCGTCCCAGCAGCATGTCCCGGTCCTCCACTTCCGGTGTGTCCCGGTCGTCCCACCACGGGCTGCCGGGCTGCGCGAGGAGCGCCCAAGCAATATCGGCGCCAGGGGTCGCAACGCGGCGCCCGTCTTCGTCCTCCAGCTCGTCCCAGAGCGCGTCCTCCAGGGCCGCCATGGTCCCCTCGAAGAGCACAGCGCCTTCGTTCTCCGGCGTGTAGGTACCGTCCCATGCGGCAAGGAGGCGCGCCGCGGTGTCGACTTCGGGATAGGACCGGCTGCCGTCGCGAAGGCGAGACGCCGCTTCCAGGAACGCCGCCCGGAACGTACGAGCGCGGACGCTGGAAGGATGGGTCTGGTATGACTCCAGGTCCTCCGGGCGGTGGTCCTCCCGGCCCTCCAAGAGCTCGTTGATCGTGAGCGCGCGCCACGGCTGCGACCAGTCGGCCCCGATGTAGGTGTCCTCCGCTTCGGGATCGAAGGGCTGCTGGTTCGCGGACGCAAGATACCCCTGGGCCGGGTCCACGGAGCGAGGGTATCCTTCCCATCTTCCCAGCCAATCGGTCTTCCCGGTCGTACCGTCTTGGAAGGCGTCCCCACGGGCGCCCCGGGGGCGAAGGGGGTAGTACCCCGCGCTCTGAATCGCGATGCGCCCGTCTCTCCCTGCGACAAGGGCATTTTGCACAGGCGCGTGCCAGCCCGACATGGCGTCCAGCCAGCGGTCAACCGAGAGAGCGCGTTGCGCTCCCATGAGGGCCCGAACCTCGTTTTGGCCATCCAGGACCGTCCACCGAAGGGACATGGGTTCCCCCAACACATCGAGAACCGGCCCCCGGTGGCTGTGGCGCACGGTGTCCGTGGCGAGAAGGTCCCCGTTTCGTCCCCGGAATTCCTCTACCCTGGTGTCCAAGTCCGTCCACCCCCCGTCAAGAAGGTACCGTTCGGGAGCCTCCGGGTCGTCCAGCCGCTCCCGGTAGTAATCCATCACGTCGGCCGCGGTGTTCGTGAAGGTCCACGCCACGTTCCGATTGAAGCCGATGACGATTCCGGGCATTCCAGCAAGGGTGACGCCGTAAACGTCTAGCACACCGGGAACCACCAGGTGCGCTTCATACCAGATGCTGGGCAGCCCTAAGGAGAGATGGGGATCGCCGGCGAGGATCGCGTTGCCCGACGCGGACCGTTCCGCTGCCACCGCCCAGTTGTTGCTGCCAACGGAAGAAGTGGGTCCGGACCACTCTGAAAGGGGATCCATCGCCCGTCGCTCCTGGAAGGGAGCCTCCATCCGGCCGAGCGCCGCGGGGTCCGGATCCCTGGGTGGGGGAAGTTCGGTGCCCACGAAGCGCGCCCCGCGGTGGGGTACAACCGGCTCCTGGATGGGGCGGTTGACGGGAAAGAGGGCGTCGGCGGCCTCCGTCCCGACAAGGGCGGCAACCCGGGCCTTCCGGACTTCCGTAGGATTGAAGGTTAGCGTCAAGCCCATGCGCTTGAGCCCGTACAAGCTGTGCACGGGCTCCCAGCGTTGGGGACTTGCACCCAGGAGGTGGTACTCGAAGGGGCGCTCCGCCGGGGAAAGGGCGTCGACGAAGGTGTTCACGCCCTCGGCGTAGTCGTACAGCGCGCGGGAAACCTCCGGATCGTCGCGCAGTCGGGCAAAGTCCTGTTCTGCGGCCCGAGCCAGGGACAGCCGCCGGGCCCGAACATCGGCGCCGAGAAGGGTCTCCCCCAGGAGCTCGGTGAGCGTGCCCGCCGTGGCGCGGGTTTGCAGCTCCATCTGAAAGAGACGATCGCGAGCCACGACGTAGCCAAGGGCTCGTCGAGCATCGGAGACCGAGGACGCGAAAATGTGGGGCACACTGCGGTCGTCGTAGACGACGCGGACCGAAGCGTCGAGATCGGGAATGACCGCGGTGGCGGATGGAGGGAGTTGCGCAGAATCGGCCACCCGCCAGACCCCCCGCAACGGGTCCAAGAACGGTCCCAGGGGCGGAAACGGGCCGGCGGGACCCGCCGAAGCGGCCAACCCGACAGCCAGGACGCCAGACGACAGAATCAACTTGGAACGTGGAGCCACGGGCCGACTTACGCTGGAGCGATCGCGGGTTGCTACTTTCCGCTTTCAATCTAATGATCAGCGGACCGCCTGAAGATAAGCTGACCCCCAGGACCGTGGGTTACGCCGCGACCTGGACCCGACCCGCATGAAGGGGGACCCGAATGAAGACATTGCAATGTGCGGCCCTGGCAAGCCTCGCGGCCGCTGCGGCATGCGAAGCCGACGTTCAGACCGCGTCCGGAGGAATCGCGTTCACCCACGTGAACGTGCTTCCCATGACCTCGGCGGACGTGCTCCCGGACCAAACCGTCGTCGTGGCAAACGGCATCATCACCGCCGTGGGCCCTGCAGACGAGGTGGTCGTACCCCCCGGGGCCTTCCGGATCGACGGCGCCGACCGCTACCTCATGCCGGGATTGGCCGAGATGCACGCTCACGTCCCGCCCGGCGACAACCCGCCCCGGGATGCGGTGGAGGACATCCTCTTCCTTTACGTGGCCAACGGCATCACCACGATCCGGGGGATGCTGGGATCGGCGTACCAGATTCCCTTGTCGGAGGAGTTGGAGCGCCAAGAAGTGCTGGGTCCGAACTTCTACGTTGGCGCGCCTTCCATCAACGGCAACTCTGCCCCGGCCCCATCCGACGCCGAGCGAATGATCCGGGATCACAGGGAAGCCGGTTACGACCTGCAGAAGGTTCACCCCGGGGTCACGAGGGTCGCTTGGGACCGCATGGCCGAGGTCGCCCAGGAGGTGGGACTCACCTTCGGCGGGCACGTTCCGGCCGCCGTCGGCCTTGTGCATGCAATAGAGACGGGCATGTCGACCGTGGATCATATGGACGGATACGTCCAGGCCATCGCGCCCGATGAGGTCCAGGCCCAGGTGGGGGCCGGTCCGATCCGCCTGGGCGGGCTCTTGAACGGGGGGGACGAAGAGAGGCTCGCGGAGATCGTTCAATTGACGATCGAACACGACGTGTACGTGGTTCCGACGATGTACCTCTGGGAGAACCTCTACGGAGCACCCGATGTCGAGACCGTCCTTGCCCAGCCCGAAATGCGGTACGTGGCCCGGGCGCAACGGGACGGCTGGCGCCGGCAGGCGGCAAGCGGTGCCCGGGGGACCCCTGCCGAAGTCGAGGCGTATCTGGAATGGCGCAGGCGGGTCCTCAAGGCCCTCTCGGATGCCGGCGCAGGGATTCTCATGGGAACCGACTCTCCCCAGATGTTCAACGTGCCGGGATTTGCCCTTCACCGGGAGCTGGCGGTCATGGCCGAGTCGGGGATGTCCCACTACGACATCCTGAAGAGCGGCACGGTCGCGGTCGGAGAATACGTGGCCGGCCACTTGGGTCTTGACGGTAACTTCGGCACCGTCGCGCCAGGGCAGCGGGCGGACCTCGTGCTCCTGGGGTCGAACCCCCTGGATGACTTGGGCAACCTGACCGACCGCGTCGGGGTGATGGTGCGGGGCCGCTGGATCGATCGGGCGGAGATTGACGAAGGGCTGACGGCATTGGCCGAAAAGCACGCCGAAGGAGGGACGCCGTAGAGACTCCCGCATAAGGGTCCGGTCGCCTTGGCCGCCCTTGGGCGGGCCCTGCCGGAGTCCCGGGGTTTCCGGCCTCTCTCCTCAGTCCGTCATCCGCGTCTTTCGGGAAACGGCACCGGGAATTCCGGAAGCGAAAACGCGCCCGGAAAGCCCGCTTCGACCTCCTTCTGCTTGCCGCTCCAGGTCTCGATGTCCACGCGGTAGACAGCGGTCCGCTTCAGTTCGTCTTCGGTAACGGGCCGGTAGTCCACCCCCGGCTTCAGGTGCGGCGCGTACTTGTCAAGGAGCATTTGCAGGGCGACCCGGGCCTCCTCCCCATCCCGGACGACTTGCCCCTTCCCGAACGCGACGACGCCCGCATACTCCACCGAGAACTCCAGAGCCTCGGGTGCAGGAAGGAGGCGCCCCATGGCAGCGGCGCTGAAGGCGACCCTCTCCGCAGCCTCCAGATTGCTCCGGGTGCGGCCAGTCCGATGCGTGTGGAGATAAATGCGGCGCCCGCTTCGGTCGTCGTACACGAACAGGTTCGAATTGAGGAAGGGCTGCCCTTCCTCTCCCGTGGTCGCCAAAAAACCGTAAGGGGCTCGCTTCAGGAAGGCGGCGACCCACGTGTCGTCCTTCCCCCGATCCCTGCGGCGGATGGCGCTGCGCACATCGTCCTTTCCAGCGTTTCCGGCTCCCACCTTGTCTTCTTTCACGCCCACGCTCTCCTTTTTGCGCCCACGCTCTCCGTTGTTATCGTAAACAAGAGAAAACTACGTTCGTCGAAATCGACATCAAGACGCTGCCAGGACGACCCTAAGGAACCCCACCGTGACCCGGAACCCCATCTCGGAGAAGGGCATTGCCCTCCTTCTCGCTGCCGCCCTCCCGGCGTGCTCCCTGGAGCCGGATCCCGTCGGGGGGGGTCCGCTCCTGATCGACGGTGGCACGGTTGTGGTCATGGACGAAGACCGGACCATCCTGGAAGGTGGGGCGGTGATTGTGGAGGGCGCACGGATTGTCGGTCTCCTGGACCGGGACGCGCCCAGGCCTTCTGGCGCCCAAGTCCTGGACGCAACCGGGCAGCTCGTCATCCCCGGTCTCGTGAACACACATGGTCACGCGGCGATGTCGCTCCTCCGCGGGCTCGCCGACGATCTGCCCCTCATGACCTGGCTGGAAGAGAACATCTTCCCGGTCGAAGCGGAGCTCGTCTCCCCCGACTTCGTGTACTGGGGAACGCTTCTGTCGTCCGTCGAGATGCTCCGGGGCGGCACGACCACCTTCGCTGACATGTACTATTTCCGGGAAGAGGTGGCCCGAGCCACCATCGAAGCCGGCATCCGGGCCATCGTGGGCCCCGGCGTCATCGGGTTCCCCGCGCCCGACTTCCCTTCGCCGGAAGCATCCCTGCAGGAGGCCGCTACGTTTCTGGATACGTACCGGAATCACCCGCTCCTGGTGCCGGGGGTCTCCGCCCACGCCCTTTACACGACGCCCCTGGGCGCTGTGGAGTCGGCCTTCCGCCTTGCCCGGGAGTACGACGCGGTGTTCCAGATTCACGCGGTCGAAGACGCCAGCGAAGACGAACTGGCCAGGGAGGCGACGGGCATGGGGGTCGTGGAGGCGCTCGAATCCATCGGCGCCCTGCGACCGGGAACAGTTCTCGCCCACGCCGTGTACCTTTCCCAGACAGACATCGGACGGATCGCCAACGGAGGGGCGGGCATTGCCCACAACCCGGAAAGCAACATGAAGCTGGGAATCTCCAGGGCGGCGCCCGTGACCCAGGCCCTGGCCGCGGGAATCCCGGTGGGGCTGGGCACCGACGGTCCGGCAAGCAACAACGACCTGGACCTGTTCGGAGAAATGGACGCGGCCGCAAAACTTCACAAGTTCGCCTCCGGCGATCCGGCGGTGCTCCCGGCGGAGACGGTGTTCCATATGGCAACGATGGGCGGAGCCCGCGTGCTGAACCTGCACGACCGCATCGGGTCCCTGGAACCCGGGAAAGCCGCCGATATCGTCCTTGTCGACACCCGTCGGCCTGGACTCACGCCCCGCTACCGGGTCTATTCCCACCTTGTGTACGCGGCCCGGGGCAGCGACGTCTCCACGGTGATCGTGAACGGACGAATCGTCGTGGAGGGCGGCCGAATCCTCACAGTCGACGAGAACGAAGTGATGGAGCGCGCTCGGGCCTTCGGCGATCGAATCCGAGAGGTGGCGGAGCGCGTACGAAGCCACAGAAACCCGGAGGAGACATCATGACCCAGCAACGCAACCGCACGAGCCCGTTCCCAGCCGCCGTCCTGGCGGCGGTCCTGGCCACCATCACCGTCGCATGCGACGGGCAGGCCCCGACCGGGGAAGCCGAAGAAAAAATCCGAATTGAGGCCTCCGCAGCCGATCCGGCTCATCAAGTCGGCGCTGACCCGGCGAAGGGTCCGGGTAGCTCCCCGTCGGAGGACGCCCCTGGAATGGGAAACCGGGAAGGTCCTCTCCCTTTGCTCCAGTTGCGAATCCGCGGCGGAGGGATCATCTCGGCCGAGGCCGTTCCCCTGGTGTACGTGGACGGAGTGCGCGTGGACAGAACCGCCGGACAGGGGGAATCGATCATGGACGATCTCGGTCCCGACAATATCGACCGGATCGAAGTTCTCAAGGGTCCGGCAGCTGTCAAGCTCTACGGAGAAGAGGCAAAAGATGGGGTAATCCAGATCTACCTGAAGGAAAGCAACTCCGGCTTCAGGGGCGCGCTGGGCGGGCTCATTGAGGAGGTCGGGGCGGGAATCAGCAAGACCGGCGAAAAAGTCAGTGAAGCCGGTGAGAAAATCCGCAAGGGCAAGAACTAGCCCGCGCGGGGGGAGCGACGCCCGAGGTCGCCAGGGGCATTAAGCGGGCAGTAAGCTCCTGGCCCTCGTCCCCTCACATGCCAACGCAGGATAAGGCCAAGGCCGGCTGACAAGGCAAGGCCACAGCCACCTTCATCCAGGACATGGCTGAGCCGGGATCCGGGGCTTCGCGTCCGACCCGAACGGCGGACAGACCAGCCGGATGCGCGAACCGCGCGGGTCCTCCCTGTTTCTCTCGGCGCTTCCGTCTTTCAGCGGGATCGGGTTGCGGCCGATCCTCCGAGGGCGGCCTCTGTGAAGCCCCTGGACATTTCGGCGTACCGCCGGGCCGACTCCCGATCCCCTTCCTCTTCGGCCACAGATGCCAGGGCTCCGGTCATCAGATAGTATTGGATGGGGATGTTCACCGTCGAAGCGTCGGGCCACACTTCTCGGTCCAGGAGCCCCCGATAGCGGTACACGTGGTCAACGAGCCGGGTCGTCCGGGTGTAGTCGACCCAGCCGCCCCCGAGTTCCGGCGGGGCCAAGCGGTACGACGGTGGCTGCGGCCCCTCCAGATCCCGCACGACGAGCTTGGAGGCCAGGCCCTCCCGGACACCCCAGGGGCTCAACCCCAGGTCGGCCATGACCCCCGCCCGGCCTGCAAAGTAGACGGGCCGTTCGGAGATCGCTGACCCGATCATGGATAGGGCGATTCGATGCTTCCTGTCCAAGATCATGCCCGCCGGGAACGCCACGACGGAACGCCCCAGCCGCATCCGAATGGAATCGGGAAGGGGACCCCCGACAACCCGCCCGATTTGTTCGTCGGTCAACCCCACCACGGAGCGGGTTGGCGGCTCCGGAACGGGGAACAGGTCCTCGCCGACGGGGACGTACGGGCGCTGTCGGTCCGGGGAGGTCAGCTCCCGGAGCTGTCTCGGATACCAGTCCGTTCGAAGGTACTCCACGACCACCACCGTCACGTCTCGGCGGGTGCCCTCGACCTCCTGCAGGTACCACAGCGGAAAGGTGTCGTTGTCCCCGTTGGTGAAGAGCACCCCGTACGGCTCCACACTATTCAACAGGTCGTAGGCCCAGTCCCGCGCGGCGAAGTCTCCGGCGCGGCTGGCCCAGCTCAGGTTCAGAATCAAGGGAACGGCTGCCAGCCCCAGCACGGGTGCTGCCACAAGTTGGTACTTCAGGCGTTTGCGCAGCCATAGCCACAGCGCGGAGAGCCCCACCCCCGCCATGACCCCCCAGAGGGCGAACCCGATCAGAAAGAAGTAGTCCCGTTCTCGAACTTCGTGGGTCTGGGGACCCGTCACTTCGGGCGCGAGAGAGTAGCCGTATCGGAAGTTCAGGTAGTAGACCAGGCCAAGAGAAAGCGTGAGCATGAGGATTCCGAAGTAGACTCCGGTGTTGCGGTCTCCGCGCCAGACCGTCATGAACCCGGCCACCCCCAGGACCAGGAACCCAAGGGTGAAGGGAAGACGCCGGGGGCTCGCGGGTTCATCGGGGTCCAGACCGCGAGACCACTGCCAGTCGAAGTACTGGAAGTAGTTATGAAGCTGGTGGCCGAAAGGCGACATGCGCTCCGACACAGGGGGTTTTTGGTACTGCTCCCGCTTCAGGGACTCCGCCAGCGCGGGACATCCCGCCCGACCGTGGGTGTAGATGGCAGCCGCGGCTTCCACGAAGCCGTCGCACAGGGGATCTCCTTCGTTGATCACCGGCCGCTGGGAAGCCCGAATGGGGAGGAAGAAGTTGAACGAGAGCCCCACCACGACGGCCAGCGCGCAGCGGAAAAGGAAACTGCGATCCACCAGAAGCTGCCGATGGACGAGGCCAGCGAAAACGACCACAGCCGCCGCCGGCAGCACGGACATGAGGTGGCTGGTTGACCCGAGGGCCATGAGGTAGACGGCCGCGACGATCCGCCGTTCCCTCCCCGGCTGACCCGCCAGGTCTTGCCAACGCACCACGAGCCAGCTGACCGCTGCGACGACCAGCAGGGACACCGTGTACACCTTCTCGTTGGCGTTGCTCTGGCTCCACACCGTGTACGCCGTGGCTCCGATCAGAACCGCCGCTCCCGCACCGACCCGCGCCCGCCCGTAGTTCCCGAAGGCCCGGAACAAGGCGCGGTGCGCGATCAGAAAGAAGAAAAAGAACGCCCCGGCCGAAGTCGTGGCGGCCAAGAGGTTTACGCAGACCGCCGGGGAAAGCCCGAAGGGCTCCAGAAGGAGCGTCCACGTTCGGGCGAGCACGACGAAGAGGGGGTTTCCGGGAGGGTGGGGGATTCCCAGGGTGTAGCCCGTGGCAATGTACTCGCTGGTGTCCCACCACGCCGTCGTGGGCGCCAGGGTCAGAATGTAGATCAGGAGGACGCCCAAGCCCGCGCAGGTGGCAGCCAAGTAGGGAGGAGATTTGTTCTTTTCCGTCGAAGTTGCCCCAGCAGACGTCACGATCGTTTTCCCTTCCAGCGCCGATTCGAAGTGGCGCCCCTTCGCTTGGCATCCCTTGCGGACATCCGGCCCGGGGAGGCGGTCGCGCACCGAACACCCCTCCTCTTCGTCATTCCCAATCAAGCACGCTCCATACGACGGTATCAGGGCGGCCCCACAAGCGGCCCCCAAAGTCCCCACCACCGCCAGCGTGGTCGATACTTACCAATCGTCCATAGCTTGGCAAGCTGCCCCGTTTCGGTCACACTCTTCCAATGCACCCTCCGCCAAGGAAAGCTATGGCCAGCCCTGCATTCGGCGCGCTCCGATTCCTCCGGGGCTGGCTTCGAAGCGGGTCCTCTCATCAGGACTGGGCCACAAAGGGCGCCCAGTCCAGCTGGCCGCCCCACTTTCCGGGCCTCACCGTCGAGACCCGCACGATGAGCGGCCTCGGGCCCGATCGCGCCCGGTGGTATGCTCCGGCCCGGGCGAAGGGTCCGCTTCCCGGATGGCTTCTGTTGCACGGCGCGTCCATTCAAGGGCCCGATCACCCCGCGCTCGTGCGCTTCGCGGCCGCTCTGGCGTACGCGGGCACCGCCGTGCTGATCCCCGATATTCCCGCCTGGCGCAAGCTGGATCTGGATCCGGCGCCTGCCCGATCCATCGTGGCCCGCTCCTTGGCTTACCTGTGCGAAGACGCTCAGGTCCTGCCGGGAGGCGCCATGCTCGCCGGTTTCTCCTTCGGCTGCCCGCAGGTGCTCCGGCTCGCGGCGGACCTCGCCCCGACTCATTCGATTCGGGGCGTCGTCGGCTTCGGCGGCTACGCCGATCTGGCGGCCACCGTGCGGTTCGGGTTGACCGGGCAGTTCGAGTGGCGGGGCCGGAGCCGTCACATGAAGCCGGACCCGTACGGCCGTTGGGTCGTGGCTGCCAACTACCTTCACCTCGCAGCAGGCTACGAAGGTGCAGAGGAGGTATCCCGGGGCCTGCGCAGGCTCGCTTCCCTGGCAGGAGCCCAGGGGGTTCTGGCGTGGGACCCCGTCTACGACCAAGCCAAGACCGAAATCATGAAATCCCTGCCGCCCGAGGACCGGGACCTTTTCCGCCTCTTCGCGCCTCCAGCCGACCAGGAACCCGACCCCGAACGGGCCGATCGAATCGCGCCCAAGATCGCGCGGGCCGCTCAAGAAACCCACCCGCTCCTGGAGCTCCCCCCGTCTCTCAACGCCGACACCCTTCCCTCCGTCCACTTGCTCCACGGACGGGGAGACCCCCTGATCCCCTTCTCCGAAACCTTCGCCCTAGAGCGCCAGCTCCTCGAGGGCAGCCGGGGGGGTCGCGTCACCACGACGGTGACCCGTCTCTTCGCGCACGCCCGAGAATCGGGGGGAATCGCGGCCCATCCCGCCGAAGCCCTACGATTGTTTCTCGCCCTGCGGGACCTGATGTCCCAGCAGACCCGACCCACTATTACCTTGGCCGAACGCCCATGATCCTCTCCCGCCGACGCCCCCACCCCTTCCCCCTTCCCCACCTGGCCGCCGCCGCGCTGTTTGCCATCCTGCCAGTTGAACTGGGTGCCCAGGTCACCACCCGCCAGCTGGACGCGCTACGGCCCCGGAACATCGGCCCCGCCGTCATGAGCGGCCGGATCGTGGACATCGCCGTCGTCGAATCGGACCCGACCAAGTTCTACGTCGCGTCCGCCACCGGCGGCGTCTTCAAGACCGGCGACAACGGCATCACCCTGGTCCCCGTCTTCGAGAACGAAGGCACCCACTCGGTCGGCGCCATCGCGGTCCATCCGGTGGATACGGCTGTGGTCTGGGTCGGGACGGGGGAGCGGGCGAACCGCCAGAGCTCGTCGTGGGGGGACGGCGTGTACCGAAGCACCGACGGCGGCACCTCGTGGACGAATGTGGGGCTCCGAGACAGCCGCCACGTGGGCCGGATCGTGCTTCACCCCGAAAACTCCCGGCGGGTCTACGTCGCCGCCATGGGTCACCTGTGGGGTCCCAACCAAGAGCGGGGCCTCTACCGAAGCGATGATGGGGGTGAGGGCTGGACCCGGATTCTCCACATCGACGAGAATACGGGAGCCGTGGACGTGGCCCTCGATCCCGACGATCCGCGGATCGTCTACGCCGCCACCTACCAGCGGCAACGGCGGCCCTGGGGCTTCCACGGTGGCGGCCCCGGGAGCGCGCTGTACCGAAGCATGGACGGGGGAGACACCTGGGAGCGGCTGTCGGGACCCGGGGTGGACAGGGGCCTTCCCCAGGGAGCGCTCGGGCGAATCGGAATCTCCGTCTACCGGAGGGACCCCCGAATCGTCTACGTGAGCGTGGAGCAGGGCTTCCGCTACAACGCCTCCACCGCGTACACGGAGCGCCGGGCCGGCATCTATCGGTCCGAAGATCGGGGCGACACCTGGGAGCACATGAGCGACTGGAACCCCCGTCCCATGTACGCGAGCCAGATCCTCGTGGACCCCAACGACGACCAGCGGATCTACATGGTCAACAGCTACTCTTTCTCCGACGACGGCGGAAAAACCTTCACCGTCCCCCGGCAGAGCCTCCACGGGGATGACCGCCTGGTCTGGGTGAACCCCGCAGACGCTCGCCACGTCATGAAGGCCGACGACGGGGGATTGGGCATCTCCTACGACCGGGGGCTGAGCTGGCTGTACATCTCCGACTTGCCCGTCAGTCAGTATTACCGGGTCGCGACGGACATGGCCCGACCCTACAACGTGTACGGCGGCCTCCAGGACAACGGCTCCTGGATGGGTCCCAGCGAAACCTTCCGCAGTAGCGGCATTCTGAACAGCGACTGGACCCGATTGGGAGGCGGCGACGGCTTCTTGAACCTGCCGGACACGACCCACAACGCCATCGTCTACACCGAGTCCCAGTACCTGGGGCTCTCCCGCGTCAACCTCCGATCCGGGGAGCGAACCGCCATCCGCCCCGGCGACCCGACGGGGCACATCGGGGCGCGCCGCAACTGGGAGACGTGGAAGGAGACGGGCCCGCCGGAGCAGCAGCGCCTTGGCAATGCCATGGCGCCGGCGAACTGGGACGGTCCGTTCATCATTTCTCCGCACGACGCGTCCACCCTCTACGCGGGCACCAACGTCTTGTGGAAGAGCCCGGACCGGGGCGACTCGTGGTACCCCTTGGGGAATCTCACGACCGGGGTGGACCGGCGCACCCTGCGCATCATGGGCGAGCTACCCCACGAACTCACGCCGTCCCTGGACGACGGCATCCCCTACTACCCCACCATCTCCGCCGTTGCCGAAAGCCCCCTGCTGCAAGGACTCCTGTATGCGGGCACCGACGACGGGCGCGTGCACGTCTCCCGGGACGGCGGTGAACGCTGGACCGACGTCACGGCGGCCTTTCCCGAGCTTCCCGAAGGCGCGTGGGTCTCCGGCCTGGAGCCCTCCCGCCACGACGAGGCCAGGGTCTACGCGGTGTGGAACAACTACCGCAACGACGACTACGGCAACTACCTGTTCCGGTCGGATGATTACGGGGCGACCTGGGTGTCGATCGTAGGCGACCTCCCCCCCGAGCGGGTACTGCGGACCCTCCGCGAGGACCTGCGAACCGGCTCGGTTCTGTTCCTGGGGGCCGAGATCGGGCTCTTCTACACCATGGACGGCGGGCGCCGCTGGACGGAACTGAGGGGCGGCATGCCCACCCTGGCCTTCAATGACCTGGTGATCCAGCCCCGGGAAAACGACTTGGTGCTGGGCACTCACGGCCGGGGAGTGTGGATCCTGGACCAGATCAACGCGCTGCAGGAACTGTCGCCCGAGATCTTGGAGAAGGACGCGCACCTGTTTACGATCGAACCGGCGATGCAAGTGCGACGGGCGGGACGGGGCGCCCACACCGGCGACATTCACTTCAGTGGCGAAAATCCTCCCAACGGTGCCATTCTGGACTACTGGCTGGGGAGGCAGGCGGACAGCGGATCGGTGACGCTGGTGGTGGAGGCCGATGACGGCACTAGAATCGCCGACGTGGAAGGCACCACGCTGCAAGGCATGAACCGGGTTGTGTGGAACCTGCGTCACTCACTTCCAGGGGACGCGCAAGGGGGTGGAGGGGGCGGGTCCGCCCGGGTCCGGCGGGGACCCTTGGTGGTTCCCGGCACGTATTCTGTTCACCTCAGGGGGGCGGGCCCGGAATCGGAACAGAGCGTCACGGTGCGGGAAGACCCGCGTATCACCGCCACCCCGGGAGTGCGCGCCGCGTGGACGGCAGGACTCCTGGAACTGGCCGAAGCCGAGGCGCACGCGCGGGCCGGCTTGCAAGCGGTCCGGCAAGCCTTGCAGAGCCTCCCGGACGACGACACCACGCCCCGGGCCACCAAGCTCCGGGACCTGGCGCGAGAGTTCGAAGAGCTGACCCGTCGAATTACCCGGCTGGCCGGGGACATCGAAAGCGTCGTCGCCCCCCCGACCCAGGACCAGCGCTCCCGCCGGGCATACTACCTGGAGATGCTGGAGGGGGAGTTTCGCTCCGTGAGCACCGGCTAACCGCGTATGGGGCCCAAGCCGATTCGCATGCATCAACCCGGCACTCCCCGCTCCCCGACGAGCCACATTCTCAGCACGCCCGGCCTTGGAGTCGATGGATTCTGTGCACGGTTGGGCGTGGACGGTCAGTACCAACCTGTGCAGGTCGCTGGCTCGGACGAACCGGTGGTCGGATCAAGTCGATCTCAAAGAACGCCAAGTCCCCGACCGGACGAGGACCTGGAGCGGAAACGGCGAGATTCAGCGGTTCGTGCAGCCGTCGGGAGGTTGCCGGAAGCGTACGGACTGCCGACGCCGAAGAGACTGCTGTCCTTGGCGACCATTTTCCATGTCGAGCGGATTGCGCGGTGGTGCAATCAACCACGCGGATCACCTGCTTTAGCGATCGGCTTTGCGGAAGAATCCCCGAGGACTGGATGGGACCCACGCCTCCCGGGAATCGCCAACGCCGGGCCCGCCGAAGCATCAATGGCCGCGACTTCCCCCGTGGGCATCATGGTGACCACCTCAAGGGCGTCCCAGCCTCGCTCCGGTCAACTCCGGCCTTCCAACGGATGGCTTCCCGGAGCTGATCGTCCGGAAACACGATGTCTCCATTTCCCCGGTCAACTACGATCCAGCCTCCCAGCACGCCTTGGGCGTCTCGCCCGGTCATGGTCAAGGTCGCCGTTTCGACGTCGTCATTGACGTGCAGGAAAAATGAGGGGACCCACATCGTCCCCGTCGGCGGCGGAAGTCGGGACGGAGGAACCTACCCCTCCAGCACCACCCCGGCCCCTTCCGCCTCCGCCCTACGCAGCACTTGGGCGCCGATGGCCACGTCCTGGACAGCGAGGCCCACAGACTTGAAGAAGGTGAGCTCCCGGCCCCCCCGGCCCGCCGGGGCCTTTCCGTTGACGATCTCCCCCAGCTCGGCGTCGATCACGTCCCGGGACACTCGCCCTTCCCGAACGGGGATGATCAGGTCCCCCGCCTCTTCCATCGCCACGTCCCTGTCCTCCACGACGACCCGGGCCCGCTGCACGACCTCGGCGCCGATCTCCTGAATTTCGGGCGTGAAGCTGCCACTGCCACTGATGTGGGTTCCGGCAGGAAGATCGGACCCGTCAAAGACCGGAGTGGGAGAAGGAGTAACCGCCACGATGATGTCCGCCCCGTCCACCGCTTCGGCCGCGTCAAGGACCGCCCGGGCTTCGACACCCTCCAGCGACGCCGCCAGACGACGGGCCGATTCTCCTCCCTTCGACACCACCCGCACCTCCCGGATGGGGCGCACCGCCCGAATGGCCTCGACCTGCCAGGGGGCTTGAGCCCCCGCCCCGAAGATGGCCAACACCCGGGAGTCCTCCCGGCTCAGGAACCGGGCCGCCAGCCCCGCCGCGGCAGCGGTCCGAATTGCCGTCAGCGCGCCGGCGTCCATCACGGCTCTGGGGCGTCCCGTCTCGTCGTCGAGAATCAGGATGACCCCGTTGATGGTGGGCACGCCCCTGCCTCGATTCCCGGGGAAGAGGGACACGATCTTCGCTCCTCGCTCCCGGGCGGCCCCAAGGCGGGCCGGCATGAAAAGGGTCGTGCCGCCACCGGACGCCAAAGAGATGCGGACCGGCATCTCCACGTCGCCCGAAGAGAGTTGGCCGAAGGCCCGAGCCATGGTGTCGATCGCGTCCTCCATCGTGATCAGGTCGGAGATCACGGAACGGGAGAGGAATCGGATCATGCGTAGACTCGGGAGTTCACTCACACGGCACACACACGCATGGGGTTGGCAAACCGGGCACCGTTCAATCCGATGCGATGCGACCGATCAAGGCACGCACGCGGTCGTGACCCTTCAGGACGATCACCGTGGTCCCCGCTTCCCGGGCAATGCGCTCCGGGATGGTACCGAAGAGGATCCGGCTGGAAAAACTGTCTTCGGAGGCCCCGACCATAATGGCGTCGAAGTCCCGGGCGGCGCCCAGAACGGATTCGGCCACGCCCCCTCCGGGGATGATCCGGGTGGACACGGACGCCTCATCGGGCAGCTCCGAGCGCTCTTCGGCCAGCCGGGATTCTGCCGACTCCCGTTTGGCGGCGGAGGCGTCGGCGGGAAGAATCGACGCCAGTGTCACGCGGCCTCCGGTACCGGCGGTCATGGCCACGGCGTAGGTCTGGGCCTTACGGGCGTGGGTGCCCCCCGTCGTGGGAAGGAGAATGCGGCGCGGCACCCCGGTTCCGGGTCCGAACTTCACCAGCATGATGTCGGCTCGCCCGAGACGCACGACGTCGTCCGTAACTTCACCCAAAATGCGCCGGGCCGTTGACGTGTAGCCCTTCCAGCCCAGAAGGACCAGGTGTGAACGGTCCTTTCGGGCAGATTCCAGGATCGCCCGCGCCACATTGTGCCCCACCCGCACTTCCGACGAGATCGGCACCCCCAGGGAGGCCTCCCGCCCCTGGAGGCGTTCCAGCATGGACCGGTCGTCTTCAATGGACGCGCTCGCCAGACCGGGAGGCAGCTGCTCGGGGACCTGAAGGACCTTGAGGAGGGTGATTTCACCCCCCCGGGGCCGAGCGATGGCCGCCGCCAGCTCCAGCAGCCGTTCGGCGGTGTGGGGGTTGTAGACCGGAAGGAGAATGCGGAACGCCGACGAACTGGGCGAAGCCCGGAGCGCCACGACTTTGGAATCGGGACCGGCAGGATCGGGAACATCGAACTTGGCCCCCCGCCACGCTGCATAGGCAAAGAAGCCGGTGACGATGGCCAAAATGGCAAGAACCACCGCCTGGAGGTTTCCCTGTGCGGGAATCTGAAAAATCAGGTAGAGGTTGGCCGCAATCCCTAAGGCCGGTAGGATGGGGACGAGGGGCACGCGGAAGGGGCGCTTCACGGCGGGGAACCGGCGGCGATGGACGATGAGGGCCGCATTCACCAGGGACAGGGCCAGCAGCAGCACCAGATTCGCGAAATGAGCCAGCGATTCCAGGGGGAGAAGGACGGCGAAAATCGCAATGGCCCCCGCCACGGCACCCAGCGCCACGACGGGGGTTCGGGTGCGGTGGCTGACCAAGCCCACGAGCTGGGGAAGGTGACCCAGCCGACTCATGGAAAGGGCGACCCTGGAGCCGGCCAGGATCGATGCGTTGGAGGCGGAGATCATGGAGAAGAGGGCACCCCCAACGATTACCATGCCACCGACCGGGCCCAGGAACGCCCGGGCCGCAACCCCCATCGCCGCTTCAGTGTACTCGGTCAGGTCCGCAACGACGACCACGAGCACCACCAGGGCGTAGAGCACCGTGACCACCAGCATGGAAATGAAGATTGCCCTGGGAATGGTCTTCGTGGGTTTGATCACCTCTCCCGCCGACGCGGCAATGGCCGAAAAGCCGAAGAACGTGATGAACACGAGGGCCGCGGTGGACGCGATGAGGGGGACGTCCCGACTGAAACGGTCCTGGATGACGGCCATGTCCAGGCTTCCCAGGCCTCCGACGACGAACCAGACGAGGAGCAGGATCTTCGCAGCCGTCACGACGATCTGAAAGGTGCCACTCTCCTTGGTGCCTTTGACGTTGAGGAGGGTGAGGGCCCCCAGGAACAGAAGTCCGGGCACTGCCGGAATGGCGAAGTGCCAGATGAACTCGTTGAAGTAGGTGGACAGACTGGCGATGTAGAAGGCGCACGAGGACGCATATCCCAACAGGAGACACCAGCCCACCAGGTAGGCAAGCAGGGGCGGGAAGGTTTTTCGTGCATAGAGGTACCCTTCCCCCGATTGCGGATAGATCGACGTGAACTCGCAGTAGGTCAGGGCGGTGAACGCCGCCACACCGGCCGCCAGGAGGAAGGACACGATCGCCGCACTGCCCACGTAACCGACCGCCAGGCCTGAAAGCGTGAAGATCCCCGCCGCGATCATGGTGCCCGTCCCGATGGCCAGGGCCGAGACCAAACCCAGATTTCGGCTCAGGCCGGTATGAACGACCTTGGGCCCGGCTGCGGACTCCAGAGGGGCCGGAATCGACCGATCAGACATCAGCGCGAAATCAGGCTTCGCCGGGCGTCGGGGCAAGGAGCAGCGCCCGCACCACCTCTTGGACGTCTTCGTCCATGGGCCGGAACGGGCCGGTCCACTTCCGGACAATCACACCCTCGGCGTCCACGAGGAAGGTGCCCGGCAGGCCTGGCAGAAAGTAGGCGTCCAGGATCGCCGACGAGGGATCGTGATAGATGGGGAAGCCGATGCCCAAATCGTCAATGAACGTCTGGATCTGGGCACCGGCCGACCGGGTGTCCACACTCACGCCCACAACTCGAAATCCCCGATCCGCATAGGTGTCGTGGAGTTCCTGAAGCTCGGGCATCTCCCGCCGGCACGGTCCGCACCACGTGGCCCAGACATTCAGCATGTAGGGCGCGCCGCGCAGGTCCGCGGATCCGACGGAGGTACCGTCCAGGGTCCGGGCCGAAAAAGGAGGTGCCGGATCGCCGACTTCCGGCGGTCCAGTCTCGGGGCCGGTGCAAGCAACGGCAAGGAGGGCGACCCAGACGAGGGCGAACCGGAAGGCTATGTTGTTCCTCATCCTCTTACTCCTTAACGACAAGGCCGGAGCGTTGAATGGAACCGGGCTGGAAACCGGAAGTCAAGGTATCCAAGCCGGGCGGGCGCGCCAACGACAAGGGACGTCGGACCTCAATCATCCGGCGTACGCAGGAGCCGGCCCCTTGGGGCTGCCCGGAGCCCCTCGACGGCGAGGACGAGGACTTCGTCGACTGACACCGGCCGACACTTCGGGAACTCAAGACCTTCCCGGTTCGTAGGGGTTGAGTTACGTAAACTTTCCCGATCCAATGGGGCGGGAACCGACATTAAGGGCTTCGACCGTGCAATTTTCGACAGGGAGAAGGAAGCTGGCCTTCCTGGCCGGCTTTTTCGTCTACTTCGCGACCGTGTGGTTCCTCTGGGACACCCCCGTCATCTACCCGCTCAAGATCTTCGTGGTCATGCTTCACGAAATCAGCCACGGCATCGCTTCCGTGGCCACAGGAGGAACGATCGACCGGATCGTACTGGATCCTCAGCAGGGCGGCGCCTGCTATTGCGGCGGTGGCAACGCTTTCGTCACCCTGTCCGCGGGCTACCTGGGAAGTCTGGCGTGGGGAATCGTCCTTCTCGCCGCTGCAGGATCCAGGCGCTTGTCCCAGCATCTGCTGATCTCCGTGGTAGGGGTTCTGGTGGTGCTCCTCACGGCCCTCTACGTCCGGGGCGGTTTCGGGCTGGTCTTCGGGCTGGCCTTCGGAACGACGCTGATCATCGCCGGACGACACTTGGGACCCACGGCCGGCAAGATCGTTCTCACCGGACTGGGCTTGACGAGCTGCCTGTACGCCATCCTGGACATCAAGAGCGACATCCTGGACCGGCCCCACCTCCGATCCGACGCCGCAATGCTCTCCGAAATGACGGGCATCCCCACGACGACTTGGGGTGGCTTATGGATCGGCACCGCCATACTCGTGAGCATCCTGGCCTTCCGCCGAGCCTACCGGGCCGCCTGAACCCACCTGGACGCGGCGAACCCGGCGGTGGGAACTACCCCTGCCCGTATCCTTACGCTTGACCGCAGGATCTCGCTCAAGGAGCCTTCCGTCGACCCCGGTGCTGGGCCTCACGGGTTGACTGACCGAAGCAGGGGACGTACAATGCATTTGCCCTCTATTGAGGGCCCCGGGCATGCGTGTCCGGTGCCAGGCGCAGGACTTGGTGTCCCGCCCGATGTCCAACCCCTGAGAAAAGGAGGTGGTCTCTTGTCTAGTCCAAGTACCCAGCCCAACCCGGCAAGGGCAAGCGATCGCCGCTTCGGCCACTGAAGCCGAATCACGATCGAACGTTCGCGCCGTAGGCGGTCTTCGCGCCGGGTTGCGGCCGGTTCAACGCCCCCGGGGGTTCAAGGTTCCGACCTGAGCTTTCGGGGGTGTTTTTTTGTGGCTCTTTTATCGCTGCGATCCCGGCGGGGGTTCCCAAAGATCGGTGACAGAGCTCCCATGGCGTGAGCCTTCACCGGGGGAGCCTGCCCGACGGCCAGCATGCGTGCACCCAGCAGGTGGTTGAGGCCGCTTCAACAGAAAGCGCCTTCAACCGGACAAGGGCGGCGGGGACCAGCAGTCACCAAGACCGTAAGAGGAGATCTTTCGGGTGCTCACGCATTTCCCGCTACTGGCCGCCCGCCAAGCCCACCGTAGGGCTCCCCAGGTGGCGGCGCAAGGGGCACACGTACGAACACCCGGCTTCGGCGAAGGGGGTCGGCATTCCGGGCGACGCTCCCCTTACCGGTCCGCCTTTGGGGGCCCGCCCGGGGGACGGCGGTACCGAAGGACACCGATCTCGGCCGGGTCCTTGAGCTTCGGGCTTCGGCTTCTGGGCGGCGGCCAGCGGACACTTGAGGGGGGAACGCCCGAGGCCTTCCGCCGCCGAGCTTCAGCCCTCTCCCCCTCCGTCGGCAGGGAGCTGTTCAAGCTGTTGGGGCAGGGTGAAGAGCTCAACGACCCTGAACCGCCGTTCCCCCGCCGGCAGCTTCACCGTGACCTCTTCGCCCTCCCTGGCTCCCAGTAACCCTCGTCCGATGGGAGACTCCAGGGAAACGTGGCCCGCTTCCGGGTCCATGTAGTCTCCGGCCACGATGGTGAACGTGACGACTTCGTCCCGGGCCAGGTCCCGAACCCTGACCTTCGACCCGAAGCCGGCCCGGTCCGGGGGCATGTCGTCCACGTTGATCTTGGAGAGGTCGGACATACGCCCGCTCAACTGCCCGATTCGGGCCTGAACGAAGCGCTGCCGCTCCAGGGCCGATTTGTACTCGGAGTTCTCTCTCAAGTCGCCCAGCTCAACGGCCCTCTCGATCCGACGAGGCAGATCCACGTTGAGCTCCCGGGTCAGGGCCTCAATTTCGCTCCCGATTCTTGTCTTGATTTCTTCGAGCACGCGGGCATCCCTTGGGGTCCCGTTTGGGTGGACCCAGCCGGTGGGGGAATGGGGGATAGGGAAACACCCCGGTCGCACTTCCGCGAAAACACGCCGAGCGACCCACCTTTCCGGGAACCGCCTGGGGGCTTCTCAATCGCATGAGGATAAGCTAATCCCGGACGGTCACCCCCGGAAAGCGGGCTTCCGGGGATCGGCAGCTCTTGGGGGCAACGACCCGCACCCCGGGAGTCGCTTCCACACCCGCTTCACGGCTTCCGTCACGGTCGCCCGGTTCGGTCCCGTAACGTTCACGTGTCCCAGCTTCCTCCCCGGGCGGGGTGCCTTTTCGTAGAGGTGGATGTGGACATCCGGAATGGCGGCCACGGCTTTCAGGGAAGGAAGCGCTCCGATGATGTTCAGCATGGCCGCGGGGCCGGAAGTCCGGGGAGATGCCAGCGGAAGCCCTGTCACCGCCCGAATGTGGTTCTCGAACTGGCTCGCGCCCGCTCCGTCCAGGGTCCAGTGTCCGGAGTTGTGAACCCGCGGCGCCATTTCATTGGCAAGGAGGGCCCCGTCGGCCTGGAAGAGCTCAACGGCCAGCACACCCGCGTAGCCCAGCCGGTCCATCAACCGTCCCGCCCAGGACTCCGCTTCAGCCTGGAGGGCCGGGGGAAGCTCCGGGGCAGGGGCATAGCTGGCCCGCAATATCCCGTCCCGGTGGTGGTTTTCCGTCAGGGGGTAGAAGACCCGACTCCCGTCCCGGGCGGCAGCGCCAAGAATGCTGAGCTCCCGTTCAAAATCGACGAACGCTTCTGCAATCAGCCCCGGGCCGAGTTCCGCAAGAGCGGCCACCGCCTCCCCGGCGGACGTCACCACGGCTTGGCCCTTGCCGTCGTAGCCGTGCCTTCGGGTCTTGATCACAGCCGGCAAACCCGTCGCCTCGAACGCCACGGGGAGGTCTTCGGGTCCGTCCACGGGATGGAACCCAGGCGTCGGAATTCCCAGCTCACGGAACAGTCGCTTCTCCGCCAGGCGGTCCTGAGCGGCCTTCAGGGCCGACGGAGGCGGCAACACCGGAAGCCGGGCCTCCAGGTAGGCGGCACTCTCAGCGGGGACATTCTCGAACTCGTAGGTGACGACGTCACAGGCCGAGGCGACCTGCGCCAGGGCGGCCGGATCGTCGTACGTAGCGCACACCACCGGGCCCAGGGCGGCCGCGGGAGGATCCGGGGCAGGTTCCAGAAAGGTGAAGCGGTGCCCCAGGGGGATGCCCTCCAGGGCCAGCATTCGAGCAAGCTGGCCGCCGCCGAGAACGGCAACCTTCACGGAGGCGGCCTTCGCGGGTCCAGGTCGGCAAGCACGGCCTGGGTGCGGGCTCGGACGTAGGAGCGAACCGCTTCCCGGACGCCCGGGTCGGCGCACCCCAGAATCCGGCCGGCGAGCAGCGCGGCGTTGGCCGCTCCGGCGTCCCCGATGGCCAGGGTCCCGACCGGGACGCCCCCGGGCATCTGCGCGATGGAGAGGAGCGAATCAAGGCCATCAAGCGCCCTGGACCGAACCGGAACGCCCAGGACCGGGAGCACCGTCTTGGAGGCCACCATTCCCGGGAGGTGGGCGGCCCCGCCGGCCCCCGCGATGATCACCTGCAAACCCCGTTTCTCCGCCTGCTGGGCGTACTCGAAGAGCAGGTCAGGGGTTCGGTGGGCCGATACCACTTGCACCTCGTAGGGGATCTCAAGCGCATCAAGCACGTCACATGCGTGTATCATCGTCGCCCAGTCACTCCGAGATCCCATGATCACACCCACCCGTGGTCGGCCTAGACTCATTGCACAGCCCTTCCGAACAAGACGGTTACGGTTCCTGCAGGATCGCGCAGCCACTCTCCCCATCGTGCCCGGTCGGCGCGGGCAGGGCAACGCGCACCATACGAATGATCGGACCGCGACCCTACGAAAGACCAGGACGCCGGGACGGGGAGTGAAATCGTAAGGTTTCGGGCAACCGAAGGCCGAGAGCGGAAGGACGCCAAGGTCGGAAGCAAGATCGCGGGTGCCTTATCCGATCTACCCCACCTCGACCACGAAGTGCTTCTTCTTCCCCAATCGCACGACCGCAAAACGACCCTCGACGGCGTCGTCCATACCCAGCACCGCGGCGACATCGGTGACCCGCTCCCCGTTGAGGTAGACGCCGCCACCCTTGATCCTTCGGCGGGCGTCGCTCTTGGACGCGGTCATCCCCGCTTCGGCCATGACGGCGGCCAACCCCGCGCCGTCCCCTGCCAAGCGGGTCCGGGAGAGCCGGGTAGAGGGAACATCGGCGAAGATCTCTTCGATGTCCTGTGCCCCCAGCCCTTCGAGGCTGCCGCCGAAAAGAACCGCCGATGCTCGGACCGCCCGTTCCAGACCTCGGTTCCCGTGAACGACCCGGGTAATCTCGGCGGCCAAGCGTCTCTGGGCCTCCCGCCGGTGAGGATCCCGGGCCACGGAGCGGACGAGCGCTTCCACCGCTGGTGGGTCCAGCAGCGTGAAAAACTTCAGGTAACGAATCACGTCCCGGTCGTCGGTGTTCAGCCAGAACTGGTAGAATCGGTAGGGGGATGTGCGCTTCGGGTCCAGCCACACGGTTCCCGCTTCGGTCTTGCCGAACTTCACCCCCCGGGACGAGGTGAGAAGAGGGAAGACGACCCCGTGGCATCGGGGTCCGCCCAGGCGCCGTACCAAGTCGATACCGGCGGTAATGTTCCCCCACTGGTCGGAGCCGCCCATTTGCAGCGTACACCCGTACCGCGCGTTCAGCTCCCGAAAGTCGTATGCCTGAAGGAGTTGGTAGCTGAACTCGGCAAAGGAAAGCCCCGAGCCTTCGTCCTCCAGGCGCCTCCGCACGGACTCCCTGCGGAGCATGGCGTTCACGGAGAAGTGCTTGCCCGCGTCCCGGAGGAAGTCCACCAGGCCCAGGCCGCCCAGCCAGTCCAGGTTGTTCGCCATTCGGGCGGGGTTCGTTCGCGATTCGAAATCCAGAAAAAACGCCAGCTGCTTCCGGATGGCCGCCGCATTCTCCTCTACCCGGGCCCGGTCCAGAAGCGCCCGTTCCTTGTCCTTCCCCGAAGGATCCCCGATGAGCCCGGTTCCTCCGCCCACCAGGGCGATGGGGCAGTGTCCCGACCTCTGCAAGTGCACGAGGCCCATGATCGGCACCAAGGAGCCCACGTGAAGGGAAGAAGCCGTGGGGTCGAAGCCAATGTACCCGGTGACCCGCTCCCGGTTCAGAGCCTCCCCGACATGGGGGGTGGCGTCGGCAAGGAGACCCCGCCAGCGGAGTTCGTTGATCATGGATTGCTCCCTGCCGGGGTTGCCACCGGCCCGAATCGTTCCACCACCAGAGACCGCCTCACCTTCCCCGTATAGCTTCGCGGAAGGGCGTCCACTACGAAGATACGAGAAGGACACCGGCCCCGGAGCAAGCGTTCGCGGCACTGGCGGTCCACGTCCTCCACCGTTGGCTTCCCGTCCGTCTCGACCACCGCCGCCACGACCTCCCCCCACTCCGCATCCGGCACCCCGAAGACAACCGCTTCCGTGACACCGGGTAGCGCTTCGATGACCCGCTCCACTTCCCCAGGGTCGACGCTGAGCCCACCCGTCAGGATGCCCCGGTCGTGCCGCCCATGGATCCTGACGCGGCCCTCTCCGTCGACATCGCCCCGGTCCGCTGTGGAGAACCAGCCTTCGGGGTCGACCGGCAACGGTTCCGGGTGTGCGCCCGGCTCCCGGATCAAGATGGACGCCAGGGTCCGACCTCGGACCTCCAGGGTTCCCTTCGGACCGGTTCTCACTTCCAGGCCCGGCAGGGGACGCCCCACGGCGTCGGGCGTCCGGCGGGCCAACTCCGGGGGCCCCGTCGCGATCTGGGACGTCGTCTCGGTCATCCCCCAGGTGGGTGCCACCGGAAAACCCGCTTCCAGGGCTTCCCGCAGGAGGGAGGCGGGTGTTGCCGCGCCCCCGATCAATGCGCAGCGAAAGCTTGAAGGAACCCTGCGCCCCCCCAGCCGCTTCAGGAGCCGCCTCAGCATGACCGGTACCAGGGAGAGATGGGTCACCTCGTTCCGGAGGACGGCTCGGGCGACGGCATCGGCATTGAAGGAACGCCAGCACCGGACGGCGCTCCCGGTCATGATGGCCCGGAGCAGCAGGGCCAGGCCGCCTATGTGGCCCAGGGAAAGGCAGAGGCCCCATTGATCCCGGGGGGCCAGTCCCAGGCGGTGGGCGGCACCCGCGGCGGAAGCGGCGAAGGCGCCTCGGGTGAACCCGACCGCCCTGGGCGCGCCCGAGGAACCGGAGGTGAGCAGTAGCGCAATCACCCCCGGGGATGGGCCGAAGTACAGAGGCGGATCGCCCCCTCTCTTGACTCCCTCAACCGGGGAGAAAACGTTCTGGACATCCCGGTGGAATGCGGGCCTGACCAGGCGGAGGGCATGGGTCATTTCGGGGTCCGTGAGTTTCTCGTGGAGAGGTACGGCGACTCCGCCCGCCTTCCAGAGACCGAAAAGGGCCGCGATGGCGTTGGGCTGGGGCAGCATGGAAAGGGTCACCACCGCGCCGGGAAGCAGCCCGGCGGCCTGGAGGCGATCTGCCGCCGCGTCGGCAGCCCGGTCCAGCTCCTGATAGCGGATTCGTCCCTCGTCCCAGATCAGAGCCGTGGCCAGAGGGGATTCCGCCGCCTTGCGCCTCAGGTCGTCGGCGGGCGTCCCCGGCCGACCTTCGGGACCGGGGGCAGCCCCGTGCCGCCTCGGGTTTCGGGCCATGAAGGGCTCTCTCCGTCCGTCAGACCTGTCCGAACAGGAAACCGACGGCGAGCCCGGATCCGTAGAGGGCCACCCCCCGGGCCGTGTGCTCCAAGGCGGGATTCAGGGCCCGGCGGTCGGCAAAGCGGAACACCCGCCCGGTCGCCCGCACGCACGCGACCACGCCGACAAGCGACAGGAGGGTCAAGGGGGGCCAAGACAGGGCAAGGACCCCGGCAGCGGAAACAGCGGTCGCCACAGCTAGGCAGACCGCGTACTCCGCCCGGGTGAAACGATCGCCGAATCGGACAGCCAGAGTGTGCTTCCTCGCCACCTGGTCGGTCTCCCGGTCCCGCAAGTTGTTCACCACAAGAATGGCCGTGCTGAACGCCCCCAGTCCCACTCCGGCCAGGAGGGCACCCGGAGACAGGGACAGGGCCTGGACGTAGTAGGTCCCGGCAACGGCAACGGGACCGAAGAAGACAAAGACGAAGAGGTCGCCCAGGCCCAGGTAGGCCAAGGGACAGGGGCCGGCCGTGTAGGCGACCGCGCAGATGAGGGAAGCGAGGCCAATGATGACGACGGGCCAGCCCGCCGCCCACACCAGATAGCATCCTATGAGCAGGGCCAGGGAAAGGACTGACACCATGCCCCGGTGCACCGATTCCGGTGGCAGGAGTCCGGCATGGGTCACCCGGGTCGGGCCGATTCGGTCTCCGGTGTCGCTTCCCTTGATGAAGTCGTAGTAGTCGTTCGCCAAGTTCGTCCCGATCTGGATGAGGAGCGCCCCCGCAAGGGCCGCCAGCGCAGGAGCTCCGGCGAAACTGCCGTCGGCGGCCGCCAGTCCCGATCCGGCGAGGACGGGCGCGGCCGCAGCGGCCAACGTGCGGGGTCGGACGGCGAGAATCCAGACCCGGAGGCGGTTCATCCGGGGCCTCCCCGGAGCCCGCACACGCACGGAACGGACTTCCCTCCCGAACGAACCCAGGCTCCTCCCGGAGCGTCGCTTCCGAGCGCCGTACGGAGGCCCCAGCCCACCCGGGCGGCCCCGACAGGGGGTCGGTACGGGCGGGGAACTGCAGCCCGCAAGTCGAAACCTACCAAGGCAGCCACGGATACTTCCCGAATTCGGGCTTCCGCTTCTCCAGATAGGCATTTCGGCCCTCTTGGCCTTGCTCCGTCATGTAGAACAACAGGGTAGCGTTCCCAGCCAGCTCCTGAAGACCGGCCTGCCCGTCGACATCGGCGTTGAAGGCCGACTTGAGCAGGCGGATCGCCAGGGGGCTGTGGGCCAGAATCTCCCGGGCCCAGGCGAAACCCTCGTCCTCAAGACGGTCCACGGGAACGACCTTGTTGACCAAGCCCATGGCCTCCGCCTCCTTCGCGCTGTATTGCCGGCACAGGTACCAGATCTCCCTCGCCTTCTTCTGGCCCACGATCCGGGCGAGGTAGGAAGACCCGAAGCCCCCGTCAAAGCTCCCCACCTTCGGGCCGGTCTGGCCGAAGACGGCGTTGTCCGCGGCAAGGGTAAGGTCGCAGACCACGTGGAGCACGTGGCCGCCGCCGATGGCGTACCCGGCCACGAGGGCGATGACCGGCTTGGGCATGGTCCGGATGAGTCTTTGAAGAACGAGGACGTTGAGCCGGGGGACCCCGTCCCCGCCCACGTAGCCGGCATCCCCCCGAACCCGCTGATCCCCGCCGGAGCAAAAGGCATACTTGCCATCCTTGGCGGGTCCTTCGCCGGTGAGGAGCACCACACCCACCGACGTGTCCTCGTTTGCGTCGTTGAAGGCGTCAAGGAGCTCGAAGAGGGTTTCGGGGCGGAATGCGTTGCGTACTTCGGGCCGGTTGATGGCGATCCGAGCCACGCCCTCCCGCTTCTTGTAGGTGATGTCTTCATAGGACTTTACGGTCTGCCATTTCGTACCGATCATGGTGTCTCTCCGGTGAGGAACGGGTTCAGTCGGCGGGCAACCCGAGCGCGGACCGCTTCGTGGCGCCGCCGGTTCGTCTCCCGGTCGGTCCGAACCCGAATGATGTCCGTGCCGGGCCGCACGATCGCCGCGGACACCCTCTCCGCCAGTTCGGCCGGCGTTTCCGCGTCCGCGAAGGGAAGGCCGTACAGCCGGGCCGCGTGGCGGAAGTCAAGTCCGTGGGGTGTGGCAAAATAGGGCGTAAATACAGGTTCGAAAGCCCGGATGGGAAGCATGTGAAAGATGCCGCCCCCGTCATTGTCCACCAAGACCAACACGACGTTCAAGGATCCATCCCGGGAAGCCAGGAGCCCGTTCATGTCATGGTAGAAGGCCAGATCCCCCACCAGTCCGACCACCGGGCCCGAACCCCCCGCCGCACATCCCAGCACCGACGAGACGACCCCGTCAATGCCGCTCGCGCCTCGATTTCCCAGAACTCGAACGCCCTTCGGCGCCGGGCGACCGTACGCGTCCAGATCCCGGACCGGCATGGAGCTGGAGACGAAGAGTGTCGAACCCGGCGGGAGGCTGTCCAGCAGGGCTTGGGCATAGGCGCCCTCGTTTCCGGGATCTCCCGTTTCTTCCTTGACGGCGGACCACGCCGCCGCTTCCACTTCCATCCAGGCGTGGCACCAAGCCGGAGCCGCCGAGGTCCCGGCTCCGGGCGCGCCCGCCCCGGCCAGTTCTTCCACGAGCCGTCCCGCCGGGGCGCGAACGTAGTGGTCCGCCAAGCCTTGGTAGTCCTTCTGTCGGCTCCCAGCGTCCATCACGATCTGGACGGCATCCCGCCAACCCCCAAGCGCGGCTTCCAGGGTGGCGGAAGTCGGGGTCCGGCCCGTGCGGAGGACCAAATCCGGCGTGAGGCGTCGAGAGAGGCCCGGAATTCGAAGAAAATGATCGTAGGCACCCACAACCGGTGCGTTTGGAACAGCGGCGAAGCGGACGCCGGAGAGGGGGTCGGCCAGGATGGGAATGGCGAGATCCGCCGCGAAACGGGCCAGGACAGCGCCCTCTGCGTCCGGGTCGCTGGAGGGACCGGCCACCAAGACGGGACGGCGGGCAGCGGCGATGTGGTGGGCCACCATCTCCGCCTCGGGGAAGGGTTTCCGGGCGGAATGCCGGGCAGCGGTACGAATCGGCTCCGGGGAGATTCCTTGGACGGCATCCGACGTTGCCCCCTGGGACGGGGGAGGCAGAACCGCAGCCCTTGCCCCGGGATCTTCCCCGCGCTGGAACTTCTGCACGGCAACCGCCCCAAGGCTCCCCATGGCCTCCCGCGTTTCCGGCTGGAGGGGCTTTTCAAACGGAACGTTCAGGTGCACCGGACCGCCGGGTGGTCCCGCGGCGAGGCGGGCCGCTTCCTCCACGACCCCCACCCCCTCCCGCAATCCCTCCCGGGAGGGAAGGGGCAGGTCTGCCTGGAAGCGCACCCGGCTTCCGTAGATGCCCACCTGGTCGATGGTTTGATTCGCGTCCGCCCCCCGAAGCCCGGGGGGGCGGTCCGCCGTGAGGAGGATGAGGGGAATGTCCGAGATGTCGGCCTCCACGACAGCCGGGAGAAGGTTGGCGACCGCGGTCCCGGAGGTGGTCACGACGGCGGCGGCGCGGCGGGTGCGGCGCCCGTATCCCAGGGCAAAGAATCCGGCCGACCGCTCGTCCAAGTGGACTCGCGCACCAATCCCCGGAAGGGAGCAGGCCGCGAGGACGAGGGGCGCCGACCTGGACCCAGGGGTGATCACCACCTCCTCCAAGCCGAGGGCCGCGAGGGCACCGAGAACCTCAAGGGACCAGGATAGGTTGATCTCGCCCGTCCCTGGGCGGGGGTACGAGGCCCCTCGCGAACCGGTCATCCGATTCCGACGAAGCGCGTTCCGCTCCTGCCGGCTCGGGCCAACGCTTGAAGGACCGGTTGAAACTTGATTTTCGTCTCTTCCCACTCCAAGGCGGGGTCGGAACCCGGAACGATCCCGGCCCCGGCAAACAATCGCCACTTCCCTCCCGAGCACACCGCAGACCGGAGCGCCGGTACAAAGATCCCTCCGCCCTGGGAATCGAGCCACCCTACGGGACCGGCGTACCAGCCCCGTTCGAACACCTCGCTCTCCGTCAGAATCCCCAAGGCAACGTCCCGTGGGATTCCGCAAACGGCGGGGGTCGGATGCAGAACTCCGAGGAGGTCCATGAGAGAAACCCCACCGGGGACTTCGGCGGCGATCCTGGTCTCCAGATGCTGGATTCGCGCCAGCGTCAGCACGTGGGGTTCCCCTTCCCGGCGGACATCACACCCCAGCCGACCGAGGCGCTCCACCATGTCCTTCACGACAAAGTCGTGCTCGGCTCTGTCCTTGGCACTCGTGAACAACCGCCGGGCCAGCCGGGCGGTCTCCGCCGCTTCGCCTCCGACCGCCACACTCCCGGCAACGGCTGTCGCGCGGAACCGGTCGCCGGCGAGAACCGCAACCCTTTCCGGCGCGGCCCCCGCCAGGGCTTCACCGGGAACGGGTTCGAAAAGGAAGACATGGCTCCCTTGATTCTCCCGCCAAAGGGCGATTGCCAGATCCGTCGGCCCGATCCGCCGGGCCGGATGGACCTCCAGAATCCGGGCGAGGACGACCTTCTCCGCCTCCCCGGCCCGGATCCTGTGAAGGGCATCGCGCACCATGCGCTCCCAGGCATCTAGACCGGTCCCCGAGAACCGGGCTTTGCGGGGAAGATCTTCCAGCGCCCGGGAGATTCGCGATTTCGCTTCCGAACGACCCCGACCCACGGGTCTCGGTCGCCCCCTTCCCCGGTCTTCGTCCTCAAGGGCTTGCGCCCAGCGCTTGCAACGCGCTTCGGCTCGGGCCGGATCCGGGTCACGAACGGTGAGCCAGGACCCGCCTTCCAGAGGGTGGAACTCAACCTCAACCGCCGGGAGGTGAAAACAGGCCGAAGGAAAGGCGGACCAGACGTCGGCAGCACGGTGCCGCGAGGAGAAAGAGAAGCCGCCGAAGATTCGGGCCGGAACCTCGCCGGACGTACGCGCGAAGATCCGCTTTGCCCGGGCCTGCACCGTTCGAAATCGGGACCGGCCCCGGTTCCCGTCACCCCTTGCGTCGGTCGCCGCCACCTTGACGTCCGCGACCACCCCCGCGTGGGCCACCCACCGCTCTCCCACCGCCCAGAATCCCCGGGGGCCCCCCCGCGCCATGCGGAGAAACGTCTCGGGAGAAACAAGTCCCAGTTGGCGCCGGATTCGATGGTACACTGTGGGCCGGGTACTTGAGGGAACGGTCGGAAAAGGCGAATCCCGGACGTTCACCTCCTTGCGGGTCAATGCCCCGCTTCCGCCGTTGGCGAGAACAATACCTTGCCCGGCGAATATAGCGATTCGGGAGTGAAGCGGATGTCCAAAAGGCCACCCGGGAGAACACCGGCGCGACATCCACCGCGGTCGCCGACTCCAAGTCACGTTCCCCGCCAAGCGGCTTCCTTATCGCGCTTGGCGGGGGCATTGATCCGACGCAGTAGCTTGACCCAGGGCCGCAATGGCCCGGCCTGGGTCCGGTCGCGCAGCGGGTTCAGGTAGCTCGTTCGCTGGATCGGCCTCACCTAGTATCCCCACCCAGTATATCTTGATTTTCGCCATGGTGATCCCCCCACGGGAGTTCAAGAAGAATGCAGAAAACCCGCCCGCAAAGCATTGGGTACGAAGGCGCGCGACGTGCCCCTGCGGACACGGCCCCTGCGGACGTGGCGACTCCCACCGCAACGAAGCACCTTCCTGATGCAAATCATGAGCCGATCTGCTTTCGCACGCCCCCGGATCCTACGCCCGTGCCCGCGCCGATGGAGGCGCACGACCTCCGCCAGTCCGAGTACTACCTGAACCGGGAGCTCACCTGGCTCAACTTCAACTTCCGAGTGCTTCACGAGGCGGAGGATCCGAGGACTCCCCTGCTGGAACGAGTGAACTTCCTCTCGATCGTGGGATCGAACCTTGATGAGTTTTTCATGAAGCGGATCGGCGGGCTGAAACAGCAGGTTGAGGCGGGCATCACGGAACGCACGGTGGACGGTCGCACACCGGTCCAGCAGATCAACCAGTGTTACCAGGTCGTTCGGCACTTGGAGCGGAGGCAGAGAACCGCGGCCCGGGACATTCTGCAGCGCCTGGCGAATGAGGGAATTCATGTCCTCAATCTGAAAGACCTGGATCGGAGCCAGCGCGAATGGCTAAGGAAGCACTACGTGCGGAACATCTACCCTCTGGTCACGCCCCAGGCGACGGATCCAGCACACCCCTTCCCGTTCATCTCGAACCTATCGCTGAACCTCCTGGTCACGCTCCGTCATCCGGGCAATGACCCGTTGTCCCTGGCTCGTGTCAAGGTGCCCGTGGGGACGGGGATTCCCCGCTTCGTCCAAATCGATGCTTCCGCTGCGTGGGTTCGGCTGGAAAGCGTCATTGCAAACAACCTGGACCTCCTGTTCCCCGGAATGGAGGTTGTGTCTTGCGACATCTTTCGCGTCACCCGAAACGCCATCTACGACGTGGACGAGGATACGGCCGACGACCTCCTCGAGCTGATCGAAACCGGACTGCGCAACCGCCGTCTGGCTCCCATCGTTCGCTTGCAGGTCAAGAAGGGCATGGACAAGCGCCGACGAACCATGCTGGCGAAGAAGCTGGGGTTGAAGGACAGTGACGTCTTTGAAGGCGACGGACTTCAAGGGCTGAAGGACCTGATCGAACTTCGGGACCTGGATCGGCCGGACCTCAAGGATCCGGCCCACCACCCGGCGGAACACCCCGGGCTCCTCAACGACCGCCCCATTTTCCACATCATCCGAGATTCCGGCGCCCTTCTCCTTCATCATCCCTACCAAGCCTTCGATACCTCCGTCGTTCGGTTCCTCCGGGAAGCCGTTCGCGACCCGAAGGTACGCGCCATCAAGATGACCTTCTATCGGATGGCGCCCCACAGCGGCATCATCGATAACCTCGTGGAAGCGGCGCGGACCGGAAAGCAGGTGGCCGTGGTCATTGAGCTGCAGGCCCGGTTCGACGAGGCCGCCAACATCCAGTGGGCGAACGCCTTGGCCGCCCATGGGATCCACGTGACCTACGGGGTCTTGGGGCTCAAAACCCACTGCAAGCTCATTCTCGTGGTGCGACAGGATTATGATGGGCTCCGGCGCTATGCACACGTCGGCACGGGTAACTATCATGCCGGGACCGCCCGCCTGTACTGCGACCAGGGATTGCTGACATGCGATGAGTCCGTGGGGGCGGATCTGACGGAGCTCTTCAATTATTTGACCACCGGGTACCACCCCGCACGAAAGTACGGGAAGCTTCTCACCGCCCCGAAGCACCTGCGCCCCGCCCTCCTGGGCCGAATCGAACGGGAGATTGCCGTCCACTCGGACGACAGTCCCGGCCAGATTCAGTTTCAGATGAACGCCCTGGCGGATCCGAAGGTGACGAGAGCCCTGTATGTCGCCGCAAGCAAGGGTGTGAAGGTGGATCTGATCATCCGCGACAGCTGCCGCATTCGCCCCGGCATTCCGGGTCTGTCGGAGAACGTCCGGGTGGTGAGCATCGTCGGAAGATTCCTCCAGCACACCCGGATCTACTACTTTCGCAATGGCGGCGATGAGGAATACTACCTTGGGTCCGCCGACTGCATGCGAAGGAACCTCAGCGCCCGGGTCGAAGTTCTCGTCCCCGTAGAGGACCCTGCCCTTCGGGCCGAACTTCGCTACTTGCTGGACGTGCAGCTTGGGGACCAGCGCCGCGGCTGGGAAATGGCCGTCGACGGAAGCTACGCCAAACGCACATCCGCGGATGACCGCGACACGTGTACGTTCCGTACCCTCATCGACTGGGCACACCGCAGAGAACTGGAAGGCAAGCGGTTGCAAAACCGGCGACCCGCGGGACTGGGAGGCGAAACGGAAGGAGTTTGATGGCGACCCCGTGAATTTGGACAGGGCACCCCAGCGGGCCTCTCACATCCCAACTCTTCATCGTCTCGTCCGGCTAGCAGGTTTGTCCTTGCTGGCGCTGGCCGTCATCTTGGGTCCTAGACAGTGATGTTCTGACCTGTGTAGGCGGACCGACCATCAAGAGCAACTGCCGCGGTGGGTAGCTCACCAACCAGGCTAGCCCCGCCCAAATTGCGGCCTGGAGTCTCTGGATTGCGAACAGGAGTCCAATGAATCCCAGGAAGCCGTCCAAGCTTGACCTCGGTGTCAACATCGCCATCCTGGTGACCCTGGCAATCGTGCTCCTTGGCCCGTCCGGTGTGATCGGAAGCCGCATCGTGACCACTTTCCAGGCTTGGAAAGCCCAGCGGGCCATTGCGGAGGTTTGGCCAACGCTGACCGATGCCCGTAGCAGGATAGCTGGAAGTGGAGACCTTTCGAATCGGACGGTCGTTGAGTTCGTTGACTATGAGTGTTCGATATGTCGACAGATTGCGGAAGAAGTTTCCGATGCAGCCGCGTCACATGACGTTGATCTCGTGATCCGTCATCTTCCCCTGGACGGACATCGCGACGCCGGAGAGCCCGCGCTGGCTGCCGTTTGCAGCGAGAAGCAATCGGTCTTTGAGCAGGCTCATCAAGCCCTGCTGTTGGAAGACGATTGGATGGAAGAGAGCGACTGGGTGGCTTGAGCAGAGCGCTTGGGCATCAAGCGTATACAATTGTTTTCCGACTGCTTGGATGATGAATCCACGTTGCATCGGGTAGAGTACGACATGAGCCTGGCAAAGTCGATCGGGATCTTGGGAACCCCGACATTCGTTACGGAAAAGGGCGTTTTTCCTGGCGAACCCGGGTTGGACGCCGCAATAGCCAGCTTGTCGCTAGACGCCCGTCAGAACAGCCCTTCCGGGTTGGCGCATCTTTCTCCGACACCCCTCTTCGTCAACCCATGGACGGGTGAGCTGTGGACCGCCGGGAGAGAGGGCGGAGGGCCGGGAGAGTTTGTTGGTTCTGGATGGGGGCTGTGCTTGTTCAGGCAGCAGCAGCAACTCGTTGTCTGGGACCAGAACAACAATCGCCGCCTGACATTCTTTTCGGACAAAGGGGAGCTTCTGGACGCACGGCGGGTCAATGCCGGGTGGCGTGAAGATATCGGAGACCGATTTTGAAGCCGCGGTTCGCGAAGAACGAGCCCACCACAGACGCGGTTGGGAAATCACTGAAGAGCAGCTCGCGGCAATGGGGCGTACGTCAACGTTCGAATTTCGGGAACGCGACTATCGTTACAACGAAATCGCTCCTCCCATTGATCGGATTCGGAATGGACAGGGACGGTCGCCTCTGGATGCCGCGCTACGTGCTGCCGACCGACCAAGCCAAGCGGTGGACGGTCTGGAATGGAGAGCACGAGGAATTCTCGGTCGAGGTACCGATCAACGAGCGTTTGCTAGACGTCCTTGGAGACCTCGTCCTCCTCCGGGGCCCAAGACGAACTGGGCGTTGACAGGGCCGTGATCCGCCGGGTGGTCCGGGACCCCGGGTGAGTGTTGTGACGTGGGGTCGTCCGGAGACCCGTTGACCCGTTGCCCAGGATCGGTTTCTGCGCGTCGCCACAGTCCTACGTTCAGCTCACCGGCCTGTTTCGGGGCACAAGCCTGGCCGACCACAGGCCTGAGTTCGTGTCGGAAAAGAAGATTCGGCCCTTGAAGGGCATGGCGCTCCACGTCATGGGAGCGTTGGGAACGTATCCGGCCGGGTCGTAGGGCTTGAAGACGGAGATCTCTCGACCCTGCGTGTAGAGGTTCCCCATTAGCTCACCCGACACGTCCACGACCCGCAGGCCTCCCTCGTAATAGGCCTGGTACAGCACATCGTCCTCTACCCAAATGTTGTGGGTCCCGTACTCGGGCACTTCGTACCGCGCCACCATCTCAGGGTTCTCTGGGTCGGAGAAGTCGATGATCTGAATGTACCCCTGGGTCGCAAGCGGGATGCCGTGCATCCCCGTCCGAGGATCGTAGGGAAGCTGATAGGACCCTCGCCCCGTCCCCGGGCCCTCCCACGCGAGACCCCGGCGGTTCATGATCTCGTCGCCGACGAACACGTAGTGCTTCCCCGTGGACTCCGACACGTACGGAAAGACGGCGTGGGTGCCCCCCGTCGGGAGCGGATAACTGCTCACGAAGACGGGGTTTTCCAGGGAACCGCCCCAGCGCCCGTCGCCTACATCCACCACGACCAAGCCGGTCTCCCACTCCGCGGAGTACGCCAGCCCGTCCATGACCCACACGTCGTGAAGACGGCTGTCGGGGTGGTTGTATTCTCCGGTGTAGCGGGGATTGTAAATGTCTGTCACGTCCAGAATGACGTACTTGTCTCCGTTGGCCAGGGCGAAGACGTGGGTTTCGGTGGGAAAGGCGTTGTGGACACCCCCCGTGAGACCGTAGTCGGTTACTTCGGACGCGATCCTGGGATGGGCAGGATCCGCCAGGTCCAGGAGGACGAGTCCGTTTCGCCGGTCCGACGCCCCTTCCCGGGTCATGGTCGCGTACCGAGCGTCCGGGGACACCTTCATGTCGTTGACGGAGCGGGCGTCCACTTGAATCGAATCCGTCTTGACGATGTTGCCGGGGTCCGTGACGTCCCACACGAAGCCGAAGCCGTTCGACCGCTTGGCACCGGTCAGGGCGTAATCCCTGTCGTCCCTTCCCTGGAAGACCCAGAAGTCCGTTGTGCGCACCCGCTGTTCCCTGCCCTGGCCCTCGATTTCCAGCTTCTGCACGACGTCGCGCGGAGCGACCCGGAAGGAAGTCCGGGCGGTCAGCGGTCCTGCGTCGGCCACCACCGTGTAGACCCCTGGCACATCCGCAACGAAACGGCCTTGCCGCATCTGACCGGGGGCGGGAGGGGCGACGATCCCTTCAGACGCTTCGTAGCCGTGGGACCATTCGACGGGCACATCCGGGATGATCTGGCCACTTCCGTCTTTCACGACGGCGCTGAAATTGATGACATCGCCGGTCCGAACGCGCGCCACCCCACCCTCAATCTCCAAGAACTCCCCCACGAACCGACCGACGGGCAAAGTGATGGTTCCGGCAATGCCCTCCACCCGGCCGTTGATCCTGGCCTCCCCGGGGACCCGCGCCGTCACCCGGCCGAAACGGTCGACCGACGCGATGTCCGGGGTATCGCTGGACCATTCCACGCGGGGAGCAGGCCGGATGCTGCCGTCTCCGTGTTCCGCTCGGGCTCGAAGCCGAATCGTCGTCCCTGTGAAGAGCCGGACTTGAGAGACGGGAGAGACCACCACGCGGGCCACCCGGGGCCAGTCGATCTTTACGGGCACGGCCAGGGTAACCGGGTCCTGGCCCGGCGGAGCATAGGTTGCGACGAGGGCGTACTCCCCCGCGGAGCGGGCGGTGACCACACCCCGGCGCACGCGTACGGCGGACCGGGGACCCACGAGCCGGATCGGGGCTTCCCGCCTGGCGCCGGACCGCGTCACGGCCACGACCGTGACCTGGGCTTGGTCCCCCACCCGCATGGCGAGCTGCGGGGGATCGGCTTCCAGCTTGACAACGGGGTCGCCCGCTTGCAAGGCCGCGGCCTCTGAAATCGAAAGGCAACCCGCCAGAAGAAGCAACCCTAGGATCTCGGCGAATCTGGTCATCGTGCTCCCTCCTTAGAGACCCTTCGCCTCCACGATCTGGAGGCGTAAGGGCAATTGTGCCGACCCTCGGTCCGGGATGCGGCGTCCGCCCCCGACCATGGGGACGACGGACCCCACCCGTCAACCGGCACCTCCATGGCCGCGCGGATCCGTCGGGACGGCGGGCTTCGCTGCGGCCGCTCCCGGGCCGGGATGCGCATCTCCTCCTGGGCCAGCACGCCGGGTTCCGTCCAGATCGTCTCAACAAGTAGATCTCGTGAGAGCTTGGTTTGCGCCCCTATCGCCTCTTTGGTAATTTGCGGCCGGAGTCACCCGAAAACCCGAAGCGAGTGTGCCCCTAGTGAGCCAAGTTCACGATCTACTGGGAAGCGAAGCTGAAGATCTCCTTTCGTACCAGGCGAAGGGGTTCCGCAAGGAACAGATTCACCTCCCGGGTCCGGACTTCGTGGACCGGGTCCTGGCCGGTACCGACCGGAATGCGCAGGTACTTCGCAGCATGCAGCAGATTCTCAACCACGGCCGACTCGCGGGCACCGGGTACGTGTCCATCCTCCCCGTCGACCAGGGAATCGAGCATTCCGCAGGGGCATCCTTCGCGCCGAACCCGGTCTACTTCGATCCCGGCAACATCATCGAGCTGGCCTTGGAAGGGGGCTGCAACGCGGTCGCCTCCACCGTTGGTGTGCTGGGGGCCTGTTCCCGCCGTTTTGCCCACAAGATCCCCTTTCTCGTCAAGCTGAACCACAACGAACTGCTCACGTACCCCAACCGCTACGACCAAGTGATGTTCGCGGGCGTGCAGCAGGCCTGGGAGCTGGGCGCCGCCGCCGTGGGGGCAACGATCTACTTCGGCTCGGACCAGGGGGCCCGCCAGCTTCAGGAGGTCTCGGAAGCCTTTCAGATGGCCCACGAGCTGGGGATGGTCACGGTTCTATGGTGCTATCTGCGGCACAGTGCGTTCAAGAAGGACGGAACGGACTATCACGCGGCCGCCGACCTGACGGGACAGGCCAACCATCTGGGGGTCACCATCCAGGCGGACATCATCAAGCAGAAGCAGGCCCAGGTGGACGGCGGCTACCCCGCCATCGGCTTCGGGCGGACCCACCCTCGGGTCTACGAAGACCTGGTCCCCGGTACCCACCCCATCGAGATGACCCGCTACCAAGTGGCCAACTGCTACATGGGACGGGCAGGACTGATCAACTCCGGTGGCTCCAGCGGTACGGACGACTTTGCTCAGGCTGCGCGCACTGCCGTAATCAACAAGCGGGCCGGAGGAATGGGGCTGATTTCCGGAAGGAAGGCCTTCCAGCGTCCCATGTCCGAAGGGGTCAAACTCCTCAACCTGATCCAGGACGTCTTCCTGGACCCATCGATCGGGGTGGCTTGATTCCCAAGGGTGACCCTTACTTTAGGTTGGCGAAAATTCGAGGAGCCGCGCTTCGATGTTATCGGGCGATATGAATCCGTAGGTTCGGTCCCGCTCTCGCCGCTCCAACAGGCCCGGGTCCGCTAGCTCAAGAAGGTCGGTACGGGCAGTATCGTATGCCACGGCATGGCTGCGTTGGTGCGACTTGATCGTGTAGCGCGCACCGGCATGGCGAATGGCATTGCCCAAACCGCCACCTGGCGGTGGTTGAACCGTGCCGACTGCTTGAGCATGGCTTCTATGCGCCGCAGCCTCATGGCTGTGCCACCGGCCGTGTCCCCCTCTGGGGCCTAGCGCCCGGCAGGCTGGCGCAGCCCCTGGATAAGTAAGCCGCGCTTGGGGGCCGGCCACTTCCGTGGGCGGGCCACCTTCCCTTCGGGCCGGTCAGCTCCCCGCCGTCGCGTGGATCGCGAAAGCGACTCCCTGGGGATCCAGGCACTGGGCAATCAAGTCGCCGCCGGGGACCTGCACGGGGCCGTTCATGACCTTTCCGCCCAGCTCTGTCACCGTTTCCGCAGCTGTGTTTACGTCCGGCACTCGGACATAGGTCAACCACCCAACGGGGATCTCCGCCGGCCCGTTGAACATGCCGCCCACCGGATGGGCGCCCCGTCCGAACATCTGATAGAAGCCCATTTCCCCCATATCCATCCGGCTGGTTTCCTGCCAGTCAAAGACATCCGAGTAGAAAGACCACGCCGCCTCCCAGTCCCGAGTCGCGAGCTCGTACCAGGAAAACTCACCGACGGAAGGAAGGCCATCGTGGCCCGGCGTGTCTCCCTCCGGCTCCATCACGGTGACGACCCCGCCCTGCGGATCCCGAATGACGGCAATTCGTCCCACCTGGGCAATGTCCATCTGGTTGAGGACACCGCCGCCCAGGCTTTGCACCTTCGCAACGGTCGCGTCAACACCGGGCGAGGAAACGTACGGCAACCAACAGGGCGGCGCGCCCGAGGCGGCAACTTCCGCGGGAAGCTCCATAAGCCCGCCGACGGGCATTTCCCCATTCATCCACAGAGTGTAGGGAGTATCGCCTTCACCCGGCCACGAGGTCGTCGTCCACCCGGTGATCCGGCCGTAGAAGTCGCCGGCCGCATCCACATCGGTGGTCATCAGTTCGCACCAGCAGAATCGCCCGTTGGGTGTACTCGCCATTGCATCCTCTCATTGTTCAAATCGGTACGGCCTTCACTCATTGAGTCGCCAAAGCTACACAATCTTCGGGATATTGCGAACCCGGCGGTCAAAACGAATCCACCGTCGAGACCCATGCCGGGGAATCGTTCACCGCTGTACGGGCAATCCCGGGAGGAGCCATCGGGCCGTGGCCCCGGACTTGTTCCGCCCCGAAACTGTAGGTGGGCAGAAGGACGGCAGCGACGAGAATGAGCGCAGCCCGGCCGGAATTGGCCCTTTACGATCCAGCACCAACTCCCAATGATCAGAGGCCAGAACGGACGAACTCCAAGGTGGACGCCGTTCGGGGTACAAAAAGCTGATTTCGGTCAAGGGCGGAACGAATGCGACGGTTGATCGTGGTGAGACACGCGAAGTCGAGCTGGCGTGATCATGGACTCCCCGATCATGACCGACCGCTGCAAGCCCGGGGCCGCCGGGACGCGCCCCGGGTCGCGGCCGCGTTGCGCCAGGACGGCTATGTTCCCGATCTCGTCTACTGCAGCCCGGCAGTCCGTACCCGGGAGACCTGGGGCCTCATGGCGTCCAGCTTCGGTGGCCACCCGGAAGTGAAGTTTGTCCGTAGGCTGTATCTGGCATCCCGTGACACTCTGTTGGCCAGCGTCCGGTCGGCCCCACCCGAAGTCGAGACCCTGATGGTCGTCGGTCACAACCCTGCCAGCCACGCTGTCGCCTCGGGCTTGGCCAGAAGCGGCGAAGAAGGAGAGATCCAGCTGCTTCGCCACAAGTTGCCGACGGGTACCGCCGTGGTGATCGACCTGACGGGCGAGCGTTGGGAAGACATGGGCTTGAACGGCAAACTCGTGAAGTTGATTCTGCCCAGACGGCTGGAGTAGCGGTCCGGTGGCCACTCGGAACACAGAGCAGGGTAACGGGCAAATTCTCTCGCTCCTGCGCGGACTAATTCGCTCTGGGGGTCGGGCGTCGGGGATGAGGGGGTCAGGCGTGGCTAGCTGTCTCAACTTCCCGCGTGCTCATCCCGGTTTTCGCAGTGGTTTGGCCCCGGGCATGCAGATTCTCGGTGAATTCCTGCACAGCCCTTGCCAACTGTACACCCACGCAATACAGCCATTCGGGAGCGATCCTATTTTGACACGGATCGGGTCGCACATTCCCAAGAAGAACATTATCGGATAAGTTTCATTGAAAGACGTCACTTGGCCGTTTGAACGAAAGGCATCGCGCTTCCCATGATCCGCAAACCCGCCTGGCACTGGCAGCCCTTTGATCCCAAGTACACAAGCCTGTCCGGCGACATCTCCAAACTCTTCCGGAACGACATTGCAGGGGCGCCCGGACTTCTGGCGAAAGACGCGCCTCACCCCAATGCTTCGCTCTTGGCCCGAGGCGGCAATGGGGAACGACTGCGGATTTTGATGAAGGCAAGCATCTCGTCTATGTAAATGCTGTGAAGTCGTCTGAGTGTGTGCTCACTCGCATGTACTTGAGGATGACCGCCCTTGGCGGGTCCAAGTACGGCAGCCACGCGTCGCGCTTGCGAAGGTCAACCGACTTCTGGCGCAGCCACATTTTCCGTGTACGGAGCGGGTCCGCGCCGGCTCTTGTGAGGGCGATGGTTGAATTTCAACATGAAAACAGCCTCAAAACGAGAGAATTACGTGAATTTGCCAAGCGCATCAATCGTACTTGGTCAAACGTGCTCTTGAATTTGTATACTCAAGATGAAGCGGCCGAACTATTGAGGAAACTTGGAGCGGATCTCTAGGGGAATTCCCGTAACGAGGTCCAAGGAGAGATCTCTTGACGAATCTTTCGCTTCCATTCATGGAAGAAGCTTGTTCCGCACGGCTTCTTACCGCGTCCAGCCAAGGTCAGAGTTTGAACAAAATGCGGACCGGATCGTACGCAGAGTTGCGATTGACGGCCTTTGCATTCAATCCTCTGTTCCGGTGAACCAGGGCGCGTCGGAAGACGTGGAACGAGATTTTCTTGCTGCTTGGTGGTGCGCCTATCTGTCCGGATGTTCGCCTCGGTCGGAAAACCCAAACTGCGGGCCCCTGCGAATCGCCGAGCTCTTTTGCGGGGCGGGCGGCCTCGCGCTGGGGGTGAGCCAGCTGGCCAAAGAGCTGGGGAGGTCGGTGGTGTACCGCCTCGTCGTAGATTCAGACCCGGGTGCCGTCGCTACTTTTTCGGCCAACCACACGGTCCGTTTTCAAGAAACGCGTTCCGTGACTTCGCTGGTTGACTACCGGGTGTACGGTCACGCCGACCGAGCTCAATTCGCCTATGAACCGGAAGTGCTGGACGAAGATGTGGCCTTCGCAGCGCGCGATCTGGACCTGCTCGCCGCAGGCCCTCCCTGCCAGGGTCATTCCAGCCTTAACAACCGCACTCGCGGACGGGATCCCCGCAATCATCTGATGCTGGCGGTCGCCGCATTTGCCGTGGCCGCAAATGTGCCTAGGGTTATCATAGAAAACGTACCACGCGTAGTTTCGGACACTGCGGACGTGGTCGCCTCGGTGCGAGCACTGCTGCGTTCCAGGGGCTACCGGGTCACAGAGTGCGTGCTGGCCGCAGACGAGATGGGTTGGCCGCAAGCCCGTCGTCGATATTTCATGGTCGCGTGTCGCGACAACAATCCTCTGCCCATTGAAAGCGTGAAGAATGCCCTATCGGATCCCGGTACGAAGCGGGGCGAGCGATCGGTCTCATGGCTCCTACGGAAGGTTCCGACCTTCAGGGTAACCGGGAGGGAAAGGGATGTTCTGGACATCCAGACGGAGCATTCCGTTGAGAACCAAGAACGTATTGATTGGCTATTTGACAACGATGCCTACGACCTTCCTGATGCCCGGAGGCCGCGCTGCCACCAAGCCGGAACCACCTACGGCGCCGTGTATGGCAGAATGTACCCCGACCGACCCGCACCCACGATCACGACGGGGTTCACTTCTCCAGGCCGTGGCCGGTTCGTCCACCCCACCGAGCGCCGCACAATCACCCCACGGGAAGCCTCAGTGATCCAGGGTTTTCCGCTTGGATACCGGTTCGTCGGTGCCGGAGGCGGACGGCCTGCGCGCGCGCAGCTTGCCAAGTGGATCGGGGATGCCGTACCGATGCCCCTGGGGTATGCTGCCGCATTGTCGGCACTCTGTGGCGACGGAAATATGCACGAGAGGCGCATCCCGCAAGGGCATCCGGCACCCTGGCGATCAACCCGCGAACGACGCGACCAGCCAGTCCGCCCCGGTTCGTGATCCGTCAGTCAGCATAGGATTCCGCCGGACAACCGTTCCGGTGCCCGCGGGATCCATATACCTTGATCACTAAGGGAACCATGAGGTTTGGAAGACCCCAGGGCGCCCAGGCCGGGAACGCCCTTGAGCTTCCGGCCTGGGGGTGACTCCCGTCCATTTTTTCTCCGGAAAACCGTTCAAGATCCGAGCCATCCATGGACCGAGACATCGAAGTCATTCAGGCAAGAATTCGGGAAACCAGCGCCTTTGTCGAACCTCTCCTCACCGAGGTGGGACGGGTCGTGGTCGGGCAGAAGGCGATGGTTGAACGGCTCCTGGTCGGCCTCCTCTCCGACGGCCACGTCCTGATGGAGGGCGTGCCGGGCTTGGCCAAGACACTGACGGTCCGAACCCTGGCCGACGCGGTCCGGACCTCCTTTCAGCGGGTTCAGTTCACGCCGGACCTCCTTCCCGCCGATCTGCTGGGCACCCTGGTCTACAACCCCAGGGAGTCCGAGTTCAGGACCCGGAAGGGACCCATTTTCGCAAACATCATCCTGGCGGACGAAGTCAACCGATCCCCCGCCAAGGTTCAGGCCGCCCTCCTGGAGGCCATGCAAGAGCACACCGTCACCATCGGCGACACCACCTTCGACCTGCCATCCCCGTTTCTGGTCCTCGCGACCCAGAACCCCATTGACCAGGAGGGAACCTATCCCCTCCCCGAAGCCCAGGTGGACCGCTTCATGCTGAAGCTCGCCGTCGGGTACCCGGCGAAGGAAGAAGAGCTGGAGATCATGCGCCGGATGAGCTCCGGACCGACCCCCCGAGCGGAGCCGGTCGTCACCCCGGAGGAGATCGTTGCGGCGCGAAAGGCCGCCGAGACCATCTACATGGACAGCCGGGTCGAGAAGTACATCGTCGACCTGGTCTTCGCTACCCGTGAACCCAAGGGCTTCGGACTGGACGAACTGGAACCCCTCGTCGCCTTCGGGGGATCCCCGCGCGCCACAATCTGCTTGGCGAAGACTTCGCGAGCTCACGCCTTTTTACGGCGCCGGGGCTACGTGACCCCTGAAGACGTTCGTTCCGTGGCCATGGATGTGCTTCGGCACCGGATCATCCTGACGTATGAAGCAGAAGCGGAAGAGGTGACTTCCGAAGAGGTGGTGACTCGGGTCTTGGAAACGATCGAGGTCCCCTGAGCGCGGCGTGCGGAAGGGCAGCCAGGCATGATCCCCCGCGAGATCCTCAAGCAGGTGCGCCGGATCGAGATCACCACCCGGGGTCTCGTGAACGAGGTGTTTTCCGGCGAATACCACTCCGTCTTCAAGGGACGGGGGATGAGCTTCGCCGAAGTTCGAGAGTACACCTACGGAGACGACATTCGCGGCATCGATTGGAACGTCACCGCCCGGACCGGGGCACCCCACATCAAGGTATTCGAGGAAGAGCGGGAGCTGACGGTCATGCTGGTTGTGGACGCCAGTGCCTCGGCGGACTTCGGCACCCGAAACCGCTTGAAGTCGGAGCTGGCCACCGAGCTGTGCAGTGTCCTGGCCTTTAGCGCCATCAAGAACAACGACAAGGTCGGGCTGATCCTCTTTACCGACCGAATCGAGTGCTTCGTACCTCCCCGAAAGGGCCGACGCCACGGCCTCCGGGTCCTCCGGGAGCTGCTGTACCACCCGACGACGGGAACCGGAACCGATCTCGGAGGCGCGCTGGAATACCTGGTTCGCGTCATTCGGCGCCGGGCGGTGGTGTTCCTCGCGTCCGACTTTATCGCGCATGGATTCGAAAGCGCCCTGTCCGTCACGGCCCGAAGGCACGACCTGGTCGCCATCCGCGTAGGCGATCCCCGCGAAGAGGAGATGCCCCCGTTGGGCTTCGTGGACTTCGAAGATCCGGAAACCGGCGCCCGGACCGTGGTCAACACATCGGGTCGGCCCTTTCGGACGCGCTTCCGCAGGTTGCGCGCCGTCGCCCGGGAACGGGCAAACGAGGCGTTCCGACGGAGCAAGATCGACACCATTGATGTTTCCACCGGCGTACCGTACGAACAGTCCCTCCGGCGCTTCTTCAAAGAGCGGGCTCGGCGGTTACGGTGACGATGCGGCGCCCGGTCGCCGGCCTGGAAGCCGGTTTCGTCGTTGTCCTTTTCGGGCTATGGGGCGAATCCGCGCCGGGCCCGGTGGCAACGGAATCGGCATTCGACTCCGCGTCCAAGCAACCGGAATTTGTGGGGATTGGCCAAGCCGGGTTCGGCTTCCAGCAGGCCCGCATTTTCATGGAAGCAGACACCACCTTGATCCATGTGGGAGACCCCGTGTCGGTTCGGCTCCGGGTCTCCCACCCGCCGGGCTGGTCGGTTCGGTGGCCCGATTCCGTTGACGTCGCCCCCTTCGAAGTGCTCCGCTACGAGACCGGTCAGACCGGGGCGGACGGAGACCGGAGGGGTTCTTCCGCTGAAGTGATCATCACCAGCTTTGAGCTGGGCGAGATGGACATTCCCCCCATCGAAGTCCTTGCGGAGGCTCCGGACGGCAGCGCCCAGACGCTGATCACCGATCCATTTCGCATTGGAGTGGAGAGCGTCGGACTCGACGAATCCGGCGAAATCCGCGGAATCAAGGGACCCTTGTCCGTTCCTCGAAGCTGGTGGGGTCCGGCCCTATGGTTGGCCCTTCTCGGCACGGCGACCGGCGGCCTCGCGCTGGCTTGGCGACGACTCAGGAGGCGGACCGCCCCGGAAATCGCAGCGCCTCCGCCATCTCCGCCCCGTCCATTTCACCTTGTGGCGCTGGAAGCCCTGGACGCATTGGGGTCGTCCAACCTCCTGGAGCAGGGACGGATAAAGAAGTACCACGTGCGGGTTTCGGAGATCATCCGAACCTACGTGGAGGGTCAGCTCCAAGTGCCCGCCCGGGAGATGACAACCGGAGAAGTGGTGAACGGCCTCCGCCGGGCCGCCCTGGGTGATAAAATCACAGAGAAGTTTCGGATCTTCCTGGAGAGCTGCGACCTGGTGAAGTTTGCCAAGGTGCGCCCCTCTTACGGCGACTCCCGGGTGACCTTGGTCTGGGCCCGCGAGCTGGTAGAGCTCACGAGCTCGAGTCGGCCCCCGTCGACGACGGGGGCGAACGGGGACAGCGGAGCGGACAATCCGGCCCCGCCCGGCTCGACCGAGGCCGCTACCCTCGAGGCAACTCGGGACTCGCCCGGATCGCCCTCATCTACGCCTACGGGTACCGGGCCCGCGCATCGGACAGAAGTCCGGACCTCGGCCCCGCGCCCCGGTCCGGCGGGTGATGGGGCGGCCCCAACCCCGAACGCCGACGATCCGCCCTCCCCGACCCACTCTTACTCTGCCCGACCGATTTCCTTCGGTTCTGCGGGAGACAGCCCTTGATCTTTCGCTTTCAGGATCCGTTTTTCCTGCTCCTCCTGGGGGCCCTTCCGTTCCTGACTTGGGCGTACGTGGCTCGGAGAAAGGCGTGGCGCGGCTCCCTTCTGTACCCGGATGTTCCCAGCTTGCGCCGGGCCGATCGGGGCGAAGGACGGTGGCTGCAACACCTGCCGGCGGGGCTGAGGGGGCTGGCGCTGGTCTCTCTCGTCGTCGCCCTTGCGCGCCCTCAGACCGGGGTTACCGGTGAGAACGTCGTCGCCCAGGGAATCGACGTCGTCCTGGCTCTCGATGTATCCAGCTCCATGCTGGCCGAGGATCTGGCTCCCAACCGCATCGAGGCGGCCAAGGCGGTAGCCGCCGACTTCGCCGAAGGCCGGAAGAACGACCGGATCGGGCTGGTCATTTTTGCCGGAAAGGCGTTCACCCAGGCTCCCCTGACTCTCGACCACTCGGTGGTCGTCTCGCTGATGGCGGAGCTGGAAGTCGGGGTGATCGAGGACGGTACCGCCGTCGGCATGGGGTTGGCTACCGCGGTGAAGCGGCTTCAGGCAAGCGAAGCGGCGTCGAAGGTCGTGATCCTGCTGACCGACGGCCGCAACAACCGCGGCGAGATCGATCCCCTGACTGCGGCCCACGCCGCTCAGGCCCTGGGCGTCCGGGTCTACACCATCGGTGCGGGTTCCCGCGGCATGGCCAGAGTCCCCGTACCTGACCCCTTCGGGGGCACCCGTTACGTGACAACCCAGGTCGATGTGGACGAACCCGCCCTTCGGGCCACCGCCGAGGCTACGGGGGGACGATACTACCGCGCGACGGACCGGGAGAGCCTGCAAGCCATCTACGAAGAGATCGACGAGCTCGAAACCACCGAGATCCTCGTCGAGAACTTCACCCGGTACGGCGAACAGTTCCACATCCCGCTCGTGGCCGGCTTGGTCTTCCTTCTGGTCGAATCGATCTTGGCCCAGACTCGGATGAGGACCCTCCCTTGATGTTTCGGTTCGGCGACGGATTTGCGCTCTGGAGCCTGGTTCTGGCCCCTTTGCTTCTCCTATTGCACGGATACGCAAGCCGTCGGAGGCGGGCGCTCCTGGATCGCTTCGGGGAACACGCCTTGGTGCAACGGCTCGTTCCTTCCGCGAACGCCTCCGCCAAGCGGTGGAAAGCGACCTTGACAGTCGCGGCGTTCGCCCTGTGCGGGTTGGCGCTGGCTCGCCCCCAGTTCGGGACCCGGGTTGAAACGATTCGGCGACAAGGGCAGGATGTGGTCGTGGCCCTGGATGTTTCCCGCTCAATGTACGCGGAAGACGTATCGCCAAACCGCCTGGAGCGGGCGAAGATCGAAGTCGGCCGAATCATTCAGCGTCTGGAAGGCGACCGGATCGGTTTGGTGGCCTTCGCCGGCGACGCCTTTGTCCAGAGTCCTCTGACGATTGACTACGGCGCAGCGATGATGTTCCTGAACGCCATGGACCCGACCCTGATGTCCACTCAGGGCACCAACCTGGGGAAAGCGGTCGCTATTGCTGTCGAAGCCCTGGAGGAGACGCCTCCCGAGAACCGGATCCTGATTGTCGTGACAGACGGCGAAGATCACGAAGGGGACTTGGCCGAGGCCATCGCGGCGGTCACGTCGGCAAGCGTGGCGGTCTACACCATCGGCGTCGGGTCTGCGGAAGGAGTGCCCCTGCCCCAAGTGGACGAGACTGGCGTGCGGCAGGGCTTTCGACGGGACGACGACGGCGCGGTCATCACGACACGCCTCAACGAAACGGCGCTTCAGGACATCGCCATGCAAACCGGGGGCCGGTACTATCGGATCGGTCCGGGCGCAGGCGGTCTGTCTAGACTGGTGGAGGAGATCGGGAGGGGGGGCCGAGAAGTAGAATCCAGGGAGTTTACGCGGTTTGAGGAGCAGTATCAGATCTTTCTCGCGGCGGCGTTTCTCTTGCTGATCGTGGAGTTCGTCCTGCCGGAGAGGAAACGGCGTCCGGTGCGCCGGACGGAGGAGGGTTCATGACATATGGTCACTTGTGCACACCCGGAACGGGGGCCCGGACACGCGGCGCGCTTCTGTTGCTTCCCAAGGTGCGTCCCGGTTTGTCGGGGGCTTGGGTCTTCAGCATGGTCTGTGCGGCTGCACTTGTGGGGACCCTGGGAGTTCCGGATCCGGTTGCCGGCCAGAAGGGCCGCCGGGAGGTCGAAGCCGGGAACCGGCTGTACGAAGAGGGGCGGTACCAGGAGGCGCACGCCCGCTACCTGTCGGCGATGGAGAAGGTCCCGGGACTGCCCCTTGCCCGCTTCAACGAGGGCAACGCCCTCTATCAGAGCCAGGAGTTCCAGCGAGCTCTGGAAGCATATACGGAGGCCCTGGAAGCGGGGGATCCCGGGTGGGAGGCCGGAGCATGGTACAACCTGGGCAACGCGCTGGTGCGCCAGCAGCAGCTAGGGGCTGCGGTGGAAGCGTACAAGGAGGCGTTGCGCCGGAATCCGACAGACCAGGACGCCAAGCACAACCTGGAGGTGGCTCTCCGGCAGCAGCAGGAACAGCAACAGCAGGAGCAGCAACAGCCGCAGGACGGGAAGGGAGAAGGCGATGCCAACCCGGAGGGAGACCCTGACGAGCGGAAAGATGGCCAGGGCGAGAACGAGGCGCAGCCCCCGGCGGAGGGGGAAGATACGGGCGGGGACGAACCCTCTCGGGCCGGTGACAACCCCGATCCCCGATCCGACGAGGGGAACCAGCGCGAATCCCCGGAGAATCGAGAGGAGGGAAGTTCCGCCGCCGAAGCACCGGTCCGGATGACGCCCGAGCAGGCGGAGCGGCTTCTCCGGGCGATCACCGAGGACCCGGGCGAGGTCAGCCGCAAGACCCCAACCGCTCGGGGCCGAAGACCCAAGAAGGACTGGTAGGCTAGAGGGGTTGGACGTAATGGAGAACAGACGCCGTTCGATCGCAAGACTGCCGAACCGACCGGGAAGCGCGGTGGTGCTATGGTGCGCGCTTTCGCAGCTGGCCGCCGCCCTCCCCAGTGCCCCTCCCCCCGATCCCGACATCGCTTGGTCCGGCAGAGGCCCGGTCGCCTCCCATCCCGGTGGACTCCCGTCCCGGCCAAGCATCTTCCGGGCGCAGGATCCTTCCGTTCGCGCCTTTTTGTCCTCCCCCCAGGTCGGGGTCGGACGCGAGTTCGTGCTGAACGTGGAAGTATCCGGTACCCAAAGGCTGGAAAGAGACCCGGTCCTGCCTCCCATGGAAGCCTTTGCCCGCTACCTGGGGTCCGGGACGACCACATCCATGCAGATGGTGAACGGACGAACCAGCGTCGCCGTCACGTATCAGTACCGGTTCCACGCGTTGGCCGAGGGTTCCTTCGAGATCGGGGCCGTGGAGGTCGGCGTCGGCAGTCGCACCTTGGCAACCGAGCCGGTCACCCTGGTCGTCTCCAGTGCGCCGCCTCCCACGACTGAAGGCACGGAGAACCCGGGGGAAGCGGTTTCCGCGGAGGATCTGTTTCTCGAGACCACGGTCGGCAAGACCCGGGCGTTCGAAAATGAACCCCTCGCCATTGAGTATCGGATTTTCTTTCGGGTGGACGTCCAGTCCTACACCATCACAAGCCTGCCCAAGGCGACGGGCTTTTGGACGGAGGAACTGGAGCAGCCGGACGCCCCGCCGGTGGAGCGCGTGGTCCGGGACGGCCGAGAATACCTTGCAGCGGTGGTCCGGCGGGCCATCCTCTTCCCGACCGGTTCCGGCATGAAGACGCTGGATCCCCTGAGCCTGGAAGCTCAGGTGCGGGTAAGAAACCGGCGTACCCCGGACCCGTTCGGGGATTTCTTCGGGCGGTCCGGCCTCTTGGGCCGCCGAACACCGGTGGCCATCGCCTCCCAACCGGTCACGATCGAAGTCCTTCCCCCTCCCGCCAGCGGGCGCCCCGACAACTTCCAGGGGCATGTGGGTTCGTTGAACGTATCGGCTTCGGTGGACCGGACGTCCTTGAGAGCCAACGAAGCCGTCACCTTTCGGGTGGACCTTTCGGGCAGCGGAAACATCCGGGCCCTCGGGCCGCCGGAGGTGGATTTTCCTGCCGACTTCGAGGTATTTCCGCCCGAAGCGAGGGAGCGAATCGCCGAGGGGAACGGAAACTTGCAGGGCTCAAAGGGCTACGCGTACGTGCTCATCCCCCGGGTTCCTGGCACCTTCACTTTGCCTTCCGTGGAGGTGTCCTATTTTGACTCCGGATCCCGCACGTACCGGAGCACCCGTTCCGAACCGTTGGAAATTGAGGTCACCGGCGGGGAGGAGGGCGAAAAGGAACAGGGCGCCGCTCCGACCGCCGTCGAGCCGGTGCGGGAGGAGATCCGCTTCATCCACGTGGACACGCCTCGGTTCAGGCGAACGGGTCAACCCCCTTTCACGATGCTCGGCTTCTGGTTGGTGCTGCTGGCGCCCGTGGCGGCGGTCGCAGGGGCGGCAGTGATTCGTCGGCACCGTGACCGCCTGGCCGGTGACGTAGCGTACGTTCGAATGCGCCGGGCCGGGCGAACAGCGAAGAAGAGGCTCGCAAGGGCAAAGGGACTGGCATCGGGAGACCCCGTTGCACTCTACGGCGAAGTCGCCGGAGCCCTCCTGGGCTTCTTCGCCGACAAGGTCAACGTGCCCGTAGCAGGCCTTGTGCGCGAAGACGTTGACCGCCTCGCCCGGGAGCGGGGCGTGTCGGCTCACACGCTGGAACGTCTCTTCACCTGCCTGGACGATTGCGACCGGCAGCGGTTCGCTCCCGCGGGCGCCCAACGGGAACCCCCGGAAAGAGTTCTGGCTCGCGCGGCCCACCTGATCAAGGCCCTGGCCAGGGAGATGTCGGGATGAGGCGGGGCGCCGGGCTTGCGGGATTTGTGGTCGGGACCGCGCTTCCCCTGGTGGCGCTCTTCGCGCCGCACGCAGTCTCCGCCCAGGCCGAACCGTTCATCGAAGGCAACCGGTTTTTCCGAGAAGGCGACTTCGCCCAGGCCGTCGCCAGCTACCGCACCGTTCTTGAGAACGGTTTCGAGTCGGCGGAGCTCTATTACAACCTGGGGAATGCCCACTTCCGCTCGGGCAACGTGGCGAAGGCCGTGGTGAGCTACGAGCGGGCGGCCCGCCTGGATCCGGGAAACGACGACGTCCGGGCAAACCTGGCTCTGGTCAACCGAACGCTTCGAGACCGGATCGAGCCCCTGCCCCGGTTCTGGTTGCTGTCCGCCTTGCATTGGTGGATGAGCCTGATCCCTCGAGGCCCGCTCGGGGTCGCCGCCGCGACGGCCTACGCTCTCCTCGGTTTGAGCGTAGCGCTCCTGGTGCTCCGCCGACCGCGAGGACGAGGATGGCGCACCACCATGCGACGGAGCGCCTACGCTGCAACGGTGGCGACAGTTGGGCTGGGAGGCACGTTTCTGGCTCGAGAAACCGGTGTAGGGCAGCCGGAAGAGGCCGTTGTCCTGGCCCCGGAAGCGCGGGTGTTGAGCGCGCCCTCCGCAGAGGGAGGGCTGACCATTTTCACGCTCCACGAAGGCACCAAGGTTCGAATCGACCGCCGGACCGACGGCTGGGCCGAGATTGTCCTCGCAGACGGGAAGGTAGGCTGGCTGGAGTTGAAAGTACTGGAAGTGATCTGAAGGCGGGCGCGGACGGGCCCCAAGTCCTTGGGGGGTCGCTTCATCATGCGCTTCGTCTTTGCCGTGGCCGCGCTTGCCTTCGACCCGCGGGCAGGCGGTTCGACTTGCGGCCCCGCATCACGGGCTCGGGCTTGGACGCTTCCGCTTCTTCACCCTTCCCCAGGAACTAACCTACCGCGACCAGGGGGGCACTACCCCGTTCATCCGAGCGTACGCAATCTCCTGCCCCAGGTGTTCGTTCATGTGAGTCACGAGCTGAAGGAGTACTGCCCAGCCCGCCACTTCCCGGCCGTACAAACGGACCGGTGCCTCCAAGTCCGCGTCGGACATCCCCTGCACCACCTTTCGGACGTGATCCATGGAAGCGGCCAGCACCTCCACCACCTGGTCCTTCTCCGTGACCCTTTCCTCCAGGGTCCGGTATTCAACGCCGGCGGGCGGATCAACCCCCAAATTCATGTCCGGGTACATGTAGTTGTACCGGGCAATGTGCATGTAAGCGCTGGCTACCGTGGCAACCCCTTCCATGGGCCGCCAGGAGTAGGAATCGGCCGGCATGGCCTTGGCCAAATCCACCAGTTTTCGGGCCGAGGCTTCGAACTGACCGCTGAACTCCTCCCGAAAGTCGGGAATGTCCTGGGCGGGAACCGGAACAGCAGAGACCGTCCCCGCGGCACATGCCGCCACCAGAGCGGGGCGAAGCAGAGGGGCAATGGAGAGAATTCGCATGTTTTCGACTCCTGGTTAGCGAAGGGGGCAACTTCCGTCAGCTCTGACGGAGCCCGTCAACCTGCCGGTTCCTCCCGAGATTCTCAACGGCCAGACGACCGGAATTCAACAGTGGCGAAACGAGGGGCAGATCGGCGGTGGATCGAAGATCGTCCTGCGAGGCATCAACAGCATCAGTCAGGATGTACAGCCCCTCATCTATGTGGACGGCGTGCGCATGAACAACAACCAAGGCGTCTACAACAACCGCCAAAGCATCAACCCGGGCCCGGCGGGTGCCCAGACATCGCCCAACCCCCTCGACCTGATCGACCCTTCGAACATCGAGAACGTGGAGATCGTGCGAGGGGCGGCAGCCACCACGCTTTACGGAACCGAGGCCGCTGGAGGCGTTATTCAGATTTTTACCAAGAAGGGCCGGGCCGGACAAAGCGCATTGTGGACGGCAGAGTTTACAGGCGGCACAAGGTTTATGACCGCCAACGCCATGGGGCCCATCCTCGGAAAAACCGACGACTGGGGATTCACCAAGCCGTGGTACTCCTACGGGCCATTGGGAGAAACCAAGCTGTCCGTTTCTGGCGGCACGAACATGGTGAGCTACTACTTGTCTGGGGGCATGGGATATAGTGATGGCGTAGTCGACAACAATGACGAGCGGACCTACAGCATGCGGGGCAACTTCGGCCTACAGCCCACACCATCGCTCAACATTCGCCTCAGCACGTCCTACCGCCACCGTACCACTAACTACATGGAGATGGGAGACAACGCCTCCGGCTTCATGCTGAACGTGCTTCGAGGCACCCAGGACTATACCAACGCGGCGGTAGACCGGGACAACTATCAGGGCGACCCGGACCAGATCCTCTTCGATATCACGAACAGCGGCCGGGTCGAGCACTTCGTCGGGGGCTTGACCACGATTCATTCCGCCGAAGGCCTCGGCCTGATGACCCGCCTCACCTTGGGACTCGACTACACGACGGCCTTCAACCAGCAGAACTTCCCCTTTGACCACGTCCTCCGTCCCCAGGGGCGGCGAAACTTGAACGAGTGGGAACATCGAACCGTCACGGTCGATCTGGGAGCCTCGTGGGAAACCGACTTCGGCGACAATATGTCGTCGTCCCTGTCGGCGGGCGGCCAGATCTTCAGCGACTGGGACCACACGGTTTACGGAGTCTCCGAAGACTTCGGGGGACCCGGGGAGAAGACCCTGTCCTCAGGTGCGACGACGACATCCAGCGAGGACTTGCTCAAGGTCGTTAACGCCGGGTTCTTCGCGCAGGAAATCCTGGGAATCCGAGAAAACCTCTTCCTGACCGGCGGCATCCGCGTGGACGGAAACAGCGCCTTCGGAGAGGACCTGGGACTCCAAGTCTATCCGAAGTTGAGCACGTCGTATGTGATTTCCGACGCGGACTTTTGGCCCAGCGACTGGTGGCAGGTCATGAAGTTGCGGGCGGCCTGGGGCCAGTCCGGCAAAGCGCCCGGAGCCTTCGACGCAGTGCGGACCTGGAATCCCGTGGCCGGCTACGACGGCCAAGCCGGGGTCACACCGGCCAATCTGGGCAACCCCGACCTCGGGCCCGAGCGTTCGACGGAACTCGAGCTGGGCTTCGAGGGCAGTATGATGGACGATCGTCTCGGCTTCGACATGAGCTGGTACAGCAGCGTGACCAGTGACGCCCTCATGCCAGTGACCGCCGCGCCGTCGGAGGGGTTCCTCAACTCCCAACTCAAGAACGTCGGGGAGTTCAAGAACACGGGACTTGAAGTAACCGTGACGGGCGTGCCTGTCACCCTCGACAATCTTCGCTGGGAGATCAGGGGAAGCGTTTCCACCATCGAAAGCGAGGTCCTCAGCCTGGGCGAAGCCCCTGAATTCTTTCTGGGTTGGGGTTCGATCCTGGGCCAATGGGTGCGCGTAGGATACCCGATCGTGTCGCTGTGGGGCGAAACCGTGACCAACCCCGACGCGATCGCCGACCCGGACATCGAAGAGGATCACTACTACGGCCCCGTCTATCCGACCCACATTTTCAGCGGCAACACATCAATCAACCTGTTCAGGCGGTTAACAATCTACACGCTGGGGGAGTACCACGGCGGGCAGTACCAGTTCAACATCATGCCCTGGCAGCAGGTGCGCAGGGGACTGTGGCCGGAGTGTAACGACCTCGGGCTGGACGACCCCGACGACGCCGTCGCTTGGTCGTCCGCTCCTGCCATTTGGAGGGCCCGGTGCCAGTTGCCGACCCCAAACTTCGACTTCTGGATGCGGCCTTCCAACTTCTTCAAGATCCGCACTATATCCGCGTCGCTCCTGATTCCGGACGACCTGATCCCCGGAGCAACGGGCACGACCCTGACCGCCACGGTTCAGAATCCGTACAAGTGGTCGAACGGGGCAGGCATCGACCCGGAACTGACCGTGGGTTATGGCGGGGGCGTGGGGACGTTTCCCGCCCGGTACGAATACTATCAGCTTCCGGCGCCCGTCATGTTCTCCCTGAGCCTCCGTGCCAACTTCTAACCCGACACCGAGCGATAGGGTGCATCTGGCCCGCGCCAAGTATGTCAAGGAGAGACAATCATGAGGATGTTCAAGAACAGATGCCGGGGAATCGGGACGGTGGTGCTCGCGGCGATGGTTTCGTCGTGCGATCTGTTTGAAGTCGTGAACCCCGGCCCAATCATTGACGAAGCTTTGAATGAAAAGGCTGCAGGAAAGACCGTCCTGATCGGGATTGTCGCCGATGTGGAGGTGGCGGTCAACGACATGGCGTGGCTGGGCGGGCCCGCGTCCACCGATCTTGATGCCGATGCGACCCAGCCGTGGCTTCAGGACGCCGGCGAAGGCCGGCTCACGGTCACGAACGCGGAATCGAGCTGGCATCCCATGCAGCGAGCGCGCTGGGGTGCTGCCGCCGGGATTGCGCGGCTGTCCGAGACCCAGTCCGACGCAGCGGCGAACCCGTACCTCACGGCCGCCTACATGTGGGCCGGATGGGCCAATCGAGTTCTGGGCGACAACGTCTGCATAGCCGTGTTCGGCGGGGAAGATCGAGACGGCGACGGCAGCCCCGATTTAGGCGAAGTGGAGGACGCGAACCAGCATTACGTGCGCGCCATTGAGCGCTTCGAGATGGCGCGGAGCCGGGCTCAGAGTGCGGGCTTGGACTCCATCGTCATGGCTTCGACGGCGGGAATGGCACAGGCTCACCTGATCTTAGGGAATCATTCCGAGGCCCAGGCCCTTGCAGCCCAGGTACCCGACGACTTCCTGTGGGTGGCGAACCGTTCGGACAACAGCTCGCGAGAGTGGAACTCTGTATACTCCTTCACCCACGAGAATCAGAAGCAGATCACGGTCTGGGGCATGTACAACGACAGCATCGGGCCGGAAACGGATCCCCGCGTGCCCTGGCGGGACATGAACCAGACATCGGGCGGGGGCGTGAAGCCCTTCTACCGCCAACTCAAGTACACAACCCGCGCCGACGACTTTCCTCTGGCCAAAGGCAGAGAAATGCGCCTCATCGAGGCCGAGGCCATGCTCCGCCAGGGAGACCGGGACGGCGCCATCGCCAAGATCAACTACGTGCGCAACTTGGTTGGCGTGCCCCCCGTGTCGGCCACGAGTGACGACGAAGCATGGTTGGCGCTGGACCGGGAGCGAAACTTCGAGCTCTGGCTCGAGGCCCGCCGACTCAAGGACAATGCACGGTTTTCCCGGGAGGGCTTTAGCCCCTGGGCAGTCGCGTTCATGGAGGGAAGGCACGACTGCTTCCCTCCCAGCCAAGCGGAGTGCAGCGCGAACGCCAACGTGGACGGCAACGCCTATTGCAGCCAAGGCTGAGGGCCACCCACCGGGCAAGTTCGTCAGCATTCGGGGATCAACGCCGTCGGGGTCGTCCCGCCCGCGGCTCCGGCGGCCGTCCCTTGGTTCATATTTCGTCCCTCGTTCGTATCCAGAAAATACATGGCCAGCTCGGGCGAAGGCACCATGCAGCGGTCCCGCCGGCCGAACCACCGGTAGCGGTTCCGCGCGACGAGATCGTATGCGGCGTCCCGAAGCATCCGAGGAAACAGCATTCCCAAGCCGAGGAGGGAGTAGGGGAACCCCAGGCCGCGAGCGATGCGGATCGCCGCCGCCGAGCGAATGTGAATCCCGTCCCGATCAATCAGGACCAAGGAATCGGGGAGGCCGCCCAGCTCGGCTCCCGAGGGGGTCCTCGCAAGCTCCCGCCGAGCAGCGTCTGACTGAAGGGACGCGAACCGGAACCGGCTCCTGGTGTCCCGTTTGATCACCCACAGGACGGTAGCGCTACAGAGGTTGCAGACACCGTCGAAGAGAATTACCGAGGGGACACGCATCATGCGGTTCAACCTTGACGCCCCTTGCCCCTTGTGTCTCGGACAAAGGCCGGGCGGGCGCCTCCAAGACGGCAAACGTCGCCCATCCGCACAACTTGGATGCTCCTCGTGGTTCTTGACGCTCGTTTCCTCCTCGCACTCAGCTGCTGCGCCCTTCGTCCCTCGTGGCCAAAGGCGTGGGACCGGTGGAGCCGGGAGATGAAGGAGGGACAGGGAGGGCTGGACGGACTGATCGACAAGATGGCCGGAGATCTGCATTTTCTTCGCATCTGCCTTGCAGCGGGCTTCCCGTCAGCACCCCGATGACACTACCCTATACGGAACCAGCGAAAGACAAAACGGGGGCAGGACGGTCAAGGGGGAAGTCATGGGGGTACGACTCCTGGTGGGAACCGCGAAGGGCGGTTTCTGGGTCACCAGCACGGACCGGCAAAGGTGGAAGGTGGAAGGTCCCTTCTTCAAGGGGTGGAAGGTCACGGCGGGGCTTCGCCTCGACGACGGACGCTTCATGGCGGCAACGTCCAGCGACATATACGGCCCGGCAATTCATGTGTCCTCCGACTCGGGAGGTTGGAAGCAGATCCCCGATGGGCCTGCGTACCCCCGGGAGGGGCCCAGCCGCCTCCGTCAGATCTGGACCCTGCGGGAGAACCGGGGCGTCCTGTACGCCGGCGTCCAGGACGCCGGTATCTTCACCAGCGCGGACAGCGGGAACTCCTGGGTGCCCGTGACGGGCCTCAACGATCACGAAACCCGCTCGGCGTGGGGTCCAGGCGCCGGCGGCCTTTGTTGCCACGCTCTCCTGTTCAGCGACAGGAACCCCGAACGCATGTGGTGCGGAATCTCGGCGGTGGGCGTGTTTCGTACCGATGACGGGGGCGAAACCTGGGCTCCGAAAAACAGGGGCATAACGATGGTCCTGGAGGACCAGCACTACAAGGAAATCGGGCGTTGCGTCCACGGCCTCGCTCAGGACCCGGCGGACCCTGACCGAATCTACCGCCAGGACCATTCCGGCATGTACCGAAGCCTTGACGGAGGGGACAGCTGGCAGCGGAACGAGGGGGGCCTCCCATCCGGATTCGGCTTCCCCATCGTGATGGCGGAAGGGGGAAGGGCCCTCTTCGCCGCGCCCCAGGAAAGCGACGAATACCGGGTCCCCCTCGGCGGTGCCCTTCAGGTCTTCCGGAGCACGGACGGTGGCAACTCATGGCACCCCGCCGCAAAGGGGCTGCCGTCGGTCAACGCGTACGGTACCGTTCTGCGGGGCGCCATGGCCACGGACAACCTGGACCCCGGCGGCGTGTACGCCGGGACCACTTCGGGGACCCTTCATGCGAGTCGCGATCTGGGCGAAAGCTGGACGAACCTCCCCGTCGTCCTCCCCCGAATCTTCCACGTGTCCGCCTGGAGCGAATGATGGGGGCTCGGGCCGGCACCTACGGGGCTGCCGAATGGCGGTCGGAGATATCCGGCCCGCCCCCGCAACGCGCCTTGAGGAGGTTCTTGACGGCATGGCTTCGGTAACGGTCTCCCTCCCTTCCCTCCTGGAGCCGGTCACGGGAGGCACCCGAGAGCTAACGGCATCCGGCAGGACCCTCCGGGAGGTTTTTGACGACCTGCTGGAGCGGAAACCTGGCCTGAGGCTCCACCTCTTTGATGAGTCCGGAGAGCTTCGCCGCCACGTCCTCTGTTTCCACAACGGAACCAACACCCGGTGGATGGAAGACCGGGAGGAACCGATCGCCGAGGGGGACACGATCCTGTTCATGCAGGCGGTGTCGGGAGGCTGACAGACCCCCGCCCCTGCCCGCGTTGAAGACAAAATTGATCCCAATGAAACAAGCCGACCCAAAGGGGAGGGAGAGAGCACCCATGCACCGGAACCCGCCACCCACCCGAACTAACACCCCGCGGGCACCGGTCGTGGAACGCCGTCGGTTCCTTAAGACCGCCGTCGCGGCTGCAGCAACGGGAACCTTGGCGTCCGAATCACTGATCGCTGGCGACGCAAGTACGGCCGGACCCGACCGAGACCCCGTCGGGGAAACCATCCTCAACGGGAATCCGGATGCGACCCCGATGCCCGACTCCGGACCGCAGCTCCAGGCCGACCCGGTCCCGGCTTCCCTGGGCAACGCCGAACCCCCTGCTCTGCACTTCCAAGCGTATCCCGGCGGGACCGGCGCACTCATGGAAAAGCTCTGGCGGGACACCGGCGGGAACCTCTTTGAGCACAACGAGATCCGCATCCCGTCCTGGGAAGGGTCCGTTCCCGCAACCGAAGAAGAGCTCGTCTTCCTTCCCGTCCACCGCCTTTCCGCCCTGCTCCGCGCTCGGAAAATCACCGCCTCGGACCTTACCGACATCTACCTGGCCCGCATGAAGCGCCTTGACCCGCTACTCCTCTGCGCGGTGACGATCCTTGAGGGGCGCGCCCGGGAAGAAGCCCGCCAGGCCGACGCGGAAATCCTGGACGGGAACTGGCGGGGACCTCTCCACGGCATCCCGTACGGCCTGAAAGACCTGTTTGCAGTGAACGGAACCCGAACGACTTGGGGCTCTGCCGAGTTTCGCGGCCAGTTCACGCGGGAGGACTCCGAAGTGGCGATACGCCTCCGGGAATCGGGCGCCGTCCTCCTGGCCAAGCTTGCCACGGGGGAGTTCGCTCGGGGCGACCGCTGGTACCGAGGACGGACGCTGAACCCCTGGAATCTGGAGGAAGGGTCCAGCGGGTCGTCCGCGGGACCGGGGTCGGCCACGGCCGCGGGGTGCGTGGCTTTCGCCATCGGAACCGAGACCCAGGGCTCCATCGTATCCCCTTCCCGCCGGTGTGGCCTCACCTCCCTGCGACCCACGTTCGGCCGGGTGAGCCGGTACGGCGGAATGGTCCTGTCGTGGAGCATGGACAAAGCCGGGCCCATGTGCCGGAGCGCCCTGGACTGCGCGCTCGTCTTCAACGCCATTCACGGATCCGATGAAAAGGACCCGGCGTCCCTCACGGCCCCCTTCCGCTTCGACCCCGCCCCCGACTTGGCCGCGCTTCGCATCGGCTACACGGAAGACGCGCCTGTGTCCTTCCTGGACCAGCTTCGCGCCATGGGAGCAGATCCGCGGCCGATGCCGGAGATCCCCCGGGGCCGCTCCAACGCCTTGAACGTGGAGTCGGCCGCGGCCTTCGACTTCCACGTCGCAAAGGGAGGGGAGCCCCAGCCCCTGCCACCGGACCTGGATGACGACGAGCGGCGTCGGCGAGGCCGTTTTCGAGGTGGCAGGGAGGTTCAGGCCCTGGAATACGTCCACTCCCAACGGCGACGCTTGCTCCTCATGAAGGCAATGGCCGAAGTCATGGAAGACTTCGACATGTTCGCGAGCGGATCCGGACTTGTCGGACTGACGAACCAGACGGGTCACCCCGCGGTCGTCGTTCCCTACGGCCACGGAATCCGCAACCCGGACGCGGAGAGCCCAACCGAAATGCCCCTGACGACCACCCTCATCGGGGACATCTTCGCCGACGACAAGATCCTCTCCGTCGCCCACGCGCTCCAGACCGGGAGCGACTGGCACTCCCGGCGGCCCGTCCTTGCGTAGCCGAAGCGATGACCACGAGACGACTGGACGGGACCGGTGAAACGGATGGACACCCGGGAGTGAAGATGACGGCTCAACCGTTCACCGCGGTTCGTCGGATTGAGTTTGCGGACACGGACGCAGCCGGGGTCGCCCACTTCACCACCTATTTTCGCCTCATGGAGGAGACGGAGCACGCCTTCTACCGTTTCCTGGGCGGATCGGCCTTCGAGGAAACCGGGGACAGCGTCCGGGGAATGCCCCGGGTCTCGGCGTCTTGCGACTTCGTCCGACCGCTCCGCTATGGAGACGTGGTAGAAGTCGTCCTGCGGGTTCGGGAGAAGGGCGAGCGCAAGATCGCCTACAACTTCGAGTTCCGGGCCCACCCGGACCGACGCCTCGCGGCGAAGGGCGCCATGACCGTCGTGCACGCCACCCGCACAGCCGGAGAAACCTTCAAGTCGGCGCCCATTCCGGCATTCCTTCGCGAAGCCACCAGGATCGCGCGCGCCAGGACAGGACAGGAAGGAACCCCGCCATGAAACAGGAAGAAGGCTGCAACCGCACCAGGGCAAACGGCCCGGTCACCCATGCGATGCCCAAGCGCTTTGTCGCTCGGGTCGCTCAACCGGCCTTCTCGGCCGTTCTCGCCTTCGGACCCGCCTTGGCCCTGGCGGCCCAAGACGTTCGCATGTCCCGGGGAACCCCGGCCGACGTTGGCATGTCGGCGGCCGTGCTCTCCGGCGGGGTGGGACTCTACAGGGAAGCCGTCGACGCGGGCGACTTGGTGGGGGTGGTGCTCCTTGTCGCGAAGGACGGAAGGGTCGTTCTCCACGAGGCGCTGGGTTGGAGGGACAAGGCCCGGGGCCTGGCGATGGAGCCCGGCACCCTGTTTCGCATGGCCTCCAACACCAAGCCGGTCGTGGCTACGGCCGTCGGGATGCTGGTGGAAGACGGCAGGCTCCGCTACGACGATCTCGTACGGAAGTACCTTCCCTCCTGGGACAATTACCGGGCCGGATTCATCAATATCGGTCACCTGCTGTCCCATTCCAGCGGAATGAGGATCCCCACCCTCTTCCTCCGCCCCTACATGGCGCCCACCCCTCAACACCCCAACGCCCCCACTCTGCAGCTGGAAGTGGCCCGTTTCGGTCACGTGGGGGCGGACGTCATCCCCGGGACCACCTATAGCTACAACAACCCGGGATACAACACGCTGGGCGCCCTTGTGGAAATTGCCGCCGGGATGCCCCTGGAGGAATACCTGGACCAAGCGCTGTACACGCCCCTGGGCATGCACGACAGCTATCACCACGAAGTTGCCGACAAGTTGGACGGAAAGCTGGAGCGGATGTCCGTCGTCTACTACGAGCGGGACGGCGAAGGGGACTGGATGCCGGGCTGGACCCCTGGGGACCCGCCTCAGGTGCCCTTCGTGCGGGCTTCCGGGGGGATGATTTCGACGGCCGCCGACTACGCGTTTTTTTGCCAGATGTATCTGAACGGCGGTGTCTACGGCGGCAAACGGATCCTTTCGACGGAGACGGCCGCGCTGCTGACCTCACCCAAGATCAGGACCAACCCCGGCTGGGATGGCTCCGCCAGCTACTACGGGTACGGTTGGTCCGTGACCGAAGACGGGGTCTTCTCCCACGGGGGATCCGACGGAACCCATGCCCTGGTGGATCCTTCGAAGAATCTGATCGTCCTGATCTTCACCCAAACCCCCGGAGGCCCCAATCCCGTAGGCCGCTTCCTGGAGCTGGTGAACCTGGCCATCGAAGGGTAAGCTGGGCAATGACTTAACGATCATCCGCCCCGGGGGGAGATGGCCGACCCTTGTTTGCGCCAGTACCGGGCCAGGCCCCGCCACGAATCCTGAAAACCGGAAGCGAAGGCGTAGCGGGCCACCCGTTCCGGGGACAATTCGGCCGCCAACCCGCGCTTCACCCATTCTCCGAATTCCCCGGCCCGCTCTCCGTCCGATTCGGAAGGGCCCTCCCCGCTCCCTGTCCCAAGGGACCTCCGCACCTTATCCGACCACGCGGCAAGACGATCCCGCAGCTCACCGAAGTGCGCCCCTGGATCCCCGGACGGGCCGAAGTGGGTCGGGACGATCCGCTCGGGACGCCAAGCCAGGACCCGGTCCATGCTTCGGTTCCACGCTTCCACGTCGATGTCCGGCGGGGGCGTCACGGGGATGACGGGGCCACTCCGAATGCGAATTCCGCCGACGTCGCCGACCCACGCCGTACCTGTCCCGGCTTCGTAGTAGGCGACGTGGTGTTTTGCGTGGCCGGGTACATACGCGACCTTGAAGCGGCGATCCCCCAGGGTGAGTACGTCCCCTTCGTCCACCTCCCGAACCGACTCCAAGGGAACAGGAAGGACGTTCCCCCACAATCTTCCCATGGCGTCTCCGTAGAGGCGACGGGCCGATGCCAGAAGGCGGCCAGGTTCGACCATGTGAGGCGCCCCTCGGGGATGCACGTAAACGAGGGCCCCGGGGGCCTCCCGCAGGATGGCTCCGGTGGCGGCAGCGTGATCCAGGTGGATGTGGGTGAGAAAGACCGCTCGGACATCCGTCAGGGCGTACCCCAGATCTTTCAAGCCCGCTCGGAGCCGGGCAAGGCAGGCCTCCGGCCCGGGATCGACGAGTCCGATCCCTCCCTGGACAGACCGGAGGACCCCGGTTCCGATGACCGAGGGTTGGCCCTGGTGCAGGAGGTCGACGATGGCGGTGTCGGCACCGACGCGCATGACGGTCATCGCTCGGCCGTCCAGTCCCGGACTCCGCCTCCCGCCCCGTTCCTGATGGCCTGTCCCGGAAACACCCCCTCGACCAGAAGACCGTCCCTGACCACCGGCACCCCTCCGACCAGCACGAACATGACGCCCCGGGACGGGGCCGAAGGGGAGGCGTAGTCAGCCACGTCCAAGATGGTTTCCGGGTCGAAGATGGTCAGATCCGCGTCGGCGCCCACCTGGACCCGGCCCTTTCGGGCCATTTCCGGAGCGGCTCCCTCGACCCGCCGGGCGGGGAGAAGCGTCATCTTGGCCAAGGCGTCCAACAGCGACAGGGCACCCCGGTCCCGGGAGTAGCGGCCCAGAATCCTGCTGAAGGTGCCCGCCCCCCTCGGGTGGACCGCCACATGGAGAAAGGGAATCCCGTCGCTGGCAGCGATCACGTCGGGCTGGGCGACAATCCACTCGTTGGTTTCTTCGTTGCGACCGTGAATCACGACCCAGCCTCCCCTTTCCCGATACTCGCGAAACGTGCGTGCATTCAGACGGTCGGCCTGCCCCGGCCACTGGAGTCGCCGGTACTCGGCATCGTCCAACCCCTCCCAGGCATCGAAGAGGGCGGACTCGATGAAGGTCGACGATGCGGTATAAGGATACGCCTCGGTGGTCACGTCCAGCCCGTGATCCTTCGCTCGCCGGATCATGCTCAGGGCCTCCTGGGCGTCTTCGCCGGCGCTGGAATTCAGGTGTACAACGTGGACGGAGGCGCCCGTGGCCGCCGCGTTGGCGATCACCTCCTGGAAGGGACCCAAGGTGCCACCGGAACCCGCTGCCCGAAGATGAACATACGCGGGCACGCCCCGGGCGGCCGCCGAAGCGAAGAGTTCAAAGATCTCGGTGCGGGAGGCTCCCGGCGTATACGTGATGCCAAAACCGTAGCCCAGGCCGCCTTCTTCAAGACCCGCCTCCATGAGGGCGGCCAACTCGGAGATCCCGGCGCCCTCCAGGGTCTGGTACACGACCTCGGATCCCATAGTGGCGTTCCCTTCACCGGGAGGCTGGGTCGGTGGGTGGCCCGGATCGGCCCCGGTGAACAGCTTGAATCGAGCCCCCGGATGGCTCACCGTCGCGCCGTAGTTGAGCAGAGCCCGGCCTTCTCGGGATGCAAGCCAGGGAGCCAGCGGGTAGACGCCAATTTCCATTTCCAGGGCCGTCGTCACGCCATCAAGCGCTTGTAAGCGGTTGCTGACCGAATCCTGGCCGTGGGCGTGAAGGTCGATGAAGCCCGGGGCGACGACCATTCCCATCGCGTCCAGGGTATCCCTGCCCCGTAGGTCGTCCTCACTGATCACCACGATAGACCCACCGCTGACGCCGACGTTGCGGTGCGCGTCCAACCCCGTCTCTGGATCCATGACGCGGCCGCCCAGAATCACCAGATCGAGGGGCGCGGAGCAGGCGGCCGCAAAGAACGCGATGAAGAGGAAAAGGAGAACGGGGGAAGGGCGTGGAGAACGATTCGGACTGAAACCACGAGCGGTCACTGAGACTCCTTCACTTGGAAGTTCGGCCACAGACCCTGGCCGGCCATACTGAACCTTCTAGGGAGCGATGAGAAGACAGAGGCACCGAGAACCAGACCTTCAGAATCCAGCGAAGGGACAAGGAAAGCAAGGATAAGACCTGTGGCGATATCCTCTCGCGTGCCTACCCCCGGCGAGACTCCTTACGGGTTGCCGGAACTCGAGCGCTACTCTTTCCCAAGGCGGGTCCACTCACCTATGTTGCTCCACTCAAAGTACCTGCCCCGTCAGAGAAGACCGCCTACCCACCGGAGGCACCGATGCCAAGAACATTCTCCGCCCTCGCTTCGACGTCCTTCCTCCTGTGGATTCCCGCGCTGGTCCCCCCCGGCCTTTCTGCCCAGAACGAGCCCGACGGGACCCTCAAGCTGGAGACCTACCTGGACTGGGAATGGGTGGGCAACCCGGAGATTTCCCCGGACGGAAGCCAGATCCTCTACACGCGCACCCTGGTGGACAAGATCAACGACCGGCGCACGTCGGCCGTCTGGATCATGGACGCCGACGGCTCCAGAAAAAGGTTTCTGGTCGATGGATCGTCGCCCAAGTGGTCCCCCGATGGCGAACGGATCGCGTATACGGCCGAAGGGGACCCAGGCGGGACCCAGATCTTCGTCCGCTGGATGGACGATGAAGGATTGAGCACTCAGATCACCCGCCTTCAGGAGAGTCCGTCCAACGTCGAATGGGCGCCCGGCGGGGAGCAGATCGCCTTCACGATGTCGGTGCCTTCGGACAACCCATGGCCGATCTCCCTTCCGGGCAAGCCCGCAGGTGCCAAGTGGACGGAGGCGCCCAAGGTGGTGAACCGACTCCAGTATCGGAGGGACCGGCGGGGATACATTGACGAGGGCTACACCCACCTGTTCGTGGTGCCGGCGGACGGGGGAACGGCCCGGCAGCTTACCCGTGGCGATTGGAACCACAACGGGGCCGCCTGGACGCCCGACGGCATGGAAATCCTCTTCACCTCCCTGCGAGTCGAAGATGCCGAACACGAGTGGCGACAGTCGGACATCTACTCCGTCCAGGTGGCGACCGGGACCATCCGCCGCCTGACCGACCGGTCGGGTCCGGACGGATCGCCCCTGCCGTCCCCCGACGGACGGCGCATCGCCTTCACGGGCAACGACCTCACCACCGACACCTACATCACCCGAAAGCTCTACGTGATGAACCGGGACGGATCCGGCGTCAGGATGATCAGCGGAGACTTCGACCGGCAACCTTCCGGACTGATCTGGGCTGCCGACGGCAGCGGCGTGTACCTGACCGCAAGGAGCGAGGGCACGAGCAACCTCTACTTTGCTTCCGTGGACGGGGGGGTGGATCCGGTCACCGAAGGCAACCACATGCTGGCCGTGAACTCCATCGAAGGTGGCATCGCACTGGGCACGCTCACCGATCCTCACAGCCCCGGCGACCTGGTGTCGTTTCCCGTGGAGAACCCCGACGCGATTACCCAGCTCACCCGCGCGAACGCCGATGTCCTTGAAGGGACCGCCCTGGGCGATGTGGAGGAGATCTGGTACAAGTCCGTGGATGACTACGACATCCAGGGCTGGATCATCAAGCCGCCCGACTTCGACCCCCTTGGGAAGTATCCCCTCATTCTGGCGATTCACGGGGGACCCCACGGCATGTACAACGTGGGCTTCAACTTCGGGTGGCAGAATCACGCAGCCAACGGCTACGTGGTCCTGTACACAAACCCCCGGGGTTCATCGGGCTACGGCAGCGCCTTCGGCAACGCCATCAAGAACGCCTACCCCGGCAAGGACTTCGACGACCTGATGGCCGGCGTCGATCAGGTCATCGCCCGAGGGTACATCGACGAACAAAACCTCTTCGTCTACGGCTGCTCAGGCGGCGGCGTCCTCACGTCCTGGGTCGTGGGCCACACCGACCGTTTTGCGGCTGCGTCGGCCAACTGTCCCGTCACCAACTGGCTGTCCTTCGTGGGCACCACCGACGGCGCAAGCTGGTATCGGAACTTCGAGAAGTTCCCGTGGGAAGACCCTTCGGAACACCTTCGCCGGTCGCCCCTTATGTACGTGGGCAACGTCACGACCCCCACCATGCTCATGACCGGAGAGGGAGATCTTAGAACGCCCATGCCCCAGACCGAGGAATACTACCAGGCCCTGAGAGTCCTCAAGGTTCCCACCGCCATGGTTCGCTTCAAGAACGAATGGCACGGCACGAGCTCCACGCCGTCCAACTTCCTTCGGACCCAGATCTACCTGAGGGAGTGGTTCAAGAAGCACCGCCGAGAGGGTCCTGTGACCTGACCCGGGCCAGAGGCGGCGGGCCGGACGGGGCCCGCAAAGACGAGGTTACTAAGGCCGGACCGGGTGGTAGATGGCCACCCTCAGGGGAGGATTGATCCACCAGTAAAAGTGGAGGCGGTTATCCCCGTTGGCGGGGACGGTTTCCCGGCGTTCCCGCGTCTTCGGCCAATCGGACCGAGCGTTGAGGATCACCAGCACCTGCCTCTCCTTTAGCCGCTCCACCCACCCTTGCAGGGCCAGTTCCAACGCCTCCAGGACCGCTCTCTCGGCTTCTCGCTGAACGTCGCCGTCGGCCTCCCCGGCCAGCTCTCCCGTTTCCAAGCGTTCGTATGCGTCCTCGAAATCACCCGCAGAGAGGGAAAAGACTCGGTCCCTCAGAAACCCGATTTCCGTCATGCTGGCCGGGTTGAAGTTCGGCTCCACGCTGTGGTACGAGGCGCCGTATCGTCTCAGAATCATCTTCCCCAACCTGAATGGCCATCGTGGTTCAGGAGGGCTGCCAGCTCCTCCGGCTCAAGCTTGGTCCCGACCCTTGTGCCCATGCTCCGCCCCGAGCGGGTACGGGCGCCGAAGGGTTCCCCTTTCTCCCGGACCCCGCCACCCGCGAAGTCGAAATCCGGGTGATGGACCCGCTCCAGGGTCCGTTCCAACTGGTACTCGAGCGTCCGAAACGCTCCCAGGTCTGAGGACGTGACGAAGGTGACCGCTTGACCACTGGCCCCGGCCCTTCCCGTACGCCCGATCCGGTGGACGTAGTCCTCGGAATCCAGGGGTACATCGTAGTTCACCACGTGGGAAATGCCCTCAATGTCCAGGCCCCGCTGGGCGATGTCGGTGGCAATCAGAACCCGCACCGTCCCGTTCGTGAACCGCTCAATGGCCCGGGTTCGGTCCCGCATCCGTCGGTTTGAGTGGATTACGTCGCACGAAACCCTGGCCCGGTCAAGGCGGGATTTCAGGGTGTCCGCCCCGATCTTGGTGCGGGTGAAGACGAGTACCTGCGCCCAACCCGGCTGATCCAGGAGGTGGACGAGAAGGCCCGGCTTCTTCTCGGGGCGCACCGAGTACGCGATCTCCGAGATCCCTTGGGCCGGGGTGCCCGACGGGGTGATCTCCAACCACGCCGGGTCCCGGGTCATGCGCAACGCCAAGTCGTGTACGGGATTGGGCATGGTTGCGGAAAAGAGAAGCGTCTGCGGCGGAGCGCCGAGGCCCCGGACGACTTCCTCGATCTGGGGCCGGAATCCCATGTCGAGCATCCGGTCGGCCTCGTCCAGAACGAGGACCCGAACGCCTGATAGTCTGGCCTTTCCCCGCTTCTTCAAGTCGATCAGGCGCCCTGGGGTCGCGACCACGATCTCGTCGCCTCTCCCGAGGGCTTCGAGCTGGGGTCCGTACGCGACACCCCCGTGGATCGCCACCGAGCGCAACCGCGAGCCCCTGGCCAGGTCCTTGGTGTCCTGGCAAACCTGCTGGGCCAGTTCTCGCGTGGGACAGAGCACCAGCGCCTGGAGTCCCGCGCGCGCCTTCAGGACCTCGAGAATGGGGAGCATGAAGGCGCCGGTCTTTCCGGTGCCCGTGCGGGCAATGCCCACGAGGTCTCGCCCGGCAAGAACGAGGGGAATCGCCTGAAGTTGGATCGGGGTCGGCTCCTTCCAGCCCAAAGCCTCCACTGCGGCTAGCCGAAGGTCTGAAAGGCCGAGGGCCAAGAATCGTCGGTTCATAACGGCAAAATCTCCTGCTTCACGCAACCCGTGCCACCCGCTTGGGGGCCGGGGGTGACCGTCCGTACCTCCGTACGGGCGACCATCGGCAACCTTCCAAAGCCTTGGGGAACGTCGCGCAACCGACCGCATACGTCCAGCTCTGCGGACGGTACAGCCAAAACCCCGGGCGGATGCGGAAACCAGGGATTGGTCCCGTCCGAACCGTGCATGAACCCTCACGCAGTGCAATGCCCGCCTGGGGCAGGGGACGTGCAGACCTGCGCGCAGACCCTACTTGGGGAGACACCCGTGAATCACATCCAAGTCTCGTCCGGATGGAAGGGCAAGGGCGCCACGGATATCCCTTTCCTGTCCAAGGCAACAGCGGCTTCTGCGCCAGGAGCGCAGTCCAGTCCGCCGACATGCCAGTCTCGGGGATTTTCGGCTGGATCTTCGACTCGGACCAAGCCCTCGAGGGGATCCGGCAGCGGATTCACCGAGAACGAAAGCAACGGAGCCGCAAGGCCCCTCCCCAGAGCCTTCAAGAAGGCTTCCCTGCGGGTCCAGATGCGAAAGAACACGGCAGTCCGTTCCCGGTTCTGGACCGCCCGGAGGCAGGCAGCTTCACTTTCGGCGAAGTGCCGTTCCGCCAGGGCTCCCAAGTTTCGGACCGGCCTGACTTCCTCCAGGTCGACCCCTAGGCGTCCCTCAAGGGAAACCGCAACCAACATACGCTCTCCAGAGTGGGAAAGGTTGAAAGAAGGGCCGTCCACCAGGAAGGGCTTCCCCCCGTCTTCGTACCCAAAGCGGATCTCGCCCGGACTCCTTTCCGTCAGGCGCCCCAGAATCCCCCGCAAACGAACCCGTGCCAGCGTGAATCGGCGACGACGGATTCCCACCCGGAAGCGGTCTGCCCGAACCCTCTCGTCTTCGGACAGAAGCATCCGCGCCCGGCCTGCCAACGGATCCGGGGCGTCCAGTCTCCCTTCCCAGACGAATACGACGCCCCGCTCAAGGTGGATCTTCATGTCTGTGGCCCGGCCGACTCCGGCCCCGCCGTCCGGCAACACAGCCAACGCCGGCAACACAGCCAAACGGTCACCCGCGCAGATCCAGCTGTTTGCGCTTGCCCCAAGCCCCCCTGCTCGACCCCAAAGCCTACGGTCCGGAAGAACGAGAACCCCGTCCGGGTCGGTCCCGCAACGCCCTGCGCCCGAGCGCGAGCCAGTCGCACGTCGCCGTCTGGGCGTCCGAAGGGTTGGGGGGAAGTCCCACGACGAAGACGCGCGCCCCCTTTGCGCTTGGAAGGTGAAGGATCATGTCGCCGACTTCTGCCGGCGGCTCGTAGGCCCGGGCGTGGCCGCGGGGATCCACGGCCACGGTCCGTCCCGGAGATGTCAACCGCGCGATCAACAGTCCGTAGGTTCTCCACGCCTCCAACGGTTCTGCGTCCCCTTGGGCGATGGACGGAATCAGCTTCTTCCGGTAGTATGCCACGGCTTCGCCATATCCGTCTGCGTTGAACCGCTTCAGCTCCCGCAATCCGTCGCGATAATAGTCCCTCGGGTCTCGCGCCCCGGCCGCCGCCAAGGCCTTCGAAAAACAGGCGTCGGCCACCTGCTGAAGATCTTCCTTCATGTCCTGGATCTCCCGGGTCGGGTCAAAAGTTGCCAGGCATCGGCAAGCTTCGGAGGAGCGCGGCCGGGTTCCCTGGGTCTCCGGCGGTCATGGCTAGTCTCCGGCGGTCATGGCCTTCAGGAAGCCAGAGTTCGTCCCGTGCCGGCCCATGCGTTCCACCAGGAATTCGGCGGCCTCGGGGCCGGGCATGGAAGACATGAAGTTGCGCAGCAGGTAGACCCGGTTCAGCTCCGTCGCAGAGAGGAGCAGCTCCTCTCGCCGGGTCCCCGAGCGGTTCAGGTCAATGGCGGGGAAGATCCTCTGGTCGGCAATCTCCCGATCCAGGACCAGCTCCATGTTTCCGGTCCCCTTGAACTCCTCGAAGATCACTTCGTCCATCCGGCTCCCGGTCTCCACCAGGGCCGTAGCGATGATGGTCAGCGAACCTCCTTCTTCCACGTTGCGGGCCGAGCCGAAGAAATGCTTCGGTCCGTGCAGCGCGTTCGCGTCGACACCCCCGGAGAGGATCCGGCCCGAGTAGGGGGCAAGAATGTTGTACGCTCGAGCCAAGCGGGTGATCGAATCAAGGAGAATCACCACATCCCGTCCGTACTCCACTTGGCGCTTCGCCTTTTCCAGCACCATCTCCGCCACCTGTCTGTGTCGGCGCGGCGATTCATCGAAGGTGGACGAGACCACTTCGCCCCGGACGCTGTCCTCCATTTCCGTGACTTCTTCGGGGCGCTCGTCCACGAGAAGTACGATCAGGAGCACGTCCGGGCGGTTGACGGCGATGGCGTGGGCCATGTTTCGAAGAATGGTGGTTTTCCCCGCCTTGGGCGGGGACACGATCAAGCCGCGCTGCCCCAGCCCGACGGGCGCGATGAGGTCCAAAATCCGCATGGCCAGGTCGCCGCCGAAAATCTCTAGGGTCAGGCGTTCCTCCGGGTAGCGAGGCCGCAGGTCCCCGTAGGAAGGGCGCTTTCCGGCGGCTTCCGGATCGGCCCCGTTGATGCTCTCCACCTTCGCCAGAGCAAGGTAGCGCTCCCGGTTTCGGGGGGGGCGCACCGGGCCGGAGAGGAAATCGCCCCTCCGCAGGCCGAAGCCCCTGATTTGGGAAGGGCTCACGTACACATCGTCGGGGCCCGACAAGTAGTTCCAGCTCTGGGACCTCAGGAAACCGTATCCGTCCGGGAGGATATCCAGCACCCCGGCCACTTGGGGAGCCTCGCTCCTCCGGGCCAGTCCCTGGTGGATCCGGAAGATCAGGTCCTGCTTGCGGAGACCTGCGGAGTGCGGAATCTTCAGAGTTTCCGCAAAGCTTCGGAGTTCCGCTACCGTACTGTTCCTGAGCTGGGTAATGTCCATCGAATCAGGCACTCGTGTGTTGTGAATTGTGCCCGAGAGCGGCTGGGTGAAGAAAAAGCGGGTGCGTGGAAGACACAGTCGGGAAGACCGAGCGGGAGTCGGCCGAATCAAAGGTCACGCGAACAGCCGGTGACCCTGCTTCAGGCAGAAGGCTCTGCCCGCTAAGGATCATACTCGCGTCCAAGGAGGTCAAGGTTCCCCGTCCATCCGTGTCCGATCGGCTGTCCACTCCCGATCCGTCCTGGGACGATCTGCTGTCGGACCTGGGTACCGGAAGGGTGGGGGCGTACCGGGTGGTGCGGGGGCGGATTCGGGAAGGCGTATCCGAAGGAGAACTGGAGGAAGTGGAGGCGTGGGCCGATCAATTCCACATTCACCAAACCGGCTCGGGCGCCGATTTGGTCGCGGTTCGCCGAGAAGAGCCGGAGCCGGCGACCCGTCCCCTTCTGCACCTTTTCCTCTTTCTGGCCGCCTTTGCCAGTGCGGTTGTGGCGGGTGGGTTTCTTGCCGGAAAGGACGTGCTCAACACCCACTTCACCCAGGTGGTCGGGGTTTGGCTTCCCTTGCCAACCGGGTTCAGGGGGCAGGACGCGGTCGCCGGGCTGCCCTTCGCCATCTCGTTCATGGGGATCCTGCTGGGACACGAGCTGGGTCACTACTTCCTGGCGCGCCGGCACGGAGTCCCCGTCTCTCCGCCTTACTTCATCCCCTTTCCGCCCTACTTTTCGCTTGTGGGAACCCTGGGAGCCTTCATTCGCCTTCGGGGCCCTATGATCCGCCGGGTCGCCCTTTTCGACGTCGGCGTGGCCGGGCCGCTGGCGAGCTTCGCCCTTTCCGTCCCCCTCCTCTTGGTCGGCCTGCAAATGTCCGAAGTGATCCCCGACGCGGGCACCGGCCTGTACCCATTCCTGGTCCGATTCCTGGACCAGCCCGTACAGATCGGCACCAATGCGGTACTCCAGTCCGCCGCTTACTTGATGGTGCCGGACTTCGAGGTTGGTCGTTCCGTCCTTCTCCATCCCCTGGCGTTCGCCGGCTGGCTGGGGATTTTCGTAACTGCCTTGAACCTTCTCCCCCTGGGGCAGCTGGACGGAGGGCATATCCTCTACGCCATCGCCGGAACCCGGCAACGAACCCTTGGGCTGGCCTTCGTCCTCCTTCTCCTCCCCTTGGGCTTCGTGTGGTGGGGATGGTGGCTCTGGGGCGCGGTCGCCCTGGCCTTGGGCCGTGGCAGGGTGGCCCATCCGCCCCTCCTCATGGAGCAGGTTCCCTTGGGAAAGGGGCGCACAAGAGTCGGATGGGCCGCAATGATCCTTTTCGTGCTGAGTTTCTCGCCGGCACCCCTGAGGATGTAACGTGGCCCGCCACAACCGTTGGGGCCAAGGCACCGACCAGCGCGGCTTCCACTACCAGGTCAGCTATGCGCCGGATTGGCTGGATCGGATCCGCGTCGCACGTCGGCTTCCCTCGGGGCGCCAGTCTACGAAAACGCTCTTCCGCAACCCTGCGAGAGCGCCCAAGCGAAACGCCGGAAGTCTCGTGAGGACGAAGATCCTATGTCCGGAACAGAATCTCCGGGTCGAAATCATGCTGCAGCCGACGCCGGGGCGAGTGACGAAAATGGAGGTGGATTGGCAGGGCAGGGAGCACCCGGATCCCCGGATGGATCGGATCACGTTCACCCTCGTGCCCTTCCGCCTACATGGAAGGGTGGCCACCGGAGGCGGCCGTAGGGAACGGGCATAGCCCCTCGGTCCCGGGAGCAAACCGAGACCAATCCGTTATCATTTTCGCATGCTTGACTACCTCTTGAGGATCCTCGCAGGCGTCGGACGGGGGGTCTGGGGCGGTTTGGCCTCAGTGGGCCGGGCGTGGGCTCTCCTGGCTGCTGCCGTGGGAGCAATTCGCAACGCTGGCGTTTGGGGCCCCCACCTCCTCCCCCAGATGGCCCGAATCGGGGTGGAATCGGTGCCCATCGCCCTTTTCATTGCGGTTTTCACGGGGATCGTGATGTCGGTGCAGGCGTCCTACACCCTCACCGGGGCCATCCCCCACTACTTCGTCGGCACCCTTGTCGGAAAAACCATGATCTTGGAGCTGGGGCCGGTGCTGACGGGGCTGACCTTGGCAGGCCGGGTTGGGGCCAACATCGCAGCGGAGATCGGCACGATGCGGGTTACCGAGCAGGTGGACGCCCTGGAGACCCTGGCCTACGACCCGGCGGCCTATCTCGTGGTGCCCCGGATGTTGGCGGGAACCTTCATGTTCCCCGCCGTCGTGCTCCTGGCCATCGCCGCGGGCATCGGGTCGGGGTGGTTTGCTTCGCTCCAGCTGCTGGACATGTCTTCCCCTGAGTTCATCAAGGGACTTCGCCTACTTTTCCGGCCCTGGGATGTCTGGTTCGCCGTCATCAAGTCCGCTTCCTTCGGTCTGGTGGTGACAGGCGCGGGTTGTTTCTTCGGGCTCCAGGCGGAGCGGGGAGCGGAGGGGGTTGGAAGGAGCACAACCCGAACCGTCGTGGCCGCCAGCATGATCATCCTGGTCCTCGACGCCTTCTGGGCGGTGATTCTGCTGTGAGCATTCGGCTCCTGGATGTCCGAAAGGGGTTTGGGCCCAAGGAGGTCCTCAGGGGCTTTAGCCTGGAAATCAGGGACGGGGAAACCGCGGTCATTGTCGGCCCGTCGGGAAGCGGCAAGTCGGTCCTGTTGAAGCACATCGTGGGGCTCCTGAAACCCGACGCCGGGTCCATTGTCGTGGACGGCCACGAGGTCGCCGAGCTCAAGAAGGAGGACCTGACGGCGCTCCGGCGCCGGATCGGCTACGTCTTCCAGTTCGCCGCCCTCTTCGACTCGATGACCATAGCCGAGAACATCGGTATGGGGCTTCGCCGACGTTCCGACTGGGGACCGGACAGGATCGGAGCCCGGGCCAGAGAGTGCCTGGCCCTTGTGGGGTTGGAGAACATGGGGGACCGTTACCCCTCCCAGCTGAGCGGCGGGCAGCGCAAGCGGGCAGGATTGGCGAGGGCGATCGCCGGCTCACCCAAGTTTCTGTTGTACGACGAGCCGACGACGGGTCTGGACCCCGTAACCACGTCCGTGATCGACCGGCTCATATTGCGCATGCGGGGTGAACTGGGGGTGACGGGCCTCGTCGTGACCCACGACATGACCAGCGCCTTTCGGGTCGGCGACCGAATCACCCTTCTCTACAAGGGGAGGGCCAGGTTTACCGGAACGCCCGATGAGTTTCGAGCCTCCCCGGACTCGGTGGTGAGGGGGTTCGTGCAGGGAGACCCGGATCTCTACTACGGAACGGAGCCCCAGACAGGAGGGTCATAGGAACCCATGGACCGAAAGCGAGATGTGCAGGTGGGACTGGTCGTCGTGCTGGGAGTTTTGGCCGGCGTGGCGGGAACGATCTGGTTGCAGGGCGGTTGGGGACAGCAAGGCACGCAGGTTTTGGCCGCGTCTACCAACGTCGGACAGCTGATGCGGGGGGCCTCGGTGAAGTTTCGCGGCGTGGAGGTCGGGGAAGTGGAAGAGGTGAGCCTGGCCCCGGGTGGAGAGGCGGTACTGATCCGCATGACGCTCCAACCAGACCTGGTCATTCCGGCCAACAGCGCGGTGCTGCTGTCTCCCGAGTCGATGTTCGGGGACTGGCAGGCGGAGATCATCGACCGAGCAGACTTCCCCAGGCAGGTCTTCCTGCAGCTTCCCGACCGAGAAGGCGTGCTCCCGGGCGCCGCGCTGCCCGACGTTTCACGGCTCACGGCGGCTGCCGACAACATCGCCCACAACCTGACGACCATCTCGGAGCGGATCCAGATCGCCTTCACGGAAGAGACGGCCCTCAATATCCGGAGAGCCATCGACAACATCGGGGAGCTCAGCGACGGCCTTTCGGAAATCATCGACCAGCAAGCGGACCGCTTCAACGACCTGGCCCAAGGAGTGAACGCGTCCGCAGCGGAACTGGGAGTGGCAGCCCAGGTGGCCCGGCGCTCCTTCGAGAGGATCGACTCCATTTTGGCGGGACCCGAAGTGGGAAACCTGATATCGGAAGCCGAGGAAAGCGTGGGAAACCTGAAGAACATCACCGAGGACCTGGGGGGTTCGCTTGTGGATCTCCGCTCGGCGGCTCGACGGGCCGACTCCACCTTCGCCCGCATGGAGCGCTTGGTGACCGCCGTCGAGGCGGGTGAAGGGTCGGTGGGGCGCCTTCTTTCCGATCCGGCCTTGGCCGACGGGGCCATGGGAGCCGTCGCGGAATTGCAGGCCCTGTTGGCCGACATCAAGGAAAACCCTGGCCGCTACGTGCGGCTCTCCATCTTCTAGTGACCGTATCTTCCGCCGGACGCCTCTTGGACACGCGAATCGAGCGCAGCGCGGGGGGGGTGCTCGTCCGCTTCCGGGAGGGACGTTGGCACGCCCTGGTGATCCGGGATCCTTATGGCAGGTGGGCCCTCCCGAAGGGACACCTGGAGGACGGAGAGAGCCTGCGGGAGGCCGCCGCCCGGGAGGTGGAAGAAGAGACCGGACTCAAGCCAGACGTCGTGGGACCCAGAGTGGGTACCGTAGACTGGACATTTCGCCACGGGAAAAAGACGATCCACAAGTACTGCACCTTCTTCCTCATGAGAAGCCTTAGGGGCGAGGCCGTGCCCCAAACAGCCGAAGGAATCACCCTGTGTGCGTGGTTTCCCGTTCGGAAAGCCGCCTCCATGATCGCCTACCAAGATACTCGGGCCCTGGTCCTACGCGCGGGCGACAAGATCAAGGAAGCGGGTTGGTGACGCCCGGCGGCCGGAGCGACGCATCCTGGCGCGCCGTCCAGGGCGCCGTGATTGTGCTGGTCGCCGGGTTCTTTCTGTTCAGCCTTCGGGACATCCTCGGTCCCTTTCTGCTGTACGGCGTGCTGGTCAGCCTCCTGGTGCCCTTCCGCGGCGTTCGCGGCCGAGCGATCCTGGTGACCACGGCGACCGTCCTCGTGCTGATGTGGCTGCTCCACGTTGCCGGATCCCTGTTGGCGCCCTTCATCCTCGCCTTCGTCCTGGCGTACGTCTTCGACCCCCTCGTGGATCGCCTCTCGGCCCGTCCCCGGGTGGGGCGAAGCTCGGCCATATTCCTGATTCTGGTCCCGTTCCTGGCGGGGACGGCGGCAGTAGCAATTGTGGGAATCCCGGCATTGACCCGACAGGCGGGCGCCCTCATCGGAGAGGTGTCCCGGATCGTAGAGGAGATCGGGGCATGGGTCCGGACTCTGGACCCTGCCTCTCCCGGCTTCGACATTCCCCTGGTGGATGAGGCCGCCCTGCTGACCCGAATCCAGGACCTGGACGCCCAGACGGCGGTTGAGTTCCTGGAGACGCGACTCGCCGAAGTCGCCGCAGAGGTCTGGACCGCCGTTCTCGGGCTCGGGCGGGGTATCGGCACCCTCCTGACCGTGTTGAGCTACCTGGTCCTGACCCCGGTCCTGGCCTTTTACCTGCTCCGGGACTACGACTTGATCGTCCAGCGTACCCGCGACCTGATGCCCGAATGGCTCCGGCCGGGAGCCGACAGCTTCCTGGGAGAGTACGATACCCTTCTTTCCCGCTACCTGCGGGGACAGGTGTCGGTTGCCGTCATTCTGGGCTGCATCACGTGGCTGGGTCTGTTGGTTGTCGGATTCCCCTATTCCTTCCTTCTCGGCGCGACCGCGGGCGTATTGAGCGTGGTTCCCTATGTGGGGCTCATGCTGTCATTGATCCCGGCGGTTCTGATCGCCCTTACAAGCGGAGACCCGGGGTGGTCCCTGGTCAAAGTGGCCGGGGTCTACGGGGCTGCCCAGGGGCTGGAGGGCGTCGTGATCAGTCCCAGAATCCTGGGAGACTCCGTGGGACTGCACCCTGTGTGGGTCTTTCTCGCTCTCTCGATCGGCGGACTCTTCTTCGGATTCGCCGGACTGCTGATCGGCGTCCCCTTGGCCGTCGGCGTAAAGCTCCTCCTGGTCCGGGCCGTGGCACATTACAAAAAGTCGGCGCTGTACCGGGAAGGGCCCGCCGGATTCGCGGAATGACCCCCCAAGAGAAAAACGACCGCGTCAACCCCCAGGGGACCATGGCGGAAGTAACCAAAGAGACGTTGGTGATCATCGGCTCCGGACCCGCAGGATGGACGGCCGCCATCTACGCGGCCCGGGCGAATCTGGACCCCCTCGTCTTCGAGGGTGAAGGGAGCCGGACCATGATCCCGGGCGGCCAGCTCATGTTCACAACCGACGTCGAAAACTACCCAGGCTTCCCCGACGGCGTCGGGGGCATCGAAATGATGACGGACTTCAAGAAGCAGGCCGTCCGCTTCGGCACTCGGGTCATCCCGGAGGACATCGTTCACGTAGATTTTTCCCAGCGACCCTTTCTCCTCCGATCGTCGGAAAACCGGGAAATCCTGGCCGGGTCCGTCATCGTCGCGACGGGAGCCAACGCCCGCTGGCTGGGAATCCCCGGAGAAGAACGGCTGGCTCGAAGTGGAGGGGGCGTCTCGGCGTGCGCGGTTTGCGACGGTGCCCTGCCCCACTTCAGGGATCGGGTGATCGCCGTGGTCGGGGGGGGCGACAGCGCCATGGAAGACGCCCTCTACATGACGAAGTTCGCAAGCCAGGTGCTGGTGATTCATCGTCGGGCCGAACTTCGGGCCTCCCACATCATGCAGAATCGGGCAAGAGCAAACCCCAGGGTCCGCTTCCTCTGGAACCAGACCGTCATCAAGGTGCTGGGCGGCGACGTGATCACCGGACTCCGCCTGAAGGACGCCGTGACCGGCAACGAATCGGAGGTGGAGGTCGGCGGCCTCTTTGTCGCCATCGGCCACACGCCGAATACGGGATTTCTGTCCGGTCATCTCGACCTCAAGGAGAACGGCTACATCCGGCTGCCCAAGCCGTGGCGCACGGAGACCAGTGTACCGGGGGTGTTCGCCGCCGGCGACGTCATGGACGATTACTATCGCCAAGCCGTCTCCGCTGCTGGGACCGGGTGCATGGCCGCCCTGGAAGCCGAGAGATTCTTGTCTCACGGGGACTGACTGGCTGACAGGCACCCGCTCCGGGACGGGTGTCGGCCTCGTAGAAAACCGACCGGTTCGCGCGGCCGACCCCACCTCCCGCTGCTGTCCCTGGCGGCCAAAAAGGAGTGGCCAAATCATGCGTTGCCACCCGCGCGGCCCGGTCCGTCCGACGCCCGCGACCTACGAAACCGCCAAACGGCCTCCGTCCACGACAACGACCTCCCCGGTCACGTACTGGGCCCGCGCCAGAAACCGCACCGCATCCACCACGTCATCGGGAGAACCCACCCGACCCAGCGGGATTCGCTGGCGAGCGCGCTCGATTTTCGCCTTGCCGTAACTTTCCGGCGGGAGGACATGTCCGGGGGCGACGGCGTTCGCCCGGGCGCCAGGCGCCAGTGACCGGGCCATGACCCGGGTCAGGTGAAGGAGCCCGGCTTTCGCCACCGAATGATGAGGATACGCGTTCCAGGCCTGGAACGCGGACAGATCCACGACGTTGACAACGGATCCCCGGGCGGCGCGCAACAGGTCGGCGGTCTCCCGAACCAGGAGAAAAGGCGCCCGAAGGTTCACTGCCATGACCGCGTCCCACTCTTCGGCCGTAACCTTGAGCAAGTCGTTGGAGACGTAGGTCGACGCCGAGTTCACCAGGAGATCCAGCCTCCCGAAGGTCTCCGCGACCGCCCGGGCGACAAGGACCACCTCCGATTCTCGGGACAGATCCGCCCGAACCAGACGCACCCGCTGTCCGAAGCCTTGGACCCGTTCGCGGACTTCGGCGGCAGGCGCCTCCGACGTGTGGTAGCTGGCAACCAAATCGTAGCCGCTTTCGGCGAGTCCCAGGGCGATGGCCCTCCCCACCCTCACCCCTCCACCCGTGACCAGCGCGACCGGGTTCATGCACATTCTCCCCTGAAGTATCCTCCCCGAGGATCACCATTATCTTCCCGGGGTCGCCATGGCAGCCCTCCAGTCCCGCAAGCGTACCCCGGCCACCCCGACCATACCATCATGTCCGAATCCTACCGGATCGAGAAGGACTCCCTGGGCGAAGTTCAGGTTCCCGCCCGTGCCCTCTACGGCGCGCAGACCCAGCGGGCCGTGGAAAACTTCCCCATCAGCGGCCGTCGCTTCGGGCGGCGGTTCATCGAAGCCATGGGACGGCTGAAGCAGGCCGCCGCCGAAACCAACAGCGAACTGGGGCTCCTTCCTCCCGAGCTGGGAAAGGCCATCGCCGGGGCAGCCCGGGAGGTCGCAATGGGCAAATGGGACGACCACTTTCCCTTGGACATCTACCAGACTGGATCCGGCACGTCCACGAACATGAACACGAACGAAGTGGTCGCTGCGCTAGCCAATCGCCGGCTGGGGGAGACCGGGCGGGTCCACCCCAACGACCACGTCAACTACGGCCAGTCCTCGAACGACACCGTTCCCACGGCCATCCACCTGGCCTCCCGGATCGCCCTTCAAGAGGAGCTGCTCCCGGCCCTCGACCGCCTGAAAAACGCCCTGGCGGAGAAGGCCCTCGCCTTCGACGGAATCGTCAAATCGGGGAGGACCCACCTGATGGACGCGACACCCGTGCGTCTGGGCCAGGAATTCGGGGGTTACGCCCGGCAGGTGGCGAAGGGAATGGAGCGACTGGAACGCGCGGGAGGCGAGCTGGCCGAGCTGGCTTTGGGGGGAACGGCAACCGGAACCGGAATCAACACCCACCCGGAATTTGCCAAGCGGACCATTGCCCGGCTCTCGGCCCGCTACGGCCTCCCTTTCCGGGAGACGGAAGATCACTTCGAGGCCCAGGGGGCCAAGGACGCCTGTGTTTCCCTGGCAGGGGCGCTGAACACGGTCGCGGGCAGCCTCATGAAGATCGCCAACGACATCCGCTGGCTGGCAAGCGGGCCCACCTCCGGTCTTGCGGAGATCCAGCTTCCGGCGGTGCAGCCCGGCAGTTCGATCATGCCCGGCAAGGTGAACCCCGTCATGGCGGAGGCCCTCATGATGGCGTGCGCCCGGGTCGCCGGGAACACCACCACGATCACCATCGCGGGCCAGCGCGGCAATTTCGAACTCAACGTAATGATGCCGGTAATCGCAGACACCCTGGATGAGTCCATCACCCTCCTGACCCACGCCTCCGCGGCCTTCACCGACCGGTGCGTCGCGGGGATCTCGGCCCGCCCGGAGCGGGCCCGGGAGCTACTGGAGCGAAACCCCGCCATTGCCACGGCGCTGAACCCCTATCTGGGATACGACGGAGCCGCCCAGGTCGCCAAAACCGCAGCCCGGGAAGGCCGGACGGTCCGAGAAGTCGTGGAGGAGACCGGGCGTATCGAACCCGGGGAGCTGGACCGGGCCCTGGATGTACGGGGGATGACGGAGCCCGGAGTGCCGGGACCGGGGCCCAGGGATTGAACCTGCTTCATCCATTCGCCGGCCGTGCGCGGGAGCCCGGAGTGCCGGGACCGGGTGGCTGGCTGGCGCTCCGCCCCAAGAACACGGTTGCGACCCTCCGCTTGACGCCCCATATTTGGAACGTGCCGGAGCATCACGTGTGTTGAGCCAACACTGGAAGAGCCGGGATTCCTTGTCGGTGCGGACGTCACGCCCCGGAAATGGGGACGGCGAAAGTAACGGAAGAGTCACCATTCGTTGAACCCGGGCTTCAAACACACCTTCCGGCGCACGGAGGCCGACGCCCTAATCCGGCGGCGGCCTCTGTTTTTGGGGACACCCAGGGCGCCCCACCGAGCCCGGATGCATAAGGGCCAGATATCTTCGGCTGCTCTTGGTCCGGCAGACCCCTGCGTCACCCAGGCGGGTCTTGATCCTGCCCCAAGGTAGTGTGAACTCTGTGACTCAAGGGGGGAAGTCACTTCTTCAGGAAACTCCGCAAAGAGGAAGCGAATGCAGAGAGTAGGAATCACCCGTCGCCTGCACTTCAGCGCCGCCCACCGCCTTGCTCGCCCGGAGTGGAGCGACGAGGAAAACCGGCGCACCTTCGGCGACTGTGCGAACCCGAACTGGCACGGCCACAACTACGAACTGGACGTGACCGTAGTCGGGCCGGTCCACGATGCCACCGGGTATGTGATGGACCTCAAGGACCTCAAGGACTTGGTGAACCACCGTGTGATCGCCGATCTGGACCACCGGAACCTGAACCTGGACGTCCCGTGGCTGGCCGGAGTTCTGCCCTCAACGGAGAACCTGGTGGTGCGCATCTGGGAGCGTATCGCGCCGCTGATCCCACCGCCGGCGGTCCTCAGCCGACTGGTCCTTTGGGAGACGCCCCGTCACCGGGTGGAGTACTCGGGTGACTGACCGCCGCACCGCTCTGGTGACGGGAGCGACCGGGGGGATCGGGGCAGCGATCGTCCGGCGCTTGGAGGCAAACGGCTTTCGGGTCTACGCTGGCGGACGAAACGGGACCCGCCTCAAGAGCCTAGCCTCTCTTGAGAACGTAGTGGCGCTGCCATTCGACGTGACCGTCGAAGGAGAGGTTGAACGTGCTCGGGAGGGAGTCGCCCAGGCGGGCGCCACCCCCCTGGACTTGGTGGTGAACGCCGCCGGCGTCTTCGGTCTGGCACCGGTGACCCAAACCCCCGGGGCCCTTCTCGCCCGCAGCCTGGACGTCAACCTCAGGGGCGCCTTCCACGTTGTGCGCGCCTTTCTGCCGGCCATGCTGGACGCAAGGGCGGGACTCGTCGTCAACGTGGGTTCAGTCGCAGGCCGACGGGCCTTCCCTGAAAACAGCGCCTACAGTGCCTCCAAGTTCGGACTTCGGGGGTTCCACGAGGTTCTCCTGGAAGAGATGCGTGGCACGGGCGTCCGGGCATGCCTGCTGGAGCCCGGGGCCGTGGACACCCCTCTCTGGGATCCGCTGGATCCCGATTCCGTTCCTCACCTCCCGAACCGGAGCCGGATGTTGCGTCCCGACGATGTGGCCCGGGCGGTGGAATTCATGGTCGGGCTGCCGGCTCGGATCTCGGTACCCCTCATCCAGGTAGAGCGGGCGTGAACGTCCTCCTGACCGACCACTTGGTGTGTCCCCGCTGTGGTCCTCCCTTCGGACTCGTCCTGCTGGCCCGGGACGTGCGGGACCGACGGGTCCGCCGGGGGGAGCTGGGCTGCTCGAACTGCCGCGATGCCTTTCCCGTCAAAAACGGCTTCGCCGATCTGCGTCCTCCCCCTCGGGATCCTCCGCCGCTGGAACCGGGAGGGGGCGCTTCGGGAGCGGGCGGACGGGCACCCCAGGATCCGCGCCAGGGCAAGCCTCCCTCCCTCCTCGCCCCTTCCGGAGGAGGAAGCGGCGACGACACCTCGGGGCATTCGCCCCTGAAATGGGCGCCCGGCGGCCTTACCCTGGGCTTGGCCGCGTCTCTGGGCGTGACTGAGGGACCCGGGCTGGTGATGGTTTCGGAGGCCCACAGGGACAAGGCCGTTTCCCTTTCCCGCTTGGTTCCAGGCATCGAGGTGATCGCCCTCGGGTGGGGAGGACGAGACTTCGAGTGTCCCGGAGCGGCGGTTAGCCCCATGGTCACGGCCGACCGGTTGCCCTTTCGTGACGGATGCGCGCGGGGGGTGGTGCTGGCGGGCGAAGACTTCAAGCGACGTTGGCGCGAATCGGCCCGAGTGCTCGTGGCCGGGGCGAGGGTTGTGATCACGGATCCGCCCCCCGAGGCCCGGAAGCGCTTGGAGTCCTGCGGGCTGGTCGTGGTACTGGACGGCGAGGCGTTTCTGGCAGCGGGAAGAAAGCGGGTGTAGCCAGGAGCCCCTGTGCAGAAAGGGTCCTGGCTCCAAGTATTGACAAGTCCACTGCGTTTTCGCATACCTTAGGGTTATGTTTCCCCGGTCCTCCCCGGTCCTCCCCGGTCCTCCCCGGTCCTCCCCGGTCCCCCGGTCCTCCCCGGTCCTCCCCGGTCCTCCCCGGTCCTCCCCGGTCCTCCCCGGTCCTCCCCGGTCCTCCCCGGTCCTAGGCGCCAATGATCCGGGGTCGCATTCTCATCTAGCGGAGAAACCCGCACCTGACGCGACGGCGATTCCTGCACCGTCAACGCCGGCGCCTTTCGTACGATTCAAAGCGGAGACGATTCCCTCCCGTGCGGAGCACCACGAGAGCCTCCCGCATATCGTCAAGTTTTCCGGCGGGAGATCTTCCGCCACCCTAGCCATCCTCCTCGCGGAGTCGGGTCTGCTCAAGCCCCAGCGAGGTGATGCGATTCTCTTCGCCAACACATCGGCAGAGCACCCGGCCACTTACGAGTTCGCCCGAAAGTGCAAGTCCGAACTGGAGGGGAAATTTGGCATTCCGTTCTTCTGGTTCGAGTTCTGCACGGTGGAAGACGCGTCCCGCGGCGCCTACGCACGGCGCGCATCGTACCGCCTCGTCAAGCCGGTGCCCATTGAGAAAGACCCGGCAGGCTATCGTTCCCACGGCGAAGTGTTTGAGGAGATGCTCTCGTACCAGGGCATGCTTCCCAATCCGCATCAGCGGTCCTGCACGGCCAAGCTGAAGCTCTATCCATCGCACCAGTTTCTTGCCGAATGGCTGGGCAGGACCCGAGGACCAAGCCACACCGGACACCACGGCGACAGGCGCTATTTGACCCCGGAGACCGCACTCGCGCAGTATCGAAGAAACGGCGGAAAGGCTTCAAGTCAGGCCTACCTGAAGCGCGTCCGCTACATGACGAACCAACCCCCGGCTCGCCCAGCCCAGCGGTGGTGCGACTACACCCACGCAGACATTCCGGTTCGATCCGGCCGGCCCGGCCCGGTTTCCATGTGGGGACCTTGTGCGGCGCGTCACGTTACAATGCTGGGGCTTCGCGCAGACGAACCCCAGCGCATCAACAAGATCACAGCCCGATCGATCTTCGCCGAAGGCGCCGGAAGCAGGTCGTGTGCAATTCACACTCAGCCCCCGGGCGAATATCCGTGCTTCCCCCTGGCGGACTGGGGATTCGACGGCGGCGCGGTTCGCCAGTTTTGGCTTCGGCGCAGCTTCGACCTGGATGCCCCGGCCCACGCCGGCAATTGCGTTTTCTGTTTTATGAAGGGAACCCATGCGCTTGCTTCGGCGGCCCGCCGCTGCAGCCCGCCAAACGTAAGGGCCCCGTCGGACATCTCTTGGTGGATCGAAATGGAAAATCGCTACGGTCGAATCGAACCATCCCGAGATGCTCCGGGAACGACCCGGTTTGGCTTCTTCGGCGTACGCGGACCCACCTTCGCCGAGCTCGCAGATGGTGCTGTCGCGAAAAACGGACGCTACGCCACAGGCTCCCCGGCGTGCGACTGCACGGACTAAATGAAATCTGAATTCGTGAATCCAGACCTGCTTTTTCAACCGGGCCCGCCCCAGGGCTTTTCGACGCTGGCAACCGCTCAATGGCACGGCAATCCTGAACCAATCGTTCGCGAACTACTCCAGAACTGTTTAGACGCCGCAGAAAAAGCAAAGCGGAACAAAGCGGAAGTTTGGTTCACTGCCCTGGACGTTCCCAAGTACGACATTCCGGGAATTGCCTCCTACCAGTACCACTTCGAAGAGGCCGTACACCAGCGAGCATTTGGGACACAGGGAGAGAACGAGAAGCAGGTAATCCGACGCATCAAGAAAGTTCTGAAGGCCCCGCGCATTCCCGTGCTGTATTGCCGGGATAACGGCGTTGGACTCAATCCGGACCGCATGTCACGGCTCCTCACGGAGGGCAACACCGACAAGGGTCAAAAGGGTGCGGGATCTTACGGAATCGGGCACCTTACGGCCTTTGCGGCTTCAGATTTGCGTTACATCTTGTATGCTGGTCGGTACCGGGACCAGAAGGCCGAAACCTTACGCGACGTTTCCAGTGCTCACGCAATTCTTGCGTCATGCAAGACCAAGAACGGCGGCGTCGGAGGACGCGGCTACTGGCTCATCGTCGAGCAGACCCTTTTTGATGCTTCTCCCTATCCCGGTCAAGCGCCTCCGTTGCTGGCGCGGGAGCTGGATCAGCTGGAGGAAACCGGGAGCGTGATAGGCATTCCGGGGTTCAACGACTTTCGGTGCAGTGACCCGATGGATGCAATCGCCCGGGTGGCTGCAAAGAATTTTCTTGTCGCCATTTGGCAGGGCAAGATGCGGGTGAGAATTCGCGGCCAATCCGAAAAGGCCGTAGACGGTCGCCAGGGGCTCCTGAATGTCCTTGCGCCGGAAAAGAAAAAGAAGCAAGCGGAACAGGGCGGAGGTTGGCTATCCGGCGCCCAAGCCTATCAAGCGTGGGAGACGCTGGACCAGGGTCGCAGGTTCACCCTCACATCAGGGGCCCAAGTCTACTTCCGACCTCTGCCGAAAGACACCGTGACGACGCAATCTCGAGTCCAGCTGTTTCGCAACGGCATGTGGATTACCAACAACGCAGACAGACTCAAGCCCTTCGACTTCAACGGAGTAAATCCATTTAGCGCAGTAATCATGATCGAGGACGGTGAGCTTTGCCGCCTTGTGCGCGGCGCGGAGGGTCCGGAGCACAGAGGCTTGGTTCGGAAGCGCCTGAATCGCAATGATAATAAGCGACTGTTGGAGCTCCTGAAGCAGATCGCCAGCGAACTTCGAACAGAAGCCGGCGAAACCGAGGCGACTCGCGAATACACACCGACCGACTTCGCGATGTTTCCCGGACAGTCACAGCCACAAGCCGAAGTCGTGCCCCCGTATCGGCCGCGCCGCCCACCTTCCGATTCAGAAGGACGATCGACGACTTTGCAACCGACGGATGACGAAAACGGTATTGATCGTTCGCACAAGGGAAAAACCCGATCCCGAGGCCGTGGCGCGGCACCCAAGCCCGGACGCAGCCTGCCGGGCAGGTTTTCTGTGCTGGGCATACGAAATTCCGAAGGCAGAATCGACACAGTTCGAGTCGTCTGGCAACAGGGCGGGCGCACCAATGCGGCGAAGGGCCCTCTTGGCATTCGTATGCGGGTTCGTTCCGGATCCGACGAAACATGCGATCGACCCTTGGCTCCCGAGTGGCTGCGCCTCCGGGAGATTCGCCACCCGGACGGGATCACGCGGCCTCAAACCCGCGATCCTTGTGAGGTCAGACTTCCCCGGGCCCACTCCGAGTTTACCGTGGCATTGGCGCATGCGGTCGACGATCCCAACGCCATTGAGATCGATTTCGTGCAACGAAGGGGACGCGCGTCAGGAAACCACCAGCGACCGAAACGTTCAGACGCATCTAGCCGTGCTTGAACCCTTGCCGGATTCGTTCCCAATTCTCTTGGAAGACGGATCGAGACTTGATTGGCCCGGCGCCAAATACGAACCGAGCGTCTACGTCGGCCCCAGTCAGGCAAATATTACGCACAAACTATCCGGCGCACACGAACTCGCAACGTTGATTGAGAGAGGAAGCGCGATGTGGGCCGCGGAGTTGCGATGTCCAAAAACGCTCATGGCTCGAATAGAGACTTGCAGCAGCGACCGCCAACAGGTGACGTGGAACGAAAGGGATGTAGACGGGGACATATATGTCATGCCCGGAGTTGTGACGAACGAGAGGTTGGTGCTTGAAGGAGCAGAGTTGAGTGCCATCTGGAAGGACATTTTGCCGTTGCAGGCACCTCGAGGATGGTGGCTTGTCCGCGGGAATGTACGCCGGACAAAAACGCTGGCGGAATCCCTACTCAAGTTTGTACTGGAAGAAAATGCAGAGAGCGGCCGTATCGAAGTCAAGCCCGACAGAAGTAGCGGTCGGCTGCGCTTCACGGTTCACGTGGATCCCGACCTCTTTGAACATGTCAAGTCGGATCGTACCTTGAAAATCGCAGCGCTCGTGGGTGCCTGTGGGTGGTTACCAGAAATCTTTCGTCTTGATGACCCGGCGGCCGACGAAGATCCTCTTGCCACCCAGCTGCGCGAACTCTTGACCAGCAGGGAACCGGATGTACGGCTCTGGGATCACGACCTCTACGACCCGGCTCTTGTAGCCACGATCCTTGAACCCCTCCACTTCGACAGCCAGGACCCCAGGGATGGATAGACATCTGCTTGAGAGGACGGGGTCGCGGTTTGACGAATGGCAAAGGGGAATTATCTTCCAGAGTACGCGCCACGGAAAATGGACAGCCGCTGACCCGAGAATTACAAATCCAATTCGGAAGCGACAGGAAGAACTCCAAGCTGCAATTTCCGCTGGGGCACACGCCTTGAGCGCCTATCTACGTAAGAAACTACAAATCTCCCAAGGCGAACTCGGCGCCCCTAGGTTTCCCAGGCCGAGGCTAACCCCACGGGAATTTCAGGACCCGCCCTTGGAACTGGAGGAAGAACTTGGGAAGGCCTGGATCGGCCTTCGTACGAGCTTGACATCACAGCCGTTGTTCTGGTTGCTGTGTCACATAGACTGGCTTGAACAGGGCCGTTTCGATGTTACTGGCCATCATCTGGCCGAAGCCTTCACGGCCGGGCACGGCGATACGAAGCGTGAGGCCCGTACTCGAAATTTTCTCCGGCGCACAAGTGGACTCCCGGTAGCACGTGGAAATACGTCGGTCTTTTCCGACTGCCTCATGGCTCGATCTTGGTGGCGTTACCATTTAGCCGACCAGGTAGAAAAAGTCACAGCAGGACGGGTCCGACGCAGAACTGCCCACCGGGTGCTCCACACGAACCGGCCAGCATGGGAAGAGCTCATCATGCGATCTCTGCGGCGCATCACCGTGATCAACCAGCCCCGAGCCCGTGCGGCGATCGTGCACCAGCTGGCGAGCCGCCTTGAATCGCGCGGGCACATTGACAAAAAAGATGTGCAGGGAATCACTCTGGTGTTTGCCCGGCAAGGCTTGCGCCGATCCTTTGAGCACACCTCTTGGGAAGATCTAACGGGAGGATCCCGAACGACCCCGAGCTCGGCGACAACATGATGGGTGTGCTCACCGACATCGTGACGGCCCCGCTGTCCGTTGATGCCCGCCAGAACAGGAGTAAACTAGAATGTCAATGTTGAGTATACCGCCCAAGTATCTCAACCGCAAGGTTATGGACTGGCTGAAGATGGCCGATGCCGGAGAACTGGTCCTCCCCAGTTTTCAGCGTAGCTATGTTTGGGATCCTCCAAGGGTCGCCAACTACCTGGTGGCCCTGCTGGAGCGCAAGCCGACCGGAACATTCCTCATTCTCGAAGCAGACGATCCCATCCAGTTCAGTTCACGTCGCCTACTCGGTTGCCGAAACGATGGCTCGGTCGGGAAACCGAGAGAGCTCGTGCTGGATGGCCAGCAACGCTTGACCGCGCTTTGGGGAGCACTGAGGGGCAACAAAGAGAAGCGGTACTTCATTCGGGTGGAGAATCTTCTGCATTGCAAGATGATTGTAGAAGAGGTGGTCTGGCGAAGTCCAAAGTGGAAGGCCAAGAACCCGGAATTGATCTGGAAGGAAAACTTGGTCCCGGCGGACATTTTGTGGCACGACAGGGATTCGTCGACTGGATCCGGTACCCTGGATCGCATCGCGGAATGGTGTAAGACCGCTCCGAAAACGAAGGGAGGTCCGAATTTTCTGTACCAAGCGATTGCTAGGCTTCGGGAGCGATTGCTCATAGAGCCGTTTCTGCAGTACTGCATGCTTGCAAAGGAAACGGAACCCGATGTGGCAATCGATATATTCATCAAGGTAAATGAATCTGCGGTCAAGCTGAAAAAGATTGACATCATCGTGGCGCTTGCTCAGTCCGACCACGAGGTCGACTTGAGAAGTAGAGCTCGCGACTTCCTTCACCGAAGTAGCGAATTGCGGCATTATTTCAACCCGGTCATGCGAAAAGCAATTCCGGAAATCGCAGAATGGGTTCTCAAGGTCGGCTGTCTGAAGGTTGATAGCGAAGACCATCCGGATGGTCTTGCTCCGAAAGAATCGAACTACGTCTTGGCGATCAACTACCTGACGGAGAGGGATCTGAACGAACTTGAAGGCGACCTTGACGCGACGCTGAACTTTGTCGCTCGTAACGGCGGCGGCGCTACAAAGAGAACCCTCGCAGCATGGCCGCCGGTGCACGTGATCGCAGCTCTGCAGAATGACTTGCGAGCCGTCGCAAATGTCTCCGCGGGCGCGGTGAACCATCTCATTCTGTCGTATCTGTGGCGTTCATTTCTGACCAGCCGCTACCAGGCCATCGCGAACGACCGACTGCTGCATGACTTTAGGGGCCTTCGCGAATACCTCAGAAGGGTGGAAACAGGGTCTGGCAAGCCCAACCTTGCCGCTACTGTGCCGATATTTGACGAGAGTGCGTACCCTCTTCCAAGCGCAGAATCGCTTCGGAGACCGACCGGAGTTCCCTGGATTGGAGGCATTTCAAGATTAGGGCGAGCCATTGCCGCTGTCGTCATGCAGAAAAATCCGCTTGACTGGGTAACGGGTCAAGAACTTGATTTCGAGCGGGTGCGCGATCTCGAGTCCAAGAAGAAGCTCAAGCGACATTATGTCTTTGATGAAACTTGCTTTCCTACAGATGTTTTGGAAAAAATTTCTATCAAACACGGCCTCAACGGCGTCCTCCTTGCAAGGCCCAGCGTCCCGACTGGAAACGATAAAGACCCAGTGAACTTCCTGGAATGGATTCGGCAAAACAAACCGAAAGTGACCGAATTGGAAATTCTTCGCCGAACCGGTTCCCATCTGATACCGTACAAGTCCCTTGAGAAGAATGGAAATCTTGTGTGGCACTATAGCAACTTCCTCAAGGCGCGCGCCGTAAAAGTGGAGGAAGAAATTAGGAAGCTCACGACCCTTCGATCAAGGGATCCGGATTCATTACGTTGGGCCAAGCGCCGCTCCCCATCTTGAAATAAGCGTCGCTTTCTCGCTTTTCTCCTCATCCTTTCCTCTCACCCTCCCAGGGGAACCATAAGGCGGAAGAAAGTGGCATCGGGTCGGAAGACCAAGGGGAACCGGCCACGGGGAGCTGGGGAGCCCGTGGGTCCGGACCGAAAACACGAGACCGACAACCGGCGTTGACTGCTTTGGCTGCAAGTCGTCGGGGCGAATCGGCTGTTTCGGTGGTCGGGACTTGAATCCTCCTGCCGGACGGCCTATCTTTTCCCCATTCGGGGGCCTGTAGCTCAGGTGGTTAGAGCGCACGCCTGATAAGCGTGAGGTCGGTAGTTCAAGTCTACCCAGGCCCATTCGCTCGTGAGTGGGGACGATCCCGGTACGATGGACGGCGGGAGACGTTGAAGTGAAACCCAGCACAACTGTGCCATTGTGCCATCTAGGCGGAGGGAGGTTGAGGTCATGATCTATTTTCCCGGATTCAGGTTCGCGGCAATTGGAGTCCTAGGTGTCGTTTCGACCGGATGCGTACATGTATCAAAATCCGTTTTGATGGACCGTTCCGCTTTCCCTGTGCCCGTGGAGCAGGTGAACGTATTTTTGCCCGGCGATGAAGTACCGGACACGTGTGAGCGGGTCGCGATTTTGCATGCTTCGGGATCTCAGGACTTCTCCAACGAGAGCGACATGCTGAACAGACTGCGGGAAGAGACAGGCGATCTGGGTGGCAACGCGGTCCAGATTCGTTCCATGGAGGATGCAGATACCGGTGAGCGTGTCGTGAGTGCACTATTTGGCACGGGTTCGGACCGCGACTCCGAGGCAATCGCACTGCACTGTCCGGACCAGGGCGAGCCGGAATGACGCTTTCCACGACCGACGACTTCAACCTGCGACGAGCGAATACACCGCCAGCCCCTGAATGTCCAGGTCATCGGTGGTCCGGACGAGCACCCAGTTTGTTCCGGCGTCCAGGAGGATCATGGAGGACGGGAGGGTAAGGGTTCGGACCCCCACGTCCCGGCGGCGTCGAAGATCAGCCATTCGCGGGGTTCCCCGGGCCGTCCGTAGAGCTGGACCCACAAGCCACCGCCGTCGGGCACCAAGATGAGGGAGGTCGTCGGAAAACGTGACTGTGCAGGTGCTGGCCCCGTCCACCGAATCCGGTGTGTCGTGGTGCCGGCCCAGTCAAAGAACTCGACCTCATCTTCGTCGCCCGTTCCCGTCCACACCCCGTCGTCCGTAGCGGCAAACTCGACATAGCGCCCCCAGGCGCGGGGTCCGTTCGCAACCGGTACCCCGTCCGCAGGAAGCCAGGCTACAAGAAGAAAACAGGCGAACCGCTACGACACGGCTTCAGCTTACGGCCCCAAATCGACCGGATGAACCGGTGGGGTTGGGACTTGGTGGGGTTGCACCTTCAGCAATCTGCCGGGGCAGAACCATCCTGAATTCCGTGAACTCCCCCTCGACACTGTCCACGTAGAACTCTCCGCCGTGCTCCTGAACGATCTCGTGCGAGATCGACAGCCCCAGGCCCGTGCCTTGGGTACCGGCCTTGGTTGTGAAGAAGGGATCGAAGATTTTCTCCAGGATGTCCCCGGGGATGCCGGTTCCATTGTCTCGTATGGTCACACACACGGAGTCGTCCCGGTCCTCGGTGGCAATCCACACCCTGGGGGAATAGGCCCCGTCCCCACCACCCTCCCGCCTGCGCAAGTCGGTCGCTTGGCAGGCGTTGGTGATGACATTGAGGAAGACGCGGCTCAAGTCGCGCGCGATCCCTTCCACGCGTCCTGCGTCGGGATCGAAACTCCGTTCAATGCCGACGTTGAACGTAGGGTCCGCCGCTCTGAGTCCGTGGTAGGCCAGTTTCGCATACTCATCCAACAACAGGTTCACATCCACGGGCTCCCGCTGTCCCGACTCTTCTCGGGAGTGGGCGAGCATCCCCTCCACGATCCGGTTCGCCCGTTCGCCGTGTTCTCGAACCTTGAGCACGTTGGTACAGAGGTCACTCAGCACTTCGTCAATGTACTCTCGATCCAGCCCGGCTTCCGCCGCATCCCTTCCCCCACCCGCCACCGACCCATTGGAACCGTTTCGACTTCCTTCTCCGTTGGTGATTTCCAACTCTTCCCGCAATTCTTCGATCAGCTCCTCCGAAAGGGCGGCGAAGTTGGTTACAAAATTGAGGGGGTTTCGAATTTCGTGGGCAATTCCCGCCGTCAGGGCGCCCAGAGACGCCAGTTTTTCCTGTTTCACGACCTGTTGCTGGGTGCGACGAAGGTCGTCGAGCGTGCTTTCCAGTTCGATATTCTTGGCTTGGACTTCGTTGGCCAGCTTCTCTACCAAGTTGAGCCGCTGCACGTCGACGGCATGCTGGCGGAAAACCTCAAGAGCACCGGCCATGTCGGTCACTTCGTCGTTACCGGCAATCTCCACCTGAACCTCGAGATCCCCCCTGGACATCCGGCGCATCGCGTCGGACAAATGGCGCACCCGCACGAGCAAGCGCTCCCCGAAGAACTTCCAGCCCACAACAACGGCCGCGCCTACGGCAATCACGTTCACGCCCAGAATGAGCCACCATCCCAGTCGCAGAAGCGTGCCAGCCCCCGACGCGGCGGTATTTGCAGCGTTTTCTGCATGGCCGACCAGATCTTCAACCACCGCCACCATCTCGGCGGTCGTCTGCTGGTTCCGATTCAGGAGTTCCTGGGACTGGCGAATCTCCTCCAGCTCAAGGGTTCGGGTCGTGAAAACGCCGCTCACGGTCCCGTCGTAGAGCTCCCTCAGACGTTCCACTCCTGGCCCAAGCCGGGCGGCAGCCGCAGGCCTGATGTCTTCCAGGGCCCGCTGGATTTCGCTGAAAGCGGTGTAGACGCGTTCCTGGTTCGCCCGGAGCAAGTCGGCATCATCTTGAGCCATCGCTTGAAACATGAGCGTTATGGCGATGTTCTGGGACGCATGGAAGCCCATGAGACCCCGGTGATGGTCCAGCTCGACCTGGGCAGTCCTTTGACTCACGGGGGCGGCAAAATCGTCCAGTTCTCGCAACCCGGTATCGATGAAGAACTCTTGGTCGTCCAGCTCCCCTGCAAGAATGAGCCCGATTTCCTGGCCCACCGCTTGGATTTCCGTTCCAAGCTCATCCAGGCGGGTGCGGTACTCCATCCTTCGGGCCACCGACTGCATGATCTGGTCAATGCCGTCCACCAGGCTTTGGGCAAGAGGAACCACCGAAAGGCCGATGCTTTCCCCGGCGCGGGTAACGTCTCCGATCCGCAAGTTGAGAATCTCTTCCTCCCGCAACACGTCTTGGCGAACACCTTCCAAATCCCCCGGAGTATCCGCAGCAACCAGCCGCGGGGACGCTCGAACGAGTTCGGAGCTGCTGCGGGCTACTTCGAAGGCCGCAACCAGTGTCGGCATGTAGTGCTCGTTGATCTCGTTCTGCCGGGTGTTCAGGATCGTCATCAACCCCAGGGCCAGAAAGCTGGCCCCCAGGGTCAGGAAGACCCCGCCCCCCAGTCCCACCAAGATTTGGCTCGCAAGGCCGAAGCGACCACCCGTGGTCTCACGAACACGTCGTCCCAGCCCAGCCGGGAGCCTTTCTAGGAACCACATAAAGGCGGAGTGGATGCGGTGATCCAGGGCCTTCATCGCGAAAGCTGCTCGATCGGCCAGAACCGGCCATCCCGGATCACCGTCAGGAACACGCGGTCCGACCCCTGGTTGTCGGCTTCTCCGTATCTGACGACGAATCCGCCCAGGTTGACGGCCCCGGCGTTCTTCAACGCAGCCAAGAACAGGTTTCTCGTCGGGTTCTCTCCCGCCAGCTGCAGGGCCTCCACGGCCAATCGACCTGCCAGATAACCTTCGAGGGACACGAACCCGGGCACCGCATCCGGCTCCACCGCCCGAAGGGCCGAGTGGAACCGAGCCACCACCGGCACAGAAGCGTCGGCGGGAAACGGTACGACCTGGGTGACGATAACCCCATTCCCGCCATCACCCAGCTCTTCCAAAAGTGCGTTGCTCCCGACAAAGGAGATGTTCACGAACACCGCATCCAACCCCAGACGGCGGGCCCACTTAATAAAGGTCGCGGCGGGCCGATAGGCACCGATGATGACGATGGCCTGGGGCCGACCCTCTTGAATATCCAGCAGCGCGCGCTTTACAGCGACCGTGTTCCGAACATACGTGCCCGTGCTCACGGGCCTCATATCGCGCCTCGCCAGCGCGCGACGAACGCCGCTCAGACCCGCGTTCCCATAGCTGTCGTCCTGGTAGAGGACCGCGATGCGCCGGTACGCCAGGTCGCCCGTCAGCCGGGCAATCATCTCCTCCGTTTCTTGATAGTACGATGCTCGAACGTTGACCACGTACTCCCGGTCCTGACGCAGGAATTCCGCCCCTGTGAATGGCCCGATATAGGGGACCGACGCGCCGCTCGCGATCGGTTCGGCCGCACTGGAGGTGGGGGTTCCGACGGCCCCGATGAGGCCGAAGACCCCTGAATCAACGAGCTCACGGCTATTGGTGGCGGCGGCTTCGGGCTCGTACCCGTCATCCCGTACGACAAGCCGCAGAAAACGGCCATGAACGCCCCCGGCCCGGTTGGCCTCCTCGAAGGCCGCACGGATGCCCAGGTTCATATTGATGCCGAGCTCCGAGGCCGGGCCGGTGAGCGCCGCCGACTGCCCGAAAACGATCGAATCCGGAAACACACCTTCGCTGCCGGACTGGGCTTCCGCCCCGGGGACAAAAGCCGCCAGAACCGCGAGAGCCTGAGAAACAGCCTTGAGGCGAGCTCCTAAAGGCGCCTCTGTACCCACAGATCGGCGGCCTGAAGGGATCTCATTTTCTGCCAAGGTACCGGAGCGCCAGGCAAGTGATATCATCGGACTGGGGGGCATCGCCGGAATGTTCCTGGACCGCTTTCACAACGTGACGGCTCACTCCGGCGGCGCTGGATCCGGCGGCCTCCGCCAGGACTTCCCGTAGCTCTGCATCGCCGAACTCGACGGCGTCTGCGTTCATCGACTCGGTCACTCCGTCGGTGTAGAGAAAAAAGACATCCCCCGGACTCATGCCAATGCTCCCGCCTGGAAATTCAAAACCGGGGCTCACTCCCAGGACCAGTCCCGGCTCACTCTCGATCCGCCTGACCTCCCCGGATGGCTTGACCAGGTAGGGCAGGTTGTGGCCTCCGTTCGCGTACTCGAGATGTCCCGTGGCTGGATCGAAAGCCGCGTAGAAGAGCGTTACAAACATCGATTCTTCGTTGGACTGGGTCAGCAGGTCGTTCACCTCCGCCAGGCAGTGGGTCGGGTTGGCGTCGCCGATTGCGGTACCCTTGACCAAAGTCCGACTGACCATCATGAACAGGGCTGCGGGAACCCCCTTGCCGGATACATCTCCCACCACCATCCCCAAGCGCTCGTTTTCAAGTGGGAAGAAATCGTAGAAGTCACCGCCCACATCCCGGGCCGGCGTCATCCAGGCGTGCAGGTCGTAGCGCGGGTCGTTCGGAAAATCCGTCGGCAAGATCGATTCCTGCATCCTGGCCGCAACCCCGAGTTCCCTGCGGAGGGCCACGAGCTCGTCTCGCGACTGCAACGCGTCGCGCATCACCTCCAGGTGAGATAGGGTCTTGGTGATCGTCGTCTCCAAGTCCTTGAAGTCGATGGGCTTGGTCACGAAGTCGAAGGCCCCGCGGTTCATCGCGGTGCGTATGTTCCGCATGTCCCCGTATGCCGTGACGATCACCGCCCGCAAGTCGAATTTGAGCTGGTTGAGCTGGTGGAGAAGCGTGAGGCCGTCCATTTCGGGCATGTTGATGTCGGACAGCACCATGTCGACATCGTCATGAGCTTCGAGCTGCTTCAGCGCTTCGACACCATTCTCGGCAAACACCAGACTGATCGCCCCGGAACGAATCTTGCGCCGAAACTTCTGTCGGAGCAGGAGCTCCAAGTCGGGCTCATCGTCGACGACAAGTATCTTCGCCACCTGAATTCATCCATTGTGTATCCCGGCGTGCGGCCGGGGTGGTTATCGAAGACTCCCTGAACCCGACATCCGCTCAACGCCGGACAAGGCCTCAGGCCGCGACAGCCTCCCTGCGACAGCTCTAGGGGTGTGAATGTAACGCCGACCGATGAGAACCTCAATCTCCCTTGGGGGATCAAGCGGTCCGAAACCCATGTAGCTATTTTCGCGCCGCTCTTGTAGACTATGGGCGGCCCGCTTTCCGGTCGCTGCCCCGTTTGGGACAACGAGGGATCGCTTGAAATCCTTCCAAACTTCACGACAGAATCGGAGAAAAATGGAAAATTCAGACGCAGTCTTCAGAATGATCAGAGACCAAAATTTGGGTTTCGTGGACCTTCGCTTCACGGACCCGCGAGGGCGCTGGCATCACGTCACCATGACGGCGGATGTCTTCGACGAAGACGCATTCGAGGACGGCGTCATGTTCGACGGCTCTTCCATCAACGGGTGGAAGAGCATTGACCAGTCCGATATGGCGCTGTACCCGGATCCCACCACGGCCGCGATCGACCCCTTCATGACCGACCGGACCCTCTACCTCATCTGCAATGTCCACGAGCCGACCACGGGTGAACGCTACTCCCGGTGTCCCCGCGCCACCTCCCGGGACGCCGAAGCTTACCTCGGTTTTTCGGGAATCGGTGACACGGCCTACTTCGGTCCGGAGCCCGAATTCTTTCTCTTCGACGACGTGCGCTTCGGGGTTGACGCCAACCACACCTTCTTCCATTTGGACGACATCGAAGGGCCCCACAACACGGGCCGTCGGTTCGACGGCGGAAACAAAGGCCACCGCCCCCGGAAGAAGGGGGGTTACTTTCCCCTGCCTCCCGTAGACTCCGCTCAGGACGTCCGGGCGGACATGCTCAAGGCGCTTCGCAACTCAGGCGTCGGCGTCGAAAAACACCACCACGAAGTGGCCGCGAGCCAACACGAGTTGGGAATCCGCTTTGCACCCATGACGATCATGGGCGACAAGCTTCAGGTCTACCGATACGTGGTCCTCAACGTTGCGGCCCGCCACGGGAAGTCGGCGACGTTCATGCCCAAGCCCGTGGTCGGCGACAACGGCTCGGGTATGCACACAAACCAATCCCTGTGGAAGAACGACAGGAGCTTGTTTTCGGGATCCGGATATGCCGACCTCTCGGACACGGCCCTGTACTACATCGGCGGCATCATGAAGCACGCTCGCGCGATCAACGCCTTCACCAACCCCAGTACGAACAGCTACAAGCGTCTGGTCCCGGGCTTCGAGGCTCCCGTGCTCCTGGCCTACTCTGCCCGGAACCGGTCCGCGTCCTGCCGGATCCCCCACGTTACATCGGCCAAGGCAAGACGCGTGGAGATTCGCTTTCCCGACGCCACCGCCAATCCCTACCTAGCCTTCGCGGCCATGCTCATGGCCGGGTTGGACGGGATCGAGAACCGAATCGACCCCGGTCCCCCCATGGATAAGGACCTCTATGCCCTGCCCCCTGAGGAACTGAAGGACATTCCCACGGTCGCCCATTCTTTGCGGGATGCCCTGGCCGCCCTGGATGCGGATCACGATTTCTTGACTCGGGGCGATGTCTTCACGAAAGACCAGATCGACGCATACATCGAGCTCAAGATGGAAGACGTGGTACGCTTCGAGCAGGCACCCCATCCCGTCGAATTCGACATGTACTACTCGCCCTGATCCTGAATGGGCTCACAGAACCCTGATGGGCTTGCAAAACCGAATGCTTTCGACGGAAACGAGAGCGTTCTCAAGCTTGCGAAGCGTTCTCCCGGCTTTGACAGCCTCCGGGGCTACCGCGGGGAGAACGCTGCCGCCGGAATCATTCGGCTGGGAGAGGCGGCGGCTCGGGAAGGAAGAAACGCGCTCCTGGAAGCGCTGGAAACTCCCGGGGGTCGTGTGTTTTTCTCCTTCCTGTTCGGGAACAGTCCGTTCCTGGGCCGACTCCTACTGCGAGATACAGAGTTCACCCAGTCGTTGATGGAGGAGCCCCCGGGCGTACTCGTCCAACGGGTCCGGAGCAGCCTGTCCGACGGGGACCCGGAGATGGAGCGGGACCAACTGATGAGGTTCTTGCGGGTACAGCGAAACCGGGTGGCCCTCCTCGCCGCGGTCTACGACTGCTTCTCCATCGCCGGCGTCATGGAGTGCGCCAGACTACTATCGGATATGGCCGACCATGCCGTTCGCCTGGCCGTATCCCACTTGCTTGGGGACCGGGTGAAGCGGGGGGAATTGGACCTTCCAGAGGAGGGGGAGCCCGGCAGCGGCCTGCGAAGCTGGGGGTATTTCGTCCTCGCCATGGGCAAGCACGGGTCCCGGGAGCTGAATTATTCCTCCGACATCGACCTCATCGTCCTCTACGATCCGGAATTCGTCCGCTACACGGGAAGAAGAACGCTTCGCGACTGTTTCGTCCGGGTAACGCGAGATTTGGTCCGCATCCTCCAGGCCCGAACCGGTCACGGCTACGTCTTTCGAACCGACCTGCGCCTCCGGCCCGACGCGTCCTCCACACCGCCCGCCATCACTACCGATTTCGCTCTGGACTACTATGGCCGTTTCGGACGCACCTGGGAGCGGGCGGCACTCATCAAGGCCCGGCCAGTCGCCGGCGACATCCGAGCGGGTGCCAAGTTCATGGAACGGGTATCCTCGTTCATTTGGGATGAGGGCCTCGACTTTACGTCCGTTGAGGAAATTCGGTCCATGAGCCAACAGATTCACGACTTCCATGGCCACGGGGCGGTTCGCGCCCCCGGTCACAACGTGAAACTGGGCCGGGGAGGCATTCGGGAAATCGAATTCTTCGTCCACATGCACCAGTTGGCCCACGGGGGCCGCAACCGTCGACTACGCGGTCCTGGGCTTCTCGCCATGCTGGAAACCCTGGAGCGCGAACACCATATCCTGCCCCGGGAAACCGCCACTCTGCGAGACGCATACCTTTTGCTACGGCGGGTCGAACACCGCCTGCAGATGGTGAACGACGACCAAGTCCAGAAGCTCCCGCAGACCCTGGAGGGCCTGGAGCACATCACAACCTTCTTGGGCCTCCCGTCTCCAGACGTGCTCACCGGGCTGATCGAGAACGCCGCCCGGGAGGTTCACGCCCTTTACCGCACTCGCTTCAACGTTCCCGAAAGCGACCTGGACATCAGCGTGGCCGTTCTGGACGGACCGGAGGGGAGTCCCGACGCCGTAAAGATGCTCGAGGCGGCAGGGTTTGCCCGTCCGCTCACGGCCATCGAGATCTATAGACGGTGGGCGGAAGGCGGCTACGATTCGACGCGTTCGAAACGGGCCCGCGCCACGATTCGGGAGATCTTGCACGAAATCATCGCCGCCTTGGGGAAAACACCCGACCCGGATCGCGCCCTGGTTCGCATGGACAAGTTCCTCGAGACGCTTCCCCAGGACGTTTCCCTTTTTTCCATGCTCAGGGCAAACACCTGGCTCCTCAACCTCATCGCCGTGGTGATGGGCAGCGCCCCGCGCCTCGCCGACACCCTGGGTGGCAACCCCCGGCTCCTCCAAGCCGTTCTGGATCCGTCGTTCTTCCTGCCGGCGCCGGATCGGGATTCACTGACCCGGGAGCTCCGGGAGCGTCTGGAAGGGGAACGAGACGTCGGCAGACGCACAGAATACGTGACGGAATGGGCAGACGAACGGCGCTTCCAAGCGGGCGTTCAGACCTTGCAGAATTTGGTGACCGTGGACGAAGCATCCACTTTTCTTACCCACATTGCAGATGTCACCATCGAGACGCTGCTCCAAGACGTGACCGCCGAAATGCACAAGACCCACGGCGTCGTGCCGGAAGGAGGATGTGCGATCGTGGGGTTGGGCAAGCTCGGGGCCTGCGAAATGACGTTCGAGTCGGACCTGGACCTCATTTTCGTGGCAGCTGTCCCGAACGAGGAAGAGAAAACGACAGGGACTCGGCCCATCGGTATTCGGCGCTTCCATACGCGGGTCGCCCAGCGGCTCATCGCCGCCCTTAGGCGTCGGTCGGCCTCCGGCATACTTTGCGAAGTGGACATGCGCTTACGTCCCTTCGGCGAAAGCGGACCTCTGGTGACGACCCTCTCGGCATTCCGGGATTACCACGCCAGTTCTGCATGGACTTGGGAGCACATGTCCCTGACCCGCGCCAGATTGGTTTGCGGACACCCAGCCACGGCCCGCGCCGTCGCCTCGGAGATCCAAAGTATTCTCACCCGCCTCCGGGATCCCGAGCGCCTCCTCAAGAACGTAAGCCGGATGCGCAGCCGGCTCGCTGCCGAGTATTCGTCGGACGATCCATTCGAACTGAAGCACGTGCGGGGCGGGCTTGTGGACTTGGAGTTCATGGCCCAGTATTTTCAGTTGCTCCATGCCCACGAATCTCCAGGTGTACTGGTCGGGGGAACCGCTCCGGGTTTCGATGCCCTCGCCACCGCGAGCGTCCTTGAGGAAGGGGACGCGCGTTTTCTCGCCGGGGCGGTTCGGATGCAGCGTTCCATTCAAGCAATTCTCAGGCTGGCATGGAGCAAAAGCGTTCCTGTGCACCAAGCCCCAGAAGCCCTTCGGAGCAAGCTGGCAGTCGCTCTTGAATGCGAAGATTTCGACGAGCTGGCGTTGAAGCTTCGGGATACACAGGCCAGGGTTTTCTCCGCCTTTCGGCATTATATCGGCCGGGAGGCTCGGTGAAGCAGTTTTCCCGATCGGGAAGAATGACGGACGTGGACGTCGGCATGGAAGTTGATGTAGCAATCAAGGCCGACGAGCCAAGGAGAGTCGCCAAGTTGTTGCAACGTTTTGGACAAGAAAACGAGTTGTCTTCGAAAATGCTTGGCCGCTTCGAATTGGCCCTGGACGAGGTGTTGACCAACGTGATAACCCACGCGTTTCCGGACGATGCCGTGGAACCTTCGATCCGCGTGGCCTTACACTTGAACGATTCGAGGCTGAAGGTCCGCATCGTGGACAATGGACCACCGTTCGACCCTTTGCAAGACGCCCCGGCACCCGACCTGAGTCTCTCCGCCGAAGACCGTCCCGTCGGCGGCCTGGGTATTCATCTAGCTCGGGCATTCGTTCACACTCTGGAGTACGAGCGTGTGGAGGGGTGCAATTGCCTGACCCTCGTGCAACCCCTGGAGACACAACCGTAAAGGACACGGTATCCATGACCATGAACGTCACAACGAAATACGCTGGAAGCACGGCGGTCGTCGCCGTGAACGGCCGCATCGATTCCGCCAACGCAAAGGACTTCGACCAGAAACTGAGTGAAGTCATTGACCGGGGCGGGAGCCGTTTGGTAATTGATTGCGGCGATCTCACCTACATCAGCAGTGCGGGCCTGAGGGCCATTCTCCTTGCCATCAAAAGAACCAATGCAGCGGGTGGAGGCATGGCCATGTGCCGAACTCCCGACCACATTCGCGAAGTCCTGGAGGTGAGTGGCTTCACGCGTCTAATCCAGGTCTATGAAACGGTAGAAGACGCGGAGGCCGGCTTCTCGGGGTAGCGAATCCGTTTCTCCGCCTCTACCGGCCCTCCTCCGCCATTAGCTACCCGCAGGGTGGCGGCGGCAGGGTCATGACGGCGGCCGTCCCGTTCTGCCGCGTACAGCAAATCCGACCGCGGTGGCGACCCCCGCTGCCCACCGGGCACGAAGGCGGACTTTTTTTGGCAGGAGGTTTTCTCCCCTCTTCGCCAATCCGTAACGGGGCGTTCTACCCTTTTATGTACCCGTCAGAGCGGTGCTCCCCGGGGGGTCCAGGATCGGCCGAGCAGGGAGCTTCTACTCAGAAGAACGTGAACGCCTGGACCTTGAAGGACCACTCGGTACGGTCGTCCCGGAACGGGAGGACATCCAGATTGAACGAGATCCCGTTTCGGCCCTGGGCGTAGACCATGAAGCCGGGCGTGACCACGAGTTCGTTCACGTCCCTTTCTTCATGGTCTCGGGTGCCCGCCCAACTCAGACGCAACAACGGCTCGATGGCTTCAAAACGCCTTTCCTCCGCAAGAGGAACATACCAGAAGCCCATGGCCTGAAACGCCGAGAAGCCGATATCGTCGTCCACCTTCCAGTTCCGTCCCGCCAGAACATTCATGATGAGGTGGGGACCCTGGCGCCATGTGCCCGTCTCGAACTCCACCCCGTACGCCGGCGTCCACAGCGTCTTGTCTTCGGCGCCCAGGGTTTCGTCCATCGCAGCGTATGCGGATACGCGGCCGTCTCCCGCGAAGTGGTAGGACAGCCGACCCGACGCCGACTTGCCGTCGTTGACGTCCTTTTTGCTGATGCCTTCGCCGTTGGTAAGGGTGACCCTGTACCCCCAGTGGCCGGCAACGCGCCCCGTCGCCAGCAGGCCGGGTTCGTACCCGTCCAGGCCAAGGGCCGCGGTAAGGCGCCCGAAAGAACACACGCCGCCCACGCCCGGACAGTCGTTCACCCCCGGGACCCGGGCGTCTCGCTCAATGACCGGCAAGTCGGAGTTGGCCGCCAACCAGAAGTACGAGACGCCGCGCTTGAACTGGCCGATCTGTAGCTCGAAGGACTCCGACGGCGCAAGCGAAAGGTACGCTTCCAGGGCCGTAGCCCCCTGTGCGTCAAACTGGAGGCGCCCCCTCACAAAATCGTTGAGCGATCCGTCGATCGTGACCCACGCCCTCCGGATGAAGAAGGAGGAAGGAGCATCTTCAAGGCTGGATGACGCCTCGTATTGGGCCTGAACCCTCGCGCCCAGCGTGACGCTAGATCCGCTACGCGAACTGAATTGTTGAGCGTCCAACGGAACACCGGAGACGCTTGCGGCAACCACCAAAGTGGAAACCGTCCATCGGGAGGTCCGGATCGTCATTCTGGGAGTCCTCCAAGGGATTTTCGGACGGATGTTTTGGAACTCGCGTTCCCCGGCGGGGGGGAAGGCGTCCATTGTTCCGATGAGTTCCCACCGGACCACCTAGCCCCGGGGAGCATCGAATGGGTAACATCACCTCAAGGGACTTTGCAAATCACGTCCGGGCCGAAACGGCCGGCCTGGACATGCCGGTGCCCTTGGGTACATCTTCGGTCATTCGTAAAGAACACATGAGTGATCTGTTCGTGATCTTGCCAACCCTGGAGAACGGAGTCCGGAATGAATGGAGACAAAACAGGTACCCACGGCCACGGGGGCATTCTACGCCGCGTGTTTGTAGCCGGGGTCCTCTTGGCGGCAGTGGGCCTCTTCGGATCGCCCATTTCAGGTATCGCGCAGACGAACGAGACGGATTTCGTATTGAACACGTTTTCGTTCCTGATTTGGGGAGCCCTCGTCATGTGGATGTGCGCGGGCTTCACCATGCTCGAATCCGGTTCGGTGCGGTCCAAAAACGCCTCCGTGATTTGTCTCAAGAACATCGGCCTCTACGCCATCGCGGGCCTCACCTTCTACATCATCGGCTACAACCTGATGTATGTGGATGTGGGCAAATGGATCGGCTCCATCGATCTGTTTTTCGGCATTTCCGAGGCTGAAATCGCGCTCCTGGATGCCGCGGCCGGGTCGGCCGCAGCGGAAACAGCCGTGGCGGCCGTGGCCGAAAACGGCGCCTCCGCCATGTCCACTTGGTTCTTTCAGATGGTCTTCGTAGCGACCACCGCGTCAATTGTCTCGGGCGCCCTGGCCGAACGGATCAAACTCTGGTCGTTCTTCGCCTTTACCGTCGTGCTGACGGCGATCATCTACCCCGTCGTGGGGGCGTGGACGTGGGGCGGGGGGTGGCTCGCGCAAATGGGCTTCCAGGACTTCGCGGGCTCCACGATCGTGCACTCGACCGGAGGATGGGCCGCCCTCGCCGGTATTCTCGTCGTCGGCCCGAGGTGGGGGAAATTTCACCGTGACGGATCGGTCAAGGTGACCCCGCCTTCCAACATTCCGGCCGTTACCCTGGGGGTCTTCATCCTTTGGCTCGGATGGTTCGGCTTCAACGGTGGCTCCGTGCTGGCCCTGGGAGGCGCGCTCAACGCCGTGACGATGAGCAACGTGCTGGTCAACACCAACCTGGCAGCCGCCGCCGGCGTCATCACCGCCCTGCTGGTTTCGCGGCCGATCCTGGGCAGAATCGACCTTTTCGCGGCGCTGAACGGTGCGATCGCCGGTCTGGTAGCGATTACCGCAGGGCCCGACATCGTGGACGGGCGCTGGGCAATCGTGATCGGGGCCGTGGGCGCGGCCATCTGTACCTGCGGCTTGAAGTTCCTGGAGTCCAAACGGCTGGACGATGTGGTCGGGGCGGTCCCCGCCCACCTGTTCGCGGGGATTTGGGGGACGCTGGCCGTCTGCATCGCCGGCGGGGCGAACTTGGGCGTTCAGCTCGTGGGCGTACTGGCCGTGGGCTTCTTCACATTTTCGCTTTCCTGGATCACTTGGGCCGTGCTGGCCAGAACCATGGGAGTGCGGGTCTCTCGCAGGATCCAACAGCTCGGTCAAGACGCAGCCGAGTTGGGCATTGACGCATACCCCGAGTTCGTTCTCATGGTTGATCCGGACGAGGACGATGACTATCGTGACAAAGACTGAACCCCAGGATTTTCCGACATCCCTCCGATCCGGGGCGTCCCTGGGGACCCCCGCGATTCCACCTGGGGTACGTGCGCAATCATTTCTCCTAGAAACCAGAAAGGCCAACCTACATGAAGCTTGACATTCGCCATGCGGGGCCCTTCGCAACGTTCGCGATGCTGGGGATTCTCGTCGCCCCCGCTTCGGCCCAAGTCTCCATCGGCGCCGATATCGTGAGTCGCTACGTCTGGCGCGGCACCGACTTCGGGGAATCCATGTCCATACAGCCCGCCCTCACCTTTGCCAAGGGCGGGTTCGAGGCGGGTGCCTGGGCGTCTTACGCCGTGTCTCCCGAGGCAGCCGGGGCCAACGAAAGCGACCTGTGGTTCGCATACACCATCGAGACCTCTTCGGGGACGATCTCCGCAGGCATGGTGGACTACTACTTCCCGGCTCCGGATGCTGCCGAATTCTTCACCACGGATGCGCACACTTTTGAGCCATACGTCAACTACACGGGTCCGGAAGCGTTCCCGGTCAAGCTCTTCGCCGGCGTTGCTTACGCGCCCGGCGGCGGCGATGACGATGACCACGATCACAAAGATGACCATGATCATGACGACCACGCCAAAGACCGGGAGGCGTCCCTGTACCTGGAAGGCAGCATCCCCTTTTCGGTCGGGGACACGGAGCTAAATATCCACGCGGGCGCCGTCCCGGGATCCAGCGACTTCTATGGCACGAATGGAAACGCCGTTGTCAACGTCGGAATCACAGCGACCCAGCCGATCAACGTAACGGATTCCTTCATGCTGCCGGTAAGCGTGGCCTACATACTCAACCCCTACACGGAACGGTCCTTCCTGGTTTTCGGCGTCAGCCTGTCTCCCTAGAGGCACCGGTGGCGATTGAACTGCTACGCTGAAGGCTTCTACGTCGCAGCCCGTGCTCTGCGGGGAACTCCTTGTGTTTGATCACCTCCGTACGCGACAAAAGATAAGCACCTGACTCAGTGACCTAGCGAAGTGATCTAGTGAATCGGGAACGACTCGTCTTCTACCTCAATCAGTGCAATACCATCCATTTTCTCGTGTTGCCATATGAGAAGCCTTCTTGGATCATGGTCGTCAAAACACCATTGGCGGCCGGATAGCCCTCCAATCCCCAGGCATTCACCAATTCCCCTTGCGGCCCGTAGTGTTCAATTGAGCGGCCTTCTACATCATCCATGATGAGACCACCGAGCGTAATCACCCCACCGGACGGCAACACAGCGAAATCTTGCATCGTATGGACTGTGTAGGGATGAATTCCCATAACTCCCAGGTCAATCGTCGGTGCGGCTGTATGCATGGCGGCCAAGTCATCGTGAACACACCGCTAAACGAGCCTACGAACCGAAGGCGCAGAGGCCCAAACGCTTGATGGCCCTAGAAAGCCCACATAGCCGGACTTGAGCCGCATTACCGGAAACGCACCGGCACCACGGGGAACCGGAAGTCCGAAATCTCGTGGGTACAGGAGTGTCCGCACTTCACCTTCCACGGTGATTTCGTGGACGCTTCCCGCACGATCCGCCAAGATGATCCTGCCTTGATCAAAGGTCGCATGGCGAGGAATGATGTCCAAGCGATGTTCTTCGCCGTCTTCGCCGAAGACAAGCATTGACGGCGGACTTCTGTCGAAAACCACAACTTGGCCAAGATCGGTCCGAATCATGGCCACGACATCCTCATACTCCAAAGGACCAGGGCCACGTCGGCCCCAGCGATGAACTTCCTCTAGGGCGTTATCCAGCTCCACTACCTGTCGGTCAAACCGGTCATAAACCAGCCATCCACTCGGTCGGCCTGTTCGGGATAGACGCTTGTGTTTTTCGCAACCACCCTTGTGTTCGGCGTTTGCCGTTCCAGTTCGCACTCCCGAGTGTATTCCTCCGGGGTCGACGCAAGGATCTGAGCCACGATGGAACCCGGAACCACCAGGGCAAATGCCAACGCAATAAATACAACTTCGGGCGGTCATTTCTCCCCACCTTCTACCCGTCGTGATGCATACCGGCTCGTCCAATGTTCCGCACGAATAGCAAACATCGCGGGTACCCCCCCGTTGATCTACAGAGATCCTCCGTGGCTTGGTTCTGCCGGGGGTGTCAATCCCTAGCACCATATCCGATTCGGTGCCGGCGGCAGGGAGTCCCTCCACCGGCTCCCCTCGGGCTCCCCACCGGCGTTGAGCTTTCTTATCTGTCCGAATATGGGTAGGTTTTCCGGGTTTGCTCATCACGTATGTAAGCCAATCCTAAACGAAGGATCCGCCCAGATGCAAGAGAGTCCCATGAGCCTGCTGCTTCCCAGGAAAACCAGGGCCACGTCCATCGGCCGACCCCGGCCCTCGGCCTTTCTCGGTTCGGTCCGCGCCGCTTCGCGCTGCGGCTGTTGGCCTCCCCGCCCGGCCCGTGCTGTCTCGGCTGTGGCCACGCTGTTCGCCCTGGTTGCCTTGACGCAGACGCTGATCCCGACCCTGGCTGCCGCCCAGACCACCCCCAGCCCTTCTGCCTACACCGCCCTGGAGTGGCGACACATCGGCCCCGAGGGGAACCGCTTCTCCGCAGCGGCCGGGATTTCGGGAGACCGCCACACCTACTACGTGGGCGCGGCCTCCGGGGGCATCTACAAGACCACCGACGGCGGCGTGCACTGGGACGCGATCTTCGACGACCAGCCCGTGCAGTCGATCGGCGCCTTGGCCGTCTCCTCCACCGACCCGAACATTGTTTGGGCGGGCACCGGTGAAGGCAAGATCCGCAGTCACATTTCAGTCGGACAGGGGGTCTACAAGTCCGTTGACGCCGGCCGAACCTGGTCCCTCATGGGCCTTGAGCAGACGGGCCGCGTTCCTCGGATCGCAATCCATCCCACGGATCCGAGCACGGTCTTCGTGTGCGCCCTGGGCCACGCCTACGGACCCCAACCGGAGCGGGGCGTCTTCCGCACGCGGGACGGCGGAGAAACATGGGAGCGCGTGCTCTTCGTTGACGAGCACACGGGGTGCTCGGACATCGCCTTGGACTCGTCGAATCCCCGAGTCCTCTTTGCGGGCACCTGGCAGCTCGAAATCCACACCTGGGGGCGCACGAGCGGAGGCCCCGGCGGCGGCCTCCACGTATCGCGGGACGGCGGAGACACGTGGAAAAAGCTGTCCGGTCCGGGCAACGAAATCGGGCTCCCCAGGCTACCTGTCGGAAAGGTGGCCGTGGCCGTGGCCCCGTCGAACCCCGGGCGGGTCTACGCAATGTTGGAAACCGGTGACGGCATCCCCTGGGACGGCCGGGAGACGGAGGACGGTCAGGTCTGGCGCTCGGAAAACGGCGGACGAAGCTGGGCCCTCATCACCCGCAACCGTAACGCCATGGGACGGCCGCACTACTACTCCCGCGTGGTCGTATCCCCTTCCGACGAAGACGAAGCGTATTTCCTGACCGCTTCGTTCTCCGTTTCGACCGATGGCGGGCGGACCCTGAACGTGGTGCCCCGGCCCCAAGCCCCGGGCGGCGATCACCACGACATGTGGATCGACCCCGCCGACGCGGACCGCATGATCGTGGCCCACGACCAAGGACTTTCCATTTCGATCAACCGGGGCAAGACATGGTTCCGGCAGCGGCTCACGAACGCCCAGATGTACCACGTGACCGTGGACAACGCAGTTCCGTACAACGTGCTGGGCAACAAGCAGGACGAGCCCACCTACCGCGGCCCCAGCAACAGCCGAATCATGGGGCAAAGGCGCATTACCGGGATTCCCCGCGGAATGTGGCACCACGTGGGCGGGGGAGAGAGCGGCTGGGCCACGCCCGATCCGACCGATCCGAACATCGTGTGGTCGTCGGCATCGGGGGCCGGGATGGTGGGGGGTATCGTGGTTCGCTACGAAGAGGATCGCCGCCAGTACCGCGGCGTCGAGGTTTGGCCGGAACAGAGCCGGGGCGCCGCATCCGGCGTTCGTTACCGCTTCGTGTGGGACGCGCCCATTCATATTTCACCTCATGACAACCAAACCGTGTACGTCGGCAGCCAGCACGTCCACCGCACCCGGAATCGCGGACAAAGCTGGGAAGTCATCAGCCCCGACTTGACGTTGAACGACCGAAGCCGCATGGGACTTTCGGGAGGACTGACCGGGGACAACATCGGCGTGGAATACGCCGGCACCGTCTTCGGGATCACGGAGTCGCCGATAGAAGCCGGGCTGATCTGGGTCGGAACGAACGACGGGCTCGTGCACATGACCCGCGACGGGGGAGCGAACTGGACGAACGTGACCGACAACGTTTCGGGCTTACCCGAGTGGATCGCCGTTCGCAGCATTGCCGCCTCCCGCTTCGACCCGGGCACGGCGTATCTGGCCGCGGACGGCCACCAAGTGAATATCCGCGACCCGCACATCTATCGCACCCGGGATTACGGCATGTCCTGGGAGAAGATCACCGACGGCATCCCGTCCAGCATGCTCAGCTACACGAAGGTGATCGTTGAGGACCCGAAGCGGCCCGGGCTCCTCTACGCGGGCACCGAAAACGCAATCTATGTCTCGTTCGATCACGGCGACCGTTGGCAACCGCTTCAGAACAACCTCCCCCACGCGCCGGTCTCGGGCATCGTCATTCAGGAGCACTTCAACGACCTTGTCGTGGGCACCTACGGACGGGGCTTCTGGATCCTGGACGACCTTTCACCCCTGCAACAGCTCACGCCCGAGGCCTTGGCTTCCGCCTCTTACCTCTTCGCACCCAGGGACGCGTACCGCTTTCGGCCGATCACCCCGCCGTCGGTCCCTTACAGTGATCCCACGGAAGGTCGGGATCCGGAGTACGGCGCTTCCATCAACTACTGGCTGAATGAACCCGCCGAAGTCGCCCCGACTGTCGAAATCGTAGACGCCACGGGCGATGTCGTGCGGACGCTTTCGGGCTCCAACCACCCCGGCGTGAACCGCATCCACTGGGACCTCCGGGACGAACCCAACCCCTCCATTCGGCTGTTGACCCGCCCGACCTACGCAGCGCACATCCCGGTCGAGGAGGAAGGCCGTCCGGCGCCGGGCGCCCGGCAGATCTCGATTCTCATGCCCCCGGGCCGGTACAGGGTGAGACTGACGGTCGGCGGTGAGACCCACGAGCAGCCTCTGACCATCGTCAAGGACCCGCATTCGGCGGGGAGTGAGCCGGACATCGCCGCGCAAGTCGCCTTCCTGCGCGACGTTCGGGAAGACGTCGTCGCGGCAGGCGAAGCGGTACACCGCACCGAAGCGATCCGCGTGCAGCTTGCAACGATGGCCCGTTTCGCCGACGACGAAGCCCTGACCGAAGCGATCTCCGCCCTGGATGACAAGCTGGTTGCCCTCCAGATGGACATGGTTGACCTTCGGCTCACGGGCCAAGGGCAGGACGGCGTCCGCTTCGAGGCCAAGCTCCTCCAGAAGCTGGGCTACCTTACCGGCGCCATTTCGGTTGCCGACTTTCCCCCGACGGACCAGGAACTCGAGGTGAAGACGCTGTTGCACGATCGGCTCCAGGAGCACCTGACCGCCTTGGACGCCCTTGTGGCCGACGATGTCGTCGAGTTGAACCGGATGCTCCGCGAACGGGGGATGCTGATCATCGCGGACGGGTGAGGCGGGCCAGCCGGTGCAGGTGGAACCGGCGCTGCGGAAGCCGACCGCTACCGCCTCCGAACTCCTACCGAGTATCGCCCTTCCCGCCGGGGTAGCCCGCCGCATCTCCCGTTTCGGTCAGATACAGGGTCGGACCCGGCAGGGTATTACCCTTTGCTTTGACGTCGAACTCGTACCGGCCGGGCACCGGGAACACGATATCCTTCAGGGGCATGACGAGGCGGGTCCGGGGTGGCGGGCGATCGCCAGGGCGAGGCTTCACCTCCGAATGGCCTTCGACGGTGAGCGTAGGCTTCCCCGTGGGACTCCGAACATTGACCTGAAAGGCGTAACGGCCGGCGTCTTCTCGATCCCACTCCAAAACCAGAACCAGGGTCATGTGGGCCTGACGGGCGGGAAACCCCGGAGCGTAGAGGTCAAGGAAGATCCCGTGAACATCAAGCTTACCGTCCCGGGTGGCCGTCGCGTGGTCGCAGAGGGCCGAAGCCAGGAGCTTCATCGAACCCTACCGGCAACCGGGCCCGATCCCCCCGGACCCGGTGTGACAACGGGGCCGTTCGACACCATGGATTCTTTCCCGTCGTTCCTTCTCGTTTCACCCCGACCCCACCCGCCCCCGCCGGGGGTCCGCACGCTCACGGTGTCTCCGGCCTTCAAACGGATCGTGGCCTTTCCTCCCAAGGCCATCTCTTCGCCCTTCCGAACCAGCACGTTCGCCCCCGGAGCCCCCGGCCGACCTCCCTGGGCTCCCGCCGGACCCCGGGCCCGACGATCGCTGAGCAGTGTGACGGAGGCGTCGGCAAGGAGCATAATGTCCCGGCGCAGACCGTCGCCACCCGGGTGGAGGCCTTCGCCTCCGCTGCCTCGGCGGATCTCGTAGCGCACGACTCGGAAGGGATAGGCGTGCTCAAGGGCCTCCACCGGCGTGTTGAGGGAGTTGGACATATGACAGTGGACGCCCGAGAGGCCGGGCCCTTCAGGTCCGGCGCCCATTCCCCCACCGACGGTCTCGTAGTAGGCGAAGGCCTCCCCCGTCCGGGGATCGACCCCCCCCATGGCCGTGTTGTTCATCGTTCCCTGCGACAGGGCGGGCATCAGGTCCGGGAGGGCTTGGGCAAAGGCAAGCATCAGGGCATCGGTGATCCGCTGGCTGGTCTCCACGTTGCCCGCGGCGACGGAGGCGGGGGGCCGGGCATTCACCAACGAGCCCTCCGGGAGACGGAGCTCCACCCGATTCATGGTCCCGCCTCCCGCGGGCAAGCTCTCCCCCAACAGAGCTTCCACCACGCAGCGAACCACGTACCGGGTCGCCGAAGTGGTGATCGCGGCCACGGCATTGATCCCGCCTTGCGCCTGCGGTGCGGTCCCCTGGAAGTCGGCGGTCAGCCTCCGGCCCTTCACCGTCAAGGTCACCTGAATCGGGTGGGGACCCGACCCAAAGCCGTCATCTTCCAGGGAGTCCGTAGCCGAATAGGAACCGTCGGGGATCTGCTCCAGACCCGCCGCCACGAGCCGGTCGGCATACGCTACAAGGGCGTCCATCGCCGCCAGCGTCTGCGGAAGGCCCCGGGCGGCCACGATCTCCAGAAGGCGAGTGGTGCCCGCGTGGAGCGCGGCCAGCTGCGCGTCCAGGTCCCCGGCCCGCTCTTCCGGGGTCCGCACGTTGGCGAGGATGGTGCGCCACAGGCCGTCGTTGCGGGCTCCCCGGTCGTACAGCCGCACCGGGGGAATCCGGAGCCCTTCCTGGAAGATCTCCCGGGCCAGAGGCATGGAGCCGGGGGACATTCCTCCAACGTCGGAGTGGTGAGCCCGAGACGCCACGAAGCCGATCGGATCTCCCCCGGCCCCGCCGGCGTAGACGGGAGCAACCAGCGTTACGTCGGGCAGGTGGGTGCCCCCGTTGAAGGGGTCATTGAGGCAGGCCACGTCCCCCAGTTCCAGACGTCCCAGGACGTCGAGGGCGGCGGTTACGCTCATGGGCATGGCCCCCAAGTGAACGGGCATGTGGTCGCCCAGCGCGACACCCGTTCCGGCAGCATTGAAGAGGGCGCAGGAATAGTCCCTCCGCTCCTTGATGTTGGGAGAGAAGGAGGTGCGCTTCAGGGCCGCCCCCATCTCTTCGGCGAGGGCCGTGAACAGGTGGCGGAAGACTTCCAGGGTTACCGAATCGGTCATCTTCCGTCGGCAAACGCTTCTGCGGCACGGCGGCCTGGGTTACTTGCCATGGGCATTTCTTGGCCTAGTTTAGGGGCTCCGCCTGCCGGGTAACCGTTGGGCGCAAATTGGATAACGAGGCAATCAAGTAACGAGGAGGTGTGGTGCCGAAGCAAGAGCCGATGGACCGGGCGCGAGACGAGTTATTCAGTCACATCCACCGTTGTGACGTGTTGAAAGCAAGTACGGCCGACCAAGACACCTGGATGAACGAGACCATGGAGTACTTGGCCGAACGCTACCCCGACCTGGACATGAAGGACCTGGTTCGGTTGAAGGCCGTGGGGATGCAGTTCTGTAAACCCGTAATCTCCCGGCTCAAGAGGAGAGAGCCCGCCGGGGCCGCCCAGACCGGGGAGGAATTGACCCACACTCTGGCGGTTCCTCCGGAGGCCTGAGCCGGGACGGCAGTTTCCGCCTTTCCGTCCTATGCGAATCATTCTTATCTAAAACAAGGAAGCCATTCCATGACGAGCCGTCGTGATTTCCTGAAGGCATCCGCCGGGGCGAGCGTGGGAGCCGCGGTTGGTATAGGGACCGCCCATCCCCTGGCGGGTGCACCCGCGGTGCGCAGGAGCGTCGTCACCCCTGTATCTGTCGCCAGCGGCAATGGCCTGGAAGCGGTGGGGACCGCTATCCGGATCGTCGAAGAGGGCGGGGATACGCTGGACGCCGTGGTTCAGGGAGTGAACCTGGTAGAGCAGGACCCGAACGATTCCTCCGTCGGATACGGGGGACTGCCCAACCAGGACGGCGTGGTCCAGCTGGATTCGTCGGTTATGCACGGTCCCAGCCGGGGAGCCGGGGCCGTCGCGGCCCTTGAAGGGATCAAGACGCCCTCCCGGGTAGCCACGGAAGTAATGCGCTACACCGACCACGTGCTCCTGGTGGGCAAGGGGGCCCAGCGCTTTGCCGTGTCCATGGGCCACCGTCTGGAAGACCTTCTCACGGAACGTTCCCGGCGCCGTTGGATCGAATGGCGCGCCCGCCTGAGCGACAGGGACGACTACCTGACCCCGGAGGAGTCCGGATACAAAGGCAACCCCTTCGAGGATGAAGCGGACTACGGCACGGGTCTCCTGGACTCCCACGACGGGGTGCGTCCCCAGGGCACCATCAACTGCAACGTCATCAACCGGAACGGGGACCTTTCCGGGGTGACCACCACCTCCGGTCTGGCTTGGAAAATCCCCGGTCGGGTGGGAGATTCACCCATCGTGGGAGCCGGGCTGTACGTGGACAACGACGTCGGGGCTTGCGGGTCCACCGGACGGGGGGAGGCCGTCATCAAGACCTGCGGTTCCCACACGGTCGTAGAGCTCATGCGTTCGGGGATGGCCCCCCAGGACGCGTGCCTGGAGGCCCTGCGGCGCATCGTTACGTTCACCGTGGAACCCCGCCTCCGGAACGCGGAGGGCCGCCCGAACTTCAACGTGAACTACTACGCCGTGAACAAGAACGGGGAGTATGGGGGCGCTGCCATCTGGTCCGGCGCGCGTTTCGCGGTGTGTGTGGACGGCGACAGTCGCCATGAAGACTCGGCTTTCCTCTACGAAAGGAGTCGCTGATTAATAGCAGCAGCAAGGAATCGGGTGGAAGCCGCGAGAAGGCCGTCACCCCGAAAACGAGCACTGCTCCCAAGAAGCGTACCGTAGCCAAGAAGGCCGCGGGGCGGTCAAAGGTGGTCCCGAAGAAGGAGCGTGGCAGGATCGGCTTCGGCGTGTCCCAGCTTTCCGAGGTGATGAAGGCGGAACGCCTCCACTGCAGCGGACGCCAGGTGCCCTCCCCCATGGGCGGGTTCCTGGTTGACTTGGGCGTTCGAGCGGAAGCCAACGGAACGAGTACGGTCCTTTTCGAGTGCAAGACATCTGCCCTTCGGTACGAGCTTCCCCTCCGCATCAGTACCTGGAGGGAGCGGCGCAAAGTGAAAGGCCAGGTCGAAGAGGGCCTGGACCCCATGTGTCCCAGGGGAGGGAAGCTGGGGCCCCCCTTGGTCCGTCGAGAGAAAGATTGGTATTGTCCTCGCTGCAGCCTCATGTTTGGAAGGGTGCTGTAACGGACTTGCCCCGCTCCGGGATCGGGACTAGGGCCCGCACCCGGGGAAGGCCGACGGATCCTTATGTCGGGGAGACGGACTTACGTGACCAGGATTGCGGTGATCGGCGGGGACGGAATCGGCCCCGAGGTCATCCTTACCGCCAAGTCCGTGCTGTCGGCCGCCGCCCGGAAGCATGGCGTGCCCCTCTCCCTGGAATCATGGAACCTGGGCGCGGACCGCTACCTCCGGGAAGGGGTGACCCTAACGGACGCGGAGCGAGACCGCCTGATCGGCGAATACGACGCCGCGTTCCTGGGTGCCCTGGGAGACCCTCGAGTTCCCGACAACGTGCACGCTCGGGACATCCTCCTGGGGCTCCGCTCTCACGCCGACCTGTACATCAACTTTCGGCCCTGCAGGCTTCTCCTCCCCGCCCTCTCCCCTCTCAAGAACCCGGATCCGACAATCGACCTGGTTTTCTTCCGCGAAAACACCGAAGGATTCTACGCCGGGGCCGGAGGGAGCCTGAAGGCTGGAACCCCGGACGAAGTTGCCGTCCAGGAAAGCCTCAACACGTACAAGAGCGTAGAGCGCATCGTCCGGGCAGCCTTTGAGTACGCCACGACGGATGGCCGAAGACGGGTCACGCTGGTAGACAAGGCCAACGTCCTCTCTCACGAAGGGGCCCTCTGGCGGCGGGTCTTCGCCGAGGTCGGGGCCGAGTTCCCCGACATGACCCGGGACGCCATGTACGTGGATGCCATGGCCATGGACCTGGTGCGCCGCCCCCAGCGTTACGATGTGGTGGTCACCTCCAACCTCTTCGGCGACATCTTGAGCGACCTGGCCGCGCAAATCACCGGCGGGCTGGGACTCGCGCCTTCCGGGAACTTGAATCCGGGGTCGTGGGCCCTCTTCGAACCCGTGCACGGTTCGGCTCCGGACATCGCCGGGTCCGGCCTTGCCAATCCGGTGGCCGCCATCGGGTGTGTACCCCTCATGTTCAGATACCTGGGACACGAAGAGGCCGCAGCCGATGTGGAGAAGTGTATTCTGGCTTCCCTCGCCGAAGGCGTGACGACGCCCGACCTGGGAGGGCAAGCCACGACCCGGGAAGTCGGAGAGTGGATCTCGAAAAGGATTGCCCTTCAGGCAGGGCCCTCAACAACCCGTCGGTCCACTGCCCTGCCGCACGAGACTTCCCTTGGCTAGTTTGGGTGTCCTTAAGACCGGGAATTTTGATGGGAGAGTCGCGGATGGGAACACAGGGCTTCGACAAGGGGGTCGTCTTCCTCTCCGGGAAGCGCACGCCCTTCGGAACCTTCGGCGGATCGCTCAAGGACTTCACGGCCACCGATCTTGCCGTGTGTTCCGCGAACGGGGCGCTGGAGGCAGGGAGCGTCGGTCCGAACCGAGTGGACCACGTCGTCTACGCAACGCCCTCCAGACCTCCCCCGACGCGATATACCTGGCCCGTCATGTCGGGCTGCGGGTGGGTGTGTCCGAGGAAGTCGGAGCCCTCACGGTGAACCGACTGTGCGGTTCCGGTTTTCAGGCCATCGTATCCGGGGCGCAGGAGATCCTTCTTGGGAGCGCAAACGTCGTGCTGTGCGGCGGCACCGAGTCCATGAGCCAAGCCCCGCATGTGGTTCGAGGGGCCCGCTGGGGATCCCTGCGGTTGGGGCCCACAGATGGGGCGTTGCAGGATCTGCTCTGGGAGGCCCTGCTGGATTCGTACTGCGGCCTCACCATGGCCCAAACCGCCGAGCGGCTGGCTGAACAGTATGACGTGACCCGAGACGAGGCGGATCGCGTTGCGTTCAACAGCCAGCGCCGGGCAAAGGCGGCCTGGGATGCGGGCCGCTTCGACGCCGAGGTCGTCCCCGTGACCGTCAAGACCCGGAAGGGCGAGAGCCGTTTCGCCGTCGACGAACACATCCGCCCCGAAACGACCTTGGAAGCACTGTCCGCCCTCCGGCCCTACTTCAAGAAGGACGGATTGGTCACGGCGGGCAATGCCAGCGGCATCGGGGATGGAGCCGCTTCGGTGGTTTTGGCGGCGGGAGAATGGGCCGCTGCAAACGGGGTGTCTCCGATCGGTCGCCTGGTCTCTTGGGGATTTGCCGGCGTTGACCCGAAGGTCATGGGGATCGGGCCCGCACCCGCCGCTCGAGTGGCCCTCTCCAGGGCCGGGCTTTCCCTGGAGGAGATGGATCTGGTCGAAGTCAACGAAGCCTTCGCCCCGCAGTACAAGGCCGTCGAGAAAGAGCTGGGGCTCGATTCGGAGCGTACGAACGTCAACGGCGGCGCCATCGCCATCACCCATCCCCTGGCGGCCTCGGGCGCCAGGATTACCCTTCATCTGCTTCACGAGCTCCGGCGCCGGGGGGCCCGGTACGGCCTCGGCTCCGCTTGTATCGGGGGCGGCCAAGGCGGGGCCGTGGTGGTCGAGGCATACTGACCGGGGCCGCCGTGTCCCATTTGGTCCGGCCATGAGCCTCGGGGACCCACTGAACCGCCGGGAGTTCGACGAGGTCATGCGTCGGGCGGCCGATCTGGCCGCCGCAGAGCCCGATTCGGCAGAGGAAGGGTTTCGCGACGCCGAAGTGGTGCGTATTGCGCGGGAGGCCGGGCTCGCCGAACGCCACGTGCGCCGGGCGCTGGCCGATGTGCGAACGGGCCGCAGCCTCAGGGCCGGCCGGCGCTACGGTGGGTTTCGCGAGCTTTTCGGAAACGGAACCGTCCACGCGAGCCGGACCATCAACCAGCCCCGGGCCCGGATCATCCGGGAACTGGACGAATTCATGGTCGCAGGACAACTTCTGCAAAGGGTTCGACGCAAGAACGATCTGCTCCAGTACAGACCCGCCATCGACTGGGCGTCAAGGGTAGCCCGGGCCGCGAGCTCCACCTCCCGCAAGCACTACGTCGCGGCCGCCCGGCTCGTGGAGATCAGCCTGGAAGCGCTGGACGGCCGTTCCACCCTCGTGAAAATCGATGTGGACCCCGGTATCATCAACAACTACCGGACCGGAGCGATCCTGGGCGGCACCGTCGTAGGCGCCGTCGTCGGTCTGGGTGCGGGTGCGACAATTTCCGCCCTCTTCGCCCTCGCCCCCCTGACGCTAACCGCAGGTAGCGGGATGATCGCCGGGGCCGGGGCCGCCCTGATCGTGGCCATGCTGACCGGGTGGGGGTTTTGGCGGAGAATTGGCGAAGTACAATCCGAAGTGGAGGGGATCCTGGACGGACTGGAGAGCGGAACGGGGCTGGAGCCGCCCCCGCCGGCGTGGCGGCGATGGGTCCAGCGCCACTTTCACGGGGTCGCCCGGGAGATGATGGGTAGCCGCAGGGAATGACGAGCTGGGGGCTTCGCACCCGGCGGGAGATTCGGCCCAGGCCGACCCACTGAAACAATTCGGGAGAGGAGACAGCCAAGTTGGAGATCAAGAGCGTAGGCGTCGCCGGTTGCGGCCTGATGGGGAGCGGAATTGCGGAGGTAGCCGCCAGGGCCGGCTGCGACGTGGTGGTCCGGGAGGTTGACTCGGGATCCGTGGCGGCCGGGCAGAGCCGGGTGGTGAAATCCCTGGACCGAGCCGTCTCGAAGGGGAAATTGGAGGGCAGCACCCGAAGCGACGTCCTGGCCCGGATCGCGTTCACCACATCCCTGGAGGACTTCGCAAACAGCGACATGGTCATCGAAGCCATCGTGGAATCCCCCGACGCGAAAAACGAGTTGTTCGCGCGCCTGGACGGAATCTGCGGAAAGCACACGATCTTCGCTTCCAACACCAGTTCCCTCACGATTGTTGACATGGCAGCGGCCACGGCCCGTCCGGACCGCTTCGTCGGGCTCCATTTCTTCAATCCCGTACCGATCATGAAGCTGGTTGAGGTGGTTCGCACCATAGTCACCAGCCAGGAGACCTTCGATACGGCCTTCGCCTTCTCGAAGAAGCTGGGAAAGGTCCCCATTGCCGCCAGGGACAACTCCGGGTTCGTGGTCAACCTGCTTCTCGTCCCTTACCTGCTGGACGCGATCCGCCAGCTGGAACGGGGGGTGGCCACCATAGAGGACATGGACAAGGGCATGACTCTGGGCTGCGGATACCCCATGGGCCCCTTCACTCTCTGCGACTTCGTCGGAATCGACACCCTTTACCGGATCTCGGAAATCATGTTCGAAGAGTACCGGGAAGATCGCTATGCCGCTCCACCCCTCCTGAAGCGCCTCGTTGCCATGAAGCGCTTCGGGAGAAAAACGGGAGCCGGGTTCTATGACTGGACCTCCAAAGGACCCATACCCCTCAAGCTGTAACGCCGAAGCCCCCCGGGTAACGCCGAAGCCCCCCGGGCCCTCGGGGGTGCGCGTTCGGGTCGGACAGCTACAACAGACAGCTACAGAGGACAACGAGAGAAGTACCCACGTCGCGATGCAAAGTCGGTATCCACCGCCGGCGCTGGACCCCGGAAGACTCCCGAACGGGGTGGGCGGTTAGCGGCGGGACCTCTTGGGACGCTGTTGGCGGCCCGACTTGCGCTGCCGCCGCCGCTCCCGCCGAATGGCCGCTTCTCGCCTCCGTTTGCGCTGGGCGCTCGGCTTCTCGTAGAACCGGCGCTTGCGAAGCTCCGAATAAAGGCCGGAGCGCTGCACCTTTCGCTTGAATCTGCGGAGAGCCCTTTCCAGGCTTTCGTTTTCCTTGACGACGATTTCCAACTGGACCACCCCGGGTTCCGAAGGACAGTGAAGGGTTCTGGGGGTTCTTCTTAACCGATATTCAAGGAGGGCCCCGCATTAAGAGAGGGGCCCCATTCCCTCTCCTTGTGGCAAGCTCCGACTTCCGGCACAGAACTTGAGGCTAACGTACCCATGGCAAGGGAGCAAGGGGACCACACCCAGCGTGCCCGGAGCACTTGCCCCCGCACCTCGGGTTCGGAATGGGACGCTCTGGGCTCAGCGAAATCGCTCGTGGCTGCCCCAAGATCCCCCCGGGGACCGACCCACCGTCGCGAAAGTGCTGTCTGCTGGAAATCCGGCCGCGGGCCCGTTGGAGGCCTCGAGTCAAACGGGCGGGGGGTGTTCTTCCGGCTCTTCCTCCGCCAGATCCGGGGACCCATCCCCCTCCCGTGGCCGACTCCGAATGTCAATTTTTGGCAAAAAATATGTTTCTCGTATTTCCTTCGGAAGGTCGACCAAACCTCACAAGTACCTATCGGAAATAGAACATAAGCGCCCCGGGATGAGCCCGATCCAGTTCCCACAGGTAAAAGGGAACAGATGATTTCCCTAAATCGTCACTTTCCTGTAAATCATTGTTATAAAACAGTTTACCGAATCATAAGGACAGAAGCCACTCGTTCTTGCGGTTCTCGCTATCGCATTTTATCGTTCGTCTTCCAAAGTCATCAAGGATTGTCCGCCCCGGGCTTGGGTGGGCGGATTTCCTCGCGGTTTCAAAAACGTCATTTTCGTTTTTCATTCATCGGACAGGACAAGACCCACATGTGGAAAACGCGGTCCGTACTCTTGAACGTTCGTCTTCCTGCCGACTTGGCCGCAGAGGCAGAAGAGGTTCAGCAATCCGATCCAGACTTCCTCGGCCGGATCATCCAGTACGGTCTTACCCGGCGTTCCATCTACCTGCGGGCCCAAGAGGCGGAAGAGAAGGCCGGGGGGTTGGCCTCCCCCCACCGCCGAGAAGCGGGAACCGCCTCTGTGCAGAAGTAGGGCCTTCCCGCCCCCTAGGGCGGGATCTTCAGCCCGTTTCGAATTCAATCGCCTTGAACCTTGCCCTCCAGGCGGCTCTCCCGGCAGCCGGCCCCCTTGCAGCAACTCTGACGAAGCCCGGTGCGGGGGGCTACTTGTCCGGCGGCGCTTCGTCACTTCTGCTGCGGAGTGTCAGGAGGTCCCGGGCACGTCACGCTTGACTTTCCTCATCCACCGACCCAATCTTCTTTGTTTTCGGCAAATATGCGGGGTATGGGGCATGAAGGTGGGGGGTGATGTTTCCGCTCGTCTTTGCTTGAACAGCCAAGATATTCAAGGGTTTATGTGAAGACGGAGATGACGGACCAAGCTGGAGAGCGCGTGCTTCGAGGGAAGTACAGGGACTACTGTTCGGCTTGTGTGGCCGATGCGCTCCTGTCTCTTTCACCCGACCAGATCTACACCTTGTCCAGGAGTGAATCCGGCGCGGTTGACCGGCTAGGTTCGGCGTCATACAACGATGCGATCCGCCTGGCCGAAGAGAAGATACGGGACAAACTGAAGCTTCCCGACTTTCAGACCTGGGTCGAACAGTACAAGAAGGACCCAGATCGGTTCGACCCCCACCTGATAGGCCTCTGGGAATCGGAGGAACCGGCTACGCTACCGGGTCGGCCCAAAGAGAAAGAAGAAGAGGGCCGCCGCCCCGGTTGACGTATGGAGCATGGCGGAAGCGGGGGGCATTGGGGCAGATATTGCCGATAGAACACACTCAAGACGGTCCTGGTGCCACTTTTGGGGAGCCCCCGGAGCGGAACTGGACCCGGGGCGGGCGCACCAAAGCGCCGGCCTCCCGCTCCAACTTACCCTTGATTTACCTCGGGGGAAACGGCGCTTCCGAACATGGGGGCCGGAGCGGACAGAAACCCGAGAGAGCCCTGTTTGTAATCCCTACTTGTAGCGGTAGGTGACCCTGCCCCGAGTTAGGTCATACGGGGACATCTCAACCTTGACCCGGTCTCCCGCCAGTACGCGAATGTAGAACTTGCGCATCTTCCCGGAGAGGTACGCCAAGATCTCGTGACCGTTCTCGAGCTTCACCCTGAAGTTGGCGTTGGGGAGCACCTCGGTAATGGTGCCTTCCATTTCGATTGCATCGGTGGCCACGTTCTTTTCCTCGCTTCGTGCTAAGCCGGTCCCCAATCAGAACGGCAGATCGTCGTCGGGTTCGGAAATGGGCGGCCGTTCAACCGCCGGTTGCCGGTATTCGCCGCCTCTTGTCGGTCCCCCGGGGCTCCCGGTCGACCCCAGCATGATCATTTCCTGTACAATAATGTCGGTCCAGTATCGGGTACCTCCCTGCTCGTCCTGCGTCTGAGAGTACTCGATTCGGCCCTCAATATAGAGTCTGTCTCCCTTCTTGACCCACTGCTCCACCACATCCACGAGTCGGCCGAAGAAGGTGAGTCGGTGCCACTGGGTCAGCTCCTGCTGTTGTCCCGAACGGTCCTGGAAGGACCGATTGGTGGCAAGGGAGAGCTTGCCGACTCGAGTGCCCGAGGGGGTTGTCCGTACGTCGGGATCGCCCCCCACATTGCCGATCAACGTCGCCTTGTTCAGTGAACGTGCCATGTATCCTCAATACCGGAAAGCCGCAGAGACGGGCCTCGAGCATTCGCCTTGGGGTTGCGGTCGTTCCCTCAACGCCGCTCTCACCCCCGCGTCTGCCCAAGGGCTAGGGTTCGTAACGTAAGTTAGACACAACCGAATCGCCAAGCGGGCCGGTCTCCCCGCCTCCCGTCCCGGCCAACCGACGACCGGTCCCTTATGCTCCAAAGAGTGCCGCCATAGTGCCGCTGGCCGACGTCATAAGTTCATGGATGTCTTCCTGCCGGGCACCCCGGATATTGGCCGACCCCGGATCCGGTTCCTAAATTGCTGCCCTCGTTTTCCGAGATCTTGATCCAGCCCTTGTCCAAGCTCTTCCAGAGAATGGCATGACCACGGCCGAATACGTCAGAACCGAAACCTCCGATTCCGTTGCGACGGTGACCATCGATCGCCAGAACAAGCTGAACGCCCTAAACTCCAGAGTAATCGCGGAGATTGACCGAGCATTCACCGATCTGGCCTCCGACGGTAACGTGCGCGCCGTCATCCTCACCGGCGCGGGCGATAAGGCCTTTGTCGCCGGGGCCGACATCGGGGTTCTTGCGGAGATGGAGCCGCTGACGGGTGTCGAAGCGAGCCGAGCCGGCCAGGAAGTCCTTCGGCGGATCGAGGGCTTCCCGAAGCCGGTGGTGGCGGCGGTCGGGGGCTACGCCCTGGGTGGCGGCTGCGAGCTCGCCTTGGCCTGCCACCTGCGAGTGGCGAGCGAGCGCGCCCGCTTCGGTCTGCCGGAGGTGAGTCTGGGGATCATCCCGGGGTACGGGGGTACGGTGCGTCTCGCGCGGCTGGTGGGGCTGGGCCGGGCCATGGAGATGGTGCTGACCGGAGATATGATCAATGCGCAACGGGCCGGGGAAATCGGCCTCGCGAACCTCGTCGTCCCTCACGGGGAGCTTATGGACCGCACCCGGACCTTCGCGGCCCGGATCGCGAGAAACGCCCCCGTCGCCCTCGAGATGGCCCTCAAGTCCGTGTACGCCGCCGCGGAAAACGGCATGGATCAGGCCTTGGCGTTCGAATCGGCCCTATTCGGCGTGTTGGCTTCCACCCGCGATATGAAGGAGGGCATGGCCGCGTTCCTGGAGAAACGCCCAGCCGGTTTCGAAGGAAAGTAGGCCCGGAACGGGAACGGGTTTCGCTACATTACTTGATGCTCGGCCTGTTCGACATCCGTTGTTTCCGGCTCCGTTCGTGGTTTTGAGGGACTTGATGTTGCAGCACTTCCGGAACCTCGGGGTCCAGGAGTTGCGCTTCCCTCCGGAGGGAGTGGCCATAATCGGCGACAACGGGCAGGGGAAGACCAACCTCCTTGAAGCAATCTATTACCTGGAGAGCTTCCGGTCCTTCCGGGGAGCCAGCGATACCGAGCTGGCGGCTTTCACGGAAGATGTGTTCCACATCAAAGCATCGGTGGACGGAGCCGAACCGACCACGGTAGCGGCAGGATTCGACCGCAAGCGCAAGAAGAAAAAGGTGTCGGTAGACGGAAACGATATCCGCCGGATTTCTGCCGCTCTCGGGCGCTTGGGAGCCGTGGTCTTCTCGCCGGCGGACGTCGGGCTGGTCAGCGGAGGACCCCACTGGCGGCGACGTTTTCTGGATATCGTGCTCTCCCTCAACCGAAGCGGATACATGAAGGCGATCCAGGGGTACCGACAGGCTCTGGGCCAGCGCAACGCGGCCCTGAAGGCGAAGGGGGGCTCCGCTGCGGTGCGGGCCTGGGACGATGTGCTCGTTGAAAGAGGAACTCGGGTCACGCGCTTCCGGTACGAGTGGGCGGACACCTGGGGCGAACCCTTCTCGGCCTATTACGCCGCCATCTCCGGCGGGGATCCGGGGGCTCTGGCCTACAAGCCGAATTTGGGAGATGGAAGCAAGGACCATGGAACAGACGGCATGAGTGCCGATTCGGTTCGGGAACGCTTCAGGAAACGCCTGGAAGAAGGATGGGAGACGGATTCCCGCCGGGGCGTGACCGGGGCCGGACCCCACAGGGACGAGCTCCTCTTCACCATTCGGCCACAAGGCCGGTGTGTACCGGCCCGAGTCTTCGGATCGGGAGGACAGCGGCGCACGGCAGCGCTCGCCCTCCGCCTCACAGAGGCCGCGACAATCCGGCGCCAGCGCGGAGCCGAGCCCATCCTCCTGCTGGACGACGCCTTCGCCGAACTGGATCCTGGAAGGTCCGAGCGCGTCATGTCCCTCATGGAGGAGGAGGGTACGGGCCAGGTGATCCTCACGGCCCCGAAGGAATCGGATGTACGGATGAGGAGCTCTTCCCTGGTACGGTGGCGAATCAGAGACGGCACGGTCCAAGCATGACAGGAATCGATCGACAGCAGCCCGGTTCAGGGGGACCCGATGGCGGCGCCGGACAACGGGGGAGGCGGTTCGTTCCCCTGGCGAAGGTCCTGGCCCGGTACCTGGAGGAATCGGGGCTGGGGGAATCGTTGGCGCGGCTGGGTGCCTTGGACGAATGGGCCGACGTCGTCGGCCACCGGATTGGCCGGGTGACCAGGGCGGTTGAAGTCCGTGGGGATGTCCTGGTGGTTGAGGTGCTGTCCAGCGCCTGGATCACCGAACTCACCATGATGGAAGGCCTCATCCTCAACCGGGTAAACGATCGCCGCGCGGGTCCGGCCATCGGTCGGCTTCGGTTCCGCCTGGCAGAGAGCGCGAACGCTCTGGGGCCGGTCGGGGAGGGACAAAGAAAGCCCTGGTCGGGCGGCCCGAAGCCCCGAGCCGGTTTCTCTTCGGTGAGGCACCGAAAGGGGCGGACGAACAGAGACGACTTCTCGGGGAGGGTGCATGGCAGCACGTAAGGCGGCTACCCGCGGCGGAGACTACACCTCCAGACAGATTCAGGTACTCAAGGGCCTGGAGGCCGTGCGAAAACGGCCCGGCATGTATATCGGATCCACGTCGGCCCGGGGGCTTCACCACCTCGTTTATGAAGTCGTGGACAACAGCATCGACGAGGCCATGGCCGGGTACTGCCAGGCCGTCCAGGTAACCATCCGCCCGGGGAACATCGTCAGCGTGGTCGATGACGGCCGGGGGATCCCCGTGGACATTCACCCCACCGAGAAGGTACCGGGGGTGGAGCTGGCCATGACGACGCTCCACGCCGGAGGAAAGTTCGACAAACACTCGTACAAGGTGTCCGGAGGCCTGCACGGGGTCGGCGTGAGCGTGGTGAACGCCCTGTCCGAGTGGCTGGAAGTGGAGGTCCGGCGGGATGGGCAGCGCTACCGCCAGCGGTACGAACGGGGCGTGAAGACGACGGAGCTGGAGCCGATCGGCTCGGCCCGGGGCAGCGGAACTCGGGTGACCTTCAAGCCCGACCCGAAAGTCTTTACCGAACTCGAATACGACTTCGGCTACCTCTCCGGTCGGCTTCGGGAACTGGCGTTCTTGAACAGGGGCCTGGAGATCGTCCTGAGGGACGAGCGGACCGACGACGAAGACGAGGAAGTCTATCGCTACGACGGCGGGCTCGTTGAGTTCGTGGCCTACCTGCAAGGGGGCCGTTCTCCCATTCACGAACAGGTAATCTACTTCGAGATCTCCAGACCCGAGGCCGAAATCGAGCTCGCCATGCAGTACGACGAGGGCTTCTCCGAGAACACCCACACCTTCGTCAACAACATCAATACCCACGAGGGTGGAACCCACCTGACGGGCTTGAAGGCGGCGCTCACCCGGACGATCAACGACTACGCTCGCAAGAACAAGATCTTCAAGAAGGATGAGAACCTTTCCGGCGACGACGTGCGGGAAGGGCTGACCTGTGTTCTGAGCGTGAAGGTCATGGAGCCCCAGTTCGAGGGGCAGACCAAGACCAAGCTGGGCAACTCCGAAATACGGGGGGCCGTCGAGGCGGCGGTCAACGAGCATCTCTCCAATTTCTTGGAAGAGAATCCGAAGTCGGCCAGAGTCGTTATCGAAAAGTCCTTGCAGGCGGCCCGGGCCCGGATGGCCGCCCGCAAAGCCAGGGATCTGGCCCGAAAGAAGAGCGGGTTGGAGGGAGGCGTCTTGCCGGGCAAGCTGGCCGACTGCTCCATCGCCGATCCCGCTCTTTCGGAGATATATCTGGTCGAGGGCGACAGCGCCGGGGGCTCCGCCAAGCAGGGACGGGACCGCTCCTTCCAGGCGATCCTTCCCTTGAAGGGGAAGATTCTCAATGTGGAGAAGGCCCGCATCGACAAGATTCTCTCCAACGACGAGATCCGGGCCATGGCCACGGCCATCGGGGCAGGGATCCGGGACGACTTCGACATCCAGAAGGCTCGGTATCACAAGATCATCATCATGACGGACGCCGATGTGGACGGTGCCCACATCCGCACGCTTCTTCTGACGTTCTTTTTCCGCCAGATGAGGGAACTAATTGAGAAGGGCTACGTATACATCGCCCAGCCGCCCCTGTACCGGGTCCAGAAGGGAAAGACGGAGAAGTACGCCTACAGCGACGCCGAACGGGATCAGGAGGTCAACCGGCTGTCCAACGGAAAGGACGGCAAGGGTGTTTCGATTCAGCGTTACAAGGGACTGGGAGAGATGAACCCAGACCAGTTGTGGAAGACGACAATGGATCCCGACGCCCGCACGATCCTGCGGGTCACGGTCGGGAACGGGGCAGAGGCGAACCGAGTATTCACCGAGCTGATGGGAGACGAGGTGGAGCCTCGCCGAAGGTTCATCGAGAAGAACGCAAGGTACGTCCGGAACCTGGACGTGTAACATCACATCAAGGAGGGAGTATGCCTTTCAAGTCCAGTGCTAATGGTGCCGGAGTCGTTGTCGCACTCCTGGCACTCGCGACAGGAGCCCCGGAACCTGCCCAATCTCAAACCGGGACCATTCAAGGGCAGGTGGTGGACGCCTCTTCCCGGCGCCCGCTCTCCGAAGCCCAGGTCTTGGTGGAAGGAACCGGGATCGGCCAGTTGGCCAACTCCTCAGGGCGTTTCGTGCTCCTGAACGTACCCGTCGGCCAGCAGGTCGTGCGGGTAACCTTGATCGGCTACGACGAGGTTGAGCGGACCGTTTCGGTCGGGGTCGGCCAGACGGTCACCCTCGATTTCGAGTTGGCGTCGAAGGCGATCTCCCTGGACGAGATCGTCGTGACGGGTCTGGGGGCCGAGACGACCCGACGGGCCCTGGGAACCTCGGTCGAGGTGCTCAACGAGGAGGATATCGCCCTGGTACCGGTCCAGTCCGTCGATCAGCTCCTCCAGGGTCGGGTTCCGGGTGCGACGGTCAACGCCACCTCGGCCCAGCCGGGCACGGGTTCCTTGATCAACTTCCGGGGCGTGACGTCGGTTTTCAGCGCCCAGACCCCCGTCATCTACGTAGACGGGGTTCGCGTAGACAACGACCAATCCACGGCTGCCGGAACGGGGGGGGAGCAGTCCTCGGCCCTGTCCGACCTCCTCACCACCGACATCGAAAGGATCGAGATCACCAAGGGAGGCGCAGCGTCCACCCTCTTCGGTTCGGACGCCGCCACTGGAGTGATCCAGATCTTCACCAAAAAGGGGGTACCGGGTGCCCCCCGAATCACGGCTCGGATCGAGCAGGGCATTGAAATGCCCGAGCTCAAGTACATCTTCGACACGCGCGTCATCTTCCCCGAACGGGTCGAATCGGGCGAGGTGACCGGCACCTTCATGGAAGACCTCTACTTCAAGAACGGTCTCAACGAGACCTATTACGCCGGCATTTCCGGGGGTACGGACGCAGTGACATACAACGTCAGCGGCCGCCTGGAAGACCGGGAGGGAACCCAGCCCAAGGACGCCAGCACGAACTACAGCCTCCGGGGTGGCCTTCAAGCTTCCGTCAGGGAGGACCTAACCCTTGAGTTCTCCGGCAGCTACGTCCGTCACAACTTCCAGCGGCTCTTCAACGGCGCGGCAATTGCGGATCCCCTGACCACCTTCGAGGTCGGAGATGCCCTCTTCTTCTCTGGAGCGTCCACACTCCAAGAAGCCCTGGATATCTTCCTCCTCCCGGACATTGAAGAAGCAGTCAGCCGGTTCATCTTTTCCGCTGGTGCTCGCTGGAATGTCCGGGACGATCTCAGCACCCGGATCACGGTGGGCGCAGACAACCGCTACAACCAGCAACGGGTTTACGAACCGATTGGCTTCACGCCCGGCATCGGTCAGGGGCAGGCCAACCGACGCGATCGCAAATTCGTGTCCGTCTCCTTGGACGCGGGGGCAACCTACAGCTGGGCAAGCGCCAACGACGCGATCGGCTCTTCCATTTCCGCCGGCGTGCAAGGCTTTCGGGAAGATGAAAGCATCATTAACGGAAACGGCCGCATCTTCGCCCTTCCGGGGACCACCGACTTCGACGCCACAGCGTTTATTACGGCTGGCGAATTCAACCGGGAGGTCTTCAACGGCGGCTTCTATATGGACGAACAGCTGAGCCTGTGGGACAAGTTGTACGTGGGAGGCGGTTTTCGTATCGACGCCGGATCCAGTTTCGGAGATGACATCGACACCGAGTTCTACCCCAAGGCCACCGGGTCCTACATTCTCTCGGAGGACTTCCAGGTCGGATTCGTTGACGAATTGAAGCTCCGGGCCGCCTACGGGGAGACCGGGAAGTTCCCGGGTGCCTTCCTCAAGGACCGGACTTTTTCGGCTCAACCCTTCCGGGGAGAATCGGCACCCCGCTTCGCGAACCCCGGAAACCGGGAGCTCCGGCCCGAGAGAACTTCGACGATCGAAACCGGCATTGACGCGGCCCTCTGGAACAACCGGATCGGCCTCAACTTCACCTACTACGACGCCAGAACGACGGACGCACTTTTCTCGGTCCCGCGACCCCCGGTGACGGGCCAGGGAAGCCAACAAGAAAATGTGGGCGAGATCCTGAACCAGGGGGTTGAGGTAGGGCTCAACGTTCAGGTGTTGAACATACAGCGTCTGGCTTTCTCCGTCGGTGGAACCTTCCAGTACAACCACAACGAAGTTATGGACATGGGCGGGGTCGCCGATTTCTCGGTGGACGGGAGCCAGAAGCGGGTCCGAGAGGGCAAAGCCATAGGCTCTTGGTGGATCTTCACACCGACGGATACCAACGGGGACGGGCTCCCTGATAACACGGAGCGCTTGTTCAGCGGCGAATCACCTGTTCCCGACAAGAGCGGAGGCATAAACACAACGATTTCTGTGGGCAACAACCTCACCATCATCGGCTTGGCCGACTGGGCCGGCGGCCACCAGGCGTTCGACTGGGGCTCGGTGTGGGCCACTTTCAACGGCATCTACCGTCGGGAGCGCGTCCTGTGCGGGCCTGAGCCCGAAGACCTCGAGGGGTGCGATTACCAGTTCCCCATCCAGTACAACGAAGACGGAACGGAGCGCGGCAAGTATAGCCAAAGCTCCGCCCGTAGCGCGTTTCTGTACGACGGCGACTACTTCAAGATCCGGGAGGTTTCCGTGCGGTATGTTCTGCCCGAGGGGATCGCATCCCGGATAAACGCCAATCGGGCAACGGTGTACGCGACGAGCCGAAACCTGTGGATCTGGTCCCGAAACCAACTCATTGACGGTGAGCTCAACGGGCTCAGCGGCGGCGGGTTGGTTCTGGGCAGCGAAAGCAGCATTACCCTGCCTCCGAACCGGATGTACAGATTCGGTGTTGAGGTTGTGTTCTAAATGCGATCAAAGGAGACTCAAGAGAAAATGATCATCAAGAACATGCCGACCCTCGGGAGACTCGGGAGAGCAGGGCGAGGGATAACCCTCCTGGCCGTCTTGGCCCTGGCAAGCTGTGACGCCATTGACCCCACCCGGGTAAACAATCCGACAACCACGGACGACGACCTCGCCCTGGCACTGAAACCTACAGAAGCGTTGCTGCCTGGGCTCCGGGCCCAGTTCGCCCGGATGATCAACGCCTACGTTACGGCTACCGCGGTCATCAGTGACGACTACTCGATCCACGGAACGGGCATCGTCGTGGACATGGACGAACCCCACGCAGTCACACCCGATCTGGTCAATTCGACGGGTACGAGCGCCAGCGGCGCCTACTGGAACGTCCAGGAGCTCCGGGCCTTGGCCGACTTTGTCATTGACGAGATCGTGCCCGACGACGCGACGGCTCCGGCGTCCCTCGTCGCCGAAGCCCACTACTACCGGGGCATGGCCTACCTGACTCTGGGCGAGATCTTTTCCTACGCGCCCCACGAAGAAGACGGGACGCCCCAACCCGCGTCGGCCGCCCTGGCCAAAGCCGTCACCGACCTTCAAGCTGCAGCGGATTTCGGACCGCAGACGAAGGCGGCCCTTGCCCGGGCTCATCGGCTGTTGGGCGATGCTTCAGCAGCCGAGGCGGCGGCTATGGCGGTGCTGAACTTCGGGCCCAATTTCCTGTTCAGTCAGGAATATGATGCCCTGTTCCTCAGCAACACGCCTGTGGCATTTTTGGTCCTTCGGGCCCTCCAGGAGATGCAGCCCCTCCCCAGACTCGATTTCCTGGACCCCAAGTACACGTGGTACGATTCCCCGATTCCCATCGCCAAGGCGGAGGAGATGCACCTGATCCTCGCCGAGATCGATTTGGCCGCCGGGAACCTAGGGGCCGCCGGAAAGCACTTGGCGGACGCCATCAACGTGGCCGGGACCCGAGGCAGGGTCTCTTTCAACGACCTTGACGAGCGTCGGAACGCGGATTTGAGCCTGCGTCCCCGAAGCTCGGAAATTCTGGTCCGGGCTGACGCGGCCAGCCCCTTCCGAGCGGGGCTCGTGCTGGACCGCCCCGCTTCCGATCTTATGGTTCCCGACGTATCGGCGACCTCCCTGGACGCCGATAGCGTGTCCGCGCTTGCAAGCTCGCCCGAACTCTGGCACGCCCTGTGGCTGGCCCGACAGGAGATTCTATTTCTGGAAGGCCGACGGCTTGCGGATCTGGGAATCAAGCTTCCCATGATGATGCGGGAGATTGACCAGCACGACAACATCAACGAAGGCGACCCAGGAACGAAACCGGTCATCCCCAGCTACATTCCCCAGAGCCCTCGTTATGCCATGGACATCTATACGCCTCTCATCCTGTACGACGGGGACGGCCCGTTTGCACGGCTGATCAAAACCGAAGTGACGCTCGGGGTGGACATGAACCGGGTCTTGGTCGCGAACAACGTATCGCCGTTCAACTAGGCGGCTCGCTCCGCAGGCGCTGTATCCTGCATAATGGATTGAGTGACTTCGGTCGGCAGGGCCTGGAGGCTCTGCCGACCGACTTCCATTTGTTGAGCCGCCCTTTCCTCGGGCATCGGTCAAGCACAGGCCGATAGCTGTCCATGCGATCTTTCCGACCAAGAAAGAAAACGGGTACGACCCAACAGCTCTACCTGAATTTCGAGGACCCCCCGCAAGCTGCCCACAAGAAGGGCGACTCTCCCCGGGAGCCCCTCGGCACCAACACTTGCGTCCTCGTCCGGGAGATGGAAGGGCTGGCCCGGGAAGGCGGTCTGCGCCGAAGGGTCCTGTTGGCCCGCACCCGGGGGGAGGGCAAGGAGCTCCTGCGCCAGCTTGCCCTGCGGGGCTTTTCCTGGGTGGGCTTCGATGTTACGACCGTCCGTCTCCTTGCGGTCCGGCTGGCTTCGGCCCGGCTCGGCCCAGAGGGCATCTCGGTGCTGGATGTCTTTGAGGAGCAGGCGCGTATCGAACAGGCCATTGACGATGTGCTCCTCTCTCCTTCCCGGGATGTGGAGCAAAGCCGATTCCAGGCTTTCGTGAACAAGGTGGGCTTCCGGGACGCCGTCCGGAGGTCGATCGTCGCGCTCCGCATGGGAGGCATCCGCGCCAAAGCCCTGGGCAAAGCCGTCAGCCGCAGTTCGGAGAAGCAGATCCTGATCACCTCGGTTCTCGCCCGGTTCGAGACCCTTCTCCGAGAGGCCAGGCTGGCCGACCTGGCCTGCGTACTGGAGCTGGCCCTGGAAGCCCTGGGTGAAGACACCTGGAGACCGCCCGAAAACGAGCGCTACTACTTGGTGCCGGGACTCCCGGACCGAGGGCTGGAGGGCAGATTTCTTCGCCAGCTTCAGCACCGGGGCGCCGGGCTTCTCCGGACTGACCCGGTAGAGGGGCTTCGGGTGCCCCGAGGCATCTTATGGGATGTGGCTCCTCCCGCGGCCACGGGCAGTTACCTCCACGCGGTTGAGCGCCCAGGCGAGCGTCCCGGCGGGGGGATCGAAGTATTCGCCGCGGCTTCCGTCTACGACGAGTTGCGGGGCGTGCTGCGAAGAGTCCTGGACCGGGGCGCCCGTTGGGACGAGGTGGAGATCATCACCTCCGATGCGGCAACATACGGGTCCGCACTTCACGCGCTTGCAGTGCCCCTGGGGATTCCTGTCACGTTCTCGGTTGGCCTTCCGGTGGAGCGAACCCGTCCCGGCCGGGTGGTCTCGACGTACTTCCGCTGGATCAGGAGTGGGTTCCAAGAGTCGGATCTGAGGGCCCTCGTCGAGTCAAAAGACATAGAGCCACCGGCCCCCTACAACTGGATTGCGGGTCCCCGTCTGGCGCGTACCCTGCGGCGACTGCGGATCGGGTGGGGAAGGGCCCGATACATGGACGCCATTGAGCGGGGCCTTTCCGGCCTGGACGACCTTGCGCAGGGACGGTTCGAAGACGAACAGGGCTTTCTTGGCCGCAAGAAGCGGCAGGAAGAGGACCTTCGAGCCCTGGAAGCACTTCTGCGCCCCGTTCTCGCGGCGACTCCGCCAACGGAAGACGACCGCGCTGGGCCCCGAACATCGGTGCCCCCGGGGACCCTGCCACCCGGGGATGGGGAGGGATCGCCCGCTCTTGTCTCCCCCGCCCAAGCCGCGACGGGCGTGAAGAGCCTTCTGGCGCGCATGGCCGCGGGAACCCCTTCCGACGAGACCGCCCAGTCCCGACTGATGCGCCTTCTGGACCGCATCGAGGCCACGCTGCACCGGAAGACGGATTCCGCATCGGCCCTGGCCATCGTTCAGGGCTTCCTCAGGATCCGGATTCCTACTCCCCGGGCGGAGGGCATGGCACCCTGGACGTCCGCCCCTGGCCATCTCCACCTCACGGACCTGGAGCACGGAGGCGCCACGGGACGACGGTTGACCTTCATCACGGGGCTGGACGCCGGTCGATTTCCCGGGACGGCCCTGGAAGACCCTCTCCTGCTGGACCGGGAGCGCTTGCGTCTGCGCCAAGGAGTTCTGCCCCTTGCGAGAGATCGATCGGCAGAAGCCCGCTTTCTTTTCGCCGCGCTTTTTGCTCGGATCCGGGGGGACGTGACGCTGAGCTATCTCCGCTGGGACCCTTCCCAGGCCCGGGCCATGAACCCAGCGCCTGAGATGCTCCAGGCCTACCGCCTCCGGGAGGGGGATCGAACCCTCACCTTCGAAGACCTGGAACGCCACCTGGGCGAAGCGGAATCGCGTCTTCCCCGTTCCGATGTTCGCGGAGAGCTGGATGCGGACGATGTGTGGCTGCGCACCCTTGTCACCGACGACGGCAGGCTCAGGAACGGACTGGCGGCCGCCGGTCGGGCCTTCCCCGGGTTGGGGCAAGGATTGGCGGCAGCAGCCGCGCTTCGAGGCAGCGGCGCGTCGGTACACACAGGAATCCTGGGAACGGCATCACCATTTCCTTCCTACCAGGACCTCTCGGAAAGGGTTTTCTCCGCCAGCGGGCTCGGGGACTTGGGCGCTTGCCCCAGGCGATTCTTTCTGAGGTACATCCTCCGGGCGTACCCTCCCGACGACGCCCGCTTCGACCCCCACCGCTGGCTCGAACCCCTGGAACGGGGGAAGCTCCTTCACACGGTCTACCAGAAGGTCCTCCAGCTGGGGAAGGAGAAAGGACTGGAACCTGCAGACAACGCGTTCATGGAGCTCGCTCTCTCACTGGTCAATGACGAAGGTGCCCGGACGCTGATCCATACGCCATCGCCTAGCTCGGCCGTGTACGAATGGGAGATGGACGCGCTCCGAAACGATGTCCGATCCTTCGTGGAAATGGTCCGGAGCGACCCACCGCAGTGGGAGGCCCTGGAGTTGTCCTTCGGGATGGACAGCGACACAGCCGTCGTCGCCGGCAACAAGCGGATCCTCGTTCGGGGTGCGATCGACCGGATCGACCGACGGGAGGATCGCCTGCGGGTCATTGACTACAAGACCGGATGGTCCGGCGGGCACAGCAAGCGCAAGGGAGCCTACAACGGAGGACGGCGGTTTCAGCACTGGCTCTATACGACCGTGGCCTCCGGCATTCTTGGCCGACCCGCAGAACGGATGGAGTACCACTTTCCCACCCGGCGGGGAGAAAACAGGGTCAAGTCCTACCCAGCCCAGGAACTCGCGGATGGGGGAGCTCTGGTCGCTACAATGCTAGAAGGCATTGCAGAAGGCTGGTTTCCAGCCACCGACAATGCCAAGCAGGACTGCCGCTTCTGCGACTACAAGGAGGCGTGCAACGTTCGCGAAGTGCCCTGGCGTGGCGCGTCGTCGGTGTACGCAACCTGGACGAAGCGGAACCTGGACGATCTGAAACAGCTCAAGGTTCTGCGTCGAACCCGCCGCTGGGAAGACTAGCGTGTCCTCTGGGCTCCTCCCCCCCGACCAGCCGATACGGCGGCAAATTTCCGAAGACCTGGAGCGGAACATCCTCGTGGAGGCGGGGGCCGGATCGGGAAAGACCAAAGCCCTGGTGGACCGAATGGTCGCCCTGATTCGACGCCGCGTCTGTTCCGTGGAACAAATCGCCGCGGTCACCTTTACGCGAAAAGCGGCCGCGGAACTTCGGCAGCGGTTTCAGGAAGAGTTGGAACAGGTGGCAGAGCGCCTGCTCCCGGAAGACCCGGTGCACAAGGCTACGGAAGAGGCCATTCGGAATCTGGATGGCGCCTTCCTGGGAACCATCCACGCGTTCTGTGCAAAGCTCTTGCGGGAGCGACCTCTGGAAGCGGGACTGGATCCCGGGTTTCGAGAGCTTCTGGAGTCGGAGGCATATCGGACGCAACGGGCCTTCTGGATCGACTTCTTGGAGCACATGGGAACGACCGGGGACCTCAGGCTCAACGAACTGGAGATCCTGGGCATTGCCCCGGACCGTCTTCAGGGTCTCTTTGATCGGATGGTGGAGAATCCGGATGTAGACTTCGGCTTTCGTCTCGCCGACCCTCCGAACCCGCAGGAGATCGCATCCGTGCGCGCCCGCTTCGAAAAACTCCTGGACCGGGCCGAAGCCCTCATGCCGACCCGGGAGCCGGAGGGCGGTTGGGATCCCCTCGCCCGGCGGGTCCGGACGGTGCTGTACTGGCGCCGATCTCTCGATTGGGGGGACGGACCGGTTTTCTTTGACGCACTGGCCAAATTCCGGGAGTGGAAGGGCAAGCCGGTCCAGAAGCGATGGTCCGGCACTCCCCGGGGAAAGGCGGCGGCCAAGCGACTGGGCGAAGACTTCCGAGCCTTCGGAGAGGCGCGGGGTCAGGCGTCTCGCCTGCTGGAATCATGGTGGGCGTATCTCTACCCGAAGGCCGTCAGTGTGGCCAAGTCCGCCGCGGACGCTTTCGCTCAGGAGCGCAAGGATCGGGGCATGCTGACCTTCCAGGACCTCCTGACCCTGTCCGCCGAGCTTCTTCGGGACAACTCGGACGCCCGCCGCGACCTGGGAAACCGGTACCGCCGGATTCTCGTGGACGAATTCCAGGACACCGATCCACTTCAGGCCGAGGTTCTCTTCCTTCTGGCCAGCAAACCGGGTCCGCCGGACAAGGATGCAGAGACCGGTGAAGACTGGCGAAGCGTGATCCCCCGGGCGGGCGCGCTCTTCGTGGTGGGAGATCCGAAGCAGAGCATCTACCGCTTCAGACGAGCGGACATCTCCCTTTACGAATTTGTGAAGCAGCGTTTTCGCGCCTTCGGATCCATATTGCGTCTGGAAGCCAACTTCCGTTCTCGTCCGGCCATCCAGGAAGTGGTGGCTGGCGTCTTCGACCGAGAGGAGATGTTCCCCAAAAAGGACACGGACGCCCAAGCCGCCTTCGCACCGCTTTTAGCCCAGCGCGGCAGAGAGCCGGGCGCCTTCCGAGGCACCCTGGTTGCCTACCGGGTGGAAGGGAAAAAGAAGGACGAGATCGCCCGGGACGATGCCGCCCGCATCGCAACGTCCATTGCCCAGCGCGTGGGCAGCGGGGAAAGGAAAGCTGGTGACTTCATGATCCTGACCCGGAATCGAAGTCACCTCTCCGTATACGCCCGATCCCTGGAAGATCGGAATCTTCCCGTAGAGGTGTCCGGCGCGGGCATAGGCTTTGAGGAAGAGCTGGCCGCTTTCCTCCTTCTCTTTCGCTGCTTGTCGGATCCGACCGATTCGGTGCGGATCCTAGGCGTGCTGGGCGGTCCGTTCTTCGGGATTTCCCTTGACCAGATCGGGGCACACAAGGACGGGGGCGGCTCCCTCTCGTTCACCCGGCCTCCCCAGGACGACGGCTCCCCGCCCCGGGGGGACAGCGATGTGGCCGAAGCCCTGGCCACCCTGCACGGCTGGTGGAAACGCTCCCGGCGGGAACCGGCCGACATTACGGCCGAGCGCTTGGTCCGGGCGACAGGCCTATTCCCCTTGGCCGCCGGGGGACCCCTCGGGCAGCTTCGAGCGGGAACCCTGGTCTACCTGCTGGACGCGGTTCGGGCCCGGGCCCTCGCCGGGGACACCTCCCTCGCGGGGGCCGTGGAAGCCATAGAAACGGCGCTGGCCTGGTCCGACGCGGAGGCTCCCCTCGTTCCGTCTCGGGGAGACGCCATCCAGGTCATGAATCTTCACCGGGCCAAGGGACTGGAGGGGAGAGTGGTGTTTCTGGCCTCTCCCTTTGGGGAAAGGGTCAGGAGCGTAGACATGCGGATCACTCGGGGTGGGGACGGTGTGGCCCTGGGGACGATTCCCGTCGTCGAGCGGGCCCGGTATCACACGAGGATCATCGCGAGGCCGTCCACCTGGGAAGCCGACGAAGCGGAGGAGAAGGCCTTCGTGGAAGCCGAGAAGAAACGTCTTCTCTACGTCGCGGTCACCCGCGCCAGAGACGAGCTGTGGGTGGCTCGGGGGAAGTCCTCACCCTGGGCGGACATCGAGAAATGGCTGGTCAAGGGCGTCGGGACCGCCGGCGAAGCCGGTTCCAGGGATGGACGTACTCCCACCAACAAGGCCGGGAAACCAAACAGCTTCGCTGTCGACGTGTCCCCTGAAGCCCCCATGATCCAGCTTGTAGACCTCCCCCCGGAGCCTCCTCCAGACGCCGACCTACTCGACCCGGAAACGAACCTGGCGGGCCCGACCGCCACCGCGGAAGCCGCGGTCCACCGAGCCCGGATTCCAGGCTACAACTTGGCGACGGTAACCGCTAGGGCCAGGGGCGAAGACACCGTCTCCCCGAAGACGGGTATGGTTTCCGGGGTTAGTACCACCGTTCGAACGGGTGACTTCCCCCTTGCCCCACTTCCTCCCGCCGACGGGGGGCTGGAATGGGGAAGCGTGGTTCACGCCGCCCTGGCGGCCGCCGGAAGTGGCGCCGAAGGGGACTCCTTCGCCCGAATCGCACGGGACCTTCTGGTAGAGTACGAACGGCCCACGGATTCCCACGGGCACCCTGCGGAACTGGAAGCCCTCCTGACCTTGGTCGCTTCGGTGCGGGAGTCGGACGTGTGGGCCAGAGCCATGGCCAGCAAGGAGCGCTACACGGAGATGCCTTTTGCCGTGAACCGGAGCGGCGAATCGGGTCCGCCAGAGGTCCTGGAAGGCGTGATCGACTTGGTGTTCAAGGAAGGGAACCGGTGGATTGTGGCCGACTACAAGACAGACGTCGGAAGAGACCCCGCTTTCCGCCACCGACTTCGGAGCTACCGGGCCCAGGTAGACCTCTACGCCACCTGCTGGGAAGAGATTACGGGAAACAAGACCGGCGAGCGGATACTGATCTTCCCCGCCCAGGGTCGGACAGAGTCCTGGTAGAGATTGATATCCCTTGGCCGGAATCAGAACCTCCCGCCGACCGACAGGGTGGCCATTTGGGCCCGCCGGATATCCGCAACGACCGCTTTTCCCCCGAGGAGAAAATGAATCGAATTCCGTCTCGCAGAGCGTTTCTTAAAGCCGGAGCCGCAGGGATTGTCGGCTCGGTCCTCGCTCCCGACCGCCTTCGGTCCGACCCCTATGCACACTTGGGCCTCACAACCCCCGGAGTCCGGGCCCTTCCTCCCGTCCGGGTTCGGGGCGTGGTTCGCGCTGGAGGGGTGGGACTTCCCCGGGTTCCGGTCTCCGATGGGCTTCAGGTCGTCGATACGGGGACCGACGGCTCCTTCGAGATCGTCACGACCCCCGACCAAGAGTTCGTGTGGTTTTCGCTTCCGTCCGGATTCCGGGTCCCCGTGACTCCCGTCGGGACCGCCCGCTTCCACCAGCGCCTCACGGCGGAACGGGAGCAGACCGCCGTCTTCGATCTGGAGCCCGACTCCGGGTCCCAGGAGGATCACACCCTGTTGCTTCTGGGGGACATTCAGACCCAGAACGAGGAGGAGATGGGCTGGTTCCTGGAGCAGTCGGTACCCGACCTCCAGGAGACGGTGCGGGCCATGGGGGACTCGCATGTCTTCGGGATATCGTGCGGGGATATCATGTTCGACAATTTGGAGATGTATCCCGCTTACGAGCGGGGCGTCCAACGGGTCGGCGTCCCCTTTTTCCAAGTCGTCGGCAACCACGACCTGGACATGCACAACCCGACCGACGAGGGATCGACGAAGACCTTCAGCCGCCACTTCGGCCCCCGCTACTACTCTTTCAACCGCGGGGCCGTCCACTACGTGGTTCTGGACGACGTCTTCTGGCACGGAAGCGGCTACATCGGCTACCTGGGCGCCGATGCGCTCTCTTGGCTTGAACAGGACTTGGCCAGGGTTGAAACCGGGTCGCCGGTCATCGTCGCCACGCACATTCCCGTATTGGGGAGCCAGCACCGCCGCAGGGGTGAATCCGCACCCCGAACCGGACTTGCGGTCATGAACCGGGAGGCCCTCTACCGTCTCCTGGAACCCTTTGCCGCCCACATCCTCACCGGACATACCCACGAATCCGAACATCTCTTCGAGCAAGGCACCCACGAACACGTCACCGGAGCCGTCTGCGGGGCATGGTGGAGCGGACCGATCTGCCACGACGGCACTCCGAACGGCTATTGCGTCTACCGAATCCGGGGCGAAGAAGTCACTTGGCGGTACAAGACCACGGGTCAAGCGCGGGATCACCAGATGCGAATTTACCCTCCTGGATCCGACCCGGCAGCACCCGGCGAATTCCTGGTGAACGTATGGGACTGGGACCCCGGATGGGTGGTTCGGTGGTTCTCCGACGGGGAGCCCCGAGGAGAGATGATCCGCAAGACAGGGCTTGACCCCCTCAGCGTGAAACTACACACAGGGCCTGCGCTTCCCCCGCGCCGAAGCTGGGTTGAGCCCGTTCCCACCGACCATCTTTTTCGCGCTCCGGTGTCCCGGAACGAAGCGGCGGTCGTTACCGTGGAAGTCACGAACCGCTTCGGCCACGTGTATACCCGGGAATGGCGGAGGGAATCACCCTGAAGCGTGCGTAGCGGTCACCGGCGTCGGCCCTTTCGCAAACCGACGTAAGGCGGCCCCGCGATGCCGGGCCGGACCTTCGGTGCCAACGTACCCGGCGCGACTCACACCACCATGGACGACTTCATCCACCGGAAGACGGGTAGGAAGCGGTGATCGGTCTCCGGCCCGGTACGTCCAGGCTGCTCCTGGTCATCGTGTACTTCACCTTGTTGACGGTCGTCGGGGCCATCGGCTACATGGCAGTGGAAGGATGGTCCTGGAGGGACGCCCTGTACATGACGGCGATCACCCTGACTGCGGTCGGGTTCCATGAAGTGCACCCCCTGACGGAAGGCGGTCGCTACTGGACCATGGGCCTCCTCGCAGGGGGTCTGACCGGCCTGGGTATGTGGTTCGCCCTCGTGACTTCCTTCGTGGTCCGGATGGACATCGGCAACGCGTACAAGAGGCGCAAGACCATGCAAAAGATCAACCGCATCAAGGGTCACATGATCGTCTGCGGAGGAGGGAGAATGGGCCGTCAGGTTATGCAGGAACTCGACGGCGCAAAGAAGCCCCATGTGCTCATCGAACAAGACCGCACAACGATCGAATCCCTGCGCAAGACGCAACCCGACGCGCTCATCATTCACGACGATGCAACCCAGGACAGAGTATTGCGGGAGGCGGGGATCGAGAAGGCTGCAGGGCTGGTGTCCTGCCTCTCGTCAGACACCGACAACCTCTTCGTGTGCCTTTCCGCACGTCACTTGAATCGTGATCTCGTGGTCGTCGCTCGGGCGGAAGGCAAACCGGCCACCGCGAAGATGTATCGGGCGGGGGCCGATCATGTGGTCAGCCCGAACGTAACCGGAGCGATCCGGGTGGCGTCAGTACTGGCGCGTCCCGCCATTGCATCGTTTCTCGACATCGCCGTGCCCGGGGGTCAGCGATCCCGCCGCCTGGAGCAGGCCACGGTCGGCGCAAAGTCAAAGGTTGCAGGACGTACCCTCGCCGACGCCGACCTTCCGAGCAAAACCGGAATGATCATCATCGCCATCCGCAAGCGTGGAGCGGAACCGGGCGAAATCATCTTCAACCCCAACGCGTCCACGCTCCTGAATGCAGGGGACGATGTCATCGTCATGGGCAGTGACGATCAGATTCGAAGCCTGCGGGAGTACCTGAGCTAAGGGGGGGGGGGGGGGGGGGGGAGCGCAACTTTCTGCCCCAGCGGAAGAGGCGAACCACTACTTGAGCGAACGCGATTCAATCAGCCCTCTCTCGTCCAATCAAAGCGCACCTTCAGCGCCCGAAGCATCGCAAACGGGTTATCGTACCGCACGCCGAACCGAACGCATACATCAGGCAGTTTGACTGCTTTTCTGGACTTCGGCGCACTCTGCTCGTTCGTCACGACAGTAGCCCCGTGAACCCGTGCGTAGGCAACGAGCCAGCCGTCCGCACCCTTCGCGAACTGCGCCTTCGCATGGTCCCGGTACTGGGAATGGCCTTGAACCCAAGCCATGACTTCTGCATAGGCTCGGGTCACCGCAGCGTCCACGGAGATAAAGAACTTTTTCGGGACTTGGTTAATCACCCACAAGACGAGATTGTCCTCTTTATGACCCTTGAGGAGTTCACCGCGAACCCTGTCGACGCTGAAGACTAGGCCCTTTTGGTAGTGATGAACGACACTCTTCCAAAAGCCGGGACAAATGTCGAAGGAGTAGTATAAGTTCTTCGCCGTGATGAACACGTCTGAATCCAGGATGTAGGTGCGGTTCTCCATCATGGGAGGTTCACGCCCAACCGCTTAGCATACTCCCTGAACGTGCCCCCATGCAGCCCTGTCAGGTTATAGGCTTCCCCGAACCCGATGCGGCCCTCCATCGCCGCGTGCAACACTTGGGTCCCAAAGAGCTCGCCTACGCGCATGTTCTGGTTGTTGTAGAAATCGCCCCCACCCTTCGCCCTACCCCCTTCTTTCTTTTCGTCTTTTACGTAGCGGTCGTGGAATTCGAAGAAGGTGCTGCGGTCGACGAGATCCAGGTCGAGCGCTCGGCGGGCAGCAACCACCGGGCTCACCTTGAAGGTCCGGGCGAGGGTTTGGAAAGGACTTGTCCCCTCCTCGACTTCTCGCCAGCAGGCGATCAGCTCCCGCGCCGGCACGAGGAGCTCCGCCGCCGCTCGGTTGCACCAGCCCTCCACATCCGTTTCGTCCGGCAGGAGGGATTTGAAGCCGGAAAGCCCCTCCTTGCCAAGCCAGATGTGCGCCAGCTCGTGCGCAAGGGTGAACATCTGCGCCGACTTGGCGTCCGCACCGTTTACAAAGATCAGGGGTGCGTAAGGATCCGCAAGCGCAAAGCCCCGAAACTCCTCCACCTTCAGTCGGCGACGCGTGTTGTTCCCCACCATTCCGTTGATTACCGCCATCACGCCAAGCCGCTCGATCCTCCGGCGCATCTCGCTCCCAGCGTCTTGCCAGGTGCGAATCTTTGCCGCCCATCCGTCATCAAAACCGAGGGCCTGCCGCATCTCCCGACCCACGGCGTCCGGCTCATCACCCAGATGGGCGCTCGCCACGAAAGGGAGCGGTTCCATCCCGCTCTCGACAAAGAACTCTCGCAGCCAATCCTGCCGGCGTTGCATCGTGTAGAGCGTGTCGAGGAGGTCGGGGCTCGGCTTGGTTCCGGTGATCCCCGGCACGGTCCGATAGTCGGGAACCGAAAGAGGTTCGTCGGGGGGTTCAGGCAGAAACAGGTAGCCCAGCGGCGTGTGCGTAACCTTGGCGAATTTCTCCAGCTGCTTCAGCGTCGGCCGTCTCTCCCGCCGGATCCAGGCCGGAAGCTGGGGTGTCCGATCCGCAAAGTGCGCCACACCGAAGCCGGCGCGTTCGCAGGCCCAGCGAAGCATCTCAGGGGCTACGGAAACACGAGTCACAACCATACCAGGCTCGATTTCCCCCAAGTTGACGGTCTATCATCCTGGGTATACCCCCCGATCGCGATCTCCAGGTCGGCGATCCCCGAACGGGCTACCCAAATGGGCGCTGCTGGATTCGAACCAGCGACCTCCTGCTTGTAAGGCAGGCGCTCTGGACCGACTGAGCTAAGCGCCCCAAAAGTCACCAAACAAACCTTACCCCCGGGCGAAGGGGAATCAAACGCAGCCGAAAAGGGCCGCCCCACCCATTCAGCCCCACCCCGGGCGAAGGGGATCGGGGCCGAACCGATTCTCTCCCCGCGTGCCCGGGGAGAAGATCAGGCGCAAACCCAGGTAGAGATTGTAGAATGGAACCAGCAGCAGCAACACGTGCCATCCCGGGCGGTCCATGTCCTGGAGGCGCTTTACGGTGATCGCGATCGCGGCCCACGTCCCGGCGACCACTACGCCGATCATGGGCAGCACCACCAGCTTACCGACGATCTCCCCCATCGTAATGAGGAAAACTACGCCCCCGATAATGACCAGTTCGTCCAGAATCACGTGCCAGATGTACCACGCTCGGTTCGCACGACCCCGCGTGGAAAACAACTCTAGAAACGCATCCATCGGCTTTTTCTCCCTTTGGCCCCCCCGCCCAACCGCCGTACCCTGGAACTCCAGCCAACTCCAGTCCTACCCGCGAGAAGGCTCTTGCCCTTTGACAGGCCCAGCGCTCAGCTTCCCGACCAAGCAAAACTCGGTTTTCCGCCCACTTTCCAGATACTCCTTTGGGAAACGTATTCTTTACCCGCGCTTCCGACAACTGGGCCCGCCCCGGTGCGCCTCTTCGCATCGCGACCTGGGTCGCTCTTGCCACCACCCTTCTCACGGGTTCCGCCTGCCGATCTGCCGCTCCGGGTGCGGTCCCGACGCCCGAAGCCGTTCCCCGCTCTCGGGCCGAGGAGCCCAACACCACCGACGGCGTCTACACGGTGGCCCAGGCGGGGCGGGGGCTCGAGGTCTTCCGCCGAATCTGCTCCGAGTGCCACGAGCCCGCGGACTGGACCGATCCTGCGTTCCTGGACCGGTGGGAAGAGGCGTCGGTGTTCCGGCTCTGGTACTGGATCTATGAAAGGATGCCCCACGGAAATCCGGGCAGCCTGACCCGGGAGCAGGTCTCGGACGCGCTGACCTACATTTTCCAGCTCAACGGCCTTCCGCCCGGAAAGACCGAGCTGGGAACGGACGACGACACCATTGACGACTACTGGATCATCTGGACCCGGCCCGACTCCTAAACGTCCCTTCCCGGGAGGAACCCATGCCCCGAATTGCCACCCGTCCCCTGGCCAGGCCTGCAGCTCTGCCCGCCATCCTGGCCGGATTCGTCGCGGTGACACCCGCGCCGGGAGCCGCACTTCCCGCGTCCGCGGTCGCCCAGGCTGCGAGCTTCGTCTCTCCCGACGGGGACGTGAACTGGAACCGTTACTACACGGCCTCGGAGACCCACCAAATCATGCGAGAGTTTCACGCCCTGTACCCGGAGCTCACCGAACTCCGCCAGATCGGGGAGAGCTATCGCGGCCAGCCCCTCTTGTTGATGGAGATCACCAACGAAGCCACCGGCCCGGCAACGGTGAAGCCGGCGCTATATGTTGACGGGGGCATCCACGCGGGAGAGCTCACGGGTTCCGCCGTGGCCACCCACCTCATCGGGCACCTGCTCAACGGGTATGGCCGGGACGACCGGGTCACGGCCCTTCTGGACTGGGGAGCCTTCTACGTACGGCCCAAGTTCAATCCCGACGGTTCGGACTTGGCTCTTATTGAAGACCAGTTCCTGCGCAGCACCCCCCGTCCTGTGGACGAAGACGAAGACGGTGCAGCCGACGAGGATCCACCGGAAGACCTGGACGGAGACGGATGGATCACCCAGATGCGCGTGGCGGACGATGAGGGAATGTGGGTTCTGGGACCCCCCGAGGGTCGCACCCTCGTGCGGGATCCGGAGCGCCGGATGCCCGGGCCGCGTTATTCCGTGATGCGCGAAGGGGTGGACAACGACGGAGACGGCGAGATCAACGAAGACGGCATCGGGGGGATCGACATGAATCGCAACTTCCCGCGGAACTGGGAGCGACGCCATCTTCAGCCCGGCGCAGGTGACTACCCGCTCTCGGAACCCGAGACCCGCGCCACCGCCGCCTTCATCAACGCCCACCGCAACATTACCGGCCTCGTGCACGGGCACACTTCCGGAGGCTTCGTTTATCGGCTTCCCTCCGCGTCGGCCCCGGCCCGCTTCCCGAAGGTCGATCTTGCCCTCATCATCCACCTGGGGGAGGAGTACACCCGCACGACCGGGCGACCCGTGGTGCCCAGCGCCACCCATCCCACGGAGCACCGCTACGGCACGCTGATTTCCTGGGGGTACTGGGACCACGGCGTGATCGGATGGGTCCCTGAGTTTTCACCGGGACCGGAAGCCTGGGTGACGGATTACGACGGAGACGGTCAGGTGAGCAGCGTTGAGGAGCACCGCTTCAACGACGAGGAACTGGGAGGCAGGTACTTCTCGGACTGGAGGGCCTTCGATCATCCCCAGCTGGGTACGGTGGAAATCGGAGGATGGCACTCGAAGTTTTGGGGCCAGAATCCGCCACCCGAGTTTCTGAAGGCGGAAACTGAAATGCAGTTGCCCTGGATCCTCTATTTGGCAGAGCAGAGCCCCCGGGTCGAAGTGAGCGACCCGGAGGTCACGCCCCGGAGCGACGGCACTTTCCGGATCGAGGTGACCGCCACGAATACCGGCTTCTTGCCGACCAGCATTACCGACCGGGGCGCCGTCGGACGGGAGCGACCCGGCAGGATGCCGGACCGGCAGGTGGTTCGGCCTCCTGCCCTGATCCTCTCGCACCCGGGCCTGGAAATCGTCGAGGGGAGGGCCCGTACCGGGATCCCGCACCTGGCGGGCTCCAACCCCTTCCTGAAATCCGCGGCGGAACGGGCGCAGACGGTTTCGTGGATCGTTCGGTCGGGGGACGGCGAAAGCGCCGTGCGCGTGACGGTGACGTCGGACAAGGGCGGAACGGCCCGCTCCGGCTGGGTGGCGGTCCGATGAGGGCCCCAATCGGGTCAGGGGACAGCGCGACTTCCCCGGGGCGGCATCCGGGAACGAGAATCCGAGGGCAAGCGGGCACCGGCTTCCTGGTTGCCGTGCTCGCGGTACTCCTCACCCCGGTGCTCCCCGAGCGCCTGGAGGGGCAGGAGGCGCGGCGGCGCTGGGAGCGCATGTGCCAGATCCGCGCCGAGAAGTTCGACCTCGTGCTCCCCGGAGCCCTCCAAGACAACAACCTCGACATGTGGATCGTGGTCATGCGGGAGGGACTCCTCGACCCTATGTGGGAGGCGTTGGGTCGGGGCTATGTCGGGGACTGGGCCTACTACGTCTTCACCCGGGGGAGCGGTCGCGCAGAACGCGCGGTGCTGGGCGCCGGCGGCTACATGCTCGAGAAGTGCGGGGTCTACGACCACTTCGGGAGCGCGGCCTCTCTGGGCGAATACGTGGCCGCCCGGGACCCGCAGCGGATCGGCGTGAACATGGCCGGCTCCATCGGCGGCGCGGACGGACTGTCCCACACGTCCTATCTTCACTTGCAGGAAGTGCTAGGGGCGACGTACGGGGAGCGCTTGGTCTCTGCCGAGCGCTTCGTTTCGGACTTCCGAAGCACGCGGACCGCCTCCGAGATCGCGGCGTTTGCCGAGGCAGGCGAGATCAGTCGAGAGATTGCCGAGCGCGCCTTCTCGAACGAAGTGATCCAGCCGGGGGTCACCGCCCTGGAGGATGTGGCTTGGTGGATGTGGGACCGGCTCCTCGAGCGAGGCCTGGATTCGTCCTTCGACATGCCTTCGGTGTACATCACCGGCCCGGAGGGCATCGAGGCCACGTCGTCGGAGCGGATCATTCAGCGCGGCGACCTTCTGATGATTGATTGGGGCGTCGGCTTCCTGGACTTCTACACCGATATGAAGAGGGTGGCGTACGTCCTGCGAGAAGGGGAAACCAAGGCGCCGGCGGGAATCCGCCATGCCTTCGAACGGGCGGTGCAGGTGCGCGACATCATGAAGGCGTCGATCAAACCGGCACCCACGGCCCGGGACGCTCTGGACGCCACGTGGGCGGCCATCGAAGCGGCCGGATTCAACCGCATCGGGTTCAACCAGCCTTCCCCGGACCCCCGCGTTACCGACGTCGTCATCGGCCCCCATTCGGTGGGAAACTGGGGGCATGGCTTCGGTCCTTCCCTCGCCTTCTTCAATCCGACCCGCCAGGGATACGAACTCCGGCCCGGCACGCTCATCTCCGTCGAACTCTTCGCCTACACCGCCAACCCCGAATGGGGCGGCGCAAAGGTGAGGATCCCCTTGGAAGACGACGCGGTGGTGACCGAACGGGGGGTGGAGTGGCTGTATCCGGTGAACCGGCGGATCCTCCTCGTCAGGTGACGGAAAAGCCTCACAGGGTGACAGAGCGCTCCCTTAAGGATTCTGGCACAATCCCCCACGGCGGACTATTCTTCCTTAGGTCTCCAGGTAACCTACCTCCCCGTTTTCGAAGCGCGGCAGACTTCATCCCCCGAGACGGAAACTTCAGCAAGGACCATCCATGACACGGTTTTGGAAACATCCCTTGACGCTTCTCGGACGCGGACCCGGAGGGTGGGCGCGGCGGGGCGGCGGCGCCCTCCCGTGGCTCCTGGTGGCCCTCACCGTGGCGCCGGGGGCCCTCGCCCAACCCCGCCCGACCCGACCCGACGACGTTTCCCTCTACGCCATCCGGAACGCTCGCATCGTCACGGTATCGGGAGAAACCATTGCCCGCGGCACGGTCGTCGTGGACGACGGCGTGATCGTCCAGGTCGGTTCCGGCGCAACGCCGCCGCCCGGCGCATGGGTGATCGACGGAACGGGCAAGACGGTCTACCCCGGCTTCTTCGACGCATTCACGACCTTGGGCCACGGCTCGGAGCCGGAAGCACGGGGACGGTTTTTCGGGGGAGGAGGGGGAACGGTTGACGAATCCAAGCACTCCTGGGGCCCGGAAGACCGGCCGGGTACCACGACTTGGCTCACGGCAGCCGACGACATCCAGGCCGACGACAATCGCATCGAAAGCTGGCGCAATTCGGGGTTCACCACCGTCGTCAGCACCCGCCACGAAGGGTTGGTCCCGGGCCAGGCCGCCGTCCTCAACCTCCGGTCCTTCGATCGGCCTCGGGAGATGGTCGTGGCCACCCCTGTCGCGATGCGCATCAACCTTCAGGACAGGTCGCGCACCTTCACCGGCTATCCGGGCAGTCCGATGGGGGTCTTCGCCTATTTGAAGCAGCTCTACTACGACGCGAAGCACTACGACGACGCGTGGACGGCTTATGAAGCCGCCCCCAGGGGCAAACAGCGCCCTGAATGGGATCTTTCCCTGGAGCCGGTCCGGTTGCAGTTCGAAGAAGGCTGGCCCGCGCTCTTTCCCGCCGACAGCCGCTCGGACATCGGCAGGGCCATTGAGACAACCCGCGAAATGGCCGTGCGGCCCATCTTGTATGGGGCACAGGGTGCCTACGCGGCAACGGACCTCCTCACGGCGAACAATATTCCCGTGCTGGTGAATGTGGACTGGCCCGCGCTCTCACGGGACGGCGATCCCGAAGCCGTGCCTTCCCTTGAGCAGCTGCGCCTGTACGACCGGGCTCCGACGACTCCCTCCGCCCTCGCCTCCGCCGGGGTTCGCTTCGCCTTCTACGGGGGCGGGCTCGGGGAGCCATCGGAGGTTTTCTCTGCCGTACGCCGGGCCATCGCTCAGGGGCTCTCCGAAGAGGATGCCATTCGGGCGTTCACCCTTTCTCCGGCCGAAATCTTCGGGGTAGACGACCGCTTGGGTTCCGTGGAAGAAGGCAAGATCGCAAACCTGGTCGTCACGGACGGAGATCTCTTCGGCGAAGACATGAACATCGAGAGGGTCTTCGTGGACGGTGAGATGTTCGAGGTGGCCGAGACGAACGGGAATGCGGAGGCAGGGGACGGCGAAGGAGAGGACTCGATGGAGGGGCGGCGGGGTGCCGGTCGAAGGGGAGGACCGGATCCCTCGGCGCCACCGATTCCGATGAGTGCCGACAAGGGGCCGTACCGGGATGACCCGGTGACGTTTATCCAAGGTGCGACCGTTCTGACGGCGTCTCACGGAACCCTGGAGAACACCGACATCATCATGCGGGACGGGAAGATCGAACGAATCGGAAGCGGCCTGGATGCGCCCTCCGGCGCAAGGGTCGTAGACGCGACCGGCATGTACGTCACTCCCGGCATCTTCGACGCCCACTCCCATATGGCCGCGCTCAGCATCAACGAAGGCACCGTCAACGTTTCGTCAATGGTAACCATTGAGGACGTGATCCGGCCCGAGGACATCGGCATGTACAGGGCCCTGGCAGGCGGGGTAACCACCATCAACATTCTTCACGGCTCCGCCAACCCGATCGGCGGGGGTAACGCCGTGATCAAGCTGCGCTGGGGTGCCGATGCCTCGGAACTGCGCGTCGGAGCCGCCAAGGGCATCAAGTTCGCGCTGGGCGAAAACACCAAGCGAGACCGAAATCCCGACCGTTATCCGGCCACGCGCATGGGGGTCCAGGACGTCATCCGTCAAGCGTTCCTGGACGCCCGGGAGTACATGGCCGAGTGGGACGCCTACGAAGCAGGGGGGCAAAGGGGCGTGACCCCACGCCGCGACCTGAAGCTGGAAGCCCTCATGGAGATCCTGAAGGGAGACCGATGGGTTCACTCGCATTCGTACCGGGCCGACGAAATCTTGCAGCTCCTCCGGTTGGCCGAGGAATTCGACTTCAGGATCCGCACGCTTCAGCACGTGCTGGAAGGCTACAAGGTCGCCGACGAAATCGCGGCCCACGGGGCGGGGGCGTCTACCTTCTCCGACTGGTGGGCCTACAAGGTTGAAGCGTACGACGCGATCCCTCACAACGCCGCGCTCATGACGGAACGGGGCGTTCTCGTGTCCATCAACTCCGACTCGGGCGAGGAAATCCGCCACCTCAACCAGGAGGCCGCCAAGGCGATGAAGTGGGGCGGCATGAGCGAGGAACAGGCGTTGCGTCTGGTGACCCTCAACCCAGCCATTCAGTTTGGACTTGACCATCGCATCGGGTCCGTTGACGAAGGTTTGGACGCCGATTTGGTGATCTGGGAGGGACACCCCCTCAGCATGTTCGGTAAGGCGGTCAAAACCTACGTGGACGGCAAACTATACTTCGACATCGACATGGATCGGGAGCGCCAGGCAGCCATTGAGGCCGAAAAGAAGGCGCTCTTGGAGAAGCACCGGGAGGTGAACCGATGATCCGCACCCTTCGAGGCGCTCTGTGCGCCGCCACCGCTCTCGCGCTGGTCGCGGGCTCGGCTTCGGCCCAGACGTACGCAATTCAGAACGGAACCGTACACACCTTGGCAGGAGACACGTTCACGGGCACAGTGGTCATCCGGGGCGGCCGTATCCTCTCCGTCGGGAGGGATGTGGAGATTCCGGTTGACGCCGAAGTCGTGGACGCCACCGGCAAGCATGTCTACCCAGGAATGTTCGACGCGGTTTCGGGCTTGGGGCTGACCGAGATCGGCGCGGTGGACGTCACCAACGACTCCAGGGAGCAGGGCGACTTCAACCCGCACCTGCAAGCCGCGACCGCCATCCACCCAGCAACCGAGCATATCCCGGTCGCCCGGTCCAACGGGATCGCCCTCACGATGGCGGCCCCTCAGGGCGGGAACGGTTCCATCGCGGGACAGGCATCGCTGATCGGACTGGATGGCTGGACGGTCGAAGAGATGTGGATCGATCCTGGCGCGGCCATGGTCATCCACTACCCCAGCCTGGGAGGCGGAGGCGGGTTCGGCGGAAGGGGCCGGGGGGGAGGAGAGGACAACTGGCGGCAACGACAGCAGAGGTACGCAGAGGCGGTCTCCCGCCTTGACCAATGGATGGATGCTGCCAGGCGGTACCAACAGGCGGCCACCGCAACCGAGGTGAAGCGGGACCTCAAGAACGAGGCGATGGGGAAGGTGGTGAACCGGGAGATGCCGGTACTCCTTTTTGCCAATGGTGAACGTGACATTCGCAATGCCGTCGAGTGGGCCCAGCGTCAGGAGGTCGCGTTCGTGATCGCCGGAGGCCGGGGAGCGTGGAAGATTGCCGACTGGCTGGCCGAAAACGAGGTCGGGCTCATCCTCTCTCCTACCCAGTCCATGCCCTCGGGCCCGGATGCCCAGTACGACGAGGCCTACGCCAACCCCGGCAAGCTGCACGCGGCGGGTGTCAAGATCGCCTTTGCTACCTTCAACTCCTCCGCCTCCCGTACGCTTCCTTACGAGGCGGCTCAGGCGGTGCCGTACGGCCTACCCCACGACGCAGCCCTGGCGGCGGTGACGAAGAACGCCGCCGAGCTCCTCGGCCTGGACGACCGGATCGGTACCATCGAGGAGGGCAAGCTCGCCAACATCATGATCACCGACGGCGACCCGCTGGAGATACAAACCCAAGTCACCGATCTCTTCATCTTGGGACGCGGGGTAAGCCTTGACAACCGGCACAAATCCCTTTACGAAAAGTACCGGGCAAGACCCGGCCAGCGCGTGATCTCGTAGAAGAAACCCGGGCCGACGCGGGCTTCCCCGTTGGGGCGGTTCGTCTGTTCCCCGGGTCCTGTCCCGGTGCAGTTGCTTTTGTGGCGGCCGTACTGGCTGAACGCCACACCGGGCTGTCTGCGGGGACTCGGGGGAGGAGGGCCCACTTGAGGCCGACGGATAAGTGACGCGCCCTTTTACCGCCGGATCGTCAGAACAATGGCCCCGCCCGTAAAGCCCGTCCCGAAGCGAATCGTAGCGTCCGCCGCCGACATGAAGGAGATTCGTTCAACGGAATCAATGGGGATCTGGGCCAAATCCGATCGGGTTCCCCGGGGATGGCCGTCAACCACAACGCCAACCACCGGTTCGGGGTTCCCTGGGGTCCGGGCCGGGCGGGACCTGAGCCACTGGGGACGCAGCAGGGAAATCGCCTCCAGGGCGTCGTCAACGGATACGATGCTCAACTCTTCCCGAGTAATGTCCGAGCTCTGGAAGCTTGAAGAGCCGGCTGTACCCCCCGTACACGCAAGTCCAAGCCAAGAGACAAGAACAGCGACAAGCCACTTCCCCTCCAACCCGGACGGTCCCCGTCGTCCACCGACCCCGGTGACGACCCCGGACTTTGTCCACGCCATCAAACTGTCGTTCCTTCAGCGCATGGGCTCAAAGCTCCCCCGGAACAAACGGCCCCGGACCGTCCCGGGCCCTTCCTGGCAGGGGGAGCGACTGGCATGGCTCCCAAATATAGGGGAAGGGCCAACTTAGAAGAAGGGCACACCCCGGGCAAGGAAAAACGGGAACGCGTCGGCCGACATACCCCCCCCCTGTGGTGGAACAAAGAGCCCGCCGGCGCCCCGTTTCGGAAAGCGGAAGGGCTCAGTAGACGTCCAGATCGGACGCGGACGCCACCGCACCTCCGTATCCAGCCTCCCTGATCTCCCGCACCAAATCCTCGTCGGAAGCGCCCCAATACAGCTGGTGGTACAGCACGAGCATTTGGGGCCGAGCCCGATTGGCGATTTCCGCCAGCTCCGTGGTCGAGGTGTGGGCGCGGTCGTGATATGCCTGCCACGGCGGAGGCCGGCCCTCGAAGGCAACCGCCGAGTAGACCTCGTGGACCAGAACGTCGCAACCATCGCAGGCAGCAACGATCGATTCGCTGGGCCGGGCGTCTCCGGAGATCACAATGGACCGGTTGGCGGTCTCGAACCGGTAGCCCAGAGGGTGAGGCCAGGATCCGTGGAAGACCGGAATCGCCGTGACCTTCACGTTTTCGTCTTCGTACACGAGCCCCCCCGTCGTCTCCGTCACAAACGCCTGGTAGGCGTCTCGGTTCGCCTCTCTGGGCTCCAAGCCGAAAAGACGCATGTGGATGTCTTCTTGCCACGCGGCCAGAACGTGGCCGACCATGGCTTCCGTTCCAGGTGGCCCGAAGACGCGGATCGGTTCCGGGCGGTCCAGGACCCACGGGGACAAAATGACATCGGGGAGCCCCGTGGTGTGATCGGAGTGAAGATGGGTGATGAAGAGCCGATCCAGGTGCTGGGGCAACAGCGCGTCAATTCCGTGTTCCCGTGCCGCCGCGGCGGCGCGACGAACGACCCCGGGGCCGGCGTCCACCAGATACGCCCTCCCGCCTGCGACCACGGCAACCGCGGGACCAGACCGCTCCGGATCGGCGTTGGGGGTGCCGGTTCCCAGGATCACCACCCGGCCCTCGGGATCCGGCGCCTCTTGCGCGGCGACGTCCGGAACTCCGGACGCCAAGACAACGACCCATACGCCCAGAAGGGACCCTGAAGTTCTCGTCATTTTGTTGCGCCCTCCGGGTTTGTCGGGCCCTCCGTCACTCCGGTCACCCTTGCCCAAATGCGCCTGCTCCCATACGCCGTCCAAAGCTAAAGACACCGGACTTCGAAAACCAAACTCGGGCATCCTTCAGAGGTAGGTGTCCGGCAGCATCCCGAAAACGTTCTCGATGATTTGGCGGGCGTGCGGGGGCACCCCTTCCAAAGACGACGGAATGTCCATCGCGCCGATCTCCTCCACCACCCGCTTCAGGACCAGGGCCCCCGTCAGGTCGATTCGCCCCAAGCCGTCCAGGTGGATGACCACTCGGGCTACATCCCCTGCACCCATAAGCCGACCCATGAGGGCTTCTTCCAACCGAGGGGCGGACGCGAACCAGAGGATGCCCATGGCCTCCAGATGAAGGGTGTCGCCGTCCATCCAGCTGGCAAAGCCGGCCCGGCGCTCTCTCCAGACGTGGATCGCCAGGGACATCAGGATCCCGAGGAGGAGCGCTTGTTCGATCCGCGGCGCGAGAAGCAGGCAAAGGGCCAGGGTGAACCAGACGACCAGAGCCTGCACTTTGGACAGCGCCCAGACGGACACGAGCAAGCGAGGCCTGATGAGCCCCGCGACAGCGGCGATCACGATCCCGGCCAACACGGCCTTCGGAAGCGGGGACAGCAGCCCGGCAAAGGGCAGGAACATGAACACCGCGATGCCGGTGACCACCGCGGACCACCGGCTGACCGCGCCAAGCAGGTGGTTGAGGCTGCTTCGGGAGAAGGAGCCTTCAACCGGAAAGCCGCTGAACAAGCCAGCCACGATGTTGGACGCTCCCTGGGCCAAGAACTCCCGGTCCGGGCTCCACCTGACCTGGTCCTGGCTTGCGAAGCTCCGCGCGATGGCCGTCGATTCGGCAAATCCGACCAGAGCGATCACGGCGCCGGGAAAAATCAGCTGGGGTACCAAGCGCCAGGGCAGGGCCAGGGTCAGGGGGGGCAGCGAACCCGGAACGTCCCCGACGACCGGGCCCGAATAGCCGGACCCGAGCGAGAAGGCGAGGCCTCCCAGGACGGCGAGGAGGGCGCCGGGAAGATGGATGTGGATTCTCCGGGCCAGGAGGGTCAAGGCGGCCGTCAAGGCCGTCATCAACAGGGCCGCGTAGCTCCACGAGTCGGTGCTGCGGAGGACGGTCACCGTGGCCCTCACCAGGCCGTTGTCCGGGGATGAGACCATCCCGACGGCGGAGGGGAGCTGGGAGAGGAGGATCAGGATTGCCGCCCCGGACGTGAAACCCCGGAGGACGGGCTGGGACATGAGGTACGTAATCTTGCCGGCCTGGACGAAGCCGATGGCCACCCGGGTCAACCCGACGACCAGGGCCAGTATGGCGGCCGCTCCCGCGTACTCGGGGCTCCCGGGAACGGCGATGGAGACCAGGGCACCGTGGGTGAGGAGGGCGGTCAGAGCGACGGGGCCGGTCTGCAAGTAGGGGCACGACGCGAAAAGGCCCGCGGCGATCAGAGGCAGCGCCGAGGCGTAGAGCCCGTGAAAGCTGGGCAGGCCGGCCAGCTCCGCATAGGCCATGCTCTGGGGGATGACGAGGAGCGCGACGCTCAAGCCCGCGACCCCATCTCTCAAAGAAGGGCGACGTCGACCCCATCCGCCACTTCCGATGCCGGTTCCATTCCCGCCGGAGCCCTCGCTGGGGAACACATCGGGCCCGGGGGCGGACGAACGGGTCAACGCGTTGCCTTTGCCGACGCGACGGCCGAGATCTGAACGTCTGCCGTCAGCTGGGAAAGAAGAGACGCAGACACCGCTGCCCGGGCGGACCACCACGCGGCAATTCGCCCCGGGCCCTTGCCGGCAACCCGAGTACTCCACTCCCCTGCGTGCCGGGCGAGCCATGCCAGCGTTCCGGCGGGATCCTGGGCAAAGAATGCGGCGAGGACATACCGCCGTTCCCCTGCCCGGCACGCGAGTCCCAGTTCCCGGGAGAGCCGAACCAGGTCGTCGCGCAGAAGGATCATCCCGGACCGAACCGGGGCCAGCAGAGCCTGGACGAAGTCGTCTCCATTGTCCAGACGCGGATCCGGAAGCGCAGGAGCCGCCTGGAGCGCAGCAGGCAAGGCACTCGGGAACTCGGTTGCGTCTTCCAAGGCGTCCAGGGCCCTCCCTAGCAGCGCAGCCCACGCTTCGTAGTAGGGCGCGCCGCAGTCCTCAAAAGAAACCAGATACGGCCCGCGCCAGGAAGCCAGGTACTCCCAGACCAGGGTAACGCGAGCTTGGTTCAGCAATACGCTTCGAGCTTCGGAGGATTCTTCCCGGCACCACCGGTCCAGTCCGGCCAGCAATCCCAGCAGCGACGCAAGGTGATCCGGCTCGACGGCAACGCCGGCCCCGTCAACCCCGGCCCCGGGTGTCGCGCCGTCCTTCGGCTCGCCCCCGAAATCCCCTTGGCCTGGCGCAGGGAGCCCCAGCGCTCTCCGAAACCCCACAACCCGGTCTTGCACGTCCCCTCCCATCATGCCCGTAGGCCCCAGGTAGACCGAGGCGTAGGGATGACGCTGAAAGCGGACCACCGTTCCGTGCACAGCCGGGGCCGGTACCGGCGGCAGCCTCAAGGCCGCGGCAACGCGCCGATGCTCGGGTGCGGGAACCTCAATGAGGGAACCGAGGGCCCGGAAGAGCTCCATTCAGTCCGCACCGGCGCGTCCAGTTGTACCGCCCCGCCCCGGGGAGTCGGCCGCGCCCGAACGCGCCTCGGAGCCACCGCCCGCTCCGGAGGCCCCTTCCGCTTCCCCGTCGGGTAGCCGGTATGCGTCCCTTTCCGGCCTGACCGGTCGGAGAAGCCAGTAGGGACGCCGCGTTCCGTCGGGCGAATGAAGGTTGGCAGGACGGGTCAGCTCCAGCCACTGGCGAAAGACTCGCCGGGATTCGGCGGTGTCGACGGCAATGTCCCCGTATCCGTCCCCAGGGCCCGCCCGCCGTACCCGGACCGCTTGGTGCCAGCAGTGCGCCCCCGAAACGGGATCGGGCTGGACGGCGAAGGTCATGTTCTGATGAACCCCCACATCCGTCCACCAAATGCGGGATGTGTCGGGGTCGGACGAACGGAAGGGACCGGGTTCGCGCTTCCGTTCCATCTCCCAATTGGCACCTTCACGATTCAGCGAAACCGTCGCCATTGCTTGCCGAGGCCCGTCTCCGGTCTTCCATCGGCCCATGTGATGGGAGCAGGCGACGACTCCCGGGTGAATTCCCTCCGTGACCCAAGCCTTCACAACGAAATGGCCGATTCGGGTCTCGACCCGGACCAAGTCCCCGGTCCCCACACCCAGTCGTGCGGCGTCCTTCGGGTGCAACCAGAGCGGGTTGGTATGCGCGATCTCGTTCAGCCACTTGGCGTTGGCACTTCGGGTGTGAATCTGTACCGGGAGGCGGAAGGTGGAAATCAGGCACATTTGGTCCCGGTCCATGTACTGTCGGTGTACGTGGCTTCGGGCGTAGGCCGGCACAGCCTGTTCCGGCCACCCCCACTCCGCCAGGGTCCGAGACCAGAACTCCAGCCGTCCGGAAGGGGTGGGGAAGCCCCGGCGGATGACCCCGTCCATTTCGACCCCCACGCGCCGACGTCCTTTTCCGTCCCCGTCCAGGAGCGGCAGCGGAACGACGTTGTTCAAGGGCGGCTTTGGCGCCCGAGTGAAGGCCCGGCCCGCCCGGTCTACGTGGACATCGTGGAGCTCCGCCTCCGGCACCCGGGCCTCGTGAACCTCCCCCACCTTGCTCTCGATCTCGAAGGCCCCGTAGCGGCGCATGTACTCCAAGGGTGTCAGCCCCTCTCGGGCCGCTCGTTCCGGAAGGCCGGGGACCGAGTTTTCGAACATCCATCCGTAATACTCATCCACGGTCAGCTTCTCCCCGGGTCGCTTCCGGGACTCGAAGAAACCCCGGATCCCCCGGGAACCATCGGGATCGATTCGCCAGGTCAGCTCGATCCAGAACTCGTTCTCTTCCCACACTTCGCCGGGCGTCACCTCCCGGGTGGAATTCACGTCCTCCCCCAGGCGCTCCCGGGCCGTTCGGAGGACCGGCTGGCGAAAGCCGATCCACCGTCCGTCATACTGCTCGTAGGACGTAACGTCGTGGCGCTCCGACGAATGACCCATGGGAAGCACATAGTCCGCCAAGAAGGCGGTCTCGTTCCAGGTGGGCGTCAGGGCGACGTGGAGCCCGATCCGGTCCGGATCCAAGAGCATCTCGATCCAGGAGAAACCGTCCGGATTCGTCCAGACGGGGTTGTAGACCCGGGTGAAGTAGACATCCAGGAAGCCACCCCTCTCTGCCGTGAGGTGGGGGAGGAGAAACGACATCTCCATGAGGCTCAAGGGGTAGTCGGCGGGCCAAGTGAGTCCGTTCCATCGCTTCGGGTGCCTGGCAGGCAGGCGGATCGGCCTGGGAACATACTTGTTCCACGAGTTGGGGTAGGTACCGCCGGGGACGGCTACGGCGCCCATCAGGGCGTTCAGGAGGAAAAGGGCCCGCGGTACCTGCCAGCCGCCCAGATTTCCGGCGGCCGCGCTCCGCCAGTTGTGGGTGGAGAGCCGGGTCCCCGCCCCCGCGACGGTTTCCGCCACCTCCTCCAGGGTGGGAACCGACACCCCGCTTTCTGCGGCGGCAAAAGCGAAGGTGTAGTCCGCATAGAGAGACCGAAGGACGCGCTGAAAGGCCTCGAAGGTTGGAGGATGGGACGGGTGATTTTCCTCCATGTACTCCCGCCAGTTCCACCAGCGTTTCACGAAGACCTTGTTGTACCGCTCCGCCCGGATCAGGTGGTTGGCGATCGCCAGCAGCACCGCCGCTTCGGACCCGGGGTAGGTGGAGAGCCAGTGATCCGCATGGGTCGCCGTGTTGGAAAGGCGCGTGTCGAAAACGATGAGCTTGGCGCCCTTTTTCTTGCCCTCCATCACCCGCTGGGCGTGAGGGTTGAAGTAGTGCCCCGCTTCCAGGTGGCTGCTCACCAGAAGGATTACGCGGGCATTCGCGTGATCGGGACTGGGCCGGTCCATCCCCATCCAGAAGTGGTACCCGGCGCGGGCCCCCGAGGAACAAATGTTTGTATGAGAATTGTGGCCGTCCACCCCCCAGGCCGCCAGGATTCGCTCCGTAAAGCCGTCCTCCCCGGGTCGGCCCACGTGGTACATGATCTCCCGGTGTCGGTCCTCGTCCAGCGCCTTCCTGATCCTGGACGCGATGTCGTCCAGGGCCTCGTCCCAGCCGACGCGTTCCCACTTCCCGTCCCCCCGAGCCCCGACCCGCTTCAAGGGGTGGAGGATTCGGTCGGGGTCCGTGAGCTGGGTGACGGTCGCCGGACCCTTGGCGCAGTTTCGCCCCCGGGAACCCGGGTGCTCGGGATTGCCCTCGAACTTGCGCACTTCCAGGGTGTCGCGGTCGACGTAGGCCAGGAGGCCGCAGGCCGACTCGCAGTTGAAGCACGTGGTCGGGACCAACATGTAGCGGCGCTCAACCCGATCGGGCCACGCCTTCGAATCCAGCTCCACCCAGTCGCTCCAGCGCTCCCTGGGCGGATACGCCGCCAAATGGATCCGGCTTGCCCCTGGGTAGAAGGTTTCGCCCCGGGCCTCCACCTCCGCCCGGGCCGCAGAGACGCGCGCGTTGAGGTCCTCAAGGGTCATGGAGCAGGTCTCGTGGTTCGGTTGTTGAAACGGCCAGACGGGTGGTAGCGGACACGACCGGACGGGTTGGGTCCCCCGGACGTGCCCCGACGCGGCGGGTTGCCGGGTCCGTCATGCCAGGGGGACCGACTGGCCGGCCTGAACGTAGGCGTGTTCGTAGGCCAGGAGACCCAAGAGGGCGATGGGAACCACGGGCCACCCGAGCCACGGGGCGGCCACGCCCACAATGGCTCCGAAGGCACCCAGGCGGAACCAGACCCGGAAACGCCCGTGCACCATCTCCCGTTCCGCCAGCTGGGCGTGGGCGGTGGGCGCAGGCATCAGAACCTCTCCCGCCACCATGAGAACGTGGGCCGCACTCCCCACGGCAAAGACGTTCATGGCCCCCGTGAACGCCGGGTTGGGCGCCTGGAGGGCAAGGGCCGCGAGGGCGGTTACGCCGGCGCCGGCAACCAGGGCCTGGACAAGAAAGTGGGCAGGCAACAGCGGGTTCTGCCACATGTCCCGGGCCTTGGCCTGGCCGAAGAGGAACGCGGTATACGCCGCGGTGAGGACAGCCAGGACGCCCCCCAACCAGCCAAGCCAGGGGGGGGGTGGGGAGGGGTCCCCGCCCATGACGAAATGCGCCGCCAGCACGGCTCCGTAGGCCCCGATGATGAACCCGCCACGGACCAGCCAGCTCCGCCACTGGGGCCGCTTGAAGATCAGGAGGAACCGCTCCGGGTGTTCCAAGTCCCAGATCAGAAGGGCACCTGTGACGGCCAGAAAAACCGCTGCCACGACCGGGGCCGCCCACCGCCAAAGGGGTCCGTCCGCCCCGAGCGGGCCGACGGTGACCAGAAGGAGTGGGACGAGGTAAGCACCCGCCGCAATGGACTTGGTCCAAGTGTAAAGAGAAACCCGGAAGTCCCAAGGAGCCCGACGAGGGATATCGTAGCTGAGCACGGCGGCGGCCGAAGAGTTCCACGGCCCGGTAGCGGCGCTTTCGGAACGGGTACCCGGTGTTGCTCCCCGACGTGGCCTCCCCGGGAGATTCCCGTTCCCCTGCTCACTCCACATGAAGAGTCCGCCGTCCGGACGCCGGGCAGCCAGCGGATCCAGCGTGGCTTGGTCGGCGCCTTTGTAGAAGAGCTTCGGCCTGGTTTCCTTCTCGGGGCGGCGAACCGTGACCGGATCCCGGTTGATGATCCGGGCCACTTCCGACGCCGGGTCGTTCATGTCGCCCACAAGGAGGGCCTCGGTGGGGCAGACCACGACGCAGGCGGGCTCCAGCCCGATGTCGATCCGATGCGCGCAGAAGTTGCACTTCTCGGCCGAATGGTCATCGGGATTGATGAAGATCGCGTCGTAGGGACAGGCCGCGATGCAGGCCTTGCAGCCGATGCAGGCGCTCTTGTCGAAGTCCACGATGCCGTCGGCCCGCTTGAACATGGCGGACGTGGGACAGGCTTCCACACAGGGCGGCGCCTCGCACTGGTTGCACCGGGTCACCTGGAAGGAACGGCGGGCCTCGGGGAAGAACCCGGCATCCACGTATTTCACGTAGGTACGGGTGACCGAGAGGGGGACCTCGTTCTCCGACTTGCAAGCGGTGGTGCAGGCGTGGCAACCGATGCAGCGGGTATGGTCGACCACCTTGGCCCAGGAGGGACGAGGGGGACCTTCTACGGATTCACGGTCGGAAGGCACAAAGGGAACGGGTCGCAGGGCGCTCGTGTCGGCGGGGTGGTTGGGCGGAGGGCGGGCGACGGCCACAACGCCCGAAAACGCCCGTATCCCTAATCCCTAATCTACGATAAGGTAAAGGGGAAGGTTGAGGGAACAGACGCGATCCGGTGCGGAAAGGCCGACCGAGCGAAGAACACCCCTCACGATGCGCCGGAATCGGCTATATTCTTTGTCACGTTGCGTATCACCAAGCCGGAACCAACCGATTCTCCTCGTCGGGATCCCATTCAATCTGGGTATCCCTTGCTGACCCTTTCCCAGGAAAGCTCCGACATGACAAGGCTCCTCACCAACCGGCACGTAGCGATCCTCTTCCTCGCCTCCATGGGGAGTGCCTGCGCCAGCGCTCCTTCCGGCCCGCCGCCCTTCGATCCCGTGGGAACCTACGAGTACAGCGCGGCCGTAGAAGGGATGACCGCCACCGGATCCATGACCATTGAGGGCAGCCCGGGCGCATACCGGGGTACGATCACCAGCCACATGTTCCCGACCCTCCGCATCCGTTCGGTCACGGTGACGGAGCAAGTTGTCACGATCGCGGCTTCCGGACCCGAGGGGCCCCTCACCCTGGAGTTCACGATGACGGATGGTACTTTCGACGGAAGTTGGACCCTGGCCGATATGAGCGGCAGATTCTCGGGGACCAAGACGAGCTGAAGCGGCTACCGGGCAACCCCGATCCCCGCGGAAGGCGGGCGGCGATCGGTTCGGATCCCAGCCCGGACCGAACGGGAGGCCCGATCAACGGCCAGGCGCCTCCGATGTCGACTTGGGACAGGTCCGGACCCTAGATTGGGGGGCATGACAGAGGACCCCGGATTTCCAAATCGAAGCCCAGCACTGGGCCTGGATACGCATGTAGATTCCGACATCTCCAAGGCCAGGACCCTTCCCGGCAGCCTCTATCATTCGGACGCGGCATACCGGCGCCAGCGGGAACGCGTCTTCGCCCGGGCCTGGCATTGGGTGGCGGATCTGAACCGCCTGAAGGCGCCGGGACATGTCCTCCCCGCGGATCTTCTGCCGGGTTGTCTGGACGAGCCCCTGGTCGTCACGCGGGACCGGGAGGGGGCCGTTCACTGCCTCTCCAACGTTTGTACGCACCGGGGGGCCATCGTCGCAGAGGGCGAAGGCCACTTCAACAGTCTGAAGTGTCGCTACCACGGCCGCCGCTTCGCCCTGGACGGGTCCTTCCGGTCCATGCCGGAATTCGACGGCGTAGAAGGATTCCCCGGGTCCGGCGACAACCTGCCCCGTTTGCGCACGGGCCGGTGGGGACCCTTCCTCTTTGCCAGCCTGGACGAAGACCCGGTCTACGCCTTCGATGAATGGATCCGTCCGGTCCGGGAGCGGTGCGACTGGATGCCGTTGGAAGCGGCCCGTTTCGATCCTGCCGGCGCCCGGGATTACCTGATCGGGGCCAACTGGGCCCTCTACTGCGACAACTACTTGGAAGAGTTCCACATCCCCTACGTGCATGCCACGAGCTTGAGCGGGCTGGACTACGCCGCGTACCGAACCCGGTGCTTTCCCTGGTCCGTTCTTCAGTTCGGAATCGGTCGAGAGGGCGAGGTGTCCTTTGACCTGCCCGTAGGGCACCCCGACCAAGGCGAGCGCATGGCCGCCTACTACTTCTGGCTATTCCCGAACCTCATGCTCAACTTTTACCCGTGGGGGATTTCGGTGAACGTGGTGACCCCCCTGGGGAAGGACCGGACCCGGGTCTCCTTTCTCCCCTTCGTCTGGGATGCTTCCTTACGGGAAAGGGGCGTGGGTTCGGCGCTGCACCGCGTGGAGATGGAAGACGAAGAGGTGGTCGAGTCCCAGCACCGGGGTCTCGGGTCCCGGCTCTACCGGCGCGGACGGTTCTCGCCCCGACGGGAAACGGGCACCCACCACTTCCACCGGCTTCTGGCAACCGTCATGGGGGGCGGGGTTTAAGAAGCGGACACGTCCGACCCGTTTCACCCGTAAGCGAGTACTGTGGTTGACACCGTATCGGGCGAGACCATTTGGGAACGATCCCGTCTCGATGACATCGGGCCTACGGCGGCCCGCCGGGCCCGACAGCCGGCAAGGTACCCAACAAGGCCACGGCTTTTCCCAAGAAGAAGAGGCCGCCTTCCAGCTCCGCGAAGTGCTCCGGATGGTCTCGAACCAGGCGGGCTGTGGCTTCGACGGGGCGGACGTCCGGATCAATCAAGTCTGCGGCCAGTGAACGAAGGGCCGTGTCTGCTCGGACGGCGTCTGTCGCGCCCCCGCCGGAGGGGCCGGCGGCGATCTCGGCCAAGTCACCGGCGCGCCCCAGGGCGTGGAGCGCGAGGATACTCGGCACGTCGGCCCATGCCAGGTCGCGGTCCCGACCCCTGGTTCGCGCCACCACCGACCGGAAGGCCTGCCGGGCCGCATCCGGGTCACCTGCCATGGCTTGGGCAACCCCAAGGAGGTACCGGATAAGGCGGTCCTCGGGATCGTAGGGACGACCCTGGCCCAGGGACTCGGGCCACAACAACCCGGCTTCCAGATACTCAACGGCCCGTTCCGGATCTCCGGCTTCCAACTCGTCCAGGGCAGCCGCCATGTGGGCCAGCTCGTAGAGCCGGTGGCTCTCCCGAGAATTCTCGGAGGGGAGCACGCGGACCCGCGTCAGGATCTCCACCGCTTCCCGGGCCCGCCCGGCGTTCAGCAATCCCCGAGCGTGGAGAAGGTCCAGGTTGAAGTCCTCGGGGAACGCCTCCCGCGCCTGGGACGACGCCTCCAGGGCCTCTTCCCACCGTCCTCCGCCCAGCGCGTGCCGGACCCGGGCAACCCGCAAGATCCGGCTCCCGGGGTCGGCCTCCACGGCCCGAGACAGGTCGGGACCCGGATCTCGGCCCTCAACCCGGCGGAGGAGATGGCCCCGAGCGGCGTACGCCGGGGCGTAGTCCGGTTCGGTTCCCAAGGACGCGAGGACCCGAGCCGCCTCTTCCTCCCGATCCAGAGCCCACAGGTTCAAACCGAGGAGGTACGTCCACCCCCATTGGCCGCTCGCATCGGCCGCCCAGCGGAGCACCGGAAGGGTTTCGGCCCGGAACGGGAAGGCGAAGGCCAGGTCGACGGGCTCGTCAAGCCCGGTCGGGTCTTCTGCAAGGAACGCGCGCCAAGCCCGCAGCACAGGACTGGGGTGACGCGGCTCACCCATCTCGTCCCCCCGAAGGCTCCGTTCCGCCAGCTCGAGCAGGGCCAGAGCGTCGTCGGCCAGCCCCCGGTTGGCGTATCCGACAGCGAGTTCCAGGAGCGACTGGTCCGGGTACTCGCTCCGGAGCGCGTTCAGGAGCCGACGAGCGGGGGTTGGAGACCGATCGGCCAGGTACGCCTCCGCGAAAACGAAGTGGTGGAGGGGATCGATCTCCAGGAGAGCAGCCCGGGCCTGGGCAGCGGCGCGGGTTTGCGGAGCGGCTCCGTCGGCTCCCGCCGCGGCGCTGGCGGATCGACGCCCCCACAGCGCCAACAGCTGCCAGGCCGGTATGCTGTGCCGATCGAAGTCCCGGGCCAGTTCCGCATATCGCTTCGCTTCCGCCCATTCCCCCGCCGCGATCATCACTTCGGCAAGTCGAACATAGGACGCAGCGCGGTACGCCACCGATCGGGCGGACAATCCGAAGGCATCCCGCGCATCCGACACCTGCCCCACCTCCAAGTAGAGGTTCCCGGCGATGAAGTTCGCCTTCGGGTCGTACGTGTCCAACTGGAGGGCCCGATTCACATGCCCCAGCCCGTCCTCGTAGCGGCCGGAACGGAGGGCCAGCTCGGCGAGCCCCAGCAGGGCATCCCGGTTCCACGGTTCCCGGTCCAGCACCGCCTCGAACATTTTCCGGGCGGCTCCGTAACGGCGGCCCCGCGCGAGTTCCCGCGCCTGGAAGACCCGGCGGTCCGTCTCCGGGATGCTCCCCCACGCCTCCGGGGACGCGTGGAAGGGCCGAGCGAGGAGCCGGCCTTCTGCCCCTGAGTCATAGTCAAGGTCCAGGGCCGGGAGGCGGACCCGCACTGGCCGACCCTCCGGCACTTCGAACGTCGCCTCGAAGGGTTCTAGGGGACCAAGTTGCACCGGCCGGGACCCCACCGGGACGCCGTCCGACCAGACCTGCAAGGTGTCCGAAACCGCTCGGAACGCATTGACGGACACCCGAACTTGACCGTCGGCCCGCCGAACGTGCATCGCTCCGTCCCGAGAGGCGTCGGTAAGGCCGCCGGTCCTCTCCAAGGGAAACCAGGTCTCGGTCCACCGGCTGGCAGAAAGCGGATCGAACCCCGCCTGGGTGATGGGGTTCACAGAATCGCCCGTCACCGGGTCGCCCGGGGTGTACTGCACGAGCAGTCGCCCAGCCTGAAACTCGACGTACTGGCCGTCCGTGTCGGTCAGCAGGTCCTCCCAGACGCCTCCCTCCCTGGAAAGAGCCCACAGCCACATCTTCTGTCCGGGCATATCCTCGTGGCGGGCCCAGTGGCCCCAGCCATAACCGGCATCGTGGTCGTAGCCGCCGAAGAAGTCGTTCAGCTCCCCGACGACATGATAGGACTTGTGCCCTCCGAAGGCGTTGTTTCGATACAGAGGCAGGTAGCGGCCCGATTCGTCGGTCGGCCAGGCCCGTTCCCTTCCTGAATGCTCCAGATACGAGGTGCCGGGAACGAACAGCTCCAGATCCTCGCGGGCAAACGCCGCGGCCGTCATCCAGTTGTAGTAGGGCTGCTCCAAGGGGGTCGGGTTATACCACAGGGCGCGGGTCTCGAAGTCGGCCCGACCCGGAGAAAGGCGGATTTCCACCCGCCAGTGGGTCCGGGACGGAAGGTCCATGGCTCCGACGAAGCAGCTCACGCTTCCGTCCTCGTTGGCCCGGAAGGTGTAGTCCACGGGTGTGGCGGTCGCCGGCGTATGACCGATGACCCCGAAATTGAACTCGATCCCTCCCGAGGTCCACGGGCCTCGCAGCGCAATGTTGCGAAACTTCATCACTTCGTTCCGATAAATGAACTCGTGGCCCGTCTTCTTCACGATCGCCCCCCACACCTTCCCGCCGACTTCCGGCAAGACGAAGACCTCGATGAGGTCGTTTTCCAGCTTGACGACCTTCCACTCCCGGGGCTCCGATGTCGCCGAGTATCCCTCGAATGTGTGGTAGGGGTAGAGCCTGGGGTCCCGAGCCAGCACCGGCACGGGATTGGGCTCCGAGAAGGGGTAGGTGTCCAGCACCCGGATTTCTTCGGAGACGCGGGCCGGGGCCGTCTGGGCGGGGGCGGCGACCGTCTCCGCCTGGGCGACGCCAGGGTCCCGGGCCCCCCGGGCAAAGAGGACGGCAATGGCCAGGGGAAGGGCGAAATGCGGGAACCGGATGCAATACATCGTTCGGAGAGTCTTCATTCGGAACCATCTAAGTCGGCGGGCGCCCTGGCGCCAATGGCGAACCCGGACTAGCGTTCTCTGCGTCGGCCCGACCATCCCGTTTTCCGCACCAACGGTGCCAACGCCCACGCGTGCCAAAACTCGCTCAGTACCAAGACCCGCTCAATTTAGGAAACTCGCCTGAAAGAGGTGGAAGTGACATGAAGATGGCCCGTACCGCCCTGATCTTCCTGCTCGCGGGTGGCCTGCTCCCCGCCCCGTTTCCTCTCCACGCCCAGTCCAACGACGTGATGCGGTCCACCTACCACGACTACCGCGTGGTGACCGTTGCCGACGGGCTGGTCCACCCCTGGTCCATGGCCTTTCTGCCCGGGGGCGACATCCTGGTCACCGAGCGCCCCGGGCGGCTTCGGATCATCCGGAACGGAGTCCTCCTGCCCGATCCCGTTCCCGGGGTTCCGGAAGTCGTGGCCGTTGGTCAGGGCGGCTTGATGGACGTGATCCTCCACCCCGACTTCGCTTCCAACCGCCTGATCTACCTGAGTTTCTCCAAACCCACCGGGGGAGCCCGCAACCGTCGCATGATCCCCGCCACCACCGCCGTTGTGCGGGGGACCTTCGAAGACGACCGCTTCAACTTTGTCGACGAAGTCTTCGAAGCGGTCTCCCAAGGCGGGGGTCACTTCGGCTGCCGCTTGGCCTTTGACTCGGAGGGCTACCTGTTCATCACGGTGGGCGACCGCATGGCTCCCCCCCGGGGCGATTTGCTTGCGCACCCGGCCCAGGACCTCTCGAACCATCACGGGGTGACCCTTCGCCTCCACGACGACGGCCGGATCCCTGCGGACAACCCCTTTGTGGGCCAGGACGGCGCCATGCCGGAAATCTGGAGCTACGGACACCGGAACGCCCAGGGGCTGGCGGTTCACCCCGAGAGCGGAGCCGTCTGGCTCACGGAGCACGGACCGCAGGGGGGAGACGAAGTCAACGTGTCCCTGGCCGGGCGCAACTATGGCTGGCCCGTCATCGGATACGGCGTAAACTACGGTTCCGGAAGCGCCATCCACGAAGCGACCCACGGGGACGGGATGGAACAGCCCCTTCACTTCTGGGTCCCCTCCATCGGGGTGTCCGGCCTCGCGTTCTACACCGGCGATTCGTTCCCCGGCTGGAAGGGCAACCTCTTTGCAGGCGGACTGTCGGGACAGCGGCTGGAGCGCCTCACCGTGGAGGAAGCCGGAGTGGTCGCCCGGGAAACCCTGTTGGAGGGGGTAGGCCGCATTCGGGATGTGCGCCAGGGACCCGACGGGTTCCTGTACGTGGCAATCGACGACCGGGGGGGCGCGGAAACCCCTATCCTGCGGCTGGAACCCGCGGGCTAGGCGGGCGGCAACAAAGCCCGCAGGGAGCGGCGAGGCGGGTTACGCCGCCTTCCGCGCCCGCTCCTTTATCACCCAAGAGCCGATCAAGCACCGGCACGTCCGCCGTGAGGCCCGTGCCGATCCGCGTGAGGCCGGTGCCGTTGGCAAGAGGCGAGGCGTGCCGACGGAAACTTGCGACCGCCCCCCGAGCCCTCATCTTTTCCGGAACCACACCCCCTTCGTCCGCCCGTTCGAGGCCGTGAATCCGGTAATCCGGCCGTTTCCGGCCCGCTGGAAGGCAATCGTGGTGAGAAAGATTGAGGTCGTGGAGAACTCATCTCCACTCCGCGGGCGCAGCGGCAGGGGCTCCATGTCCAGATGGCGGAGAACGAGACCCCCGTCCACCAGCTCCAGCTCGTAGAAGGTCTCGATTTCCTCCGAAAAGTACCTGCCCGCATAGGCTTCCAGCTGCTCCGCCGTCGCCTGGGTCGGGTCGGCGCGGCGCATGGCCATTTCCGTTCCGGCCTGAAGGAGGGTCGCGCGGTTCGTGCTCCCGTCCGCTTCGAAGTGAAAGGTGAATTCGGCTTGCACGGTTGTAATCGTGGCCGTGGAGTCGGAGGTGGCCCGGGCCTCGGCCCGGGACTGTCCGGCGGGCTCAACGAAGAGCCGCCCATCCTCCGTGCTGATCTCCGCGTCCAGGGACATGCCCTGCACATCAATCACCCAATCTCCGGCGACGGCCGCCATCCGTTCCTCCGACATGCCGCCCTCGCCAACGCTCTCCTCGGCCTCGTCCTCTTCTTCGTTCTCCAAGTCGCCGCGGAAGAACACCCGCGCGATGCGGCCGCCGAGCCCCAAGTCGAACGAGGCGTGGTTACTCATGACGATGACGCCGCTCTCCAGCTCCGGAAAGATTCCCATGTAGGCGCGGTGGGCGACGTCCCCTCCGGTGTGGGCGTACAGCGTCCGGCCCCCCATCTTCCCGATTCCCAGGCCCAACCCGTACCCGGTGGAATCGCCGCTCTCCAGCACAGCCGGCGTAGCGATGGCCTGGACGGCGCCGGGCCCGCCCAGGGAAGCGTCCCGATAGTTGCGCATCCAGCGGGACAGATCCTCTACGGTCGTGTAGATCCCGCCCGCACCCGCGGACGCCGACAAGTCCCTCGTCGCCCGGTACCCCCCGGTCTTGGTCGGGACGTAGCCCTGTGCGCTACCGGGAATCACCTCGCCCTGCGTCATCTTGACCCGGGTGTCGTGCATGCCCAGGGGGTCGAAGATCCGCTCCTTCATGTACTCCGCGAAGGGCTGTCCCGATACGCGCTCTACAACGAGGGACAGGAGAATGTAGCCCGTATTGTTGTAGTTCCATTCCGTGTTGGGACGGGCCTGGAGCTCGGGCTGCCGCTGCACGATCCGGATCGCCTTTCCCCGGGCGAAGGTATCTTCCCCTTTGAATCCGGTCATGGGAAGCAGGTTGTAGATCTCCCGATACCCGCTCGTGTGGTTGAGGAAGTGGCGGAGGGTGACGGGGGTTCCGAAGTCGGGCAACTCCGGGATATGGGTGCGAATGTCGTCCTGGAGAGAAAGCTCGCCCTCGGCCTGGAGGAGGAGGAGGCCCATGGCCGTGAACTGCTTGGTGACCGAGCCGATGTTGGACACGGTGCCGGGCTCCCAGGGGATCCCGTGGGTCAGGTTGGCCATTCCATAAGCGCGCACGAACGTCAGCTCCCCGTCCCGCACCACCCCGACGACGCCCCCGGGACGGTCTTCGCCGTCGTAGAAGCGCATCATCTGGTTGACGCGGTCTTCCGGGCTCGTGGCGACGGGCTCGGAACCGAGAACCACGATTTCGTAGCGCCCTTCGCCGCCTTCGAAAGGGGCCACCTCGATCGTATAGACCCCGGCGGTCTCGGTCTCGAACTGATAGGGCTCGGGGCCCCGAGCCGGAGAATCGAAAGTGCGAAGGGTCCCGCCCTCAGGATCCCTGACCGTGACCACGACGTCCACATCGATCTGGTTGACTTCGCCGTACACGAACATGTCGGCGGTCAAATCCAGGGCGTATGCGTCCCGGGAGTCGGCTGCGAGGACGCCGTCCACGGAGGTGCCGGGGCGGAGGGGTTGTTGGGCGGGGGCGGGGGTGACGGTGAGCGCCACGAGGAATGCGCAGGTCGCAAGTGTCCGCATCGTGGTCCTTCCCTTGTAGGTGTGCTGTGCGTTGGACAGAACTTCGGCGTCTCACCCCACCGGGAGGAGTATCTCTCCTGGTGCGGCCGAGGAGTCGCCGGACTCCCTGAAGCGGCCCTCTTTCGCCAATGGCGCGCGTCAGCCGCTCCTTTCCCACCGGATCACCTCGATCGCGTCCGCCCCTCCGCAGGAGCCCGACAGGGAGATGACTCCTTCCACGACCACCTCGTCTCCGGGCTTCAAGTCACCCAAGTCCCCGCTCAGGGCATACACATATTGGTCATGGTCGCGAAGGGTCGCGCACGCCAGACCCTCGTCGGTAATCCGTCCGGTCCGGCGAACTCGGCCTTCCGGGTCGGTCACGTGGAAGGGGTCCGATATCCCGATGGGACTGAACACTCCGTTGAAGACGATGAAGACGAGGGGCCTTTCCCAGGTCGCGTAGTCGGGAACCCGCACCTGAGCGGACACTTCGCCCCAGACGTCCTGAGTGCCCTCGGCCAGGGCCTCGAAGCCGGCCCGCATGGCGCCCACGCCCACATGGATCTTTGCCTGGGGCGGAAGGTTCTCGGTGTACACCTCGACAACCGTCCCCGGAGGACCGGTCCTGGGGACCACCGACTGGACGTGGCGAAGGGAATCGATGGTCGCGAAGCGGGGCTGGGCGGAGGCGTCCTGGACAGCCCCTATCCAAAGCGGAAGCGCTCCGGCCAGAATCACCACTGGTCGCGGAAGCGGGGAAAGGCTAATGGACATCCTCGCACCTCCAATTCCCTGTGACTGGGTCTGTGACCCGTCGGCCTAACCGGCCCGGGGTGGGCCCCGCGCTCGGTTGAGTCAATGTGCGCTGCCGGGACGGGTCGGGCCAGGGGACACAAGGCGAGCCGGGCCAGGCAATCCGGACCTCGTGAACCCTTCCCTCCTTGTTGAAGCCGGCGGCAACCGAGCCCTTCCCCCATCGGAGTCCTGGGCGGTCCGGTGACGTCGACCGCACTGGACAAGGGCGTCGTTACCCGCCGGTTTCCAGGTCCCGGCGAGCCGGCTCCGGCTCTGGCCAAATGGCTTGGCCCGACTTCATCTTATTGGGTTGAGTCACAGACGTTCGAACTCGGCTCGAACTTAAAGGGCACGACTTCAACTTGAAGGGGACGACTTCCAAAGATGAAACCCGGCCTGCGCGGGCTTCGGACCGCCTCAAAGAGGCGGGCCTGGTTGCGAGTCCCGCACTCCGTGACCAGGGTGACCGCCCTGGTCCTTGCTGTTGGCGCCTTCGGGTCCTGCACTTCGGACGAGCGCACTCCGGAGGTTGCCGCGGGATCGGGCTACTCCGAGGTCGCAAGGGCCCTTGGGGCCATGATCGAGCGGGAGCGGGAGCAGAAGGACCTCGCCGCCGTGTCGGTTGCGCTGGTTGATGGAGACGGCGTTGTGTGGGCGGCCGGTTTCGGCGAGCAAGCCCCCGGGTACCTGCGGGACTTTGCCCCCGACAACCGTTCGGGCCCGGCAATCACGTTGCGTCAACTCATGTCGCACCGGTCGGGACTGATCCGGGAGCCTCCCGCCGGCCACTACTTCGACGACACCGGCACTACCCTCGCGGCCACCGTCGCCAGCTTGGCGGGCCAGGCCCTCGTCTACGAGCCCGCATCCAGAACCAAGTACTCAAACGCGGGCATAGCCGTGGCCGGCTACGTGCTGGAAGCGACTCGGGGGGAGCCCTTTGCCGACTACGTCAAGGGGGCTGTCCTCATCCCCCTCGGGATGACGACCAGTGCCTTCACGCCCGCACCCGAGGTCGCCGACGCCTTGGCCCGGGCATACATGTGGGGTTTCGACCGGGGCCGCTTCGACGCCCCGACCTTCGAACTCGGGATGGCGCCGGCGGGCAGCATGTACTCGACCGTGCTCGACTTGGCCCGCTTTATGGGTGCCATGTTCCGGCGGGGCGAAGGGGAGAGGGGACGCATTCTCCAAGCAGCAACGCTGGAGTCGATGTGGGAACCGCAGTTCGCAGACCCGGGCGCCACCGAGGGGTACGGCCTTGGCTTCGCGGTGCGGGAGCGCTTCGGGGAGCGGTGGCTCGGCCACGGCGGGGCGATCTACGGGTTCTCGACCCAGCTCGCCTTTCTTCCCGGGGCGGAGCTGGGGGTGGCGGTAGTCTCGGCGGTGGACGGAACGAATGCCTTCACCAGCCGCGTGGCCGACGCAGCCCTGGAGCTGATGCTCGCGGCGAAGGCCGGCAAACCTCTTCCGGAAGCCCCCCTTCGCGGCACCGATCCCATCGATCCCGCGCTCGCCCGGCAACTCGAGGGCGTGTACGGCACCGGAGACGCCGCCCTCGAGCTCGACGAGCGAAACGGTCGGCTGTACGTCACGCCATCGCGCGGCGGCTCGACTGCGGAGGTCCGCACGCTCGGCGACACCCTGATCGTGGACGACCGACTGGCCTTCGGAACCCGTTTCCTCCAGGACGGAATCGACCTCGTCGTCCTAGGCGATCCGTTGCAACGGCGGGTACGACAGCCCCTCCGGGGACGCCCCGCGCACCCGCCGGCGCACTGGAACGGCCTGATCGGGGAGTACGGCTGGGACCACAATGTGCTCTACGTGCTGGAACGGGAAGGTCGGCTGCACGCCCTCATCGAGTGGTTCTTCCTCTATCCGCTGGAGGAGGTCTCCCGAGACGTGTATGCCTTTCCCGACCGGGGACTCTACCCAGGTGAGCAGCTGGTATTCTCCCGCGGCCCAGAGGATCGGGCAACGTCCGTCGAAGCCGCCTCGGTCGTCTTCCAACGCCGGAACGTCGGCACCGAAGCGGGCGGTACCTTCCGGATCACGCCCGCGCGCCCGGTCGAAGACTTGCGCGCCGAAGCCCTCGCCGCATCCCCGCCCGAGGAGCCGGGCCCATTCCGGGACCCCGAGCTGGTCGAGGTGACCGCGCTGGAGCCGGGAATCCGCCTTGACGTTCGTTATGCGACGACAAACAACTTCATGTCCTCGGTCTTCTACGACCAAGCTCGGGTCTTCCTCCAGAGGCCTGCCGCCGAAGCCGTGGTGCGGGCGCACCGACGGCTCGCGGAGAACGGATATGGCTTGCTTTTGCACGACGGCTACCGGCCCTGGTACGTGACCAAGATGTTTTGGGACGCGACGCCCGAGTCGCAGAAAATCTTCGTTGCCAACCCGGAAAGCGGCTCCCGCCACAACCGGGGCTCGGCAATCGACCTCAACCTCTACGACCTCGCCACGGGCCAACCCGCCGACATGGTCGGAACGTACGACGAATTCTCGCCCCGCTCATTCCCGAACTATCCGGGTGGGACATCGCGGCAGCGATGGTTGCGGGAACTTCTCCGCCGGGCCATGGAGGCGGAGGGATTTTCCGTATACGAGGCCGAGTGGTGGCACTTCGACCACGAAGACTGGAGGGAGTACTCACTCCAGAACGTGACGTTCGACCAGCTGGACGGCGATCCGGGCTGAGCTGAGTCAAGCTGTCTACCCAAGGGCAAGCCAGGCCAAAGCGGCGTAACTGGAGCGTCGATGCCGGCCTCCTTCTGACCGCGGTCATCTGGGGACTGAACTTCTCCGTGGTGAAGGTCGCGCTGCGGGAAATCGAGCCGCTGGCGCTGAACGCGCTCCGTTTCCCCTTCGCCGTGCTGACCCTGGGAGTCCTGCTGCGTCTGCAGGGACGGCGGCTGATCCCCAGGCGAAAAGATTGGGGCAAGGTCGTGGTGCTGGGAGTTGTCGGCCATGCGGCCTTCCAGATTTGTTTCATCTTTGCGCTGGACCTGACGCTGGCAGGCAACGCGGCCCTTCTGCTGTCGACGTCTCCGGTCTGGGTCGTGCTCATTTCGACCGGGCTGGGCCGGGAGCGCTTCAGTTCGGCCGTCCTGTTCGGGGCACTCGCAACCCTGGCGGGCATGGGGCTCTTGATCACGGGAGGCCCGAACCCACTGGGAGGAAGTGCCTGGGGGGACCTTCTCATGGTAGCCGCTGCGGTCTTTTGGGCGCTCTATACCGTCCTGGGGAGGCGAGCGATCAAGCGGCACGGGGCACTGGAAATGACGGCGTGGACGCTCTGGGCCGGAACCCCCCTGGTCTTCGCGGCGGGACTCCCCGGCCTGTGGCGCACCGGCTTGGTTTCCCTTTCCCTGGGCACCTGGGCCGCGATCGCCTACGCCGGCGTCCTGGCCATCTCCGTGGCCTACTTCCTCTGGTACCGGGGCGTGGGAACCATTGGCCAGAACCGCACGGCCGTGTACACCAACCTGGTGCCCGTCGTCGCCTTGGTCATGGCGTGGTTATGGCTGGGAGAAACGCCGACCCCTAGACAGCTGGCCGGCGTCGGCGTGATCCTCGCCGGCCTCGTGGTGGCTCGCCGGGGACGGTGGGGCCGGACGACGCCCGGCCCGGCGCGATCCGCTTAACGCTCTACGCCGCTTCGCTCCACGGTACCCGCGCTTTGCCCACCGTACCCAAAGCGATCCTCGCCTCCCTGGCCCCCCTCACCACTCGGCCAGCTTCAAAATGCCTTCCAGGACATCGTCCGTCTGGGGCAGGATGACCTTCTCCAGCTGCGGCGAATACGCCACCCACGTGTCCAGAGACGCGACTCGCTGCACCGGTCCGTCCAGCCACGGGAACAGCTCATCGGCGATCCGGGCGGAGATTTCGGCGCCGATCCCGAAGGAAAGGGCATCCTCGTGGGCAATCATGACTTTGTTCGTCTTTCGGACCGAATCGGCCACCGTATCCATGTCCAGGGGAGACAGCGACCGCAGGTCAATGACTTCGACGTCGATTCCGTGCTGCTTCCGGGCCACGCGCGCCGCGTCCATGGTTCGCTTCACCAGGGCCCCGCAGGTAACGACCGTCAGATCCCGTCCGGGGCGAACCACTTTGGCCTTCCCGAAAGGAACCATATAGTCCGGACCGGGATACGCCCCCTTGTTGTGCACCTGGCGGTATAGGTGCTTGTGCTCCAGGAACAGGACGGGGTCTTCGCACCGGATCGCCGTTCTCAGGAGGCCGTTGGCGTCCAGGGCGTTGGAGGGGAGGACGACCCGGAGCCCCGGGGTGTGGGTAAAGAGCGTGGCCCCGGTCTGGGAGTGGTAGATGCCGCCCTTGATGTAACCTCCATAGGTCGTACGCACGACCACCGGTGCCGACCAGTGGCCCGCCGAACGGTACCGCATGGTCGCCAGCTCGTTCCGGATCTGCATGAACGCAGGCCAGATGTAGTCGAAGAACTGGATTTCCACGACCGGCTTCAGACCCCGCACCGCCATTCCGATGGCCCGGCCGATGATGTTCGCCTCGGCAAGGGGAGCATTGTAGACCCGATCCCCTCCAAATTGTCCCTGAAGCCCGTGGGTCACCTTGAAGACTCCGCCCTTGCCCTTCACCTCACCCAGAGCCTCTTCCCGGGAAACGTCGGCCACGTCTTGGCCGAAAAGGACGATCCGGGGATCACGGGTCATTTCGTCCCGGAGACACCGGTTCAGCAGGTCCACCATGGTGAGTGGCTTGTCGTCCTCAAGAGCCGGTTTGGACTCGGTATCGAATTCCTTACCCCTAGGGTCCACCGTCTCGGAGTAGAGCCATCGGGTTGCGGTATCGGGCGGAGGCTGGGGGTACTCCAGCGCCTGGTCGGCGGCCCCCGCCACCGCCGCCCGGACGTCGGCCTCCAGACGGTCCAGCTCCCCTTCCGAAGCCACCCCCCTATTGATGAGAAGTCGGCGGGTTCCGAGTAGCGGATCCCGGCTTTGTTGGCGGGCAAGTTCCGCAGACGAACGGTACAGGGTCTCGTCGTCGGAGGCAGAATGGGAATACGGGCGGGTCACGTGGGCGTGGAGGAGAGCGGGACCCCGTCGTTCCCGGCACCACCGGACGACCTCCCCCGATGCCCGGTGACTGTCCAGCACATCGGTGCCGTCACACTCCACGATCTTCAGGTTCGGGAGGCCCGCGAGGAGACGGGAGACGTTGCCCCCCGCCGTCTGTACTTCCACCGGCACGGAAATCGCGTACTCGTTGTCCTCAACGAGGAAGAGGACGGGAAGCTTCAGATTGCACGCCGTGTTCAGCGCTTCCCAGAACTCGCCCTGGGAAGTGGTCCCGTCGCCCGCGCAACAAACGACGATTTCGTCGTCGGCAAAGCGGGGAACGTCGGCGGATTCCGGCATGAGCGAAGCCTTCAACCCCGCTTCCGCCGTGCCGACGGCGTGAAGGAACTGCGTCCCCGTCGGGGAGGAGGCCGAAACCATGTTGAAACGGCGGTCTGCGAAGTGGGCGGGCATCTGGCGGCCCCCGCTGGCGGGGTCGGCTTGGGCACCCATGCCCTGGAGGAAGTGATCCGTCGGCGACTGGCCCAGAACCAGAGCCAGGGCCCGGTCCCGGTAGTAGAGGTAGAACCAGTCCGAGCCGGGGCGGAGTCTTTCGGAAAGGGCGACCTGAACGGCTTCGTGGCCCGCTCCGGCGATTTGGAAGAAGATCTTGCCCTGTCGGTAGAGGCTGGTTTCCCGGTCGTCGATGCAACGGGCCGTCACCATGGTCCGGTACCACGCCAGTAGGGTTTCCGGACTCGGCAGGCCCGTATCAATGTCCGTATCGAGTTCGCGTTCCAGTGTCGCCATGGGCTCCCGAGTTGCGTGCTTCGCCCGACAGAGGCGTTTCGGGACCCCGGATTCCGGTCCGCCCCGGAGTTCCCTCTCCCTAGAAAGTAACGATCTTGACCCGTTTCAGCCTGTCGCCCAGGGCCTCCGGAGAAGCCATCGGTTCACTGCAAACCGGCCCTTCGCAGACGACCGCCTCCCCGACCCGGTCCAGGCGCCCCTCCATCGCCGGAAGGGCCGCTACGGCGGGGTTCTCGGGGTCGCCCCCCAAGATCACCCGGTTCGGATGGGCGTGGCGGTGGGCCCGCAGCAGCATGGCGCCGACTCCCTCCGGCGGACCCGCCAGGGAAACCGCCAGGCGGGGCGTGGCGGAAAGCAGCGCCGCCGTAAGAAGGCGTCCCGCCGCAGTCGGGTAGCGCTCCATCGTGCCCCGCTCCCGGGCGATCACCTTCTCTGCCAGCCTTTCGTGTTCCGGAGAGCCCGTCACCGCAGCCGACCGGACCAGAAGCTCGGCCGCTAGGGAGTTCCCCGACGGCGTGGCGTTGTCCGTGATGTCCCTGGGCCGCACCCACAGGGGCTCCCCGTCGCCCGAAGCGTCGAAGAAGAGTGCGTCGGCGGACGACCAGAAGGTGTTGACCATGGCGTCGGCGATCCGGACGGCTTCTTCCATCCAGCGGGGATTCAGCGTCGCTTCGTAGAGGGATAGGCACGCGTTTCCCAGGGAGCCGTAGTCCTCCAGAAAACCCTGGACATGGACTCGCCCGGCGGCAAGCACCCGGAAGAGACGGCCGTTCCGGTAAACCGTGTGCAGCAGAAAATCCGCCGCCCGGGCCGACGCTTCGGTATAGTCCGGGCGACCCAGGGCCGGGCCGGCCTCTGCCAGGGCCCGAATGGCAAAACCGTTCCAGCAGGTCAGCACCTTTTCGTCCCGCAAAGGCTTGGGCCGGGTGTTCCGGTGGGCCTTGAGGACTCCCAGCGCGTCGTTCAGAACCGCGTCCAGCTCCTTGCGGGCCATGCCCTCTTGCCGCGCCACGGCCTCCAGGTCGTGGGGAAGGTGGAGGATGTTCCGGCCTTCGAAGTTCCCCGTTTCGCTCACGTCATAGACCCGGGACACGATCCGGGCGGTGTCCCGATCCAGGAGGGACGCCAGCTCCCCGGGGGTCCAGACGTAGAAGGCGCCTTCCTCCCCTTCGGAGTCGGCATCCCGGGATGAGTAGAACCCGCCATCGGGGGACGCGAGGTCTTCCAGGACGTAGTCCAGCGTCTCTTCGGCGACGCGCCCCAATCCGACGGCCCCCAAGAGGTGGGCCCGGACCAGGGCCCGGACAATGAGGGCGTTGTCGTACAACATCTTCTCGAAATGGGGGACCAGCCAGCGGGCATCGACGGAATACCGATGGAAGCCGCCGCCGACGTGGTCCCGAATGCCGCCAGCGGCCATCCGAGAAAGGGTGTGGCAGGCCATGGAAACACCGGGGGCCCCGGCGGTCCCCGTCCGCAGGAGAAAGTCCAGAAACACGGGCTGCGGGAACTTGGGTGCTCCCCCGAATCCCCCATACCCGGGATCGAAGCTTCGCCCCGCCGAGGACACGGCCCCGCTGAAGAGCTGGCCACCCGAAGCGTCGAAGCCCGTCGAGGGCTGAGGCTCCGTCGAGCTCCGCTTCAGGATGTCCCGAATCCGGTCTCCCGCCCGGACCACCGCTTCCCGACGGGACTCCCAGGCACCGGCAGCCGTGGCGAGCACCTGGCGGAAGGAAGGAAGGCCGTGGCGAGGCGCCGGGGGAAAGTAGGTCCCGCCGTAGTACGGAACGCCCCCGGGGGTGAGAAAGGCCGTCAAGGGCCATCCTCCCTGGCCGGTCATGGCCTGGACGGCGCGCATGTAGATGGAATCCAGGTCGGGCCGCTCCTCTCGATCCACTTTGATGTTGACGAAAGACCGATTCATGAGACGGGCCGTCCGGGCGTCCTCGAACGACTCCCGCTCCATGACGTGACACCAGTGGCACGCCGAGTATCCGATGGAAAGGAGAATGGGACGGTCCCGTTCGCAGGCCAGGGCCAGGGCCTCCTCTCCCCACGGAAACCACTCCACCGGGTTTTCCGCGTGCTGGAGCAGGTAGGGACTGGTTTCCTTGGCGAGGCGGTTTGTCATGGATACGCGCCTTCTACGGGCCCCACTGCGGGCGGGTAAAGAGCCCCCGCGGGCGGGCCCGCGCCGATTTCAACTGGACCCCGTCGCCGAACCCCGGGCCGGGTACGTCCATGGCCTTCCGTTCGAAAGATGGCGGGCTCCGTCATATATTGCCTGATGATGGGACACACGGCCCACGGTCCGCAACCGGTTCGTCCGCGCAATGCATTCGGGTGTCCCGGACGGACTTCCCTGAAACGCGGCCCCAGCTTTCGGCGGTTCGGGATCAGGGTGTTCCCGGAGCGACCCCGGACCCAACGGAGGAGTCCCCCATCGGCTTGAAACGACGACTTTGGCGGCTGGCGCTTCGGCGTCCCTGGCTTTGTCCCGCGATCCTTTCCGCAGCCTGGACTTTTCGACCAAGGGACTGGTACCGGAAACCCCCTTTCCTGCCCCTCCCTTCGAAGTCCTACATGAGGTGGCGCCTGGAAACGGCGTACGGAGACCCGGAGGCCGTGCCCCCGACCGACGACCTGATCCGCTTCCTGCTCTGGTCCCGGGACATGCGCCGCCGGATGGGAGGAAACCGGGACCGGAGCCGCGCCCGGGTCGCGTTCAAAGTCGCCGCCGTCTTCGCCCTTGCCGCTTTCGCCGTCTGGGTCAATCTCCGGGCATCGGAAATCGACGCAGCGCGGGAGATGGCGGCTTCCGCCGGGTACCCGGGGTTGCTGGCCGTATCCGTCATCAGCGGCTTCAACCTGATCGCACCCATTCCCGTGGCGGTCTTCTACCCGTTCCTGATGGAGTCGGGCTTCGACCCTATCCCCACCCTGATCACCATCGCTCTGGGTATGACAGGGGGGGACTTTCTGGGATACCTCATCGGCGATTCCTCCCGGGAGCTGGTCGGCGACCACCGCCTCGCGAAGTTTCGGACCAGAGTGGAGGCCCTTCGGGATCGCCACCCGTTCTGCCCTTTGGGCTTCTGTTCGTGTACGCTGCCATGGTCCCCATCCCCAACGAAGTCGTCGTCATCCCCCTGGCCTTCATGCGGTACTCGATGCTGGGGGTCATGACAGCCGTGTTTTTCGGCAACGTGATCTTCACTTCCGTTATGGCTTTTGGGGCGTCGTGGGTTCTCGGGGGCCAGGGGCCGTAAGTGATCGCAGAGATCGTAGGGAGCGAATCCGTCGGCGTGGGCCGCACCACCCCAGCCCGGGGGCCGGCAGCCGACCCTGGAACAGGTCGAAGGGGAGCGCCTTCCGTCGGCGGAGCTCCCCCGTGATCGTAGTGGGCCTGACCGGGAACGTGGGGGCGGGCAAGTCCACCGTCGCCCGATTGTGGCGCCGGGCGGGGGTTCCCGTGGTGTCGGCAGATCGCCTGGCCCGCACGGCCGTGGCCCCCGGTTCCCCGGCCCTCGCCCAAATCGAAAAACTTTTCGGACCGGGGGTCATCGGGTCCGACGGGTTCATGGACCGAGCCCATGTCCGGCGACGGGTCTTCCGGGACCCGGAGACGCGAAAGCAGCTGGAAGCGATCGTCCACCCCGTGGTGAAGCGCCTGCGGGATGAATGGACGGAGGAACGGCGGGCTGGCGGGGCCGACTTGGTCGTGTGGGAGATTCCCCTTCTCTTCGAAACCGGAGCGGAAGACGAAGTGGATGTGATCGTTTTGGTGGATGCGCCCCCGGGGCTGCGGCGGCGGCGAATCATGGAAACGAGAGGGCTCACGGCGGAGGCCGCATCGGCCATCATGAACGCCCAGCTCCCCACGGAGGTAATGCACCACCGCACCGATTTCGTGGTGGAAAACGCCGGGACGCGAGAGGAGCTGGATCTTCGCGCGGCCCATATCCTGGACGCGCTGGTCCGGGGAGCCGCGAATGCTTCTCACCCACCGCCTAGGTCCGCCGAAGGCGGCCATCACCCCACCGGAAGGGAAGGCTGAATTGGCGAATCCCCAAAACCCGAATCCCCGGAAGCCACGGGCGCGCCCCGAACGGTCCGGGCCCCATGCGGTGTTGGAGACCCTTTCCCGGGCGAAATCGGTCGTGCTCACCACCCATGTGAACGCCGACGGAGACGGAATCGGGTCCGAGATCGCCCTTGCCGCCTTCCTGCGCAGCCGGGGAACCCGGGCCTGGATCGTCAATCCGACCCCCTTCCCCCCACCCTTCCGCTTCCTCCTGCCCGATCCCGGGTGGGTCCTCCCGGCGGCTGGTCAGGAAGCCGCCCGCCGGTGCAGAGAAGCCGACCTGGCGGTGGTCCTGGACACGGGGGAGGTTCCCAGGATCGGTCGGGTGAACCCCCTGATCCGGCCCCTCCCGAAAGTCGTCGTCGACCACCATCCCGCCGGGCCCCGACCCGTAGTCGGCGTCGTTTTCCGGGACACCGCCGCCTGCGCGACGGGCGCCATGGTCTTCCGGCTTCTGGATCGGGCCGGGGGACCCTGGCCGAAGACCGTCGTTCGGGCCCTCTACGTGGCCATTCTGACGGACACCGGTGGCTTTCGTTTCGCGAACGCGAACCCCTGTTGCTTTCGGGCCGCGGCCCGCTTGGTCGAACTGGGGGCCGAACCCGAAGTGCTGCACCAAGCCGTGTACGGTGGGTTTCGGCGGCACCGATACGAGCTCCTTCGCGAAGCGCTGGCTACGCTGGAAGTGCACAAGAGCGGACGCATCGCCTGGATGACGATCCCCGACGATGCCTTCAGGCGCTTGGGTGCGACAGTGGACGACCTGGAGGGCTTCGTCGATTTTCCCCGCAGCATCAAAGGCGTGGAGGTCGCGCTCCTCTTCCGCACGACCGCCGACGGGAAGATCAAGGTGTCGCTGCGGTCTACGGGGAAAACGGACGTGAATGCGGTGGCGGTGGCGCTGGGCGGCGGCGGCCACGTCCGGGCGGCAGGGGCGGTGGTGGATGGGACCCTGGAGGTCGCAATAGAACGGTTATTGACACGGGTGGAGGGAATACTGGACGTTGGCGGCTTGTCAAGCGTCGGACGGTTACGCAATCGGTAACCCAAGGACGGAGGAGACGTGGCAGGTATGATAGCAAGTTTTGTTCTATCTGAAGGATTCGTATGGGTATGGTGTGGCGGTGTCATTGCCTTGCCTTTTTTGCTTTCGACAATATGGTTCTATGCCAAATCGCAACAACTATACGTAGAGATTCACGGTTTGAACAACCGCCTGAAAAGCATCGAGGGGCAAGATGGATTTGTTGCGGCATTCGAAGAATACAATGACAAGGCCAGAACGGAATTGGGCTTGGCATGGACGGAATTCGTGGAGACCCTGATTCGGCCCAAGCCTGGCTCCGGCAACCCGATTCGCAACACCAGCGAAGTGTCACGCTACCTCAACGATGCAACAATCATCTTCCCTCAGATCAACTTTCGCTTCTTCCAGTCGGTGCCGAATCTTCTGACCGGATTGGGCATCCTGGGTACCTTTATCGGCTTGGCCGTCGGAATCGGGGCTGCGACCTCCGGTATCACATCTGGAACCCCGGATCAGATTACAACGTCCCTGACAAGTTTGCTGAGCGGGGCCTCACTGGCATTCTGGACTTCAATTATCGGCATCAGTGCTTCCATTATTTTTCGCTCTGTCCTGCAACGCATATCAAGAAAAGTTCATCTCGAAATGAGCCAATGGGTCGGCGAAATCGAATCCCGGATGGAACGCGTCACTGTGGAAGAAGCCGCCCTTCAACAAGTAGAACACGCTCGAGATGCATCTAAGCAACTCAAGAACTTCAACACAGAGCTCAAATTCGCCCTTGAAGAAGCGCTTGAAGAAAAGGTAGCAAAACGCCTTTCGCCCCAGCTCGAAAGCCTGCTGGAAGCAGTCAACGAACTCCGCACCGACCGGTCGACCGACGCCGGCCAAGTGATCAAGCAGACCCTTGACCAGTTCACCAGAACCATGCAGGAATATACCGGATCACAGTTTGATGAGATGGCCGGTATCGTCGAGAATCTGAATCACGCCCTGAAGACGTCGGTCGCCGAAATGGGTAGGTCTCAGAAAGATGTCCGCGAGGCACTCGAGGCAGTCTTGGGGTCGGTTCGAACGTCGATGGACGAGGGAACGACCGCGATGACTCAGGCGTTACACCAGTCCCTGGATCAGACAATGAGAAAGCTTGCGGAGGCTTCCCAGGACATGGCCGACAGAATGACTGCTTCCAGTACCGAAACGGCAAATGACATGCGCCGCACCCTAGGCACCGCTATTGAGGACATTTCTCGGAGCGGTATCGAGGCCGCAGCGCAAGTAACCGGGTCGTCGCACGGACTGCAGACTGCCGCCGAGCGTCTGGAAAACTCTATCGAACTAAGCGAAAGACAACTGACAAGCATGAGGGACTTTACCGATCAGATCAACAATATGCGTAACACGATCGAATCGACATTCCTTCAAATGGCCGAAGTTTCGGAGGCCATTGGGATCTCATCGAAAAACATTAGCGATGCAAACCGCAGAGTCACCGATTCGCTGGACAGTACAAGCAATATCGTCGGCGAGCTGGATGCCATGATCAGGAAAATAGAAGGAAGCCAGCAGGTCGTCACCAGTGCATGGCGCGAATATCAGGACCGCTTCGAAGGCATTGATGATTCTCTCGCAGATGTGTTCAAGCAGATCGACGAAGGCCTGGCCGGGTATTGCGAAAAGGTTTCTGAATTCGCGCAGACGCTCGACGGCGTAACGGCGAACACCATCCAACAGCTCGCAGGTGCCAACTCCGAACTGATGGAGTCAATCGAAGAACTGAACGAAAATCTTCGGAGGATGAGGTGACCCGCCAGGGTTTGAGGCCCACGGCGGACGGATCTCCAGGCGAGCAGGACTACCTCGCCACCGCCAGCGACCTCGTATCGGCCCTCATTTTCGTCTTCATCATCATGCTGGCCGTATTCGCGTACCAACTCGCGCAAACCACCGAGGGTCTCAACGCCGCCGACGAGACGCGCCAGCAGATTTTGAACGATATCGCCAGCCAGCTCGAAGAGTCCGGAATGCGGGTCGAAGTGCTGGCCGAGCAAGGAGTGCTGAGGCTGTCCGAGAACGCCATCAACTTTCCGTCGGGGCGTGAGACCCCGAACCCCGATCATCGCATCAATGTCGGCCGACTTGCACGGGCTATTGGGCACGTGGTGCCTTGCTACGTTTCTTCCACGGGAGGAGCTTCCTTGGTTCGCGACGCCGGCACCAGCGGACCGGAGGCAGCCGACGGAAGTGACGGTCCCGCATATTGTGCTCAGTCCGGCGATCCGTCAACGTACGACTGCAACAAGCGGGAACATCCCTGGCTCCTTGAAACCCTCCTCATCGAAGGCCACACCGACGACGTGCCCGTTGCAGTCGGGAATCGCTTCAGGGACAATCTCGAACTGTCGTCGATGCGGGCGGCAACGGTACATCGGATGATTGCCGCGTGTGAGCCGGCGGTAACCGGTCTGCAAAATACGGAAAAATACCCTGTCCTGAGTACGAGTGGCTACGGCTACAACCGCCCTGCAACCCTCGACCCGGAACGCGCCGACTCCAACCGGCGCATCGACCTCCGATTCCTCATGGAGCCACCAGAAGGCATATTGGAGGGCGAGCCAGCCGTGCAGACGGATGTCCGTGAGCAGATTGGCAACGGACGGCCATGAGCCGCTCAACCCTAAAAAAGTCCTTGCTGGGCTGGACAGGCTTTCCGGAGATTAAAACCGACTTCCAGCCGCAGCGCACACGGAAAGCAGCGGCAGAGGCAAAAAAGGTACTCGAAGGATCTCAGCCTAGAAAGCCCAAATCTTACGACCTAGTAGTGCTGCATCGACGCATCACGCAGGTGTGGCGTAGAGATCATTCTCTTGCAAAAGTAACACACCGAGACCTGCGACGTATGCCGTGGGTGCTGTTCTATTCGCCACCAACGCGCACTGGCGAGGAATCTTGGCTGGGCGCAGACCCACATGTCATTGCGCAGTACGGTCAATGGCTTTCCGAAGGGAGAAAATCACGGTCCGTGCGGAGTTTGTTACACGAATTCCTGCGTGTATACCCCACCCAACTTAGGACTTTTCAAGAAATACGCCAATTGCTGCTGCGATTGGTCACCCAGGCCCAACCTCCGATGCCACCATCAATGCAGAAATGGCAGGAACGCTGTTGCGATTTTGACCTTCTGGAGGATAATGGATGCACGGTATTCTTGAAGAACATGATCTCTACCAACACCTCCGAAATTCCAGATGTTCATGCCATTCTCGACCGGGCCGGGCTTAGTGGCAGCCTCGCTCGCTGCGACTTTCTTAGAACTGGTATCCTTACATACCTGCCTAAATTCAGGATGCCCCCGGAGAGAAATCGCCTTGCCACCGTACGCCTCAACTGGCTGCTCGCACTCCTCGAAATGGATGGCAAACTGCGCTTCGACGGTCATTCCGTTCGCTCGAAGATCGCAAGTGCACTGCTTGGTCCCTTTGTGACCCATCCAGCCGAGACCGAGATCAGGCGTCCTGTGGAGCGGTTTTTTCGATTGCACTTCGGTGATCCTCGCCTTCCATACGGAAAATCCAACTGGGGAGGAATTCCAGAGGAAATTCGACGGGTCGTGATCAGATGGCGCGTGGAGCGGGTGCTTGACCAGTTCCTCACCCTGATTGAGGAAACTGCCCTTGATAAGCATTGGCGTTACCGAAGGGCCTTCTGGCAAGCATTTCGTAAGCAAAATCTCATTGACGACATTTGGGTCGTTCTCGGTCGGCGTCCACGCAATATGTGGAAGAAGATGGAATACATGAATGGAGAGATCGACAGAGACGGTCAAATCGAAGAAGCTGCAATTCTCGAAGGTGCTCAGAACGATCAATCAGTTTTGCTTCTACGCGTGCCCGGTGTAACCATTGCTGAATGGAGCCACAACGGCTCTTGTCGATTCTGGCTCGATGGTGCTCCTGGAGCGCCTCAACTGTACAAGAACAGTTATCATCGCAATGCTCTAATGGGAGGAGCTGATTTTTCGCAAAGACACGATGGAAGCATCCGAGGCAGATGGCAGGATTACATCGCGAAGTGGCTAGACCGAAATACCGGGATTCAGGTCGATCGCAGAGATTACTTTCCTTCCAATTTACGGGAAGAAACGCATCCGCTAGGGCGTTACCGCTTCCGTGACCATCAATGGTAATGGACACTGGGGTTCTCGAATCTCAGGTGTGCCTAGCTGTTGCAGAAAGCATTATGACCTCCATCTCGACGGAATGACGGAATGAACATGACCTCACCAGGAAGCCTTCACTTCAAACCTGAACCCGATGGCCTGGTCGTCCAGATGGGCAGCGATCCGCAAATCCCAGTGGGCGCATGGACGAGCCACACCGAAGAATCACTCGGAGTGGGCGCGCTGATTCGAATGCGCGATGAAGGAGGAGCCATCGAACAGGACGAGGGCACCTCGCTGATGGTTCACTGGAAGAGCGTTGCCGGACTTACACCCGACGAGCTTCGGTACATCGGTCTTCCCGACGCTGCCCCTTTCGCACTTGAAGTGGTCGCGAACGGTGCCATTCCCGACCGCGACTTCGAGATTCACTACGGATTCATTGCAAAGGGCAGGCGCGTTGTGGGCGTGGAGCGCCTTGGCGCGTGGCTGGGAGTCAGCCCTGACAACTTCGTACTGCTCGACCCGATCTACACCATTACCGAATCCATCGATCGATTCAAGACGGAAAGGGATCTCGAATCCCGCATGCTTCGATGGGGACGAATCGCCGAGATGTTGCCGGATAGCGCCATGGTTGACGACCACCTGCAGTCCCTAAACATCGTCGTGGCTTCGTGCTTCGAGCTCCATCCCTTCGTCAATCAGGACGGGGAGCCGGACTTCGACCCGGTCATCGGTCGCCGCGAAACGCGCGTTTCCGGGACGGAAGAGGAGAAACAAATATTTTCTCCTTCCTTACCGGATGCCCGGCAACAGGATTTTGCACGGTATTTTCGCAGACTACGGCGCGTGAAACATCGATACGGAGTCGGGGCTGGGTTCTATGTCGTGCTGACACCGACGGTTGAACGTGCTCTCAGGGCGGTTCGGAAAGCGCAATCCGGAACGGCAGCGGAACGTCGGGATTTTCTCAGGAACGTCTCGGGGTATTTGTCTGGGGCCCTGGGCGAAACCGATATCAACCCAACGGACATCGACAGCATCTTTAGCGATGAGGGTCTCAGCGAGCGAGTTCGTGGGATCGGCGTGTGGACTGAGAGGGTCCTTCCCTGGATCAGCCTGGCACCCCAACCATGGCTCCCCCCTGAAGAACTTGGCCTGCGAGTTGGATCTGAAGTCATAATGATTGAGGCCGACGACTTGCCTCGCTTGCTGGGTGAAGTACAGGAGGCGATTGAAAAAAACGAACCAAGCGTTTGCATCGACGACGTCATCATTCCGGCAGATTCGTCGACAGTCAGCGCGATTGAAGAGCTGATTCGCAACTCGCAACCTGTCCAGCCACCGGATGTTCCTACGGAAAGGCGTGGTGAGCCCGAAGAGGATGATGTCGTCCTGCTCATTTACGATAACCTGAAAGATGTCAATTTCCGGCGAAAAAGAAGATCGTGCGTACCAAACATCTCCAGCGTGACGCCTGCCCTTCGGACCCAACTTCTACCTCATCAGCAGGTGGGGTTGGAATGGCTTCAACGACACTGGGAAGCCGGCAGCTGGGGTGCTCTACTCGCCGATGACATGGGACTTGGCAAAACGCTGGAGGCCTTGGCGTTTCTTTCCAGCCTGACGATGCACGCCACAGACAAGAAATTGCAAAAACGACCGATGCTCATTGTTTCTCCAACTGGTCTACTGCAGAACTGGCTGGATGAACACAAAAAGCATCTTTCCGAGCCTGGACTGGGTCGAGCCATCGAAGCGCATGGCACCGGCTTGCGGAAGATCAGGACGAATCCTAAAGAATCCGGCAACGAGCTAGGCTCGGATATAGCTTTGCCAAAGCTGAAAGTCGGTGTCTTGGAAGAAGCCGCGTGGGTCTTGACCACCTATGAGACCCTGCGGAATTATCAGCATAGCTTTGGCCGGGTCCGCTGGCGAGTCGCCGTCTTCGACGAATCCCAGAAGATAAAGAACCCGGGTGCCCGGATCACCGAAGCGGCACTTGCCATGAACATTGACTTCGCTCTAATGATGACGGGCACCCCAGTGGAGAATCGCACGGCCGACATCTGGTCGATGCTCGATCGAGTCGAACCTGGAGTATTTGGCACGTTAAAGGACTTCAGTGAAAAGTACGAAAAGACTGTTGCAAATGACCAATCGCCACTTCGGGACCTTCATCATAAACTCATCAACGATCAACGCCATGGCGAAGGAGTCGCGATTTATCCTGCCCTAATGCTCCGACGTTTGAAAGAAGACCATCTTTCCGGTTTACCGGATAAGCGAGTGCATCGACGCATCGTGGATATGCCACCCCTTCAGGCCGAACGTTACGAGCGAGCCGTGTTGCGTGGCCGGCACAATCGGAACATGCTCGATACGCTTCACCACCTTAGAAGCATATCGCTACATCCGACCGCACCGACTGGCATGGATGCTGATCGGTATATCCGTGAGTCCGCTCGGCTTTCTGAAACGTTTGGGATTCTGGATTCTGTCGCAGCTCGTGACGAGAAGGCGCTGGTCTTCGTCGAGTCGCGTGAGATGCAAGATTTTTTAATCGGTGTGCTCAGGCGGCGTTTCCGGCTTACCGACGACGTGCTCGTCATCAACGGTGCGGTCGCCGGAAAGCTGCGCAAAGCTCGCGTTGACAAGTTTCAGGAACGTGCCGGATTCGACGTCATGATTCTGTCCCCCCGGGCTGGCGGCGTAGGACTGACGCTTACCGCTGCGAATCACGTGATTCATCTCTCCCGGTGGTGGAATCCAGCCGTTGAGGATCAGTGCACCGACAGAGTATTCCGGATCGGGCAAACGAACACCGTGCATGTGTACTTGCCTCTAGCCCGGCACCCACACTTCGGTGAACATAGCTTCGACCTGAAGCTTAATGGCTTGATGGAGCGGAAGCGGGAGATGAGCCGCCGGGTACTCGCCCCGACGGTTGCAACTGACGAGGATGTGGGGGGACTGTTCCGCAGCACCACGATGGAGACACGCGACGTTGCGAGATCCTCCGACGGAATGGGAAATGGCGTAAACATCGACCTGCTCGAGCCAACCAAGTTCGAGGAGTGGGTTCTCCGGAAGCTTGGGCTGGCTGGCTACGAGACTCATCGCACACCCCACAGCGGTGATCGAGGCGCAGACGGATTGGCTATATGGAAACACGGCCCAGAGCCGCACACAATTGTCGTGCAGTGCAAACACACACAATCCAATACATGGCGCTGCGCCCGCACGGCGGTCGAGGAAGTCCTCCGTTCGATTCAGAACTATAGTGTCGTCGGCACTCCGAAACCGATGGTTGTGACGAACGCCAGAGGCTTTACGGAAGATGCACAGGATCTAGCGCGACAAAAAGGTGTGCGATTGGTCCATCGCCATGGTTTGAAACTGCTTTCAAAGTGCCGTAGTCACCAGAACGAATAAGGGACACCCCGTTGCCCGAGACCGACGACCCAGGGGTTCCCGAGGCCCTTCCCCGCGCCCTCAAAACAGTGGTTGAACGGTTGAGCTCCCGCGCCATCGACCGGCTCTGGATCTTCCCGCCCCTGATCAGCGGCCGCAAGGAATGGGGGTTGGTGGCGGCCAGCTGTTTCCACCACGACGGGGGCCGAAAGCTGATCACGGCTCGATATTCGGCTGAACGCACGGGAAAGGGCCTGTACTTCGATTTCCGGCTCCTGGACGAAGGGGTGGCCCCGGCCGACCGGCTTCCCCGGGTGATGGAGGGCGTCGCCAAACGCGGACCGCAGCCGTTGGGTAGTCCCCGCCTAGTGGAAGTCGGTGGGGGAGCCGAGGCATTCGAGTCCCTGATGGAGGGCTTCGCTCGGGAGCTCTTCGCGGAAGCGGTGGTCGGTCCGCGGGCGGGCGAATGAACGAGCGGTTGAACCGAGAGGGCGGGCACCGGTACCGGCTCGGCCTGACCCGATGCGGTGCGGTCCCCAGTGCCGGGCGGCCCTGCCGGTTGCGCCGGAGAGAGGGACCGGCGAGCGTTTCTGCCCTGGTTGCAACGTCGGCACCTCTTTCCCCGAGCGCTTGGCGAAAGACATGAGCGAGTCCATCGGAATCATGGTCATCTTCACCGCGGGGGTGTTGTCTTTCCTTTCCCCGTGTGTTCTCCCCCTGGTGCCCAGCTACCTTTCCTTCGTGACAGGAATGTCCCTGGAGGACCTGCAAGAGGGGTTCGACCGCCGCCGGGTTCTCGTGCATTCGGGGCTTTTCGTGGCCGGCTTCACCCTCGTCTTCGTCCTCCTGGGTGCTTCCGCATCGTTCCTGGGAAGCTTCCTTCTCTACAACAGCGACTGGATCGCCCGAATTGGCGGGATCGTCATCATCGCCTTCGGGCTCCATCTCATGGGGGTGTTTCAGCTTGCCCCTCTGCTGCGGGAGAAGCGGGTGCACCTGTCCGGCAAACCCGTAGGATACATCGGAACCGTCGGGGTGGGCATCGCCTTCGGCGCCGGCTGGACCCCCTGCATCGGTCCGGTACTGGGCGCCGTCCTGACGCTGGCCGCCTCAAGGGAACATATGGCCCAAGGAATGTCGCTTCTCTTCGTCTACTCCATGGGCCTCGCCATCCCCTTCCTCCTGGCGTCCCTCGCCCTGGAGCGGTTCCTGAACGCCTTCTCGAAGTTTCGGCGCTTCCTCCCCGTCGTCCAGAAGGCGTCGGGCGTTCTGCTGGTCGTGCTGGGAATCCTTCTGCTGACGGGCTCCTTTAGCCTCCTCGCCGCTTACCTGAACCGGTTTACGCCCGAATTTCTCGTGGAACGCCTCTGACCCCGGAGAGACCCGCAAATGGCCGTCATCACCTCCACCATGCTCCCCCTGGACTCCCCGGCCCCGAATTTCGTGCTCCCCGAGCCGTTCACCGGGAACCCCGTCTCTCTTGCCGACTTCGGGGAGACCCCCGGGCTTCTCGTCGTTTTCTTGTCGAACCATTGTCCGTTCGTGAAACACCTGGCCGACCACTTCGCCGGATTCGCCGCCAAGTACCAGGAAAAGGGAGTCGCGGTCGTCGGCATCAACGCAAACGACGTGGCGAACTACCCCGAAGACAGTCCAGAGAAGATGAAGGAAGAGGTCCGCCGGCGGGGCTACACCTTCCCGTACCTGTTCGATGCGTCCCAGGAAGTCGCCAAGGCGTACAAGGCGGCGTGTACCCCCGATTTCTACTTCTTCGGCGGAGACCGTCGGCTCGTTTATCGGGGCCGATATGACGGGAGCCGGCCTTCCGGAGGCACCCCGGTCACGGGTTCCGATCTTGGCGCTGCCCTAGACGCCGTGCTCGCCAGTACCGCGCCTTCGAGCGTCCAGCTTCCGAGCGCCGGCTGCAACATCAAATGGAAAGCGGGGAACGAACCCCCCTGGTTCGGCTGAGCGACCGAGCCAAGACTCAAGGGCTGGAGCGCACCGGCCCGGGGACGGACCCCTAAGCAGCCGCCACCCGGTGCCTGGGACAGAATCGCCTTCACTCCCTTTGGGGGAGGGTCTTGTCCCCGGTGTGGGTAAGATCCTGCTCCAGGAGTTGCCGCCGCAGAAGCGAAGCGTAAACACCTCCCAGGGCCACAAGCGCCTCGTGGCGTCCCCGCTCGGCAATCCGCCCCTCGTCGATCACCAGGATCAGGTCGGCGTCCTTCACAGCGGTGACCCGGTGGGAAATGATGAACGCGGTGCGTCCCTTCAGTTCGTTTCGCAGGCCTCGCAGAATCCGCCCCTCGGTTCGGGTATCCACGGCGCTCAGCACGTCGTCCAGGATCAGGATCGGAGGATCCACGGCCAGGGCACGAGCCAGGGTCGTACGTTGTTTCTGCCCTCCCGACAGGTTGATCCCCCGCTCCCCCAACAGCGTATCGTATCCGTCGGGGAACGCCTGGACGGTTTCGTGGAGGTAGGCCGCTCGGGCAGCGCGACGGATCCGTCGCTTGCGGGCTTCTCCGTCCACGGACTCAGGGATGCCCAGGGCGATGTTCCGTCCCAACCGGTCGGAGAACAGAAAGCTGTCCTGGAGCGCGGAACCGATCCGGGTCCGCAGCGCCGCGGGATCGTACTCAGGAAGCGAGACGCCGTTGAGCAGGACCTCCCCGGTGGTGGGATCGTGGAGGCGGGCAATGAGGGAGACAAGGGTGCTTTTTCCGGATCCGGTGGGGCCGACAATGGCAACCGTGCGTCCCGGCTCTGCCGTAAAGGACACGTTCTTCAGCACGAGACGGTCCGTGCCGGGATAGCGGAAGGAGACGTTTCTGAATTCGATCTCCGCATTCCCTTCAGGCATCGGCCGCGGAGCTTTCGGCGCCGTGACTTCGGGCTCGACTTCGAAAATGCGATTGAGGCGCCCCATGGACGCCGCGCCCCGCTGGAAGAGGTTGACCACCCACCCCAGGGCGATCATGGGCCAAGCCAGCAGCGCCAAGTAGAAGGAGAAGGCGACAAAGTCACCTGTGCTGATGACGCCGGCCATGATTTGCCCACCCCCGTACCAAAGCACAAGGACCATGGCCCCCCCGGTCACCAGCCCCAGAACCGGATGAAACGCCCCCGAAGCGTACATCAGGCGCATGTTGTACATTAGATAGTTGCGATTCAAGGCGTCGAACTCCCTTGCCTGGGCGCCTTCCTGACCGTAAGCCCGCACGATGCGTACACCAGCCAAGTTCTCCTGCACCATCGTCGACAGCGTCGAGAACTGTTCTTGAATGCGCTCGAAGCGGCGATGGATCACCTGCCCGAACCGAATCACGACGGGAGGCAGGATGGCCATGGGAACCAGGGCGACGAGGGTGAGCCGGGGGCTGATCCAGATCATCGGAGCCAAGCCGAGAACGAAGTTCACAACGGTATTCGCGGAGTACATGACGGCAGGTCCCGCTGCCTGGCGAACGGCCAAGGTGTCGTTCGTCGCCCGGCTCATCAGATCGCCGGTTCGGGTCCGGTCGTAGAATCCGGCGTCCAGGGTCAGGAGGTGCTTCAGGAAGTCGTTCCGCAGGTCCACTTCGATCCGTCGGCTCAGGCCGTTCATGATCTCTCGCATCCCATACCGGGCCGCGCCCCCCACCAAAGCCACGCCAACAATGAGAAGGGCGTAGAAGGCGATGGTCCTTTTGGTTGCCTCCGGATCGGCTCCGGCGCCAACGTCGGCGGGCAGCGCATCGATGGCCAGTTTCAGGAGATAGGGGTTGGCCAGGGTGAACCCATTGGCGAGGACCACAAGAATCAACCCCCAAGCCATGGCCCTCCTGTAGGGTCGAAAGTAGGGCAGAACGGTTCTGAGTTGGTCCATTTTCAGAAAGTCTGGAGTTGCGACCGGGTGGGCGAAGATAGTGAACTTGAAGCACGATGCGGGATTTCAAGCGGACATCGGAGGTTACGGTGAAGACGGCGAACGTTCGGTTCGGAAGCTGGGTCGCTCTGGTCGCAATGGTCCTCTCTTGCGGCCGGGACGCCGGGCCCCCTGCCGGCGAAACGGCGTCGGATACCCCTTCTGCCGGCCCGCAAGGCGGGAGCGGCCCCGTCGGACAGACGGACGCGGGAGAGCGGGACGACCCGGCTAGCGGGGCAAGCTTCGAAGCCCCTGCCGGAACCGAGGAACGCCCGGATGATCCGGAAACGCTCCTGACCGCCTACGACGACTCCAAAGCCGCCCAGAGACAAGTCGGGGGCCTGGAATCGAAGATGCAGAGGGACAGCATTCGGCAAGACAGCCTCCGGCAGGAGGTCCTTCCGGAGATCGGGGGAGAGAGGGGTCGCCGGCCGACATTCGGGACTGGGGAGATGATCCGCGTCCCCGCAGGAACCCGGATCACCGTAGCGGCCGACGAAGAGATCTCAACGGAGACCCACCCGACCGGCGCGGCCGTGGTCACCACCCTCGCCGAAGACGTAACCACCCCGGACGGGACGGTCCTCATCCCCAGATGCACCAAAGTTCTGGGCCGAGTGACCGCGTCCGAAAGCTCGTACGGTCCCGGGGAGGATCCGGTTCTGGAGATCGACTTCGAGACCCTGTCGGCGGCGACCTACGAACGGCCCGTTCGGACCATCGCCACCCGGATGGAAGTGCGCCTGGGAAGGAGGAACGGACCCGTCAACGATTTTCCGGTCCCCGGAGTGATCCCCGCCGGGGACGTGATCGTCGTCGAACTTCGGGCGCTGCGGGTCCCGCTTTGGCCCGACACCGGCATCGCAGCACCCGCCCGTGATTCGTCGCAACGCCCCGGCGATTCCCCTGCCCCCGGGGAGCGGCCGGATTCCCTCGATCCCTTGGCGGATGGGCTCACCCTGTCGGGGCCTGATCGAATGGGATGCTGGACACCCGTCTGACGGAGCAGCGGAATCCTCGCAGCGCGGCCATCGACAGCCTGGCGCCCTTGGAAATCGTCGGACTCATCAACGAGGAGGACCGCTCGGTGGCGCCCGCGGTCGGCCGGGAAGCCGAAGCCATTGCCCGGGCCGTTGAGCTGGCCGTCGAGAGCTTCCGGGCCGGGGGGCGGCTCATATACATAGGCGCCGGGACATCGGGGCGGCTGGGCGTTCTCGACGCCGCCGAAATGCCGCCCACCTACGGGACCGACCCGAATCTTGTCCAGGGCGTCATTGCCGGAGGCTTCGAGGCCCTGGTACGGGCCCAGGAGGGGGCGGAGGACCACCCGGAGGACGGAGCTGCCGCCATGGACGAAAAGGGCGTCGCAGAGACCGACTTTGTCATCGGGATCGCATCATCGGGCACAACGCCGTTCGTACACGGGGCCTTGGCGCGGGCCCGGGAGCGGGGCGCACGCACGGGCTTCCTCCTCTGCACCCCCCCCTCCGAGGCCTTGCTGGGCCGACACGACGTGGTTATTGCGCCCCTGACGGGCCCCGAGGTCATCACCGGGTCGACTCGGATGAAGGCCGGGACCGCAACCAAGATGGTCCTCAACACCATCACCACCGGAGCCATGGTCCTGTACGGCAAGGTAGACGGAAATCTCATGGTCGATCTTCAGGTAACGTGCCAGAAACTGCAGGACCGGGGGGAGAGGATCCTGATGGCGACCCTGGGGCTCGGCCGAGAAGATTCCCGCACTCTGCTGGCGGAGGCCCGGGGCCACGTGAAGACGGCCCTCGTGATGCACCGCCTCGACCTGGGGGCCGCGGAAGCTCGGGAGGCCCTTGAAGAGGCCGGGGGCGTCGCCGCGGCGGCGGAAGTAACCGGACCAACCCGCCCCGGGGGCCATCGTGGAAGGATTGTCGATGGCGACGGGTGACCCCCGGTGGGGCATCCTTCGGAAGGATAGAACCGCATTGGCGTTCGTCGTCGCCATCCACTTGATCTTCGCCTTCGCCACGTGGATGCCGGCCATTCATACGGGTGGCGACAACGCCGCCTACGTCTCCCTGGCTCATTCCCTCGCCCAGAACGGCTCGTATCAGGAAGTGTGGTCTCCGGGGACACCTCTGCACACCAAGTATCCGCCGGTGTACCCCGCCGCCCTGGCCCTCCTGATCCTCTCCGGCGCAAAAACGTGGGGAAGCCTCAAGGCCGCCTCGGTGGTGTTCACGGGGATTTCGACGGTCTTTTGTTTCCTCTGGGTCCGGAGGATCCGCAACGTTCGAACCGCAACGGTGGTCGCAGCGCTGTTCGGTATGGCGCCTGCGGTTCTCTTCGCCTCCCGGTGGATCCTGTCCGATCCCCTGTTTCTCGCCCTGACCCTGGGCTGCTGCTGGCTCCTGTCGCCCCCAAAGGGAGTGTCGCCAAAGGGAGGGCCTTCCGGAAAATCCCCGGACGACCCGGAAGCGATTCGGCTGCCAACCGCCCCGCAGGTAGCGGCGGGACTCGCTCTGGCCACCCTCGCCTACTTTACGCGGTCGGCGGGATTGCCGCTGATCGCCGCGGTCCTCCTCTGGCTGCTGCTGCAACGGCAATGGGTCAGGCTGGGCATCTTCACCGCCCTTTTCTCGGTGCCGGCGGCGCTTTGGAGCCTGCGCCCCAGAGCCAGCGGGAACTACGTTTCCGAGTTCTGGATGATCAATCCGTACTCCCCCGACCTGGGACGGGTGGGCTTTCCGGAACTTGTGGCGCGGGCGGCAGAAAACCTGTGGCGCTACGGGAGCGACTTCGTTCCCTCCGGTCTGACCGGATTGAGCGGGGGGTGGGCCACCGCTCTGGGAGCCGGGCTGACGGGGTTGACGCTGGCGGGCTGGCTCCGTCGGGTCCGTTCGAAACCGGGCGTGCCCGAGTTCTTCTTCCTTCTCTATTCCGGCCTCATTCTGGCGTGGCCAGGGGTGTGGTCGGGAGACCGTTTCGCGTTGCCTCTCTTCCCCTTCATCCTGCTCTATTCGGGGGAGTCGCTGGCTTCCCTGGCGGGGCGTCTCTCTCGGGGGCCGGGTGGGACTCGAGCCGCGGTTGCGGTCGCGGTCGCAATCGTAGCGATTCCCGCAGGCGCCTCCGGGATGAGATCCGCCGGTTCGGCAAACGATTGCAGGATCCGGACAGCCACATCCGGGCCCCTGGGGTGCTACGCTTCGAACGTCTACGACTTTTATGCGATGGCCCGGTGGGCCGGCGATCACCTGCCCGAAGGGTCAGCCGTCTTCAGCCGGAAACCCCGACTTTTCCACGTCTTCAGCGGACTTCCGTCAACGACTTTCCCCTTCAGCACAGACCAACGGAGGTTTTGGGATGCCGTTGATTCCCTGGACATCGCGTATGTCGTTGTGGGAAACTGGGGCCGACAAAGCCAAGCGTACGTGGGGTCGGTCGTCACCGCCCGCCCGGACCGTTTTTGCTACGTCACGGGAATCGGTTCCAGCACGAGCCTGCTGGCGATCACCCCTCCCGGGGCCGACGATCCCGGAGAAAGCACCGACAGCCTTCCCGTCCTGAAGCGCTGCTCCGGTGCGCTTGCATCCCCGCCTCCCTCCCTTTCGGCCCTCGCCTCCATGAGAATACCGATGCTGGAACGGTGATCTCCAACGAGCCGCCATGAACCCAAGAGCGCTTTTCCCGACCCTCCTCACGTTGGCTTCCATCCTGGCCTGGGCAGTCCGGCCAGCGCTCGCCCAGACCCCTCCCCCCGACGAGGACTGGCAGCAGTTTCGCACCGATCATTTCGTGATCACCTACCCAGGCCGCCTGGACGAACTGGCTCGACGCGCGGCTTCCCGGGCGGAACGGGCGTACGTGCTTCTCGCACAACGGTTCGTCGCCACGCCCGACGGTCCGGTTCAGCTGCTCCTCACTGACCACGCCGACATCTCCAACGGCTTCGCGACCCCCATCCCATACAACCAGATCACGATCTTCGCGCGCCCCCCCATGGACGGGGGCTCCCTCTCCTATTTCGACGACTGGCTCGAGCTGGTGATCACTCACGAGCTCGTCCACACCTTTCACTTGGACATGGCGGGGGGGCTGGGCAAGGTCCTCCGTACCGTGTTCGGGCGGTTGCCCATGTCCTGGCCGGCGTTCCCATCCGCTTCGGCCCCCACTTGGCTCACCGAAGGGATGGCAACCTACTTCGAGTCCGAGCTGACGGGGGCAGGCCGGGTCAAGGGGACTTGGCAGGAGATGGTGATGCGGGCCGCCGCCCTGGACGGGGCATTCACTCCGGTGGACCAGGTTTCCGGACATTCGCCCGTCTGGCCGGCTGGAAATCGACCGTACGTCTACGGATCCCGCTACCTGGAGCACATGGCCCATCTGCACGGCGAAGGCTCCATTGGGGACTTCGCCCGCTCCCTGGCGGGTCTTTATGTTCCCTTCCGGATCAACGCCGCAGCCAGGGGCGCCTTCGGAGAGACCGTGGCCGACAGCTGGGCCGGGTGGCACCGGGAGACCGTGGCCCGGTACCGATCTCTTGCCGACAGCCTCTCCCGGCAGGCTCCCCTCACCACTGGGGAAACCGTGGAGGAGGCGGGACGACTGGCCCACCAGGCGGTGGTATCGGGGGACGGGGAGACCCTGGCTTTTCTCCGTGCCAGCGGGGTCGACGATCCCCAGATCCGCCTCTCGAACCCGGATGGCTCGAACCCTCGTTCCCTGACCCGGATCAACAGCACCGGGGGTACCCTTTCCTGGGAGCCCACCGGCGGCCTGGTGTTCGCACAGCTTGACTTCACCGATCCATACCGCTTGACCAGCGACCTCTACCGGGCCAACCCCGACGGCTCGGTGGAGCGCCTGACCCGGGGGCAACGCCTGACCTACGCCGACGTGTCGCCAGACGGAACCCGGGCCGTCGCCGTCCAGGAGGGGGGCGGCACCAACGTTCTGGTCCTCATGGATCTGGCTACGGGAGACGTGACCCCCCTCTCCGACCCCGATCCCGACCAGCACTGGGCCCTTCCCCGCTGGTCTCCCGACGGGCGGCGCATCGCGGCGGTTCGCTGGATCCCCCCGGCCATGATGGACATCGTCGTTCTCGGGGACGACGGCACCGTGATTACGGAAGTGACCCGGGACCGGGCCGTGGACACCACCCCCTTCTGGACCCAGGACGGGTCCACCGTGATCTGGTCCTCGGACCGGACCGGGATTCCCAACATCTTCGCCGCCACCCTTCGGGCGGAGCGAGCCCCGGAAGTGCGCCAAGTCACCCACATGCTGGGCGGGGCCTCCCATCCGTCCACGGACCCCCTGGGCCGGTGGATCTACTTCTCCTCCTACCACAGCAACGGCTGGCACATCGAACGGATCCCCTTCGCGCCGGCCACCTGGTTCACCCCCCTCCCCATGAGCGCTCGATTTGCCACCGCCGCACCCCGCGAAGAAACAGCGTTGGGAACCGAACCCCCTCGGGCGTACAGTGCCCTGCCCACCCTTCGACCCTACTACTGGACCCCCGCGGCGCGGGGCCCGACGAGGGGAACGGACCAAGCCGGTGTCCGCCGAGACATCATCCGACCGACCGTGGGGCTGCAAACCGGGGGATCGGACCTCGTGGGGCGGCACGTCTACAGCGCTTCGGCGCGGGTCTCCATCAACGGTCAGCGTTTTGCCGGCGGGCTCACGTACGGCTATCGGGGGTTCGGCAACCCGGCCTTGGGCTTCTCCCTCGCCCAGGGCTACGATGCTTCGTCCCGGACCCTCGGGGTCCAGTTCCCCGACGGCTCTCTGCGGGAGTTCTTTCTCGTGGAGCGGGAACGCAGTGCCCGGCTCTCGGCCTCCTTCCAGCGGCCTCGTCTCAAAAGCTTCGCCTCCCTGGTTCTGAGCGGCGGCTTCATCCGTGAGGACCTCACGCTCCAGGATCCGGAGGGGAACGAAGGACCCACCTTGCGCAGTCCTCCTCCCCAAAGGAACTTAGGCGAGGTGCGGGCGACACTGTCGGGGTCCACCACAAGCCGACGGGCGTTTTCATTCTCTCGAGAGGACGGCGTGTCGGCCTTCGTCAGTGGTCGGATCCGCCGGGAGATGAACCTGGATCCGGCCCGCCGGAACGCCCTGGGCCAGGACCGGGGGTTCCAAGACGTGGTCGGCGAAGCGGCGGCGTTCAAGGCCATCGGCGGCCCAGGATTCGCGAACCATGTTCTTGCCCTGCGCTTCTCTGCGGGAGCGGGGTTCGGACCCGGGGCCAATCAGTTCCACTTTGACGTCGGCGGAGCGGAGGGGACCCGCGAACGGGTGACCGGCCTGGGACTCTTTGGCGGCTCGTCCCTCCTCTTCCCCATAAGAGGCTATCCGGAAAATGTCCGTTCCGGCCGGATTGCGTGGACAGCAAGCGCCGAGTACCGCGTCCCCCTGGCCTTGATCGACAGGGGGGCCGGATCGTTCCCCGTCTTCTTCGATCGCATCCACGGAACGATCTTCTTCGACGCGGGGAATGCCTGGGGGCCAGACTTGAACGAAAGCGGCTACGACAACCCTCGTCGGAAGACCCTGGCCAGTATCGGGGGGGAGTTGTCGGCCATCGTGTCGCCCTTCTACCTGCGAGGGATCGTCCTGCGCTTCGGAGCCGGGGTGCCCCTTCAGGCCCACCCCCCGGATTTGGGGAAACCCGACCCCGTCTTCTACCTGCGCGTTGGCAATCCGTTCTAGTCGACCCTCATCACTTATCTCTGCAAGAGGGAGGCCTGGACTTCTCCAAAAGGGAGGCCGGAACTTCGTCGTCCCGATGGCCCTGGGCGGAATCCAGGCGCTTGAATTGCCATGAAAAGTCTGCTCGTCAGCGCAATACCGACTTTTTCCTTACGGGAAACGTCCGAAAACCGAAACTGGACAGGGCCCCCCACAAACCGCGAAATTACTTAGGTATAGTGTCGCCGTGTAACGGCACGCTTTCATGGGGGTTAAGTCGGTGCTTCGTGATCCTGTTTTTTGCCCTGGCCCATACCCCTGCGGGTAATCAGAATGACGGGGTGGTGGCCAGAGGGCGTGTCCGCCCCGGGCCGTGTCCGCCCCGGGGCAAAGAGGGAGGCTCGGCGTGACCTTGCGGAAAGCATCGAAGGACGCGTCCCGGAACGGGGAACCGGGCAAACCCGCCCGGGCCCCCCACGCTTCCCGCATCTTTGACGATCACGTCCCGGACGATCTTCCTGCCGCCCAGCTCTCCGACAACGCCCGAATCGTTCTTGCCCGCAGGTATCTGAAAAAGGACGAATCCGGCACCCCGACGGAGGAACCGGAGACCATGTTCTGGCGAATCGCCAGGGTCGTCGCCGAAGAGGACCGGCGGTACGGAGCTTCCGAAGCCGCCATCCATGAGGTGGCCCGAAGCTTCTACGACCTGATGATCACGGGAAAGTTCGAGCCCAATTCCCCCACCCTCATGAATGCGGGCCGACCCCTGGCCCAGCTTTCGGCGTGCTTCGTACTCCCCGTGGAGGACGCGCTGGCCAACGGCAAGAGCGGAATCTACGACACCCTCAGGGCCATGGCCCTCGTGCACCAGTCCGGCGGCGGGACCGGGTTTTCGTTCTCCCGCCTTCGCCCCAAGGGGGACCCGGTGCGTTCGACCATGGGCGTGGCGTCGGGCCCCGTCTCCTTCATGCGGCTCTACGACGCCTCGACCGAGGTGGTCAAGCAGGGCGGCACCCGGCGGGGCGCCAACATGGGCATTCTGCGGGTGGACCACCCGGACATTCGCGACTTCATCCACTGCAAGAACGACACCACCCAGGTCACCAACTTCAACATCTCAGTCGCCGTCACCGACGCCTTCATGGAGTCCGTCAACAGGGAGGAGGCGTACGATCTGGTCAGTCCTCGGACCGGAGAAGTCGTCGGCCGGGAAAACGCTCGTGAGGTGTTCGACTCCATCGTCAACGGGGCGTGGAAGACCGGGGAGCCGGGGGTCTTCTTCGTTGACCGGGCCAACGCCCACAATCCGGTCCCCCACTTGGGATCCTACGAAGCCACGAATCCTTGCGGAGAGCAGCCCCTACTTCCCTACGATGTTTGCAATTTGGGAAGCATTAATGTGGGGCTGTTCGTTCGGAAAGGACGCTTCGACCGTCCAGAAGATGGCATCGACTGGGACGGGCTGCGCCTCGTCGTGCATTTGTCCGTCCACTTCCTGGACAACGTCATCGACGCCAGCCGGTACCCCTTGAAGGAAATCCAAGACTTGGCCCAGCAGATTCGCCGGGTCGGCCTGGGGCTCATGGGGTGGGCCGATCTCCTGGTGCGCCTGGGTGTCCGGTACGACTCGAAAGAGGGGGTAAACCTCGGGCGCGCCTTGATGGCCTTCGTTGAAGAGGAGACTCGGAGGGCCTCCGAACGGCTGGCCAAGCGCCGGGGGGTGTTTCCGGCCTGGGAGAAATCGGTCTGGGGAACCGACGGGCGTTGCGCCCGGGACGCCGCCGGGGAGCGGATCCGCCCTTGCCGCCAACTTCGAAACTGCAACCTCACGACGGTGGCGCCTACCGGCACCATTTCGATCATCGCCGGGTGCAGCGGCGGCATCGAACCCCTCTTTGCCGTGGCGTTCATGAGGAACCAAGCCGGGGTGATGATGCCCGACGTCAACCGGGACTTCGTGGCCCGGGCCCGGAAAGAGGGCTGGTACCGGAAGGAGCTCATGGAACGGATCGCCCGGGAGGGGCACATCCACTTCGACGAAATCCCGGACGATGTCCAGAAGGTATTTCGCACCGCTCATGACATCGCGCCGGAGTGGCACGTGCGCATGCAGGCGGCGTTTCAGAGCCACGTGGACTCCGCGATTTCCAAGACGACCAACTTCCCTCATCAGGCCACCCGCCAGGACGTGCGCAAGATCTACGAGCTGGCCTTCCGGCTGGGGTGCAAGGGAGTGACGGTGTACCGCGACGGTTCCCGGCCCATGCAGGTGCTGTCGACGGGGAAGACGAGCCGAAAAGAGGAAGCAGCCTCCGCGACTTCCACCGAAACCGGGGCCTTGCAGCTCCAGCTGGCCGACGCTCGGGAAAAAGCCCATCGCCTGGAGGGAGAGCTGGAAGCGGTACGGCGGCAGTGGCGGGAGCAGGATCGGGACGCCGCGGCCTCTCGTCACAAGCGGAAGCGCCCGCAGGTGCTCAAGGGGCGGACGCTGAAGATGAACTCCCCCCTGGGCGACCTCTACGTCACCGTAAACGAAGACGAAACAGGCCGCCCCTTCGAGGTATTCTGCACGCTGGGGAAGGCCGGAGGTGCGGCCATGGCAGACTCCGAGGCCATCGGACGCTTGGTCTCCCTCGCCCTCCGGTCCGGCATTCCCATTACGGCGGTGCGGGACCAGCTTCGGGGCATCTCCTGTGACCGGGCCGTCGGGGTCGGCCCCAACAAGGTTCTGTCGGCGCCCGACGCCGTCGCTCAGGCCATTGACCGCTACCTGGCCGAACGGGGTGGGATCCAGGAAGAGCTGCCCCTGGACGTGCCGGCCGCAACGTCGGCGACGGCAGCGCCGCCGGACGCTGGGGGCAGCCGAGGGAACGCGACGGCGGGGTCTGCCCGGACCGGAATCCGTTATGTGGACCCCACCGATGTCGCGCTAGGGTCCTGTCCGGCGTGCGGCGCCAGCCAGCTGGCCTTCGAAGAAGGGTGCCGGAAGTGCTACGTCTGCGGCTTCTCGGAGTGCGGATAGCCGAAGGCGGGTAAGGGGGCGAATTCGCGCGCTACGTCCGTCCAAGCTCCGCCCGAGCCGACGCCCCTGTTCCCCGCCGGTCGTACCCCCCTACTCGCCCCCGGCCGGCTTCCGGTAATCCAGGGGCGGATCCCGGTCGCCCACGAGAGACACGTACTTGAAGTCGGGCCCCACCCGCTCCAGGTATTCCGCCCGGGCGATCTCCAACAATTCGGGGTCCGAGAAGAGGTCCACCGCCGTCATGGCCAGCGTCTTGGCCGCGACGAGCATCCCCTTCTCCCCGATGGACATGCCGCCGGCGGCGATCGCCTGCCACGAATGCGCAGGGGTGCCAGGGACCCAGGTTGCCGTCGAGATCCCTGCGGTGGGAACGACCCAGCTCACGTCGGCGACGTCCGTCGAGCCGCCTCCGGGCCGGGGCCGGTAGGATCGGACTTCGGCGGCGCTCTCGATGGGAGGGGCGTCTTCCCGCAGGGTCTCCCTGATCGCTCGGGCGAAAGCCTCCTCCGCCTCGTCGTAGTCCACCCCGCCGACCCGCTTCAGATTCTCGTAGGTCCGCTGCTGCAGGGCTTCGTTGGGCAGCATGGCGAAGAGCCCGTGGATCACCTCGTACTCCATGCGGGTGCCCGTTCCCATGGCCGCCCCTTCGGCGGCGAGCACCACGCGCTCGAAAATCGACACGACGTTCTCCGGGTCCGGGTTCCGCACGTAGTAGAACACCTCCGCGAAATCGGGAATCACGTTGGGCGCGTGTCCTCCGGCGGTGACGACATAGTGGATCCGGGTCTCTTGGGGAACGTGTTCGCGCAGCATGTTCACCATGTGGTTCATGGCCTCGACGCCGTCCAGCGCCGAACGGCCCTGCTCCGGGGCGGACGCCGCGTGGGCCGAAACCCCGTAGTAGCGGAACTTGGCCGACTTATTGGCCAGGGAGGACGACGGGCTCGCGTCGTTCGCGCTTCCCGGGTGCCAGTGAAGAACCGCGTCCACGTCTTCGAAGAGCCCGCCTCGAACCATGTAGACCTTGCCAGCCCCGCCCTCTTCCGCGGGGGTGCCGTAGAGTCGAACCGTTCCCGGGGTACCGGAGGCCTCCAACCAGCCCTTCACGGCAAGAGCAGCGGCCACCGAGCCGGCCCCGAAAAGGTGATGCCCACACGCGTGGCCAGCTTGCGCCCCCTGCCGGGGAGCCCGCTCCGGGCTCCGTTCCTGCGTGATCCCGGGCAGGGCATCGTACTCCGCCAAAATCCCGACGACGGGGGACCCCTCCCCCCAGCTGGCGACGAAGGCCGTGGGCATCCCGGCGACCCCCTCTTCGATCCTGAAACCGGCTTCCGCCAGCTGCTCCCGTAGCAAGGCCGAACTCTCCACCTCCTGGTACCCGACCTCCGCCAAGTCCCATATTTGCTGGGCAACCGAAGCGTAGCGAGCTGCGTTGGCTTCCACATGGTTGGCAACGACCTCGTGGCCGGACTGGCCGACCGCCGATTCGGGTGCCGCAAGGGGAAGAAGCCCGAAGGGAAGAAGCGGGAACGCCGGGCCGAAGAAGCGGTTCAGGGCGGGAATGGGTCGCATCAGTCTTTTCATTGGATAAGTCATGTCTCCGTTCAAGCCGGGTCCGACCCGAATCGCCGGGACGGTAGCGTGAAAAAGCCGTTTCGGACAGATTGTTCTCCAGAAGACGGATTGTCGTCTGGGAAACGCCAGCTGCGCAAGGTCCCGTCGCCGTCTTGTCGCCGACCCGGACCCAACCGCGCAGTCCGCTAACAACGCCCACGCAGCATCGACGCACCCCAACAGCCCCCTTACCGCCAAGTCAACCGAACCCATAAGTCAACCGAAATGCCCCTCAAAGACCGTGTTCGCATCGCCGCAGCGCAGCCCCGCGGTTTCCCCTTCGACTCGGCTGCCGCCGTCGAACACCTGTGCGCGACCACCCAGGAGGCATCTCTAAGCGGCGCCGATCTGGTGGTCTTCCCGGAGGCGTTCGTCGGAGGATACCCTTGGGGACTCGCCTTCGGCACCGCCGTCGGGAGACGGCAACCCGAGGGTCGACGCACCTTCGGACGCTACCGGGACGCCGCGATCCCGGTCCCCGGACCCGAGACGGAGCGCATGGGGGAGGCGGCCAAGGACGCCGGGGTCTTTCTCGCCGCAGGTGTGATCGAGCGGGGCGCAACCCGAAGCCCGGGCACCCTGTTTTGCACCCTTCTCTACTTCGCGCCCGACGGGACCCTGGTCGGTCGGCACCGCAAGCTCAAGCCCACCGCCGCCGAGCGGCTCATCTGGGGGGAAGGCGACGGGAGCACCCTTCCCGTCCTGGACACGCCCTTCGCCAAGGTCGGGGGACTGATCTGCTGGGAGAACTACATGCCCCTGGCCCGCATGGCCATGTACGGCAAGGGCGTGGAGATCTACCTGGCCCCCACCGCCGACTCCAGGGACCGATGGCAGTCCACCCTTCGCCACATTGCGCTCGAAGGTCGGTGTTTCGTGATCGGCTGCAACCAGTTCGTCACCAAGGACCATTACCCGGCGGACATCGAGATTCTGGACGATCTGGAAAGCTGGCCCGAGGTGCTGTGCCCCGGCGGCACGTCGGTCTACGACCCTCAAGGCGAACTCGTGGCCGGTCCCCTGCTGAACAAAGCCGGCATACTCTACGCCGATCTGGACTTGGGGGAGATCGCCCGCGGCAAATTCGATTTCGACGTGATCGGCCACTACGCCCGGCCCGATGTCTTCCAGTTGCGCGTCAACGAAGCGCCTCTGAAGTCCGTCGAACCTTACCCGACGCTCCAACAGAAGAAGGATTCTGCCCGATGATGAACCCGACCGCCTCCACGACTGTCCCCAGAATCCCGGAACTCCCCACCCATGCATCCCCGTCGCGGACAACCCGGTACCTGGACGAAGCCGAACGCTACTCGGCCCGCAACTATCTGCCTCTGCCCGTGGTGCTGGACCGGGGCGAAGGCGTCTGGGTCTGGGACGTGGAGGGCAACCGCTATCTGGACATGCTGAGCGCCTATTCGGCCTTGAACCAAGGACACCGGCACCCGGAAATTCTGGCCGCCGCCCGCAACCAGATGGAGCGCCTGACCCTTACCTCCCGGGCATTTCACAACGACCAGATGGGCCCCTTCTTGCGGGAACTGTGCGATGCGGCGGGCTACGGTGCGGCCCTGCCCATGAACACGGGCGCGGAGGCCGTGGAAACCGGCATCAAGATGGTGCGGAAGTGGGGCTACGAAGTCCGCGGCATCCCCGCTGGCGAAGCCGAGATCATCGTCTGCAAAGACAACTTCCACGGACGAACCACAACCATCGTCGGATTCTCTTCCGAAGAGCAGTATCGGCAGGGCTTCGGGCCCTTCACTCCCGGCTTCACGGTCATACCCTACGGGGACGTGGGCGCCCTTCGAAGGGCGATCGGACCCAACACGGCGGGGTTTCTGGTGGAGCCCGTCCAGGGGGAAGCAGGAGTGATCGTGCCCCCGGACGGGTATCTGCGGGAGGCGGCGGAAGTATGCCGGGACAACGGCGTCGCCTTTGTGGCTGACGAAATACAAACCGGACTGGGCCGCACCGGTCGGCTCTTCTGCTGCGAATGGGAGGGTGTCCGGCCCGATGTGCTGATCGTGGGCAAGGCCTTGGGAGGCGGGGTCTATCCGGTGTCGGCGGTCCTGGCCGACGCCGAGTTCATGGATGTCTTCCGGCCGGGCGACCACGGCTCCACCTTCGGGGGGAACCCCTTGGGCGCGGCGGTAGGGAGAGCGTCGCTTCGGGTGATCCTGGAGGAGGAGCTCTCCCGCCGCTCCGACGAGCTCGGGACGTGGTTCATGGAGCGGCTCCGAGGAATCGCTTCTCCCCATGTCCAAGAGGTGCGGGGTCGGGGCCTCATGATCGGCGTGGTGATCCGGGAGTCCTCCGGTCCGGCTCGGCCCTTCTGCGAAGCGCTTCAGGCCCGGGGCATCCTTGCCAAAGAGACGCACCACCAAGTCGTGCGGTTCGCGCCACCCCTTACGGCTGAACGGGATGTGCTGGAAGACGCCCTCCGAGAGATCGAGGCCGTGCTGACCTGAACCTCCCTCAAACCGGCAAACCAGGTCGGTTCAGGTTCAGCGTGGGCGTCGGCGCCGATCGTCCCCGGCGAGCAGCGGACCTATCTCGGGGGACCGCTCAACTGATCTGGAGGTACAGCGATCCCTGCTGGAGGCCGCCCAGTACGGGGTAAACCAAGGGAGCGCCCCCGTTCGGGGGCTCATGGCGGCTGACAGATGTTCCGGTCCTCCGCGCCGCTGGCCAGCACGGCAAGCCCGACCCACAGGAACAGGGTGGTGTCCCTGGGTTCGCTCCATTCGACGGTGACATCCAGCTGGGCTTGCAAACCAGCCTTGTACCGAAACTCCACCGCTTCCCCCGGCGGCGCCGTCACATCGACTTTCCCGTCGCCCTGGGTGTCGTCCGCACGCACGGTCCACGAGCCCGAATGACCTTCCCACACCTGGAAACACCCGTCGAGGGCCAACCCTGCGACCGGGAGCACCGCACTCCGGTAGGCACCGCGTCCGGCCTCGATCGTCAGATTGACCCAACTTCCCCCGTCCCCCACTGCCCGCAGCAGCTGGGCAAGCTGGCCCCGGGCCGGGTCGGCACCCGCTCCCAGGACCAGCAGGGAAAGAAGGAGGGCGGGACCGAAACCCCTCCACGCCGGGCCAGGGGGCCCTTCAGGAGCGGTGCCCTGCAGCTCCCGATACGTGGGGCGGACACCTCGCGACTCAGGCGTCACCGTTCCCCCTGACGTTTCCGTTCCTGTATCTGCAAAGAATGGTCAAGCCCAACCGTCCCTTACTTCCGAGCCTTCGACGAACCTCAGCGGACGCCCCCTCGGCGCTTCGCCGGCGGCAGCTCCAGGGATCCCCGGATGTTAGAATACCGAATCCGCTCCCGGCGGCCATCCGTCACCACCAAATTGCCCTCCACATCCCGGACGGACACGCTGCCGGACCCGACCCGGTCCATGCGCACACTACCTCCCACTGCTTGGATTTCGATACTGCCCGAGCCGTCGGAGACCATCACATCCCCTCCTACTTCCCGAATATCGAGGCTCCCGGAGCTGTCCTCCACCATCACGTCCCCCGTTACCCTCCGAATGCTGAGGCTCCCTGCCCCATCCTCAACCACCACGTCATTCGTGACTCCCTCAATCTCCAGACTGCCGGCGCCATCCTCCACGACGACGGAACCCACGCCGCGCAGGGTCATCTTCCCGGATCCGTCCTTTACGTACACTGCGCTCACGCCAGAGATTGAAACGCTCCCCGAACCGTCCTCCACATCCACATCCGTGCCGACGGGCACCTCCACGTCCAGGTTGATGCGAGCATAGTTTCTCCCGCTCCAGAGGCGACCCCGGTTCGGGTAGTCCGTCTTGAGCCGGTCGCCCTCCAGGGACACCTCCAGAACTTCCAAGCGTTCCCGGGTGGACGCGCACAAGGTCGCCGTAACCCGAACCTCCCCCAGGCCGTCCCTTCCCGTAACGACCAGGGTTCCGGCCCCGGCGATCACATCCAGGTTCCCGCTCCCCGGGGCGCTCAGCTCCCGCACATCACGAAACTCGCACCGGTCTTGGGCGGCCACCAGGCTGGTGGGTCCCAGCGCCAAGACGACCGCGGCCAATACGGGGACCGAGTGGCGCGGCAGGCGGGTACGCGTCGCGACCGGGCGGGCGGGTGCCCCATCATTTCGCAAACCCGTGGGCGCCGCACCCGAACCAACCAGCAGGAACGCGCGCTTCATCTGTTTTCCCATGGTTCCTTCTTCCTCTCTTTTCAAGATGATCCGAAATCCGTCCCCGAAATCCGTTGGGGCTTCGACGTCGTATGGCCGTCAAGCGACAAGGCCATTCACCCAAGACGGCAGTTCGGGCCCGAAAGTTTTATGCGGCGGTCCTGGGGGGGCGGCTGGGGGACCGGAGAAAACCCCCGTCCGTTCCCGGGCGCACTTCCACGCACGGCTTCAGGTCCCGGGGGGACTTGGGCCCGGGGAAACTTGGCGGATGCAAAGGCGGACATGAAAGCGTGTTTCAGGCGTGGCTAGGGGCCAAGCCCTCTTCTGTCCCCGGGGCAGTCCTCAAGCGCTTGCCGGGGGATCCGGGAGGGCAATATAATCGCGAAGCGAGTGCTACCAACGATGGAACAGGTCTGGCACAGCGTGTGACAAACCCGGGAGTCGCCGCTAAGTGCAATTGCGGCTTCCGTTTCAAGCACCCTAGGGGCCGTGGTCAGACAGTGCGCCAAGGACCGGCGGCGGTCAAGCGGGAACTGATTGGGTTTAAGGATTAAGCAAAGCGCGGTGATGCATACACACGTATTGTTGACGGTACTCGGGAAGAATCCGCGGCCAGCGCACTATACCCTGAACGGTCGGAAGGTCAAGGCGGAGCTTGCTCCCGTCGCGCTGCTCGATCTGCTGCCCGAATCGGAACGGCCGGATCGCGTGCTGGCGCTCTGTACGCCGGAAGCGAAGCAGAGCAGCTGGCCGCTGCTCAAACAGGCTCTGAAGGGCCAAGTCGAAACGGAGCTTGTTCGGATCGAGGGCGGCGACGGACAGAATCAGGTCAACGCCTTTTTGGCGCACGCTGCCAACGCCGTTCCTCAGAACGTCGAGATCACCGTCGACGTCACCCACGGCTTTCGGCACTTTTCGTTCCTCACCTATATCGTGGTTCTCTATTTGACCGCGCTACGCGGAGTCCGGGTCCGCGGCGCCTACTACGGGATGCTGAACCGGAACCGCCCGAGCCCGTTCCTCGATCTGCGCCCGCTTCTGGATCTTCCCGACTGGCTTTACGCCCTGCGCGTCCTGCGCGACACCGGCAGCGTCCTGCCGATTGCCAAAGCCCTGGGAACCGGCCCGCAGAATCATTCGATTCAAAGGATCGAGAAGGACTTATCGCAGCTCTCGGAGGCGTATCTTTCGGGCCTGCCCATGGAACTGGGGCAAAAGGCTTCCGGGATCCTTCGGCAACACAAAAAGCCGCTGCGAAGGCTGCTCGAACGAATGCATCGTCTGCCCCTTGCCGACGAGCTGATTACATCGCTCAAGGACATCCTGGAGCCGTTCGCCTTGGCCGATGAGGCTCCGGGAGACGGGTGGAAGAAGCGAGTCGTGCTGACCGAGGCGGAGTTGAAGCGTCAGGCCGGAGTTATCGACAAGCTGCTGCAGCACGGGAATCTCGCGGTCGCGCTCGGCCTCATGAACGAGTGGACCGTGTCCTGGGTTTCGCTACGCCTGGGCTTGGAAAATTGGCTTGACTACAAGCGAGTGCGTCGAAAGGCTGGAGGTTTGCTCGGAGCGATCATGGCCATCGAGAGAGACTCCGAACTCAGGGACCGTCTAACGGAACGACAAAAGGAGATCGGCAACTTCTGGCACCAGCTCAAGGAGCTGCGCAACGGATATGCCCATCACGGAATGCGCCCCCAAATCCTCGTCGGGAGCGGGCAAGTCGAGAAGAAAATCGAATGCATCAAGGATTACTGGAACGGCACCCTCCGGTTCTGCCCGGACTTCTCCCTCTCCCTTGGCCAAGCGTCCGGCCGGATCCTCGTTAGTCCCATCGGTATGCGTCCCGGCGTGCTCTTCAGCGCTTTGCATGCGTGTTGGGCTGAAGAAGAGGTCGGAGAGCCGACCTTATGTCTTGTCATCTGTTCCAGCGAGACCGAAGGGAAGATTGCCGAGGTCAAAGAACATGCTTCCTATGCAGGGGAGATTGAGCCGCTTCGCATGGAAGACCCCTATGGCGGTCGAGGGGAAATCGAGCGTATAGTGAAGGCTGTACGCGGGCGGTTCATCGGTGCGGACCAAGTCGTCGTGAATGTCACCGGCGGAACGACGCTGATGGGCCTTGCTGCCGAGGCGCTCGCGGACCAGGCGCGCAGACTCGCCTGTCCGGTACGCCGCTTCGGATTGATTGATCGGAGACCGGCGAAGGCGAAGGATGAGAATCCGTATCAAGCGGGCGAGCCGTTCTGGCTCGATTCCGGGGAAGGTGCCCATGCTGATTAAGATCGAGGCAAAATACAAGGTCCTCACGCCTATGTTCTGCGCGGGGGCCAATCCACAGCGCGCAGAGCTTCGCCTGCCCAGCTTCAAGGGCGTGCTGCGCTTCTGGTGGCGGGCCCTGGCGTGGTCGCGGTTCGATGGCAATCTAGAGGAAATCCAACGGCAGGAAGATAGGCTTTTCGGCAGCGCCAGCGGCGGACAGTCGCGGGTGCTCATGCGGTTGGCACCGGGCGCGCAGAGGGTCGACAAGGGTGATGTGCTCAAGGTTTCGCAGAGGAGCGGGAGCACCGTCGGCCAGGGCGCCCACTATCTGGGCTACGGCGTCATGGAGGCCTTTGGGAGCAAGAAGAAAGGGACCCACACCCGCGCTTGCCTTCGCGCGCCCTTCGAATTTACCGTTTGGATGCGCGCACGCGACCTCAGCGCGTCCGACTTCAAGTTGCTCCGCAAGGCCCTGATCGCGCTCGGAATCCTCGGGGGCATGGGGGCCAAGAGCCGCAAGGGGTATGGTTCTCTGGTCCTTTCATCCCTTCGGGTGAACAAGGAGGAGAAGTGGCATGCGCCACAGTCCACGAGCGACTTGCGCGAGGTGATCGGGGCGCTTTCATACACTGGCGGCCCGGCCGCGCTGCCCGAGTATACGGCGCTGTCGAACCAGACGCGCCATATCTTGTTATCGAGCGCCAAGAGAGAGCCTCTGGAATTGCTCGACCTCGTCGGTCGCGAGCTCGTCCGATATCGAAGCTGGGGACGCAACGGGAAGATACTCGATAGGATTGATTCGGAAAAAAACTTCGAGGACGATCACGACCTGATGAAGCAGAACGCACAGCAGCGCCGAACTCATCCTCGCCGTATCGCCTTCGGTCTTCCTCACAATTACGGGAGATACCCAGACCAACAAGTTGCCCCACACGGCAAGAATATCGATCGACGCGCCAGCCCCCTCTTCATCCACATCCACGAGTGCGGCGATCGGCCCGTCGCGGTTCTTTCTTTCATCCCGTCGCGGTTCCTGCCCAAGGGAAAATCGAGTATCTCGGTCGGGAGAACAATCATTCGTCAGAAACCGGAAGACGAGTTGTACTGTCCGATCCATGATTTCCTCGACCGTCTTCGAACGGCGCGGAAGGGAACTAACGTTCTCAATCCGGAGAAATGCAAGGAGCCCTTCACGAACGCCATTGAGGTTCAGCCGTGACGATGCGCCTCGACATCTCCATCGGCCCGGTCCAGGGCTTCGTCGCGCAGTCGCGCCGCACAAGGGATTTGTGGGGAAGTTCGTATCTTCTGTCCTTCCTGTCCGCGCATGCCATGCGCGGGGCGAAGCGAGCCGGCTGCAAGATCGTTCAGCCGGTGGTCGATCACGACCCGCTCTACCGGTGGGTCTCCGGCTGTCGGGAAGGCGACCCGCCCCGGATCGGATCTGTGCCGAACCACTTGGTCGTCGAAGTCAATGGGGATGTCCGGAAGGTGGCGGAGGCTGGTGTCCAGGCTCTGGAAATGGCCTGGATGCGGTTATGTGCCGCCGTATGGGACAAGTTTGTCGCACATGCCTGCTCCGATGGAGACGGAACGGAAGGCATCTGGGATCGACAGACCTGTGCTTTCTGGGAAGTGACCTGGACCGCCGGAGAGTCGGCTGCTGGAAGCGGTTTGCTTGCGCGGCGCAAGCATTGGCGCAGCCACCGCCCGCCCGACGAGGCAGGCGACAAATGCACCATGATGCATGATTGGCAAGAAATCTCGGGGTACACTCGCTCGCAGAGCCCGGCCAGCAGAAAGCGCCAGGATCGGTTCTGGAAAAAGGTGCGCGCGCGGACCGGCGAACTGGACCTGGGCAAGAAGGAAAGGCTATGCGCCATAGCTCTGGTCAAGCGGCTATATCCGAAGGTCTGCGAAGAAGCGCTCGGATGGCCTGTCGATCGCATAGGTTGGCCCTCGACGGTCCATATCGCGGCCCGACCGTGGATCGACCGGGTGGCTGCTGCGATACCCGAACAGGCGAGCGATTATGCCCGGATCGTCAAACGAAACGCCAAGGAAAGCCCGCTCGGCGAACGCCCGACCACGCAAGTGCGCAGGGCGGGCGACTTTTCCAGGCTTGATGCGAACTACTTTCACCGCGGATTCGTGCAGAGCGAGCGGCTGTGTCCTCTGAAGGACGATTCAACCGGTACACGCGGCGAAATTGTTGACGAATTGAAGGCGATCTACGACGCCAAAGACAAGAACGACCGAAAGATCGGGCCGCCGCTGTCGTTCTACGCACTGCTGCTCGCCGACGACGGGGACCGTCTGGGCAAGCTGTTGGGCGAACTTGGCGAAGAGGGCAGGCAAACTGTGGGGCTGGCGCTGCGGGCCTTCACGAGTAAGGTTCCGCAAATCGTTGAGGCACATGACGGCGTGACGGTCTACGCCGGTGGTGACGACGTGCTGGCGATGCTCCCCGTCCCGCATGCGCTGTCGTGTGCAGACCGCCTGTCGCGGGAATACCGGCAGGCATTCGGGGGCCGAAGCAACGCGACACTCTCCGCCGCCGTCGTGTTCGCGCATGTCCGCCTGCCGCTCCAGGCGGCGATGGGCGAGGCCCACCGGCTTCTCGACGACGTCGCCAAAGACGGCAACGGGCGCAACTCCCTGGCCGCAGCCGTCTTGAAGCCCGGAGGTCTCAACTGTCAGTGGACGACCAGTTGGACGCGAAAGACACCAAGCGGCGAATCAACGCCAGCCGTGGTGCTCCTCGACAAACTGACCAAGAGTCTTGATAGCAACTCCGCCGAGCCCAGTCTCTCCTCGGCGCTCGTCTACCGCATCCGAGAGACGCTCATCAATCTCTGCGGGTGGGAGGGCTGGCAACCGGGCAGTTGGGGCCGTCTGCAGGAAGACCTCGACATTCGCGCGTTCTTGCGGGCCGAGATCGGCCACAGTTTGGCCGCTAGAATGGGCGAGGGTTACGAGTCCCGCGCTGACGAATTGGTTGATCTAGCGCATTCCGTTTTGGGGCCGGCGCGCAATTGCAAACCGGTCGATAGCGCGAAGGCTTCTGCATCGTCCGCCAATGCTCGCGCGCGGCGGCGGGTACCTGATCAGGGTCATCACGCCGAAGCAGGGTTTGACGCGCTGCTCCTCGCGCGATTCCTCGCCGACCCCGAAGAGGATAGAGGCGGCCCATGATCAGCGTCCAGCTCGAACCCGTGGACACTTGGTTCTTCCGAGGCGGAACCCCGTTCACGAGGGGAAGTACGCCACAGGAAAATGTCGAAGGCCTCTTTCCCCCGTATCCGACCACGGTTGTCGGCGCCCTGCGGGCAGCGCTGGCTCTCGGCAAGGGTTGGGACGGCAGCGGCCGATGGCAGGCCGAATTCAATCAAGTGCTAGGCGACGGTCCCAACGATCTGGGTGCACTGTCCTTCGACGGTCCATTTCTCCTCCAGGACGGAAGGCCGCTGTTCCGCGCACCTCGTCACCTGCTCGGCTGCAGGAGTGAGAACGGGTGGACTCCCAGGGCATTTCTTCGGCCGGGAGATCCGGTTACATGTGACCTGGGCGATGCCGTCCGGCTTCCCGAGTTGGCGGCAGCAACCGGTAACTTCGTGGACCTCAAAGCCGGCAAGAGCGAATGGCTCACCCAGGCGGGCATGAACGCGGTGCTTCGTGGTAAGCTTTCGGATCGGGGCGATGTCGTGTCGGGCAAATGCCTCTGGTCGGAAGAGGCGCGTGTCGGTCTCGAGCGAGACCGAGAATTGCGCAGTGCAAAGGAAGGCATGCTCTACAGCACCCGCCATGTTCGTACGCATCGCAGCGTTTCGCTCGGCGTGCGCGTCCGCGGGCTGCCTGAAGATTGGAATCCACCGTTCAAACGGCTGGTGCCGCTGGGAGGCGAAGCCCGCATGGCGGAATGCCTCAAATGGGATGGCGACATGAGCTTCGATATGCCGCTTGATGGAATCGGATCGAGCGGCCGATTGGCCGCCATCGCCCTGTCGCCCCTCGACATCAAACCTGCCGTCCTTCGTGGTGAACAGACGCTCGCGGAGCTTGGAGGTGCACGGGTGGTGTCGGCGTGTCTGGACCGCCCGCAGCGCATCGGCGGTTGGGACTCCCTTGCGCGCCGTCCACTGCCCCTTCGGAGCGTCCTGCCCCCGGGTAGCGTGCTGTTCTGCGAGATGCCGAAGGGCGTTCCGGATGCCACCCTGGCAAACGATGGGGTGATGCATATGGGATCGCGGCAAGAATGGGGTTTTGGACTCGTTGCGCTCGGAATCTGGCCCTGAGGTAAGGAGAAATTGACATGAAGACAGCCATGATCGGCCTTCTGGCCGAGACTCCGGTCCATCCCGGCACTGGTCGCGGGATGGGGGTTATAGACCTGCCGGTCGCTCGGGAAGCGTCCACGGATTATCCGGTGCTGGTCGGGTCGAGCCTGAAGGGCGCCCTGCGCGACAAGGCGAAAACGAAGAACGTGAGCAATGTGGACCGTCGCTTCGGAAAACCGGACCATGCAGGCGATCTGCTGGTCTCCGATGGACGGCTGTTGCTTCTTCCCGTGCGGAGCCTGACTGGCTCGTACCGCTGGGCGACCTGCCCGCACCTCGTCGAACGCTACCGCCGCGACCTTGCCCGCGCCGGCCTCGCTCCCCGGCCCCAAGTTCCAGATGTGCAGCTAGGGTCGGTGCTCACGACGGGCGAGGGCAACCTGTTCCTGGAGGAGCGACAGTTCGAGATCGCCGGCGAGCCTACAGCGGAGCTTGTGAAGACAATGAAGCCCCTCCTTCTCCACGAAGAAACGCAAAAGCGCCTGAGTGACCGAATCGCCGTCCTGCACGACGACGACTTCGCTTGGTTCGCGCGCTACGGCCTGGCCATCCAGGCTCGCAATGTGCTGGACGACGAGACCAAGCAGAGCCGGAATCTGTGGTACGAGGAAACGCTTCCCCCGGACACGGTCATGTACGCGCTCGTCATGGGCCGTGGCGAACATGCCGCGGATGCGCTCAAAGAGTTGTTTCCAAATGACGATCCGTATCTGCAGGCGGGCGGCAACGAGACGGTGGGCCAGGGTTGGTTTGCGGTCAACGTACGTCGAGCCCGGGCTGGAGACATGGGATGAGGACGATCGAACAGCGACGGGCGTCGGACGCGCTCAAACGCATCGAAGACTTGAAAGTCCGGTCTGACGGGTTCAAGAAGCTATATCGCGCCTATGTGGACCGCATCGGGCCGACCATCGTCATGAACAGCCTGGGGCAGGCGCTGGCGACCGAGCGTGCGGCCGCCGGAAGCAACCCCTCGAACGACCGTGAACAGGCACACCATGAAGTCTATGTCAGCCTGAAGGGCTGGCTCTGCCGGGAGGGCGGCGTGTACCCGGCAGGTCAGGATCTCCTCAAAGCCATCACGAAACACGGCGAATCACATTACCTACACGCCCAGGCCGAGGCCCTGGCATGGCTGGAGTGGCACAAGAAATGCTGCCGGGCGTCGTTCCCCAAAGGCGAAGAGGGTGCTGAATAATGAGCCGCCCACTCTACAAGGTTGCCGTTGATGAGCCGAGAGTCCGGCCGCCCGAGGGACATGCCGGTTTGTGGTTCGACAAGTTCTGCAACACGTGGCGCGTCAATGGCAACGCCTGGGAGATGAAGGGAAAGGATGAGAACAATCCGAAGCTTGCTTGGATCAACAGCGTTACGAAGGGCCAGCTAGGTGAGCCGCATCAACTCGAAGAATACGTTCTACGCTTGGCAAGGCTGGTCGAAAAGCAGGGCGGACGCACAATCCTGTTCAAGACCGAGTCGCGCTTCGTAACCGGTCTGGGCCGCAGCCACGCAATCGAGAACGGTTTCGCCTGGCATCCGACGCTGGGGACCCCATACCTGCCGGGAAGCTCGGTGAAGGGGATGGTGCGCGCCTGGGCGGAACAGGAGGCGACGCCGAGCCCGAAAAAAAAGACCCTGGAGCGTCTGTTGGGGAAGCGCGACAGCGTGGGGAGCCTCTCATTTCTGGATGCCGTCCCCGCCGCGCCGGTGCAACTCGAAGCCGATGTGATGACGCCTCATTACGCCGGCTGGAGTGCTAAAGAGCCGCCGGGCGACTGGATGTCCCCGACGCCGATCCCTTTCCTGGCGACGGCAGCGCGGACTTCATTCCTCTTCGGGATTGTTCCCCACCGCGCAGTCGCGGAGGACGATCTGGCCACGGTAGCCGACTGGCTGCGCGAGGCCCTTGCCTGGGCCGGCGCCGGCGCGAAGACGTCGGTCGGATATGGCCGGTTTCGCCGTGACGATGAAGGAACCCGAGGGTTGAAACAGCAATTGAGCGACGAAGACCGTCGTCGCCGTGAGCAACGGAAGCGCGAAGAGGCCGTGAAGAGCCCGGAAGGGCGCTGGCGCTTGAAGATTGAAGGCAAGACAGAAGCCGAAGTCCTCGATTTGGTGCGCGTCCATCTAGAAAAAGAGCGTCTGGCGGATCCGGTCGAAAGGCGGGCCTTCGCGAACGCCGTTTTGTCGATATTCTCTAACTGGGTTGAGGGTTGGCGGCGCGGGAGAAAGCAGGATCCCCGGACGAATGTCGGAACCAAAAAGCTGAAGGCGCGGGCGCGCCTACTCTGCAGTGCGTTGGCTGAGGCTGATCCAGAATGAGCTAGTGTAGCACCAATCTACAAATCGGATTCGGAACGCGTTGTCTGGAGGGATGCCATCCGAAACGGTGATCGGACCCCGTCCAACACCGGCAGGTTTCATTGCGCGAAACCGATGTTCGTCATCGTCCACAGATCAGAACGCAATCACACGATACTCGATGCGCTGGAAGGGTCACCACGCCATCATCCGTTTGTACGGGCGAGAACGTTTGGCGGCGCGGGCGAAGCCACGCCGACCCGGAAATGGAACGGCCAGCATTACCGGCTGGTGGACGAGCTTGCCCGGACAAGTCCCCGCAGCAAAACTAAAGATACCCGTGTGCCGCGGCAGAAAACCGCTACCGAAGGCTACTACTCCCAGTCGAAACGTTCAGCATCCTTGTCGTGGTGGCGCGCATCTTGTTCGTAGCTGTCAGCCAGGGCGCCGAGAGCCCTGGCGGTATGCGGGTGATCAAATGCGATAGCGGTAGCCCATTTGCGGAATTGGGTGGCTTCCTGCCGTTCCAGGTGCCCGCCGTCGCCCAGATTTCCGCGCAAGCACTTGCAACGGCAGGGGATGACCCGATGTCGTTATAACCAGATTGCCAACTTCGTCCTTCCCAGAGCGAGATCAACATCGCCATTGGCGACAAGGCACCCGATCATTACTTTGCCGAGATCGTAGATCAAGTGAATGGCGGACCTAAGCGCTACGGTGGTATTGTGGATCGCGCCGAGCTACGGGAGAACTTCATCCAAAACTGCCTGCCCGATTGTTTGCTTGACGGTGACGTACCGGTTTACGAAAAGTTCTTGGCGGAGCGCCGCCGACTGATGGCGCTAAGGATCAGGAAGTGGTTCGAAGGGTTGTCGTGACGGTTGGGCCTGACCGGCAGGGATCGTCTGCAACTGACGTGACACGACCCGGGCAATCCCGGGCGAATGAGGAAACAAGAGTATGGAAGGAAACGACGAACGCTCTTCGGAGAACACCAGCCAAGACCCGGCCCCGGCCTCGAATGTCGTCGAAATCGACGTAATTCTCTCTCCACGCATCAACTTTGCATCCGCCCAGAACGCCGTCCCCATCATCCAATCCTTGACGCTGCGGAATCGTGGAGAAGCGTGTCTCGATAACCTGCGGTTGACGCTCGATCCCCAGCCGCCATTTCTCCGCAAAAAAACCTGGGTCGTCGACCGCCTCGGCGCCGATACCAAGATCGCCGTCACAAACCGGGAGCTGAAACTGGATCTCAAGTTTCTTGATGGCTTGAACGAAGCGGAACACGGGCAGCTCACATTTACCCTGTTCTCCGGCGAGAGCACGGTCGCGGAAAACGTGCAACCTGTCCAGATTCTCGCCCGTGACGAGTGGGGCGGGGTCGGGGCGATGTCCCAGATTCTTGCCGCCTTCATTTCGCCGAACGATCCGGCAATCCCCGCCCTGATCAAGGAGGCCTCTCGGATCCTTGAAGCCGCTGGCCATTCCGGCGCACTGGATGGCTACCAGTCCAAGGATCCCCGCAGGGCCTGGATGCTGGCGGCCTCCATCTGGTCTGCGGCGACCGCCTTAAACCTCAGCTATGCCGAGCCGCCGAAATCATTCGAGAAGGCAGGACAGAAAGTCCGTGGCCCCGGGCAAATTGTCGGCGAGGGCCTCGCGACGTGCCTGGATACCTCGCTTCTACTGGCAGCAGCGCTGGAAGCGGCGGGCCTGAACCCGATCGTCGTCTTTGTCGAAGGCCACGCGTTCGCCGGCGTTTGGCTTCAAGACATGACGTTCAATGGCACCGTTGAGCCGGACCCGACGGAGTTACGCAAGGCGATTGCGGCTCGGGAACTTCTGGTCTTCGAGACGACGCTACTCTGCCAGCGTCCGGCGATCGGCTATAAACAGGCGATTGCCGAAGCGGAGAAGCGACTGACGGAAGAGGAGGAGCATCTCTTTGATCGGGCCGTCGATGTCTGCCGTTGCCGCGCCGCGAACATCCACCCGCTGTCGACGGCTCGCGAAGCAAAGACGGCAGATACCACGGAGGAGGCCAGCGCCGCGGCCGCCCTTCCCGGACTGCCCGACTTCGGCGTGCTTCCCGGGGAGCTGATCGACGAGGTGCCCCAGGACGCCCAGGGCCGGGTCAAGCGCTGGGAGCGCAAGCTGCTCGACCTCTCGCTCCGCAACAAGCTGCTGAACTTTACTAAGACCAAGCAGTCCATTCCGTTGCTCTGTCCGGACGTACCGAAGCTCGAAGACATGCTGGCAGAGAGCACTCGCTTCTCGATCATCTCGCTTCCTGATGAGAATCCCACCGGCAACCGGGACCGCGAGCTCCATCGCCAGCAACACGGCGAAGACATCGAGACCGGATATGCAAGAGAAGCCCTGGATCGAAAAGAACTCTGTGCTCCGATCACGGGTCACGATCTCACGGGCCGTCTGACGACGCTGTTTCGCAAAGCCAAGAGCGACTTGAGCGAGGGTGGGACGAACACCCTGTTTCTTGCCGTCGGCTTTCTCAAATGGAAGAAGACACCGAAGGACACGCGGGTCTACCGGTCACCCTTGTTGCTTCTGCCCGTGAAGCTTACTCGGCAATCCGCAAGGTCGGGCTACCGGGTTTCGCACCATGAAGACGACGTTCGCTTCAACGCGACCCTGCTGGAATTCCTTAAAAGAGATTTTGGCCTGGAAGTGCCCGGGCTGCTCGGCGACTTGCCGAGAGATGAGTCGGGCATCAACGTGCCCGCCGTCTTTGAGATGATGCGCGCTGCCGTTCGCACGACGCCCGGGTTCGAGGTCTCGGAAGAGGCCGCGATCGGGACCTTTTCGTTTACCAAGTTCCTGATGTGGAAGGATTTGGTGGATCGCACCGACGAGCTTCGCAAGAACCGACTCGTAAAGCATCTGATCGACAGCGCCGAAGGAGAAAAATTCGAAGGTGCCGGGGGCGACAACGGTCAAGGTTTTCCGAAGCCGCGCGATATCGACCGCCTTGCTCCCAAGGACCTGCTCACACCACTTCCGGCCGACAGCTCCCAACTTGTTGCAGTGGTGGCCGCCCAGCGCGATCATGACTTCATCATCATCGGGCCCCCAGGTACCGGAAAAAGCCAGACGATCGCCAACATCATTGCCCATTGCCTCGCCAAAGGGAAGACGGTGCTCTTCGTGGCCGAGAAGGCCGCGGCCCTCGACGTGGTGTATCGACGCCTGCGCCATTACGGACTGGGCGATGCCTGCCTCGAGCTTCACTCGAACAAGACCGATCGCGCCCGCGTGCTGAAACAGCTTGGCGCCGCCTGGGACCGTTCGGCCGAAGACGCCGGCCAAGAGTGGGTGCGCGTTACCGGGAATCTTGAGGTCAAACGCGATCGTCTGAACGCGTATGTGGACGCTCTCCACGCCAAGGGTTTCCACGGTATGTCCGTCTTTGAGGCCATTGGCAGAGCCGCCCGCTTCGACGGACCCCTCGTTTCCTTGTCCTACGACCAACCCGACGCGCACGATCGTGAAAGCTTTGCCGCCCTGCGTGAAATCGCACGTAAAGCCGGCATCACCTGGGCTCAAGCCCGACTCGGCAACGCGCTCGCCAGCGTCACCGCGACAGAGTGGAGCTTCGCGTGGGAGCGGGAGTTTCTTCAGCGGGCCGAGGCGGTTGGCATTGCCGCGGAGGCCGCGCGCGAGCGGGCCTGTGAACTCGCCGCCGCGCTGGGTCTTCCGGGCGAGGCAAGCGTATCGAGCCCACGACGCGATTTGCTGGAACGGTTCGCGGAGGCCGCAGCGCGGGTGGGTGACGGGGATTTCACGCTGGCGCTGGGCGCGAATCTGGCAACGGCGGAAGCGCGGGTCGAACCGGTCACCGCCCTGCTGAAAACCATTGCGGACGCAAAGGCGCGGCTCGCAGGGGACTACGAGGAAGCAGAGATCAAGACGATCCCGATTCGGCAGATCGATTTGGAATGGCGTCAGGCCAGCGCCAAGGTGTGGCCCCTCTCTGACTTCGCGAAGCGAGGCGTGACCCGATTTCTTAGAACCTACGCCAAACCGGCCGGCCGGGCCCCCGATCCGGCAAAGGATATCGCCCAGCTTGCGCGCCTGCAGTCCGACTTGCGAGAACTTGACCAGGACCCTCTCGCTGCCGTGCCGGTCTTTGTCGGCTCCAGTACTCGACCGAAGGTGCTCCAGGAGTGGGTCGCGGCGGCTGGGGAGTATCGAACGGTGGCCGATGACATCCGTCGGCTCGGGGGCAGCGAGCACGCGCTGGAAGCCGTCGCCCGGAGCGGCGGCAGTGCGTCCGAGCCGGCGCGCACGTCGCACTCCTTCGCCGCCGCCATGACCGAGCTGCGCCAAGCCGTTGCGACCCACGCGGCACACGCCGGAGGGGCTCCGGAGATCAAGGGACTTTTCGATCTGAAAGCCGCGTTCGACGCCATGCTGGCGCAGCGTGCTCACCTCGCAAATCGCACGCACTGGGCCAAGCTTCGGCAAGCGGCAACGGCCCGCGGTCTGACCCCGCTGCTCGATGCCCTCGAAGAAGAGCGGATCGAGACAGCCGCGTCAGAGGAGGTCTTCATCGCCTCTTATGTCAACTGGTGGCTGCCGCTGGCGCTCGACCGGTCGGAGGCCTTGCGTGGCTTCCTGACCTGGAAGCACGAGGACCTCCGGTCGACATTCATAGAGCTCGACGAGACAGCGCAGCGCCTCGCTTCCACCCAGATTCGCTTGGCGCTCACCCATAGCCTTCCAGGGAAAGACAGCGTGCCGCAAAGGTCGGAGCTGGGCACGCTGCGCCATCAGCTCGGGTTGATCCGACCGAGCATGGCGATCCGCAAACTCATCCACCAGATGCCAACGACGTTTACGAAGCTCGCGCCCTGCGTTCTGATGTCGCCGCTGTCGGTGGCCCAGTATCTCCCTGCGGGCCACCAGGGCTTCGACCTGGTGATCTTCGACGAAGCGTCCCAGATCACGACCTGGGATGCGGTCGGCGTGATCGCCCGGGCCAAGCAGGCCATCATCTGCGGGGATCCCAAGCAGCTTCCGCCAACCAACTTCTTCGGCCGGACCGAGCGCGACGATGAGAACATCGAATTCTACGAGCGGGATATGCCCAGCATCCTGGACGAGGTCAAAGCGGCCGGCATTCCCGTGCATCGGCTCAATTGGCACTATCGCAGCCGGGACGAAGCGCTCATCGCCTTCTCGAACCGAAACTATTACGGCGGCAAGCTGGTCACTTTTCCAGCACCGAAGACCAGCACCGAGGCGGTCAAGCTGCATCGCCTGGACGGCATCTTCGGGCGCGGAAAGTCCCGAACCAACCGGGTCGAAGCCGAAGCGATTGTCGCCCTCCTGGTCGAACGCATGGGGGCGGAACTCGAAGAGCCGCCAGAGGACCGCAAGACCTTCGGCGTCATCACCTTCAACCGCCAGCAGCAGGATCTGATCCTGGATCTGCTGGACGAAGCGCGCCGCCAGAACCCGCAACTGGAATGGTTCTTCGGGGACGATCGCGAGGAACCCACGATCGTCAAGAACCTGGAAAACATCCAGGGCGATGAACGCGACATCATGATGTTCTCGATCACCTTCGGGCCCGACGATGCCGGTCGGATCACGATGAACTTCGGTGCCCTCAATCCCCAGGGCGGCGAAAAGCGGCTCAACGTCGCCGTCACGCGCTCTCGGGACGAGCTTCACGTCTTCGCGTCCCTGGATTCCGACCAGATCGATCTCCGCAGGACAAACTCAACCGGCGTGGCCGATCTAAAGCAGTTCCTTGACTACGCCGAACGCGGTTCGGTGGCACTGGTCGCAGCCGACAAGGGCTCCATGGGTCCGGCCGAGAGCCCTTTCGAGGAAGCGGTGGCCAAGGCTTTGGACGGGAGGGGGTGGGAGGTCCGGACCCAGATCGGCGTATCCGGATTCCGGATCGATCTCGGGATCGTCCATCCCGGTCGCGCGGGCGCCTACCTGGCCGGGATCGAGTGCGACGGCTACACCTACCACCGCTCCGCAACGGCAAGAGATCGGGACCGAATCCGGCAAAACATCCTGACCAACCTGGGCTGGCGGATCTTGCGCGTCTGGTCGACGGATTGGTTCCGTAATGCAGGCGAGACAACCGAGCGCCTGCACGACGCTCTCAAGGCGGTGCTGGAAGAAGACCGCGCCCGCAGAGCCCGAACGGGGGACGCCGAAGAGAGCGGGGATGAACCCGCCGATAGCACCGACGCTCAAACAACCTTGATTGCTCGAGGAGCGGGGGAAAAACCAGCCGCTTCATCCAGGGAGTCGACAGAGGCGCTCTCCGATCCGGAAGACGACACCGCGCCTGCTTCCGAAGCCACCCCGCCTGCTGAAACCATGGCACAAGACGAGGACACTCTCGGCGGCCGTCCGAATGACTCGATGGGGGCGGACACGTCAGAAAGCGAGGTCGATCCACTCGCCGACGAGGTGGGCCAACGAGGCTCCCCGGACTACGAAAAACCGGACCCGGACCGCTTTCATGACGACAACTATACGCCCAGGCTGAAGGCTCTGATCTCCGGGGTCGTAGCGGCGGAAGGTCCGCTCCCTCTCGATTTGCTCGCTCGTGCCGTGGCGCGGGAACATGGCTGGCAGCGCGCGGGGAGCCGAATCAAGCAGCGCGTCCTATACTGCCTCGGAGACAACGAGCTGCACGACGATCGCAATGGCCGCTTCGTCTGGTCACCAGGTTCGTACAGGGACGAAATTCCGTTCCGCCACGAACTTGATCGCGGTCTCCGAGAGCGGCCCTTCGCCGAGTTCATGGGCGCTTTGAGAGCCAACCCCGACGTTCTTGATGCGGAAGATCCAGCCGACGCCTTCGCCCGCCGAATCGGCGTGCGGCGCCTGTCCGCAAAAGCGCGGAGTTGGATGGATGAATGTCTATCCGCTTGGCACTAGCTGGTTTCCGTAACAGAAGGCTCCGCAAGTCGGGCGCTCGTTTCAGCCTGGCCATCTCCTCGTTGGGTCTGGGCCTACCCGCTGCTCAAAACACAATGATTGCATTTTATGGCGTTATCTTGAAATAAGCTGACCTGTTATCCCAGAAAGTGCAATAAGCCATGCGACGAGGCGAGACCGGCAGGTACGAAGTCACGAGCGGCGGCGGTGAACGGGTACGCGCCTTCGTGCCGGCGGCGCTGCCTCCTGTTCCCCCCCTTGCCCTTCACGGGCCGTTGCAGTCGGTGCTCGAGGCGGCAACCCTGGCCGTCGGGCGGCTGGACGCCGTGGCGGCGCTCCTGCCGGACCAGGCGTTCTTCCTCTATTCCTACGTGCGCAAGGAGGCCGTGCTGTCTTCCCAGATCGAGGGGACGCAGTCGTCATTGTCGGATCTGCTGCTCTTCGAGTTGGAGGAGGCCCCCGGCGCCCCGTTTAATGACGTGGTGGAAGTGTCCAACCATGTTGCGGCGCTCGACCACGGACTGCGTCGCCTGGACGAAGGCTTCCCGCTCTCCAACCGCCTGATCCGCGAGATCCACGGCGTGCTGTTGTCGCGCGGGCGGGGCAGCAGCAAAATGCCCGGCGAATTTCGCCGTTCTCAGAGCTGGATCGGCGGCTCCCGGCCCGGTAACGCCGTCTTCGTTCCGCCGCCGCACACCGCCGTGCCCGACTGCATGGCGGCGCTCGAACGCTTTCTCCATGCCGAAAACGACGGCCTGCCCGTACTGGTTCGGGCGGGGATGGCGCATGTCCAGTTCGAGACCATCCACCCCTTCCTCGACGGGAACGGACGGATAGGACGGTTGCTCATCACCTTCCTGCTGACCGCGCGCGGCGTCCTGAGCCGACCCCTGTTATACCTCAGCCTGTACTTCAAGCAGCATCGCAGCGCCTACTATGATCTGCTGAATCGCGTGCGCACAGACGGGGACTGGGAGGCGTGGCTGGATTTCTTCCTCGAAGGGGTGAGGGCCGCCGCCGAGGGCGCGTTTGGCACCACCCGCCGGCTGGTGGAGATGTTCGAGGCGGACCGCGCCGCCATCGAAGGCCATGCCGGCCGCCGCGTCGGTTCGGTACTGCGGGTGTATGACGCGCTGAGGGCGCGGCCGATCCTGTCGCTGACCGGCGTGTGCGAGCGCACAGGCCTGTCCTTCAATGCTGCCGCTGCTGCCATGCGCTGGCTGGTCGAACGGAACATCACTCGTGAAATCACCGGCAAACGCCGCGGCAGGCTGTTCGTCTACGACCAGTACCTTGCCATCCTCAACGAAGGGACCGAGGCGGAGGGCAGCGCATGAACTACCGAAAGCCTGTCTGGCACCCGAACGAACATCCTACCCCTACCCCACCGGCCTCCCCGGCGTCCACGGCACCCCCGCTTCGTCCAGTGCCCCCCGGAACTCCACCATCCTGGTCAGGAGCGCGTTGAGGACCGCAACCTGTTCGTCCAGTGCCGGACCCACCCGGGCCAGGACGGCACGTTCCTGTTCCGTGGCGGGCGCGAACGCCTGGTGAAGCCCGTTCGCGTCGGCCAGCTGGCGCTGCAAGGGCACAGGCCCGTCGTCGTCCTGGCCGCCGCCGAAGAACCCCCCACCCCCACCGCTCCCCCGTAACGCCGTCAGAACACTATCCAGGCGCGTCTTCAGAGAATCGGCGCCCGCGCGCAAGCGGCCCCGCTCACCTGCCGCAACACCTTCGTCACCGGCCCCCGACCCCCCGCCCCGCTTCAGCGCGGCTTCGATTCCCTCCAGCTCCTCCACCAGCGCCTCCCCCTGGCGAACCGCCATTCGCACCGTCGCGGACAGCTCCCGGTGGCGTAGCCGCAGCCCCTGCAATTCCGCCAGCTGGGGCCGGGTCATCCCGACGAGATCGTCCAGGATCACGGTGAAGGAGCGTTCCAGCATGATCGGACGGCTCCTACCGGCGTCGCCTTCGCCCTCCCCTTCCGCCCCGTCAGCCGGGGTAATCGTCAGCCGCGCCGTGTACTCCCCGGGAAGCGCAGGAGACCCTCCGGCCCCACCCCTGAAACCGCCAAAACCACCCCCGGGCGTCCCGCCGCCCTGTTCCGGCGGCCCGGACCACGGTGGGTCGAGCCGCAGGTCCCACTGCACATGGTGAAGCCCGGCACCGCTGGACGCCTCCAGGGCGCGCACCACCCGGTCGTCCGTCCCAAGCACTTCAAGCGCCAAATCTCCCTCCGCTCTCTCCGGCAAAAAATACGACACCGTCGCCCCGTACGAAGGGTTCTCAGCCGTGTAGTTCCGGTCCGCGTGCGTACCCGTCGTCGGGGCCGTGTTCACCACGAAGGCAAGGGGATCGGCCACGGGGAACATGTACGGCCCGTCCGCCGCCTTCGCTTCGGCCAGCCGCAAGAACGGCGTCAGGTCGTCGATCACGAAGAAGCCCCTGCCGTGGGTCGCCACGACCAGGGCGTTGTCCCTGGGGTGAATCTTGATGTCGTGGACCGGGGACGGAGGAATGCCGTTTTCCAAGGGCAACCAGGAGGACCCGCCGTTCAGAGACACAAAGGGCCGGATCTCCGTCCCCACGAAGAGCACGTTCGGATCTGCGGGGTGCTCGGCAAAGGCCCTGACGTTGCCGAAGTCCGGCAGATCACCGGCAATGGAAGTCCAGTTCTCACCCCCGTCCGTGCTCTTCAGGACATAGGGCCGGAAATCGTTGCTGCGGTGGCCATCGAAAGTGGCGTACAACGTGGCTTCGTCGTGAGCAGACCAACGCACTTTGCTGACGTAGGTCGTGTCGGGAACGCCGGGAAAGCCGCCGCTCCACACCCGCCACAATCGTCCGTCGTTCATGGTGACGGACACGCTCCCGTCGTCCGATCCCGCCGCGATGAAGCCGGGACGAAGGCCGGAGACGTGCATCGTGGAAATATTCGAAAAGACGGCGGTGCCCTGGTGGCGGGAGACCGCATCGTCGTCGGGGATCTGTCCCATCATGGGCAGACTGTCCCGGTCAATCTTCCAGGTCAGGTCCCCTCCCAGTACTTCCCAGGAATCCCCTTGGGTCGTGCTCTTGAAGACATGGTTCCCCGCAAAGTACACCGTTGACGGATCGTGAGGCGAAATCTGGATCGGAGCACTCCAGTTGAAGCGGTAGGCATCCTCCCCCGGTTCGGGTCGGGGTCGGATCGACTTCCGCTCCCCCGTGCGGCCGTTGAAACGCACGAGGTTGCCGTTCTGGGACTCGACGTAGGCGATGTTGTGGTCCCTGGGGTCGATGGCCGCAAAGAATCCGTCACCCCCGGCCATCCGGTACCAGTCCGCGTTGCCGATCCCCATGCTGTTCCGGGTCCGGCTCGGCCCGCCCCAGGTGGAGTTGTCCTGCAGGCCGCCGTATATGCCGAAGAAGGGCTCCTGCATATCCACCCCGACCGCGTAGAACTGACTGATGGGCAGGTTCGGCGAAAAGTCCCAGGTCGCTCCCCGATCATGAGAGACGTAGAAGCCCCCGTCGTTCCCCAGCAAGAGGTGGGCGGCGTTCTCCGGATTGATCCAGAGGGCGTGGTGGTCCACATGGACCGACCGGGCGATCCGCTCCCAGGTGACCCCGCCGTCCTCGGACCGCTGCAACGGCACACCCAGATGATAGACCACCTCCGGGTCTGCGGGATCGACCCGTATCTGGCCGAAGTACCACGGAATCGACGCGATATCGCTTGTCTTTCGCCACGACGATCCGCCGTCGTCCGTCCTGTAGACGCCCTGTTCCGACCCTTCGATAACCGCATACAGGGTGGCCGGGTGCACCAGACTGATGTCGAGACCGATGCGTCCCATGTCGGACGTGGGCAACCCACTGCTCAGCTTCGTCCACGTGGCACCGGCGTCGGTCGTCTTGAAAATGCCGCTGCCGGGACCGCCACCCACATAGCTGTAGGCCCGTCGCTCCCGCTGAAGGGCAGAGGCGTAGAGGACGTCCGGATCGGATGGGTCCATGACCAGGTCGGTGACCCCTGTGTGAGCATCAATGGTGAGCGCGGCTTCCCAGGTTTCACCGCCGTCGGTGGTCTTGAAGACACCCCGTTCGCCTCCCGCCCCCCAAAGCGGACCCACCGCGGCAACGTACACCACATCCGGATCCCTGGGGTGAATGACGATCCGCCCGACGTGCTGGGACGTCCGCAATCCCATATGGCGGAAGCTCTGCCCTCCGTCCTGGGACTTGTAGACCCCGTCGCCGTAAGACGAACTGCGCATGTTGTTGGGCTCTCCGGACCCCACCCAGACGATATTCGGGTTTGAGGGCGCAACCGTCACGTCTCCCATCGAGCCCACGCCCGCGTCGTCCAGAACCGGCTCCCATGCAACGCCCCCGCTGGTGGATTTCCACACCCCGCCAGTGGCAGCCGCAATGTAGACGACGGTCCCCAGCCTTCCTTCTCCGGGGCCCGAAGATCCAGCCACCGCGATGTCCACGACCCGCCCGCTCATGACCGCGGGCCCGATGGACCGGGCTCCGATTCGGTTGACGAGGGCCCGGTCCGAAAGGTCCGCCGCGCCGGTGCCCGGCGACCCGCCACCTCTGCGTCCCTGCTGCAGGGCGTCCACGGCAGACCCGGGAAGCAAGAAAAGGAACAACACGACGGGGAGCGATGACAAGATCCGATGCGACATGACAGCTCCGAACTGGTGGATGAGTTGGACCCGAACCGGCCCCGCCGGTTTGTCTCGTGCAGAAACGGTCCCTTTAGGCGGGCGATCCTAAGTGCGCCCGGGAGGACTCGAACCCCCAACCCCCTGATCCGAAGTCAGGTGCTCTATCCGATTGAGCTACGGGCGCCGACAACAGGGAAGCATAATGGCCGATGGAATCCCGGACCGCAAACGCGCGAATGCCTTGCGGCAAACTCGACAGCGAATTCGCCGCGTGCACGGAAGCCGTACCGCCCTGCACCGGGCGGTACTCACTGATTCCGGAGATGCAAAAGGCGCAGGAGATGTTCGGATCTGCTGGGCGGCTGGAGCCCCGGCGATTGACCCCCGGGACATCTCTGGTACCTTCCTACATGGGACTGACGGTACTGTAATGTTACTGTTGGTCCTGTGTCGGACTCCCACTACCATTGAGGACCTGTGATGTTTGCGGTTATCAGAACGAAGGGCAAGCAGTTTCGCGCCGAGCCCGGAGCCACGCTGCGGGTACCCGCGCTGAACGCCGAAACCGGAACCACGGTGACCTTCGATGAAGTCCTTTTGGCGTCCGAAGGAGACCGGATTTCCGTCGGCGCTCCCACCGTGCCGGGTGCGAGGGTGACCGCAGAAGTGCTGGCCCGGGATCGAACGCCCAAGATCACGGTCTTCAAGCGCAAGCGTCGCAAGGGATACCGGCGGAAGCAAGGACATCGCCAGGACTTCACCGTGGTCCGCATCGCCGAAATCGTGATCTAGGAGTTATTCGTGGCCCACAAGAAAGGCGTAGGTTCGTCAAGAAACGGACGCGACAGCAACCCGAAGCGGCTGGGCGTCAAGCGCTACGCGGGTCAGCGGGTCCGTGCGGGAAATATCCTGATCCGCCAGCGGGGAACCCGCTTCCACCCCGGAAACAACGTGGGACGGGGCAGGGACGACACCCTCTTTGCCAAGCAAGACGGCGTCGTAAAGTTCGAAAACCTCCGTCGCCGCCGAGTCGTGTCCGTCTACCAGGACAACGCGTAGCTCCCAAACCCCTCCCGTCCCGGCCCCCAAGGGGGGTCCTGGTCGCCACGGGGATTGTGGCCCCGGTCGGTTGCCGCAATGTCTGGGGTCGGTGAGCCGTCGCTTTATCCCCCCCGCCGCCTGGGGACCGCCCGCCGCCTGGGGACTGGGACTTCTTTCCCGAGGCTGGGCCGGACCCCTGCTTCGTTCAGGCGCCGATGGAAGGATGGCACTCGTTGGGTAACGTAGACGTTCACCTCTTCCACAAGCGGAGGCACGCGGGTCCAGGCGCGCTCAATGGCCCGGAGCTGGGCGGGGGTCGGCGGCCCCGCATTGCGCTCAATTCCGAAAGCCGCCCTTCCCGGGCCGACCTCCTGCAACGCGTCCCGCAGGGAATCCACGGCAGCCGCCAGAGAAGCCGCTTCGTCCTGGAGCTCCGCCAGCGCAGTGGAATCCGGGGACGAATCGGAGTCACCGGCTTCCCCGATGAGGGCCTTCGCTTCGCCTAGCTGGTCCGAGAGTCGTTGCAGGGCCCGCACGGCCAGCATGACCGTAGCGGTGATGGCGGAAGCATCCCGAGCGGCGTTGTGCCGAGCCCTGAGGGCGGCCATGTCGGCGTCGGCCCGGGGGTCCAGGCGAACGAGGATCTCTTGCTGCACGATCTGGTCCCCCCGTTCGAGCTGAACCACGTAGGCCCCGGGCAACACAAGAGGCCCGGACGCTGCATTCCCGAAAAAACGACCTCCGCCTCCGGCACTCGTTTCGTCTTCCCGCGGGACATCGACGGGAGGATCCTCCCGAAGGTCCCAGATGACCTGCCTCATGCCCGCTTCTCCCGAGGCTTCCAGCGCCCGTACCCTCTGGCCCGTGGGCGACATGACCGCCAGGGTCGGCGCGTCCCCGTCTTCGGCCAGCCAGTAGCGAAGGACGGCGCCGGCCGGAGGGTTCTCTGCCTCGTAGATGTCCCCTCGAAACGGCCATCCGCCCAATCGGAACCACTGGGTGGCGGTCGCCACCGGGAACACGTAGACCTCTTTGTCGAAGACCTGTCCGGCGGCCATGTGTTCAAGGGGCGCCAAGTCGTCGAGAATCCAAATGCTGCGACCGTGGGTGCCCACGACCAAGTCGTTGTCCCGAGGATGGATGACCATGTCGTCCACGGGAACGGTCGGGAGGCCCTTCATCGAGTGCCAAGAGGCCCCGCGGTCCAACGAGATGAACACGCCGACCTCGTTTCCAGCAAAGAGGAGATTCTCGCTGCGCGGGTGTTCTCGCACGACGTTCACGGACCAGCCGGGCAACCCGTTTGTGATCCGACGCCAGGAAGCCCCGTAGTCCTCGCTCGCATAGATATACGGCTGGTAGTCGTCGTTCCAGTGACGGTCGAAGGCCGCATATACCCTGGCCTCCGTGTGGTGGGAGGCATCAATGCGGCTCACGTAGGAGTTTTCGGGCAGCCCGGGCACATCCTCTGCGACTTGGGTCCACGAAGCTCCGCCGTCACGGGTGACCTGCAGGTTGCCATCGTCGGTTCCGACGTAGATCAGGGTCGGGGACAGGGGAGACTCATCAATGGTGGTGATGTTGCCGTAGTTGTTCGTGCCGTCGTGACGGGACAGGGTCTCGTCGGTCACCAGGGCACCCATGATCGGGAGGGAATCGCGGTCGATCGCCTGGGTCAGGTCGGGGCTTACCTCCTCCCACGTCATCCCCCGGTCTCGGGATCGCATGAGGTGGTTGTTCCCCACATACACCGTGTTCGGGTCGTGACGGGACACAACGATGGGGGCGTTCCAGTTGTAGCGGTACGTCCGGTCTTCGTCGGCCTCGGTTCCCGCCTCGGGATCGGGGTCCCCCGGGTCACGGGGTGCCGGGCGCATGTTGAGCACTTCTCCAGTCGCCAGATTCACTCGCCCGGAGTTTCCACCCTGGGACTCGGTGTAGAGGATGTTCGGGTCGCTCGGATCGAACTGGTTGTAGAAGCCATCTCCACCCCATACATCGATCCAGTCACGGTTCCTGAGGCCATAACCGGTGATGGTCTCGTTGGGCGCGCACCAGGAACTGTTGTCCTGGAGACCTCCGCACACCCGGTAGGGATCGCTCATGTCCACGCCGATCTCATAGAACTGACCAATGGCCATGTTGTTGTGGTGGCGCCAATTGCGGCCTCCATCCCAGCTCGTTGCAACCCCTCCGTCGTTGCCCAGCACAAGGTGGTTCGAGTTATCGGGATTGATCCACAGCGCGTGGTGGTCTACATGGATGCCTTCGGCAACGTCCCCCTCCCGCCACGTCTTTCCACCGTCGTCGGAGGCCGAGAAGCGCACGCCTCCCAGGTAGATCCGCTCTGGATTGTTCGGGTCGACGCGCACCATGCTGAAGTACATGGGGCGGGGGTTTCGGCTCGACACCTTCTCCCAGCTTTCCCCCCGATCCTCGGACCGGTAAAGGCCCCGCCCGGCGTTCGCAGACTCCACGACTGCGTAGACCCGGTGGCCGTCGCGGCGGTACACATCAATGCCGATACGTCCCTTATCCCCATCGGGAAGTCCCCGGGTGAGTTCCGCCCAGCTTTCGCCGCCGTCGGTGGTTCGGTAGAGACCGCTCCCGCTCCCGCTCGCACTGAATCCGAAGACCGTGCGCCGACGCTGATACATCGCCGCGAAAAGCGTGCGGGGATCGGAAGGATCCATCACGAGATCGATGGCACCGGTGTTCTCGTCCACATAGAGCACCCGTTCCCAAGTCTCCCCGCCGTCCCGGGTCCTGAAGACCCCGCGCTCCTCGTTCGGCCCGAAGAGATGGCCCACAGCGGCTACGTAGGCGATGTCCGGGTCGGCGGGATGAACCGCGATCCGGGCAATGTGGCGGGTATCGCTCAGGCCCACGGCGATCCAGGTACGCCCCCCGTCAACCGACTTGAACACACCGCACCCATAAGGCGAACTCTGGCGGTTCTGAGGTTCCCCGGTACCCACCCAAACCACATTCGGATTCGGCTGAAAGACGGTGACGTCGCCGACGGAAGAACAAGGCTGGTCGTCAAAGAGCGGGGTCCACGACATCCCGTGGTTCTCGGTGAACCAGACGCCGCCCGAAGCCAGCCCCACGTAGAAGCTCGTCGGCTTCGATTCCACCGGGGCGATATCCGCCACCCGGCCACCCATGATCGCGGGCCCGATCTCACGGAACTCGAATGCGCCCAGAATTTCCTGAAGCGGCGGCTGTGGGGGCGACTGGGCCAGGGCCGCAGGCCCCGTGAGGAGAGCGGCGGCGAAAACCGCACCTGGCGGGAGACGGTGGCTCATGGGAACTCCTGGGTTGATCGGACTGCCGATGCCCCCGCCGGACGAACGCCGGGGTGCCCGAATCCTGCTGAAGCCGGATGACTCGGGGGCGGATCGGCTTCGGCGTCCATTTTTCGCCAAACCGGTTCCGATTGCAACCCCTGCCCTCCAACGTGCAGCCGGAGGGACATGGCCCAAGCGACAAACTCCTCGCCCGAGAACGGAGGCGGAGGGACTCGAACCCCCAAGTGCTCGCGCACGCCGCATTTCGAGTGCGGTGCCTTACCAGTTAGGACTACGCCTCCAGGGTTTAGAGCAACGGTTGCGTCCTGCGACTCATGCCCGCGGTCCAGAGCGGTATCAGGCCCGACGCAGGAGCCCGGGCACGTCCCATGTCGAGACCGTCCAACAAGGCGCCAGGGCTCAACGCGACAGGGCTGCCAAAAGGGATCTTTCCCGCTCGGCAACGACAATCGGGGCGCCCGGATTCGAACCGGGGACCTCTGCGACCCGAACGCAGCGCTCTACCGGACTGAGCCACGCCCCGAAAAACCGCCCCACTCCAACCGCTCGCTTACGCTTCACGGACGGGGTGGGATTGACCTTCGGCTGCCCGCCTCCGGTCGTCTCCAAGCCCTTGGGCTCCGCCCAAGCCCTCTCCGGCTCGACCCCGTTCGAACCCCACTCCAACCGCTCGCTTACGCTTCACGGACGGGGTGGGATTCGAACCCACGCGGGCAATATGCCCACACGATTTCCAGTCGTGCGCCTTAAGCCACTCGGCCACCCGTCCCGCTCAACGGAGGGAGTGGGATTGACCTCCGGCTGCCCGCCTCCGGTCGTCTCCAAGCCCTTGGGCTCCGCCCAAGCCCTCTCCGGCTCGACCCCGTTCGAACCCCATTCCAACCGTTCGCTTCGCTCAACGGAGGGAGTGGGATTGACCTCCGGCTGCCCGCCTCCGGTCGTCTCCAAGCCCTTGGGCTCCGCCCAAGCCCTCTCCGGCTCGACCCCGTTCGAACCCCATTCCAACCGTTCGCTTCGCTCAACGGAGGGAGTGGGATTCGAACCCACGTGGTCCAGGGGACCAACGCCTTAGCAGGGCGCCGCTTTTAGCCGCTCAGCCATCCCTCCAAATAGCCCCGCCTGGGCTCGAACCAGGACTCTTCTGATCCAGAGTCAGACGTGTTGCCAGTTACACCACGGGGCTTGCAACTCCGATGAGAGCCACCGGTCGGACTCGAACCGACGACCCCGTCATTACGAGTGACGTGCTCTGCCAACTGAGCTACGGTGGCCTCGTTTCGTCAAAACAGCAACGAACACCGAGTGGAGCCGAGGGGATTCGAACCCCTGACCTCAGCATTGCGAACGCTGCGCTCTCCCAACTGAGCTACGGCCCCGGAGGGAACCAAAATGGGCGCGACAGGACTCGAACCTGTGACCTCCACGATGTCAACGTGGCACTCTAACCAACTGAGCTACGCGCCCTCATCGTGCATTCATACGCCCGGGAGGACTCGAACCCCCAACCCCCTGATCCGTAGTCAGGTACTCTATCCAATTGAGCTACGGGCGCCTGCGCGGAGAAGCGCTACCGACGCCGGGCGGGCGGCGCCAAAGGTTCCCAACAGTGCCCACGACAGGACTCGAACCTGTACGTCCTTTCGAACACTGGTCCCTCAAACCAGCCTGTCTACCAATTCCAGCACGTGGGCATCCAATGCTCGGGGAGGGACTCGAACCCTCACGGGGTTATCCCCCACAGGATCCTGAATCCTGCGCGTCTACCAATTCCGCCACCCGAGCTCAAAAACGGCAACGCTCCAGCCGACCACATATGGAGCCGAGGGGATTCGAACCCCTGACCTCCTGAATGCCATTCAGGCGCTCTCCCAACTGAGCTACGGCCCCTTGTTGCGAACGCAAACCAGAGCTGCTCCTCAACCCTTGATTGTCAAACAACCGCCACGGGGCTGACGGGACTCGAACCCGCGGCCTCCGGTGTGACAGACCGGCACTCTAACCAAACTGAGCTACAGCCCCCCGAACCCTTACTTCCAAGGGATTCATTCCAGCTTCAACATACCCCCACGGGGAATCGAACCCCGATCTCCACCTTGAAAGAGTGGTGTCCTGACCGTTAGACGATGAGGGCAAACCCCAAGAAAATACAGGCCCGGAGGGACTCGAACCCCCAACCGCCGGTTTTGGAGACCGGTGCTCTACCCGTTGAGCTACGGACCTGTGATTCATGGCCAGGGGCGGAATTGAACCGCCGACACCGCGATTTTCAGTCGCGTGCTCTACCAACTGAGCTACCTGGCCCCGAACCGAGAACGCACCCAAGAGCCGACCGGGTCCGCTCCGGTGTCGAGCCCCGCCGTTCCTGACCGGAAGCCTAGCCGGCCTACACCAGAAACGCCGCGCAGCGGCGGCGTTTTCCGGATCCACTCCACAGTAGCGGGGGCGGGATTCGAACCCGCGACCTTCGGGTTATGAGCCCGACGAGCTACCAGACTGCTCCACCCCGCAACATTCAAGGACAAAGAAGGTAGGAACTTCTCTGCCGCCCGTCAATGATCCGGTTACCTTATGGAAGTCAGGAAGGAGCGACCGAGTGCAGCCAGGATGGGCTTAAGCGCCCAGTGCGAAGCGGGTCTCGATCCAATGCTCGAGTTTCGCTCCCGGTCCAGCGCCAACCCCCAAGGCCGGCAAACAGGTTAAGGAGACCCCATGGCCGACAAGCTTTCTCCGGAAGAAATCATGGACTGGATGAATGCCCGTACCGGGTGGAAGGGCCAGGGTGACGGAATCCGGAAACGGTACGTGTTCCCCTCTTTTCGCAGCACCATCGTCTTTGTCAACCGGATCGCCACCATTGCCGACGAGCTGAATCATCACCCGGACATCGACGTGCGATACGACAAGGTCTACCTCACCCTTACGACCCACGACGCCGGTGGCGTGACCCGCAAGGACCTGGAACTGGCAAATCGGATCGATTTAGCCACCTCTGTGCGCTGAAGCCCAGCGGCGGCTTCGGTGAACGGGGGAGTGTGAACCTTCACCCGTCGTGGCCAGGCGCGAGGCCTCCCGAATCCCCGTGACGAGGATTTCAAGTCCGTTCTCGAGCTCTTCTGTCGTGACCGTGGCGGGGGGCGTGACTTCCACGACCTGACCCGTCTCTCCGGCGGGGAGAACGATCAGCCCCCGCTCCAGCGCCTCTGCTGCCACGACCGGTGCCAGCCCCATCCGCAGTTCGATCCCCAGCATCAGACCCCGGCCACGCACGCCCCTCACCAGGTCGCAGCCTTCCAGCTCCGTTTCCAAGTAGCGGAGGGAGCGCTCCCCCAATCGCCGCGCCCGGCGGATCAGATCCTCTGCCGCCAAGGCCGCTAGAAACCCGAGCCCTGCCGCACAACCCAGGGGGTGGCCCAGGAAGGTGCTGGTGTGGATCGCTTCACCGGCGGAGAGAGGCCACGCATCCATGACCTCCGCCGGCCCACAGCAAGCCGAAAGGGGCATACCCCCTCCCAGGGCCTTGCCCAGGCAGACCAGGTCGGGAACCACTTCATCGGTGCACGCCAGCACGCCGCCGGTCCGGCCCATGCCCGTAAAGACCTCGTCGACAATCAGGAGGGCCCCGCCCCTTCGAGTTCGGATGCCGAGCGCTTTCAGGAACCCGGCCGGCGGAACCCGGACGCCGGCCCGACCCTGGATGGGCTCGACGATCACGGCAGCGGGGGGATCCGGCTTCGCCATGATTTCGGAGAGGGCGGCCACGCTCCGCTCCGCCTCCCGGGCCGAAGTGGGGAAGGGGAGGAAGCGGACGTGATCTGCCAGCCGGTCGGTGAAGGGACGACGGAAGTGCTCCCTGTGGGTGACTGACAGCGCACCCAGGGTGAGGCCGTGATAGCCGCCCTGGAAGGCGACGATTCCGGTGCGCCCCGTAGCCAGTTGGGCCGTCTTCAGGGCCGCTTCGACGGCATCCGAACCACTCAACCCCAGGACGGTGCGGGTCTCGGGCCACGGCATCAGGGCGGCCAGGGCCTCCAGAAATTCCACTTTCACCACCGACGGATGAAGGTCCCCCATGCCGTGAACGAGGCGCCCCGACTGCTCCGCGATCCGCTCCATGATCAGCGGATGGCGGTGTCCCGCAAAGGCGACCCCGAAGGCTCCCGTGAAGTCCAGGTAGGTCTTGCCCTCCGTGTCCCGGACCCGGACCCCCGAAGCCTCGGCCCAAAACGGCGAATTTCTCCCGAGAAAGGTCACGTTCCGGGATTCGACCCGGGAAAGGCGGGTGGCCAGGTCTCGCCGGGTGGCCGGGCCCCGCCGCGCGGAATTGGGGGTCACAAGGTGATCCAGGTCACGAAGCCGACGTAGGTGGCAAGGAGAAGGAACCCCTCCCCTCGCCTGACCTTCCGGGCGGTGGCCACCACCGGCAACACCAACACCGAGAGCACAAGGACCATGGGTAGCTGGAGATTCAGGATCTCCGGGCCAATCTCGTACTCTCGCACGAGGGCCGCGCCCCCCATGACCGCCGTGAGGTTGAAGATGTTGGATCCGATGATGTTTCCCACTGCGATGTCCGACTGATGGCGGGCGGCCGCCACAATGGAAGTGACAAGCTCCGGCAAGGACGTCCCGACGGCGACCACCGTCACGCCAATCACCATCTCACTAATCCCCAGCTCGGTGGCTAAAAACACGGCCCCGCTCTCCACCGCCTTACCGCCCGCCCCCAGTCCGGCAGCGCCTACTACCACCAACCCGATGTTGCGCAACCGGCCCGGCTCCGGGTCGGCAAGGTCGCCCACCTCTTCCAGGATTTCCTGTACCTCTTCTTCGGCGCTGGAAAAGGTGAAGGCTACGTAGACAACGAGGAGGGCCAGGAGGATCAAGCCTTCACCCCGGTTCAGCGCCTCATCCAGCAACAAAGGATAGGCAAAGACCGTGATCACGATCATGATCGGGACTTCCCTGGCGACGACCCGGTCGGCGACGGCCAGGGGGCGGATCATGGCAGTGGCGCCCAGGATCAGGCCGACGTTGGCCAGGTTGGAACCCAGCACGTTGGCCGTCAACAGGCTGCCCTGGCCATCCAGGGCGAAGAAGATACACACCACGAGCTCGGGTGCCGAGGTGCCCAGCGAAACGAGGGTGAGACCCACGACCACGGGACTGACCCCCATGTCGGCGGCGATGCGGGCGGCACCCCGCACAAGCCACTCGGCCCCGAAGTACAGGGCGCCGAAACCGCCCGTGAGCAGAAGAATATACGCCAGCAAGGGATTCAGGCAGGCATCCGGCTGATCACCCTGTCTTCACTCATCCAATCCACTCCGACTCGTCAATCTTCCCCCTCCACCCCGGCCCCCGGAGGCCAGACGTCCAGAAACTCTTCTTCCCCCATCACTTTGACATCCAACTCCCTTGCCCTGGCAAGCTTGGACTCGGAAGGCTTCGACCCGGCGACGACCAGATCCGTTCTGGCGCTCACGGCGCTCGTAATCCGGGCCCCCCGTTTTCGAAGTGCCCTTCCCACTTCACTTCTCTTCATGTTCTTCAGCACGCCCGTCAGCACAACCGTCCTCCCCACCCATCCTCTCCCCTCTTCCCCGGCTGGGGTCCCATCGGGGGGGCTGAAACGGAAGCCCTTGGCAATCAGGTTGTCCAGGGCGGTGGACACCGCTGGGTCGTCGAAGAATCCCCGAATCGCGGCCGACATCTTCGGACCCACGCCGGGAATCTCCTCCAGCGCCTCTTTGGTGGCATCCCGGATGGCCGCGAAGCTCCGGAAGTGGGTCGCGAGATCGCCGGCGACGGTGACCCCCACCTCCGGGATCCCCAGCCCGGCCACGAAGTTGGCCAGCCGGACTCGCCGCCGGCCGCGCAGCGCCCTCCGCAGGGACGGCGCAAGCGCGTGCGGTGACCAGCCACGAGGTAACTGGACTTCTCTGCGACCCTGGATCGCCTCCACCAAGTTGTCAGCCGACGCTTCGCCGAAGCCTTCCAGGGCCGTCAGGTCTTCCTTCTGCAGGTCGAACAGGTCCGCCAGCTTTTTCACGAGACCCTCCTTCACCAACAGATTCGCGGCCTTTTCCCCCAGCCCTCTAATGTCCAGAGCGTTTCGGGAACAGAAGTGGACGATCCGGCCCTTGAGCTGGGCCGGGCACCCGAAATGGTTTGGACAAGCCGTGAAGGGTCCCTTCTCCACGAGGTCGGTGCCGCAGGCCGGGCACTTCGCCGGCATTCGGAACGGTTCCCCTCGTTCCCGATCCTCTTCCTGAACCCGCTCCACGACCTGGGGAATGACGTCCCCGGCGCGCCGGATCCACACCGAATCTCCTTCGCGAATATCTTTCCGGTCCAGCTCCTCCCGGTTGTGCAGGGAGGCCCGGGACACCTTCACGCCTCCGATCTTCACCGGGTGCAGAACGGCCACGGGGGTAAGGACGCCGGTTCGCGCTACGTCGGTGCGTATCGACCGGATCCGGGTGACTTTCCGGTGGGGCTCGAACTTGAAAGCCATCGCCCACCTGGGGTGGTGCGAGGTACTCCCCAGCCGGGGCCGCAAGGACAGGTCATCCAGCTTGATGACCACGCCGTCGATTTCGTAGTCCAGCGAATCCCGAGTGGTGGCAAATTGCCGGTGGTAGTCGGCGATCTCCGCCACCGAGTGCGCCAGCTTCACCGATTCCGGGTCCGGGGTCGGCAGACCCCAGGCCTTCAGGGCAGACATGGCTTCCATGTCCGACTCGAAAGAATGCCCCTTGATGGCCAGGACGTCGTAGGTCCGCACCGTCAGGGGACGCTTGGACGTGACCCGGGAATCAAGCTGGCGAAGCGCTCCCGACGTGGCGTTGCGCGGGTTCTTGTACCGTTCCGCCTCAATGCGGCGCTGGTTCAGGGCATGAAAGTCGCTCAAGCACATAAGAACCTCCCCCCTGACCGAAAGGAATGGCGGCGCGGCGCGCTTGTCTTCCCGAAGCCGTAGCGGAACGGACCGAATGGTTCGAACGTTTTCGGTGACCCCTTCGCCCACTCTCCCGTTTCCGCGGGTTACCGCCCGGGTCAGAATTCCGTTCTCATAGACCAGTTCCAGGGACACGCCGTCGAACTTCGGCTCCAAGATGTAACGCACCTTTTCATTCCCTAAGGCCTTTCGCAGCCGCTGGTCAAAGCGCCGAACGTCCCCCGGTTCGTAAGACGAATCCAGGGACAACATCGGGGCCGCGTGCTCCAGGTTGGGGAACTCCTGCTTCGGCTCTCCGCCGACCCGTTGCGTGGGAGAGTAGGGGGCTCGCAGCGACGGGTGGGCAGCTTCCAGGTCCTGGAGGCGCCGGAACAGGGCGTCGTAGTCGGCATCAGGGATTTCCGGCGCCGCCTCTTCGTAGTACAGGCGGTCGTGACGACCGATGACTTCAACCAGCCGTTCGACCTCCGCTGCCGCCCCTTGGGGGCTGAGCTGAGCCGGGTCCACGCCCCGAAAGTCGCTGGAGATCATGGACAGAATCGTAAATCCGGCTCCCGAATCGGGGAAAGTGCCCTCGAGAAGCACGTCGTTGGGGCGCCTCGAAGCCCTCCGGGCATCCACTCCCGATCAGGATCGGAGCCCAAGGGTCCGCAATGAGTGCGCGGTCATCATGTCGGCTCCCGGGGTTACCGCGTTAGATTGGTACATTGTCATTCTACTCTACAATGAGGAGGTTTGGATGGAGTGCTCTCTTGGATCGCGCCGCCTGTTCCCGCGTCGGGGCGACCTGAAAGCAAGAGTTCTTCGCGTCCTTGCGTCGGCCGGTACCGTAGCGGCAGTTGCCATCCTGGGGACAGCCGCCATCGTTCCTGCGACGGCTATGGCGCAAATGGAAGTCACCACGCCGCGCGGAGCCGATGAAGGGGACGGACCCCACGAACGGCTCATCCTTCGCGGAGCCACGATCATCGACGGCACCGGAGCTCCACCCATGGGCCCGGTGGACATCGTCGTCGAAGGGGATCGGATCGTCCAGATCCGGACGGTAGGCTATCCCGGGGTTCCGATCAACGAGGAGCGGCGCCCGGCGGACGCGACGAAGGAGATCGACATGACCGGCATGTTCATCATGCCCGGCTTTGTGGACATGCACGCCCACACCGGTGGATCGGGGAAGGCGCCCCAACCCGAGTACACCTACAAGCTCTGGATGGGACACGGGATCACCACCTCCAGAGGAGTGGGCCACGGCCCCATGATGTGGGCTCTGGAGGAGAAGGCCGCGTCCGCGAGGAACGAGATCGTCGCCCCCCGCATGTTCACCTACGCCCGGCCCGGGGAGGCCTGGGACGAAGGTTCCGTCGATTCTCCCGAGAAGGCCCGGGAGTGGGTCCGGTGGGCCGCCGAAGTGGAGGTGGAGGGCGCAAAGATCGACGGTCTCAAGCTCACCGCCATGGATCCGGACATCATGGAAGCGGTGATCGACGAGGCTCACCTCCACGGCCTCGGCACCGTCGCTCACCTGGCCCAGACCGGGGTGGCCCGGATGACGGCGCTGGACGCGGCGGAAGTCGGCCTGGACATGATGACCCACTATTACGGGCTCATGGAGTCCATGCTTACCGACTACAGCATCCAGGACTGGCCCCTGGACTACAACTACCAGGACGAACAGCACCGCTTCGGGAACGTGGCACGCCTCTGGTACCAAGCAGCAGAGCCGGGGTCGGAGCAGTGGAATGCCCTGATCGAACGGTTTCTGGAGCTGGGCTTCGGCCTGGATCCCACCATGTCGATCTACGAAGCCAGTCGGGACGTGATGAGGGCCCGGGAGGCCGACTTTCACGAGGAGTACACCCTGCCCAGTCAGTGGGACTTCTACCGGCCGTCCAGGCGGGCTCACGGTTCCTACTGGTTCTACTGGACCAGCGAGGACGAGTACCACTGGAAGAAGTTCTACCAGAAGTGGATGCACTTCCTGAACGACTACAAGAACGCCGGCGGACGGGTCACCACCGGCTCCGATTCAGGCTTCATCTACAAGCTGTACGGCTTCGACTACATCCGCGAGCTCGAACTGCTCCGGGAGGCCGGCTTCCACCCCGTTGAGGTGATCCGCTCCGCCACTTTGTACGGAGCCGAAGAGCTCCACGACCCCAAGGGCACGGACATCAACTTCGGAATCCTCCGGGCGGGCCTAAAAGCCGACATGGTCGTGGTGGACGAGAACCCGCTTCAGAACCTCAAGGTCCTCTACGGCAACGGCGCCGTGAAGCTCAACGACGAGACCGGAGAAGTGGAGCGGGTCGGAGGCATCAAGTACACGATCAAGGACGGCATCGTCTACGACGCCCAGCAGTTGCTGGCCGACGTGCGGGAGATGGTGCGCCAGGCGAAGGAGGCGGCGGCCGTTTCCGACGACGAGAGCTGAACGGACGACGGGGACCGGCCCGTCAGGTCAGGGTGGGCCGGCCTCCCGGCAACCCCAGTCTCCCCAACCCCTTTCGCAAGCCAGCGCAATCAGGGCCGCGGGGTCCCGCTCCCCGACCGGTCCCTTGCTCCCACGGATCACAATCGGCATCTCGTGGACGGGCGGACTGCTCCGGGCGAAGAAGAACGGACGGCCACCTCCCCCGGCGGGCGGACCCCCCCCGAGAGTCTCCAAGTTGGTGCACCCGGGCGCGAACCCAAGACGGCACGCCCGGCCGAACTCCCCGGCGGCGCCCCGGAAGTCGGCGTCCTCCTCCGCCAAGAAAATGCCGAACTCGTTGCACGCCCAACCGGAACCGCGGTCGCAGAATTTCCACTGCATGACACCGGTGTAGTCGCAGGCCCGTTCATTCCCCCGGTCACACGCGTCTCGCCAGAAGGGATAGTACTGCCCCGGATGGTCGTCCCCTAAGCCGCCGGTGAGGCTCAGCCCGCCGAAGGTGGCCGCCCACAGCCCGACGGTCAGCACGCGGCGCGGCGCGGGAACCGCGGCCCTGGACGCCGCCCACCCAATGCGAAGGGCAGCCGCCGTCGACTGGGCAACCCGGTCCAGACTGGGCGCCAGGAGGTTGAGGATCGGTACCGGCAACAGCTTGTCGTAGAAGGGCGGCGCGCCGATTGCATTCAGGCCAACCACGCTGACGATTACGCCGGTTCCGTACAGGACGCCGAAGATGACCCGCCCCAGCTCCGATCGAGGGGAGGTGGCCGGGTCGGTAAACAGAAGGTGAAGGCCCAGGAAGACCGCGATCGGGATGTGCGCATCGTAAAAGAAGAAGGCACCGGTGAGGGCCAGATAGGCGGCGCTGAAGCCATAGATGACCAGCACCGCGGGCATTGTCATCGTGGCCACGCCGAAGAGAAGTTGCCCGGGAACGGCGGCCAGAAAGATCACCAGAAAGATGTACGGAGGAACGTATTGGCTCTGGGCGATCTCCACGCCTTGGGTAATGCCCGTCTGGCCGGTGGCGATCAGCGCCAGCGCCGCGAGGGAGAGCGCAAACGCCGAAGGATTGAAGATGTGTCGGGAACGGCCGTCTACACGCCGACGGACGAACTCCTTGCCGACGTATACGAGAACGACCATGGCCAGCTGCAGGAAGAACCAGGGCAGGTGAAACCAGAGGAACAGGTTCAAGCTGAAGACCACCGGAACCGTTCCAAAGCCAAGGGTATAACGACCCCGGCGGGTCCAGCTGAAGAGGCTGTCCACCGCAACCGCCAAGATTAGCTGGGCAAGGATGAAGGGGGCGTATTCGTACACCGGCCGGACAAACCAACCCCACCACAGAATCACGGAACCTTGGGCCAGCATCTGGATCCAGTGGGGCTTTCGGGACGCAATCTCCAGGGTCAGGGCCCGGTCCGGATTTCGGAGGCAGGCCGCACAGAGGCCGAGGGTCCAGAACAGCACGCCGGCCGAGGCCACGACGAAGGACCAGAACAGGCCCGAGACGGTCCGCACCCCGGGCAGGGCCGTGTAGGCGGCCAGTCCAACGGCCAGTGCCCCCGGCAAGATCAGGGGGAGGGGGAACGATCGCACGGGAGGGCGCCCTAGGGACCAGGGCCGGACGCGGGTGTCGGGAGCGCCGGTCAAACCGTCCTCCGCGGAAGTAGAAGGCGACCGCGGAGGGGTCCGGTATTTGACCGCGGATGGCCAGGTCGCAACCTTCAAAAGGTGTCCCCTATCAACTTGACATCAACAAGCGCTTCCCGTGAATGAGGGCACAAGGTAAAAGACTTAAAGGTAAGCAGCATGGAGAGACAATACGCTTTTCCGGTTGGACCGCTAGGGGGTCCCAAGAGCATTCCGGCCGGGCACGCCTCCCCGGAAGCCGTCATGCCGGCATCTTCCTCCGGCGGAGGCCGAAGGGTAGCCACCGGGCGTGGATCAAGGGGCCTGCTTGCTGTCCTGGTCACCTTGGCCGCGTGTAGTGATTTGCCTACGGCCGACACCCCCCCTTTCCGACGAGCCAGGTCTCGGACCGCCCATGGAAATGACCCGCAGCTACATGAAGTCGGAGCTGAAGCGGGCCAGAAGAGATTTGGCATTGTTGCAGAAGCCGGGTGGAGCGGACTACGCCCGCACGTGGGGAATGACGCGACAAGAAGGGCTGACTCAAGTCAAGCAGTTGATTCGATTCTTTTCGCAGGCGCTGGGTCCGTGGCCGCATTTCGGAGAAGAGGACGCTTTAGCGTCCCAGGGAACGGATGCCACGTGCTTGGTGCCCGTTAGCTGGAGTGGTATTCCGCCGCAAACCAGTGTGTCCACTTCGGAACTTAGTGACGATCCCGGCGCTTGTTATCGCTTCCCACCTCCAATCGGTGGCGGAGGCGACTCGGAAGATGATGAGGATGCGAACTACGAATCATCAAATGACGATGACCACTACGTCTGCTGGTAGTATAAATATTCCGGCGATCAAGATGATGGCGGTTGGTGGGTTTGCGAGTCTGAACACTAAGTTCGGGGGCCTTTCCTGAGGAGGTAACCGGAGCTTGCTAGGCTGCTCGTTTTGCTTGGTGTCTCGTACCAGGCGTCAGTGTTCTGTGTCCGATTCATTATCTATTATAGATAAATTTGCTGTATACGAGTCATGATCATAACTCCAAGTCATGCTACCTGATATCCCTGGGATGGAGTGGGCTGTCTCTCCGTATACATAATAGGTCGTGGTGAAAATCGGGTCGACACGGTATGTCATATACGCTGTTGTGAGCAGTGCACGATCACAGTCTGAAGATTCTATTTTTCTGATTCCATCTCCGTAGGTTGGGCCTTTCGTATCTATATTGACTTCCATAAAAATGGAATGCTCTATTTCAGTAGTCTTATTTGTATACGAAAAAGAAATAAACTCTGCCCTTCCAGGTACTATTGCTGCAACACCAGTAGATACAACGACAAACTGCGCATCATCGTGAACAACACATGACTCCCCGTCCGCATATTCCTCGTTTTGCTTCTGAAGTTGAAACTCCAGTTTTTGGACCCCATCCGTCAGTGCAGCTCGCCGTGCTTCCACTGATTCTCCCAATGCTCGGGCAGTCCTCGCCAACGCCTGCGAATCTTCAAGCTCGGAATACATAGCCTCCAATGCTTGCACTATCGCATTGAATCCAGTTGTTGACTCAATGCTCTCAAGCTCAAGAAACGGTTGATCAGGTTCGACTCTCCACTCAGGAACCGAACATGAGATAGCGGCTAAAGATATTGCCAAGGCCAGGACAATTTTCATTTTCATTTTCTCCACATTCGGAACGCAAAGATCTGAGTCTGGTTCATGCGGCCACGAGCCGGAAGCCCCTCCCCCCGTGCGGGGGGAGGGGCAACGAGCGGGGGACGAATCTCCCCGTGCTCGTTGCAAAACCTTATGTGAATAACCCTATGTGCAAACCGAAGAATTCTGGATCTCTGGATTGAGGGTGCACTCAAGCTCGGGGATTGGCATACACGATATCCGGGGCGTCGCTCCTGGACCGATGAGCGTTCCCCCATTCAGGAACGGATGCTGCCAGCGGTGCAGGTCCCAGAGGCGTCGTCCCTCAATCCACATCGTCAGATATCGTTCTCGATCAAGGATCGACCACGCATCGTCCTGAGCGTTGGGAAATTCCAGAGCACCCGCAGAGGCAGGTGCTTCAATGGGCTCGATACCGTAAAATGCACGAACCTCATTTATCATCTTCGTGAAGGTCCCGAGGTCGCCGCCAAGCAACGCGGCTTCTGCCTCAATCAACCGCATTTCGGTTCCCGTAACAACAGGGATGTCGGAGCCAGCCTCCGGGTACTTATCTTGCCGGTAGTGGGCGGTGAGCCCGTCTGCTCCTTGGTGCGCACCACTTCCCTGGCCCGCGCAGGTGCCCGTTGGCGTGACGCCAAGATCGGGATCGGGAGGCCGATTGGGATCGTTCCACTCCCCACAGATTGTGTACGACGCCCTCGGATCCCCATCAAAGGCCGCCTGAACAGGGGTTGCCCAGACACCCACTTCTGCACGCCGCCAGGATTCGTCCCAGATTTCGTTGTTGTTGGCTGTAATGTGGTAAATGGCTTTGTGCTCAAAGTCCGTGGGAACACGGGCCGCCGCTTCGGTCGCCGCTGACCACTGTCCGAGACCGACATAGGCCTGGGCCAGCCCTCCGTGCGCAGCCGTTACAAAGTCGTTCGCCCCCGACGCCATTCCGATCGTAACGGCTTGGTTTAGAGCGACGACGGCACTGTCGAACGCCGCCTCCCTGGGCTGCAGGGGCCCGATGTCGTAAACCACGTCGCAGAAGTTTTCGCCCAGCAACCGGTGTGCCAACCCCATGAGCAGAAAGACCCGGGCAGAACCGTCGAAGCCATTCGCCTCTCCCTCAAGTACACCTTGGAGCCGTTCCCATGCCTCGCCGGCGGCCCAAGCCGCCTCGTGGGTCTGTTCCCAGAAGAAATCCGAATCTTCATTATCGAAGACCCCGCGCCGGAATTTGCCGGTCGTGAAGTAGCTCCCGGTACCGGCCAGATCGTCTGTCAGGCGAGCTCCTGTGAAAGCATAGTTGTCCACGACATCGTTGAATTCCGCCGAAGCGCCGGAAACCACGATTGGCATCAGCTCCCGAGTGTTCAGGTCCTCGTCCAAGATGCGCCCGGGGTTGAGCACCTCCAAGTCGCATCCCGACAGGATGACGACGCCGAGCACCTTAGCCGCCATGCCGGCGACCGCTCCCTTCCGATTCGTCTTCATCATCTCTGGCCCCCACATCAGAAGTTTACCGAGAAGTTGAGGATGAACACTCTGGGCGGCGCCATGTTGTAGTACTCATTTGGCGTCGCATCACCGAAGCCATTGTCGTTGGCCTCGGGGTCTAGACCCCGGTAGTCGGTTCTCGTCCAGAGGTTCTTCCCGGAGATTCCCACCTGAGCACTCCGGGCTCCCGGCACCAGCCCCTCCGGCAAGCGGTAGGTAATGGACGCGGAGCGGATTTTGAAGAAGTCCGCCGGATCCGTCCATACACCCTGATCCGAGTAGGGACCGATGCAACGAGCTACTTCCGCCGCCGTCAAGGTGGAGCGGTCGCCGTCCTTGTACCAAATGTCCTGAATCCCCGGACAGCCGTCCCCCGGCCACACGCGCCGCCGCACATTCTGGTAGGCAATACCAATGGGCCGAACCATCCCGGACTGACTTTCGCCAACTACATCCACGGTAAGGGAATGCCAGAGGGTCAGTCGGGTATTCAGGCCGACCGTTTGCGTCGGGAACAGGTTTCCGATATAGCCTTTCTCGTACTCGGGAAGTTCCCCGACGGCGTCAGGGTTCTGGAGGATGTCATCCCATTGAATCCAGAGGGGATACCCCAACTGGCGGGTGGTGCCCAGGTCCTCCAAGGGTCCCAAGTCCGTGATCTCGCTGTCGTTGGTCGTCAAATTCACCCCTACGTGCCATTCAAGATCGTCGGTCCGGACAGGGACAAAGTTGACAACCGACTCAATTCCCCAGTTTTTCACCTCGCCCAAGTTATAGAGCGTGGCTTCTTCGGTCCCACCGGACGGCGCTTCCTGTACCCCGATGAGGGCATCTCGCGTGGTTTGGTCAAATCTGGTGAACTCCACGCTCACTCTGCCGTCAAAGAACGAAGCATCAACGCCGTATTCAATCTCAGAAGAGACCTCAGGCCCCAAATCGGCATTCCCCAGATTGGCGATGACCACTGCCGGAACCTGTTCGTCGGCGGATGTGGCTTCGTAAGTCCTCTTGGCGTCAAAAGCACCCGGCGCTTTCCCCGATTCCCCCCACGCCGCCCGCAGCTTGAAGGTCTCGGCCCAGCCGACGGGGAACCAGTCTTCGTCGGAAATCAGGTAGGAAGCCTGAAACTTCGGATAAGCAGCGATTCCGAAGCCCTCGCCGAAGGTGCTGAACCCGTCCCAGCGGACGCCACCCGTCAGAAAGAGCTTGTCCTGGAAGCCTAGAACTTCTTGGACGAAGAAACCGCCGCTCCGGACGGTTACCCTGTTCTCAAATACCTGGGGGTTGTTTCCGTCGCCCAGCACTTGCTCGCCCGGTCCGGCAAAGAGTTCGTCAAAGCCATTGAGGCCATAGCTGAATTCCTCATAGACTTGTCCGCCCCACGAGAAGCTGGAGGAGATGCCGGAAAACGGGTCGTAGTCGAAGGTGCCGCTGTAGTCGAAGGTAAGGTTCCGGTCGAAGGTCTGATCGATTTCGCGGTCTCCGGTTGCCTCTTCGTAGAAGCCCCAACCCTTGAAGTCGATAAAGTCCGACGAAGTATAGTCAATCCCGACATTTAGGCGGTGGGAAAACAGGCTGTTGGGCGACCAGTAGACGGCCAAGCCGGTAATGTACTGGTCCAGGTGTGAGAAAATGTCGTTCTCCAGAACCAGGGAATCATCGTTGCCAGGCGTGTATCCCGCATCTCCCCGGAGCACGTTCAGGTACAGACCCGATGCGTTGTTCCCGTTGGGAATCCAGGTAATGTTCCTCCGGGCGTAGTGGCTGTTCAGCCGGATGTCTAGCCCCGAGACGGGCTGAAAGGAAACGTTGGCACGGACGTTGTAGTTGTCTGCACCCTGGGGGTCAACCACTCCCTTCCGGTCTCCGTACTGCCCCGAAACGAAGTAGGTTGCAGTCTCGCCCCCACCGCGAACACTCAAGTTGTACACTTGGTGGTGGGCGTTCCGGAACCAGCTGTTGTTTTCCGGACACCCAGGCTCTTCAACGCCGATCTCTCCAGTCGCATGGTTCAGGATTCCCGGGTCCCTGCAGGTATTCAGGAAAAGACCGGAGGGGTTGACATCGGCCGACGGTCCTTGGTGGGGCATGACGCTCACACCCTGCTCCATAGAGAAGTTCCACGCTGGAGCGCCCGCCACGCCCCGTTTGGTGAAGATCTGAATTACGCCGCCCGAGGCCTCAGTACCGTAGAGCGTCGTGGCTGCGGGACCTTTGATCACTTCCATGCGGTCAATGTCGTTAGGATTGATCATGTCCAGGGCGGACGGGGTCTGGGCTCCTTCATCGTCGGTACCAAGCGGAGAGCCTTCAATCCTGACACCGTCTACGTAGATGAGCGGGTTGTTGCCAGCTGTGAGGGAGTTGTTGCCCCTGAGGCGGATCTGGCTGGCCGCTCCGACCTGGCCGCTGTGATCGTTGACCTGAATCCCCGTCGTTCGGCCCTGGAGAACATCCCCCATGTCGGTGATGGCGGTCAACTGGATGTCTTCGGAACCGATCTGGCTGATGGCGTTGCCGACCTCTCGCCGCCTGGCCTGGCCCGCAGTGCCGGTCACAACTACACCTTCCAGGGCGAGCGCCTCCTGGCGAATGGAAAAGTCGGCCGTTGCCGCGCCACCCGCCGCTATCGTCACTGTGAGCTCCTGGCTGCCGTAGCCGATCAAGTCGACCCGAACGGTGTGCTGGCCGGGCGGGACGTTCAGAACGAGGTAACGCCCGACATTGTTAGCCAAGCCCCCCAACTCAGTTCCGGGGATAGAGACCTGGGCGCCGGGGAGGGGCGCTTGGCTGACGGCGTCCCGGACGCTGCCCACCACCGTGCCGGCCTGGGCGGCTACGCCCTCCCCTCCCCCTCCTATAAAGGCGAAAGAGAACGCCGCAGTGAGCCCCGCAAGGCGCGGGACATTTGCGAACCCCAGTAGTCGCATAAATCCTCCTTTTGTTGTGGAGGGAAGGCATCGGACCACTCTTCCCTCAGGTTTCTCAATTGCCACCGGATCGCCCGGCAACTCGGTAACACTCCGGTTACCGCTCCGGATAATGGGGAACAATTCGGGATAGCGCAACTTCCAAATGTATGCGCTTCATCGCCCCCGCTTCCGGGACGCCGTGCAGTCGGTCAGCGTCCGGCAGGTGACGGTGACGGTGTATCGGTCGGATTCCGGGACTGCCAAGATTGACACCGCGGCCACGGCCTCCCTGACGTCAACCCTTTGCGCCGGACGAAAGCTAAGGTGTGCCCGCCACCCTGCTTGGTGCCGTTTCAGCTCGGCATTTCCGATCCACGCTACCCGCCGCAAATCCCGTAGAAGAAGCGACGCTTCAGATCGGTTCCTGGGCCCGGTTCCCAAAGGCAGGATCAGCGTCTCGTCGGAGAAAGGGTGGTTCTCCCGCCAGCGGTTCACGGCAGCGTTAACCTGTCGCCAGTCCCCACCCATATCCAACAGGTGTTGCGCGTAGTCCCGCAGAAGAAACTCGTTGTGTTTGACATCGGCGCTCAGAGCTTCTTCAAAATGGGAGATCAGGCCCGGCCCATCCCCATGAACCATGGACTGGACCCCCTCCAGAAAATCTGTGTCCGGGTCGCCGGGGTTGACCTCGGCAACGATCTCGGTCATGGCCGCCCACTGGTCGCTGAACCAGTCCACTGGCTCACTCCGCCGGGCCAGGTAGAATTCCCGAAGCCCGACGACCATGCCGACTCCATAGATCACGAAAAGGAGGCGGTAGCGATGGAAGACGATCCGCGCGTGGCTTGGTCTACGGAAGATGTTGTTGTAACTCGGCAGCTTCCGCTGGCCCTTTGATGCCCTGGCGGTTGCCTGCAACCACGGCGTCTTCGTTCCCTCGGATGCTCGCCTTCTGCCCACCTAAAGCCCCCTCTGCACCTGTTTGTCCCTCACCTTCCAGATGAATGAGTCCACATAGTAGTGAAGCAAAGCGTAGGCATAGAGCATCATCTGGGACCAGAGTTCGTAGCCACCCGCGTAGTCCAGGGCCGGGATGTTGAACTGGGGGATGGCGGGGTAGGGTGCGAAGTTGACGACGCCGAAGCCGAATTCGTCCAGCGGGCGGTTGATCAGAAGCTGGAAGACCACGGCATAGCCTCCTCCAAGGATCAGGAACCAGCGGAGGCGCCCCGATCCCACAAGTCGGCTCCACAAGCCGGGCCGAGAAGTGCCGGTGGCCGCGGAGCGCCGCATGAACGTGTAGACCATGACAATGTACTGAACCCCGTGCATGACCCGGTGGGCGACGGCGTACAGCAGAATGGAATTTGTGTGCCAGGCGACGTAGTACCAGAGGAAGTAACTCGCCCCGATGAAGGCGTACTTGATGGGGTTGATCGGCCGGCCTGTCTGGACAGTTCTGCGAAGGTGAAGGAAGTAGAAAACGACGTAAACGGCCACGACGACCCAGCTTATGGTCAGAAGACCCTCCACAAAGGCCGCCGAAATAGGGATGTGCATTCGGTGAAGCTCCCGGATCCAAAGGAACCTGAACATCGGGGCTTGCAGAAACATGTTCCCGTAAAGGATCCAGTGAAGAGCCAAATCATACCTTCGAGTGTCCGCCAGTCCCGTCCCCGCCTTGAAGTCGTAGACCCGGCTCAATCCATGCTGCTGCATGATGCTGTGTTGGTGGTCCCACGCCGAGACCAGTAGCAGGAGGGTGATGGGCGCCCAGATCAGGCCAGCGGCCGTCAGGGAAAAGATGGCGATCGGGCCCACGATGAGCCGCGCCTTGAAGCGCTCCCACACCTCGGGCATGCCGTAGCTGCGAACCCAGGTGGCGTAGTGGTGAGGTGTCGTGACCCACAAGTTGATTGAAGCCACCGCTACATAGGGAAGCCATGCCTGAAACCCCAAGGCGAGGGCCACCGCAGCGAAGGGAAGCCCCAGGAACCAAACCGAGTCCGCCCGGCGGCTCAGGATGTAGCCGGTCTTGAACATGGCTATACCGGTAAAAGCAGGAACACGGCGCAAAAGCAATGTAGCGCCAGATCCTTATTATTGCCCCCTGGCCCCGGAGGCGGCAAATTCATGGCTTCTGGAGACCCTCTCCACACCTCATCCTCCGGCCCCCCACTCGGGAGCACTCCATGCTTTTCGCTGCCCATTCAGGCATCCGTTTCCTGGTCCTTGCCGTGGGGCTCTTTGCCCTCCTCTACGCCACCGTAGGACTGCTGGGAAAGCGGGAGTATTCGTCTGCGATGGCCCGGCTGGCCTCCGCCTTCGCCGGGCTGATCCACCTCCAGCTGCTGGTCGGTATCGGAGTGCTCTTCGTCCGTCCCTTTCACACCCAGCTGATCGGCCATCTCTTCATGATGCTGGCCGCCGCGGTCGTCGCCCAGTTCACCAGCTCGGTGGTCAAGCGCCGACCGCCCGACAAGAAGAGCTACGGCCCCCATCTGGTCGGGGCTGTCCTCGCCCTGCTCTTTATGACAACGGGGATCCTGGCCATCGGGCGAGGGGTGTTCCAGAGCACAATGTGAAGCCGGACTGTGACGCCTGATGCGTTTTCTGGCGATTGTTTTGAGGGGGCCGTCGCCTTGGGGGGCGATGCGTGAACCGTCCTGCCTGACACCGGCTGGACGGACCCACGTGAGGCCGCACCCCGGCCGCGGGGACCTTTCAGAGCACCCCGGACGTCATATGAGGAACCGGAAGGGAACGACCCCACGCGCTGGGAAGCCTCCCACTGAATCACTTGGGCGGGAACCTTAGTGGTGCCACCATCGCTTCGGATGCTCTTTTCCTGAGATCTGCATAATAATACCTTCTCACACCTCGCTTTTCTATTTCTTCATCGTCTTCCGCGATGGCCTGAAGCATGATCATAAGATCAGGATCCCTAAGCTTGGGAGGCCAAGACAATCGCCCCGGAAACCGGTAGATATCTATCCTCAAAGCTTGCAAAGTGCTCGGGCGGTCCGTTAAGGTGGAGAAGCGTGGCATCCTTGATTCGAGTGCGAGTTCGAACGTCTAGCATATTCCCCCATCGTGCAACTGCCTCTGCTAGTGCATGAAAAGCCCCGAAGACATCGGCGCCCGCCGCCTCCGGAGACATTGCAAAGTCCAAAATGTGTGGAATGACCTGGGGGCCAAATGACAGAAGTGCGTCCTGGACACCCTATTCATGCCTCACCTCCCATGCTAGATAGGTTGCTTAGCAGGACCAAGCATCGGCGCGTCACTGTAATGTACTTCCTGCCAAGTCCCTTCCGGGATCAGAGAATACGCCCCCGGACGTCAAAGGGGAACGATCGCCGTGAGAATATCCCGGCCGCTGACCGCCCGGATGTCTTCCGCAAGCGGGAACGTGTCGCGGCCGACATGAACCACATCGATTCCGTTCAGGCCCAGGATCCGCAGCGCAGCGCGCATGGAGGCCGTGGCCCTTGGGGCGTCCGTGCGCTTGAACTCATAGCCGTGACGCCGCCGACCCCGAACCACGAGCAGGTCCAGCTCCGGGCCGCCGTGAACCGACCAGAAATAGCACTCCTCCGGTCGAGCTTTCAGTCGGCGAACAACCTGTTCCAGCGCGAACCCCTCCCAGCTCGCCCCGACCTTAGGGTGTGCGGCAAGGTCTCGTACATCCGTAATGTCCAAAAGCGCGTGGAGCAGGCCGCTATCCGCAAGGTACACCTTGGGGGCCTTGACGATGCGCTTGCCTAGGTTCTCTCTCCAGGGGCGAAGCTGCCGCATGACGTAGGCGCCCGTCATTCTGTCCAGGTGCCGCCGTACCGTGGTGTGGGCAAGCCCGAAGGCCCGGGCCAGCTCCGAGCCATTCCAGGTCTGACCGTGGTAGTGAGCCAGCATGGTCCAGAAATCATGCAAGAGTCTCGGGGGCAAAGAGATGCCCAGCCCCGGAAGGTCGCGCTCGACAAAGGCCCGGACGAAGTCCCTACGCCATTCCTGACTGCGGGCATCGCTCCTCCCCAACCACGCCCTGGGAAAACCGCCTCGCAACCAGAGCTTCTGCCAATGCTCGGCGCCGACCTCCGCCAAGTCGAATCCCGTGAGTTCGTGAAAGGCAAGCCGTCCGGCGAGGGACTCCGATCCCTGCCGCAACAACTCCGGCGACGCGCTCCCGAGCACGAGAAACCGTGCCGGCAACTCTCTCCGGTCGGCGAGCACCCGAAGAACGGGAAACAGGTCGGGCCGACGCTGCACCTCGTCGATGACCACGAGACCCCGTAGCGCTTCCAGAGCCAATGTCGGCTCGTCCAGCCTGGCCAAGTCCCGCGGGTCTTCCAGGTCGAAGCGAGTCACCCGCCTTCTGGTCGCGGCCAGATCCATCGCCAGCGTGGTCTTCCCCACCTGCCGAGCGCCCAGGAGCGCCACGACGGGATTGTCCTGCAACTTCCTGCCCAGCTCCGCCAGATGGTCCGGTCGGGGTATCATATTTGAAAAATGAACATTAAGAGTTCAAATTTCAAATCTCGTCAAACTCTCCGCCCCCCAATGCCCGAGCCCGGGCCCGCCTCTTTGGCCGACCCGGGCTCGTTGTCGTTTCTGCCGCTTGGCTAACCGCGCCAAAGCGGGGGCAAAGCCCCGCGACGGTCACGGAATGTTGACGTTCGTCTCCCTCTCCCCTCTGGAAATGGGGAAACACAGATCCTGCTGGACCAAGTGGGAGCCTTCGTCCTGGCTCCCCGAGGGCAGCTCCAGCGGATCCAGATCGCCGGGCGTATTGTCGCGGTTCCAGCGGAAGAAGTCTCCAAGGCGGCGACCCTCCAGCCAGAGGGCCACGCCTCGCTCGAATTTGAGCGCCGTCCACGCTTCGGCCGAGCCCGATGCGGTGGCTTCGGGAACGCCGACCGCGGACCGCAAGGCGTTGATTTTGCCCATCGCGCCCTGCCAGTTACCGGAGGCGAGCATGGCTTCGGCCTCGACGAGACGCATCTCGGTTCCCTTGGAAAGGGGGATATCCGACCCCGAGTCTTCATACTTGGTCTGGGGCCACCAGGGCACCTGGCCACAACACTGAACCGCAGCGTCACCGGTCTCGTCCGTCACCCGATACGAGACCCGAGGGTCGCCTTCGGCGTTGTTCTCGCTCAAGCTGTAGTTCTCATACTTCGTATACTTCTGCGTGTGGGCCTTGTAGGGCTCGGCCTGGCTGGCGAACTGGATGCGGTTCCGGGTCGGATCACCCTTGTCCGGAAAGTACGGCATGTTCCAGACGAAGTCGTCCGGAATGCTCGCCGCATCCGACGTTGCCCCCGCCCAGTCTCCCTTGAAGGCTTTCACCGAAGCCCGGGCCGCGACCGCGGCTGTGGCCAGGTCGCCGGACCCCAGGGAGGCGGCCTGATCGAAGCGGGCGATCGCTCGATCGTAGTAGACGCTCCGGGGGCCGGGAGCCTCTCCGTCAATCACGGACTCACAGAAGTTTTCTCCCAAAAGGCGATAGGCATATCCGGCCCAAAGGTACGCCTCCGCCAGGAGCGCCTGGGACTCGGCGCCCGTTTCCATGATCTTGGCAATCCCGTCGTCGCCCCACCAACGGGCCCGCTGGGAAAGGTTCCAGTGCGTGTTGATCGTCTCGTAGTCCAGTTCGCCGTTCTGCCATTCGACCTGAATTCCGAAGCTGCCCGTTGAACCCGAGGGGTGAACCTCCCGGGTGATCGCCGCGCCCGTATAGCCCACCCAGTTCAGCGCTTCCGAGGCAGCCCGTCCGATTCCTTTGACGATGGCCTCCTGCGCGTCCACTTCAAAGAGGAACTCTTCCTGCACCCGTCCCGGGTTGACGACATCCGTGTCGCACGCCGCCAGTACCCCAACCAGAAGGACGGGAAGAAGGATCTTCCACCGTGCCGATTGTGATGTAACCATCGCTGTTCCTTTCATTCGCCCCATCTCTAGAAGACAACCTGGAGGGAGAAGGTGTAGTACGCCGGAGGCGGCACGTGCTCGGACATGGAGCGAACCCGGGTGTTGTAGCCGACGTTGGCGCCGACCTCCGGATCCAGGGTCCTCATGAGGGGATCCACCCACCGGAAGAAGTTTCGCCCCGAAAAGGTAACGCTGGCCCGGGATGCTCCGACCCTGGAGGACCACGCTTCGGGCAACGGAGCCTGGACGCTCAGCTCACGAATCTTGAAGAAGTCGGCGGGCTGGACCGCAAAGTCGCTCTCGTACCACTTCACGTCACACCGTGCCCGCTCCTCGGCGGTTAGCGCGTTGTACCCCTGAGTCTCCCAGGTGTTGTACGCCTGGAAGCAACCCGCCCACCGAACCGAACGCCGGGTGGCCGCAGCCTGGGGCCCGTTCAGCATGAAGGCCCCTCCCTGGTATTCACCCCGGGCGCTGACAAGGATACCTCCGGGAAGTCCGACGGTGGTGCTGAAACCCGCGATCGTCGTCGGCTGATTGGGACCCCAGATGCTGTCGCTTACGATTTCGGGATCGGCGTTCGCATCGGGATTGGCGACCCGCTTGGATCGAATGACCGGGGCTGGCTGTCCCTCAATCACCCAGCCGAAACCCCCGATAGAGAACTCCGGGGAGCCGCCCAAGGAAATGATCTCCGAGTTCGCGAAGGACAAGGTCGTGCCGACGTCCCAGCTCCACACGTCGTTCCGTACGATGGCGTAGTTGATCCCGGCCTCAATCCCGCTGTTTGCCAGCTCCCCGACGTTGGCCAGCTGGGAGCTGGTGAAGCCCAGGGACGGGGTCTGGCGGACGCTGAACAAGGCGTCTGCGGTCGTTTGGTTGAAGTACGTGACATCCATGGCGAGGCGGTCTTCCAAGAACGACCCCTCGAACCCGAATTCCAGTTCCGACGTGGTTTCGGGACCCACCTTCGGGTTCCCCACATTACTGGGGACGAAGGCAGGAGTACCACCCCAACCCAACGCAGAGAAGGTTCTGACGGCGTCGAATGCGCCGGGGGCCCGTCCGGCTTGGCCCCAGGCCGCGCGGAGCTTCAACGAACCCCAGTCGTCGTTCCAGAACGCTTCGTCGGAGATGACGTAGGAGCCGGATACCTTGGGATACGCCTGGAGGCCGAAGTCGGAACCAAAGGCCGAATTCCCGTCCACTCGCACGCCCGCGGTGACGAAGTACTTGTTATACAGATCGAAGACGTTCTGAACGAAGAAGCCGGCGTTGACCACCCGCTCCCGGTCTTCAAAGCCCAGGGTGTTGCCGGCGTTGTCCACGTCAGGGTCGCCGGGTCCCGGGAAGTTGTCCCCGTATGCAATGGTCTGTTCCGAACGGGTGGTAACGCTCTGTCCGCCGAAAGAGAGGCCGGAGCGGATGTCCCCGGTGAGTTGGAAGTCCAAGGAACCCACATAGTCCACCGTGAGGGTATTGAATTCGTGGCGGGAGGTGGAAAGGATTCCCGAACGCGCCCGGATGAAGCCGAAGGGCCTCAGATTTCGGTTGTCCTGCTGCGCCAGGTCGTACCCCACGCTGAACCTGTTGGTGAAGTTGGCCAAGGGGGAGTACGTGGCCGTCAGTCCCGTGATCACGTGGTCGATCTGGGTGGTGATCTCCTGGTTGAGGAAGGGGTCGATGGCGTTGAAGGACTCGTCGTTGAGGTAGTTCCGGTCCCTCCGGAAGGTGTTGAGCGTCATCCCGTGGGCGTTGTTCCCCGCCGCCGTGTGGGCAAGCTGGTCGTTGGTGTAAGAGGTATTCCACTGGAGCTGAAGCGCCTCGATGGGGCTGAAGGTGAAGTTGCCCCGGAGGATGATCTTCTTCTCGTTGTCGTTCGGCAGCACGCCGTCGTCGTTCTCGTAGGAGCCCGATACGAAATACTGAACATTCTGGGCCCCACCGCCCACGTTCAGGGCGAACTTCTGCTGGTGGGCTCCCATGTCGCTGAACAAACCGTCGTCGCAGGGCTGTTTCTCCACGACGATGGCGTCGTCGCACTTGGGCTTGTGGCCCCGAAGCCAGGGGTTGATGAAAAGGAAGTCCGAGCGTCCCCCCGACAGGGAGGTGGGGTTCTCTGACGGAGGCCGAAGCGACGGGTCGGGGCCGAAGGTCAAGTTTCGGGAAAGTCCCTGCTCCACCTGACCCGTCCAGCGGGAATCTCCGACGCTACCCCTCCGCGTGAAGATCTGAATCACACCGGCGGAGGCTTCCGTGCCGTACAGGGTGGTGGCCGCCGCCCCCTTGATGACTTCGACCCGTTCGATATCCTGGGGATTGACGCTGTTGAGCGGGCTGGACACATCGTTGTTGCTCCGCCCCGAGTACCCGATGGGCGGCACGTTCTTGGCAAAGCCTTCGCTCCGTACCCTGACCCCGTCTATGTAGATGAGGGGTTGGTTGGACTGGGTCATGGAGACATTGCCACGAAGACGGATCATGGCCCCACCGCCGGCGCTGGCGGAGCTCTGGGTGATCGACATCCCCGGCACCCGAGCCTGGAGGAGGGCGTCCACGTTGGTGGGGGGTTCCACCACGTCCTGGGCCACATTGAGCTGGGAAACGGTGTTTCCGATCTCCCGGCGTCGGGCGGCCCCCGCCGTACCGGTCACGACGATTTCGTCCAGGCCCAGGGCCTGGGACCGGATGGTGAAATCCTGCTGAACCGTGGCACCGGCCTCCACCGTGACGTCAATGTCCACAGTGGCATACCCGAGGCGCTCGGCGCGCAGTGTGTAGCTCCCCGGCGGGACATTCAAGACGATGTAGCGACCGTTATCGCGCGTGATGGTCCCGAGCCCGGTGTCCACCAAGTAGACCTGCACGGATCCCAGGGGCCGCGAGGTGGTCTCGTCGGTCACCGCGCCGGTAATCGTCGCGTTCTGGGCGCGGACCGCCCCGGGAACGGCCAGCGCGACCGAGAGCAGGAAAATCCCGCCCCGGCTGAACCGCGGTCGGAACGGAAGGCTTCGGACAAACGTTTTGGTCATATTGCGGCTCCTTCTGGACCGAGTCATGCCACCAACGGGACGCCCGTGCACCCCGGGTGGTCGGATTTGTGGAAACGAAAGTAAGCCCCAGTCCATACCCTGCCAAGGGAATCCCGCCCATTCCAGCCGAAAAGGTTGCGGGAGACGGCAGGGTCTTCCCCGGGGTAGTTGATGGTAGTGACCGGTGAACCCGGGACGCCGCGGACACCGACGCCCGAGCCCTGCCAAGGCTGAGAAGTTGGCCTTGAGCCTTTGGAAACCCGAAAATTAGCCACCCCGAACAGTGATGGTGACCCTTGCGCTGTCCACTCCCTCCAAGACGTCTTCCACTCTGGCCCGAACCGTGAACACGCCGGGCGCTTCGTAGGTGTGGCGCATGGACCCGCTGGCCGTCTGGGCCCCGGCCGTGGCCAAGGAATCGACCCCTCCGTCTCCCCAGGTGAAGACAATCCCGCTCAGACTTCTTCCACCGGCTTCGTAGAGGACGGAAAGTTCCTCCCCGGTCCGACCTGTTCCCGGTCCGACGAGTTCGACGGAAAGGGGTGTGCCGATCTCGTCTTCCTCGCACGCGGTCACGGGGAGGAGCAGCAGCAGCAACCGGGTAAACCCGGCGATACGCGTCATGATGACGTTACCCTGCTGCCTCATCGGATCCCGAAGGGGATTCGAATCCCCACGCGCCGGTCTTCCTCGGGCGGACCCGGAGGCGGCTTTGTGCCTCGGCGGGCGTCCGACAACAATTGGTCCCAGAGAACAAAGCCGATCACAGCTACGCCGATCCCCACCATGGAATACGTCCGCCCCCGCGCAAGGGAGCGAAGTTCCAGATCCGCCAGTCCTGCGGCCGGAATCTCAACCCGCTGGCGCAGGGACTCGACGTGCATCCCCTCCAAACGGGTGACAACCGGAACCTCCAAGAGTAGGCGTCCGGAGTCGACTTCAACCACGGACCCTTCCAGAACCCGGTCTGTGCCGGGAAGCGGGTCGGCGAACTCCTGACGCTGGTCAGGCGTCAGCAATACCCGAACCTTGTCCCCGTTCCTGACGTCGGCCAAGGAACTTGGCGCGTAGGCGTGACACGCTCCGGCAAGGAAAGCAGGAATGGCGGCAAGCAGGGGTCGCATCCGGATCATGATCCTTCAACCTAACCCGATCCGGGCCGATTCGGCAGCGCCGCCTCCACGCGGCGGATAACTTCCAGGATTTCCTTGTCCCCGGGCGCGAACTCCAGGGCGGTGTAGAGGGCAGGCAGGGCTTCGATGACCCGGCCCGTATTGACCAAGGAGACGGCCAAATAGAAGTGGGCTCGGGAAAGACCGGGGTCGGCGCCAACGGCGGCCCGGTACGCCTCGGCCGCCCCTTGGAAGTCGGCCCTTCGGAAGCGAGCGTTGCCCAAGTTGAAGTGCGCCAGCGCCTCGGTGGGCCTCGCCCTGATGGCCCGTTCGTAGACCCCCTGAGCTTCGGCTTCCCGTCCCAGAGCTTCCAGTCCCAACCCCAAGTTCACCAGGGCGACCGGGTGCCCGGGAGAGTGGCGAAGCGCCTCCCCGTACATCCGCACGGACTGCTCGGTTTCTCCGGTAGCAGCCAGACCGGAGGCGAGCCCCACGAGCGCCTCGGGACTGGCGGGCCGAACCTCCGCGGCTCTTTGCAGAAAGATCAGGGCCGCGTCGGGGCCGCGTACACGCGCAGCGACGGCGGCCCACTGGGAGAGCGCCTCGGCCCACCGAGCTCGGAAACCGGCGGGGTCGGGCGCCCCCCGGAGCCAGCCATCCAGAAGGGAGCGGACATCGGGGTTGCCTCCCCGCACAACATGAAGAGCGGCCGCGGCAACGGCGCGAACATCTTCGTCGTCATCTTCCCCGAGAAGGGCAAGGGACCGCCCCGGGGCATCGTTGAGGCCGGGAGTAGGGCCAGGAGCACCTGGAGGGTCGGGGACGAAAGGGTCGGGATCGCCAAGGTCGGGCGAGGAGTTGTCAAGCCGGGCTTGGCCCCGCACCCAGGCGTCAATGGCCATCAGTTTGGTCAGGCCATACCTGTTGCCCAGGGCGGCTGCCGCTGCCAGGGCGCCGTCGCGCTGGGCATCCCCGGTGCCGGGAGCCGTGGCAGCGACGAGCGCGGTCACGCTGGGGCGGTAAGGCTTGATTTCTCCCCACCATTCGGACACTTGCCGGGCCAGCTCCATCGGAGAGCGTTCCCGGTGGCACATCGCGCACGCCGATTCCAGTCCGACTCCTTCATCAAAGCCTGGGCGGGGTATGGGAATCGTGTGGTCGGAACGGGCATAGGGCACCGCGTCCGTCAGCTCTGGGTGTTGCAGGTAGGGCATGTGGCAGGACACGCACCGAGCGCCGGCAGAACCCGGGGGGTGAAAGGTGTGGGCCTGGGGATCCGCCGCCTTGCTGGCGTGGCAGGCCGTGCATTGGCCGTCGTCGTAGCGCCCGTTCAGGGGTGCGCCGAAGGGGTCGCGGTAGCCCTGGGAGTGCGGGTCGTGGCAATCCGTGCACGTCATGGACCCGGAGAGGTAGCAGGCGCTGCTCCTGTGGGTCTGTTGGTACCCGAAGGTCCGAACTCGACCGTCGGGGAGGTAGGGCGAATCGCCAATAACCGGAAGTCCTAGACTGTAGTCCTCCGCTGTGCCGGCAGGAGGATCCGCCAAGGCACGCTTGAGCGCATGGCACTGAAAACACACCTGTAACGAGGCGTCGGTATCCAGGGTGTCCAACACCGGGAGGCCCAGAACGGAAGAGGCGGCGAGAGAGCCGGAGCGAGCCTTCTCCACATGGTCCTGTCCCGGACCGTGGCACGACTCGCAGTTGATCCGAAGGGTGGCCAAGCGGGTGTTGTACCGTCCCATTTCCGGCAGATACTCGACGTCGATCTGGCTCCCGTGGCAGTTCTGACAGTTGGCGAACCTCCGGTTGGTACCCAGAATCCGAGTCGGCGGCCAGTCGCCGCACTCGGCCAGCCGCATCTCGTTGGTGATCGGTTGCCATCCCGCATCGGCCCGGAGGCGCGCCCGGTCCGCCCCCGGCACCCAGAAGCCGGCCACGAAGGCCGTGTTGCAGAACCACAGGTCTCCTTCGGCCGAATAGTCGAACGGCAAAAAGCGCTCCGTACCGTCGGCGAAGCGGGAGATGAACCCCTGGGTTCCGCCCCCCACCATGTGGCCCCGCCCGATCACCCCGGAAACCACGTAGCGCAGCGGGGGCCGGGCCGGACGCTCCACGACGAAGACGTACCGGCCCTCCGGGTCAGTGACCGGTCGGACGACAGCATCGGCAAAACGGATGGGGGGACCCTCGAAAGGGGCGATTACGGTCTCCGGCGTCGCCGGCCCGCCGGCGGTGCCGTGGGTGGAGGCCGCCCATGCACCGTATTGTTCTTCGTGGCAAGCCCGGCACGCTTCCGAGCCCGAGAAGCCCGGTGCCGATTGGTGGGAGGAGCCCGCTTCCCTCCGGACGGAAGCGGAAGTCCCCGTCCCTTCGCCACCCTTTGAAGGGGACAGAACAGCGGCAAGGGCGACTGCCCCCGAAAATACCGCAACCAGGAGCGCAACGGCGGCGCGATGGGAACCGGAACCGGGCTCTCTTATGGGCATGGGCCGCCCCGCAGTCGACGGAGCTTGGGCCAACCGCGCGGGGCCGAACCGCTCCTGTCCGTCGGCGTTCCGATTCCCCGTCGGGGACTTGGTGCCCAGCCCATGTTATGGAACCAGACTTATCTTTGATTGTGTCGGAAGGAATGGCCGGAGGCCAAGCGGCAGTAGCACGATCAGGACAGTAGCACCATGAGGTTAAGGAGCGGGCCCACAACGGCAACCGCAAGAGGAACGGACAAGATGCAACGTCGGGTTGAAGATTCCGTAAACACTAGCGCTCGGGACCCGTACTCCCCGCCTGATGACGGGGGCCAGAGCAGCCCGCAGCACCGAACGCTCATCGATGCCGCATTGTCGCGGGAAGTGGCCGAACACGCTCGAGAGCGGCAGTGGCGTAAGCGGAGCTTCATGAGGGAACTCTTCGATGGCCGCCTTTCCCTGGACCTCGTTTACCCGCACCCGGTTCAGGACGCCGAAGAGGCGGATCGGGCGGCCCCCTTCCTGGAACGGCTGGAACGGTTCCTCCGGGAACATGTGGACGGGGACGCCGTGGACCGAGACGAGTGGGTCCCGGACTCGGTCTTGGACGGGCTCGCCCGGTTGGGCGCTTTCGGGATCAAGATTCCCCGGAAATATGGCGGCCTCGGGCTTTCCCAGTTGTCCTACAACCGGGCCCTCTCCCTGGTGGCCGGGCGTTGCGCTTCTACCGCAGCCTTCCTGTCGGCCCACCAATCCATCGGAGTTCCCACGCCCCTGGTGCTCTTCGGGACGGAAGAGCAGAAGCAAAAGTACCTTCCCAGGGCGGCCGCCGGGGCCCTCTCCGCCTTTGCCCTGACCGAGCTCATGGTGGGATCCGATCCCGCCAATATGTCCACCTTCGCCCAGCCTTCCCAGGACGGGAAGCACTACACGCTGAACGGCGAAAAGCTGTGGACGACCAACGGCCCTCGGGCTGAACTCCTGGTGGTCATGGCCCGCACCCCGGCCAGAGAAGGGGTAAGAGGCAAGCGTCCGATCAGCGCATTCATCGTGGAGACGGACTGGCCCGGTGTGGAGACCGTCCAACGGTGCCGGTTCATGGGATTGAAGGGCATTTCCAACGGTGTCCTCCGTTTTCAAGACGTGAAGGTCCCCCGGGAGAACCTTCTGTGGGGTGAAGGAATGGGGCTCAAGCTCGCCCTCATCACCCTCAACACCGGGCGCCTCGCCCTGCCGGCCTTCTGCAGCGCGTCTGCCAAGGTGTTCCTGGGGAGCAGCCGAAAATGGGCCGCGGAGCGGGTGCAGTGGGGCGCCCCCGTCGGGGAGCACGATGCCGTCGCCCAGATGCTGGGACGGATGGCGGCGGAAACGTATGCCATGGAGGCCGTGGTCGATCTGGCGGCGGCAATGTCCGACACGAAGGAGCTGGACATTCGTCTGGAAGCCGCCACGGCAAAGCTCTGGCACAGCGAGAAAGCGTGGGATCTGGTGAACGACGCCGTCCAGATTCGGGGAGGCCGGGGCTACGAAACCGCCGATTCCCTCCGGCAAAGGGGGGAGGACGCGGCCCCCCTGGAGCGGTACCTCCGAGATTCGAGAATCAACATGATTTTTGAAGGCTCCAGCGAGATCATGCGCCTGTTCATTGCCCGGGAAGCGGTGGATCGGCATCTCTCCGTGGCCGGCGCCGTGGTGGACCCCCGGGTGCCAACGGGCCGCCGAGCCCGGGCGGCACTGAAGGCCGCTCTTTACTACGCGGGTTGGTACCCGGCGCGGTGGCTGGGGTGGGGTCGGTGGCCGCGCTACCGGGCCTTCGGACCCCTCGCCCGACATGTTCGCTACGCGGATCGGACTTCCCGAAAGCTGGCCCGTTCCTTTTTTCACCGAATGATTCGGTGCGGAGCCGGGCTGGAGCGGCGGCAGGCCCTGCTGGCCCGCCTCGTGGACATTGGCAGCGACCTCTTCGTGATTACCGCCTGCTGCGTCCGGGCCGCGGCCGATGCAAGGGAGAATCCGGGGGACGAGACGCCCGCCGAGCTGGCGGACGCGGCGTGCCGACTGGCGCGGCTCAGAATCGGAAGCCATTTCAAGGCCCTGGGCCGGAACGAGGACACGAATACGTACCGCCTCGCCCGGAAGGCGCTGAAGGGCCGATACGCGTGGCTCGAGACCCAGGTCGCTCCTGCACGCCCGCACCTGGCCGAGGAGCCGCTGACCGGCCCGAAACGCAACCCCACCCAGGCCAGCGGGGCGAAGGTGGCCAGCGGGACGGGGAACGGCAAACGTGTCAATGAACCGGGAGCGCAGCGGGGGATCCCGGAGACGGTGGAAACATAAATGGCCCGACCCGCGTTGTTCTTCGTCTTTTTCTGGACGCTGGCCCTCATCCTCCTGGGCAGCGTCGTCCACGCAACGGACTCCAGCTTGGCTTGTCCCGACTGGCCAACCTGCTTCGGCACCCTGATGCCGGAGATGACCGGCGGCGTTTTCTGGGAGCACTTGCACCGCCTGTGGGCCGGCGCTCTGGTCATTCTTTTCACCGTCACCGTGATCTTGTTGCGGCGGGCCTATCCCGAAAGGGACGGTCTCTACCGCCTCGGACTGGCGGGAATCGGGCTGTTGGTTTTCCAATCGGTGCTGGGGGGAATAACGGTTCTCTACGAGCTCCCGGATGCCGTCTCCACCATCCATCTGGCCCTGGCTTTCATTTTCTTAGGCGTGCTCATGGTCATGATCGCGGAGACCGCCCCAGCCGGGAGCGAGGCTCGTCCAAGTCGAAGAAGTCGAGAACACCCGGAGGGAGAGGACCCGGAGTCTTCGGGACTGGTGAAGCGGGCAGGCATCCGGACCGGGGTCCTCGTCTTCGCGCAGTCGGTTGTGGGCGCCTTGGTACGCCACACCGACGCCGGCGTGGCCTGCCCGGACATTCCCCTGTGTCTTGGCCGGTTGATTCCGCCCCTCGACCATCCCCTGGTCCGGCTCCATTTCCTTCACCGCGTCTTGGGTTTCGTCGTGGCGGCGGTCGCCCTCCGGTACGCTTGGCTCATTTGCAGGCGAGTCCGCCAACCCCTTCTCCGGCGGCTCGCGGTCGGGCTTGGAATCGGGGTCGCCGCCCAGGTCGCTCTGGGCTTCGCTTCGGTCGCTTTTCAGCTTCGCCCCCTTTATGTGTCCGCCCACACCCTCCTCGCCGCTACCCTTTTCGCCCTGGCCACGGCCCTGGCGACCTACGCTCGGGAAGACGCCAACCCATGACGGCAGAAGTCCTCGGGAACGCCCTGGCGTCCGTCAACGGGGCCCTGAACCTGACCAGCGCCCTCTTTCTGTTGGCCGGATTCCGCTACATCCGGCGGGGCGATGCCCGGAGGCACCGAAGGTCCATGTTGGGTGCGGTCACCGCTTCAGGGCTTTTCTTGGTCTTCTACGTCACCCGCTTCTCCCTGACCGGTACCCACGAGTTCACCGGACCCGAAGGCCTTCGCCCGGTGTACTTGGCGATTCTCTTCAGCCACATGGTGCTGGCGGTAGCGGTATTGCCCTTGGTCATCCGCCTCCTTCATCTGGCCCGCCATCGACGGTTCGACACCCACCGCCGCCTGGCCCGGTGGACCTTCCCCCTTTGGCTCTACGTCTCCATCACCGGCCTGGTCGTCTACGTCATGCTCTACCACGTGGGCGACGGGTAGTCGTCCAATCCCCGGGAGATCGGACAGACCCGCACCCCTGATTCCCGACCTCCGGGGCGTGCCTTACGCGCTTGGTGTCGGCCGTCCGGGAGCCCTGACGGCGCCCCGCGAATCCCGCTCCCCCCTAGCCATTCCCGTTCCTTCGACCGTTTGCCCGGCCGGGGCACGGGTCCTATTTTTTGTCACTGTCAGGGTTCCTTCTTCGCATCCGTTCCCTTCATCGGTACCCGCCCGTTGCCTTGAAGCGCTTTCCAGCCTTCGACCCACCGGAGTACGTAAACTGGGAGCCCGAGCCCGAGCAGCTCCGGGAGTACCGCAGTCGGATTGACGGGAACCCTGCCCGGAAGGCTCGCGTGGCGGACCTCGGGCGGGACAGCCTTCTCGCCCTGTACCGCGACCTTCTTCTGACTCGACTTCAAGACATCGAACTCAAGCGCTGGGTGCGCCGGGGGATTCTCAGCAAGGCGTGGCTCGGCACCGGGGAAGAAGCCGTGACCGTGGGCGCGGTTGCAGCCCTCGACCCGGACCGGGACGTCGTCAGCCCCATGATCCGCAACGCGGGTGCCTGTCACATGATGGGCATGTCCCTGGAAGACGGCTTTACCGGCTACCTCGCCACCGCGGACAGCCCCAGCGGGGGAAGGGACCTCCACATCGGCGACCTCGACAAGGGCGTGGTCCAGCCGATCAGCCACATGGGTACCAGCGTCACGATCGTGGCCGGAATGGCCCTCGCCTTCAAGAACCGCCGCGAACGGCGGATCGCCCTGACCTGGGTTGGAGACGGAGCGACCCGAACCGCCGCTTGCCACGAAGGACTTGTGGTCGCGGCCCGCCTGCGCGCACCCGCGGTCTTCATTGTCCAGAACAACCAGGTGGCCCTGGGTACCCGCCTGGACCAGCACGGGGCCGGAAGGCTGGAAGACCTCCCCCGGGCATATGGAATGGGCGCCTTCAGCTGTGACGGCAACAACGTTCTCGATGTGTACGCAGCCACGGCCCTGGCCCGGGAACGTTGCCTGGACGGCAAAGGACCGACGGCGGTGGTGGCCGAGACCTTCCGCATGGGGGGACACGCGACCCACGACGAGCGGGAGGCGCGGGAGACCTTCCCCGCCGAGCTCTTCAAAGCGTGGGGACGGCGGGACCCGATCGGCCTCCTGGAAGCGTACATGGCCACCGAAGGCGTCTCCCCGGACACGCTCCGGAAGGTGGAAGACGAAGCGACCCGGAACGTAGCCGGGGCGGCAAAAAGGGCCCTGAAGTCCCGGGGCCGTACCCCGCCCCCGGAGCGGGCGCTGTATGAAGGATTTTCCGAAGGCGGGGTCCTCCACGGCCTCGCCGGGCGACTGGGCGAAACGGCGGCAGACCTTCCGGGGAGTGGCTCCGGGCAGAGAACATCCTATCTTTAGGCCATGTTCGATAATCTGCGACGGGCCTTCAAGGACGCCATCCAGAACTTCAACCGGGAGTTGGCCCGGGACCAGATCCCGGAAACGGTTGACGCGCTTCTCAAGGGGATGGAGCGGGAGATCGTTGCGTCCAAGGTAGGATTGGAATCGCTGAAGGAGCAGTTCGCCAAGGCGCGGGATGCAGCCAGGGCCGAGGGTCAGGAAGCCGAGACCTGTCGGCGACGGGAAGCCATGGCCCGGAAGATCGGAGACGAAGAGACGGCCGAGATCGCCGCCCGATACGCCGAAAAGCACGGGAGCAGACAACACGTGCTCTCGGAGAAAGCCCGGGCGATCCAGGCGGAGCTTCGCCTCCGGGAGTCGGAATTCCAGGAGATGCTGAAGCAGGTCAAGGAGGCCCGGGCGAACCGGGACAACCTGGCAGCCCAAGCCGGGCGCAGCCAAGCCAGGGATTCCATCCGTGAGACGGACGACCTCTTCCAGGATCTGGACCGCATGGCCGACAAGATCAACAGCAGGGACGCCCACGCTCGGGACAGAGATCCGCTCAACGCAGGTCCCGCGTCCGCCGAAGCGTGGGACCGATCCCGCAGGGAGGACGAGATCGACGCGCGCTTGGATGAGTTGAAGCGGCGCATGGGAAGGAAGTAGATTCAAGGCATGGAAAACTGGATCGGAGCCGGAATCTGGATCATCCTGGGCGGAGCCACGGGCCTTGCCATGAAGCTCTTGGTGAAGCTCCCACGAGAGACGCCGGGGCATTCCGCGGTCCTCTTCGTTCTGGGCGCCTTCGCCGCCGCCATCGGGGGCATGCTGGGCGTGGGCATCTTCGAGTTCAACGATCCCGTCGCCCTGAGTCCCGGAGGCATGGGTAGCGCGGTCGTCTTTTCGGCATTGATGACCTGGATCTACAGGTGGGGAACGAAAGGCCTGACCTGATTCCGTCGGAGATGTCGTGTCCCGCCGCCGTAACCGAAGCCATCGACTTCGCTCGGACCGAACGTTCGAGATTCTACCAAGAGCTCCGGGAGTTCCTCCGCATCCCCTCCGTGTCCGCAAAACGGGAGCACGATGGAGATACGGAAAGGGCGGCCAAGTGGGTGCGGGAGCAGCTCAACCGGGCCGGCCTGGAAGCCGAGATCATTCCGACTCCGGGGCACCCCGTCGTCATCGGAGCGTGGCTCGGCGCCGGGCCCCGGGCACCCTCCGTTCTCGTTTATGGCCATTACGACGTTCAGCCCCCGGAGCCCTTGGATCTGTGGAAGTCGCCCCCCTTCCAGCCCACGGTTCGGGATGGTCGGATCTACGCCCGAGGGGCGGCCGATGATAAGGGACAGCTGTTTCTCCACATCAAGGCGCTGGAAGCCCGGCTGAAGACCCAGGGCCGACTTCCCGTCAACGTGGTCGTCTTGGCGGAGGGCGAAGAGGAAGTGGGATCGCCCAACCTGGTTCCCTTCGTCAAGGCCCATCGGGAACGCCTTGGGGCCGACACGGTGATCATCTCGGACTCGGCCATGTTCGCCCCGGGCCAGCCGTCCCTGCTCGTCTCTTTAAGGGGCCTCGCCTACTTCGAGATCCACGCTTCGGGCCCCGCTTCGGATCTGCATTCGGGGACCTACGGGGGCGCGGTGCGCAACCCTGCGAACGCGCTCGCCAAGGTGATCGGTGACCTCCACGACGACCGTGGCCGGATCGCGATCTCCGGGTTCTACGAAGACGTCGCACCGCCGCCCTCCGAGGTGGTCGAGGAGATGAGGAAGCTTCCCTTCGACGCCAACGCGTACGCTCGGGAGACGGGTACGATGCCGACGGGAGGAGAGGAGGCGTACTCCCCCTTGGAGCGGCTGTGGATCCGGCCATCCTGTGACGTGAACGGGATGCTGTCGGGGTATACGGGCGAGGGCGCCAAGACGGTCTTGCCGGCCAAGGCCATGGCCAAGGTGAGCTTCCGTTTGGTCCCGGACCAGACGCCGGAAGGGGTCAAGGCCCTTCTGGAGGCGCACTTGGCGCGCGTGTCGCCCCCGGGAGTGAAAATGCGGGTCGTGGAGCTGCACGGCGGTCGGCCCTGGAGCGCCCGGGTAGGCGGACCCGTCTTCGAAGCTGCCTCCCGGGCTCTTGAACGGTCATTCGGGGCGCGGCCGGTCCTTGCCGGTGAAGGCGGCAGCATTCCCATTGTCGTGGAGCTGGAGGAGATTCTGGGGGCAGAAACCCTGCTGATGGGCTTTGCCCTTCCCGGGGCAAACATGCACGCCCCCAACGAATGGTTCGCCACCGACTCGTTCGAGCGGGGAATCGAGGCACTGATTCACCTCTACGAAGAATTGGCGAAGCGTTCGGGCATTCTCCCGGACTAGGGCGTCCTCCGGACCCGTCGTCTTGGGGGCTCAGGGCCGTCCCGTCACAGCGCCAGTTCGAACGGCGTCGGCGCGGCGCACCATGGCCACCACCCGGTCCTACTCCGGCGTCGTTTGAGGCAGGCGGTGACAGCCGTGTCCGAATCGAAAAGGAACTCGCACCAGACGGGAACACGCGCATTCGGCCCGGCGATGCCCGGGAAGGAATCGAGAGATGGGGTAGGCTCCAATGGGAATACCGACGGCTGAGTGGTGGAGAGGCGGGAGAAAGATCGGCGATCCCGGAGACGCCGAATTCGATCCTCCGGGAGCCGGGGCCCCACGAACCCAGGGCAAGCCGGGACCCGCCGTGGTGGCGGTGGACACGGGCGGAACGTTCACCGACCTTTTGGTGCTGGCCGAGGGCGTGTTGCGGAAGCTCAAGGTTCCGTCCACCCCCCGGGATCCCAGCCGGGCCGTTCGTAACGGGATCCGAGCCCTGGGTTTGGAGCCCGGATCTTTCGTTCTCCTTCACGGCACAACGGTGGCGACCAATGCCCTCTTGGAGCGCAAGGGGTCCCGGGTCGGGTTGGTCACCAACCGGGGCTTCGAGGACGTCCTGCAGATCGGCCGCCAAAACCGCCCGCAGCTCTACGCCTTGGTCGGGCACAGAAAACCCCCTCTGGTTCCCCGGGAGGACACCGTGGGCGTAGCCGGACGGCTGGATCCCCGGGGCGCGGAGCTGGATCCGCTGGATCCGACGGAGATCGATGCGCTTGCGGACTGGGGGAGCGACAAGGACTCTATCGCCGTGTGCTTCCTCCACTCCTATGCAAATGACGCCCATGAAGAGGCCGTCGCCTCGGCCCTGGAAGGACACGGAAGCGTGATCTCCGTTTCCTCTCGTCTCCTCCCGGAGTTCAGAGAGTTCGAGCGAATCTCCACCACCGTCGTGAACGCGTTCGTGGCACCCCTCGTATCCGGCTATTTGGCGCGGCTACAAGAGAAAAGTGGTGCCGACCGGGTGAGCATCATGGGGTCTGCCGGCGGCACCTTCTCGGTGGAGAGGGCGTGCCGAGAGCCGGTGCACACCGTACTGTCGGGCCCGGCCGGGGGCGTGGTGGGTGCGCTGAACTGGGGGCGGCAAGCCGGATTCGAGAAGGTGATCACTTTCGATATGGGGGGCACTTCCACAGACGTCTCTCTCTGCCCCGGTCAGGCCCTTCGCACCCGGGAGTTTCGAATTGACGAACAGCCCATCGCGATCCCGGTCCTGGACATCCACACCGTGGGCGCCGGCGGAGGAAGCATCGCCCGGCTGGATACTGGAGGAGCGCTCAAAGTGGGACCCGAGAGCGCTGGCGCGCGGCCGGGGCCCATCTGCTACGGAGGAGGAGGGACCTCCTTTACGGTGACCGACGCCCATGTCTGGCTGGGACGCCTTCCCCCGACGGGTTTCCTGGGAGGGATCACCCGTCTGGACCGGGCCGCCATCGAGCCGGTCCTGGCCGGGTTGGCCCGGCGGATGGGAACCAGCCTGGAAACCGCGGCAGCGGGCGTGCTCTCCGTGGCGGACAGCGCCATGGAAAGGGCGCTTCGGGTCATATCGGTGGAGCGGGGGTACGACCCTCGGGATTTTTGCCTCGTGGCATTCGGCGGCGCCGGCGGCCTCCACGTAGCCGAACTTGCGACCCGAATCGGGACCCGATTCGCTCTGGTGCCCCCGGACCCGGGTCTGCTTTCGGCGTACGGAATGCTCGTCGCCCCCGGAACCCGCGAGGTATCCAAGACCGTGCTCCGGCGCGCAGACGATGATCCCCGGGTGCTGGACGATGCGTTCACCCAGCTGCGTACCCGTGCCGTCGGCTCACTGCGTTCGGAAGGCTACGAAGAAGGCGAAATCACGGTCCGCCAGTCGGTGGACGCCCGCTACGCAGGCCAAAGCTTCGAGCTACAGGTGGACGCCCGCGACTGGGAAGAGGCATTCCACACCGCCCATGAGAAGCGATACGGGTACGCCCGGCGAGACGGCATCGTCGAAGCGGTTACCCTTCGGGCCGTGGCCTCGGCAACCGCCGCCTCCATTCGGGTTCCCGGTCCGGCGCCGACCACCCAACGAAAACCGGAAACGACAACCATCTTGAAGAGTACCGGATCCATAAAGGCGAACGTGTACGCCCGGGCCGATTTGGGCACCGGAGCCCGACTGGCGGGTCCCGCGATCATTACCGAATACTCCGGCACGACGTGGATCCCGGAGTCGTGGGTGTGCACCATTACGGATACGGGGAGCCTCTTCCTAGAGAACCCCGCCAGGCCGGGAGAGAGGGCGCAATGACGCCGCAAAAAAAGATCCCGAAGCGCCCAGCACCGCTGCCCAGGCAGTCGGCTCAACCCAACCCGATCGAACGACCGAATCCCGGAGCCGCCGGCGACCCGCCGCCGTACGGATGGGCCGCGGGAGTCGCCGTCGCGGTCGGGTTGCTGTACACGGCCACCCTTGCGCCCACCACCGCCTTCTGGGACACAAGCGAATACATCGCGACGGGGCATATTCTGGGGATTCCCCACCCCCCAGGGAACCCGTTGTTCGTCGTTCTGGCCCGCACCTGGAACATCCTCCTGGAGCCCATCGGGCTGTCCACCGCCGTCCGGATCAACTTGTTCTCCACCCTGATGAGCAGCCTGGCCCACGGGCTCTGGTTTCTGGTGGTCCACCATATCCTGCGGTACTTTTCGCCCCGGCGGAGCTTTCGCCTGGTTGGGGCCTTCGTGGCGGTTCTGGTCAGCGCGACCGCGTTCACGGTCTGGAATCAGTCCAACGTGAACGAAAAGGTCTACACGGTCTCCCTGTTCACCATCGCTCTCCTTTCCTGGCTCGCCTTTCGCTGGCAGGAGAACCTGGGCAAGGGGAAGGACGACAACCTCCTCGTCCTGATGGTTTTCGTTTTGGCACTGTCGGTGGGGAATCACCTGATGGCCTTCCTTGCGGCCCCCGCCCTCTTCCTTTTCATCGTCATGGTCCGCCCCCGGACATTCTTCAACCCCCGTCTCTACCTGGCCGGGGCCCTGGCGGTTGTTCTCGGTCTTTCCATCCACCTTTTCCTGCCCGTTCGCTCGGCTCTCAATCCCTTGATCAACGAGGGCCAGCCCACCTGCGAGGGCCTTGGCGACGCCCTGGGAAGCATCGTCACCTACGGCAACGCAGGCTGCGAAGAGCTTTCGGCAGCGCTGAAGAGAGAGCAATACGACAAACCTCCGCTGCTCCCGCGGCAGGCACCTCTCGCTTCCCAGTACCGGAACTGGCTTCAGTACTTCGACTGGCAGTGGGCCCGAGGTTTGTCCGGCGAGGATGTGCTGTTCGGCAACGGCCGGCTCCCCTTCACGATATTGTTCATTGTGCTGGGCGGGTTCGGCATCGCCGAGCTCTACCGGAGGGACAAGGCGAGCTGGGTCTACTTGGTCTCCCTTTTTGGCGTACTTTCCGGCGGACTTGTGTACTACCTGAACTTCAAGTACGGGTTTTCGGTTCCCGACAACGTGGGGAACATACAGGACCTTCATGAGGTTCGGGAGCGCGACTACTTTTTCATTGTCGGCTTCTCCGTTTGGGGGCTCATCGCGGGGATCGGCATCTTCGCTCTGTGGAGCCGCATCGCCCAGAGGCCAGGACTCAAGCCGGTGTATTGCGCGCCCGTTCTGGCCCTGGCTTTCATTCCCCTGGTCCTAAACTTTACGCGGGCCAGCCGCACCGGGGATTACTCCGCCCGGGACTGGGGCTACAACCTCCTCATGAGCGTGGAGCCGTACGGCCTGCTCGTAACAAACGGGGACAACGACACCTTCCCCCTGTGGTACCTGCAGGAAGTGGAGGGAATCCGAAGGGACGTGACGGTGATGGTCACGTCGTACCTGAACACGGAATGGTACGTCAGACAGCTGCGGGACCTGACCCGTCCCTGCAAACCGGGACAGAACCCGGACGCCGAGCCCACCCGCATCGTCTGCCAGCGTCCCTACGCGGCCGAGAACACGGACGCCATGTACACCCACGACCCGGCGGAGGCCGAAGCCGCAGGGAAGATACCCATTCTCCTTTCCCGTCCAGTCCAGCCTCCCTCCCGCCCAATCTTCCCTGAAGGAATGACCGACGAATCCATTGAGACGGTGGCCAGAAGCTACCAATTCCTAGAAAGGGATTTGACGTTGAACCTGGGTCCCCTGACCGCAACCTTGGCGAAGGACCAATACCTGTATCCCTGGCACCAGTTCGGCCTCGCGGCCATCGCCAACTCCCTGGGAGACCGGCCCGTGTACTTCGCTTCAAGCGGAAGCGCGGCCACTACCTTCGGGGTTCGGCCCCACATCATTCGCCATGGGCTGGCCTTTCAACTCTGGCCCGGCGACCCCCAGGAGCTGGAGAACCAGGGGATAACTCGGAACACCGATACATCCCCCCTGGCCCGAGTCGTCGGACCCTGGATCTTCGGGGAGCGGACCCGCACCCTGGCCGAAGACGTCTTCGTCCACCGCAGTGGCATCCCGGACGCGTGGAGTTACTGGCCGGACCAGTCCACCATCGGGATCCCCAACTACTACGCGTGGATGTACTTCGCCCTGTACCAAGAAGCCGTCCAACGGGGAGACGGGAATACCCAGGTAGTACTGGAACTGGGAGATCGGTGGGAGGCATGGACGATACTGGGGAGGTGAGGGAAACCGGGCGAGAAAGCGCGGTCAACCGGACGCCATAAGCTCCCGGGCAAGCTCCCGTTCCCGGACGGTGAGGAGCTTGCCGCGGAAACTCCGCTAGACGGTCGCGTCCCGGTCTACCCGTTGGCGTTCGACCTCCCCGAAGCGCTGGGCGTCGTAAGGCGGGATCCACCGTCCCGCGCCGCTTGCTACAACTCTTCCAGCACGGTCCGGTAATTTCGGTGGCGCACCCGTTCTATCCCTCCCTCCGCCACCGCCCGCAGAACGGCACAACCGGGCTCGTACACATGGACGCAATCCCGGAAGCGGCATCTTCCCAAGTAGGGGCGAAAATCGGCGAAGCACCGACCCAGCTCCACCGGAGCGACGTCGCCAATCCCCACGTCGGAAAAGCCCGGTGTGTCGGCGACGTAGCCGCCGTGGGGCAGCGGTACGAGTCGGCTGGAAACGGTGGTGTGCCTGCCGATTCGCGATCGCCTGCCGACCTGTTGGGTGCGAAGGGAGAGCTTGGGATCCAGTCGGTTCAACAAGGAGGACTTCCCCGTTCCCGACGGACCGATCAGGGCCGAAGAACCGGAGCCCGTCAACCGCCGGAACGTCTCCATTCCTGCGCCAGTTACCACCGATGTGCCCAACACGGGATAGCCCGCCGTTCGGTACGCTTCCGTCAGCACTTCCCAGTGCTTGTGGCCCTTGGCAAGATCGATCTTGGTCAGTACGAGGTGGGCTTCCAGCCCTCCCGATTCGCCCATCACCAGCATTCGGTCAATCACTTCCCGAGACGGTGGCGGATCCGCCACCGACGCCACCACCAAGAGGTGGTCCAGGTTGGCCACCACCACCTTGACGGTCCGCCCCCTGAACGTTCGCCGGGCCAAGGATGTTCGCCGGGGGTGAACTTTCTCGATCACGTACCCGCCGCTTGAGCTCTCTCGAATTCCCACGCGGTCGCCGACGACGACTCTATCCCCGGTTCCCCCGCGCTTCAACCTTCCCCGGAGGAACGCTTCGACCTTCCCGGAAGGCGTGGACACGGAATAGACGCCGCCCGAGGCCTCAATCACGCGACCCGTGGTCACGATGCAGCCCAAATGCAACCCACCCCCGCGATGGTCAAAAACCCCGCGGGGGTGGTCGGGACCCGGGATGCGTCAAGAAGCGGGTCAGGCGGCGAAGGACTTGAGGGCTTCGCCCTTGTCACCTTGTCGCAAGCGCCGCAATGCTCTGTCTCTTAGCTGGCGGATCCGTTCCCGGGTGACGCCCAGATGATTTCCAATTTCCTCCAGGGTGTGCTGTCGCTCCCCTTCCAGACCAAAGTACAGCTTCAGAACTTCGGCGTCCCGGGGTTCCAGAGCACCCAAGGCGCTGGTGACCGCCTCGGCAAGAAGGCGGTTTTCCACCTCCAACTCGGGCTCTGCCGCTTCCTCGGTAATGAATCGTTCCACGAGCTGGGAGTCCTCGCTGTCCCCGATCGGGGCGTCCAGCCGGATCTCGGCGGCGTTCAGGGTCTGGAGGGACTCCACCAGCTCAGGCGTCAGGCGGGCCGCCCTTCCCAGCTCTACGCTGGTGGGCTCGCGCCCCAGATCCTGCTTGAGCCGCTCCTTCTCCCGAAAGATGCGGGCCAGATCCGAGGCCCGGTTCAGGGGCACCCGAACCGGGCGCCCGTGGTTCGCCAACGAAGCCAGGATGGCTTGGCGGATCCACCAGACCGCGTAGCTGATGAACTTCACACCCTGCTCGGGATCGAACTTCCGGGCCGCCGTGACCAGCCCCACATTCCCCTCCTGGATCAGATCCGTGAGGGAAACGCCCCGATTCTGGTACTTCTTGGCGACGCTGATCACGAAGCGCAGGTTGGCCCTCGCCAGGGCCTGAATCGCTTCCTCGTCGCCCTTCTGGGCCTTGGCACCCAGTATCTTTTCCATGTCCGGGGTGATCAGTTCGTGGCGGCTCACGTCCCTGAGGTACTGATCCAGCGCGGTTTGCTCGTCCAGACTGGAATCGAAACCCGTAAGGGGGTTTACCCGCTTTCTACCCCGAGTTTTCCTAGGCATCTTCTTCTGGGTATCTCCATTGCGCACCGGGCAAGGCCCGGTTGAGGCGTAGCAAGTACAGCCCTAATGGATAGGGCTGCCTATTTCACTTGTCAATTTGTTTTGTCGATCAATTAGGGCGGCCATTCCGATTAGGGCGGCCATTCCGACATCCATTGGCGTCCGGAGCCCCGCTCCTGTCCATTCCGGCTTCCCGTTCCATACATCCTTCCCCTACATACGTTCCAATCCCGCTTCCGGTTTTCCCCGAAGGCTCCGCCTGATGTAGGGCTTATGGGGCCACTCCCGGCCGTGTCCCAACCGGTTCCCGGACAGCACGGGAACCCCCACCTTCCAGCCGCCCGGAGTGAGACGCCAGACGCTCCAGAAGCCACTCGGGTTTCACGTTCCGTCTTTCAAAAGTGAACAAGCGAAGAACCCGGGCCGTTCGGTACAACTCCACCGCGAGCTTCGGGAGATCAATCAGACCGGGGATCCCCTTCCGTCCAAGACGGACGACGCCGTCGGCCCGCTCCACGAGTATGTCCAACTGAAACATCGCTTTCTTTGTCGGAAAATCGAGGATCACCTCTCCGGGAGAGAGCCCCAGCTCCCGGGCGATTCCGTCTTCCCACTGCCGCTTTTGGGGAGAGCTCCCGCCGACCCACTCCGGCACCGGCCACCCATCCAGCTGCCAGGCAGGGATCTCTGTCGCGCGCTTGGGCAACTTTCGCTCCCGCAGGGCCGGCAGCCAGCGTTCGGCAAGGGGAGCCGCCACGGAACCCGAACCGGCCCTGGCCCGCCGTTCCAGCTCGTAGAGGAGCTCCTCGTCGGTGAGACCGATCAGTTCGACAGGCGACAGCAAGCCCCCTTCCAACGCCGTCTCCACGATCCGCTTGTAAAGTCCGGTGCCGGCCCGAACGGCGTGGTGCCAGTAGACGGTCCTAAACATCTGGTATTTGGCGAAGAGGAGGGATTCAACCGCGCTCAAGGCCTTCTCGCGTACGCCCACCTCCCAGGAGCCGGTATCCGGATCTTCCAGGAGCACCAAGCCCTGGAGGAGACGATCCACATCCACCTCCCCGTAGGGCACGCCGCAGAAACGGGCGTCTCGGCGAAGGTATTCCATCTTGTCCAGGTCCAGGCTTCCGCTTACCAGCCCGCGGAGCGGCATTCTTTCGCTCCCCCGAATGATTCGGAAGATCCTTTCGGCGGAGTCTGCTCCCAGGGGAGCCAGGGCGGACTTCAACTCCCCGGACTCAAAAAAGCGGATACTCACCTCCTCGTGATCCCCAGGCAGGCGCTCGGGGTCCAGTTCTTCCAGGGCGTGGGAGAAGGCGTAGTGGCCGATGTCGTGGAGCAGCGCCGCGTAGGGAATCAGACGGGCGCCTTCCCAAACGTGAGGAGAAACTGCCGGCTTTTCCTTCAGGATCGTCATCGCCTTGACGGCCAGGTAGTAGACGCCCAGGGCATGGTCGAAGCGCGTGTGGGTAGCGCCGGGATAGACGAGGTGGGCGAAGCCCAACTGACGGATGTACCGAAGTCTCTGAAAAGCCGCCGTGTCGACGATCGTTGCTGCGACGGGATCCAGCCGGATGGCGTTCCAGAGGGGATCGCGGATGACGAGGGACCGTCCGTGTCCAGACATGGAACATCAGGGTAGCCCGCCCGGCCGGGCGGGACAACCTCGGATTCGGGGCCGATCTTTCCCCATTGACCGAATGCCGAACAAAGGGCGAATTTGGCCTTGTGATGGCCGATCCTTCCCCGTCCCTGAGAGAATACGTGCGCCAGCGGGCGGAAGACCGGCCGGGGGTGTACAGGTGGATGGGCGACGACGGAAGGATCCTCTACGTGGGCAAGTCGATCCGGCTGAAGTCCCGCCTCCTCTCCTACTTTCGCAAAACCGAGGGCAAAATCGCCCGGTTGATGGGAAAAGCCGCCCGGGTGGCTTGGGACTATCTTCCCAACGAATTTGCTGCGCTGTTTCGAGAGATGCAGATGATCCACGCCTGGCAGCCGGAATACAACGTAGAACACAAGCGGACGCGTCGTCACGGCTTCATCAAAGTCACCCGGGAGACCGCGCCCCGGCTGGTTGCCGTGACTCAGGTATCGAACGACGGGGCCTGCTACTACGGTCCTTTCGGCCGGACGGCGTGGCTCAGGGGGGCCGTTCGCGATCTCTCCCGGGTCGTGGGGCTTCGGGATTGCTCGGGGAACACGCCGGTTCATTTTGGCGACCAGATCGAGATGTTCGCAAACGGGATCGCGCCTCGGTGCATGCGAGCCGGGGCGGGCACATGTCTGGCCCCCTGCGCAGGACACTGCACCCGCCCGGAATACGATCGGCGTCTACGTCTTGCGCGAGCGTTTCTGGAAGCCCGGAGCCGGGCACCCCTGGACGAGCTCTCCCGGTCTCTGGAAGCGGCGGCCGAACGCATGAACTACGAGTATGCGGCCACGATCCGGGACCGGATGAAGACCCTGGAGAGGCTGCAACGACACCTGTCTGGCTTCCGGGGCCAAGCCTGGAAACTGAACTTGGTATACTCCGTGCCCGGGTTCGGAAGCGACGACCGAATCTACCTTGTCCGCCTGGGCCGCCTGCACGGCGAACTGCCCGTGCCCAAGACGGAAGGCGAACGGAGGCGGGCCGCCGGAATCATCAAGGAGGTCTTTCGGCCTTCCCCGGATGACGAAGGCGCCGCGATGAACGGGCGCACGGCGGCTCAGACCCTTCTCATGATCTCCTGGTTCAACCGGCGGCCCCGGGAGCGCCGCCGGGCCGTGGCACCGAGCAGGTGGCTAGCGGCAAACGCACCCGGCCGAGGCCGAACCTAATTCGGTCGAACCGGAGAAGAGCCCGTGCTCCCCCACCGGGGAACGCTTCATCCGCCGGGCTCCAGCATCCACCGCTCCGCCGCAACGGACTCCACTCTCTCCCGGGAGTAGAAGACCGGAAAATAGCGATCGGCGGCCCAGAGCTCGAAGAGGTTGTCGTAGAACGGGGAGTTGGGGTCGCCGGACTGGCCGGGAGTGTTGGCGCCCATCGTCCGGTCCCAGTCGCCCGTGTCGACAATGATCCGAAAGGACGCCCCCGATGTCTGGTTGTCCCCGCTTCCCGTGTTGTTCAGCGTGTAGCTGTTTCCGCCCCTGGGGAGAGGGCCCGGGGTGAACCGATTCGCCAAATCACCGGAAACAGCCCGGGAAAGGGGATGAAAAATCGTCGCGTGCTTGTAAGCCGCCTGGCCGTAGCGCCAGTCGTTCATCTCTTCTCCCAGCTTCGTTCGAAGACCCCGGACCGCTTCTTCCAGGCTGCGCGCCAGGACTTCGTCCCTTCCCGCCACGGGATCGCTACCGAACTCCCCGCCGGGAGCGGTCAGGTGAGCGACGACCTTGGCCATGGACATCCCGCGAAGGAGGCGCCGTCCCTCCAAAGGCACGAACAGCGCATGAACGTTCTGCCGCAACCGGGCCTCGAAAGCCGCGTAGATCCCGGCGGCCACCGATTCGGGACGGAGAATGAAGTCCCACTGCAGAAGGCGATTGCGAGCTTCTTCTTCAGGCCCAACCCGGGGTTCCAAGTGGCGAAGCATGGGAACCAGGGTGCGGGCAGGAATCGACAGATAGTCCGTTTGCAAGGCCATCATATCCGTGATGGAGTGACGGCGGCCCGACCCCAGCACCTCGACCGCTCGGGCCCAACGGTACGGGTCGGACCACTCCCAGCCTATCGCGTCCCGGTGGGGGTAGTCCGGAGGGGTCAGGTGGTTGTTCGCCGTGGCGATGTAGCCTTCCTGCGGATTGTACGCGCTGGGCTTCGCCTTGATGGGCAGGTACCCGTCCCACTCGTAGCGCCCGTCCCCGGGGACCGGTACCAGACCCGACCAATTTCGACGAAGCGGGGCGATCCCCACGGCTTGCCATCCGATGTTCCCCGCCCGGTCGGCCCAGACCATGTTTTCGCCGGGAATGTTGGAGTAGTTGCACGCCTCCACGAATTCTTCCCATGTCGTCGCTTGGTTCATGCGAAGGCTCGCCAAATAGGGGGCGCCGCCGGGTTCCAGCCATGCAGCCCGGACGGCGTAGGCCACATTGTTGCCCGGGTCCTCATGGACGACCGGTCCATGGCGCGTGTACTTGAAGGTGGCCTCGTGGGGCGCCCGGTCCTTTACGGGGATCTCCTCACGGATGACCGTCATTTCTTCCCATGCGTCCCGGTAGCGGTAGCGGTTCGGGTCGGTCGGATCCGTCTCGTAGACATACAGATCCTCACCATCCGTCCGGAACACGGTGAGGCCCCAGGCTCCGTGCCCGTTGTGACCGATGCTGACTCCCGGAATTTCGGGCTCTCCCCCTCCGATCACGTTCCACCCCGGCCCCACCAAGTGGACCCAGTAACGCAACGACGGCACGGACTGGGCCCGGTGGGGATCGTTGGCCATGAGGGGATAGCCGCTTTCACTCCGTCGCCCGCTCACCACCCAGTTGTTGGATCCCAGGTCCTCCCGGTCCTGCCATGCCAACCCCGCTTGTGCTTCCATCCCCCTAAGGGAGGCGACCCCGGAATTCCCGTCCGATGGGGCGCGACCACCCGAAGCGGTTTCGCCAACCCCCCTCCTGACGAGGGCGACCCCATCCTCACTGCCCCGGTAGGCCGGAGCGATGTGCTCGGCGCGGAAACGCAAAGGACGCCGAAAAGCATTGTACAGCTTGAGAATGTCGGCCTCCAGAAGGTCCCCGTTGATCGCCGGATCCAGGGCCATCTCCGGTTCACCGGGATGGAAGTTGGCGGCCCGAATCACGGCTTCCTCCCCCAGAAGGGCCACCGCCCGGCCGTAGTTCAGCTCCGCACCGATGTTCCCCAGAAGGCCCTGATGCCGGGAAATCACCACTTCCGGCGTCCATCGCTTGGGCCGGATTCCCAAGAGCTCGAATTCCACAGGCAGGAGCCCGGGGTCGGCCTCCGTTTCCGCAATGTATGCGTTCACCCCGTCCACGTAGGCCTGGATGATGGCCGCTCCCCGGTCGTGGTAGTGGTTCATTTCCCGCATCGGATCCCCCCGGTACTTGAAGAGACGGAACCCGATGTCCCGCTCCAGCTCCGACGGACCCAGCATCTCGGCGGCGGTCCCCGTGGCCTGGGCTCTCCAAACCTCGAACTGGAAGAGCCGGTCCCGGGCCGCGGCGTATCCTTGGGCGAAAAAGAGGTCGGACTCGGTTTTCGCGTAGATGTGATTGATCCCCCACCGATCCCGGATGATCTCAACGGTGGAGGCAAGACCCGGCACGGTAACGCGGACGGCCTGGGGGAAAACTGGCTCCGAAGCGAGGCGTCCCTGACTCCTCAGGGTAGCGGAAGGCAACGGCCGGTCCGAATCGGATTGGCGCACGGCCCGTGGGGCCGCCAAAACCTGAACCGGCAACACAAGGAGAAGAAACGCGACTAGACAGGACTTCGGAGGGGAACCGGGCAACCCCGGGGAGATCTTGTGACTCATTGGCTCAACTACTCCTTACCCTTTGGATGCCCCCGGCTTTTTGGCCGGAGAGGGAGGACGCAACTCCAGGGCGGACAAATCGCGGATCCGGGGAGAGTGGACCTTTCCCGCGTCACGCCTCATGGGTGGTTCGCCCGCCCGCTACGGTTCTGATCACCGGAATTTGCTTGAGTTCGTCCGGGTCCACCTTCATCGGATCGGCTGCCAGCACCACGAAGTCGGCCAACTTGCCCACCGTGATGGAGCCCTTGATGTCTTCTTCGAACGAGGCGTAGGCACCGCCCATCGTGCAGATGCGCAACGCCTGGGCCACGCTGATCCGTTGGTTCGAACCCCATACCCGGCCGTCGAAGTCTTTCCGGGTGACCATGCTCTGAAGGGCCATGAGGGGCTCGAAGGGACCCGGCGTGTAGTCCGACGCCGGGGCCACCGGGATTTCATAATCCAGGAACGACCGGTGGGCGAACATCCACGCCATCTTCTCGGGACCGTACTCGACCCACTTGTTTCCGTGGTAGTGAACGTAGGTGTAGAAGGGCGTCGGTATCGCTCCCGCGGCCTTGACCCTTCGAAGCAGCTCCGGGTTGACAAGCGAACAGTGCTCAATCCGGTGTCTGGCGTCGGGCCGAGGCCAACGTTCTTGAACTCGTTCGTACGCGTTCAGGACCATGGCAATGGTCACGTCTCCGTTGGCATGGATCCCCACCTGCCAACCGGAACGATGGGCCCGCTCCACGACATCGTGGATCTCCTCCTGGCTCATGGTCAGGATTCCATAATCGTCGGGACGGCCCACATACGGCGTGCTCATCCGCATCGTGCGCTCCGACGCCGACCCGTCAGCCCCGTACTTCACTCCGCCGACCCGGAGCCATTCGTCCCCAAACCCGGTGGACACTCCCGCCTCCCGCAGGTGCTCGTAAGGCCCTCGCATCATCATGTAGACCCGGCAGCTCAGTTCTCCCGCCCGATAGGCGGCGCTATAGGCGGCCACGCTGTTCGCCGACGTTCCCGCATCGTGAAAGGAAGTGATACCCGCCGCGGCCATCAGCTCTGTGATGAGCTTGACCCCTGCCTGCCGGTCTTCGTCGGTGTGGGCGTTGGGGATGAGGGAGGAGAAGACGTAGTTGGCGCGCTCTGCAACCCGTCCGGTGAGCGCCCCGTCCTCCTTGTAGAACTTCCCGCCCGGAGGGTCCGGGGTGTCTGCGGAAACCCCTGCCAGAGCAAAGGCCCTGGAGTTGTAGACGCTGGTGTGTCCCCCTCGGTGTCCCACAACCGCAGGATGATTCGGTACGGCTTCATCCAGATCCAGACGGCTGAGCGGCCGCCCCTCCGCGAGTTTCGTGTCGTCGTATTTGAAACCTCGTATCCACTCCCCGGGGGGCACCTCCCGGGCTCGCGCCGCCATGCGTTGTTGGATCTCTGCAATGCTCCGAACATCAACGTTTACGTCCTTGAGCTCCCGCACACCTGCTCCAGCGGGGTGGGTGTGGGCGTCAATGAAACCGGGAACGACCACGCCGTCCCGGTAGTCCAGCACCTCCGTGCCCGGGGCCCGAAGGCTCTCGACCTCGTCCCTTGCCCCCAAGGCGGCGAAGCGCCCGTCCTTCACCGCGAAGGAATCGGCGGAGGGGTTGCCGTCGTCCTGGGTGTGAACCGTGCGGGCGTGGACGATCAGGTCCGCGCCGCCACCCGTCCGGCCATCCCCACCCGTTCCCGAACACGCCCCGACAAGTCCGGCCCCTGCTGCTCCTGCCGCCGTTCCCAGAAACTGTCCCCGCGTCAATCTCTGCATGCTTTCTTCCCTCTCCTCAATAAGGGTTTCAACGGTTCCCGCATCCGCGCGAAAAGAAACCGCCGACCACCCGCCGAACATCGTCGTACTCGGCCATGCCATCCCGGGGCGGTTTCGTGAACAGACTTACGCCGACCGTAACCGCAAAGCCAACGGCAAACCCCGGAATCATCTCGGAGAGGTCGTAGAAGTGATCCCTGACCCAGAGGGCCCATATCACGGCCGTCAAGAAGCCGGCGATCATCCCCCAGATGGCCCCCGCACGGGTCGTTCGGCGCCAGAAAAGCGAGCACAAGACCGCGGGCGTGAAGGCCGAAGCCAGCCCCGACCACGCAAAGAGCACAAACCAGAAAATCATCCGGCTTTCGGTCCATGCGCTCCCCAGTCCCGCAATACCGATCACCAGCGTGAGTCCGCGGCCGAGCATCGCGAGCCGCCGTTCCGGCGCGTTGGGTCTGAAAATCTTCTGCACGACGTCCCGAACCGCCGCCGAAGAGGCCAGGATCAGCAGGGAATCCACGGTTGACATGATCGCGGCAAGGACCACCACCAAAACAATGCCCGTAACCACGGCCGGAAAGAGTTCTGCGGCCATCACCGGTAGCACGGTTTCTTCGTCGGCCAGTCCGGGGAAAAGGAGCCGGCCGGTCACCCCGACCAGCACCGCCCCGATGTCGAACACCACGATGCACACGACCGCGATGACGCCGCCCTGCAGGATTTGACCCCGATCCCGAGCCGACATGAAACGGGTTAGCAGCTGAGGCGCACCCAGAAACGCGAGACCGATCCCGGCGAAGCTCAGTGCACTGACAACGCCGGCTACAGAAAAGCCGTGTTCGCCCATGGGTCGCAGCAATGCCGGATCCGCCGCGCCGATCCCGGCCGTCAGGGAATCCCACCCACCGGCGCTCCATATGCCCGCAACGGGCAGGGCGATCAGGCAGGCAAACATGAGGACGCCCTGAACAAGGTCACTGTACGCCACGGCCTTGAATCCACCGATGCTCGTGTACAGCAGGATGATCGCGGCTCCGATCAGTACGCCGTTCTGGTAGCTGGTCCCCAGGAACGACGAGAACGCCTTCCCCGACGCCGTGAGCTGCGCCGCCGTGTAGGCACCGACCATCGTGAGGATGATCACTGCGCTCACGATCCGGATCACGTGCGACCGATCCCTGAAGCGGTCGGTCAAGTAGTCCGGCACCGTGATTGAATCGTACCGGTCCGTGAACTCTTTGAAGGGGCGAGCCACAAACGCCCACGCAACCGCAATGCCCAGGACCTCCCCCAACACGACCCAAAGGGCGTGAAAGCCGACCATGTAGCCCATCCCTGTCAATCCCAGGAGGAGCCAACCGCTTTCGCCCGTGGTCGTCGTGGAAAACGCGATGACCCAGGATGGCAGCTTTTTCTCCGCCACATAGAATCCCGCAACCGAACGGCTGGTCCGGCTCGCCCACCCGCCAATCCCAACCAACACAACGAAGTAAAGACCCAGAACAGCGAGAATGGCCCCGTTTGCCCCTATGCTACCCACGAGACATCATCCCTCCGGCCCCTCACTTCGGGATATGCCACCCGCATTTGTCCCCTTGGCGGAGCCCCTTGTGCCAAGTAACGTCCCGGGGTTTGAAGACGGCCCCCTGCCGCCAGGGGCAAAATCGCCCCGGGTTTTCCGTTTTTCGTCCCGAGGAAAGTCTGCGGGGCCGTGGATGCGGTACGCCGCGACGATCAGAATCAGGCCCGGTGCAACGGACAAGACGAACAACACCCAGGTTGCCAAGGGAAGTCCGGCAATCACCGGAAGGCCTCCACGACCGCGCAGGCCCTGCCCAGCCGGGCGATCGCTTTTCCTACCTCGTTTTCGGAGATCAACAGGGACGGACCCAGCCGAATGACGTGGCTGTGCAATCCGCCGATACCAATCAGCAGCCCTTCGTCTTTGGCAGCGTTCAGAAGTCTTGCAGCCAAGCGGGGCGACGGTTCCTTGTTCACGGGATCCTCCACGAGTTCCAGCGCCTGCATCAGTCCCATGCCCCGCACTTCGCCGATCCATGAATGTTTCGCCGCCAGCGCGTCCAGGCCGATCCGGAGTTGATTGCCCTGGTCGCGGGCGAGGGCCCGCACATCCTCCGCTTGCATGACCCGGAGGGTCGAAATCATGGCCGCCATGCACAAGGGATTTCCGCCGAAGGTCGATAGGGTCTTGCCGGTCCAACTATTCGCAACCTTCTCGCTGGCCACGACGGCTCCGACCGGCATTCCCCCAGCAACCCCTTTTGCAACAACCAGGATGTCGGGAACCACATCCCAGTGCTCGATACCGAACCAATGGTCGCCCGTTCGGCCAAATCCAGCCTGGACTTCATCGGAAATGAAGAGCCCGCCGTAGGAGCGGATTACCTCGGCCATTCGTTGGAAATAGCCCTTCGGCGGAACGATGTATCCCCCCACACCCTGGACGGTCTCCGCGATGAAGGCAGCCGGACGCCCGTTGGTCGTGGTCTCGATCGCCTCGACCAGGTCCCGGGCATAGACGTCGACCAGTTCCTCGTCGGTAAGACCGGCAAAGGGGGCCCGGTAGGGGTAGGGCGAAAGCACGTGCGTAACTCCGGCGACGGTACCGGGAAGGACCCGCCACGGCGCGTGGGCGGTGAGCGAAATCGCCGTACTGGTTCTCCCGTGGTAGGCGTAGCGAAGCGCCACGACCTCGGTACAGCCCGTATGTAGACGAGCCGCGGCAAGCGCCGTCTCAATCGCCTCGGATCCACTATTGAGGAAAAAAACCCGGTCGAGAGCCCCAGGCGCGATCCCGGCCAGAGCCTTCGCGGCTTCCACCTGCGGATCGTTCAAGTACAACGGAGAGACGTGGCCGAGTCGTCCGGCCTGGTCCTGCACCGACCGAACCACGTCCGGGTGACAGTGCCCCAGGGACGTCGTGAGAATCCCGGCGAATACGTCCAAGTATTCGTTGCCGTCCCAGTCCTTCACCCAGCATCCCGAGCCTTCGGCAATGGCCACGGGTTCCTCGTACAGCGGCCTTACGCAGTCGAAGATGTACTTTCGATGTTCATTGAACAGCCTGGCATTTCGGCTCCCTATTTTCTCCATGCCCCGTGTCTTTCATCCCCAGCGTGAAATTACCACCCTCTGGTCCGTGAAGAACGAGACGGCGTCTCTTCCCTGGGCCTTCAGGTCCCCAAAGAACGAATTCCGCGTCCCCCCAAAAGGGAAGAAGGCCATGGGCGCCGCCACCCCGATGTTCACCCCGATCATGGAGATGCCCGCCCGGTAGCGAAACTCCCGCGCCGCAGAACCTGACTGCGTAAAAATGGACGCCGCATTCCCGTAGGGGCTCCCCACCACCCTTGCCAGGGCGGCCTCCAGATCGGGAGCCCGGGCGAGGCCGAGAACGGGACCGAAAACCTCTTCCCGAGCGATGGTCATTTCCGGAGCCACGTCCTCGAAAATGGTTGGCCCGAGCCAGTGACCCTCCGGGTACCCGGAAACTTCCGCGCTACGCCCGTCCATGACCAGGCAGGCCCCCTCCCCTTCGGCATGGTGGATCGCATGCAGAACACGGGTTCGGTGGGCAGCCGAAATGAGGGGCCCCATGTCCACCCCTTCGTCCAGTCCCCGCCCCATCGTGAGGGAAGCGGCGCCATCCAGCACGCGCTCCCGAATCGCCTCGTACGAATCCCCGACCCCGACCAATAGCGATCCCGCCAGGCACCGCTGCCCCGCCGAACCAAATACGGAGCCGATCACCGCCTCCGCGACCCGGCTCGGGTCCGCGTCCGGAAGAACGATCATGTGGTTCTTGGCGCCGCCCAATGCCTGCACGCGCTTTCCGGCGGCCCCGGCGTGCTTGTAAATGGCCCTCGCCACCCGGCTGGACCCAACAAACGAAACCCCGACCACGTCTGGGTGGCGGATCAAGGCCTCCACCGCCTCGCCTTGGCCGTGGACCACGTTCAGGACGCCCGGGGGAAGGCCGGACCGGGCTGCCAGTTCCACGACCTTCTGGTGAGTGAGGGGATCCTGCTCGCTGGGCTTGAGGACAACCGTGTTACCGGCGGCAATGGCGTAGGGCCAGAACCACAAGGGGATCATCACGGGAAAGTTGTACGGCGTAACCACGGCGACGACCCCGAGCGGCTGTCGTATGGTCTGGCAGTCCACTCCCCGGGCCACATCTTCCAGCACTTCTCCCATCATGAGAGAGGGCATTCCCGCGGCATGCTCCACGTTTTCGATCCCGCGCTGCACTTCCCCCCGGGTCTCCGCCAAGTTCTTGCCGTGCTCCCGAGACAGCTGAACCGCCAAGTCTTCGTGGTGTTCGTCCAAGAACCCCTTCAGGCGGAAGAGCACCCTGGCCCTTTCCACCACGGGCGTCCGCCGCCAAGCGGGGAACGCACAGCAGGCCGCCTGGACGGCCCGCCCAACATCCGCCGGGGCGGAAACAGGTACGGTCCCAAGAATTTCTCCCGTGGCGGGATCACCCACGGAAAGCCGCTCCCCCAAATCGGTTGCAACCCATTCGCCGGCTATGTAGTTGGCCGTGAGCTCAGGGCTGCCGTGCGTCATTCCAGCCGCTCCGTCCAGAGGTCAAGGGATCCGGTGGCCATCCGCCATACAGGGGTGGTTCACCCCGCGCAGGACCCCTGAGGCGTAAAGTGCCACGGCGAAAACCGGGGAGCAAGCAGTAATGACGAAGATCGGCTCCCGGGGCAGCACCCGGGGAAGTCAAGTAGATTTCCTGGGGGGCTCTCGGTCAGGGGTTCCCTTCGAGTCAAGACAGCAGCCCGCTTCAAGGAATGGGCAACGGAATCCCTTTTGAGGTTCGACCTGAAAATCCGTCGACGAAACTCATGAGTGTTGTTCGCAAAGCCTGGGAGCGCTGGACCCGGTTCTTTCTGTCCGCCTGGCTTCCGATCCTACTCGCGGCCGCGGCAGTCGAAGCTCAGCCGACTTCGTACGTCCCCAGCCTCGATCCCGCGTACCGGGATCTGGACCTGTTGGTCGCAGAGGGTCTGGTCGTGGACATCATTGCCGGGGAAAAGCCGCACTCTCGGGCCGCCTTCGCCCGGTGGATTGTCGAAGCCCAAGCCCGAGCGGACCAGCTCGATCGACCCCTCTCCGCCAGGACCGAAGAAGCCATCGAGCGCCTCGCTCGCCGGTTCGGAACCGATTGGGGATCCGGGGTTCGTCGAGCCTTCCCCGGAACGTTGAGAGGTACGTACGTGGAAGCGTCGGCAGCCCGTGCCCCCAATCGAGGTCACCACCCAGACGCCAACCTGGACGGGATTCTCAACCCAATTCTCCTACAGGCCCGGCAGGGGCGAGAAATCGTCAATGGATCGACAACCGCCGCCGAGGCCTGGATCGACTTGAACGGGAATTTCCTGGCAGCCCAGTTTCGGCCCCGCATATGGCTTGGCATCCCTCGGAAGCCGGAAAGTACAGCCCTTTCGGCCACGTTCCTGGAAGCGTACGCCAGAACGATCGTCGGTCCCGCTGCCATCCAGCTGGGCCGGGGCCGCCTGACCCTGGGACACGGCCAAAACGGGGGTCCCCTGCTCTCCGAAAACGCAAGAGGCCTGGACATGCTCCGCATCGGAATGGCGCGTCCGGGCCGTCTGCCGGGAATTCTCCGCTTCCTGGGTCGGTGGCAACTGTCGGGGCTTTTCGCCGACATGGGAGACGACCGGGATGTCCCCGGCGCCGATCTGGTCGTCGCCCGGTTGAGCGGCGTTCCAAACCGATACCTCGAGCTCGGCTTCAACTGGATGGTTCTGCAAGGGGGGGAAGGCGCACGGAACGCCAACTTTTGGGCCCGCCTTGCCGACACCTTCTACAAAGGACCCAGCCACAACCAGGAGTCGGACAAAGTCGGCGGAGCCGACCTACGCGTGACGATTCCCGGGGCCCGGACCATGCTGTACGCCAACTTTTTTTCCACCGACGACCGCAACCGTTTCCAGCAGTCGGCGGGAGGATACTGGGAGGACGCGGTCTGGTTGGCCGGAGGGCGGGTGTTCGGGCTGGGGCCGGGCGGGCGGTTCGACGGATGGTTGGAGTGGGTACACGCCGGACCGGAACCGCATACCCATAGTTTCTACACCTCGGGCCTCACGCTAGACGGGCGCCTCATCGGAGACGCTCTCGGACCCGCCGCCATGAGCGTCACAGCCGGGACGGACTGGACGGGCTCCGGCTCCAGGTTGTCGGTAGTGGGCGCGTGGGAACACTACTCGGGCGATGACTGGGAAAGGCGGATCTATACCCGGAATGGAAAACAAGTGGACACGGATTGGCTCCGCATCGGGAACAATCCGGACGAGATCCGCAAGAGGCTTGTCTTTGACTGGACCCGACTTCCGGAGTCAGGCCGAATCGAGGTCCTTGTCCGCCTTGGATACGAACACGTCACGAGATTTGGCTTCACCAACAAGAACCGGTCCAGTTTCCTCGTGTGGACAAGGCTTGGGTATATCTGGTAAGCCGAAAACGACGGTCAATCCAAGCCCGCCGGCAGCGACGCGCCCGCTTCGACGGGCTGGGTCCGTTGGACGGCCAAGTAGCCGTGCCCTCCGCCGGGCAAGCGTACCCGGAACCAAGCTCCCGTAACCCCCATGACCCGAGGAGCTGCATCTTGATCCAGACTCCGAATCACCCGACTCTGTTGACCCGGGGCTGCGCGCAACGGGACCCCGTCGTCCCGCGGCTGAACCCGGCTCCCCAGGATGGCCGGATCGGCCACGAGCGCCGGGAGTCTCCCCCGGGAGGGCTCCAGAAACGGGGTCGGATCAACGGCACCTTCTCCTCCCAGATAGATTCCGAAGTGGAGATGGGGCGGGGTGGTCCGGGCATTCCCCGTGTTGCCCACGAAGCCGATGGTATCGCCGCGCGCCACTTCCTGGCCACTGCGAACGTGCTGGCTGTCCAGATGCGCGTAGTAGACTCGGGCATTCCGAATGGAGTCATGGATCCAAACGACTTTGCCGCCGAGTTCTCTGACACTCACCCGCTGGGTTCGCCCTGCAGAAGCGGCCAGCACAGGGGTCCCGCGCCGGGCGAAGATGTCCACACCCCTGTGCAGGCGGCGTCCCCCGTCTCTGGGAGCGCCGAACCGGCTGCCGATCGCCCCCATCCCATGCCCTTCAACAGGGAACCCCAGCTGGGCATCGTCCCCCAGGGTCACACGGTAGTTTCCGCCCCGGAGTAGCTCCGGTTGCAGGCGAAGGACGAAGTCCCCATCCCTCCTGGATTCGTAGGTGAATGTCCCGGACATGGAGTCCGAAGAGGACACGGGCCTCCAGGGATCGTCCTCATTATCGGGCACCCGGAAGAGATCAACGAAGAGGCGAACATCCTCGGGCGAAGTCATGGAAACGTCAACCTCGAGCTTGCGCCCCCGCCCCAGGGCAAACCGGTACGCCACTGCCGAAGGGACCTCGGGGGCAACGAGGCTCTCCTCCCGAAAAGGAAGGGCCACGCGGACGGAATTCCCAAGGGCCTCCCTGCCGGCCCGGACCCAGTCCCTGGCCAGGGCGGTTTCTCCAAGCCCGGCTCCGACAAGGGACGCCTGGTACGCCTCATGAGGCGTCATGTCGCGGAACCGGTCCCGAAACTGCTCCGCCTCTTCGCAACCGACGGACACCCCAAGTACCGCGAACAATCCGATTCGGACCTTGCACCCCGACACACCCCGCATCATCACCCCTCTTCGGGATGTTTGCCGAACGATTTCACACTACATTGGGTCCCGCAGCCCGGACGGCGACGGAAGTCCCGTTGGTGAATCCTTCGAAGTTCTCTTTGAACATGGCGGCCAGGGCTGTGGCGGCCAAATCGTACTCCATGCCATCCGCCCACGCATCCCGGGGCACAAGAAGGCTTTCCGGTACCCCCGGAACCCGGGCCGGAATGTGAAGGCCGAACACCGAGTCCGTCACCGTCGCCTCATCATCGAGGTCACCCTTCAGCGCGGCCGCCACCATGGCCCGGGTGTGGGCCAAGTCGATTCGGGTGCCTACACCGTAACGGCCGCCGGTCCAGCCGGTATTGACGAGCCAGACCCGGGCCCCGCAGGTCCGGATGTTCTCCCGCAGCATATCTGCGTAGACGGTGGCACACCGGGGCAGAAACGGTGCCCCGAAACAAGCGCTAAACGTTGCCTTGGGCTCGGTTACGCCTCGCTCGGTGCCCGCAACCTTCGCCGTGTACCCGGAAAGAAAGTGATACACGGCCTGCTCCGGTTCGAGCCTGGAGATGGGAGGAAGGACCCCGAAGGCGTCCGCCGTGAGATAGACGATGTGCTTTGGATGCCCACCCCGCCCCGAGGGCACCGCATTGGGGATAAAGTGGATCGGATATGACGCCCGCGTGTTCTCGGTGATCCGGCTCGATTCGTAGTCGATTCCCCGAGTGCGTTCGTCCACGACCACGTTCTCCAGGATCGTTCCGAATGTTCGGGTGGCCCGGTAAATGTCGGGCTCGGCCCGAAGCGATAACCGGATCGCCTTCGCGTAGCAACCGCCTTCGAAATTGAAGACCCCCTTCTCGCTCCAACCGTGCTCGTCGTCGCCGATCAATCGCCGCTCCGGAGTCGCCGACAACGTGGTCTTGCCCGTGCCGGACAGGCCGAAAAACAGGGCAGTGTCCCCCGCTTCGCCGATATTGGCGGAACAGTGCATGGGAAGAACCCCCTTCGTCGGAAGGAGGAAGTTGAGGAAGGTGAAGACGGATTTCTTGATCTCCCCGGCGTAGGCCGTTCCCCCCACAAGAATGGATCGTTCGGCGAAGTCGATTACGATGAAGGTCCCGGAGGTGGTACCGTGGCGATGGGGATCCGCTCGCATCGAGGGAGCGTGATAGACGACAAGACCAGCTCCGGCGTCCGCTCCATGAGCGGAAGATGCGCGCAGAAACATGTTGTGCACGAAGAGGTCGTGCCACGGGCTCTCGGTGATCACCCGCACGTCAATCCCGTACCGGGGATCGGCCCCGGCCCTCGCATCGCGAACGTACAGTTCCTGCCCGTTCAGGTGCTCGATGACATCGGCCTTCAAAAGGGCATAGTGCTCCCTCGACAGGGGAACGTTGACCTTGCTCCAGTGGATGCTGTCGCAGGTGCCCGGCTCTCGAACGATGAAGCGATCTCCGGGGGAGCGGCCCGTGCAGGGAGTCGTATCCGTGACCAAGGCCCCCCCTCGGGCGAGCCTTCCCGCTTCCCGCCTCAGAGTCTCTTCGTAGAGCTCCGGAGGGCTAAGATTCCGGCAGACCGTCCGGCCAGGCTTCAGGCCCTGCATATCCAATCCCCCACATCCATCAATACCGGGTTGATGACCGTCACGGGGATGCCCCGTGGGGGCAGGACCGATGAGATTCGGGACCACAGTCATTCAATCGTTGATCTCGCGATTTTCGGGCGTTCGGCGGCAAGCGATTGCGGGGGACCGCCAATTTCGCTTCGTCGGGTTCGCGCGTCTACCGATGCGATGGCAATGAGGTGAACGACCTCCAGCACGGTGCTCCCTCGTTGGAGAACATGGACCGGCTTTTCCATGCCGAGGAGGATCGGACCGATGACTTCGGCACTGCCCAGCTGGCTGAGCAGCTTGTAGGAGGCGTTGGAAGCGCTCAGAGTCGGAAACACGAGGATGTTCGCCGGGCCCGGTAGGTGACTGAAGGGGTACGTCTCGGCGATGATGTGCTCGTTCACCGCCACATCGGCCTGCATTTCGCCATCGACCGCCAGCTCCGGCGCCAGCCGTTCGATCAGTTGGACGGCCTCCCGGACCTTATCGGCTTCGGGATGTCGAACGGAACCAAAGTTGGAAAAAGACAGCATGGCGATTCGAGGTTCCAGCCCCAAATCGCGCACGAATCCGGCGGCAGAAATGGCGATTTCCGCCAGCGTGACGGGATCCGGGACGATGTTCACGGTCGTGTCTGCGAAGAAGAGGGGGTCACGATCCCGAAAGGCGACCATGTGCAGTCCGGACACACGCCGAACCGACGCGGAGGTCCCGATGACCTGCAGCGCGGGGCGAAGGATCTCCGGGTAGTTGGAGTCGATTCCGGCCACCATGGCGTCCGCGTCTCCCGCACCGACCATCATCGAGGCGAAGTAGACGGGCTGGTAGGCCTTGGCCCGGGCTTCGGCGAGGGTCAGCCCCTTCCGCTCCCGACGTCGGTGGAAGGCATCGGCGTACGCATAGCGTTTGTCCTCGGCAGATGCGGGATGGACGCACTCCACGCCATCCAGATCAATGCCCAGGTCGGCCCCCAGGCGGCGGATCTTTTCCTTCTTGCCGATGAGGACGATGCGGGCGATACCTTCTTCGACCACCTGGGCGGCGGCCCGAAGCACCCGTACGTTGTATCCGTCCGCGAGAACGACGCGGGTCGGCTTTTCCCTTGCCTGGCCCAGGATCCTGCGCATCACCTTGCGTCGCGGTCCCAGGCTGGCCTCCAGCCGAGCCCGGTATTCGTCGGGGTCCAAGGACAACCGGGCGGTCCCCGACTCCACCGCCGCTTTTGCAACGGCGGGGGCAACGTGGAGGAGAACCCGAGGGTCAAAGGGTTTGGGAATCAGGTAATCCGGACCGAACGCGAAGCGATCCTGGCGGTATGCTCTGGCGACCGATTCAGGCACTTCGTCCCGGGCGAGTTCGGCGAGAGCCCGGGTGGCCGCGAGCATCATGCTCTCGTTGATCCGCAACGCCCGCACATCCAGGGCGCCCCGAAAGAGGAATGGAAAGCCCAGAACATTGTTGACTTGGTTGGGATAGTCGGAACGCCCTGTCGCCATGATGGCATCGCTGCGGACACTCGCCACTTCTTCGGGGGAAATCTCCGGATCCGGATTCGCGAGGGCGAAGATAATGGGACGGGGGCCCATGGAAGCCACCATTTCTGGGGTAATCACCCCCTTGGCCGAAAGCCCGACGACGATGTCGGCGCCCTTCATTGCGTCCTCGAGGGACCGCACCGAACGGGTGGTCGCGAAAGCCGCCTTGTAGTCGTTCCCCCCCTCCGTACGCCCTTCGTAGATCACCCCGGCCCGGTCCACCATGACCAAGTTTGCGAGCCGAACCCCCAGCCGCAGGAAGTGTCGGGCCGTAGCCAGCGCCCCCGCCCCCGCCCCACTGAACACCACGTTGGCGTCCTCTGCGCTTCGATCCGAGACTTCCAGGGCGTTGACCAACGCTGCCCCGGCAATGATGGCCGTGCCGTGCTGGTCGTCGTGGAAAACGGGGATTCGGAGCGTGCTCTTCAGCGTCTCCTCAATGAAGAAGCACTCGGGAGCTCGGATATCCTCAAGGTTGATCCCGCCGACCGTGGGCTCCAGCATTTGGCAGAAGCGAACAATCTCTTCCGGATCTTCCGTGGCGATTTCGATGTCAAAGACGTCAATCCCCGCGAACCGCTTGAAGAGGACACCCTTCCCTTCCATGACGGGCTTCGCCGCCAATGGACCGATGTTCCCCAGGCCCAGAACAGCCGTCCCGTTGGACACCACCGCCACCAAGTTCCCCCGCCCCGTGTAGCGGAACGCCGCTTCGGGGTTGCGGTGGATTTCTCGGCAGGGCTCGGCCACGCCGGGGGTATACGCCAGGGAAAGATCCCTCTGCGTCGCCACCGGTTTGGTGGGAACGACCTCAATCTTTCCCGGTCGGCCGCTGGCGTGATACTCCAGCGCGTCCCGTCCACTTGTCTCCAACGGATGCCCTCTTCTTCCCGAGTTGCAGTTGCAGGGGGTGGTTGCCGACACTCCCACCGGGATGATCCTACCGGAAAACCCGAAGCGCCGTCAATTCTTCCCTGTAAGCGCCAACCCACTCCCGGTAACTTCCACGAAACGTACGCGTCCGAATGTTCCACTCCGGGCTACCCGTTCTCCCGGTTCCTCATGCTCCCGTGACTTCATGATCCGCGCCGCCTGCCGATGGGCAATCCCGGCCATGCTGTTGAGCGTCGCCCGTGACCCGCAACGGTTACCGGCGCAGGAAAATTCCTGTCCGAACGGAGTGATCCGCCAGATATTCATAGACAACCACTCTATTTTCGATGTGGCCGAAGCGACCACGGAGGGTCTTCTCGACCGGCTGAGAACGATCGCGAACCGCGCTCACCACAGGACTCGAAGGGGCTTCATCGAAAACGAACTGCTCTTCCGAACGAACGACTGTCTGGATCCCCTCCTTATCTCCGAGTCCGAGCGTCTTCTTCGGTCCCACCCCTTCATCGCCGATGCCGACGTCTACCCCGTCCCGGTGGAAGACGGGGACGTCCACGTCGTCGTCGACACGCAAGACGCATGGACGCTGAAGCTGAACGTACGCCCGGAGTTCGACGATGGCTTCCGCATTACCCGGGCCGAGGTCATCGAGGAAAGCCTGTGGGGAACGGGTACCCGCCTTGGACTGTTCTGGAGGGAGCGGGAAGAGCGCAGGGATATGGGAATCGATGTTCGAACGCCCCAGCTGGGGGGGACCCGTCTTGACGGTCAGCTCACCGGAGGCCGCACCCGCACGGGGACGTTTTTTGAGGAAATCATCGCCTACCCGTTTGTCGGAGAGGTGGGTCGCTACGCTTTCATCGAGTCCTTCTCCCTCTGGGATGACCTCTTCTCCTATGCAACCCCTGCCGGGTCGACGTTCACGCGAGCCAACCTGCCTGTGGCAACCCAACGGGCCGGGGTAGCCCTGGGTCTGCGCGTGGGAGAACCCGGCGACTTCACCGTTATGGGCGTAGGCGTGTCCTGGGAAGATGTGGCGTTCGGAGACTTCCCATCCGGGGTTGAAATCGTGCCGGGAAACGACTTCTCGGCCCGGAGGCCGGCGGACCCGCTCACCATCAGGGCCCTGACGCCCCAGATCACCCCGAGGAGAGCCTTACGGGCCAACTTCCTGGCAGGAAAACGGAATGTCCGTTTCATCACTCGCAAGGGGCTGGATGCCATCCGGGGGGAGCAGGATGTTCGAATCGGTACCCAGGCTGTCTTGGTTGCAGGCACCACCTTGGGTAAGCCCTCCACAGCTCCGGGAAACCGCTCTCACGAGGTGCGTGGCGGAGTCTCGATTTTCGCTGGAACCGCCGGAAGCACTTGGATTTTCAACTCGGAAGTGAGCCTCGAGGGGGCTCGGGTCTTTGCTGGGGCGACATCTCCCGATGCCTTTCGGGACGTACTGGGAGAGTTTGAAGCCTCTTTCTACTGGCAACCCGCCCGAGCGCTCCACCACACCTTTGTCGCAAGACTATCCGGCTCTGGCGGCTGGAACAGTTCTCTCCCCTTCCAGCTCACCCTTGGCGGCCCCAGGGGAGTGCGGGGGTACGACCTGGAAGATTTTCCGGCAGGGCAACGGCTTGTGCTCAACATCGAAGACCGCATCGCCCTTGAAGGACCCTTCGCAGAGGTGTTCGACCTTGGCCTAGCCGCCTTTTTCGATGTTGGCACCGGATGGCGGGGAGAGGTTCCCTTCGGCACGGACTCGAACCTCCAGGCGGCCGCAGGTGCCGGGCTCCGCCTGGGATTCCCCCCGGGTAGCCGACAAGTCTACGCGATTGACCTCGCCCTGCCTCTCCAGTCCGACGGTCTGCAGAATATCCGCTTTCGGTTCGGAGTTTCCGAGGCGGTCAGCCTCCTGACAGCATTCGGGGACCCCCAGGTGGGTCGAAGCCGGAGCGGGAATCCCGCCGCCGCCATCTTCGGGATCGGATCTTTTCGCTGATCCGAACGTCGTTCTCCAGGCCAGACGGGGACTCCTCGGGTGGTTGGCCGGTCCCCGTCCCTCCGGCTCTGGCTCCTTGTGCACCGGGGTTCTTTTCCAAGACTTGACTTCGGGAGTGTTGCTACGCAAAATTGTCCGCGTTTCCCCTGTTGCTTTCAGGGGACGGTTGACGGCGGGATGAACCGTCCGCCATATGCTGCTCCCCAGGGGAAGAAGCCCCTACCGACTCACCCTGTTCAGGAGGACGGCATTGTTCGCGAGCTCCCGCGGCCTCGATTCGTTTGATCAGTACCTGCACGATGTGGAACGCTATCCTCTCATCTCGGATCCGGAAGAAGAACGAAGCTTGGCGCGACGGGCGCGCGAGGGAGACAGGGAAGCTGCGGAGCGCCTCGTAACTGCCAACCTTCGCTTCGTCATTTCTTATGTAAAGAAGTATCAGGGACGCGGACTGGCTCTCGCGGAATTGGTTTGTATCGGAAACGAGGGTCTACTCAAGGCCGTGAAGAAGTTCGATCCCGAAAAGGGGGTGAAGTTCATTTCCTATGCCGTCTGGTGGGTCCGCCAGACCGTCCTCCAGGCCCTGGCGGAGCAGACGCGCTCGGTGCGCATCCCCCTGAACCAGAACTCCAATCTCGCCCGATTGGCGCGAAGCAACACCGCCCTCACCCAAAAACTGGGGCGAACCCCTACCGACCAGGAACTCGCCCAAGAGATGCGGGAGCCCCTTGACACGGTACGGGCTCTACGGCGCGTCGCCGCCACCGAACTCAGCCTGGACGCACCTTTGGATCGAGGCGACCGGGATAGCGGCAGCTTCGCAGAACGTTTCGCGGGCGCGGACGGAGAAGAAATCGAGGAAGACGTGGAGGCCAGTATTCGCCGAAACTACCTTGAGACCATGTTCGACAGCTACCTGACGGAGCGGGAGCGTAAGATCCTCTACCTGTACTACGGACTTGACGACGGGGAGGAGCGGACCCTGGAAGACATTGGTCGCCTCCTGGGGGTCACCCGTGAGCGCATCCGTCAGATCCGAAACCGGGCCTTCGAGAAACTCCGCGAAAGCCCTCAGGGCGACTCCCTCTCCGGTTTCTGGGCCACCAACTGACCTTCGGGATCCGCCAGACAACCGATCCCGAACAGCCGGTCCGACCCCCACGGTTGGCCGGTCAGCCTTCATCGGCCCACCCGTCCTTCCGGCAGTTTGGGCGCCGTCCACAGGTCCTCCCGCTTCCAGCTCAGGTACAAGCGCAGACAAGCGCAGCATCAGGTACGGGCGTCCCGGGGGGTGAGCATAACCATCTCCCGGGCTCTCACTTCAGCTGTGGGAATGGTCACGCCGTCCCGTTCATAGGAATCGTACTGGAGATACCCTTCGACAAACAGCTTGTCCCCCTTGGACACATAGTCTTCGGCCACCTGGGCCAGCCGCCCCCACAGGTTCACCCGGTGCCAGTCGGTTCTCTCTTGCGGCTCATCCCCCCCGGTTCGCCAGTTGGTAGCCAGGGAAAGGCGGGCCACCTTCATGCCGGTACTCGTCACCCGCACATCGGGGTCGTTCCCCACGTTCCCCAAAAGAATGATTTTGTTGATTGAGCGGCTCACAGGTCGGTCCTCCTTTTCAGTGAGGGGCAACCGGCAACGTCACGAGGGTCAGCCGCCGGACGTCCCGTCAAGAGACGAGGGGCAAAGTGGACCCGGTGGCGGGGCGCTCCCATGGGTCAACGGGACCGAATCCCGCGGAAACCGGGTTCGCCCGTTACGCCTTGCAGTCGTACCAGGTCCTGCCGGTCCCCGTGTCCACCCGAAGGGGAACATCCAGCTCCATCGCTGACTCCATCACCCGGACCACCGCCGTCGTGAGTTCTTCCACATGCGCTTCCGCGACCTCGAAGACCAGTTCGTCGTGGACCTGGAGGAGCATCCGTGCCTCCATACCGTCCAAGACGTCCCGGATGCGAATCATGGCCACCTTGATCAGGTCCGCCGCCGTTCCCTGGATGGGGGTGTTCTGGGCCACCCGCTCACCGAACTGGCGCACGTTCCACGTCCTAGCGCGAAGCTCTGGAACATAGCGCCGCCGACCCAGAAGCGTCTCAACGTATCCTGAGTTCCGGGCCTGCTCCACCTGCTGGTCCAGGAAGCGCCGGACACCGGCAAAACGCTCAAAGTACCTCGCGATGAAGTCTTTTGCGTCTTCCAAGGGAATCCCCATGTCGCGCGCGAGGGAAAAGGGACCCTGTCCGTAGAGGGTGGCGAAGTTGACCGTCTTCGCCCGGTCCCGCATCTGGCCCGTGACATCCTCTACGGGGACGCCGAACATGACCGCCGCCGTCTCCCGGTGAATGTCCTTGTCCTCCTTGAAGGCCCTCACGAAGACATCGTCGCCGGAGTAGTGGGCGAGTATCCGAAGCTCGATCTGGGAGTAGTCGGCGGTGAGCAGCAGGGCTCCGGCAGGCGCGATGAAGCCCCTGCGGATCTCCCGACCGAGATCGGTGCGAACGGGAATGTTCTGGAGGTTGGGGTCGGAAGAAGAAAGGCGGCCCGTCGCCGCAACCGTCTGGTTGAACGTTGTATGGATCCGGCGGGTCTCCGGGTTGACCAGGGCAGGCAGCGCGTCCACGTACGTGCTCCGGAGTTTCTCCAACTGGCGGTAATCCATCAGCAACCGGGGGAGTTCGTGCCCTGCTACGGCCAGCTCCTCCAGAACGGCAGAGTCCGTGGACGGCCCCGTCTTTGTCCGCCTGAGCACGGGCAGCTCCAATCGCTCAAAAAGAATCTCACGAAGTTGCGGGGTGGAGTTGATGTTGAAGTCGACCCCGGCAACCCGGTGGATCTCGTCCCGGAGAAGCCTCAAGTCCCGCTCCAGCCGCTTGCTCATCCGAGCAAAAAACGGGGCGTTGATCCCGACGCCGTGCTTCTCCATTTCGGCCAGAATCGGGACCAGGGGCGTCTCCAGCTCGTCAAAGAGCTTCTCCAGCCCCTGCGTCGCCAGGTCCCCGGAGAAACGGGCCCAGAGTCGGAGGGGGAGCTCGGCCCGTTCGCATGCAAAGCCGACGGCCTCCCCGGCAGGCACCTCTCCGAACGTCCGGCGATTCTTGCCCGAGCCCAGCAGCTGGATCCGGGAGGTGACCTCGATACCCAGGAAGTCCGTAGCCAAGGCCGCCAGATCGCGACCGCGCCGTCCAGGATCCAGCACATAGGACGCGACCATCACATCCTTGAAGGGTCCTACCAGCTCCAGCCCTGCCCGCCGACAAGCGATCAGGCAGCGCTTCAGGTCGTGGCCCACCTTGGTGACGGCGGGGTCGCCCAGGAGGGCGCGAACCGGGGCGAAGGCATCCCGCTTCGGACCCGGCAGGTTGGCCACACCGCCGTCTTCCTCTTCTCCCAAGGCCAGAGCCATCCCACCTCTTTCGTGCCCAAACGGAAGGTAGAAGGCCTTCCCCCGCTCCGGGGCGAGGACCAGCCCCGCGATGCGGCCCCGGGCGGGCTCCAGGGTCCGGTTCAGAATCGCAACCCCCAAGGACCCGGAATCCCGGCAAGCCCTGACAACGTCGCCCAACGCTCCTGGGTCGGTAACAAGCACGTAGTCGCCCTGGGGACGGGCATCTTCACCGTCCCGGTCTCGGTCCAGGCGCTCCAGGAGGGATCGGAACCCCAGCTCCACGTACAGCGCCCGCAGCCGCTCCCGGTCCGGCTCCGAGACACGCAATTCCTCGAAGTCGGTGTCAAGCTCCAGGTCCGTCTGTATGGTTACCAGTTCCTTGGAGAGGAGGATGTTCTCCCGGTGAGCGAGGAGCGATTCCCGAGGCCGTTTGGCCGTGACCTCCTCCGCGTGCTCCAGGACCCGTTCTACCGTGCCGTAGGCATCCAGGAGTTTCTTGGCCGTCTTGGGCCCAATCCCCGGCGCCCCCGGCACATTGTCGGAAGCGTCTCCTACCAGGGCCAGATAGTCGGGGACTTGGCGCGGAAGCACGCCGAATTTTTCGGCGGCGTTGCGGAGGTCGACCCAGTGGGCTGCGACCCCGCCTCGCCCTCCCCTTCCCGGATTGAGGAGGTACACCCTCTCATCCACCAACTGGAAAAAGTCCTTGTCCCCCGATACGATCACCGCCTCCAGGCCCTTGGAGGCGGCTTGGACGGCCAGGGTGCCGATCACGTCGTCGGCCTCCCATCCTTCGACGGCGATGATGCGGTCGCCGAAGGCCTCCACCAGCTCTCGGATCCGGGGCAAGCTTTCCTTCAGCTCCGCAGGCATCTTCTTCCGAGTCGCCTTGTATTCCGGGTACAATTCTTCCCGGTGGCTGCGGCCCGAATCGAAGACCACGGCGATGTAGTCGGGCTGGTGGTCGTCGCGGATTCGGTAGAGGAAGTTGGCGAAGCCGAAGGGGACAGACGTATTCTCGCCCCGGGCATTGGTGAGGGGCCGATGCGCGAAGGCGAAGTAGGCGCGGTAGATCAGCGCGTAGGCGTCAATCAGGAAAATGCGTGGAGTGGCCTTGGGCGGCACATCCATTAGCCCGGAGCCGTCTTTAGCGGGAGTGACCGGAGTGGGCTCCCGACCTGGGCGCGGTCAGGCCAAGCCGCTCAGGCCCGGACCACGTTTTCGGCCTGAAGGCCGCGCTCCGTCTCCCGGATGTCGAACTCCACCTCGTCTCCCTCCGCGAGGGTCCGGAAGCCTTCGCCCTGAATGGAGCTGAAGTGGACGAATACGTCGTCGCCGGTCGACCGGGCGATGAAGCCATACCCCTTCGTGTCATTGAACCACTTGACCGTCCCCTTGGCCATTCCTGCCATCCTCCCAGAATGAAGAGATACTCATAACTCCGCTTAACAGGCCCCCGGGCCGGGAGGCCGCAGCTTCGCATCACGGCCTCACCATGGGGCGAGAAGCAAACGGGTGTCAAGGATGGAACGGGTGGATGCAGATCGGTTTCGAGGCGACGCCCGCGGCGGGGGGAGTCGGTTTGCCTTATGGGGAAATCGCAACCGTCGGCGCAATCGGCCGATCGTCTATTCGCGGCCTTTCGCGTAGGATTCAACCGCCTTCCCCGTACAGCCACCTGTACAGCGCCTGGTTCCGGATCACGCTCTTCACGTAGCCCCTCGTTTCCCTGAAGGGAATCCGCTCGGTAAACCGGAGGAGGTCCTCCGCCTCCGGAAACCGCCGCCACCGGTTGGCCCGGGTTGGCCCGGCGTTGTAGGCCGACAGCACCAAGGGGAGGTTGCCCTCATATCGAATCAGAAGATCGGCGAGGAATTGGCTACCCAGGTGGACATTCAGCTCGGGCGTCTTCAGAAAATCGGCGCGGAAGGGTTGGGGACCTATGGAGCCCGCAAGCTGCCTCCCCGTCGTCGGCACAACTTGCATGAGTCCCACCGCCCCAGCCGGGGAAACTGCCGTCGGAGCGAATGCGCTTTCCTGGCGAATGATGCCCGCCATCAGGTACGGGTCCAGGCCCAGCTCTTCCGCCCGGGCCGTCACCAAATCCCGATAGGGAAAGGGATATACGATGCGGAGGAGGGTCCTGTCCCAGGCAAGACCCCGCCGCCGCGCCTCCCACCCCAGGCTGATCGCGTCTCGGGTACGCCCCCTTTCGTTGAAGGCAACGGCAAAATGGAGAAGATCGTCAGGGTACCGCGCCAACGCTTTGATGTCGCCGACGTGGGCGGCCGCGCCCTCGTCCAGCCCGGCCTCTTCCAGCAGCGCCACGACCTCCAGTTCTTGTTCCAGCCACCGGGGCTCGCCCGGAAGAAGCGGGTCCTCCGGAAGGTTCGGGGCGAATTCCCTGCCCTGGGCTCGATCGGCCAGGAAGGTGTAGTACGAAAACGGGCTCTCGTCCCGAAGCCGAACGATCAGGCGAGCGGCCCCCAGCGTATCTCCGATGATCTCCGCTATCCGAGCGCTCCAGTAGCTCGCTTCTTCCCAACGGCGGCCCTGGGGAAATTCTTCCAGGTACCCTTGGTACACCCGAGCCGCAGCTGCCAGCTCATCCCGGGCCAAGTGAATCTGGCCCCAGCGCATCCGGGCCAGCCCGGCCCGGTCCGCGGAAGGGGACATGGAAACGACTTGTCGGTAATGGTCAAGGGCCTCGTCAAGATGGCCCCTGTCGTGGTGGTCGTCCCCTCGAAAGAAGACGACGTCCAGCGCCTCCTGCCTCTCCGGGAAGCGGGCTACCAAGCGGTCCTCCAGGGTGCGCGCGTCCCCGGGTCGTCCCTGCCGCCGACGGATGGCGGACCAGGCCCGAAGGGCTGGCGCCCCCACGGCCGGATCCGAAGACTCGGCGAGCTCCCGGTACTCCCGGACGGCGCCATTCAAGTCACCACTTCCGTTGTACGCTCGGCCCCGGGCCAGCCGTTCCTGATCCGAAAGCACGGCCCCCGCGTCCACCGCAGCTCTCCAAGCTCGGATCGCAGGTCCGTACTCTCCTCCGTTTGCCAACGCTCTGGCGACCCGGCGAAGGACCTCCGCGTTCAAGCCAGTCCCAATTCTCCTGAGGGCCAAGGCCGCCTGAAGCGCATCCGCTCCCCGGGTCGTCCGTACGAGCACCCCCTCCATCGCGGAAACGGCTCCGGACGTGTCCCCCAGGGCCAGGCGGTACCGCCACTCCCGATTCAGGAGTTCCAGGCGCGTGGGCAGCCCTTCCTCTGGTAGTTCGACGCGATTCAGGGCCTCCAAGGCGCGGGCCGTGTCTCCTCCCGCCGCAAGCCAAGCGTCCACTTCCAGGGCCCAGCCCCGCTGACGAATCGCCGGATCCGTGATGAGCTCAAGGAGCCCGACCACTCCTGCCACCTCTCCGGCGGCGGCAAACTCCCGGGCCGCGGCAAGGGCGGTCCAATGGGAAAATACCCCAGCGCCGAGTCCCGTTCTGAAGCCGATCTCGACGAAGATTTCCACCGCCAACGCCCGCAGTTCCCCGGCAGCTTCCACCGTAGCTTCGACCGACTGGGTGGCGGCTGCGGCCCGAATCAAACGAGAGCGGGCCACGAGGCCCTCCCGAGACTCTCCGGTCACCTCCCTCACGAACCGCGCGAAGGAACGGGCCGCGGCTCCGTCTTCGCCGGCGGCGTGAAGGGCGGTCCCCAGGACGTACCAATAGCGGGGAGGAGCTTGGGCAGGATCGGGAGGGCCCGCAGACAAAGCGGCAACGGCACCCTCCCAGTTCTTCCATCCGGCTTCGGCCTCCGCCAGGAGGATCCGATCCTCGAAGGTGGCCGATTCGATGGGCGCAAGGCGAGCCCGGAGAAGCGAGCTGGCCTTCCAGTACCGGCCCCGGGCCAAGTCCTGCCGAACCGAATCGGAGAAGGACGCCTGGAGCGATACGGGAACCGACAGCGCCCGGCCCCACACCGGATCCACCGTTGCCGCGGTCATGCCGACCGCCACAAAGAGGCAGGTCAGCGAGAAGCGACTCAGTTCCGGAACCCGGCAAAGAAGGGGTCCGCACCCCTTCGGGCGCAGACCCCTTCTTCCATCGGTTGATGTGGCGCTGGGCACCCGAGGTGCTAGTTCTCGGCAGACGCCTTCCGCCCCCTCTGCATGGCGAAGACAGCGTCAATCATTTTCTGTGCCGACTCCTCCATGTCGATCACCAAGTGGTCGATTCGGGACACGAAGTAGTTGTGGGCAATGCTCACTGGGATCGCGATGGCCAAGCCAGCCGCCGTTGTGGTAAGCGCAATCTTGATCCCCGAGGCCACCGTCGTGGCGTCCACTTCCCCGGCCAGCTCGATGGCCTGGAAGGCCGCAATCATCCCCATCACGGTCCCCAGGAACCCCAGGAGCGGGGCCACGTTGGTAAGGGTCGCCAAGATGACAAGACCACTCTCCAACTTGCTGAGCTCAATCAGGCCCTGGTTCTCAATGGCCTTCATGACCCGATCCGTCCCCTCGTCCTTCCGCTCCAATCCCGCGTGCAGGATGTTCGCCGCCGGGGAGCTGGACTCCCGGGTGACTTCAAGGGCCTCCTTGATCTGGTGCTGGGCCAGAAGCTCGTCCACCTCCCGAAGGATCTTCCGCGTAGAAGCACTCTTCGTGAAGATGTCGAACAACTTCCAGACGATGACGACGATCGCCACCAGAATGCACAGCCCCAAGGGATAGCGCATGAAGCCGGCGTCCGACCAAGCTCTTTCCATCTGCTCGGTGAAGGTGAGGTCGGGGCCTTCAAGCCCGGGAACCTGGAGCAGTACTCCGTATACTTTCATCAGGCTGATCAAGGGAACCTCCCGCTTTCGGTCCTGTGCAGATGGTTTACGATTGTCGCGCCTACGGCGCGGCTGCGGTATTCTCAGGGCCCGGAGGCCCGCTTACGGGGCTAGCCATAATGAGCCCCCTGACCGGCGACTGTCAACCCTCTAACGGAAGCTGGCCCGAGCAACAGCGCGTACACCCCCAAAAGGCACAAGGGCATCCCCGCGTTCATCCGGCTACCGTCGCCATGTCCACGCCGACGAACCGTATCGATTCTCGAGCCTCTTCGCCAGGGTTACCTCACTGTCGGTCATGGAGCCTTCCTCCCAGGTCCCGCCCAGAACTCGGGCGAACCCCAGCTTCATTGCCCGGACAAGCTGATCCCACGGCGGAACCTCCCCCAATAGCTCTCTCAAGGTCACGGGCCCCGGCGCAGACGCCGACGGCCCGGGGAGGCCGTTGTTCCCGGATTTGGCCCGGCCCAGGCCAATTCCCGCGCCATCTTGTGGTTGACCGCGGCGAACGACGGACGAAGGACGCAAAGGACCCCCCGCCCCCTCCGAGCCCACCAGGAGGGGACTCTGGTCCTGGGCAAGGAGCAAGGAGCCGTGCTGGAGCACCGCGTCTCCAATCCGCACCTGGGCGCTTCCCACCAGCTTTCGGCCCGCCACGACTACTTCTCCACCCGCCGGTCCCATGAAGCAGGGCCCGGCCCGGAGGGGAAGCACCGGGCCCAGGTCGCTCCGGGCGTCTACCCCCAGCCGTCGCAGCCCTTCCACCAACCCCTCGTTGATTCTGTCGTAAGCTCCCCGGAGCCCTCCCAGGGCCCGAACCGGCAAGACGATGGAGTACGTCAGCTCCTCGTCGTGGATGACGGCTCTTCCGCCGGTGGGGCGACGCACTGCGCCCATTTCGGGACGGCGCCGCAGGAGTTCCCGGTACCTTACGGTCACGGGCTCGTTGCGACCGAAGGAGAGGGTCGCCCGGTCCCAACGGTAGAAGCGCACGGTCCCCCGCCCCGGTTCGGCCGAGGCCGCCAGGGCGTGATCTCGGGCCATGTTGGCAGCCCCGGGAAGCGGCTCGTCCACCAAAACCCGCCACCGCAAGGCGGCGCCCGGTTCATTCGCTTCCAAGGGACGCGGCGGCGTCCCAGGGCCGGAATGTCCCCCCACAGGTTTCGTGCTCCTAGTTCCCGACCGGACGTCAGGGGGTAAAGACATCTCCCGGATCCATGACCTGGACCCGGGCCCGGTCGCTTACCAAGTCGCGGAAGCGCTCCGGATCCTGGGCAATGAGGGGCCAAGTGTTGTAGTGCATCGGGACGACGACCTCGGGCCCGATGAATGCAACAGCCTCGGCGGCGTCTTCAGGACCCATCGTGAAGTTGTCTCCGATCGGCAGGAGCGCCACGTCCACCTTTCCCCGGAGGAGCTGCATCTCCAGCAGGAGTCCCGTGTCTCCAGCGTGGTAAATCCTCTTCCCGTCCAGGTGGAGCAAAAATCCGCCCGGCGTCGTGCTGAAGCGGCCCGTCGTGTCCCCGTAGACCTGCCCTCCGTGAAGCGCCGCGGTCATCTTCACCCGACCAAAGGGAAAATCGTACCCGCCCCCGATGTGCATGGGGTGGACTTTTTCAATGCCCTGAGTCTCGGCGAAGCCTGCGATCTCGTACGTGGAGATCAAAGTGGCCTCGGTCTCCCGGGCCAGGGGGATCGCGTCCGCAAAGTGGTCCGCGTGGCCGTGAGTGCAGAGGATGTAATCCGCCCGGCCCACCTCTGCCAGCTTCACATCCGAGATGGGATTGTCGTCGAAGAAGGGGTCGATCACGAGGCGCACCCCGTCCCCCGTCTCAACGGTGAATGTGGATTGGCCGTGGAATGTCAGTTTGGCCACGCGTCGGCTCTCCCTTCAGATTCGAGTCTACCCGCTTTGCGGGTCTGCCGATTCGTACACTTCCACCGGGGGGCAGGTGCAGACCAAGTTCCTGTCTCCCAGGGCGTTGTTTACCCGTCCCACGTGGGGCCAGAATTTGTGTTCCCGGAGCCAGGGCGCGGGAAAGGCGGCCTGGGTTCTGGAGTAGCCGTGGGCCCATTTGTCGGTCGTCACGGCCCGGGCCGTGTGGGGCGCGTTCTTGAGGGCGTTGTCCTTCCGGTCTCGCAGCCCCAGCTCAATCTCCTCGATTTCGCCGCGAATCGAGATGAGCGCGTCGCAAAAACGGTCCAGCTCCCCCTTGGATTCGCTTTCGGTAGGCTCGATCATGATGGTTCCAGCGACGGGGAACGCCATGGTGGGCGCGTGAAAGCCATAGTCCACCAAGCGCTTGGCGACATCTTCCTCGGTTACGCCGGCAGACTTCTTGAAGGGCCGGAGGTCCACGATGAACTCGTGGGCCACGCGGCCCTTCCCGCTCTTCCCCCGGTAGAGAATGCCGAAGTGATCCTCTAGGCGCGCCGCCATGTAGTTGGCGCTCAAGATCGCGGTGCGGGTCGCCTCCGTCACGCCGTCCCTGCCGAGCAGGGCAATGTAGGCCCACGAGATCAGGAGGATGCTCGCACTCCCCCAGGGGGCCGAAGCCACGGGCCCGATGCATCTCTCCTTCCCGGTAGGTACGACCGGGTGACCGGGAAGGTAGGGAGCCAGCTCTTCGGTCGCGCAAATGGGACCCATTCCCGGACCGCCGCCCCCGTGCGGAATGGCAAAGGTCTTGTGCAGGTTGATGTGGATCACGTCGGCCCCGTAGTCGCCCGGGCGGCACAACCCCACCTGCGCGTTCAGGTTGGCACCATCCAGGTATACGTACCCGCCGTGGCGGTGGACGATGTCGCAGACTTCGCGAATCGCTTCTTCGAAGACGCCGTGGGTGGAGGGATAGGTGACCATGACTCCAGCCAGGCGGTCTGCGTGTCTGGCGGCCTTTTCCGCCAAGTCGGCCGTATCGACGTTGCCCCGGGGGTCGCAACGGACCACAACCACCTTCATTCCCGCCAGAACCGCGCTGGCGGGGTTGGTCCCGTGGGCAGACGACGGAATCAGGCACACGTCTCGATTTCCTTCTCCCCGAGCACGGTGGCAGGCTCGGATCACCAGAAGGCCCGTGTACTCCCCTTGGGCCCCCGAGTTGGGCTGGAGGGACACCGCCGGGAGGCCGCTGATCTCGGCCAACCAGCGTTCCAGATCGGCAGCTATTTGAGCATAACCCCTCGCCTGTTCCAGGGGGGCGAAGGGGTGGATGTTCCCAAACTCGGGCCACGTTACCGGCATCATTTGGGTCGTGGCGTTCAACTTCATGGTGCACGACCCCAAGGGGATCATACTGGTGTTCAGGGACAAGTCCCGGGACTCCAGGCGGTGAATGTACCGCAACATCTCCGTTTCCGAGTGGTGGGAGTTGAAGACGGGATGGTCCAGGTAGCCGCCGGAGCGAGCCAACGGAAACGGGTACTCGTCAGGTTCGAAGGATGCCGCCAGCTCCGCCGAAGACGCGGACACGCCGAAGGCGGCGAAGAGGTCATCCAGGTCGGCCGGGGTTACGGTCTCGTCCAAGGCGACGCCCAAAGACCCGTCCCCGAAGTCTCGCAGATTGATGCGAAGTTTTCGCGCCGCCCGGAGGACGGGCGCTATCCCGCCTCGGGGCCGAACCCGAAGCGTGTCGAAGTACCGTTTGTGCACGACCTCGTGGCCTGCGCTCATGACCCCACGGGCCAGGGTGGCCGTCTGCTTCCGAATCCGCTTCGCGATCCGCTTCAGCCCCTTTGGACCGTGGTAGACGGCGTACATGCCCGCCATAACGGCAAGGAGAACCTGGGCCGTACAGATATTGGACGTCGCTCTTTCGCGGCGAATGTGCTGCTCCCGGGTCTGGAGGGCCATCCTCAGCGCCCGGTCCCCGTGACAGTCCCGGGACACGCCGATGATGCGACCCGGAAGCCGACGCTTGAACTCTTCCCGGCAGGCGATGTAGGCAGCGTGAGGCCCACCGTACCCCATGGGAACGCCAAACCTCTGGGTGTTCCCCACCGCCACGTCGGCTCCGAACTCTCCCGGTGGGGCGAGCAGGGTCAGCGAGAGAAGGTCGGCGGCCACCACCACCCGGCTTCCGGCATCGCGGGCCGCGCCGCACAGGTCCCGATAGTCGCAGACGGCGCCGTCCGTTGCAGGATACTGGACTAGGGCCCCGAACACGGTTTCGTTGAAGTCGAAATTCCGGCTGGGACCGACTCGCAGTTCAATCCCCAAGGGCTCCGCCCGGGTGGCGACAACCCCTATCGTCTGGGGGTGGCAATCCTGGGCAACGAGAAAAGTGTTACGGCCCTTTCGGCGTCCGCCGCCAAAGAGCATGAACATGGCTTCCGCAGCCGCCGTGCCCTCATCCAAGAGGGATGCGTTGGCGATCTCCATCCCCGTGAGGTGAATGACCGCCGTCTGAAAGTTGAGCAGGGCCTCCAGGCGGCCCTGAGCAATCTCGGCCTGGTACGGGGTATACTGAGTGTACCATCCGGGGTTCTCCAGGATGTTCCGCTGGATCACCCCGGGAACGAGGGTCCCCGAGTATCCCATCCCCAGGTAGCTGCGCCAGATTTCGTTCCCGGAGGCGATTTCCCTCATGCGCGCGACCAGCTCCGCCTCCGGAACGGCTTCCGGGATCCGAAGCGGACCTTCCAAGCGGATCGGCGCGGGCACGGTCTCCCGCATCAATTCGTCCAGGGTCTCGCAACCCACAACCTTGAGCATTTCCCGAACATCGCTTCGGCTCGGCCCCAGGTGGCGGCCTGGAAAGTCGGGAGGGTGGTGAACGGGGGTCGTCATCGGACGCTTTGCTCCCGTCATTACTCGCTGATGTGGGCTTCGTAGCTCGCCCCGTCCATCAGTCCTTCCACTTCCGAAGGATCGTGGACGCGCAACTGGATCATCCAACCTTCCCCATAAGGATCCGTGTTGACGAGGGCCGGATCGTCGTCAAGGGCGGCGTTGACGTCAACGACCTCGCCCGCCAGAGGGCAGTAGAGGTCACTCACAGCCTTCACCGCCTCGATGACCCCGAAAGTATCCATATGGGCGAAGGAATCACCGGGCTCGGGAAGCTCCACGTAGACCACGTCACCCAGTTCGCCCTGGGCGTAGTCCGTGATCCCAACAAAGAACACGCCGGGATTTTCGGACTCCCTGAGGTACTCGTGTTCTGTGGTGTACCTGAGTCCTTCGGGGATTTCGGACATTACGATCTCCGGTGGGTTCGGTCGGTCAAGGCTAGCTCGAAGCGAGAATAAAAATGCCTCCCGCAGCCGGGGCGTCAACCCGGCGCCCGAGGAGCATCTCGCCTGCCAACCGGCTGCCATCCTCTATGGGGATCACCCCGTAGCGTCCGAGACCGCCCAGGTGCGCCTGGAGTCGAGACGGAGACGGAACCCCGATTAGGCGAAGTGGAGGACGCGAACCAGCATTACGTGCGCGCCGTCGAAGCCGGAGCCCATGCCGGTCGGGTCGCGGACAGGACGGGCGCCCCGGGAGCCGCGGTCTGCTGGCAGAGGCCCGCTCGGATGCTCCTCAAAGCCCGGTGTCCGGCAATGCGAAACTTGTTTCCGCAAGTTAGATTATTCTTCCGCTCGGACTCCCGTCCGGAAAAAAACGCTCCCGAATCACTGACGCCGCTGCACCCTTGGAGAAGGTATGGCTACGCTGGCCCATCCTCCCGCGCTTACGTCCCTTACCGAAGATGAGGCCATGTTTCGCGAAGCCGCGCGCGAGTTCGCCGAGTCGGAGGTGGCACCTCGAGTGGCCCGAATGGACGCCGGGGAGGAAATCGATTCCGAGCTCATCTCCCTGCTGTTCCAGCTGGGCTTCATGGGCATCGAAATTCCGGAACAGTATGGGGGCACAGGCAGCTCTTTCTTTACCGCCATCCTCGTTGTGGAGGAGCTGTCGCGGGTCGATCCGTCCGTCGGGGTTCTGGTCGACGTTCAGAATACCCTGGTCCTCAATGCCTTGCTTCGGTGGGGAACCCCCAAACAGCTGAACCGTTACCTTCCCGACCTGGCCACGGGCACCGTCGGTGCGTACGCCCTCTCCGAGGCAGGGAGCGGGTCCGACGCCTTCGCCCTTGCCCTTCGGGCCGTCCCCGACGGCAGCGACTGGATTCTCAACGGGCGGAAGATGTGGATCACCAACGGTGCCGAAGCCGGACTCTTCATCGTCTTCGGGACCATTGATCCGGGGCTGGGCTACAAGGGGATCACGGCCTTTCTCGTCAAGCGTGACGCACCCGGGTTCTCGATTGGAAAGAAAGAGGACAAGCTCGGCATTCGCGCCTCTTCGACAACCGAGTTGGTGCTGGACGACGTGCCTGTCGCTGCGGAAGATGTTCTGGGAGAGGTGGGCATGGGCTATCGGGTGGCCATCGAAACCCTGAACGAGGGACGAATCGGGATCGGGGCCCAGATGGTGGGGCTTGCCCAGGGGGCATTCGACCACACGCTTCGGTACGTCCAGGAGCGAGAGCAGTTCGGATACCCGATTGCGTCCTTCCAGGGGGTCCAGTTCCAGCTGGCCGAAATGGCCATCAAAATCGAAGCAGCCCGCCTGATGGTGTACAACGCGGCTCGCATGAAGGACAGGGGCGCTTCCTTCCTTCGAGAATCCGCCATGGCCAAGTTCTTGGCGGGCAGGACCGCCCAAGAGGTCTCATCCCTCTGCATCGACCTGCACGGCGGCTACGGATTCACCCGTGAGTACCCCGTCGAGAAGTTGTATCGCGACGCCAAGATCGGTACGATCTATGAGGGGACCGACAACATGCAGCTTCAGACCATTGCGAAGGATTTGCTCCGTGGATAGGCCGGAAGTCGTCCGGCCGGGTCCCCAAGGTCACCGGACCGCTAGCTCCGAAGGGGAGCGAAGGGGTCGGAAGGAGGATTCGTGCCTTCGATAGGTCCCGTCGAAATTCTCTTCGTCATCGCAATTTTGGTCGTGACCGTCGGTGCCAAGCGCATTCCGGACATCGCCCGGGGCATGGGGTCCGGCATACGGAACTTCAAGGGGTCGCTCCGCGCGGGCAGCAGGGACGATTCCAGGGGCGGTGACGAGCCGGACGCCTGAGAACCCGGACCGGCAGAAGCTGACCGAAGAAGGGACGGGCAGAAAAAAGCACCTGGTCATCCTCTTCTTGACGGTGTTGGTTGATCTCGTCGGCTTCGGGATCGTCCTTCCGCTTTTGCCGCTTTACGCGCGGGATTTCGGGGCCGGGGGCCTCCTCGTCGGCCTGCTGGTCACCGTCTATTCTTTGGTTCAGCTCTTCATGGCTCCGCTGTGGGGACGGCTCTCCGACCGGGTAGGTCGCCGGCCCGTCCTCATCTTGGGGCTCGTGGGGAGTAGCTTGGCCTATTGGGTCTTTGCCCAAGCAGACTCCCTGGCCATGCTGTTCATATCCCGCGTCATCGGGGGGATCGGCGGATCTACGATCCCCGTAGCCCAAGCCTACGTCGCCGACGTGACGGCTCCTTCTGCCAGGGCGGGGAATATGGGACTCATCGGCGCCGCCTTTGGGCTCGGGTTCGTGATCGGCCCAGCGGTGGGGGGGATTCTAGCCGACATGTCACCCGGCTCCCCCTCCGCTCCCGGATACGCCGCCGCCACCTTGTGCCTTGGCAATGCCCTGGCCGCCCTGCTGTGGTTGCCGGAATCCCGGGCTGCCGGCACCACTGCCAGGACGCCCCGCTTCAACTTCCGGGTAGCCTTCAAGGAGGTCGTGTCTTCGAGCCAGATCCGGATCGTCCTGGCGGCCTACCTTTGCATTACCATGGCATTCTCCACCCTCCAGCCCACCCTTTCTCTGCTGGCTTCTGAGCGCTTCGCTTCGGGAACCCGGCAGACGGGCTACCTCTTTGCCCTGTTGGGGGTCGTCTCCGTGATCGTTCAAGGGGGCCTGGTCCGCAAGGCGGTCCCCCGGATCGGGGAGCGCCGGCTCTTCCTCTTCAGCGCCGCCCCCTTCGGGCTGGGCTTGTTGCTCACGGGATGGTCTCCCGTTGCGCCCGTTCTGCTGGTCGGCTTGGTTCTCATCGGCATCGGCTACGGCGGTGCCGTCCCGAGCATCCTGGGTCTCCTTTCTCGAGCGGCGGATCCGCGGCGCCAGGGGGCCGTTCTTGGAATCGGACAGAGTACGGGGGCCCTGGCTCGGGTCATTGGGCCTACCATGGCGGGGGGCCTCTTCGACGTGGACGTCGCTTTGCCCTACCTCGCGGGAGCGGCCCTGATCCTGGCCGGGGGCCTCGTGTGCAGCCGCGTCGGGCAACCGGAATGAGACCCTTGAACAACCCCGACGAATCCCGGGAAGCCACCAAGTTGGCGTGGTCCGAGCCACCGGTGCCCAAGCCGACAATCGTCCTCCATGAGCCCCAGGATATGGTCAACATTGCCGGAGCCGTCAGGGCCATGGCCAACATGGGCCTCCCCCGGCTGACGGTCGTGAATCCCGCCGAATTCGACCCTTGGCGGATTACTGGAATCGCCCACCGCACCCAAGACATCGTTGCCGGGGCTCAACATGCGGCGTCTCTGGAAGAAGCCCTCGCCGACGCCGTCTACGTGGTCGGGACCTCGGCCCGGAGTCGGACCGCCCGCAGGAACTACCAGCGTCCCAGGGAGTTGGCACCTCGCATCCTGCGGCGGGCCCAGGAAGGGACTGTCGCCGTTGTCTTCGGGCGGGAAGACCGGGGACTCTCCAACAAAGACCTGGACTTGTGCCAAGACGTTCTGGTCATCCCGACAACCACAGAGCATTCCTCCTTGAACTTGGCCCACGCCGTCCTACTGGTGGCCTACGAACTCTTCCTCGTTCAAGGTGGAGGGAACCAGAACCAGCCGCTCCCGAAGGGGAAACGCTCCCTGGGTCCGGCCTCGGTAGGAGAACTGGAGGAAATGTATCGGGCCCTGGAGGCCGGTCTTGAACGGATCGACTTCTTCAAGGCCCGCAAAGCCGAGAGCGTGATGCGGGTGCTGCGAACCGTGTTCAGCCGCACGACCCTGGACGCCCACGAAGCTCGGCTCGTGAGGTCGGTCGGGTACGAAGTGCGAAACTACGCGGAACGGGCAGAACGCCCCTGATCCCCGGCGGGCTGGGACGTCTCCGCCTCCAGCGGCTCCGGGTCCACCGGAGGCTGCCAGATCTGGAGCATCGGGAACGTGCTCAGAAACCATCGCACGGACATAAGGAACAGCCCCAGAAACCCAAGCCCGATCAGTAAAGGATGGATCGTGAACGCCGGGTCTCCCTCATGGTGTAGGGAGGGGAAGATGAGCATGTAGTGCCAGAGCCAGAGGCCGGCCAGCACCACGACGGCAAAGGCTTGAAGGATCCGCGATGTCTTTTTCGGGCGCGCCCCCAGCAACCCCGCGAAGGGCACTACAAAGCACAAAACGATGACCAGCACCGAAAGCCCGCCCCACGGCTCCCCCGCCCTGGTGTTCACCCAAGCCTGCTCCCAGGGGAGCTTTCCGTACCAGATGACCAGATACTGGGACCAGAAGAGGTAGGTCCAGAAGACTGTGAAGGCAAAGGTGAGCTTCCCCAAGTCCCACAACACGGAGGTGCCGATGTGTTTGGCAAAGGCCGGATCGGTTCCCTTGAGCCACACGGCAGCCACCGCGGTCGCGGCAAGACCACCCCAAAAAGCACCCATGAAGAACCACCCGCCGAAAAGCGTCGAGAACCAGTGGGGTTCCAGCGACATGGCCCAGTCGAAAGCCAGAACGGTCATGACCACCACGTAGACCAGAACAATGACCGGCGCCATGCGGGTCATCCGATGGTAGCTCCGGTATTCCTCTTCCTCCTGGCCTGCCCATCCCCCGGTCAGGCGCTCCTTCCAACGGGACCGCACCCCACCCACCGAAGCTGTCGCGCGCCCGAGGTCGGGGCGTAACGCCAGGTACACGAACCCCAAGGCCAAGCCGAAGAGCGCGAGCACACCGACGACGTTGCGGCTTACCAGGAACGGAATGTTCAGGTAGGCCGCTTTTTTCTGCACGATCGGATCGTCGGCCATCATGGCGATCCAAGGGAAGTAGTCCTCCCGCAGTACCGCCAACATGGGAATGAACAGGAGAAAGGCGAGGGGCAGATACGCGGCAAAGGCGTGGTGGAGGCGCCGGACCGCCCAGTTCCACTTCGCCTTCGTGATCCACGTTACCACCCCTACGATCACACCCCCCAGGGAAATGGAGGCGAAATAGTTCCAACTGACGACGTACGACTTCCACGCCAGGGCAGGATCCCGAAAGAGGGTCGCAAAGAAAGAGACCCCGCCGATGAGGACCATGGCCCCGAAAAGGGCCGTCTCCGTTCCCGTCCGTTTCAGGTACCGGAGGGGAATCTCCGAGGGGATCGTGGGGCGGCTCACGTCAGTTCGCCGGAACGATGCCCTGGAGCTGGCGCACGTAGTTCACGATGTGCCACCGGTCGTAGTGGCCAATCTGGTGGCCGTAGGCGGGCATCAGGCCCCGGCCGACCCGAATCATCCCATAGATGTACCCGTCGCTTCGGGCCAAGGCGGCTTCGCCCCGGAGCGGATAGGCCTGCATGGCCGGATGAACTTCGAAGATGTACCCCGTCGTTCCAGCCCCATCGGGACCGTGACAGACGATACAGACGCGCTCATACAACGCTTCTCCCCGGGCGAGCGACCGGGCCGAAGGAGCCACGGGATTGATCAGCCCATCCACCACCTCGGGACGATTGGTCAAATCCAGCTGGGTAAAGGGGGGAGGAACGTCGGGGCTTCCCGCAGGCTGGCCCACGTTGATTTCAAAGGGGGCCTGCGGATAGTTCCCCGCCGAAAAGGGAATCGCACCCTCGGGGGGCAACAACGGATTTTCGTACGGGTCGAAGGACCGCTGGTCCCGCATACTTCTACCGAAGACGGCGACCATCAAGTCGTCCACGGGCGTACAGGCGCTTGAACCGACTCCGGCCAGAAGCAAAACCACCGCTGTGGCTGAACGGGATCGGGACTTGCGAACACCCGAAGGAAAGGGTCGGATCCGTCGCCTCCCGGCCAAGGTGCCCTTTCGTCCCGATTCAGACATCAAACCCCTCCGGATCTTCTCGCAATTCTTCAGGCTCGAAGCGGTTCAGGATATCCCTGACTTCGTCGGCCCGGGAAGCCGGAACCGCCACGTACACGCCGAAGGAGCCTCGGGAGCATTCGGGGTGGTAGGCGACCATGGGCCGGAAGTTGGGCAGTCGGGCGTTGACGAACAAGCCGATGACGGTGGCCAGGGCTCCAAAGAGGATTGCGCACTCAAAGGCAATCACCACGTACGCGGGGATCGACAGGATGGGCTTCCCACCCGTCACAAGGGGCCAGTCCATGGACGTCCAGGAGGTGAATGCGAACCCCGTTGCTGCCCCCGTCAAGCCCCCCGCCAAGGTGAAGACCCGAACCGGGCTGTCAGTCAGCGCCAAGCCATCTTCCAGGAGTTGGTGCTCCGGCAGAGGCGCGAAGGCCCGGAATCCCTTGTAGCCCGCGTTCCGCAACGCCTTGCAGGCGTCAATGGTGGTGTCCAGGTGTTCAAACAGGGCGAAGAGCCCCTGGCGGCCACGCTTTCGTCTGGGCTTCATGGATCTCCCCGCTTCTTTCTACCCCCGAGGGGAGGCGGAATGACCTCCTTCATCTCGGCGATGGCCACCGGTGGCAGAAGACGGGTGAAGAGCAAGAACCAGAAGCCGAACCAAGCAAAGCTTCCGATCAGGATCCCCATTTCGGTCGCACTGGGACGGTAGACGCCCCACGCCCAGGGCTCGTATTCGTGGGACAACGAGGTCACGATGATGACAAAGCGTTCAAACCACATCCCGATGTTGATGAAGATGGAGATGACGAACAGGGCGGCGATTGACCGCCTGACTCGCTTGAACCAGAGCATGAGGGGAACCAAGCCGTTACAGGTGAGCATGATCCAGTTGGCCCACCAATAGTGACCGGACACCCGGTTCCAAAACGACCCCCGCTCCGGAGGCTCCCCCGAGTACCACGCCAGAAAATATTCAATCAAATAAGCATAGAGGACAATGGCCGCCGTCAGTAGGCACAACTTCGCCATGGCCTCGAAGTGCTTGACCGTCAGATATTTTTCCAGCCCGAAGAATTTTCTCATGGGCACGGCCAAGGTGATTACCATGGCCACGCCTGAAAAGATGGCTCCGGCAACGAAGTAGGGGGCAAAGATCGTTGTGTGCCATCCCGGGACGATCGACATGGCGAAATCCCAGGAAACCACCGAGTGGACCGAAAGGACAAGCGGGGTCGCCAGGGCCGCCAAGTAGATGTACGCCTTGGAGAAGTGGTGCCACTCCCGGTCCGTCCCCCGCCATCCCAGAGCAATGATCTTGTAGAACTTTTTCCGAAGCCCCTTGGTATGGTCCCGGGCCGCCGCCAGATCCGGGATGGTACCCAGATAGAAGAAAACGGCGGAAACGGTGAAGTAGGTGGTAACGGCAAAGACATCCCAGACCAGGGGAGACCGGAAATTGGGCCAGAGGAAGCGGGAATTCGGGTAGGGTACAAGCCAGTAGGCATGCCAGACCCGCCCCACGTGGATGAGGGGAAACAGGCCCGCCGTCATGACGGCGAAGACGGTCATGGCCTCGGCTGCCCGGTAGATGGACTGGCGCCAGGGCGCGCGGAACAGGAACAGGATGGCCGAGATGAGGGTGCCCGAATGGGCGATACCCACCCAGAAGACAAAAGTGGTGATGTAGACGCCCCACCCGACCGGGGCGTTCAACCCCGTAACCCCGATTCCTCTGACGATCTGACCTAGCCAGGAGGTGAAGAAGAGCCCGATCCCCAGAACCGCCAGGGCAAAAAGGATCCACCAGCCTTTACCGGGGCGGGACAGGACCTTCAGGACATCCCGGTTCACATCCTCGTATGCGCCAACGTCGGGGTTCGGGAGGGCCCCCCGGCGCCTCATCTCGGCGGTGGTCATCGCCCTAGTGCCCGCCTTCTTCCACCTGATGGAACGTGACCTTCTTCAGGTAGTGGACCGCTGGCTGGGTGTTGATCAGCTCGTCCAACACCCGGTAGGTACGCTCGTCGGCAACGAGCCGCGCAACCCGCGAATCCGGTTCCTTGACGTTCCCGAAAACGATGGCCTCGCTCGGGCAAACGCTCTGGCAGGCCGTGTAGACCTCGCCATCTCGGATTTCCCGTCCCTCCACGGCCGCTCGATTTCCTGCGTCACGAATCCGCTGTATGCAGAAAGTACACTTCTCCATAACCCCGTTGTCCCGAACCGTGACGTCCGGGTTGAACTGCCAGTTCATGGGTTCCGGGATGTCGATCGCGTAGCCGTACCAATTGAAGACCCGGACCTTATAGGGACAGTTGTTGGCGCAGTAACGGGTGCCTACACAGCGGTTGTACGCCTGGGCATTGAGTCCGTCAGGCGTGTGATAGGCAGCGAAGACGGGGCAAACGGGCTCGCAGGGGGCGTTGTTGCAGTGCTGGCAAAGCATGGGAAGGAAGCGGACATCCAGCGGACCCGCGTGGGAAGCATCCACCGTCTCGTAGTAGCGCTCCAGACGCAACCAGTGCATCTCCCGGCCCATCAGGGCTTCATTCTCGCTGACCCAGGGGATGTTGTTCTCCGCCTGGCACGCCGTGACGCACACCCCGCATCCCGTGCACTTGTCCAAGTCAATGGCCATCGCCCACCTCGGGTGGTCCTGGGCGTACTCCCCGAAATCGGAGCCCGGAAGCGGAAAGTCCTCCGCCCGCCCCTCCGTGGGCACCGGAGCGAATCCCCCCACCTCCTGAAGCTCCCGAAGCGGTTCTCCGGCGTGGCCTTCCTCCCCCTCGTGGCCGAGGGCGGAAAGGGCGACGGCAGGAGTCACATTCCGGTCGTCCTGGTCGCTGGATCCCTCCGTCGATGCCAAGCGGCGCCACTCCCCCGTCGCCGCGACGGTCACTCGGGATGAGACGAGGGCCAAACTTCCGGAGGGGCCGTCGGAAACCGAAGGAACCAGCACCATGGGGTTGACCCCGTTTCCGTTGGCGAACCGACCATAGTCCGTGTGCCCACCACCCATGGCCATCGCCACCACATCTTCCCGAATGCCGGGGTACTCCCAGACCGGAACCTCCACCTCGCCTTCCTCCGACCTGACCTTGACCACGTCGCCGGACCGAAGCCCAAGACGACGTGCCGTATTCGGATGAATCTCCGCCCAGGAGTGCCACATCACCTTGGAGACCGGGTCGGGAAGCTCTTGCAACCAGGGACGGTCGGCATGGGTGCCGTCGCCGAAGCGAGGAGACGGGTAAACCAATAGGGTCAGGTTCCCGTCGCCCTGGAACCCGGGGGCTCCGAAGCCGACGGCGGGGGCGGGGGCCTGAAGCGCTACAGCTCGAGACGGGGGGTTCGAGTACGAAACGGAGCCGTTCTTCAAGAGCTCCCGCCAAAGTGCGCCCGGGTCACCGCTCAGGCCCGCCGAGGCTCCGTTTTCGTCCAGCCAGGCGTGGTGGGCCGCCCGGAGGTACTCCCGAAAGGAGCCAGCGCCGAAATCGTGGCCGGTGCGCCGCGCGGTCTCCAGGAGCACATCGCCCATCGGGCGGGAGTCGAAAACGGGAACGGGCCGCATGACGGGTTGCCGTACCGAATAGGTCCCCCGGGCCGGGAGGCTATCGCCCCAGGATTCAAGGGGGTGGGTGTCGGGCAACACCAAGTCGGCCAGCGCCGCCGTTTCGTCCGGAACCGTGGCGAAGGCCACCTTGAACGGGACCTTGGCGAAAGCTTCCCGAAAGCCCGCGACCGGCGGCAGGGAGTACGCCGGGTTCGTCCCCGCCACCACCGCAACCCCGTAGACGCCCGAATTCATTTCGTCAATCGCCTGTTCCATCGCCCGGTACGACGAAGCCTCCGGGTCGGTCGGGCCGTCAATGTGCAGGGTCCGCCCGATGTTGCCCGCTACGGCGTTCAGGATAAGGACCGCCAAATTGGCCGCCGTTGCGCCTTCATGATGCCCGGCCAGGCCCGGCCCCAAAGCCAGACCGGAGCCTTCAGCGAAACGCGCGGTGAGCTCGGCCAGCGCTTCCGCCTCCACCCCGGCTGCTTCGGCCGCGCGGGCCAAGTCGTAGCTGGAAACCAGCCCAGTGTAGGGACCGGCGTCGGCCCCCTGCCTCACCAACTCCCCGGCCATTGCGAGGGCCACTTCCGCTTCCGAACCCGCCCGGATCGGGATCCATTCGTCGGCGTTCTGGCCCGTCAGGGAGAGGCGGGGTCCGACGAAGACGAAGCGGCCCTTGTTGCCGTGGTCCACGCCGTGCATCCTGGCGAAGTCGGCCCCGAAGCTGACGGGCGAAAGCCACGTTTCCAAAAAGTCGGCCCCGAAGGAAACCAGAAAGTCTGCGGCTGCGATGTCGTACCTGGGCAGCACATTCACGCCGTAGGCAATGCTGACGGCCTCCCGGAGGGGCGGATCGTCCAATGGGTCGTAGACGACCCTGCGTCCGCCCAGGACCTCGGCGAAACGACTCAAAAGACCGCTCTCCGTGGGTCCCCTTCGCCCCGTGAGGAAAAGAGACCGGCCTCCGGTTTCGAGACGGTCCGCCATGAGCGCCAGGGCCTCGTCCCAAGTGATCGCGGAACCGGCGCGCAAAGGCGTGGCCACGCGGTCGGGGTTGTACAGCCCCTGAAGCGCGGAGACCCCCCGGGAACAGAGGCCACCCCGGGAGACGGGATGGGAGGGGTTCCCTTCGATCATCACGGCTCGTCCTTCCCGGGTCCGCACCCGGATCCCACATCCGCTCGGGCACTCCCCGCACGTCGACGCGTACCACGTCGCCACCCCCGGAGTGATTTCCTCCGGTGGCACTACATAGGGGATCAGGGTTTCGACCTGGTCCGTCGAACAACCCGTAGCAGCCGCTCCCGCGCTGCCGACCCCCAGGACTTTCAGGAAATCCCGCCGCTCAAGATTGCTCACGAATTCCTCGCCAGGAAGGAGGTTGGAATTCCGCAAAGGCGGAACCGCCGGGGGGAAGGAATCAGTAATGACATACCGTGCAGTCGCGGGAAGCCCCCCGCTCCAGGTGGCAGGAAACACACCACCCCATCTTGAGGGAACCGGCCTCCGGGGCCACGTCTTCCAGGACGTTCATTGACTGAACCTCCCCATGGCAGGTCTGGCAAGAGATCTCGGCTGCGACATGGCGGAAGTGGGGGAAGTGGACATGGTCGGAGACCTTATAGATCCGCTTCCAAGGAATTGGCGTTCCGGATTCGTAGTAGTCGCGGATCTTCGCCACTTCTTCGGGGTTGTTCCTTCCCGTCACGACTTGGTGGCACCCCATGCAGGTCTCCACAGGAGGGATCCCGGCGTCCACAGACCTTTCCGCCGAAAAATGGCAGTACTGGCAGTCAATCAGGAACTGGCCGGCGTGTACGTCATGAGGGAACTGGATGGGCTGGGATTCCGCCACGTCGGAAACCGCCTGGAGGACGGCTTCTTCTCCTTCCGGATTTTGTCGGCCACCGATGAAGGCGACCGTGGCCAGAACCGGGATCACTCCCGCGCTGGCCGTCAGCCACAACCTTTTCATATGGGGACGAAGATCCGCCGTCGGGCCAAGTCGAAGTTTGAAGGAAATCCCTGAGGTCTCGTCGCAGCAGATGAACCGCCGTCGGATGAGCCGAAGGAAGGTAGAATCCGCCTCGGCCAATGTCAACGAAGGGGGCCCGCCTGTCGGCAACTCCGGGAGTGAGTTGCGCCACCCGGGGGAGGGCGACATGATGTGAAGGTCTGCGTCCGGGTACCGACGGAGCCATCAAGCGGTGCCCACCCGCCCAAGGGAGGCGCTCGCACACCCAGGACCCAAAACGCCGTTCGCGAAATTCACAATCCGGGTGCCCCAATGGAGTCGCCGTTTCATGTCCAGCTCCACCGATCCCCCTGCCTCGCCAGTGCTACATGAGAGTGCGGAGCCCATGGAGAGGCTGCACCTCGGGACCATCACCCACGAAGGAAGGTTCTGGGACGTCTACCTGGAGTTTGCAAAGGAGTCCCTGGGCTCGGAGTCGTGCAGGGGTCGGCTTTGCTTCATACCGGCCGACTGGAACGGTCGGGACGAACCGCCTCGAACCGCTGTAATCATCATCGAACCGAGCCGCGAAGAAGCTCTGAAAAAGGCCCGGGCTCTGGACCGGTATTCTCTCGTAGCCATGCTCCGATCCGCCACCTGATGCCTCCCGGCCCGGAGGCGAAGGCCCCAATAGGGACGGAGGTGCCGAAGAAGGGGCGGAGGTGCCGAAGTATACCCGCGCCGGACCGGACAGGGGAACGCGGTTCATCCCGTCGGTCCCGTTCCCCATCCCCCACTCCCGAAGCGGCGGAATGACGCTGGCTCGCCCCTGGATCCGCTGCCTCCTTCTCCAGCTCAGGGACCCGGACGATCCCATGCGTGCCGATGAGGTCTCCTGTTTCGAACGGGTTCTGTCTCCTCTACCCGTTCGGATCTCCACCTTCGATCTCCTCGCGGGATTGTTGCAGCCAAAGGATCTGGAGGGCGCCGACTTTGTGTTCTTGGGGGGCAGCGGCGCGTATTCCGCTGCCACGGGTGGGCCGTGGCTCGAAAGGGCCCTGGAATCGCTACGGCTCGTGCACGCCTCCGGCGTGCCCGCATTTGCGTCTTGCTGGGGCTTCCAAGGAATGGCCGCCGCCATGGGCGGAAGCGTCGTTCGGGACCCGAGTCGCGCCGAAGTCGGAACGTACGAGCTCGAGCTCACCCCAGCCGGGCAAGCGGACCCTCTGTTTGGCTACCTAGGGCGTTCTTTCAAGGCCCAAGTGGGCCACGAGGACCTCGTCAAGACCCTGCCTCCCCGCACAACCCCCCTCGCATCGTCGGCCAAGGGGGTGAATCACGCGTACCGCTTCAACGACGCCCCCATCTACTGCACCCAGTTCCACCCGGAGTTGGATGCGGCGGGGCTCTTCCGTCGCCTCGCCACCTACCCCAGGTACGTGGAGGAGGTGGCCGGGATGACCGTGGAGGAGCTGGCGGAAGAGATTGAAGAAACCCCCATCGCGGCGGAACTCGTTCCCCGGTTCGTCCGGCTGCATATGAAACGAAAACGGTAGATGGCCCAAGTCGCTGGCTCCCCCCAAGGAAGCCGGACCCGCCCCTCACCCCCGCCCAGCCGCGGGAGCCCCCGCGCGGTTCACGCGGCCCTGACCCAGCGAACCAGCTGGCGCAAGGTTGGGCGTTTGCCCTGCATGAGGATTCCCACCCGGTAGATCCTGCCCGCTACCCACGCGGTGGCGACAATCGCCAGTCCCATCAGGACCAGGGACAGGGCCACCATCCACAAGGGCACCGTCCCGGCAACCGCTCGAGGATACATGAGAATGGGGCTGAAAAAGGGGAAAAGGGCCGCCCATTCCATCCATACAACCCGCCCCCCCTGGATCGTGGACATGTGCATGATAAACGGGATGCCCAGAAGCATGACGACCGGAAACTGAGCCTGCTGGGCGTCTTCTTCCCGGGAGCACATGGCTCCCACAGCGGCAAACAGCGCCGAGTAGAGAAAGTACCCCAGGAGAAAGAAGGCGAGGAAGAGTAGCACGGCGCCGGCGCTCGGGAGAAACTCGACGATTTGCACCGCCGCTTCTGCAGCGGGCCAGTTGGCGGCCACCATCGGAAGACCCAGAAAGAGCAGGAGTGCCCCGAAAGACGCCCAGATGCCCAGCTGGGTCAATCCCATGGAGCCGACGCCCAGGATCTTGCCGAGCATGAGCTGCCAGGGCCGGATGGAAGAGATCACAACCTCCACCACCCGGTTGCGCTTCTCGTCCAGCACCGAGCGGAGGACATAGGCGCCGTAGATCAGCATGGTCATGTAAAGGAGGATCGCGCCGACAATCCCGGTGATCAGCGACGAAGTCCGGGCCGCGTCGGACTGCTCTTCTCCAACGGCCTCGAACTCGAGTTGGCCGCCTCCCAGCAATTCCCGCACGCCCCCTACGTCTTCGGTGAACGAAAGGCGGGTCTCCAGAACCGTTTCGACCACGATCCCCCGGATCAGGCCGGACCGGACTCTGCCGGGCGATTCCTTCCCCCGATACAGGAAGGTACCCTCTTCCGCCGTAAGATCGTCCAGCACCATGTAAGCCCGGATTTCGTCGTCCAGTACCCGACGGTCCAGGGCTTCCGTGCCGGTCGCAGGGTCGATGATCTCAACGGAATAGCCGACGTCTTCCATACGCTCGGCAATCGGTTCGTGCAGCCGGCCGGTGAAGTCGATCAGGGCCAGCTCCCGTCCAGACTGTTCCGCCCTCAAACCCATGAAGATGCTGAGCGCCATCAAGCCCAACATGAGGAGGGGCACCGCAATGGTGGAAAGTATGAACCCCTTCGTCCCGACCCGTTCCAAGTACTCCCGCCGCACCACGACCCAAACCCGGTTCACGATCCACCTCCCGGCCCATACGCCTGCGATTCCTCGGGTCCGTCTCCGGCATGCCGCACGAAGATCTCGTGAAGACCCGGCTCGAGCAGCTCGAAGCGCCGGAGGCTCACTCCTTCGGCAACCGCAGCGGCAAGGATCTCGTCGTGACCGGCCCCGGGACGCAGGGAGAGGTGGAAGGCGTCGCCAACCCTTTCGACGTCACTCACCCCTGGCCAGGACAGCCAACGGTCGTCTCCCTCGAACTCCACGGCGACAACCCCCGACCGTTCTCGCCGCTTCATCTCCTTCAGGTTCCCGTCCAGGACCTTCCTGGCACCCGAAATCAGGCAGACCCTCTCGCACAATCGCTCTGCCTGCTGCATGAGGTGGGTGGAAAAGAGGATCGTCGTCCCCCGTTGTTTCTGCTCCAGAACAATCGATTCGAGGACGTCCTGATTGATCGGGTCCAGGCCGCTGAACGGTTCGTCCAGGATCAACAGCTCCGGATCGTGGAGCACGGTGCCGATGAATTGGACCTTCTGCTGCATTCCCTTCGAAAGGTCCTGGACCTTTCGCGTCGCCCACTCCGTCAGGTCAAGACGATCCAACCACTCCACGGCTCGGGCGCGAACATGTCGACGCGTCAAGCCCCGGAGCTCCCCCAGGAAAACGAGCTGGTCAATGACCTTCATTTTTTCGTAGACGCCCCGCTCTTCCGGAAGGTAGCCCACGCGGTTCCGTCGACTGAAGTCGGGAGACCCGCCAAAAAGCTCGACGCTTCCCTGATCCGGTAGCAGAATTCCCATAATCATCCGGATCGTGGTCGTCTTCCCCGATCCGTTCGGCCCCAGCAGGCCGTAGATCGCACCCCGGGGGATGGTGAAATCGAAGTCGGAAACCGCCGTGTGGTCGCCGAAGACCTTGGTCACGCCCGAAAGCCGTACTGCGGGTTCCATCACATGATCCACCTTGATGTAATTCACGTTCGCGATTCGCATTTTCCGGAAGGCCCTACGGAGTCAGCTCCTGGAACCTTCACAACGCCGGGTCTTCTTCACGAGGCCGGCTATTTTCCGACACTTCGCCGGACACTTCGGAAGCAATGTTTGTATCTTCAAGATGGGTGACGGCGGACCCGTCGGACCCTTCCGGGAAGGTCCCGGAATTTCAAGATGACAATATAGAACATTCAGGAGCGCCTCTGTGGCAATCTACCGAACGCTCTTCTACGGCGACATAAACGTCGGTACGGGGGGGCGAATGACGATCCCCCAACCGATGCGAGACCGCTGTGGTATACGTGAAGGAGACACCTTGACTGTGCGGGTGGAGGAAAACCCCGCCGGGGTCCGTCAGCTGGTAATGTGGCGAAACAACCCCGAAGACGAGGAGTGACCCGGCAGCCGCCCTCAGGAACACATCGGGCGACCCGACGGACATTCGGGCCATCGCCATTCGGGTTCAGAGAACTTCGCACCAGCGTACCAGCTCCCCCAGGGGTCGGCTTCCGTCGTGAAGCCAGTCGGCCCCGGGGAAGGGCACCCGGGTCAGGGGGACGACCCGGCTTGCTCCCAAACCGAACAGCGCCCGGACGAAACCTTCCCCGACCGGCGGTAAGCCCGCCAGACCCACGGTTTGCAAGGCGGGTGACAGGGAGGCCAGGGCGTCCAGGCAAGCCTCCTGGCTGGCCACAGGAACCACCCACGCCAACCGGCCACCCACGGGAGTCACGTCTTCCAGGGAAGCCAAGACCACCGTCCAGCCGAACCCGTCGGAGGACCACACCTCGAGACCGCCGGAGGCGGCTCCCTTCATGGTGAGGCGGCCTCTGAACTGATGTAGGTCGGACAGGTCTCCCGGTTGTGGTTCCGTCGGGGGCAGGTCCCTGTCCAGCTCCGCCAGCCGGTTCGCCAGTTTCTGGCACCACCGGAGCGCACGTCTCTTCCCCCCCAGGAAGAAGAAGATGTGGGTGCTCACACAGCCTTTCTGGTCGAATAGCGCCACTGCCTCCGCAGCGGGCCTAGCCGAGGCGGACGGCGATTCGGGACCGACCACCGCCACCCCGAGACGGTGAGGGTGCTCGACCAGCCGGGTGGAGGCGGGCGCGCGGGCCCGAACGGACTCGATGGTGGTGTTGCTTCCGTATACGACGGCCCGGTCCACCCGTCCCAGGACAGACCGCTCCCACGCGTCCCATTCCGGGCTCCCACCCGGCCAATACTGTACGGCCACGGCTTCGCCCATCGAAGAATCGACACCTCGAAGCGCTCGGGCGAAGCGGACAGCAAGGGCCACATCTCCGGCGCCCGGCTTGGCAAGAACGGCGGACTTGACGAGGAGGGCCCGGATCATGGACATCACAGTCACACCGGGCACGGAACCGGCGCCGATGTGGAAAGTTAGCCCCCGACCGGAAGCGGCTACCCTCCTGCCCCCCCCGCCCCCGCCCCCTCCGGCGACAAAGCCGTCCAGCACCCGGGGCTCGGGGAACTCGGCCCGGACGAGACCCGCCAGCGCGTCCCGGGTCCACGACCGGGCCATGCCGTTCACCACGGTGCGGGTCATGGCCATCGACAGCCCGGCGTTCGCGGAAATCTCCCGAAAATCGTTGTCGTCCATGTCCAGGGGAAACGCTTCACCCACCGAGCCCAGCACGGCGATCACGTCATCGATCCGGCGAGCCGAAAGACGCCTTCCCGCTTTCCCCAGAGAGGACACAAGGGAGGCGGCGAAACCGGGGCTCGGGTTCGGGTAGCGGACCCTAAGATCCCCCGCCCGAACCTCCCGAAAAGACGCGGGCGGGGGAAGCTGCCGGGGCCACAGCCAACCGTCAAGGAATCCCCCTTGCCCTCCGGCTCGCCGGGTCGCCGAACCTTTGTTCATCGCTTTCATCGTTCCGAGAGCGGCTTCCGCACCTCCCGCAGAAAGGACTCGGCCGCCAAGGAGCAGCCCCGCAACTCCGCCCCTGCCGCCCGACCCGCCAGGCGGAATCCGCCGTCCTCCGTCGTCTCCCCCAGGTCCTCCGTCAGGACGTGACACACGGACGCCGCATTCGCGAGGTCGTAGTGTGCCAACAGCCCCGGTACTCCCGGCGGCAGGGGCGCCAAGCTCGCCGGATCCAGCGCTCGCGTCCGCACCCAGGGGGGAAAGTGGTGTTTCCTGCCTGATAGAGGGGGCGCGGTCCCCGCTTCCCCGTCGTAGGCCTGGGACAGCAGCTCGGTCATCCCGTACTCGTTCACGACATGGGATTCCGAAACCCCGAGGCGGTTCCGAATCCGCCGGTAGAGCCCCTCTCGGGCCACCTCCGCGACCCGCCCCTTGAACCCCCCTGTTTCCATCAGACGAGAGCCCTCCGGAAGGCGAATCTCTTCCCCCTTCAGCGTTTCCAAGAGCTGGACCAGGGCAAAGGCGGTGGCCAGCAAGAGAATGGGTTCCCGGTCCGCCGTTGCGGCCTTCCGAAAGGCGGCCGCGTCCACTCCCCGCGCTTCGCTGAAGATCCATGCCGTTCCCAGCACTTCCGGTTCGCGGGAAATGAATCCGGCCATGGCGGCCAGGGACGAAGACGGGACGCTGTCGGGGTGAGGGATGAGGGAAACAACTCGAACGGAACCCGAGTTTTTCAGCAGATGCCTTCGGTAGTTCTGCTGGGCGGCAGCCCAGTAAAGGTCCAGGCTCCCTACATGGTGTTCCCCCCGCCGACGGGGTCCTTCCGACGTGCCGCTGGTGCAGAAGACGGCCTCGGAGGTCCCGGTAACGATGGGCACTTCCTTGAACGCCGCCGTGGGAACCGGGGGGATGTCTTCCCACGAGGCCACGTCCCGGGCCCGCTCACCCCAAAACCGGCGCAGGACCGGGTTCGACCGGAACTGCACTCTGTGGATTCTCCGAGCCAAGCGGTCGAAGGCTTCGTCGGTGAAGGCGGAAGCATCACCGTGGAATTCGGTGCCGAACGGGTCAACCGGTTCGGTGCCCTCCGGGGACTGTCTCCGCTTCGGCCTCCGTTCCGCCCCAGCGCCCCACGTGCGAAACAACCGGGCGAGTTCCCCTACCACGGCCTCGATGGTCGGTGCCCCTTCGACCGTCAAGCCCCGGGAGGCACTCCCGGGAGGTCGGGGCCGGCGCCCCGCACCGCCCGTCCACCCAATTGTCCGGATTGCTCCCCCTCCCGAATCGTGTGAACACCGGAGACGACAACGTGTTGGACCCCCTCCGGGTAACGGTGCGGTTCGTCGAAGCTGGCCCGGTCACCGACTCGATCGGGGTCGAAGACAACCACGTCTGCTACAGCGCCGGGCCGAAGCACTCCCCGGTCTGCCAGGCCCAATTTATTGGAAGGCAAGCCTGACATTTTGTAAATTGCAGTTTCCATCGGCATGGTCTTCCGATCTCGGACGTATCGTCCAAGAACCCGAGGGAAGCTCCCGTAGCCCCGGGGGTGGGGAGACGAATCGGAGAGTGCTCCGTAAGGCGCGTAGGCGCCCCCGTCGGAGCACACCATTCCCAAGGGATGGGACAGGATGCGCTCCGTGTTCTCCTGGGACATGCCGAACCCGATCATTCCCGCGCGCCCACCGGTCTCGGCCAGAAGCCGAACCGTGAGCTCGTAGGGGTCCTCGCCCAGCTCCAGGGCCAGTTCGCCGATGCGGCGCCCCCGGGCAAAGCGGGCGGCCCCGTGAGTCCCCGTGACCTGGACCGCGTCCCACGATCCCAGGAGGGCGATCTTTCCCCGGCAGGCGCGTTCCAGCGCCGGCCCCTGCTCCGGGTCGGCCAACCGCTCCAGCAACCGTTCCGCCCCACCCGCCCGTCCCCAGGCGGGGAACAGATTCGAGAGCCCCGTCGAATAGGCGATGTAGGGGTAGCGATCGAAGTGGACGTCCACGCCATCGTCCCGGGCGGCCTGGATGGCCGCGAGCGCCGCATCGGCCTTCCAGTAATTGCGCTCCCCTTGGGCCTTCAGGTGGGAAATCTGGACGCCGACCCCTGCGGTGCGGCCCACATGAAGGGCCTCCTCCACTGCCGCCAGCAGCCGGTCGTCTTCGTTCCGAAGGTGGGAGGCGTAGGGATAGGGCGTACCGCGCAGTTCCAAGGCCAAGGCGATCAGTTCTTCCCCTCTTGCGAAACTCCCAGGCGTGTACTCCAGGCCGGCGGAGAGGCCGACGGCACCCCGGGAAAGGGATTCGCGCACCAGGACTCGCATCCGGTCGACTTCCGCCGGGGTGGGGGGACGGTCAACCCCACCCATTACGTAGCCACGCACCGTCCCGTGCCCCACCATTGTGGCAACGTTGACGGCGGGGCGTTCTTGATCAATTCGGTCCAGGAATCCCCCCGGATCCCGGAAATCGATCTCGACACCGTAGCTCCGGCGGTAGCGATCTCGCACCGACTCGAAGGTCGCGTCCGCCCAGGGGCCAACGGAGCTGCCGTCCTGGCCCACCACCTCCAACGTGACGCCTTGGCGAACCCGACTCTCCGCCTTGACGTTCACCAGCAGGGAAAGGTCGGCGTGGGAGTGAATGTCGACGAATCCCGGCGCAATCGCCATTCCCCGGGCGTCGATCTCCGTCGTGCCAACCGAGGAAACCCTCCCAACTTCCGTGATCCGGTCTCCCGTCATGGCGACATTGCCGCTCCGGGGGGGACCCCCGGTCCCGTCGTAGATGGTTCCTCCACGGATGACCAGGTCGACCCGGTTGCGCGACGGGATCCCACCGAGGTTCGACAAACTGGAAGGCCCGGAGAGAACCGATCCACCCGAGAATCCGACGAGACCGGCCACGCTCCTCCCCAGGAAATCGCGCCTTTTCACGTGTCGAGCTCCTCTGCTTCCGGTGGGCAGCCGCCGCTTTCCCAATCTACCCTGGCCCGTAAAGTACCCTGCCCCTAAAAGCTGGACGAACGGCGTACCCGACCCGGTTCGATACCCCCGGCCTGGAGGACTTTGGCCCGCAGCCGCGCTCCCTCCCGGTTCAACCAGTCGTCAAGGGCGGAGAGGTAGCCCGCGACTTCCCGGTACTCGTCTTCGGGGAAATCGTCCCCTTCCGCCGACTCCAACGCCCCGCGCAGAATCCGAAGCTCCCGACGGGCCTTCTCCACCGATCTCCGGAGCCTCGTGAGGGACCGGCGGGCTTCTCCTTCCGCGGTTTTCATGTTCTAGAATATCGGGGAACCCTGGTGAAGGCGGAAGATGGGGGAGGGTTGCAGCGACCGGGACGCCCTGAGTATTCACAGTTCACAAGAACGGCCTAGCCTTACGACGGAACGACGGGCGTTCACGGACTCGCACCGGCTTATTCAAGCAATGTCCGGGAAGTCGGATGACTTGGGTTCGGGGCCCTTGACGCCTCGACTCCATCCCTTGACGCTTCGGCCACATTGCGTAGCGGACGAAACCGGTTACGATTTCCGCGCCGGAACCGGTTCCAGGGCTCATTCCAGACCGGTGTTTGGGCCGGCCTCAGCGGCCCGGTCATTCCCGACACACGCGGAGGGAAACCCCTATGCGCCCACTCCCCACTCGTCCCATTTCCTCGTCCCGACCTCCCCCGCCAGCGAACCCTCGATCCTTCGTCCTTCCCCTGCCGCTTCGGGCCGTCCTTTCGGCTCTGGCCATTGCCCCCATCGCCACGACCGAGCTTCCCGCCCAGGAGCGGTACGATATCGTCCTTGCCGGCGGGCGGGTCATGGACCCGGAAACCGGCCTTGATGCCGTTCGAAACGTCGGTCTCCGGGGGTTCGAGATCGCCGCTATCTCCCATGACCCCTTGGTGGGGGACGTGGAAATCGATGTTTCGGGACTCGTCGTGGCGCCGGGCTTCATCGACCTTCACGCGCACGGCCAAACCCACCGGGCCAACGAGTTCCAAGCCCGGGACGGGGTAACCACGGCGCTGGAGCTGGAGAGCGGCGTAGCCGACCCGCGGTCCTTCATCGCCCGCAGGGGCGAAGGCGCCATCTTGAACTTCGGGGCAACGGTGTCCCACATGGCGGCCCGGACCTGGGCCATGCCCCACCGGGCCAACGCCGTGGCACGGGGCCTGAACATTCTGGAGACCGACCCCGAAGCGGGAGAGACGGCGTTGAGCTCCGTAGCATCGGCCGCCCGGTACGACGCCGTCCAGCCCGGCGGTTATGGGGCCCTTCGGGAAGCCCTGGAACGGGGCCTCGACCAGGGAGCCCTGGGGATCGGCGTCGCCCATCAGTACTATCCGGGGGCGACCCGGGAAGAGATCCTGCGCGTATTCGAGGTGGCCGCCGACCGACAAGCACCGATCTACACGCACGTCAGGAGTATGGGCGTCGGCGCCATGCAGGAAGTGATCGCCAACGCCGTGGTCACCGGCGCCCCCCTCCACATCGTCCACGCGAACAGCTCCAGTCTCTGGAACATCTCAACGGTGCTGGAGCTCATTGACGGTGCCCGGAGGCGGGGCTTCGACATCAGCACCGAAGCCTACCCCTACACGGCGGCTTCGACGAGCCTGCAGTCCGCCATCTTCGACCCCGGATGGGAGGACGCCCTTCGCATCGGCCCCGGCGACCTCCAGTGGCAGGACACCGGGAGCGACTGACGCCAGAGAGCTTCCAGCGGTATCGCGCCCAAGGCGGCGTCGTGATTATCCACATGATGAAACCCGAGTGGATCCGGGAGGCCCTGGGGCGGGAATTCGTCATGGTTGCTTCGGACGGGATGCCTTACGCGCCCGGGGCGCACCCCCGAAGCGCCGGCACCTTTTCCCGTTTTCTGGGCCGCTACGTGCGCGACCAGGGCCTCGTCTCGTTGATGGACGGGCTGGCGAAGATTACGCTCATGCCCGCCCGGCGCTTGGAGGGCGTGTCGGACCAGATGACGCGGAAGGGACGCCTCCAGCTTGGTGCCGATGCCGACATCACGGTCTTCGACCCGGAACGGATTTTGGACACTGCAACCTTTGAGGACGACCTCTCCTATTCGGTCGGCGTGGCCCATGTACTCGTGAACGGGGAGTTTGTGGTGCAACATGGCGAGAACGTGCCGAATGCGAGACCCGGCCAAGCCATCACGGGACGAAGGAAATGACGATGGCTTTACCCCTCAAGGGCGTACGGACCGTCCGCTGACGTGGATCGGAGGGCAGCCCGAGAGCCTTATGGCTACGTGTGGGAGCGGGAAGGGGGAGCGTCTTCTGGACGTCGTCGTCGTGGGGGCCGGACCCTGCGGCTTGGCGACTGCGGTCGCCGCCAAGGAACACGGGTTGCGGTACGCAATCCTGGACCGGGCGTGCGTCACCGCTTCCCTGGCCCGCTACCCGTGCCACATGACGTTTTTCTCCAGCGTGGAACGGCTGGAGATCGGCGGCGTCCCGTTCACAATCCCCGAGCCCAAACCGACCCGGCGGGAAGCCCTCGCCTACTACCGGCACGTCGTACGCCACCACGGCTTGGAAATTCGCCAGTACGAGGAGGTGACGGAGGTCACCCGAGAACCCGGACTGCGGGGGACGCCAAGCTTCTTCAGGGTCCGTACCCAGGCCAGGGGGCCAGGCGCTGTGTCCGCGTCCGGACCCCGGTCCCTGAACGGGGACGGCGCCCAGGATTCCGGCCGCCTTCACGAGCCGGGCCGGGCCGCAGAGTTGGTCGCTCGGGCCGTTGTGATCGCCACCGGCGGCTTCGGGGATCCGAATCGGCTGAAGCTGTCCGGAGAGCCGGACGGCTACCCGGACAAGATCATCCACTATTATCAGGAACCGTATCCGTACTTTGACCAGGACGTTCTCGTGGTCGGCGGCGGCAACTCGGCCGTGGAGACCGCCCTTGACCTCTACCGAAACGGAGCTCGGGTACGCATGGTACACTTCGGATACAACTTCGACCGGGGCGTCAAGCCGTGGGTCCGACCCGACATCGACAATCGTCTCGCCAGCGGAGAGATTCTCATGCAGTGGGGATCTCGGGTGGCAGGGGTCGGACCCGGGACCGTCACAATCGTTGAGGAAGAGACGGGAACGGCCACCGAAGCCGCGAACGACTGGATCTTCGCCATGACGGGGTGGCGTCCCGACCACACCCTTCTGGAGCGCCTGGGCGTCGAATCCCATCCGGAAACGGGCGTTCCGGCCCGTGATCCGACCACCATGGAAACGACCGTCCCGGGGGTCTACATTGCGGGCGTGATCGCGGCGGGTTTCGACGCAAACAAAATCTTCATCGAGAACGGCCGGGAACATGGTGCCCGGATCGCGGCCCACCTTGCCGGACAGATCCGGAGCGACCGATGACCACTGGAGACGCAAGCTTCGCGATCGCTGGCGAAAGTGGGGGGCCTGCGCACTACGGGAGTCCCGACGACGAGTACGAGGCCGCCGTTCGGGGTTGCGGCGTCGTCTTCCGCGGAGATCGGGGACTGATCCGGGTACACGGGCGAGCGCCGGGACAGATGCTCCACGGCATCCTGACCAATAAGATCCCCGCGCCCCCAACCTCCGCCGCAGACCCGGAGGTGCAAAGGGGCGAAATGGTCTACGGCGCCATCCTCACGCCCAAGGGCCGCATGATCACGGACCTTCGAACTTTCTGGCTGGGAGCCGGTGAAGCGCAGGGGATCGGCCTGGACGTTGCCCTGGCGGGGAAGAACGGGATGCAAGGTCACTTCGCACGCTGTCTGCCACCCCGCCTCGCGGCGTTCACAGACCTCAGTGGCTCGGTGGGCCTCCTGACAGTGTTGGACCCAGGCGCAGGGGAGATCATCGGTTCCGTCTTCGGCGAAGCGCCGACGACAGGGTACGTGCTCCTGGAAGGAGGACCACTTGCCGGGGGGCTGATGGTTTCGAGGGGCGTGGAGCAAGTTCCGTCCTGGGACATCCGGGCTCCCTTCGATCGCCTGGGCCCACTTTGGGAACGGCTCGGCAGGCTCGGCGCGGTTCCCGTAGGATGGCAAGCCTGGAACACGCTGCGCGTCGAGGCGGGGTATCCGGCCTTCGGCACCGACATGGACGAGACCACCATCCCCATTGAAGCGGGTCTTGGAGACCGGGCTTTCGACCACGGCAAGGGGTGCTACACGGGCCAAGAGGTCATCGTCCGAATCCTGCACCGGGGCCGCGTGAACTGGCACCTTCGAGCCCTCCGCTTCGGGAAGGCGACCGCCACTCCCGGGGACGAGCTCTTCGCGACCGGCGGCAAAAAGAAGCTGGGCCGGGTCACCTCCGCGGTCCGGTCTCCGCGCTTGGGCGGAACGGGCCTGGGCTACGTTCGCCGGGAAGTGGAACCGCCGGCCACCCTGTACCTGAGGAGCGGCACGGGACCGGAGGTTCACGTGGAGGCATTGTGACGGGGATGGACAACCCCTCGCCAGGTGAGCAGGCAAGACCGGCTTCGGACTCTCGTACCCACGACCAAAGACCTCGGATCCGGTTGAGCACGCTGTCCCACGGTGCCGGGTGAGCGTGTAAGCTCGGTCAAGCCGAGTTGGCGCAGGTTCTGCGTCCTCTATTCGCGACCGACGATCCCCGGGTCCTCGTCGACGCCTCGGCAGGGGACGACGCCGCGGTGTACCGGATCGCCGGGGACCGCGCGCTCGTGGTGACCCTCGACTTCTTCACCCCGATCGTGGACGACCCCTACGACTTCGGCGCCATCGCCGCGGCCAATGCCCTCTCGGATGTGTACGCCATGGGCGGGAGGCCCCGCTTCGCCCTGAACCTGCTCTCCTTCCCCCGGAGCCTCCTCTCCGAAGGGATGGCCGAAGAGATCATCCGAGGTGGGGCGGAGAAGGCCCGCGAGGCCGGGATATCGGTGCTGGGAGGGCACTCCATCGACGACCCCGAGCCCAAGTACGGAATGGTGGCCGTCGGAGAAGTCGACCCTGGCAAGATGCTTGCCAACGACCGGGCCCGGCCGGGCGACCGTTTGGTGCTCACCAAGCCCCTGGGAACCGGGGTCGTCGCCAGCGCGATCAAGAAGGACGCCTGTCCGCCTGGCGTCCTGTCCGCCGCTGTGGGGTCGATGGCCACCCTGAACCGGGGCGCCGCTGAAGCCGCCGTCGCCGCCCGAGCCCGCGCCGCCACCGATGTCACCGGGTACGGTCTGACCGGCCACCTCCTCGCCATGGCCCGCGCCTCGGGCGTATCGGCCCGGATCGAAGCGGGGTCGGTGCCCGTTCTGGAAGGGGCCGTCGCGCTCGTGGAAGGTGGGTACGTCCCCGGAGGCACCCGGCGCAACCTGGCGGATGCCGGGACGAACGTCTCCTACGAGGGGGAAGTCGCCGACCCCCTGAAGGTGCTTCTCGCCGACGCCCAGACGTCGGGTGGCCTCTTGGTGGCATCTCCGCCGGACCAGGTCACCGCACTCCTGGGGGAGATGGCCGCCCGGGGAGTGGAGGGCACCGAAATCGGGCGGGTGGAGGACGGAAGGGGCGGAAGTATCGTGGTCGCCGGAACGGCGGGGAGGGGTGGGTCGTGAACGGCGAGCGAATCGACCACAGCGAACGGTCACGGCCCCTGATCGAGCACGACCCCTTCACAACAGCGTCAACCCAACTTCCCCGAGCGGGACCCACAAGTTTGGCGAGATGGTGCGCGTCCGCACCCGCCGCTGGCTCGCCGAAGAAGTCGTTCCCACGGCCCGGCCCGGAGAGTCTTCGCGCGTCCGCGTCGCCTGCGCCGATGACGACGCACAAAGGGGCAGGAACTGGCCTGGAAACATGACTCAATGGGATTGCATCCGCTGAACCAGGACGCGGTCCACGCCGAGAGCATCCTCGACGTGGAGCAACACGTTGTCGCCGATCACATCGCGCAATGATTCTTCCGGACGAACCCGCAAAACCAACTTCACGCTGGCATCCTCGATGCCCCATGCTTGCCAGCGGACCACCGAATCCCCGGGCAACCGATACCGCCTGAGCCAAAGCCGGCCGTCCAGGTCGGCAAACATCCCGTCGATGGGCGGCGCCGGATCGTTCACTGGCACGCTATTCGACAGCAGATTATCCCCGCGGGATCGATCTACACCCTGCTTCTTATGCCATGCATTATCCTCCTGTTCCTTTCTGATCGCGGTTTCTCGCGCACTCGCAATCTGGCTCCTCGACACGTCGATTGAACCAGGCATGGGAAGCTCCTGTACGAGGTCCCCTTTTCCGTCGTAAAACCCTATCGCGGGGAGATCGGTCTGCGCGATCACGAGCCCGTCGCCCAGCCGGGACTCCAGCACGTTGTGACCGAAAATGACTGGTGCGTGCTTAGGTTTTCGGTGCACGACCTCAGAGCCTCTGGCCTTGAGGATCATGCGACTGCTTCCGTCCCGCGAAAACGCGATATAGCGAGCGGGTTCGCGGTAGACGCCACTCGGCGGCTCGGCAACCATCATTACCGATATGCTGTCGTCCCGAAACACAACCGAGCCGTCGGAAAACGCCGCAACCATCGGGGCCATCGGGGACCGAAGTGTCTCCATGGGGTCAAGCTTCCGTGAGTTCCTGTAGTCGCCCGAAGCTGAAAAAAAAGTCAAACGCCCCAATCCCAGATCCCATACCACAACACCATCCGCAGATCGAACCGCTTGGAAAGGAAGGCGGAACTCTCCCGGACCTTCACCACCGCCGCCAACAGTTACAACATCGCCCGTCTGATAATCAACAAAATGAAACCAGACTCCATCCTGTATCAGCAGCCGGTCGCCCGAAAGGAACATAGCATTCGACAACGTGCCCAGATTCGAAACTGCCAAATCCGGATGCATCGCCGAATCGAAAACGGTGTCGCCTAGGCTCAGCTCGGTCGAGGACTCCGCAATCTCGCGTTGTTCCTTCTGATCTTCGCGGCCGCTGCCAATCCAGGGCCTAGCCAAGACGGCCACAATGGCGAGGACAACCACGCCCAAGATAATGATCAACATGCCTTCTCGCCGCTTCATACGTGTTCTCCTATCAAAATGTCCGGCCCTTCTCCCTGATCAGTTGCCCGCTCGGTTTCGATCATGGCACCAAGTGCCGGTACCCTATATCTTCATTGTTGACTTCAGAAGCAATTGTGATCAACAAGCCCGCCAGGGCAGAACTCGACGGTACAAGCACCTCCGTTTGCCACGCAAACCATACATCCACTGAGCCTCTCGTGGCACGGGTGTCGCGACGAAGCATCCGTCGACGTGCTGCCGAATCCAGCCGCAATGACGGCGATCAGCGCGAGACCCAAAAACCTGAAGGCAGTCTTTAGAGTTTTCATCTGGTATCCTCCTTTTGTGCCGACTCAAGTCGGGCAACTGTCTTGGGGTGTAGTCAAAAAGCCCATCTAACCGAGCGGGCAAATGGTCGTGTTATTTATTAATCCATTTTTCCAGGTTCATCAGATGCGATCCGCTGAACCAGGACGCGGTCCACGCCGAGAGCATCCTCGACGTGGAGCAACACGTTGTCGCCGATCACATCGCGCAATGATTCTTCCGGACGAACCCGCAAAACCAACTTCACGCTGGCATCCTCGATGCCCCATGCTTGCCAGCGGACCACCGAATCCCCGGGCAACCGATACCGCCTGAGCCAAAGCCGGCCGTCCAGGTCGGCAAACATCCCGTCGATGGGCGGCGCCGGATCGTTCACTGGCACGCTATTCGACAGTAGATTATCCTCGAGGGATTGACCCAGCCTTCTACCGAGCCTAGAAGCTCGCTCCTGTTCCTTTCTGATCGCGGTTTCTCGCGCACTCGCAATCTGGCTCCTCGACACGTCGATTGAACCAGGCATGGGAAGCTCCTGTACAAGGTTCCCTTTTCCATCGTAAAACCCTATCGTGGGGAGATCGGTCTGCGCGATCACGAGCCCGTTGCCCAGCCGGAACTCCAGAACGCTGTGACCGAAAATGATTGGTACGCGCAAAGGTTTTTGGTACACGACCTCAGAGCCTCTGGCCTTGAGGATCATGCGACTGCTCCCGTCCCGCGAAAACGCGATATAGCGAGCGGGTTCGCGGTAGACGCCACTCGGCGGCTCGGCACCCGTAATTACCGATATGCTGTCGTCCCGAAACACGACCGAGCCGTCGGAAAACGCCGCAACCATCGGGGCCATCGGGGACCGAAGTGCCTCCAAGGGGTCAAGCTTCCGTGAGTTCCTGTAGTCGCCCGAAGCTGAAAAAAAAGTCAAACGCCCCAATCCCAGATCCCATACCACAACACCATCCGCAGATCGAACCGCTTGGAAAGGAAGGCGGAACTCTCCCGGACCTTCACCACCGCCGCCAACAGTTACAACATCGCCCGTCTGATAATCAACAAAATGAAACCAGACTCCATCCTGTATCAGCAGCCGGTCGCCCGAAAGGAACATAGCATTCGACAACGTGCCCAGATTCGAAACTGCCAAATCCGGATGCATCGCCGAATCGAAAATGGTGTCGCCTAACACATCGAATGCAGTCGGCGATCTATTGGCGGCCTCTCGACCGGAGGAGGGCAATGTCGCCAGTGCTTGCATCCAGCCATCCTGGCCAAAGAATGTCCCCTTCCTTGTGATAAATGTAGGAGTTCCCTGTACGGCAAGCAGATCGCCAAGCTCTCGATCCTTTCTGAGCCGTTGTAACGCGTCGCTGCCGCGTGTGCATGCCTCAAAGGCATCGCCAGCAATGCCAATTTCCGTAGCCAGATCGGCCCAGTCCTGGTTCGCCATCCATCCATCATCCGTCATCATCAGGTTATGAACCTCCGCGAACACGCCGTAGCGTTCCGCGCATATGGCGGCAAGGCCCGCACTTCGTGCAGCCGGATGAATCTGAGCCAACGGAAAGTGTCGCAACACGACGGTCACGCCCTGGCTTGCCGCTGCCTCCGACACAGCCTGCGATACGCGCCTGCAGGCGGGACACTCATAGTCGACGAACTCCACTATCGTCCGCGCATCGTCCCCTGAGCCCAGCCGGGAGTCCACCTCGGTCAGCTCGGTCCAGACTTCCGCGATTTCGCGTCGCTTCTTCCTATCGTCGTGGACGCTAGCAATCCAACGCCCAACCATGCCATTCGGACTGAACAACAGGACGACCAATATGGCGAGAATGGCCACGTTCACGATAATATTTAGTTTGCTTTCTCGCTGCTTCATCGTGTTCTCCCGGCGAAGGTCAAATTTTTTTCCCTGACCAGTTGCCCGCTCGGTCTAGCTCATGGCACCAAGTGCAGGTGCCCTACATCTTCATTGTTGACTTCAGAAGCAATTGTGATCGACAGGCCTGCCAGGGCAGATCTCGGCGGTGCAAGCACCTCCGTTTGCCACGCAGACAAGGCATCCATCAAGTGATCTGATGCAACCGTCTTTCGGCTTGATGTCGAATCCCGCGGCACTGACGGCGATCAGTGCGAGACCCAGAAACCTGAGCGTGGTTCTTAGAGTTATCATCGGTATCCTCCTTTTGTGCGCCCGACTCATATCGGCACTGTTCTAGGGTATAGGGGTATAACGGATAGCAAACTACTCTAGCTGAGCGGGCAACTGTTCTTGGCCATTACGTTACTTTACTCTTACTATCTCGTGAATCATAAACTGGTCGGCACCCGAGTTATCGGTCGTCCGAAGCAACACGCGATCCCCATTGGCGTCGAGCAATTGCTTGGTTCTCGGGAGCATAACCCGAAAATCGGGGATGTGGCGTCCGACACTCCAGACATACCAGTAGACGTTTGTATCCCCGGGCATAGGAAACAATCGCAACCAAGCACGACCATCAAGATCGCCGATTATTTTGTCGACGGAAGGCACCACGTCATTGGACGGCAACAGAGCTATTCGTATCGAATCCCGGCCAGGTGAAAAGGTAGCTCCTCCGAATTCTTCTGCAAATGAAAGCTCTTTCTGCTCTTGTCGGGCCATGTTTTCTCTGAATCTCTCCAGCGTGCGCAATTTTCGTTGTGCCTCAATATGGTCCGGTTCCACCTGCCTCTGATCGCGGGGTAAGGGAAATCCGGCGATCTGCTTACCCGCTCGGTCATAAACCACAGCTTCTGCACGATCCGTCTGGACTATCATGAGGTGCTCGCCCACGCGGGCTTCAAGTAGTCTGTGGCCAAAGATAATCCGCTCAGCACCTGAGCTGGTGACGCCGTCCACTTTAGTCGTCAGGAAAAACTTTTCTTCATCCATGGCTCTGGCCAATACCGTTGTCGCTCCGCCGGCATCTCGCGTTTCATAGCGCACCGAATCCCGTTGCAATTCCTCCGGGCCCGCTAGAAAGGCCATCGAAAAACCGGTCGGATTCTTCGAGCGCCGGAAAAGGAGTTGTCGATCTGGGAACATTCCCGCGACCTTTGGCGCTACGAAACCTTCGGCAAAAGGATTATACGCCAACTTCCAGACAGTTTTCCCATTGGTATCGAAACCAACGACCGACCCGCTGCGATGGGTTACGATAAATCCGTTGAAGCGGTCCAGTAAGCGAAGTCTTGGTTTCAGCTCTGCATCCTCTTCTTCTTGGGTACGCCAAGCCGTTTTGATAACAATGTCGACGAAGCCCAGTACTTGGGCGACGCCATCCACGAACGCGACTTGGTTGGGTCCGACGAACAGCGCGCCGTCGAGCCGCCCGATCCGGGCCACCCGTGGGTCCGGGTAGTCTGCCGAGACGAACACCGGCTCTTTCACCAACTCCATCCTGGGTACTTCCTGGCCACTCGCTTCGCTCGAAACCAAAAGAACGAGGATCGCGAGCCCGATCGTCTGGATACCGAGGTGTCCAGTACGTTGAGCGGCCTCGAGCGCGCCGAACCATCGATCCAACCCAGCTTTCCGCGTCAACAATCGTTTCGATTTCATAGTAATTTTCTCCTTAGTAGGTTGCGAAGGCGAGAAAATCTAGAGGTATTTTGATGATTTTGTCAACCCCTTTGCAGTACTTGAGTATGACCGCCTTCCTCTTCGGTGACGACCTTCCGCGACAGTCGAAGGTCACGGCGGGTGACGCGCCCGCTGTCCACACGGACCCAGATCCGGACCGTGTCTCCGCAGAAGGGGCTGTGGGCTTGGCCGGTTGTCACGGGCTGATCAGGCGGCGCCGGAAGACGAGACCTTCGCGGTCCACCACTCCCTCGGCGGTCTGTATGACTGACCACGCCGATCGTGGAGAAGGCGCTGGAGCCGGTGTTGGCCAGGCTCGTTGGGGGCGGCGCGCCGACGGCCGAGGAGCTGCTCCACCCTGTTAAGGTGTGCGACCCGGCGATGGGCTCCGGGGCGTTCTCGGTGGATCCGCAAGGCCGCGAGTCTTCTAAGACCCCCGGTCGATCAACCCCCTTTTGCTCCGGGCATCCTTCACGCCAAAGCCGTGGTTGCCGACGAGAAGCAGGTCTTCGTCACGTCGGCCAACTTCACCGCGGCGGCCCTTGATCCCAACATCGAGCTCGGGCTGCTGGTGCGGGACCTTCCTGTCGCCCTGAGCGTGATCATGCACCTCCAGGGTGCGGTTTGACGGACAGCTGTTGTGGGCAATACCGTGAGGAGTAGTTTCCGCCTCATGCCGGTGCGGGCGTCGCCACCTCCCTTTTTTCCTTTTCCACCGACCTGGCCCGCGCCCGCGCGAGCTTCTTCTTCGGAGACCGGATCGCCAGAGCCACCACCCTGTGCAGATCGTCCACCAAGTGAACCGTCAGCCCTTTTCGCACCGAATCCGGCAGGTCTTCCAGGTCGGCTTCGTTCTCTCGGGGAAGGACGACCTCCTGGATGCCGGCCCGCACTGCGCCCAAGACCTTTTCCTTTACCCCGCCGATCGGCAGCACGCGCCCCGTTAGGGTCAGCTCTCCGGTCATGGCCAAGTCACTCCGAACCCGCCGCTTCGATACCGCCGAAATCAGGGCGGTCGCCATGGTGATTCCCGCCGAAGGGCCATCCTTCGGTACGGCGCCGGCGGGAACGTGGATGTGGATTTCATGCTCATCCAGGGCGTTCGCTTCGATCCCGAGGGCCCGGTAGTTGGCCTTGGTATAGGACAGCGCTGCCCGGGCCGATTCCTTCATGACGTCGCCCAACTGGCCGGTCAGGACGAGCCCTCCCTCCCCTGGCATGACGCTCGCTTCGACGAACATGATGTCGCCGCCCATGGGGGTATAGAACATCCCCGTCGCCACCCCGACCGTGTCCTCGGCAGCCCTCTGTTCCGGATGCACCCGGGGCCGCCCGAGAAGATCCTGCCCGATTCGGGACGTGATCTCCATCCCTTCGCTCTCGGCAGCTGCGATCTTCCGGGCAACTTTTCGGGCAAGCTTCCCCAGCTGCCGCTCCAGCTGCCGCACTCCGGCCTCCCGGGTGTACTTCTGGATCACGACCAGGAGCGCCTCCTCCCCGACGACAAGCTCTTCGTTCCGCAGACCTGACTCCCTTTTCTGGCGAGGAAGGAGGTACCGCCGGGCAATCTCCGTTTTCTCTTCTTCCGTGTAGCCTCGAAATTCGACGGTCTCCATCCGGTCCAGAAGGGGCGGAGGTATCCGGTCCGCGTAGTTGGCAGTGGCGATGAAGAGCACTTCGGAGAGATCGAAGGGAATGCCCAGGTAGTGGTCGCTGAACGTCGAATTCTGGGCAGGGTCCAACACTTCCAGGAGGGCCGAACTCGGGTCGCCCTGAAAGGAGATGCCCAGCTTGTCCACCTCGTCCAAGAGGAAGACCGGGTTCTTGCTGCGCGCATCCTTCATACCCTGAATGATTCGCCCGGGCAGCGCCCCCACGTATGTTCGCCGGTGCCCCCGGATGTCGGCTTCATCCCGAGCGCCTCCCAAGGAGATCCGGACATACTTCCGACCCACAGACCGGGCGATGGAACGGGCAATGCTCGTTTTTCCCACGCCGGGCGGCCCCACGAAGAGGAGGATCGGACCTCTACCCCCTCCGGACGCCTCCTCCGAGTCTCCCCCGAACGTCTTCCCGGCGTCCTCACCGGCTTCCCTGCCGACGTCCTCTTGAGGAGCGTCCCCCTCCGGGACATCGGCGCCCAGGGCATCGGCGCCGAAGCGTTCCTGCTGGAGCTTGCGCACCGCGAGGAACTCCAGAACCCTGTCCTTCACGTCCACAAGGCCGTAGTGGTCCTCTTCCAGGATCTCCCCCGCCCGACGCAGATCGATCTTGTCGTCCGTGCGGTTGTTCCAAGGCAGTTCCGTGACCCACTCCAGAAAGGTGCGGATGACTTGGTACTCCGCCGATTGGGGTGCGGTACGCTCAAGCCGGCGCAGCTCCCGTTCGACCTCGTTCCGGGCGGCTTCCGCCAGGTTGAGCTTCTCGATCCGTTCTCTCAGTTCGTCGGTCTCGTCCCGTTCCTGCTCTTCCCCCAGCTCCTTCCGGATCTGCTTCATCTGCTCCCGCAGGAGCATTTCTCGCTGGCGCTCTCCCAACTCCTCCTGGACCTTGGCCTGAATGTCTTCCTGAGCATCAATGCGAACCAGCTCCCGCTCCACGGCCACCAGGGAGGCCCGCATTCGGTCCTCGTCCCCCAGGGTCTCAAGAAGTTCCTGCTTCTCCGAAGTGGGCAATTCCAGATAGAACGCCACCAGGTCGGCAAAGGCGCCGGGATCGTCCACGCCCTGGATCAGCTGGCTCATAGCCTCCGATCGCACGCCGCGGCGAGTGCCCAGTTCGGCGGCTCGCTGCCGAAGCTCGTGGTCCAGGGCCAGGAACGCAGGGTCATCTTCAACGACCGGTCCCTCCCGCTCGGTGGCGACCAGGGTGGCGCGGAGCATGGCCTCCCCATCGCTCACAAATGCAAGAGCCCGGGCCCGTCCTTCGCCCTGGACCAGAAGTTGAATCCCGTTTCGGACCCGATGGGTCTGGATCACCCTCACCACCGTACCGACCGCATACAGGATCTTGGGGTCGGGCTCGTCCTGATTGTCGTGTTGCGCCACCGCGAAGAGCCGGCGGTCGCCTTCCAGCGCGTCTTGAACTGCCTCAACCGTTCCCGGGCGACCCGCCGAAATCGGCACGGCAACCCCCGGATAGACGACCGTGTCCCGTAGCGGGAGCACCGGCAGCGAAAACCGTTTACGCTTCATTTGATGTTTGAACTCCCGAGTCGGCTTGGGGGGACACCCGACCGTTAGCATCCCGGCTTCCCGACAAAGAAGGGCATCCTGTGATCTTCTACTAGCTTACGATCCGTGCACTCCGATCCTACACTGAAAACGGACGGATTATCCACTCATCAAGGAGTATAGGTCCAATCCTTACGCGTGTACGGGTCCGTCCGGTCGGCGTATCCTGCAAAGCGTCGGCGTTAATCCGGTGGGACGCCGCGTCAACCCTGGACATCAATCATACCGCAACCCTGGACCAGGACCTTCTTTGAGGACGTATGCAATGCGACTGCCCCCGCCGCCCCGCTTCGACTTCGCCATTCCCGCGCGTCTCGGGATCCTCGCCGCGTTCGCCTGGTCGGCGCTACCCATGACTACGGCTGGCCAGCGGCCGACCATGTCGGCTCGTTCTACCGTTTTCGCGCCCAGGGCGGCCGCGGCAACCAGTCAGCCCTTGGCCACCTCCGCCGCCCTGGAAATCATGGACCGGGGTGGCAACGCCGTAGACGCAGCCGTCGCCGCAGCCGCGGTCCTCAACGTGGTGGAACCCCACATGACGGGGGCGGGAGGAGATGCCTTCGCCATCCTCTGGGAGGCGCAAACGGGCACGCTCGTCGGTCTGGACGCCAGCGGTCGGAGCGGCAGCGGTCTGACAGTCGCGGCCCTGCGAAGCCGGGGGTACGACCGAGTACCCGGGAGCGGTGCGGAAGCGGTCACGGTTCCGGGTGCGGTCTCCGGGTGGGCAGCGCTGGTGGATCGGTACGGCAAGCTGGCGCTCGCCCAGGTGCTGGAACCGGCCATTCGCATCGCAGAGGCGGGCTTTCCCGTCACGCCGGTCATCGCCCGTCAGTGGGCGGCCGCAACCGCCAAACTGGCCGACGACGCGGGGGCCCGAGCCACGTACCTGATTGACGGAAGGCACGCGCCCCAGGCGGGTGAATGGTTCTCCAACCCGGACTTGGCCCGCTCCTTCCGACGGATCGCCGAAGAGGGCCCCGAGGTCCTGTACGGAGGTTCCTTGGGTAGGGAGCTTGTGCAGGGTCTCCATGCCCTGGGCGGATTCATTACGATCGAAGACTTGGCCTCCCACGAACCCCGCTGGGTGGAACCGATGAGTACCGACTTTCGGGGCTACACCGTGTGGGAATTGCCGCCGGCAGGGCAGGGAATTGCTGCGCTGGAGATGCTCGAACTCCTGGAACCGATGGACCTTGAGGAAATGGGCCACAACTCGGCCGACTACCTTCACCATCTGATTGAGGCGAAGAAGGTGGCCTTTGCAGACCTTCACCGATATGTATCGGATCCGGAGACCATGGAAATCGACCCTGGCGCGCTCCTGGATCCCGCATTCGTGGACATTCGCCGTCGACTCATCGACCCGGCGTCCGCGGCGGTCCGGGTCGAGCCCGGACGAGCCGTTACCGACTCGGAGACCATCTATCTGGCGGTCGCCGACTCGGAGGGGAATATGGTCTCGTTCATCAACTCGGTGTACTCCTCCTTCGGGTCGGGCATCGTCATACCCGGGACCGGATTCGCCCTCCAGAACCGCGGGGCAGGATTCGTTATGGAAGACGGACACCCGAACCAGGCCGGCCCCGGAAAGCGGCCGTTTCACACCATCATTCCCGGATTTGTCACCCGGAACGGAGCGCCCTACATGGCCTTCGGGCTCATGGGCGGGTCCATGCAGCCCCAGGGCCACACCCAGCTTCTCCTGAACATGCTCGTCTTCGGCATGGACCCCCAAGAAGCCGCGGACGCGGCCCGTTTTCGCCACCTGTCGGGTCGACGCGTCGCCGTGGAGCGAATCGACGGTGAAACCACGGCTGCGCTGACCGCGCGCGGTCACGAAATCGTCGACTGGACCCGCACCGACTTTGGCGGTGCCCAGGTGATCGTGAAGCTACCCCGGGGCTGGGCAGCCGCTTCCGAGCCCAGGAAAGACGGGCATGCCGCCGGGCACTAAAGGAGAAACGGCACCTCCGGCAGCCCCCACTCCAACCCGCGCAATCGCGGCCGCAGAGGCGAATCGTTCATCTCGAACGCCGGCCCGGCCTCGTCCTGCTGCAACCCTGGTCCTCCTCCGAGAAGGGGAGACCGGGCCGGAAATTCTTCTGCTCCGCCGCAACCCCACGACCCGGTTCGCCCCTGGCGCGTACGTGTTTCCGGGTGGGGCGGTGGACGCCGGCGACGGCAACGAAGCCCTCCTCCGACGGTGGGACGGACTTTCCGTCCAGGCGGCCCAGGTCCGGCTGCGGACGGAAACCGGGGAAGAGCCGACCGCCATCGCTTACTATGCGGCCGCCGTGCGAGAGGCCTTCGAAGAGACGGGTCTGCTGGTCGGCGGTCCGGCCGGGCTCTCCAACCGATCCGTGCGGCGGGCCCGGAAGTGCCTCCTGGACGGGGTTCGCTCCTTTGCAGAGGTCCTGGAGGATCTGGACACCCGGCTGGACGGACGCAACCTGGAGTACATTGCCCACTGGGTCACCCCCGTCGCGGCACCCCGGCGCTACGACACCCGTTTCTTCGCTGCCGAAGTTCCACCCGCCGCCCGGGCCGTCCCCGATGAACGGGAGATGACGGGCGCCGTCTGGCTCACTCCTGCCACCGCCCTGGCCCGGCATCGGGAAGGCCGACTGCCCATGATCTTCCCCACCGTACGAACCCTGGAAGCACTCCAAGCCCTTGATTCGGTCAGCGAGATCATGGCCTTCTACCGCAACCGCCCGATCCCCAGGACCCAACCCGAGGTTGTAAGGGCCGCCGACGGCGTCCACCTGCGGATCCCTAGCGCCGGGCGAGTCCCCGACCGGCCCAGGAAAGGAGAAGACCGACCCCGAGCACCGTAGACGCCCCGATTACATTGTACCAGAGGTATGTGACGGAAGGGGCCCGGAACGCTACGATGGCGACGGTGGCCATGCCTGCGCACAGTCCAAAGAAAGCACCCCAGCCCCGGGTCCTGGGCACCATGGCCAATAGGAAGACCCCCAGAATCGAACCGTAGAAAAACGAGCCGTAGCGGTTCACCACTTCGATCAGGGATCCCAGGGAGGCGGCGTAGGTGGCGACGCCGCAGGCGAAAAGTCCCCAGAAGCAAGTCGTGTACTTCGCCACGGACAGGTAGTGGGCATCTGAAGCCCGGGGCCGGAACCAGCGCCGGTAGAAGTCGACCACGGTCGCGGTGGACAGGGAATTCAGTTCGGACGAAATGCTAGACATCGCGGCGGCGATGACGGCGGCGATGAACAGCCCCGAAAGGCCGATCGGAAGCTCACTCAGGACGAACCGGGGCATGATGTAGTTGACGTCCAGAGGAGATTCGCCCGTCACCTCCTCCGCCAAGGCCAAGGCCTGCCGCCTAACTTCCTGGACCGAGGCTTCCCGGACAAGAAAATCATCCATTGCCGCCCGGGCCGCAGCATCGTCCAGGGCACCGGCTGTCCGGCGGGCGGCGGCGTCCCGCAACACCAGAGCCCTGCCAAAACGGTCCTGCAACAGCTCGTAATCCTGAGCGCGGTCCTGCAATACGGCATTCTCATGAGCCGGATTGTACAGCAGCGGTGGAGCGCTGAACTGATAGTAGACGAAGACCAGAACCCCGACCAGCAAGACCAGAGCCTGCAAGGGGATCTTCCAATAGGCACTCAACAGCAGCGAACTCCGGGCGGCATCCGTCGACTTCGCGGTCAGGTGGCGCTGTACCTGGCTCTGGTCCGTGCCGAAGTACGAAAGCATGAGGAAAGTGCCGGCGATCAGTCCGGACCAAAAGGTGTAGGTTTCGGTCACGGTGAAAGAGAAATCGAACACCTTGAGCCGACCCGTTGCCCCGGCGATGTGAAGGGCCTCGTCCGGCGAAACAGGCATCCGCACGAGAAGCACGAGGATCACCGCCAGCAGAGCCACGACGATCAGGACCATCTGCTTCACATCGGCCCAGGTGACCGCCTGCACGCCTCCGATCATGGTGTAAATGACCGTGGGAATCCCGATGAGCGCCACACTCCAGGGCAGGGACCACCCGAAGATGGCCGAGAAAACCACGGCCGGAGCCGAGATGATCACCCCGCACGACATGCCTCGGGAGAGGAGGAACAGGAAGGCACACAGGGAGCGGGTCGGGGCGTTGAAACGCTGCTCCAGGTACTCGTAAGCCGTGTAGACCCTGGCCTTGCGAAGCAGGGGGATCAGGGTGACCCCCAGAATCACCATGGCCACAGGAAGGCCGAAGTAGATCTGGATGAAGCGGAGCCCGTCGGTTGCCCCTTGCCCCGTGGTCCCGATGAGAGTTACGGCGGATAGCTGGGTGGCCATGACCGAGAGCCCCACGGCCCACCACGGCAAGCTCCGGTTGGCCAGGAAGTACCCTTCGATTTCTTTCGTGCCCTTGGTCCGCCGGACCCCGTCCGTAACGACGTACGCCAAATAGGCGAGGATGATGACCCAGTTGACGGGATGCACGTCAGGCCGCCGGCTTCATCCGTGGTACCTGGCTTGGAGGATCCACAGGAGGGCCAGGGCCACAACCTGAATCCCGACCACCCGAAGGAGGATTCGGCGGAACCTACCGCTCATCATGGGCCAATCCGGTTCATACGGTTACCCTCAAGTTGAAGAACACGGAGACCGTGCTTTGGGTAAGTTCCGTGCTGCGGGTAAGTATGGACTATTCTAGAGCAACAACTCAAGTTGACACGTCAAGGTGCCACCGGTCCAGGACAGGATCTGGAAACATTGGCCACCAGCGGAAGACCCCCCAGCTACGTCAGGAGTCACGGCATGCGCGCCCACCGTTCGAAACTCGTCTTGACCCTTTTCGCCAGCCTCATGGCATCCATAACGCTGGCCGCCTGCGCCAGCAGCGGCGGGGGCGGGGGATCGGACTCGCCTCGGCGAGACCCCAATCTCATCTCGGCGGAAGAACTGGCCGAATACGGCACCTACACCGCCATGGACGTGATTCGCCGACTGCGGCCACGCTGGCTCCGAAGCCGCGGAACCTCTTCCTCCGGGACCATCAGCCCCCAAGTCATTGTGGACGGCGCCAGAATGGGGAGCATTGATTCTCTGAGATCCGTTTCCGTTGCGGACGTGCAGTCCCTGCGCTTCCTGAGCGCTTCCGACGCAACGATGCGTTTCGGGACCAACTTTCCCGGTGGCGCGATCGAGGTGACCAGCCGGGCCCGGTAGCCGTATCCGGATCCAGGGGCGTTGGTCGGGTCTTCTTCCAGTGCTTGTACTTCAGGGCCACCGCCCCACTATTCGCCTGGATAGGGTACGCCGCCTAACGACCCAGTGAATGACCGACCCCAGCCCGGGTCATGGCCACGGGGTCGGGGGGTCCTTGCAAATCGCCTGGACCTGTTGCCGATCGTGTCCTTAATTCCCGGCAACCTGTGTCCCATTTTGCACGGATTGACAAAAAATACGCGGCTCCTCCCCGGAGTTATGTAGACGCGACAGAATCCGGCATCCGCGGAAAAACCTGGTGCGGCTCAACGGAAAAAGCTCATTCTACCGTCTTTGGGATCCCGACAAGAAAAAGGCGGCACGGATATTGCTTGTGTTTAGGAGGCGTTCGCAGGGGGTTGTGGACCACAACCGCTAAGGAGGATGCTATCCGCAAGTTCACCGTTAGTCTCCTGGGTGCGGCTGCTCTCGTGGCAGCGGGTTTCGCCCTCCTCCGACAGGGGATCAACCGATTCGGGCCTATTGAGGCCACGATCAACGAAGTTCCGCCGGGGGAGACGGTTCCCGGAAGGGTCAGACTGGAAAAGCTGAGAGAGCTGGGAATCTGATCTGAAAGTCCGGGGTATGCCGACTCAGAACACGAGGGGGGATGACCGACAACGGTCACCCCCCTCGTTGTCGTTATGAGGGGTCCGGCGGTCTTTTTCGCCGAATGTCGCCGTCGGCCTCTCCGGCCAGCACTGGGTCGCCTGGGTCGCCCATGGGGGATTCCAGCGCGGGCTACTCGAAGTGGACGGCGTTCTTCCTGATGTACTCTTCCCACTCCGGCGGAACATCCGTATCGGGAAAAATCGCCTGAACGGGACACTCCGGCTCGCACGCGCCGCAGTCGATACACTCGTCAGGATGTATGAAATACTGCTCGTCGGATTCATAGATGCAGTCGACCGGACAAACTTCGACGCAACTGGCATCCTTTGTGCTAATGCAGGGTTCAGTGATGATGTATGTCATTGGTACCTTGTAGTTTCACAGATTCGAGCCGAGACGACGTCAAGGAAACACTGGGGATCAAGGCTCCGTGTGATCCAGCAGATACGTTCGAAAGTGGTGCCTTGTGACCCGCAAGGCCGCCTTCAGGCCGGGCGGGGGCGCCTCCATCGGATGCCCGGCATTGAAGGTGTGCCCGGACCCCTCCACCACCTGAAGCTCCGCTGTCCGGCCCGCCGCCGCCAGCGCCCGGGCTTCCGCTAGGGGCACGGTGACGTCTTCGGGTCCGTGGACCACAAGCCACGGCGCCAGGACCCTGGAGGCGGCCCCAAGGACATCCAGGCGCTTTCGGTTCTCCCTCAAGTCGTCCCGGAGCGACCGGTACAAGGGCATGTTCTGGCCCGTCCGGGCATTCGCAATGTATGTCACCCCTTGAGCGGTCCATTCCTCTTCTTGCTCCCGGGTCCAGCGGTAGAATGTGGACACCGCCGCCCAGGTTACCAAGGCGGAAACCGGAGCCGGCCCGAAAGCACAACCCTGGCCGGGCGTATCGCCGCCCGGTCCGGTTCCGGCCCCCCATTCCGCCGCCGCGATGATGCTGGTGCCCCCACCACGGCTATGCCCCAGGAGGCCGATAGGCCCCGGGCTTCGGCCTCCGGTCCAGACGCCGGCGGCCAACTGGTCCATCATCCAGCGGAGATCCTCCAGCTCCCGGGTGAGCGTGTTTCTGCCGAACGCATCCAGATCCACGAAGTCCAGGAGGCCGGCCCCCGTCCCGTTGAGGGAGAAGTTGAAGGAGACGACCAAGTGGCCGTCTTCCGCCAAGCACTCGCAAAGGTAGGGAAAGAACCCCCAGTCCTTGAAGCCCTTGAAGCCATGCGCGACAAGCACCGCCGACGCCGGCTCCCGGTCCCAAGGGCGCCGCACATCGATTCGGATGACATCGCCGTGGGGCGGCACGGTTTCGCCGCGCTCGTGGTGGATCACAGGGGCCCCATCTCCCTTGCGATCGGGGACTACGGCGGGCCGAGCCATTCCACGTCCTTCCAACCGGACCTCTGGTTTTCCAGCCGGGCAGCCGCAAAGAGGTAGTCCGACAGTCGGTTGAGGTATCGGACGACCGACGGAGCCACCTTGGATCGGGCAGCCAAGGCCACGACCCGTCGTTCCGCTCTCCGGCAAACGGTGCGCGCTGCGTGAAGCCGGCTGGTCCCGGGGCTCCCCGCCGGCAGGATGAAGCGCTTCAGGGGGAGGGTAGAGGCTTCGGCTTGGTCGATCCACGACTCCATTTCGTGGATGCGCCCGGTGGGAAGCTCGGGGAGGCGGGGGGCGGTGCGGTTCCCTTCCGGGGGGGATGTAGCCAAGTGCGCCCCCAGGGAGAAGAGGTCGGACTGAACCCGACCCAGGCGGGTACGCGTATCCGGGTCGGTTACGCTGCCGAGGGCGACCCCGATCGACGCGTTCAACTCATCGATGGTTCCGTACGCCTCCACCCGCGGATCGTCCTTGCGGATTCGCTGGCCTCCGAACAGGGCCGTGAACCCCTCGTCACCACGCCTTGTGTAGAGCTTCACGGCAACTTCAGCTTCGTGAACTTGCGGATGGTCCTGGCCTTTTCGAGAAGGCTGGGCTCGCTGTCCCGATCGTCCGAGCCGACGTTCGAGAGGGCTTCTCGAATATCCAACAGCACTTCCAGGAGGACTTGGTCCCGCTGGAAGCCGAAGTCGAGCGCCTCCATACGAGGTCGGTCCCGATCTTCTTCCGCCTTCGCGAACGCTTCCCGGTACACGTTCTCGAGACTTTGGATGATTTTGGGTCTGGCCCGCATGGACTTGGCACCGGCTCCGGTTGTATGGTTATTCAAACCTATCTACAAGGGGCCACCCGTGCTGGTTCCTGGCAGGCATTCTCACCGAACGGCCTCCCCCGGAAAGCACCTGTCGACGACGTCGTGTCCCCGTCGGGCACACCCACGACCAAGGAGTACAAGTGACGGGCAACCGTGGTTGGCGGAGAGAAAATCAAGCGGGCCTTTCGGCTCCCAAGCGGGCTGGGTTGAGCGAGGGTAGAGATCCTTCCGGGCTGGTTGGCCTTCTTCGCCCGGCGTTTCTGTCGCTGGCGACTGTCATTGTCGCATCGGGGTGCGGGGGCAGTGGAGAAGGCCCGGGATCTTCCGCAGGATCCCGCTCCCAGGCCATGCCCGTATCCATGCTGGAAGCAGGGGGGGTTCAATTCCTACCTCCCGCCCAGGAGTTTACCTTGGACCAGCTCGGCTTCGATTTCGGAGCCGAGGACGCCCCGGTCCACGTCGTGGAGTTCAGTGACTACGGCTGCGGGTATTGCAGGCGCTTCCATACCGAGATCTTCCCCACCCTGCGGGAGGAGTTCATTGACGCCGGAGTGGTTCGGTGGAAGTACGTGACCTACGTGAGCGGCATGTTCGCGAACGGGTTCCCTGCTGCCTACGCCGCCGAGTGCGCCGCCGAGCAGAATCTCTTCACGAAGGTGAGCCGGTCGCTCTACGAACGCCAGGCCGAGTGGAAGCGCTCCAGCGATCCCTACCCCGTCTTTGAGGCACTGGCGGTCGAAGCCGGAGCGGATTCCGCCGTTTTCCGAACGTGCATACAAGATGAGCGCCCCAAAGCCCGAATTCGAAGCGGAATTCTTTCGGGGGCGCGTTTGGGGATTCGGGGTACGCCTTCGTTCCTTGTGAACGGCAGACCCCTGGTGGGCGCTCAGCCCATCCCGGTGTGGAGGGACATCATTCAGGTGGCTGGAACGATTACCGCCGAACCCGGGGACGGCGGCGGCCGGTAGGCTCAAGCCCGCGATCGAGGGAGACCCGCCCCGGATCTCCCTCCGCTTCAACCACTTCGAAGTCCTCTTCGTAGCCTACCCGGTTCGGCGACGGCAGATAGCGCGAGAGGTTGATTTGTGCCCTGGCCAGCTCCCGGTCAAAGGCAGCCATGTCGCGTTGCGCGGCCTGTTCGGCGGTGTCGGATGTGGCGTAGACGATCTCGCCAAGTTTCTGGTCCTGGAGCTTGAGCTCCCGTCGCATGAGCTCGGATTCGACAAAGGTTGTATGGATGGATTGGAAGCGGTAGCGGAAACCACCGTCGCCCGCCTCCGTGTCCGCCCCAAATTCGGAGGCCAGGGCTTCCAGCTCCTTCACGATCGGCCCGGGTTGGTTGTCCGAATCTCTAAGCCTGCGCCCGACGTGGCGGATCGCGTCGCCAACGGAAACCCACTTCACCGCACCGACGCTTCTGCCGTAGACCAGACCGACGAGAAGACGCCGTATATTCCGCCGCCGCCGCGCACCGTTTTCCCGCATCACGCCCCAGGCCCGCAACAAGGGGATCGCAAAGAATAGGCTACTGAACACGACGGGCACCACGCCCAGGCCGTAGAAGATCAGCGGATCAACCATAACAAACCCCACGCGCGCAGACGCCAGAACGGGAGCCAGCCCGATAACACTCCCGGCAACAAGGTTGAGGCTGTTCATCCCTGTAATGACGGCATTGAAGGTCCCAGTATTGCCCGTCAGATTCTTGGGGTGTTCCAAGCGCAACCAAGCAGGTTTGGGCTCCCGGATCCGGACCTTTCCGGAGGCACTCTTCATCAGGTCGGGGAAGGCGTAGACGACCTCCCCCTTGTCGGAAACCCGGGGATCGCCACCGTAGGCCCCCGTCAGGCGCGCCATCTCTTCTTCGGCTTCGGGAAGCGGAAGAGCGGTGTGTTCAACGAGTTCGGCCGTCGTGACAACGCCGTTTCGGGCCCGGATGAGCTGAATCGTACTCCGGTCCTTCTGACGACGGCTGGGCCGGGGCTCCTCGGGTCCGAAAATGAAGGCAAACACCTTCTTGTAGAACGGAGGCTGCGCTTCCTTGGGGAGCCGCTTCGCGTGGCGGCTTCCATAGTAATGGCCACCCCGCCGCCAAGCCCGCCCGCCGAGCAGCCAGCGGATCAGGAAAACATCGCCAAGGCCGATCCCCCCTCCCCGGCGCCCGCCGTAACCGTCCCGACCCCGGTTCGCGGTCATGGCAACGACAATGAGCACCACGAAAACCACGAAGTAGACGACGAGCATCACCGCCGTCCACACTTTGAAGGCCGCCTTGAAGGCGGCCCACGCGGCCTTCCCCACACGGGCTGCCGTCCCCTCATGGTCGCGGGCAATGAGCCTCGGGTCAAAGTGGTAGAGCAGCTCCCCCGCGTCCGAAACCTCCAGGTGTCCCCGACAGGTCTCCATGAGCTGCTTCAGCGACGTCTCCGCTTGATCCCGAGGGATCCCCGTCTCCGAGACGACATCGCCCAGGGTGGCCCGCCCGTTCAATCGGCGGAGGGCAGCAACAACCGTGGTATCGGGTTCGGGTGGGGTGGGGGCAGTCATGGACATCGCCAAGTTCGGCTCCTTCTAGCGGATGGGACGGGCCGGGTCCGCATCGCGCGGACAACTCCCCCTGGGAACGAGTGGATCTCCGGTTGTGTTGTAAGAAGGCAGGGACATTCGCTCCTCACGGCAGCCCAGGCGTCGTCTCACCAAGGGTAATATGGGGGCGGTAGCCCAGCAGTGTAACGCCGGAGTCCCGGGCCTCCGCTTGAGGCACAGGCAAATTTCCGGGGTGAACATAGGGGTCATGCAGGGGGGCGGGGTGGCAATGATCGAATGATGATGGCGCCGCAATACACTGTCGACCCTGAAACCCGAGGCCAAGGAGTACACGTCAATGAAGAATCGACACCATCACCCGGAAGTGGTCTTCCTCATGGAGCCTCCTTACGAGCGCCTTGTGCCTGTTGATCTCTCAAGTTCTGTAACCCCAGAGGGAGGGGGCTGGGTAATGGTGTGGGACTTGGGGATTGACGGGTGGCCGAGAGGAGAGGAGGCGGTGGTGAGCCGACCCGCGGGGGTGGCCCTGGCCCTGATCCTTCCCGACGGCGACGAGCGCATGGCCATCACCCGAATCCTTCGCTCCATCGAACAGTCGCGTCCCCAAGTGATCCTCCCCTACCACGAGTCGCCCCGTCCAAGGGAGATCATTTGCGTCATCCGTCGACCCCCTTCGTCTCTTTCTTCCAGCGTGACCGAATACCTGACGTGGCGGGGATTTTCCCTGGACCCGGTGACTCGAAGCATCATCCGCCGGACCGTCGATCTCAGCGCCAACGTCCAGACCATTACGGCACTGGCAAAGAACCTGTACATGTCCAGGCGGGCCCTCGGGCGTCGGTTCCTCAACAACGGGCTGCCCGTCCCGTCCCACTGGCTCCACGTAGCCCGGATCCTTCGCGCGGCGATCAAGCTTCAGAATTCCGACACCAGCCTGTTCAACGTCGCCTGCTCCCTCGGGTACCCCGACGGCTTCTCCCTGAGCAACCAGATGAATCGGCTGTGCGGCATCCGTCCCCTGGAGGTTCGGTCGAAGTTGGGGTGGGAATGGGTCTTCGAGACCTGGCTGGTCCGGGAAACCGAGCGGGGGAACATCTCTCCGGACATCGTCGGGAGCCGCTCTTCCATCGCCTCCATGCAAACGGCCGCCCTTGGCGAAGACGAACAGGATCCGCCATTGGCCGTAATCTCCATTTAAGGGTATTCCATTGAATCTTAGTGGCCCGACGACGGATAGAAGTAGCCCGACGACGGGTCGCCAGCGTCTTCGCCTGGAGCTATTCGGCGGCCCGACCCTGTGGAGAGGCGAGCACCCCATTGGCATCTCGCCCCTTCAGTCCGGCCTCCTCGCCATCGCCTTTGCACAGGGTGGGAATCGTGTCCCCAGACGGGCCGTTCAGCGCCTTCTTTGGGACCGCCACGACGATCGCGTCGTCAGGCACCGGGTAAGCCAACTGGTCTACCAGACGAACCGCCGCTGTGAAGCCAGGATCATCAAGCTGGCAGGCGAGCACGTCCGGATTCAAGGTGAATTCGTCGACTGTGACCGGGAAGACTTTGAAGGAATGATCCGCGTCCGGAACTTGCGGGAGGCGTGCGACCTTCTAAACCGAGGTTTTCTGGCCACCCTCTCGGGAAGAAGGACCGCCGCGTTTGCGGACTGGATCGACGATCGGCGGATGAGCGTCCGCGCCCGCCTACGGGAGGCGGCGCTGGTGAGCTGGGAGCAAGCAGAAGCGGTCCAGGACTGGGCAACCGCCCGTCACGCAGCAGAAACCCTCCTCCGGCTCGACCCCAGGGACGAGGCCCTCCTCCGGCGGGTGATGCGCGCACGCGCGATGGGCGGCATGGTCCGGGAGGCCGAGGCCTTGTACCGGTCGTTCGCCGAGCGGGCCAACCCTTCGGGGGCTTGGAACCCCGAGCCGGAAACTTGGAAACTCTTCGAGACAGTTCGGTCTTCCTACGGGCGCATGAGGACCCACAACCCGGCAGAGCCGGAGCCGAAGGCCCCTTTCTTGGGACGCTACGATGAGCTGGCCCAACTGACCCGCGCGATCCATCGCCTGGACGGGGACTGGCGCTCGGTCATGATCAGTGGTGAAGAGGGCGTGGGCAAGACGAGACTGGTCGAGGAAGCGATTCGAGGAGCGCGGCTTCGGGGCTACCGGATCATGCGCGCCTGTCCGGGGGAGCTGGAACGGAACATTCCTCTGAACCCCCTGCTGGAGGGACTGGATCGGTCTTGGGTGGGCCCGTTCGTGGACACCTTGGAGGAACCGTGGCGCGCCACGCTACTGCCCCTCCTGCCCCAGTTTCGTCTCGGATCCGAACCGCCACAGGAAGGGCCATGCGCACACCCGGAGAGCCTGCCCAGGCGAACCTGCGAAGCCTTCTTCCATCTCTTCGACGCCATCGCAGGATCTGAACGGGCCGTCCTCTTCGTGGACAATTTCCAATGGGCAGACAAGATGTCGGTCTCCGTTCTGCAGTTTCTGCGCCGGCGGTGGCGGACCGGAAAGTTCACCCTTCTGCTCGCGTACCGAAACGAAGCGTTGCCCGCGGACGACCCCGTGTCGCAATTCATACGACAGACCGAAACGGACCCTCGGGTCACGTCGATCCACCTCCGGAGCCTGGACCCCCAGTCCGCCAAGAAGCTTGCCGGGTCATTGTGTTCGGAGCGGCTGGCAGAAGGGATGCTCGACAAGATCGTGGAGATGGCGGGCGGCAACCCTTTCTTGCTGGTCGAACTCGCGGCGGATTCCTCTGCCGACGCTTCGGGGCAAAGCGCCAGCGAGATCCCGATACCCCAGGCCGTGAGGCGGGTGATCGGCCGCCGCATGGCAGAACTGGACACCAACGCCAGAAAGCTGATTTCGGGGCTCGCGGTCTTCGGGCTCCCTGCCGCGCTGGAACGCGTTGTCCGGATCAGCGGCGGCGACCGAGAGGCGTGCGTGAGCGCTCTGGAGAGGCTGGGAGAACGGCGTTTGGTGGAGTGGGGAAACGAGGGTGTCCGGATCCGCAATGACATCGTCCGCCGTACTGTATACGAAGATCTGAGTGCTGCGCGACGGGCCATGCTACACAAGACCATGGCCGAGCTCTACTCGGAGTCCGGGGAACCCCCGCTGGAAAGAGTCGCACTCCACTATCACCGGGCCGGGGAAGGGAAATTGGCCCGCGCCTGCGCTTTGGAAGCGATGGAGAGCCCCGAACCGGGGGGAGCGACGGACCGTCTCCAGCTCCTCCGGACTGCCTACGAAGTGGTCGAGAAGCCGCGACACGACCTCCCATCCGCACAGCTGGCCGAAGCCCATTACGAAGCCCGCCAGCTGGCGGAGGCGCAGCGGTTCGGTGAAATCGCGACGCAGACCCAGGAGAGCATGTCGTCCGGGGAATCCGCCCGGATTCGCCTGATCGTCGCAGAATCCCGGCGTCTGTTGGGAATCGATGACCCGCAGGTCACGCTGGGGAAGCTGGGCAGAATCGGGGACGCAGCGCGGAGGAGAGGCCAAGAAGGCATTCTCACCAGGGTCCTGGACACGACCTGCCAAGTGCTGGACGGACTGGGCGCCACGAAGGAGCTGGCGGAATTGCTCTCCGGCATGGGAGAGCCGGAGCGCTTTCGCAACCCCGGGGCTCGCTGCCGCGCGCTGGGAGCCCTCGTCTTGGGAAGTCTCGGGGGCTCCCCCGAAGCGGGACTTCATTCGGGGCACCAAGCCGCCGAGATCGCTTGGAAGGGAAAGTTGTCTGGCGTGAGGATGATGACCCTGCAACGCCACATTCTTGCTCTGGCCATGGCCGGAAAACTCGCCACCCAGGAGGGGAGGAGATCGATTCGGCGAGCGAAGGCTCGATCCAGCCGCACCAAGGACCACTTTTCCTCCGCGCTGATCCTGTTTGAGCTCACCAACTGGCATTCCAGTCTGGGCAGCAGGGAGACGGCGGCGGGGATTCTCGCGGAGTTCCGTACCCTGGCCGAGCCGATGGATTGCCCGCTTGTACGGTTTCTGGAAGGACTTGCCCGGGGTAGCGTGGCCCTTGTTCGGAGGGATTTGGGCAAGGTTGAAGAAGCATTCCGCCAGGCCCGGGAGTACGCGGGAGTTACGATCGCTCCCAGGTACCTCCATGCCCTCTCCGGCCTGGAGGGAAGTCTGCTCTTGGAGAGGGGCAAGCTCCGCCAGGCCGCGAAGGTTGCGGAGCGGCACCTTCACCCTTCGGACGAATCGGCAGCGAACGTCCCGCCCAACTGGGTGCTGTTCCACGCTCGTCTTCGATCGCGGAAGGGCGATGCGGGGGGCGCACTAGACGTGCTGGAAGCAGGTGTGGCCAAGACCGACCCGGCCCGCGCGGCGGACTGGCTGCGGCTGGCTCTCGGGTTGGTTCGGCTGGCCCGGCGGAGGGGATGCCCCCGGAAGGACCTGGCCCGAGAGGCCCAGGCCAGGGCCCGAGAGCTTTGCCTACCCGGAATGGCCCATGAGTTTGTTCCGTTCGTGAATTGAGACGCCCGACCCGTCGGGTTCCCGGAAGTCAAGGGGCCATAATGCAATCTCACGCTGCCCTTACCTACCTTCGTTGCCGGCCCCCGGAGGACCGGCAACGAAGGTAGAGACTGGAGCCCGCAGCGACCCGGAGCTTGGCGCAGCGACACTTGCCACCCCGGTCCCTGGGGTCCCATCCTGGAGACTTAAGCTTTTTCCAGGATTTTTCACCGCTTGTGCTCCAGTCTCCCTCAACGATTACATTCCCGCTTGATCAGGAGGTGTAATGCCGACCATCACGATGACCGTGAACGGAACCCAGCGAACGGCAACCGTCGAAAACCGGACCCTCCTGGTTGACTTCCTCCGGGAGGACCTTGGGCTCACCGGTACTCACGTGGGGTGCGACACCAGCCAATGCGGCGCCTGCCTCGTCCACATGAACGGCGTGTCGGTCAAGAGCTGCAGCTGCCTGGCGGTCCAAGCGGACGGCACCCGCGTGACGACAATCGAGGGGCTCGCCGGGGACGCGGGACTTCATCCCATGCAGGCAGCCTTTCGGGAGCACCACGGACTCCAGTGCGGGTTCTGCACGCCGGGCATGGTGATGAGTGCCGTGGATCTGGCGAGCCGAAATCCAGACCCGAGCGAGGAGGAGATCCGGGAGTGGCTTGAAGGGAACCTCTGCCGGTGCACAGGCTACCACAACATCGTTCGGGCAATACAGGCCGGCGCCAAGGAGATGGGAGGTGCGTCATGACGGGCAACGGCACGGGAATCGGCGCTTCCGTAAAGCGGAAAGAAGACCTTCGTTTTCTGACCGGAAGGGGCCGGTACACGGACGACATTACCCTGCCCGGACAGCTCTACGCCCACATCCTTCGCTCCCCGGTGGCTCACGCCTCCATCGGCGAAATCGACACGAAAGCGGCTGGGTCGGCGCCGGGCGTTCGCGCGATCTTCACCGGTTCCGACATGGAGGGCGTAGGCGGGGTTCCGACGGGGTGGCTGATCCACAGCAAGGATGGCTCCCCCATGGTAGAACCGACCCACCCGCCCCTGGCTACCGGACGGGTCCGCTATGTCGGCGATTGCGTGGCCATCATCGTCGCCGATACCCGAGAGCAGGCCCGGAGGGCCGCCGCTCTGGTGGAAGTGGATTACCAAGAACTCCCCACCGTCGCTTCCATTGAAGCCGCGACGGCCGACGGGGCCCCCCTGGTTTGGGACGAGGCACCCGGCAACATCTGCTACGATTGGGAAGTCGGTGATGAGGCCGCCGTGGACGCCGCCTTCGCGGAAGCGGTCCATGTCGTTTCCATTGATGTCGTGAACCAGCGCCTGGTTCCCAACGCCATTGAGCCCCGGGCCGCCGTCGCCAACTTCGATCCGGCGACGGGCGAGTACACCCTCTACACCACCAGCCAGAACCCTCACCTCACCCGCCTCCTTCTGGGCGGCTTCGTTCTGGGACTCCCCGAACACAAGCTGCGGGTCGTTGCCCCCGACGTGGGAGGCGGCTTCGGCTCGAAGATTCCCCACTACGCCGAGGAGGCGATCCTCACCTGGACCGCCGGCCGGCTCTGCAGGCCCGTCAAATGGACCTGCGACCGCCTGGACGCCTTCAAATCGGACACCCACGGACGCGACCACATAAGCACCGCCAAGCTGGCGCTGGACGCAGACGGCAACTTCACCGGGCTTCGGGTGTCGACCACCGCAAACCTGGGCGCCTATCTGTCCACGTTTGCCCCCTGCGTGCCGACGTACCTGTACGGGATCCTCTTCGCAGGCCCCTACACCACGCCGGCCATCTACGTGGAGGTAAAGTCCGTCTTCACCCACACCACCCCCGTGGACGCCCTGCGGGGCGCCGGCAGGCCGGAAGCCACTTATCTCCTGGAACGACTGGTTGACAAGGCGGCCCGGGAGACCGGATTCGACCGAGTGGAGCTACGACGCAGGAACTTCATTCGGGACTTCCCCTACCAGACGCCGGTGGCGCTCCAATACGATCAAGGGGACTACGAAGCGACCCTGGACCTGGGGTTGGAGACCGCAAACTGGGGGAGCTTCGAAGCCCGCCGGAAAGAAGCCGCAGAGCGGGGCAAGCTCCGGGGGATCGGGATTTCCACCTTCATCGAAGCGTGCGGAATCGCACCGTCCGCCGTTGTCGGCTCCCTGGGGGCACGGGCCGGGCTCTACGAGTCGGGCAGCGTGCGGGTCCACCCGACGGGCTCGGTCACGGTGTTCACCGGAACGCACAGTCATGGTCAGGGCCACGAGACGACCTTCGCCCAAATCGTCTCCGAGATGCTCGGCGTCGACTTCGAAAGCGTGGAAGTGGTCCACGGCGATTCGGCGCGGATCCCCTTCGGAATGGGCACCTACGGCTCCCGCTCCCTGGCGGTGGGCGGAACCGCGATCTATAAGGCCGCAGAGAAGGTGATCGAGAAGGGCAAGAAGATCGCCGCCCACCTTCTGGAGGCGTCGGCGGAGGACATCGAGTTCGAAAACGGGGCGTTCACGGTGGCGGGTACGGACCGGTCCCGCACCATCGGGGAGGTGGCCCTCACGGCATACGTGCCCCACAACTACCCGGAGGGCCTTGAACCCGGCCTGGAAGAAACGGCCTTCTACGACCCGCTCAACTTCACGTTCCCGGCAGGCACGCACATCGCGGAAGTGGAGATCGACCCCGAAACGGGAGAGGTGGAGCTGGTTCGGGTGACGGGCGCCGACGACGTGGGCAGAATCATCAACCCGATGATCGTCGCCGGGCAACTCCACGGGGGGCTTGCCCACGGCATCGGTCAAGCGCTATTGGAGGAGTGTCAGTATGAAGAGAACGGACAACTGTTGACCGGTTCGTTCATGAACTACACGATGCCTCGGGCGGCGGACCTTCCCTTCTTTGACGTGAGGCACAACACGACCTTGTGCACCCACAACCCTCTCGGAGCCAAGGGAGTCGGCGAAGTGGGCTCCATCGGTATCCCCCCCGCGGTGGTCAATGCCGTCCTGGACGCGCTTCAACCCGTGGGCGTGGACGACATGGACATGCCCGCGACCTCCGAACGCGTATGGCGGGCCATAGAGAACGCAAAGGCAAAGGCACAGGACTGAAAGGAGAGACGGGCCATGGAAGACTTTCAATACCATGTGCCGGAATCGGTGAGCGAAGCCCTCGGCGCGCTTCGGAGTGCGCAGGACGGCAAGCTAATCGCGGGCGGAATGAGCCTGTTGCCCCTGATGAAGCTAAGCTTGGCGGCCCCCAGCGACCTCGTGTCTTTGGCGAAGGTGCCCGGGCTGAAGGATATCACCGACCAGGGAGACGCGATCGAGATCGGGGCTCTCTGTACCCATGCACAAGTTTCAGCGGCGGCGGCCGTGCGCGACCGGATTCCCGCCTTGGCGGCGATGGCGGAAGGGATCGGGGATCCGCAGGTACGGAACCGGGGAACGATCGGCGGTTCCCTGGCCCATAACGACCCCGCCGCCGACTATCCCGCCGCGTGTCTCGCTCTTGCGGCAAGCGTGGTGACGGATCGAAGGGAGATCGGGGCGGATGAATTTTTTCTGGGAATGTTTTCAACAGCCTTGGAAGACGAAGAGGTCATCATCTCGGTCCGATTCCCCGTGCCCGCAAGAGCGACCTACGCGAAGTTCGCGAATCCGGCCTCCAAGTATGCCGTTGCGGGGGTCATGGTGGCCGAAGGTCCGGCAGGGATCCGGGTTGCCGTGACCGGGGCTTCCGGCGACGGCGTGTTCCGAGTGGCCGAGATGGAGGAAGCGCTGGCAGCCTCCTTTGACGCTGCCGCCGTGGCCCACGTCTCCATCCCGGTGGAGGGGTTACTCTCCGATACCGCAGCCGGACCCGAATACCGGGCCCGTTTGGTCACGGTTATGGCGAAACGGGCCGTGGAGGCCTGCGCCTAACAGACATGTCCGCCACCGCGGCTGACCGTCGGGTAGCAGGGTCCCCTGTTCACCTCTTGAGGGTCGTCAATGGAGGATGACCCCGGCGGTTCCCTGCCCGTCCCCTTGACCCCTCGGGCGGGGGCACCCTCGCCCCTTCCAAGGTCTGTGGAGGATGCGGTCGTCCTGTTGCAAGGCCAGGGTTATGTGGCAGACGCCGCCCTGGGGACCGCACTCTTCCTGTCGCTGGAGCTGGATCGACCCCTCTTCTTGGAGGGGGAAGCGGGAGTTGGGAAGACCGAGGTCGCCAAAACCCTCTCCTCCGCTTTGAAACGGCCTTTGGTGCGCCTCCAGTGCTATGAGGGGTTGGACTTGGCCTCGGCGGCGTACGAGTGGAACTACGCAAAGCAGATGATCCACATTCGGGCGGCAGAAAGGGCCAGCGGAGATCGGGGAGCGGCCTTGGCGAAGGATGTCTTCTCGAAGGATTTTCTGATCCGGCGCCCCCTCTTGTCTGCGCTGGAACCGTCGGACGGATTGGCCCCGGTGCTGCTCATCGACGAGCTGGACCGAACCGACGAGCCCTTCGAGGCCTACCTTCTGGAGGTTCTGTCCGACTTTCAGATCTCCATCCCCGAGCTGGGAACCGTGCGGGCCCAAACGCCTCCCATCGTGATCATCACCTCCAACCGCACCCGGGAAATCCACGACGCACTCAAGCGCCGCTGTATCTACCACTGGATCGATTATCCCAGTGCCGAACGGGAGCTTGCGATCCTGTCGGCGAAGGTCCCCGGTGCACCGGAGCGGCTGGCAACCCAGATCGTCACGTTCGTTCAGAAGGTCCGGAAACTGGAGTTGTTCAAGCCGCCCGGCGTCGCCGAGACCCTGGACTGGACCCGGGCCCTGATGGCGCTGGACCGCCACGCCCTGGACCGGGAGACAGCGCACCGGACCCTAGGTGTGCTCCTGAAGTACCAGGACGACCTTGAGCGGATGGCCGAGAGTGGAATGGACGAAGCCCTAGGGTCTCCGCGGCTCCAGAAACCCTCCGACTGACCCGGGCATGCGCCTCGAACGCTCTTGCCTTCGCCGACCCCGAACACCATTCGCCCATAAGATCCTGCCCAGCAGTGACTTCGGTATCGAACATCCATAGTGGCCGGACCCAAGCCCCCCGGACGGGAAGGCTCGTGGAGAATGTGGCCCACTTCGTTCGCCTTCTTCGAGCCGCCGGACTCCCCATGGGGCCCGGTCACACGATTACCGCGGTGCGGGCCCTGGAGGCCATCGATGTCACGGACAAGGGACAGTTTTTCTGGGCCCTTCACGGCACGTTGGTTTCCGAGCCCGGTCAGCGGCACATCTTCGAGAGTGCATTTCGTCTCTTTTGGCGCGACCCCTTCGGGGCGGACGAGGCCCTGGCAACCCTGCTGTCCGCCTTCAAGGCTTCCTCCAACAACCGGTCCTCCCGCACCCCGAGACGCCTGGCAGCGGCGGCCAACCCCGTCTCCCGGCGGCAAACGAACCCGGGCAGGCAAGCCGTCGACCTCCCGGTTCGAATGGCCTTCGCTCCCGGTGAGGTCCTCCGCACCAAGGACTTCGAGGAAATGACCGTCGCCGAGGTCATTCAAGCGCGGGAGGTGATCCGCCGGTTCGACCTGCGACTGCGTCCCGTGATCACCCGGCGCCGGCAGCGCGACCCAAGGGGAACGGCGATCGACCTCCGGCGCACCCTTCGCACCAGCTTCCGGAAAGGAGGGGACCCGGTTCCCCTGGAACGGTCCTCCCCGGGGACCCGGCGGCCCGCCCTGGTGGCCCTCTGCGACATCTCCGGGTCCATGGAATCCTATTCCCGCATCCTCCTTCACTTCTTCCACGCCGTGACCAACGCCGCCGACCGGACTCACACCTTCGTTTTCGGCACTCGGCTGACCCACATCACCCGGCTCCTCCAGGACCAGGATGTGGACAGAGCCTTAGGCCGGGTAGGAAGTGCCGTATCGGACTGGCACGGGGGTACGAGGATCGGGACCTCGTTGAAGGCGTTCAACCGGCACTGGTCGCGCCGCCTGCTTTCCCAGGGCGCGGTCGTGCTGCTGGTCACCGACGGACTGGACCGAGAAAGCGGCGCCGGAATCCGGATTCAGGCCCGACGCCTGAGAAAATCCTGCCGACGGCTGATCTGGCTGAATCCCCTGTTGCGATTCGAAGCCTTCGCCCCCAAAGCCGCCGGAGTGCGGGCGTTGCTTCCCGAGGTGGACGAGCACCGACCCGTCCACAACTTGGTCAGCTTGGCGCAACTGGTGGAAGTCCTGGGGAGCCCCGGGAGGAGAAGGCCGTGAATCGGAAGTCCATTCGGGAAATCGCCGCTGGAATCCGGCGAGGGGAGGACAGCGCTCTTCGAAACGTGGAAGAAGCGATTCGCCATCACGAAGCAAGCCGACTGAACGCCTACATCCGCTTCGACGCCGAGGGCGCCCGCAGGCAAGCCAAACGGATCGACGCGGCCGTGGCCCGGGGCAGGGACCCGGGTCCCCTGGCAGGCATTCCCGTATCGGTGAAGGATCTATACGGGGTCGAGGGCCTCCCCATCCGAGCCGGGACGAAGCGGGAGTTACCCGCGCGCTGGCGCCAGGAGGGGTTTCTCGTTCGGACCCTGCGGGATCTGGGTGCGGTGATCATGGGCAAGACCCACACCGTGGAGCTGGCTTTCGGAGGAGTCGGGATCAACTACAACACGGGTACGCCCGTGAACCCCTGGGACGGGGAGAAACACCGAGTACCGGGAGGGTCCTCGACGGGAGCAGGCCCGAGTCTGTGGGAGGGGTCGGCCCGAATCGCCTTGGGAACCGACACGGGGGGATCGATTCGCATCCCCGCTTCGGCGACGGGCGTCGTGGGCCACAGGCAAACGACGGGAAGGTGGCCGACGACCGGGGTCGTTCCGTTGAGCACGACCCTGGACACCGTGGGACTGCTGACCCACACGGCGGAAGACACCCTGTATGCGTTCCAGACCATCGACCGCCTGGTTGACAGGAGTGCAGGGTCCCAGGCTGGTCACGGTGTCAAGACCAAAGCTCGGTCCAGCGAAGGAACTGTGGCGTTGAGGGTTAGAGACCCTTCTCCCAGAGACCAATCTGGCCGACCCGGGGCGGAAACCGATGACGTTACGGGAAGCGTGGCAGGGCTGCGGATCGGCGTTCCCCGCTCCGAGCTGTGGGACCGCGCCGATCCCGGTATCGCTGCTGTTGTGCATCGGTCCTTGTCCGAGCTGGAAACGGCGGGTGCAGCAATCTTCGAGGTGGACGCACCGGAGCTGGACGAAGCCGGGGCCCGGTATCTGGGGGGCGGACTGGTACAGCCGGAGTGCGTCGAGTTCCTGAAACGCGAGCTCCCGGAATGGACCGGCATCCTGGACCCGACGGTCAGCGAACGACTGAAGGCTTCGAGCCACGCCAGCGCGGTTGATTACATTGGGGTCCTGCGGCTCCGCCACCGCCTTCGGGCAAGCATTCACACCCGGCTGGACACCCGGGGAGTGGATGTTCTGGCCACTCCGACCTTGCCTGTCACACCCCCTGCCGTGGTCGCCCTTTCCCGGCTGGAGGACTATCGGAAAGCCAACCAGCGGATGCTGTCGGGCACGGGTCCGGCCTCTATGCTGGACATGTGCACGATCAGCCTGCCCGCGGGGCTGGACCGGCGCGGAATGCCGGTAGGGCTTCAACTCATCGGAAGAACGGGCGCGGACGAGGCGCTTCTGGGGTACGCGGTCGCGGCGGAGAGGGTGCTGGGCACAAATCTGGTGCGGTTGGGTGTGCCACCCAGGGTTCGTATGCCTGGACCCCGCAGCGGGGCCAACCGGCCCTAGAAGGGTCGGCCCGGGGGCGCCCTTTGTCCAGCCAACGGCCTCTTACCTTATCGGATGGGTGGATGACGCCGGAAACATGATTCGAGAGGTTGCTAGCGCGGGCACGAGGGCGTTTGGGCCGTGGGGCGGTCTAGCCCTTCGTCTTCGTAGGGTTCCGCAGCGCGGAGATCACCTCTGCCAGGACGGATACCGCGATCTCTGCCGGCGTCCGGGCGCCGATGGGCAATCCCACCGGCCCGTGTATCCTGTCCAGAGACGCCGCAGAAAAGCCTGCTGCAGCCAAGCGCTTCCCCCTCGCTTTCTGGGTTTTGCGACTTCCCAACGCCCCAATGTAGAAGGCGTCGCTGGCAAGAGCAGCGCTCAGCGCCGGATCGTCAATCTTGGGATCGTGACTGAGCGCGATAACGGCCGTCCTGCGATCCGGTTGCAACGCGTTCATCGCCCGGTCCGGCCAGGCCCGGACCAGTACCGAGCTGTCGAAGCGGTCCGCAGTGGCAAACCCCTCTCTGGGATCCACAACCTTGGCCCGGAATCCCGCCGCCAACGCCATGGGAATCAGGGCCTGGGCAATGTGCACGGCCCCGACGATGATCAGGCGAGGTGGCCGAAGGTAAGGGCGAAGGAAGACCGTACCACGCTCGGTCTCGACCACTCGGGCCTCGTCGGCGCGAAGTACGGCTTCCACCAGGTCACCACCCAGGCCGGGCATTTCGGGCCCAGACCCGGCTTCCACCAACTCCTGGGCTCCGTCGCCCAGACTAGTGACGAGCACCACCTCCCGCCCCTTCCGCTGGGCCTGGAGCACGCTGCCGAGGACACCCGTCTTCGCCCGCTCGACGAAAAGGTGGATTCTTCCCCCGCAGGCAAGCCCCACCTCCCAAGCCATTTCGTTGGTCACCCCGAATTCGAGGGAACGGGGTCGGCCCGACTCGATCACTTCCCGCGCGGCCTGGATCACCGCGCCCTCGATACACCCGCCCGATACCGACCCGGAGAAGTCCCCGTTCGAGGCTACGGCCATGTGGCTTCCCGCCCTTCTCGGGGCCGAGCCCCACGTGCGGGTCACCGTCGCCAGCGCGACCCGGCGGCCCTCGTCCAGCCACTGGGCGGCTTGCGCGAGGACCGGATTCGGGTTCGAGTGTCCTGTAGGGTGACAGTTCATAGCCTTATGAGTGTACTCTGGAGGATAAGGAGCGCAACGTTTGGCGGCATCGAACACCGGTGAGCTTCACCAGGCCCTCATCCGGGATCACTTCCGGAGGCCCCGGAACCGCGGCCCCCTGGACGACCCGATGACCACCGGCGAAGCTCACAACCCTTTCTGCGGAGACACCGTCCGGATGTGGGTGCGCGTGGACGGCGGACGCGTAGCCGCCGTGACCTTCGACGGCCGTGGTTGTTCTCTTTCCCAGGCTTCCGCTTCCATGTTGACTGTCCTGATCCGGGGACGGGCTGTGGGTGAGATCGACAACCTGCGGCGGCGCTTCACCGAAGGACTGGCCCAGAGGGGCCCCGGGTTACCGAAGGAACTGGGAGACATGCGGGCGTTGGCGGGCGTGAGCCGATTCCCCAGCCGGATCCGGTGTGCGGTCCTTCCGTTCGATGCCCTGGACCGCGCATTGCGGGATGGGTCTCGCTCCTTGAGCGACTCGGACTCATCAAGGGACCCGGAGAATCTTTAGCTCGTGGAATGGGGCGTGGACCACTAGCCCCCGCGGCCAGCGACGGAGGCACTCGGGGATTTTCTCTCTGCTTGACATTCCGATCAAGAGTCCTCACCTTCTCTGTATCTTGCCTCAGGGCAACGTCTGATTGTCCCGCGGGGTCAGCCGCCGCCGAAACACGACAACCCAAGAGAATCTTGCAATGAAATCGAAGCTCGTTCTGTCTCGCTTGCTGGTAGGCATCGTCCCCGTCGCCGTCTTTGTCAGCGGTGCGTTCTTAGGCAGCTTGGTCCCCGGGCTGCCTGCCTCCTCGGCCGCAATCCAAGAAGACCAAGACGGCTGCGAAGATGACGCGTGCGTCCACGTGCACAGGAAATTCTGGTTTGACTCCCACTACTGTGCCCAAACAGACGGCAGTGGCTCCGGTTGCGATCTGGACGACGAGGCCGAAGGTGGGTGCGCCAGCTACCACTGCCATCACTAGACATGGACACTTCAGGTCCCTGGAAGAATCGGCTTTTCGCTTCAGCCGTGTTACTGGCCGGGCTGCATGGGTGCGGTGATAGGGAAGTCATCCACCCGAACGCCGACAACAGACCTCCCCGGGACGCGGCTACGATCAGCCGGGATTCGCTGCCCGATGGACTTTCAGCGGAATCCCTCGCCGCGTGGAGGAACGCCCGAGAAGCGATCTTGAGTGCTCATGCGACCCTTAATCTGGGGTCCCAAGAGCCCGGTCCCGAGCTGTTCAGCTACGTTTCGGACGCCGAAATCGCTTCCGATGGCAATATCGTCGTGTTGGACGAATTCACCCAAGAGGTCCGCATTTTCGATCCTTCCGGCAGCTACGTTGACGGGTTTGGAGGACTCGGAGACGGCCCCATGGAGCTTCGGGCCGCCGATCATTTCGAGCTGTTGCCCGGCGGACGCATCGCCGTTCCGATCGGGAACAGCGGTCGCGTCAAGGTGTTTCAGCGGCTTGACAACGAATGGACCTTGGAGGAAATGCTCGACTTCCAGGTAACTCCAACTACTTGGAGGCCGACCATTTGCGCAATGGACAATGGTCAGTTGTTTGCAACAGGTCTTGCTGAGGCTAGCAACACGGTCATCAACGGTCCGACGGGCGCCATACAGAGGTTTGGCGAAGGCTACAGACACGACGACACTTTCATTCGCCGCGAGATGTCGAGTGGTAGCATCGAATGTCTTGACGATTCAGCGCGAATCGTGTTCGGGTTTCACTACATGCCTGTAGTGCGCATGTATTCTGCACTAGACGGCGGAATAATTTGGACCTCTGCGCACGCCGACAACGAATATCTTCAAGTTAGCGTTGTGGAGGGTGTAAGCGAGATCGGAACCACCAGCGTTTCATTCCGCCAACACGAGATGGATTCCGATCGCTTGGCGCTGCTTGCGCAGATCGGGCAGGGTGGCCACGTTCTTCTACAAAATTCGCGCATTCTTCCCGAAGAACGGAAAATTGTTGCGCAGACATACCTGTTGGATGCCGTCACGGGAGCAGGCGCATTCCTGGGAGATACGCTACCTCCCATCCTTTCTGCCCAAGCCGACGGTTACATCGCTGTGTTCGAAGATCCGTACCCGCGGTTGGAGGTAAGGACCTTTGGTCCAGGTAGGGAATTCAGCGACTTGCCCGAATCTGGATCCTCGCTTTGACCCGACTCCGCCCCCGATTCCTCTTCATCTTTTTTGCAATCGGAGGGGTATTCGGATTCGTCGCCGCTTCTTTGGGCGTGATGCCCATTCCGGATGTCACCGTACGTTGGTCGGTTCCCGTCCTAAAGGCCGGGGAGTACATCCCGACAGGGAGCGTGGATGCCGGGGAGGAGATCGTGTTGGTTTACATTGGCTCCTCGACTTGCGGGTGGTCTAACGTGCCGGAGCTTCCCGACGTAGTTCGGTCCCTCAAGGTGAAGATGCAAGCCCGCGCTCAGACGGAGGGTATGGGATTCGCGGCCGTGGGGGTCGCTCGTGACGCAGTCGTCGCCAACGGCATGGAGCACCTGGATAAGTTCGGTGCGTTCGACGAAGTGATGGCCGGTCGAGGTTGGGCAAACGCTGGCGTGCAAAAGTACATCTACGGAGAAATGGCGGGACTGGGGGCAACTCCCCAGATTTTGGTCGTCTCAAGGCGGCTGGGGTACGAAACAGGTCACGTGACTTTCAACGACGAGAAGGTTTTGATCCGGAAGGTTGGCGTTGACGAAATCGCTGGTTGGGCGGCCGAGGGAGCACCGCTGCAATCACCACTGCAAGTAAGAGGCCGAGACGACCGGAACATTGGGAGAGCTGCTCATGAATACCGTATGTAGGTTTTTTCTCAGACTGGGTGGGGGCGCGATATGGGTCGTCGCGGGCATCCTGATCTTCAGCGTGGGCGCCGGAATCGGAGGAACCCTCGGTGGTGTACTCGCATCGGTGGGCGCGGATGCGAGACCTCCCTTCTGCGAGATGGACAGGTGCTCGACGACTCGGTTGAACTGGTGCGAGGACGCGGGAGAGGAGAAAACCAACTGCGACCTTCATTCTTTCGGGTGCGGCACCGTTCCGTGCGGGGAAGCCGGGAGCTTTACGGTGCTGGCTACATTCCCCACCCTCGAGAGCACAGACATATGGATGGCGTACGGTGACCAGGGGGGTTCCGCTCTGGCGGGTTATGCCCTTTCGCGGGAGCCATATCCGCAACGAGAAAGGGCCCTGGAAACACTGGCGAGGATGGCCCGCGAATGGGATCTGGAAAGAGGAGGATACGACGTTGAAGAGCGCGTCTCCGAGGTGGCCGTGCGATTCACGAGGCGCCCGATCGAGTATGTCGCGCCGGAGTTGCGCGTTCAGGTTCTGATGCGAGGGATCGACTTGGCCGTCGCCTTGGAACACCCGTATCACGACGAATCGGTACGCCTGCTCGCGCATCCGGACACGGTGCGGGCTCGTCTGGGAGACAACAGTCTGGACTACGAGGCAGTTGTCGCCTACGCGCGGAATCTGTCGCAGGAGCCGCAAGAGTAGCGCCCTACGGGCCTCTGAATGCCCGCCGCCCCCTAGGTCGGCACTTCTATCGGGATAGTGTTGTGGAATCCGGGTATGCGATTAGAATACTTGCAGGTTGCATGTGACGAGCCACCGACGCCGAGGTCACGATGACTATGAGCAGTGCCGCACTCCCCACAGAGCATTTTGCCGATGGGCGCACAGTTTTCTTCTCCGCCCTTTTTCTCACTTTGGCCGCCCTTCCCACCGCCGCCCAGCTCACGACCCCCGAGGAGCAGTTCGGCTACCGGCTGGGCACCGACTACGAGCTGGTCAACTACCAGGGCTTGACGGACTACTGGCACCTTTTGGCCGAACAGTCGGACCGGATGACCCTGGAGTCCATCGGCAGGACCTCGGAGGGGCGTGAACAGTGGATGGCCACGATCACCTCTCCGGCCAATCGTCCCGGCCTGGCGCGCTACAAGGAGATCGCCCGGCGGCTCGCCCTGGCCGACGGGGTGAGCGAAGAAGAAGCCCGCGCCTTGGCCGCCGAAGGGAAAGCCGTGGTCTGGATTGATGGGGGGCTCCACGCCACCGAGGTGCTGGGTGCCCAACAGCTTATGGAGCTGGTGTGGCAGATGGTGAGCCGGAACGACGACGAAACGATGCGCTTCCTGGACGACGTGATCTTGCTGGCCGCCCATGCCAACCCCGACGGCCACGCCCTGGTCGCCAACTGGTACATGCGCCACGACGACCCCCTGGAGCGCACCACCCAGGGCGTCCCCGTTCTCTACAACAAGTACGCCGGCCACGACAACAATCGGGACTTCTACATGACGTCCCTGGCCGAGACCGAGAACATGAACCGGGTGGTCTACCGGGAGTGGTTCCCGCAGATCGTGTACAATCATCACCAGACCGGCCCCCAGGGGACGGTTATGTTCGCCCCCCCCTTCCGGGACCCGCCCAACCACAACCTGGATCCCCTCATCATCACCAGTCTGGACCAAGTCGGGTCGGCGATGCACCACCGGATGGTCGCCGAGGGCAAGGGTGGCACCACAATGCGCCGGGGTGCCAGCTATTCGACTTGGTGGAACGGCGGACTCCGGACCACGCCTTACTTCCACAACATGATCGGCCTCCTTACCGAGACCATCGGCCACCCCACACCCATCGAGATCCCCTTCCTGCCGAACCGTCAGATCACCCACGCAGACCTCCCCCTGCCCGTAACCCCCGGTCCCTGGCACTTCCGGCAGTCCGTGGACTACTCCCAGACGGCCAACCGGGCCGTGTTGGACTATGCCTCCCGGAACCGGGAGCACCTTCTCTTCAACATCTGGCGCATGGGGATGAACTCGATCGAGCGGGGCAGCCGGGACGCGTGGACGGTCCTTCCCCGGTGGATTGACGGGCTCACCGAAGAAGTGGGGCCACGCGGTTCCCGGGAGGACTATGAGGCCTACCTTCGGGACCCGGACAAGCGTGACGCTCGGGGTTACATCCTGCCGTCAAGCCAGAGAGACTTTTCCACGGCTACGAAGTTCGTCAACGCCCTGCTCAAGAACGGCGTGACGGTCCACCAAGCCACCGCCGCCTTCGCGGCGGGAGGCGAGGATTATCCTGCCGGCTCGTATGTCGTGAAGACGGCCCAGGCCTTCCGGCCCCACGTCATCGACATGTTCGAGCCCCAGAACCACCCCAACGACTTCCAGTACCCCGGCGGCCCCCCCATCGCCCCTTACGACAACGCGGGATGGACGTTGGCGCTCCAGATGGGAATCGAATTCGACCGGGTGCTGGAGGGATTCGACGGGCCGTTCCGGGAGATCGAGTGGATGGCCGACCCATTGCCCGGCGCCGTGACCGGCACCGAATCGGCGGCAGGATATGTAGCGGACCACGTAAACGACGCCTTTGTGGCCGTGAACCGGACGCTGGCGGCAGGTGGGCAGGTGTTTTGGCTGGAGGAGGCGTACGAAGCGCCCGGGGTGTCCTTCGCGGCCGGTGCTTTCTACTTCCCCGCAGATGGAACGGAACGGGAGAAGCTAGAGGAGTGGGCCCAGGAGTTGGGAATCTCGTTCGTCGGCGTGGCCGAGGCCCCGGCAGCAACGGCCATGGAGCTGACCCATGCCCGAATCGGTCTCTGGGATCGATACGGCGGCTCCATGCCCTCGGGGTGGACCCGGTACACCCTGGAGGACTTCGAGTTCGACTTTCAGGTAATCTACCCCCCGGAAGTGGACGGCGGCGGCCTGAACGACCGGTTCGATGTGATCATCCTTCCCGACGGCGCCATGGGAGGAGGGCGCGGCTTCGGCGGGGGGGCACCGAATGAAGACTTCTTGGCCAGCCTGCCGGATTCCCTACGAGACCGCGTTGGCTCCCTGTCAGCGGTCGAAAGCGTCCCCGCCCTGCGGCAGTTCATGGAGAACGGCGGGGCCGTGGTGGCGGTGGGAACCTCTACCGCCCTAGGCGCCGAATTGGGACTCCCCTTGGACAACTATCTGGTGAATGACCAGGGAGAGCCCTTGGGCAGGGACGACTACTTCACGCCTGGATCCATCCACGACATCCGGGTCGAGCCCGGCAGCCCCGTCACCCACGGGCTCGACGCTCGGGTCCATGTCCTCCACAGCCACAGCCCGGTCTTCCAGATCGGCGAAGGGGCCGACGGCGTACGCCGCTTGGCCTGGTACGATTCTCCCGAGCCGCTGGTGAGCGGCTGGGCCTGGGGTCAGGAAAATCTTGAGGGCGGCACCAGCATGGTCGAGGCGGACGTGGGTGCAGGAAAGCTGTTCCTCTTCGGCCCCAAGATCACCTTCCGGTCGCAGCCCCACGGGACCTTCCCGCTCCTCTTCAACAGCATCCACTACGGGGCGGCAGAGCGGAAACGTCCGGTGAGTTGATTGAAGCTTTGTTTCCCGAAAATGGCCGCGGTTCCGCCCCAAAAGTTGAGACGCCATGCTTACTGTAGTGCCAAAAAACAGCACTACAGATAAGATTTACTTCTTTCCTCGCATCGCCTCACGTCAAGCGAAGAGCCATTATTCAGATCGCCTAGGGGGTGTTTACGATCCCCCCGTGGCTCGGGCGACCACCCCCTAGTTCGAAACCCTGTCGGCTAGTCGCCGGATTTCCTGAATCGCAACACTCAGCCCCGCCAAAGTGATCGGATCCTCACCCCGCAGATCTTCCAGCAACCTGTGGAAGCGGTGGAGATCGCTTCCGTTTCCGCCCAGGTCTTCGGAATCGGCCAGCGTTCCGTTCCCGGCCAGGGCCCCTGCGGTCAGTCGCCGCCGGATTGTACCCAAATCAGCGATGAGACCCAGGCCCCACCGCCGCTCCCACCTGCCTTCACCGCTCGCTTGCTCAATGCACTTCAGCAGCCACGGTATCCGCAGCTCCTCGGTGACCCGGTAGTAGACCCTCGCCGCGCGCATGGGATCGGTGTCTGTCGTCCGGGCAAGACGGAGAATTTCCAGAAGGTGGTCAAGGAATCGTAGGGTAAGGAAGTTGCGAGCAAAGGGCTCGTCCACTCCCTGCTTCGCAACCTCGCTCACCAGCGACAGATACGTCTCCCGGTCCTCTCCGGCCACGATCTCGTGGAACTTGCCCCGCAGGGCTTCTAGGCCCATCAAGCTCTCTTCGATGAGTCCGACCGTGGACTCCTCGGGGTCGCAATTGGCCAACACCCAACGGGTCGTGCGATCCAGTACCCGTGCCAGTCCCATGATCCAGCGGTAGGCCACTCCGACGGAGATCGCCCCTCCGCGAGACTGTATTTCGTCCAGAAGCACCTGGTGCCGCGTGAGCTGGGACGCGACCAGCCACGCTCGGGCTATATCCTCGGGTGCGCGGCCCGTCTCCCGGGCCACCCGGGCAATGAAGGCCGATCCCATCAGGTCGACGAGGTCGTTGGTCAGCTGGCAGGCGACAATCTCCCTGCGAAGGCGGTGATTGGCTGCCCGCTGCCGCCCGACCAACTCGACGGCTTCCCGGGGAAAGTACCCGTAAAAGTACTCGGCGGCGGCCGGGTCGTCCGGAAGATCCGAACCCAGGAGAGCGGATTTCAGGTGGAGCTTGGCGTAGGAAAGCAGCACCGACAACTCGGGTCGCGTCATCGACTGGTTCGATTCCCTGCGGGCGTTCAGCTGGTCCCACGAGGGAAGTCCCTCCGCATCTCGGTCCAACAGCCCCGCTCTGCCCAGGTCACCCATCAGCCCCCAGAAGTGATCCATCCCCCGGCGGGCGCGGTACTCGTCCAAAGAGACCGCCTGGCTCTGGGATCCGTTGTCCTTCCGCACAAGCGCGGCAACGGTATCGGTGAGCCGATGGAGCAGCCGGTTGCGATCCTCCCGGGTCACCTGCGCCGTCTTGAGCACTTCGCTGAGCAGGATCTTCAGGTTCACTTCCCGGTCGGAGAGGTTCACGCCTCCCGAGTTGTCCAGGGCATCCGTGTTGATCCGGCCGCCTCCCAGTGCGTACTCCACCCGGGCCGCCTGGGTAAACCCGAGGTTCCCGCCTTCGCTCACGACCTTGGCCCGGAGCTGCCTCGCGTCGATCCGAACGGCGTCGTTTGACGCATTCCCCGCGTCTGCGTGGGTTTCCCCGTCGGCCTTGACGTAGGTGCCGACACCCCCGTTCCAGAGAAGTTCGACGGGCGCGGACAGCACGGCTCGGATGAGGCTCTCGCCGTCCAGGGTTACGACCTCGGGATCGAGGCCGAGGACCGCCCTGGCTTCCTCTGTCAGGTCCACGGACTTGAGGGTTCGGGGGATGATCATGGCCCCGGACGAGAGTCGGGTCCGGTCGTAGTCATCCCAAGAAGAACGGCCCAAAGCGAAGAGACGCTTCCGCTCATCGTAAGCCGCTTCCGGATCCGGGTCGGGATCAATGAACACGTGCCGGTGGTCGAAGGCCGCCACCAGCCGGATGGCTCGGGAGAGGAGCATCCCGTTTCCGAAGACATCCCCGCTCATGTCTCCGATGCCGGCCACCGTGAAGGGCTCCTTCTGGATATCCTTCCCCGTTTCCCGAAAGTGGCGCTTGACGGATTCCCACGCCCCGCCGGCCGTAATGCCCACCTTTTTATGGTCGTACCCGTTGGATCCGCCCGAGGCAAAGGCATCGTCAAGCCAGAAGTCGTAGTCTCCTGCCAAGGAGTTGGCGATGTCGGAGAAGGTCGCCGTACCCTTGTCCGCTGCAACAACCAGGTAGGGGTCGAACCCGTCGTATCGGATCACATTCTCCGGGGCAACCGGCACCCCTTCGACAAGGTTGTCGGTAATGTCCAAGAGCCCCCGAATGAGCGTGCGATACTGCTCCTGAACCTCTTGAGTCATGGCATTCCCGTCCGGCAGTTGGCGGAGGCAGACGAAGCCGCCCTTCGAACCACCCGGTACGATCACCGCGTTCTTCACCATCTGGGTGTTGACCAGACCCAGAACCTCGGTTCGGAAATCGTCGGGCCGGTCCGAGTGTCGGATTCCGCCCCGGGCAACGGCGGCACCTCGAAGGTGGATGCCCTCCATCCGGGACGAGCGCACCCAGACTTCGTACTTGAGCCGACTCTTGGAGATGCCCTGCAGGAAGTCGCAGTCGAACTTGAAGGATGTGTAGGGCACTCCCCCCGAACGCTGGACCGGATTTCTGCCGCCGGTCAGAAAGTAGTTGGTCCGGACCGTTCCTTCGATGACGACCTGGAACGCCCGCAGAGCCCGGTCGAAGGCGAGGGAGCTCACGTCGGCCAACTCTTCGGCGATGCAGTCCTTCAGTTGGGTGACCCTCGCCTCCGAGTCCTCCGACGCCCCCCCCCGGTCCGGGTCGAAGCGAACCCGGAAGAGCTCGAACAGGAGCCCGCCCACGGCAGGGTGATTGTCCAATGCTGTCGGCAGAACTTGCGGGCTGGGAACGGCTCCGATCTGGAACGCGTAGTGCGCATAGGCCCGAAGCACTTCCACTTCCCTCCACGCCATTCCCGTCCGCTGAACCAGCCGGTTGAAGGCGTCGTTGGCGGCGTCCCCGGCCCGCACCGCGAGGATCGTTTCGGACAGAACGCGACCTCGTCCCTCCACATCCAGCCTGTCGCCGTCAGAAGCCTGTACTTCAAAGCTGTAGATGACCGCGTCATCTGCACCTTCGTTATCCCGGAGCTCAAACGGCGAAACGGCGATCACCCGCATGCCGCAGTTTTCAAGTACCGGCATGAAATCCGAGAGGACGATCTGCTGGCGGCGAATGTACACCTTCAGCCCGCATCCGTCTCCTCCGGGATCGTCAAAGAAGCGAACCGACTCCATGCGGCCTCGGGACTTCATGGCTTCGAACTCCAGGATATCCCGGACTGCGACCTCAGGTTCGTTCGCGGCCTTGTACTCCGGTGCAAAGGCGCTCCCGTAGTGAGCGGCAAGACGGCGTGACTCTTCCGGGGAACGGAAGGTGCCCAGTCGGGCCCGCACCTCATCCAGCCAAGACCGGGTCAGGCTCGTGACCGTCGCCTCAAGCTCGGTGGCGTCGACATCGGCCATGCGCGCCCGGGGACCCCCCAGGAAGAAGTGAAGCCGGGCCTGATCTCCCTCACTCATGGCCAAGTGATAGTTCAGGATTTCGGCCTCGTACCGATCCATCAGCGCGGCTTCGAACTCCCTGCGGAAGCTGCCCGAGAAACGGCTACGCGGCATGACCACCATGATGGAGACCCCCCTGCCAAGGGCGTCTCGGCGCACCGAGACGACGACCCCATCGGTGTTGTATCGGATCAGGATGGTGCGGATGTCCTTCGTGACCTCCGACTCCGACGCCAGGAAGAGCTCTTCCTTGGGCAGGGAATCGAAGATCGTGATGATCTCCTTGTAGTCGTGGGATCCCTCCGCGACGGCGGCCCGCTCAAGCACGCTCGCCAGCTTTTTCCGCAGGATGGGAATGCCCTGAGCCGGTTCCGAGTACGCCTGGGAGGTGAAGAGGCCCAGGAAACGGTGCTCTCCCACCACAGAACCATCGGATTTCAGCTTCTTGATCCCGATGTAGTCCATTCGGGCTCGGCGGTGGACCGTGGATTCCGCGTTGGTCTTGCTAATGATCAGGAGGGGACCCGAAAGCGCCCGTTCTCGCATTTCTTCGGGAAGCCGACTCAGGGGCACGGGCCGGGCGAAGGTGGAAGTTTCTTCCGTCTGGAGAATGCCCAAACCCGAGCCGGGGTCGACCCAGACGGCCCTTTCACCTCCCGGCTCGAGCTCGGCAAGGGTGTAGGACCGATACCCCAGAAACACGAAGGCGCCGTCCCGGAGCCAGCGCAGAAATGCCTGGATTTCGCGGAATTCTTCCCGTTGGCCCCGGACATCTCGGATTCGGAACCCCAACTCGGCAACCACATCGGCGATCTTGTCAACCATCAACCCGAAGTCTTCGGTCGCCTTCACCACATCCTCAAGGCGACGAGCCGTCTCTTCGCGCAGAAAAGCCAGGGTGGCACCGTCTCCGACTCTGGTCACTTCGGCGTAGACCATGGACTCGGGGCGGATGTCCGGGTCCGAGGGGCGCAGGTCCCGAATCCGGCCGCCTTCATCCCGGTCCACGGTCATCAAGGGATACACGAAGTGCCCGATTCGGAGCTCTCTGGACGAAAGGAATTCGCGGATCGTGTCGACGATGAAGGGCCGCTCGGAGACATTGGTCCGAACGACGGTGACCGGGGCGTAACCGCCTTCTCCTTTTTCGCCCGGGTTCAGAACTTCGACGTCAACCCGATCCGGCCGACTCCGGTCCAGGAACCGGAAGGAGTCCAGACACATCCGGGCAAGGGCATCGGTGCTCCGTTCCTCCAAGAGGGCGACCGAGGCCTTCGCGAGGAAAAGCGGCACGAACTTCCTCACGCGTTCGTCATCCGACATGCCTCGAAGGGCGGACAGTACGTCTTCGACCACCCCCCATCCCGCAGCAGATTCCCCGCCGGCCACACTCGAACGAGCACCCCGGGGCCCCACCGGACGGAGATGGTGCCGGGCGGGATCGGCGGTGGGTTCCTTCATTCCGTTACGGAGCCTCGCCGCCCAAAGGCGAGGGCGCGCCCCGGGGAGCACCTGTATGGTGGCAGAGACGTTTCGTCTTGATGGAACCGGATCATTTGCGCAGGGTCAGCTCCGCACCGTGGGGTCATCCGGTCTCTGTGGGGCACTCAATCAATCCAAGCACCCTTGGGGGCACCCGGAAAAGTACGCCATGCGACGCGGTTCCGGCCAGCCCCTTGGGACCGACGGGCGGAAGCGACGGGGGCCGGTCCCTCCACTTCGGAGCCTGACTGCCAGGCCGCCCGTATGCGGGGTCTGCCGGGAAATGTGTCCCTGTGCAAGACCTCCCGACGGCAAGAAACCGCCGGAAGGCCCCTGGTTGCACCCCTAGGCGCTTGTGCGTGGAAGCGGAACCGGACCTTACGTGCCCCCGGTCCGTCACCCGGGGGCATTATCTTTGACGGTAGCTCTTGCACTCCTTTGACTCCCGCTTCCCAGAGCTTGTCGTTGCGCTTCATCCACATCGCGGATGTACACCTGGATACGGCTTTCGCGGGCCGATCGGACGACATGCGGGACCGTCTCCAGCGCGCTTCACGGAAAGCGTTCGCCCGTTGTGCCGAAACCGCCGTCGCCGAACAGGTGGACGCGGTGCTGATCGCGGGAGATCTCTTTGATGGAAGTCGGCTCTCCTTCAAGACGGAGCGCTTCCTCATGGAGCACCTCGCAACGCTGGGGGAGGCGGGCATCCAGGTCATCTATGCCACAGGGAACCACGACCCGGGCCGGGGCATCCGCGCCGCCGATCTGGAATGGCCCGGAAACGTAACGGTGATCCCCAACGCCGAACCCCGGACGGTGCCCGTCACAGGGCGGACCGGGGAAAGGACAGGGTACGTTGCCGGGGTGGGTCACGCCACGTCCCTGGAAGTTGAAGATCTTTCCCTGCGGTTGCGACCCCGCGCGGGCACCCGGCTCCCTCAGGCAGCAGTCCTGCACACTCAGGTCATCCCGGCCACGGCAACGGCAGTCCACCGCCCGTACGCACCGTCGACAATCGGGCACTTGTGCGAAGCCGGCTTTCACTACTGGGCGCTGGGGCATGTCCATCTCCGGCAAGCGCTTTCGACCAGCCCTCCGGTCTACTACTCGGGGAACCTTCAGGGCCGAACGCCCGGGGAGACAGGGCCCAAGGGGGGATTGCTGGTGGACTTGCGGAACCCCGAGGCACCTGAGGTCGAATTTCGGGAGTTCGCTCCGATCCGTTGGGAAAAGCTGGAAATCTCAGCTCTGGGAGGCGTCCATACCCTGGAGCGGCTGGTTCGGTCCGTGGCCGACGCGTGGGAAAAGGCCCGGTCGGCCGACCCCGGCGGAACCCACACAGAGTGGATGCTGGTCGTGGACCTGACGGGCCCCTCCACCCTTTGGCGCGAAGTACGGAAACCGGAGGAGGTCGAGACCATCGAGGAAGAAATCGCCAATCGGCTGGGCATCTTGAGCGCCGAAGTGCGCACCGACAAAGTGTATCCCGAAGCGTCCACGGAAGACCACGCGAACCGCCCAGACGTCTTGGGCGCAATCTTGCGCCTCGCTCGGGAGGTCGCGGCGGGCACCGAAGACCTGGGACTGTCCGAGGAAGACTTCGCCGGCTTCGGCCGGGAACAGGACGGATCCATTGACGCCTATGTCCGGCGGCTGGCCGTGGGCAGTGGCGAAGAGATCTTGGCCAGAATGCTCGATCCCGAAGGAAGCGGGGCGTGAGGTTCGATTCCATTCGCATCTCCCGATACGGGTGTCTGGCAAACATGAGTACGCCGGAAGGGCCGTTGCCGTCCATTGTGGTGATTCTGGGGCCCAACGAGAGCGGAAAATCCACCTTCTTTTCCTTCCTGACCACGCTCCTGTACGGATTCAGACCTGCAACCCGAAAGCATCATCCGCATACGCCCTGGTCCGGGGGAGACCCGGAGGGACGGGCCCGCATCCGCCTATCCGAAGGATCAACCCTGGAAGTCCATCGCCGACTTCTTTCTACCGCATGGGGTCGAGTCACGACCAACGGCCGCATCGAGGACATTAGGAACCGGCCCCTCCCCGTGGCGGACCACGTCTCCCGGGCTGCCTTCCGCCAGGTGTACGCGTTGACCCTGGCCGAGTTGACCGGCCTGAAAGGCGAGAGCTGGAATTTGGTCCAGGACCGGGTGGTGAGCGCCATGGGGGTGACGGACCTGCGGCCTGCCCGAACCGTCGCAGCCGAGTTCAAGGACGACGCCAATCGGCTTTGGCGTCCCGACAAGCGGGGAAAGCCACAAGTCCGCGTCCTTTCGGCAGAGCTCGGGAAGCTCAATCAGCGGCGGCGGGAGACACTGGCGCTGGATCGGAAGTTGCGCGAACGGGTGCGGGAGCGAGAGACGGCGGAGAGGCGACTCGACGCGGTGCAGGAGGAGCGAAACCGGGAGCGGGACCACCAGGCGGTGCTGGCATACCGCATGAACCGGCTATTTCCCGTCAAGCGAACGCTTTCGCGCATCGGGGAGCTTCGGGCGCGCGCCGGTGCACGAGAAGCCCTGGACGCCCTGCCTTGGGATCCCCGAAGACGGCTGGTCGAGTTACGTCGGCGCCACGAGAAGGCTCACGAGCGGATCAACGGCCTTGACCGGGCAGCGACCGCCTCCAGGGAGGCAATCCAAGACTACGAACGCTTTTACCGGCACGTAGCCGACGCGGAAGTCGGGATTCGGCACTTCGCCGACCGAATCGCCGGCCTGGAGGCGTTGGAGCGCGAAGCCGAGGCAGCCGAACAGGAGACCGTAAAGCGGGCGCGGCGGTGCAACGAACTGGGCCAACTTCTTTTTTCCAGTCCGTGGGAGGACGTTGGCGTCAATGAACTCCAAAACGTGCCCACCGAGGAACTCCGGGATCGGGTGCGGCATTTCGAGGGGCGCAGGGGAAAGCGCCGAATCGCCGAGGAATCCCTTCGCAGCCGCCTTGCCGAACTTCCCGAAATCGCCCTTCCAGGGCGGAGCCGTCTTGTGCTGGGGCTCGGGGCGGTAACCCTCGGGTTCGCGCTGGCGGCGGGGCTGCTTCTTCCCGGTCAGATCCCGCCTCCATGGCTTCCCCCTTTTTTCGGCAGGGGCACCCTCGTGACCTCTTCCCTCTCGGTCGCACTCACCGGCGGCGTTCTCTTGACCCTGTACCGGAACGCGGTCCGGCGGGCCCGGAAGCGCGCGAAGTCGGCAGCCGCCGCCCAGCGCCGGGAGCGTGAACGGATCGCAGCTCTGAAGTCCCACGAGGAAGAGGCCAGGAACCGCGTCGCAGAGCTCGTCCAGGCGCTCCCTGTGAACCCCGAGCGGCTGGCGGCTCCCGATTACGACCTTCCCGCCGCCATCAAGCGCATGGGAGAGCTGTTGACAGACCGGGACGAAGGCGACCGGAAACTGCGGAACCGACGGAGGAAACTGGAGGTAGCCCGGCAGGAAATCCGCGACCTCCGAGCGTCGACAGCGGCTCCTCCGGACAGCCCGGCGAGGGACGAGCCAAACCCCCAGGATGGCCTGGCGCGCCCCGACGAATCCCGGGCAGAAGCCGCTGCCATGATTCGTTCCCTGGAAGCGGCCCTCCGGGCTCGAGAGGAGGCAGACCACGCCCGGCGGCACCTCACACGAATCGACGGGGAGAAGGCGGAGGCAGGGAGGGAGAAAGCTGCGGCTGCCGTCCAGCTTCGCGAACTTGAGAAGCGTTTGGAGGACTTTGGCGGGGACAACCCGGATAAGGGCGCCGAGGTGGCCGCCAAGCGCATCGAGGCGGGGAGGAGAGCGGACCAGCTGGAGGCAGAGCTGACCCGGGAAATCCCCGACCTGGGCGAGGTAGTCGAGGAGATCCGGTTGGCTGAGGCGGACGGGGTGCAGTGGAGCGCCCTCAAGGAAGCCCTGGGCGCGGCGGCCGTACGCCGGGAAGCCTTGGCGGACCGGACCGGGAAGTTACAGGAAGCCATCGGACGGCTCATGACAGAGATTGGGCACCTTCGGGAGGGAGAAACAACCGACCGGATCGACGGGCGGATCGGGATGGTGAAGGCGCAGATCCGGGAAGCGGAGGTCAAACGGGATCGAGCGTTTCTCCTGGCTCGCTTGGTTCGAGAGGCGGACCGCCGTTTCAGGGACGACAACCAGTCCGATCTGCTCCTGCGTGCGAGCGGACACTTCCGTCACATCACGGGTGGTCGGTACGACAGGATCGAGCCGGGCGACACCGGCGACGACTCCTTCTACATCCAGGGACCTGCCAGTTCCCGGCCGAGACGGGTGGGAGAGCTCTTCTCTCAAGGCACCAAGGAGCAGGTGTACCTAGCCCTCCGGCTGGCCATCATCGACCACTTGGACGCCGGAAACGAGCCGCTTCCGTTGTTCATGGATGAGGCCCTCGTCAACTGGGACGCGCAACGCCGGGGCCGTGCCTTCGGGCTTTTGGAGCGGGTGTCGAAGGATCGCCAAGTCTTCTTCTTCACCTGCCATCCGGCCATGGCGGCGGAAATGGAAGACCGGGGGGGCACGATCGTCCCGCTGGGTTAGAGATGAGCCGTAGCGACGAGCCCGGCGCTTCCTCCCGAAGGGACCCGCGGTTGCAGCTGCAAAGGTCCATCTCCTGACGTGCCCCAGGGACCCGAAAACGAATGACCTGAAGGGAAGGCTGGTCCCGGACGCCACTTGGACAAGAGGCTCACCCATCCCCTGTCCCCGCGGGATTTTCGACAGCCGCCGGCGCCTCGAACCCCGGACAGTAAACCACCGGTAGCCGCGGATACTTGGGGTAGGCCGGCTCTGCTTGATGACGTTCGCAGAGATAGAACACAGAGTCCCGCCGAGTTTCCACTCTTCGCACCCACGAGCATCGACGGCAAAGCCCGACCCGGTCCCCTTCATCCAGCACCGGCGAGGATCCCCATGAAGGCGAAGTGGCGCCCCCTGTCCCCGCGCCGGTGGGAGAAGTACCGCTTACCGCCGCACAGGGTACATTCAGGGCTCACGGACACCCGATTCCGTTCGACTCCTGAATCCACCACCCTCTGGCAGACCACGCGCCGGAGGTCGAGAAGCGCGGGTCCCCGGGGAGTCGACTCCCCCACGGCGGCAAAGACCTCCGGGCCCACTTCGTAACAGCTCCCGCAAATGGCCGGACCCAAGTGGACGAAGAGGTCTCCGGGAGTGCTCCGGAAGGCCCGCTCCAGAACGGCGACGCCCGATTCGACCACCCCCGCCGCCGTTCCCCGCCAGCCCGCGTGGAGCAGAGCGACGACCTTCCGTTCCGGATCCACGACGAAGACCGGCACGCAGTCGGCGAGAGACACCGCGAGAAGGAGATCCGTCGCCCGGGTCGCGTGTCCGTCTCCGTCGCCAACGAGAACCTCGCCTCGGGGAACGTCCGTATGGACCAAGATCCGCGAACCGTGAACCTGCCGACTCCTGACGACCGACCGCCATCGGCGGACGTCCAACCGACCGGCCAGACCCCCTTGCCGGACCGAAGGGTCGGGAGGGCGCCGGGTCGTACCGGCCCGGAGCCAGGGGAAGCGGTTTCGCCACCCGGGCACGGGCGTAATGATGGAATACGGGGGCACCATCAATCCCTTCTCCACCGCCAAGCATACGGATTAGTTTCGATCATCATGAATGAAGAATACTTCGACAGTCTGAACGCGGCCTATGTGCAGGCCCTTTACGATGAATTCCTACGGAATCCGGAGGCCGTCGGGGAAGAGTGGCGGGATCTCTTTCGGAAGCGAAAACAAAAACCACCGCGGCGACAGGCGGAGTCTCCCCCTGCGGCGATACCGGCTGTCGCCCCCCCTCCCGACCGAACCGACGCCGGCGACGTCGTCATCCCCCCCGAGCCGACGGCCGACACCGGGACCCCCCAGCCGCCTTTGGAGGACACCCGGCTGGCCACGCTGCTTCCCCTCGTAGCCCGGGCGGCAAATCTCCTCCAGGCGTTTCGAGAGCACGGCCATCAAGCCGCCCGCATTGATCCCCTGGGCAGCGAGCCACCCGGGCATCCCCAGCTTGACCCGGCCTACTTCGGCACGACCATGGAAGAGCTGGAAGCGGTTCCCACATCGGTCCTCTTCCCCGAAGGCGGCGATGACCCGCTTGCCTCCACGCTGAAACGGCTGGAGGCCACCTACAGCGGCGCCATCGGATACGAATTCGAACACTTGGAGGACCCCAAGAAGGTCGAATGGCTCTGGGAGCAGGTCGAGAAGGGCATCCACTTTGCCGCCTTCACCGACAAGGACAGGGTGTGGACCCTGGACCGGCTGACCCGCGTAGAGGGACTGGAGCAGTTCCTCCACCGGTCGTACTTGGGGCAGAAGCGGTTCTCAATCGAGGGTACCGACATGCTGGTGCCCATGCTGGACGAAGCCATAGAGCAGGCGGCCGCGGACGGCGCGACGGACGTCGTCATCGGGATGGCCCACCGAGGACGGCTGAACGTCCTTGCTCACATCCTCGAGGTTTCCTACGAGGAGATCCTGGGGGAATTCGAAGGCCGGACCGCTCCCGGCAGCGCCCTCTGGGTCCCCGATCCGGGTACGGGTGACGTCAAGTACCACCATGGAGCCACGGCCGACTATCCCCTTCGCACCGGGGGCACCGTTCGCGTCACGCTCGCCCCCAATCCGAGTCATCTGGAATACGTCAACCCGGTGATTCTGGGCATGGCCCGGGTTCAACAGTACGAGAACGTCAACGGAAGCACCGAGCGGAACCCGGCCCGAGTCGTACCCGTTCTCATTCACGGCGACGCGGCCTTCGCCGCCGAGGGCGTTGTGGCCGAGACCCTGAACCTGGCCCGCCTCCGGGGCTACGAGGTCGGGGGAACGGTCCACATCATCGCCAACAATCAGGTGGGCTTTACCACCGATCCCCGGGACGGACGTTCCACCCGGTACTCCAGTGACCTGGCGAAGGGCTACGATATTCCCGTAATCCACGCCAACGGAGACGCCCCCGAAGAGTGCCTTGCTGCCGTTCGCCTGGCCATGGCGTACAGGACCAGATTCCACGACGATTTCGTCATCGATCTGGTGGGGTACCGGCGCCACGGACACAACGAAGGAGACGAGCCGGCGTACACGCAGCCGGAGCTTTACGCCAGGATCGACAACCACCCGACAGTGCGGACCCGCTGGGCCGAGAGCCTGGTATCGCGGGGTGTGGTTACGGCGGCGGAAGCAGAGGACGGGGTCAAGGCCCTGTCCGCAGTACTGCGCGAAATCCAGGACCTTCGGCGGAAGGCCCTGAAGGGGGAGGCCGCCATGCCCTGGACTCACCCGGACTTTGAGGCCGTAGGGCAGGATCTGGACCCTCACACCCTGGTTTCGTTCGACCGGCTGGAAAGCATCAACCGGAAGCTGCTCGACTTCCCTTCCGGCTTCACCGTCCACCCCAAGCTGCTCCGCCAGCTGGCCAAGCGGGAGAAGGACTTCCGACCCGGCTTCCTTCTGAACTGGGGACACGCGGAGGCGCTGGGTGTCGCTTCCCTGCTGGAGGACGGGGTCCCGGTGCGCCTGTCGGGGCAGGACTCGGAGCGGGGCACCTTCAGCCACCGCCACTTCGTGCTTCACGACGCGAAGACCGGCGCCACCCACAGTCCCCTTTCCCGCGTAAGCGACACGCGCTTCGAAGTCTACAACTCTCCGCTCACCGAAGCCGCCGTGATCGGTTTCGAGTACGGCGTCGGGGTGGCCGCCGACCGGGATCTCGTAATGTGGGAAGCCCAGTTCGGAGACTTCGTAAACGTGGCCCAGGTCATGATCGACCAGTTCCTCTCGGCCGGATGGTCGAAGTGGGGCCAGCGGTCCCGCCTCACGCTGCTCCTTCCCCACGGCTACGAGGGTCAGGGGCCGGAGCACTCCAGCGCCCGCCTGGAACGCTTCCTTCAGCTCTGCGCCGAAGACAACCTGCGCGTGGTGTACCCTACAACCCCGGCCCAGCTCTTTCACCTTCTTCGGGTTCAGGCGTTCAGCGAACCCGAGCGGCCCCTGATCGTCATGTCGCCCAAGAGCCTCCTGCGACATCCCAAAGCCATGTCGCCGGTACGGGACTTGACCGACGGCCGCTTCGAGCGGGTGATCGACGACCCGGAGGTGGGGGGAAGGCAGGACGCTGCGCGGATCCGCCGCCTGATTCTTTGCAGCGGGAAGGTGTATTACGACTTGGTGGAGTCCGATCTTCGGGCCCGGGCCGACACGACCGTAATCGCTCGGATGGAAGTCCTCTACCCCTTCCCCGACGACGAGATTCGGGCCCTGGACGATCGCTATCCTCACATCGAAACGGTCGTCTGGGTCCAGGAAGAACCCGAAAACATGGGGGCCCTTTCCTACATTCGGCCGCGTCTGCGCGCTGCCCTTCCCGGCAACCCCGAACTTCAGTGCGTGTCCCGGCCCGAACGGGCCAGCCCTGCGGAGGGAAACTCCCAAGATCACGCTCTGGAGCAGCGCCGAATCGTGAGGAAGGCACTGGGGGGTGAATGAAGTTCGCCGGACTCCCAGATCCGGGGATTCCTAGGAATGCCCATGCCTTGACGGCAGGGTTCGGCGGCGCACCATACCGATCTCCGGGTGCCCGGGGCCTTGATCCGCGACACCGAATGGGTGATCCGGAGCGTGGACCAAGCTCCCGACGGGGGTACCAGTTGGTTCGCGACGGAATTCCCGAACTGGTCCGGGAACCGAAAGCCGTCTTCCTTAACCAGGCTGGAGTCGGAAGTGGAAGTTCTGGAACCACTTCCCCACCCGCCTCACGCGGCTCAATCCTGTCGGCATCCAGCGGGAGCCGGATTCCGATCAGCCCACACCGTAGCCGCAACCGCATTGCCCGCCTGCTGGCCCGGCGATCCGACACGCTGATCATGCTTTCCGCCACCCCCCACGACGGATCGGCGATGCGGCGGGAAGGGTGATTGCGGAGGCCGAACTCAGCAGCGCGTTGCGATTCTTCTTCCCGAGCAAAGAATTGTTCGCAACGGATTTCCAGGTGGCTGGATGGCGCGTAATTCCGCCCACCGCTGATAATCTTATGGAAGCACTCGTTCGGATCTTATGGAGAAACATTCGATGAAACGTCCACCCAGGCTGGCCATGTCCAGCGACTTCCTTTCGGCCTTCGCTCGGTTGCCAAAGCCGCAACAGGGGAAGTGTCGGAAGCTGATTTTCATGTTCAACTCCGATCCAGCTGCACCCGGACTGAACTACGAACTCATTCGCGATGTCGGCGACAGCAATATGCGTTCCTTGCGCATCGACAAGAGTTACCGCGCCATCGTCGTCAAGCCCCGACATGCCAACGTCCATGTGCTTCTTTGGGCGGACAAACACGACGACGCCTATGACTGGGCCGCGCGCCACGAATGCCGGATCAACCCGGAGACCGGGGCCCTGCAAGTGTACGCCCCCGATAACCGGTTACCGGAGGTCCAGATATCGCCGTCGGAAGAAGTAACGCCCTGGACGGATCCCGAGCCCCAGCCCGTCTTCCAGAACCTCAAGGATCGGCAACTGACCCGCCTGGGCGTTCCGACCGCCATGCTCGCCGAAGTCCGCACCGTCCGTCTCGAAGACGACCTGGACGTCATGAAACCCCGCCTGCCCGTGGAAGCCTACGAGTCCCTCTTCCTTTACTTGGCGGGGGAGAGCTACGAGAAACTCGTCCTGGATCGGGAACTCGCCGTTGGGCCGGTAGATCCAGATGATTTTTCCAAAGCCCTGGACCGAATCGAGTCCCGGACCCGCTTCGTCGTGGTCAAAGACGAAATGGAGCTGGAGGAGATGCTCAACGCGCCGCTGGAGCGGTGGCGCGTGTTCCTTCATTCGTCCCAGCGACGCCTGGTGGAACGGCACTGGCAGGGTCCGGTCCGCGTCCTGGGAGGCGCCGGAACCGGAAAGACGGTGGTCGCTATGCACCGGGCGCGCTGGCTGGCCCGGAATGCGGCGGATCGCGGTCGCATTCTCTTCGTCACCTTTACTCGAAATCTTGCTACCGACATCGAAAACAACCTCAGGTCCGTTTGCTCCCCCGCCGAGATGGCGTGCATCGAAGTCACGAACCTGGACCGGTGGGTGACCACCTTCCTTCGCCAGCAGAATTATGATTTTCGAGTCATTTTCGGGCGCCACAAAAAGAGCTGGCAACAGTCTATCGCTTCCAAGGATCCGGACCTGAATCTCTCCAAGGCCTTCTACGAGGACGAATGGATCCGGGTCGTCCAGGCCAACGGAATTACCTCCGAAGCCGACTACCTGCGGGTTCCCCGAGTCGGGCGTGGCACGCCGCTCATGGGCTCCGTCCGGGCTCGGGTGTGGCCCGTATTCGCCGAGTATCGAGCCATGCTCGCCAAAGAAGCAATCAAGGAGATAGACGACGCCTACGCCGATGCCGCGGCTTTGCTGAGCGGAAGGTCCTCTGCACCGAAATACGCGACGATCATCGTGGATGAGGCCCAGGACATGGGCACCCAGTCCTACCACTTGATCCGCAGCATGGCCGCCGTCGGATCAAACGACCTCTTCATTGTCGGCGACGGTCACCAGCGGATTTATGGCCGCAACAGGGTCGTCCTGAGCCGTTGCGGCATCAACATTCGGGGCCGTTCCCGAAAGTTGTGCCTGAATTACCGCACCACAGAGGAAACCCGACGCTGGGCGGCCCGCCTTCTTGAAGGCCGCGACATCGACGATCTCGACGGCGGCCTCGACGAGAATCGGGGCTTCAAGTCCCTTACGCACGGTCCCGACCCGCACCTCGTTTGCCTGGAGTCCCAGGAGAAGCAGGCGGAGTTCATCGGCCAGTACCTGAGCGCCCTGTTGCAGCGGGGAACGCCGTTACGAAGCGTGTGCATAGTTGCCCGAACCCGAAAGGAACGCAACGCCATAGCGAAAGGCCTGGACAAACAAGAGATCAAGTTTGTCAAACTCGAACAGGAAGTCCCGGATGACTCGGACGGCGACACCGTTCGACTTGCCACAATGCATCGGGTAAAGGGTCTTGAGTTCGACCACGTTGTGATGGCCAGCATAAACCGAAACCTTGTTCCGCTGCCAGCGGCGGTGAAGAACAAGAGCGACGACACGGCCCGGGAATCCGCCGAAACGGAAGAGAGGGCTTTGGTCTACGTGGCGGCGACCCGAGCGAAGAAGGAATTACTGGTCATCAGCTGGGGAAGGGGGAGTCGGTTTCTCGAATGATCGACGCCCCGCACTCCGGATGATCCATCTTCCTCCGGCCGTTCATCCAATTGGTGATCATGAGAACCTCGAAAGGTTCCACCCGCTAGGCCGTCTTCGAACCGACCTGGTCTAGTCGATCATCTTCAGGGCCGGAATTCCAGGTTCCCCACTCGTCCGGATCCAACGAGCGAAAGGTCACATTTCTGTGTCCCATCTCAACAGACAAGGACAGAACGAACGTTCGGGGCGGTTCAGTCCGACTTGAACCCACTCCGGCGGTGGGTCCCGTCGCAGAAAGGCTTGGTGGAAGACGCACCGCAACGGCAAAGCGCCCCTTTGTCCCCCCTGGAGACCTTGCCGTCCGCGGCCGCAACCGTGAGGGAGCCCCGAACCAGCAACGGACCATCTGCAACACAGGTAACGACCAAGACCTCCCCAGCCGCGTCTTCGGATTCCCCCGCTCCGCTCTCGGCCGGAATCAGGCGGCCACCTTCGATCATGCCCGGGTCGGTGAAGCCGGTTTCAGCGTGGGTATTGTCGCAGAAAGGCTTGTTCTTCGAAGCGCCGCACCGGCAAAGGGCGGCTCGATTCATGCGTAAAACCTGGTTACCCGGCAGATCAATCCGGATCCTTCCAGATACATAGAGAGGCCCGCTGGGCGCGATCTTGGCCACGCTGTCCTTCGGGCTTCCTTCGGGCGGCCCTCCGTCCAGTCGTCGGTAGGTAAGGGCCCCGCTGGGACACCGCTCAATGACTTCGGCGATGGTCCCGGCGTCGGCCCGGGCGGGGTCCACCCACGGATGTCGATTGGGGGCGAAGACGCCACCGTGTCCCTTGACGCACTCGGCCGCGTGTATGCAGCGCTTCACGTCATATTCAACGACGATATCGCTCCCCCGGTAGGAGAGCTTGCGGGGACCAGCTTCGGGGTCTGACATGGTCAAAACATATAGGTCGGAGCTGCCCGTGGGAAGGTCCCGGCGACGAGGCCCAAGAGGCTCCTACATCCGCCGGTAACGGGGCCCGCTTCCCCCTTCGCGGGGGCGCCATCGGGGACCAAGGATATCGGTTGCCTTGCAGTCGATGCAGTTTGCGGGGTTCACAACCAAGCGATCTCCTTCCCGCTCGTAGACGCCTGCCGGGCACAGGTGAACGTACATCTCCACGGCCTCCGGGGGCAGGGTTTCCGCTATGGACAAGTGCGAAGGAATATCGTCCCGGGTCCGGTTTCCGCTCCTGTAAACCGCATCCACCTTGGACACGGCCAGGGAACCGGAAGCATCCACCGGCGTCCCCAGCAGATGCTTGGCCTCGGAAGCATCGCTCCCCGTCCGGATCAACCCGCCCGGAAACCACCCGCCCGTAAGGGTAGCCAGGCCGGCCTTCAGCGCCCCCGTGTAAAAACCATTCTTGAACGGAAGTCTCAGGTTCCGCCTGCGCTTCAAGTCGTCCACGATGAACGAGCCATTGACGGAGCTCGTGTACGGAGCCAGCCCCCGGGCCGACACATCGTCGGCCTTGAGGGCTCCGTAGATGGCGCGGGCCGCGAGGATTCCCGAGTACATGGCGTAGTGGATGCCCTTGAGGGACGGCACGTCCACGTATCCGGCAGCATCACCGGTAATGCAGATTCCACCGCCGTGGGACCGCGCGGGTAACGAATAGTACCCCCCTTCCGGAATCGTCTTCGCCCCCCACTCCAGCAACCGGCCCCCTTCCAGGATGTTGCGGAAGAGGGAGTGGTGCTTGAGACGCTGGAGCTGACCGTGCACATCCAAGCGAGCGTTGGCATAATCCAGGCTGACGACCAGGCCCAGAGCCACCAGGCGATCGTCCAAGGGGTACGCAAAGGAGCCTCCGAAGCCGTCTTTCAGGAGGGGCCAGCCCACGGTGTGGAGCACTCGGTCGAGGGGCTTGTCGACCTCCCACAGCTCCTTTACCCCCAGGGAGTAGATCTGGGGATTGGCCGATTCGATCCCCTGCCAGTTCAAGTAGGCCTGGGACAGGGCCCCGCGGGTGCCCTCGCACAGGACGGTGACCCGGGCAGCGACGTCCACCGCCGGCATGAAGTTCGGGCCGTCCGGCCGACCCTTCCGATCCAGCCCGGAAGGGGTGGTGCGCACACCAACCACATCTTGTCCATCTACGAGAAGACTAGCCACCGGGAATCCAGGCAAAATAGCGACCCCCAATTCTTCGGCCCGCTCCCCCAGCCAGCGCACGACCTCGCAAATGGATGCGACGTAGTTCCCCCGGTTCCGCATGGTGGGGGGCGTGGGAATGCGGGAGGCACCGCGCTCGCGCAAAAAGTACACGGCTTCCCGCTCGACAGACCGTCTGAAAGGAAAGTCGGCGTCCGGCCTCCCTGGGAAGAGCGCCCGAAACGATCGCGGGTTGATCACCGCCCCGGACAGGTTGTGTTCTCCAAGCCCCTCCGCCTTCTCAAGTACGCCGATTTCGATGTCGGCCGGCCAGTCGCCCGCTTCATTTCCGGCTTTCACCAAGCGCGCCAGCTCAATGGCGCCCGCCAGCCCGGCCGGTCCGGCACCCACGAACACGACATCCATCGGCACGGCCTCTGCGTCCGGGGTCTCCGGGAGGATGAATCGGTCCGTTTGCAGCTCGGGCTGGTGCCGGGCCGGATACACGACTCCGGCTGGCTCCGTCACGCTCGCCAACAAGGGTTCCTTAGGCATCTTCGGCATCCTCTACCTCTACGTTGATCACGTATATTCGTGGAATCAATCATACGGACCCCGGGTTGCCACCTGGCAGCAGTCCCGAAGCCACGCCGCGAGCCGAGCTCCGATCTTCTGTTGGGCGACCGGGAGCGCCCGGCTGTCCAGGTCGTGGGGATCGGCTCGGACAGCCTGTTTCTTGGGGAGGTGAAGCTGGCGGAGCGCTTGCTCCCCGCACCGGACGACCACTGGGTGATAGACTGCCCGCAAGTGGGTGAACGCATGCCTTACGGGGGCCAGCCGACCCGCCATCTTGCCGCTGACACCCAGTTCCGCCAGGCGCTTCAGGGCAGCCGTCTCTACGTTGGAATCTTCCAGGCCGGAGCCTCCGCCCGACCCCCCGGGCCTTTTCGATTCGGGGAGGAGTTCCACCGCCGGAAACTCCCACATTCCTGCCAGGAGCCCCGTCTCCGGGCGCTTGACCAGGAGCGACCGACCTTGGGGGTCGACGGGAACGGCGGTGGCGTAGTCGGTCCGGGGGATCTTTCGAGGTGGGCGGGGGGCCGGACGATGCGCGACCGTACCTTCCTTCCTCGCCTCGCAGTGGCGGGCCACCGGGCAGTCCCCGCACCGGGGAGCCCGGGGAGTACACACTGTCGCTCCCAGTTCCATCATGGCTTCGTTGAAGTCGCCGGGCCGCGCCGGGTCAAGAAGCCGGGTGGCTTCCTCCCGGAGCCGAGAAGCCGACGGACGTTCAGCGTCCAGAAGTCGGGCCAGGACTCGCCGGACGTTGCCGTCCACCGCCGGAGCGCACAGACCGAAGGCGATGCTCCCCACCGCTCCCGCCGTGTATTCCCCGACCCCGGGAAGGGTCATGAGCACCGCCGGACTCCGGGGCAGGCAACCTTGATAGCGGTCCCGAACGATTGCGGCGGTCCGGTGCAGATTCCTTGCCCGGGCGTAGTATCCCAGCCCCTTCCAGGCCAGCAACACCTCTTCTGTGGACGCCCCCGCCAGCGCGTTCCAGTCCGGAAAGCGTCGCAGCCAGGGCTCGTAGTAGGCCAATACGGTGGAGGCGCGGGTCTGCTGGAGCATGAACTCGGACACGAGCACCCGGTAGGGGGTCCGGTCGAACCGCCAGGGAAAGTTCCGGCGGGTCCGATCGAAATGGGCGAGAAGCGCGCTTCGGAAACCCCGGACTTTCCTCACGCCCCCTACGTCACCCCCTCCAACACGCTCGGATTCACGGCCCCGGCCCGCCTGGCCCTCAACTCCGGCATGACATCCCTAAGAGAGAACCGTTGCAGGAACAGCCCCTCCACCGTCAGCCCGAAGACCGCCAGGCCGACACCCAGAACCGCCCCCTGTGGACCTGCGCCGCGAAAGTGGAAGAAGAGGGCGGCGGCGAGTATGCTTGCCACTCGCAGAACCGCGCCGACCCCGACGACGACGGTTCTCCCGGAGCGAACGAAGAGGCCCTGGTAGTACTGGCGCAGCCCGTAAAGGACGGGGTATGCCGCAGCGAGGGGGAGCGCCGGACCCGCAAGGGCAACCAAGGTGGGCTCCAGAGCAAACAAGGTGTGGAAGAGGGGTTCCCGAATCGCCGGAAGCGACAGGAACAGCAGCACACCCGTCGTGGCCAAGGCCACTGCACCACCCCAGGTTCGAACTCGCCTGTGGGTCTCCGAGCACTTCACCAGGGCGATGCTGGCGTGCTGCAGCTGGCCCACCGGCGCCGCGATGAACCAACCGACGGCCTCCACGACGGCGAAGGCCGCCAGCGCCGGATTCGGGTTGGTGGTTCGGGCCAGTACGGCGTTGATGATCAGAGGTGTGGCCCACCACAGGAGCACGTTGAGCATCAGGGGCGCCGAAAACCGGGCCACGTTCTCGTCGTCCGCCTGGGCGTCCTTCCGCTCCAGCTGGATGTTGGGGGTGGGCGCCCACATGACCACCAGCGTCTCTACGACCAGACCCGCCGTAAAGGCCGCAGCTCCGAGCCACGCTCCTCCCCCCGTCCCCGCCAGCCCAAAGGCCACCACCGCCAGAATCCCGGTCCGCCCACCGGTCGCAAAGGCAATGGGTCGGGTTCGGTGACCTGCCACGAGTCGCCCCTGGTGCGCCGCCCGGGCGGCGGTCAGAAAGGGCACCGGCCAGAGGAAGCCCATGGCCCGAGCGGCCTCGTCCAGTACCTGGGGCCCCACGGCCACGACCCTGGCGAACACCAGACTTCCTGCGTCGGTATAGGCGATGAGGGCCCCGACGAGAGAAAAGAAGGCGCCCGTCAGGTACGCAAAGCGCTTGACGGGCGAAAAGGAGGCCCCGCCCAGGAGCCGGGCTGCCGCCACCTGCTGAACCACCAGCAGGGGAGCGTAGAGGACGCCGCAGACGGCAAAGGCGACGCTGTATCCGGCGAGGGCGGTCGTGGGATCGGACGACCGGGCCAAGGCCGCCGCCAGGATGGGGTTGGTGGCCGTGAGCAGAAGACTCGTCGCCGCCAGGGGAGCGTAGAAACGCGCGAATCCGCGCGAAGTAATCAGCGTTGCCCCGGAGTCGGAATCCTTCAACCGGTCCTGCCCCGGAGAGAATCAGCCAGAACTTCCGAGATTTCGATCGCCTCGTCGATGAGCATGATGGGGATGCCTTCGCGGACTGGGTACAGGACTCGCCCGTCTTTCCGCAGCAGGCCTTCAACCACGGGAGACATCACGGCCTTGCCGTCCCGGGTCCTCACCCCGCCATCCTCGATGGCGGCGTTCAGGCGATCCAGTACGTCGGCGTCCGCTTCGGCCAGCGGCTCCCGGGTCTCCGGACACACCAAGATGTCGAGAAGCTCTTGATCAAGAGGCATGGGCACTCCCTGTTTGTGTCCTGGCCGCCATGTTCTTGCCCCATCGGCGCGCTCCATGCATGTTGTTCCATGTCGGCCGACCAAGCAAGAAATATGCATCCTTCGAGACTTCACCGGGTACCCTTTCCCTCGGCAGCGACCAGCCTGGCGGCCGTTGCCGGGTTCGGACTGGCCTGTGGTTCGGGAAACGGCAACAACATGCCTCCGGCAGAGGCCGTCGGGAACGCTCCCGCCGCGGTGGCGAATCAGGTTGTCGCCCGCCCGGCTCCTGGAAGGGCGTGGGTGATCTTCGGATCCGACACCGTAGACGCCGAGGTGGCCAGCGTCCCCGCCCAGCGGGAGCAAGGCTTGATGGACCGGGACGCTGTACCGGATGGAACGGGGATGCTTTTCGTCTTCCCGGAAAGCGAGCATCGATCCTTCTGGATGAGAAACACGCATGTCCCCCTGGACATCGCCTTCTTTGACGACAGCTACCGGATCATGAGCATCAAGCAGATGGAGCCATTGAGCGAAACCCTGACCGATTCGGATGCCCCGACAGCATTGGTCCTGGAGGTCCGCCAGGGCTGGTTCCGGGAACGCGGGATCGGCCCGGGCTGGGAGGCGGGCGTGGTCTTCGGCCCGGGCTTGACGTTGCGCTGACAGCCGTCCGGGCACCTTGATCCTTCCGCACCCTTCCCGCCTTTTATCAACGCCGTCAACACGCCCTCCTAATTCGACCCGTCAGCGGCGCAGGGCATCCGCCAAGGCGGCTACCAACGCTTCCGCATCTTCCTGGGTGTTGTAGACGTTGGGAGAAACCCGCACCTTCGTTCCCCGGAAGGACACGCCGACCCGGTGGCGCTCCAGGGACTCCTTGACCCGCCCCGGCGACGTCTCTGCGGGCAACTCCAGTCCGAAGAGGTGGGGGCTGCGCCAGGGGTCGTCCTCCATCCGGAACCCCATCTCCCGCAGACGGGGGAAAACCCGGCCCATGAGAGCCCCGCAGTACGCCATTATCCTCTCCGGCCGCCACTCCAGAACCAGGTCCAGGGCAGCGGAGAGAGCCGGAACAAGCGCGAAGTTGCTACGCTGTCCCACATCGAAACGGACCGCTCCGGGCTGATAGTCGTTTCTGTAGTCCACCAAGCCGGCGAAGTCCTCCGAGCCCCGGCGCGCGATCCAGGTCTCCTCCAGGGGGACGCCGTCCAGATACCGCTCCCCAAACCACGCCAGGGAGAGGGCGTAGGGCCCCAAGAGCCATTTGTAACCCGCGACGATCAGGGCGTCGGGGTCCAGGACTTGGACGTCCATGGGAACCGCGCCTACGGATTGGGTGCCGTCCAGGACAAGGGCCGCGCCCACCTCTCGGGTCCGCCGGCGAATCGCGGCAACATCGAAGCAGGTGCCGTCGGTCCAGTGGACTGTCCCCATGGCGACGGCGGCCGTGGCGGAATCGATCCGGTCCAAGACGCGGTCCGTCCAACCCCCTCCGCGCCCTCCTTCTTCCGGGGGCGGGACCACCCGAAGCTCCCCGCCCTTCTCCGCGACCAAGCGGCGCCAGGGGTACACGTTCCCGGGAAATTGCTCATGCAAAATGACGACGTTCCGCCCCGGTCCGGTCTCGGTGTTCCGAGTAATTGTGGAGACAGCATAGGAAACCGAGGGAACCGTGGCGACGCGGTCGGGATCGGAAGCACCGATCAACCGGGCAAAGCGGGCCCGAAGCTCGGCGGCAGGCCGAAAAAAGTCCTCCGGCGCGATGGCCTGGGGAAAGCGCTTGGCCCTCAACCCCTGGATGCCCGCCCGCTCCGCCACCCGGGGGAGCGGCCCCATGTACGCGCAGTTCAAGTAATGGAAGTCGTCGGGGAGAGTGAACCGGTCCCGCTGGCACGGCAGGCCGGACGTCACGATCCGCCTCGGGACGGGGAGCTTCGCCGGTCTGTCGGAGGCGTGGGAGACAGGTTGGCCTCCATCCACTCCCGGGTGACCGGATGAAGCGGAATCGGGGCATCCCGAAGCGATTCCATTTCGATCTGGTTGACCATTTCGTGAACCTGCGCGAGCCCTGCCCGATCATTGGCAAGCAGATCGAGCACATTGGCAACTACATCGACGGGAAGGTCCGACAGGGCAACGATCCAGTTCATGATCCCCGCGGTCGGGAGGCTCTCCTCCATGCCGGGGTACGCCGCCCGGGGGATGGCGCCGTGAATGTAGTAGGGGTGACTCTCCCGCAGGGCTTCGATTCGGTCCGCCTCCATGGGCAGGAGTCGGGCCCCTCCGGTCGTAGTCGCCTCCAGCACTGCTGCCGCCGGATAGCCGACGGAGATGATCGCCGCGTCCAGAGCGCCGTCCCTCAGGGCGGTGGCGGACTCGTTGAAGCTCAGATAGCGAGGCGTCACGTCATCGTAGGTCAGACCGTAGGCACCCAGAATCTGCCGAGCCATCTGTTCCGTGCCGCTCCCGGCCGCCCCGACCGACACCGTACCCTCTGCAAGATCGGCGACCGACATGGCCGAAGATCCCCGGGATACGACGATGTGGGTCAGATTGGGGTAGAGGGGCGCCAGGATCCTCAGGCCCTCCACAGGCATCTCGTAGTCCTGCCCGCCGGTCGCCGCTTCGTAGACGGTGTTTCCCGTGGCAAAGGCCAAGTCGGTCTGGCCGCCCCGAAGCCGGTTCACGTTCTCCACCGAACCTCCGCTCACTTCCGCCGTGTACTGACGGAGGGAGTCCATGACGGAAAGGCGAGCGGCGATGGCACCGCCCAATGGGTAGTAGATCCCCCCGGTTCCCGCTGTACCCAGGCTTAGAAACTCCTGAGAACCGGGTCCGGAGCAGGCCGGAAGCGCCAGAAGCGCCGTTGTCGTCAGGCAGAATCTCGAGAATCGCTTCATTTTGGGGACTGCTCCTTGTGGGCCGTTCGGGTGAGGGCCTGGGGACTCGGGATGGGGAACCGGGATAGCATTTTCAACTGGCATTGCGCGTTCGAATCATCCGCTTCTTCGGTAAGTGACTCGTCTTCCCGCGGTCACCCGACCCGATCCCGGGAACGCTGCCGATCAGGAAGAGCACCAGTCCGATTCCGTCCCAGAGCAGGCCGGGCACGACCAGCACCACCGCCGCTCCAAAAAGAAGGATTCTTTGCCAGTGGGCGATGGCACCTCGCACGTATCCGATCACCGCGCCCGCCAAGGCCACCACGCCCACAAGGCCCGACAGGGAAGCGTACGCAATCTCAAGGGCCGACCCCTCCAGGATCAGGGGTGGCGCATAGATGAACATGAAGGGCACCAGAAAACCCGCCGAGGCCAGCCCCATGGCGGTCCACGCCGTTTTGATGGGCTGCGAACCGGCGACCCCCGCAGCGGCGTAAGCCGCAAGGGAAACGGGGGGCGTCACGTTGGAAATGCATCCGAAGTAGAAGATGAACAGATGCGCGCCCAACAGAGGAACCCCCATCTCCACAAGAGCGGGAGCCCCCAGAGCGGCGAGAACTACGTAGGCCGCGGTGGTTGGAAGGCCCATCCCCAGAACGATGGATCCCAGCGCGGTCAGGGCCAGAGCGATCAGAAGATTGCCCTGAGAAACCACCACGATGAATTCCGACATTCGGAGACCGATCCCGGTAAGGGACGCCACCCCGACGACGATCCCTGCCGCAGCGCAGGCCGCCGCCACCTGCACCGAACCCGATGCCCCGGCGCGGAGGGCATGGGCAATCCGCGAACGGTCGGGACGAGTGCGCTTTACGGCATACGCCGCCAGCACCGACGAGATGACGCCCCAGAAGGCGGCCCGCATGGGCGAACGTCCCAGGGCGAGCAAGAGGACGATCACCGCGATGGGCAGGATGAGGTGGATGCGGCCGAGAACGTCTTCGGACCGGCCGCCGGCCGATCCCTGGAGTCCCACCTTGGAGGCTCGAAAGTGGATGGCACCCAGGAGGGCAATGTAGTAGAGCGCAGCGGGGATCACCGCAGCGAGGGCAACTTGGCCGTAGGGAATGTTCGTCCACGTTGCCAGGATGAAGGCGCCAGCACCCATGACCGGAGGCATGAGCTGACCCCCCGTGCTGGCGGCGGCTTCGATGGCCCCGGCGAAGAAGGGCCGGAATCCCGACCTGCGCATGAGAGGAATCGTGAAGGATCCGGTAGTGACCACGTTGGCCACCGCGCTCCCGGACAGAGACCCCATGAAGGCACTCGACACGGCGGCGGTCTTTGCTGGCCCGCCCCGGGTCCGCCCGGCGACCCGGTCGGCGAGGGCAATGAGCAGGGCGCCGCCTCCCGCCACATCCAGAAAGGCGCCGAACAGGACGAAGAGGTAGACGAAGTCCGCCGATACCCCCAGGGGCACACCCCATATTCCCTCCGTGGAAAGGAACAGCTGTTCGATCAAACGCCCCGGCCCGTAGCCCCTGTGGGCCAGAACCCCGGGCAACCACGGTCCCGCAAGGGCATACCCCAAGGCCGCCGCCGCGACGATCACCAGGCCCCACCCCGTAGCCCGGCGGGCCAGAATGAGCACCGCGACGACGACAACGGCTCCCGCCGCGAGATCCGGAATCTCCGGGGTCCCGGACCGGCCAACCAGCGCTTCGTTCTGGGAGACCAGATACAGGGCGCAGAAAACCAGAGCGGCTCCGAAGACGGCGTTGAAGCTCCAGCCCCATCGGGATCTAGGAAGCTTGCGCACCCCGACCCCCATGAAGGCCAGGGCCGCCATGAAGGCCAAGTGGATCGGGCGCTGAACCAGGGCGGTGAAAGGGGCTACACCGGCTCCGTACAGATGAAACAGGGCCGCAAGGGCGGCCACGACCAGCACCACCCGGCCACACAACGTTCCACCGCCGCCTGCCCTTCCCTTTCCGGCCTGCGGAATGTCGGCCGGAGGGGCTTCCACCTACCTAAAGATGCCGACGACCAAGGATACGACGACCACCAACCCGATCAGCACCGTCGCGGTCGGTGCCCAACGCCGCCGCTGGTCCAGAACCGAGATCCCCAACCCCGCAATTACCGCGGCCCAGATGGAGAAGAGATCAAGGGACATCAGGACATTGTGCAGGTAGCCCCCCTCCGGCAGGAAGGACAGGAACGTCCCCACGGAAAAACTGAACTGGGGATCCAGGCTGGCGATCCGGAACGGAAGCAGAGCGATGGCCCCCAGCATCATGATGATCCCGCTGTGGCTGATTACGGACAAGTGTTGCTTGAAGGTCGCTTCATCTCCGCGAAAGAAGACAAAGATGACATAGGTGATACAGCTCAAGACCACCGCCCCCACAAGCATGGTCACCATGGCACCGAAGGCGGAAAAGAGCGGGATCCAGTCGGCTGCCATTGGGTTTCCTTGGCCAGCCGGCATGTTCGTCCGCAACATCTCTTCCCACGCTTCGGCGGGAATCAAAAACATGGTGATCCCGCTCAACAACGCGGTGAAGGCCAGCATGGAAAACCATACCGGACGGACGGCAAGGGCTTTGAAAAGAGATTCCGTCTGGAAGAGGATCATCCAAAATCGCTTCGGGAAGGCCGGAAGCGGCGGAGGGTCGCTTCGCTGGGTATCCGAGCGCGTCCGGTAATCGGTCTGTTGGTCCATGTCAGTTCTCCAGTCGAGTTCTGGCGGGTCCCCTCACCTCGAGCGACATAGCAGGGATACCCGCTTCCAAAAAGCTCATGGTCCCGCTCATTTGCCGGTCTACATCCGAAGCATAGAGCAGCCCCAGGCCAGCGTCCCACAGGACGAAACCTGCTTCCGTACCGCTGACGCGCTGCTCCACCAAATTTCCGTCCTGGTTCAACTCCGTAATCACTTCCGCATCCCCCGATACGGAAATGTGCAGAAGCGTGCGACCATCCACCAAGGTATCGCCCAAAAGCGTGTAGGTGTAGACGCTTGTAGAGGACACCTCTGCGGGGCCTTCCGACCCGGACCAAGTCACCGTATCAACCCACGATTCGCCGGGCTCCACCGCCCGGGCGGGAAGTCTGGGGAAAATCCCGTAGGCCAAGGATGAAAAGGAAGAAAGCACGGCCCCCGGCCCGGCTACTTTCGGCGTCGAAAGCAGCTCCACTTCACCCCGGCGGCCCATGACGAACACGAGGGACCCCTCCACATGGCTCTCATCCGCCGCGAGCGGTCCTCCCATCGGGTTGTCCAGGACTGCATTGAAGTCTTCCACGTCGGCGGTTACCCGAATGCCACCCTCGCCTCGTTCAAAGGCCATCGCCAGGGTCACAACCGATCTTTGTCCGATGGTCAAGGGACCCATGGGTGAATCGACAGTGATATGCAGGGTATCGGCCACCCGGTACGTCGCCGACGGCGTCTCGGGAAGATAGTAGGCCAGCTCACCCGCAGGAGAGGCCCCCCCGGGCACCGAACAGGTGACCGTCAAGAGGACTGCCCAGGCCGGAAAAAGTATTCTTCGTTGCATGATGGCTCCAATTCGATGTCGTCACGGGACGGAAGTCAACGGGACACCGTCGAAGAAGCTGCAAAGTACGTCGGCCATTCTTGTCGGGCAATCGGCAGAGGCTTATCTTTGCCTGTTGCCATGAGGCGTAGACAGAGCTTGGTTGTGGAGACGATGATGATCACCAAGACCCGGCCGCCTCCTTGGACCCGATCCGCCAGGGTCGACACGTCGTATTTTTCCCGTTCGCGAAAGCTCCTTCGGAGGCCAGATGTACAGAACCAACCCGGACAGAATCCTCGAAAACATCGACCGGGCCCGGAGTCGGGACATCGAACGGGCGTTGTCGCTGAACGACCGCCAGGCCCGGGGACGGGAGATGGATACGACCCCTCCCGACGGCGATTCAACGAGTCCCGAGCGTATGAAGCGGCTCTTCGCTTTGGTGGAGTCCGGATACAAGAAAGCCGCGCAAGGGCCCGAAATCAGCCCTCTCGCGGCCCGATTTCAATCCATTGGGGATATCTCCGACCACATGGCGCGGGGAGATGTGAGCGTTTCCGTCCACTATATGGATTCGGACCGCCATGACGATGTGGGCGTCGTTCCGTTCACGATTATTCCCCGCCATTTGGAAGAGGCGAAGAAGGAAAGCCGCACCAGCCGTCCCGACGTCAACGCCATGCGCGTGCTTCGCCTGCGACTCCGTGACGGGGTTCTGGCCGCCTACAGAAAGATTGAACCGCGTCTGCGCGATGCCCTGAAAGAGCGCGCCGACCTGGGTCACGTGTCGGCAGAAGTGACCCTGGATCTCTGGCCGAGCACCCCCTCGCCCTGAATCCGGGGATGTCCGGGGGCGGCGGGTACCTGGTCCCAGATACGGGACGGGGGTTTCGCAGCCTGACGGGTGGGCCTTGAACGCGGGGCAGTCCTTGACGGTTGAAGGGATGGCGGGCCCTTGGCGAAGTGGCGCCCGGTATGTGGCCCGTTGAACCATAGGCCCGCCCCGCGCCGGCCGGCATCTTCCGGCCCATATGGCGGAACGTGGCAGACTCATCGGGCAACTCCTCGTGGACGCCGGAGCGGTGACCCCCAGGGAGGTGGAAACCGCCCTTGCAGAACAACGTCGCTCGGGGGGAAGCCTGGGAGAGATCCTCCTGCGGCGGGGCGTGGTTGACGAAGTCGAGATCGCGAAGGCCCTCGCCACGCAACTCGGCTTGGCCTTCGCTTTGCCTCCCCTGCACTCCGACTCGAAAGCGTTGGCGAAGATTCAACCCCGCCTGGCTCAGGAGAAGGGGGTTCTTCCGCTGACGCTCGAGGGCCGGTGCCTTACTGTCGCCCTCGCCAACCCACTGGACACGGAAGCGGTCGACGACCTGCGCTTCCATTCCGGGTGCCATGTCGAGGCCGTGGTGGCGCCGCCCTCCGCCGTGGCTAGGGGCGTCCTGGAAGCGTTCGGCGGCGAACTCCCGGACCCGGTGGAGCACTCCGGCCCTGCCGCGCGGGACACCGGGGAACTGCGGGTCCTGGAACAAGAAGCCAGCGCCACTTCCATCGTGCAGATTGTTGACCACCTCCTCTCCACCGCCGTGAACAGCCGGGCCAGCGACATCCACATCGAGACCCTGGGGACGGGCTCCCGCGTGCGGCTCCGGATCGACGGCCTCCTGGCCACGGCCACGGAGATGCCCCCCGGGAGTCACGAAGCCACGATTTCCCGGATCAAGATCATGGCCGGACTGGATATCTCGGTCCGACGCCGTCCCCAGGATGGCGGCTTTACCGTGAAGCGGCACAACACCGAGCTAACCGTCCGCGTCTCAACCATTCCCACTCGAAAAGGCGAAAAGGCCGTACTGCGGCTCTTGGACCCGGGCAACGCGCCCCGGAGTCTGTCGGCCCTGGGACTTTCCTCCCACGACCTGGAGCGCCTCCGTCAAGTGTTGAAGCGGCGCCAAGGCGTACTCCTGGCGGCGGGTCCCACGGGAAGCGGAAAAACGACGACCCTTTTCGGGGCAGTGGCCGAGCTGGGGGCCGAACCGATCAACATCGTCACCCTGGAGGACCCCATCGAGTACCGATTCCCGGGGGTTGCGCAGGTGCAGATCGACCGGAAAGCCGGGGTTGGCTTCCCGTCGGGTCTCCGGGCAATCTTGCGACAAGACCCGGACGTGATCCTGGTGGGGGAAATCAGGGATCGGGAAACCGCCGAAATCGCCATGTCGGCAGCAGTGACCGGGCATCTCGTTCTCACGACGATTCACACCGTCGATGCGCCCAGTGCAATTGTTCGTCTCTTGGAGATGGGCGTGCCCCCCTTCCTGGTCGCCGGGGGACTGGCCGGTGTGGTAGCCCAGCGGCTCGTCCGCAAGGTCTGCGCCCGTTGCGGTGGGAAAGACGACTCCAAGTGCCCGGTGTGCACCGAAGGTTACCGGGGACGAAGCGGGGTCTTCGAGGTCCTGGTAGTAGACGACGAGATGAGGACTGCCGTCACCGCCGAAGCCTCCATTAGGTCCCTTCGCACTCTGGCCCGACAAAACGGAATGGGGTCCATTGCCCGGGATTCGATGCGTAAAGTCGCAGAAGGCATCACAACACCCCATGAGGCGGGCCGAATCATCGCCCTTACCGAGGCCGCCACCATTCCCTGCGGAAACTGCCGCGGAGCGATTCCACCCGGCGCTATCGGTTGTCCCAAGTGCGGCCGTCCCCGCCTGACCACATGCCGGTGCGGTGAATCGCTAGCTGAGGGTTGGCGGTTCTGCCCGGCATGCCTGCGCCCGGCGTTGGCCATCAAGTGATCCGGCGGCTGTCGGCAACTAATGAAGCCTCGGAAGGCGGTCTGCCCAGACAGGGTTTTGAGGGGTCAAGCTTGGATTCAAAGGCGACCGTTCAGGCGTCAGGCTTCAATCACGCACTTTCGTGTCGTCAGGGAATTGATGCGATCCGCACGGGGAATCACCCCTATGCCCGGCCCGTCGGGCAAGGGCATACACCCGCCCTTCATCTTGAACTCCGGGGAGACCAGGTCTTCAATCCAATAACGCCTGGAATCGGAGATGTCTCCCGGAAGGGTGAACCCCGGTAGCGACGCCAGCGCCACATTGTGCGCTCTTCCGATCCCGGACTCCAACATTCCTCCGCACCAGACCGGCCAGCCCGCGGCCCGGCAGGCGTCGTGTATGGCGATGGAAGACTTGAACCCTCCGACTCGGCCTGGCTTGATGTTGATGATGCGCCCCGACTTCAGGTGGAGGGCCAGCCGGGCGTCCCCGGGAGAGCAGACGGATTCGTCAAGGCATACGGATGTACGCATCTGGCGCTGAAGGGCCGCATGGTCCAAAAGGTCGTTGTAAGAGAGAGGTTGTTCAATCATCATCAGGTTGAGGTCATCCATCGCCTTGAGGCGCGACAGGTCGCCGGACAAGTCGTAGGCGGAGTTGGCATCGGCCATGAGCGGTGCCTGGGGGAAATGGTCCCTGACCTTCCGCAGAACCTCTACGTCACGGCCCGGCTTGATCTTGATCTTGATCTTCCGGTATCCCTCCGCGAGGTAACCCTCAACTTTCGCAAGAAGGGCGTCGTCAGTCCTCTGAATGCCGACAGAGACTCCAACGGGAACACCGAAAGCCGTCCCTCCGAGCAACTCCCCAAGGGGCACCCCCCGGCGTTTCGCCTCCAAATCCCACCCGGCCATCTCCACTGCGGCCTTGGCCATGGGATGGCCCCGCAGCCACGGGGCCGGCTCAAGGCTCCGGCCATCCTCGACCTCTGTTCCCACAATCTCCGGAAGGAGCCACCGCGTCAGCACGTGCCAAGCCGTGTCGGTGGTCTCGTAAGAATACCCGGGTGTCTCCCCGGCAACGCACTCGGACCAGGCTTCAACGCCTCCCGCTTCAAGAGTGAGCAAAAGCAGACGCCTGGCCTTTGTGCCACCGCTGCTGATTTCAAAAAGCTCCTTGAGCTCAAGGGGCACTTCCCGGAGAACGGCTCTACACACCCTCATACTTCCGCCTTATGGCCATCTGGGCGTAAAACGAGAGGCGGTTGACGGGTAGGATATCGGTGGCGAACCCGCGATGGTTAACCTGATAACCCCCCTGACCCGACCCCTCCGAATAAGGTCAGTCCGAAAATTCGTCGCTAGCCGGAGCTTCCTTATTCGCTGCTTCCGCTTCGGCTTCCGCCTTATTCGCTGCTTCCGCCTTCCTCGCTGCTTCTGTTTCCGCCTTCAGCCGGTCCCGCCGGATGACAGAGTGAATCCCGGTGAGCAACGCAGTGCTTGACGTCGACTTGACGCCACCCCGGAGTAGGGCGTCTCGAATCTGGGGAACCGTGTAGGTATCGCCGTATTGCGCCAGAAATTTGCGGTACGCATCCGTCGGCCCCATGCCCCTATACGCCCGGGGAGAGACCTTCGGGTGTCCGGCACCGGCACTCTTCCTCCTCCTCTTCCTCACAGACTTGGTTTTTTGCTTCACGGGGTGCCGTTTCTTCGGCGCCTCGGCCTCCTTCAGGAGCCCTTTCAAGCCCTCAATGACTCCCCGCAACATTTCAATGCGCTTTTCGTGGTTCCCCAGCTCAGCCTCTGCCTCCTTGAGAGCTACCTCGTATTTTCTTCTTGTTATTGCATCCACTGATCTTCCTCTTCCTTTTCTTGAAATGCCCAAACAGGTCGTGCTCTGTTTCGGAGCGAAAATTGCAACAAATTTAGGATATAGTAAATGGAACGTCCAAGCAACTGGCCAGGCTCTTTACGACCACGACTCAAAAACCCGACGGTTGGCACTGGTCCAGACGAGCCTGCTTACGCTGCCCAGGCAGCTTATACCCTCTCGAAGAGGGCAGCCATTAGGGCGATTCGGCGGGGAATATCGCTCAGGAGAACATGCTCGTTCAACGTATGGGCTCCCCCTCCGTCCGGGCCCAAACCGTCAAGCGTCGGGCACCCCGCAGCAGCCGTGATATTCCCGTCGCTCCCACCTCCGGTCTCCTGTTCACCAAGGCAAAACCCCAATTCTCCTGCCGTTGAGCTGGCCATCTCGAAGAGCCGAGCCGATACCTCCGTTTTTTCCAGGGCACCCCGGTTTATTCCGCCAGAGAGCCGCAGGGCACACCGAGAGTCCTCCGCCACAAGCGCCCGCAACTCTCCGTCAACCCGCATTCCCTCTTCAATACTCCAGAACCTGACGTCGATTCTACCCAGAGCGGCATCTGCCACTACGTTCGCTCTCGTCCCGCCGGCGATTACGCCTACGTTGATTGTAGTACCGGCACCGGGGTCGGCCATTTTCCGGATGCGACAAATCTGATGGGCAATTTCGTGTACGGCGCTCGCTCCAGCTTCCGGCTCGATTCCTGCGTGAGCCGACCGTCCTGTAACTTTCAGCACATATGCGCCGACACCCTTGCGCCGGGTTTTGGCCGCACCGCCCGGGGCTGACGGCTCCACCACCAGGGCGACTCGGGAAGCCCGCGCTTCGGATGCAATCCGATCCCGGGAGGTAGGCGAGCCGATTTCTTCGTCGCAGGTGATCAAAAAAGAGATGTCCGAACCCAGGCCAACCCCCTCTTCGGACAGCAGGCGAAGGGCCGACAGTGAAACGGCGAGGCCCGCCTTCATGTCGTATATGCCGGGGCCCTGCACCTTCCCTTCGCATACGGCAAACGGCAGACGCTCAAGCGTGCCCACGGCGTGTACGGTGTCCATGTGGCCCACAACCAAGAGAGGGGACGAAGCGGCCTTTCCGGTTCCTCTAAAGCGTGCGAGGAGGTGAACCCCGAGGCCGGGAACCCGTATGCGCTCCACCCGTCCGCCGACTTCTTCCAATGCCGTTCCCAACACTTCTGCCAGTTTCAGATTCGCGTCCTCGTCGCGGGTAGGCGATTCGGTCTCCACCAAGACCCGAAGGAGCTCCAGGCACTCGGCAACCCGGCGTTCTGCATGGGCGATAGTGACGCTGGGCTTCATTCTTCTACCCGTTGCAATCGAAGGGACGTCGCGTCCCCGGTCGTTCGGTAGATGCCGCCTCGACGGTAGCTCTCGTCAAGCAGCTCCACCGGGTGGAACACCGGGAGGTTCCGTCCCGCCAAGCGGAGGCCCGCCCCGATTTGCATCATGCAACCCGGATTGCCGGTCACCAGGACCTCTGCACCCGTCTCCAGCACGCTGCGCACTTTGTCGGAACCGATCCAGCCTCCCAGCCGAGGGTGGGTCAGTCCATAAATGCCGGCCCCGCCGCAACATTCTCCGGCGTTCGGAAGGGGGCGGACTTCAAGCTTCGGGATGGCCTCAAGTACGGCGGTCTGAGAGCCGTCCACACCCCGAGCGTGAAGGAGGTGGCAAGGAGCGTCACAGGTCACGGAGAGGGACAGGGGACCGCCGGGTAGAGGACCTCGATCGGCGAGGAGTTCGGACACGTCCCGGACTCGTTCGGCGATCGCTGCGGCCCGCCGGGCAAAATCGGCATCGTGAGCCAGAAGCGACCCGTAGGAGGCCGCGGCGGCTCCGCACCCGGAGGCATTTGTGACGAGGTAATCCAACCCAGCGTCCCCGAAGGCCTCCACATTCCTCCGCGCCATGGATCGAGCCGCTTCCAGGTCGCCCCCGTGGGCGTGAAGGGCGCCGCAACAGCCTTGACCCTGCACCGATACGAGATGGTACCCATTGGCTTCCAGAACTCGCTTGGTGGCCCGATTCACCCGGGAGAACAGCCCCGCCTGTACGCAGCCGGTGAGGAGGCCGACCCGCACCGGATCTCCCCCCGAACCGACATCTCCCTGCCGCAACGCCGGGCGACGGAGGTCTGCCCTTGGGCGGTACCGACGCTGGCGGACCGGAGCGGATGCGGCCAGCATGGCCAGGGCCAGGGAGACACGCCCGAACGGGGAGCCGGACAGCAGCCGCGTCAGAAGGGCAGGAAAGCGAGTGGCGCGGAACAGGCGGGCGGTGAACATGGCCGGGCGCATGATCCATTCCGTGCCGAAAACCCGAAGGAGGACGCGAGACGAGACCGGGAGCTTCCGGGCCTCCCGAGCTACCTGCCGGGCCCGTTCCAGAAGGTGGCCGTAGGCGACACCCGAAGGGCAAACCGGTTCGCAAGCCCTGCACCCGAGGCAACGGTCAATGTGGACCTGGAAGGCGTCGGAGTCCGCCTCAAGGCGCCCTTCGACGACCGCCTGCATCAGGTACAGTCTTCCCCGGGGAGAATCCGCCTCATCACCCAGGCGGCGATAGGTCGGGCAGGCAGGCAGGCAAAAGCCGCAGTGGACACAGTTGCGGAGCCCCTCTTCCTGCTCCTGGAGCGCGAGCTCCAGGACGTCGGTTACCCCACTATCGGGCATTCGGCCGAGGCTCCAGATCCGGTGCAGAGACATCGGGACACAACCCGGATAACACCGACATGGGGTCGAAGAGCGCCTTGATCCGCCGGGTCAGCTGCCCTTCGCTGCCCAGGCCTCCGGTCCAGCCTGCGCGCGCCGCCAGCTCGCCGGGCCCTCGGGTGAGGGTCAAGCTGCCACCCGATTTCTCCATCTCGCGGCGCTCTTGCAAGAGCCGACTTCCCCATTCCGCCAGCGCGTCCGGCGCGGGGGCCTTTACTCGAACGGTGCCCTTCTGTGCATGGGCGGTAACTTCACCGTGCAGGTCAGCCGCCAGCGCCCGAGCCCGGTCGAAGGTATCGGCCAATAGCGCCGGCAGTGCGGAGAGACGGATCACCAGGGGGGACCCGTCCTCCCAGTCCGTCCGTTGGTCGTGAAACGCCTCGCTCTCGGCGTCCCGAAGAACCGACGCTGGGCCGGAACCGGCGGCCGAAGAAACCCGGGAGCACAGGTCATCCATTTCTTCCCATCCTCCCGAAATCTGCACGGCCAGCGTCATTCCGACCCCGCTCGGACCGCACCCCCCTTCAATGAGATCCGCGGAAACGACGGGGAGCGGGCTCGTGCAAACCGTTTGCGCCATGGTCACCAGTTCGCCCCCGTCCCCGCCGCCAGCCCCCCCCCTGGCACTGAAAAACAGGGTCGCCTGGGCTTCGGGCAGTGGGAAAAGGCGAACGGAAACGCCGGTAACGATCCCCAGGCTGCCCCGGCTCCCCGTCATGGCGCGAACCAGGTCGTACCCGGCCACATTCTTGACGACCCGGCCCCCGATACGCAGAATCCGGCCGTCGCCCGTTACCACTTCCAGCCCCAGCACGTTGTCGCGAACCGCTCCGTAGCGGGCCTCGAGGGGTCCCGATACCCCGCTCGCCACCAGGGCGCCCAGGGCCCCCCGGTTTCGGCCGGGCGGATCAACGGGCAGCCACTGTTCGTTGGGGGCCAATACCTTGACCAAATCCCGCCACAAAAGGCCTGCACCGGCCGTGAGGGTAAGGTCCGCGGGTTCATAGTGCTGGACCGAATTCAGGCGGAGGGTCGAAATCACCACCTGGGCCCTCCGACCCCACCCACCAGCCGTCAGCCAGCTACCCCGACCCGCCGGGATGATGCGAATCTTCGCTTTGTTGGCGGCAAGGACCAGCGCCCGGACTTCTTCCACGGAGGCGGGAAATGCGACGACATCCGCGGGGAAGCCTCCGGACCACTCCCGGGCGGCCCCCCCAAGCAAGACCTGGTTGTCCGACAAGAGCCCAACAACCTCCGCGATCGGATTCTCGCGGGAGGGCCCGGACGGACCGGGTGCATGTTTCTCGTCCCCGGAGGCCGGCGGACCGATGGCCGCTCCCTCGGAGCTGGAGACCGCAGGGGAATCCCCGGACCCGTTCCTGCCGGGATCGGTATCCTCCGGGAGGACTTTCCCGGGATTCAAGACACCGTCCGGATCGAAGGCTCGCCGCACGCTCCACATGACGCTCAGTTCCTCGGGGCCGTAGACGAGGGACATGTGGTGCTTCTTGTCCAACCCCACCCCGTGCTCCCCGGTGATGGTGCCACCAGCGTCGATGCAGAGCCGCATGATCTCCTTGGACGCCTGCTCTACCCGGGCCAGCTCGTCCTTGTTGCGGCGATCGAAGAGAATGTTGGGATGAAGGTTTCCGTCGCCGGCGTGAAACACGTTGGCCACGACCAGCTCATAGCGCTTTCCGATCCTGGAGATCCCCCGGAGGACCGCTGGCAGGGTCGTTCTGGGCACGGTGGCGTCCTGGACCAACAGGTCCGGAGCGATCCGGCCCATGGCGCCGAAGGCCTTCTTGCGCCCCTTCCAGAGGGCAGCCCGCTCCTCCTCGCTTCGGGCCCTCCGCACGCCGCGGGCGCCTGCCCTTTCGCACAGATCCCCTGCCCGTGCGGCCTCCCGGTCCAGGCCCGCTTCGACCCCGTCGAACTCGATCACCAAAGCCGCTTCGGCGTCGGTGGGGTACCCTGCAGCAAAAACACTGTCTTCCACGGCCCGGATCGTCGCACCGTCAATGATTTCCATTGCCGCGGGGAGCAGCCCCGCCCCCACAATGGCGGACACCGCCCGTCCGGCGGCGTCGATCCGATCGAAGATGGCCAGCACCGTGCGAACCCCTTCAGGCAGGGGAAGGAGGGAGACTTCGATCTCCGTTGCGATACCGAAACATCCTTCAGAACCCACGAACAACCCGACTAAGTCGTACCCCGGCGGTTCGCGGCGGCGGCCCCCCAGCTCCACCACGGACCCATTGGACAAGACGACCTTCAAGCCGGTTACGTATCGGGAGGTCACCCCATACTTCAGGCAGTGGGGCCCACCGGAGTTCTCGGCCACGTTGCCGCCGATGGTGCACGCGGTCTGAGATGAAGGATCGGGAGCGTAGTAGAGGCCGTAAGGCGCCACCGCCGCAGACAGCTCTGCGTTGATCACTCCGGGCTGGAGAACCGCCCGGCGGTTACGGGGATCGATTTTCAGGATTCGGTTCATCCGAGCCGTGCCGATGACTACGGCGCCGCCCAGGGCCACAGCCCCCCCCGAAAGCCCCGTTCCAGCCCCTCTGGGAACAATGGAAAGGCCGTGTTTCGACACCGCCCCCACGACCTCGCATACCTCTTCGGTGGTCCGCGGCAGAAGGACCGCGCCGGGCCGGTGCCGGTACGCCGTCAGGGCATCCGATTCGTACGCGAGCAGGCGATCCTCGTCCACAATGACACCGTCGGATCCGCATATTTCGGAAAGATCGGCGACGAGAGAGCCCGGGATCATTCGGCTCAACCTATCCAGGGCGGGATAGGTAGTCCAGGATCCCCTCAATGCTCCGCACGGCCAAGCCGAAGATCTCGGCAGGAAGGGGGCCGTAGACTCGGGAGGCCAAAGTCCGAGGGTCGTCGGAATTCCCCGCCTCCAGGGCCCGGCGAACTTCTCCGATCCGGCCCAGGCGGTGGCGCCGGAACCGACGAATCGCCTCTTCGGGGTTGCGGATGGGATCGCCGTGGCCCGGGTAGAGAACGCTGGCACCCAGGGATTCCAGCCGGTCCAAGGAGCGCAGGTAATCGGCCACTCCCCCAGGGTACTCCCCAATCCAAGTGGTATCCCCCTCTCCCAGGATCAGGTCGCCGACGAAGACCGCCCCCGACGGTGGGAGGTGGAAACAAAAGTGCCGCAGGGCATGCCCGGGGGTGGCAACGGCGACGAGCGGCCCCGTGCTGGTTCCGACCACGGCACCGTCTTCCATCTCTCGGCTACTCCCTGGGCCCACCACTTCCGCGCCGATTCTGCGGGCCAACGCCTGTGCCCCCGCCGAATGGTCCGAGTGGGCATGGGTAAGCAGGATGACAACTTCAGTCGCGTCACTGACCGCTCCTGCCAAGACTGCCAAGTGGTCATCCAGAAAAGGTCCCGGATCGATTATGGCGGCCACATGCTCCCCCACGACGTAGCTCCACGTTCCGGCAAAGGTGAACGGCCCTGGATTGGGAGCCAGGAAGGAGCGTACACCTTCCTGCCGATATCTCTCCTTCCGGCGATCCGTAGGAGCCGACGAAGAACAGCCTCCGGCGACTCGGCCCCCCTGTTCCGATCCAGCGCACCCAGCGCGCGAAACCCGTTTTCCCAAGAGTGCCCATTTCGCCCCGGGAGCATCCCCCGACGGGACCCCTTGGGTCAACGACGCTCGTGGGCGATCTGTTCCGCGAGCTTGTCGGCGATCATGCGGACGGCCACTTCATCCTGGTCGTCAAAGACGTCCGCCTGGTGGGAATCAATGTCAAACTGGCCGAATATGCGACTTCCGGCGCGAATGAGCACCACCAGTTCGGACTTTACGGCGGGATCGCACGCCAAGTAGCCGTCAAACTCCGAAACATCGGGAACATTTTGGTCGGCCCCGTGTGCGACGGCAACACCACACACCCCCTCGCCCACCGGAATCTTCGCGTGCTCCGTGGAGGCTCCAACGTAGTTGTGGAGCCATAACTCGGATTTTTCTTCGTCAAGAAGGTAGACACCGACCCAATTGAAGCGGTCGGAGGCCGCGTGAATCGTCTTGACCGAATACCGGAGGAGGGCATCGGAAAGGTGGCCCTCCTCCCTCATTTCCTGGATTTCTCTGATCACGGAACGGGAATCTACCATCTTCTACGCCGTTTTCTGCGGTTGCCCCAAGGCTTCAAGGAACTCTGCCCTTGCAACCGAATCGAAGGATGAAAGTGAACCCCTTTTTGAAATATAGCACCCTCCAAGCGTCGCAGAAGCGGCAGTGAGATCGGAGCCACCGAACGCCCCCGGTCAGCTCCTGCCAAAGTCTACACCCTGTTCAAGGCGCTTCACGAAGGCAGCGAGGAGGCGAGCGGCATGGAAGAGGTCGGAGAGGGCGACCATTTCGCTGGGGGAGTGCATGTACCGGTTCGGAATGGAAACGAGGCCGGTGGGTATGCCTCTACCCGCCAGGTGAATCGCGTCGGCGTCGGTGCTCGTGCGCAGGGGAGCCGCCTGGATGGTGTAGGGGATGTCGTTGCGGTCCGCTACTTCGGCAAGCAGCTCGAAGACGGCCGGGTGAACCGCCGAGCCCCGGGTCAACACCGGCCCGCCCCCAAGGGAGTGATCCCCCAATTCGGCTTTGTCCGTTTCGAGAACATCCGTCGCGTGAGTCACGTCCACCACCAGGGCTACTTCGGGAGAGAGACCGAAGGCGCTGACCCGCGCGCCTCCTCCCGAATATCCGATTTCTTCCTGGGCCGTCGCCACCGCCACGGCTCCGGTCTTGCCGGAGGCTTGGGAAAGGAGGCGCAGGGCCTCCAGGACGACGAAGGCTCCGACCCGGTTGTCCAGCGCCCGGCCGGCCACCCGGTCCCCTGCCAGGCGTACCATCCCCTGGTCAAGCACGGCCGGATCTCCGATGCGCACCCCAAGCTTGGCCAGGTCTTCCCGAGACGACGCTCCCACATCGATCCACAGCTTCTTCACTTCCACCGCCCGCTTGCGCTCTTCCCCGTCGATCAGGTGAACGGCTTTTCGTCCGACCACACCAACGACATCCCCTTCCCTTCCCATCACGCGGACCCGCTGGCCGACGAGAACCTGGGGATCCCATCCCCCGATGGTTCCGAAGTGGAGAAGCCCGGATTCGTCGGCGTGCGTAATCTGAAGGCCGATTTCGTCGATGTGGCCAACCATGAGGACGCTGGGGTCGCCCTCCTCATGAAGGGCAGCATAGCTGTTGCCCACCACGTCGGACCAAACCCGGGCGAAGGACTCCGCTTCATTCCGCCAGACCCGGGCGGGACGGGCCTCGAAGCCCGAGGGGCCGACGGCTTCGAGGAGCCGCTCCAGAAAGGCGATTCGGGACATCAGGAGGGCGGACCCGGTCGCACGAAGAATACGACCGCCCCTTGGGGGGACCGGCGCTCCAAACGCTTGCGGATGCGCTTTTGGATCCACCTGCGGGTAGCGGGGAAGATCAGGCCGAAGCCGAGAACATCGGTGAGGATACCCGGCGTCAGAAGAAGAACGCCCCCCACAAGCACCGAAAGGCCGTCCAGAAAAGACACGGGCACCCGGCCCAGCGTCAGTTCCTGTCTCATGGCCAGGAAGGCTTGGATCCCCTGGCGACGAGCCATGGCGGCGCCTGCGATTCCCGTAAGCACCACCAACCCGACCGTCGGTGCCGGACCGACCCACTGGCCCACGTAGAGGAGAATCGCCAATTCAACCAGGGGAACGGTTACGAACAGCAAAATCAGACGGCTCAACATTCCTTCTCCTCTGCCATACCGTGTATCTTTCCGGTTCCGGTGCGGCCCACCCCCTCCCGGACCGTGCCCGGAAGCTCCACGTCCCGCACCGCTGGGGAAGAACGATGGCCCAGACATACTTCCGCAAGGGGTTCGGCCTCAAGGCCCAGGTCAGACCCCTGATCAACATGGAATACCAGTCCGCCCTGGTTGAGCGGATCCGATCCCGAGCGTACACCGATCGCTTCGGGGACGTAACGGTACGTCTCGCGAAGGATTTCGGATTCTGTTACGGAGTCGACCGCGCTGTGGACTACGCGTACGAGACCCGTCACAAATTCCCGGACAAGCGCATTTTTCTCGTGGGCGAAATCATTCACAATCCGCATGTGAACCGGCGGTTGCGGGAAATGGGAATCGACTTCCTCTCCCCGGGCGCCGACGGCGAATTCGACTTCGGCCGCGTAACCCCGGAAGATGTGGTCATCATCCCGGCGTTCGGGGTCACCCTTCGGGACATGGAGAAACTCAGGCAAGTGGGTTGCATCCTTGTCGACACGACGTGCGGATCGGTGCTCCTGGTCTGGAAGCGGGTGGAAAACTACGCCCGGGACGGTTTCACCGCGGTGATCCACGGAAAGCACCTGCACGAGGAATCCCGAGCCACGGCCAGCCAGGTACATCGCCACGACGGAGGACGGTACATCGTCGTCCGGGACATGGACGAAGCCGAGATCGTCGGCGCCTACATGACCGCGCGACCGGGTCGGCTGACCCGGGAGGACTTCCTTCGGCGATTCGCAGACCGAATGTCCGAGGGCTTCGACCCGGACAGAGACCTGGAAAAAATCGGCGTGGCCAACCAAACGACCATGCTGGCCACCGAGTCGATCGCCATCGGGGCCCGCCTGCGGGAGATGATGGCGGAAGCGAAAGGGGAAGCCCACGCAGAGGAACACTTCCGGTCGTTCGGGACCATCTGCTCCGCGACCCAGGAACGCCAGGACGCCGTGATCGAGATGATGCGGTCCCCTCCCGACCTCATGCTCGTCATGGGCGGGTACAACTCGTCGAACACGAATCATCTCGCTCACCTTTGCCGGACTTACACGACGACGTATCACATTGAGGACGCTGCTTGCATCGATGTGGAGACGGGCGGGATCCGGCACAAGCCCGAACTGGATGCCAGTGCGCCTGAGGTGGTGGAGCGGACCTGGCTCCCGGCAGCGCCCTTCGAGTTGGGGATTACCGCAGGCGCCTCCACACCGAACAACAAGATCGGCGAAGCCTTGTTGCGGATTCTGGAGATCCGTGGAATCGAGGCAGAGATCTAAGGCCCTTAGGCGTGCAACGCTCTCCCCAAGGCGGCCAGCGCCCCTTCGGCCACCGCCTCCGACAACGTCGGATGGGGATGCATGGCTCGGTCAATTTCCTCGACGGTGGACTCCAGGTGCCGGGCCATGACGAATTCCCCGATCAGCTCGGTGGCGTGGGGGCCGACGATATGGGCCCCCGCCACCTCCGAGTAGCGCTTGTTGCGGATTATCTTGACGAACCCCTCGGGGGATCCTCCGGCGGCGAGAGCTCGCCCGTTTCCCGCCCAGGGGAACGTCCCCACCTGGATGTCTAGGCCCTGCTCCCTCGCTTGTTCTTCGGTGAGTCCGACGGACGCGACCTCTGGGTGGCAATAGGTGCAGTTGGGAATGTTGGCGTAGTCCACCGTATGCTGTCCGGCGCCAACGATGTGTTCCGCGGCAACCACACCTTCGTGCATTCCCTTATGGGCCAGAAGGGGAGGCCCGACACAGTCGCCCACCGCCCATACGCCCGGTGCGCTGGTTCGCATGGTTGCGTCGACGGCAATGAACCCGTTTTCGGTTCGGTTCACGCCCACCGCCCCAAGCCCGATGTCCAGGGTATTCGGGACTCGCCCAACGGCGGACAATACATAGTCCGCCTCCACTCTGTGGTCCCCGCCCTCCGCGTCGGTGAAGGAAATCCCGACCCCGTCTTCCCTGACGACCGTCTCTTCCACCCGGGCACCCGTGAAAATGTCGATCCCCCGCCTCCCGAAGCTCCGGGCCACGACCCGTGACGAGTCCGAATCTTCGACGGGCAACACCCGGTCCAGGGCCTCGATGACCGTGACCTTGCTGCCATATGCGGAGTAGATATCCGCGAACTCCATCCCGACGGCGCCGGCGCCCACAACGACCAGGGAAGGGGGGGCCTGCTTCTGAAAGAGGGCACCGGTGGAAGACCAGACCCGTTTCTCGTCAATAGGCAGAAAAGGTAGGTTCTTCGGGCGCGAACCGGTGGCGACGATGATGTGGCCCGCCGCAAGCATCCGCTTCCTGCCATCCACCTCCACCTCCACTCCGCCGCTCCCCAAAAGTCTCCCGCGTCCCTTCACATGGGTCACTCCGTTCTTCCTGAAGAGGAACGCGACCCCCCTGGAAAGCCGGTTCGCCACCGCCCGGCTGCGGGCCTGAGCGGGCCCCAGGTCTGTGCGGAATCCGTCGAAGGAAATACCGTGTCCGCTCGCCTCCGCCAGCTCATTCACCAGCAGAGCACTGCTCAACAGCGCCTTGGTCGGTATGCAACCGACGTTCAGACACACGCCGCCCAGCTTGTCCGCCTCGACGCACGCCGTCTTCAGGCCCAGTTGCCCCGCCCGGATGGCGGCGACATAGCCTCCCGGACCGCCACCGATGACCACAACATCGAAATTCCCGTCGTCCTTCGAATTAGCTGTCACAGAACACCTCGTTGGGGGAACAGATTCCGCCTGACCATGCCCGAATTCGGATCTCTCCCTAGATCAGAATCGCCGCCGGCTCTTCCAGGAAGGCCTTCAGCGTGGCCAGGAACCGGGCGCCTTGAGCCCCGTCGATCACTCGGTGGTCGCAGCTCAGGGTAAGCCGCATCGTCGGGCAAAGGACGAGCTGGCCCTCCCGGGCCACCGGACGTTCCCTGATCGTGCCCACTGCAAGGATGCCGGCCTCCGGCGGGTTGATCACGGCCGTGAACTCGTCGATCCCGAACATGCCCAAATTCGAGATGGAAAAGGTGGACCCAGTGTACTCGTGCGGCTGGAGCTTCTTCTCCCGGGCGCGCACGGCGAGCTCACGCACCTCGGCGCCGATCCGGGCCAACCCCTTGGACTGAGCATCCCTGACAACCGGTGTGATCAGGCCTCCGGGCACCGCAACCGCCACCCCCATGTGGACGCGGTTGAAGCGGCGGATGAAGCCGTCCTGCCACCAAGCGTTGCAGTCGGGGTGGCGGATGAGTGCGGCGGCGGCGGCCCTGACGACGAGGTCGTTGACCGACACCTTGCCGCTTCCGTCCAGCACGTTGTTGATGCGCGCCCGAGCTTCCATCGCGCGGCGCATGTCGGCTTCCACGGTGAGGAAGAAGTGGGGCACGGGGCCCAGGGATTCGGTCAGCCGCCGGGCGACGGTTTTCCTCATCTGTGACAAGGGCACGTCGACGAAGTCTTCGCCCGGGACAGGCGGAGCCTGCGGTGAAGGAGCGTCGGGTGGTGCTTCGGTGTTGGCAGGAACCGCAGGGAGCCGGGCAGCCTCCCGTTCGATGTCCCGCTTGACGATCCGGCCCCCGGGGCCGGTGCCTGAAATGCCGTGCAGGTCAACCGACAGATCCCGAGCCAAACGGCGGGCGACGGGCGACACCTTGGTTCGGCCAGGAACGGCAGAGGAGGCGGACGCATCCGGAGAGGAGCTCTTCTCGGTGGAAGAGGCGGCCGTCGGTTCATCCGGGCTCGAAGGGGAGTCGGCGGGGGCCGCGGTCTGGATCAGCCCCTCAATGTCCTCGTCGGGGGCAGCGATTACGGCGATCACATCTCCGACCGGAGCCACGCCTCCGTCGCCGACAAGGATCTTCCTGAGGACCCCCTCCCCGCGAGCCACCAGCTCCATCGTGGCCTTGTCGGTCTCGATCTCGGCGAGGATCTCTTCCCGTGCGACCGGGTCTCCCTCATTCTTTAGCCACCTGACGACCTGGCCCTCTTCCATGGTCGGAGACAGCGCTTCCATGTGGACTCGGGTTGCCATCCTACGCCGCTCCCGAGGGCAGGTAGAGGGCCCTCTTGCAGGCTTCGATGATTCCTGTCACGCTGGGCTTGGCCAGCTGCTCCAAGTTCTTTGCGTAGGGCATCGGCACATCGGCCTGAGCGACCCGGATGACCGGTGAATCCAAGTGGTCGAAGGCTTCCTCCTGGATGAGCGACACGATCTGGGCGCCGACGCCGACGAAGGGCCACCCCTCCTCCACGTAAACGGCCCGGTTGGTTCTGGCCACCGTCGCCAAGATGGCATCCACATCCAGGGGCCGAATGGAGCGAAGGTCCAGCACATCCGCTTCCACCCCTTCCCGGGAGAGCCGGTCGGCGGCTTGCAGCGCGACGTGAACCATCTTGCCGTGGGTGATGATGCTGACATCTTCCCCGGAACGCTTCCGCTCGGCAACCCCCAGTGGGATTACGTACTCCCCGTCCGGCACTTGACCCTTGACGTTGTAGAGGAGCTCTCCCTCCATCACGGCCACCGGGTCGTCGTCCCGGATGGCTGCGGCCAGGAGCCCCTTGGCGTCGGCGGGGGTCGCCGGGGTCACCAGCTTCACGCCAGGGGCATGAACGTAGTAGGTCTCGCACGCTTGGGAGTGCTGAGCCGAGAGCTGAAGCGCCGCCCCACCGGGGCCTCGGAAGACGATCGGCACGTTGATCTGGCCGTTTGTCATGTACAGCATTTTCGCTGCGTTGTTGATTACCTGGTCCAGGGCAAGAATGGAAAAGTTGAAGGTCATGAATTCGCATATCGGCCGCAGGCCGGCCATCGCCGCACCCACGCACAGCCCGGCAAAGCCCAGCTCACTGATGGGCGCGTCAACGACCCGCCGGGCGCCATACCGTTCCAGCATTCCCCGGGAAACCTTGTAGGCACCGTCGTACTCGGCCACCTCTTCGCCCATGAGAAAAACCGTTTCGTCCCGGTCCATTTCTTGGACCATCGCGGCATTGAGAGCCTCCCGGTACGTCAGCTCGGTCATCGGCCGCCTTCCTTCCCGATCCATCGTCAGTCGGACTTCATGCTCTTATGCGCCGAACGGGCCGCTCTCCGACGGGCGGGACCGGGGAGCCGCGGCCCTCCGGTCCCGCCCGTCAAAGAAGAGCCGACCGGAGTCGTTCGTGACCGCATAGACATGGTCGTAGAGGGTGGAGGGGGCCGGCAACGGTGACGCGTCGGCGAAGTCGGTGGCGTCATCGCAGATGGCCCGCACATTCGAATCCATCGCTTCCAGCTCCTCCTGGTCCAGGAGTCCTGCCTCCATGAGACGGTCCCGCAAGATCACGATGGGATCCCGCTCCCGGGTCTGCCTCTCCACCTCCGCCTTCGACCGGTACGTGCCCGAAACCGGGTCCGACATGGAGTGCCCCCGGAAGCGATACGTAACCGCGTTGACGAACTGGGGACCCGCTCCATTCCGCACATCGTCCGCCAACCGGGCAAAGAACTCAAATGTAGCCAGGACATCCTGGCCGTCGACGGTATGGGCCGGGATGCCGTACGCCCCCGAGCGATCCTCCATTTTCGTCAGCGACACCCGGGGAAAGGAAGTGCCCATTCCGTAACCGTTGTTTTCCACAACGTAGACGACCGGGAGCTGCCAGATCGCCGACATGTTCAAGGACTCCAGGAACGCTCCCTGATTGACCGCCGCATCGCCCATGAAACACACGCAGATCTGGTCTCCGCCCCGGTACTTGATCGCCCATGCGAGCCCGGCACCCAGGGGAATCTGTCCGCCCACGATCCCGTGTCCGCCCATGAAGCCGACCGACGTGTCGAAGAGGTGCATCGACCCGCCCCGCCCTCCCGAGCATCCGTCCGTGCGTCCGTACAACTCGGCCATGACCGCCCGGGGGGCGATGCCCTTGGCGATCGCCTGGGTGTGTTCCCGGTAAGCGGTGATGACCAGATCGTCTTCCCGCAGAGGCTTGATCGCCCCCGCGGCAAGGCCCTCCTGACCGATGTGGATGTGGCAGAAGCCGCCGATCTTCCCGATGGCGTACGCCTCTTCCGCTTTCTCTTCGAAGCGGCGGTAAAGGAGCATCTCCCGAAGGAGTGCGTGGAGCCGGCCTCGGGAAAAGCCGCCGATTCCATCATCGTTCCGGATCGAGCGACGCCGGGGGTGGGGCAAGACGCCCGCTTCAGCCTCCCCGGGGTGAGTCGTCGAACCATCGGGTGCGGTTCCCAGTCCCGGTCCCTTGGTCGCGGCGGCCTTCGCTTTTCCCTTGCTCTTTGTCGGCGCCATCGGCGGTCAAGCCTCCATTCCCACTGCCCGTTGGGTCGTCTTCCGATGTCGGTTGGATCGGATTTGAATGAGTTCCTGCGGAAAGGGGGTCGGGGGGCGCGGGGATCGGGAAGTGCCCCCGCAGGGCGTCGCGCCGAAGTCGGCTCCGCCGGCCGGATTCCCTTCGCTGCCCGGAAGGATTTCGGCGGGAGCGGGAAGGTCCGTATCCATCACCTCCCGGATCGCCCCGGGCCCCCCCGCCTTCACTTCACGGGCCTGTTCCTTGGCGTGATAGCTGGAGCGAACCAGCGGACCGGACTCCACGTGGCGGAAGCCGTACTCGTCTTCTCCGATGCGCTTCCACTCCATGAACTCCCCCGGGGTCACCCAGCGAGCCACCGGAATGTGCTGCTTCGAAGGCCGCAAGTACTGGCCCAGCGTCAAGATGTCCACGGCCGCCTCCCGGAGATCGGCCATCGCCTGGCGGATTTCTCCCGCCTCTTCGCCCATGCCCAAAATGATCCCCGTCTTGGTAAGGATCGCAGGGTCCATCCTTTTTGCAGCCCCCAGAAAAGAAATGGAACGCCAGTAGCGGCCGCCGGGACGCACATCCGGGTGAAGCCGCTTCACCGTTTCCAAATTATGACCCAGGATCGCGGGACCCGCCTCCATCACGATGCGCAACGCCGCTTCGTCGCCCTTGAAATCGGGAATGAGCACCTCGACAGAACACGCCGGAAGACTTGCCCGCACCTCCCGGATGGTCGCCGCGTAGATGCTGGCGCCCCCGTCCGCAAGTTCATCTCGATTGACGGAGGTGATCACGACATGGTCAAGGCCCATGGCGACAATGGTCTCCGCCACTCGGCGAGGCTCGTCCAGGTCCAGTTCCGAAGGCAATCCGTGAGCCACCGCACAGTACTTGCAAGCCCGAGTGCAAACATCGCCCAGAATCATGAAGGTGGCCGTCCCCGCCTCCCAGCACTCCCCGATGTTGGGGCAGCCAGCCTCTTCGCACACCGTGTGGAGGGACCGGCTTCGCATCAGGTGCTTTAGTCGCAGGTAGTTTGGGCCGCCGGGCGAACGCACTTTGAGCCAGGACGGCTTGCGGGAAGTCATGGGGATGGTGTCCAGTCCCTCGTGGGCACGGATCCGCGAGGTGCCCTTGGGCTTCACAGTGCCTGTGTCCTTGCCCGCCGGGGCATATCCGCGCATCCCGCTTTTGGTCATTGATTCCGTCACAAATTCTCCGTTCAAAGAGAATCTCCGTCTGTCTGCACGCGCTCCTGGCGGGCTTCCTCGTTTTGCTCGAGGGCTCGGAGAACATGGTCCCGGGCCTGGACGGGATCGTCGGTGACGAAGAAAAGATCCAAGTCATCCCGATCGATTTTTTCTTCTGCAGCCATGGTGGCGCGCAGCCACCCGACCAAGTCACGCCAGTACTCGGATCCGAAAAGAACAACGGGGAAATTCCGTATCTTCCCGGTTTGGATGAGCGTAAGAGATTCGAACAGTTCATCCATGGTTCCAAAGCCACCCGGGAAGATCACAAAAGCTTGTGCGAATTTCATAAACATCGTCTTGCGCACAAAGAAATAGCGAAAATCGACCGTGACGTCCGCGAAATCGTTATTCGACTGTTCGAAGGGCAGTTCGATGTTGCATCCGGCGGAAATGGTGCCCGCCTCCCGGGCGCCTCGGTTCGCCGCCTCCATCATCCCCGGGCCACCCCCCGTGATGATCGAGAAGCCGACCTCCCCCAGAAGCCGTGCGGTCTCAACACATCGCCTGTACATCGGGTCGCCGGCGCGTACCCGTGCAGAACCGAAGATGGCTACGGCCGGACCGATCTTTGCCAGCTTCTCGAACCCCTCCACGAATTCGCCCATAATGCGGAAGACCCGCCACGTGTTCCGGACGGTCGCTTCGAGTTCTTCTTCGCTCTCGAACAGGAGTTCGTCCTCGGTGGGCCACCTCTTGGGGATCGGGAACGGGGCAGAGCTATCGGAGGACATACGTCACCGCCAACCCCGGATACGTTGCCACGGCGTACCTTGACAGCCTGACCCCAACCTCTGCCCGGCACGCCGGGTTCCAGATCTTCTTAGCCATTCGTCCCGGATTCGGGTTCCGACAGGCCGTCCAGGTACTCCGACGCCTGCTGCCGCAGAACCGGAAGCAAGTCGGCGTGCCCTTCTTCGTTCGAAGTCCCATACTCCACCAGCCCGGACTGGAGTTCCTCTTCGTACGCATCCACAAGTGTACCATAGTAGGTGGCTGCCCGTGTCGAGTCGCCCAGGAGGAGGGCGCCTTCGGCGGCCGCCCCCAGGCAGAGCAGATGAGTGGGCCTCACCGCCAATCCCGCTTCTGCGGTGGCCAGGGCCGAGGCCCCGTCGCCAGCGGCGGCGTGGAGGAGGGAAAGGTGGAACCAGTCATGGGGGTTCAAGTCCACGATACGGTCGTAGGAGGCGATGGCCATGGGCAAGAAGCGCTCCGCCTCCGCTCGGTTGCCCGCCTCTACCGCGGACATGACTCGCGTGAACAGCCTGTTCGACGCATCTCTGGGAGTCATCGATGCCAAGTCCACAGCCGATGTGGGCCCCAGGGCGCTTCCCTGTTCAGTCGGCGGGGGGGACAACGTAATCTCCCGCTGCCCTCCCTTCCGCGTGACCATAACCACGACGAGAGCCAACGCCAGAACCCCGACGACTGCGACGACCGCGATCGCCGAGAGAAGCCTCCTCCCGACCCCCGTCTTGGCCTCAACTTCAGGCCCCGAGCGGGGCAGCGTCGTTCCGCAAATTGTGCAAAAACGGTCTCCCACCCCGGAAGGGGCATCGCAACCCGGACAGGGCAAACCGCGCAATCCCCCCCCACACTGCGGGCAGAAGTTGGCGTCGGGGGGCAATTCCCGGTGTCTGCAAGAGGGGCAGGAGTCCTCCGTTCCCGAAGTCATTCCGCGAGAAGTCATTCCGCCAGCCTTCCGCCAACTACGGCGTAGAAAACGGAACGGCGCATCCACATCCGAGAATGAGGGCCCGGGAGGCATGGGGGCGCATCGGCGGGTTGGGTTCCGTGATCATAATCTAAATCTACGAACTACAACCCGGTGGGGGAGTCAACGAACAGGCCCCCCACCCCGAAACGGTCCTCCAGCAGGGCGACGACCTCCTTCACGCCTCCCGTTTCGGTGGCGTAGTGCCCCGCCAGGAAAACGGTCACCCCTACTTCGGCCGCTTCGATGGCGTGATGATGCTGTGCTTCCCCGGTCACCAGCGCGTCAAGCCCCTCTTCCGCAGCTTCACCCAGGGCGGAAGCTCCCGCCCCCGTAATGACGCCCACCGTAGTAACAGTCTTGGGACCGCCGGGGAGGGTGTGTATCCGGCTTCCCGTGAGGGAAGCGAGTCGTTCGGCGATTGTTTCCACTGGCATTCGGATCTTTCCCTTCCAGCCAACATGTGTGTCCTTGAAGGTCCCGAAGGGTTCCAACCCTTCCATGCCCAGATCCCGGGCAAGCAGGGCGGCATTCCCTATCCGGGCGTGGGCGTCAAGGGGAAGGTGAACACTGTACAGGGCGGTGCCACTCTCGATCAGCGCTTTGACCCGTCGGAAGTGACGACCTGTTAGCGGATGGAGACCCTGCCAGAACAGGCCATGGTGGACCACCAGGAGGTCGGCCTGGCTTCTCGCCAAATGGATGACCGCCTCGCTTGCGTCCACCGCCCCGGTCACGCGCCTGACGGGCCCGTCGCTCTCCACCTGGAGCCCGTTGAGGGCATTGGGGTAGTCCGGGATCCGCCCCACCTCCAGGTAGGAATCGAGGAAGGCGACGATCTCTGCCAACGCCACGGCGGGCACGAAGTCCTACTTCTTTGGCGGTCTGGGGGAAACTTGACCGCTTCTGCCCACCCTCGGCGGAACCGCCTTCCCGGCCGTTCTTGTCTTCTTTCCAGCCACGATTCCGCCGCCGGCCCCTGTCCCTTCGATCCTCCCGACGTTGACGGTTCCGTTCACCTTCCCGCCTGCTTCCAACTGAAGGCACGCCGTGCGAAGTTCTCCGTCGACCTTGCTGGTACTCCGAAGCTCGAGGCGAACCGAAGCCACGATCTCCCCGGTTACCGATCCCGCGATGACAGCTTCCTGGGTCGTGATGTCTCCCGTCACCCTCCCGTTCCTCCCGATCAATACTGCCTTTTCGGCGTAAACGGACCCTTCAATGACACCTTCAATGCGAATCTTGTCTTTGGTCTTGCAGTCACCCAAGACGTGCATTCCGGGCCCGATGATGGATAGAATCGTATCGGACCGGGATGCCGCACCAGAGCCGTCTTTGGCCATATTCCGTCTTCCTTTTCGGCGTCTCCGTCGGATGACGGAGAGAAGATTGGCGGGGCGGAAACCTGCAATCAAACGACCTCGATTTGTCAAAACTTGCTCCTTAGCGCTCAGCTATCCGAATGCTTCCTTCCTCTCAAAGGAGGCGTGACGATCGACAGGGGATCTACAGGCCTGCCGTAGCGGAGTATTTCAAAATGAAGGTGGGGCGCTGTGGATCTCCCCGTCGAACCGGACAACGCGATCACCTCCCCCTGCCGGACCATCCGGCCTCGGTCCACGGCCAGTACACTGGCGTGGCCGTAGAGGCTCCGCACGCCGTTGCCGTGGTCAATGAGCACGAAGAGACCATAAACAGGATCTTCCGCGGCATCAACGACTTCACCGCTTCCGGCCGCCCGCACGTAAGAACCGGCGGGAACAGCGATATCAATCCCCGGGTGTTCGCCATCGGCTTGTTCAAGAAGGGGCCGAGTTATGAAGCCGGGCACGGTCAAGGGCCAAGCGGTCGGTTCCTCCGTCGCCTCCGCCCTGGGGAGACGTCCCCCTCTTTCGGTCGCGGACCCTCGGGTTCGGGCAAGCCAGAAATCGGATTCCAAAGGATCGGAACGGATCAGCACATTGCGGATCACTTGATGCCGTTCTTCTAGCTCCGCCAGTTTTCGGGCAAGGTCCTCCAGTTCCAGTCCGGCAGTAACCTGACGTTCTATTTCGTCGGACGCCGCCGCTTTCCGGGCAAGGGGCACCCAGCTCGCAGTCATTCCCACAAACCCAACACCCAGCAGGGCAACCAAAATGACGACGGTCTGGATCCGGCGGTGGGAAAAAGTGTAGGTGCGCGACAAATTCTCTGAACCTTCGGAAACCAACACAACGGTCAGCCTGCGTTTTTCGCTCCGCTTCACCCTTTCCCTTACCACAGCCTTGACGCCCTCCGATCTTAATCCAACCCGCCCAGCGACTTTCGTCCACGACAGTGCCACATAGTGAGGCGCCGCTCCTCCCGCAACCACCCCTCAATCATTGATGATGTCTGCTACGTCCTTCCCCGTCATGGCCAGAAACACGCGCTCAAGCTCTCGAGCTCCCTGGAAGTGAATGCGGATGGCGCCGCTACTGTTGTTTTTCCACTGGATCGCCACTCTGGCTTCCAAGTGTCCTTCAAGTGCCTCTTCCATGGCTTCGACGGCCGGATCCCTTTTCCCCCGCTGCGGGAGTTTCTCCGATACGCGTACCCGCCGCGCCGTCCCTCCGTCCACAGTTTCGCGAACCCGCTTTTCCGTCTCCCGGACCGACCACGAGTCGGCCACCGCCGTCCGGGCCAAGTTGGCGGCTCGTACCGGATCCTCCACGGAAAGAATCGCCCGGGCGTGCCCCATGGTAAGCGATCCTTCCTCCAATAGACGGCGAACCGAAGGCGGCAGCCCGAGGAGGCGGAGCATATTGGCTACGGTCGACCTTTTCCTTCCGACCGCTTCTGCGATCCTGGCCTGGGTGATACCGAATTTATCCCGAAGAATTTCATATCCCCTCGCCTCTTCCAAGGGACTCAAGTCCTCCCGCTGGATGTTCTCGACGAGTGCCAGAATCAACAGGGTCTGGTCGTCTACGTCACGGACTTGAACTGGAATCTCTGTCCAGCCCAACTGCTTGACCGCCCTCAACCGTCGTTCGCCGGCTACGAGCTCGTAACTTCGTCCCGACGGGGACTTGCGCGCCACGATCGGCTGGATGAGGCCACTTGCCTTGATCGATGCGGCGAGCTCGGCCAGTTCCTGGGGCTGGAACTTCCTTCGGGGCTGGAAGGGATTGGGCACGATGGCCCGAACGGGCAAGGTCACCGACGCAGTCCCTTTCCCGCCAGGAGCAAGGGGCTCCTGCATGTATTCCCCGAGAAGGGCACCGAGGCCCCGGCCGAGGCGATCCGTTCCACTCATGTCCACGCCACGCCTGAGGGTGACTGCGACTTCGCGTTGGCCCCCAGTTCCCTGGCCAGGGCCGCGTACTGACGGGCCCCGGCCGAAGACGGTGCATAGTCAACAACGGCAACCCCGAACCCAGGTGCTTCCGCAACGCTGACATTCCGAGGAATCACCGTCTCGAAGACTTGTCCGCCGAAGTACTTCTTCGCCTCGGTGGCAACTTGGCGGGAGAGATTCAGCCTGGGGTCGTACATGGTCAGCAGAACCCCCTCGATCGCCAAGCCAGGATTCAGGTTGCGCTGGACCAAACGGACCGTGTTCAGCAGTTGGGACAGGCCTTCCAGCGCGTAAAACTCGCATTGGATCGGGATCAGAACCGAATCGGCAGCGGCCAGCGTGTTCAGGGTCAGGAGCCCTAGGGATGGCGGGCAATCGATGAAAATGTACGCGTAGTCCCCTACAATCGGAGCCAGGGCTTCCCTGAGGATCGTTTCTCGTTCCTGCACGCCCACGAGTTCCACTTCCGCTCCCACCAGATCTCGGTTTGCCGGAAGGACATCCAGGGTCGGCTGCCCCGCAACGCTTTTGCGGATGGCCTTGACCGCCGGGAGGCCCCGAATGAGAACGTCGTAGATCGTCGGAGAACCATTCCGATTCACGAGCCCGAAGCCGCTGGAAGCATTTCCTTGCGGATCAATATCCACGATGAGGACCGGGGTACGATCCCGAGCCAGCGCCGCTCCCAAGTTCACGGCCGTCGTGGTCTTTCCCACACCACCCTTCTGATTTGCAAGCGCGATAATCCGCGTCACCCGTTGTCCTCCGGGTCATGGCCATGGGTAGGAAGCGCCGCCGGCCCCAAGAAAGGGCATAAGGTCGGGATGGGGACTCAAAATCTAGCGATGAGATGTTCCACGTGGAACTAGCCGGGAGACCCAGAGGACCCGCGGCAACCCAGGAAGGTAGGCACATTGCGATCCGCCGTTGCGGGACCGCCGGATTCGGGCGGCTTAAGGGGAACCGATGATCTTCGGACTTTGGGGCCGTCTCCCCGTACCTGCCAGATGCATCAGATCTACGAGGCGTGCTTCGGTCCGATGCGCACCAGAAGTGATCGCCGCACTCTTCTCCGCCGCTGGTTCAGGACCTTTCGGCCCGCCCCGGTACTCTTGCGTGCTCAAAACTGATCAGCAGGCTTCCCGTTAACCAGAAACATCTTCCGGACCTGGATCCAGATGCGGACGCAGTCACCCGGCTCTTCAAGGACGCTCAAAGGTGCCCCTGCCCAGTTAACGGGAGTCATTTTCCCGCGCCACCATGCTGGCGATTGTCTCCTTGTTGGCCGACGGATCGCCAAGGATTGAGGAGTCGGCCCCACCCATGATCAACCCATGACCCTCCGTACACGCCACGAACGTTGGCTGGAAGCAACGAGGGCCGGGAATGACGCCACATTGAAGGTCCGTTTCTGTCGCGCATCACTTCTCCGGCCACGCAGTTCATCAGCGCGGGCCCAATCCCCCTGGCCAACCTCGGAGCCCCCCCAAGCGAGGGGTATGGAAGCGCCTCGGGGGCCCCCACGAGCACCTTGGGGCCTCCACCAGCATAAGGTGTGGAAGCGAACATTCGGCCTTGGGTAATTTGCCTCTGTCTCCACCCCTATCCCGGCGGGGTGAGGAGGGGCAACAACGGCCAATGAGTGAAGGGCATCCCGTCGGTGTTTCACGTGGAACATCCTCGCGGCAGAAGCTGGGCCTATCTTGGCGCGAACCCGCCAGAAAAGGAGCTTCGCGCAAGCCGCCGGGAAGCGGAGACCTGCAGTTAGACGCACGCCGGCTGGGTGAGGGAGAAACTTCAGGATTTTGCTTCCCCGACGCCCATGGACGACGGGACGGCGACTCTTTCTCTTGAAGCGGCCGCACCCATCCGCCGGAGCTCCATGACCAGATTTTGGAGGTCGGCAGGGGATACGCCCGGAATTCGCCCGGCCTGTGCCAAGCTCCCCGGGCGGACCCGGGCCAGCTTCTGGCGTGCTTCCGTGGACAGAGTTGTGAAGCTGGCAAACGGGGCATCGTCAGGAATCTTGAAGCTCGCCTGCCGCCTGATCGTCTTTGCCCGTTCCGCCTCCCGACGAACGTATCCTTCGTACTTCGTCTCAACTTCAATGGCGACCAGGGCGTCTGCATCGAAGTTCGGGTTGCCGTCCCGAGCGTCCACAAGGCTCCGGGCGGTCACCCCCGGGCGGCGCAGAAGCTCTCGAGCTCGGGTGGGGACTGCAACCGGGGTCGTCCCGGCATTCTCCAGCACCGAGTTGACCGTTGCGGGGGGAAGAGCCGTATCGCGAAACCAGGCAGCAACCCGGTTCTCTTCGGCAAGCCGGGCCTCGAGGGCCCTCTCCTGGTTGGCCGTGAGTAGTCCAGCGTAGCGGGCCAGGATCCCGAGTCGGCGGGGACTGTTGTCCTGCCGGAGCAGAAGGCGGTACTCCGCCCGGGAAGTGAACAGCCGGTAGGGTTCGTCGACCCCCTTGGTTACGAGATCATCGATGAGAACGCCGATGAACCCCTGGTCCCGCTCCACCGTGAAGGGATCCATCCCCTGTACCGCCAAGCCGGCGTTGGCACCCGCGATTAGCCCCTGACCGGCAGCTTCTTCGTACCCGGTGGTTCCGTTGATCTGGCCAGCAAAGTAGAGCCCGGGAAGGGCTCTGACTTCCAGCGTGTGGCGAAGTTGGTAAGGCGGAAAGTAATCGTACTCAATGGCGTACCCCGCTCGAGTCATTTTTGCTTCTTCCAGGCCCGGTACGGACCGTAGGAAGGCCAACTGAACCTCGGGAGGGAGGGAAGTGGACAGTCCGTTGACATACAGCTCCGTCGTGTCCAGACCCTCCGGCTCCAGGAATACTTGGTGTCGGGAAGCGTGAGGAAAGCGCACCACCTTGTCTTCGATGGACGGGCAGTAACGGGGGCCCCGGCCGGCAATTTCCCCACCGTAGAGGGCACTCCGGGAAAGGTTTCGAGTGACGATCTCTTGCAGCGCCGGACCGGTCCACGTGATCCAGCACGGGAGCTGATCCGGATGTGGTTCCCGGGTGTAAGAGCAGAAGCGGAAGGGCTCCCGGTCTCCGTCCTGGCGCTGGCACCGGGAATAATCAACGGTTCGGCCGTCGATTCGGGGGGGAGTTCCCGTCTTGAACCGGGCAACCTCAAGTCCCTGCGTCTCCAAGGCTTTCGCGAGTTCGGTTGACGGCGCCTCCCCGGCGCGTCCTGCTCCCTGCGCCCCGGTCCCCCCCAGGTGGATCCTGCCCCGGAGGAAGGTCCCCGTCGTAACGACCACCGCAGATCCTTCGAAGGTAACGCCCCCGCGGGTCACAACCCCCTGCACCCGACCCCCATCGAAGCAAAGGCCCGTAACCATGTCCTGAAAGAGGTCCAAGTTCTCCAGTCCGTCCAGGATACGCCGGACAGCAACCGGGTAGCGAGACCGGTCGCATTGGGCCCGGGGGCCCCAAACTGCCGGACCCTTGGACCGGTTCAGCATGCGGAACTGTATGCGGGACGCGTCTGTGGCCTGGGCCATGACGCCGCCCAATGCTCCCACTTCTCGAGCGACGGTTCCTTTTGCGACTCCGCCGATCGCCGGGTTGCAGCTCATCTGTGCGATTCGGGCCAGATCCGGCGTGACCAGGACGGTTCGAGCTCCCAATCGGGCCGCCGCCGCCCCCGCTTCGGCCCCGGCGTGGCCTCCGCCCACCACGATTACGTCGTAACGAAGCTCCATGTTCCTACCCCTTCCGCCCTCTTTTTGGAAAAAGACCGGAATCCTTGTTTCCGAGAATCCCCACTTGAAATCTCGAAATTATGTTGCGTCGGAATCGAGGCCAGTGCACCGCCCCGGGCCTTGGGCCCGCCACCCCAGGGAACCAACCGCCGGTGCAGCGGATTGCAGAGTGCTTTACTTCCCGATGCAGAAGTCCTTGAAGACACGAGTGAGCACATCCTCGGTAGCGACGACGCCCAAGATGTCTTCCAGGGCCGTTTCCGCCGACCTGAGGTGTGCAGACGCCACCTCCGGGGGAACCCCCCGGGCCAGACCCCCCCCGAACTTCTCGACCTCCGCCCGAGCCTCCTTCAGGAGACCGGCCTGCCGCCGCCCCGTGACAACCGGCACTTCGCCCAGGTTCTCGACCACGCCCTTGAACACCAAACTCCCGAGAGCGGCCTTTACCGAACCGAGTCCCTCCCCCGACTGGGCGGAAACCGGGATCTCGTTCGACCTGGGAGCTTCGCCATCCTTCGCAAGATCCCACTTCGTCTTCAACAGGATGACGGGAGACGAAAGGGATTTCAGAAACTCTTCCTCCACGTCCTCGCCACGCTCGGTGGGAGGGGAACCGGCCCGCTGCCCCGCCTCCCTACAATACAGCACCACATCAGCAGCGGAAAGGTACCGGCGAGCGACCTCGATCCCCAGCCGCTCCAGGCGATCGGTCCCCTTCCTCAGCCCCGCCGTGTCGACAATACGAAACGGAAAGCCTTCAACAGAAATCACGGCCTCGATTGCATCGCGAGTGGTCCCGGCTTCCTCCGTCACGATAGCGCGCTCCGTGCCCAGTAATGCATTGAAAAGACTGGACTTGCCAGAATTTGGAAGTCCGGCCAAAACCGCCATTGCTCCTTCGCGCAACAGCTCCCCCGCCGGGGCCGTCGCCAGGAGGCGGTCAATCTCCCGAACCACGTTTCGGGCGTCTCGGGCAATCGTTTCCAAGGGTGTGGGCGCCTCGTCCTCCTCGGGAAAGTCGATGTGCTGAACCAGGAGCGCGAAAAGCGCGATCACCCGTTCCCGGAGGGCCGCAATTCGGCGCCCCAGCCCCTGCTCGAGCTGGTGCAGTGCAACCGTGCGCCCCTTCTCGGACTTGGCCGCGACCAAGTCGGCCACCGCCTCCGCCTGGGTGAGGTCCAGCTTGCCGTTCAGGTAGGCCCGCTGAGTAAACTCACCCGGTCTCGCCGGCCGTGCTCCCAGGCTTACGCACGCCTCCACTACGCTTGCCGGGATTTCGTATCCGCCATGGGTCGAGATCTCCACCACATCTTCCCCCGTGTAACTCTTCGGAGCCCGGAATACGGTCACGAGCCCCCGGTCAAGGGCTTCGTCGGAGCGCGGGTGAAACAGCGTGCGAAGCCGACTTGTCCGGTCGGACCACTCGGTGTCGGCCCGGCGGGTCAGGGCGGACACGACTTTCACGGCACAAGGTCCCGACAGACGGACGAGCGCAACGGCCCCGAATCCCGAAGGCGTCGCCCGGGCAACGATGGTGTCCAGGAGCGCACCGGACCCACCCACACCGGGAAATCCCGTCAGGTCCGGGATTTCAGCGGCGCTGCCGCGCTTGCTTTCTTCCGCTCTCTGGCAATCAACACCTGCTGCGGTATCGTCGCAATGTTAACCGTAGCGTAGTAGAGGTTCAGCCCCGACGCAAAGCGGAAGAAAATGACCACCATGACTACGGGCATAACATACATCATCATTTTCATCTGGGGGTTGCTCGTTCCCATCGACCTCATACTGATAAACTGCAACAAGAACATGCTGATGCCCAGGAAGAACGGCAGAATATACCACGGATCGGGAGCGGAGAGGTCCGGCAGCCAGAGGAAAGACTCTCCCCTTAGCTGAATCGTGTTTTGGAATACAAAAAAGAGCGCGATCAACATGGGCCACGGAATCAACATAGGCAAACAACCTGCTAACGGGTTGAAGCCATGCTCCTTGTAAAGCTTCATCATCTCTTGATTCGTTCGCTTCGGATCATTTGCATACTTTGTCCGAATCTCTTGAACCAAAGGTTGTACAGCCATGTTTCTAATCTGAGCCCGCATCGCTTTTTGATTAAGGGGCCACAGGACGACGCGCATAAGCACGCCGATAATCATCAATACCCAACCATAGCCCAGGAGAAGCTGGTTGTGGAAAAAATTGATCGTCCACAAAATTACGCCGACGAAGGGCCGGATTACAGGACGGAAAAAGCGCCATCCATATGGATTGACCTCTTCCAGGTCGTCCCCGATTCCCACGAGAAGCTCCCGCTCCATCGGTCCCAGGAAAGTCCGGTAGGCGTATGTCCCCGACGGGGTGACCGGTACATCGACCCGGATCGACGCCCTTCCTTCTTCAGGGCCCGGAGCGGCCCAGACACTCCCGAGGAGGTCGCCTCGGTTCCCGCCCCCGGGGAGCACGGCGTGGAGGAAAAACTTGCTCTTGACCGCAGCCCACCGAAGGGGCCCCTCCAGTACATCCGGTTCCTTCACCCGCGACATGGGACGTGACTTGATCCCTTCGTCGGGATGGTGGCCCGAAAAGGCCATCATCCGAAGGTCTTCCTGCTCCCGCACTTCGTTGAGGGCGAGCCCCGGCCCCAGGTCCACGCGAAGAATGCTGGCGCGCGCGCCGGTACCTAGCCCCGGCAGTTCACCCTCAACCTGGACGATGTAGGAATCGGGAGAAAAGGTGTAACGGATTTCGCTGAAGAACGAGCCACCCGGATGGTCGTAACGGAAAGTAAGGGTTCGGGGTCCGTCCCCTTCGGCCAAGCGGATTCCACCTTCGGGGGTTACGGTGTGGGGAAAACGGGTCAGGTCCACCGAATCGGAACCCACCTCGATCCAGCGCCCCCCGAGGACCGCTGCTGCCGCTGGAACCAGCTCAACGAATCCATCCCGCGTGAAGGACGGGTACTCGGACAACCGGATGGAGCGGGCAGTCGCACCATAGCTGGAGAACGACATCCGGTAGAGGGGGCCTTCCACCCAAACGAGTTCCTCCGGGACGTCCCCGGCATCCGGAACATCATTGGGTATTTCCGGAGTCAAACGGTCGGTCACCCGGGATCTCCTTTCCGGAAACTCCAACTCCTCCCCCGAGAGGGACGGATCCACCGGTCCGGGCTCCGCCGTTTCCTCCTCAGGTGGGGGCGGCGGCGGAAAAAGAACGTTCGTTCCCACGACGACGGCCATCATCAGGGTCACCGCTAAAAAGAACCGCCCCATTTCGGGCTTCATCGTCCCCGAACCTCCCTTTCAGGCACCGGATCAACCCCAGAGCCGCCCCACGGATGACATCTTCCGATTCGTCTCAGGGTCAACCATCCCCCCTGCACCGGCCCGTGGCGTTCAACCGCTTGAATGGCGTATTCGGAGCAGGTGGGCCAGTATCGACATGCGGCCGGCGTGACCCCGGAAACCCACCGCTGGTAGAACCGAATCACACCCACTATCACGCGCCCGAGCATACCGCCTCCACCACCCCGGCCAACTCTCCTTCCAGCTGCTTGTACGTAGCCCCGTAGGCTCCTCTTCTCGCCCTCACCAGTATATCGGCGTTCCGCTTCGCCTCATGCAGGCGGACTAGGACTCGCCTGCGACCAATCTCCTTCAGCCGACGCTTGAGCCGGTTTCTCGCGACGATTCCGTGGCCCAGCTTGGGGACGACGCAACCCATGCGGGGACGGGAAGAGGGAAGAACGTAGACATGCAATGCCGGGGTCTTCACTCGCTTTCCTCGACGGAAAACGGTCTTGATGTCCTGGGACCGCCGGATTCGAGCGGCCCTGGGGAACCGATGATCTTCGGACCCGGTGCCCTCCCCCGTACCTGCCGGATGCATCCGGGTTTACGAGGCGTACTTCGATCCGATGCGCACCACAAGTGATCGCCGCCCTCTTCTCCGCCGCCGGTTCAGGACCTTTCGGCCCGCCTTGGTACTCATGCGTGCTCGAAACCCGTGCTTGTTCAAGCGCTTGCGATTCCGGGGCCTGTATGTCGGTTTCATCTGTCAAATCGCTGCCTGTCTCTGACGGGCATCCGTCCGGGAAGGAGGAGGGTCCTTGAACGGCCGGACCCTTGCTGGACCCTTGGAAGCTATTGGCTTGCCCCGGAGCGGGTCAACACGGTACGTCAAGATTGACCCCGGCCCGGTGTCGGGGTAGCTTGCCGGTCCTTTTCCTTCCGACGATGAGGAATTCAACTGGGCGCGACGGAACTATGGGAGCGGATACTTGACCGGATCCGAACCAGAGTATTCAAGCAAAGCTTCCACACTTGGCTGTCCAGCACCAAGGCGGTCTCCTGGTCGGAGGGAGTCCTCCGGGTTGAGGCCTCAAGTCGGTTCCACGCCGAATGGCTGGAGGACAAGTACGGCCGAATACTCCAGGAGATCGGCCATCGGATCGTCGCGGGGCCCTTTGCGCTCACCATCTCGTCGGCCGACACCGCACCGGACCGCAGCCCTCCGGAAGTCTCCGTAGCCCCGGTCTCCGGGTCGGCGGCTCCCGCGGCCCCGGATGCCCCTGCTCCGCCCGAACCCATGTTGGGGCTCAACGGTCGATACACCTTCCGCCGCTTCGTCGTCGGGGACGGCAATCGCCTGGCTCAGGCGGCGAGCCTGGCCGTCGCAGAGCAAACCAAGCAAAGCTACAACCCGCTGTTCCTGTATGGAGCTACCGGACTTGGGAAAACCCACCTGATGCAGGCCATCGCAAACCGGATTCTGGAGTCCGATTCCGAAACCCGGATCTGCTACATTTCGGCGGAGCATTTCGTGAACGATATGGTAACCGCCATCTACAATAACAATACCGACGCCTTTCGGGCGCGGTACCGATCCTACCAGCTCCTGCTGGTGGACGACGTCCAGTTCTTGCGAAGGAAAGAGCGAACCCAGGAAGAGTTTTTCCACACCTTCAACACCCTGTACAACAGCAGCCATCAGATCGTACTGACGAGCGACCGGCACCCCAAGGAGTTGGAAGGCCTGGAGGAACGCTTGGTTTCCCGCTTCGAGTGGGGATTGGTTGCCGACGTGAACCCACCGGACTACGAGACCCGGGTTGCCATCCTGCGAAGGAAGGCGGAAGAGGACGACATCCTTCTGGATCCGGGCATCCCGGAATTGGTGGCCCGATGTTGCAGGTCATCGGTTCGGGAACTGGAGGGAGCCCTCATCAAGCTCCTCGCCTTTTCTTCCCTGACCAGGCAGGATCTCACCCTGGACCTTGCCCGGAAGGCTCTGGCGGACACAAGGGAGACGGAGAAGCTCCCCACGGACCTTGAGACCATCCGCGACCGGGTTGCCGAGGCGTGGGGTGTTACGGGAAGCGCACTGGCGTCCAAGAGCCGGACCCGGAGGCTTCTCGTTCCCCGGCAAGCGGCCATGTTCCTGATTCGGGAAGTGGGAAAATCTTCCCTGCGGGACATCGGGGAGATCTTTGGGGGGCGCGACCACTCTACCGTGATCCACTCCATCCGAAAGGCCGAAGAGCGCATGCAAACCGATCGGAAGTTCCGCACCCGGATCCGCAAAGTTCGAAAACAGCTGGCGGGGAGGGAGTGATCGCACGGGGCACCGACACCCCTGGGCGAAGGCCGCACCGTAGCCCTGGGTACGGGGGCCCCCTGGGTCGTCGCCTCGAGCCGTCGCCTCAAAGCGGATGTGGGCAAACCCGTTGAACGGACGGGGGAGAAAAAGCCCACCTCCCCGTATTCCCTCAAGCCCGCGTTCCGTGTGCAGAAGATGTGGAAAACTCTGTGGAAAAGACAGAAAATCCCCATGTTTTCCACAATCACGGCCTGGAAAATTGGGAAATCCACTGTTTTACCCCATGCTTTCCACCCGATTCGGAAGTCTTTGAGTCTACTGTATCTTGTTCAAGAAACAGGGATTTGAGCCTTTCAGATCTTGGTTTTTCCACTTTTCCACAGCCCTCTATGATGATCTTGACTCATAAGAACCTCATGTCATATGTAGTTCGTCTCCTGCCTTCCGGCCTCCGGAAAACGGACGTGGTGGAGCCTTTCTCCGGGGGCATATGGGATACCCGCCTTCCGAAACCGGAAATGGAGCCGGGAATCGAAATCCGGGTTGCACCGGTCAAGCGCCAAGGATTATTGTTCTTGGCGGCCGGCCAGGAACCGGTCGGCCGGGAGCCGCCCAGCTGAAGACCCGGAAGGACCCCCCGAAGACCGTCCCCCTAAGTGAACCTGGAGCACCGATAACCCTCCAGGAGGCTGGATGCTGACCCCATGGACGTAACCGCCACCTGCCGGAACCTGAGTCGAGGCCTGGACGCGGTTTCGGCAAGCATTCCCAGTAGGAGCACCCTTCCCGTGCTCTCCAATGTCCTTGTCGAATCTGTGGACGATGGCATGTGGATCAGCGGAACCGACCTTGATGTAGCGATCCGAACCAAGGTTCCAGCCGACGTGGCCCGGAAGGGTTCTATCACGGCCCCGGGGCGAAAACTGCAGCAGCTGGTTCGCGAGCTTCCTGATGAGCCTGTGGCGCTCCGGGTTCGGGGAGACCAGCTGGACATTCGCTGCGGGCGGGGTCGGTTCAAGCTAAACGGCTTGCCCAGCGAAGAGTTTCCAAATCTCCCCGAGGTCAATTTTCAGGAGGGGTGGAGCATTGCCCGAGAGACCCTTGGGCGTTTGATCAAGAGTACCTCCTTTGCGGTCTCTACCGAAGAGAGCCGTCCCCTTCTGAACGGGGTTCTCTGGGAGCTGCGGGACGGATCGATGAGCATGGTTGCGACCAATGGCCATCGCCTCGCCAAGAGGGGTGCCGAGACGGACCCAACGCCGACAGGAAGCGCGAACCTCATCGTTCCACCCGTTGCCCTTGCGCAGGTCCATCGCCTGTTCGAAGAAGACAGTCGGCTGGCCGTGGCGAAAAACGGGAACTATCTGGGCTTTCGATCCGAAGATACGGAAGTCTACACCCGCTTGATCGAAGGGTCTTACCCCAACTACGAACAGGTGATTCCCAAGGACAACGACAAGACGGCGACGGTGGACAAGGGGGTCTTTGAGGCCGCGGTGCGGCGAATGGCGGTTGTGGCGAGCGAGGAGCCGCATCGAACCAAACTGTCCTTTGAGTCCGACCGGGTACGCCTGAACGTGACAACCCCCGACCTGGGGGAGGCATACGATGAGGTGGAGCTGGATTACCTGGGGGAGGCGATGGAAATCGCGTTCAATGCCAGATACCTCCTGGAAGTCATGAAGTGCATGCCCGGCGGCGACATAACCTTCTCTTTCAAGACCTCGGAGCGAGCCGCCACGGTCAAGCCTGCGGACGATCAGTTGGACTACCTGTGTCTCGTCATGCCCCTTCGCCTCGTGGACTGAAGGACGATCAGGAGCGGGAAGCCCCCGGGTGGAGAGAAGTCATCCGGTCTCGGAGGAGTTCCTTCGCGGTGAAGATGGCCCGGAACTCGTATCCCGCCTCAATGAGACGGACGCCCCCTCCCTCTTCCCGGTCGACGAGAGCCAAAGTGCCCAGAACCAAGGCTCCCTGGCGGGTCACGACGTCAAGGGCTTCCAGTACGCTTCCGCCCGTCGTGACGCAGTCCTCGATCACCACCACCCGAGCGCCCCGGAGCGTGCCTCCTTCAACCCGGCGCGCCGTGCCGTGGATCTTCGGGGCTTTTCGTACGGTGAACCCGTTCAGGGACTCGCCTTGGCGGGTGGCGTGATGGGCGACAGCGAAGGCGATGGGGTCCGCGCCCAGGGTCATCCCCCCGACGAACTCGGGCTTCCAACCTGCGTTCCGCATGGCGTGGTAACAGACTTCGCCAACGAGGACTTGGCCTTGGCCGGTCATCGTCGTCCGGCGAGCATCGATGTAGTACGATGAACGAGTGCCGCTCGCGAGGGTAAAATCCCCTGGAGCTACACTCCGTTCGCATAGGAGCCGATGGAGAAGGGAGAGAGCGCTCATGTTCACCAGAGAATACGCGCGGAAATCGAAAGGGAAAAGGCCGATCGGGGTTCCCCCGAGATGGTCGGTCCCAACCCTGGCAGGGCTTTTTGCCGCCGTCGCCGGTTGCGGAGACGGCATTGGCCCGGACCCGATACGCTTCGGCCAGGTCGGAGAAATAGAAGTTCACGTGAGAACACCCCTCCAGGGGGGAATCGGCTGGCAGCGGCAAATGCTCAAGTGGACCTCTAGTGGCGCGTGGTGGCTCTTCGAGGAAATCGGCTACAAGGATATCGTGGGAGAGGAGTCCCTGGTGTCCAACCCTGGCGTTCCGGGTCTCTTTTCGACTTCCTATGCCTCCTACATTGCCGACGTGCATGAGAACGGGGTTTGGGGTCTTGCCAACGTGGACCGGAGTGTCGATCCGAATTGCGGCTTGTTGGCGAGCCGGGTGACGCTCATGATCCGGGATTCTAGAAAGGACGAGGAGAGGGAGTGGATCCGTTGTGGGTTCGGTACCCTGGGATTCTTGCGGTCACAAGGGTCCGGTCCCGGTCCCGATGCGGCCCGGGTGATTGAAGCGACGAAACGGGCGCGCAACTTCACTGTGGGCAACGCCGAAGACCGCTACGCCTACACGGGGAGTCTTCCCTTTGCCACCTTGGACAAGGGGGACAAGACGAACCTCGAACTGGCCGCCTTCCAGGTCTTCCGGTCACCGGACGGATCGGATCGCGGCAAAGTCCCCCCGGGGTGGGAACCGTTTTGGGAAGACCACACCGGTAACCCTTCGCAGGCGCCGGAGATTGACTGGGTGACGGATATGGCGCTGGTCAGTGCTCTGGGCATGCGGGAGGAGGTGGGTGACTCCGTCGAAATTCGGCGAGTGCTCCACCTGGGTCCCCGGGAGGGAACGGAGATCAAGATCGTTGAGCGAATCCCGGGCGACTTCTGCACCCCCCTTCACCGTATCGTTCGCCCCTACCATATCGTCGTCGCTCCTCGAACATCGCCACCGGTATTCTTCTCCGAGGTAGTGCCTGAAAGGGTCGCCTGCGGCGGCCCGTAGAGACGGAATGACGCTACGGAACCGGTTTACTTTTTTTTTCGTCACCTTCGCTGTGGCGACTACCCTCGTGGCCGGCTCGCTGGCTTGGCATTTTTCGTCTCGTGCCTTGGAAGACGAGTTTGACCGCAAACTCACATCGGTCGCGCAAGTGGCCGCCGAGCTGGGAATTCAGGCCGACCAGGTCGTGTTTTTCGAAAGAGGGGACGAGAAAACCGACTTGTGGATGGAGTACCGGAGCAAGTTGCTTCGTCTCCGAAACCGGTATGTGGACGTTGCGGCCATTTTCCGCTGGAAACCGGGGGACCCCGTGGCCACGGCCCTCGTGACGGCCGCGCCCCAGGATTCCGTGTCCCCTGGACAAGCGCTCCCCTGGGTCCAGCTCCACCTTCCGGAACTTGGACGGGCATACGAGGTGGGTTGGGCAACCACGCCTCGGGAGAGCTACGAAGACCAGCACTTCAAGTATGGCTTCATTCGGCTGAAGCCCTCCGAGGTCTTCCTGGGGGTTCGGATGCCCACGGACTACAGAGAACCGGTGGCGCGGTTGTCCAGGAGCATCGTTATCTGGACCGTCGCAGCGGCCGCCCTGGCGGGGCTGGCGGGGTGGAGATTCGCCGGAGGCATCGTCGCCCGTCTAGAGAGCTTGAGCTTGGCGGCACTCCGAATTCAGAGAGGTCGAGTGGACCGCCCCATCCAGGTGGAGGGAGAGGATGAGCTGGCCAGGCTGGCCCGGGCCATGGAGCGCATGAGAACCGGCATCCGGAGGCGGGACGAGCAGTTACGCCTTATGCTGTCTCGGGTGGCTCACGAGATTCGGAATCCCCTGGGGGGGCTGGAGCTGTTTGCGTCCGCGGCCCAGGCGGCGGACGACCCGGAGGAGCGTCACCGGATACTGGGGAGGGTCAGGAAAGAGATCCTCGGGCTCAACGCCATCATCGAGGAGTTCCTCGGTTTCGCGAGGCCGGGGAATGCGGAGCCCAAGCTTCACGATGTTCGCGACCCGGTAGAAGAAGCCGTCGCGCTTGCAGAAGCCGAGATGGCCAAGAAGGGAGGCACGATGCACCTGGAATTCCCGAAGGCCCCTCTCCTTGCACTGGCCGACCCGGCTCAGGTCAAACGCCTCGTGCTGAACCTGCTTCGCAACTCGTGCCATGCGGGGGACACGGTCTGGGTTCAAGGCGAAATGCTCAATGGCGAAGTCCGAATCGCCATTCGGGACGACGGACCTGGCATCGCGGAAGAACTCCGGGACCGGATCTTCGAGCCGTTCGTTAGCGACAAGGAGAAAGGTGCCGGACTGGGGTTGGCAATCGTCAGGGAAATTGCCGAAGCCAGCCAGGGCCGGGTCGAAGTAGCCCCGAGCCTGAACGACAGGGAAAAATCTGCGGTTGGTGCCGAGTTTCACGTATACTTGAAAGGCCCGGAGGACCTGCCGACCGGCGGGGCTTTGCAGAAGTCCAACCGAGGAGGCGCAGTGGGATGAGCAAGTCGCGGCTGGTGTTGATCATTGACGATCACGACACCATGCGAGAAGGACTTGAGCTCCTCATGCGCCGACGGGGACACAAGACTCTTTCCGCCGAAAATGGGGAGCGGGGTCTGCACCTCCTTGAAGAGGAGGGAGCGGATCTGGTCGTCACCGACCTCAAGATGGCTGGCGTCGGCGGGATGGAGGTCCTGAGGCGGGCCAAGGACACCGTTCCAGACACGGATGTACTGGTAATCACCGCCCACGGCACCGTGGAGAGAGCCGTGGAAGCGATGAAGCTGGGGGCCTGCGACTTCATCTCGAAGCCCTTTTCGTCGGAGGAATTCGGGATAAAGGTTGATCGCATACTCAGGGAACGAGAGGAGCGCCTTCGCCTCAAGCGGGAGAACTTGGTCCTCCGGGTCGAAAACACCTATCTGCGGAGTGAGGCCGGGGATCTAGGTACACCCTACGGCGAGATGGTCGGCCGGTCCGAGGGCATGAGACAGCTTCAGCGCTTCGTCCAGCGGGTGGCGCCGACCGACTCGACGGTCATGGTCTACGGGGAGTCCGGGACGGGGAAGGAGCTGGTTGCCCGGGCCATCCACGCCGGCTCCAGGCGTCACGGCGGACCCTTCATCCGAGTGAACTGCGGGGCCCTGCCGGAAGGGCTCCTGGACTCCGAGCTCTTCGGCCACGAAAGGGGAGCGTTCACGGGCGCGGCCAAACAACGACGCGGCCGCTTCGAACTGGCCGATGGGGGAACCCTCTTCCTGGATGAAATCTCCACAATCAGCCAGGCAACCCAGGTGCGCTTGCTCCGGGTTCTGCAGGAACGTGAGTTGGAGCGGGTGGGTGGAGAGAAGACGATTGCCGTAGACGTGCGCATCGTTGCCGCCACCAATACTTCGGCAGATGAACTTCTGTCCGGGGAAGACTTCCGGGAGGACCTGTATTACCGCCTTCACGTTGTTCCCGTGACGGTCCCCCCCTTGCGGCACCGGAAGGGCGACATCGGCCTGCTGGTCGAGCACTTCGTCAGGAAACTCATGTCTAGAACCCGCTCCGCCGTGAAGCGGGTGGACCCAGGTGCGCTGCGTCGACTGGAAGCTTACGACTGGCCCGGCAACGTTCGGGAGCTCGAAAACGTGATCGAACGAGCCCTGGTGCTCTCCGAGGGGAATCTGCTTCGGGAGGAAGACTTGCCCTTCCTTCCGAACCTTTCCGACGTGGACCCGGGTGGATCGCCAAAGGGCGGAAGCATGATGCCTGGAGGTATGGACCTGAGCCGGGCCGTCAGGGTTATCGAAGAACGCTTGGTTCGTCAGGCCATGGAAAAGGCCGGCGGCGTAAAGGCCGAGGCCGCTCGACTTCTGGGCATCAAGACGGGCGCCCTCCAGTATAAGCTGAAGAAGTACGGGGTCTAGAGCACGGAATCTGATGAGACGTGTCGCTGTGCTTCTTGCGGGGGCTTGTTCCTTTGCCCCTGTCGGGTCGGAGGCTCAAGCCAGTTCGGCTTCGGTGGCCGAGGTGGTCGCAGCCCGGGAAATGGACTTCCGGGCGGCGAGGAGCGAGTACTTCCGGGCTTACGAGAGGTGGGAGAGCACAGAGCGCGAATGGAACCAGTTGGTCAACGAGAGGGAAGCCGCTCGAAGGTCTGGAAACCGGACTCGCGTGGGTCAGATCTATACCCAGGTCCAGGGATTGTCCGGAAAGATCACGCAGGCCGAAAACGAGGTCCGAGCCCTACGGGAACGGTGGTACGATGCCGGAGACGCCTTGGTCGACGCCCTTGACGCCCACCTGGAACTCCTCGGGCAGCAGATCCGCCGTTCCTCGGCCGACGACTTGATTGCGTCCTTGTACCAGACCCAGAACAGGCGCATCCGGGAGGTGGAGGCGGAGTTGGAAAGAGAGCTGGGCCCGCGCCGGAGCCTGGAGCTTCCTCCCTTTCCCGAGGTGACGATCAACGACGGGGACGGGCGGGCGGAGATTTTGTCCAAGGCCGACTACCTGGGTTCGAAGGTCGAGCAACACCAGGAATTGCTGGACGACCTGGACGCGGAGATCGAGGACCTGCAGGCACGGCAGCGGCGGGACCAAGCGGTCGCGGACTTCCGGGCGGGACTGGACAGATTCGACGACATCCAGTTGCCGATTACCGACGAAGTATCCGGGGAGGAGGCCTTGGTGGAAGGCCAAGTTCTGGACTCCGCAGTGGTGAACCTATCCCGGTTACCCATTGAGGAACGGATTCGGAGATTGGGGCTCTTGAGAGATGAGGTTGCGGAGCGGGTGGCGCAGTTGGCGGAGCGGGTGGCGCAGTTTCGGGCGCAGGCGGGAGTCGGCGCATGAGGCGGTTCGGTCTTGTTGCCGTACTCGCGGGTTTGGCACTGTCGGTAGGCGGCGGGCCGTTGTCGGCCCAGGTTCGCCTGACGGACTTGGTGTTCACCGCAGGAGTGGCGGGTGAAGGGTATTGGGGGAACTTCCCCTCCGTTTCGGTGCCTCAGATCGATTCCGCAACGAGCGCGGTGGCAGGTACGGGCGACTTCAGCTTCACGGGGATTGTCTCTCTGCTTGCAAGAGAAAACCGGAACCGGAAGCTGCAGGTTGGCTTCGACGGGGGTCTGCGGCAGTTCACGACCGGGGGTTTCCAGCTTCGAAACTATGCGCCCCGGGAATACTATGGGGACGCGGAGGTAAACTACGGCCAGTTTCTCGGCGGTGGCTTCCTGGACGTGACGATGGCCGTGAAGGCGCGAGGCATCGCCGACCGGCCTCCCATGCCCCTGTATCTGCAGCCCGGATACGAGAGATACATCGCAACGGCCCGGTTTATCGGACGAACCCCGGGCGAGGTCTTCTTCGATGATTTCGACGTTGGCGTCACCATCGAAGACGCGGACTACGCAGCGCCGAAGGTGCTTCCGCAACTGGACCTCCTGGACCGTTCGTCGGTCCAGATGACCCTGGGGACCACGGCCAGATCCGGAAGATCGCCCCAGTCCGATATCGGTGACGACACGAGCTTCCGTCTGTCGGGTGGCTACCGCTACCACAAGTACCCGCAGAAGGGCTTGGGGATTTTTCGAAGAGACCATGCGATCCGGGCCGGAGCCACGTGGAGCCTGAACCGTCGGGCGTCACAGGGATCGGCCGTCGAAGTCGGGCTCGAATTCGTACACAATTTGTCCAACTCCCGACGGGTGGAATACAACTTCTTGCGCATCAATGCCGTCGCGTCCAAAATCCTGGGCGAGAACACGATTGCCCAGTTCTACGGGACCCTGGCGTGGAAGGCGTATATCTACCCGATCCAGGATGCGCTCGTGCCCGGGGAGGAGGCCGACAACGCGTCGATCCTCCGGGTCGAGCTGACCCGCTTCCTGGGTTCCGACGTCAGCGGCTCCTTCGGGTTGGGGTGGACGAAGGCGGAGACCAACATCGGGGGCAACTACTTCAAGCGCTTCGGGGCGTCTTTTCGCCTACGGGTTCGGCCGGAGATGTAAATCTCTTCGGGCTGGGACTCCGCCGGTAGCTATCGCGTCGGTTGCCCCGCGGGACGGATTGGCTTGTCACCTGTTGGGCTGACGTACGTCCCCCCAAGCGTGTTCACCCGGGTCAACGTGCAGCGGCCAGCGCCGACAGGACGGAATCAATGTCGAATTCCGTGTGGTCCGCGTTGACCTGGAAGCGGATCGTTTCGTCACCCCGAGGAACAACGGGAAAAGCGAGCCCGGTCGCGAGAACGCCGGCGCGGAACAGGGCGGCGACCAGCCGCCGCGTCTCGTCCGTATCCCTCACCATGATGGGTACGATCGGGTGAGCCCCCGAGATGATCTCGAATCCCTTGGCCAAGAGCCCCCGTTCGAAGCGCCGGGTTAGGTCGCGGAGACGCCGGAGGAGGGCTTTTCCCTCCAGGTTTTCCAGAATCTCCAGGGACTTGAGGGCGGCGGCGGCCTCCCCGGCGGTGATGGGGTTCGAATAGATGTAAAGGGGAGCCGACTCCCGAAGGAATCGGACAAGAGCGGCCCCGGAGACGATGTATCCGCCGTTGACCCCGAAGGCCTTGCCCAGCGTGCCCACGAGGATGTCGCAGGGAGGGCTCTTCGTGTACTCCTCCGTTCCCCGGCCCGTGGCTCCGAAGGCCCCTACCCCGTGGGAGTCGTCCACCACGACAACGACATTTTCCGGGAAGTCCCCGTCGTGGCGGGCCGCAATGGCCATGATCTCGTCCACTGGCGCGTGATCGCCCCGCATCGAGAAAATGCCATCGGTCACGACGATGGCCCGGCGGGCCCGGCCCCGCGCCCTTTTCAGCTGGCGATCCAGGGCCCCCAGGTCCAAGTGGGGATAGACGGCCTTGCCGGCGGGTCGGGAAAGCCGGATCGCGTTGATGATGCAGTTGTGGTTCAATTCGTCGGAGAAAACGAAGGTGTCCCCGTCGGTCAGGGAGACGAGGGTGCTCACCATGGCCGCGTAGGCAGACGAGAAGATCATGCCGGCCTGCCGACCGTGAAAGTCGGCGAGGGCGTGCTCCAGGGCCACGTGGGGCGTGTAGGTACCCGCGATGAAGCGGACAGCCCCGGGACCGGCTCCCATGGCCCGGGCGGTGGTCTCTTCCGCATCGATCACGGCTGGGTGCAGTCCCAGGCCCAAATAGGAGTTGGCGTTCATCCGGATGAAGGGCTTGTCACCCTGTCCCTCCAGGAGAAACCGGTGTCCGGCTGAACCCCGGGGGGGGATGACCTTGCGGATGATCACTTCGGCGCCCTTGGCCGTGCCGTTTTCTTCCAGCATGGCCACGTTGCGTTGGAGTACATCGGCCAACCGATCCATCGGCATTTCCAGCTACCCCCTGACCAGCGCCCGGTCTTTTCCGAGCGCCTTGCGTTCGACTCCCCTGAACATGTCTTCCACCATATCGGGAAGTTCGTATTCGTGGCGCCAACCCCACTGTTCTCGGGCTTCGGAGTCATCCAGCCGCTTCGGCCAGGAATCTGCGATGGCCTGACGCACGGGGTCCGGATCGTAGTGGATCTCGAAGCTGGGGAGATGGACGCGAATGGATGCGGCCAACTCGGCCGGTGTAAACTGCATCGCGGTGATGTTGAATGCGTTCCGATCGGTGAGGGCTGGGGCCGGGGCCTCCATCAGCTCGATGACGGCCCGGATTGCGTCGGGCATGTACATCATGTCCATTCGCGTGTCCGGCTCCAGGAAGCAGGTATACCGGCCTTCCCGCACTGCGGCGTGGAAGATCTCGACCGCGTAGTCGGTGGTTCCCCCTCCCGGAGGTGCGGAATGGGAGATCAGCCCCGGAAATCGAAGGCCCCTGGCGTCAACGCCGAAGCGGACGTGGTAGTAGTCACAGAGGAGCTCCCCGGCCACCTTGGTGATTCCGTACATCGTCGTGGGCCGCTGCAGGGTGGATTGCGGGGTCGGGTCGGGGGGGGTTCCGGGTCCGAACGCGGCGATGGAGCTGGGGACGAATACCTGGCAGTTCGCCGCCACGGCCGTCTGCAGCACGTTGACCAGCCCGTTCATGTTGGTCCGGTACGCCTTCAACGGATCCCCTTCTCCCGCTGCTGAAAGAATTGCCGCCAGGTGATGGATGGCTGTGGCACCGAAGTCTTTCACCGCCGCTTCCAGCGCGTACGGATCCAGGCAGTCCAGTCTCATTGCGGGGCCGTGGACCGCCCAGGTGGCCGGATCTCGAATGTCCGTCGCCAGAACTGCGTCCGGCCCATAACGGTGGGCGAGGCGGGTCGTTAGCTCGGTTCCGATCTGACCGGCGGCCCCCGTCACGAGGATGCGCGTCATTCGGTGGACTCCCCGCGGGAGACCTGGCGTGGGGTCCATCGCTCCTTGTCTCGCTTCCGGTATTTGTCCATGACCCGGGAAAATGCCCGCGCGAGGTCAATTCCTTGTTGATTGGCCAGGGAAATGAGAACAAAAAGCACATCGCCGATTTCCAGCTCCAGCTCCGAAGGGGCTTCGTCTCCCTTCTTGGGCTTCGAGCCGAAGCGATGGTTGACCTCCCGCGACAGTTCGCCGACCTCCTCCATGAGGCGGGCCAATATCGCGAGAGGTGGCCAGTAGCCCTCTTCGAAGCTGGTGATCCAACGGTCAGCCCGGTCCTGCGCTTCGCGGAATTCCATGAAAGAAGCGTTCCCCCTACGGCTTCAGGACGATTTTGCCGAAGACCCGGCCCGCTTCCAGAAGCTCGTGGGCCCGCCGGGCTTGAGCGACGGGCAGGACCTCGTGAACCGGAGGCGTGGCCGCCCCCGTGAAAACTTGGTGCATGGCAGCCCGGAACTCCGCCGGCGTCCCCATGGTTGATCCGAGAATGGAGAGCTGGCGCCAGAAGAGAAGGCGAATGTCCACGCTTCCGGAGGCGCCGGTGGTAGCCCCGAAGGAAACCAGTCGGCCTCCTACGGCCAAGCTCCGTACGAGGTCGTCCCAGACCGCCTCCCCCACGGAGTCCAGGCACAGATCAACGCCTCGCTTGCCCGTTTTCTGGTAGAGCACCGGGCTCCAGGCACCCGTACGGTCGAAGGCATGGTCTGCGCCCAGTTCCAGAACCCGCTCCACGTATTCCGGAGAAGTCACGGCAAAGACTTCGGCCCCGGCGTTCTTGGCGAACTGGATCGCCATCGTTGATACGCCTCCGCTGGCTCCCGTGATCAGTACCCGCTCCCCTGCCCTCAGCCGTCCTCGGGACATGAGGCCACGCCACGCAGTCACCCCTGCCAGGGCCGCCGCCGCGGCCGTCTCCGATTCGACGCCATCGGGTATTTCCAGCAAGTTTGCCGCCGGAACCACCGCGAAATCGGCGAACCCCCCCTGAGTGTGCTCCCCGATGAGGGTGAACGGTTCGGTAGCGGCCGGGGCCAATCTCCCCAGTTCGTACCATTGATAGGAAAGGGACGGGTCCACCACCACCCGTTTTCCCAACCACGATTGATCCGCCCCCGGCCCCGTTCGATCCACCGTCCCGGCAATGTCCGAACCGCCGATGTGAGGCATGGGAATCTCGAAGGGTAGGCCCCGCCGGACCCACAGGTCCAGGTGGTTCAGCGCCGATGCCTCAACCCGGATTCCAACCTCTCCGGGGCCTGGGAGGGGACTTGCCATCTTCTCAACCGAGATGACTTCGGGTCCGCCGTTTTCGTGGAAGACTGCGGCCTGCACCGGGTTGCACCTGCCTTTTGGCTCTCAAGGGGAGGTGGGAGGATGAATGTTTGAAGATAGGGCTAGCGTTTCATTTCTGCCCCTGGAATACCCGTTCGAGGTGGGCCCCAAGTCGGGGCCCCCGAACCCGACGGCCCAGGCAGCGACCGCTGTACCATCTAGCTCCCCGAACCTTAGCTTGTCCTAGGGGACGTGGCGAATTCCTTCCAAGATGAGGATGCGACGCTGGAACAGGCGAGCGGAACAGGTGGCGCAAATCCCGGAGGTGAGGCCGCCGGGGCGCGGGAACCGTCGGGACCTGGAAAGGGAGAGGATGACGGGACCCTGGGGGGCTACTTGACCGTGCATAGCCGTCCTCCGGCTTTTGAGGGGTGTGACGGCCAGCCCTACACCGTTTCGGCGGAAACCGAAGGATCGCCGAACCTGAAGTCCCCCGTGCGGGGTTACCTGGTGTTCCCCCGGTGGGCGGCGAACGGGCTGGGGATTGTGGGGCATCTGGAAAGCCCGCTGCTCTGGGAGGGACCGACCCGGGGCGCCGTCATGGAAAAGGCAGGGGCAATGAGCCTGCACGAGGTCCAGCGGCGGCTGAACGAGGCCATCGTCCGAAAGGCGGAGGTCGAAGATGGCAGCGAAGCGTCTGGAGGGCCTCCCGAGGAGTTTGCCGCCGGGACCCGGGGCGGCCTCCGAGAGTCGCGCAGCGGGTCGGAAGGCCTTCCGTGACGGACCGGAAGGGTGCGAACAGGGTTCGCGTCACGGAGATCTTCCATTCGATCCAGGGGGAGTCCACGTGGGCCGGTCTTCCGTGCACCTTCGTCCGTCTGACCGGATGCCCCCTCCGTTGTGTATGGTGCGATACTGCGTATGCCTTCCGCGGCGGTTCCGAGCTGGCGATAGACCACGTTCTCGAGGCCGTGGCGGCCAAGGGCTGCCGCCTTGTGGAGATTACCGGGGGCGAGCCCCTGGTGCAGCCTGGCGCCGCAACCCTGGCCGCCCGCCTTCTGGATGCGGGGTACACCGTGCTCGTGGAAACCTCCGGGGCCGCCGACGTGAGTGTTCTTGATTCCCGCGTTCATCGAGTCATGGATCTCAAATGCCCGGGGTCGGGAGAAGCTCACCGGAACCGGTGGTCGAACCTGGATCATCTCACCGCTCGGGACGAGATCAAGTTCGTGGTTGCCGGTCGGGTTGACTTCGAGTGGGCCGCCGACGTCATTCGGCGGCGGGGGCTGCACCACCGAGTGGAAGACGGATCGTTGGGAGCCCTGCTGATCTCCCCGGTTTGGGGGTCGGGTCCCCTGGAAGAGCTCGCCGGGCTGATACTGGAAAGCGGGTTGCCGGTGAGGTTCCAGACCCAGGTTCACAAGCACATCTGGGGACCGGACCGGGCCGGCGTCTAGCCGGACTTGTCGACTGAGCGAGGTGCCAGGGATGCGTTTTTCCCGCCTTCCCGAGGCTTTGGTTGGCCGATTCGGAGCGACAGCGTCTGCGGTTCCCGACCGGAGAGGGGCGAACGCTGCGGTTGCCCTCGTCCTGCGACCCCCGCCGGAACCCCCGGATCCCCTGGTTCGCGCCTCGGATGTGCTGGTGATCAGGCGGGCGGAGTCGGCGCGGGATCCGTGGTCCGGGCAGATGGCCCTCCCCGGAGGGCGTCTCGACCCTTCCGATCCCGATCTCGTGGCCGCCGCGGTTCGGGAAACCCGGGAAGAGACCGCCTTGGAGCTGGATCCAGGGGGCGTCACCGGGAGAATCCGGGAGATTCGGTCCCTGGGAGCCTCCCTTCCGGCCATTACGGTCTGGCCTTTCGTCTTTCGAGCCGGGGCCGGAGCGGGAGCGCGGGTGGCCAGCCCGGAAGTGGCTACGGTCCATTGGCTACCCGTAGAAGCCTTGGCCGCCCGAGAGAGTCAGGATGTTTTTCGCTACGAGGTCGACGGCAGCGTACGTAGGTTCCCGTGTATCCGCGTAGAAGGCCAGGTCGTCTGGGGGCTGACGTACCGGATACTCAGGTGTTTCCTGGGGTCCCTTTGAGAGGATAACTCCAATTTATCGGAAGACGGGGACCGTCATCGCGCCTTGAGCCACTCCACGAGAAACAGGTTCGTGTTCCCTTCGTGAGACTCGTTCCTGTTGGATCCGAACACCAAATGGGTTCCGTCGGGGTGAAAGACCGGGAAGCCGTCGAACGCTTCCGACCAAGTCACCCGTTCCAGCCCCGTGCCGTCAACGTTGATCAGGTATAGTTCGAAGTCCCTTCTCCGGGGGTCGTGCATGTTGGACGAGAAGATGATCTGCTCCCCGGAGGGGTGCCAGTACGGCGCGAAGTTGGCGGCGCCGTTGTCGGTGAGCTGGCGCGGGTTGGAACCGTCTGCGTCGGCGACGTAGATCTCCAGGGCGGAAGGGCGAATGAGGCCCCTCGCCAATAGGGAAAGGTAGTCTTCCCGCTCCTGGTCGGTTTCGGGGTAGTGGGCGCGCCAGACGATCCGGGTCCCGTCGGGGCTGTAGAACGCGCCTCCATCGTAGCCCAGGCGGTCCGTGAGCCGCGTCACATCGGAGCCGTCGGGGCGCATGGAATAGAGGTCGAGATCACCGTCTCGGGCAGACGTGAAAACGATTCGATGTCCGGTGGGAGAAAACGTGGCTTCGGCGTCGTATCCAAAAGAACGGGTGAGCTGGCGAAGGTTCGAGCCGTCGGTGTCAACGGCGAAGATGTCGAAGCTGGGATACACCGGCCATACATAACCCATGGAAAAGTCCGGAGGGACAGGACAAGCCCGGTCGTAATGGTGAGTGGAGGAATAGAGAATGCGTTCGCCATCGGGATAGAAGTAGGAGCACGTGGTGCGGCCGTCCCCGGTGCTGACCAACTTCGTTTCGCCGCTAGCCGGGTCCAGGGTGTAGATCCCGTCGCATCCCTCCCCGGGAACCGGCGTTGACTGGAAGACGAGTCGAGAACCGTCGAAGGCCCAATAGGCTTCGGCGTTTTCGCCCTGGAAAGTAAGTTGCTTGATCTCCCCGAAACGGGTTTCCCCGGGTCTCACCAGGTCCTGACCCGCCCCCGGGCCGGACCAACCGAGGAGGAGGGTGGCCAGGGCCAGCGCGAGGATGGTCGGTGTAGGTCTGGATCGTAGCTCCATTGGCAAAACTCCTTATTGTTCCCACTTCTCCAGAAGATGTCCGGCGCCGGCATAAGCCGCCCGCGCCGGATGTATTCCGCTACTCGTCGCCCATCCCAGGCCTGTCATCGGTCCTCACCACCTGGATCCCCCGACGCATCAGCGCGTTGACGTATGGGGCAGCCGGGACCCCCTCGTCGGGTGTGCGGACTCCGGGCTGCAGCGCTCCCCGGACCTGCATGAGGGCGGTGATGGACAAGGAGAAGCCCGTGGTGCGGGCCATGGCGGTGAACCGGGTGACGGGGTCGTAGTAATCGGTTACCTCGTAACGGACTCGGGCCGACCCGCCGTCCTTCCGACCGGTCACTTCCACCCGGGCGACGACGAGGTCGGTACCGGCTTCACGGGTCAGAAGGGGCGTGATCTGGCGGATGAAGAACTTCCGAGGATTCACCGGGATTCCGTCGTATTCGACCGCCTCGTCGCTCAACAGCCCCAGATCCCGAATGGCCCGCATGATCCGCGCGTGGCCCGGATAGCGCAGCGTCTTGTATTCCATCACTGCGATCCGGCCCTCGTACCGGTGCGGCAGCGTGGAGGCGCCCCCGCCCGTGTAAAATGCTTCGAGCTGACCCAGAGGCTGGGGGAAGTCCAGGAGCTCCAGGCCGGACAACGCTTCGACGGTCGTGCGCTTTCCGTTCATGAGGACGACTGCCGGGGTCACGTAGTAGTCCAGCACGCCTTCGAAGGAGTAGACGATCTGGTAGTTCAGCGGGGGTTTGGGGTACTGGGGCAAGCCCCCGACCCACATGCGGGCTGAATCCGCGGATTCCATTTCCTGGATGCCGGCCTGGGCCAGGACATTGACCATTCCAGGGGCCAGGCCCGTGTCGGGGACGACGGAAACCCCGCGGGCTCGTGCGGGGCCATCTAGGCTCCGCTGCCGGGTCACGATTGCCGTGTTGCCCCCCAAGTCCGTGAAGTGAATGCCCGCTTCCACGGCCAGACGGGCCATGGGAAAGTTGTAGTAGTAGGGAAGCGCGCACAGTACGCCGTTCATCCCCTGCATTGCCTTCACAACCTCGCTTCTTGCCGAAGCGTCTACCCTTCGCACATCTAGCCTTCGGCCCAGATGTCGTTTCAGAGAGGGGTGAAGGGAGTCGGTTCGGAGGTCCGCGATCAACACCTTTTCCACGGCGGCTTGGCCGAGAAGGTCGAAGGCGGCAGCGGACCCCTGAGCCCCCCCGCCCAGAACAAGGAATCTCATGAGCGCCGCCCCTTCGATTTCTCCGGAGCTCCCTGCTTCCTCCGTTTCTGCCCGCCCTCCCCGTATGCCAGAGTCACCTCTGCGATCCGATCTCCCGACTTGGGAGAAACGAGAGGCTGCCCGGGGGCGCTACGACCCTCAAGGCCGATCTCCGTCGCCAAAAGGCGGGTCGATAGGCCCCCAGCCGAGGCCAGCATGACCTCATCGCCCTCCAAGACCTCCAGGGCCGACACCAAGTTCCCCGTCTCCTCGTTCACGACCATGGCCTGGGCGCCCAGCCCTCCCCTTCCTTGAAGGAGGAATTCGGAGACCGGCGACCGCTTTCCCACTCCCCGTTCCGTGACCATAAGGATGGTAGACTGCCTCATGACGACCACCAGCCCCACCACTTCATCCCCGGGCTTGAGTCGGATCCCCTTCGCGCCCCGCGCGGTTCGGCTGACCACCGAGACCTGCGCTTCGGAGAAGCGGATCGCCCGACCCCTCCGGGTGAAAAGCATAAACTCCGCATCCCCGGTAGTCACGGCCACGTCGAGGATGGCGTCCCCCGGGCGAACCCCGGCGGCGATGAGGCTCCCGGTCTTGGGATGGGAAAAGGCCCCTAGCGAGGTCCGTTTTACCGATCCCATACGAGAGACGAGCGCCACGTACCGGTCTTCTTCCAAGTTGTCTACGGGCAGAATCGAGACGATGGGGTCCTGCCAGTCGATGTCCAGGAGCCTGTAGACCGACTTCCCGCGGGACATTCGGGAGCCTTCGGGAACATTCTCCATCCTGAGGAAGTGAACGCGTCCCTTTCTCGTGAAGGACAGGAGCCAGCTCCTTGTCCGGGCGACGACGATCTTTTCCAGGTAGTCGTCCTTGTACGGGTCCATCGCGGCCAATGCCAGCCCCGTGTCCCTGCGTCGACGGTACAGGTGCATGGGGATTCGCTTGACGTACCCCTGGCGCGAAATGGTCACCACTACGTCCTCTTCGGCTACCGCGGACTCCACGTAGGACAAGTCCGACTTGCTTCCTTCCAGGATCACCGTCCTTCTGGGGTCGGCGAAACGCTTCACGACGTCGTCCAGCTCTTCCAGCATCACCTGCAGCTGAAGTTCCTCGTCCCCCAGCAGGGCCCGAAGTCTTCCGATTGCGACCTCCAGGGACGCCTTCCTTTCCCGAAGCTGCTCCCCTTCCAGGGAAGTGAGCTTTGCCAAGCGCATATTCAGGATGGCGTCAGCCTGCATGTCGCTGAGACCGAAACGGTTCATGAGCCCCTCCGCCGCTTCGCCCCGGTTCGGGGATCTCCGGATCACGGCGATGACTTCGTTGATGTGGTCCAGCGCAACCAGGAGGCCCAAGATGAGGTGCAGGTCCGCCTCGGCCTTCTCCAGGTCGAAGCGAGAACGTCTGCGGATCACGTCTAGGCGGTGGTCCCGGTACCGTTCCAGCAAGTCCTTCAGGGTGAACTCACCGGGCTGGCTTCCACCGTCCAGCGCGAGAAGGATGGCTCCGAAGGTGGACTGGAGGGCCGTCTTCCGAAAGAGAACGCTCATGATCCGGGTGGCGTTGGACCCCCGCTTCAGCTCCACGACCAAGCGAATCCCGTCCCGGTCCGATTCGTCTCGGAGGTCCGACACTTCGGGCACGCCGCCCTTTCGGGAAACGGCGGCGATTTGCTTGATGATTCTGGACTTGGAAACGGCGTACGGCAGCTCACTAACCACCAATTGCTCTCGCCCGCCCCGAACCGATTCGGTGGCGATGCGAGCCCGCATCACCATCTGGCCCCGGCCGGTTTCGTACATTCGACGGATGCCCTCCGTGCCGACGATGAAGCCCCCCGTGGGGAAGTCGGGCCCGGGGAGCTCCTCCATGAGCTCGCTTGGGGTGCATTCGGGGTTTGCCACCAGCGTACGCAAGGCGGCTGCCACTTCGGCCAAGTTGTGGGGCGGCACGTTCGTACTCATCCCCACGGCGATGCCCGCGCTGCCGTTGACCAGGAGGTTGGGGATTCGGGAGGGGAGCACGGTTGGCTCCCGGAGGCGGTCGTCGAAGTTGGTTTCCCAGCGAACCGTGTCCTTCTCGATCTCGTCGAGAATTTCCACCGCGGCCGCGGAAAGGCGGGCTTCCGTGTAGCGGTACGCGGCCGCGGGGTCCCCATCGATGGAACCGAAGTTCCCTTGGCCGTCGACCAGGGGGTATCGGAGAGAAAAATTCTGGACCATGCGGACCAGCGCGTTGTAGACCGCCGTGTCTCCGTGGGGGTGATACTTGCCCAGGACTTCCCCGACTACGGTGGCACTCTTCTGATGGGCGCTCTCGGGCCGAAGCCCCAAACCGTACATGGCGAAGAGAATCCGCCTGTGCACGGGCTTCAGACCGTCTCTCACGTCGGGTAGGGCTCGCTGAACGATGACGCTCATCGAATAGTCGAGAAACGAATCGCGCATCTCCCGCTCGATGAGGCGAGGTAGGATGCGCTCGCGTTTTTGTGCTACGGACATTCATACTCCCTGGAGGCGGTCGGGAACCGGGCGATCGGACGCGCCCTCAATCGGACCCGAAGTCCTGCGGACCGTCGGACTACCCTGCGCAATATATCCTCAACCCTTCCGTGTCCGGGGTGGATGGCCCGAACCTTCGTCAGCGGAATGCCCCGGGCACGGTTCCCCGCTCCACGATTGTAACGAGGTCTCCCACCCCGATCCGGCCGGTGCCTTGGTGGACCGCGTTGAGACCGAAGTATGTTCGGCCCTCGATGCGGCGGTACCGCGCCAGCGTCCGAAGCGGCTCCGAGTCGGGATCCGGAGTGCCTCGGTTCTGGTCGATCGTCGTGACCTTGCACCGGGCGCAGAGTTTTACGCCGTCGAAGGCCAGGTCGCCGATCGCGAGCCGCCGCCATCTGTCTTCGGCGTGGGGGCGGGCGCCCCCGACCACGATGTTTGCCCGGAAGCGCTCGATGGGAACCCGTCGCCCTGCCCGGCGGGCGAGCTCTTCCGCCGATCCCTCGGTAACAAAGAGAACCGGGTATCCGTCTGCGAATCCGACCCGGTGACCCTTGGCATAGGCCGGATCCGTCATCCGAGTCCCTTGTTCCCCGATGTAGACCAGCCGGTACTTGCCTCCCAGCGCCGCAGACAGCCAGGCATCTGTACGTGAGGCGACCACGGATGCGTTCAGCTCCGAATCCCAGATCCGGACCCTCAACGTGGGTCCGCGGGTTTCCCTTGCAGGCTGAACGAGCGGTTCCATCCCCGGGATGTTCAGGACGAGCGAATCCCCTTGGAGCCTCGGCCGCAGGGTGGCGAGCCTGGGGACTTGCCGCTGGGTGACGAACCCGCCGTCTTCGCCTGTCACCATCCAGCGCCGGTCGAAACGGGGTCCCACCTCGTCGAATTCCATGACGGGGAGGTCGGTTCCGGCGCCCCCTTTTACGGGGTAGATGCGGAGCCGGGTGACCCGAAGCGCTTCGGCTGCGCCGCTGCCCTGCATGTGGGCCTCGCTAGCGGGTTGGCTAGGGAGCCGGGATGTCGCTCCGGGCCCGACGTCTACGTTCAAGTTGGCTTTGCTTTCCGACACCGTTATGGCGGCGAGTCAAGGTCCGAGGATCTGGCCGAGCTCCAGTATGCGGTCCAGGGTCCGGTCCAGGTCCTCCTGGGTGGTTCGAATGTTCAGGATGCAGAAGCGCAGAGAGAACCGGCCCCGGAGGCGGGTGGAGGAGATCATGGCAAAGCCCGGCTCTACGACCGCCCTTTGAATCCGTTCGTTCAGCTCGTCCAGGCGGGCGTTGGAAAGGGATTCATCTCCCCGATAGCGGAAGCAAAGAATCCCCAGGCTCGGAGGCGCCAGCAGTTCCAGCGCTCGCTCCTCCCGGATCCGGGCTTCGGTCTGCCGGGCCAGAGCGATGGCCCTCGAGATCTCCTCCCGATGGGCCGCGAGGCCGTACCGGTGAATCGACAGCCACACTCGGAGAGCGCGAAAGATTCGGGTGAGCTGGATCCCCCGGTCACAGAAGTTGACGTTCTCCGGTCCCCAATCCGTGTCCTGCATGTACTCGGGCATGATTCGGAACGCCGATTCCAGCCGCGTCACGTCTCTAGCCAGAAGACAGCCGGTCTCGTACGGCTGGAAAAACCACTTGTGGGGGTCCAGGGTCAAGCTGTCGGACCGCTCCAGTCCCTTCAGGAGCGGCCGGGTTTCGGGGTCGAACACCGCGAAGCCACCGTACGCGCCGTCAATGTGGTACCAGAGCCCTTCGTCCCGGGCAACGTTGGCCATCTCGTCCAAGGGGTCGATGGCTCCCGTATTCGTGGCACCGGCGTTCCCGACCACGCAAAACGGGTTGAGGCCCCGCGCTCGGTCCTGCCGGATGGTCTCCCGAAGTCGCCCGGGATCGGTTCGAAACGCATCGTCGGCGGGCAGCGTCCGAATCAGCGCGGGAGGAATGCCGAGGGTTCTCGCCGCTCTTGTTACGGAACCGTGGGCCTGCTCCGACAAGTACAGGGTCCCCCGCTCCGGGTTGCCGGAGGCCTCCCGGGCGGCTGCGACGGCCACCAGGTTGGCCACCGATCCACCACTTGTGAACAGGCCCCCGGCGCCTTCCGGATAGCCCATCCACTCCCGGATCCAGTTCGTCACCGTGAGCTCGATCTGGGAAGGTCCGGAGGACGCGAGCCACGTACCCTGGAAGACGTTGTGCCCCGTTACCAGGAAGCTGGCGAGGACGGACGCCCATGTCGGGCTGGAGGGAATGAAGGCGAAGAAGCGCGGGTGGTCGATCCGGCTGGCAAGAGGCAGAATGTCCCGGAGGATCACCTCCAGGAGCTCCTCCAAGTCCCGGCCTTTCTCCGGCGGCGGCCCGTCAAGAAGTGCTTCGGTAGCCCGGCGGGTAGCGCTCTGCCACGCGGGCCCTTCTCCCAGTCTGGTCCATCGGTCCACAATGGCATCCACAACCAGGTAACCGGAGCGTCGCATCTCCTCCGGGTCTTCCAGGAAGGAGAGATCGGGGGCGGACTCCGGCTCTGCGCCGGGGTCTTCGGGCCTGTTCCGTCCGTCCTTCATCCGTTGACGCTTTGGCTACGGAAGTCCTAGTGTTGGATCTGGCGTATGGGCGCCCGGTTCCATACTAACTTGTCCGGGAACAGAAGGCTTGTCCGGGAACAGAAAGTATCCCGGCGCTCCTTATGCCCTGGTCTTGACCTCTTGGGCGCATGAAGAAGAACGGCAAATCAAACAGAGACAGTGGTGACCGACTTGGTGGCGACCCTAGAGTTCGCGTTCCGCGTGATTGACGCATTCGGATATCCCCACGGGGGCCGGATCCTCCGGCTTCGCCTTGTAGAGGGCCACGTTCCGACCGTCAAGGAGCTGAAGGACGGTACCCTGGTTGCTGCCTCTGGAGACGGAGAGGAAGTTCCGATCACAATTGTGAGCTTTGCCGTTTTCGGAGGCGTGCCTTCGGACGACCGCTTGGCCCGGACGGGGAGGATCGATCTTCGGGTTGCCGGAGACGGGGTGGAGTCTGTGATCACCGGCTGGACGGTGACGGTCCCCGCTTGATGCGCCAGCCGGTTTGCGCCGACGGTCCGGAGAATTTTGGGGACATGGGGCCCGTGGAGCCGAGATCGCGTTCCGGGCGGTCCGCGGGTTCGGCCTTGGGGGGCCAAGGGTTCAGTTGCCCGCCGGACTGCCTCTGAGCCCCGGGGGATCCCTTTGGAAGGATCTTCGGAACCACGCTCGGTATGCTTCGGGACTTTCCGGGTTCTCCGCCAGCCGCTCCCTCCGGGCTTCTACGAATTCGCTGGGTCGAGCGGTGAGGATGTAGTCGGCGAGGAAGCCGTTTTCCTTCGCGTAGATCAGTTCGTCGAGGAGACCGTAGGGACGGGCGTCGAAGATCGACCGATAGTAGAGCCAAACATCGGCGACCCGGGAAAGAATGGCTTTTTCGAGCTGGAAAGGGTCAGCCCCTTCGGTCTCGGGGAGCCATTTGTCGAGACGCCCCTGAGCTACCATGAGGTGGAGATGGGCGTAAATCAGATACGCCCCGCTCCCACCCGCACCTGAGATACGCTGTACGCCGACCGTGGCGGTGTCGCCCCCCTCGTTCACTTCCAAGCTCTCCCAGGGGTAGACCGGTCCCTCCCGGGATTCGGTGTAGATCATGAAGGAGGGGTCCAGCGTGATGCTGTCCCTTTGCTCTCGAACCCAGGCGTCGACCTCCTCCATGCGTTCCTTGGTTGGCGTAAGGCGTTCCCCGGAGTGAATGACCAGGCGCCGAGGATTCGGAAGCTCCATCTCGCCCATCCCGCATGCGAACCCGTAAAGGGGGGCAGCCGCGAAGATGGCGGCAGCGAGGAATCCGGAAGAAGGGCGTTTGGGACAAAGAGACATGGCCAACCAGCTCCACTTTCTGGATTGAACGCCCGACAGCGGGCAACCGCATCGTTTCGTTCCTGCTCGACCCGTCGGTCTCACAGTCAAGGGGAAGGTGTATTGTAACGATTGGGGAAATTTCGGATTCCCGTTCCTGACGAACAAGAATGGCTTAAGGTGATTTCCGCGAGGCCGGTGGGGTGATTTCGGATCCCGACCGGCCAATCCCGGCCGACCGACCCCATCTCTGGACCTCCCCGATTTGCAACGTCTACGTGGAGGTTGAGCGAGTAGGAGGATGATCCGGCGAAGTTTCATCCGGGGCTTCGCCTCGGGGTGCATCCCGCCAGCGAAGGAGCTCGAAGGGACTCCGACAGTCGGCGCACCAGCAGGTGGACAGGGAGGCGTGGCTTCCGAAGACGGATGTGACTTTCGTTCGTCCCCCTCCACAGAAGGGGCACGATGGCGCGGATGGAAGAATGGGCTGACCTAGATCCACCGTCCTTCTCCTCCCGTCGTTGTCCGGTTTCAGCCTGGGATGGGACAAGGCGTCAGCCCAGGTAAAGGCGCCGGGGATGGTCCTGGAACGGCACCTCCCGCCTACTCGACGAATAGCGCACGGTTGCGATCCCCCCTTGCCCTTTCGACCGCTTCTTCTGCCGGGGCGCCGGGGCCGCGTCGCCGCGTCGGGTCCCAGCCATCCCGGGCAGGAGGAATCCGGGAGAGCCGAATTCCCAGTACTCCCAGGGGTTCCCCGAGGCGGGTTCCGTACGTCTCCCGGACACGGTCGCCAGACCAGACGAGTCCGTCAGCTGCCAGGGCTCTGTAGTCGGCGTCTTCTGGGAGCAGCCAAGCCAACGTAGACGGGAGCATTGCCCTGACCGACCGCTCCAGCCGTTGGGCGCCTTCACCGCCGGCTGCGGCCAGCCTGACAAACCAGGCGGCGCCGAACTGGCGGTGGTAGGCTTCTTCGGCCAGCATCTTGGGTACCCGGGAACGGGCCAGGGGGAAGCTTCCGTCGGCGAAGCTCTCCAGAGCGGTCTGCAGAGCGCCGTCCACCACCACCACCGCGGCAACGAAGGCGGCCCAGTCGTCAAAGGGCCCGTCCAGGGCGGGAGCCGAGCCGTACCGGTCTGCGGATCGGGTGTGCTCAAGCTCGAAGGGGTCAAGTCCGAGTTCCTTGAGCATGGAATAGAGGAGGCGGGCGTGACCCCATTCGTCCTGGGCCATGGAGGAGGAGGCGATTCCGGTTTCAATGGACGGGCTTCCCAAAATCCAGTCGCTGTAGCGGATTCCCAAGATCCGTTTGGTGTCCGCCAGCGTAAGGATATGGCGGGGAAGGGCGTCCTCCGCGCCGCTTGTGCCGTCCTCCTGGCCGGCCCGGTCGCCAGCGTTCCTCACGGGGCTTCCGGTGCAGAAGGCCGGTTCGGTCCCCAAGGTCCGTCCTTCCGGTTGACGGGGATGACCGACCTGCGAAGAACCACACACATCTCGAACCAGTTCTCTTCGTCGTAGGTCTTCCAGGCATAGACCCGGGCCAGCTCGTCGCCGGGGGCGTCGACGTACCCGATGTGCCGGAGAGGTTGGCCCCGCTTCTTCCGGGCGAAGACATCGTACACGCCTTCACCCAACGGGGTTTTCGAAGGATTCGAAGGGGCGACGTTCAAAGTGCGATTCCGAAGTTCCCCAGCTGCTCTCGGCCCCGGGGCGTAATCCTGCTGGTGGTCCACGGCGGGTCCCACACCTCGTTGACCTCAACCCTATCCACCCAAGGTTCCGCCCCGATCCGGTCTCTCACGTCCTGTTTGATGAAGTCCGTGCAGGGACAAGCGGTGGCGGTGAACGTGAGGTTGATGCGGGCGATCCCGCGCGCAAAGGAAATTCCGTAGACCAGGCCCAGGTCCACCAAAGAGACGGGCAACTCCGGGTCCAGGACTTCGTGGAGCGCCGCCAAGAGCGCGGCCTCCCCATCTTGGGGGTGTTCGGCAAGGGGGCGGGACCACCGGTCACGGCCACCCGACGCCCGGGACCGCACCCCGGGATGTTGGGCGAGAAGCGCCTTCAACGGCCGACGGCGGGAAGGCGGTGCCAGGTCGGGTAACGGGGTCATGGTCACGAGGCCGACGGATCAGCTCAGCCACGAGGATACGGTGCTCCGGGACCTGCGAACCGATTCGACGTACACTTCGTTCATGGGACCCCGGCTCTTCCACCGCTGGAAGACGGCGCTCCAGGGAATCTCGCCTTCGTCAAAGAGCCACCGCTTGGCTCCGGGGTCGTACTGACAGGGGAAGGGGTAGTCCAACACGTATTCTTCGGTCCCTTCATCGAAGTGGGCCGGGACCGACAACCCGAGGCTCTCGCAGAGGGGTACGGTTGAGGACATCCAGACCTGCCGAAGCTCATCGTTCGTCAGTCCCTTCAGCCTGTAGTCCAGCTGCCCGCTGTGACGCTTCAGGTCGTCAGGAAGCCCGAACCATTCGATGGTCATGGGGAACATCCAGTCCACGCACCGTTGGAGCAGCTCCGATGCCGCGCCGCCGGCCCGGGCCAGTCTGCGCATCCAAACCTCCCCATGACGCAAATGAAACGTCTCTTCCAGGTCGATTTTTACCAAGGCCCGCTTCAGGGGACCATAGGAGGTGTTGCGGTGAACATCTCCCAGGAGGGTGATTCCCGCCCGGTCGAAGAATCCGTTGGCGACGACCAGCTCGGCCCAGTTGTCCAGCGGCTGGTCGAAGCCGTAGGGGTGCTTGAACTCGTGAGGCTCCCGCCCGTACACCAAATGCTCCTTGGACACACCCAGGTCTTCCAGGAGGCGGTAGGCGATATTGGCGTGGGCCAGCTCGTCCTGGATAATGGCGTGGGCGCTCACCTGGGTGTTGGCCGACGGGGCATGCCGAGCTGCGAACCAGTAGGCAGGTGCGCTCATGAGCTCCGTGTCCGCCTGGACCGTCAGCTGTACGATGAGCGCCTTTCGGTAACCGGGGGTCATCTCTGCGGGAGATTCGACGATGTGCCCGCTCTGTACCCGGGCCTTCAGTTCTTCTTCGGGGTGTTGCGGCATGAGACCTTGACGCGGCTTGGGTATCGGCGGTGCCGGTGCGGGTTCTTCATATTCCCAGCGACGATCGGATCAAGGGGCTGATCCGGTCCGGGGTCCAGGGCGGATCGAAGGTCAGCTCCACCTGGACGTCCTCCACACCCTTGACGCCGGCGACCGCCTCCCTGGCGTCTTCCAGGATCTGGCCGGCGGCGGGGCACATGGGCGTCGTGAGAGAAATCGTGGCCTTGACGCCGTTTCCCTCCACCTGGATGTCGTACACGAGGCCCAACACGACGAGGTCCAGGTTCAGCTCCGGGTCCTTGACGGTCTTGAGGGCAGCTCGAACCGCTTTCTCGGACACGGTCACGTGGCGGTTCTCCTAACTTGGGGTACGGGTGCGAAGGTTGGCGCGCATCGGACGAGTCCCATTCAGCCCCCACGACGAAACCGCCTGGGGGTTTGCCCGTTTCGGCGGCAACCTCAATATAACCGGACACCGAGAAGCTACCGACAGTTCCGTCGGGGGCGCCACCCGACCCGTCGGGAGGGCCCTGGCGCGTAAGGCGCAAGACGGACCGATCGGGAGATGACACCCCAGGCGGCTGCCTGAAGCCCTAGGCCCCGGAGGACGGGCAGGACGGATCATGCGAATTGCGATCAACACAGGCGGAGGCGACGCCCCAGGATTGAACGCCGTCATCCGGGCCGTGGTGCTGTCGGCGGAGCGGCGGGGGTGGGAAGTGGTGGGTGTTCGAAACGGGTACGCCGGGCTCTTTCTACCCGACGGCGTCATGACCCTGAACAGTACGACCGTGAGGGGGATCACCCACCTGGGCGGGACGATCCTCGGGACCTCGAACCGGGGCAATCCCTTTTCTTTCCAGGTAGAGGGACCCGATGGCGTCATCCGGTGGGCGGATCGGTCCGGCGAAGTTCTGGAACGCCTGGAAGAAATGGAAATCGGCTGTCTGATCGCCGTCGGGGGCGACGGTTCTCTCAAGATCGCAGAGGGGTTGGCGCGTAAGGGACTCAAGGTCATCGGCGTGCCCAAGACCATCGACAATGACCTGGACGCGACCGCGGTCACCTTTGGCTTTCACACGGCGGTCCAAACGGCGACGGACGCCATTGACAAGCTGCACTCCACGGCGGAGTCCCACCAGCGGGTGATGGTTGTGGAGCTCATGGGCCGCCACGCCGGATGGATCGCCCTCCTCGCCGGATTCGGGGCAACCGCCGACGCAATCCTGATTCCAGAGATCCCCTACGACCTGGCAAGCGTCGCCCGGAAGATTGAAACCAGATGGGACAGGGGGCGGAAGTTCGCGATCATTGTGGTCGCGGAGGGGGCGGTCCCCCGGAACGGCACGGCATCGTACCTGGAGGAGGCCGCGCCGGGGGGCACCCGTCGCCTGGGCGGGGTGGGGAAGCGGGTCGCCCAGAAGCTGGCGGAGCTCACGGGGCGGGAAGTGCGGAGTTTGGTGCTGGGGCACCTTCAGCGGGGGGGACAGCCCGTCGCGTACGACCGGATTCTCGCGCTCCGCTTCGGGGCGGCGGCGGTGGAACTGGCCGAAAAGGGCTGCTTCGGGTGCATGGTGGCCCTGGATCCCCCGATAGTCCGAGCCGTGCCCCTGGCCGACGCCATCCGGAAGCGCAAGACCGTGCCGACCGACGGGGACATGGTCCGGGCCGCCAGAGCCGTGGGCGTGTCTTTTGGCGACGGATAAGGAGACGACGTCAGGAACGAGATCCTGGGAACGGGACGAGGTGAGGACAATCCGGCCCTGTAGATGTTCTCGTTTGACGTGGCTGGATCGGGGCGACATTCGCGCCGCTCCCCGCCAAGTATTGTCATCGAAACTCGGCGGCCCCGATGATTCGTCCTGCCCGGGCCCGGTGCCAGTCCGTCGCGCGCATGGAAACCAGATTAGCGAACAAGCGGTAGGCGCCGGGGACGCCGGCCGGGAATTGGCGGAAGAAGGCCAGGCCCGTGTAGACGTAGAGACCCTCTCCGACCGGGGCCACGAGAAGACCTCCGCGCTTCGGCTCCTCCCCCGGATCGGCCATTTCCAGGACCGGTGTGAAGCGGTCGTCCCAATCGCCCGGGAAGTAGAGCCCGCGTTCGTGTACCCAGCCCTCAAAGTCCGCTAGGGTCAACCGGTTGAGACCCGAGAAAACCGGACTTTCGGGGGCGAGGATGGTGACGGGGGCCGTCTCGTCGGTGACCCGGTCGTGGGGCCGGCGGATCGTGACCGGATAAGGCGCGAACCCGCCCGAAGGATACTCGTACTTGTTGTACTGAACGACCACCGTGCCCCCTGCGCGAGCAAATGCGAGGACCGCATCGTTGGCAGCCGCCAGTTCAGCTCGGGTTTCGTAGGCGCGAACGCCCAGGACCAGGACGTCGTACGCGGCGAAGGCACCTTCCCGAACTTCCGCTTTGCCCAGAAGGTCCACATTCATTCCCATCTGCCGAAGGGCCTCGGCTCCGCCGTCCCCCGAACCCATGATGTAGCCTACGCGAAGCTCCGGGTCGGCGGCGACGTGAAACGCGAACACTTCTGCCCGGGCTTCGCGGAAAAGGACGGCCCGCCGGATGTGGGGATGATCGATCACGTCGTGATCGGTGTCGAAAACGGTCCCCACCCCATCCACCGCCACGGCCCGGAATTCGTGCCTCCCTTCTTCTGCCGCCTCAGGCGGTGCGACCCGAAAGACCAGGGACCGGTTCGCGCCGGAAACCAGGGAGAAGGGTGCCATCGCGGGGTCCACGCGCCAGCCGGGAGGTGCCTCCAGGCGCAGCGACCCGGATCGTTCGTTGGCCGAGGTATTGCGAAGCTCGACGGTGAAGGCCCGGACCCCGCCCTGTCCGGTGGGCCAGACCATCCGTGGGGGCTGCACATCGACGTCCAGCGCCGGGACCACAAGCACCGGTTGGCGGAACTCCCCGGACGACTTGTCGACACCCACGTAAACCCCCTCCCGGCGCACCTCCAGTCGGCCTTCCTCCCCGTCGGGCAAGGCCAAGCGCAGTCGGATCGTGGCCTGGATGGGCGGCGGGTCGAAGGGGCGGGCCCAGCGATTCCCGTCTTCCGGCCAGGTGTAGAGGCTCCGGGTTCGCGCTTCCTCGAGGAAGTAGGGGGCCGAGATCCGGGCGCTGGGCGGTACCTTGACGGTCCAGCTCCAGCGGGCAATCCCTCCCGGCGGGACCCGTCCATCACTTGGCGTTGTCGGTTCGGGTGCCCGGAAAAAGCGAGAGCGCGGGGAGGCTCGGCCAGGCTCCCGCCCCGGGGTCGCCGTCCATCCTTCCGGAAGGAGGATCCGAGGGACCACGTCCCGCAGCTCGAAGGTTCCCCCGTTCCACACGGTCACGTCCACGGCGACGGATTCCCCGGGCGTCAGCAGGCTCCTTTCGACGCGCACGTCGGCGACGAACCCGGCTGCGGTCAGGGCCGCTTCGGAGACCTGAACGAGACGCCGCTCCAGGACTCCCCGTTCCCCTCCGGCGGCCACCTCCCCCACCAACTCCCCGAGAATCGAAGCCCCGGCCAGCAGACCGGGGACGGCGTCCCGAGTGCGGAGACCGGAGAGCCGGCTTCCAGCGTCTGCCACGGCTTTGCGGTATGCCCCGATGCGCTCTCCCGTGTCCCGAGGCCAGGAAGAGGGGAGCGGGTTCGGAAGCTGGCCGAATAGCGTGGTGTCCACCCCGGCGAAGATGCCGGTGTCCGCATCGCCGCCGGTTTTCGACGCGATCAGCTGCAGGAGGCTTTCCCGGGGTCCCATGGGCCGGCCTGAACCCATGTCCTGAGAACGGTGACGGCTCCGGCTTTCCATGGCCAGCTGAAAGTGGGACTGGCCCAAAACGGGGTCCAAGGTCCCGGTGGGCACCCGAAGCGTGGCTGGCGTTCCGGGGGAAAATCGGACCGACCGGTACAGTTTTGACGGAGTCCAGGGTGCGGCGCCCAGCTGGGCCAGTTCGGGATAGCGGTCCGGGTCTCCGGCAGCATCGAACGCTTCCCGCGAGGCGGCTCCGGCGATCTGGTGCTGCCCGTGGCCGTCTTGGGGCGTTCCTGAGAAGACGGACACGATCACGTGGGGCCTGAAGGTCCGGATCACGAATACCACATCCCGGAGCACCTCGTCCATGGGCCAGTGATTCAGGGCTTCTTCCATGCGCTTGGAGTAGCCGAAGTCAAAGGCCCGGGTGAAGAACTGTCGGCCGCCATCAAGATCTCGGGCCGCGAGCAGTTCTCCGGTGCGGACGATTCCCAAGCCCTCATGGAGCCGGGGTCCGATCAGGTTCTGGCCGCCCTCCCCGCGACTCAAGGACAGGTACGCCGTTTCTACGCCCTCCCCCCGCGCCAGGGCGGTGAGAAGGCCGGTGTCTTCGTCGTCGGGGTGGGCGCCGATCATCAGCACGCGCTTCACCCCGTCCAGCTGCCGGAGCTTAAGGGCCACCGCCGCGACGCCGTGGGCTTCTTGGCCGGCTGACGCGCCGGGAGGGGAAACCCCCACCAGGGCGAGGAGGCCAGTGATCGCGGCCGTCAGTTTTCTCATGTCATCCAAGGTACATCGTTATGGGCCGCCCCGCCGGGGAGATCACCTGGGCCAGGGCAGGGCGAGGGCCGCCGGTGCCCGGGATTGACCGAACCATCCGGCCAGAGCCCCCATGCTCAGGACATATGGCAAGGCGAGGAAAAGGGGGTAGGGAAGATCGGTGTCCAGGGCCTGCAGAGCGAATTGAAGCGCCTCGGCGCCCCCAAAGAAGAGGGCGGCCGCGGCGACGCCTCCGGGCTTCCATCTCCCCAATACGACCACCGCTATGGCGATGAACCCCTTCCCGGCCGACATGTTTTCGCTGAAGGTTCCCGTATGCACCAGGCTGATGTGAGCTCCGGCCAGACCGGCCAGGATGCCCCCGACGAAGACAGCGAGGGTCCGTGTCCGGGTGACCGACACGCCGGCCGCCTGCGCGGCTTCCGGAGCTTCGCCTACGGCCCTCAGGGACAGTCCCCATCGGGTCCGATAGAGAAACCACCAAAGAAGCGGCACCAGGACGTAGACGGCGTAGACCGTAACGGATCGGTCCAGAAAGACCGGCCCCAGGACGGGGATCCGGGAAAGCACGGGCAGCTGCCAAGCCGGAAGCGTTTCCAGCTCGAGCGCCAGTCCCGTTGCGCCGAATCGGCCTTGGAAGACGGCGCCGGTGAAGCCGAGGCTTCCGATCGTCACGGCGGTTCCGGTGATGATCTGGTTCGTGCCCAAGTGGACGGCAAAGAGGGCGAAGAGAAGGGCCGTGGCGCCTCCGGCCAAGGCCCCGGTCACGAGCCCGCCATAAGGGCCGGCCGCGAGGGCTCCCAGGGCCCCTCCCAGCGCTCCCCAGATTATCGAACCCTCAAGGCCGATGTTGATGACGCCGGCCCGCTCGGAAAACAGCTCCCCGAGAGCGGCCAAGGCGAGGGGTGTGGCCAGGCCGACCGCCGCGACCAAGAAGGACGTAAGCTCGGCCATCTCAGCCATGCCCCTTCTCAGAAGCCGCCCGGACTCCCCGGTCTACAACCAAAACCGCGAGGATCAGGAGGGCCTCGGTTCCCCGGACCCACACCTCTGGAACCCCGGCCTCCCGCTGCATGGCCCCGCCCCCGGCACTCAAGGCTCCGAAGATGACGGCAGTGATGGGGACGGCGATGGGGTCAAGACGAGCCAGCAGCGCCACGGCGATGGCGGTATAGCCCCACCCCGGGGAAAAACCCTCGTACATGCGTCCGGTAATCCCAGCAACCTGAGTCCAGCCGGCCAGGCCGGCGAAGGCCCCTGAACCCAGAAAGGAAAGCCAGATCACGGATCGGGGGTTGAACCTGCCGCTGACCACTGACGCCTTGACGGAGGCCCCGGCAGCCCGGACACGAAAGCCGCCGGGCGTGCGGGTCAGATAGAGCCAGAGAGCGACTGCGGCGACGATACCGAGGAGGAATCCCAGGTGAAGTCGGGTTCCCGGGAGCAGTGGCGGTAGCTCGGCGGCAGCGGGGATCTCATCCGTCATGTTGAAGATTCCCCGGGACTCCTGGAGGAGGCCTTGGACCAGAAACTGGGCGAAATAGAGGGCGACAAAGTTCATGAGAAGGGTTGTGATCACTTCGCTTACGCCCATTCTCGTCTTCATGGCCGCGGGAGCGGCCGCCCATAGCGCACCGGCAGCGGCCGCCGCGCAGAGGGTTGTCGGGACCAGTAGCACGGGATTCGCTCCCGGAAGCAAGACGGCCACGGCCACGCCGGCCAGGGCTCCGGCGTAGAGCTGTCCCTCGGCCCCGATGTTCCAGACCCCAGCCTTGAAGGCAAGGGCGACCCCGAGGCCCGTGAACAGGAGGGGCGTAGCCTGAACCAGGGTAAAGGAGACGAAGCGATTCCAGGACCCGAATGCTCCCATGTACAAAGCGCCCAAAGCTCCACCGGGCGAGTGACCGCCCAGCGCCAGGAGAACGGCGGCGACGACGAGGGTTGCCAGGAGAGCCACGCCGGCTTGCGCGACGGCCTGAAGTCCGCTACGGACCCGTTGCCGCATGGAGTGCACGGGATGGGAAGCCCCAGGGGGTGGCGTTTCACTATGCGGCGGCGTCTGTTCCTGCGAAGAAGAATCGGCGGGGTGCGGGTGCATCAAGCTCCCTTCCCCCTTGCCGGTTGCTTCGCCTTGTTGGCTCCCGTCTCGCCCTCCCGTCCCGCTTCCTTACCGGTGCTCAGCATGAGTTTGCCGATGGCGGCGCGGGCCGGGTTCCCCGGAGGCGCCGGAACCAGACGCCCCCCGACCAGGACGGCGATCCGGTCGGAAAGATCGAGGACTTCGTCCAGGTCGGCGGAGATCAGGACGATTCCAGGAGGCGGGTTTCCCGTCCGGACGAGCTCGGCCATTCGGGTTCGCACTGCCTGGGTGGCGCGCACGTCAAGTCCCCGAGTCGGCGATTCGGCGACCAGAAGGTCCCCTCCGCGAAGAAACTCCCGGCCCACAAGAACCCTCTGCTGGTTCCCCCCTGAAAGCGTCCGCACCGCGGCTCCGGGGCGTGGGATGCGTACGTCCATCTCCCGGGTCAGTGTGGCGGTACGGCGCTCGATTTCTGCCCAGTCCAGCCACGGCCCCTTCCGGAACGACGGGTCTTGATGGAGGGCGAGGGCCACGTTTTCCAGGATGGAAAAGTCGACCATCAGCCCTTCCCGAGTCCGGTCCTGGGGAATCCAGCCGATTTCGCCGGGAAGGACCACGGTCCCCGAATCCGGTCGCCGCACCCCTGCGAGGACCGCGGCCAGCTCCCGCTGACCGTTCCCTTCTACCCCTGCAATGCCCAGAACCTCCCCTCGGTGTACGGTAAGGTCGACCTTGCGAAGCGCCTGCCGTCCCGCCGTTCCAGTCGTAACATCCGCCACGGTCACGTTCGCCAGGGAGGCCACCGGAGCGGGTTTGTTCGGACTCCGGGCAGAACCCCGCGGACCGAACGATCGGGCCCTCGGGATACGCGGCGGGGTTGCCGCCGGCATGACGTCGGGGAGGCTCCCGTTGGGGTCTCCCACCATCGCCCGCACGAGTTCCCGAGCCGGAAGGTCCCTGGTCTCCTTGGTCAGGATCCGCTTCCCCTTGCGAAGGACGGTGACCCGGTCGGCCACGCCCAGAATCTCGTCCAGCTTATGGGCCGCCAGCACGATCCCCGTACCGGCCGTGGCCACCCGACGGAGAACCGCGAAGAGGCCCTCCACCTCCGGGGGGGCGAGGACCGCGGTGGGCTCATCCAGGAGGAGGACCCGGGTTTCGCTCATCAGGGCCTTCAGGATTTCGACTCGCTGCTGCGACCCCACGCCCAGCGCTTGAACCGGGACATCCAGATCAACATCCAGCTTGAGCTCCCGGGCCCGACGTTCCACCTGGGTTCGGTATCCCGGAGCGGGGGCTCCCCGCCGGGTCCAGGCTCCCCGGTTGAAAAGAGCGATGTTTTCCAGGCCCGTGAAACGGGGGACCAGGGAAAAGTGCTGGTGAACCATAGCGACCCCGTGACGGAGAGCGGCGGCGGCGTTGCCTGCGTCAAAGGGACGTCCCCCGATCTCGACCCGGCCCGCGTCGGGAGACAGCAGACCGGCGAGGACAAGGGCCAGCGTGGTCTTCCCGGCCCCGTTCTCCCCCAGCAGCCCGTGGATTTCCCCCGGCGCCAAGCCGAAGCCAACCTGATCAAGAGCCGTTACGGCTCCGAACTGCTTGGTGACCCTCCGAAGCCGCGCTGCGGGCACGCTTGTCAAGGCTCTTCTGGTGAGCCGGTCAGGAGGGGGAAGGCAGATCCTCTTCGGGGACACCAAGATCGGAACCTGATTCGCCGGGGTCTTCCAAGTATCGAATCTTCGGGATGGCAAGGTCGCCGCTAATAATCTCTTGCTTGGCCTTGCCGACCCGGGCCTCCAGTTCGGGAGAGATGAGTCCGTTGTGCAAGGGATTCGGCACGAAGTCGACTCCCCGGGTTGCCAAGCCCGTATTCATGGGGCCCGAAAGGGTCCCCGCCTGCCACGCCTTGGCGGTCCGCAGAAACATGGCGGGAATGTCGATCACCGCGCTGCCGGCGATCACGTCGGGTGCAACAGCGTTTTGATTCCGGTTCATGCCGAAGGCCCATACCTCCCGGCCCCCTTCGCGGACTTCCCGGACGGCCTGGAAAACGCCAAAGCTCGCCGCGTCCACATTGTGAATCAGGACGTCGGCACCCCTGCGGATCTGTGCCGCTGCGGCCTCCTTGGCGGCGGAGACGTCGTCCCAGCTTCCGGTAAAGGTTTCCAGCACGTTAGCCGTCGGGTTGACGGACTTCACCCCTGCGGAGAAGGCGAGGAATGTGCCCTTGGCGGGGGGAATTTCCACCCCCCCAACCATTCCCACGATATCGCTTCGGGTAACACCACCGCCGACCATCCCGGCCAAGTAAGCCGCTTCTTCCAAGTGGAAAATCAGGGGAACCACGTTGGCGGAAGCCCGGAACCCCGCCGAGACCACGAAGGTCACGTCCGGGTAGCGCTCTCCGGCCCGGCTGGCCGCGTCCTGGTACTCGAATCCGTGCCCGAAAATCAGGCCGTACCCGGCTTCCGCGTAGGAAATGAATGCCTCGTCAAAGTCGGCGGGCGTCCGAGTCTGCTGGTGCGAAATGCGCAGCCCCAAGGAGTCGCCGATGCGTTGAAGCCCCTCGTAGGCGCCGGCGTGCCATCCGGCGTCGCTCACGGGGCCGGAAGTCAACAAGGCGACGGCGGGGGTGTCCCGTGTGTCCGGTGGGCCGCCGCAGGCCGAACCGGTTGCGGCCAGGGCGCACAAGAACGCCAACGTTCGCACTTGCCGGATCATGGGCGCCTCACTCTGGTCAGCGTTTGGCGGTTGGCCTGGATCGAAGGAGAGCAATATAATATGGTCCTTCTCCGAAAATGCGATTTCTCTGCGCCCCCTCTGCGCCAAGGGATTGATCCCCAAGCCTCAGGGCGCGGCGCATGTCTCGTCACTCCCCAGGAGCGTCTATGAGTAACGTCTCCCGAGATCACTGGAGTTCCAACATCGGTTTCGTTCTGGCGGCCACGGGCAGCGCGATCGGTCTCGGAAACCTCTGGAAATTTCCGTTCATCACCTGGGAAAACAACGGCGGCGCCTTCGTTCTCGTGTACCTCATCTGCATCGCGGCGGTCGGGTTCCCGATCATGATGGCGGAGCTTCTGATCGGACGGAGAACCCAGAAGAGCGCCGTCGGGGCCCTTAAAGAGGCTGTGGGACCGGTGTGGGGCCTGGTGGGTGGGTGGGGTGTGCTGTGTGGCTTCATTCTCCTGAGCTACTACACGGTCATTGCCGGGTGGTCCCTCTACTACTTCGGCAAGACCGTCGGGTGGTCCGCGAGCGGCTTCCCGTCCGGGCTCGCCCTGGGCGGTCTCTTCGATCAACAAGTGGGCAACGCCGGGCTCCAGCTCCTCCTCTCCCTGGGGTTCAGCGCCGCCACGGTGGCCGTTGTGTACTTCGGGGTTCGGAAGGGGATTGAGCGGATTGCCCGACTCTTCCTCCCCATTCTCTTCGGCATCCTGGTGCTCATGCTGGTGAGCGCGCTGGGGATGAGCGGTTCGGGCGAGGCCCTGCTCCACATTTTCCGGCCCAGTTTCGCGGAGCTCGAACGCAGTTCCGTGTTGGAGGCCCTGGGCCACTCCTTCTTCACGCTGTCCCTGGGGATGGGAGCGATGATCACCTACGGGTCGTACATCGCACGCAACCAGTCCATCGTGAAGGCGTCCGCCCTGATTGTGGCCCTGGATACCCTCATCGCCCTGGTCGCCACGGTCATCATGTTCTCGGTGATTTTCTCCATGGCGAACATGGGCGACGACCTTAGCGGCAGCACGGTAGGCATGCTCTTCATCACGCTCCCCGAGCTCTTCTACAGTGAAGTGCCCTTTGGTCGGCTCCTGGGGCCCCTGTTCTACGTGTTGGTGGCCCTGGCGGCATTGACCTCGACCATGTCTCTCCTGGAGGTGGTGACGAGTTACGTCATCGATGAACACGGCTTGGGCCGGCACAAGGCGACCTTCTTGTGCGGAGCCGCCGTCTTCATCTTCACCATTTTCGCGGCTCTGTCGTTTACCGAAACCCCCTTCCTCGCCACGCTGGCCATCTTCGAAGGCAAGGAAGGCTGGTTTGAAACCGCCGACCACTTCGTCTCCAACTGGATGTTGCCCACCGGGGGGCTGGCGATCACCCTCGCCGCCGGCTGGTTCATGTTGCGCAGGGTGACGGAGAGTGAACTGGTGGACGGCAACGAACCCCGATGGTTTCGCTACGGGGTCTGGCGCTTCTTCATCCGCTACGTGGCGCCGACGGCCGTTGCGGCCATTATCATCGCCGCAGCCCTCGGGGTAGACTTCAGCTAGGTGGGCAAGTTGGAAGGGAAGCCCCGGGCTGCTGCCTCCGCTCGTGTCGATCGTAGCCATGTTTCCGGCCCGGCCCGGTCGGATGTCGCCCCTCGAGGCGTCGGCGGGGTTCTTCCCGATCACCGGGTCGAGAAGCGGCCTTCGATCCTGCGCTTTCGCGGACGGGTCCTCTTCCTCGTTGACGACGCGGATTTGGTCCGGCGCCAGCTTCATGAAGGACTGGACCTGGAGTTCACCGACGAACTGAAAGCCCGCCTCAGGGATCAGATCAGCACCGACGAGATTACACCGGCGTACATCTGCTTCTTCTACGACGGGAAGCTGGGGGACTTCCCCTACTTGGGACTCCAGGCTGCCGGGAAGAATGGCAGGCAAGCGTCTCCCGTTACCCGGGGGAGCGTCCGGGCCGGAGGATTCGTGTGCTCTGTGGCCGGAAAGCGCCGAGGGAAGGGGTCCAGTCGGGAGCAGAGTCCCTACGCCGAGACGATGGCCGGGATCCAAGTGGTTGTCGGCGAAAGCATTGAGCGGATCTACGAAGAGAACTGCCAGAATCTGGGCATCTTCACGACCCGGGACTTCGGCATCGTAGGGCGCATTCGCGCAGGGGAAGCGATCCCTCTGGCGGAGTTCACCGCCGGCAAGGACGAAATTACCCGCCAGGTCGTTGAGTACGGTGGGCTGTTCGAGTTCAACGTGGCGCGGTTGCAAGGGAAAGTGACCTTGCCGACTCCCCGGGCGCTGACCGCCGGGAGAATGGGTGCGGCTCCCGAGGTCGGCCCGGACCGTGAAGGGAGCGCTGGGCTGGACGACCCGTCGTCATCCCGGCCCATGACCCTTGCGGAGAAGATCTTCGCGAGGAAGTGGGTCGTGGACGCCGCGGAAGAGCGGGTAGGGGTGGACTGGGTCGCCCCTGGCGAAGCCGCCTTCTTCCGCGCTGATCTGCGGTTCTCCCATGAATACGTGACCCCCATGGCTGCGTTCTTCTTCGAGGAAAAGCTGGGGCGGAACGCCCGAGTGGTAGACCCCGGATCGGTCCTCTTCTTCCGGGACCACCTGACCCTCCTGCACGAGGCCATGAGCCAGGAGCGGATCGAAGCGGGGCTTCTGGACGCCGCCAACCAACTGGAAGTCAAGCAGCGGGAGTTCTCGGAAAGACAGGGAATTCGACTGTACGGGGAGCAGAAGGGTCACAGGATGGGCTCGGAGGCAATCTGCCATTCGAAGATTCTGGAAGCGTACGCCGAGCCGGGAATGCTGATCATCGGAACCGACTCCCACACGCCTCACGCCGGAGCCGCTGGCGCTTTGGCCTTCGGGGTCGGCACGACCGCCATCTTCAACGCCTGGATCACGAAGGACGTGAGAGCCAGGGTTCCCTCGACCTTCAAGGTAGTTGTGTCGGGGATGCCGCCGGAAAACGTAACCGCGAAGGACTACATGCTGGAGATTCTTCGCCACCCCTACATTCGAGACGGTCACGCCATCGGCCAGATCATCGAGTACGCGGGCCCGGCGGTGGAGGCCTTGTCTGTGGACGAACGGGCCACCATGACCAACATGGCGGCAGAGGTCGGGGCGTTCACCGGGATCGTCGCTGCAGACGAACGCACCGCCGACTTCCTGGTCCGAGAACGCGGAATGGACCGAAGGCGGGCGCAGGCACTGGTGGAAGGAATGCAGAGCGACCCCGGCGCCGAGTACGTGAAGGTCATCGAGATCGACGCTGCCCGGGTTCGGCCCATGGTGGCCCTGCCCGGGGACCCCGGGAACGCGCTCCGAATCGACGACCTGAACGCAGCGGTTCCCATCGAGATCGCCTATGCCGGTTCGTGCACGGCAGGGAAGAAAGAGGACATGGACATGTACGCCCGGGTCTTCCAGGAGGCCCGGGATCGCTGGGGATTAGGGGTTCATCGCAACGTGGAGTGCTACATTCAGTGTGGCTCCGTGGATGTTCGAGAGTATGCCCGGGACCGGGGGTACTTGGACCTGTTCCGGGAAGCGGGGGCCCGGTTCATTGAGCCGGGTTGTGGGGCCTGCATCGCTGCCGGACCGGGAATCACCGAGCGGGCAGACCAAGTGTCGGTATCCTCTCAGAACCGGAACTTCCCGGGTCGCTCCGGTCCAGGACAGCTCTACTTGGTGTCGCCATATTCGGTGGCGGCATCGGCGGTAGCAGGGCAGATCGCAGGATGGCAGCCGGGCGCAGCGTGGGGACGGAGGGCTGGGCTCACCGGGCGCGGGCCGCTGGGGCTGATGACATGAGCCGCAAGGCTGATGACAAGAGAAACATAGGTTTGATTGACGCGTCCGCTTCGCTTGGTTACCGACAACCCCTACTTTCGGACCATTCGGACCGCTTGAAGAACAAGGATCTGCCTCTCTTCTTCATGGATGCCATCGTCGATCGAAGAGAAGTCCTTCTGGTGTATGGCTCGGACGTCACCTTACGCCGAGTCCGTCCCCACGCCATCGGCGTAAGCGAGAACGACAACCCCATGGTGCTGGCCTGGCAGAAGGAGGGCCCGAGCCAAAGCGGAACCCAAGGCTGGAAATACTTCAGCTTGGACCGGATAAGGGCAGCCAGGGTTTCAGATACGACCTTCAGTGCGCCCGCGCCTGGCTACAATCCGGACAACCCGGTCCTCTTCGAGGTTTGGGAAACGATCTGATCTAGAGAAACCCGACTCAAACCCCTCCCGGACCGTGACCACCGACTTCTAGAGCGCCGGGATCGGGCTCTTCGGCATGCGCAATGGCCCGATGGCCCGGTGACGAACCTCGGCCGGCTTCTCCAGCAGCTGGGAAATCCAGAGCGCCACGTTGACCATCACCCCCGTTCCACCGGTCGGGGCCGGAGGGCCCGCCCGCCCGACCCTTGTGCTTCGCCGGTAGGAAGCCCGTTCGGCGGTTTGCCTGGGCTCCGAAATTCGGCAACGTCACCGGGATTCCTCCGGAGCGACATAAAGCTCCCCGCCCCCAAGGCGAAACTCCCGGGCCTTTTCGTCCATCCCCACCTTTACTGCCTCGTCCGAGGTGAGCCCTCGGTTCCGGGCGTAGCGGCGGACGTCTTCGCTGATCCTCATTGAACAGAACTTCGGACCGCACATGGAGCAGAAGTGCGCGACTTTGGCGCCCTCGGCGGGCAGGGTCTCGTCGTGGAAGCTCTGCGCGGTGACAGGATCCAGAGACAGGTTGAACTGGTCCCGCCAACGAAACTCGAAACGGGCTTTCGATATGGCATCATCCCAGTCCCTGGCGTCCGGGTGTCCCCGGGCCAAGTCCGCTGCATGGGCCGCGATCTTGTACGCGATCACGCCATCTTTGACGTCGTCCCGGTTGGGGAGGCCCAGATGCTCCTTGGGCGTTACGTAGCATAGCATGGCGGTTCCATACCACCCGATCATGGCTGCCCCGATGGCGCTCGTGATGTGGTCGTACCCCGGGGCAATATCCGTTGTCAGGGGTCCCAGGGTATAGAAGGGTGCTTCGTCACACCACTCCAGCTGCTTGTCCATGTTCTCCTTGATCAGGTGCATCGGGACGTGGCCGGGCCCCTCGTTCATGACCTGAACGTCGTATTCCCAGGCGATCCGGGTGAGCTCCCCCTGGGTTCGGAGCTCGGCGAACTGGGCCTCGTCGTTGGCGTCGGCAATGGATCCGGGCCGAAGTCCGTCGCCCAAGGAGAAGGAAACATCGTACTCCCGCATGATCTCGCAGAGCTCCCGGAAGCGGGTGTAGAGGAAGTTCTCCCGATGGTGGGCCATGCACCACTTGGCGATGATCGAGCCGCCTCGGCTCACGATCCCGGTGACCCGCTCTGCGGTCAAGGGGATGTACCGGAGCAGGACGCCAGCGTGGACGGTGAAGTAATCCACCCCCTGTTCGCATTGTTCGACGATCGTATCCCGATAAACATCCCAGGTCAGCGCTTCGGGCACGCCGTCCACCTTTTCCAGCGCTTGGTAGATGGGCACGGTGCCGATGGGGACCGGGGAGTTGCGGAGAATCCACTCCCGGGTGGCGTGGATGTTCTTGCCGGTTGAGAGGTCCATGACCGTGTCGGCGCCCCACAGGGTGGCCCAGCGGAGCTTCTCGACTTCCTCTTCAATGGACGAGGTGACCACCGAATTCCCGATGTTGGCGTTGACCTTCACCTTGAAGTTTCGGCCGATGGCCATGGGTTCGATCTCAGGGTGATTGATGTTGGCCGGGATGATGGCCCGACCCCGGGCCACCTCGTCCCGCACGAGCGCCGGATCCATGCCTTCGCGAATCGCGACGAACTCCATCTCGGGCGTCACTTCTCCCCGGCGGGCATAGTACAGCTGGGTGACCGGTCCCTTTCCGCGGCGGGTTTCCCTCCCGAGGGTCGCGGGTAGCTCCAGGGGGTCGTCCTTCGGGCCCGGCGCGGGGAGTCTCGAGCGTCCCGTTACTTGAACGTCGCGCTCTCGGATCCACGCGTTGCGAAGCGGCGGCAGGCCCTCTCGTACGCCGAAGTGCCGGGGGCCGCTGGTATCGTACACCCGCAGGGGTGGCTCTCCACCGGAAAGGGCGATTTCTCGCATGGGGACGCGGATTCCCCGGGAGCCTGCAACGGCAACCCGAGTGGAAGCGGGAAATGCTCCGCTGTAGTCACCGGATGTTTCCGTGTGCTCCGGCGGAACCGGGCTCGGATGGATCATATCGCTTATCAGCTCCCCGCAAAGGATGTCCCGGGCGACGGAAGCCCAAGGTAAGCCCGACCGCCAGCTTCGGCCAAGTACGTGCCGACGCGCGGGCCGCCTTGACGCCGAATCCGCCCGCACCGGGGAGCGCTAACCCGGGAAGCTTGACGTCCCGACACCTTTGCCGATCATGCGCGGAATCTCCCCCGACCCGCTCCGGCACCCGCTTCCAACGCGTGAGCCCGTACGAATCCACCGAGTGAACAGTAACTCCCCGACGAAGGCCGCGCCGTTGGGTAGATGGCGGCGCCCTTGCCCTCCGGTTGCGATTCCGTCCGTCCCGCCTGTTTCGTGTACGTTCAGATTGTCCCCGGCCCCCCAGGGGGGGGCAGGGCCCGTAACCGCACTCCCCTAGGGGTTATTGCTCGTGAGTCAACGCCCGCTGCACCTTTCTTCCCAAGAAAAGGCCGTTCTGGCGGGTGCCGCCGACTCCGCCCAGAAGCTGGCCATGGGGATCGTGGTGCGAATGGGGAAGATTCTGGGCGCAAGCGACCTCGTGAGGATCGCTTCGGCCCACATCGACGGTTGCCTCTACCACGGAGACGGCGGCGTGGAGTTCGCCCAGCGCTTGGTTGAGCTTGGCGGTCGGGTATCGGTGCCGACCACGCTCAATGTGGGAGCTCTGGACCTTCTGAATCCCGGACGGATCCGGTCGTCCGCGCACCGTCGAAGGATGGCCTTGCGCCAAATGAAGGCCTACCAGGACCTGGGATGTCAACCGACTTGGACCTGCGCCCCGTACCAGTCGGGGCACCGTCCGGCAGTCGGCGAACATGTGGCGTGGGGGGAGAGCAACGCCGTGGCCTTTGCCAATTCGGTCCTGGGAGCGAGAACGAACCGCTACGGGGATTTCATGGACATCTGTTGCGCCCTCGTTGGCCGGGCCCCGCGCACAGGCCTTCATCTGGAAGACAAGCGTCGGGCTACGGTGGTTGTCGATACCACAGCCCTGAGCAAGGAACTGCGGGAACAGGATGTCTTTTTCCCTGTCCTGGGTACATGGCTCGGGCGAGCGGTGGGCAACCGGATCCCCGTGGTCATCGGCCTTCCAGAGACGGTCACCGAAGACCAGCTCAAGGCGATGGGAGCGGCGGCGGCTTCCTCCGGGGCCGTGGGTCTCTTCCATGTGGAGGGCGTCACGCCGGAGGCGCCCGACCTGGAAACCGCCCTGGGTGGGGCAGTCCCGGAGACCATCCTGATCCCCCGCCCGGGGGAACTCAGGGAAGTACGGGACGCACTGAGCACTACCGATTCCGGCCCGATCCACGCCGTGGCCGTGGGGAGTCCCCATTTTTCCCTGGAAGAATTCCGAAAGCTGGAAGTCCTCCTCCCGACGGCTCCCTTCGCCGTACCCTTCTACGTCTGCACCGGCAGGTCCCAGTATCGGCGGATCGAAGAGGAAGGCCGCCTTTCCCGCTTTGAGAGCGTCGGCGTGCGCATTGTGGTGGACACGTGCGTTGTGGTGACCCCGATTCTCCCGTCCCAAGGCGGTGTACTGTTGACCAACTCCGGCAAGTTTGCCCACTACACCCCCGCCACTACCGGATATGGCGTAGTTTTCGGGAGTCTGGAAGACTGCGTTCGGTCAGCGGTTGAGGCCCGAGTCACCCGGGATGAATCCCTGTGGAGCTGAAGGGAATCCCCTTGTACCGGGGATGGGGGGAGGGACGCCTCCTCGTTCTGGGAGAGCCCTTGAGCTTCTGGGGTGGGGTGGACCCCGAAACCGGCGGGATCGCGGACCCCCGCCACCCCCGCCACGGCGAGCGTCTGGGAGGTCGGATTCTCGTCATGGGGCATACCATCGGTTCAAGCTCTTCCAGCGCGATCATGCTGGAGCTCCTCCGCAACGGAACCGCTCCCGCGGGAGTGGTGATCGGGAGGCCGGATGCGATTCTGGTGCTTGGAGTTCTGGTCGCCAGGGAGCTGGGGTACCCCGCGATTCCCTTTCTGCGGGTAGAGGAAGAGGACGTCAAGCGGCTCCGGGAAGTGGACGGACAGCCGAGCACGGTTTCGGGTTCACGGCTGCGCGTGGGCATTCTTTAGCGTTTCCCGCGCCAGACCCGGGGATGTGTGCCCCGGGTCTGGCGCGAGCGAATATCCTCAAGACGTCAGCTGAAACTCCGAGTCCACAAGCTTTCGACTGACGGCGATGCCGCACATGCGGCCCGACACTGTGCCGGTCCAGCTCCTCTCTTCATCGGGGACGGACAAGTCGTCAACCTTTCCGTCAATCGTAAGGTCTGCCTCGCAGCTTCCCGACCGTTTGTGGAGCTCCCAGTCCATTGTACCGGTGATCTTTATCTTCAAATCGGCGGCGGTGCCGCCCAAGTGGCCGTCTAGGACCCCCACCTGGCGGATGTTCGGATTGCCGTCAACTTTGAAGAGGAGTTCTCCGCCGGGGAAAACGCAAGCGTTGGGAGTCAAGGTAACGTCAACGGAAGCAACGATTTTCTGGTTGGCTTCGTCAATCTCGATTTTCGACTTGTCCACGATCGATATGGTGCCGCCCCCCGGGCACGCGGGAGTCGTCAAATTCAGTTGAGGGTCCAGAGCCAGGGACCAGAAGCCGTTCACTAGAGCGAGGGCTTCTCCTTCGGTGAGCGTGTTGTTGTCTTCCGGCGCTGTCGGGTCGTCGTCGCAGGCCGCCTGAGCGAGAACGAGGGTTGTCATGGCGATACATGAAGGCACGACGTGCGGGATGCGTTGAAACACGTGAGGACTCCTTGAGTGAGTTGGGAAGAGTGTGGCAAGCGTGGTTCGAAGCCGGAGTTTTGTCCGGGAGCTTCAATCGTGCGGCGCCCGGATGGTTCGGACGCACACCGATGCACTAACCCAGGGAAGTTTGCTTTGTTCCCTTTTCCGCGATCAAGACCTGCCGTCGGCGCAACCGGCGATCCCCAGCTCGGTTCCCCTCGTGAATGCCGGGAGGGGGTCAGGGCAGGCCGTACCGCTCCAGGTACTGCAGACCGACCTCGTCCGTGCGGACGGCGTACAATTTGCCTTCGCCGAAACCCGTGAGGCGCCGTCCGGCGGGGAGCTCAACGGTCATCTCCCGGACCCCGGACGCCCCGAATACATCGTAGGCGGGGGCTCGGCCTGCTTCCGTGTGTCTCCGCACCCAGGCCCGGCCCCCGGGGTCGACGGGGATCCGCCGGTTGTAGAAGGGGGGCTTCGTGCTCGGCCACTCGTAGCGGTCCTCCCATGTTCCCCCCCTGAAGTCCTCCGATGTTCCTCCCCTGGATGCCATCACGGTTGTGACCCCGTTCACGATCCCGACCTGTATGCCCATCCCTCCTCCGGTTTCGGCGAGGCCCTCTCGCCACTCTTCCTTCTCGTCCTGGCGGATCCTGACCGGGCCGTACTCGTTTGCCGGACCACTGGTTACGGATCCATCGGGTGAAATCCAATCCAGGTGATAGTCGGCGGACCGGGCGATTGCGACCCGTCCGTCAAGAGCCACGCCCCACGCGTCGGCAGGAGACAAGGGGACCGGCGAGATCTGAACGTTCTGGTTGAGTCCCCCGGACGATGTCCGGGTGTAATCGGTCAGCTTGAAGGTCCCTACCGAGTCCACGGTTTCCGATTCCAGGTCCATTCGCAGAATGTGGGCCGAATCCGGCGGCCCACCCATGCCCAGGCGTCCCATGCCTCTGAAGTAGAGTCGCCCCGAGGCGTCCACCCCCTGGGGGATGGCCATGACCAGCTCCTGTCCGGGCCCCACTTCACCCACCGTGTAGGGGCGGGTGTTGCCGAACTCAAGCTCAGGGCTCAGTTCCGTCAGCCGTCCGTTGCCCAAGTCCACCAAAAGTGTCCGCCCGTCGGGTAACGGCCAAACCGCGTCCGGCTGACGATACTCCTTCGGGCCTTCTCCGACGCCCCCGAGGGTGTCGGCGGTACCGGCGTCCAGGTGCACGAGTACCAGCACCTGGCCCAGGGGGTCGGCGACGAGAACCCTACCGTCGGGCATCTCCCGTACCGTGTTGATCAAGGAAAACGCATGGCCGAATGCGACCTCCGGGTTCCCCAGAACCGTCGTCGTCTGGCCTTCCAGGGCGCCGCAGAAAACCATGAGCCCTGCCAGCGAGAGTCCCTTCCCTTTGCCAAGCATCGAAACCCACACTCCTTTGGGGGCGATCCCCCGGTTCGCGTCATTAACCCGAAAATCTACACATTATGGCCGCCGGTGCGGATCATGGCCACCGTTTGCGGATCACTTGAGTCGGCCGCGCGGGCTGTTCGCCAACTCCCGATTATTTGACGAAGAGCATGTCCCTGTAGGTGGGCAGGGGCCACAGGTCGTCGGGCACCACGGACTCCATCCGATCCACGACATCCCGGACCGCGTTCATGGCCGGGATGACGTTGTCCCGCATGTGACGTGCCTTGGACGCCATTTCGTTGCCCCCGAGTTTCCGATTCTGGGCGTCAAGCGAACCCAAGGCTTCCGTCAGTTCATCCACCAGCCGCGTGACCTTCCGGGCCGATGCAGAGACCCCCTTCTCCGAGATTCCCGCGTCTTTGGCCCCTTTGACGGCCGCCAGCAGTTCCTTCAGATAGCGGACCGCAGCCGGGAGGATCATGGTTCGAGCTACGCTGGCGACCGTTTCGCCCTCAATGTTGACCTTGATGAAATACTGTTCCGTCCGGACCTCAAGACGGGATTCCAGCTCTCGGGGCGTCAGCACGCCATACTTCTTGAAGAGCGTCCGGTTTTTGGCGGAGGTAAGGGTCGGCAGGGCATCGACGGCAGTCCGAAGGTTGAGCAGCCCCCGCCCTTCGGCCTCTTTCGCCCACTCCCGGGAGTAGTTGTCTCCGTTGAAAACGATCCGCTTAAAGGCGAGGACTTCCCGGGCCAACAGCTTCCGAAGCGCGTTTTCCAGCTTCCCTCCCCCTTCGATGGCTTTCTCCAGCTGTCCCGTGAGCTCGTCGATGGACTCGGCGACGATGGTATTGAGAACCGTTGCCGGGAACGAAACGCTGATGGAAGAGCCTAGCGCTCGAAACTCGAACTTGTTGCCGGTGAACGCAAAGGGGGACGTACGGTTGCGGTCTCCCGCGTGTCTGGGCAGGTCGGGAAGCGCCTTCACGCCCAACCCCAGGAGTCCACCCCTCGCCGTCTTCCGGGCGGAGCCCGACCGCTCCAGCTGGTCAAAGATGTCCTGGAGCTGGTCGCCCAGGAACACCGAGATGATGGACGGGGGTGCCTCGTTGGCGCCCAGCCTGTGATCGTTTCCGGCGCTGGCGACGCAGGCCCGGAGCAGGTCTTGATGGCGCTCCACGGCTCTCAGAACGGCGGTGCAGAAGAACAGGAACATCTCGTTGTCGTGGGGAGTGTCCCCGGGTTCCAAGAGGTTGTGGTCTTCCGTCCCGAAAGACCAGTTCAAGTGCTTGCCGCTTCCGTTCACACCTGCGAAGGGCTTCTCGTGAAGGAGGCAGACAAACCCGTACTTCCTGGCGTACTTCTCAAGAAATCGCATCAGCAGCTGCTGATGGTCCGAGGCGATGTTGGCGTTCTCATGGATAGGTGCCATCTCGAACTGGTGCGGCGCCACTTCGTTGTGGCGGGTCTTGAGGGGCACGCCCAGGCGATACAAGTCCAGTTCCAACGCCTGCATGAACGCGAGCACGCGGTCGTGAATCGACCCGAAGTAGTGGTCGTCCAGCTCCTGCCCTCGGGGAGGGGGAGCCCCGAACAGGGTACGCCCCGAAGTCATGAGGTCGGGACGCCGGTAGTAGAACTCCTGATCAATGAGGAAGAATTCCTGCTCCGGGCCCAAATGGGCGGTAACCCGCTTCGGATTCGCTCCGAACAGGCGCAGGGTTCGGCGGGTCACCCGATCCAGCGCGTCCATGGACCGAAGAAGAGGAATCTTTTTGTCCAGGCTGTCTCCGGCCCAGCTGGAAAACGCCGTGGGAATGCACAGGAATGTCGTTGCCTCCCCCTTCAGCAGAAACACCGGAGAGGTGGGATCCCACGCCGTGTATCCCCGAGCTTCGAAAGTGGCCCGGAGTCCGCCGGACGGGAACGATGACGCGTCAGGTTCCCCCTGGACCAGCTGACTGCCGTCGAATTCCGCAATGGCACGGCCGTCCTTCCCGATTTTCAGAAAAGAATCGTGTTTTTCCGCCGTGCTGCCCGTAAGAGGCTGGAACCAGTGGGTGTAGTGGGTGGCACCCCGAGAGAGGGCCCATTCCTTGATGGCAGCGGCCACATGGTCAGCGACAGACGGGTCCAGCGTGTCCCCATCCTGGATGGTGGCGACGACCTGATCATACACGGCGCCGGGCACTCGCGTCCTCAGTTTCTTGAGAGAGAAGACGTCCCTTCCGAACACATCCTCCAGAACGCCCTGCGGTTCGCGGTATCGGTCCGCCGCGCTGGCGGAGGACGTCCAGGTCTTGGCAGCGGCGAGAGAGTCGAAGCGGTTTCGGGTGGTAATCATTCTTGTCCTTGACTCGGGGTTGGCGGAGGCACTGTCGGCGGGTGAAGGGACAGGACGCGGAAGTCCTGGCGGTGGTCCTACGCTGTATAAGTGTAGAGAGAAGTGCGACAGAAGCTAGGGAATTTGCATAAATAATATTATTGTATTTTCTTTTACTCTCTTTGCGTCCGATGATTCCCCAAGTCCGATGATTTTCTCCCAAGCGATTGCCCGGCTCGGAAGGCTGTCGGGGCGGCCCGGTCCGCGGATCGTGTCCGTCGAAGGCCGGCTGGGCCTTTCGCCGCTGGCGCCGGTGTTGAAGGCCACGGAGGGTCGACGCCGAGTCGTCTTCGCCTCTCCGGAGCTGACCGACGACGAAAACTTCGGTGCCCTGCGGGCCCGCCTGACCCCTCATGCCCGATGGGAGCAGCCGCCGGCCGAATGGTCCCACCTGTTCGGGCAACTCTCCAACATGGACCCCCTCGCCTTGATCATTGAGGATCCAGCCGGAGTGGTCGCAGCCAACCGTCGCTTCTGGCCCATGCTGGGGGAGGGGTGGTGCCGGGTGCGGCGGCGTGGATCGCGCATTCATCTGTTCCTTGTGACCTGCGAACGAGGCCTGGGTCGGGAACTGAACCGGCCTGACTCTCCCCTTCGCAGCCGAAGTGCCGGCCTCCGTTCGAACGGAGAGCCGGACCCAGTTGATGTGGTCGAAGTCGAAGTGGGTAGCCACTACGACCTCGGGCGGGCCGTGCCCCGCTGGCGGGGTCCGGATTTGTTTCTGGGCTGGGCCCTGTTCGGTGGGCTCCCCGCCCGGTGGACCACGATCGGTCCCGAAGGGGGCCCGGTGGCGTGCCTTCGCCGGATCCTGGAGTGTCCGCCGGAGTCCTGGGTGTCTGGACCGATGGATTTGCTGCGCCAGGCGGTCACCCGGTCCAACCGATATGCGACCATCCTCCGGGCAGTTGCAAAAGGGGCGCAAAGCCGCGGTGCCATTGCTGCAGCTTTATCCGCTTCGTTCAACAGGGGGATCGCCGGGCCCTACTTGTCCCGGCTTCGGTCCTTGGGACTGCTCACTGCCGACCGGCCCCTGGGATCGACGTCGGGCCGCCGCAGCCGGTACCGTCTTTCGGACCCGCACGAGCGGTTCTGGTGGTCCAGGGTACATCCGTTGCGCAGCGACCTCCTCGTTTCCGGTTTCGGTGCGGAGGCGTGGACGCGCTGGATGGAACCAGCGCTGACACCGGTCCTTCTGGCGGCGATGCCGGAGATCTGTCGCAACTTCCTGCGCTTCGGCTGCGTGGCACTCCTGGGGGCCAGCGCCCGGGAAGCCGGACCGCTTTGGGGTCCCGGCTTCGACTTTCCCGTGGCTGCGGTGTTGTACAACGGGGCCGTTTGTTACGGCCACATCCACCCCGGTCCGGGGCCAGCGCCGCCGGCTGCGCTCCGGAATCTCGAACGGCAGGTCCGCGTGACCCGCTACGGCTTCGGCCGCCAGGCCCGAGTCCTTCTTCTCTTTTCTCTCACCGGATTTCACGGGGACCTTCGTAGGACGGCAGCGCGAAACCCCTTGGTGCGACTGATCGGCGGAACCGAGTTGGCGGCGCAGCCCTGATATGCGGTGCCAGCGGGAGGAACGCCCGAAAAGGGGGTGGGGAAAAGTCAAGCCGACCGACCGGCCTGACGGGCGCCCGGCCGCCTTGCTTTCTCTCTGGCTGGGCGTAGCGTCAAGTCGGGTCTGTACCCCCCTTGGGACCCAACGACAAGACGCGTGGGTACGACGCAAGGTTCGTGACGTTACATCAAGGGGAACCGTGTATCCAGGGAAAGAGGAAATCATGAAGACGACGAGGAGTCCAAGCGCGGTCATCGGCGTGCTGTTCCTGGTGGCTGTGGCGATTGGGTGCGAGTCGGACTCGGTGGTTGCGCCGATCCGACCCGCCGCCGAAGTGGGTGTGTGCGAAGGGGGCTCGGTCGAAGGTTTTGGTTGCAGCGGCGTCGATTTGATGGCGCACATGTCGGTTTCGGACTTGGGGGCGATGTCCGGGGGGTCCGTCAGCGACCTGTGGGGATGGACCGATCCGACATCAGGTCGGGAGTACGCCATCGTCGGGCGTGACGACGGAGCCGCCTTCGTGGACCTCTCCGACCCCGGTAACCCGGTGTACGTGGGCGAGCTGCCCGTCACAACAGGCGCGGCCCCGAGCATGTGGCGGGACATCAAGGTGTACGCCGATCACGCCTTCGTCGTCTCCGACTTCGCGGGTGCTCACGGCCTCCAGATCTTTGATCTGACTCGGCTCCGGGATGTCGACGTTGCGAAATTGCCGGTGACGTTCGAAGCCGATGCTCACTACGACGGGATTCACTCCGCTCACAACATCGCGATCAACGAAGAGACCGGCTTTGCCTATGTCGTCGGCGCCTCGGGGGGCGGGGAGACCTGCGGCGGCGGTCTTCACATGATCAACGTGAGGGAGCCCAAAACCCCGAGGTTCTCCGGCTGCTTTGCCGACGTGAGGACCGGATTCTCCCGTACCGGCTACACGCACGATGTCCAGTGCATTCGCTATCGCGGTCCCGACGTGGACTATCGGGACCGGGAGATCTGCTTGGCCGCCAACGAGAACGCCCTGTCCGTCGCCGATGTGACGGACAAGGACAGCCCTGTCGCACTCGCCGTCGCGGAGTATCCCCTCATCGGGTACCTGCACCAAGGGTGGGTCACCCAGGACCATCGCCATCTCTATATGAACGACGAAGCGGACGAGATCGGTGGCCTCGTGTCGAGAACTCGAACCTTGGTTTGGGACATCCAGGATCTCAACGACCCGGTGCTGGTCAAGGAGTACCTGGGCACCACCACGGCTTCGGATCACAATCTGTACATTCAGGACCAGTACATGTATCAAGCCAACTACCAGAGCGGCCTTCGGATCCTGGACATCTCCGCCCCCTTGAGTCCGACGGAGATTGGCTACTTCGACACGGCGCCGGGGAGCTCCGACGAGCCGGGATTCAGTGGGGCTTGGAGTGTCTACCCCTACTTCGAGAGCGGACTGATCATCGTTTCGAGCATCGGCGAAGGGCTGTTCGTGCTTACGGTTTCACGGTAAAGCGGAGCATCATGCCGGCGTGTAGGTGCTCGGCGATGTGGCAGTGGAGCATCCAGTCGCCCGGGTTGGACATTTCGACCAGAATGTCCATCGTCGAGCCCACGGGGACGATGGCGGTGTCCTTCCACACCAGATTTCGGTTGGGCGCGCCGTCCCGGGCCAGAACCACGAAGCGCTGCCCGTGGACGTGGATCGGATGGTTCATGGGATGAAAGGAATCGGGTGAGTTGAAGACACGGATCTTCACCCGGTCCCCCCGATCGAAGGTCCAGTGGATGTCGCCGTTTTCGAGTCCGGTATCCGGATCGCGAAGGATCCACGTGACCTGCATGCCGGAGGAGAGCCAGTTCATCATCGGCATGGCGTCGTTCCACTCCACAGGGGGAATGTAGAGGGAGTCTGCCTCCATCGAGCGCACGATGGGCAGAGGCAGCGCCTGGACCCGGACGCTTGCCTCCAGCGTGTAGTCGGGGTCTCGGTCCAGGAGCTCCCGCAGGGGTTCGGTTTCGGCGACGACCGATGCGTTCTCGCGAAGTCCCGAATACGCTTCGCTCACCTCGTCGTTGATGGGCACCCCGGAGACGCGCACCAGCGCCAAGGTATCCACGTGGGGGTAGAACTCCCCTCGGAAGTGGTTGACGGCCTGAATGGTGTTTGCGATGGCCACGGTGCCCTGGGAAGGGAAGACCACATCGGCGACGTAGCGCTCTCCGGGTGCAATGACGACGCTCTGTACCCAGGTCTCCCGTTGGAACCGACCCAAGTCCGAAGCCACAAGCTTCACCCGGGCCGACCCGAAGGTGACGTTGAATGTTCGGGTGTTCGCGACGTTCGTCAGATAGAAGCGGATGACTTCTCCCGGCGCCGCGCTCAGCGTGTGGCCGACGAGCCCGTTGACCAGCATGACGTTTCCGAATCGCCCCATGAGCGCGTGGGTCGGTGCTTCGTTTCCCCACGGGATCAGGCCGTGGTCATCCATGAGGATGTCGTCCAGGACCAGGAGTTCCTCTCGGTGGGCGGGGCCATAGTGATCCGGGTCGGGAGACGCGACGAGGAGGTTCCCGTACAGGCCCAGGTCCTGCTGGACGTCCTCCCGGAGATGGGGGTGGTACCAGAACATGCCGGCGTCCGGGACCCGGAGCTCGTACGTGAAGGACTCTCCCGTCGCGATGGGGTCCTGGGTCAGCCCGGGCACGCCGTCGAAGCGGTTGTCCAGGCGGAGCCCGTGCCAGTGGACGGTCGTAGGAAGCTCGATGCGGTTCGTTACCCGGACCGTCACCACCGAGCCCTGGAGCGCCTGGATGAGCGGCCCGGGATACTGTCCGTTGTAGCCGTACATGGCCACCGTGTGCTCCCCCAGCGTCCGCCGGACCAAGGTCACGTCGACGTTCAGGGTGTCGCCGGGTGCCAACCGGACCGGGCGGCTGGGCTCCGCCTCGGGAAGGGTGGATACGTCGATGCCGGCTCCGGGGAGAAAGACCCCGACAGGCGGGACCGCTCCTTCCAGTCCCGGAATCATGGGCATGTTGGGGTCCATCGGGGGCATGCGCCAGCCCCTCGCCGTGTCCATGGGGTGCCCTTCATGATGCCGCATATCCTGAGCCTGGGTGGGACCCCCGGAGAGGGTGGCCCAGATGGCCGCCGAATGGGCCAGGAAAGCGAGGAGCCGCGTCGGCGCTGCCGTCGTCCCATAGGCCGCCATCCTACTCGTACCCGTAGGCAGCGCAGTTCTCTTCTTCGAAGGGACCGTGTCCGGCCATCGTGTGCATCATCCCACTGCGCGACATGCCGCGAATCACCACCGGGCCGCTCCAGGCGACGGCGTCCGGGTCGAAGGTGGGCTCCAGGGTCACGACCAGCAGGAACTTGTTCCACGAGACTTGGCCCGTGAACGACCAAGGATCGGTCAGCTCCCCGGAGAGAACGATTCGATCCAAGGTCGGGGTGGCCGTCCACACCACGTATGCCCCGCCGGGAGGCCGGTTGAGGCGCTGGAAACGGATCGTGAAGTCGTACAGGTAGCTGCCGTCTTCCGCGAGGGCGATGCCATAGGGGGATGGGCTGAAGCTCACCTCCCCCGCACCCGTGGCCCGGCCGGTACCGGGAACCCTGCCGGTGGAGACGAGAGGGAACCGGTAGTACTCGGGCCCTGCACCCGACCGGGGGCACGCCGCGTGGGCCGAAGCCGGATTCCTGGCCGGCTCATACGAAAATTCCACCGGAAGCCTCACGGGCGGTTCGGCAACCCCGCCGCCCTCCAAAGGAGTCGGCGCGAGAAACGCCGCCCCGGCGGCCACCCCCACAACCGCTGGCCCCGGAAGCCCGCCGAACCGTCCCATCATCAGCTCACCGGACGCTTTACCGGACCCTCGTCCCATTTCTGGGCCGACGAGATGTCCGGCATCCCCCAGTCCTCCCCGTTCCAGCCGCTGAATCCTTCCATCTTGAAGGTCCAGAATCCGGTGGACATGTCGCTGATCACGATCAGCCCGTCGGCGTTGCGGATGTCGATTCCGAAGGCGCCGTTGAACATGGGGTAGCGGTCCTTGTTCGGGGGTCCGACATACGTGTCGTAGTAGCCGACTGTAACCGGATTCTCCGGGTCCATGAGGGAAAAAATCTGCAGGCCGTCCAGGTAGCCGGAGGCGAATACGTACGGCCAGCGAACCTCGTGGTTGTGCACCAGGTTCTCCCAGTCCGCCGTCCAAGCGGACAGAGGCCGGCTGATGTTGGTCACCTCCCCGTCCAGCGCGGGCTGGAGGTCGAAGATGCGGATCGGGGCGTACTGGTACTCGGTCTCGGCAACCGCGTACCGGCCATCGGGACTGGGCGTGAAGGTGTGGCCGTATCGGACCCCGCTCACGCCTGCCAGAGAGATTCGGAGCTGCGGGTCGTCCAGGTCCGTGACATCGTAGATGTAGTAGCCCCCGGTTCCCCCGCCGTAGAAGCGGTCTTCGCCCGTGTCCGGATGATAGCCGACGTAGAAGTCGTGGTACCCCCGGCCCGAACCGCTGCCTTCCGGGGACTCGGGAACCGGGACTCGGCCGGCCAGGGCATTGTCCAAATCGCCCGACACCACCCGACCCAGGTCGTATACATGGGCGAAGGGACCGCGTACGGTAGCGAAGAGGAGGACGCGGCCGTCGGAGTGCTTGTAGATGAAGATGTTGTGGAATCCCCCGGGAAGATCGGGCTCCCGAATCCGCGCCACCTCCCGTACCGTGGAGGGATCGGGAAGTCCGGTCACATCCAGAACCACCGCGCCCAGATCGGGGTTCGGTCCGCCCTGGCCGAACTGGAGAGACTGCACCACGTAGTAGCGGTCGCCGATCTTGAAGTGCTTCACGTCCATGCCCCCGGTCCGCATATGCAGGTCCTGGTTCTCGATCCGCCACTCGTACAGGAGTTCGGGCTTTTCGGGGTCGGCGATGGAGATGATGTCCAGACCCTTGGGTCCCCTGTCTCCATAGACCATCCGCCCCACATACGCGTAGGGCCGATCCATCTCCTGTTCCAGGTCCAGGTCCGACACGGAAAGGCGGGGTCCCAGGGGGATGTGTCCCAGGACATCCATGTTGTCGCTGCCGGGCTTCGAGGGCGTCCACTGCCCCTGAACGGACGAAGCCGCCAAGAGCAACCCCGTGAGGGCGACGTAAAGGTCCTTGATTCGAAGCGACATGACGGTTTCCCCCCTGGCTGGAATGCGGCTGGATGGCTTGACCCAAAATGCAACTCTGCACCCATCCCCTTGAAGTCAAGCTAGCCCCACCTTCTTCCTTTGAGCAAACGGCCTTGGCGTCCTCGATGGCCGACCGGGCCGCTCGATCCTTACCTCATGCGCAAAGGGGCCCTGCGAGATGGGTGTCGTAGGGGTTCAAAAGGGCCAGCGCGTGACCGCCAACAGCCCCGCGGTCACGCCGACTGCGGCGGACAGGAGCTCCGGCCAGGCCTTGGGCATCCTGGGCACGCGCATGGCGACGTAGGCCAGGCCGAGCCCCGCCGCCACGACCAGGAGCTGGGCGATCTCCAGGCCGATATTGAAGGACAGGAGGGGGATGACGAGGCTCCTGTCGCCGCCCAGGGCAAGCCGGAGAAAGCGGGAAAAGCCGAGTCCGTGGATGACGCCGAAAAGAAGGACGGCGGCGTACCGGAAACCTTTGCCGACGAAAGGGGGAGGATGGACGGAAGCCGTGGATGGGGTCCGAAGGGCGGATTCTGGGGCAGCGAGGTTCATCCCGGCAGCCGCCACGATGGTGAGAAGAATGAAGAACTCCACGAGTTCCGGGCGGACCCGCACCCAGCCGGCGGTAGCGAGGGCCAGAGAAAGTGAGTGTCCGACCGTAAACGCCGTGACGAGAACGAGAAGCTCCCGCCACCGGGCGGGGGGGCACGCGGCACAAAGCACAGCGAGGAACAGGATGTGATCGTACGCCTCGGGATCCAGAAGATGCTCGAAACCGAGAAAAAAGTAGGCGCCGAACACCCTTCAGCTCCGCGTGCTGCCTCGAGTCCTCCTGCCCAACCAGGCGAACACGGCGGACCACAGGAGCCAGGAGAGCCGTTCCCGCAGGCTGAGCATTCGAAAATGCTCCCACAAGAGCCAAGGCACGGTCACGGCCAGGCGAAAAACCGACCCCTCGTGATAGGGCATCCTGCGCTCGATCACCGTAACGGCTTCCCGGCGGTCCCTGTGGAGAATCGCTTCGAGGGCACTGCTCAAGTCCGACGTCGTCATGTTCCGCCACCCCGGAACTCGAAGCACGCTCCACGCAACGGCGGTTCGGCCCCAGCCGTGGATGTTGGCGCCAGCAACCACGGCCAGATCCATGGAGTCGGCGAGGGCCAGGATCTCGCTCCACTCCGCCCGACCCTGCTCCAGGCCGCGGGGGGCGCCGTCATTCAGCTCCACGCCGATCACTCCTGCCGGGAAGTCCGGCGTGAACGGGACAATCTGGTCCAAGGGACCGGGGATCGTGTACAACATGGCGGGCGCCGGCCCACCCCTGAGGTACGCCGCCGAAATGGAGTCGGTGTTCAGGTAATGCCATGTGCTGTCCAGGGCGAAGGCGTACCGGGTGTGGTCCCCCAGAACGTTGGTGTGCCGTCCCCGGAGCCGTAATTCCGCGCCGCTCAGCAGCACGGTCCCTTCCCCGGCGGTGGGCGGATTGTCGGGGGCTGCGTCGTCCACGCCTGCCCACGTGTAGTGATCGGTAATGTAGGCGGCGTTGAAGCCCCCTCCTTCGTGCCACCCCCGGTTCCGCGCAGCCGTGAATCGACTCCAGCCATCGTGGGAATGGTTCGTGTGGGAGTGAAAGTTGACGGCGAGAAGGTCGGGCTCCCCAAGGACGATTCCCGTCATCGGGCGGGGCAGGAGAATTCCGCCGGCGTAGAATCCCAGGAGAAGGAGCAGCGCCCCCAGACCCCGGATCCCCTCAGCCCAGGCCCTGCGAAAAAATCCACCCCTGCGCCGGGACGTGAGCCGCCAAAGGATATGGACGCAGAGGAACGTTCCCAGCACGGCGTAGTGCTGGCTGAGCGTAAGGACGGACAGGCTGTCCCAAAGTCCGAACAGGGGGGCGCCCAAGAGGTAGAACAGGGGCTGGTCCATTCGGGCAAAGGGAACCGCCGTGCGGGTGGCGGCATCCTGAAGGACGGGAACGGCGAAGAGGGTCGACAGGACGACCAGAGCGGCGGCCGCAGCGGACCCCGCGAGAACGCGATTGGGGCGAGGGGATCTCATGGATCCCCGTAGGCGGGCATGTCGACGCAACGGGCCTTCGCGCGATTCCCTCTCGCACCCCGCCCCGGGCACCGAAGGCGATCAGAAGGATCGCCGGTGTCTTCGATCTGCCGTTTCATCGAACGAACGCGTGGGAATACTTGGCCATGATCGTGCGTCCCGCCGACAATGGCCTCCGGGGCCCCGGGCTCATAGACCGCTCGTGGTTCAGCCCTTCGTTGTACACGATCCAGAGGTCGGTCCCTTCCCTGAAGTGATAGCGGAAGCGCACGTTGAAGCTGGTTTGGTCCGTTGCCCCGTTGTACTGCATCAGGGTGCTCACCGATGCCCGGGGGTCGAGAGCCGCTTGTATCTTCAGGCGCCCGAGGTGAGCCGTTGCGGTTGCATCCCGGTCCGAAAAGTCCAGTCGGTTGACCTCGTATCCGCCGCCCAGCTCCAAGTGCCTGGATACATTCCATGCCGGATTCAGGGCGACCCCGAGGCGCGTGCCCCCGTAGAAGCTACCGGCCGATCCGCCGAATTCGCCTCGAAACACGTCGCTCCGCGCCAGCGTGAGCATGATGTTTCCTTCATGGAACCAGTACTCCCCGGGGGGAATGTAGAGGTCCGAAACCGGAAACGAATCGCGCACGCTTTCGAAGCTGGAGGTGACCCCGGCCGTCAGGCGAGCCCCGCCCTTGAACTCGAAGACCGCCTCGGGCGTGATCTCCCTGGACTCGGCGGTACCGTCGGCGTTTCGGAAGTATTGAGCGGTTCTGAAGTTGACGGCCCGGGACCTGAGAGGGGACGCGGCGTTTCGAAATTGTCTATGCCGAAGTTGGGCACCGCCGAAGGTATAGTCCTTGCGGAGCTGGAATCCGAGACCCGGCAGGTAGTCGAGGCCGACCCGTGCCACCTCTCCGTAGTAAGAAATCCCTTCGTCCCTTCGCCTCTCCCACCGGGCTCTCAGCAGGCCCGATTCCAGTCCGCCAACCTGCTGGGCGGCCTCGTCGAAGGTGTGGGCCCATTGAACGAGAAGATACTCATCCCCCACCACCCTCAGAACGGCGTCCAGTCCGTATGCGGCGTTGTCCCTGCCGTGAGAGCCCAGGCGGGTGGTGAGCATTCCGCCCAGGGTGGAATAGGCGTTGAGGACCTGCTGGCGCAATCGCACGACCCCCAAGTTTTCTGACGACCGGTCCCCCTGTGCCGCAGTCTGCATGTTCAAGAAACCGAAATCCGTGCCGCCCACCCTTCCCACCCCCCGGGCACCCCCGTAAATGCGAACGATCTCGCCCCGGTTCAGCCCGATCTGACGGCTGTGGAAGAGTCGGTTGAAGAACCCGCCCGTGTTGAAGTCGAAGGTCGATGCGCGTTCCTGGAAGAACTGTCGTTTGTCCGGGAAGAACAGGGCAAAGCGGGTCAGGTTGATTTGCTGGTCGTCGGCTTCGACCTGGGCAAAGTCCGTATTCACCGTCAGGTCCAGGGCAAGATTCGAGGTCGGGGAATACTTGAGGCCGATCCCCGCTTCGGCCACGGGATCCCGGTCCGTCCGCCACGCTGCTTCCGTTACCCCGGGGGGTTCGGCCAGGGCCGGTCTCTGGTTGAAGCCTCCCAGGGTGTAGGGGGTCACGTAAAGGGGCTTGGACTGCCGCACACCCCGGAGAACGACCCGCTGCGCCTGAGAGGGTTTAGCAAACCCCATTCCACCCCATTTCGGGTCGATGGCGGGGTAGATTTGGCGCTCGTTCTTCCGCGCGACAAGGCGGTAGCAGATCAGGCCCATCGTGACTTCCCCGTTCACGGCCTGGAAGCCCAGGGTCGAAAAAGGAATCCTGAACTCCGCGAACCATCCTTCGTCGTTTTGGCTCGTGGCCACATCCCAATAGGCGTTCCAGTCCGCGTTCATCGGCCTTCCCGAAGTGAACTGGGCGTCGTTGGACACGGTCCGGTCCTGCCTGACGCCGGCCGGGTTGGTTACGAACCACACCGCTGTCTCGTAGTCGTTATAGCTGTCGATAACCACGGCCAGGATGTCGTCGCCACTGTACTGGTCCCGATAGAACGTGTGGGTCCGGATCTGGTTGGGGTCGGAGTCGTACATCCGGCCCGACACATAGAGAAAACGGTCGTCGTGGGCGACCCGAACTTCTGTGGCTTCGGTAAGGGCGCCGCCGAAGTTGGGCGTGTACATGGTCATGACAAGGGGCTCAATTTCGCCCCAGGCAGGTTCGTCCACGATCCCGTCCAGTTCAATTTCCCCGGAAAGCCTGGGAATGGACACGACCGTACCGGAAGCAGGGGGAGCGGAAGGTGCTTGTGCCTGGAGGGTGCCCGCGGCCACAAGCCCCAGGAGAACTGCCTTCCGAGCCGTTCGGCAACGGTTATCCACACCCGGCGACAACCTCAATCCATAGGTTTTCACGGCATTCCCGGCTCGAAGGACAAGTGCCACCCCCACGTCAAGCAACGGATAAGGTAATCCGATCCGGTCCACGACCCAGAAGCGCTCGCTCCAAAGAAAGCTGCCCGCAAGGTCGTGACGCCGTGGGTGTTTGCCGCGGTAGGAACGTCAAAAGCTGTCGGTGGGACGAGCACTAATATCTAAGTCCCGAAGCGGCGATAAGCGAAGATTTCCCGGCGCCGTCCGATCTTTCTCCTAACTTTCTAGTTGACATGTCCGGGGGATGTCCCCATCTTCTCCTAAGAGATTAGGAGCTAGGAGTCGTTGGGGTGTTCCAAGATTCCGCGGAGCTCCTCATGACGGGCACTGCCGGGAACCATGCGGACGATTCGAAACGAAACCATACGTATGAACTTCCCGAGGACGGAGGAGACGGCTTTGGAGAGGACACTGACCAAACGAGAGATGGACGTCATGGCCGTTCTGTGGGATTTGGGATCGGCCACGGTCGCTGAGGTCACCGCCCGCCTGGAGGACGACTTGGCGTACAATACAGTCCTGACCGTCCTCCGGATTCTGGAAGAGAAGGGTTTCGCGGGCCACACCAAGGAAGGCCGAGCCCACCGCTTCCTTCCCCTCTTGGGGCGGGAAGAGGTGGGACGATCCGTTCTTGGTCGGCTTAGGGACAAGGTCTTCTCCGGGTCCGCGGAGCTCCTCATGACCCACCTTGTATCGAACGAAGAACTTTTACCGGAAGCCGTCAGAAGGCTTCGGAAGCTGCTGGACCAACGCCTTGAAAGGGAGGAAGAAAAATGATCGCTGCGTGGATGCTCTGGTCGATCGGAACGGGCTTGATGTTTCTGGTCGCGGGGTTAGCCGCCGAGAAGCTCCTCCCCCGGGGGCGACGCTGGGCGTGGGCGGCCGCTGGGGCCGGAGCGACGACGCTCCCGGTGGTACGATTCCTGCAAAACGGCAGCGGAGCCGAGAGCGCGGCACTGGCCGGGCGGCCGGTCTCCCTGGAGCCTCTGACGGTCACTGTCACCGGAGATTCGGCCCTTCACTCCCTGGACGACATGTTGCTCCTGGGGTGGGCAGTGCTGTCTGCCCTCCTCCTCATCGCCGCCCTGTTGGCGGGTGCTCGGCTCCTGTGGCTTCGCCGATCGTGGCAAGCCGGATCCCTTCTGGGCCGGGAGGTGCTGTGGTCTCGGGACGCAGGACCCGCCGTGGTGGGGCTCGCCAGGCCACGCATCGTGCTCCCCGCATGGGTGCGGGGGACCACCACCGAACGGCAGGAGCTGATCCTGGCTCACGAGGAAGAACACGTACGAGCGAAGGACGTCCAATTCCGGTTTCTGGCCATCCTGCCGCTGCTCGCCTTTCCTTGGAACCCGGTGCTCTGGTTCCAGTACCGCCGCCTGAACCTGGCGGTGGAACTGGACTGCGACCGCCGGGTCATAGCCCGGATGCCCGGCCGCCGACGCCTCTACGGCACCCTGTTGCTGCATGTGGGAAGTCGGCGCAGAGGCCCTTCGGGCCTGGCGTTTGCGGCGCTGGCCGAGCAGCGTTCGTTCCTGGAGCGCCGGATCCGGGACCTGTTGCGGAAGGCTCCAGAAGTTCGCCTGGCCCAGGCGGCCTTCCTGCTGTTCTGCGCCCTGTTCGTTACAGGCATTGCCGTGATAGTTCCCGGAATCACCCGCGAAGGCGCCACTCCCGCCGACGATTCAGGGGAGCGCATCGGAGCAGAAGCGGCCGAGTCTACCGAGGCCGCCAAAATCGACGTCTCCGCGAAGCCAGCGTTTACTCCCTTCACTGTGGCACCCGCCTTTGCAAATATCGCCGAAGTGCGCCAGGCACTGGAACGGGAGTACCCGCCGCTGCTCCGGGACGCAGGGATCGGGGGCACCGTCCAAGTCTGGTTCTTCATCGACGAGAACGGCAAGGTTACGAAACAGAGTGTGAACAAGAGTTCGGGTCATACGGCTTTGGACGAAGCGGCCCTCCGGGTCGCACCCGTGTTCACGTTCACGCCGGCCCTGAACCGGGACAAGAAGGTGTCGGTCTGGGTCTCCTTGCCCATCACGTTCACCACGCGATGAGGGCTCCGCTCCCGGCATGTCTTCCCCCTGCGAACCCCTTCGCGCGCCCCTAACCTTTTCGCCCCGTTTCAGGAAGTACGTTTGGGGGGGCCGCAACTTGAAGCGCCTCTTCGGCCGGGAGCTTCCCGATGGAGTGATCGCCGAAAGCTGGGAGATATCCGCGCACCCTGCGGCGCCCACCCTTGTGGACCATGGGCCTCTGGCCGGGCGTTCGCTGCCGAATCTCGTCGCCGATTACGGGGTGGGTCTCGTCGGGCGCCGGGGGGAACGGACGGTTGGGCCCGGGAAGTTCCCCTTGCTCGTCAAGATTTTGGATGCCCACCAGGCCCTTTCCGTTCAGGTCCACCCGGACGATGCGTACGCCGGGGCGCACCACCCGGGAGAGGTGGGAAAAACCGAGATGTGGTACGTACTTCACGCCACTCCCGGAGCCGAGATCATCTTCGGCTTGGCTGCCGGGACGGACGAGGCGGCCTTTCGGCGGGCCCTGGCCGAAGACCGGGTGAAGGATTGCCTGAACCGTGTGCCGGTTCGAGCCGGTGACTCGGTGCTGGTCCCCGCCGGAACCGTCCACGCCGTTCTCCCCGGCATCGTCCTTGTGGAGGTACAGCAGAGCTCGGACATCACCTACCGCGTGTACGATTGGGGGCGGCGGGCCGGCTCCGCTGCCCCGCGGGAGCTGCACTTGGACAGGGCGATGGATGTCATCGATTTCGGGCGCGCCGGGACCGCCATCCGGGAGTGCCGCGTAATCGGGGAGGGGGGCGGGGTCCGGCGGGAGGTGATTGCCGAATGCGACGAATTCGTAGTGGAACGGATCGGCTTCGAGGCCGGCGCCGTCTTCGAAGCCGATCTGGACGGCGAGACCTTTGAAACATGGGGGGTGCTGTCGGGATCGGTTTCCCTTGCCACGAATGCCCCCCCACGGCAGCTGGATGGCGTCCGCTTCGCCCTGCTCCCCGCAGCCATGGGCGCGTTCGGAGTGACGGGAACGACCGCCGCCACCGCGCTGCGCATCTACCTGCCGTGACGCCGCGCGAAGTGCTTTCGCCGCCACGGCCAGTGCCCCGCCAGGGACTCGAACCCCGAACCTGCCGATTAAGAGTCGGATGCTCTACCAGTTGAGCTAGCAGGGCGCCACTTGCTGTGAATATACACTCATGGCCTAAAGTGTTGAAACCTCCGGGTGGGCGGCCACACGGACAGACCCCGAAGCTTGAGAGGGCGCCGACTAACCGCCGGAACAGGCGGAGAGCTCCGGGTGGGCGGTCCAGGTGTCGAATTCTTCTCCCTCCGCCCGCAACTCCACACCGGTCGATTCCCCCGGCTGGAGATCCATGGGCTCGGTCGGACCCACTTCGGTTCCGGAGGACAGATGGACTTCGACCCGAATGGCGCAGAGCACCTCCTGGGTGGTGTTCTCGACCGTCCCCACGAAAGCACTCTCCGCCGGATCGAAGGACAAGGTCAGCCTGATCCCCCGGCGGGTTTCGGTCCAGGTCTCTCCGGGTTGGATGTACTCACCCACCTCCTCGCCCGATCCGCCGTGCTCGCCGCCTTCTTCCCCGGACTCGCCGTGCCCCCGGCCACCCTCTTCCGCGGCGGGCTGGTGTTCGTCCTCCCCCCTGGCTTCGCCATCCTCGCTCCCGCCCTCCGCCTGCAAATCCGCTTCCTGTTCGATGCTCGCCTCCTCGTCCCCTGGGCCCGCATCCGCCCCCGGCTCGCCGGTGCAGGCACCGAAGCCGAGGGACACGACCACGACGGTAACGATCGGAACTCCGCCAACGATAGAGTTTTTCATTGGATTGACGCCCTACATTGTGTTGGGATTAACACCTGCCAGGGCGACGACTATAGGGCACTTGCGACTGTCGGCCCGGGCGGGTACGGTCCAAAATCGGAAGAAGAATGCTTATGTAACATCGGCTTCCTTTGCAAGCGTGCAGGCGCTAACGCGGGTCCTGGAGCCCCCTCTACTCGTACCTTAGATACGTTCCGTAGAATGCGTCTTCAGGACGCAAATTTTCCCCGGCCCTAACGACTAGGTTCATGTTCTTCAGACAGGTTTTCGACGAAAAGCTCGCCCAGTACGCCTACATCATAGGCTGCCAGCAGACCGGCGAGGCGCTGGTTATCGACCCCGAGCGGGATGTGGACCGCTATGTGGAGATCGCCCGGGGCGAAGGATTGCAGATTACGGCTGTGACCGAAACCCACATCCACGCGGACTTCTTGTCCGGGTGCCTCGAATTCGTGGACCGGTACGGGTGCAAGGCGTATCTCTCCGGGGAGGGGGGCGAAGGTTGGCAGTACGAGTGGGCGAACGGACGCGATGCGGTCAAGTTGCTGCGGGACGGCGACCGATTCAGCGTGGGAGAGGTCGACTTCCAGGCCGTCCATACCCCCGGCCACACGCCTGAGCACCTGAGCTTCCTGGTCACGGACCGGGGCGCCGGCGCCACCGGTCCCATGGGCATGATTTCGGGCGACTTCGTTTTCGTGGGCGACTTGGGCCGACCCGACCTTCTGGAGTCGGCGGCGGACCAGGCCGGAGCCATGGAACCTTCGGCCCGGCGCCTGTACACGTCGGCCCGGCGGGTCTTCCGTCTGCCCGAACACCTCCGGATCTGGCCGGGTCACGGAGCCGGTAGCGCCTGCGGAAAAGCCCTCGGAGCCGTACCGGACACGACGGTCGGCTACGAGACGCGCTACAGCCCCGCTCTGGCAGCGGTGCAAAAGGGGGAGGACGCCTTCGTTTCATTCATCCTCGAAGGCCAGCCCGAGCCTCCCCTCTACTTCGGGCGAATGAAGAGGGACAACCGCCGGGGACCGCCTTTCTTGGGCGCACTCCCGCAACCCCGCCGCTTGTCGGCGTCGGAGTTGGCGGGGCTTTCGACCCTCGACGGCTCGGTGATCGTGGATACCCGGAACGACCGACTCTCTTACTACGCGGCTCATATTCCCGGGTCCATCTATGCGCCCCTGAACAAGGCATTCCCGACGGTGACCGGCTCCTACATCGATCCGGCTCGGGAGATCGTCTTGCTCTGCCACAGGGAAGAGGTGGAGGAAGCGGTGCGGAATCTGATTCGCATCGGCCTCGACCGGATCGCTGGTTGGGCGCCTCCCGGGGAGATCGAGGCGTTGCAGGCCGCCGGGGGGACGCTGACGGCCACCGAGGCCATCGACTTCGCCGAAGTCGACCGCCGCCGGGGGGACCCGGATGTCCATATCCTCGACGTCCGCCGCGCCGCCGAGCACGCCGAGGCCCGGATCGAAGGCGCGTCCAACATCGCCCACACCCGCCTGACTCGGCGACTGGACGAGTTGCCCCGCGACAAGCAGCTCCTGGTCCATTGCTTCAGCGGGGCGCGGGCGTCAGCGGCCGCCTCCCTTCTGGAGCGGGAGGGCTTCCGTATCACCGCCGTAAACGACCTCTTCCCCAATGCCGTTGGTGGCGTCACACGCGGCTGAACGGAGGATACTGACCGTCAATCATCCACGGAGGACGAGAAGGGAGAGGGCCGCGATTTCGGCCCGGGAGAGGCGGTCCCCCATGACTTGGTCATTGATCCAAAGCCTTGTAGTTTGGGGGCACGACCCGAGCTTAGGGGTGCGACCCGCTTGAGCCTTCCCCGCCACAACCCGGCGTATTTCCGGATTTCCCACCGGGCATGGGCATCCATCCGTAGGTCAGGAAGGCGAGCAGGGTTGACATTTCAGACACCGGTCCCCATCCTGGTTCCAGCTTTCAGAGAGTTAGGAAAGTACGGATCTCCCAGGCTCAAGCGACCGAGGAGGGCTCATCATTAACTGACCTTGTCTTACTCGCTTTTGGGGAGAGTCATGATGATCAATGCCAAGAAGCTTTTTCTGGCGACCGCGCTTGGCTCGGTGGTTGCCGCGGCAGCGTGTGATACCAGTCCGACGCTGCCCTCGCAACCCACCGAAGCCACAGAACCGGATATCTGGGAGGTCGTCTTTGAGATGACGGAAGCCCTAGGTGGAAGAGTGGCGGTAGGCTTTTCACAATTCGAAGAAGAAGGGGTCATCCGGATCAGTGTACTTCCACCCAGCACATTGCCACCGGGAGCGATGGAAAGCGATGACGACCCCATCTGCAGTAAGTCATTTGATTCAGGTTGGTGGGGGAACATGAAATTCGCCAAGTGTGTAACAAACGCGATGGAAATTGACGTGTGCAACAACGGTGGACAAGATTTCAAGATTGAAATGGTTTGGGGGAAAGAAAAATTCCATACCTATTGCCCTGAATAGCCAAATCACCGAAGAAGAATCAATAACGAATCACATTTAGCCTAATCAACCTTGAAGAGGGTAATCTAAATGAAAATTAAACCACAAGTCGGTGCCTTGCTTCTTATTGCAGTTCTTGGTGTAGTCTACGCCGCCTGCTGGCCGACCTCTAGCCCCGTCCAGCCCGAAGACACCGCCGCCAAGCCCGTGAGCCCCGAGGTCTTAAAGTGGTCCGCGATCATTGCAACCGTCAAAGCTGTCGGCGGGCGAGCATCAATATCTAGGTCCCAAAGCGGCGAAAGCGAAGATTTCATCATTGCTGCTCTACCAACCGATTCCTCGGCACACTTCGGGATCATGGCAGCGGGCCCCGATTCCATCTGTGAAACCGAAGACGAGGGGCTTGACGGCATGGGGCTTGACGGCATGGAAACATTCGCCGAATGTGCCAAGAAGGTGGACGAAGCCGACGTGTGCGGTAACGGCGGCGATTCCTTCCACCTTGAGATCAACCCGGAAGAGGGATCCATACACTTACACTTACACTGCCCCAATAAGTAATTAAGAGACCGGCGGGGCTTCGCCTTCGTACAAGGCATTAGGCCTTAATCGGACCCGAGCGCGGTCGGTGCTGGCATGTCCCTCCTTACGCCGAACAGGCGCGGCACCAATTCCAAGGCGGGATTCCGGAACGCCCGGACTGCCGTCGACGTCGGCTTGGGAAGCGGGCATGTACTTTGACATTCAGGGCCCCACGGGCAAGGGCCCCACGGGCATGACGGCATTGAGCTGGGTTACCTTCTCTCCGCCAAAGAGCTGAACCGCCCGGATGCCGCCCTGAACCCTCTGGCCGGGGTGGAGCCCACCAGCATCCGGGAGCTGGGCCGGGCTTGACCGATCGCTTTTTCGCAGCTCCTGCGAGGCACCCCCTCCTTCGGTGGGGGCAGGAGGGGGTGGTAACCGGCCGCAGCCAGGTCTTCCCCATCTTCCCCAATGCCGTTGGCGGCGTCACAGGCGGCTGAACGGATGGGTTATCGGGCGATTGCGTACCTTGGGTGGTGGTTACTTCGTGGCGTCCGGGCTGCCCTCCAAGGCGCGGTGTTGCAACCGGTAAACGAAAACGGCCAGCACACCTCCCGCCACCGGCCCCGCCCAGTACAGCCAAAGGGCACCGACAGACCCACCTCCGGCAAGGGCGGCCAGAATCGGCCCCGTCCCCACGGCCGGGTTGAACGCGCCGCCGGAAAGTCCGCCGACGGCAAAGGCCCCCGTCATGACGGTGAAGCCGATGGCCAGTCCGTAGTACGAGTTCCCCTCGGTGCGGGGACAGGTGGCCACGTTCAGGATCACAAGGACGAGCGCGAAGGTGAACAAGACCTCGGCCGCCAGGGCCACGGCTGTGGAGGTGTCGGCGCCCGGTGCCACCGTCAGGAAGTCACCGATGAGTCCCCGGACCAGGAATGCAGCGGACAGGCCTCCAGCAATTTGCGCCACGACGTACGGGAAGACCTCCTTCCGGTCCAGTTTTCCACGCATCGCGACCGCAATGCTGACCGCGGGATTGTAGTGAGCGCCGGAGACATGTCCGCCCATGTAGACCATTACCATGAGTACGGCCCCGATGGCGAGGGGAGCGAGGGCGACTTCCTGACCGACGGTCAGACCGATGGTGAGTACGAGAAAGAAGGTGCCGACGAATTCGGTGATATACCTGGCCATGGGTTGAGTAGCTCCGGCGACGGGCGAAAAAGGAGAGGAGAGGCGGATGAAGCCAGCAGCAATGATAAGCCGGTCGGCGGCGGAGGGCCACGCAGCCTTGGGAAGTCTCCGATGCCGCCGCGGATACTTCGAGTGGGGAAGGGTCGTAGCGGTTCTGGCGGCCTTCTTTCCGCTGGCTTGGGGCTCGGGGCTGGAAGCTGGCCAGTCCGGGGAAGGCTGGGGCTACTCCGGGGAGCTCAGCTTCGTTCGCGCCGATGGAAACGCCGAGTCTTCCACGATGGGTGTGGCGAACACCGTGATCCGCTCCTGGGACCGAACCGAGGTCAAGATCGAATCCGGGGGGATCCGGACCCGGACCACGCGGTTCAGGCGGGTCGCCGTGGGCACCGCTTCGAACTACCGAATTGCCGACAATAGGGAAACGGAGGTCTCGGCAGAGAACTACTACCTGCGGGGCCGAATCGACCTGCGGTTCTCGAACCGAACCGCCGTATTCGTCCAGTCAGGGTGGATTCGGAACACCTTGGCCGGAGTCGCCAACCGCTACGTCAACGTGTCCGGGGTTTCCATACGGTGGGCCCAGGACGACAGGCACGGCTTCCGAACCGGTTTGGGCCTCACCTACACCCGACAGGACGATGTGGTCGTCGACCCCACCGCCACGGGACGCTTCTTCGGGCTGCAGATGTCGTCGGAGTATCGTCGGAACGTAACCGCCAACACGGTCTGGACGAGCAGCTTGGTTGTGGACGGAAACGGCGAAGATACGTCGGACCTCCGCGGTGACTGGGGCAATGCCGTGAGCGTAACCATGAGCGAGCGACTGGGCTTGAAAACCAACTTTCGCCTCCTGTTCGACAATCAGCCGTCCCTGGCGAGCGTGCCTCTCGAGTCACCCGAAGGGACAGCAGCCGGGACGGTATTGGTCCGGCGCCGCAAGCTGGACCGCGTTCTGACCGTCGCGCTGGTGATCAGCTTGTGATGGAGCTGAAGAGCCGGTAGGTCGCCTATGAAGACCTGCAGCGTCTCGGCAGCTCCCCGTTCCCTTCGAAGAAGTTGAGATCGGCCGAACCGATACTGCGGTCGTTCGGCACAGAAGCTGCAGGTCAGTTCCGCTTCCCTTATCCAGGGCGACGGCCCGGCCGGAGCGGAGAGCGAAGTCGCTCCCCTCAACGAAGGGTTCTCCGAAACGAAGAAGCGCGGTGACTACCTCTTGGCCCGGCTGGATCACGAGGATGTAGAGCCGGTCGTACTCCATTTCGTCAATGGACCCCTGGGGGTCGCCTCCGAGGGCTCCGACGAGCTGGGGTGTGGTGTTGCTGTGGCCCGCAACGAAATAGCGACCCGGTCTGGCTCCGATGGTGGCGGCCAAGTCCTCCAGGTCGTCGGGTTCGTATACCCTGGGCACCAAGCCTGCGTCTTCCGCAATGGGGCGCGCCGTTTGCTGCGTACGCTTCCAGTCGGTCGTGTATACATCGGTTAGCCCGGCGTCGGCCATGAGGGCCCTCAATGTCTGTACCCGAATCTGTCCGGCAAGGGTCAGAGGGGGATCTTCAGTCCCGTCGTCGGCCTTCTCCGCGTGACGGACGAGGTAGACGATCGCGGCTTGACTTTTGTCCGCCGCTGCCCCGCCGGGGCCGTTCTGCAGCCAGGGAACGTAGGTTGCCGATGCGGGTCTTGGTGTCACTAGGAAGCCGCTCGAGGCGATGGACACAATCGTAATCAGGGGAATCCCAGGGATGAATCGTCGGGTCATTTGATTCCAGGCTTTCATGGGAGCTCGCTCCCGAAAAACTGCATACAGGATGGCATACGGAACGACATACGAAACAATATTCTTATACCTGAAGTCGGAAAACGCAAGATTATTGGTTCCAAACGATTATGGAGAGTTCGGCAACTTGGGAACATATGATTTCGACGGGTCCGTTTCCAGTAGCCGTGAATTAGTCTTGATGCAGAAGAAGCTCCTGATCCGTCCCGAATTGCGAAGAAAACTGGTCTGCAAGGGGGTTTCGACCCTATCTTGGACGGGTTCGGAAGAACGGGCCGAGGGATCGCCGTCGAGGTTCCGAAGGAATCGTCGCCGGAGGAAAGTCCGAGCTCCACAAGGCAGGATGCCGGGTAACGCCCGGGCGCCGAGAGGCGACGGAAAGTGCCGCAGAGAGCAGACCGCCGATGACCCCTCTTCATCCGGAGGGGAACAGGCAAGGGTGAAAGGGTGCGGTAAGAGCGCACCGGGCCGCTGGCAACAGGGGCCGCTGGGTAAACCCCATTCGGAGCAAGGCCAAATAGGGGGCGAAGGGGCCGCCTGTCCCGCTTGAGTCCCGGGTGGGCTGCTAGAGGTTCGGAGTGATTCGGACCCCAGATAAATGATCCCGCTCCGTCCCGCAGGGACGGACCACAGAACTCGGCTTATGAAGCCCGTTCTTCCGGACACTCTCTCTCCCCGTCTCGGGCCTAGTGCGTCCTGCCTCGTTGGCGGGACGGGTAATCGGTCCTGACCTTGACCCGGTGCCAGGCCCTGGGGATCGTTACATTCTGTGCACACGCGCCCGTAGCTCAGCTGGATAGAGCGCTGCCCTCCGGAGGCAGAGGCCAGAGGTTCGAATCCTCTCGGGCGTACTTCCCGCTGCGTGCCGGCGTCATGTCGGCGGATCCATTGATTGGGCTTTCGCTTGGTCTTCGGAGGGCGGAGTGGTGGCCAGGCCGGGACTGCTGGGGGAGGGGCGGAGCCGCAACGGCTCGGTGTTTCGGATTCGTTTTCGGACTCTCAGGTTCAGGGCTTCCACGAAGATCGAGAACCCCATAGCGAAGTAGATGTATCCCTTCGGGATGTGCTGGCCAAAGCCCTCCGCGATCAGGATCATGCCCAGAAGCAGAAGAAAACTCAGGGCCAGCATTTTCACGGTGGGGTGCTCGTTGACGAACTTCGCCACCGGGTTCGCGGCGATCATCATCACCACCACGGCCAGCACGATGGCGATGACCATCACCTGAAAGTCTTCGGCCAGCCCGACCGCAGTGACCACCGAGTCGAGGGAGAAAACCATGTCCATGACCGCAATCTGGAAGATGACAGCCCCGTAGCTCACGGATCGGGCGGTGTCCCCGCTCTCGTCTTCCCCTTCAAGACGGTGATGGATCTCCCGGGTTGCCTTGGTGAGGAGGAAGAGCCCGCCCCCGGCAAGGATGAAGTCGCGCCCGGAGAACGGGTGTCCGAAGAGGCTGAACCAGGGCTCGGTGAGCCTCATGATCAGGGAGATGGTTGCCAGCAGGCCGATGCGGCTCACCATGGCGAGGATCAATCCGGTCCGCCGGGCCCGTGCCTGTATGTGTTTCGGCAGTTTGTCGGCAAGGATCGAGATGAAGACGATGTTGTCGATCCCCAGGACGATCTCCAGGATCGTCAGCGTCGCGAGGGCGACCCAGGCTTCCGGGCTTGAGATCCATTCCATCGATGTTACTCATAAAGGGCGAACGTGGCTCCACCATATAAGATAATCCATAGCGCCAAGCCCGGGCCTGGAGAAGGGAGCGTTCGGCCGTCCGGAACCGATTGGTTTGGTAATGAGTAGCAATTTGTCGCGCCGGAGCATGAACGTCGCGCCGGAGCATCCGGATGCTCCGGATTCCATACACCGTCTTCCAAGGAATTTCGCGGGGCAGATAGGAGCCCCGACCCTTGGCAGCGGGGACCTAAACCACAATCTTGCGACACCACGCCCACATAAGGAGGGTGCGCATGCGGGTCTCGAAAAGAACCCTGACCATTGTGCCGCTTCTTTTCTTGTCCGAAGCACTCCATGGACAAGCCAGCGGCCCCGAAAGAGCCTACCTGCACGCCGTGGCCGAGCACTTCGGTACGCCCGGGCAGGAGGTTTTGGTGCTTTCCCAGTGGAGCCTTTCTGTCGGAGAGATTCCGGTGGTCCTGTTCCTGGCGGACCGAGCGGGCATTTCTCCCGATGTCGTGGTGGCTCAGCGGCAGCGCGGCCGATCCTGGATGGACATCGCCCAGGAGTTTTCGTTGCACGCGGGGGACTTCCATGTTCGCGTTGAAGGCTCCCCCGGCTTCCTCGCCGAAGCCTACGCTCGGTTCGGCTCCCTGGATGCGTCCCGGTGGAGTACGGTTTCCCTATCCGATGTGGAGGTTGTCGGGCTCGTGAATGTCCGCTTCCTGTCCCGCTTTTTGGGGGTGTCTCCTTCCCGGGTGGTTCGGGAACTGGGGAGCGGCAGTGTGGTGGAGGGCTATCAGCGGTTGCGAGGCGGCGGTTGAAGACATGGCGCGGACCTCCGCCTTGACCGAACCCCGTTTCACCCCCCTGGAAAACCACGTCGAATATCCGCCCCAGGAAATGGTGCGGCGGGCCGCAAGCTTTCGCAGGGACGTGGCGCGAAGGCGGACCGTGAGAGCGTACAGCCGCCGCAGGGTTCCCCGCAGGGTCATCGAGGAGTGCATTCGAGCCGCCGGGACGGCCCCCAGTGGCGCCAACCACCAGCCCTGGCACTTCGTCGTCGTCTCCGACCCCGGGATCAAGGCGCGGATTCGGACCGCCGCCGAAGAGGAGGAGCGGGCCTTCTACAACGGAGGCGCCCCGCAAGAGTGGCTGGATGCCCTTGCCAGACTGGGAACCGACGAACACAAACCGTTCCTGGAAACGGCTCCCTACCTCATTGCCATCTTTGCCCAGCGCTATGAGGTTCTGCCGGAGGGCGGCAAGATCAAGAACTACTACGTTCAGGAGAGCGTGGGGATCGCCACGGGGATCCTCATTACGGGACTCCACCGCGCCGGCTTGGTGACGCTCACCCACACGCCTTCGCCCATGAACTTCCTGAACGAGATTCTCGGAAGGCCCCGCCACGAACGACCCTTTCTGCTCCTCGTCGCGGGGTACCCGGCCAAGGATGCTCGCGTGCCGGAGATCACGAAGAAGTCGATTGAGTCCATCGCCACCTTTCTATAAAGGGGTGATTTTCGGGCGTACGTCTGCAAGGGAGGAGGGCGGGGTGAGGGTTGCCCGACGTCACGGCGGCTCCTCCCCTCTGAGGCGGGTGCTGGTGTTGGAACCGTGTCCAGAAATGCAATCAGGGGAAGATCATGGGCCTTGACTTGGTGCCCCGGCGATCGCCGGAAGCGATCCGCGTCTTTACCCGGGCGCTGCTCAGGGATCTGCAGGCGCTGGAGCGAATCCTGGCCGAGGGGCAGATCGAGTCCGGGATTCGCCGTTTCGGGGCGGAGCAGGAGATGTTCCTGGTTGACGAAGCTTGGCGGCCCGCCCCCGTCGCGGTCGAGGTCCTGGAAGGCTTGGGCGGAGAGCCGTTTACCACCGAGCTCGCGCGCTTCAACCTGGAGGCGAACCTGTTGCCGCGGGTTCTGGAAGGGTCGTGTTTTTCCGACATGCTCGAGGAACTTGACGGCAGGGTGGCCCAGGTCCGGGAAGAGGCGCAGCGCCAGGGTGCGGAAGTCGTCATCACCGGCATCCTGCCCACCCTGAGCAAATCCGACCTTTCGTTCGAGAACATCACCCCTCGGGCCCGGTACCACGCCCTCAACGAGGCCATGCACGAAGCCGGCGGCGGCGCGTTTCGGCTCAGGATCCGGGGCACCGACGAGCTCATGATCCAGCACGACTCGGTGATGCTGGAATCCTGCAACACCAGTTGCCAGGTACACCTTCAGGTCTCGGCAGAGGAGTTCGCTCACTTCTACAACGTCGCGCAGGCCGTAACCGCTCCGGTCCTGGCGGCGTCCGTCAACTCGCCTCTGCTTTTTGGGCGGCGCCTCTGGGCCGAGACCCGGATCGCCCTTTTCCAGCAGTCCATGGACACCCGGGGAACGGACCTCCACATGCGCGAAATGAGTCCCCGGGTCCGTTTCGGGGGAAGCTGGTTGCGTCGCTCTGTGGTCGAGTTGTTCCAAGACGACATCGCCACTTTCCGCGTCCTCCTCGCCCAGGACGTGGACGAGAACCCCCTCGAGGTTCTGGATGCCGGAGGCGTCCCGGAGCTGCAAGCACTTCAGCTCTACAACAGCACCGTCTACCGCTGGAATCGGCCATGTTACGGCATCTCCAAGGGGAAGCCCCACCTGCGGATCGAATGCCGGGCCCTGCCCGCCGGTCCCACCACGCTCGACGAAGTGGCGAACGCCGTTCTATGGATCGGAGCCGTGTTGGGGGTTGCGAAGCGGTTCCCGGACTTCTCCCAACGGATGGACTTTGACGACGCGAAGGGGAATTTCCTTGCCGCCTCTCGTCTGGGGCTGCGAGCAGGGATGGCGTGGCTTGACGGAGAGAGTGGACCGGCGGACCGGTTCATCTTGGAACAGCTGCTGCCCCTGGCCGCAGAAGGACTGAGCGACTACCCCGTCGACCGCGCTGATGTAGACCGGTACCTGGGAGTCATTGCAGAGCGGGTGGAGGCCGGCGTAACGGGAGCGAGCTGGGCCCTGCGCTCTCTGGGCAAGCTCAAGGGGGCGGGCACGAAGGGGGAGCGGCTCGCCGCCCTTACGGCCGCTACGGTGCGCCAGCAAAAAGAGGGAATCCCGGTGGGGAGGTGGGGGCCGGCGGAGCTCCAGGAGGCGGGTGGCTGGAAGTTCAACTACCTCCGGGTGGAGCAGTACATGACGACTTCCCTGACCACGGTGAACGAGGACGAACTCGTGGAGCTGGTTGCGTACCTCATGAATCTGCGCCAGATCCGCCATGTCCTCATCGAAGACAAGGACCACAACCTGGTCGGGATCGTGTCGTACCGGTCCATCCTCCGGCTCATGGCCGAAGGGCGCACCAAGACCGAGGCCGAGAATATGCCCGTAAGCGAGGTCATGGCGCGGAAACCGGTTACGGTTGCGCCGGAAACGCCGACGCTCGACGCCATCAGGCGGATGCGGAGCCACGGGGTGTCGGCTCTTCCGGTGGTGAAGGGCAGGCAGCTGGTCGGCTTGGTCAGCGAAACGGACTTCATGCCCATGGCCTATCAGCTTCTTGAAGAGCGTCTGCAGGGGGATTAGACAGGCGGTGGAGGGGAACGGGAGGGCGGGGCTGGGTGGGGTGCCGCAGCTCCTCTGGAGTTCGCGCGCGCCTTCCTCCGGGTTATTGGGGTGGGTCAAAGGCCGTTTGGACGGTCCCCTGTTGCTGTGCATCGGGGGTCTTCACGGGAACGAACCCGCGGGGGTGAAGGCGCTGGAGGAGGTCGTCGGGAAGCTGAGCGCCCGCCGGGACCGGATGGCAGGGGACTTTGTGGCCGCTGCCGGTAACGTCCCAGCCCTGGCAGCGGGGCGCCGCTTCCTGGCCTATGACCTGAACCGGGCTTGGACCCCCTCCCGGATTGGGGCGGGACGGCTCGCCGGCGAGGTGCCGGAAGACCTGGAAATGGCCCGCCTTCTGAAGCTCATCCGCCAGCTGTCCCAACGAAGACGCGGACCCGGCTTCGTTCTCGATATCCATACGACGTCTAGCGCAGGGGGTGCGTTCACCACGACGACCGACTTCTTGGCCAATCGCCGTTTCGCGCAGGCGATCCCGGCGCCGTTGGTGCTCGGACTGGGGGAGCACATCGAAGGGACGCTGATCGGTTATCTGGACGGATTCGGCTACACGACGACGGTCTTCGAGTGTGGCCAGCACCAGGAAGAGGAGGCTCGGGGGCGGGCTGCTGCTGCCGTGTGGCTGGCCGTCTGTGCCGCCGGGCTCCTGGAGGAAGCCGAAGTGCCCGAAGCAGGCCGCGGCTTCCGGATGCTCGAGAGGGCATGCCGCAAGTTCCCCAAAGTGGTGGAGATGAGGTACCGTCACGCCATCCGGGAGGATGACCATTATCGCTCCCGGCCGGGACTCCGGAACTTCCAGCCCGTGGGGGCGGGGGATGTCCTGGGCGACGATCGGTGGGGGGAGGTGGCGGCGCCGGAAGACGGCAGACTCCTCATGCCCCTCTATCAGGAGCAGGGCGAAGACGGCTTCTTCCTGGTGCGGGAGTCGGACGGGGCGCGGCCGGTGGCAGATACGCTGCGGGAGTCGGGATGACTTTGGGGTTTGACCGGGGATACCCGCCCATCCATCGTGTCCAACCCCCCTAGCTACCTTGGCAACCCATCCCGCTCCCCCCGGCCGGGCCGGCGCTCCCGGTTCCCCCGGTTCCCAACCTTGAGAGCCTCCGACCCATGACCGTCCCGACGATTTTCGAGACCTGCAAGCCCCGGGACGACGTCCTTGCGGGGACCATCACCGAAGCCGATTTCGCCGCGGACTTGGCCCAGGTGATCACCGGCGCCGGGAGCCCGGAGTACCGCGACCCGGCCCTTTTCTTTGCCCACACGTACCCGACCCGGGGACTGAAGAACCTGCTGGCCCACGTATGTAGGCGTCTGTCCCGGGCCGGCGGTGAAGTTTCAGCGATCTTTCGGTTGGACACCTCCTACGGAGGCGGCAAAACCCACGGCCTCATCGCCCTGGCTCATGCGGCGCGCGGCATGGAGGGCGTTGACGAGGCGGCCGAGTTCGTCGATCCGGAGCTCCTCCCCGGGGGGCCGGTTCGGGTTGCGGCCTTCACGGGCGAGAACGCCGACCCCGCGAATGGGCGGAACATGGGAGACGGCGTGCGCGCCCACACGCCATGGGGCGAACTGGCCTATACTCTTGCCGGAAAGGCGGGCTTCGAACGAATCGGCCCAAGCGACCGCGACCGGGTCGCCCCCGGGGCCGAAACCCTGCGGGAGCTCTTCGGCGGGGAGCCGACGCTGATTCTGCTGGATGAGCTTTCTGTCTATCTGCGCAAGGCATACAGCGCCCACGCCCGCAGTCAGCTGACCGCGTTCTTGACCTCGTTGTTCAAGGCGGTGGAGGGCACCCCGAACGCCGCCCTCGTTTACACCCTGGCGATCGGCAAGGAGGGCCGCGCCACCGACGCCTACAGCGAAGAGAACCGCTTCATCGCCGACAAGATGACAGAGGCGGAGAAGGTGTCGGCGCGCAAGGCGACCCTGCTGAATCCCACGGAAGAGGATGAGACCGTCCAGGTCCTCCGGCGGCGTCTCTTCAAGTCCATCGACGAGGGGCGAATTCCTGAGGTCGCCGATGCCTATGCGAAGCAGTGGGCCGCCCACCGGGGCGACCTTGTCGCCTACGCCACCCGGCTTGGGACGAAGAAGACATTGGAGGCGGGTTACCCGTTTCATCCGGAGGTCCTGGATACGCTGACCGGCAAGACCGCGACCCTCGCAAACTTCCAGCGCGTCCGGGGCATGTTGCGGCTGCTGGCCAAGACCGTGAGCCACCTCTGGAAGCAGCGCCCAGAGGGTGCGCACGCGATTCACCTTCACCACATCGACCTGGGCCACGAGCCCGTCCGGCAGGAAATCGTCACCCGTCTGGAACAGCACGCCTACGAGCCCGCGATCACGAACGACGTGGCGGGACCGGCCGCGAAGCCGGCTCTGGCCCAGGAGATTGACGCCGAACACTACGCCGGGATGGCCCCGTACGCAGAGTACACGGCCCGGACGATCTTTCTGCACACCCTCGCCTTCAACGACCCGCTCAAAGGTCTTTCGTCCGAACATCTGCGCTACTCCGTGCTGGGGCCGGGAACGGACATCAGCTTCGTGGAACAGGCGCGCAAGAAGTTCGTTGCCGAATCCGCGTACCTGGACGACCGCCCCGGCGTGCCGATGCGCTTCCTGGCCGACGCCAATCTGGGCCAGATCATCCGCCGTGAAGAAGGGCATGTGGACCCGGACGAAGCGCGGGCCCAGCTGAACGACCGCATCCGGCAAGTCTTCCAGGGCAGAGTGTTCGATCCGATTCACTTCCCGGGCGGTCCGTACGATATCCCGGATCGGGTGGGAGACGGGCGGCCCAAGTTGGCCGTCCTGTCGTACGACGGCGTGTGGGTCGGGGGAAGCGTGGAGAAGGTTCCCGAGCTGGTCAACCGGATCTACAAGCGGAAGGGTGCGGAGGGTTCGGCGGTGCGCCTGCTCCGAAACAATCTGGTGTTCGTGGTCGCGGACGACGCCCGGCGGGACGAGATGCGCAACCGGGCCCGCCGCCTGCTTGCTCTGCGGGAGCTCAAGAGGCCGGAACGTCTTGCTGATTTGGCGGAGCACCAGCAGGGCCGGGTGCGGGAGTTGGCGGACCGTTCGGAGCAGGAGCTGGCGGTCGCGGTGCAACAGTGCTACTCCCACATCTTCTACCCGTCCCGGAACAGACTGCCCGAAAGCGACACCGACCTGGCCCATACCGCCATTGACGCGCCGTCCACTTCGGACAAGCCGGGGGCCGGACAGCAGCAGGTCACCCGGGCGCTTCGGGGTCTGAGCAAGCTGCGCCTTCCCGACGACGAGCCCGACTCTCCGACCTACGTTCGCGACCGGACGCCGCTCAAACGCCAGGGAGAGATGACGACGGTGGCCCTGCGCGACGAATTCAGGCGGGACCCCGCGCTCCCCATGCTCCTCGGAAACGACCTCTTCATCCGGGGGGTCAGGCAGGGGATCGAAGCCGGTGTCTATGTCTACCGCAGCGGGCGGTTGCTGTACGGCCCGGGCGATGCCTACGCCGAGATCCGGGTGGACGAGCAGTCGTGGGTCTTCACCATGGGCTACGCCAAGGGCACGAGAGTGTGGCCCAGGCCGAAGCCGGAGAACGAAGAGAACGGTGGAGATGAAGGCGAAAACGGCGACGAGCGCGAAAAAAACGGCGACAAACACAAGAATGGAGACCAACCCCCGCCGAAACCGCCCGGCGAATTTGCGGCGGAAGGCGTCTTCCGGGAAGCACTCGTTCGGGTCTGGGAACAGGCGGCAGGGCAGCACGTCAAGAGGATCGGGACGCTGGACCTTCGCCTCTTCGACCTCCAAGACGGACTGCGCCTCCTGGGCCCGGCCGGATCGGTAGCCGGGGCCGAGAATACGGTTCGGATGACGGGAGGATACGAAACCCGCGACGGGGGATCGTTCGAACTGGAGTTCAAGGGCCCCGTTGCAGACGCGGAGCCGGTCAGGGAGTTCCTCCTGCCCCAGATCCGGGCCGCCCCCATCGCGAATCTGGAGGTCCGTTTCACGTTGGTGTTCAAGGAGGGATTCCCGTTGGGCGGCGATGAGCAGAAGAAGCTCACCGAGCGCCTGTCCAGGTTCGCGAGCGGCCAGGCGAGGGTGACCGCGACGGCGACGGCGGAGGGATGAGGGGATGAGGATCGAGAGGATCTCCCTGATCGACGCTCCCCCATCGGCGCCCAGCTATGAGCTGCGGGTGCGAAATCGCTCCCCCGTCGGCGCCCAGTACGAGATCTGGCAGATGCCGTCCCCAGCCACGCCCGGCGTCACCGCGGCGGTACGGATCGCGGGGTTGCGGGGGCGGAACCTGGACTTGGTGGAGCACCGGGTGTTGCGGCGGCTGGCCCGGAGCGGAATCAAGCTCGTGGCCCGAGAAGATGTCGGAAGCCGCGGCTACGTGCTGACGGAAAACCTGGCCTTGACACTGGGCCTCCTCTTCCGCTGCCTTGCCCCCATGCGGAATCGGGACAACATGCTGGCGGTCGCCGACGGTCTCGAGGCGATGGCGAGGGAGGAGGCGGCCTACTGGCTCGGGATGGCGATGCACCGCAAGAATCCGCGCCGGGTGCTGATGGCGTTGAGGTGCCTGTTGACGGCGCCGAAAGCGAAGGGACGGCGGTCATGAAGCTAGAGCGCGTGGAGATCGAGAACTATCGGGCGATCGAAAAACTGGATCTGCCGCTCGATCCCGACTTGACGGTATTCCATGGCGACAATGCACATGGCAAGACCAGCGTTCTGAGCGCGATTGCGACCGGCCTCGGCAGTATCCCCATGCTTCTGCCCGATGTTTCGGGCACCGGTTTCCGCAAAACAGATCGGCGCGGATCGCGGCCGATGCGAGTCGGCCTGGCCGCCGTCGGCGGGGTCGAGTGGGACCGGCAGGTGGGCAGGCTGCGAAGAAGGGCAGCCCAGCGTGATTTGAAGAAGGTGATGGATGCCATCGTTCACGCGGACCAAGAGAGAGACACTCCGCACGACCTGCCCATCGTCGCCTTCTACGACACAGATCGTGCGGTGTTGATGCGCAGCGCCGAAGAGGTCTGATTCCGATGCCCGACACCCGCCTGATCGAACGCTGGCTGCCGATCGCGGCGCTTGGAATCGAGAGCACGCGCGAGCGGACACCGATGACGCCGTTTCCGGCGCCGAACCGGCTCCACGTCTGGTGGGCCCGGCGGCCGCTGGTGGCGTCGCGGGCGGCGGTGCTGGCCTCCCTGCTGCCGGCGGCCGCGGACCGGGAGAAGTTCCTGCACGTGCTCGGGATCCATGGGGATCCGGTGGCGACACGGCGGAGAATCGACTTGGCCAAGAGAACAGGACGGAACCTAGGATCCAATCCGTATGGTTACAAGCGGGCGTTCACGTACACGCCAACAACGGATGACCGTCGATGGATTGAGCGCGCTGCAGGAGACGCTCTGCGCGTTCCGACAATCCTGGATCCGACCGCTGGCGGGGGCAGTATCCCGGTAGAGACCCATCGGTTGGGCTATCCGGCGCTCGCGAACGACTTGAACCCGGTAGCAGCTTTGATTCTCAAGGCAACCCTCAATTGGCCACGCACGTACGGCTCGGCACTGCGAACGCAGTTCGATGAAGTGGCGCGTGAATTCGTGCGCCGAGCGGAACCGAAGTACGAACGTGTCTTTCCGGCAGAACCTGAAGGCACACGGGTTGTGGGCTACCTCCACGCCCGCACCGTCACCTGCCCCTACTGCGCAGGCCTAGTGCCGCTGTCGCCGAACTGGCGCCTAGCACCGGACGGGACGGGGGTGCGGTTGATGCCGGCGTGCGCTGACGGCCCGAGCTCGGAAGGCCGTATCTGTTCGTTCGAGATCGTCGGGAGCGCGCGCGAGCACTCACCCGGCACGGTGGCGCGCGGGACCGGCACCTGTCCATACCCCGACTGCGGTCGGGTCATCGACGGCAGCGAGATCAAGCAGCAGGCCCGGGACGGGGAGATGGGGGAACAGCTCTACGCGGTTGTCTACAAGGAGCGGATCAAGACGACGTTGAAGTCCGGCAAGCGCGGGAAGGACAAGTGGCGTCGTGGCTACCGTGCGCCGCGCCCCGAGGACGACAACGGCGCCGCCATCCGAGCGCGGCTGGAAGAGAAGCTGCCGGAGTGGGAAGCCTTCGACCTCGTGCCGAGCGAGCGGATACCCGACGGCAACAAGACGACCGAGCCCCAGCGGTATGGCATGAATCGATGGCGCGACCTGTTCTCGCCCCGCCAGCTCCTCTGCCACGGCACCAGCGTCGAAGTCTTCCGCGAGATGCTGGAGGCCGACCGGGCCGGGGGCCGGCTCGACGAGGTGCGCAAGGCGGCGTACGGGTACTTGGCGCTCTCGCTGGATACTGTGCTCAACTACAACAATCGGGCAGGGCGCTGGGACAACACGACCGGTCGAGTCCGGTCCATCTTCGATCGCCACGACTTCGCATTCGTTTGGTCCTACGCCGAAATGGCTCCCCTCGTCGTTGGTCTCGGCTACCACTGGGCCATCGAAAAGACCGCCAAATGCATCAAGGAGCTCGTCGCGCTGGTGCGTCCCGAAGCGAACGGCACCGGCCGCCTGTTCGACGACGCCGGCAAGGAAGCTCAGACCCCGCCGCCGGTCACCATCAGCTGCAAGCCCGCCGACAGCCTGCACCACATCCAAGACGCCAGCATCGACGCGGTGGTGATGGACCCGCCGTACTACGACAACGTCATGTACGCGGAGCTCTCCGACTTCTTCTACGTCTGGCTCAAGCGCACAGCCGGCCACGCCTTTCCCGAGCTCTTCCGCCGTCACCTCACCGACAAGGACAACGAGGCGGTCGCCAACCCGGCCAAGTTCAAGGGGCAGAAGGGCGCCCGGGCCCTGGCCAGGCAGGACTACCAGGAGCGGATGGCGGCGATCTTTGCCGAGTGCCGGCGGGTGCTGAAGCCCGACGGCATCATGACCCTCATGTTCACCCACAAGGCCGCTGGCGCCTGGGACGCCCTCACCGCCGGGCTCATGGAAGCGGGCTTCGTGATCACCGCCTCTTGGCCGATCAACACCGAAGCGCCGGGCAGCCTCCACATCAAGGACAAGGCGGCCGCAAACAGCACCATCTTTCTGGCCTGCCGCCCGCGCTCCGGAGAAGACGGGGGCAACCAGGAAGGCGAAGGCGGCGGGACCGGAGACACCGGAGCCGGAGAGACCGTGTACTGGGAAGACATCGAGCCCGGGGTGGCGAAGGCCGTGCGCGAGCGGGTCAAGTCGTTCCAGGACGCCGGGATCCGGGGCGTGGATCTGTACCTGGCATCCTTCGGCCCGGCGCTGGAAGAGTTTTTCCGCCACTGGCCGCTGCGCCGGGGCACCCCCCGGGAGCCGCCTCCGAAGCGCGACCGGCCGGTACAGAAGAAGCTCTCCCAGGAAACCCGGGACCCTTACGCGGCGGTCCCGGAAGACGCCCTGGACGTTGCCCGCCGGGAGGTCAAACGGTGGCGGCTGGAGCAGCTCACTCATTTCAAGGCAAGGGACGAACTCGACCCCCCGACCGCCTTCGTCGTTCTCGCCTGGGACGCCTTCCGGGCCCCCCGGTTCGCCTACGACGAGGCGCTCAAGCTGGCCCGGGCCGTCGGGGTCGACCTGGACCGGGAGGTGACCGGCCGCCTGGCGGCGAAGAAGGCCAGTAACCTCGTCCTCTGGAACAGCACGGAGCGCGCGGCAAAGGGGGCCCTCGGCCCCGCCGGAGGGTCCCGGGGCATGATCGACGCACTTCACCACGCGGCCCACACGGCCCGGACGCGCTCCCTCGAGGCGGCCCGGGAGCGGGTGGCCCAGGCTCGGGCCGACCGGGACCCGCGCTTCTTCGTGGCCCTGGAAGCCCTGCTGGAAGTGCTTCCCGTCTCCAAGTCCTTTACCGGATACGACCTGCCAACGGGCTTGGCGGGCGCGTCCAGCGACTTCGAGGCCCTGTACAACCTGTACCGGCTCGCGTACACCGACAAGATCGACGAACCCGAACAGCTCAAGCTCTGGCGGGACGAGTGATCCGGTCGGTTTGAACCGCTTCCACTTTTCAGGTACTGCCGACGGATCTATCGTTTCAGCCAGCCCGAGACCCGACCCTACCAGCAGGATGGGAAGCCTTGAGCGACGAGAGGGAGGCTGACGTAATGTCCGACGCTCCAGAAAACAGGCCGCTGCACCTTCCGGATCTGTCGATCAAGGCGTTTCGCGGAATCGCGGACCTCTCCATTCCGCGTTTGGGCCGCGTAACTTTGATAACTGGCCGGAACGGCGTCGGCAAGACCACCGTGCTCGAAGCCGTGCGGATCTACGCGGCTCGTGGCCGCTACGGTGCTTGGTCCGATCTCTTGGGAGGGCGTGAAGAGTTCTCGCAACCGTCGGACGACGTTGAGGAAGGCCTTTTATCAGTATCCCCTTTGTCAGTATCCCCTTTCGAATGGAGCGCACTCTTTTTCGGCCGAGATCCGTCAGGAACACCGGGCATCTCCATCGGTCCGGCGAACGATCTGGCTGAAACCGTCAGGCTCGAAACACAACCCTTGGGTGAAGAGCTCGAACCTTTGCCAGTTCGGTTGCCTCCAGAGTTACTATCGAGTGGCAGGAACCTTGGACTCAAGGTTCTATTCCGGAACTCCGAGCACATTCTGCCGCTGCTCCTGCACATAGATGAGGAAAGCCATTACTACAACATTCGCAAACGCTCTCCGGACATGTGGCCGGCCGGAATCAGGTGCGAAGCCCTCGGTCCCGGCTTGTTGACCAACGTCGAGATGGCGCGTTACTGGGATAAGGTCGCGCTTACTGATGATGAAGACCGGGCCGTAAAAGCCGTAAATATGGTTCTGGGGAACGGGGTAGAACGCATTGCAATGGTTGGCGGAGACGGGCGACGGCCCTCCCCGCCGCCGATGTACCGGCGGTCGCGCTACCCGGGAAACCATCGACGCGTGATCGTGAAGCTGAACGGTCACGCCCACCGGGTTCCTCTCACGAGCCTTGGCGACGGGGCTGTGCGCTCGTTCGCCGTCGCCCTGACCCTTGCCAATAGCCGCAACGGATTTCTTGTCATCGACGAAGCCGAGAATGGCATCCACCATTCCGTGCAGTCCAACTTCTGGCGCATGATCTTGCGAACGGCTTGCGCGAACAACATGCAGGTTCTGGCGACGACACACAGCTGGGATTGCGTGAGGGGTTTCGCTCGAGCAACGGAGGATCTCGACGCCGCCGAGGGCATTCTGATTCGTCTTGAGAAAGATGGCGAGAGCGTTCGGGCTGTCCAGTATTCGAGGGGCGCACTCCGAGCTGCGGCCGAGCACGGAATCGAGGTGAGGTAGCTCTTGGCACACCGTGAAGGCAGAGCTGGCCAAGGTGAAGATCGATCCCCTCCAACCCGATTCGGCCGGCATCATCGTTGACGGCACTGACGTGCATCCCCGCATTGGCATCTGGCTGATGCCGGACAATGAGTCGCGCGGTGAACTCGAGGACTTCATCCGTCGGATGATTCCCGCCGACGATCCTGTCTGGTCCTTGGCTTCGCATTACATCGACAGCATCCCGACGGAGCACCGGAAGTTCAAAACCGCGAAGAATGAGAAAGCCAAGGTCTATGCTTGGCTTGCCGCCCGAAAGAAGCCCTCCCGCATGGGGGCGGCGATGAGTGCCGGGGATCTTTGTATCGATCAAGAGATCGCCATGAAATTTGCGTGTTGGCTGCGGAGGCTGTTCGCCTGGCCTGCCACCAAATGGTACTGATCGCGCTTGACAAGCAAATCGGGAGATTCCGGATGAGTCTCGCCTCGGACGTAGAGGCCTGACAGATGCTGGCGGACAAGAACTGGGAACTCAAGTACACCCGTGACGACGGCGATCTGGTTCGGCGCTTCTACGTCCCGGCGCTCAAAGACGCCGTGCGCTACGACCGACTGACGGGATACTTCGGCGCCACCGCCCTCGCGCTGGCGGCGCGGGGGATCGAGGGACTGGTGCGGAACGGCGGAACCATGCGCCTCGTGGTCGGATGCACCTTGAAGCCCGGCGAGATCGAGGCAATCCAGGAGGGCGAGAGGCTGCGCGACCTGGTTGAGGAGCATCTGGCGGAGTCGCCCCTTGAAGCTCCCGACGACGGGGCCAAGGACGCTCTGGAGCTGTTGGCGTGGATGGTCGCCCGGGGACACTTGGAAGTCAAAGTTGCGGTTCCGTGCGATGCCCGGCAAAGGCCGGTGCCCGACGACAGCATCTTCCACGAGAAGACCGGCATCATCGAAGACCAGGCAGGCGACAGGATCGCCTGGTCCGGCAGCCTGAACGAGACCGAAGCGGGCTGGCGGCGGAACTGGGAGGGCATCAACGTTTTCACCAGCTGGGGAGACCGAGCGCGGGTCGCGGTTGAGGAGGACAACTTTCGCAGCATATGGAACGACGAAGTCGGCAGCGTGATCGTCATCGATGTGCCGGAAGCGGTCCGCCGGGACCTGTTGCGCTTTCTGCCCCAAGACGGCGGCGTCCCGGCTAGCCTGAAGAGCACCGACCTCGAATACTGCCCGCCCCGGGTTCCCAAATCACATGTAAGGGCACCCTCCGGGGACTTCGCGACCAAGGACCCGTCCTACGGCCGCCGCGCCCGCGTCTGGTCCTTCATCGCCCAGGCGCCGTCGTTGCCTCCTGGCGGCGCCCGCGTCGGCGAGGCGACTGCTGCCGTCACGCCGTGGCCGCACCAGGTCCGCGCCTTCCACCGTCTCTACGACAAGTGGCCGCCGCGGTTGCTGATCGCCGACGAGGTCGGGCTCGGCAAGACCATCCAGGCGGGGCTGCTGCTTCGCCAGGCGTGGCTATCCGGCCGCGCCAAGCGCATCCTCGTCATGGCGCCGAAGGCCGTGCTAGGGCAGTGGCAGACCGAGCTGCACGAGAAGTTCAACCTCAACTGGCCCATCTACGACGCAGGGACGCTGGCTTGGCGGGAGTCGCCAGCCTGGAAGGGACGGGCGATCCGGCGCGTCGACGAGGACCGCTGGCACGAAGAGCCCGCCGTGATCGCGTCCAGCCATCTCATGCGGCGCAAGGAGCGGCGCAACGTTCTCCTGAAGGAAGCCGCCCCCTGGGATCTGGTCGTCCTTGACGAAGCCCACCACGCCCGCCGGCGCGGGGCGGGAAGCACGGGAAAATACCAACCGAACACGCTGCTTCGGCTCATGCTTGGGTTGCGTCTTCGTACAGAAGGGCTCCTCCTCCTGACCGCGACGCCCATGCAGGTCCATCCCGTCGAGCTCTGGGACCTCCTGGACCTCTTGGGACTTCCGCCGGAGTGGAAAGAGGGCGCCTTCCTCGATTTCTTCGAGAAGGAACGCCCCGACCCGTCCGCCGCCGCATTCGACCGGATGGCCCACCTCTTTCAGGCTGCCGAGCGGTACTACGGCGCCGACAGAGAGGACGGCCGACTCCTTGCCGAATTGGACGGCGCGGAGGCGGGGTCAGACCCCCCAAAGCCCGGCTTGACCCGCATGCAGGGCAGGCGGATTCTGCGCGCGCTTCGGGACGAGGCCGCAACCCCCCGGCGTCAGCTGAGCTCCACGTTGCGCGAAGCGGCAGTCCGCCTGATCCGGTCGAACACGCCGGTTCGGTACCTGGTTTCCCGCCACACCCGGGAGAGGCTCCGGCGGTACCACCAGGCCGGGCTCCTGGCGTCCCGGATCGCCCAGCGCAGCGTCGAAGATCGTTTCGTGAAGATGACCCCAGACGAACGTTCGTTGTACAGGGCAGTCGAAGGCTACATCGCGACGACGTACAAGCGCGCGTCCGACCACGAGCGCAGGGCGGTGGGCTTCGTCATGACGGTCTACCGCCGCCGCCTCGCGAGCAGCTTCCACGCCCTGCGCAACACTCTCCGGCGGCGTCTGAACCCCGTCAAGGGCGGGCAGCCCACCGGGGCGACCGCGGACGAGGACGTGTCGGACGACGAGCTGTGGGACAATGATTCCGCGCCGGACCCGGACGAGGTTCGGGGGCTGGAGAAGGTGGCGCGAAGCGCGGAGGAAGAGGCCGTCGTCCGCCGTCTGCTGGCACAGGTCGACAGGCTCCCTTCCGACAGCAAGGTCGGGGTGCTCAAGGACGTGCTCGATTCGCTCCGTTCCGACGGCTACCCGGTGATGGTGTTCACCCAGTACACGGACACGATGGACTTCCTGCGGGAGGAGCTCGGGAAGGAGACCTGCCTGGCGCTCATGTGCTATTCGGGGCGAGGAGGCGAGGCCCCCGGCGCCGGAGGCACATGGAGCACGATCAGCCGCAGCGGGGCCAAACGGCGCTTCCGCAAAGGCGAAGCCGATGTCCTGCTGTGCACCGAGGCCGCCGCGGAGGGGCTCAACTTCCAGTTCTGCGGCGCCCTGGTCAACTACGACATGCCCTGGAACCCCATGCGGGTGGAGCAGCGCATCGGCCGGATCGACCGGGTCGGCCAGCACCACTCCGTCATCCGGATTATCAACCTCCACTACGAAGACACGGTGGAAACCGACATCTACCGGGTGCTGCAAGAACGCATCGGGCTGTTCACGAATACGGTGGGCCGGCTTCAGCCGATCCTGGCCCGGCTGCCGGGGAAAATCTCCCGGGCCGTACTCACCGGCAGGGGACAGAACGGTGACGGCAGGGAAGGGGTGGTCAAGTCGGTGGAGCAGGACTGCGAAGCGTCCACGGGCCTGGACATTGACGCCGCACTGGGCAATTTGCCGGGGATTCGTGAACGCCCACCGTCACCGGTCACTATGAAAGACCTTGACCGGGTGATCCGGTCACCGGAGCTGATGCCGCCCGGAACCGAGGTCCGATCGATGAAAGATCGTGAATATGTGGTGCAGGCTCCGGGAACGGGAGAGCCCGTGAGGGTGACGACGGACCGGGACTACTACGAGGAGCACGCCGACAGCGTAGAGTTCTGGTCACCGGGGAATACCCTCTTCCCGGCCCCCGAACACCACCGGACAGCCAACCAGCAGAAGTGGCCGCCAGGCACGACGCTGGAGGATGTTCTGAAGGGCTGAAGCGCAAAGGGAGGACGACCAGACACTCCCCACTCCCCGTTGGGCGGCTTGGCTACCGCTTCCCGGCGTGTAGCCAGTGCTTGCCGGCCCCCCGCTAGGCCACCACCCTCTGCCCCAACCCCGCTCCCAACCGTTCCAGAGCCCGGACCAGCTCCCCTTCTGGCAGCCCGAATCCGATGCGCAACGTCGACTCGATTCCGAAGTGGGCCCCGGGCACGACCAGCAGGCTATGCTCCGCCCGCAGCCGCTCGACCAGGGCCAGAGAATCGATCTCCCGGTGATACCGCGTCAGGCAGATGGCCCCGGCGTCGGGGCGCGTGTAGCTGAACATCCCGCCCTGGGCTTCCATCCATTCCGTGAGCACGGTGAGGTTGCGGCGGATGATGCCCCGGGTCCGCTCGATGACTTTGGGGCGGATGCCGGGGGATAGGGCGACGATCGCCAGGGCGTCGGAGAGAGACGGGGGCGCGATGGTGGTGTAGTCGGTCCGTGCCCACAGTCGATCCGCCACATCCTCCGGCCCCACCACCCAGCCCAGCCTCAGGCCGGGAAGTCCGTACGCTTTGGACAGGGTGTTGGTCACCAGGACCTTGTCGTAGCGACCCCAGAAGCTGGGGACGGGCCCCGGTCCGACCTCGGTACCTCGGTACACTTCGTCCGCGAGGATCCAGGCGCCCCACCTATCCGCCAACGTGACGATATCGTCCATCTCCTCCGAGGTCAGGGCCACGCCCGTCGGGTTGTTGGGGTTCGTCACCAAGATGAACCCCGCCCCGGCTTTCAGGGCCGACGCCAGTTCGTCCAGGTCCAGGCGCCAGCCCGTTTCTTCGCGGAGGCGGAAGGGGAGCACGCCCCCTTTGAAGTTTTCCACCAGCCCCGGCACTTGCATGTAGTTGGGAAGCATGACGGCCGCCGACTTCCCTCCCTCTGCCAACTCCCAGAAGGCCACGAAGTTGGCTTCGGCGCCACCGATGGTAACCACCACCGAACGGTCCGATGCCCCGGGGTACAGCTTCGCGATCAGGGACCGGAGCTCGTCGGAACCGTTGGACTGGCCGTACCCCAGGCGGACTTGCGAGAGGCCGATCGACGGGTCGGCGTGGGAAAGCAGTTCACCGACAGTCATCGGGTGCACGCCGCTCTCCGACAAGTTGTATTCGACCCTGTGTTCGTAGGTGGACTGCCACCGCTCCATTCGGAAGGGGGTGAATCCCATCTCTTCGTCTCCTCGTCGTGGCTGGATGCCCGGGATACCGGGTTCAAGGACCTTGGAGCTTGGACGAGCACAAGGTGATCCAACCGGGAATGGAACTTGGGAATATGACGCGTCGTACCCCGTTTCGGGAGGGCAGCGTTCGGTCCGTCTTCGTGCCGCAGCTCGTTCGCGTCCCTTGGCTCCCTTATGTTGTTGGGTGACGAACGGCCCGCCTTCCGAGCCGACCACTTTGCCCGGGCGCTCCTGGTGATCAAGGTCGAAGAGTACAGCCTCCCCAACGGCTTGAAGGTGGTGCTTGCCCCGGATCGGTCGACCCCGGTCGTCGGGGTGAACCTGTGGTACGCCGTCGGTTCCCGGAACGAGCCCCGGGGCAGGACAGGCTTCGCCCACCTCTTTGAGCACATGATGTTTCAGGGCTCCGCCCACGTGCCCAAGAACGGGCACTTCCAGCACATCGAGCGGGCGGGCGGGTCTGCCAACGCCACCACCTGGTTCGACCGGACGAACTATTTCGCCACCGTGCCTTCCCATCACTTGGACTTGGTCCTGTGGCTGGAGTCGGACCGGATGGGTTGGCTGCTGCCGGCGATGGACGGCGAGAAACTGGAAAACCAGCGCCAAGTCGTTATGAACGAGCGCCGTCAGCGCTACGACAACCAGCCCTACGGAGACTGGGACGAGCGGCTCCAGTCCCTCCTTTTCCCGGCGAAGCATCCCTATCATCACACGGTCATCGGCTCCATGAAGGACATCGCCGCCGCCACCCTGGAAGACGTGCGGGACTTCTTCGCAACTTGGTACCTTCCCAACAACGCGGTACTCACCCTCTGCGGCGACTTCGATCCGGATCACGCCCGAGCCCGAGTTCACCACTACTTCGGCGCGATTCCCCCCGGTCCATCCCATCCCCTTCCCGGTGAAGCGGAAATCCCCTTCGAGACCGGCGGGACGGTGCGCACCGACGTGGCGTCTTCGGTGCCGCTGCCCAGGGTGTACGCGGGGGTCCTTGCCCCGCCATTCACGACCGAAGCCTTCTACCCGGGGGAGGTCGTATCGGGCTGCTTGGGGATGGGGCGGTCCTCAAGGCTGTACGCCCGTCTCGTTCGGTCCCGGGTCGCGAAGTCGGCGGTCTGTCATCTCTTCCCTCTCACGGGCGGCGCCACGATCTTCATCGTGGTTGTCACGGGGTTTCCCGATACTGATGTGGACGACTTGGAGGACGCGGTGGTCCGGGAACTTGACGACGCGGCGACCCTCACCGAGGAAGAGATCGCCCGGGCCGTCGTCGGGGCAGAGACCCGAACTCTCCGGGAGCTCCAGCGGGTAGAGTCCAGGGCCGATCTTCTTTCCATGTACGCCACCTGCTTCGGCGATTCGAACCGCTTGAACGACGATCTGAAGCGGCTTCGCACGGTCGGCGCGGAGCGGGCGCGGGATTGGGCCACTCGTTACCTCCATGACGGCAACCGCGCTGTCGTGCGCTACATCCCGAAGGGGTCGGCATGACCGGGGCGGCAGGTACCGTGAACCGCCTTGCCGGAGCTTTCGCCTTGGCGCCGTTTCGGTGAGCGGCGTTGCCAGGCCCGGTCGCGCGGCGAATCCGCCTCCGCCCGGGGAAATCCGGCCCTACGCCTTTCCAGCCGTGTTGGCAAAGCGCCTGGGAAACGGAATGGCGGTTCGGGTGGTGCGCGAGGGTTCGTTTCCGCTGGTTACCGCCATGTTGGTTGTCCGGGTGGGGGAGACCGCTTCCCCGGCGGGCCAGGACGGATTGGCGGCCCTTACCGCTGACATCCTGGAGGGGGGGACCCACGCCCTGTCCAGTGAGGCGTTGGCCCGGCTCCTCGAGGACATAGGGGCGAGCTACGGGGCCACGACGGGATGGGACTCAACCGCCGTGGCCGTTTCCTGCATGGCCGAACACTTGGGGGAGGCCACGGCGATCCTGGGAGACATAATCCGTACCGCGACGTTTGCGTCAACGGAGTTCGATCGCTGCAGGGCCCAGCGCGTAGCGACGGCACGGCACCGCGCGATGGACCCGGCGGCGGTGGCTGCGGACGCCCATGCCCGCTTCATGTACCGGAAGGGCGACACGTACGCCCGACCCCTGGGCGGGACAGAGGCTTCCCTTGAGAGTCTGGCCTCGGCAGATGCTCGCACCTTCTCCCGGAGGCATTACGGGCCTGGGACGACGGCCTTGGTCGTGGTGGGCGACCTGGAGGCGAGCGAAGTCGTGGCCATCGCGGAAGAATCCCTGGGTGGATGGGACCGCAAAACCGGTGTCGGTCCCGAACCGAAGGCCTCGCCTCGGCATCGGGAGGGCACCGTTCATGTGGTCCACCGCCCCGGGGCGGTTCAGTCCGAGATCCGGGTGGGCCATTTGGGCGTATCCAGGGCGGTTCGGGACTACTTTCCCCTCCGGTTACTCAACTTGGTTCTGGGCGGCTCCTTCTCCTCGCGCCTCAACCTGAACCTGCGGGAAAAGCGCGGGTTCACCTACGGGGTTCGGTCCGGGTTCGCCGCCCGGAGAGGCCCGGGCCCCTTCGTCGTCTCCACGGCCGTGGAAACCTCGGTCACGGGACGGGCCACCGCCGAGATCGTCAAGGAGATCAAGGCCATCGCGGAGCACGGACCGTCGAAAGAAGAGGTCGAAGCCGCAAGGAGTTACTTGGCCGGGGTCTTTCCCCTTCGGATGGAGACGACGGGGCAGCTCGCTTCGGCGATCGCGGAAATGGTCGTCTACGACCTGCCGCAAGACTACTTCCGGAGCTATCGCGAGCGGATCCGGGACGTCACGCTTGAACAGGCCATCGATGCCGGGCGGAACCACATTCGTGCCGGGGAATTGTGTACTGTCGTCGTTGGGGATGCCGAGGCGGTGGTTTCCCAGATGGAGGCCCTGGGGATCGGGAAGGTATCGGTTCACGAAGGATTCGAATGAAGCGGTCGGTACCCGGGAGGGCCTCGCACTCCTGGACACCGAACCGGCCGGCCGGCCGGGGTCGAGTCGCTCCCGCCATTCGGACGTCGGCCTCCCTGTCACCTGGAGGGGAACCGGTGTCCTTTGGAGAGGACGCTTCCGGGAGACGTACCCCACGGGATTGACGTTCCCACCCGAACGACGTGCCCCACGGGGTCCACCGGGTCTTGGGGGACGAATCGGACGGCACGCTTTATGCTCCTACTCGGGCGACAGCGAGAATTTGCGGACTTCACGCACCCGGACGAACCGGATGCCAAACCGCCGATGGGGCAAGGTAGGGAACCATGGTCAGGGTGAAACTGCTTCGAGTCCAGAAAGACAGCCCCGAGCGGGAGAGTAGAAACCAACCCAAAGCAATCGGCGAACTGGATGACAGCCAAGTCGTTCGGCGCTTCCTCGAGGGGGAGACCCGGGCCTTCGCCGAACTGGTTCGCAGATACGACAAGCGCCTGGGAAGATTCGTCTACCGCATGGTGGGAGACTGGGAGCGAGCAGAGGACTTGGTGCAGGAGACCTTCATTCGAGTCTACCGGCACCTCCACCGATTCGACCAGAACAGAAAGTTTTCCACCTGGGTCTACACCATCGCGGGGAACCTGGCCAAGAATGAACTGCGCAACCGGTCCAGAAATCCCGTGGTTCTCTTTCAGACGATCAGGAAGAACTGGGAAGCCGATGCCCGGCCTCTTGAGTGGGAAGATCCCAAGACCCGTCCGGACGATCTTTACCGCAAACGCTTCCTCCGGGAGAAGGTGAACGAAGCGGTGTCACAGCTTCCGGAGCATCACCGGGCCGTCTTCGTTTTGCGGGAAATGCAAGGCAAGACCTATGAGGAGATCGCCCAGATCACCGCATGCAACCTGGGTACCGTGAAGAGCCGGTTGAACCGGGCTCGGAACAACTTCGCCCGAATCATCGCTCCGATGGTGGATTGACGGCCGGATCCCCCGGTCGGAAAGCCGGGTCGCCCGGCTTCAAAGGGCCGGAAGGGCCGCGCTGAACGAAAACCGCACCCCCGTTGCCCCCAAAGCCCCCGGAGACAGACCCTCCTTGCCCCAAGCGGAAACTCTTCGCATTCATTACTGTATACATTTCGGAACACGGAATGCGATGCGGAACAAAGAAGCCGTTGAGTTCGTACCGAAAGAAGTCACCAAATACAAACCGTAGGGGCCTGCATTGTGGAAAGACCGATCAGCGTTCAACCGGACTGTCAAGAATTCCTGAATCGGCACTCGGAGTATCGAGATGACCGCCTGGGTGAGGCGGACCTGGCTTTGATGAAGGCGCATATGGTCTCCTGTCCATCCTGTTGTCGGTATGACCGGGTGCTTGACGCGGGCGTGGCGATCCTCCGGGACACGGAAGCGGGACGGTCCGGCGAAGGTCTGGAGCTCGCCGGCATCCAGCGGCAGGTGAGGATCCTGGAAAGGCGGGAGTCCGCGGCCTTGGGCGCGGTGGGTTCGGGGATGAGCGCGGCGGCTGCCGTCGGTGTCGCGGTGCTTCTGGGTGTGGTTGCTTGGTCTCCCTTCCTCTTTGACAACCCGCCTGAAGTGGAGATAGAGCCGGTCGTGGCAGGCGCACCGCTTCCCGCATCCGCTCCCGGCTTTTTCCCGCCTTCCGCCGCGCAATCGCATTCCTTTATGGCTCTGCCGGAAGAGGAAGCGGCCCGGGCCCGCTCCATGCTCCTCAAGTACGGACGGAATCGTGCCCGCGTGACCGCACGTAACGCAGAATCCGCCTTGGAGCCCGATTAGCCGGGATTAGCCGGGCCCGTCGGAGCCCGAGGTACAACGGATCCGTTCAAGCTGGGCGGCTTGATCCCGGGGATTTCGGGGTGTCTATTGGGGGTGTGCAACCCCCACCGGCCTCTGGTGTGCCTGAAAAATGTCTCTTTTGTTGTCCCGATCCGTGATTCCGGGTAAGCGTGGAGGGGTCTTCTTTCTTCACGGCGACGACGAGTACCGGAAATCCGCAGCGGTCTCGCTTCTCCTGGAGAATTACCTGGATCCGGCCACCCGGGACTTCAACTTCGACCGCTTCGAGGGCCCGGAGACATCGGTCGAAAGGCTCGCAACCGTAATCGCCACGCCGCCCTTGATGGCCCGCTGGCGGGTGGTCCTCGTGAGGGAAGCGGAGGCCCTCACGACCAGCCCGAAGGCGCGGAAGGTATTGCTCGAAACGGCGAAAAATCCACCGCCGGGACTTGTTTTGATCCTTCGCGCCACTGTGCCCTCCCGATCCCGGGCCAAGTTCTACAAAGTCTTGGCCCGAATCGCCACGGCGGCGGAATTCGACCCTGTACCCCTTCACGAGGTGCCGGGCTGGTTGGTGTCTTGGGCTCGGGAGGAGCTCAACTTGACAGTCGAGATCGAGGCGGCCCAGGCGTTGGCAGGCGCGGTGGGAACAAATCTCGGAGTGCTGACTCAGGAAGTGAAGAAGCTGGCGGCCATGGTCGACGAAGGCGCTCCGGTGGACACCGACGCCGTCCGCAGGGGCGGCCTGAACCTTCCCCGCCAGGATCGATGGGCATGGTTCGACCTCGTGGGCAACCGCCGAATTCCGGAGGCCCTGAAGGGACTTCCGGTTATTTTGGGACAAGGGGAAACGCCCGTCGGACTCGTGATCGGTCTGTCGGCGCTTCTGTTGCGTATCGGTGTCGCCGTTGAGGGGGGCAAACCCGCGTTGGATGCCGCGCTTCCCCCCTACCAGCGTTTCCTGGCTCGGCGCATCCTGGGGCAAGCCCGGCACTGGACACCTTCCGACTTGGCCAATGCGGTCGGGGGTCTTCGGCGTTTGGACAGGCTTTTGAAGGCCAGTTCGCTTCCCGGAGAAGTTCTTCTGGAGGAATGGCTCCTGGAGCGGGTAGTCCGAGAACAGAGGTCCACCGCCGGAGCCGCCTGAACCGGGACCGGGCTTGGGGAGGTTCAACGGGGTGAACACGACGGATATGCGTACGAAAGAGGAAGCAAACCAGGAGGTTCGGTTGCGCGTTCGCGGCATGAACTGTGCCTCGTGCGTGGCTACGGTGGAAAGGGCCCTTGCTTCCGTTGACGGGGTGGCGGAGGCTCAGGTGAACTTTCTGGAAGCGCTTGCCAGGGTTCGGTTCGCTGGCTCGGGCGTCGTCCCTCCCGCTCTGGTTCGGGCAGTTGGAGAAGCCGGATACGAGGCCAGGGTTCTCGAAGACGCCCTGGACGCCCTGGAATCCGCCCGGGTCCGGGACGACGCGCGAATCGCCGAGTATGGTAAGTTGCTCGGGCGGTTCCGCATCGGGGCGCTGTGCGCGGTCCCGGTCGTTCTGATTGGCCACTGGGACATGATCCCCGGCTTGCCGCCCCTGGAAGGCGAAGTCCGCATGGCGATGTGGCGGCTCTCCGGGCTCCTTACCCTGCCGGTCCTTTTCTACGTGGGGCGGGATTTCTTCACCGGTGCCTGGGCCGCACTGAAGCGACGAACGTCCAACATGGACACCCTGATCGGGTTGGGGACGGGGATGGCGTGGCTGTACTCGACGGTTGCGGTCATGGCGCCAGGCCTGTTCCCTGGCGACACGGGTCGCCCCTTCTACGAAGCGGTCGCGGTGGTCATCACCTTGGTGGTCCTGGGCCAGGCCCTGGAGGCTCGAGCCAAGGGCCGGACCGCCCAGGCCCTCCGCTCCCTCTTCGACCTGACCCCCAAGACCGCAGACCGGGTCTCCGGGGACAGGACCGAGACCGTGCCGGTTGCGGAGATCCGCGCGGGGGACGTTCTCCTCGTCCGGCCTGGAAGCCGGGTTCCCTTTGATGGCCGCGTCCTGTCGGGAGAAAGCGATGTGGACGAGTCCATGCTCACGGGGGAGAGCGTTCCCGTTGTCAAATCACCGGGCGACGCCGTCACCGGTGGCACGGTCAACGGAACGGGTGTCCTGACCCTTGAGGCGACCCGGACCGGTGCCGACACCGTCTTGGCCGACATTGTCCGGATGGTCGAGAAGGCCCAGGGGGCCAAGCCGCCGGTCCAGAAGGTCGTGGACGCGATTGCGAGCTACTTCGTGCCCGTGGTGATCTTGGTCGCGCTGGTTACCTTCGGGGTCTGGTATGGGGCGGGGGAACCCCGCTTGGCGGTGGTGGCGGCCGTTTCGGTTCTCGTGATCGCGTGTCCGTGCGCGCTGGGTCTTGCCACTCCCCTCTCGGTGATGATCGCCATCGGGAAGGCCGCCCGATGCGGCATCATCATCCGCAACGGAGAGGCGCTGCAGAAGGCCCGCCGGGTAGACGCGGTGGTCTTGGACAAGACCGGAACGCTCACCCGGGGAAGACCGGAGGTAGTGTACGCGGCTCCATCGGAAGGCTTCGCCAAAGGGGAGCTCTTCCGGGCGGCGGGGAGTGCGGTGTCGGCTTCGGAACACCCTGCGGCCAAGGCCGTCGCTCGATACGCTGTTGCCCAGGGAACAGTGCTGAAGCGCGCCGAAGACTTTGCCGCGTACCCTGGCCGGGGGGCTTCCGCCGTCGTTGATGGGAAGCGGGTTCTCGTGGGTTCACCGTCGTTTCTAGCCGCCCTCGGGGTGGACACGAGGCCGTTGCGAAGCTCCGCTGACCGCATTGCGGCCGCCGCCCGAACTCCGGTGGCGGTGGCGGTCGGGGGGAGCGCGGCGGGGATTTTCGGAGTTGCCGACACGGTTCGTCACGATGCCCTCCCCACCCTGAGCCGCCTCCGCCGCTCGGGAGTGGAAGTGGTCATGGCGACGGGAGATGCGAAGTCGGCTGCGGAAAACATCGCTGCCCAGCTGGGTGGAATTCGGGTGCTCGCCCAGGTTTCGCCGGAAGAAAAAGCCCGAGAGATCCGAGAACTTCGGGCCCGGGGCCGAACCGTTGCCATGGTCGGAGATGGGATCAACGACGCCCCGGCCCTGGCCGAAGCAGATGTCGGCATCGCCATGGGAGGCGGCACGGAAGTTGCTCTGCGCACGGGGGACGTGGCCTTGCTCGGTGACTCCCTCCGGGGCGTGGAGGTCCTTTTCCGCCTCTCCCGGGCAGCGCACAGGAACATCGTCCAGAACTTGATCGGAGCCTTTGCCTACAATGTCATCGGCATACCCGTCGCTGCCGGGGTACTCTACACCTCGTTCGGTCTCCTCCTTTCGCCCATGATCGCCGGGGCGGCCATGGCCTTCAGCTCCGTTACCGTCGTGGCGAATGCGAACCGGTTGCGGCGCTTTCGGCCTGACCTGGAACCGGCGGGCGGGCTCCCACTGTCCTGAGCCCGCGCCCCGCCTCGGAGACCCCGCTCATGCGGCAGTGGCGGGAAATCAAGTCCCGCCATCGGGACGCTCTCGTTTTCTTTCGAGTCGGCGACTTCTACGAGCTGTTCTCCGGTGACGCCGAGGAGGGCTCTCGGCTCCTTGGGTTGACCCTGACGTCCCGGAACAACGGAGCCGCCGGCCGGGTCCCCCTGGCCGGAGTCCCCGCGAAGGCCCTTGACGAGTACTTGGCTCGCCTGGTCAAGCTGGGAAAGCGGGTGGCCATCTGCGAACAGGTGGAAGATCCGGCAGAAGCCAGGGGCATCGTGCGCAGGGAAGTCGTGGAGACCGTGACCCCGGGCACGGTCCTCTCCGATGTCGTCCTGGAAGAGAAGCGGAACAACTTCATCGTCGCACTGGCTCCCCAAGGCTCGACCACGGGAGTGGCCGCCCTGGATGTGTCGACGGGCGAAATGGTGGTTCTGGCGGCCGGTCCCGGGGAGCTCGAAGATGAGCTTGACCGCTTCGAGCCCCGGGAGTTCCTGATGCCCGAATCGGCCGATTTGTCGCTGCGGGATGGGACGGCCGCCGTCATGACCCTCCGGCCGGACTGGCGCTTCGGCGTGGAAACTGCCCGCGACGAACTCGTGCGACAGTACGGCGTCCACTCTCTGGACGGCTTCGGTTTCCAGTCCGGAGATGAATCCCTGATCCGGGCAGCGGGAGCCCTGATTGCGTATGTAGAGGAGATCAGGCCGGGCTCCGGTGGGCAGTTGCGCCCTCCCAGGATCCAGCGCTCGGGGTCGATCATGACCCTGGACGCCATGACCCGTCGCAACCTGGAGTTGGTCGAGCCCCTTCGGCCCTTCGAAGGCGATGCGTCTCTGATATCGGTGCTGGATGCGACGACGACGCCCATGGGTGCCCGCCTCTTGAGGACATGGGTCCTGAGGCCCTTGCTGGATGCAAGGGAGATACGGAGCCGCCAAGCCGGGGTCGCGAAGTTGGTTGCTTCCCCGGAAATCCGTTCCGCCCTTCGGTCCGCCCTGGGCGAGATCCGGGATCTGGACCGACTTGCAACCAAGATCGCTTCGGGCCGGGCCTTGCCCAAGGAGGTGTTGGCCCTTGGACTGTCCATCCGCCGGCTCCCCGAAGTGCAACGCTTCGGGGCCGAACTCCGGAGCAGGATTCTCTCGGCGCTCCTGGAGGACATGGACGGCCTGGAGGATCTGGGGGCGCGCATCACGGAGGCCATTTCCGAAGACGCTCCCGCAGTGCTGGCGGATGGGAACGTAATCCGCCAGGGCTTCAATGAAGAGCTGGACGAACTCCGGGTGACTCGTGACGGGGCCCGAGAGTTCATCGCCGGACTGCAGGCCAGTGAGCGGAAGCGGACCGGAATTCCGTCCCTGAAGGTGGGATACAACAAGGTGTTCGGCTACTACCTGGAAGTCACGAAGCCGAATCTCGCGCGGGTGCCCCCTCACTTCGTCCGCAAGCAAACCCTGACGGGCGCGGAGCGCTACTTCACCCCGGAGCTCAAGGAGTGGGAAGAGAGGGTGCTGGGGGCGGAGGACCGGATCGCGCAACTCGAGCAGAGCCTGTTTCTTCGGGTGAGAAGTGAGCTGGCGGGCGCCGTGCCCCGGATTCGGCAAACGAGCCATCGCATTGCCACTCTGGATGTCATTGCGTCCCTGGCGGAGGTCGCCGAGAAAAAGGGGTATGGACGCCCTGAGGTCACGACCGACTTCGAACTTGACATCGTTGCGGGCCGCCACCCCGTCGTCGAGACCGTCATGCCCCGGGAAGACTTCATTCCCAACGACCTACGCCTGACCCGAGACGGAAGGATCGTGATCCTGACCGGTCCCAACATGGCGGGCAAGAGCACCGTGCTGCGCCAAGTGGGTTTGATCCAGCTCATGGCCCAGATCGGGTCCTTCGTCCCTGCAAAAAAGGCGCGCTTGGGGGTCTGCGACCGGGTCTTCACCCGGGTCGGCGCTTCGGACAGTCTGGCGCGGGGTCAGTCCACTTTCATGGTCGAGATGAACGAGACGGCGGCCATCATCCATGGAGCCACGGACCGGAGTCTGGTCCTCCTGGACGAGATCGGAAGGGGAACGTCTACGTATGACGGGGTGTCTATTGCGTGGGCGGTAACCGAGCACCTCTATGAGGAGGTGGGCGCCAAGGCCGTCTTCGCCACTCACTACCATGAGCTTACCCAGTTGGGCGATCTTCTTTCGGGCGTGAGGAATCTCAACGTAGCGGTGCAGGAATCGGGAGAGCGGATCGTTTTCTTGCGCCGCCTGGAGGAAGGCGGAGCCAACCGGTCCTACGGTATCCAGGTGGCGCGGCTGGCGGGCTTTTCTCCCCGTTTGATCGCTCGGGCCACGGAAATTCTTGCCGAGCTGGAGAGAACCCACTCAGGGGGAGGCGGGGGCCTCGGGCGACTTGGCGCTCCGGTCCCGGAAGGTAGTGTCTGTCGCGAGCAATTTTCTTTCTTCAACGCGGAGCATCCCGTGGTAGAACGGATCAGAAGACTGGACCCGGACCGCATGACTCCGCTTGAAGCCTTGAACATCCTTCAAGCCCTACGGAAGTCGGTGGAGGACACATCATGAGGCGAGAATCCAGGAACAAACCGCGCAGATTCACAGGTGCCGCTGCGGGCTTCGCCGTCGGCTTGCTCACCACGGTGACGGCGTGCGGCGGAGACCGGGAAATCGACAAACCCGATCCCCTTTTTTCGGAGAGTCCGGTGGAGTACCCCCTGGATCTGTGGCACCAGGATGTGGAAGGCAGCACCGTGGTGCGAGTTCTCGTGAACGAGGAAGGTGGCGTGGACAGCGTCATGATAGCGGAAACCAGCGGCCACGTGGCCCTTGACTCCGCGGCGGTGCGGGGGGCCAGGGCCATGGTATTTACCCCGGCTCGAAAAGAAGGGAAGCCTTTGCGGGTTTGGGCCCGGGTTCCCGTATACTTCTCGAAGGACGGAAAGCCCCCGCCGACCCTCGGTCCGCGGTCCACGGGAGGCGGATGAGATGATCCCGGCGCTCGGGCGGGTCCTTGCCGTCCTCGGGCTCCGGTCAACAACCCGGGGAAGGGGTACGAGATGATCCCCGAAGTGTCGGAAAAGACCGAACCCCGGCACCGCCGGCCGTACGGTGATGTTCTGGATCTGGTGGGCTGGACGCCCTTGATTCGGCTGAACCGGGTCGTTGACAGGATCCGCACGCCAGTATACGGCAAGGCGGAGTTCATGAATCCGGGCGGGTCGGTGAAAGACCGGATCGGACTCGCGATGATCGAAGCCGCCGAGGCGAGGGGACTTCTGCAGGCTGGCGGCACGATCGTGGAGGGGACCAGCGGCAACACCGGGCTGGCCCTGGCCATGGCGGCGTCGTCCCGGGGGTACAAGTGTGTCTTCACGATGCCGGACAAGATGAGCGTGGAGAAGGTGAAGCTGCTTCGGGCCTTCGGCGCCGAGGTCGTCATCACGCCCACAGCGGTGGAACCGGATCACCCGGACCACTACGTGAACCGGGCCAGGGAGATCGCCGAGGCAACCCCGGGCGGATTTCTGGCCGACCAGTTCTACAACCGGGCCAATCCCGAAGCGCACTACAGGACGACGGGGCCCGAGGTGTGGGAACAGACCGGCGGCGCCGTCACCCACTTTTTCGCCGGCGCGGGCACCGGGGGGACGATTTCCGGCGTTGGAAGGTACTTGAAGAAGAAGAACCCGGATGTCCAAGTGATTGGGGTGGACCCCGTGGGCTCGGTCATCTCGGACTTCCACGCCAGCGGCAGGGTGGGCCGGAGCGCGCCCTACAAGGTCGAAGGGTTGGGGAACGACAAGATCCCGGGGACCCTGGACCTGGAGTACGTGGACGAGTACGTGACCGTGACTGACGGAGAAGCCTTTAGGATGTCCCGCCGCTTGGTCAGCGAAGAAGGTCTGTTCGTTGGGGGTTCCAGCGGCCTCATCGTCCACGCCGCTTTGGAGTGGGCCCGGCGCCTGGATGACCCGGACGCGTGTGTGGTTGCCATCTTGTGCGACTGGGGAGAACGGTACCTGACCAAACAGTACGATGACGAGTGGATGCTGAACAACGGCTTCCTGGAGCGAAGCCGAACGACGCTTGCCGAAATGGCGGCCTCAAAGCTCGAGCGTCTTCCCGGTCTTCTCACGGCCGGGCCGGACATGTCGGTTCGGATGGCCATCTCGACCCTGTCGTCCCACAACGTGTCCCAGCTCCCGGTTATGGTGGCGGGAGAGTGCGTCGGCAGCGTCACCGAGCGGGAGCTCATGACCCGGGTCCTGGCCGATCGAGGCGTTCTGGGGGGCTCGGTTGAGTCCGTGATGGAGGCACCCTATCCCGTTCTGGAAGAGCGAGCCGACTCCAAGGCCGCCACCCGGCTTCTGACCGGCGGCGCCCAGGCGGTCCTCATCCGTTCGGGCGGGGCCATTAACGGCATCCTGACCCGGCACGACCTGGTCCGGTTGCTGGCGGCTTCTCCGTGAGGGGAGCGCGGGCTGGGCAACGGGTCTCGTTGTCTTGAGTAGGGTGTCCCCGTCCCGCCCTCTCCGAGTCGCGGTCTTGATGGGAGGGAATTCGGAAGAACGGGATGTTTCCCTGGCCAGTGGCTGCCAAGTGGCCGCAGCCCTGCGCTCTGCCGGGCATCACGTGACGAGCATCGATTCTGCAGCGGGTCCGATCTCGGCCGGGGTTGAGCGAAGGATCCTCGCTTCGCGGATTGGCCGTTCGGGGATCCCTCTCCCGCAGACCGTTCCCGTCCGCCCCGGGGCGCTTCCCGAAGGGCGAGTCGTTCTCTTCGACCCGGCCCTTGCGGAAGCGGACGTTGTCTTCGTGGCGCTTCACGGCGGTCCAGGAGAGGACGGGACCCTCCAGACGCTTTTGGGCGCAGCCGGCCTTCCCTATGCCGGTAGCGGCCCGGTTGCCTGCGCCCTGGCCATGGACAAGGATCTGACCAAGCGGCTGTTGCGGGATGCAGGGATCGCGACCCCGGAATGGATCACGGGCAAAGCCCCGGGCGCCCGGGTCGCCGACCGACTGCGGCTTCCCGTAATCGTGAAGCCCGTTGCGGGGGGATCGTCGGTGCGGTTGACCCTGGCTCGGTCCGCCGAGGAAGCGGACGCCGCGGCGGCGGAAGCAGCCGGGGGCGGAGACAGAGTCATGTACGAGGCCTATGTGGAAGGGCGGGAGTTTACGGTCGGCGTATTGGACACCGAGGCCCTCCCGGTCGTCGAAATCGAGCCTTCCCGAGAGCTCTTCGACTTTGACTGCAAGTACGAGGACGGCATGACCCGGGAGACGGCGCCCGCGCCCATTTCGCAACAACTGACCGCCGAGCTGCAGTCGGTGGCCCTGGACGTACACCGGCTGTTGCGCCTAGAGCATTTTTCCCGAATCGACTTCATGTTGGACGGAGCCGGCAAGGTCTGGTGCCTGGAGGCCAACGCCCTGCCCGGCCTGACCCGGAACAGCCTCTTGCCGAAGGCGGCGCGTGCCGCCGGAATCGAGTTTCCCGAACTTTGCGAGAGGATCTGCCGATTGGGGCAAAGGAGAGGGGTATTGGCGAATAGGTCGTGTGCTGTGTAGCCCCGCTTGACGACCGGCGTCACCGCGGCGGTACGGGTCTTGGGGGTTGCGGGGCCAGGACCTGAATGCTCGACCCATTGCACAAATTGATGGTATGTTTCCTTTGGCCCGTCGTGAAGGTTGAAGCGCGGGGGAACCGGGGATAGAGTCGTCGTCGGCGACCGCGTCTTGGGAGGAAACGAGGGCGCCAGCTTTGGCATGAAGGAGCTGTCGTGAGGCACGTAACCCGCCCGCCCGCTTTGGGTGCGGGCCCATTTCGCTTCCAGGCCACCCCGTGGGTCAAGCGGCTGCTGATGGCGAACGCGGCCGTCTTCCTGATCACGGTTCTGGTGGGCTACGGTCCGGCTTTCGACCTGTTGGCCTTCTCTCCCGGTCGCATTCTGACGAGGCCGTGGGGCGTGCTGACGTACATGTTCGTGCACGCCGGCCTCTGGCATCTCCTCATGAACCTCCTGGTCCTCTTCTTCTTCGGACCGCCCTTGGAATCCAGGTGGGGTTCCGACTTCTTCATCAGGTTCTACCTGATCTGCGGCTTGGGGGGCGTTCTTCTCAGCTTTCTCTTCGCCGACGCCACCATCGTCGGGGCGTCCGCGGCCTGTTACGGCGTCATGCTGGCTTTTGCGATGATTTGGCCCAACGCCCCGATCCACATCTGGGGGATTGTGCCCGTCAAGGCCAAGTGGCTGGTCGGGTTTCTGGCGGCCCTGAGTTTTGTGAGCGCCATCGGGCCGACCCGGGATGGGGTGGCCCACTTGGCCCATTTGGGTGGGGTGATCACGGGCTTCCTCTTCATGAAGAGCGGCTGGATGCCCGATCATGGAGGGAATGAGGGATACGGGGACCGTCGCGGCACCTCGGGCCGGGGAAGCGCCGGTGCCGGAAGGTGGGTCCGATTCGGGAAGGGAAGGAAATTGCGAAGGGGCGGGTTCTCCGTGTCGTCCCGGGTCGCGGAGGCCGTGGAGCGGCGAAAGGCTCAGCAGCGGGCTACCCGGGAGCGGGTCGAGCTGGATGCGGTCGACGCGATTTTGGACAAAATCTCGGCCCGGGGAGTAGCTTCCCTCACCGCCGAGGAACGAGAACTGTTGGACCGGGTCTCCCGGAAGACGCAGACGAACTGACCGGGGCAAGGGGGTGGTCCGTCTTGCCCCGTCCGTTCAGCGGTTGCCGGTTCCGGCGGGTTTTCCGTCGGACCAACGAAACGGAAGGAAGCACCTGAGGAGGTGGCATGGCTGCGGCCAGATCATTCAAGACGGAACAGATTCGCAACGTGGTCGTGCTGGGACACGGAGGATCGGGGAAGACGACGTTGATCGACGCCGTCTGCTTTGCGTCGGGGACCTCAAAGAGGAGGGGCCGGGTCGGGGACGGGAACGCGTTGACGATGACGACACCCGAAGAGACGGATCACGGGATGTCCATGCAGCTCACGGTTGCCCACGCCATCTGGGAGGGAGCGAAGATCAATCTTCTGGACACGCCGGGCTACATGGACTTCGCGGGCGAAGCCGCCGCTGCCGCGCGGGTTTCCGACGCGGCGATCGTCACCGTGGCGGCCACCCAGGGTGTGGAAGTCGGCACGGAAATGGTCTGGAAGCTGTGCGAGGACCGGGCCCTTCCCCGGGCCGTCTTCGTTTCCATGATGGACAAGCTGCACGCGGATTTCGACAAAGCACTCCAGGCGGTAAAGACGACCCTGGCTCCCGGTGCCATTCCCGTTGAAATCCCGGTCGGGGCCGGAGGGGATTTCAGAGGAACCGTGGACTTGTTCACCGGAAAGGCCCACATCTACAAACCGGATACCGAGACCGGCGAATATGAAGAAGCCCCCGTCCCGGAGGTCGTGGCCGAGGAAGTTGAGCGGTGGGCGACGGAGCTCATGGAAACCCTGGCCACTACCGACGAGGAGCTCTTGGAGCGCTATCTGGAAGGCGAAGAGATCACTCCGGACGAAATGGTGGCGGCCATGGCCGGAGCGGTGGCCCGGTGTGAGGTCGTTCCCGTGTTCTGCGGCGCGACGGAGCAATCCTTCGGGGCTCAGGCTCTCCTCCAGAAAACGGTTGAGCTCTTTCCCCCCCCGAGCGGATCCGGTGCCGTCCAGGCGGTGGGCGAATCCGACGAAAGGGTCCGCCTTCGGGCTCAAGACGACGAGGTGGTGAGCGCCCTTGTCTTCAAGACGAGTGCTGAACCCCATGTAGGGGAGCTGTCGCTCTTCCGGGTGTATTCCGGGATGATTGCCAATGGCACCGAGCTTCGGAATACGACCCGGAGCGCGACGGAACGCTTCAACCACTTGGCGATTCCCATGGCGAAGGAGAGGTTCGAGGTTGAAGCCCTGCACGCGGGGGACATCGGGGTTGTGGCCAAGCTCAAATCGACCCGAACCAACGACACGCTGGCGGCGCCTGGGAGCCCGGTGAAGCTGGAAGGCGTGATGTTCCCGCAGCCGGATATTTCGGTGGCGGTGCGGGGCTTGGCCCGCTCCGACGAGGACAAGCTGGGAGAGGCCCTGAGCAAACTGCACGACGAAGATCCGACCTTCGTCTCCGAATACAAACCGGAACTGCGCCAAACGATCGCCCGGGGGCTGGGGGAGCTCCATCTGGAGGTGCAGTTCGAGCGGATGAAGCGCAAGTATGGGGTCTCCGTCGAAACCGAGCGGCCCCGGATTGCTTACCGGGAGACCATCACCGCGTCCGCCGAAGGTCAGGGCCGCTTCAAGAAACAGACGGGGGGCCGGGGTCAGTTCGGGGACTGTTGGATCCGGCTTCGCCCCCGGGGCCGGGGTGAGGAGTACGAATTCATCAACTCCATCAAGGGCGGTGTGATTCCCTCCAAGTATGTTCCCTCCGTGAACCGAGGCATTCAGGAGGCTGCCCAGAAGGGCGTCCTTGCCGGATACCCGATGGTTGACTTCGAAGCGGAGTGTTACGACGGGTCCTACCATTCCGTGGATTCGTCCGACATCGCCTTCAAAGTGGCCGGGTCCTACGCCTTCCGGAATGTGGCGGAAAAAGCCAGGCCGGCGCTTCTGGAGCCCGTGATCGAAGTGGAAGTAACGGCGCCCGACGAGTACGTGGGCGACATCATGGGCGACCTGAACAGCCGCTCGGCGAGGGTCCTGGGGATGGAGCCGGCAGCGGGGAGGACGACGGTGAGGGCACAGGCCGCGGAAGCCGAGCTGTACAAATACGCGTCAGCGCTTCGCTCCATCACTCAGGGACGAGGCCACCACACCCGAAAGCTCCTGGGCTATGACGTGGTGCCGGCCGTTCGGATGGAGAAGATCATCGCGGAAGCCCGGGCGGGAGACCGGGACTGACCCGTCGGCCAGGGGCGGGGCTGGACGCCTAGCGCGTGTACAACAGAAGCACGCCGTTGGATCCTCGCCCTCCGTAAAGAAGGCCAGCCTCTATGGGCGTGATGATCTGGAAGCGCCGGATGTCTTGGGGGTTCAGCTGCAACAAGAAAAGGGCTGGATCGGGTACGGGGCCGTCGTTGATCCGGACTTCGACCATGTTGCAGGTATTGGCCCCGCCTGCGCTCCGGCTCCGCTGCATCTCGATGCAGACGCCCATCTGCAGGTTCCCGAAGGCGTCGGGCATCCATCTCTCGGTGATCGACAGCCCAGGCATGCGCGCCGCCCGGGCCAACGACGCAAAGTCGAGCACCCGGGGCGCGATGGAATCCACTTGTGCCTCGGTCAGCCCGGAGAATCGGGTTCCGGTCGTCGTAAAAACGTCTCTCTCCCGTCTCCGGCCCGTTACGACGATGGGGTCCAGGACGATGGCCTCGGTGGAGAGGGCGATTTCCAGTCCCAGTGCCTCGTTGCTGAAGACCGTCAGGGAATCGATCCGCGAAGCGTAACCCAGCTGGTTCGTTTCGATGATCTGCTTGCCGGGGGGAACGCCTACGAAGCCGAAATTTCCGGCCGAATCCGTAAATTCGGAGAAGAGGGTCCCCGCAAGGGCAACCCGGGCGCCCTCCACCGGACCCTTGGTCGCGTAGTCGGTTACGGTGCCCGTGATGGTGACCGGTTCCGAGATCGAGATCGTAAGGTCCAGGATTCGAGGCCCCGAACCCTCGATCTCGACGGGAATGCCCTCGTTCGCCCCGAACGAAGTCTGAATCATGATATCGTCCGCCGAGTCCAGCTTGCAGATCCTGAACTCCCCCGAATTTTCCGCGTGGGTTTCCTCAACCACGCGCCTCCGTTGGAGCACGCCGACCCTCGCCCCCAGGGCTCGCACACTCGCCCCCGGAAGCGGAACGCCGGTGAGGGCGTCGGTAACGGTCCCGCCGACGGAAGTGTCGCCTGCGCCGGACTCACCGGAGCACCATGCCACCAAGATGGTCTCGCGGGACGGCACGGTCAGGTATACCTCGGAGATGGATCGCCCGGTAACGACGATCCGCTGATGGGTGCCGCTCACCCCCAGGTGTCCCAACCTGGGGTGAAAGAACGACACCATGTGTTCGCCTGCGGGTACCTGGTCAAGACGGAATTGCCCCTCCTCGTCGGATTCGGTCATCGCCGAGGTCCCCATGATCGCGACCGTGGCATTCGCCAACGGCGCACTGGAGGTGCTGTCGTAGACCAACCCGATGATGGTACCTGTCGGGCGCTCCTCCTGCCCCCGGATCGGGTCGGCTCCCGCAGCCAGGAGTAGGAGGGTGAGAAACGCGGAGAGGATCCGGGTGCCGGTTTCAAGGGAGCAGGCTCCCAGGGGGACACGGAGGCGCTCGGGGGTGCGGGCCGAATGTCTCATCGTCATGCCGGTCGAGTCGATGTTGGGTCGCGTTTGAGCCGGAACGGTCCATAAAGTTACAAATACCAACCCGGTTGTGTATCCTATCGTTCCGCTCCGGAGCTGGGCCAGAGGTGTATATTCCGGAGGGTATGGTACCTGACGGAGGTGAGCTGTGGCGGGACACAGCAAGTGGTCGCAGATCAAGCGTAAGAAAGCGGTCAACGACCACAAGCGCGGGCAGATGTTCACCAAGCTCATTCGGGAGCTGACCGTCGCGGCCCGGGAAGGAGGAGGCGACCCGAACTTCAACCCGCGTCTTCGGTTGGCGGTGGACTCGGCCAAGAGTGCCAACATGCCCCAGGAGAACATCGAGCGGGCCGTCAAGCGGGGGACGGGGGAGCTGGAGGGCGTCACCTACGAAGAGGTGGTGTACGAAGGGTACGGACCCGGGGGTGTGGCGCTGTACATCGAGACCCTGACGGACAACCAGAAACGCACCGTGGCGGGGGTTCGCCACATCCTGGACAAGCACGGTGGCAACTTGGGAACCGCGGGCTCGGTGGCGTGGCAGTTCGACCGCAAGGGCCTCATCTACATTGACGGAAGCGAACTGGCGGAGGACACAGTCTTCGACGTGGCAGCGGAAGCGGGTGCCGAAGACGTGGCCGGCGAAAACGGGGAGTACGTCGTAACGACGAGCGCGACGGATTTACACGGCGTGCGACGAGCCCTGGGGGCCGAGAGTATGACCATCGTGTCGGCCCGGTTGGCCATGGTCGCCAGAACCGAGGTGGGCGTGGTGGGGGGGGAAGGCGAACGGCTTCTCAAGCTGCTGAACGCCCTTGACGACCATGAAGATGTTCAGCACGTCCACTCCAACGCCAGCCTGGACGAGGACATCCTCGCACGGGCACTGTGAACCGGTGCCCCCGAGGACACGTGCTTCTCGGAATCGACCCGGGTACCGCAGTGACGGGCTTCGGCGTGGTTTGCATGGATCGTCGCCGCCGGGCGGAGCTGATGCAGTGTGGGGTGATCCGCACATCGCCCCGGGTTTCGCTGGCGGTTCGCCTTCGGGAGCTACATGAAGCTGTGGCGGCCCTGGTAGGGGAGTTTTCCCCGGCTGCCGTGTCCGTCGAAAAGGTCTTCCAGGGCAAGAATGTGCGCAGTGCGCTCACGTTGGGACACGCCCGTGGGGTGATCATTCTGGCTGCGGCACTGGGCGGTGTGGAGGTCGTGGAGTACACGCCTCGGGAGATCAAGCAGGCCGTTACAGGAACGGGGGCGGCGACGAAGGATCAAGTCGCGTACATGGTGCAGCGCCATTTGGACCTCCGTTCCGCGCCGACGCCTAGCGACGCTGCAGATGGGTTGGCGGCTGCCCTCTGCCACGGGCTCGCGGGTGCCCTGCCCGGTCTGCCCGAGCCCCGATTGGCGTGATCAGCCGAATCCGGGGCAAGATCCTCGACCGCAACCCGGAATGGGTCGAAGTGCTCACGGATGGTGGCCTGGTGTATGAAGTCCATGTGCCCCTCACCGTCTTCCAGCGCCTGCCGGAGAAGGGGGAGTTCGTGGAGCTCCGAACGGTCCTGATCCCCAAAGACGATGTCCAGAACCTCTACGGCTTTTTGAACGCACACGAACGCACCCTCTTCGGCAGGCTGCTGACGGTGCAAAAGGTGGGCGCGCGGGTGGCGCTGGCCATGATGAGCACCTACTCCGCCAGCAGGCTGGCGCAGGCCCTGGCGGAGAAGGATGTACAAGCCCTGACGCAGATCAGCGGCGTTGGGAAGAAGACGGCGGAGCGCGCCGTCCTGGAGCTGGGGGACAAGGTCCACGACCTGGTTGCGGCGATCGACCCGGGGGGTCCGGAGACGTCCATGGTCCGAGATGCAGTCGCCGCCCTCGTCCGCCTGGGATACGCTTACGAGGATGCCCTTGTGTCCGTACGGGAGCTGGCCGGTCGGGACGCGCCCCGTAACACAGAAGCGTTGATACGGCGGGTCTTGGAGCGGCGGACTGCAAGGCCCGAATGAGAAACCCCATGGCCAGACGCACGGAAATCACGACGCCCGAAGAACTCCCCGAAGAGCTAGGCCCGGATCGCTCTCTCCGGCCCCGCCGCCTCGCGGAGTTCATCGGTCAGAGCAAAATCAAGGAATCCCTGGGGATCGCCATTGCCGCGGCCCGGTTGCGGAACGAGTCCCTGGACCACGTCCTCTTTCACGGCCCACCCGGACTGGGGAAGACCACCCTGGCTTCTCTGCTGGCCCGAGAGATGGGCGTCAACATCAAAACCACCTCCGGGCCGGTCCTGGAGAAGGCGGCGGACCTCGTGGGGGCGCTCACCAACCTGCGGGAAGGGGATATCCTCTTCATTGACGAAATCCATAGGTTGCGTCCCGTCATTGAGGAGTTCCTGTATCCGGCCATGGAGGACTTCCGGGTTGAGATCCGCCTTTCCGAGGGTCCGAGAGCCCAGACCATGACCATGAAGGTGGAGCCCTTCACCCTGGTGGGCGCAACGACCCGCTTTGGCCTCCTCACGGCGCCCATGCGCGCCCGCTTCGGGATCATTGAGCGGCTCGACTTCTACCCCCACCCGGACTTGGCGTACATTATCGAACGGAGCGCGACCATTCTGGACGTCAAAACGACTCCGGAAGGCGCCATGGAGCTGGCCGTGCGGGCCAGGGGAACGCCTCGGGTGGCCAACCGGCTTCTCCGTCGGGTGCGAGACTTTGCCCAGGTTCGAGCCGAAGGGGTGCTGGAGGTCGAGGTCGTCCGGGACGCCCTTCAGCTCCTGGATGTGGACAAATACGGACTGGACGGAATGGACGCGCGGATCCTGGAGGTCATCGTCAAGAAGTTCGATGGCGGGCCCGTGGGTCTGCATTCCCTGGCCGTCGCCCTGGGAGAAGACGCGGGCACCATCGAGGAGGTATACGAGCCCTTCTTGATCCAGGAGGGGTACATCATGCGCGGTCCCAGAGGTCGCGTCGCCACCGCCAAGGCCTACGGGCGATTCGGGTACGAGGCGCCGGACCGGAGCGGGAACGAAAACGGCGACGGCGACGGCGAATCCCAGTCGAATCTGTTCACCTGATTCCGGGGAATGCCCTGAAAGGCCGCTCCACCTCCGACTTCGACTACGAGCTTCCTCCCGAGCTCATCGCTCGGTATCCCGCCCCGAAGCGCTCCGACGCGCGGCTCCTCGTCCTGCGTCGTTCCGGGGGCAGAACGGAGCATCGTCACTTCCGGGATCTGCCCGAGCTCTCCAAGCCAAGGGACCTCTTCGTCGTCAACGACACCCGGGTGTTCCCTGCCCGTTTGCGAGGCAGGAAGTCCACCGGGGCCGCGGCCGAAGTGTTGCTCCTCCACCCTGCGGGGCGGAATCGTGGGGAGGGCCGTATTGCAGGACGGGAATGGGATGCCTTGGTTCGACCCGGGGGCAAGCTCAAGCCGGGCCACGTGATCCACGTCGCGCCGGAGCTGTCGGTTCGGATTCTGGACGGTCTGCCGGGCGGAGGACGACGGGTCCTTTTAGAGAGCAGAGACTATGACTTGGAAAATCAGCGTGATTTTCGAGCGGTCCTGGAACGCTTTGGCCGGACTCCTCTTCCCCCTTATCTGGGAAGAGACGACGAGCCCTTGGATCGGGAGCGCTACCAAACGGTCTACGGGCGTCGGGAGGGCTCGGTGGCGGCACCCACTGCCGGGCTGCACTTCACCCGGGAGATTCTGGCGGCTCTTGAAGCCGGGGGCGTGGACCGAACCCCCGTCACGCTGCACGTGGGGCCGGGAACCTTTCGCCCCGTAGACGCCGAAGACCCGCGAGATCACCGGATGCATGCAGAAGCGTACTCGGTCCCCGGGGCGGCGGTGGAGGCGTACCGCCGCTGCCGGGAGGGACGAGGTCGGGTGTGGGCGGTGGGGACCACCGTGGTTCGCACCCTGGAGAGCGCTGCCGTGGGCCGGGGCCGTATTCAAGCCGGAGCCGGGACGACGGAACTGTTCGTTCGACCCCCCTACGATTTCCAGGCCGTGGACTGCTTGGTCACCAACTTCCATCTGCCTCGCTCCACTCTCCTCATGCTCGTGTCGGCCTTCGGGGGCACCGAAAGGGTTCGCCGGGCCTACGCCGAGGCGGCAGAAGCGGGCTACCGGTTCTATTCCTACGGGGACGCGATGGCGGTGATTCCGTGAACCAGGCCAAGCAGGTCGGCGGAGCCGCTCCGTTTGTCGTGGAGGCCGTGGACGGACGGGCCCGGGCAGGACGGCTGGTCCTGCCTCGAGGCGTCGTGGAAACCCCCGTGTTCATGCCCGTGGGCACCGTGGGCACGGTAAAAGGGGTCTCTCCGGAGGAGCTGAACGAAGCCGGCGCTTCTCTGGTTCTTGCCAACACCTACCACCTGTACCTCCGCCCCGGGGCAAATGTGGTCCGAGCCCTGGGTGGGATTCACGACTTCATGCGCTGGGAAGGGCCGATTCTGACCGATTCAGGTGGCTACCAGGTCTTTTCCCTCGCTGCCACCCGAAAAATTGGAGATGACGGGGTCACCTTCCGGAGCCACATCGACGGGAGCCGCCACCACTTCACTCCGGAAGGCGTCGTGGACCTTCAGCGCCTCCTGGGGGCCGACGTAACCATGGCCTTCGACGAGTGTCCGCCCGGCGGGGTCACGAAGGAGCAGGCAGCGGAATCGAACCGCAGAACCTTGGCCTGGCTGGGGAGATGCCGGGCCCGGTTCGAGGAAACCGAATCCGCTGCGCCTTCCCGCCAGGTCCTCTTTCCGGTGCTCCAGGGGAACGTGTACGACGACCTCCGGGCGGAACAGGCGGAAAGCGTGGGAGCCATGGGGGACTGGCCGGGTTTCGCCATCGGCGGCCTTTCGGTCGGCGAACCGAAAGCGGAGATGTGGCGAACCCTCGAAATTCTGGATCCATTGCTTCCCAGAAACCGGCCCCGCTACCTGATGGGCGTGGGCTATCCGGAAGACCTACTGGAGGCGATTGGCCGAGGCTGCGACATGTTCGACTGTGTCGCCCCGACCCGGAACGCCCGCCACGGAACGGCGTGGACGCTGTCGGACGGCCAGTTGAATCTCAAGGGAGCTCGCTTCCGCCTCGACCGGGAGCCCGTCGATCCGGGATGCGACTGCTACGCCTGCAAAAAGTACGACCGGGCCTACCTTCGTCACCTTCTGGTAGCGGGAGAGCGCTTCGGACACCGTCTGCTCTCGATCCACAACCTCCGTTTCCTGCTGAAGCTGGCCCGGAAGTCACGGTTACGCATCCGCCGGGGAACGTTTAAAATGTGGTCTCGATCCTGGTTGGAGCAGTACCGCTCCAAACGTTCCACCGCCCGCCGACCCACCCGTGCCTGAGGACGCAAACCTTGTTGCTTACAACCCCTGTCGCTGTTGCCGAAACGCTTCCCTCTCTTCCTGTCGGACCCAGCGATGGAGGGATGAACCCGGCGATTATCGTCATCCAGATCTTCCTGTTCATCGCGATTTTCTATTTCATTCTCATTCGGCCCCAGCGCAAGGAGCGACAGCGCCACCGGAAAATGTTGCAGCAGCTCTCTAAGGGGGATCGCGTGATGACCAACGGCGGGATCGTGGGACGGATCGTTCATGCATCGGAGCAGGAACTCACGATCACGACGGCAGAAAGAACCCGCCTCGTGATCGACCGGGGGCACATCGCCCGGAAAATCGCGAACGGAGATGGCCAGAACCAACCCCGCTCGGGAAGGAAGTAGGCCCTTGGCGCTGCTCCCCATCCAGCTCCTGGGCGCCCCGGTTCTTCGTCAGGAAGCGGCGCCGGTGGAGGTCGTGACGGATGAGATTCGACGCCTGATCCGGGACATGTTCGAAACCATGTACCATGCGGAGGGCGTCGGCCTCGCCGCTCCCCAGGTCGGCGTCTCGAAGCGGGTTTTCGTCGCGGATGTTCCGGGGGATGATGAGACGAGGGATGTGCACGCTTTGGTCAATCCGGTCATCGTCGAATCGAGCGAACGGACGGCGAAAGAAGCAGAAGGGTGCCTGAGTCTGCCGGGCTTTGAGGAAACGGTAGCCCGTCCCTCCACGGTGGTTGTGGAAGCCCTGTCTCCCGACGGAGATGGGGTTCGGATCGCCGCGGAAGGGCTACTGGCCAGGGTGCTTCAGCACGAAGTGGATCACCTGAACGGCGTACTGTTCATTGACCGGATCTCGCCCTTCAAACGGGGGATCCTTCTCAAGAAATGGCGGAAGGAACGGGATCGGACTCCGGCGGACTAGTCGAAAAGGATCCGGTGGTGGCTGACGGTCAGTGCGGGCATGGGCGCTTCCGCCCGATGGAGGCAACCGACCCGGTTCCGTCGGAATTCCGATTCCGCCCGGTGGCAATCGGGGGTGGGCGATCCACAGGAGAGGCGGAGTCCGGGGGTTGTCCATGAGAGTCCTGTTCTGGGGAACGCCGAAGTTCGCGCTTCCGACCCTTCGGGCCCTCGAATCCGCAGGCCATACGTTGGTCGGGATTGTGACCCGTCCGGACAAGCCCCGGGGGCGGGGCAGGAAGATAGCCCCTTCCCCCGTCAAGCAATTTGCCGAAGCGGGCGGGTACTCCGTTTTCACTCCCGATAAACCCCGGGGCGACGCCTTTCTGGAAGCGGCTGGAGGCGTGGAACCGGACATTTCGGTGGTGGCCGCTTACGGACACATCTTGCCCCGGGCCCTTCTGGACCTGCCCCCCCGGGGGTCGATCAACGTTCACCCGTCTCTTCTCCCGGCCCTGAGGGGGGCGGCCCCGATCAACTGGGCCATTGTCCGGGGGTACCGGGAAACGGGGGTGACGATCATGCGGATGGTGGAGGCGATGGATGCGGGACCGATTTTGGCGCAGAGGAGGACGCCCGTGGGGCCCCGGGACACGGCGGCACTGCTGTCCTGCAGACTCGCAGAAATGGGGGCGCGTCTGCTGGTAGATGTCCTGAACCGCCTGGAGGCAGGGCCGATCGAAGAGTTGGAGCAGGACCACGCCGTTGCCACATTCGCGCCCAAGGTCAGCCGAGCGGCGACTCGCATCGACTGGACCCGAGATGCCGAAGTCGTGGGTTGTTTGATTCGGGGGATGGACAGTACCCCGGGAGCTTGGACGCTGCTGCGGGGGGAGCCGGTGAAGCTGTTCCTTCCCGAGGTCACGAAGTCCGGGAGGGAGGTTCGGGGGCGGGAGCCGCCGGGAACGGTCGCACAGGGAGGGCCGAGCCGGAGAGGTGAGCCGAAGGGCCCTGGATCGGGGGATGCGCCGGATCCGGGGCGGATTCTGGCTGCCGAGCCAAAGCGGGGCCTTCTGGTCGCGACAGGGAACGGGGTCCTGCGTATCGAAGAGGTTCAGCCTGCAGGGAAGAGGCGCATGCCGTCGGTGGCGTGGGTCCGGGGGCGGGGCGTCAGGGCCGGGGACCGCTTCCAGTAGTCCGGTGTCCCGCGAGTCGGTTTCCCCGGGTTGCAATCGCCAGGTGCGGAGGGCGGGGGGAGAGGTGACCGCGGCGGCCCCGCAATCTGTCGGAGGAGGGGCGGGAGGGCCCGGCGCGCCCGGGCCCTGGTTGCCCCGTCTTCACGTCATTGCCGGGGATGCCCTCATGAGTGCCCAGGACTTTCGGGAACGGCTGGCACCCGTGGTGGAAGCGGGGGGAAGCGCCCTTGCGGTTCACCTGAGAGCAAGGGAAGTGTCGGCGTCCCGTCTCTTCCAGGTCGCCTTATGGCTCACGACGGCGTACAACACCCCCCTTGTCGTCGTGAACGACCGCTTGGATGTAGCCCTGGCCGCCGGCGCCGGCGGCGTTCACCTTCGGGAGGACTCGATTCCCGTGGAAGCGGTCCGGAGGATCGCAGGCCCGGGCCTCTTCGTCGGCCGGTCCATCCACGAGCCGGAACAGGCGGCGGGTTTGTGGCGGGGTGTGGCGGACTACTTGGTTCTCGGGGCGATTTTCGCCACCAAGTCTCATCCAGGGCGTCCGTCCTTGGGGCCCCGGGCGCTGGCCGCCGCCTTAGAGCGGACGGACATTCCCATTTTCGCCATAGGAGGGATTACGCCCGAAACGGTGCCGCCCCTGGTCTCCCTGGGTGCTCGAGGCGTGGTGGTGGCGAGCGGCGTGTGGGACAGCGGGAATCCGGGTGCAGCAGTGATTCGGTACCTTGAATCTCTTCCCGCGACGGAACCGCTACCAACCCGACCGGGCTTACGCGAACAGGCGCCTCCGTACAATCAGGCTCCGCGGCACGACGGGGACGGAGCACCCGACATTAGGGGCCGCCGGTGTCGTGTGTCGGGCAAGAGGGCGAAAGACGCTCGAGGATGACGACTGAAGGGGATTCGGCCACGCTTTCCATCGTGGTGAACGGGAAGCCCCGGCTCGTGGGTGCCGGCCTCAGCGTGGCTGGACTTCTCCGGACCTTGAAGGTCAACCCCGGGATGGTCGTCGTGGAGCGCAACCGGGAGATTCTTGCCAGGGACGCCCTGGAGACCACGCCTGTCAAGGAGGGAGATCGGATCGAGGTCGTACACTTTGTGGGAGGTGGATAGATGAAAGGGAAGCGTAGGCCCGATGGTTCTTTTTTGATTGCGGGCAGAACCTTTGATTCCCGGCTGATTGTGGGGACCGGGAAGTACCACTCCAACCGGGAGATGACCCAGGCCATCCGCGCCAGCGGAGCGGAGGTGGTGACCGTGGCCGTTCGCCGGGTTGACCTGGACCGATCCCGGGAAGAAGGGATCCTTCACTACCTTGACCCGAGGGAGTTTTTTCTCCTGCCCAACACGGCGGGCTGTTACACGGTGGCCGATGCCCTCCGCTACGCTCGTCTCGGACGAGCGGCGGGACTCAGCGACTGGGTCAAGCTGGAGGTGATCGGGGACGAACACACCCTCCTTCCCGATACGACCGCGACTCTGGAGGCTGCGGCCCTCCTGGTGGCCGAAGGCTTCAAGGTCATGGCCTATACCAACGACGATCTGGTCACGGCCCTCCGGCTGGAAGATGCGGGGTGCGTCGCGGTCATGCCCCTGGCAAGTCCCATCGGGAGCGGTCTTGGCGTGGTGAACCCGTATTACATCCGGGAGATCAAGAGGCGACTGTGCGTTCCGGTGATCGTGGACGCGGGGGTCGGCACGGCCTCGGACGCGTGCATTACCATGGAGCAGGGTGTGGACGGCGTGCTGATGAACACGGCGATCGCCGCCGCTACCGACCCGGTGGGGATGGCCACCGCCATGAAGCACGCCGTCCGGGCGGGGCGAGCCGCCTACTTGGCCGGGCGAATGCGTCCCCGGGAGATTGCCGTGCCCTCCTCGCCGGTTGCCGGGATGCTGGACGGGAATACAGATTGACCCGCACCCGGGTCCGTAGGCGGGCGGTTTCTCGGAGACTTCGCAACGGTCCGGCCGTCTCCCCGAGCCGGACCCTGGCCGCCGCCGTACTGGCCCAGGTGGAGTCCGGCCGCCGTCTGGATGTAGCGTGGGAGGCGTCGGGCGCCCTAGGGTCTTCCGACCGGGCCTGGATTCGCAATCTGGTGTACGGGACGATCCGGTTACGAGGCCGAATCGATCACGTCCTGTCGTCGTGCACCCGGCAACCTGTCGGGGAGCTGGACCCGGACGTCCGCACCGCCTTGCGCCTGGGCGCCTACCAGATCTTGGAGATGGGGAGCGTACCCGACTACGCGGCCGTCTCCCAGTCCGTCGAGCAGGTCAAGGGAACCGGGAGCCGGGCTGCGGCGGGGCTGGTCAATGCCGTGCTGCGAAAGGTCGTTGGAGGGGCCCGCGGGGAGGCGAACTTCCCTGACCCGAACCTGGACCTTGTGGGTTATCTTGCGACATGGGGCTCCCATCCGGAGTGGCTCGTCCGCCGCTGGATCCGGGAATTCGGTCCCCAAGCGGCTCGGTCGCTTGTGGCGGCGAACAACCTTGAACCCCGTGTTTACCTGCGGCCCGTGGGAATCGACTTCGACCGGGCCACCAGGATCCTGGCGGACGCGGGTCTCGCGGCCTCCGGTTCCAGCGCCTCCCCCGGGCGCGATGTCGGTTCGTGGATTCGGCTTCGGAAGGGGACGAACCCCGGCGCCGCTTTGAAGGCGGTGCCCGGCGTCATCCAGGATCCGGCTGCTTCGTTGGTAACGGACTTCGTGTCCCCCGGCCCCGGGTCTCGGATTGCGGACCTCTGTGCCGCGCCGGGAAGCAAGGCCCTTGTCTTGGGCGCCGAAGCCCGAGGCGTAGTAGCGGCGGATCTGTCGTGGCGTCGACTTCAACGCGTCGCCCAGGGAGCTCAGCGTCTGCCGGGAAGGGTGTGGCCCGTCTTGGCGGATGCGCGCTTTCCGGCGATCCGGGGTGCCGACACCGTGCTGGTGGACGTCCCGTGCAGCGGCACCGGAACCCTTCGGAGGCACCCGGATGGACGCTGGCGCGTGAAGCAAGGTGACATCCATCACCTGGTTCGCGTCCAGCGGGCCATTCTGGACGGAGCTGCGGCGTCGGTTCCCTTGGGCGGGTTGCTGGTTTACGCTACATGTGCCCTGGAGCGGGAGGAGAATCGGGGACAAGTGAAGGCTTTCCTATCGCACCATCAAGACTTTCGCGTTGAAGCGGGATCGGCGCCCGTCCGTTTCCTGGACCGGAAGGGCTATCTGGTGGTTCTTCCCCACCAGAGCGGCTTTGACGGGGCCTTTGCCGCCAGGCTGAGAAGGACGACGGCCCAATGACGGAGATGGGCGGATCGATTCGTCGGAGGAGACCCCGCAAGAAGCAGCGGAGAAGACAAGGCAAAGGGACGGATCACGACGACGGCCGGCGCAGGGAACGGAAGCCGCTCCGGATCGGCGGCGTACGCGGGTCTGGAATCGGAAGCCGTCGCGTCCGGATCGCTGGCCTCGTCCTACTCGTCGTCGCGGTGGGGTTCGGGTCCGGTTACCGGGTGGCCACCGGGCTCTTCTTTCCCGCTCCCGAACCGCCCCCGGCGCTCCAGGGGGTTCCGGATATCAGAGGTGGTTCCGCCGAATCGGCCATCCGGATGCTGTCGGGTTTGGGTCTCGTAGTGGATAGAGTGGACTCCGTCCGGCACCCGACCGCGGATCGCGGCACGGTGATCGGTCAAACGCCCCTGCCGGGGCGAACCGCCCTTCCGGGGGCCCGGGTTCGCGTCACGGTTTCGTCCGGACCCGAAGTGCGTCCCGTGCTGGACGTGACCCGCCTGCGAGGAAGCCGGGCGGCGGAGGTGTTGAGTGCGGGAGGGTTTACCGTTCAGGTGGACACGGTTGACTCCGACATGCCCCGGGGCCGGGTCATCGGCATTGAGCCGAAACCGGGGACGGAGCTCGCGCTCCCCGGGGTGGTGCGGGTGCGGGTCAGCCGCGGTCCTCCCACCTTCCTCATGCCGGATCTAACCGGAGTCGACGAAAGGGAGGCCCTGGCGTTGCTTGATTCCCTGGGCCTCGTGCTGTCGGAAATGGAGAGGCGTTACAGCTTGAGGAATGTCGGGGCTGTCTTCGGCCAGGTGCCCGAACCCCTTTCCTTGGTCGAAAAGGGCACGGCGGTGCGCTTGGTTGTTGGCGAAGAAGTGAGGTAAGTATGACAAAGAGGATCGTTCGGCGACCCTATGTTTTCGCGATGCTTATTGGCGCCGGAATCGTGGCTGTGGCCTGGATGAGCCGTAGCCGCATCCGTCCCGTTGTCTCGGGCTACCCGGCCCCCGACTTCGAGGTGCAGGACGAGGACGGTGCCCGGGTCACCCTTGCCAGCTATGACGGCAAGGTTCTCTTGCTGAATGTCTGGGCGACATGGTGCGGTCCCTGTGAAGAAGAGATGCCTTCCATGCAGCGACTCTACGACCAGTTTTCCCGGGACGACTTCGAGATTGCGGCCATCAGCATTGATGTTCCGGCAGGTCGGCTGGACTTCGCCGGGAACCCCGGCGGTGACCCGGTTGCCTTCGCGCAGGAGCTTGGCCTGACCTTCCCTGTGCTCCTGGACCCTTCGGGCGAAATTCGGCAAACCTACCGGACGTCGGGCGTGCCGGAATCCTTCCTGATCGGCGCCGACGGCGTGATTTACAAAAAGGTTGCCGGATCCACGGCCTGGGATTCGGAAGCAAATGTGGGGTTGGTCCGGCGCCTTGTAGACAGCAGGTAGGAACCCGTGTCCTCCCCGGGGATCGTGCTTCGCAACTGGCGCCTCAAGGTCGCGGCTCTTGCGCTTGCGGTCCTTCTGTGGGTCACGATGCGCCTGCGGGACGACGCCGACATCGCCCGCAGGGACCTTCCGAACGTGGATGTGCGGGTGGAGAACGGGGATCCGACTTGGTTCCTCCTGGGAGAGCCTTCCCCGGGTGCTGTCCGCATGAGCGTGCAGGGCTCCTTCGGAGACCTGTTCCGAGTCGCCCTTGCCCGACCTTCCATCGTAATTCCGATCGACTCGGTTCCGGGGGAGGATTGGATTCTGGAGCTGAGGCCCGACTGGGTTGGCGGGGTGGACCCTAGCCGGGTCACGATCACCGAGTTCACCCCGAGCACGGTCCGGCTGCGCTTCGGCATGAATAAGGTGGAGCCCATTCCCGTTTCGGTTCGCTTCACGGGAACGGTGCCCGATTCTCTGGCCGTGGTGGGCGAACCACGGGTCAATCCCCTCTTCACCCAGGTTCGCGGTGCGGCGTCGGTTGTGGATGGCCTGGAGGCGGTTTTCCTCGAGCCCTTCGACCTGGGTCGACTGGAGGGTCCGGGTTCGGGGCGCTTCGAGCTCTCCCTGGACACCGTGGGACTGGGGGGGGTCGTTGTGAACCCCAGTGCTGCATCCCTCGTAGTGAACGTGGCTTTGAGGCGGACCCGGGAGCTGGGGCATCGGGGCGTGGAACTTCCCGATGCCGCCGACCTCGTCTTGGAGCCCGATTCTTTGACCGTGACTCTGTTTGGCGCCGAGGAGATGCTGGGGGTGATCGACGTGTCCACCGTGCGTCTCCGCGTCGCCACGTCCGCTAGGGTGATCCGGCAGGCCTTGGGAGAAGTGACGGAGGTTCGGGCTCCTGTGGTGGTGGAGGGGCTTCCTCGCTGGATCGAAGGGTCCGCGGGGGCCGATTCGGTGACGGTGCGCAGGGCCGGGGAATCGTGACGGCCCCGATTCTTGGAATCGAGACCACGTGCGATGAGACTTCGGCGGCGGTCCTCAACGACGAAGGGAAGATCCTGAGCTTGGTGATCCACTCCCAGGACGTGCACCGGCTCTATGGCGGCGTTGTTCCTGAGTTGGCCTCCCGGGATCACCTGAGGCACATTGAACCGGTTGTGGTCGCCGCGCTGGAGGAAGCAGGCGTTGCACGAGCCCAGTTGAAGGTGATTGCCGCCGCGGTGGGCCCCGGCCTCATCGGTGCCCTCCTGGTCGGCGTGTCGTGGGCCCGGGCGTCGGCCTTTGCCCTCAACATCCCCATGGTCCCCGTGCATCACATGGAGGGACACCTCTTCGGCCCCGTGCTGGAAGATCCGGAAGCGGTCCCCCCCTTTGTGGCCCTACTGGTGTCCGGGGGGCACACCCTGTTGCTCTGGGCTCCCGAGTGGGGCCGGTACTTTCTGTTGGGCCAGACCCGGGATGACGCAGTCGGGGAAGCGTTTGACAAGGTCGGCAAGCTTCTCGGCCTGCCTTACCCCGGCGGACCCGCGATAGAAGCCTTGGCGCGGGAGGGCGACCCCGTCCGGTACTCCTTCCCCAGGCCCATGATGAAGCGGGGCCCCCCCGCCGGAGAAGTGGGCTCCTTCGACTTTTCCTTCTCCGGTCTCAAGACGGCGGTGGCCCGGACGGTGACGGGCCTGGGGACGCGCGGGATGGTGGAGAGGGAGCGGCCGCACCTCGCGGCCTCGTTCCAAGAAGCCGCGGTGGATGTCCTGGCGACCAAGACCCTCCTGGCGACAGAGATCATCGGCTGCCGTCGGGTGCTACTGGGCGGTGGGGTTTCTGCGAACAAGGCGTTGAAGATCCGCATTCGAGAGGGCTTGGGGCTTCAGGGTCGTCTCTTCACCAGTTCGCCAAAGCTGGCGATGGACAACGGGGCCATGATTGCCCGGGCGGGCCAGTTCCGGTTCCTGTCCGGCTGTTTCGGGGGGCTGAAGGGAGCCGCCGCCACCGTACCGCTTCCCGGGATGACTCCTTGGAAGCGGGAGTCGTCCGTCTGCCGATATTAGCTCCCGAGAGGAATGCACGGGGTCGGGCCGGTAATCGGTCCCCCGGGGGTCGCCGCTGTCTATGTGCCTTCTCGCTAGTTTGGATGGGTTCGGACGTCATCAAGGATGGACCCGACCGGCACAGAGGTCATAGAGTGGTTGAGTGAAGGCCTGACCTCGTTGATCGCCCACCCCTAGTCATCTTCAAAGGCACAGGTAAGACCGTGTACCCCATCCTCTTCCGGCTCCCGGAATGGTTCCCTCTCCTCGGAGGAGAGCCCGTCACCTCCTTCGGGGTGATGATGTTGTTTTCGTTCATGACGGCGGGCTATGTGCTCAGGGCGGAGATGGGCCGCTTGGGGGAAGATCCGGAGAAGGCGTGGGATATTCTGTTCATGGCGGTGCTCGGCGGGGTCGTAGGGGCGAAGGCATATTACGTCCTTCTCAACTTCCCTCGTTTGGCGGCAGACCCTACGGGGATGATTTTTTCCCGCGGCGGGATGGTTTGGTACGGTGGGTTCCTCCTCGCCACGGTGCTCGTCGTTCGGAAGATTCGGCGCCTGGGGCTCCCGCTGGGAAAGGTGGCCGACGCGTCGGCCCCGGCCCTGGCTCTGGCGTACGCGGTGGGGCGCATCGGCTGCTTCCTGGTTGGGGACGATTACGGGCGTCCGACGGACTCGTGGGTGGGGATCGCCTTTCCCAACGGGGCGCCTCCCAGCCGCGTGGACGTGCTCGAAGAGCAGTTCGGGATCACCGTGGATCCGGAGATGATCGAGAAGTACGGAGAAGTCCTTCCTGTTCACCCGACCCAGCTCTACGAAATCGGAATCTCGACCCTGATGTTCGCCCTTCTGTGGACCCTGCGCCGCCACGATCAGCGGAAGGGGTGGCTGTTCATGGTTTGGCTGGCCCTTGCGGGGGCCGAGCGCTTCTTCGTGGAGATCTTCCGGGCCAAGGATGACCGCTTCTTCGGAGTGCTTACCCTTGCCCAGTTGATTTCCCTGGTTCTCGTCGGCGTGGGGGTCGTCTGGAGTGCGCGCCTGCGGAAGGCGAATGCGCCCGCTCCCGCGTGATCATCCTTCACGCCTCCGACCTTCACTTCGGTCGCCCCCATCGGCCCTTGGCGTTGAGGGCTCTCGCCCGCTTCGCCGTTGAGACGAGCCCGGACGTCGTCGTCTTTTCCGGGGACTTCACCCAGCGCGCCAAAGTGAATGAGTACGAAGCGGCTCGGACGTTCCTGGCCACCCTGGAGGTCCCGGTTGTTGTCGTTGCGGGGAACCACGATGTGCCGCTGTACCGCTTCTGGGAGCGGCTGGTTTCACCGTATGGGAACTACCGGAAGTACATCGCCCGGGAACTGGATACGGTGCTGGATCTGAATGTGGGGCCGGGCCTTCCCGAGGGGCGCTTCGTCGGTTTGAACTCCGCGGCTCCCCGCTCTGCCATCGTGAATGGCCGCTTGACCCGGAAGCAGCTCGCATTCGCCGAACGGTCGTTCGCTTCCGCTTCCCCCGAATCCCTGCGAATCCTTGTCGTTCACCACAACCTCCTGGACCCGGCGGACGGGGAGCCAGGCAGGCCCATGCGGGGGGCCCGGAGGGTCCTGGAGAGGATCGGGGCGTGGGGTGTGGATCTGGTGATCTCGGGCCACATCCATCGAAGCTATCTGGGCTGGAACGGCGTCCCCTTCATTCATGCGGGCACCGCCTCGTCGAACCGGGGTAGGGGACTGGAACACGCGCGGAACTCCGTTAACCTGATCCGGGTGGAAGGGTCGAATGTAGAGGTTTCCGTTTACCTTTACTCCGAGGTCAGCGAACGGTTTCTACAGGCGGGGAGCCACCAGTATCAGGAGGGCATCCGGGCCCGGATCCGCCAATAGTTCCGACGAGGAAGGAGCGTTCGCGGTGAAGCGGGTTGAGTTTGCGGGTCGGCCAGGGCGGGTCGGATCGGTATGGATGACCGAACCCGCTTGCTGTTCCGGTGCGGGGGGGCGCCCGATCGTCATTCTTGCCGGCCTTGTCGTCCTGCAACTTGCGGGTGCGTTTTCTCCTGCCCGCGGCCAGTCCGCGCGGGAAGAAATCGTCTCCGTTGAGTTTACGGGGAACCGAGCCTTCTCCGACGCGGAACTTCAGCAGGCGATCCTTACCCAGCCCTCGACATGTCCGCTCATCCTGGCGGTCACGACCTGCGCCCTGGGGCTTGACTGGGGACGAGACCGCTTCTACCACAGTCCCCGGAGCCTGAGCCAGGATGTGGAACGGCTGCGGATCCTGTACCGAGCCCATGGCTTTCGGGGAGTGACCGTGGATACCGCAGTGGTGCACGATGCGGGAACCGTGTCCATCGATTTCCAGATCCACGAGGGGCCACCCTTCCGGGTGGGGTCGGTCAACTTTTCCGGAGACCCAGTGCCGCCTGCGTTGAGCTTCGAGGGGGATCTCCCCGTCGGTCCGGGCGATCCCCTGAGCTTTCTCTACCTCCGGGCGACCTCCGATACGCTCACGAACCGGCTCCGGGGCTCGGGCTACGCGTCCGCGGATGTTTTTCTGCGCTACCGTCTGACTCGGGGCAGCGATACCGCGACGGTTACGTACGACGTGGACCTGGGTCCGGTCACGACCGTCGGTCCGGTTCGGGTGACCGGAAACCGGCTGCTGGACGAAGAGGTGATCCTTGATCGTCTGCCATTCCGGGAGGGCCAGCTCTTCCGGGAGTACCAGATTCACGAAGCCCAGCGGAGCCTCCATGAGCTGGGGATCGTGGCCCGGGCTCTTGTCGAACGAGACACGGTCCGAATAGACCTGGACTCGGTCATTCCAATCCGGGTCGAAGTGGAGGAGGGCGATGCGTACCGGGTCCGGACCGGTGGGGGCTTCAACAGTGCCGAATGTCTCAACTTCGGCGGACGTTGGACCAGCCGGAATTTCTTTGGCGGGGGGCGAAGCCTTCAGGCCCGAGTTCAGGCTTCCAACCTCCTCGCGGGTCCCCTCCAGGCCACGCCCTTGTGTGCTCAGGCGGGCACGGGGGAGTTTGGTCGGGTGAACTGGCTCGTCGGCTTCGACTTCAACCAGCCTACATTCTTCTCTCGTCGAATGAGCCTTTTCGCCGGGGTCTTCGCGGAGCGCCGTTCCCAGAAGAACATCTTCTTGCGGGATGCCTACGGCCTCGACTTGGGCCTGAGACGGGGGCTGGGTCGTAACGCCTTCTTCAGCCTGAACTTCCGTCCTCATCTGAGTCGGCTGGCCGCCGCCGAGGTGACCCTTTGCGCGACGTTTTTGGCCTGTGACCCCAGGGACATCGCGGTTCTGTCCGGGGATAACCGGCTGTTCCCGGTCACCCTGTCCTTCAGCCAAGACCGCACCGACGGAGTATTCAGCCCCAGGAACGGCTTCCGGATCCTCGCCGACTTCGAATTCGCCGGGGCTGGGACGGGGTCCGACTACGCCTACGTCAGAACCTTTGCCGATGGCAGTGTCTACCGTGAGATCGATGCCAGCACCGTTCTCGCCCTTCGGGCCCGAGCCGGAATGATCAGCCCGGGCGCCTTCAAGGATCTTGTTGCTCCCGACGGGCGGCCCCTGGAGATCGTTCCGCCGCAAAAACGGTTCTACGGTGGGGGTGCGAACAGCGTCCGCGGTTTCGCCCAGAGCACCCTGGGGCCGAGAAGCCTGTCCATTGGCGTGGAGGAGTTACTCCGCCGCCGGGGCCGGAACGGGCGGCCCGTCTGCTCCCCTGCCGCCGTTAGGGATCTGACGTGCGACGGGTCTTCTCTCGCCGGATCGGACCTGTTTCAGCTCCGGCCGGTCGGCGGCCTGCGCACCCTCATGGGGAGTGCCGAACTTCGCTTCGACCTGGCTGACGGCCTTCTGGGAGGGGTGGCGTTTGTCGACGCAGGACAGGTCTGGTCCCGCCGCGCCGTGATGAGCGAACTCGAGGTGACCCCGGGGTTCGGCATCCGATACAACACGCTTTTCGGCCCGATCCGCTTCGACGTAGCGTATTCGCTCCGGGATCAGGAAGCCCTTCGGGTGGTCACATCCCAGATCCGGCCCTTCGTTCCCGGCGTGGACCGGGAATCGGACCGGATCGACATCGGGACGAAGGAAGCCCCGGGGGAGTTCATCGACTGGGTGGTCTCGGAGGACCTGGCCCTCCTTGCGCCGGTTCTCTTCGGAGACGATCCCGGCTTTTCCCTTCGCCGCTTCCAGTTCCACTTCTCCATTGGCCAGGCCTTCTGAACGTGAGCCCGACTCGGACCGCCCGGATTCGCCGTTGGAGGCTGGGAAGATGGCCCGCTCGCCTTCTTTTCTGGGGGACCTTGGTCATGAGCATCCTCTGCGCCGCCGGCGTTGCGGGCGCCGTGGTCCTCTTTCGGACAGCGAAGGGGAGCGAGTTCGCGCTTGAGCGGGTTCTCGACCAGGTGCGGCCGGCGATCAACGGGACGCTCGAGGTCGGTTCGGCGAAGCCCGGCGGCCTCTTGGGGGCCGTCACCCTGTACGACGTTCGTCTCACCGACGCGTTGGGCCGCCCGGTCCTGTTCGCGGACTCGATTCGGGCTCGCTATTCCGTCATGGAGCTGCTGGGCGGGTCTCCGTCCATTGCCGATTTGCGTCTCTGGTCTCCCGTATTTACGGTCCGACCCGAGCCGGGAGAGTGGATCGCTCTCGACCGCCTTTTTGGATCCGTTGGTCCGGCTGCCGACCCCGTTTCTCCGGGAGGGGGCGTCGAAGATGATACTCCCTCCCCCGCGTTCAAGATTCGGGGGGCCCGGATACACGGCGGCACCGTGGTCATGCGGAGCGGCGGCGGTGCCCAAGAGCGGGTGGAAGACATCGAAGTGGATTTTTCCCAGGTCGAGGTGTTCCCCGAGAGGGGCATTTACGCCAGGGTCGCCGTGGAGCGCACGACGTTTTCCCTTCCCGTCGGAGAGAACCGGATGAGCCTGGCCATCACCGGGGGTATCGTGAATGCCGGCCGGGAAGGCGTCACCGTGGAGGCAGAAGAGTTTCGCCTGCCCGGGTCGCAGGGAGAGGTCAGCGCCGTCGCCCGGCGAGAAGGAAGCGAGGGCTGGCGTACCGCCCTTGAGGTCGACTTTGCCCGCCTGTCCCTGGCGGATCTGCGCTGGCTGGACGACAGATTCGACCGCGGCGTTGCCAGCGGCAAAGTCGGAATTACCATAAGCGAGCAGGGAATCGCGGCGGATCTGTCCGGGGTTGAGGTCGAGCTGGACCCGGGTCGGCTGGCTCTTTCGGGGGGTCTTGCCCTGACCGGCGGACGGTTCTCCAGGGAGTCCATCCGGTTTGATGACCTGCGCCTTTCGGCGCGGGCGGTGCCTACCGAAGAGGTGGGGCGATGGTGGCCTCCCGGCCTCCCTGTCACCGGGGGCGTTTCGGGGGAGATACGGGTCGACGGAATTCCGGACCGCCTGGGCGTCCAGGGATGGCTCGCGCTCGTAGACGGCCTGTCTTCGGACACGCTCGCGCTCGCCTCGGGAGGGGGCACGCTCCTGGGTCCCGGTTCGGTGGAGGAGGCTTCTTTGGCCCTGACCGCCTTGGACTACAGGCTGGTGGAAGCCCTCGTGCCCGGTTTTCCGCAGACCGGGCGGGGGAGCATTCACATCTGGGCCGACGGGGATCTGGGCAACGGCATGGCGGTCAGGGTCCGGGCAAACGGAGCGGTGGCCGGAGGTCCATCGGACTCGGTTGCTCTCGCGGGCACCCTCTTTGGGAACGCCGAAATGCCGGAAGTGTCCGAGTTCGACCTCGAAGCCACGATGAATCCGCTGTCCTTTTCCACAGTCCGGGCGTTCTTGCCCGGCGTTGCCCTGTCCGGGGAGGCCAGGGGGAACGCCAAACTGGTCGGGGAGCTCGCTCGGCTCCGTGTGGATCTGGACGTAGAGACGTCGGCGGGGCATCTGGCTGCGGGAGGGGTGGTGAATGCCCGGGATCCGGCGGCGGGTTACGATCTGCAGGTTGCCGTCAGGGACTTCCGGCTTTCCGCGCTGCTTCCAAGGCTCCCCGAACCTACCGTCGTGTCGGGCATGGCCCACGTCACTGGGCGCGGGCTCACGCTTCGGGAAGTCCGCAGCGCGCTGGTCCTCCATGCCGGGTCCTCCTCCGTCGGCCCGGTTCAAGTGGATTCCGCGACCATAGAGGTGCGGGTGGGTGACGACGGCATCCTCGACTTCGAGTCCGTCTACGCCGAAGCGGGAGGTGTGGTGATCCGAGGCCAGGGAAGCCTGGGCACTGCCCCGGAACCCCTGGGTGAAGGCGTCATCCTATCCGTTTCCTCGCCTTCGATATCGCTGTTGCGTCCCCTGTTCATGGACGAAAGCCGGGTCGCATGGGACGCGTTGCCGCCCATCGAGCAGAACTTCATGATCGAGGCGTACGGCGTGGATCCTGACACCTTCCCGGTAACCCGGGACCTTCGCTTCGGGGGCGCCGCCGAAGGCGAAATTCGGATCCAGGGCCGCTTGGACCGACTTTCCGCCGAGGCATCCGTCACCTTTGAGGCTCTGGAATACGGTTCCTACTCGGCGGGCTCCCTCACTCTGGATCTCACGGCAAGGGAACTTGATTTCTTCCCTTCCGGTCCGGAATTCCAGACCGGAAGCTCCACGACCGAGTCGTTGCCGTCTCGGGTAGAGCGGACTCCCGTCGGCGTGCTCGCGGGAACCATCACGGCGGATTCGGTCTTTTTCGGGGACCTGGCGTTTCAGACTGCACAGATTGCGGGAGACTACGACTTGGTGGGACTCGGGCGGTTGCGCGCCCTAGCCGTTCCCTCGGAGAGGGAGTCCTACGAGGCGCACGCGATGCTTCGTCTGGGAGTGGACGGAGGTCGCGTCGATCTGGACCGGCTCAACCTGATCCTGGACGATCGGCAGTGGAGACTCAGGGAACCGGCGAGCTTCGAGTGGAGTCCGGATGCCCTGATCGTCAACGACTTCGGCCTCATCCAGCCAGGAACCCACGGGCTCGATGCCCGGGCTGACGGACGTCTTGCCCGGCGGGATGGGAAATCGGATTTCGAGTTCCGGGTGAGCGGCCTTGATCTCGACATGCTGGGCCGCATTCTGCAGAAGGAGGACCCGCCGATGGGACGGTTATCGGCCGACCTTACGGCGCGGGGCTCCGGGGAGCGTCCGGAATGGGAGGGTGCCCTCCAGATCGAGGATGCGGAGTACGGGATATTCGGTTTCGACCGGATCACGGCGAACGGAAGCTACGCCGACCGGATCGCAGCCGTCTCGGCCGAAACCTGGACGGACGCCCGCCGAACGATCCGCGTCGAGGGGTCGATCCCCCTCGACCTTCGCCTGAACCCCGTGGAGAACCGGGTTCTTGACGAGCCGATTGAGGTGACGGCGGCGGCCGACTCGTTCCCCCTTGCGGTGATCATGAGCGCCCTGAACAGCGTGGAAGAGGTGGGTGGAACCGTTTCGGGCACCCTGGAAGTCCGCGGCCGACCTTCGGAACCGAAACCCACGGGGGCTTTTCGAGTGATGAACGGCACCGGCGTTCTCTCTCCCCTCGGGGTTCGGTTTACGTCTGCCCAAGTCGCACTGGCACTGAGCCCCGATGGTAGATTGGCCGTAGACGGGTCGGCCCGATCCGGGGGCTCGATCCGGATTCGGGGAGCCGTGGATATTGGCCAGCCCGCGAACCCGATCTTCGATCTGGCCTTCTGGTCCCAAGATTTTCAGATCGTGGACCGGCGGGATATGGAAGCGGCGGTGAGCGGCGACTCCATCACCCTGACCGGCTCCTACAACCTGCCCTTCATCCAGGGAGCGCTGGACGTGCAAGGCGCGACCGTCTTCATTGAAGAATTCCTGCGCTCGTCAGAGGCTGTGAATTTCTATGACCCGGTGCTCTTTGGTGCGGCGACGGCCGACGGCGGAGACCTGAAGCCCCCGAATCCGTTCCTCGCCAACCTTCGCGTCCTTGTCGACATGAACGTGGGCCGGGAAAACCGGCTGCGGTCCCGAAACATGAATGTGGAGACATCCGGCGACCTCTCGGTCACCTTTGACCGGGAACGGAACCAGCTGACCCTTCAGGGAACGGTTGAGGTCGTTCGGGGAACCTACAGCATTCCGCCGCGCACCTTCACCATGACCGAAGGAAGTATTCGCTTCGTGGGGATTCCCGGTTTCAACCCCGACCTCTCGGTCACGACCGAACACCGTCTCCGCACCCGGGACGGTCAACCTCTCACGATCACGGCCAACATTACCGGTACGCTCCTTTCTCCCCTGGTTGCCCTGTCCAGCGACGCCGAGCCCGAGATTCCGGAGGCCGACCTGTACAGCTACCTCCTCCTGGGTCAACCCACCTCGGCTTTGACGAGGAGTGCCCAGGATGCCTCTTTTGGGGCCGGCCGGAATCTGCTGCTGGGCCAGGTAGCCAGCCAGATCGGCTACCTTCTTGCTCTGGAGCTGAATCTGGACCACCTGTCCGTGTCTCAGGCGGAACAGGGTTTGGCCAACGCTGCCTTTGGGGCGTCTTCGCTCCAGGTGGAGGTGGGCAAATACCTGTTGGACAATATCTTCCTTACGGGCGTCTACCAGCGGGGCTTTTGTGCCGATCCCACGCTGCCCGTCAGCAGTGGTGCAGTTCGGGTGGAAGTGGGGTTGCCCAGGGACGTGACCCTGGAAGGATTCCTGGAGGACAGGTGTACTCGGGAAGGGTTTCAGGGACTGGGAGGCCTGTCCCTCCAACTTGCCCAGATCTGGGGATTCTCCCTGTACAGGGAATGGGGGTACTGATGAAGTGCCCTCGGTCGTTTATGGTCTGTTAACGAAAGAGGAGTTACAGGATGCAACAAGCGAGGGTGTTCCTGTTGATGGCGGGGCTGACGGCCTTCTTGGCGGTGGTCGGCGGCCTCTTGGGGGGTCGCGGCGGCGCGATGATCGCGTTCGGCTTGGCCCTGGTCATGAATGTCGGGATGTACTGGTTCTCGGACCGGGCCGTCTTGAAAATGTACAAGGCCCGGATCATCGGGCCCGACGATGCCCCCCGACTCTACCGTATGGTGGACCGGTTGCGGCAGCGAGCCGGCCTTCCCATGCCCACCGTTGCCATCGCCCCTTCCCCCCAGCCCAACGCATTCGCGACGGGACGCAACCCGTCGAAGTCCGTGGTGTGCTTCACCCAGGGGATTCTTCGGGTGCTCACCCCGGAGGAGCTGGAGGGCGTGACCGCTCACGAGCTGGCTCATATCAAGCACCGCCACATGCTGGTGGGCACGGTGGCCGCGACCTTGGCGGGAGCGGTGGGGATCCTGGCCAGCATGGCCAAGTGGACCGCCATCTTCGGTGGCCGGGACGAGGACGACAACCCATTGGCGCTGTTGGCCATGGCGATTGTCGCCCCCCTGGGAGCCATGATCATCCAGATGGCCATCAGCCGCCAGAACGAATTCGAGGCGGACCGAACGGGGGGCCAAATCGCGCGGAGTCCCCTGTACTTGGCGAACGCCCTGAAGCGGCTGGACGCGACCGCCCGCCAGATTCCCATGCAGGTCAGTCCCGCCGCGGCTCAGCTGGCAATCGTAAACCCCCTTGCCGGACGTCGGGGTTCCCCCTTCACCCGATGGTTTCGCACCCACCCCCCAACAGAGGAACGGGTGGCCAAGCTCGTCGCGCAAGCTCGGAGATCAGCCTGACCCTTGAGCCGCGATACCCTCGTCGTCCGTGGGGCGCGCGAACATAACCTGAAGGACGTTTCCCTGGAGATTCCCAGGGGAAAACTGGTCGTCGTAACAGGTTTGTCCGGTTCGGGAAAGTCGTCCCTGGCCTTCGACACCATCTATGCCGAGGGCCAGCGGCGCTACATCGAATCCCTGTCGGCGTATGCCCGCCAGTTCCTGGGGTTGATGGAGAAACCCGATGTCGACGCCATCGAGGGCCTCTCGCCGGCCATTTCCATCGAGCAGAAGACCGTGTCGCGAAACCCCCGGTCTACGGTGGGCACTGTGACCGAGATCTACGACTACCTGCGACTTCTCTACGCCCGGGCCGGCACGCCATACTGTCCCAGCTGCGATCTGCCCATCCAGCGCCAGTCGGCCACTCAGATCGTTGATCAGCTCCTGGAGCTGAAGGAAGGAGCCCGGATCCAGGTCGTGGCCCCTCTCGTCCGGGGCCGAAAGGGTCAGTTTCGGGACCTCTTCGACCGAGCCCGCCGGGAAGGCTTCGTTCGGGCCCGGGTGGACGGGAGGGTGTTTGACCTGCGGGAGGTTCCCAGTCTGAACCGGTACGAGAACCACGACATCGGGATTGTCGTGGACCGGCTGGCCGTTCGTGCGAAGGATCGGAATCGGCTCTCCGATTCCGTGGAAACCGCCCTGAGAGCGGCGGAGGGGGTCGTGGAGATCATCGAGCGGGGGGGACGCCGGGATGTTCACCACCTCTTCAGCGAGCACTACGCGTGTGCAGACTGCGGGGCCAGCTTCCCGGAGCTGGAGCCCCGGGTGTTCTCCTTCAACTCTCCCCACGGCGCCTGCCCCGACTGTGGGGGTCTGGGAACAACCAAGGAAGTGAACGGGGCCCTCCTCGTCGCCAGTCCGTCCCTTTCCATCCTGGAGGGAGTCATCATCCCCTGGGGAGAGCCAGGGGGCCACCTTCGCCGTTCTGTCATACCGGGCCTGGCACAGGCCTACGAATTCGATCCCCGGACGCCGTGGCGCGACCTGTCCCTGGAAATTCGCGAGGCACTTCTCTACGGCTCCGGCGGGATGAAGATCCGATTCCCCTACAAAACGGGGAAAATGAGCGGCCACTACGAGGACGACTGGGAGGGGGTCGTCGCCAATGTGGAGCGCCGCTATCGGGAGACGAGTTCCCAGCACATCCGGGAACAGCTGGACGCATACATGTCGAGCCAGACGTGTGGGGGTTGCCTCGGTTCCCGGCTGGGGCCTTTCGCCAGGTCCGTGCGGATCGGGGGCTCCTCCATCAGTGGCGTTGTGGACAAACCGATCGGAGAAGTTCTTGCCTTTATCCGTTCGCTGCGGGTGACGGGAGAGCCCGTTCCGCCGGGCGTGAAGGCGGCTCCCGGAGATTCCCTCTCTGCCGAAGTGGCCGGTCCGATCCTCAAGGAGGTCCGGGAACGGCTGGGATTCCTGCGAAACGTTGGCCTGGACTACTTGTCGCTGAATCGTTCGGCGGACACCCTCTCCGGCGGGGAGTCCCAGCGAATCCGCCTCGCAACCCAGATCGGGAGCCGCCTGGTGGGGGTGCTCTACATTCTTGACGAGCCCTCGATCGGACTCCACCAGCGGGACAACCGCCGGCTGCTCCGAACCCTCGAATCGTTGAGGGACCTGGGGAATTCGGTTCTGGTTGTCGAGCACGACGAGGACACGATCCGCTCGGCGGACTTCATTGTCGACCTGGGACCGGGTGCGGGCCGGGCGGGGGGGGAGGTAGTGGTTGCCGGCTCCCCCGAAGACGTGAATGCCGAACCCCGTTCCGTCACGGGAGCGTACTTGCGGGGGGATGCGGAGATTCCCCTGCCCCGCCAACGGCGCCGGGCGGACCCGGAGCATTGCCTCACGGTTCGGGGCGCTTCGGAGCACAACCTGAAGGACATCGACGTGTCCTTCCCTCTGGGCTGCTTCGTCACCGTCACGGGGGTCAGCGGGTCGGGCAAGTCCACGCTTGTCAACGGCACCCTCTACCGGGCCCTGTCGCGCCAGCTGCACCGAAGCCGCTCCGTCGCGGGCGCCCATGAGCGCATCGACGGCCTCTCTAGCGTGGACAAGGTCATCGAGGTGGACCAGTCGCCCATAGGCCGCACGCCCCGGTCCAACCCCGCCACCTATACGGGGTTGTTCACTCCGGTTCGCCAGCTCTTCGCAGGCCTCCCCGAAGCCCAGGTCCGCGGCTATCCGGCGGGCCGCTTCTCCTTCAACGTGAAGGGCGGGCGGTGCGAAGCGTGTCGGGGCGACGGCGTGGTCAAGATCGAAATGCACTTTCTTCCCGACGTGTATGTGTCGTGCGACGTATGCCGGGGGCGCCGCTACAACCGGGAGACTCTGGATGTTTACTACAAGAGCCGAAACATCGCCGATGTTCTGGACATGACCGTGGATGAGGGTCTGGACTTTTTCGATGCGGTGCCGCAGTTGAAACGCCGCCTGCGAACCCTGTCGGACGTGGGGCTGGGGTACATACGCTTGGGTCAGAGGGCCACGACCCTGTCAGGGGGGGAGGCTCAGCGGATCAAGCTGTCGTCCGAACTCTCGAAGAAGGCCACGGGAAGGACCCTTTATGTCCTGGATGAGCCAACGACCGGTCTTCACTTCGAGGACGTGAGGATCCTTCTGCAGGTTCTGCACCGCCTGGTCGACCGGGGGAACACGGTCGTGGTCATCGAACACAATCTCCATGTGGTGAAGACGGCGGACTGGGTCATCGACCTGGGACCTGAAGGAGGAGACGCCGGCGGACGTATCGTTGTGGCCGGTACGCCCGAGCGGGTGGCGGTGGATCCGGCATCCCACACCGGCGAGTACCTGGCCCCGCTTCTTGGCGTGGTTCGACCCGGATAAGCCGTGTTACCTTCTGCACGGCACCATTGAAGCGATCATCCAAGGAGAGGTCATGGTCACCCGAGAAGACCTGGAAAGTTATCTGATCCGCATGGACGCGGACTTCGACGAGGTGGACGACGGGATGTTCCTCGTTCGCAACGAGAACCAAGGCGCTCCTATCGTGGTCCACCTCTCGGAGCCGCTTCTGCTGGTTCGAATGAAGGTGATGGATCTGCCGGCAGCTGCGGACGGCCTTGGCGAACTCTACGAGATGCTCCTCCGGCTCAACGCGACGGACGTGATTCACGGTGCCTACGGGATCGAGGAAAGCGAACTGATCTTGAGCGACACGCTTCAGCTGGGCACCCTTGACTTCGAGGAGCTGAGGGCCTCGCTCGAGAGCGTTCAGATCGCCGCTTCCTCCCACGTCTCCCAGATCCAGACCTTGGCCGGAGGAAGGAGGACAAACAACCGATGAGCATTTTCACCAGATTCTCCACGCTGATCAAATCCAACCTCAACGACATCATCTCCCGGGCGGAAGACCCGGAGAAGATGTTGAACCAGATCATCATCGACATGCGGGATCAGCTGGCGAAAGCCAAGCGGGAGGTCGCCGCCGCCATCGCCGACGAACGCAAACTCAGGGCCGATCTTGAGGGTGAGGTCCGGCACATGCAGGGTTGGGAGCGCCGGGCCATGCTCGCCGTGAGGGAAGGAAAGGATGCACTCGCCAAGCAGGCCTTGGTTCGCCAGCAAGAGCACGCGGAACGCACGGCGACCCTGGAAGCGACGTGGCGGGCGCAAGCAGCGGAAACCGCCAAACTGAAGGACTCCCTCCGCCAGCTCAACGACAAGATCGAGGAGGCGAAGCGAAAGCGAAACCTCCTGATCGCCAAGCAGAAGCGAGCCCAGGCCCAGAAGCGGATCCACGAGACGATGTCCGGACTGTCGGACACCTCCGCGTTTGAGGCGTTCAACCGAATGGCGGACAAGATCGAGGAACAGGAACGGCGGAGCCTGGCCCAGGCCGAAGTCACCCAGGCCCTCACCGGGGACACGTTGGAATCGGAATTTCTCCGCCTCGAGTCGGGGTCGGGAGGGGTGGACATGGACGGCAGGCTTACGGCCCTGAAGGCCAAGATGGGCATGCTCCCGTCGGGAAACATGGAAGCGCCGAAGCAGCTGGAGGCGGGGGAGGGAGACCTGGCCGAATCGTCATCTTCCGACGAAACCGATCGGGATGCTCCTTCGATCCAAGAGGCCGAGCTCCTGGAGGAGTTCAAGAAACTGGAAAGGGAAAGCGGGAACTCTCCCAGGCCATGAACGTCGTCTACTTGAACGGCGATTTCCTTCCGAAGGAGGAGGCGAAGGTTTCGGTGGACGACCGGGGGTTCCTCTTCGGTGACGGGGTCTACGAGGTAACGCCCGCCTACCAGGGCCGTCTCTTCCGCTTCCCGGAGCACCTTTCCCGCATGAGGAAGGGGCTCGCCGCTCTCCGGATCGCCTTCGATCCGGATGGATTGGAAGCGGTGAAGCTCGGTCTACTGGTCCGAAACGCCCTTGACCGGGCGACGGCGGCCTACGTGTACGTACAGGTGACGCGGGGAGTCGCGCCCAGGAGCCATGCCTTCCCGAATCCGGCGGTCTCGCCCAGTGTCTACGCCTTCGCCCGTCCGTACCGACGCCCTTCCCCGGAGCGCTGGGACAGGGGGTTCAAGGCCGTGACGATCCCGGACCAGCGCTGGGCCCGCGCCGACATCAAGGCCATTGCTTTGCTACCCAATGTTCTGGCCCAGCAGGCGGCGGCGGACGCGGGGGTCGGCAACGCAATCTTCATCCGGGACGGAATGGCCATGGAGGGCGCGCACAACAATCTGTTCGTTGTCTCCAGGGGCATCGTCGCCACGGCCCCGAAGTCCAACTACATCCTTCACGGGATCACCCGGGACTTCGTAATGGAGCTGGCCCGGGGAATGGGGATCCCCGTCCGGGAACGGGCCATCCCTCTTGACGATCTCTTTTCCGCCGACGAAGTGTTCTTCACCGGAACCACGACGGAGATCCGCCCGGCGGTGGTGGTGGACGGAAAGGCGATCGGAGAAGGGCGTCCGGGCCCGGTCACCCGCCGGCTGTTTGAGGCATTCCTGCAGGCCGTGGCGAACTGACGGCCCCTTGAATCCAGGGACCGGAGCGGGGGCACGCGGGTTCGCGCTCGCCCCTACTCTCCGGCGTTAACCCAAGTCGCCAACACGGCAAGCTGCCGGGTCGGTGTCCGGTCCTGGCGCTGATCCATCGGTTCCAAGGCGCGGGCGGCGGTGCGGACTTTCTCCGTCCGGTCCGATTTCAATCCGGTGGACCGGAGGGAGTCGGACGAGGCGTCAACATCTGCCGGATATCGGATTCGCGAATGTCGATCAGCTGATCGGCCAGCTGCGCGACTTCCCGGGCCACGCTGCTCCGGTGGGGTGTGGCGACGAGCACGCGCATTCCGAAGTCCTGGGCCGTGCGAATCGCTTCCGCAATGTCGCGGTCCCCGGCGATGAGTACCGCGGTCGAGCAGATCGACCGGCCGGCCAGGCGCACCATGTCCAGGGCGATCAGGGTGTCGATACCCTTCTGTTGGCGCTCCAGGCGAAATGTCCAATTCCGGTCGAACTCGGCGAGTAGCCTTTCCGGCTCCACTCCCAGGCCCAGCGCCGTATTCTCGAGTGCTCGCCGGATGGGCTGCTCCAGGCGCGACGGACGCTCGACGATGTGGCCCAGGCGGAGTTGAATTCCGGGCGTTAACCCGATGGCGTCGAAAAAAGAACGCTGCCTGTGGTACTGGGCGTGGGAGGGTTCGAAAGCGCTGTCGTACCAGTATGCCCGCAGGAACTTCTCGCCGTACAGTTCTGCCGCGACGGTACGAAACCAAGCCACAATGGCAGCGGCGTCGGGGCGGACATTGATCTGGTGTTCGCGAATCAGCCGGGCCCCCTCGGCCCGCAGGAAACCAACATCAACGAATCCGGCGTAATTTCCGGACATTCAACGCTCCAGTTCGGACTTGGGAATGGCTCCAACGGAGCCGGACGTAAGGTTCCAGATTGGGTACATCACTGGGATGAGACCGATTAAGGTAATCACATTGCGAGCCGGTTTCCGTTTTTCGACCTTGGGTTCGACCGCCCGGGCTCGGAGTCTGAACGGAAGTTCCTCGAAAGTCGCTTTCTCTTGCGTTATCTTCTGCGGCGAAGAAATTACTGTCCCGTCTCCCACCAGCCCAACTCCCGACCATGAGCGCCCCCCCGGGGCGAGGACAATGACCCGGTTGCCGCAAGGACGATCCCCTGCTTCCCTTCTGGCTGCTGCCGCCATCGTGCCGGTGGTGCTGGCGGCGTGCGAAGGATCCGATCCGGTCCTGGCCCGAGGCGAGGCCATTTTCGACACGTGCGCGCCCTGCCATGGGCCGCAGGGTGCCGGAAAACCCTCCCTCGGGGCCCCCGCCATCGCCGGGGCTTCCGAGTGGTACCTCAGGGCGCAGCTTGACGCCTTTCGAACCCAGCGCAGGGGGTACCACTACCAGGATGCGGAGGGGCTCAGAATGCGCCCCATGTCTCGCACGCTGAAGTCGGAAAAGGGAGACGTCGATGCGATCGTCGCCTATGTCGCCGGCCTGCCCGCTGCCGATCCCCCGGCCACCCGGGGCGGAGACGCGGAAGTGGGGGAGGAGGAGTACGCCACCCTTTGCGCCAACTGCCACGGCCGGGACGGAAGGGGCATGGAGGCACTGAGTGCTCCCTCCCTGCTTCACCTCAGTGATTGGTACATTGCTTCGTCGTTGAAGAAGTACCGGGAACGAATCAGGGGAGGATCCCTAGGAGACGCTGCGGGAGCCACCATGTATGCGCCTGTCTCGACCATTTCCGACGAGCGAATCGACGATGTGACGGCCTATATCATGACCATGCAAATGCTGCCCCGAAGGCCGAGTACCGCCGGAGCCCCTGCTTTGGCCGCCGTGGCGCCGCCGGACTTCGATCCGGCCATCCTGCCCGAGGGCGTGACTCCGGATATGGTGGAGGCGGGGCTTTCCGTCTTCCACGAAACGGGGATTTGCTACACCTGCCACACCCAGGGGGGCCAGGGTGGCCCGCTTGGACCCGACCTGACCGACGACGTCTGGCTGAACATCGACGGCGAATACGAATCCATCGTGGAGCTCGTCAACACAGGAGTTCCGCAACCCGTCGAGTACCCTGGGGCAATGCTCCCCACGGCCGGGATGCCCCTTACCGACGACCAGGTGCGGGCCGTTGCCGCCTACGTGTACGTTCTGAGCCGCTGATCCATGGAAACGAAAACCTCTGATCACACCCCGACCCACCGGGAGCTGGCCGCCAAGATTCCAAGTCCGCCTCCCGATGCGGAAAACGAGGCGATCCTGTTCGCGAAGAAGACCTTCGGCTGGACCCTGATCCTTGCGGTCCTCTTCGTGGGAGCCGCCGTGGTGTACACCTTTTACCTATAGTTATGGAAACCACGCTCTTCGACAGCCTGGTTCGGGTCGCGTCTTCCTACGCGGCGGCAATCGACGGCCTAATCGTTCTTGTTCTCGTTCTGGTCGGCGTTTGGTTCCTCGCCGCCGAGGCCCTCTTCCTTTACTTCATTGTCAAGTTTCGAGCGACGCCGGGCCGAAGGGCCGACTACATTGACGGGAAGAACAAGCGGCACAAGCGCTGGATCACCATTCCCCACCTTGCGGTGCTCCTGTGCGACGTCTGGATCATCGTGATCTCCTTCCAGGTCTGGCACGCGGTCAAGCTTGACCTGCCCGAGAACCCCGACGCAGAGATTCGCATCATCGGCCAACAGTGGGCGTGGACCTTTCAGCACCCCGGGGCCGACGGCGTCCTGGACACGCCCGACGACATCTTTACGGTCGACGAACTCCACGTGGAGAACGAGAAGATCTATCACTTCAAGCTCGAAGCCACGGACGTTCTTCACAGCTTTTCGGTTCCGGTCTGGCGCATCAAGCAGGACGCCATTCCCGGCCGGAGCATCACCGGTTGGTTCCAGCCGACGGAGACCGGCGAATTCGACGTGCAGTGCGCCGAGATTTGCGGCTTCGGCCACGGAGTCATGGTGGCCACGGTTCGGGTTGAAGAAGCGCAAGAACATGCGGCCTGGGTAGCGGCCAACACGCCTCGAACCCAATAGCCAGCAGATACGGAGGTTCCAAGAGAGATGGCTGAGCCAGCGGTCGATCTGACACCCGGCCACCCCGCCGCCGATCATGCCGATCATGGGCCTCAGGGCTGGTTGAAGTACGTGTGGTCAACGGACCACAAGATCATTGCCATGCAGTACATGTTCACGGGCATGTTCATGGCGCTGATCGGTGGCTTCATGGCCTATGTCTTCCGCGTGCAGCTGGCGTTTCCGGGCGTGGATGTCCCCTTCTTCGGCGTGGTTTCCCCCGGAGAGTACAACGCGCTGGTGACCAACCACGGCACGATCATGATCTTCTGGGTGGCCATGCCCGTGCTCCTGGCGGCCTTCGGGAACTACCTGATCCCTCTCATGGTCGGGGCAGACGACATGGTCTTCCCCCGGATCAACCGCCTGTCTTTTCAGATCTTCTTCATCAGCACGATCGTCATTCTGGCTTCTCTGGTCGTGGAAGGAGGGGGCTTCGCGGGGGCCTGGACCGCCTACCCGCCGCTGTCGGCGGATGCAGCGTACAACCTCACGCCGCTCGGGAGTACGTTGTGGCTCATCGGGGTCGGGCTGGAGTTCGTGGCCTTTCTGCTGGGAGGGATCAACTTCATCACCACCCTCATGAACTCCCGGGCCCCCGGGATGCGGGCCTTTGATGTCCCCGTGGTTGTGTGGATGATCGTCATCGCGAGCATCCTTTTCATGCTTTCCGTCGGCCCGCTCCTTGCCGGGGCGATCATGCTCCTCTTTGATCAGACCCTCGGCACCGGCTTCTTCGATCCCGTGGCTGGGGGCGACCCCGTCCTGTGGCAGCACCTTTTCTGGTTCTTCGGACACCCGGAGGTGTATGTCGTTCTCCTGCCGGCCATGGGGATCGTGGCAGAGATTCTGACTACCTTCGCCCGGAAGAAACTCTTCGCGTATCGCACGGTCATCTTCACCGTGGTGGCCACGGGCGTGCTCAGCTTCTTCGTGTGGGCCCACCACCAGTTCATCGCGGGGATCGACCCGCGAATGGCGAACCTCTTCACCATTACCACGCTGCTGATCTCGGTCCCCATCGCGGAGCTGTGCTTCATCTACATTGCCACCCTGTACGGCGGATCCATTACCCTTTCCACGCCCATGCTGTGGGCATTGGCTTTCGTCGCCGAATTCCTCATCGGGGGGGTAACAGGGATCTTTCTGGGGGCTGCGGGGGCAGACATCTACTTTCACGACACGTACTTCGTCCTGGCTCACTTCCACTACACGTTCTTCCCCATTGCCATCATCGGGACCTTTGCGGCCTTTACCTATTGGTTTCCCAAAATATTCGGCAAAATGATGGATGAGCGTCTGGGCAAGATCCACTTCTGGGGAACCGTCATTCCCTTCAACTTCATCTTCATTCCTCTTTTCGTGCTGGGGATGGGCGGCCAGCACCGGCGAATCTACGACTATACCCATTTCTCCGAGCTCGCCGGCGGCGGATTCCAGAACCTTCGGATCGTTGCGACCATTTCCCTGCTCGTCATGCTCGCCTTCCAGCTTGTCTTCTTCTACAACTGCTACAAGTCGTGGCGTTCCGGAAAGAAGGCGTCGAGGAACCCTTGGAGGGCCAACTCCCTGGAATGGACCACCGAGTCACCGCCTCCCCATGGAAACTGGCACCCGGACGAGCTGCCGGTTGTGTACCGGGGGCCCTACGAATACAGCGTGCCCGATCGTGAAGACGACTATTGGCCCCAGAACGAGCCCGCCTGACCCGATGAGATCCTCCGAATGAAGCCGATCGCAACCACCCGCGCCGCTACGGGAATCGCCACCGGCAAACTGGCCGTGTGGTGGGTACTGGCGTCGGAGGTCGTAATTTTCGGCGGTTTGCTTGCTGTGTACATCATGCACCGGTTGGGTCACCCGGAGTGGGGAGATGCGGCCATTCACACCAATGTCCGCCTCGGGGCGCTCAACACGTTCGTGTTGCTGTCCTCGAGCCTCACGGCGGTGCTGGCCCACCAGGCGGCGGAACGAGGGGACGGGAAGACCGCGGCTCGGTTTCTCTACATCACCATTGGAGGGGCCGTCACCTTTATCGGAGTCAAGTCCTACGAATGGTGGTACGAGATATCCCACGGATACACGATCATGACCAACACCTTTTGGTCATTCTACTATTCGGCTGCGGGACTTCACGCTCTCCACGTGATTGCGGGGGCCGTGATCATGGCCTTCGTGGCCCGTGATGCGAAGCGGAACATCGAGCTCCACCGGGTGGAGCTGATCGGCATCTACTGGCACTTCGTAGACATCGTCTGGATCTTCCTCTTCCCGTTGCTCTATATCGCGAAATAGGCGGACCATGGCCGTATTGTCCAAGATGCTGTCCAATCACTACGTCAAGGTCTACCTTGCCCTGATTGGGCTCTTCGTCGTCAGCGTCGCGGGTCCGACGCTTGAGATCACGTGGGTGACCCTGACCACGGCCTTCGGGGTGGCCGTGATCAAGGCGTGGCTGGTCATCAAGCACTTCATGCACCTTGCCATTGAGCGTCCCATTGCCAAGTGGTTCCTGGCTGCTTCGGTGTTGTTGATGGTGCTGCTGTGGGGAGGCGTTGCCCCGGATGTGCAAAAGCACGAGGGCGCCAACTGGGAGAACGTCGCGGCGAAGGCCGCAGTGGAACGGGGGATATCGGAGCCGGAGGCCCACGACGACGAAGCGCACGTTGAACAGGCGGTCACGGCCGGATTGGTGCCCACCGCAAAGTCGAATTCGAATCTTCTCCCCGGCGGGTACAACTTCACTCACGTCGCGTTTTGGTCCGTGGTGGGTTTGGTCGCCGTGGGAACCAACGCCGTGGCCATCATGCTCCTGCTGGGTGCAGGGCTCCTGGTATTTGAGACCGTGAAGAAGTACCGGGAGAAACGGGAGGTCTCACCCTAGGAGGTGACCGTGTCGGCAGACGCTACCGTCATTCCATTTCGTCCCCGTCCCCGCAGGGTGCGGAAGCTGGTCTCAAACGGGGTCATGGGGATGGTCCTCTTCATTTTCGTGGAGGTCATGGTGTTTGCCGGGTTTATCTCGGCCTTCGTGATCGTGAAGTCCCGGGCCCCGGGCTCCGTGTGGCCCCCGCCGGGTCAGCCGCGCCTCCCCTTCCAGGAAACCGCCCTCAACACGGCGGCCCTGATTGCCAGCGGATTGGTGTTGCTGTGGGCCCACTGGGCCTACCAGCGGGGCAGAAAAAATATCGGGTTATCGCTCCTGCTGGCCACGGGACTGGGCGTCGGCTTCGTCGCCCTTCAAGGGGTGGAGTGGGCCGCGTTGTTGCGGGACGGTCTGACCATGACCTCTTCCACCTACGGGAGCCTGTTCTACACGATTATCGGGACTCACGCCGTCCATGCCATTGTGGCCATCTTCGCGCTGGCGTGGGCCGGGGTTCGATTGCGATTGGGCAAGCTGACCCCCGAAGTCCTCTCCGTTGTGTCTCTGTTTTGGTACTTCGTGGTCCTGGTCTGGCCTTTTCTGTACCTGCAGGTGTACCTGTAGCCATGGACGGTTTTCGGATGCCCAGAGTAGGGATGACGCTGGCGGTGCTCGTTTTCCTGGCCCTTACCCCGGAGCATCTCCACGCGTGCCCCGTCTGCTTTGATCGGGACGACGAAGCCCGCCTCGCTTTTTTGGCGACGACGGCGCTGCTTACGCTGTTGCCGTTGGGCATGGCCCTGGGGACGGGCGTGTGGTTGCGGAAGCGAGCCCGGAAAAGGGAAGAATACGGTGCTGGGGAGGACGCGCTAGCCTCCCCGGATGAAGCCTAGCCCGATTCGGTGCCTGGGTCGGTGGTCAACTCCAGAGCTTCTTCCAGTCCAGCCAAGAAGTCTCGGTCTCCCTCCGGGACCGGTCCGATCCAGCTGAATGCGACCGTGCCCGCCCCGTTGATGAGGACTGAAGTAGGGAGCCCTCTGGCGAGAAAGGCATCCCGGGAAGTTGCGGCCGGATCAAGGACGATGTCGTAGCCGACCCCCATCTCTTCGACGAAGTCTACGACTGCCTCCCGGTCGGCCCGCCTGTCAATGGAAATTCCCAGGATCCGAAGCCCGCGCGGCTTGTACTGTTCGTACAGGGATTGAAGGTAGGGGGTTTCGGTCTTGCAGGGATGGCACCATGTGGCCCAGAGGTTCACGAGCAGTGTTTTGCCCCGGTAGTCTGCGAGGGAAACGGAGGATCCGTCCTGCAGGGACACCGCCGTGAATACAGGCGCCCGGTCGCCTCGGCGGAGGGTGGCCGACTCCGAAGGAATGCATCCGGACAGAGTTGGCGCCAGCCCTGCAAGGAGCGCAACTCGGCCGGCCGTGCCGAGGCGCAACCGGTTCCGGGTCAGCTGGGCGGCCACGATAGCCGGATCCAGATCACCGGAGACGGATCCCGTGGGGTCCACTGCCACGCATTCGCCGTTGGAAGCCGCGGACGCGGAACCCGAGTGCCGGCATGCGGGGTGTGGTGGGTCGCTCGCTCTCTGCCGGCTCTTCGTGCTAGGGATGGGCGAGCTCTCACACCCTGGGCTTCCCGGTATTCTGGCGGCCCGAACGGTCATGGGCGCCACCGCCAGATCGGTGGTCCGCCGGCCGGGCATCATAAGGTCGTTTCATTTGGATTTCCTGTCTTCTGGCACCGAATTAGAAGGTCGGAAGCCTGGGGAGCGGAGGCAAGCGAACCCCATTTCCGGGCGAAGCCTTCCCCGCAGCAGGAGACGAGCGACAGAGGAGTGGATCGCCCAAGAAGCCCAGGAATCAGGCCCTGGAATCTCCTCTTTTTCGGGGCCGCGAACTTGGGGGCCGGTCAATGATCCCCTCCAGCTGGCCCGTGTTCGGGACGTGATCCTTGGAATTTGGAAATATGAATTTCTTGCAAATTTCCGAGCTGGCTATTTTATGATTACCTGTCCTCTACGGTTCTTCGTTGGGGGAAGAATTCCGAACCACCCAAATGAGTGAGGAGGACAGAAGATGTTTTGAGCGACGCAACCTAGTGATGGCGGCCATTCTACTGGCTGCTCTAGGGCTCGTGACCACTCCGGTACGGACAACCGCGCAGCCGCCGGCTCCCGAACCAGAATGCACCATGAGGTGTGGATGCGTCAAGGAAAAGGGCTGCGGATATCAGATGGGCGGAGGAAACGGCGGCAGTTGTAGCGCCAGCGGCAATGGGTGTTTTGTCCACCGGCGTGGCGTCAATGGCGTCGGTTTTTTTCGTCGGACGGAAGCATCCTGTCTGAAGAAGCACACAAAGGGGACGGTTTCTTGGGTGACGCTGCCTTTCGGGATCGCTGTCGCTAGAAACTGTGCCCGGGGGTGATCGTTGAACGATTCTTGACGCCGGCCTAGGCTTTGTGGAGTTGCGGAACAAAGACTACATTCCGAAAGAATCCCCCAGCAACCAAGTCTCCGATTTTCGGTGTCCTTTCCAGCCTACACATCGTCCACGGCAACCCCTGTGACGGTGCCGGTTGTTCCCCTGCATATGCTGTGGGTTGGCGTGATCCTCACCGGGTGCAGCTCCGAATCCACGTTGGTTCCCGACCCGGAACCTGTGCCGGAGCCTGTGGCCATTCCTGCCTGGGGCACCCCCACGACCTTTGAAGTGGCCACCTGGAATCTCCTCTTTTTCGGGGCCGCGAACTCGGGGCCGGTCAATGATTCCCTCCAGCTGGCCCGTGTTCGGGACGTGATCCTTGGAACCGATGCCGATCTCTGGGGCGTGCAGGAAGTTTCCCGGGGCGCCGCTTTTGCACAGTTGGTATCCCAACTTCCAGGTTATGGCGGACTGCTGGTCAACGACCCTGCCGTCCCGAACGGCGCGGACCACTACGACAGCTTCGAACTGAAGGTCGGGCTCATCTTCAAGCGCTCAACGATCGAGATTGTCGGTGCTCGGGTCATTCTCACCGAACTCGAACCCGCGTTCGCGGGTCGGCCGCCCTTGGAAGTGAAAGCCAGGCTGACCCTCGGCGGAGCTGTCCGGGACGTTGTGATCATCGTCCTGCACGCAAAGGCCAACGCCCAGGTTTCGTCGTGGGAGCGCCGGGCCGCGGCTGCCCTGGGATTGAAAGAATACCTCGACACAGCGTGGGCTGGCGACCCCGTATTCGTCCCCGGAGACTGGAACGACGATGTAGACGAGTCGATCACCCCCGGACGGGACACGCCCTATCGGACCTTCGTGGACGCTGCGGACTGGGCCTTCCCTACGGCCGAGCTGAGCGCTGCGGGTGCCGTATCGATTCTGGGCTTTCCCGACGTGATCGACCATATCCTGGCTTCCGACGAGACCATGGCGTGGTACAGTCCGGGATCGGCGTCGGTCTATCGGGTGGACGAGTACATTCCCCGATATGAGGAGACCACCAGCGACCACCTACCGGTGCTGGTACGCTTCAGTCCGGACCGATAGAGCCCGAAGGGGCGTCAAGGAACTCGGGGTCCGGTCCAGCACCGCGATGCATCGTCCCGGGCCGTGAACGCCGGTGACCACCGTTCGACCGATATCCGCCGATTTGCTGGGTCCCGAGTGAAGGGCCACCGTGGCCGGAAGGCGGGTCTGCAGCTCCAGGAGGGCATCTTCCATTCGTCCCAGAATCCGCCCGACCGGGACCCAGATGAAGAGGACGGGAGGAAGGAGCTGCACTGCCCGCCCGCCTCCCGGCTCCAGGATTAGGCTCCCCGTTTCGGCGATGGCGCCCCAAGCCAGAACGACTCCTGCAGCGGCGCGGTCGGGAGGGGCCTCGGGCATATTCGGTCGCATTTCGGGAGGCACGTCGGTACCCACCGCCACCCCGACGGTTGCTCCCAGGTTGAGGCCCTTCATGAAGGTTGTGAGCCACTCGCCCCTGTGCCGTTCCCGATTCGCCGTAACGACCCTGCCACCGCTGTCCGAGAAGCGTCGCGCGAAGCCGACTACCGGATCCGGAGGTTGAGGGGTCTGCAGTTGGCCCGGGTGGGCCCGCTTCTCCCGGCGGGCTACGGCCCGCGAAATCCGGGCGAGGACCCGGTGTCGGGAGGAGTGGCCCGCGCTGCCAGGGGATTCCGACGCACCGAGTTCTCCTTGAGTTCCACGAGGTTCGGCCGCTGCGCCTTTCAGGCCCGGTGCATCCCTCGCCCGACTTTTCCCCTTCATTCGATTCCGTCGCGCCAGAGCCGGCGAAAAGTGGGTCGGCTGGGCTGCGGCGCCGCCCGATCTCCCGACCATTCCCGGAGCACGGGCAGCGCCCGCCCCGCCCCGGTGGCACCGAGCCGAGAGGCGACACTTCCCGCCAGTCGGTACAGGGCCGGGCGGGAGGCGACCCCGGCCAGCGCTGCCAGGGCCAACCCCTCCGCCTTGGGAGCCAGCCCCTGTTCCTGGGCTTCCTGCCGCCAGCGCAGGAGGAGCTCGGGAATCGGTATCCGGACCGGACAAGCGTCGGTGCAGGCCCCGCACAGAGTCGAAGCAAAGGGAAGGGGCATGGCCTCGCGGAGTCCCAGAAGACCGGGATCAAGCACGGACCCGATGGGACCCGAATAGACCCACCCGTAGGCGTGACCGCCCGTCTGACGGTACACCGGACAGACATTCAAACAAGCCCCGCAACGAACGCAACGGAGGGCTTCCCAAGCGTGCTCGTGCTCCAGAACGGCAGTGCGTCCGTTATCCACGAACACGACGTGCACCTCTTCTGGGCCATCGTCTCCGGGTTGCGCGGCGGGACCCTGAATCAGGGACACGAAGCAGCCCGTCGGCTGACCCGTGCCCGCCCGAGCCGTAAGCTGCAGAAAGCCGGCGACGTCACTCATTCGGGGAAGAAGCTTTTCGATACCCGCAAGGGCGACGTGGACCCGGGGCAGAGACGTGGCGAGGCGAATGTTCCCCTCGTTTTCGATCAACACGACGGTCCCCGTTTCCGCCACAACGAAGTTGGCCCCGCTGATGCCCATGTCGGCGTCCACAAATGCATCCCGCAGCTCCCGTCGGGCTGCGTGGGCCAGGGCGTTCGGGGAATCCTCGCTAGAAGTGCCCAGGCGATCGGCGAAGAGGCGGCGAACCTCTCCCAGGCTCTTGTGGATGGCAGGCCCCAGGATGTGGCTGGGGGGTTCGTCCAAGAGCTGGAGGATGTACTCGCCCAGGTCGGTTTCGCAGACCCTGATGCCGACGCTCTCCAAGGCCGAATTCAAGCCGATTTCCTCGGTGAGCATGCTCTTTCCCTTGACGATGCTCTTGACCGAGGCTTTCTCGGCTAGGGTGGTCACGATCTCCCGAGCTTCCTGGGCGTCCGCTGCCCAGTGGACCCGGGCGCCGTTGGCTTCCAGCTTGGCTTCGGCTTCCGCCAAATAGTCGTCCAAATGGGTCAGGACGTGATTCTTCACCCCCTCGGCCCATCGGCGCCACGCGTCGGCGTCAACCTCCTCATAGGCCTGCTTCCGGTTCCGGTCAAAGGCCAGGGTGGCGCCGGTAACGGCTTCCCTGACCGCCGGATCGCCGCGAATGATCTCTCGGGACCGTTTCCGGTACTCGTTACTGCGGATGCGCATGGCCCCCTCCTTTCCTGGCCGCTGCGGTGCGGGCCGCAGGCATCCTACCCGGCATGCCGGTGCCCCTCGGGACGCTGCCACCCGCTCCCATCTCTCGGGCCGTCTGCGACGCCCCGCCAGAGTGCCGTTGCCAGGTGCAGGAATTCGACCTCTTGGCCCCGGGCCCGGCTTCGACCTTCCAGCTGAAGTAGGCAGCCTCCGTCTCCCGATACCACCCAGTCCACATCGGGAAGGGTGTCCAGCTTCCGGTCTGCCATGGCCGTAGAGACTTCGGGCATCTTCACGGAAAAAAGCCCCCCGAAGCCGCAACACTCCTCCCTTGCTTCCCAGGGAACGACTTCGGCTCCGGCGCCCCCTAGAAGGGTGTCGGGCTCGGCCTCGAGGCGGAGTTCACGGAGGGCGTGGCACCCCTGATGAATGGCCACGCGGCGGCCGGTGAGCCCGGATCCCAGCCGAGTGACGCCCAGGCGGCGAACGATGAATTCGCCCAGCTCGAAGACCTTGGCTGCAAGAGCGTCCGCTTCGGCGATGCGCTCACCGGCGATTCCGGGGTAGGTTTTCCTTACCATCGCGGCGCAGGAACCGCTGGGGAGAACTACGGCGTCGGCGTTACGGAACACGCCCAGGGTATGGTGGGCCATACGAACCGCCTCCCGGCCCCGCCCTGCATTGTGTGCCGGCTGTCCGCAGCAGGTCTGGTTGGCCGGAAAGGTCACTTCGCAACCCAGATGGCGGAGCAGTCGCACGGCGTCGGCGGCGGCCTCGGCAAAGTAGTGGTCGGCCAAGCAGGTAACGAAGAACGCGACGTTCATGGCCGCTAACGCTCGAGCATGGAGCCCAGCGGACGCCCGCCCAGGAGGTGCAGGTGGAGGTGGTAGACTTCCTGGCCGCCGTGTTTGCCACAGTTGATGATCACGCGGTAGCCACCTCGGTCGATTCCTTCATCCCTAGCGATCTTCGTGGCGACGCGCAAGAGCCGGCCGAGTATCGCTTCATCTTTGTCGGAAACTTCGGCCAGAGAGGGGATTTTCTCATTGGGCACGACCAGCACGTGGGTAGGCGTCCGGGGAGCAATATCCCGGAACGCAGTCACGAGATCGTCCTGATAGACGATGTCGGCGGGAACCTGTTTGCGGACGATCTTTGCAAAGATGGTGTCGTCGGACATTGTTCGGGAACGCTCCCTATTGGGAAGGGCTCATGGGAAACAGCTCCAACCTGGTGGAAGCTAGCCCCAACGCCAGTTTATCCTTCCGACTTCCTAATTCTTGCCGCCCTCCTTTTCGTAGACTAGATGACGGCGATTCGGAACATTTCCGCCGCGGTTTCGTATGTGGACTGCGTGTGTGGACGAGAGTTTCCCCCGCAACCGAACCCGTGAAGTGGAGAGGAGTGACGACGATGATGAGAATCCCAAGTCCCGGAGAGGATGTCAGGAACGTCGCTCTGATCGGTGGATCGGGCCTTGTCGCGGTCCTGGCTACCGTAGGCTTCCTCCGTTCGAACAGTCCTTCCGGGCGAAACATCCCTCCGTCCACGCTGGATGTCTATCACAGCGAAGCCGACGCGGGACCGCCCTCCAGCTACCAGGTGGAGGAACCTCTTTCGGGCACCAACCGGCTTTACGGGACGGTCCGTACCCGGGATGGACGCACGTCCGAAGGCTACATTCGCTGGGATCGGAATGAAGGGAGCTGGGCCGACCTCATGAATGCGTCCAAAGTCGAGGGGAAGACCCGTCAGCTGTCGGGAATTCGCTTTGGCCATATTCGCCGGATCCGACCCCTGGGACGCAGGCAAGCGCTCTTCACCCTTCGCTCCGGTCAGGACGTTCTAATGGAGGGGCGTTCCACCGATCTGGGCCGGGGCCTCCGCGCCCTGGTCGTTGCCCACCCCCTTCGCGGGACGATGAAGCTGGAATGGAGGGACATTCGCGAAGTCGAATTCCGCGCCGCTCCCGAAGGGGCACGGCCCTCGGAGGGTCGGCTTCACGGAACCCTGACCACGGCTTCGGGGATGGTCTTCACGGGCTACATCGCGTGGGATGTGGACGAAATCTATTCGACGGACGAGCTTGACGGCGATTTCGGAGGACGACGTTACCAGATTCCCTTCGGCGCCATCCTGACAATCCGGCGGAACGACTCTCGTTCCGCCGACGTGGTTCTCCATTCCGGGAAGCAGTTTACCCTGTCGGGCACCAACGACGTCAACCGGAAAAACCGCGGGATCACGGTATCGGATCCATCTTTGGGACAGGTGAAGGTCGGTTGGCGCGCGTTCGAGAGCGTGCGCTTCCACGGTACGGATGCCGAGGAATCCCCGGTGGACTACAGCGGCGGCGACGCGATCCGGGGTACGGTGATCACCGCGTCGGGAGACGAGCTGTCGGGCCTGATCCGGTGGGACCGAGACGAGGAACGGAGTTGGGAAATGCTTAACGGTCAAGCGGGTGGTGCTGACTTCGACATCGAGTTCTCCCGGATCGCCAGGATCGTGAAGAACGGGGAGGGCTGCATGGTGGAACTCCGGGACGGCAGGCTTTTCGATCTCAAAGGATCGAACGATGTGGACGGAGGGAACCGCGGCATCTTCGTCGACGTCGGGGACCAGTCTCGTACGTTGGCGTGGCGAGACTTTCGGGAGCTTCGGCTGGACCCCTGATCGGATCGAGATCGGTCCTCCCGGACTCGCACCCGCTACTTCACGTCTCCCATCAGGCGTTTCACGGCGGGGCTCACGACCAAGCCGATCAGACCTGCGATTCCGGCGATTGTCGCCACCGTTGCGAAGAGGGGGGAGGGCGCCAACGACTCCAGGCGGCCGGCGACCAACCCGGCCATGAGGTTCCCCAAAGAGGTGGCCACGAACCATAGCCCCATCATCTGGCTGACCCGACTAGGCGGAGCAAGCTTGGTTACGGCGGAGAGCCCGATGGGGGACAGGGCCAGCTCCCCGACGGTGTGGAAGAAGTACATGACCACGAGCCATGATCCGGAAACCGGGGAATCGGGAGTGGCGTTGGCGGCTCCCCATGCAATGACGAAGTAGCCTGCCGCCAGCCCCAGCAGGCCCAGGCCGAACTTCGCGGGGGTTGACGGGTTGGCGTTGCGGTTGGCGAGCCAGACCCAGAGCCATCCGAAGACGGGTGCAAAGACGACAATGAAGAAGGCGTTCACCGACTGCAGCCACCCGGCGGGGTACGTGAAGGACCCGATCGTACGGTCGGTGTAGTCCCGCGCAAACAGGTTCAGAGACGATCCTGCCTGTTCAAAGCCGGCCCAGAAGATCGTCGCCAGGAGGGCGAACCAGAAGATCACGCCGATTTTCTTCTTTTCGGCGGGGTCATGCCCCCCGAAGAACATCAACCGGACGAAGTAAACGAAAACGACGACCAAGATGAAGACGGCCAAACCCCTTGCAATCTCGGGGAGCGTCAAAGAGATCACGTCCTGCGACACGAGGGCCCCGAATACGGCCAGTAGTGCCGCTACAATGGCACACCCGCCAAAGAATGATCGCTCAAGGCGACGGCGCTCGGCCGGGGTCTGTTCGCTCCGAAGGGATCCTGCGTCCCCCAGCTTGCGGTATCCCAGGCGAAACTGGACCAGCCCCGCGATCATGCCCACCCCTGCCACTGCAAAGCCCCAGTGCCAGTTGTAACCTTCTCCGAGCCAGCTGCAAATGACGGGGCCGGCCATGGCGCCCAGGTTGATGCCCATGTAAAAAATGGAGAACCCGGCGTCCCGCTTGGCTCCGCCTTCCGGATACAAGTCAGCAACTACCGAGCTGACGTTGGGCTTGAGAAGGCCGGTTCCAATGACAATTAGGCCCAGCCCGAAGAAAAAGTTGAACGACGTGGGCACCGCCATGCTGAAATGACCCGCCGCGATGATGCATCCCCCGACGAACACCGCCTTCCGCTGGCCCCAGAGGCGATCCGCGACCCATCCGCCGGGCAGGCCCAACAGGTACACGAGACCCGTGTACAGTCCGTAGATGGCGGTGGCCGTGACCACGTCCAGGCCCATGCCCGGGTTCTCCCCCATGGTCGCCCCGGTCATGAAGAGGGTCAGAAGGGCGCGCATCCCGTAATAGGAGAAGCGTTCCCACATCTCCGTAAAGAAGAGCGTTGCGAGTCCGCGGGGGTGACCGGTGGATACCGCTGCCCTCATGGTTGCCTCTTGGGTTGTCGGAGTCGGAACCTATTCACGGTACCGGGGCACTGGCGCATGGCTTGAACGTATCACACCCGGTGAGGTGCTTCCATAGCTTCCTCTCCCGAACTGGCGTATGCGCGTCCAAGCGTATTCGTCGCCGCCCGAGCCAGATGCCGTCTGCTTCGGTCGGATGACCCCGGTTGCATGAAAATCGGCGGCTTCCGGGCCAAACGAGGGGCATCATGACCACGACCGGGTTTCCCGATTGACAAGAACTTCACCTTAGGGCAGCGGCCACCGCATCCGCCACGGTGGCGATGCACCGTTCGCCGATTTCGCGGCTCATCCCCCTCGCGTCTCCCAAGATCCCGTTCGGCGTGACGGAGCGGAGGCCATCGTTGAACACCCGCTCCGCAAGGGCTTCGTCGAAGTTTGCTACGTGACCCGCTTCCGCACGTTCCTCATGCACCAATTCGGGACGAATACAGAGCATTTCCGAACTCTCGGCAATATCGGCGTGACCCCCGACCCTGTGCGCAAGCTCGGGTTCCATCTCCGACACGACTTTCGTCCAGACGGCCACGAAGGCCGAGAGGTCGGTGTAGGCTCGGATCTCGCAGTCGGGAACCGCGGCCCGAAGGAGATCGAGCATTTCTGCAAGAGGGGCGAAGTTCCCCCCGTGGGAGGGCACGAAGCAGACGGTTCGGAAGCCGTGGTGGGCGAGGCTGGCGGCATAGTCGATACAGATGGCTTCCAGAGTCTGGCGGCGGAGGGAAAGGGTGCCGGGAAAATTCATGTGGTGCTGCGAACAACCGACCCGAATCGTCGGTGCGACCAGGGTGCGTCCCAGCCTGCGGGCGACTTCCAGAGCGAGGCGGTCCCCTCGGACCGCGTCCACCAGAAGGGGGAGGTGAGGGCCGTGCTGCTCAATGGCACCGGCGGCCACGACGACGGTGGTGTACCCATCCGCGAGGGCCCGTTCCACCTCCGGCCAGGTTAGCTCATCCAACAATATGTTCCGCTGATTCATGCCCGAACGTATGTTGAGACTCCCCGTCACTCCAGGGTCAAGGATTGATGATCCATTCAGGCCTTATGGCACCGGAAGAAGCCCCGCCAACCCCCGTAGGCGTGTGGGATTCCGCGGGAGAGGGAAAAATGCGCGGGTTCGGTATCAACGGATCCATGCTGTCCGGCAGCGTTCCGGCCCCAGCTTTTCGGTAGTCTTGGAGCGGGTTTCTTCGCAAAACGCCTTGGCCCGGCGGTTGCTTTCTCCGGACCTGAGCGTGGATCGGATTCGGGCCTGGACCCGGGACATTTACCGGGAGGTTCTGTCCAGGTCACCTAGGATTCGGGAGCCCGACTTCAAGGTGATCCACCCGGACGACCTGGAGTTCCTCTTTACCCAGTACGACGAACGGTTTCTGGAAGGTCTGGGCCGCCGAGCCTTGCGTTCCCGGGGCAACCTCTCATTCCGACTCTCCCACCGGATGACCCGTTCGGCTGGCATGACCAAGCGCTACCTTCACCCAAACGGCACAACGGACTTCGAGATCGCCATCGCGACCACGATCCTGTTCGACGGATTTCGCGCCGGCGATTCGGACGTAACCGTATGCGGCCTGCCCTGCGCGAACCGCCTGAAGGCCCTCCAACGGATCCTTGAACATGAAATCCTTCACTTGGGGGAGTTCCTCTGCTGGGAGCAAAGCAACTGCAACGCCCCGCGATTCCAGGATGCGGCCCGGGGGCTCTTCCTTCACCGGGCCCACACCCACCAACTGATCACCCGACGAGAACGGGCCGCGGAGCTGGGGATCACCGTCGGGTCCGAGGTGACGTTCCCCCGTGGGGGGAAATATCTGACCGGTCGCGTCAACCGGATCACCAAACGCGCCACTGTGCTTGTGGAAGACCCAGCAGAGGGCGTCCAGTACTCTGACGGACGCCGTTATGCAAAGTACTACGTTCCCATCACTGCGCTGAAGCTCACCACCCGTTCACCCCGATGAGGGGGACTTTCAGCGATACGTGGCCTTGAATGGTCGGGAATAGCGAGAAGGGAACGGGGCGAACGGGCTTCTGCAATCCAACAACCTGAGCTGAGACGGGCCAGAAACAAGGGAGTGCGAGGGGAACGGGGATAGCGGGTACAGATTCAGGAAGGAATCTCCCCCAGAACGGGCGGGCCCGGCCAGAAGTCGATGCCCCCGGACTGATACCCGAGCTCGATGCTGTCGACGAGTTCCAGGGTTTCCAGATCGATCACGTCCAGGGTGCCCAGGACGGACCCCACGGATTCGTTCGTGATAAAGGCAAACCGTCCGTCGGTGCTGGCGACGACCCCGTGGGTAACGGGTCGGGAGGTTTCCACCCTTCCCAGGAGGGTACCGCTCTCCAGGTCGAATATGGCGACTGCCTGTTCCCCCTTCAGGGTGGCAACCAGCCGCTTCCCTCCTGCCGTGACCTCCAAGTTGTACGGCGCCGTTCCGGCGAGGAACCGCCGGGATACCTCCCAGAGATCCGTATCCACTTCGAGAATCTCCCGGTTCCTGTTGCAGGCTACATAGACCACTCGATTGGCTCCCATCCCCGTGCCGGGCTCGACCCAGGTGGGGCTGCACACGGCAGCGGGACTCGGGGAAGGAGGCGCGGTCTCCGCGGAGGGAGAGTGGGAAGCGGTGTGGACCTTCCCCCGGCGGGTTGCGAGAGGGGGAGATCCCTCCTCCGGAACACCGTCGGCCCGGGAAACCGCGAGAATGCCCTCCCGTTCGGGTGTCAGGTCGAAGCGAGCGCTCACCTGGAAGGTGGCCACGTCGATCTCCACCAACTGTTCCGAATGCATGCACACCGAATACTGCCGGGTCCCGTCGGCCTGTATCCGGCTCCCGTGAGGCATGAGGCAGGTCTCGATTTTCGTGACCTCCACCATGTCCGGCGTGTATACGACCGAGACGGTGGAGGGAGTCATGTCGCCATGGAGGTTGAAGTTTGCCGCCAGAAGAAACTGTCCGTCGGGGGTGAGCCCCATCGTTGCGGGGAAGAGACCCAGTCGCGTCCGCCCAACCAGGGTATCCGGGCCCGCATGATACTTCCACACGTAACCGTAAGGTGTGCCGTGGGCGATGGTTACGTACCAGTAACGCCCGTCGGGGGACACGCTGATCCCGTGGGCGCCGTCGTTGTCTCCCGGCATGATTCCGACGGGAATCTCCTTCTCGACGATGGCTCCTTCGCCAGGGGTGAAGGCGACCCGGCTGACCACGTCGGAGGACTCGTTGGCAACGTAGACTCGGTAAGGCGCCTGGGCTGGGACTCCGGTCTCGGGCAAGCGAGGAACCTGGGCCTTTGTGTCCGTTGGAACCCAGAGGATGAGGACGACCAGGAGTGGCCGCCAAGGCCAGGAGATGTCGCGCATCTTCTTCGCGGAATTCACGAAACCGGGGTCTCCAGGGGCTCCAGCCGCACAACCCAGAGGCCGGAGTTCAGGTCGGAGACGAAAATGTGTCCTTTGAAGGGGCGGGGTCCCCACGCCATAGGGGAGTTGGCCACATGACCATCCGGGGTGCCCGTAGGGAACCAAGCGATTTCTCGGCCTTGCCTGTACAGGTTGCCCCTGAGTTCCCCTGAAACGTCGACAACCCGGAGACCTGCTTGGTAGTAGGCCACGTACATCTTGTCGTCTTCGATCCACAAATTGTGTGCCCCGGCTTCTGGGACCTCGTAGCGGGCGACTTCCCGAAGATTCTCCGGATCTTCCAGGTCGAGAATGTGAATGAACCCCCGCGATCCGTCTCCCGGGTGTCCGTTTCGGGAAATGCATTCGTCGCAGTCGAAGATTTCGTCCCCGACGAACAAGTAGCGGTGCCCGTCGGCGTTCGTGTAGGGGAAGGCGAAGTGGGTGTGGCCCTCCTCGTATGCAAAACGACTCACCTCCACCGGTCTGGTTGGCGTCCCGCCCCATCGGCCGTCGCCCACATCCAGGACGAAGACACCGTCGTCCCAGTAGGAAACGTACGCCAGACCGTCCGCCACCCAAATGTCATGGAGATATTTGCCGGGGCCTTCAATGCCCCACCGCCCGACTTCCTCCACATCCCCGGGATCCGTCACGTCCAGCACGTGAACATCCAGGGTTCCGTTGTGGATGGCGTAGAGGGTATTGCCGGAGAAGAAGACGTTGTGCACGCCCCCGGTCAGCTCGTCCGTGTAGGTGTCGGCGACCACCGGATGAGCCGGATCGGTAAGGTCCAGGAGGACGATCCCGTTCTTGCGGTCCGAGGCTCCCTCCCGGGTGATCACGGCCAAGGTGCCCGCCTCGTTCACCTTCACGTCGTTGACCACTCGGGCGTCCACCTCGACGAAATCCGTAAGGACGGGGTTCGCCGGGTTCGTCACGTCCCAGGCGAGCATGCGCTGGCCACCCAGATGGGTACCTGTGTACACGTAATCGCGGCCGTCATTCCCTGTAAAGGCCCAGAGATCGGAGGTGGGCCGGTCGGCCACAAGCCCGCGACCCGTCACGACGACTTCCTGCTGCACGTGTCGCTCCACGACCTTGATCAATGCTTGGCCCGTTCCCGTTCCTGCAGATGCCACAACCCGATACAGCCCCGGTTCCTCGGCGACAAAGGCGCCGTCTGGATAGATGGACGCGCCCAAATCGGTCCTTGTTGCAAAGGAGGACACCGAAAAATCCAGCGGTGCGCCGTCCACCTCGCTTCCGCCGGCGTCCCGGGCAGTCGCCCGGAACCGCACCACATCGCCCGTCCGGGTCCGGGAGGGCCCCAAGATCTCGACAGAAACGACGGGGTTTTCCTCCACTTCCAACTTGAGCGTCGCTTCGACCCCTTCCACGGAGGCGGTGAGGGTGACGGCTCCCGGCCGGATGGCGCGCAGGAACCCTTCCTCGTCTATGGTGGCCAAGCGTCGGCGATCGCTTGTCCACTCAACCGTTGTGGCTCGGCGGATCTTGCCGTCTTCGGTGAGGGCCCGGGCCCTGATCCGAACCATGGTCCCCGTGAGGAAGCGGACGTCGGGCTGGATGATTTCGACGGTCTCCACGGGGGCACCAATTACGGTGATGGGGACCGAGAAGGTTCGAATCTCGGGGGGGCCGGTCCCGCTGGCGGAGGGCACCCGGATGCTCATGCGCAACTCGGCCTCTCCCTCGGCCCATCCCTTGATGTGGCCGTCGTTGAGGACCGCGTACTTGGAATCGACATTGGGTAGAATGCGAACGCCCCGTACCGGGTTTCCCGCGGCGTCGAAGGCGACCATCTCCAAGTCATCGTTGACGGTGAGTGAGTCTCCGACCCGGATGCGAATCTCCTCGGGTTGGGTGCGCACATCGGCGACGCGTGCCCCGATTCGGACCGCGGCGGGGTATTCCCGCCTGACGGGTGTCGACTCGACAGCGGCTTCAGGAGCCACCATGCTGTCTGACGGGGTGGCCCGGGCAGGCGGTTCGGGATTAGGCGGAGTCTCTGCTTCTGGAGCCCTTGGCGGTGCCAAGGAGGGCTCCAGCGTTGCGGTTGACGCGCCGACGGTACCACAACCCGTCATAAGCAAGGCGGTTGCCAGAATCCGGGCCTCGAACCTGATCATGAAGCTCTCCGTTGGCGGAAGCCAAGAGGCGAAAATATCTTATTCAAGATAATGAAGGCGTTTTCTCAACGGGTCTATGCTTGTGTTCGGCGAATCCCGGCCGGCCGGATCATCAACTACGGCGGCGTGGCGGCTCTTGTGGGCGTCCCCCGGGCAGCTCGGGGGGTGGGATATGCCCTCGGCCACCTCCCCGAGAATACCGACGTGCCCTGGTGGCGAGTGGTCAACCGGAGGGGTGCCATCTCCACATCGTCCGCGGAGGGGCTGGCCCAGCGGCAGCGGGCTCTCCTGGAACGGGAAGGGGTGGAGTTCGACGAGATGGGACGGGCATCCTGGGAGAAGTTCGGATGGAACCCTTATCCGTAGCGGCTAAAGGTCCGGGCGGAGTCCGTAGGCTGGGTTGGGCATCCAAGCTCATGGCCGTCGTTCTCCTCCTGGGAACGTGGGGTGTGGCGAATTCGGGGTGCGGGCGGCCTCCGTCCGACTTTCACACGGCCTATGCGGAGATCGTCGCCGAGGAAGACGCCCGCGGTCGGATCGGTCTCGCGCGCATCCGAGGGCATCTCGAATCCGCCGATCCGGCCGTTCGGGCCCTGGCGACCCGGGCCCTCGGGCGGATGGAAGAGCCCGGTCATGTCGGCCTGATCAAGGAAATGCTGCTTGACGGGGATCCTTCAGTCCGGGTGGTGGCCGCCGCTGCCGTTGCCCAGGCGGTCTACGGGAAAGACCCGGAGGCCGCGATTCGGGCCCTTTCGGAACCCATTGCCCGGGAATCGGATCCGGTGGTGCTGGCCAGCCTGGCTACGAACCTTGGCCGGCTCCCTTTCCGCACTCCGGAACAGCGGGAAGCCATTGCGGGGGGACTGGAAGCCGTGGCTGGGCGCCTCCCCGAACCGATCGGAGACCCGGGGCTCGCCGTCCGCCTGGGGTTGGCCCGAGGTATCGAAGCGTTCGCCAGGGGTAGTCGTCGGGTTGATCCGGAGTCGGGCCTTCTTTCCTCCGGTCTCGTGAGCGCTGCCAGCACCTTGGCGGGCCTGACCCATCCGGATCAGGAGCAGACCACCGCGCGCATACGACGACTGGCTACGGCGGCCCTGGTTCACACCGACCAACTGGGAGCGGAAGATGCGGTTCGGTCTTTCCGGGACCTGGATTGGGGGGTTCGGCGGCACGTCGTGATTGCGGCTCTCCGTCATGGCATCGCTTACGCCGACGTCGTCCTATCGGGGCTTGACGATCCCGACTTCCGGGTTCGGCTGGAGGCGCTGAGCGCCTACGATCGCTGGATTCGCCCCGGGGAGGGCTGCGGCCCCATCTTTCGTGCGCTTGGTGACCCCAATCCTCATGTGTCGGCCAGGGCCATCGACTTGGCCGCCCGGCTGTGTCCGGAGCGGGAGACCCAGCGCAGCGCGCTTCAGCGCAAGGTCGCCCAGGCCGATGACCCGGCGGCTGGGTGGCATGGGCCGGTTCGAGCCCTTTTCGCCTTGGCGGGAATCGCTCCGGACGCCGTAGCGGAGAAAATTGTCCGGTTCAAGGCCCACCCTTCTCCCTTTGTGCGGGCTTGGACCGCCGGGACCGCGACCCGGGCCGCGGACGAGGCGACCCTGCGCGAACTGGCCGCCGACCCGGACCCCAATGTTCGCGAAGCCGCGATTCGGGGACTGGGGAGCCTCGTCGGGAGTGACGCCCGGGAAGTCTACCTAGGGCAGCTGAAAGACGAAGACCCGCAGCTGGTCATGACCGCGACCCGGCTTCTCGTGGAGTTCGCTCCAGGGCAGACGTCTGCCGCCGCGCTGCTGGCCCCCTTGGGCCGCTTCACTTCCACGAAGCGGGAAACCGTCCGGGACGTGCGCGCCGTCCTCCTTGACGGGATCGGCGCCGTGGGCGGGTACTCCCGGGAGGACATCACGCCTTACGTCACCGATTTCGATCCGGTCGTGGCGGAGCGAGCCACCGCCCTGTTGGAAGCCATCGGCGGCCCCGGCGCCCAGCCTGACCCCAGCCCCCTTCCCCCCACGCCCACCCCGGACGCGACCCGTTTGGAGGCCCTGGACCGTTCGGTGGTTCGGCTCCGCATGGCCGGACTGGGCGACATCGTCATTGCGCTGCGGCCCCGTTTGGCCGCGACCAACGCGGATCGCTTCGCCCGGTTGGCGCAAGAGGGCTACTTCGACGGTCTCACCTTCCACCGAGTCGAACCCAATTTTGTGATTCAGGGCGGCAGCCCCAACGCCAACGAATATGCCGGCGACGGACGATACAGCCGGGATGAGATCAGCGGCCACCCACACTGGCGTGGAACCGTTGGGCTTTCCACGCGGGGACGGGACACGGGGGACGCCCAGATTTTCATCAACTTGGCGGATAATGTGCGACTGGACTTCAACTACACAATCTACGGGGAGGTCCTGGAGGGGATGGAGGTCGTGGATGCCGTACAGGAGGGCGCCGTGATTGAGTCCGCCCGGGTGGAAAGGAGGTGAGAAGAGCCCCAGCCGTGTTCGGGGCAGTGCTGGCCGTCCTTGCCCCGGTCGACACGGAGACCCTCCGGACTGTCCGGACTGCGGGAGCGGCCAGGACGGTCCAGGCCGCGCAAACGGTGCAGCCTCCCCAAGCCGCCCAGGTCCCGCCCTCCCGCCTGGACCTTGCCAACCTTTTCGCGGCCGGAAACCTGGTTCTGGACGAGAACGGGGACGGCATCCCTGACCGCCTGGGAGCATCCTTTGTACTGGCAGAAGACGCGACCCCCGGGGAACGGGCCGCAGCCGCGGAGATCGCGGCGCGCCTGGGATTCGAAACCATGGCCCTTGATCTGCCCGTGGAGAGGGGGATGCGGCCGGGTAAGATCGGCGTCCTCGTCGGCCAAAGCGCGCTGGCCGATGTCGGGTTCTCCCTTGCCGACTTCGGGGTGGACCCGCTGGCTGAGGGCGACGGAACCGTGGCGACCCGGACCGAAGGGGATACGCGCTGGGTGGCCGTTCTGGGAGGAGGTGAGATGGGCCTTCGCCGGGCAGCGCGCTTCCTAGCCGGGGGTCTTCCCCATGTGGGGACCCTGTCCAGCCCGTCCCTTGGGGATGTGGGAGAGGAACTGTCCGTGTGGATCGCCGCCGGGGACACCCCGGCGCCCCCCGCCGATGTGGCGTTTCCCAGTGTGGTGGTGAACGGAGTCGATGGCTCCCTTCGCCTCGCTGCGGACCTCACCCTCGCCGACGCCGCTGGAGCGACCGTCTTCGACCGCCTCCTGGCCCTGGCTGGGGCCCGTTCCGGCGAAAGCGCGACGGGACCCGATTCGGCGGATCTCCGCTTCCCGAACGTCGCATCCATCGCCGTGAGTGTCGGAGGCCGGGAAGTGGTGATTCCCGTGCGGGCCACGCCCCCTCCTCCAGGCCCCGTACCTGCCCGACCCGGTACGGGAAACCGGGATGAGATGGATCTATCCAGCGTCTACAGCACCGACGGTTTCCTGGCGGACTCCGACGGCAACGAAATACCGGACCGGATCGAGGTGATTGTGGTTCCCGGCGAAAGGGCCATGGGCGTTGCGGACCTCACGGCGCGGATGGGTCTGGAGTCCACGGGCCTGACTGTCCCCCTGGTGATCCGGCCGGGCGAGATCGAAGATGCGGCCCGAGGGCCTGTGACGGTGCTGGTCGGCATTGCCGACGGACATCCCTTCATCGCCGAACTTGCGGACAGCGGCAAGGTTGGCGTCGGAGATCTGTCGCCGGGTGAAGGGCTGGTCGAATTCGTTCCGGACGCCTTCGGAAGCAAGGCCAGCTTGGTGGTCACGGGGGCGGACCCGGGCGGGGCGGCCCTTGCAACGAGGCGGCTGGCAGAGGTCTTTCCGAGCGTTGGTGCCCTTGGCAGCGACACCCCGACCTTTGACGATGTGGAATACGAGCTCTGGGGCACCCTGTCGGGGCGTACGCCCGCCGGCCAGGCCGCCATCGGGCTGTACAAACTGGACCGGATCGTCGCGGAGCTCGCCGATGAAGAGATCGCGGGGGCGGAGATTCTCGTCTCCCTGGAGAAGCCTGCTCCAGGGTTCGAGGCCGTTGTGCGGGAGCGGGCCGGCGGAATCGGCGCCGATCGCTTGTCCGTCACCATCGACGATCGGGACGTTGAGAACGCCGCCACGATCTTCGATGAGAGCTTCCCGGTACCCTGGGAGGTGGACCGTTTCTGGTCGGTGTTCCAGGAGCGAGTGGTGAACCGGATCGAGCTGGGGGCGCCGGTTCACCTCGAGGCGAGGCTGTCAGAACCGCCGGAGGTTCGGGAAGCCGTCGCAGAGGAGGCTCGGCGTCGGCTTGTGGGGGCCGGAGCCGATCCCGAAGGCACGGTCGTTCTGGTTCTGTCCGCCTTCAAGCAGGGGTTTTCCTGGATCCGGGAATCGGTGGCCCCCCGCCTGGAGGGGGAGGCGCTGGAGGAGATCGTCATCGAGTTTCTGAGGAACGAGCCGCCCGCCGAATGGCCCCAGCAGGCCATGCACACGCCCCTTCGGTGGCTCCACGAGATTTTTCCCGTCGACGAAGTCCTCGCCGCCGATCTGGGGCTGGCGCTGGACCGGATCCGCTTCGAGATGGCAACCGACGGCCCGGTCTATCGCATCCGGGCTCTGGGCCCGGGAGCCCGGACTCTCTTGGATGAGTCCTTCGAGCCGGCGTGGGTCCTCCGCCCTTACTTCGACCGCTTCCGGGACTACGAGCAGGTTCGGGTCACCACGGGATGGATACGGGCGATTTCCGGGGCCGACACCCTGGCCGACGAGCGCATCGTCACCGACCCCGAATGGTTCTGGGACCGCTTCCAGGCCCGAACCCTTCCCGCGGTCTACGACTACGTTATGGATCGGCACGCAGGGAACCCCAGAGGAGAAGGAACGGACGCGCCGTATTTCGGCACATTCACCGTCGAGCTGGAGCTCAGCGAGCCCGACTATCGCCTGGGCGTGGACAACGAAATCATCTCCCCTATGGATGCCCTCCACGAGGAGGTGTACTTCGGGACCATCGAGTTTTTCCACCTCATCGGTCGCAACGCCCGAGGTCAGGAGTTGACCTACCCAGGCCGGGTCATTCCGGTTATGCGGCCCAAAGCGGACGGCGGGGCGGGCAACGGCCGGATCCGCTTCACCGGCTTTGCAACCAGCCGACCGGCTGTGGTCGTGCGCTACGAGAGGCGGGACGGTTCCCGGGGTGAACGTCGGCTGGACATCCCCAAGATCACCATGGAGCGTCCGAGCCTGCGGCGAGCGGTGGTCACGCCAGGGACGCCGGCATTGCGTCGCCTGGATCTCCGGGTGCGGGTGGACTCCGAGGCGGACCAACGGGAAGCTCTCCTGGGATTGGCCAGGGGCGAGCAGGTGGACGCTCGCATGATTTCGGCGGAACAGGTGGCCGCCACCCTGGCCAACCTTGCGGCACTCCGGGGAGCGGGCCTGCATCCCGACGCCCTGACCTACGAAGAGGTGGGCGAGATCGGCGTATGGGCGGAATGGACCCACGAACAGGACCCCGGATCCCGGGTGACGGCGGTCCTTCCGGCCAACGGCATCCCTGCGGCCCGTTCTCGCTGGTCGGACCTGGTACCGGAGGGATGGACGCCCGACGGGACCCGCATCGTCCAGTGGGAAACGCCCATTCCTCCGCCCGAAGGTGACACCATGTTGGCAAAGTTGCGCCAGGCCTTCGAACACGCGTCCATGTACCCGGTCGGCAAGAGCTACCTGGGCCGGACGATCTGGGCCATGGACCTCATGTCCCCCATCGTTGCCACCCACTGGGCCCGAGCAAAGGCCACGACCTTCAAGCCCACGGTGATTTACTCGGCCCGACAGCACGCCAACGAGGTTTCGTCCACCAGCCATGTCCTCCGCCACGCAGAGCTGCTGCTCACCGATCCGGCGCAACGGGCCAAGCTCGACAAAGTGAATGTCGTCATCCACCCCTTCACCAACCCCGACGGTGCCCAGCTGGCTTACGACCTGTACGGGATGACCCCGGACTACATTCTTCACGCGGGTTACTTGGGGTCCCTGGGTATGGACGTCACTTCGGGGGTTGGACAGGACTTCCCCCTCTATCCCGAAGCCAACGTCCGCAACCGGCTCTGGGCGGGCTGGCTGCCCGACATCTTTCTGAATCCCCACGGGTATCCCAGTCACCAGGTGGTCCAGCTCTTTTCCGAGTACACCGGTCTGGTGCGCCGGGGGCGGGTCACGGAACGAAACTGGGGATTCAACAAGGGCTGGTTTATGCCGGGCTTCGGATATGTGGACGACCCCCGCTACCCCCGGCACAAAGATGCGGCCTTCAAGCTCCGGGACTACATCACTGCCGGGATCAACTCCAACCGCGACGTCTTCGAGATGAACCAGCGCAACTACGCCCGCTACCACCGCTACGGTGCCGCTTTTGACAAGGAAGTCTTTCGGTTGCCCATGACCGACAGCGTCTTGATCGAAATGCCCCTCAAGGGATCCGGAGGCCAAGCGGGAGGCCGGGGCTTCAACCCCAAGGTCACCATCTGGAGCGGAACCACCGAGGCCCCCGACGAGACCGCCCATGGCGAATGGATGGAGCTGGTGGCGAAGGCCGGGCTTTCCTGGGATCAGGCGGTTCTGGATTACTTGTACGACGGGAACCACGAGGTCGAGCGCAGCGGGTCAAAATTCTTCGGGGGTGTGACGTTGAAGATGGACCGACCGAGACCGCCGAAGGTATCGAAAGAAGGGAAGTAGGTCGGAAGCGCCGGAGCGTTTGACGGTCGCCTTCACGTGACCGGCAGTACAGCCGGAACACCGTCGTCGGGCTTCCACACGGGCGAACCGTGGGGAGTCCCCCTAAGGGCGCCGTGCTCGGCCACCGCTATGCGCTAGGTCGGCTGGTTCGCGCTTGCGCTTTTTTCTGTTGGTAGGGAGGCGGTGTTCGGTGATGCGTGAGCATTCGGACCCGGAAACGCCCCCCGACCAGCCCGAAAACGTTCGCGGATAGCGCTACCGTGTCCTATACTTGGGGTCTGTCCCACCACCCAGTCAGCCGTGAGGTACAGACCGATGTTGGAACCCCAAGTCATTCAGTCCAGGCGGGGTGGCTATACCCGCCGGAAGTTCATCAAAGGAGTGATCGCCGCCGGCGCCACGGTATCCGCCTCGGGCTACCTCTTTCGGGGAAGCGGCTTGTCCGCCCGGCCCTCGGCGCAAGGGGCGGTAGGGCGTCTCGTAACCCTGAACGTCAACGGACAGCAGCGGCGCGTGGATGTCTTGAAGCAAGAGACCCTCGCCATGACGTTGCGCTACAAGCTGGGGCTGACAGGCACCAAGCTGGGGTGTGACCGGGCGGAGTGCGGTGCGTGCACGGTGCTGATCAACGGGGTCACCCACTACGGGTGCTCCATTCTGACCCACTCCGTTGGAAGTCGTCCGGTAACGACCATTGAGGGGCTGGAGCGGGACGATCGCCTCCATCCGGTCCAGCAGGCGGTCGTAGACGAGGGCGGATTTCAGTGCGCATTCTGCGCGCCCGGATTCATCATGAGCATGGTCGGCATGCTGGACAAAAACCCGAACCCCACCCGAGACGAAGCGGCCGTCCTCCTTTCGGGCAACCTCTGCCGGTGCGGCGACTACGACAAGATTCTGAACACGGCCTTGCGGGCGGCCGAGTTGTCCCGGGCCTGAAGGGGAGCTGACGAATGGCTGAGAACGTAATCGGCACTGATATTGTTCCGCCGGACCTGCGGGCGAAAATCACCGGCAGGGCCCGTTACGCCGAGGACTTCCGGGCGGAAGGGATGGTCTTCGCGAAACTCCTGGGGAGCCCCATGCCCCACGCTCGGGTTCGACGAGTGGACACCCGGGCGGCAGAGGCTATGGAGGGCTTCCTGGGCATTCTCCGGGCCTCCGACCTCCCGCCCGTGGAAGGGTTGGGAGAGGGCGCACTCACCGACGAGCCCAAGTACGAGGGTGAGCCGATCCTCGCGGTCGCCGCGGTGGACGAAACGACCGCGGCCGCGGCGGTGGAGGCGATCCGGGTAGATCTGGAGCCCCTGCCCTTCGTTTTGAATCCTCTGGAGAGCCTTCGGGAGGGAGGACCGAACGCCCGCCTGGATGGGAACGTCGGCGGGCGGGGCGAGGCCCTCACCGTCAAATGGCCCGATTCCGTGTTCGAAGAAGCGGACGCTGACAAGCTTCCCATGGGGGAGCCTACGACCGAGTGGTCCATTGGCGATGTGGAGCCGGCATTCGCCGATGCGGCGGTGGTGGTTGAAGAAACGGTCATGCACCAGTCCGTCACCCACCACCCCATGGAGCCCCGGAGCTGTATGGCCTACTGGCAGAACGGAAAGCTGTACATCCACGGTTCCACCCAGAGCGCCGCCCGGACCCGCCCGAACGTGGCGGGAATGTTGGACATGGACCCGGACGACGTGGTGCTCGTGGCCGAGTATTGCGGCGGGGGCTTCGGCAGCAAGATCGCTGGGTCTCCCATCATGGCGGTGCCGGCCGCCCTGTCTCGGAAGATTGGCCGTCCTGTCATGCTGCGCATCACCCGGTACGAAGAGAACTACATCGGCCGGGCTCGGGCCGGCTTCCAGGGGTGGGTGCGTATGGGATTCCGGACCGACGGCCGCATGACCGCCCTGGACCTCTACCTGGTCCAGGACGGGGGACCGTACGGTAGGGCCAGCGACTTCTCAACGGCGGCCACGGTCGCGTCCTTGGCCTACCAGCCCGAGAACATGCGCTTTCGGGGAGTGCCGGTGTACACCAACACCCCGCCCCGCTCGGCCCAGCGGGCCCCGGGGGGTGCCCAGATCGTCGCCATGCTGGAGCCGTTTATGGACAAGGCGGCCCGGGAACTGGGTGTGGACCGGCTGGAGATCCGGAAGGTCAACGCGGCGGGCCACGACGGCTGGGTCGGTTCCGGCAAGGCGCCCGTTACCAGCGCCTACGTGCGGGAAGCCCTGGATGTGGGCGCCGAACTCTTCGGGTGGGAGGAGAAGAGGCAGCTCTCGGGTCGCAGGAAGGGAACCCGGGTCAACGGCGTCGGGATCGGGCTCAGCCCCTTCGTGGCCGGCAGCACGGGCTTCGACGGCCTGTTGGTGGTCCGCCCCGACGGGAAGCTCCATGTCCATCAGGGCATCGGGAACCTGGGAACCCACTCGATCGCCGATACGGCCCGGTCCGCGGCCGAGGTTCTGGATCTTCCCTGGGACCGGGTGGTCATCGTGTGGGGCGACACCAGCAAACACCTGCCCTGGAGCTCGGTCCAGGCCGGCAGCCAGACGACCCACGCCCACACCCGGGCCAACCACGCGGCGGCCACGGCGCTCAAGGGGTTGCTCCAAGAGCTGGCCGCCCGGGATCTCGGGGGTGCGCCCAGCGACTATCGGGTTTCCGACGGTCGCGTCTACCGAGCCGGGAACCCTTCAGTCGGGATGGACTTTGCCCGGGCGGCGCGGCGGGCCATTCAGCTCGGCGGGAAGTTCAGCGGTGGGGAGGTCCCCGAAGACATCCACAACATGACCAAGGCATCCGTCGCGGGTCTGGCGGGGCAGGGACTGATTGCGGCCGCAAAGGACAACTATCCCCACGAGGGCAGCACCTTTTCGTGGGTCATCAGCTTTGCCCACGTCGAGCTGGACGTGGAAACGGGCGAAGTCGAGATCATCGACTTGGCTTCCGCCGCAGACTGCGGCACCGTCTTGCACCCGCGAAGCCTGGCGGCCCAGACCAACGGCGGCGTCTTCCAGGGCATTGGGATGGCGAAGGGCCAGCGTTGGGTCTTTGATCCCAAGTGGGGCATCCCCTTTACCAAACGCTTCTATACGGCCCGCCCCCCGGGGATCCTGGATCTGCCCCTGAGCCCCCGCTTCGCCGCCGTGAACCTACCCGACCCCCAGACGCCGGTCGGTGCCAAGGGGATCGGTGAGCCGCCGGTCGGCGCCGGAGAGGCGGCGTACGCCTGTGCGGTGGCGGACGCGATGGGAGGGCGCTGCTTGTGCAGAACGCCCCTTACCGCTGACATGATTCTGGCCGAACTGGAGGGGCGTCCCCGGCCCTACGGCGTGCTGGACACCCATGTCTGACCGGCTTCCGACCGACCGCCGGCTTCGTGATCTCGGCCGGTTCAGGTGCACGACGGGCTTGCGCGTTCGACCGAACAACTGAAGGAGGATCCAAGAAATGGCCGTCATTCGGGATATGATTCCGCCGTTCGAGCTCTACCAACCGGCTGGCGTTGGCGACGCGGTACGCCTGCTCAATGAGCATGCAGACCGGGGATGGGTACTGGCGGGAGGGCTGGACACCTTCGACTGGTTCAAGGATCGGATCAAGCGGCCGGCGGCGGTGATTGATCTGGGGGGCATCGACGAACTCCGCGGCATCGCGGCCGGCCCGGATGGCGGACTCGACATCGGCGCGATGACGAGCCTCACGGAACTTTCGGAAAACGGGGACGTCAGGAGCCGCTATCCCCTTTTGGCCGAGGCTGCCGAGCTGGTTGCCACGCCCCAGATCCGCAACCAGGGCACGTTGGGCGGCAACATCGCCCAGGACACCCGTTGCTGGTACTACCGAAGCGGATGGCCCTGCTATCGTGCAGGAGGCAACATCTGCTACGCGGCGACACCCCGGTCCATGAACCGGGAGCACTGCATTCTGGGTGCCAGCCGTTGTGTAGCCGTCAACCCGTCGGACACGGCTCCGGCCCTGGTTGCCCTGGACGCCCAGATGGTGGTGGCCAACGTCTCCGGGGAGACGACGTATGCCGCCGAAGACTTTTTCATTGGTCCGGACATCGACATCACGCGGATGACGGTCCTGGAGCCGGGCGACCTGCTGACCCGGATTCGCCTACCCGCGCCCCAGGCCGGAGCGCGCTACTACTTCGAGAAGATTCGGGACCGGAAGTCCTGGGACTTTTCCCTGGCTAGCGTGGCCACGGTTCTCGATGTGGAGGCCGGCGTGATCCGGGACGCCCGGGTGGTGGTCAACGGCGTGGCTCCCTATCCCGTGCGACTGGGCGCCTCCGAGGTCGCGGTTCGGGGACGGAGTCCGGACGATGAAGCGGGACAGGCGGCAGGAGCTGCGGCCGTGGCGGGTGCTCGGGCGCTTCGCCACAACGACTACAAGATCGCCCTGATGCGGAACCTGGTGAGACGTTCGATTCGGGACGCGGCGTAGTCGGCGGCGAACCGAAGCATCCGGCCTGGCCGGAAGGGAGGGGTAGGCGATGGATTTCCTGAGACGGGCGCTGAACCCGTGGGGTGAAGAGGTCCCCATGGGGGTTTCGTGGGATTTGGCCTGGGCGGCAGTCGCTCTGGGCGCCCTCTTCGTGATCGGTCACGCCCTCCTGATTCCGAAGAAGACCGGCGGCGGCAAGGCGGATGCGGATGCGGAAGAAGCGGAGGGGCTTCCAAAGAAGATCCTGCGTCATTCGCTGGGCGCCCGGGCATTCCATTGGTCCATGACCGTTGCCATGTTCGTCCTTCTGATCACGGCCTTCTTCCCATTGTTGGGCATTCGGTTCCCATGGGTGACGATTCACTGGATCGCGGGATTCGGCCTGATCTTGACCTTGATTTACCACATTTACCACGCGCTCACAAAGCAGGATATGGGAGCCATGTGGATCGGACGGCAGGACGTTGACGAAACCGCCAAGAGCTTGAAAGTGGCCCTCCGCGCCTCGGAAGAGGAGCCCCCCCGGTCCGGTAAGTATCCGCCGGATCAGAAGATGTTTCACCATGTGGCCACGGGGGTGACCGTAGGCGCCATCGTGACGGGTCTGCTCATGATGTTCCGCATTGACCACTTCCTGTGGGGGCAGAACCCTTACCTCTTCAGCGACGCCGTTTGGGGATGGATTTACGTTGTGCACGGGGTCTGCGGAATCGGGCTCATCTTTCTGGTGATCGCTCATGTGTACTTCGCCATCCGGCCCGAAAAGCGCTGGATGACTTGGTCCATGATTCACGGCTGGATCGACCGTGACCGCTATTTGCAGAACCACGACCCGAAGCGGTGGGTGGTCGCGCGGGGTGAGACTGCGGAAGGCCGCGGCGACGGCCAATCTTCGTGACGGCTGCGGACCTTCATGGGAAGCCGGACCCTGCCATGCGGGCCCTTCGAGGTGGCGGATGCGCAAACCCCCTCCGGCCCCCGCTCCCCTGATGACCCTTGAAGACCTGAAGGCCCGCGTCGACCGGATCGAGGAGAGCTACGAGTTCTTTCTGGCCTATGCCGCCCAGGGGCTAACGGAGGAATCGGCCAGCAGCGCGGGAGAGCAGGTTCGAGATTACCTGCGCCTTTATGACGAAGCCCTGGACGGCCTGGTGGACGGATTCCGAGCCCATCTGCCCGGCGCGGCGGGCCACGAAGGCGCGCTGTCGATCCTGGAACGGGATGTTCAGGCGTCCCGGGCCCTGGTGCGCCTGGTTTCCGCCCAGCCGGTGATTTCCTCCCAGCTGATCGACAACCTGAACGCCTCCATCCACATTCGGGCCCTGCTGACGGATTTGTTCCTGCTGGGAGACGTGGTGAAGTGACGGAGCGCGCCGGGAGCGGACCGCCAGCGTCCGTACGTCCCGGTTGTTGAGGCCCGGGGCTCCCGACTTCGTTCCTACCACTGCGTCGTCAAGCTTGCGGCTTGGGGGCTAGGCCGGGGGAATCACCCCCCCACCTTTAGCCTGCCGCAAGTCGCAACCGTCTGTACTCCCGGAACGAGATCAGCTTTCGTCTCCCTTCATCCCACAGCGTCAGGTTGAGGGTCTTCAGTCCGTCGAGAAGCGTCATCCGGGTCACCGCCCAAAGCTCCGGGTTCTCATCGTGACACCGCTGAAGTCGATAGTTGGGGATCCGGCTGCTCAGATGATGGACGTGGTGAAGTCCGATGTTGGCCGTCAACCACTGCAAGGGCTTCGGAAGCTCCAGGAACGAAGAGCCGTGGAGGCCGGCGTCGTAGTAGTTCCAGTCTTTGTGCCAGTGCCAGTAGGCGTCTTCGAATTGGTGCTGGACGTAGAACAGCCAAACCCCTAAGGCGCACGCGCATAGCGTCACGGGAACTTGTACGAGAAGGAAACGGTCAATCCCGATGGTCAGCCACGCGAGAGCGATGATTCCTGCCAAGGCGGCGTTGGTCACCCACACCGAACGCCACTCCCGCTTCCAGGCCCTGGGCACGTCCCAGGGGAAGCGGTGCTTCACCAGGAAGTGGAATGCGGCGCCGGGCCCGAAGAGAACCACCGGATTGCGGTAGATACGATAGCCGAATCGCTGGAGCCTGGTCATGGCCTCGTATTCCTTCACCGTCTTGGTGCAGATATCCCCGAAGGATCGCAAGTCCAGGTCGCCGGAATGGGCGTGGTGGATTGCGTGGGTCTTCCGCCAGTAGTGGTAGGGCGTGAGGGTCAGCACACCGATCACCGAGCCCACCAGGGTGGCCAGCCTGCGGGACTTGAAGTAGGAGCCGTGGCCGCAGTCATGTTGGATCATGAAGAGCCGCATCAGGAATCCCGCGGCGGGAATCGCCAAGAGGAGGGTGAGCCAGTAGCCGACCTTCAGGCTCAGGAACATCAGGAGCCAAGTCGCGACATAGAGAACTGCAGTGGTCGAGACCTGCCGGGTGCTTCTTCGGCTGTCGGGACCGAAGTAGGGGGACAGAACTTTCTTCCAGCGTCTTACTTGGTCACGGTCCGGTTTCATCTCGCTTCGTTTTCGCCTTGGCGGGTGGTTGTGGACGGGCCGGGATTTCTCAGTTTGGGAAGGATTCAATATAACCGGAGCGGGGCATATTTATCGTTTTGGTGCGGAATTCCAGCGGCCGAAGCCAATTTGTTAGAGCCAGGATGGCTTGGGGAGTGTGGGCCGGTGAAGTTGCCGGGGGGTGGCGAAGGACCGGATCGCCGAACACGGATATGCTCCGGCACCTTGTCGCCGATCTGGACCTCGAAGCCCGTTGCCGCTCTAAGGGACGGGGACCGTCAGAGGCACGTGTCGTTCGTGGCCGCCGCCAACTCCTTCAACGCCAAGAGATCCCTTTCCGGTCGGTCCCGTACTCGCACTCGCGTGAGGAGGTGAGGCCCCTTGGCGTCAAGCAACTCTTCGTCCGCCAGATCGCTCGGCACCTGGAGATGAGCCTCTTCACGATCAACACCGGAGAATACGCTTGGCAAGGGCCGCGGCCCTTCAGTCGTTTTCCCGGGAGACGACCTTGTCGGCGCAGGACGTCCAGAAAGCCGGCTCGACTTCCGCTTGTGGCCTCCGCCTCCATGGCTTCCAGCTCCCAGACGCCTCCGGGGGATTGGGGCGCCGGGCTCGCATAAGTGGCGGTGAGAGTACGGTCTACCGCCCTTCCGGCACTCCGTACGGGTACAACCCTCCCAAGTCCACATTCTCATAGGGGAGGGCGTCCAGGAAGGTCGTGCCCACGAAGGGCTCCGGTGCCTCTACAATCACGATCGTTTGGGCGAATCCGGTTTCGTCAAAGCCACGGCGAAAGTGAACCCGGGACTTGACGACGAAAACATCATAGTCGTCGGGGTCGATGGAGCCGAAGCGAAACGCATCCGGGTACAGGACCTGGGTATACGTCGGCGTAATGACCACAAGATTGCCGTTGCCGAAGGAGACCGCAGCGATGGCGTCGTAGCTGAATCCCTGGCCGAAGTATTCCAAGGTGCCCTGGATCCGCCGGGGCGTGCCTCCCGACGGCGTGAATCCACCGATCTCCGCGTCGAAAGGGTCACCGGCTCGGACCCCGGCTTCGGACAGAGCCTCCAGGGTGTGGGGGGAGGTGATGGTGCCGTAGAGTACCTTGCCGATTCCGGCGTCTTCGAATGCCCCCAGGATGTGGGTTGCGTCCCCGGGGCGGTCGCTGTGGTCGCCCACGGCCACAGGTGTCTCCCGACGGGCGACAGCGTCTGCGACGATCCGGGCGGCTTCCCGAGGCTGGGGGTACCGTCCCTGGGCGAAATCCTCCCGCACCCGCCACATGAAGTCGTCCATGTCTTCGGCGATCCGGTCCGCCAACGGCTGGTCTCCATTGGTCATTACATGGATTGTGGCTCCCACGTCGGGGACGTCCGACCAGGGGTAACCGTAAAAGATGCTCACGTAGGCGTCGGGCTCCCGGGCCTCCCATCGCCGGGCCCGTTCCATGATGTCCATGGATGGGGATCGGCCCGTCCACTGGAGTACCGTAGCCGTAATGATCCCGGGCTTCCTCGTGGCCGTTACCGGTGTGTATTCGCCCAGAGCGACAAGTCGCAAAGCCCGGGCCGCCCGCTCGCCTTGGATGTAGGCGTCGTAGTGGGGATAGCGTTTGGTTGTGAAGGCGAAGTCGGCGTGCTCCAGAAACGCCCCATCCTCGTTTCCGTGAAGGTCGAAGGTCCCTGCGATGGGTACCCCGGGGCCGACCACCTCCCGGAAGCGCCGGGCGATCTCGGCCTCGGGGCGGGGCACATCTCGCACGGCCATGGCCCCGTGCAGGGCCAGGTAGACGCCGTCCACCGGGAGCTCGCCTTCCAGCTCCGCCAGCATGGCGTCCAGGAAATGGTCGAAGGTGTCCTTCGTGTTCCAGCTCCGGGAAGAGCCGCCGAAGACGCCAACGGGGGAAGTCAGGGGCACCAGCTCTACATCTCCGAACTCCCGGGCCCGCTGGGCGAAGCCCCGGATGTACCCGCCGGACGCCAGGAGCGCTTCGCCCGAGAGTGGTTGGCTCGCCTGTAGCCAATCCTCGATTTGCGTATCTCCGCCGGGACAGAACGTGCAAGTCTCATGTTGGAAGCGCGCGACCGCGAACCGGAGCGTTTCCCCATCGCCGGCGGGGACGCAGGCCGACAATGAAGCGGCGATGGCGGCGAAGACGAAGACCGAGCGGGCGTGGCGCATGGTACGAACCTCCTCAATGAGGGAGTGAGGGGGAGCGAAGGTTACAGGCCGAAGCTACGGCGACCGGGCCCGGGACCCAAGTTGCCCAGAACCCTGCTGGGTTACCATACTACCGGCGGCAAACCGATACTTGAGCGGACCGGCCTGATTCCCCACCGGTGTTCGCCCACCCATCATTCGCCGCGGCAGGGACCGCTGGCTGTGGAGACTCCCATGGAATACGACCCCACCCTCCCCTGGTACCGACGGCTTCACTGGCAGGTGCTGGCGGCGATGCTTCTGGGCGGCCTGACTGGAGTACTTTTCGGAGAACCGGTAGCGGACAAGATCAGCTGGATCGGTGATCTGTTCATGAAGCTCCTTCGGATGATCATCGTCCCCTTGGTGCTCACGTCGATCGTTTCGGGAGTGGCGTCGGTGGGTGGGGGACGGGCGATCGGGCGTCTCTTCAGCAAGACCCTGGGCTACTACGTCCTGTCCAGTTTCCTGGCAGCCAGCGTAGGCCTGCTCATGGTCAACCTCATCAAGCCCGGGGTGGGCGCCAACATGAGCGCCGCCGACCGCCAGGAGATGCCGGAGCTGTCCACGCCGGACTCCGCCGTAGACCTGATCTTGGATATCGTGCCGGAGAACTTCATCCAGGCGGCTTCGGTTCCTGACATGCTGGCGATCATCTTCTTCTGCATCGTCTTTGGCGCTGCCATTACCACCCTGCCGGAGCGGCCCCGAACCCTGGTCACCGAAATCTTCGACGCCTTCTTCCGCGTCATGATGGCCCTTACTTCGGGGATCATAAAGTTCCTGCCCATCGGCGTATTCGCCCTGATTACCACGATGGTGGCGAACACGGGGCTGGAGTCTTTCTCGGCTCTACTGAAGTACGTGCTCACCATCGGGTCCGGGCTCACCATCCACCTCTTCATCACGCTGCCGCTCCTCCTTCTCCTCCTGGCCAGGATTTCGCCGAAGATCCACTTGCTGAACATGCGGGAACCGCTCCTGGTCGCGTTTTCGACGAGCTCCTCGGGCGCCACCCTGCCGGTCACAATGAAGACCGTGAAAGACAAGGTGGGTGTGTCGAACCGGGTTTCCTCGTTCACCCTCCCCATGGGCGCGACGGTGAACATGGACGGGACGGCGGTCTTCGAGTGTGCGGGTGCTCTTTTTATCGCTCAGGTGCTGGGGTATGAAATTGGCTTGACAACCCAGGTTCTCGTGGTCATGACGGCCCTTCTGGCCTCCATCGGAGCCGCAGCGGTTCCTTCCGCCGGCCTCGTGGTCATCTTCATCGTACTGGATGTCATCGGCCTGGGGAGCAGTCCGGAAGCGGCGCTGATCGTCGGCGCCATGCTTGCCATCGACCGGCCTCTGGACATGTACCGTACCGCGGTCAACGTCTTCAGCGACTCCTGCGGTGCGGCCATCATCGCCCGTTCCGAAGGCGAGGAGGGAGTGGATACGGAGGTGCGAACGTAGTGGGGCACGGCGCCCACCTGACTCAGGCGAGGTTGATTCGGGACCACCAGAGAGCTTCGATGCGGCTACGTGCTCAGCGAACTCTTCCCACTCATGACGATTCAGGAGGAGGTGTTTTCACCGTTCTACCGCCTCGTCATATCCAGACCGGGCCGAATTCCGGGATGAGACCCCACGAGGCTCGGGGCGAAGTCCGGCTGTCCCGGAGGGTTGTAGTTCGAGGCCGTCACAGCGATTCCCCGGTCCGAGCGCCGCGGCAGTAGGTTGCCCGGTTGGGTGGTTCCGCCACGGTTGACCTGGGCCATTCTGTTCGCCATCTGAAGTTGGGAGAGAGGTTGTGCGGCCGAAATCACCCGCCCGGCCGGCCCATCAATCTTCTCGGAGAAGGAGCAATCTGTTGAAAAGTCGGCGTTGCGTCTTCCTCAAACGGGCGATTTCCCCTTGCGTTCTCTCCTTCCTCCTCTTCCCGGCTTTGCCGGGCTCGACAACGGCCCAGACGGCGGACCGGGCTCGCGCATTGGTTCCGAATCCGGCGGCGGAAGGGGCTCCCCGGCTGGACGAGATTCTGGCCTTCCGGGAATCGGGGCTGGCCCAGGTCGTGGACCGTTTTCGCCAGGATTTGGAAGTGCTGGAGCGGAGGTGGGACATGCCCTATTCGCCCGCCCGTCAGGCCCGGATGCGCACGTTCCTTTCCAGCTGGGCCCAGGCGGTGCAAAATCTCGAGGTCGGGGAGGACGACCTGGAGAGCAACATCGACCTCGTCCTCCTTGGCAACGATGTGCGCTACCGCTTGGAGCTTCTCGCCAGAGAGGACCGTCTCGTTGCCGAAGTGATGCCGCTTCTGCCCTTCGCCGACATCATCGTCGATCTCCTTGAAGCCAAGCACCGCCATGAGTCTGCTGACGGGCCGTCCATTGCCGGAAAGCTGGCAGGGCTGGCGGAGATGGCGAATGAAGCAGCACGGCTGGGTGCAATGGACGCAAGGGGTGAATCGTCGGAAGCGGTCGAGGAGCCTGGAGCGTCCCCCATTGTGGGCTTGAGGGCCGTCCGTCTCCTCCAGGCCTACCGCCGTTCCCTTGGGACTTGGTACCGCCACTACGACGGGTACGACCCGATCTTCACCTGGTGGGTAAAGCAACCCTTTCAAGAAGCGGACGAGGCCATCGGCCGGTACATCATGCTCCTCAGGGAACGGATCGTGGGATGGCCGGAGGGGGAGGAAGAGCCCATCGTCGGCGATCCCATCGGGCAGGCGGGCATGACCGCCGACCTGATTCACGAAATGATTCCCTATTCACCTGAGGAGCTGGTCGCCATCGCCGAGCGGGAGTTCGCTTGGTGCGAGTCCCGGATGCTGGAAGCATCCCGGGAGCTCGGGTACGGGGACGACTGGCGCGCGGCCCTGGAATACGTCAAGACCCTGCACGCCGGCCCGGGTGGACAGCCCGAGGTGGTCGTGGAGCTGGCCCAGGAGGCGGTCGATTTCATAAGCGAGCGCGGCCTCGTGACCGTGCCTCCCATGGCCGCCGAAGTCTGGCGTTTGGAGATGATGTCTCCGGAGCGCCAGCGGGTGAGCCCCTTCTTCTTGGGCGGCGAAGTCATCCGGGTCTCCTTCCCCACGGACGAGATGACCCACGAAGAGAAGCGCATGAGCATGCGGGGGAACAACATCCACTTTTCCCGGGCGACGGTTCACCACGAGCTCATTCCGGGACACCACCTCCAGGGCTTCATGACGGAGCGCTTCAACTCCCACCGCGACCTTTTTCGCACCCCGTTCTGGGGGGAGGGCTGGGCTCTGTACTGGGAAATGCTCCTCTGGGACTTGGGGTTCCCGGCCACGGCGGAGGATCGGGTGGGGATGCTGTTCTGGCGAATGCACCGGGCCGCCCGGATCATCTTTTCCCTGAGTTTTCACCTGGGCGAGATGACCCCGGGCGAGGCCGTCGCCTTTTTGGTTGACCGGGTGGGTCACGAACCCGCCAATGCCACGGCAGAAGTCCGCCGCTCCTTCAACGGGAGCTACTCGCCGCTATACCAGGCGGCGTACATGGTGGGCGGCCTGCAAATCCGGGCCCTCCGCGACCAACTGGTGGGGAGTGGCGAAATGACCGACAGGGCGTTCCACGACGCGATCCTCAAGGGCGGCAGAATGCCGATCGAGATGGTCCGGGCCCGGTTGTTGGGAGAAGTTCCCGAAAGGGACTTCCAAGCGGGCTGGCGCTTCTACGGGGATCCGCTGTAACGGGTGGAGTCAGCCCCATAGCCCGCGGAGCTACCCCCGTCCCGCCCTCCACTCTTTGAGGATCCCTCGGTCTCGCTCCAAGTAGAGCTCGAAGCTGCTCCGGCGCTCTTCCGAGAGCGACCGGAACCACTCCAGGGTATCGAATGCGGTGACTGCCAGAGGTCGGAAGGTAAGTCCCGCGGCGACGGCCCTGTGCGACCTCACCTTCGAGATCCCCCGGAGGGGTCCGTCGCTGGGCGGGTACCAGAGAGGGAAGCGGGCCTCTCGTTCCACCAGGAACTCCTCGTCCACCCAGTTGAAGACCAGGGGCGTACTGGTGATGGCCCGCACGCCGTACAGGAACTCGGCCATGGAAGTATCCGCCAAAGCGGGTCCGGCGACGTTGTAGGTGCCGCCGGTATCCTGCTCCAGAAGGTGGATCACGAACTCGGCGAGGTCCCGGACGTCGATGTATTGAACCGGTGTGACCGGATGCCCCGGGGCGATGATGTCCCCGCCGGAGTCGATCCGGACGGGCCAAAAGGTAAACCGGTCCGTGGGATCCCCAGGGCCTGCCACGACGTGGAGTCGCACCACGGTGCCCCGTTCCTTGTATGTGTCGGTCACCGCGTTCTCGCACAGGACCTTGAGGGGTCCGTAGTAGCGGTTGACATCCTCGCTCAGGGGGTCTTCGACGGGAAGCAGTTCGGCGTCTTCCGCGAGTTCGTCCTGGTCGAAGTTGTATACCGAACCGGTGGAGGTGAAGAGGTATCGCCCCACCGCACTTTGCAGCAGCTCGGCCGAGTCCCGGACATGGCGGGGCACGTAGCCGCTGTTGTCTATGACGGCGTCCCACGTCCTTCCCCTCAGGGCGTCAAGCTCCCCGTCCCGGGTCGCCCACCAGTTTTTCCGCTCCCGGGAAGAGATGGGTGTTGGTCCTGCCCCGGTTGAAGAGGGTGACTTCGTGTCCCCGGTACATGGCGTAGCGGACCATGTGGGGTCCGATAAACCCGGTTCCCCCCAGGACCAAAATCTTCAGTGGCCAGCGGTCCGGCCGCCTTGTGGCACTCATACCTCCCAGCCTTTCCTGTACTCTCGGGTCAGATAGCGGTTTGCGTCGGGGGCGTTGGTGATCCTCATGGCGTCGCCGTCGTAGTGGATCTTCTTTCCCTGGCCGGCTCGCAACGCCACAATCCCCAACAGCATGACCTCCGTCAGGCGGGAAGCATAAGCGAAGGGGCACGACGCTTCCCCTCCTCCCTTGCACGCCTTCACCCAGTTCATCTGGTGGGTCTCCATGATGCGGGGTTGGGTCATTGGAACCTCTTCCGCTTCGGCGGCCAGGGATTCGGGGAAAAGACGGGGGTTCCGCCCGTAGGTGTCGTGCATGAGGATCCCCCGGTTTCCGATGAACAGCACGCCTCCGCTCCGGTTCAATTCCGTATCATCCGGCAGCTGCCGAGGCCGGGGGGGCATAAGGCCGCCGTCGTACCAGTGGAGGTCTACGGGGGGGAGGGCCCCCCGGGCGGGGAACTCGTAGTGGGCTCGCATGGCCAGGGGGAAGGACATGGGGTCGTCTTCCGGTCCGCCCCAGGGGGTGGATGTGGCCTCGACGCTGGTCGGGTAGCCCAGTTCCAGGGCCCAGTAAGGGTGATCCACCAAGTGGGCGCCCATGTCGCCCAGGGCGCTGACGCCGAAGTCGACCCAGCCGCGCCAGTTGAAGGGGTGGTAGACGGGGTGGTACGGGAGGTCCCGGGTGGTGGGTCCCAGGTAGAGATCCCAGTCCATGCCAGCCGGGACGGCGTAGCCTGAATCCATAACGTCTGCGGCGAGGGACAGGATCGCGCCCTGGTGCCACTGCTGGTACCAGCCGGGTTGGAGTCCCTCCTTCCACGGGGCGGGCCGGAGAATGCCCTGGGGCCAGATGGGTCGGTTGGTCCAGATGTGGACCTGGGTCACATCGCCGATGACTCCGGCTCGAACCCATTCGTTGATCCGCCGACCGGCGTCTTCCGAGTGGCCCTGGTTCCCCATCTGGGTGACCACGCCCGTCCTTCGGGCAATTTCGTCTAGCACCCGGGCTTCGCGCACCGTGTAGGTGAGGGGTTTTTCCACGTACACGTGCTTCCCCGCCTCCATGGCCGCCTTGGCGATGGGGGCGTGGAGGTGGTCGGGGGTCGCCACCAATACCGCGTCCAAGTCGCTCTCCCGGTCCAGGAGTTCCCGAAAATCGGTGTACTCGCGAGCCTGGAGGAACTGCTCCCGCCACCGCGCGCCCTTCTCCCGGGGATTTCCGTCGCCGTCGGTCAGCCGCTCCTGGACACGTCGGTGAACCACACCGAAGTCCACGTCGCAAATGGCGGCAATGTGTTCCGTCCCCAGCTCCTGGGCGTTCTCGGTGCCCTGACCGCCCACGCCGATGATGGCGATGTTGAGCCTGTCGGACGGCGCACGGTACCCGGCACCGCCCAGAACGTGCCGCGGAACGATCATCGCCCCCATGGCCAGCGTCGATCCCTGGCCCACGAACTTTCTTCGGTTGAGCGTGTCGGACACGGTTGAACTCCTTTACGGATGGGCGGCCCTCACTTCGGGGTCTCGTCCCGGACGCGTTTTGCCGCTGGTCAGGGGTCGCGGTCGACGGCCCGCCGAGCTCGAGCTTGCGCCGCGCCCCCGCCGCAACCGGTTTCCGGGCGCAAGCCGGTTCCCATACGTTTCAACGGAACTCCCCCCGCGAACCCGTGAGGCTACGATGACCCGCTTCTCCCCTGGACGGCAAGCCCGCAGGCTCTTGGCTGCGGCACTTCTCCTGACCTTTTTTCCGGCGGCCCTTTCTGCCACGTGGTCCGTCATCGCTGTGGATGCGCGAACCGGCCAGGTGATCATCGCGTCGGCGACGTGCGTGGCCCAGGAGAGATTCGCGGGCTTCCCCGCCCAGGGTCTCATGGACATTCAGGCTGTCGTGGTGCCCGGCGTAGGTGTCGCCGCCGCCCAGGCGGGGGTGGACCGAACCCGGGCGAACCAGCAGCTCATCTACACCGAAATGAAGAAGGGGACGCCACCGGAGGAGATCATCGAGATGCTCTCGGCGGATCCGGATTTCCAGAGACGCCAGTTCGGAATCGTTGATCTCCAAGGCCGTTGCGCCGGCCACTCCGGGAGCGGGAACGGAGAGGCTTCCCTTGCCGTTGCCGACAGCCTTCCCGAGGCCGGGATCTTCTTCTCCGTCCAGGGGAACATCCTGGCTTCCGACGAGGTCGTGCACCGGGCGGTGGCGGCCTTCAAGGCCGAGAGCGGGACCATGGCCGATCGAGTGATGGCGGCCATGGAGGCCGCCGACGGAGAAGGGGGAGACCGGCGGTGCACCTGCGAATCGGAACCGCTGGTGCCGAATGTCTCCTGCGACGGGAAGACTTCCCACGTGGCCTACCTGCTGGTGGCGAACGCCCACGACCCCGAGGGCCAGTCTTTCAACGACGGTGACTATTCCCTCTACATTGACGTTACCGACCAGAACATCCAACCCGGGGAAAACGCCAACCCGGTGGCCACGCTCAGAATGCGCTACGAACAGTGGAAGGCGAACCGATAGGGGTGACCCGGGGGCCCTGCTGCCCGGGAGCGTGACCGGATCGGCACCTTCTGCCCGTCACAGCTCCGATGGGCGCTAGACGAAGGGCCGATCCCCAAGCGGGAGCCGGGGACCGGCCCCAGCTCCCGCCCCGGACGATCAAGCCTACCGGGCCGCCCACGCCTCCAGAAGGGCGCTTTCGACTTCCATCATCGCCTCCAGGCTGGCGGGCGCTTGGAAGCCGAGCTCTGGAGGCTTGCGCAGTCCTGCCCGCATCCCACCGCTGGGTCTGTCTTCCTCCCCCAATCCATTCCACCAAGCCAGAGTGTCGCGGATCGTCTCGGCTAAGGGCCGACTCGTGTAGCCGGCCTCAATCGCCCGGGTATTGTCCACGACATGGGCCGCACCGAAGTTGCCCTGCCCAGGCGGGGCCCAGATGGGGAAGAACGCGCCCTGCTCATCCACGAAATCGGCGGCCATCCAGTGAAATTCGGCGTCGCTTCCGCTGACTTCTCGGCACGCCTCCAGCATCCCGGCCATGTCCACGGCTTCCTGCGGACCGACACCGTTGAATTCGCCCCCAATCTCGTCTTCCAGCATACGGACGACCCATCCCGCCAAGTCGCGGGCGTCAATGACCTGCACCGGGTCGGTGGGGGTGCCGGGTACGGCCACATCTCCTCCAGCGGCGGTGCGCACGGGCCAGTAGGTCCACCGATCCGTACCGTCGCCGGGACCTACGATGTAGCCAGGACGGACGATGTTGGCCCGATCGCCGAATACCTCCTGCACGGCCTCTTCGCACAGCGCCTTCATGGGACCGTAGCTTGCGTTGGTCATCTCCTCCACCGTGGGGTCCTCCATTCGGCCCACCTCGTAGTCCTCGGTGATGCCCGGCGTGGCCAGGTCCTTGTATGCGGAGATTGAAGAGATGAACAGATATCGCCCGGAGTCGGCCAGGAGGGTGGCCGAGTCCCGCACGTGGCGGGGTACGAAGCCGCTGTTGTCGATCACGGCGTCCCAGGTGCGCCCCTCCAGGGCCGCGAGGTTCCCGTCCCGGTCACCTACAAGCTTTTCCACCTCCGGAAAGAGGTGGGTATTGGTTCTGCCCCGGTTGAAGAGGGTGATCGTGTGTCCCCGGGACCGAGCGTATTCCACCATGTGAGGGCCGATGAACCCGGTGCCGCCCAGAATGAGAATGGACATCGGAGCCGGAGCTCCGTCGCGCCGGTCTCCATAGGGGCCACAAGCCGCACCCAGGCTCACCGCCCCCGCTGCGGCAGCCGCCGTCTTCAGAAAGTCCCGCCTGTTTCGGCTCACCATGATCGTCTTCCTCCGTACGTTATGAGTTGGCCACGAACGTAGGGCGTGGAGGCCGATCTGGAAAGGTTGCCTGGCGCCCTGACGCAAATGTGATTGCCCCCAAGCTTTACGGAGGTGCTTCTACGCGGATGTCTCCCCGCTGTCGTCACCACCCGGATCTGCATGGTGGTAGTAGTCCGTGCGGCACCAGATCCACAAGAAACACTTGCTCTTGGACCCGCAGAAATGAGTATTTCATTACATTCAGGCCCTATCTGCTCGGGGCCTATCTACGCTGTAAGCGCCTGCGGCTTGGCTTCAAACACGGACCTTCTTTCTCATCTCTACCATTGCCTATTCCTTACGTCACGACGTAGAGTTGGTCTTCATAAGCGACAAACTCTGATAAAGCCATAGGCAAAGTTGGGTCTCAAGATAGGCCCCCGTCTTGAAGTCGTATTTGTCAAGGGCGCGACGATCCAGACTTCTGCCGACTAGCACAAGGACAGTGTCGGACTCTACGGCTACTGCGAATGCAGCATAGGTAGGACGCTGGGCCAGAAATGTCCTGGTGATTCGGATGAAATCTGTCTCGGGATCCCTGTGCCAGCACAGTGGGAAAATCCGTGTGCTCTACAAAAGGGTACATGCCTCGTGAATGCATCCCGTTGATACGCCATCAGGCGAAGGCCCCTGCTGGCGATCCAAGGTCCGGGACGCCCCGCCAAGAACAGCTTTGCCGCTTCAGCGTAGGAGTCCTGTCGCTCCAATGGCGGCCGGCCGCACTCCCCGAGTTCTCATCCGAACTGCAGCGCGCACGTGCCGTCCTGTTCGCTTCGTTTGATGAAGAGCCATTCCGAGCTCTCATGTCGTCGGTCACGCCGTTCCGCGATCGGCGCCGCTCACCTTCCGACATTAGATTCTCCCTATGCCACCCGGACAAGGACTTGCTTGGGGCACCCGAAAGCCAATCCCGGTCCCTGCCCCCTGTCCCCACGGCGCCATTGTATGGATCTTCCGGGCTGGATACGGCTCCGTCGAATGTAGGTTCCAATGCGACGGTTAGGAGACCGTTCCGCCGAAGGACACGACTCAAGACGACACGACTCGAGAGACCACTCACCTCGGACGGTAATACGATGCCCCTGGTTCGCCGCGCCTTCCTGAAGACACTCGCTTCCGCGGGTGGTGCTGCCGTGCTCACCCCTTCCCTCGCCGGACTCGCCGCGTGCAACGACGCCAAGCTCCTGCGCCGGTCCGGGAGCGCGGGCAACTCCTTTCGACCCTACAGGAAGCTCGCGGCCACTCCCGACTGCCCCGAGCTCGAAATTCCGGAACGGTTTCGCTGTGTGCGCATCAGCGCAGGAGGCGTGCCCTCGTCGGTCCGGGAAGGGCTGATTGTGCCTAACGCCTTTGACGGAATGGCGGCCTTCCCTCTCCCCAACGGCAATGTCCGGCTGATCCGCAACCACGAGATGACGGACGATGCGGACGGGGCCCGACCCATGGGGGAGCCGTACTACGACGCGAAAGGGAGCGGCGGGACGACTTCGCTGGAAGTCCGGATCACGGGGGAGAACGACCGCTTGAACGTGGAGCTGGTGGACGAGTTCGTTTCCCTCGCCGGCACCCGGGTGAACTGTGCCGGCGGCCCGACGCCTTGGGGAAGCTGGCTCTCCTGCGAGGAAATCACATCGGGTCGGGCTTCGGGCTTCGACGAGCCCCACGGCTACATCTTCGAGGTTCCGGCGGACGCCAGAGGTCCCGTGGATCCGGTTCCCCTCCGGGCCATGGGGCGCTTCATTCATGAGGCGGTGGCCATCGATCCGGAGACGGGGATCGTCTACGAAACGGAAGATACCTGGTACGTCCCCGGCCGGGACGAGCTGCCCGGAGCGGGGTTCTACCGCTTCCTTCCTTCCCAACCGGGAAGGTTGGCGGTGGGGGGCAGCCTCCAGATGATGGCGGTGACCGGTGAACCGGGTTACCTGACGGCCCGGGGTCAGACGCCGGGAACGGCGCTCCCGGTCCACTGGGTGGACATCGACGATCCGGATCCCCCCGATGCCGATTCCGACCGACTGGCGGTTTTCAAGCAGGGATTCGCCAAGGGTGCCGCCAAGTTCGCCCGCCTCGAAGGGGCTTTTCACGGGGACGGCGGAATCTACATTGTCTCCACAAACGGCGGAGACGCCACCGCAGGGCAGGTCTTTCACTACCGACCCCTTTCCCCCGACACGGGGGAGTTGACCCTGGTCTTCGAGTCGCCGTCGAAGGAGGTTCTGGACAGCCCGGACAACATCGTGGTGAGTCCCCGGGGAGGGCTGGTCATGTGCGAGGACGGGAGCGACGACCAGTTCATCCGGGGGCTTGACCGGGAGGGGCGGATCGTCGATTTGGTGAGATCCCCGCGGGATCCGGACGGTCCCCAGCCCGGAGAGTTCGCCGGCTCCTGCTTCAGTCCGGACGGTCGCGTCCTCTTCTTCAACGTGCAGGGTTCCCGCGTAATCGGCGGATCGGTGGCGAGCGCCACGTACGCCCTTTGGGGGCCGTGGGAAGATGGTCCGATATAGCCGGGCTCCAGAGCGGGCTTTTGCGACCCGTCATATCGATGACCCGAGGCGGGAGATGATCCGAAAACTCGCGACCGCGCTCTTGCTGGGGGCCGCACTGCTCCCCGCGACCGCGCCCGAGGCATCGGCGCAGATTTCGTTCGGGTTGCTGGGTGGCCTGAACCGCACGACCTTCACGGGCAACGGTACCGCCAGAATTGGAAGCCGCACAGGTTTCATGTTCGGCGGCGTGACGGATATTCCCCTTACAAAAAACCTATCGATTCGGCCGGAACTCTACTTCTCGACCAAGGGTTCGCAGTTATCCGTCCAGTCAAGCATTCTTCCCCTTGCGACGCTCGACCTGTTCTACCTTCAGCTTCCGGTTCTCGTCGATCTGCACCCGGCGTCCGAAGCCACCGTTCGCCCTCACCTCTTCGGTGGGTTGTCTCTCGGATTTCCCTTGCGTTGCCGATTGGATTCCCGGGATTGCGGTGAAACCGAGGGTCTGGATCCCCATACTTTCGACGCCAGCGTGCTCGTGGGGGTTGAAGTTGAGTTCCACAAGACGGGGATCGGGATTCGCTACGGAGCGGGTCTCATATCCGTGGGCAAATCGGCGGGAGCCGAGATCTACAACGGGGTCCTGTCCTTCACGGTCAGGCACTTCGGGTGGCCTAGGGGTGCAGGGGGGAGTCGGGAAGGTTCTGCGGAACGGTAGACGAAAGGGGGCGGACCCGTTCCCCCCGACGCCGAAATGCGCCCTGGGCGTCGCCGGTATCAGTGGCCGCCTTCCCGAGCAAGGCTCGCCCAAGGTTACGCGGTCCGAAAACCGTGGGGTCGGGGCCGGCCTGTCAGGGGTGTGCCAGATTCGGCGGGGACTCCATCGGTTACGAAGAACTCCGCGATGAAGTCCGTCGCCGGCCGGGCCGCCAGTGCCCCGGGCTGTCCCTTCTGCACGATTCTGCCACCTTCCAGGGCGTAGACCACCGGGGTTCCGAAGGCCCAAACATCCCGGGCGTCGTGGGTGGCGACGATGGCGGGTGTGCCGCACTCGGCCAGATGGCGGGCCAAGTAGGCGCGGAAATCACGGCGAGCGGCGGCGTCCATCGCGGCGAGGGGCTCATCCAGCAGGAGCATCTCCGGCTCGGTCAGCAGAGCCCGGGCGAGAGCGACACGCTGCTTTTCCCCCCCGGAAAGGGAGTTCGGGCGACGCCCGGCCAAGTGAGCGAACCCCAGCTGCTCCAAGATTTCGGCCGCCGCCCGTTTCCGGGCCCGCCGATCCATTCGCCGCCGACGGGAGGTAAGTCCGAAGGCCACGTTGTCGATCACCCTCAAATGGGGGAACAGACCGCAACCCTGGGGAAGATAGCCGACGCGCCGCTCTTCCGGGGGACGGTCGATCCCTTCTTCCGAGTCGAAAAGGACCCGCCCGCCCGCGTGGATCCGACCCGCCAGGGGCCGGTACGCGCCGGCGATTATCCGCAGTAGGGTGGTCTTTCCCGAGCCGTTGGGGCCGATGAGGATGACCGGGTTCTCGTCTCCTTCCACGTCGGCTTCCAGGTTGAAGGACCCCGCGCGGGCGCGAATGCGCAGGTGCCACCGCATGGGAAACTCAGAGCGTTTCCGCAGCGGGAACGGAAGGGTTCTTCCCGGTCAACCGCCGCCGGGACGAGAGGAGAGCCGGGACAGCCCGGAGAGGCAGGAGGAGAAGCCCCCCGGCTCCGGCCAAGACGAGGGCCAAGGCGACGGCGACCCGGACGTCGGATTCGAGGGCGGTGTAGATGGCCAGGGGCATGGTCTGGGTGGAACCCGCGAGGTTGCCGGCGAAGAGCAGCGTGGCTCCAAACTCCCCCAGGCCCCGGGCCCAAGACAACGCGGCGCCGACGGCTATCCCCGGCAGGGCCATGGGAAGGGCCACGCGGACGAATGCGCCCGCTGACGATTGGCCGAGCGTGCGCGCGACGATCAGCAGATCCTCGTCCACCCTGCGGAAGGCGGCGGCCGCTGCCTGAATGTAGAAGGGTGCGGAGACCACCACCTGGGCCAGGACGACAGCGGTGCTCGTGAAGGCCACTTGGAGATTGAGAGATGCCAGGACAGGCCCGAAGAGGCCGTTACGCCCGAAGGTTTCCAGCAGCGCGATGCCGATGACGGCGGGCGGTACCACGATGGGGAGGTCGACAAGGGATTCGACAACCCGTGCCCCTCGGCTGGAACGCGCGGCCATCCACCACGCAAGCGGGGTTCCCGTCACGATCACGATCGTCAGGCTGACGACCGTCGTTCGGGCGCTGGTCCAGAGGGCTGCGACAAAGAGCGGGTGGCGGAGGCCGAACGACAGATCCGCCAAAGAAGACGCGCCGGTCAGGGCGACCAGGGGAATCACTAGAAGCCCCAGCATCGGGACCCCGGCGAAAAATGGGGCTCTTCGGGTGAGGGGCCCTCCGGACGTCGGCTTCACGGCCCGGTAGGCTTGGCCGACCCGCGCGATTCGGACTGCATGGGTGGTGCGTCAGCTCCGGCCGGCGGGCTTGGTCCCGCGAAGGCACCGGGTCCGGCCGATCCGGTCAGGAACCCCCGGCGGGACAGAATCGCCCGGCCCTCCCGGGAAAAAACGAAACCGAGCCAACGCTCCGCATCCCCGGGGTTGGCGGTGCCGACGATGGCCCCGATCAGGTAGCCCGCGCGCACCCGAGCCAGGGGCGGAATCGGTATCGTCCGGACTCGTCCCGACAGGGCGTCGGTCCGGTACACGACGGCGGCATCGGCTTCACCCAGTTCCACCTTGGCGCGGACGAGGCGAACGTTGCTTTCCTGGGAGACGACCCGCCTCAGTACGTCCGTTCGGAAGTCGGCGCCGAACTTCCCGGCAGCCATGGCGAGGGATTCGCGGGTATAGGCGCCCACCGGTGTGTTCTCCGTCCCGATGACCAGCCGCTTTGCCTGCCTCAGGTCCAGGAAGGATCGGATCTCCGCCGGGTTGTCCGGGGGAACGATTACGGCCAGCTCGTTGTGGGCAAAGACCCGGGGAGCCACGACCAAGCCCGCACGGGCCAGGGATTCCATGTGGTGGAAGTTCGCAGACGCGAAGAGATCCGCCCCAGCACCCTGTTCGATCTGGAGGCGGAGAATCTGGCTCCCCGAAAACGTCAAGACGACATCGGTATCCCGATGGACATTCTCGAATGCCTCTTCCATTTCCTGGAAGGCTTCCATCAAGGACGACGCCGCGAAAATGTTCAAGGGCCGCCGGTCCGGCACGTTGTTGCCGCAAGCGGAAATCGCGCCCCCTCCAAGGAGGATCGACATGCGGAAAAGGCTCCCGCGGCGCCGGTTCACGCGGCTTCCACCCTTGTGACCTGGCCACTGAGGGAGCCGTCATACCCCGGAAGGTACGCGGTTTCGACCCGGAAACCGGGGTTGTCCAGCGTTTCAATCAGACGGGAGACCGGAGGCACCATGGCCAGGGCAGTGGGGACCACCAAGTCGAAGCGTTCCTGGGCAAGAGGGACAAACCCCAGCCCTTCGGCAAGAGCCGCGCCCTCAATGGCAATTCCGGTGTCGGCTGAACGCCAACGGACCAGTCGAGCGACTTCCCCGTGGTCCTGGGCGAGAGGCCCACGAAGCAAGGGGGAACAGGCGGCCCTCCCGCTCTCTGGTTCCAGGAACCGGGCGGCCAGCGCGTATGCACCGGAGCCCTCTTCCCGGTGGGCCAGCCTCAGCTCGGGCCGGAGCAGATCCGCTCCCCCGTCAATGCCCAAAGGGTTGCCGGGCAGGACCACGAGTCCCTGTCGCCAGCGGGTGAGGTTGACCACGAGAAGCTGTCGACCGGGCAGGGCGCGGCGGATCGCCGCCAGGTTTCCGCCCCCTGTAGAAACTCCGGACAGGTGGACGCCCGCCACATGAACCATCCCGGCTGCAAGGAGATCCAGGGCTCTTTGGCTACCCGCCCGTAGCCAAGTAACCCGGGCATCGGCGAAGCGTTGGCTCACCCGGTGGGCGACCGCGCCCAGGAGCGGTGCGCACCCGGCTACGAGAATGTTGCGCTCCAGATCGTTGGTGCTGGCAAGGGGCTGAACAACTGCGATGGAGTCGGGAGATCCAGGGCGCCCCGGGGCTTCCGACTCCACGATTCCGTCTGCTGCCGTTGTGCCGTCGGCGGAAAGGCGGTGGGCCGCCCAGTTCCCCTCGATTCGGCCCAGCGCAACCCGGTTTCGCGTGGCGGAACCCGCCGTCAAGCCCAAGGGAAGCGAGGCCAGCCGAGCGTGGATTCCCGGTGTGGGTACCAGCTGGAACAGGTCTTCCACGGCACACTTCAGGACATGTGCCAACCGAAGTGCCAGCTCTGTAGAGGGCACCCGCTTCCCCGCCTCGATGGCCAACACCGCTTGGCGGGAAACACCGGATCGTTCCGCCAGGACGTGCTGGGACAGCCCGTGGGCCTTGCGGTGACGTCTCAGGCGGTTGTCAAGCCGAGCTTCGGACATGGTGACGTCTTGTTTTCGGGGATTCAATTTTCGGAGATTCAAGTAGTTCAAAATGTATTTGGAAGATTACATTATGTAATATGTAGATTACATTTGCGAAAGCTCTTCCGCCGAGAAGACCCCATGCCCGCCGGCCCGTCGGCCGATCCAGCCGGGCCAAGCACCTGCTGCACTGACGACGTGGCCCGCAGGAGAATCCAGTCAGGTGAGGGGACGACGTTTGGGTCCGCCGCCTGCGCTTGGCCGACACCCCATTCCGGAGGACGAAGGGCAGTGGTGCGTCGCCGGATATTTACATTCGCGTGAAAATACTCTATATTTTCCCAGCACAGATCTGGGCGGACGCAGGGGGCTCATTCAGCAGAAAGGATAGGTTGCAACCATGAATAGCAAGAAACCGAGGAGTAGCAAGAGACCGATTTGGGGGCCATTCGCAGCCCTGGCATTGGTGTTGGGTGCGTGCCAGGAAGCCACTGAACCCGAACCAGACGACTACGCCGATATTCGGGCCACCCTGACCGAGGTGCATTGGGCGCTGGCCGAAACCGGCGGCCCCGTCTCCTTCAATAGGTACGGAATCACGTCCGTGGGTGGGGAGAAGCAGAGCCAGAACCTATTGGCCGACGACCCGGATCCCGATTGTAAGGACGATCAGAGTACGGACAAAGACGACGATGGGGCATGGGAATGCATCGTCTACCATCTTTTGTTCGTCTGCGATGAACTGCAAGTTGAATTTTCCGGTAAGGGAAAAGGGAAGAGCGGAGAAGACGGGGTTGTACATTACCATTGCAAGCAGTCCTGATGGAACGAGCTGTCTAACCGGCAATGTGAGAGCATAAGCGATGATCGCCGCCCCCTGCGTTCATCAGAAGATGTTCCCCTCTTCTTCTCCCCGTTCCCCCGAGCGAGGTTTCCCGAAGCGAGTGTGGCGGAACGCCGCGATGTCCAGGGTGTGGGAGTGCCCGACCGCCACCAGCTCCGAGACGGCAAGTCCGGTAGCGGGGGCGTGCATGATGCCGTGGCCGGAGAAGCCGCACGCGTCGACCCACGCCGATGTGTCAGGGTTGAATCCGATGACCGGGCTGTTGTCGGGGGTGACTTCGTAGTATCCCCACCAGCTTCCCTTTCGGTCCACGCCCAGGTCTTCCCACCAAGGATAGCGTTCGACGCCGGTCAGCAGGACGTGTTCCAACCAGTTCCAGTCGATTCCTTGGGTGAACTTCCCGTCAGTTTCGGGGGCGTCCAGTCCGAAGAGGATTCGGTCGCCTTCACTCCGCAGATAGACGCCGGTTCCCAGGTCGATGGTGAGGGGGTAGACCCGTTTGTCAGTGACCGGGGCGCTCAGGAAGATCTGAATCCGCTTGGGTCGGACGGGGACATGCACGCCGGCCAGGCGGCCGATCCGACCAGACCAAGCACCCGCAGCGTTGACGACGTAGCCGCAGGAGAAAAACTCGGTACCGGCTTCCACCCGCCATCCGCTGCCTTGGGGTCGGAACCCCGTCACGGGGCGGTTGAAGTGGTACTCTGCCCCGGCGGCCCGTCCCATCGCCGCCCACGCGTGGGTGGCCATGTGAGGGTCGATCACCCCGTCCCAGGGACCGTAGGTCGCGCCGCCAAGGCCGTCCTTGGCGAAGGGCACGTACCGCTGTGCGTCTTCCGCGTCCAGGACTTCTACCGGAGCCCCCAGGTCCCGCTGAAGGGCCACGGACTCCATGTGCCGCTCCCACTGGTCTTGAAGCACCAGGAGAAGGTAGCCGATGTCCCGGTACCCGACCTCGAATCCGTACCTGTCCTGGAACTCCCGGTAGACCGGCAAGGAGTACATGGATAAGGCAACGTTGGCCCGGGTCGTGAACTGAACCCGCACCCCGGCGGCGCTCTTCCCCGTTGAGCCGAGAGCCGGAGCCCTTTCGCGCTCCAGAACGGTGACCCGAAGGCCCCGAGAAGCCAAGTGGAAGGCGCAGGCAGCCCCGACGATCCCGGCCCCTACGACCACTACGTCTGCCGAACGGGTGCTCAACGCCTCCTGAACTCGACGCTGCCTGCGATTTCGGCGTGAAGGGCGGCGACTTTGCCGTCGGTGCCGATCTCGAAGCGGAAGAACTCCTTCGTTCCGGCGATACGCCTCCAGGCAGCTCGGAACGTGTCGTAGTGCCCGTGCTCCAGGGGTCCGATGAGGGTTGTGCTCCGGGTCATGCCGAGGGGGCGGAAGATCCGGTGGGCCACGAAGTGGCCGTCGCGCTGAAGCCAAGGTGATCGGTTCTCCGGATCTGCGCCTTCTTCATGGCTGTCCTCCGCGGGATAGCCGCTCTGGGAGTCCGCGTTGCCCGCAGCCCGGACGGCCTACCAGCTTCCCAGCTCACCGGCCCGCTCGATGACGCCGCTGAGCCGCTCGGCCGCGTTGCGCCAGTTGGTCCGTACGGACGATTGAGCCAATTCCGCTGCCCCGTCTGAGACATTGTCCACGGTGACCTGGTGCTCCCGGACGGAGATCGCGATCTGGTTCCGGAGCGCGTCGACATAGAGCCGGGTGTAGCGTTCAATCTGGGGTTTAATGGCGTCGTGAAGCGCCAAGAGCCGGGGTCCTGCGCCGTCCTCCACATAACAACGGTGAAACGAAGTGTCAAGTTCGAAGATTCGTTCCCGGGAGGGGGCCGGGCCCCTGACCTCGGCGAGGAGTTCCGAGTTGATCCGGTTGAGTCGGCCCACCGTCTCGTGCCGGTTCTTTTGGCGCGCAGCCCGCCAAGCCGCCAGGCCTTCGATCTCTCCGACGATGTAGAAAAGTTCCCGGGCATCGCTTTGGGTGAGGGGGGCGACGACGGGACGGCTCTGGCGGCCGGTTCCCGTCTCCACGATGTAGCCTTCCTGCGTGAGGCGCTGAAGCGCACTTCGGACGGGTGTCCGGCTCACACGGAGTCGCGCGGCGATCTCGGTTTCGATCAGCCTCGACCCCGGGGCCAAGCGGCCCCGTACGATCAGCTCGCGGAGGCGCTGGTAGGCTTGGGTTCCGCGGTCACTTGTCGCGATGCTGGTTGCCGACATGACTCCTGTTCCGGAGGTTCTTCATTGTGGGACCGGCTTATCCGGGGAAGATGCGCTTTCGTCCTCCTCCAGACGCTATCCGACCCCCGGAATGTACATCGGATCCGTCGAAGGCTCATCCATATCTTGCCGTCATTGATTCCGTGGGATAATATGGCACGCTCCGGTTTCCCACGCGCAAATTCGTCTTTCCTGGGAACATCATGACCATGTCCGAATCTCCGGAGAGCGGCCCGGACCACCACCCCACTCCAGAACAACTCGATTACTTATGCCAGGGCGTGACCCAGCGTCCTCCGACGCACTGAACATTGAGATCCGCCCCATGGAAGGGCAAGAGGACTTACGTGCCTGTGTGCACCTCCAGGAAGAGACCTGGGGTTGCGGCTTCTCGGACATTGTTCCCGGGAGCATTCTCCAGGTCACGGCCAAGATGGGGGGAATCGTCCTGGGGGCTTTCGACCCCGGCGGCACAATGCTGGGCTTCGTCTACGGGGTCACGGGGATCAGAAACGGAGAGCTGGCCCATTGGTCCCACATGCTGGCTGTACGGCGGGATGCTCGGGACTTGGGCATCGGACGACGCCTCAAACTCCGCCAGAGAAGGGACCTGCTGGCGGAGGGAATCGCAACGGTGTACTGGACCTTCGATCCCTTGGTGGCCCGCAACGCCCACCTCAACCTCAACCGCCTGGGTGTCAAAGTGTCGGAGTATGTCCCCGACATGTACTGCGCTTCGGACAGCGACCTGCACCAGCTGGGGACCGACAGGTTCGTGGTCAGCTGGGACCTGAACGGAGATCAGTCGCGGGGGCTTTCTCCCCCCCGAAAAGAACGGATTCCCTCCGATGCCGCTTCCCGGCCCGCCGTTGGCCTCCCCGGGACCGACGGCTGGCCTCCCGCTGGCGATGTGGCAGAGGTCGAGGTTCTGATCCCCAGCGACATCGAGGCCGTCAAGGCCCGTTCCCACGAAGAGGCCGTGGGCTGGCGCATCTCGACCCGTACGGTGTTTACCCGCCTTTTGGGTGGGTCCTACAGCGTTACCGGCTTTGTCGCAGGTTCCGTCCATTCCAGGTACATCGTCTCCCGAATAGGAGGGAAAGCGGCGCTTCCCTGAAGACCCTATGACCAAACGCCGCTTGGGGAACCACAATGACCCGTTCAGCGATCCACTCCGGGTCGATTCCAGCGAAGATCTGACCGCCGTTCACGGGTCTTGTCGAGAGGTCACCCTGGCACCAAGACCGACGAGGCCATTCGGGCCATGGCCGCTGGAAGAGATATGGACCGTCTGAGGGGCTGTAACCCCCGTCCCGACCCGGTTGCCCGGCGCCGGACCACCCACCCGAACACGAGGAATCAGCGCGATGTGGAAAATCTTGAAAGGCGGGCTTCCGGCCCGGGGCGTTTGGTGTTTGGCGTGGACGCATGGCCCGGCGGAGAGGATTTCGTTCGCGGATCGCATGGGCCGCGGCCTGCTCCTCATGACGAATTCCGACGTACGAGGTCGCTTGGCTCGGGGTGCGCTTGCCGCTTCCGTCGCTTTCCTGAACGCCTGCGAGTACGGCCCTTCGCCCGGAAACGGACGGGACGGATCGGCAGACGTGCCCATGGAAGTGGACGTCCCCATGGATGTGATCATCGAAAACGGCCGGGTGGTGGACGGGACCGGAGCTGGCTGGTTCTACGGGGATGTGGGGATCCGTGGGGATCGGATCGCTGCGATCGCCCCGGCGGGCGTTCTCGCCAACTCGGAGGCGGAGGTGCGGATCGATGCTTCGGGCAAAGTCGTTTCGCCCGGCTTCATCGACATCCAGTCCCACGCCCGGGGCGCCCTTCTGAACGGTGACGGGCGCCTTCTGGGCAAGATCACCCAAGGAATCACGACCGAGATCATGGGGGAAGGCTGGACGAACGCTCCCGCCAACGCCAATACAGACCGGGGGGCCGGCCTCGTGAACCCCGAAGCCCGGGGGGGAAGACGCGACTTTTCGGGTCCACGGGGCTTCGACCGCTGGCTCAGGGCGATGCTGGACAACGGGGCCTCTCCGAACTTCGGGTCGTTCGTGGGTGCAACCACGATTCGGGTCTACGCGAAGGGGGAGGCGGCCGGTGCGGCCACGGCGGCGGAACGGGACACCATGCGGGCTGTTACCGAGCGAGCCATGGCGGACGGGGCCTTTGGCGTGGCGAGTGCGCTGGTGTACCCGCCCGGTAACTTTGCCTCCACCGCCGAACTCGCCGAAGTCGTCGCGGCCACAGCGCCGTTCGGCGGTCTGTACATTACCCACATGCGCTCCGAAGCCGATCGCTTCCTGGAAGCCATTGACGAGGCCATTGAGATCGGAAGGCTCGGCGGAGTGCCGGTGGAGATCTACCACTTGAAGGCTGCCGGACTCCGGAACCACCACAAGGCGGCCTCGGCCATCGCCAAGATCGACTCTGCGAGGGCCGCCGGTGTGGATGTACAGGCCAATATGTACCCCTACACCGCTGGAGGAACGGGCCTGTCCGCCCTGCTCCCGCCGTGGGCATCGGAAGGGGGTCGGCTACTTGACAACTTGACGGATCCGGAAATTCGCAGACGCGTCCATGAAGAGGTCTTGGGGGACGAGGCAGATTGGGAGAACTTCGGGGCCCTGGCCACGCCGGAGGGCGTTCTGATCACCTCGGCGGCGACGACGGGGCCGGACGGGGAGCCCAGCGGGGCAGGGCGCTATGTGGGGATGCGCCTGTCGGAAGTCGCCCGGGAAATGGGTACCGACTGGGTAGACGCCGCCATCGAGCTCGTGCTGACGACGGGAGGCGAAGCCGGCATGGTCATTTTCATGATGGCCGAAGAGAATGTGGCACTCCAGCTCCAGCAACCGTGGATCAAGATCGGAACCGACGCGTCGGGCTTCGATCCGGACAGCACAGGAGGCATGGTGCACCCCCGCGCCTACGGTACCTACCCGCGCATTCTGGGCAAGTATGTCCGGGACGAAGGTGTCCTCACCCTGGAGGACGCCGTCCGAAAAATGAGCGCGGCCGTGGCGACCCGACTGTCCATTCACGACCGAGGCCTTCTCAAGCCCGGGATGTATGCCGATGTGGTGGTGTTCGATCCGTCCCTGATCGGGGACCGGGCTACGTTCGAGGCACCGCACCAGCTTTCGGTAGGGGTTGAAGAGGTCTTCGTCAACGGGGTTCAGGTTCTGCGCGCCGGAGTCCACACGGGGGCCAAGCCCGGTCGGATCGTGCGGGGCCCCGGCTACCGCCCCGGGAGTTGAACCGGGAGGATCAGGATTCGTGCGCGTCGGCGTGGTGGGTGGCGGAGTGGTCGGCCTCGCTACGGCTTGGTACCTGAAGAAGGGAGGAGCGGATCCGGTTGTCGTGGATGCCGGTGCGGTCGGCGACGCATGCTCCCGGGGGAATTGCGGCTGGGTCTGCCCGTCCCTTTCGGCGCCCCTGCCTGTGCCGGGGCTGACCACGCTTCGGTCCATCCTGTGGATGCTCCGGCCGGACAGCCCCCTCTACATCCGTCCTACCGCTTTCCTGGCGCTCCGGTCCTGGCTGCGCCGGTTCCGCTCCCATTGCACGAAGGCCGACTACCAGCACGGGATTCTAGCCTTGGCGGCGCTGAATGGGGAAACGGCGGCGCGGTTCGCCGAACTGGCTGCAGGAGGGGTGGACTTCGAGTCCGGTCGCTCGGGACTTCTCTTCGCCTTCCGGGATCCGGCCAAGACCGCCGCTGCCCGCCGGGAGGTGGGTGTGGTCGCCGCCGCAGGCGTGGCCTCCTACGAAGTATTGAACCGGACGGGGCTGTACGAACAGGAGCCCATGCTCCGCCAGGGTTTCACCGGCGGCCTCCTGGTGGATTCGGACTTCCACGTTCGACCTGAAACGCTCACAGCGGGCTTGGCGCGGTCGCTCCGCACTGACGGTGTCCGGATCCACGAGGGCGTGGCCGTGGCGGGTTTCGAAACCGAGGGGAGGAAAGTGCGGGCCATGATCACGACCAAGGGTACCATGGAAGTTGACGCGGCCGTCCTCGCTGCGGGCGCGGAGACCGGGCACCTTGCCGGTATGTTGGGGGCACGGATTCCCCTTACCGCCGGGAAGGGCTACTCCGTCACCATTGAACAACCCCGAAACCAGCTTCGCCAGCCGCTGTATCTGGGGGAGGCGAAGATCGGCTTGACGCCCTACCGCGGGGCGCTTCGGATCGCCGGTACGATGGAGCTGTCGGGGGTGAACCGCCGGCTGGACCCGCGACGAATCCAGCCGATCCGGCGGGCCGTCCTCCGAGACGTGGTCATCCCCGAAGCGAAAGATGGGGGCACGCCCTGGGTGGGGATGCGGCCGATGGTGCCCGACACGCTTCCCGTGGTAGGCCGACTGCCGGCAAGCGCCAACGCGTACGTCAACACGGGGCACCAGATGCTCGGGGTGACCCTGTCTCCCAGCACGGGACATGCCCTTGCCCGAATGCTTCTGGGAGAAACCCCGAATACGGATATGGCTCCGTTTTCGCCTTCAAGGTTCTGACGGGCTCGGGGGTTGCCCGGGGCCCCGTTGGAACGAAGAAGGCCAGCTCAACTCTCGCGTAATGCTGCTATTGCTGCCCAGCACCAACCCGCCGCCGCTTTCGGGTTGCCGGTGCAATCTTCCGTGCCTCCGAAGCCCCACCGGGGGACTTCCGCCTGTGCCTAAATCCTCGCCTGGACGGTGTAAAGCTGGTGGTAACGTCCCTGTCGAGCGATGAGGTCGTCGTGGCGACCCTGTTCGACGATACGTCCGTCCTCAACGACGAGGATCAGGTCGGCGCGCCGGATCGTCGACAGCCGGTGGGCGATCACGAGGGTTGTCCGTCCTCGCAGGAGATCCGCAAGGCTCTTCTGGATCAGCGCTTCGCTCTCGGTGTCGAGACTCGAAGTTGCTTCGTCCAAAAGGAGGATACTCGGTTCCGAAAGAATAGCCCGAGCGATGGTAACCCGCTGGCGCTGCCCCCCGGAGAGCTTCACGCCCCGCTCTCCGATCACCGTGTCCAGCCCGTCCGGGAAGCGGTCGGTGAACTCGGTCACGAATGCCTGCTCCGCCGCCCGCTGGACGTCGGCAGCCGATGCGGTCGGGTGCGCAAAGAGCAGGTTATCGCGAATCGTGCCGTCGAAGAGGAAGTCGTCCTGGAGCACAAGGCCGAGCTGATCCCGGTACGAGGAGAGCTCTACGTCGCGTAGATCGACGCCGTCGACGAGGACTCGGCCCCGTTCGGGTTGCAGAAATGAAGCGGCGAGCCCGGCCAGCGTCGACTTTCCAGATCCCGAGCTGCCGACCAGGGCGATTACCGTACCGGGTTGGGCCTCGAAGCTGATCCCATTCAGGACGGGCTTGTCTTCCTCGTAGCGAAAATGCACGTCTTCGAATGCGAGGTGGCCCCTCATCCGAGGCATCTCGGCCGTGCGTCGAGGATCGTCGTCCTCTCGTGGCCAAGACAACAGCTCCGCGGTCCGGTCCAGGCCCGCAAACGCCTCCGTCATCTGCGTGCCGATATTGGCCATCTGCAAGACAGGGGCGATCAGGAATCCCAGAAAGACCGTGAACGAGAAGAGCGCTCCAACGGTAAGTTCGCCCGAAATGATGAGGCGTCCCCCGTACCCCATGACCAAGACGCCTGCCAGTCCCATGAAGAAGGCCCCCAGGCTGGTCACCATGCTGGAAGTCGCCAGCGTGGTCTTTACGTTGGCGAAGATCCGCATGACGCCTTCCCGGAACACATCCGCTTCTCTTCCTACCGCCTGGAATCCCTTGACGATACGAATGCCCCCGAGGGCTTCGGTGAGTCGGCCGGTGACTTCGGCTCGGATTTGGCCGCGTTCCCGGAACGCAGGGCGCAATGTCTTGAATGCCCGGGTGGACACGATGGCGAACCCGGCCAAGGGTCCGATCGCCAGCAGAGTCATGACCGGGCTGATCCCGATCAGAAAGGTGAGGGCCACGACGGCCGTGACCGTCCCCCCCACCAACTGCACGAGACCGGTGCCCACCAGATTCCGCACGCCCACCACATCGTCCATGATCCGGGACACGAGCTCTCCCGACTTCGTGTTGTCGAGTACGCCTACCGGCAGTTCCAGTACATGCCTCTGCACCTGGGAACGGAGGTTGGCGATGAGGTTCTGGGCCTCGACGCTGACCAGCATGGTCAGGGCATACGAAGTCACCGACTGAATCAAGACGGCCCCGCCGACGGCGCCCAGCAGCCCGTAGAGCAGCCCGATATTCCCGTTGGCGATAACGTCGTCGATCAGGTGCCGGGTGGAAGCCGGCAGGACTAACCCCGCGAGCCGGTTGAAGAGAATGAGCACCAGTCCCAGGAGAACGAGTCGGCGGCGTGGCCAAATGATCTCCTGAAACGCGTTCTTGAGGCTCGATCCCGAGATCTTTTTCGAGGGCTGGCGATTTGCCATGGCTGCCAGGTGGAAGGGTGAAAGTCAGGGAACGAAGAGTAACGTCAACCCGAGGGATGCCGCAGGTCCAGGACCAGTCGAGGCTCGCCCGACGTTTCCATGATGCGGAAGTCGGTTTCGGTGGACAGCCCCAGAAGCCACCTTACCCTGCCGGCTTCGTTACAGGTCTGTGCGGCCACCGAAAGGGCGGGCAACCCATCCGGAGCTTGGTCTTCGACCCAGGCGTTTCCGTCCCCTTCGGCCTGGGCGGGCTCGAAATCGACGACGAGCTGGGCAGGGGCGGAGGTCGCGTCCCCGGAGGCGTCGCACCCGCCTCCCTCGTTTGCGAGGACCAGGCGGTACCCCGGAATCTCCGGGGCGAAGGAAAAAGTGATTCGGTCAAAGCCAGCAGAAGGCTCGGTCGACTCCGGGGGGACCATGGATGCGATGTGGATTCCTGTCAGGCGGACCGGCTCCTTTTCGGGGTCGAAATGTCGAGAGACCTTGTTCCGGGTCCACTTCAGGTTGAGACGGACCTCCGACGGCTCCAGGTCACCGTAGTCAAACTCCGTTAGCGCCGTCGCGGGGCTTTCGGTGGAAATGAAGGGATCGGGTTCGGGTTGATCCTCCCCGCCACAGGCCGCAGCGATCGGAACGGTGAGGAGGGCCCAGAGGCTCGCGAAGGGGGGCGTACCGGGATTACTTCGGGGAGTACCGAATGCTTGAGGCATGGGGAGGCATCCTTTCTCTTGAAGCGATAGGAAGATTTTGTAACCTAGGTCGGGTTTGTCATGAATAGGGCATCGGAGGCCGACGTCGGGGCGGTGCGGCCGGCCCGCGCTGTCAGCCCCCTGGACCCTGACGTGTGGGGGGTTAGGAAATCAGGATGTCCCTTGCCATCCGTACGGCTTCGGCAAGCCGGTCCACCTCTTCGGTGGTGTTGTACAGGTAGAAGGATGCCCGAACCGTGGCCGACAGCCCGAACCGGTTTACCACGAGCTGGGCACAGTGATGTCCCGCTCTCACGGCGATCCCCTGAGCGTCCAGTAGCGTAGCGACATCCTGGGCCGATGTTCCGTCGATTACGAACGATACCACGCCGGCGCGTTCCGCCGCCTGGGACGGGCCCAGAATGCGCAGACCCTCCACCTCCGAAAGGAGCGTCACGGCCAATTTCGCGAGGGCCGTTTCGTGCTCGTGGATGGCCCCGATTCCGACTCCTTCCAGGTACTCCACGGCAGCCGCCATGCCGACGGCGCCGGCAACGTTGGGCGTTCCGGCCTCGAACTTGTGGGGAACGTCCGCCCAGGTGCTGTAGTCCCGGTAGACGTTCTCGATCATCTCGCCCCCGCCCTGGTAGGGGGGCATCTCCTCCAGAAGCGCCTTCCGGCACCACAGCGCGCCTACGCCGGTCGGTCCGCACATCTTATGGCCGGAGAACGCATAGGCGTCACAGCCGATCGCCTGTACGTCCAGGGGTAGATGAGGAGCGCCTTGGGCGCCGTCCAGAACGTACACCGCGGCGGTTCTTTCCCGCACCCGCCGACCGATTTCCCGCACCGGGTTGATCGTGCCCAGGGCGTTGGACACGTGGGAGAGAGCGACGATCTTCGTGCGCGGGCCCAGCAGATCCGTGAGCTGATCCAGATCGATACGCCCGTCGTCCGTCAACTCCGCGTACTTCAAACTCCCATGGTTCCGGGCGGCCAGAAGCTGCCAGGGGACCAAGTTGGAGTGATGTTCCATTTCGGAGACGACGATCTCGTCACCGGGGCCGACCCGGGCCTGGCCCGCTGAAAACGCCACCAGGTTCAGGGCTTCGCTGGTTCCCCGGGTCCAGACCACTTCGCAGGCGTCGTGTGCGTTAAGCCAGCGGGCGACCCGCGTCCGACTTCCTTCATAGGCCTCTGTAGCCCGGCGAGCGAGCTCGTGGACGCCTCGGTGCACGTTGGCGTGGTCCCGCCGGTAGTACGTGCCGATGGCGTCGATGACTTGCCGCGGCTTCTGGGAGGAAGCGGCGTTGTCCAGGTAGACGAGGGGTTTTCCCTCAATCACCTGGTCCAGGATGGGGAAGTCCCGCCGGATTGCGGCGACGTCGAGAGAGGCGGGCGGCTTCATGGTCCGATCCGCCGGTTCGAGTCCCGCGTGCGCGCCTGGTCCGGAACCACGTGCCGACTAGCCCAGCCGCAGGTAAACCTCACCGTCCCGCACTTCCACCGGGAAGGTTCGCACCGGTCGGACGGCGGGGAGCCGGGTTGATCGGCCCGTGCGGACATCGAAAGTCGCCCCATGAAAGATGCACTCCAGTCGGTTGCCTTCCAGTTCCCCGGAGGAAAGGGGGAAATCCTGGTGGGAGCACCGATCCTCCAAAGCGAAGAAGTCGCCGTCCACGTTGGCCAGAACGATGCGCTCCCCTCCCGTTTGGACCGCCTTGATGGCCCCGGGGGGTACCGCAGTCGCGGCCGAGACCCGAACCCAAGCCGCTCCGGGCGACGGGGCGACTCCCTCGTCAGGCATATCGCAATTTGGTCTCGATGGCCTTCGTGATCTTTCTTGCCACTCCGCCCATGGGGAGTTTGGAAAGAACTTCGCCCAGGAAGCCCAGCACCACGAGCCGCTCGGCTCGTCTTCTACTCAGCCCCCGGCTCATGAGGTAGAAAAGAGCATCGGCGTCGAGCTGTCCCACCGTGGCCCCGTGGGAGCATCGTACATCGTCGGCCTCGATTTCCAAATTCGGAAGCGAGTTCGCCCTTGCCCGGTCCGAGAGAATGAGATTGCGGTTGGTCTGATAGGCGTCCGTCCCCTGGGCGCCTTCGTGGACCCGAATGACACCCCGGAAGATCCCCTTTGCCTCGCCGTCGAGGGCTCCCTTGTAGAGCAGGTCGCTGCGGGCGTGGGGAGCGACGTGGTCCTGGCTCGTGTTGAAGTCGAAGTGCTGGTCTCCGTCCCCGAAGTACAGGCCGAGCATGTCGCTGTTGGCTCCCGGTCCCAGGAGCCTGGCATTCAGGTCGACCCTGCCCACCGACCCCCCCAGAGCCACGTTCAGGGTGTTCAGGGTGGCATCCCGCTCCGCCAGAGTGCGCTGGTGGGCCAAGTAGAACCCGCCACGCCCCATTCGCTGCAGCGACACGTACTGGACCCGAGCTCCTCCACGAGCGAAGAGCTCGACGGCGGTATCGGCCAGGGTTGTGGTCTCGAAGTCGGGGGACAGGATCTCGTCTACGAAGGAGACCCGGCTCTGCTCTTCGGCTACGATGAGAATGCGCGTAAAGGTTGCCGTTCCCGGGTGCGATACCCACCGACTGAGGCGGATGGGGCGATCGAGGGAGACCCCTGGGGGGACTTGGAGGAATACGCCGTCGCTCCAGAGCGCCGTGTTCAGCGCCGGGAGTTTGCCGTCCGAGGCGGGCACGGCTTCGGTGGCCAAGAGGGCTTCGACCCCGCCGATTCCCCTCCGGGCCGCGTCTCGCAAGGAAGCGAGTACCACCCCCTGGGCCGCCAGGGAGTCGTCGAGCTCCGCCGAAATCACCGATCCATCAACTTCGACGATGCGTCCACCGCTCTTCACATCCTGTTCCAGGGCCCGGTGCAACCCGGCGGGTACCGTTTTGCCCACTGCGGCGACAGGAAGAGACAGGGTGTCCAGGGGCAGCTTGCTTCTCAGGTCCGTGTAGCGCCATTCCTCCGAACGGGTGGACGGCAAGGGCGTTGCCGCGAAGATGTTCCAGGCCTCTTCCCGGCGGAGCTTCAACCATCCGGGATCGGCGGCGCCCACTTCCAAGGCGGCCTCCCGGTCAATGGGCCGGCCCCCTATTTTCGGGACCAACACGGCTCCGCTATTCGTCATCGCTGATCAGATCCCCTTGCCTATAAGGATATCGGGATCGGGCACACCCCACCGGTCGGAACCGCAATTGACGTCCCTGGGCCGGCGAAGCGTCGACTAACCCACACTCCCTTCCATCTCCAATTCGATGAGCCGGTTGAGCTCCACGGCGTACTCCAGGGGGAGCTCCTTCGCGATGGGCTCAATGAACCCGCGCACGATCAGCGCCATGGCCTCCGCTTCGTTCATGCCCCGGCTCATCAGGTAGAAGAGCTGCTCGTGGCCTACCTTCGAGACCGTGGCTTCGTGCCCTACCGTGGCACTCCTCTCGTCAATCTCGATGTACGGAAACGTATCCGTGCGAGAGGTATCATGAATCAGAAGCGCGTCACACTCCACGTTGGCCCGAGCATTCGTGGCTCCGTCGTACACCTTGCACAGCCCCCGGTACGAAGAGCGCCCCGTCCCCTTGGAGATGGACTTGGACACGATGCTGGATGTTGTGTTGGGGGCAACGTGAATCACCTTGCCACCGGTGTCCTGGTGCTGACCGTCTCCGGCGTAGGCGATGGAGAGGATCTCCCCGTGGGCGCCCTGGCCCACAAGATAGCAGGACGGGTACTTCATGGTCAGCTTCGATCCCAGGTTGCCGTCCAGCCACTCCATGTGGCCGCCCTGGTGAACCAGCGCCCGCTGGGTCACCAGGTTGTACATGTTGTTGGACCAGTTCTGGATCGTTGTGTACCGGAAACGAGCATCCCGGTTGACCAGGATCTCGATCACACCCGAATGGAACGAGTCCGTTGAGTAGACCGGGGCGGTACACCCTTCGATGTAGTGAGCCCGCGACCCTTCTCCGGCAATGATGAGGGTGCGTTCGAACTGACCCAGTCGTTCCTGGTTGACCCGGAAGTACGCCTGCAAGGGCGTGTCGAGGTGCACGCCCGGCGGAATGTAGACGAACGACCCGCCGGACCAAACGGCAGAATTGAGGGCGGCGAATTTGTTGTCGGCGGCGGGGATAACGGTGCCGAAGTGCTCTCTGAACAACTGGGGATGGTTCTTGAGTCCGTCTTCGATGGAATCGAAGATGACCCCCTTGGACTCCCACTCTTCCTTCAAGGAGTGGTAGACCATTTCCGAGTCGTACTGGGCGCCGACCCCGGCCAGGATCTTCCGCTCCGCTTCCGGAATCCCCAGCCGTTCGAAGGTCAGCTTGATGTTCTCCGGCACGTCGTCCCAGGAGCGTTCGATCTTCTCCTGGGGCTTCACGTAGAAGTACGTCTGCTCCAGGGTCTCCCGAAGCTCGGAAAGATCACCGCCCCACTGGGGCATGGGTTTGGATTCGTAGATCTTGAGGGCCTTCAGACGGGCCGAAAGCATCCACTCCGGTTCCTCTTTCCGGGCGGAAATCTGTCGCACGACATCTGCGTCAAGACCCGGCCGGGTCCGGTAGACGGGTTTCGAGTCCGTCCTGAAATCGAATTTGTAGTCGTCAAGACCGAGTCCCTGAACAACTTCGTTCCGAGGCATCATTTCCTCCCTATTGCCGGAGCCCGAAGCTTGGTTCGGGCAAATCCGTATCTCCGAATCGGTTCAGCCTGCGCTGGCGGTCCTGTACTCTTCGTACCCCCGGGCCTCCAGCGCCAAGGCGACTTCGGGGCCGCCCGATTCTACGATTTTTCCCCCCACCATCACATGGACCACATCCGGGGTAATGTAGTTCAGGATCCGCTGGTAGTGGGTGATGAGAAGAACCGCCATGTCGGGGTTTTCCTTCTTCAGGGTGTTCACCCCGCCGGCCACCACCTTGAGCGCATCAATGTCAAGCCCCGAGTCCGTCTCGTCCATCACGGCGAGGGTCGGCTTGAGGACCGCCATCTGAAGGATCTCGTTTCGCTTCTTTTCTCCCCCGCTGAACCCGTCGTTGACCGGACGTTCTGCAAAGGAAGCGTCCATATCCAGGATCTCCATATTCTCCAGGAGGAGCTCCTGGAAATCGAAGAGGTCCAGCTCCTCTCCGTCTTCCAGCCGGGCCTGCATGGCGGTGCGGAGGAAGTTTGCGATGGAAACGCCGGGGATCTCGACTGGGTACTGGAACGCCATGAACACCCCGGCGCGGGCCCGCTCATCGGGCTCCAATTCCAGCAGGTCCTCTCCGCGAAACCCTACCGATCCTGCGGTGGGCTCGTAATCCGGGTGACCGGCGATCACCTTGGCCAGGGTACTCTTGCCGGACCCGTTCGGTCCCATAATGGCGTGAACTTCACCGGGCCGAACCCTCAGGTCCACGCCTTTCAGAATATCGGTGTCCTCGTTCGCGACACCCGCCGCGAGACCAGACACCTCCAGGACCCGAGAATCGTCCATCCAGCCGACTCCTTGAAGCTTCCTTCATCATCCGGAATCATTCTTCGATTTTGGAAGAGAAAAGGTATTCGAAACCAAGGAGAGGGTCAAGTCGCTTCTGGTCGAGTGAACACGGACACAGTGTTTCTTAAGTATATGCGATATAATGACTTATCGATTAGAATACTCTTTCGCCTGCGGCTGGACGGCGGAAACCCGGCCCGGGAGGACCGCCATCGGTCGGACCTCAACTCGGGTGCTCGACGGCCCTGGCCGGCGGCCGAGCTCCGGGGATGGGCGGAGCTAGGGGATCGTCCGGGATCAGAAGATCGCCCCCGTGATCCAGGTGTCGGACCTGACCCAGGCTTCCTTGAAGCGGTGCCCGGCCTTGTCCGCCTCCTCGTACTTTCCCTGGGCTCGAAGGGCGGCCTCCAGGCCCCAGAGGGACCACCCGTTGTGGGGATGGTCCTCCAATGCTGCCTTGAAGACCGCTTCCGCGTCCTCGTAGCGTTCCAGTTCCAGGAGCAAGTCCCCGAGCCAATGGCGGGCCGAGAAGTTGAGCGGCTCGGGCTCGTCGTAGCGAAGACCGTCCTCGACGGTGACCGCCTTTTCCAGAACCTTGACGGCCTGGCTCATTTCGCCTTTGTCGCGGAGGATCTCGCCTTCCAGGATGCCTGCGGCGACGCCCAGCAAGTCGGTTGCCGAATGCCCCCGGAAGGTTTCGCTCTCCGGAATCCTGTCCGCCGCCTGCCTTACCCGCTCCAAGTAGATGGCTCCCCGGTTCGGCTCCCCGGTTCGAAGGAACGCGTATCCCCGGGCGAAGTCCCAGAATCCCCTTTGAATTCCTCCATCGGGGGGATCATCCATTTCCAGGATCTCATGGAAACGGCCGAAACGAAGGAGGGCCAGGGCTTGGTAGAACGCGCCTCCGGGCACGATCTTGCCGTAATCCTTCGCTGCCTGGATGGCAATGGCGCCCTGTCCGTCCATGGACGCGGCGAACAGAAGCATGTGGAGGTTGTGGGAGGGATAGATGGCCCATGCCGTGCCGGCTTCGGACCGCAGGTCCGAGTGCCACGCGGCCAGGTTGGACCGTACGGCGTCCCCCCAGCGGCCCACTCGGTTGTAGGTATGGGACGGCATGTGCTGGATGTGGCTGGCCCCGGGTATCGCTTGGCCGAGGTGTTCGGCGCACCCCTCGGCCAGCCCGGGGTTCACCGTGGGTTCGGTTGCGTGAATGTACAGATGGCACGCTCCCGGATGCCGGATGTCACGGGCGAGGACGGATTCCAGAATCCCGTGGATCTTCCTCACGGCCGGCTTCTCAATGTTCCAGCGACCACGGCGGGGCTCAAGGAGCATCAGGGATTCCCCGTAAAGCGTGCCGACCTCCGAATCGCCGGCAAAGCGCGCGTACACGCGACCCATTGCCTCTGCGTAGGCAGAGTCCAAGCTCTTTCGGGTCTTGGCGTCGTGTTGGCTCGTGTACCGAACCGCCATGGCCTCGATTAGCGCCGCCTCCACGTCGCTTGCGCGCTCTGCGGCGAGTTCCCTGGCCTTCGTGATGTTCTCGAACGCCCTGGGGGCGTCATCAGGCCCCATGGGTCCATTCAGATACGGTCCCCATGCCCACGCTTCGCCCCAGAAGCACATGGCGCAGCCCGGGTCCTGCCTCTGGGCCTGGCGAAAGGATCGGGCCGCCCGCAGGGGGGTGAAGGCGTACATCATTTGGAGCCCCTGATCGAAAAATTCCTGGGCCCGGGGCGAATCCGTCGTGATGGGACGGCTTAGGGGCCCCAGCGCCTCGGAGTAGAAAACGGCTTCCTCGTCGAATCCGGCGGGATAGTCCGCCCTCCGGAAACTTCCTGGGTCTGCTTTCCGGGAAACTTCCTGGGTCTGAACCCCAGAATTGGGCGCCAAGGCAGGGAAAGGCGCCCTCATCGCTGCCGAAAGTGGGGCGGGGAACTCCGCGAAGGGAAGAACGGCAAGAGCCGCGAGGGCCACGGAGACCCCAAGAGCGGGCCGCTTCACCGCGGCCGTAACGATGGCGCACCGGCGCCGGATAGCTTCTTTTTCCATACGCTTGCCCGTCTGTTTGCCCGTTGCAACTTACTTGTTTGGTCCTGTAAGATGCCGACCCGGCCTGGTTGGCGCCAGCCATTTGGCCCTTCTTGAAAGGAGACGCTGGCTCCGTACGTAGACGCAACCATACACTTCCGGTTCGGGCGTTACCGGATCCTTGAGGGTCACGCAGCTAACACGAATTCCCCGCTCAACATGGAGAAAGTTTGCGCCGCGACCTGGAACGGGAGCTCCTGCGGAAGTGCCAGAGAGGCGACGCCCGATTCTTCGAACCGGTGGTTCGCGCCTACGAGCCTCCGGGAATGCGGATCGCCTTGGGCATGATGGGGAACATTGACGACGCCCGGGACGCGCTTCAGGATGCCTTCGTGAAGACTTGGCAATCTCTGGCTCGCTTCGATCTGAAACGGCCCTTTGGTCCTTGGTTTTTTCAGATTCTTCGTAATCAGTGTAGAGATGCCCTCCGCAGTCGGCAGGCGAGGTTTCGGGTCGAAGCCCTTGACGAACGTCTGGAACTCAGGGCCGCCAGTCCCGAGCAGGGACCGGAACGCTGGCGGGAGCGCAGGGCCGCGAGGGAACTCCTCTGGAACGCCTTGGAGCGGCTGGGTGAAGATCACCGGGAGGTTATCGTGTTGAAGGAAATTCAGGGATTCCGCTACGGTGAAATCGCCGGCATTTTGAATATTCCCGAGGGGACGGTGGCAAGCCGCCTCTTTCATGCCCGGCGGGCTCTTGCGGCCGTACTGCGGGAGGAAGCCGCCGATTTTCGGTGAACCCGACAACAGCGCACACGGGGACCCCTGCCCGCGGGTCCCGAGACGACCCATGACCGGAACCCTGCCCGAAAAAGTCAGTCGCGAAGACCTCATGCGCTTCCTGGACGGCGAAACGACGCCAGAGGAAAGAGCCGCCATTGAGGTACTCCTCGAGACCTCCAGCGAGCTTCGCCGGGAGTTTGCAATCTTCCTGTCCATGAAGAAGGGGTTTCAGGACCTATCTCTGGTTCCAAGGGGGGGAGAAGAGTCGGTCTGGGACCGGATCCGATCCCGAATCACGCTGCCTGTGGGATGGGTACTCATGGCCGCCGGAGCCGCGGCCTGGATCGGCTACGGCATCTGGGTGTTCCTGAAGTCTCCCGTGGGGGTCCTGGTAAGACTCGCGTCCGGGGGGGTGGTGATCGGGGTTCTGGTACTCCTCGCCAACGTGATCTGGGATCGCTACAAGGAGTACGGCACGGACCCGTACCGGGATGTCCACCGATGATCCTCGCAACCACCGAGACCGTGGCGGGACACCGGATCATGCGCACGCTGGGGTTGGTCCGAGGAAGCTCTATTCGCGCCCGCCACGTCGGCCGGGATGTAATGGCCAGCCTGCGCAACCTGGCCGGCGGCGAACTGTACGAGTACACCAAGCTGCTCGCGGAAGCCCGGGAGCAGGCCGTCGACCGGATGATTGCCGAGGCGGAGGGGCTAGGAGCCGACGCAATTCTGGCGGTGCGCTTCCAATCTGCCGAGGTGAGCCGAGGGGCCGCGGAAATGGTCTGCTACGGAACCGCGGTCCGGCTTCGCAGGGAGTGGTGAATCGGTCCTTGATGGACAAACCACTTGGTCTATCCTCCTAGCAAGTCTCCGGCTGGGCGCACCGCTTCCAGTATCTCTTCTTCCGACAACGTGTGGTTGACGGATTTCGCTCGTTCGAGGATGCGCCGACAGAGGTCGGCGTCGCCGGAGTCGTAACCCCGTCGGGCAAGCCAGTATTTGACGTTGGAGAGGCCGGACATGGGGCCTACTTCGATCTCCTGATGCCGCCCGACCATGGAGGCGGGGACGCTCGAATAGACCCGGTCCGCAAGCCAATCGGCCCCTTTGGCCTCCGCCTTGACGATGGCGGCAGCGTGGACCCCTGTCGCCGTTCGGAAGGCGTCGGCTCCCAGGACCGGGTAGTTTGGCGGTAGGGGAACCCCGCATTCCCTGGCCGTGAGTTCGCAATACTCGGAGAGCTGCGTCAGGTCCGCATGGTGAACGCCGGCCAGGGCGAGGTTCACGAGGAGGAGATCCATCTCCACGTTTCCAACCCGCTCCCCGATTCCCATGGCTGTTCCGTGAATCCGGTCGGCGCCCGCTTCAATGGCGGCAAGGGCGTTGGCCAATCCCAGCCCCCTATCCCTGTGGCCGTGCCAATCGAGCTTCACCTTCTCGGCGGAGGGGTCGATGATCTCTCGCTTCACGAAGCGGATCAGGGCCTTTACGCCGGAGGGGGTGGCGTGGCCCACCGTGTCGGAGAGGCAGATCCGCCTTACCCCCCACCGAATCGCGTGCCCGTACAGCGCCTTGAGCGTGTGTCGGTCGGCTCGGGTCGTATCCTCCGTGACGAACATCACCGGCAACCCTTCGCGGACGCAGAAACACACGGATTCCTCTGCGGTGCGGAGCATCCGGTCCAGAGCCCAATTTTCCGCGAAGAGGCGAATCGGGGAGCTGCCGATGAACGCGGCCACCTCCAGGGACACTCCGGTTGTCTGGGAGATGCGGGCCGCGGGCTCCACATCCGCTAGAACCGTACGGGCGGCGCAGTTGGGACGGATCGCCAAGTCGGCGTCGCGGATTTCCTCGCACAGACGCGTGACGTCGGCCACCGCCCGGGCACCCGCGGCGGGCAACCCGATGTTCGCGGCGTGAATCCCCAGGTCGTTCATGATGTGAATGAGACGGATTTTGGCCTTGACGGGTGGATCGATGACGGAGGGAGACTGGAGGCCGTCTCTCAGCGTTTCGTCATCCAGCTCCACGTGACGACCCCAAGCCAGCGTCTCGAACTCCTCCACATTCCAGTCGTGGATCAGCCTCCCGTACTCCATTGCGGCTCCGTCCCTGTTTCCCACAGGTCTCTCGCAGGACCCTGTGCTTCTACGGCCCGTCTTCAAGGTTGCAGCACCCGTTGGTTACCGGAAAGCACCTCCGAATGATCCGGGACGCTCATCCCACCGTCGAAGCCCTGCACCCTGGCACAGCGCCCGACGATGGAGTGCCTCAACCGACTCCCTCCGATCTCCGCACCGGCGCCGACAATCGTGTCCTCCAGATCGGATTCCTCCACCCTGGCTCCCCGCTCCACGGTAACGTTCTCCCCGATCCGGGATCGGGTGACCTTGGCCCCGGCTTCAATCCGGGAAGACGGCGAGACTTCGGACTCCAGCACCGCAGCGCCTTCTTCAACCCCGCTTCTGCGGCGAGACAACAGGTGCCGGTTCGCTTCCAGCAACGAGGCGGGGCTCCCAGTGTCGTACCATCCGGCGACGGGGGCGGTGGCGATCTTGGCGCCCCTGTCCGCCATGTATTGGAAAGCGTCTGTCAGGTAGTATTCGCCTGCCGCACCGGGATCGGAGGCGACGGTGTGATCAATGCCTTCAAAAAGAAGTTTATGATTCCGAATATAGTACAGGCCGATATTGGCGAGCGTCGAGACGGGTTCGCTGGGCTTTTCCACAATTCTCACTAGATTTCCGTCGTTGTCGGTGGTGACGACGCCGAACCGCTGGTAGTCCTCAACCTCCTTTGTCCAAATCACGCCCGCCTTCTCGGGGTCCAGGGACCTGATCACGGTGAGACCGACCTCAAAGACCGTATCGGCAAACAGGATGAGCACGTCTCCATTGATCCAGGGCCGCGCCAGGGCCACCGCCCCGGCGGTGCCGTTCTGAACTTCCTGGACCGCGTAGTGGGCTCTGATCCCGGGGTATCGCTCTGCTATATGAGCGCGAACAGCACTCTGCAAGTAGCCCACGATGAAGACCATCTCGGTGACCCCGACCTCCAGGAGATCGTCGAGAATGTAGTCCAGAACGGGTTTTCCGGCGACCCGAATGAGGGGCTTGGGCGTGAGGTGGGTGTGGGGCCGGAGCCGGGTGCCTTTTCCGGCCAGGGGGATGACGGCTTTCACGGTGGGGCGAGCCTTTCGGTTGCTTGCCGCGGCTTCGGTGTTGACCGAGGCCGTCGGACGTGAACAGCTTTGCTGGTTATGGGGAAGCGCTTCCGGAAGATTTGCCGGGCTTCTGCGGTCCGGAGTGACGTTTGAGTATCGGGTGCCCGTCCACGAGGTCCAAGGCCGGAGGGGCGGGCGATTTCCTTGTTTAGGAGACTCACCTTGTCGATCGTTTCGTCCCTGCTGGTGGGCGCCTGCTCGGATGACCCGCCTGTGGGGTCTCCGGCGGCCAAGTCGGAGGAGCTTGGCAGGAACGGCGGCGGCAGACCGGTAATCGGGGTCGGGGAGGGCGGGACGTACCAACGGACGGTGGTTTTCATGGATACCACCCGGGACACCTCCATGTTCGTTTCCTGGGACTTCGAGAATCACGGCGAACCGGGGGGCGTCCGCCGAAGCGTCAGGGCTTGGCTCGGACGGGGTGGGGAGTGGGCCCTGTTCATGGAGGACGAATGGGTAACGGAACCCGGAGGGGCGCCGTGGCGGATCCTGCCCCGGGGCTCGGCCCGGTTGGTCGTAGGGCAGGAGGACGTACTGCAGGAGATCTACTATCGGGAGGGGATTCGCGATCTGTCGGTCCGGTTGGGCGAAGCCGTCGTTGAGTGGAGCGGCCAGCGGGGGGAGTTGTACCGTATTCTTCGGGGCGCGGCTCACCTTTCCGGCGTGGAGACGGAAGGGATTGTGCTGGATGTATCCGCCGTTCGGGCCGAAGGGGCGGAAGCGCCCCTGGAGTGGGCCTTCCTGACCGACGGAGGTCCGCTTCGGCTTCTCGTCGCCGATCCCGAAGGGCCGGGTCCGTACCGGGCCTGGGCTCGCCGGGGATCGACCGATCTGTCCTGGCCCGAAGTGACGGTAACGTGGGAGGAAACGCGGAGCTTCGACCGTGCCCGGCGGGATGTCCCGGTTCTTTGGCGCTTCGAATCTTGGGACGCCGAGCTCGCGGGGGAGTTTTGGGCGGAGAGCTCCCACCTTCAAACCCAGGACAGCACAGGGGCGATTCTGCCGGTTCTCGGGGTCTACGAGATTGTCGGTGAGGTCACGGTGGTCGGGAGTGGCCCCCGGACTTCGGTATGGGGCTTTCTGCGGCACTACCAGCGATGACCGCATGAACGAGACGCTCATCAGGGTCGTCGTGACCGTTGTCGCAGGCGCTCTTGCCGGGGGTCTGACGAACACGATCGCGATCTGGATGCTCTTCCACCCGTATAAGGCTCCCACCCTTCGGGCCTGGCGCCTCCGATTTCTCCAGGGCGCGATCCCCAAGAACCAGTCCAGGCTCGCGGCGGCGATCGGGCGCACTGTCGGGACCCGGCTCCTGACGGAGGACGACCTCACGCGGGTGCTTGGACAGCCGGAGTTCCGGGCGGCCTTCGACAAGAGACTCCACCGCTTTCTCCATGAGCTCCTGGAGGAGGAGCGAGGCTCCTTGCGCGAGATCTTGGGGCCGGAAGTCGTAGCGGAGGCGGAACGGATCGGGGAGGAAGTCCTGGAACACGTAGTTCTCATGTTCCAGGAGTACGTAAACTCCGCGGGTTTCGAGGCGGCTGTCCAGGCCAGGGCCTGCGAGCTGGCGGGCGTCATCGCTGATGAGTCCGTGGCAGACGTTCTGACTCCCCAACGGGAGGTCAAGGTTGCGGCGGCGGTGCTGGAATGGATGGACAATGCCGTTTCCGGCGAGAGTTTCGAGAGGAAGGTCGCCACCTACGTTCGGCGGGGCGCGCACAAACTACTCACTCCCGGCGTGACGATCCGGGAGATCCTGCCTCCGGGCGCCAAGGGTACGCTGGAACGGGCGGTTGCCGACTACCTGCCCCTGGCGATACGGCGACTGGGGGCGGTGCTGGAGAATCCGGTGGCGAAAAAGCGCTTTGAGCGAGCCGTCCACGACGTCCTCCGGCGCTTTCTTCAAGATCTGAGCTTCCACCAGCGCGTCGTAGCGCGGTTGGTGATGAACGAAGACACGGTGAACAAGGTCCTGCGTGCCATCGAGTCGGAGGGGGCGAATCGGATTGCCAAGATGTTGCGGGAGCGTCCCGTACAGGACGCCATGGCACAGGGTATAAGCGATGCGATCGCCGACCTCCTGGCCCGGCCGGTTAGCCGGATACTCGGAAGCCCGGACGACCCCCAAGCGACCGAAACCCTGGAGACGATCGTGTCCTGGATTGTGAACGTGGCCCGGGCCCCCACGACCCGGGAGTTCGTGACGGAAAGGATTGCAGCCGAGATGGCTCGGGCGTCCCAGCGGACCTGGGGGGAGCTATTGGCCGGAATCCCCTCCGAGCGGATTTCCGGGTGGGTGGTGAGGGCGGCGCGCAGCGAGGTTGCCGGAACCGTCTACAGACAGGGAGGGAGGCTTGTTGCCGGTACCCTCTTTGAGCGCCCCATCGGGCGTCCGGCCCGGTTGCTGCCTGGAGACACGACCCGAAGGATCCAAGGGGCGTTGAGCGACCCTCTGTGGAACTGGTTCCAGGCGCAGATCCCGGCCGTTGTCCGCAAGCTGGATGTTGCGCGCCGGGTGGAGGAAAAGATCCTGGATTTTCCGGTAGAGCGGATGGAGGAGCTCGTGCGCCGGGTGACCGACCGGGAACTCAGGACCATCATCCGCCTCGGATACGCCCTAGGCGCGTTCATCGGAAGCGTATTGGTCGCAGTGGACTACCTGCTGGGATGAAGATGTGGGGGCCGGAACCGTCCCGGGACATCATTCGGTGTCCGACGGCGACGAACGAGAGCGGGTTGACCGACGAGAAGGGGCAGCCGTGCGGAAGTACCGGCGCCCTCCCCGCAGCTGGGATCCCCGCTTCCGCGTTTTGAGGAGGTCCAGAGGGGTGAAGTGACGCTTGGCTTTTCTGCTTCTTCCGGACCTCCCCAGGGCTTGTTCCAACTCTTGCAGGCGCTGCGGGTCGTGCTCCCCGATGTCTTCGGGTTGAATGCGCCACCTCTGGTCGCGTCGGGGCCTCGCGTTCCCGTGCTTGTCCGGCAGTCCCAGATAGAGCCCGAAGGCAACGGCAGCGACGGCGGCGACGACGTAGAGGACGGTCACGCCCGCGCTCAGTCCGGAAGATTCCGGGGTTCCGGATCGTTTCTTGACGTCCCCTCCCGGGCCGATTGGTGACGCCTCCGGGCTTGGGACAGGTATCCCGGTTTCAGCCCCAGCAGGCCCGATATCTTCCTCATGATGTAGTCTTCCCTGCCGGCCAAGTCTCCGTCGGCAAGCACGAGGCCCCACATGGCTTCGGCAAGGACCATCATCTGTCCGACGGAGTACTTCTCCCGGATCAAGCGAGCGAATCCCCAGAGGTCCACACTGGCGCGCCGTTGGTCGTCCGCAATGACGATCAGCTCGTCAGCGGCTTCCTGCTTCAGCCCGAAGTGTCTTCGAACCAACTTGCGAAGGTGCTTTCGCTCATCTGCACTGAAGTCGTCATCGGCATACGCGACCTCCAGCAACAGAGCGCAGGCGGCGATGCGCAGGTCCTCGGCGGTTACCGCCTTGTCGGCTTCGGCCGACGGGGTCATCTCCCGGAGAAAGAACGCCCGGATCTTGTCAAGCATGGGATTCGATCGGGCGGCCGCGGCACGCCATCTCGACCCAGGCCAGGTACGCCGGGGCGCCGTCCGCCACCTCGTGGACGAGGAGCTCCGGCACCTCGTACGGATGCAGCTCCCCGGCCCGCTCCAGAACGCGGGAAACGAGCCGAGGCACCGTCTTCAGAATGACGATCGCCTCTTCGTCCCGCTGAATTTTTCCTTCCCAACGGTAGACACTCACCGCTCCGGGGAGAACAGTGCCGCAGGCGATCAGCTTCTCGTCCAGCAGATGCCGAATGATCTCCTCCGCGGTTTCGGCCCCGGGCACCGTCATCAAGACCGTGACCGCACTGGCCCCAGGTTGACCGCTCATGGCCGATCTCCGTCAGGGTGGAGGAAGGAAGATCGTCCGCTCTGCGGACCCCGGACTGTAGAAGGCATCGATCATATTGGCGTACCGTTGGGCCACGACGGAACGCTTCACCTTTTGCGTCGGCGTCAGGGCGCCGTTCTCAATCGTGAACGGTTCGGTGAGAAGACCGATCTTCTTTGGCGTCTCGAAGGGAGCCAAATCCCGCAGCTCACCGAAAATCTCCTTTGCGAGCAGCTCCTGGCACCGGGGATCGGACAACAAGTCCTGGGCGGGCACAGTGCTTGCGCCGGCTTGACCAGCCCACCTTGCAAGTCGATCGAAGGCCGGAACCACAAGTACCGAACAGAACTTCCTGCCATCGCCGACGACTACCGCCTGATCGACGTGCGGGTTCTTCTTCAGGAGGTTCTCGATCGCTTGGGGCGCCACATATTTGCCGCCGGAGGTCTTGATCAGGTCCTTCTTTCGGTCGGTGATCGTGAGGTAACCATCCGGGCTCAGTTCTCCGATGTCTCCCGAGCTGAACCAGCCTTCTTGGGAAATCACCTCCCGAGTCTTTTTCTCCAGCCCGTAGTACCCCTTCATGACTTGGGGCCCCCGGATCAAGATCTCCCCGTCCTTCGCGATCCGGATTTCGGTTCCGGGGACGGGGCGGCCCACCGTTCCGATCCTGAAGTGCTCCAGGGTGTTCACGGTGGCGACCGGAGACGTCTCGCTCAGTCCGTACCCTTCCAGAATGGTCAGGCCGGCACCCAGAAAGAATCGGTTGATTTCGGGAGCCAGGGCCGCTCCTCCGCTGACGAAGTACCGGAGCCGGCCCCCGACCCCCTGGCGGATCTTCGAAAAGACCAGACGGTCGGCAACGGCGTGCCGCCAGCGCAACAGCGTTGGCATCTCCTGGCGTTTCTGCCGGAACCCCGCGGCCCGGCGTCCGACGTCCGCGGCCCAAGACACCAGCCTTCCCTTGATGCCGTCGGCATCAAGAACCTTCTGGTGCACCTTTTCGTACAGCCGGGGAACGGAAACGAGCACCGTCGGCCGAAGGCGCTTCATGTCGTCGGCCACGCCGTCGATCGTTCCATGGGTTACGGTGCATCCGCTGGCGAACAGAAGGTAGTCCGCCATTCGCTGGAAGACATGGCAGAGGGGGAGAAACGACAGGCTCGTGTCATCCTCCCCCACCCCGAGAACCTGACTCCCGGCCCATATGTTCGAGGCCAAATTGTTGTGCGTCAGCATCACTCCCTTGGGCGTCCCGGTGGTGCCTGACGTATAGATCAGGGTGGCGACATCCCCGGGGGCGGCTTCCCGGGCTCCGGACTGAAAGGTCTCCGTCGCTCCCTTCCCCCGGGCAAGGAAATCCTCCCAAGCGATGGCTTCGGCGTCGGCACCCGGATCGAAGACGACGATGTCCACCCGCCGGTCCAAGTCGGCCACGGCTTCCCGCACTTTCGCGAGCTGCTGGGCGTTGGAAACAAAGACGAGGGATGCCCCGGAGTCTCGCAGAATGTAGGACACCTGGGCGGACGGAAGCGTGCTATAGATGGGTACGTCAATGGCCCCCGCGCAAAGGCACATCCAGTCCGCGAGGGCCCATTCCACACGGTTTTCCGAGAGGATGGCCACCCGACTGCCGCGTCGGATGCCGTGCTGGGCAAGGGCGGCCGTCCCGCGCCGAACCCGGTTTCGGACCTGAGCGTACGTCAGGGGTCGCGCTCCCGAGGGTGCCGGAACCGAATACGCCGCTCTCTCCGGCCGCCGGTCCACGGCGTCGAAGAAAAGCTCAACCAGGGTCCCCGACGGGACAGCGGCCTTGTTGGCGTAGTAATCGATCGTGTCGGACAACGGCCTACCCATCCTCCAAGAAGATCTCCACGGGAATGTCTTGCCTCAGCGAAAACAGGACGGAGCAATACTTTTCGCGCGACAACTCCAGGGCCCGCTCCACCTTGGCGCGGCGGGAGGGAGGCACTCCGGTGACCCGAAAAACGAAGCGGATGGCTGTGTAGCGGCGTGGATTGTCGTCTGCCCGTTCTCCCTGGGCGGTAACATCCAGGGTCTCGAAAGGAACCCGCCCCTTGAAAAGGATCACCCTGACATCGATGGCCATGCACCCTGCAGTTGCCAAAAGCAGCAGGTCCATGGGTGCGGTTCCGTCGGCTGAATCCCCGTCAACCACGATCGGGGGACCCCCAACGGCAGAACCGTCGAAGACCAAGCCCGAACCCGACCAGCGAAGCCGAATCTCCTTGTCCGGTTTCATTTCGGGCTGCCGCTTCGCCCAGGGGCTGCGCCCTGAAAGATCATGCCTCCCCCTTCGGGTGGAGGTCCGTCCCCCTCCGAAGCTCCTGAAGGGTCCGCTGGGCGTGGCTGACGTGGTCCCGCGCTTCGACTTCGGTCGGGCTCCCTGCGAGAAACGCCTCCAGATGGTCGATTGCGGCGCCCCGGGAACCCCGACGAAGGAGGAGGAATGCCAAGCCGTAGTGGGCTCCTGGAGAGTTGGGATTCCTGTCCAGGACATGCCGGTACGTCTTGATGGCCTCTTCTTCCATGCCCATGCGCGTATAGCAGATAGCGATTTGTTGGAGAACGATTGGATCGCCCGGAGATTCCTTGAGGGCAAGGCGCAGGGAGGTCAGAGACTCGTTGAAATTTCCTTCCTTGGCAAGCGCCACGCCTTCTTCGTAGTAGTCGACTCGCTCGGCTTTGCCGGGCCCGCCGAAGATCTTACTCCAGAAGGACATGTAGGACGGCTACCGTATCTGGTTCCGGGTATGCGGACACACCACACAGCATGCGGACGCATCCCTTGGGTGTCAAAGCGAGGGCCGGGAAAACATAGCCGCGGTCAAGCGTGTTCCCCCAAGCATGTCTAACAAGGTATCGGATTCTCCATCTCATACAAGACGGCAATACGCCCGGTCGGGCTTGGACGCCGCCCCTAGGAGTCCCTAGAAAACCGGTTCGGCTCCCTGAGAAGAATTCGACCTGACCATCCGCTCCGGCCGAATCAGCCGTCTTCACTCCGGTACCAATCCTCCCGTAGCCAGTCGGCCAGAAGCTCGATCTCTTCCGGGCTCATGATCTCTTCCGTTCCGAATTGGGGCATGCGGTCGTTGCGGCTTCCGTAGAAGGACGGGTGGGCAGGGTTACCGATGAACTCAAGGAGCCATTCCCTTGACCCGTAGCCGGTGAGAACGGGACCCCGGTGCTCTTCCACTTCTCCCTGGAACTCGTGGCACTGCGTGCACCCCATGGATTCCGAAGCGATCAATGCCGTCCCCTCGGCGATCTCAACCCGGTCGGCTTGGTCCATGGTCCCCTGGTAGGACAGGTCGGCCTGGGCCGAAAGGGCCTTGATCACCTTGCCCAGCTCTTCCATTTGCGCGCGATCAAAGCCGGCGATCCGCCGCTGAACCATCCGTACCATGCGCCCGTTGGCGAAGTCGGTTCCACCGAAGTACTCCGGGGTTGCGACTCGGGTGGGGTCCAGAAGGCCCTCGATCCATTCACGACTGCCGAAACGCTTCAGGTCGGCGGCGGTTTGGGGCTCCGCCCGCTCCCCTCCCAGACCGTCGTGGCCGTCGAAGGCGTGACAGCTCGCGCACCGCTCGGCGAAGACTCGGGGGCCCTGGGTGAGAGGATCGGTCCGGAGTAATGCCCGCGCCCCGCTTGGGGGAATTCCCTCCGGGGCCCTTGCCAGCTCCACGACCCGCGCCGCGACCGCGTCGGCATCGCGCTTCGCCAAGATGAAATCGTCGTTGGCCCGGTCCTGAGCGTAAGCCTGCCAGGTAAGGGCTCCGACCCCCGCCAGAACCCCAGCCGTCAGCGCCAGGTTGAAGCGGTGGCCCAGGCGCCACCGGGTGGCCAGAGGCATGAGCGCGGCAAGGGTGACCACAAGCGCCGGGATGATGATGGCGCCCAGGACCTCCGTTCCCGAAGGAAAGTACTTCAGCCACTGGAAGAGAAACATGAAATACCACTCGGGCCGGGCGGCGGCGTAGGGCTCGCTGGGGTCCGCGGGGGCCCCCAACGACGCGCCCCCGGTTCGGATGACGAAGAAGAGCACCGCCGCCATGACGGCCAGGCAGGCCACCGCATCCCGCAAGACCTGGTCCGGCCAGAAGACTCCGTCCGCCCTTTCCTCCGGCTTCTTGGCGGTAACTCCGTGCCTGCGGAAGAGAAAGATATGGGCCACCACCACCAGGACCAACGCCGTCGGCAGGACGCCGGCGTGAAGGGCGAAAAAGCGGGTCAGGGTGAAGTGGCCGTAGTCCGGCCCCCCTACGAGGAGTTGTTGCAGGGCGGGACCCACGACCGGGGTGATCGAAGCGATGCTCGTCGCGACCTTCGTCGCCCAGTATCCCTCCTGGTCCCAGGGGAGCAAATAGCCGGTCAGCGACAGCCCCATAACGATGTGCAGCAGGATGATCCCCAGCCAGAAGTTGACCTCTCTGGGGGCCCTGTATGCGCCGTCCACGATCACCTGCACCAGATGGATCACCAGAAGCACCATGGTGGCTTGGGCCATGTAGTGGTGGACTCCCCGAAGCATCCACCCGCCGGCCATGACGTTCTCGATGTAGTAGACGCTCTCCCAGGCACCCTGGGCGTTGGGACTGTACGCGGCCCAGAGGAACAGCCCGGTCAGGAACTGCACGCCCAAGGCGAAGGTGAGCGCGCTCCCCCAGACATAGCGCCACCGGGCCCCTCCGGGGACGGGTTCGGCCAGCACCCGGGACAGGATCCTCCGGTAGCCGGTCCGGTCGTCCAGCCAGGCGAAAATGGACGTCGCACCCGGGGCGAGCGGGGCCTCGCCGCCAGTCTTCGGGGAATCGTCCACCCGCCGGGACTTCGTCTCGGCAGGAGCGCCCTTCACGGAAATCTCATGCGATCGGCGTTTTCTCCGGGCGACCCGGCCGGAAGTTCCGAAAGCGAATCCAGACCTCGTCGCCGTTCCTGACCTCCACTTCCAAGGTGTCCAAGCTTCGGGGACTCGGGCTGGAGGGGTCGTTTACGACTCCGGAAAGGTCGAAGCTGCTGTTGTGGCAGGGACACACGAATCGAGACCGGTCTTGAGTCAAATTCACGAAGCAACCGGCATGGGGGCAAAGGACGTTCAGGGCGCTGACCAAGTTGCCGGAGCGGCGAAGGTAGACGGCGCCCACCGGTACCCTGGGACGGGTATTCCACGCGTCCACGCGATCCGCCATGACCCGAAACTTCCGGGGTACGCCGTCGCCGGGAAGGGCCGCCAGCTTCGTGACGAGCACCATCCCGGGATCCCCGCCCGATCGCCTGCGGAGAAGAGGGTCGAAGACGACCATGAGGCCGGACCACAGAGGGGCAAGAAGGGAGAGGCCCCCGGCGGCAGCGGCGCCCAATCGCGTCAAGAATCGTCGACGAGCAGGGGGTTCCGGTTTCGCCGCCACTGCCTCCCTTTCAGGCATTCCCTCGCTCACCGCTGCGCCTCTGGCTGTGTTCTCGTCCAGGTCTAGATGGGTAGTTCACAAGGCTACGCATGTTACATGGAATCGCCCCGTGCCGCGAATGCGCTTGGGGACGGTACTCCCTTACCTTCCTTGGTTCGTATCCGGTTGGCCCGGACCCGAGGAAGCGGAGACGCTCGCCCGACGAATCCCGGTCATCGGGCGCGGCTCGAAACACGGCCCGGATCCACCGCTATAGAGATTATGGAAGAACCGGAAGCGGACAAGGTGAATCCTTGAGCGATATCCCCGGTTCCCCTATCTTACCCTTCGATCGTTTGACCCCAGGAGTCGTGGTTTGGACGAATGCCCCCATCGTCTAGTGGACTAGGATACCTGGTTCTCAGCCAGGAGACCGGGGTTCGATTCCCCGTGGGGGTACTCGCAAGTTTGCGGATGGAGTAAGGTCGCTTAGCTCAGTCGGTAGAGCACTACGCTCACATCGTAGGGGTCGCTGGTTCGAGTCCAGCAGCGACCATTTGATCGGTCCAGACGTACCTGCCGGGGGTGAAACGGGTACAAGGCCCACGCGGGCCCTTTAGATCGGGCCCGAAATCGGAGGCCGGACGGGGTCCGTTCGGAGTCTTGTCACGACACGTTCGTCCCGATTCTCGTCCGCAACAGGTTCCCTTGATGCCCGCGCTTCCGAGAGGTCCGATGTACCTTCGCCGCTCCGTTCCGGGGCTCCTTGCCCTCCTCGTGCTTTCCGCCGCTATACCCGTTCCCGATCCCTATCCCCGTCGGATCGGGATTGATGTGGAGTCGTACCGCTTCGAGCTGGGTTTGAGCGATCACAGCAACGAGATCTCCGGGCGGGCCATCGTGACGGTGCGCTTCACATCCGACGGCGTCGTTGAGCTCCCGCTCGACCTGACGAACCGCGGCCCCGAAGGCGAGGGGATGGAAGTACTTGCGGTGGAATCGGTTCGGGGCGTGCATCTCCCGTATACGCATGAAGACAACGTGCTCACGATCCGACTGCCCGAAGCGGGAAGCCGAGGGGGTCGCGCCTCGGTGGTCGTTCGCTACCGGGGGGTTCCGGCGGACGGACTCCGGATCGGGCCGAACAAGTATGGGGAGCGCACCTTCTTCAGCGACAACTGGCCGGACAAGGCGCGAAACTGGTTGCCGACGGTGGACCACGTAGCGGAAAAGGCCACGTGCGAGTTCGTCGTCACCGCTCCCGCCCGCTACCAAGTCGTTTCCAACGGCCTTCTCATCGAGGAAACCGATCTCCCCGACGGGATGCGCCTTTCCCACTGGAAGCAGTCGGTACCGATCTCCCCGTGGCTCTTTGCGGTGGGCGTGGGAAGGTTTGCGGTTCAGCACGCAGGCGAATTCGAGGGAAGGCCGATCCAGACATGGGTATATGCCCAGGATCGGGACGCCGGGTTCTACGACTTTTCGGTTCCCACGAAACAGGTTCTGGCGTTCTACGCCGAACACGTCGGGCCCTTTGCCTACGAAAAGCTGGCCAACGTCACGTCCCCTGCAACGGGCGGCGGCATGGAGGCCGCCACCGTGCTGATGTACGGAGAGAACTCGGTGACCGGGGAGCGGGACGTTCGATGGCGCAACGTCGTCATCCACGAGATTGCGCATCAATGGTTCGGCAATTCCGTCACGGAGTCGGACTGGGACGACGTCTGGCTGAGCGAAGGATTTGCGACGTACTTTACCCTCCTCTTCCGGGAGCACGCCTACGGCAGGGACGACTTCGTCACGGGGCTCAAACAGGCGGCGGACCGAATCTGGCCGTGGTACGAACAGAATCCGGACTACCCGATTGTTCACGACGACCTGGACGACATGTCTCGCGTGACCAGCGTGGCGACGTACCAGAAGGGTGCCTGGGTGCTCCACATGCTCCGAAAGCGAACGGGTGACGAGGCGTTTTGGAGGGGCATCCGGTTGTACTACGCGCGCCACTTCAACGGAACCGCTTCCACCGACGACTTCATGCAGGCAATGGAGGAAGCGTCCGGCATGGACCACGACGCGTTCTTCAATCAGTGGCTGCGCCGGGGCGGTAACCCCAGTTTCGAGGGGTCGTGGGCGTACGATGCTGCCGAGGCCACGATCCACATCGAGTTGAGCCAGGACCAGGAAACCGACCTGTTCGCGATGCCTCTCGAGATCGGCGTGTACAGGGAGGGCGACCTGGAGCCCGCACACATCCAGACCGTAGAGATCACGGACGCATTCCATCGGTTTGCCATCCCTGCGCCGGAGGAGCCCGCCGATGTGCGCCTGGACCCCGATACGCATGCACTTTTTCAGGCCGACTTCAGACCAAGAGGAATCCGATGAAACCTTCAGCCGTAACGATCCTTCCGCTCTTGATCGCCGGATCCACCGGCCTGCTGATGCCCGGTGGCCTTGTTGGCAGTGGCGCTCCTGGGCTTGCACAGGAGCAGGAGCAGGACGAAACAGGGGACGGTGAAGATCAGGAAAAGACGACGTCCTACAGCGACGTCATCACGGAAGACGCGGTGACCAGCGAAGGCCTTTTCGATACCCACATGATCGACGGCAACCTCTTCTACGAGATTCCCATGGACATGCTGGACCGGGAGATGCTCCTTCTCACGAGGGTTGCGCGCACGCCGGCCGGCGCCGGATACGGCGGATCGAAGGCAAACACGTCTACGGTCCGCTGGGAGCGCAACGAGGAGCGGGTTCTGCTCCGCTTGGTGAGCTACCAGAACTTCGCGGACGAGGCCACTCCGGTTTCCGAAGCGGTGAGGAATTCCAACTTCGAGCCCATCGTCATGGCCTTCGACATCGCGACGATGCCCGAGGATTCGTCAGCCGTTGTCGTGGAGGTCACGGATCTGTTCACCGACGACGTGACGTTGTTGGGCTTGCCGAAGTTCCGCAGGGAGCAGTTCAGCGTCCGGCGGCTGGACGCCGACCGAACCTACGTTGTGCGCGCCAGGGCTTTCCCCCGGAATATCGAGGTGCGGCGAGTGGTCACCTACGAAGCCACCGAGCCCCCCTCCAATGCGGCGAGCAACACCTTGTCGATGGAGATGCATCACTCAATGCTCCTCCTGCCCGAGGAACCCATGGAGCCGCGCCTGTGCGACGAGCGGGTGGGCTTCTTCAGCACCCGCCAGATTGATTACGGGCTGGATGAACAGCGGGCCGTGACCCGATGCCATATTACGCGCTGGCGACTCGAGCCGAGCGATCCGGAGGCCTTCGCCCGGGGGGAGCTCGTGGACCCCGTGAAGCCCATCGTCTACTACATCGATCCTGCGACGCCTCCCAAGTGGATCCCGTACATCAAGCAGGGTGTTGAGGATTGGCAGCCCGCCTTCGAGCGGGCCGGCTTCAGGAATGCGATCGTCGCCAGGGATGCGCCGGCCGACGACCCTGGCTGGAGCCCTGAAGACGCGCGCTATTCGGTGATTCGGTACCTTGCCTCCCCGGTCCAGAACGCATCGGGTCCTCATGTGCACGACCCGCGCACCGGCGAGATTCTCGAAAGCGACATCCAGTGGTATCACAACGTGATGAACCTGTTGCGCAACTGGTTCTTTGTTCAGACGGCAGCGGTCAACGAAGACGCTCGGGCTGTGAAGTTCGACGACGCCCTGATGGGTGAGCTCATCCGTTTCGTGTCCGCCCACGAGGTCGGCCACACCATCGGGCTCCAGCACAACATGCAGGCGTCAGCCGCGTACCCCGTCGAACAGCTCCGCACTCCCTTCACGTGTGAGATGGGGGTCGCGCCGTCCATCATGGACTACGCCCGCTTCAACTATGTCGCGCAGCCCGGGGACGATGCCTGTCTCATGCCATTGGTCGGCCCCTATGACCGGTTCGCCGTCGAGTGGGGTTATCGGCCCTTCCTCGGCAAAGATCGGGAAAGCGAACGGGAGGACTTGCGGGCGATGGTCGTGGAAATGCAGGAAGATCCGGTGTACCGCTTTTCCAGTCCGACCGGATCCGATCCTACGGCGCTCACCGAGGCCATCGGGGACGACGCCATGCGAGCGTCCGACTACGGCGTTGAGAACCTCAAGCGCATCGTTGATCAGCTGACGGAGTGGACGTTTCAGGAGGGGGAGGACTATTCCCAGCTCCAGGAGTTGTACAACAATGTCGTGTCCCAATGGGGCCGCTATACCGGTCACGTCGTCGCCAACGTCGGGGGCGTGGTGAGGACGCGGAAGCGCCAGGGTCAGGACGGCGTCCCCTACCAACGGGTTTCGAAGGACCGCCAGGAAAGGGCGATGGAGTACATCAACCGGCAGGTCTTTGCGACGCCGGTCTGGTTGCTGGATTCCGACATCCTGGACCGCTTCCAGGGGAGCGGCGCGACCGACCTCGTCCGTTCCCGCCAGACGGCCGCTCTCAACCAAGTGCTCAATGTCGACCGGATGAAGCGACTCGTCGAACAGGAAGCCTTTCACGGCGCCGACGCGTATTCCCTGGGTGAAATGCTGGCCGACCTCCGGGCCGGCGTCTGGTCCGAAGTATCTTCCGGCCAAGCGACCGACGCGTACCGGAGGAATCTCCAGCGGGCCTACCTGGACCGGATGCGGGCGCTCACGGAGAACGAAGAGGCGATGAAAACCGATGTTGCCCCCTTCGTTCGCGGGGAGCTTGCGCTGCTCCGCGACGATTTGGAAGACGCAGCCGAAGGCGCCTCCCACGGAGCCACGCGGTTGCACTTTCTTGACGCTGCCGCGCGCATCGATGCGATTCTGGAAATCGAAGGAGCAGACCGATGAATCGAAGGAGCAGATTGATGAAGGGTTGGACGTGGCACGTATCGGTTTTTGCTCTGTTCCTCTCTTGGGCGGCCGCCCTCGGCCTTTCCGCTCAGCAGATGGGGGGCATGGATTCGGAAGGGGTGACTGTCCTCCGCGCGGCCCGCCTCCTGGATGTAGAAACCGGCGAGATGCATCGCGATGCGGTGCTCGTCGTCGAAGACGGTGTGATTGCAGCGGTCAACCCGGTCTCTGTACCCGAGGTGACGCACGACATGAACCTGGGCGACGTGACGCTTCTGCCCGGCTTCATCGATGCCCACACCCACCTGGGTGGCCAGATCAGTGCGACCTCCTTTTCGGACGCGGTTACCCAGACCGAGGTCAGGGGGGCGTACAATGCCGTCCTGTACGGCGGTCTCACCGTCCGGGCGGGCTTCACGACGGTTCGAGACTTCGGGGGCGAGGTTACCGTCGAGCTTGCGAAGGCCGTCGAGCGGGGGGACATTGTGGCCCCCCGGGTGATTCCGTCCCGCCGTCCTTTGGGCATCACCGGGGGTCACTGTGACGTCACCGGTTTCGCCCCGGGGATCCTGGAAGGCGGCCCGGCGGAGGGCGTCGCCGACGGCCCCTGGCAGGTGATTCAGGCGGTTCGCTACCAGATCAAGCACGGCGCCCAGGTCATCAAGACGTGCGCGACCGCGGGCGTGCTTTCGATGGAGGGTCCGGTAGGCGCCCAGCAGTACACCTACGAGGAGCTTGAAGCGATGGTGGAGGAGGCCGCCCGCCACGGGATCAAAGTGGCCGCCCACGCCCACGGCTCCGAAGGGATCCTCGCTGCCGTGCGGGCAGGCGTCGCGTCCATTGAGCACGGTTCGATCCTCACCGACGAGATCATGGATCTCATGATCCAGAAGGGGACGTACCTCGTCCCGACCACGTATCTGGTGGATCACGTCCCCCTCCACCAGCTTCCCCCGCTGGTTCGCCGCAAAGCCGAGGAGATTCTCCCCCACGCCCGGGCCAGCGTGCGGCGGGCGATTCAACGGGGCGTTCCCATCGCCTTCGGCACCGATGCTGGCGTCTTCCCCCACGGAGAGAATGCCGGCGAATTTGCCGTGTACGTCGAGATGGGCATGAGTGAACTGGACGCCCTCCGCACCGCCACCGTCCACGCGGCCGATCTCTTGGGAACGCAAGATCGGGGTCGACTCGCCGAGGGCCTGCTCGCGGACGTGATCGCGGTTCCCGGCAACCCTCTTGATGACATCGCGGTCACACGGGATGTCCGCTTCGTGATGCTGGGTGGGCGGGTCCTGAAGCATGTGGTGGGAGGCCACGACATGCATTCCATGGGCCACTAACGGACCATCCATAGGGTTTTGGGGGGGACTTGGGGGGAGCGAATGGTAGACGACAGGGCCGATAACGGGCGTCGCGAAGCCGGTTCCACGGGGTATGCTGATCTTTCGGCGAGCTTGAGACAGCTGGTCAAGGATCCCGGGCAGCTGAACCCGAATCGCCTGTGGAAGGCGCTGCGCCCGGATGAACGGCTCAACGCTACCAAGTTTTTCCTGGAAGTTGGCGATCGCGATAAAATCATCGCGATCGTTGCTTCCGTGAGGAAGTCTCGTCGCGAGACGATCCGAAAGTGGCCGAACGTCCGGATTGCAGAAGCCATGCAGGTGCCGTCCACCTTGAAAGTCGATTTGGTGACCCGACTGCTCGTGACGCTTCACGCGGTGGGTCGGCGGGAGATGCTGGACCGCTTCTTGGTCTTGTTGGGTGTCTCGGATGAAAAAGACTTGGTCAAGCCTGCGAACGATGTTCCCCCGCCCGACGAAGGGACCGTGCACAGGGCCGCGAATACACTGGCGGCCGATTATGGCGTACGCTACGCGGCCCTCTACTTCTGCACGCTCCTCCTCCGTTCTCCTTCGATCGCCGGTCCCCTCCGGGCTTGGATGGGCGGGCTCGCGAAGGAGGCCGATTCCGGGGAGGAAGATGCACGGGTGCACGCGGGTTCCGGGCCGGAGAGTGCAGGCTCCAACGGTGCCCTGGGCGAGGGTTGGTCCGAGTCGTCGGAGACGGACGAAGTGCTCGGGTCACCGCGGTCGGAGGGCCAAGGCGCCGGCGCGGCAGCGGTAGAAGAGGGAAAAGGAGAGTCGGACGAAGGGGAAGTGTCGGCGCCGATTGAAACCGGTGATGCGCCCCCACTCACCCGGGGGAGCTCGGCGACCCCCGGCAACCCGGAAGGTAGGGGCGGTCGGGAGGGTGGGGTCGGCCCCCAAGCCGCGAACGGCACGGAGGGCCGGGGCGCCCCTGCGACGACCGGTGCCGCCAGACCCGTCGGGGACGCCGTCGACCCGTCGGCCAATCGCGATGCTCCGGAAGGCCACACCGAGGCGACGGACGGGGACGACCAGCTGATGTCGGCTGGAGGTGCCCCCGAATCCTTCACCACACTGGACCGAATGATGAGGGACGCGGCTTTGGACGCGGCCCAGGGGGTGATCGGTTCTCTCACCCGGAAGCAGATCGACGAGGCCGTGGGGGAATTCGTCCGCCTGAACGGGCGACGCCCGCGGTCGTACTTTCACAAGGGGTTTTGTGATACCCTTTTCGATCAGCTCTCCCCCGATGAGCTGCCGGCGCAAAACCGGGACCGAGAGCGCTGGTACTGGGCCGGTGCCATTCAGGGTTGGGCGCGCTCCGAGTCGTGGCCGAGCATTGTTAGGGAATACGATGGTCGGCCGGTCGTGAGGGACCTGGGGGATGGGAGCGACCCGGCGTCGGCTGAAGCGGTCGAAAACCTAGTGCGAGCGCTTCGAGGGGAAGACCGGACCGCGGAGCTTACCCACTTCGTGAAGACTCCCGCCATCGTCGCCTCACTGGATCTGTTCAAGATGCTCCTGGAGGCGGCGACAGACCTGCTCCGGGCCGACGATGCCGCGGAGGCGCGGCAGATTCTCGATCTCCTTGTGGAGGCTGCGGAGGTCCGTGAGGAGAATGGAGATCCTCCCGGAACGCCGTTGTTTCTGGAGGCCCGCCGCCGCCAAGCCCATTGTCTTCGCCATCTCGGAGAACACCTTCGGGCGAAGGCCATCCTTGATGGTTTGCTCGATCTGGACCCGGACCCGAACGTGCGGGCCATGTTGCAGGCCGACCTGGGCCTCCTGGAGGGTGGTTTCAACAAGCTGGTGGATGTTCGCTTGCGCAATCAGAAGGAAGATCTCGAGCGAATTCTGGAGAGCGTCGAGAAGGGGGAGGAGCATTTTCGGAAATCGATTGCACAGGACGTCCGGTATGCTTCTCACGGTCACTACTGCTTGGGCGTCCTCGCCCTCGGCCGGGAGAAATACGAATCTGCCGGGCGGCACCTGAAGCAGGCCCGTGCGGAGTTTAGAAGCCAGACCAGCCGCTACGGGGAGCGCCTCGTGGCTCGAACCGACCTGTACTTCGGAATCGCAAACGTCTGCAGCTTGTCCGAAGAGGGACTGACCCGGGGGCCCGGAATCATGGTGAAAGCCCTCAACGCAGGGGCCCGGTTCCCGTCCTGTCTCATCGAATCCACGGTTGTCGCGCTCGGTATGGGTCGTTCATCGAAGCTGTGTGAGGTGGCGGAGGCGATCCTCTGGAGAGGCAAGGGGTCGGAGACCCTCAACTTCGATGAATCGGTCCTGGACGTCCTTGCCGAGAGTTCTGCGGCGAAATACTGCGCGTCCCTCCGCAAGGCCCTGCTGGATCGGGCTCGGAGAAACGACCGTTCCGGCGAATCCGTTGCCCGCGACCTCCGATCCGCCCTGCCCGGCTTTTTTGAAGGTGGCGATCACGAAACCGCCGCCGAGATCTTGGACGAACTCGAGGGTCTCGCTCGGCGGGGTGTTGGACTCCAGGATTTCATGGATTTGCTTGAGCCCCTGGATCGGTACGATCCTGCTTGGTCACGGGACGACGCGGCGGTGGCGCTTGCCCACTGCCACGAAGCCCGAGGGAAGTACCCGGAAGCGACGGAAGTCCTGCGGGAGCTTTTCCACCAGTTTGCGAACCAGGAAACCGAGGCTGGGCTGCACAACGCGGAAGGGGTACTGACGAAGGTCAAGCAATTCGGAATTGATCCTTCGTACTACCAGGGGATGCAGCAAAGGTATAATGCTCTTGCCCCGGGCTTCGCCGAGGTGGAATCGGACCCGGACGACAGGCCCGTCAGAGTGCTCATTGTGGGCGGCAACGAAGCTCAGGCCAAGCGAACGGACGCAGTCCGGGCGAAGCTGAAGCGCACGCACCCCAACCTGGCTGTGCAGTTCGTTCAGACGGGGTGGAGGAGCAACTGGCAGAAGCCCTTGGAGGAATTTTGCCGCAAACTGCCCGTTCACGACGGCGTCGTGATCATGCGTTTCATGCGCACGGAGTTGGGCAAGCGGATTCGCAAGGAGTGCGGAAAAAAGCCCTGGCGCTTCTGCTGGGGACCGGGTTCGACGGCTCAGGCGGAAGCCGTCATCAAGGTGGCCAAGGTCGCCGATCCGCCCCACTCGGGCGCCTGAAGCCCCACCCTCCGGGCCCGCCGCGCGGCTTGGGTCGACCGTACGGGTGGAAAGGTCCCCCGGCTTTCCTTCGTGATGCCGCCGCCCTTCAGCGCTGCCGATCCCAGAAATCCACGGGCCGGTCGTCCATCCGCCAAGCGTCCGGTTCCACCCACCAGTGCTCGCCGTAGGGGACCTGGTTCGGCCACACCTCGTCCAGAGTTGTTGCGTCCCTGACAATGCCTCCCTGGATTACGTACAGGATGTCGGTCGTGTTGCGTATGTCTTCCAGGGGGTTGGTGTTGAGGACGAGGAGGTCTGCCAGCTTCCCCGCCTCGATGGTGCCGATGTCCCGCTCGGCTCCCAGGAATGTGGCGCCGTGAAGGCTAGCCACTTCCAGGGCGGCCATGGGGCCCGCGGCCGACTCCACCATCCATATCTCCCAGTGAGACCCGATGGCGTGGGCTTGCCCGTGGGATCCGATAGCGCCCCATCCGCCCGCTTCCACCACATCCATCATGCCTTGGGCGATGAAGGGGAAGCTGTAGTCGGTAGCAGGACGCTGCCAGCGCCGCCGCATGTGGGGGATCACTTGGCGCCAGGGCAGCCATTGACGCTGTTTCTCGGTCAGCCAGACGTCGCTTTCCGCAAAGAAGTACTCCTCGTTCCACGGGCCGATGCCACCCACGATGAAGGTGGGTGAATAGGTCGCCCCGGCCCGCCCGAGGAACTGGCTCAGGTCCCGGTACATGGGCAGATACGTCATCGGGTGCTCGAAGCCGGTCTGGCCGTCCATGATCATCCCGATGGTGTACGGGGTGTCATTGTTTTCGGAGGTGACCATGAGCCCCTTTGCGCGGGCCACATCCGACACCCACTGACGCTGGTCCCGGCGCGGCTGGAGGTACTGCTTGAGGGCGACCGCCCCCCATGAGGCAAGCCGGTTGATGTTCTGCTCGGCCACCTCGTAACTCGTGATCTCGTTCTGCCTCGGCCCGTCGCCCCGGTACAGCGGATCACCGGTGGAGTATGTTCTCGGCCCGACGACCTCCCCTGCGCGGATCAATTCGCCGCTGGCAAAGACGTTCTGGGACCACATGGAGTTGTCCAGATTCGTCGTCACACCGTAAGCCAGGTAGATGGCCGACTCGAAGTCGCGCCTTGGGATCAGCCCCCGGTGCTCGCGGTAATGGTGGGCGTGCATGTCCACGAAGCCGGGGATGATGGTCTTGCCCGCCATGTCCATCGTGCGGGCGGTCCCCGAGGTGTCGCAGTTGCCGACACAGGTGATCCGACTCCCGTCAATGACCACTGTCCCCTCCTCGATGACGGCTCGGTCGTTCAGGGTGACGATCCTGGCGTTGGTCAGGGCCAGAGAAGCGTCGGGGATTCGCCGTTCTACCGAAAGCCCGATGAACACGGTGTCGGTTTCTTCGGTGACCACATCGTGCACGAAGAACCGGTTTCCGTTCCCGTATTCGACTTCGTCCCGGCTCCGCCAGCGGGGGAAAAGCCCCCCTTCGGTCGTGAGTTGGGTGACGGGCACGGGGGCGTCCTTCTTCTTGAGCTCGACGGGTTCACCGCCCGCGCCCCCGGGGGGAAGTGGGGCCCAGAAGACGTTGTCCCCCTCCTGAAAGGCCACGCGGTCGCCAGCGGGTGAAACGACAAACTCGTCGCCGAAGGGTATGGTGGCGTGAACGCGCATGTCGGAGCCATCTCCTCGAACCGACATGAGGGCGGTGACGGGTGAGCCCTCTTCCGGTTGGTGGCGCGACGGGAAGTATATCCGTCCCTTCGGCCCGAAGGACGCCCGGACGATCTGGGTCCGGTTGCCGCCAATGCCGCCCGTGCCCCGGGGCAGGGTCAGGATCCGCTCCTCCGAGCCCCCCTCTGCCGGCACCCTCCACAGCTCCCAGTACGGGTTCTGAGAGGCGGAACGGGCCCGGGAGGCGGCGCCGGCTCCCCGGGTCACCACGATCTCGGAGCCGTCCGGGCTCCAAACGGGGTGCACGTATTCGGAAGGGGAGGTGGTCAGTCGCCGGGGATTGTTCCCGTTCACATCCGCTTTCCAGACGTGGCCACCCGTCTCCCCATCCCAGGTCGTATACGCGATCCAGCGTCCGTCGGGGGACCAGGACGGGGAGTACTCGAACGGACCCTCGCCCGTCGTGAGGCGGGTCGGAGTTCCCCCCGAAGCGGACACGGTCCACACCCTTCCAATGGCCTGGAAGGCGATCTGCGACCCGTCGGGCGACGCCCCGTACCACCGGAGCATCTTGGCCTCGAAGGGGCCGTCGTCGATGCGGAAGCTGGCGCGGGCCATCTCCGAGAGGGTACGGTGGACGCGTGCGCGGAAGGGCACGGTGGTCACATCCCCAGTGGCCACCTCAAGGCTGCGGAGCTTTCCGCCCTGGGTGATCACGATGCCGGTTCCGTCGCTGGTCCAGCCGTACCCCGGCAGGATGCGAAGCGTCTTGATCCCCTCGGCATTGTCCACCGTGATGGGGTCCATGACCACCCGTTCGCGGCCGGTTTCCAGATCTCGTATCCAGAGGGCGGTTCGCGGGCCGAAGGTGTGACCCCGATACGAGATTGTCCCGCCGGCGATTCGGCGGGCGAAGGCGAGGTACCGTCCGTCGGGCGACAGCTCGGCCGCATACGCGCTCCCGCTGGATGCGCGAACCTGCTGGGCCGCCGTGCCGCTGGTGATGTGGGTGATCTCCCCGCTCTCAAGGTCCTTGCGCCGCAGCTGCCAGTGGCCGGCGAGGGCGTCCCTCCCCTGGAGGCCCGGCGGACCTGTGTACACGTGGAAGTAGAGGTACCGCCCGTCCGCCGACGGGGAAGGCCAAGCGGCCTGGGGCTGGTCGCCGACGACCTGAATCCCTTTACCCCCGTCTTTGTGGTACATCCAGATGCCGCCACCTCCCCCACCCGGGGCCAAGTTCTGGCGGCGCACGAAGATGTAGTCGCCCTCCGCCGACCATGCCGGCTCCACGGCCCGAACCATCGGGGCCGTGAAGACCGCCCTGGGGCTGGACCCGTCGGCGTCCATGACCCAAAGGTTGTTCTGTCCTTCTCGATCGCTGATGAAAGCGATAGCGGACCCGTCGGGGGAGTATGTCGGATGATAGTGGGTAGCCACTCCCGTGCCGTCCGTCAAAAGCTCCGCGTCCCCGCCGCCGTCTGCGGGTACTCGGTAGATATGCCCCAGAAGGTCGAACGCGATCCAGCGGTTGTCCGGGGAGATGTCCACCGACATCCACGTGCCTTCGTCGACGGTGAAGTCGATGTCCCGGGTCTCCCCCCGGGCCAGGGTCACGTCCCATTCGTCTTCTTTCGCTTCGCCACTGCCGCTCTGGGCTTGGGCAGTGGTGGGGCCGGGAGCGAGTGCGATAGCGAGGAGAGCGATCAAGGCGGGGGCGGACGGGGAAGAATGGGGGCGGCGCATAGGGTCCTCGCAATGTATTCCGGGAACTTGCAAAGGGGGCGGTCGTGAGCGCATGATGAGAGATACGGGCTGCACGCTGTGCGGGCAAGGGAGGGGGGCCGATGTCGTGCGAGCGCAGCATTGACGAAGTGCCACCGATGTACACGGGAGCATGGTGGTTGGGTTTACAACCCTCAGCCTGGAAGTGCAACAAGTGGCGTATCGTGTCCACGCCAGATGATCGAGGGAGAACAAGCTTTTTCAGAGCAGCCACCGACGGGGGTTGCGCCCCTATAAGTTTGTCGGATCGAAGCAGGCTTCGGCGAGCTCCCGGAGCGTCCGCACCCCCAGCCGAAGCTGGTTTTGGTACCTATCTTGGTTGACCCGAAGGTACTTCCAGCGGGCGCCGATCTTCCGGGATACCTGTCTGCACCACTCCCGCGCTGCCTCATCCTTCGCTTCTGTTCCCACCCAAACCCGCCCCTTGGTCTCGATGATCCAGACGACTTCGCCACTGCTCGCCTCTTGCACCGCAATCCAGTCGGGGAAGTAGAAGCCGATTGCACCGCTCGGTTTCAGGTAGTCGATCCTGAACCTGGTCCCGGATGCCCCCTGCTCGGTGGTGCCGAGGGCGGCGAACCGAGCCACGTCGCCGGCTTGATCCAAGAATCGCGCAAAGTCTTTCTCGAAGTCGTTGTAGGTGGCGACCCGATTGAAGACGGTCTTGCGCGCTGACAGCAGGGGAAGATTGCGCCGCCACGAGAAGGGCTTCGTCTCGGAGAGGTCGAAGTTGGCGCATTCGAAGTCGATCTCGTGGCGCTCGACGGTAAGTTCCGCGATCTTGCGGGCCAGATACTTGGCAATGCCTTCCTGCAGCTCCGGGCGGGTCAAGTGGGAACGGGGTGCTTCGTCGTCCAGATCCACTTCTTGCCCGAAACAACGGTACACGACATACGTTTGCACGACTGGGTACAGCTGAGCGAAGCGGTTGGGCAGTCTGGCCCGCAAAATCACCTTCTGCGTGATGCTTGCCAGTAGGCTGCGTGCATGCGTGCGGTCATCGGCTGCCACATCGGCTTCATGCACTGTGGTTTCAGTGGTGGCAAACTCCATCTTGAGACGGTCTCGGAAATGCTTGTGCGATTCTCCCTGTTCGATGATTGCGTCGAGCTTATGCACGTCCAAGCCGTCCAGCTTGCGGATGTCGTGTCTCAGGCTCGGCTTGGTGATCGGGATTGCAATGTCGTGCGCCAACTTCTCCCGTACGGGTCGGACGACCTGCAGAGTCGACAGCGCATCTTTTGTGACGTTCACTCCGACGCCGTCCGCCTCGAGTTGTTCGCGCAACACGTCAAGCAGTTTGCGGGTGCCGAGCACCTCGAGCGTCTGGGTTCGGTCGGGGCCTATCCCGGCCATCAAACGCAGCCCGCGCCCGATCACCTGTTCGGGCAGGATTTCCGCTTTGGCGGTGAAGGGCCGGAGCCCCAAGACGACGGTCACATTGCGCACGTCCCACCCTTCGCGGAGCATCATCACACTGACGATCGCCTTGATCTTGTTTTTCTTCTGGTCGATGTTGCGGACTGTCCGGCGAGCCGCTTCCAAGTCTTTCTTGGTGATCGTTCCCTTTCCGTCGGTGTGGATGACGAGCACTTCACAAGGCTCGAAGCCGAACTCTTTCGTCTTGTGCAGATATTCGCCCAGCGCATCGGCGTGGGCGCTCAACTCTGCCATAACGAAAAGCACCGGCTTGATCCCGAGCTCCCCGTACACCCGCGCGTGCTCCTTCCAGCGCGCCACCGCAGCTCGCACCCAGTAGCCGTATTTCTCGACCGCGTTCTTCTTGGTGACCTTGATGGGATCGTCGGCTGGCAGCAGCGGATCTCCCTCCCGCGTCACGATGATCGGCGCCTTGACGATCCTGTCTTCCACTGCCTGTGCGAGCGGATAGTCGCAGACGGTCCAGGGGAAGAAGAGGCCGTTCTGATCCTTGGGCGTTGCCGAAAAGTCGAGCCAAGCGGCCAGCCCTTGCGGGAGCGTGTCGTGCACCGAGAGGAGTGACCGGCTCCACTTCAGGTCCTCGTCATGGACGTGGTGCGCTTCATCGTTCAGCACGACGAGGTCCGACAGTGACTTGATCCGCTCCAGCATCGAGCGCTGGCCGGAGGCAGCTAGATCGAGCTTCGGCTTGGGGCCCAAGAGGGCCTCGACTACGTTTGCGGGATCCCACCCGTGGCCGCGCGATTCGTACAGCTGTTGGATGTTCGTGAGGAAGAGATTCCCTGCTGCACCGGGTTCGGTCGTCTCGCCGCGCAGGGTCACCTTTTGTGCAAAGCGTGCCCTCCACTCGGGCGGGATCAGCGGAAGTCTGTAGAAGATTCGGTTGTCGGCAAAGTCTTTCTCCAGGCGCTGGTATACGATTACATTCGGTGCGACGATGAGAAAATTTTCGGAGAGCGGTGATCCAGGCACGCACTGTTTGTGGAAGTGCATCCATACAATTGCCATCGCCATGACCCAGGTTTTACCCGCTCCAGTCGCCATTTTGAAGGCGAAGCGGCGAAGGTTCTCAGGAGGCAGGTTGTACACCCGATCTACGCCCAGCTCCGGTACGCAGCGACGAAGTTGGCGGCGGCCGTCCATAGTCGTCTCAAATGCCATGGTACCGAGAAGCTGATCCTGTGGGGTGACCGTGCAGTATTGCTCGATGAGCGCCCTGACGTCGCTGGCTTTTGCCATCTCCACCAGCCACGCAAGCGTCTCAACCGCTTCACGCTGGCAGAAGTAGTAGCGCAGAGGGGCATCGAAACCGAGCACGTCGTGGTCCTCTTCGAACCAGTAGTGGAAAAGCCGGCGGGTGACCTCTGAAGCCCCTTCATACCCGGATTTGCGCCATGCGTCCACGGCGGCCCGTATCTTCGGCACAAGCAGGAGGTCGCTCGGGCGGCGGCCGGATTTCTCCTCGCGCCAGCCGGTGTCTGATTTTCGATCTTTGACCAGGTACGAGATCGGTTTTCTCCACGGGTAGCGGTTTGCGACTTCCGGGAGGGGCCGGTCATAGTGGATGAACGACGTGGACATGGCTACCTTACTGCCTCCTCGAAGATTTGCGAAGTGTCGTTCCCGAAGATGTCGATCACCTTGACCAAAATCCGGTAGCGGCCCGGCCGCTCGTACCTGTTCACGTCGGACACAAGCGGAAGTTTGCGCTCTTTGCGGGTCCGGTACGCGACCCACCCCTGCATGAAGGTGTCATTGCGAAAGTCCCAGTCCACCGCCCAGTAATCGATGTAGTCCGACCACTTGGTGATTTTGGTACGCACAGCATCCGGGATAAGATCGGCGTTGGGGATGACGAAATCTTCCAGATTTACCTGAACGGAGAGCTTGTGCGTGTGCGAAATGTTTGCTTCCAGGTACGCTAGCTCGAAGAAGCGAACGTCTCTCCGCGCGGCGGCTTGTTCCTCCATCACTTCGCGTGGAATTTGAAGAAGGAGAAGATTTACGCCCTTTGCGCGCGCCTCCCGCAAAACGAGCTCGTGGAGCCCCATCTCCCACTCCCATCCCAGCACGTGGAGTTCACGCTGCTCAAGCTTGGCGCATTCGTCGACCGCCTCGGCGATCTGGCCGATTGTGACCGGTGCATCCACCGCGCCGATGTGGACCAGGACATTGCCCTTCCTACCGTGTAGATGAAGAAAGCTGGAAATCGGTTGGGCGCCGTAGAGTTTGAGGATGAAAGCCAAGTATTCGTACAGTGCATACTCTGTGGCATGGAATTTGCTTGCTTGCTTGCTTGCTTGCTTGCTTGCTTGCTTGCTTTCCTTATCCTCGAATGTGAAGAATTGCCAGTATTGGCGCTCGTACTTGCCGAGATTCAGTATCTCGAAAGGTTTGCAGTCTTTTATGCCGAGCAGTCGTTTGCGGGTGACGTGGACGCCCCAGCGGCCAAGGTCACAGCCGATCCAGCGGCGGCCGAGTTTTTCGGCGACGGCCAGGGTGGTGCCGGAGCCACAAAAGAAGTCGGCGACGAGATCGCCAGGGTTGGAGGAGGCTTTGATGATCCGATCGAGCAGCTTCTCCGGTTTCTGGGTGGGGTAGCCGATTCGCTGTGAATCATTGGCCGACAAATACTGAATGTCAGTCCATATGTCACCTATGGGCAATCCATGATATTCGTCAGCATATAGTTTGTATCTAGGTTTGCCAGTACCAGTCCAATAAATAAGCAGTGGGTTTTTGGAGAGTCTTTCGTCAAATGTTTCTTGTGTCCAGCGCCATCCAACATCAGATATCACTTTCCGGTTTCCAATTATTCTTATCTCTCCTTTGCTGCTGTAATTTGAAGATTGTTCCAGAGCGATGTGTTGAAACCGTCGCCCCGTTTCTTTTTCTACATGCGGGAAACGTTTTTTCAGGTCGAGAGAAACCTTGCTGAACTGAAGATTGAATACATTGTTTGGCCAAGAACTTGCGTAACATAAAATATTATCAGTTATTGTATCATGTCTTTTGTCAGATAAACTATGTGCTGCATATCTTTTCCACGAAATTATGTTGATCAAGTTGTCCCCTCCGAACACTTCGTCCATTGCCAATCGAATCAAGCTATTCACTCGCCAGTCACAATGCACATAGATGCTGCCTCGGTCCGACAACAGCTCACGCATCAGCGTCAGCCGATCATAGATCATGGTGATATACGAATCCAGCCCTCGCCCCCACGTGTCCCGGTACGCCTTCTCCTCAATCAGGGACTGCTTCTTGAGCAACTCTTCACCCGACTCTCCCACCTGCGCTTTGAACGAAAAGTCCGCGCCCGTCGCGAATGGTGGGTCGATATAGATGAGGTCGATCTTGCCGGCGAACTTCTCCAGCAGCGACCCCATCACCAGCAGGTTGTCGCCCCAGATCAGCTTGTTCTTCCACCCCTCTTCGAAGGTGTCCCCCTCCTTTCCCGTGTAGACGTTGAAGAGCGTGCCCTGCTGCAGCTGCTTTCTCGCCTCGCGGGTGGCACGGCTCTCGTTGATCGTCTCGATAACCTGGAACGGGAGGTTGACTCTGGGCACCTGCTTGAGCGTGCCGTCCTCGTTGTACTTGCCGGGCCATACCAGCTCGGTCCTGGTGATGTCGATCTTGGCCATTTTGCTGTTCTCTTGGGCGTGCTTCGTTTTCGGGTGGTCGCGCCCTACCAGGAGTCAGGAGTCAGGCGGTATCGCGGCTTATCTGGGATGGGTCACTTCGATGTGACCGGCTATCCCTCCCGCTTCGGCACCACCACCGGCTCCCCCGCCTCCGGACGGACCCCTTCTTCCGCCAGCCGGTCGTAAAGTGCGGGCAACCGGTCGGAGAGCATCTCGTTCACTCGTTCGATCACCGGGGGAACCTCTTCCCACGACCGATCGATCTGCCAAAGCTGGTCGGCGGTCGGCACACTACTTGCGCCCTGGATCCGACCCCACAGGTTCGCACCTCCGGCGGCTTCGCCGAGCGCTTCGTCCGTCTCTTCCAGTGCTTCCCGGAACGCCTCGATTTCTTTGGTCAGCTCCTCCGGGACGTTCTCGGCTGCGTCAACCCGCTCCTTGATCTTGTCCAGCTGCTCGTTCATGGACTCGATTCGCTGGTTGGCGTCCCGGACGGCGCCCGAAAGGCGGTACGAGTCGAGCATCGCATCTTGCCGGGCCATCAGGTCGCCCGGAGAGATCGACACCCTGGGGTCCAGGCGTACTTCGACCGGCTTCGTCAGCGTGTCTGCCCCTGCGATTAGGGTGACGTCGTATGGTCCCGGCAACACCCGCGGCCCGGGGTCCATGGGCTCGCCGTCGGCGCCCTTCTCGGTCAGCCGCAGGTCCCAGATCACTTCATTGAGGCCGACGTTCCCGGCCCCCTTCAGCTCCCGTACCTCCCTTCCACCGTCATCGGCAATGGTCAGGGTAACGCTGTCCGACCCGGCGCCAGGGCCCAGGTGGTAGCGAAGACGGGCCCCTGCCTCCGGATTGGAGGCGGCGTAGATCCCGGGCGTCCATCCTTGCGGCCGATAAGGGTTGTAGGAAGTAGCCCGGTGCACGGAAAAGAGGTGGACATCCGCCGCCATCACTTCGGGCGTGAGCTCCTGCAACGGGGTGATGTCGTCCATGATCCAGATCCCGAGTCCGTGAGTGCCGACTACCAAGTCGTTGTCCCGAGAATGCACGACGATGTCGTCCACGGGTACGGTGGGTAGACCGTTCTTCAGGGACGACCAATGCGCGCCGCCGTCAATGGAGAAGTGCACGCCCACTTCGCTTCCGGTGAAGAGAAGGTTGGGTGCCCACGGGTGCTGGGCCAGCGCATTCATGGATGTTTCCGGCAGACCGTCGGTGATGCGCTCCCAGCGTTCGCCGAAGTCCCGGCCGACGTAGACATAGGGGGAAAAGTCGTCGCTCCGATGTCCGTCGAAGACGGCGAAGACGGTGCCCGAGTCGCCTCGGGAAGCGAGGATTCGGGTCACGTACGTGTACGGCGGGAGTCCGGATACGTTCGGGGTAAGATCCAGCCAGCTCTCGCCCCCGTCTCGGGTCACGTGGAGCCGTCCGTCGTCGCTGCCCGTGTAGAGTACGGCGGGATCCAAGGGCGACTCGGCGATCGCGGTGAGGTTTCCGTAGCTGGACCGGCCGTCGTTGCGGGACATCTGCGGCTCGCTCCCGGCCACGCCCATGAGTTGTAGGGTGTCGCGGTCGATGGCGTAGGTCAGATCCGGGCTGATTTCTTCCCAGCTCTGTCCCAGGTCCCTTGATCGGAAAAGAACATTGGAACCCGTATAGACCACGCGGTCGTCGTGGGTCGAAAGCACAATGGGCGAGTCCCAGTTCCACCGGAGTTCCCGCTCCTCTCCCTCGTCCATGGGCCTCGCAACGGGCCGAATCCGGGCCCTCTCCCCGGTTGCCAAGTCCACCCGGATCAGGTTTCCGCCCTGGGATTCTGCGAACATGAGGCGGGGATTGGTGGGGTGCATGACGGTGAAGAATCCGTCTCCCGATCCCACGTTGTACCAATCCCGGGCGCGGATCCCCTGGTTGGACCAAGTGTCCGAAGGTGCGCACCAGGAGCCGTTGTCCTGGAGGCCGCCGCAGACGTGGTAGGGATCCCGCATATCCACGCCGATTTCGTAGAACTGGGCGATGGGCAGATTCCGGAACTGGTACCAGTTGTCGGAGCGGTCCCAGCTTACGGAAACGCCGCCATCACCCCCAAGAATCAGGTGGTTCGAGTCGGCCGGGTCGATCCATAGCGCGTGATGATCGAGGTGGACGCCGACGGCAGCGTCCGGGGTGAAGGTGTTTCCTCCGTCGGAAGATCTGTAGAGGCTGGATCCGCCCAAGTAGATCCGCTGGGGGTCATTCGGATCGACCCAAATCTGACTGTAGTACATGGGGCGGTTGTTGGTGGGGCTCAGATGCTCCCAACTCTCCCCCCGATCGATAGAGCGATAGACGCCGTTCTTGCGCTCCCCGTCGGCCGGCCCGCCGCCGAAGCCCTGGCCCGGCGCCCGGGGGTCGGCCTCGACCAGGGCGAACACCATGTTGCCGTCCCGCCTGTAGATGTGGAGCCCGATCCGTCCCATGTCGCCTTCGGGAAGACCCCGGGTCAGCTCCGTCCACGTGTCTCCGCCGTCCGTCGTTCGGTAGATTCCGCTCCCGGGGCCCCCGCCGTTGAAGCCCCAGGCCCGCCGCCGCCGCTGATACATGGCGGCGAAGAGGGTCCGGGGGTCCGCCGGATCCATGACCAGGTCAATGGCGCCGGTGTTCTCGTCCACGTAGAGGATTTTCGCCCAGGTTTGGCCGCCGTCGGTGGTTCTGTACACGCCTCTTTCGGGGTTGGGCCCCCAGAGATGACCGGTCGCCGCCACGTAGGCCACATCCGGGTCTTGAGGATGGACCTGAATCCGGGCGATGTGGTGGGTCTCCGCCAGGCCCAGATGTGTCCAGGTTCGTCCCCCATCCACGGAGCGGTAGACCCCGTTGCCCCAAGGGGAGCTCTGGCGATTCTGGGGTTCTCCGGTACCCACCCACACCACGTTCGGGTTGGAAGGGGCCACCGTCACGTCCCCCACCGAAGCCGTTTCTTCGTCCCTGAAAACATGTTCGAAGGTGATTCCGGCGTTTCGCGTCTTCCACACGCCTCCCGTGGCGGTCCCGACATAGAAGGTTCGGGGGTCCGATTCGACGACCGCCAGGTCCGAGACCCGTCCGCCCATGATCGTGGGTCCGAGGGGCCGGAACTTCAGGGCGGCGGCGGCCAGCGCAAGGGGATCGGCGGACTCCTGATCGCCGGCCTCCTGCTGGGAAGGAAGGGCGCGTACGCCAAGCAGGGAAACGCCGACGGTGAGCCCTGCGAGAGTGAGCAACGATGAACGCAGAAGTCTCGTGTGGGGATACATGACTGCCTCCTGAACGGGTGTTGGCGGGTGGACCCGGGAGCCCTTCCTGCCTTACGATAGGTCCGCCGGAGACTGTTCGCACGATGGAGCTTCGGAAAGGGGCGACAATACCACCATGAGTACACGACGGGATTTTATCGGAACGGCTGCCGGTGTCACCGCCCTGGGCCTCGCAGGAGGTGCCCTTGCAGGCGGGTGGGAGGATACGGCGGCTCTGGTGCGACCTGGGATCGGTGACACAGGTCGGGCGAAAGCCCGGCGGGGGCAGGGCCTCGCCGTCCTGGTTCTGGGGGGCACCGGGTTCATCGGTCCCCATCTTGTTCGTCACGCCATGGTGCGGGGTCACACGGTCACCCTCTTCAACCGGGGCCGGACCAACACTCATCTGTTTCCGGAGGCGGAAAAGCTTGTCGGGGACCGGAACGGAGACTTGACGGCCTTGGAAGGTCGGCGATGGGATGCCGTGATCGACAACTCGGGGTATACGCCCGCCCAGCTTCAGCTCTCGGTGGACCTCCTGAAAGACGCGGTGGACCAGTATCTGTTCACCTCCACCCGGTCGGTGTACACCGATTACACGCAGGACGTCATGGATGAAAACGCTCCCGTCGGTCCGGCGGACCTGCCCGAGAGCGAATGGCAGGGGTACGGACCCAACAAGGTCTTGGCGGAGCGGGTGGTCGAGGCCGGGTTTGGGGCGCGCACCTTGATCGTGCGTCCCCCCATCATCGTCGGTCCTGGCGACCGGAGCGACCGGTTCACCTATTGGGTTGACCGAATCGACGACGGCGGGGAAGTCCTGGTTCAGGGAGACCCGGGAGACCCGGTCCAGTTCATCGATGTCCGAGACTTGGCGGAGTTCTACGTGCACCTTCTGGAGCAGAATGGGACGGGCATCTTCAATTCTACGGGCCCGGCAGCGCCCCTTTCGTCAGCCGAACTGGTGTACGGGATCCGGGCGATTACGGCGACCCCCGTCTCCTTCACGTGGGTGGACTGGGACTTCCTGATTGAGCGCGGGCAGCGACCCCAGCGCCAGCTTCCCTTCTGGCAGCCGCCGCGAGGCCGCTACCTGAACTACGGGCGCACGGACAGCCGCCGAGCCATTGCCGGGGGCCTCGGGTTTCGACCGTTGGCGGTGACGGCAAAGGATACGCTCGATTGGCACCGAAGCCGCCCCCCGGACGAGCAGGCTGGACTTCGCACCGGCCTGAGCCGAAACGCCGAATCAGAGCTTCTCGAAGCGTGGAGGACGAGGAGCGGCGGGTGAGGCGCCCGTCGTTAATCTTCTCCCCGTCGTTTCTCGTGAAGCGCAGGGTAGCGTACACAGCGCAGGAGTAGCCTACCCGCGGGAGCGTCTCTAGCGCTCTTGGCCCACAGTGTCTCGCCATTCGTTCCCGGTCGGCTCCTTCAAGGGGTCTTCCTGTTCTTCGAAGGTTCCGGTCCGGAGGAAATGGATGGTGGCGTCGGCAGCGTGGCGGCTGTTCATGATGAAGGTGTGGGACCTGGGCAGGACGACCGTCGGAACGTCGGCGATTCGGGCCCGATCCACGGCGACGATGCCGTCGTCCGGTCCGGGGATCATGGCGGAGCCAATGGGGTTGACGCTTCGGTTTCCGGCGATGATCCCCATCGGATAGGCGGGAGGCGCAAGCTTCTCGGGGAGGTCCATACTGTCGGGCCCGAGCGCTCGTCCGGCCGGTCCCAGAGCTCTGGCCCCCAGGGGGAAGTCGAGCAGCCATTCCGCCAGCTCGCTTCCCCGATTCGGCGGGGCCATAAGCACGACTCGGCCAAGGGTGGCGGGGGGCATTTCGGCGAGGTATCTGCGAATGACGATTCCGCCTAGGGAATGCCCCACGAAGTGAATCTGGTGGGCTTCCCGGCAACACAGGGCCACGGCCGCGTCCAAGTCGCCGACGTGTTCGGAGAGGGAAGCGGAGCGGGAGTCGTAGCTCATGGTCGCCACATCATACCCCGCCCACCGGAGCCGCTGAGCGAGGACGATCATGGAGTGCTCGGTTCGGCCCAGTCCATGGACCAGCACCACTGATTCTCTCGGATCCGGACGCGAACGGCCCGCTTCGCACGCGAGGACAAGGAACAGGAGGGCACCGAGCAGGAAGCATTCCTTCTTCATCGCGAATCCCTCCATGATGAGAATCTCTTGACAATAGGATAATAGTGTCAGCGGCGCGGCCGGGCGTGTTTCATCGGCTCTGTAGGGAACCGGGAGGGGGAATTCGTCTCTTCGACTTGCTTCGCTCCCTCGGGGGAAGCAATGTCACGGGCATTCCCGGAGTCCGCGTCCCCAATTCACGAGGAGCGACCCATGCGGAACCCAAGGATCTTTTCGGCACTCGCGTCCATCGTCATCGCGGCGGCCCCCTTTTCTCTTTCCGGCCAGCAAGCCGTGGACGAGGACTACACGGCGCGGATCGCGGAGGCCACGACGGAACCGTTTTTTACCACCCCCCTCGTCAACTACCTGCCCTTCAGCGAAACGGTTCCGACCCCCTTGGACTTCCTGGGGCATATCGCGGGCGCGCCCGATATCCTCAGCTACCCCGAGGAAGTCCACGCCTACATGCGGGCCCTGGCGACGGCTTCTCCGCGGGTTGAGGTGTTCACCATTGGCGAATCGGAGGAAGGCAGAGAGATGATACTCGTAGTCGTTGCCTCCGAGGAAACCATCGCGGAGCTGGAGACCCACAAGGCGAGTCTCCGTGCCCTGGCCGACCCGAGAGTTACGCCGCCAGACGAAGCCGAACGGATCATCGCGTCCGCAAAGCCCGCCTATTGGTCGGCGGGTGCCATTCATTCGCCCGAAACCGGATCGCCGGAGATGTTCATGGAGCTGGCGTACCGGCTTGCGGTGGGAGAAAGCGACTTCATCCGGGAAATCAGGGACGGCTTGGTCTACATGATCACCCCCGTGATCGAGGTGGACGGAAGGGCCAAGGTTGTCGACCTGCACATGGGGAAACGCGGGGATCCCGACGCAAATCTGCCTGCCCGACCCTTGTACTGGGGCAAGTACGTGGCGCACGACAACAATCGGGACAACATCGGTCAAGCCTTGGCCTTGTCTCGGGCCGTGACCCGAACGTACCTGGAGTACCGCCCCACCGTTTTCCACGACCATCACGAATCGGCATCCTACCTTTACACGTCCACGGGACGGGGTCCGTACAATGCCTGGCTGGACCCCATCGTGATCAACGAATGGAACCGCTTGGCCTACAAAGAAGTGCAGGACATGACGGCCTTCGGGGTTCCCGGGGTGTACACGCACGATTTCTACGATGGCTGGGGGGCCAACTACATGATGTGGGTTGCCCACATGCGCAACTCCGTCGGCCGCTTTTACGAGACGCAGGGCGCGGGCGACGCCTCCAACCGCGTCATCCGCTCCAACGTGGAACGCCAGTGGCACCGACCCAGTACGCCGTTGCGAGAAGTCGTCTGGGGCATCCGGAACAATGTCAACCTGCAGCAGAGCGCGGTGCTGATCGCCATGCACGAAGTTGCGACGAACCGCCAGGAGTTCCTCCGCAACTTTTACCGCAAATCCCGGCGGTCCGTTGCAAAGGCGCACAACGAAGGACCTGCCGCCTATATCCTCCCCGCCGACGACCCGAGGCCGGGCCAGCAGGCGCGGTTGTTGCGGCTCATGGCGGATCACGCTTTCGAAGTTCACCGCGCGGAAGAGGAGATCCGGTTGGACGATGCTGTCTTTCCGGAAGGGAGCTACGTCATCCGGATGGACCAGCCCCACTCCCGGGGTGCGGACATGCTTCTGGACAAGCAGTACTACAATCCCAACGACCCACGGCCGTACGACGACGTGGGGTGGACCGTCGGTCCGCTCTTCAACGCGAAGACCGTGCGGATTGAGGAAACGGCGGTCCTGGACACGGACATGACCCTCGTCGAAAACGGGCTCGTTTCCGGGGGTGTGGAAGGGCGCCGTGGAGGCACATACCTGGTCAACTACAACGCGGACAACACCTTGTCGGCCTTCCGGTTCGCCCAGGACAGCCTGGTGATCATGGCAGCGGAGGCTTCCTTCACCGAGGACGACCGACGTTTCAACGCGGGCACCTTCGTGATCCGGGAAGCCGACAACCCGAACACCGATCTCCCCGTTCTGCTGGCCGAGGCCGGGCGGGAGTTCGGGTTCACCGCCTACCGGACAGGGACGGAGCCTCCCGTCGGGCTCCACGAGACTCGAGTTCCCCGGGTCGCCGTCGTCCACACCTGGACCAACACCCAGGACGAAGGCTGGCTCCGGATCGGCCTCGACGAGTACGAGATTCCCTATGACTACATCTCCGTGCACGAGGTGCGCGACAACGGGGAGCTGAAGCGCGACTACGATGTGATCGTCATGGGCCAGCAACGGGGCGACGCCATGAGCCTTGTGCGGGGGCTTCAGGGAGATGAGCCGGTCCCGTGGCAGGCGAGCGACCTGACGCCCAACATTGGTCGCCAGGATTCCACCGACGACATGCGCGGGGGCCTGGGGCTAGAGGGTGTTCTGCATTTGAAGCGGTTCGTCGAAGCTGGGGGCGTTTTCGTGACCATGGCCGGGGCATCCCGAGTTCCGGTTCACTTTGGCTTGGCCGACGGCGTTTCGATCCGGAGCACGCCGGGCATGTGGGCTCGGGGCGGCGTCTATGCGACCCGCGTCACGGACAGGACGAGCCCGATCGGATATGGCTACGAGGATCTCGGGGTGGCCTTCAATACGGGGCCCGTCTTCCAGATTGGCGGTGGTGGCTTCGGGGGATTCGTTGGCGGTCGGGAGGGCGGCGGAAACCACGGTGAAGGCGACACGACCGCCCGCAGGACGGGTCGGGGCGGCCCTGACGAGGAGGACGTCGTTCAGGGCAGGTCCCGGGATCTGGGCCGGGATGGGGTGGCTGCTTTCCGGGAAGCCGAAGAAGAGGGGGAAGATGCGCCTGCCAGAGGTGTGCGCTTCGGTCCCAGGACGGATCACATCCGGGTGGTGATGCGCTTTGCCGCCGATGTGGAGGATCTGTTGATCAGCGGCGGGTTGCAGAACGGGGCGCCACTGGCGAATGCGCCAGCCGTCGTTGACGTCCCGCTGGGAAACGGGCATGTCGTGATGTTTGCCTTCAACCCATTCTGGCGTTCCCACACGCACGGCTCGTACGCCTTGTTGTTCAACACCTTGATCCACCACGATGCGCTTTCGATTCCCGAGGAAGAAATGACGACCGACGGCGACTCGGAGGCAGGGAGTCCGGGTTCGGAGTGAGCAAAAGCCGCTGTGCGGGGCGGCCGGCGGCCTATGGGCGGGCGACGGGTGGCGTTCCGTCTTGCCTTCTTGCGTGGCGGCTGCCCGGGTCCCAATATAGGCTTGGTTTGAGGCGCCGGCGGTCCGTCCGGTCGCATTGAGGAAGCCCAAGACCCTGGGGCACGGGAGATGGCGGCGGTCCGCGGCATGCCGCGGAAAATCCCTGCATAGGGTGGTTCCTTCGTGTTCGCGCCAAGGCGGGCGTCGGGGTCGCCGTTACACCCAAGAAACGGGGCGCAGGAGATCGGAGGGAGTACGCATGAGTAGACTTGATCGGAGGGCCTTTCTCAGAAACACCGGGGCGACTGCGTTCCTGGGGGCAGCCGTTGCCGGAAGTGCGGCCGCCTCGGAGGTGCGGGGTCCAGACCATAGTCCGTCTCCGGTTTCGCCCCCCGGTCCCGACGACTACGACTTTGACGAGGTATACGACCGGACCGGCACCGACAGCGTTCGTTGGGACCGGGCCATCGAACAGTTCGGTTCCGGAGTCGTCGCGGGCATGGGGGTCGCCGATATGGACTTCCGCGCGGCACCCTGCGTCACCCGGGCACTGGCGGAACGGTGCCTGCACGAAAACTGGGGCTACCTGCACCGCCCTTCTTCGTATGCGCATGCGGTTGCCGATTGGAACCAACGGCGCTACGGCCTGGAAATCGATCCCGACTCCATCGTTTTTACGACCGGTGTGCACCCGGGGCTGATCGCGGCCCTGCAGACCTTTTCTCCGCCCGGCGGGAGAGTTCTGATGACGACGCCGACCTACGCGGGCTTCTACACCGACCTTCGCTTTACCCGGACGGTGGCGGAGGACTGCCCGATGTTCGTTGAGGACGGACGCTACGGCATCGACTTCGACGACTTCGAGCGGCGCGCGCAACGGTGCAACTCTTTCATCCTGTGCAACCCCCAGAACCCCACGGGCAACTGCTGGGATCAGGACGACCTGATGCGGATGGGGGAAATCTGCCTGAAGCACCGGGTCGTCGTTCTCGCTGACGAGATCCACTGCGATTTCGTGACGAAGGGGAACACCTATACTCCCTTCGCCAGCCTCCCGGACAGGGACATTGTCGACAACAGCCTGACCTTCAAGTCGGCGAGCAAGTCCTTCAGCTTGGCGGCCATGAAAGTGGCGTGGTACTTCACGACCAACCAGGACTACCTGGAGCGCGTCAAGAGCAACACCCGGGCCGATCTGAGCACGCTGGGCATGGTGGCGAGCCGGGCTGCGCTCACCGAGGGCGAGCCCTGGTTGGACGACCTCCTCGTATACCTTGACGCCAACCACGACTTTGCCGAGTCGTACATTCGGCGCAACATGCCCTCGGTCCAATACACCAAGGCCGAAGGCACGTACTTGGCGTGGCTGGACATGACGGAGCTTTCGGAGCGCATCGGGGCTGCCGAGACGGCCGTCCGTGACAGCGCGGAGTCCATTGACCCTGTTACGCCGGAGCAGGTGGTCCAGCGCTGGTTCGCCCAGGGCGCCGGCGTGTTCCTGAACCCAGGGTCAAGCTATGGGACCGGCGGCGCCGGATACATGCGGATGAATCTGGCTTCGCCGCGCCGAGTTGTCGAGATGGCTTTGCACAACATGACCGATGCCATTGAGAACGCATAACCCCCAGCGACAGTGACACCAAAGGAAAGCGAAGAGTGATGAAGCGAAGAATCAAAGCACAAGCGGCCAGGATCACAGCGGGAGCGAGGAGCATCCGCACGGTTGTTGCTTCGGCGGCTATTCTCCTGCTCACGCCCTGGTTGAACCCGGCAGAGGCATCGGCTCAGTTCAAGAACGTCGGTTCCATTGACTTCCCCACGTCGGCGACTGGCGAAGCCCAGAACCACTTTCTTCGCGGCGTCGCGATCTTGCACAGTTTTGGATGGAAGCAGGCGCGGGAACAGTTTCACGCCGCCCAGGAGATCGACCCGGATTTCGCCTTGGCCTACTGGGCCGAGTCTCTGGCGTACAACCACCCCCTCGTCACCCAGATGGATCCGACCGAACCCCGAAAGGCGCTTGCCCGCCTCGCGCCCACACTGGAGGAGCGCCTTGCCAAGGCCCCGACCAAACGGGAGAAGGGCTTCATGAAGGCCGTAGAAATCCTGTGGGGAGACGGGGACCACAAACAGCGGCGAGTCGAGTACATGGAAGCGATGGGTGCGCTCCATGAGGCCTATCCCGACGATCCGGAGATCGCCGCCTTTTATGCCCTCGCACTGTTGGGCGCCACACGGGCGACGGGCGATCTGAGCGAGCGCTGGAATGTTCGAGCCGGGACGATCGCCCTGAAGCTCTTCAACCGGAATCCCGACCATCCCGGCGCGGCCCACTACACCATTCACGCCTTCGACCACCCGGTCATGGCCCCCCTGGCTTTGGACGCTGCGTACGCCTTTGCCGGCATCGCGCCGGCGGTTTCCCACGCCCGCCACATGCCCACGCACATTTTCATCCAGCACGGGATGTGGGATTTGGTGGCGGGACACAACCAATCGGCGTATGACGTTGCGGTGGAGTTGTGGACCCCGGGCGACGCCCTGGGAGACGCGGTACACGCGCTCGACTGGGGCCAGTACGGCGATCTGCAGCGGGGTGACTACGCGAAGGCGCGGCTGTGGATGGACCGTTTGGCCGACATGGTTGAGCACGAAGGCTTCGAGGTGGGGGGTGCGAGGGGCGCGGCGGGCACTGCCCGGGCGAAGGGAGCGGTTCCGCTCCTCAGAGCGCGCTACATCGTCGAGACCGAGGCGTGGGAAGTCCGGCCCGTGACCGAGGATTCCTCCCCCCATGAGCTCCTGGCGACGGGGATGAGTGCGGCCCGGACCGGTGATCTGGAGACCCTCGCGGCCGCCAGCGCAGCCCTCACGGAGCAGTCGGAGGGGGAGGGATACGACCATGTGATGCATCTGCAGGTGAAGGCCCTGTTGCATTCGGTCCGGAACGACCCCGTCGGTGTCGTTGAAGCCATGGACGAAGCGGTTGCCGTCGTGGAGGCCATGGCGCCCCCCAGGGGCGCTGCGAATCCGGTCAAGCCCGTCCACGAAATGTACGGCGAGCTCCTTCTGGACCTGGACCGACATGAAGATGCCCTGGCCATGTTCGAAACATCCCTGCAGCGGATGCCCAACCGGCCCCGTTCACTCCTGGGTTTGGCGCGGGCCCATGCCGCCGTCGGCGAAACGGAACAAGCCATCGTAGCCTATCGCGAAGTGGCGGAGCTGTGGGAGGGTCGCGAAGGATTACCGGGTCTTGAAGAGGCCCGGGACTTTCCTCCGACCCGGTAATCGAAGAGTCCACGGGGCCTCCGGGGCAGAGAGACCCGCGCGGATCTTCCCCGGAGGCTCCCGGCGATCCGGGATGGCCCGTTTAGTCCGATTCCGGGCTCCCCCTTTGGGGACATAATCGCGAGTTTGGGAGCCGGGACCCCGACCTATTCGTCTTCGACGATCACGTAGGCCACCCTCATGCACCGGCGGCGATGTGAGGGGCGATGGAAACCACCTGCCCCTCCCGGTTCAGCCCCAGGATGGGCTTGATGCGATTCTGCGAAGTCAACTTCGCAGCGGGAATGCTCAAGGCATCCGGCGATTCTGCCGCCTTCAGTTGATTCCGACCCTCCCCGCCACGTCAGCCAACATCTTCGGGGAGTCGTAGCCCACCCCGTCCTTGAAGACGAGGGTCACGTTGCGGATCACCGCCGGATCGGCGGTCAGCTCACCGCTCATGACGACCAGGTCCGCGATCTTGCCGGCCTCAACCGTGCCCAGTTCGTCCAAATTCCCCAGTACTCTGGCGCCGTTGGCGGTCAGCACCTGCACCGCGTCCTCGGGCGCAAAGCCCGCTTCGATCAAGAGCTCGTAGTTGCGCTGGTCCCCGTAACCCGGCAGAGCCCCGCCGTTGCCGGTCGGATCAACGCCCGCAGCGAGCACCCCGCCGGCATCGTGAAACGCTTTTTCGTAGGCCATCGCGTTCTCGAGGAGTTCAACGGGCAGTCCCACTTCGTCAATCTGGGCCTTGGAGGCCAGGTAGTCCTCTCGGACCGCGGGTGCCATGGCGTCCAGGGTGCGCTGATCCCGGACGGGGCGGCCCTGGAAGAAGAGTTCGTACACGGCCAGGGTGGAGGTCATCGGTACACCCGCACCGATCATGGCCCGGAAAGTGTTCGCGACCTCGGGGCTCGAAACGTCCGTCTGGGTGGCGGTGGTCATCAGGTCGGGCGGGCACTCGTCCTTGGCCCGTCCCGGCGTGTAGTCGCTGTTTGTCGGCAAGCCGTGCTCGATGTTGTCGATGCCCAGCTCCACGGCTTCGGTAAAGCTGATGGAGCAAAGGTGGCCCGTGACCTTCATCCCTTGTGCATGGGCTTCGTCGATTGCGGCCTTGAGCTCTGCCGAGCGAATGTTGGTGTAGGCTTTGAGCCAAGTCGCCCCCTCCGCTGCCCAATAGCGAACGAAGCGCCGCGCCTGTTCCGGCGATTCCAGCATGGTCATGGTGGAGACGCCTCCCCCGGCGGTGATGTAGGGGGCCGTGATGTGTATCCGGGGACCTGGAACCCGCCCGCGATCAATCTCGGCTCGGAGGTTGAGCTCGGCGAAGGGCTGTCGACTCCCGGTGGTGCGAACGGAGGTGACGCCGCTTCCCAGGTACAGCCTGGGTGCACTGTAGGTGAGTTGGGCGGCACGGCCCCCGGCTGCGGTATAGTAGAGGTGATTGTGAAGGCCGATCATGCCGGGGATCACTGTGTGACCGGAAAGGTCCATGACTTCAGCGGCGTTCGGGACATCTACTTCGGCAGCAGACCCTACGGCGGTAATACGATTGCCCTCCATCACGACCGTCTGATTCGGCCGAACCGGTCCTCCCGTGCCGTCAATCAACGTGACGCCGCGCAGTGCGATGACCTCTGCGTCTACCGCTACGTACGCGGCGGCCTGGGAACCCTGGGCGGGTCGCTGACCGGACGCAGGGAGTGCTGCTACAGCCAGAGCCGCTAGAGCGACAGTAGCCCACTTCTTCGTCCCTGCAAACTTGCTCCGAAGCGTCATCATCATGGTCATGGACCTTACGTCTTTTGTGAGGTGGTTCACACTGATCCTCCCCGATGGCTCATATCCCGAAAAAGGTGCGAATCACACTATCCGTCATTCCGGTGGGCGTCAACGTTGACGCCGCCTGGCCAAGATTTCTGTCCACCGAGCCCAAGCCCACGGCGAGGAACCCCCCAAAGTCGTTTCTCCTCATCGCTTCACGGCTTCGCGGTGAAAACGGTGCGCATGCCCGACTCCAGATGCTCGGATATGTGGCAATGCGCCATCCAGCGCCCGGGGTTCGTCACTTCAAGAAGGATGTCCGTGGTGGTTCCCACAGGAAGGAGTACGGTGTCCTTCCAAGCGAGATTCTCGTTCTCCACGCCGTTTCGCGCCAGGACGAGGAAGCGCTGGCCGTGGATGTGGAAGGGGTGTTGCATGGCGTGGAAGGAGCGCCGCTCATTGTGAAGCCGGATCTTGACCACGTCCCCGACGCGAAAATCCCAGGCGATGTCCATGTTCTCCTGACCCGTGGCCGGGTCCCGCAAGATCCACCGCACCTCTTCCGACGTTGAGTTCCAGTTCATCATGGGCATGGTTCCACTCCACTCCACCGGGTGGAAATAGGCGGAGTCGAAACGCATGATTCGATCGACCACGAAGGGGATGTCCCGGGTCTCCATGGCGAAAGTGAGCTCATGGGCAACGGGATCGTCAAAGTACTCCCGGTAAAGAGCGATCTCCCGGGCGGCGCGGATATGGGTCCGCAGCGTATCGAAGGCGGCTCCGGCGGCGGTCTTCAGCCCCGGGCCGGACTCCGGCGCCGCGACGAGGACCCTGCCCAGGGTGTCCGTTTCCTGAAAAAAGCTGCCCCCCAGGTGGTCGATTCCCTGGACCCGGTTCACCAAGGCCAGCTCTCCGGCGCCGTCGAAGCGTACGTGAACGACGTACCGCTCGGCAGGGCTCAAGACGATGCTCTCCACCCACTCTTCCCGCTCGAAGGCGCCCACGTCGGTTCCCACCACCTTCATCCTTACCCTCGGCGGCCGCCCGTTTTCAGGCGACCGGTTGGAGGTGGGCGGAACCGTCAGCCGGGCTCCCAGGGCGGCTTGACGAGCAGATTCGATGGTTCGTGGTTCCCCTTCGAACGAAAGGTTGAAGGTGCGGGTGTTGGAGACGTTGGTAAGGTAGAGGCGCACGACGTCGCCTTCCCTGACCTCCAGTTCGTAGTCCGGTTCACCATTCACCAACATCAGGTTGCCGAAGCGCCCCATGAGGGCATGGGTGGCGCGCTCCCGCCCAAATGGCATGGGCTCGTCCCCCGCCATGAGGAAGTCGTCCACCATGAGCACTTCCTCCCGGTCGGCAGGGGCGTAATCGTTGGGCTGGCGGGGTTCAACCAGCATGTTCCCGTAGAGGCCGAGATCCTTGAGGACGTCCTCCCGGTGGTGGGGGTGGTACCAATAGATGCCCGGATCCGGGAAGAAGACTTCGTACCGGAAGGAATCACCCGGCTGAACCGGTTCCTGGGTGATTCCGGGCACGCCGTCCGAGGCGTTGTCGAGGCGGAGGCCGTGCCAATGAATGGTCGTGGGCCACGCCACCGAGTTGGTGAAGTTCACGGTGATGGTGGCGGCTTCGGGTACGTGGAGCAGAGGTCCCGGGTACTGCCCGTTGAAGCCGTACATGATGTAGTCGCGACTGCGGATTCGTCTCCGGACCGGTCCCGCTTCGAGAGCGATCGTGTCACCGTCCTCCAGGGAGAGAATCTCCCTGGGCCGAGCGAGGGGCAGGGACTCGATCCCGCCACCCGTTCCGGCGTGGCGGTCGGACTCCGGGCCCATGCGGTCGGCGCCGGGCAAGAACGGGTTTGCCTGTGGAGGGGCCAGCTCCATGAGGGCGGGGAACATGGTCAGGCCTGCCTTCATGGGTGGCCTGGGCCACCCGTTTGGGGCTGTAGCCCCGGCGTGGGCGTGACGGGTCGCGGACGATGTCCGAGGGCGGGCCACGCTCCCGACGTCCGCTGCCGAGTCCGGGATGGGCCTGGCCATGGCCATAGCTTCCGAACCCGGGTTGGCCCTGCTCGTCCCGGTGGCGCCGATCATGAATTCCTGCATGTCCGGCGGGGACATGCGGGCGCTAGGAGATGTGGCCCGAAGGAGAAACCGTCCTTCCCACTCCGCTCCGTCCGGCTGTGCCTCTGCCGTGACCAGGATCATGAACTTGTTGAGGCTGATCTCCCCGATGCTCCGGGTCCCGTTGGCGACGGGCCCGAGGTTCACGATGGTATCGAAGAGGGGTGTGGCCAGCCATGCGACGATGTGGTCGTAGTCTCCCAGTTCCGCTGGGGCGGGAAGCCCATCCAGCGCCAGAATCCCTTCGTAAAGGTGGTTCCCACGGGCGTTGACGGCCACGCCGAACGGTGTGTGTGGGGTTCGCAGCTCCAGGTACCCCGACAGCTCTTCCAATCCGGGCCTTGCCGTGAGGAACACGCAGTACAGGTCGCGACTGACCGTCAGGCTCGTGCCGGGTGGCGGCGGGGAGTCGTCGCAGGTTGAGGGTGGAAATGGTGGCGTGGGGAGGAGGGTCTCCTGCGCGGCGGCCGCAGGGGGGCCGGGAGGCGGCGCCAAAAGGAAGACAAAAAGTAGCCCTGACCCCCTTGGAAGCGTTCCTCGGGCAAGCCCCCCGCGCCTCATCGCGATTTCGTCTCCCATGCTTGTGCCGACACCGTCATCCTGCCGCCGATGCGTACCGGGTTTTCGCGGTCTGCATTCTCATTGACCATACAGCGAAGCTCAAGTAGCATCGCCGATAAGCGAAACTCCGGCATGATTCCTAGAGTTCTGCCCGCTCTTTCACGTAGCGGGCGGCGTCCAGATGAGTTGCAAACCACACGTCTCCCCGCGCCTTGATGTACCGGATCAGCTCTTGCAAAACCACGATCCGGGACCGGTGGCCGATGACGTGGGGGTGCAGGGTCAAAAGGAACATGGTGCCCTCCTCGTAGGCCCCATCGAAATCGTCCTGCCAGACCTGAAGCACATCCCGGGGGTTGGCGTAGCTGTTGCCTCGGGGATTGAAGAGGGGAGCGTCGTCCAAGATCCATTCCACGGGAAGCTCCACCATCCCCGTGGGTTCCCCGTGAGCGTCAATCTCGTAGGGCCGGTCGTCCGCCATGAGGGATGAATCGTAGAAGAACCCCATCTCCCGAATGATGTCCAGGGTATTCACGCTAAAGTTCCAGGAGGGAGCCCGGTAGCCCAGGGGCCTGACCCCCGTCGCTTCCGTCATGTAGTTCACGGCTCGCTGAAGAAGGGCCCGTTCGTCTTCGGCCTCCAAACTGGAATTCAGTTCGTGGATCCACCCGTGAATCGCGAATTCGTGATGGCCCGCCGCTTGGATGACCCCAATCTGTGAAGGGTCCAGGACAAGGCTCACGGCCGGGATGAAGAAGGAGGCCGGGATTCCCTCCCTGTCCAAGAGTTCGACGACCCGAGGCAGGGCCACCCGAGCGCCGTACTGACCTTGGGACAGGGACCCGACCGTGGCATCCCCGTAGCGGAGGCCGGTCACCGTCTCGTTGTCCACATCGAAAGAGAAGAGAACCGCCACCCGAGCGCCACCCGGCCACGCGTCCGGCTGGAGGCTGCGCCCCGCCCGCACGGCGTTCACTGTCTCCAAGACCCGTTCGTCGGACCAGCGCCAGCCGGGTTCGGCGTCGGGGCCCGAATTGCAGCCCCACGTGGCGGCCATGAGAACCGCGTAGGTCAGTCTTCGCATGGAGCGGGAAAGCGCCCCTTTCGCCCCGGTTCGCATTTCAGGCCCCCATCTTCCAGAGGGCAATCCCCCCCGCCTGCTTTCCGATGGACGCGGATGCGACCCGGACTCCGGAAGCCAGGTTGATCACCTCGACCGTTCCCGGGTCGCCCCCGACGCCTTCGACGGTCACAAAGGCATACCGCCCGTCCGGAGTGACGACGACACCGTGGGTCACGCGCATGAGGGAATCCACCAAGTGGAGCAGTTCGCCCGACTCCAAGTCCCATATCCCCAGCTTGGCGCTTCCCTTGAGGGTGGCGAGAAGCTTGGATCCGTCCGGCGTCAGGTCCAGATTGTACGGCGCCCCCGGAGCCTCAATTCGGCGGCGGATCTTCCAGTCCTGCAGGTCCACTTCCAGGATCACGTCACCTAGGTTGCATGGAACGAATACGCGCCGACCGTCCGGATGGGGGGTGACCCATGTGGGGGAGCAGTGTCCCGTCGCCGGTACCTTTGCCATGTGCCCTTCCCCGGGGGGTGGAGCGGGCTTGTTCGCGAGGAGGTCCAATCTCCGATTCACCTCCAGCGTGGCGCCGTTGATCTCCACCAGCTGATTGTCCATCATGCACGCGGAGTAGTGCATTGAACCGTCAACGCCGTAACGGGAACCGTGGGGCATGGTGCACGTCACCGTTTCACCGATCGGAAACATGGTTTCCAGGTCCACGATGGAGACCGTGGACGGGACGTGGTCCCCGTGGAAGTTGGCATTCACCGTCAACGCCACGGTTCCGTGCGGCGGAACGGCGATGGTCGCAGGAAACATCCCCAGCTGGGCCACGCCCACCACCGTGTCGGTCCCGGTTTCGTACTTGACCAACTGCCCGTTGGGAAAACCGTGGCCCAGGGTCAAGTACCAGTACCGACCTCCCGGATGCACGAAGACCCCGTGGGGTGCCTCGATTTCGGCGGGAAGCCAGCCCACAACGATGGTCTTCTCAACGGTCAGATCTCCCTGCGCGTCATAGCGGAGGAGGGCGACTTCGTCTTCGGATTCGGCGGCTACATAGGCCCAGTAGGACTGGGCGGCGGCGGGGCCGGGCAACCCGATCAGGAGCAACGGAAGGACGACCCTTCGTACGAAATCGAACCCCGAGCGCAGGCCGGTTCTCGGGCTTAGGTGCACAAAACACCGATGCACAACACCCGGAACCAGACGAAAGTCGGCACCCCGGGCGGGCCAGACCGGCCCTTCCCCCGCTTCCCTCTCCCTCGTTCCGAAAAACCCCGCCCATAGTGACCGGAATGTGGGCGCCCGTTCCTGACCCGGGGCATCTGTTGCGGCTGGACCCATGATCGTAAAGACCGCCCGCTTCAGGGAACCAAGGTCCGCTGGGGCTGAAGCTTCACGGCCCAAAGCCCCGAAAAGTACTCGGCGAAGAAAAGGTTGCCCTTGTGGATCTGGGGACCCCAGGTAAAGGGGGCGTTGGCGACCACTCCGTCCGGGTCGTAGGACTTGTACACCGCGATTTCCCGGCCCTGGTGGTAGAGATTTCCTTTCAATTCCCCGGAAATGTCCACCACTCGGAGGCCCCCGTTGTAGAAGGCCGCGTAGAGGTGGTCTCCGTCGATCCACATGTTGTGGGATCCTGCTTCCGGGATTTCGTAACGGGCAACCTCCTCCGGGTTTTCCGGGTCGGTGAAGTCCACGACGTGAATGTAGCCGGCCATGAATTGAGGCGTGCGCCCCGGGGCCTGTCCGTCGAAGCCGGGGCGACCGATCTCGTCCCCCATGAAGATGTAGAACTTGCCCGTCGGGCTCTTGTAAGGGAACGCGGCATGGGTGGCGCCGCCGATGTCGGCGAAGCGAGCGATTTCGACGGGATTGTCCGGGCTGCCGCCCTTGTCCCCGCCACCCACGTCGATGACCGCGACGCCGTCGCCCCAATTCGACGTATACGCGATTCCGTCCACGATCCAGATGTCATGAATTGCGTGTCCGGGCGTATCGAGTTCGAATCGTCCAACCCGGCGGGGGTTGGCCGGATCCTCGATGTTGATCACGTCGAAGCGGACCCCGTTGTTCACGGCATATACGTGATCTTGGTAGACGAACAAGTTGTGCACGCCACCGGTCAGTTGGTCGTCGTAGGTGGAAATGACCTCGATGTTGTACGGATCGGTGCAGTCTACGATGACGATGCCGTTGCGCCGATTCGACGCCCCCTCCCGGGAAAGGACGCACAGCTCCCCGTCCTCCGACACCTTGACGTCATTGGTGGTGCGGGCATCCACGACCAGGGAGTCCGTCAGGACGGGGCTGGCCGGATCCGTAACGTCCCACCAGTAGACGCTTCCATGACCGCTGTGGGTCCCCGTGATCGCGTAGTCCCTGCCGTCCACACCCTCCCACACCCAGAGATCCGACGTGGCAACATTGCGCACCGCCCCGTGACCCACGAACGCTACTTCTTCCGTGGCGTGGCGGGGCAGGATCTCCACCGTCAAACGGGCTGCATGCCCCGGGACGCCCGCCGTGACCGTGTAAACGCCGGGCTTGTAGGCCACGAAGCGGCCCGCCAAGTCTACTTCGGCCGGGGGAAAGTCGCCGGTAGCGCTCTCGTCGGGATCGGAGATGAGGGAAAATGTGACGGGGATGTCGCTCACGTGGGCGCCCCAGGCATCTCGAGGAATCCCCGTGAAGTGAATGACATCGCCCGTCCTTCCCCGCGCCTGGCTGGCCTCTACGGACATCGCTGTGACCGGATTCGCCAAGACCTCGTATCGTATCTCGCCAGTGATGCCCTCGGCCGACGCGGAAAGGGTCACGCCGCCTGGCCTCTGCGCCGTGAACACGCCATAGCGGTCTACGGTGGCGACGGTCTCGTCCGAAGTGCTCCAGGCGATCTCCAGCTCCCGAATGTCGTCGGCCTGGTCGACCACGGTAGCCTTGTGGCGAACCGCGACCCCTGCGTAGTAGCGCCCTCCGTCCCGGGAGATCTCGATGCGGTCCAAGGGCGGGTAGGCCACCTCGACCGTCATTGCCGTTCGGGGATTTCCGGCGGTCATGGCAACGACGGTGACTTCGTATCTTCCGCCCTTGAAGGCCTCGACCTCTCCGGTGTTTCGATCCACCGCCAGCCTTCCCCGGGCGCCCCGGGCGAAGAAGAGCACGGGTGCCTCAATGGCATTGCCGTCGGCATCGAAGACCTGAGCCGTGATCTGTCCCTTTTGTCCAACTTCCAGGGATAGCGCGGCGGGGTTGACCTGTACGCGGGGGGTCTGTGCGGCTTCTTGTGCCGCTGCCCGTCCTGCCGCCGATGCGGCCAGTGAGGCCAGAAGCATCGTCAGCCAGCCGAAATGGCACGTCGATTTCACGTTCCGTCGCGCGGACTCCACAACGATCCCACCCTGGAGTGGCGGTGACGTTTCCGGTATCGTCGGCTGCATCTTTTTCCTGTTCATAATCTTGACCGTCCTCTTTTCCCACGGATGATTGCCCCGTCGTGATACCTCATGCTCCCCGGGGTTCGCCTGCTCAAATCTGATGACCGGCCTGCCAACCGCGACCAGCTCGGCCCGCACCAGTGTCCCCGGAACGTCCGCTCCCGCCCGCCAACCGCGGCCGACTAGCCAATGTCAAGATTGGCACCCTCCAAGGGGAGACGCAACGTTGACGGGGGGCGGCCCAGCGTGGCGCAGCCCAACGTTGGAGAGGAACCCGGCGGCGACGGCGGTGTTCAATCGTCTTCGGTCCGCGAAGCCATGATGCCCACGGGTTCCCGCCGAAACCTCTGTGCCCGCTCTCGGGTACGGGGAGGGCCACGACGCATTCGCTATGGAGAAACCGCATGAAGACGGGCAAGGAATCCACCCCGTTCAACCCCGGAAGCTGCGCGACCGGGATCATTCTTCTGTTGTCATTCATCTTGGGTAGCGCCGGCCCTGCCCGGTCCCAAACCGGTACCATCACGGGACAGGTGGTGGATGTGTCCACGGGTCTGCCTCTTCCCGGAGCCCGGGTCACGGTCGTCGGGACCCGTATCCAAGAACGTGTGGGCGACGTGGGAAGCTATGTCCTTTCCGGGGTTCCGGCGGGGAACAGGGTGGTTGAAGCCGCGCTTGCGGGATACGTGTCGGCACAGAAGTCGGTGACCCTTCCGGTCGGCCAGAGTGTTGTGGTTGACTTTGCGCTGCAACCCGCCGGGCGGCAAGTGCCGTTCGAGGCTCGTAGTCTTACCGACATTGTGATCCAGGCAAATCCTATCGTGGCGCTCCCGCGACCCTCTAGGCACAACACAGAATCGTACGCTCACATTGAGGAGAACGACTTTCAGATCGTGAGCGTGTCTCCGCTGTCCACCTTTTCGATCGACGTCGACCGGGCTTCGTACGCCAACATCCGGCGCTACATCCAGTCGGGAGAGCGGCCGCCTGTGGATGCGGTTCGGATTGAAGAGATGATCAACTATTTCCCCTACGCGTGGGACAACGTGGGAAGCGAGCATCCCTTCGCCGTTATGACGGAGGTGTGGGAGGCGCCTTGGAAACGAGAGCACCGACTTGTCAGGATCGGTCTTCGGGCCCGTTCGGTGGATACGGAGCACCTGCCCTCCGCCAATTTGGTTTTTCTGCTCGATGTATCCGGTTCGATGAGATCACCGGACAAACTGCCTTTGCTGAAGAAGGCGTTTTCCCTTCTTGTTGAGCAGTTGAGACCTCGGGACCGGGTTGCCGTCGTAGTCTACGCCGGGGCTGCCGGGTTGATCCTGCCCTCGACCCCGGGGGACCGGAGAGGGGAGATCCTGGCCGCCGTGCAGAAGTTGGAGGCCGGAGGAAGCACGGCGGGCGGAGCTGGGCTGCAACTCGCCTACGACGTCGTTCGAGAGAACTACATAGACGGCGGAAACAATCGGGTCATCCTCGCGACGGACGGCGACTTCAACGTGGGCGCCTCAAGCGATGCCGAGATGGTCAGGCTCATTGAGCGGGAACGAGAGGGCGGCGCGTTTTTGACCGTACTCGGTTTCGGGGCCGGGAATCTGAAGGATTCGAAGATGGAGCAGATTGCCAATCACGGAAACGGCAACTTCCACTATGTGGACAATCTCCTGGAAGCGAGGAAGGTACTCGTGGAAGAGATGGGGGGAACACTGCTCACCCTGGCCAAGGACATGAAGTTACAAGTCGAGTTCAACCCGGAGCGGGTGGCCGGATACCGTTTGATCGGGTACGAGAACCGACTTCTTGACGCCGAAGACTTTAGCGACGACACCAAGGACGCGGGGGAACTTGGGGCAGGGCACACGGTAACCGCGCTGTACGAAGTGGTCCCGAATGGCCTTGCGGTTCCCCGATCCGCCGGTACCGAACCCCTTCGCTACCAGCCGTCTGCAGAAAGACAACCGACCGGGGAGTTCGACGAGGAGCTCATGTACATCCGGGTTCGCTACAAGGACCCGGACGGTTCCCAGAGCAAGCTTCTGGGGCACCCCGTCGCCGAGGCCCGAAACTCGCCGTCCGTTGACTTCCGGTTTGCCACATCCGTTGCCGCGTTCGGCATGTTGCTTCGAGATTCGCCGCACATCGGGGCGTACACGCTGGAAGATGTGATCCACCTAGCCGACCGGAGCCGAGGCCCCGATCGCCGTGGCTACAGGGGAGAGTTCGTCCGTCTCGTCGAAGCGGTTCGAGATCTGGGTATGCTGAAAGTCAAGACGGGATTTGCTCGCTAGAACACGGATCCTCCCTGGATACGCGGATCCCGGAAAAGCGGCAATGCAATGCAGGAACAAACGGTCAGATTGATCGAGGGGGACAGGTTTCGGCCTGGCTGGCGTCAGCTCCTTCTGCTCCTCCGGTGCCGCGCGCTGGGGCTCCCTGGGCCGCGGGTTCGAAGTACCCGTAGTGACCCAGCATAAACCGGCGGATCACCCGGGCCGCTTTGGCGGCGTAAGCACGCCGGTTGTCTTCTGTGTCCCGCAACCCCGGGAAGTGGTGTTCCAGTTGGATTCCGCTGATGACCTCTCCGTCGTCCAGGGACCCATGCTCCCGCGTGTTGTGTCCGCCGCTGAAGTACGGTGCCTGGCCGGGTGAAGGATCTTCGGGGCTGGGCACGGAAGCGACCCCTTCTTCGCCCAGGAGACCGCCAAAGGAGGTGGCCCCTCGGAGCAGCTGTGAAAACGGTATCGGGGAGTCCCTTCCCAGTTCCCGGATACTGGTGCACTTCACGACGGCCAGGGAATTCAGGTTGACATCGGGCTGGTTCAGGGTTTCGGCGCTCAACAGGTACCCCAGCTCCAGGCGGTCGATGTCGTGCCCGTGGCCGTGGATGTCGAAGTACATTCCACCGCCAAAGCCGCCCCATACCGTGGCCCGGGCCGCCCGGATCCAGTCGTGAAACTCCCTCCACGCCAGTTCGGCGTAGGGATTCCCTTGGGCGGCCTCCTCGATCTCCCGGTTCGGATCCAGCTTTCTCCGGTGGAGGTGGGAAATCACCACGTGAGGCGCGAATCCCGTCAGCTTCACGAGGGCCTCCCGGACCGCGGTCGTGAGCTCCCGGGTGTTGCGATCACTTCTCGTGACGCCGTAGGTACGGTTGGGGATCTCTTCTGGCGCGAGGGCTCCGCCGTGGGAAGCGGAGAGGATCACAGGCAGTTTGCCGGGGATGTACTCGGTGTATCTTTTCCGTCCGAAGTAGTGCTTCCCCGGTTCATACCGGGCGATCCGTTCCGGAACGAAGACCTCCAGACGCGCGATACCGTGGGCGCCTTCTACCGTTGCGGTCACCGTCGTGGTCCCGGCGGCGACCCCGGTGGCAACCCCTGTCGCGCTGACCGTGGCCACCGCGGGATCCAGGACGGACCACGTCGGCGAAGCGGCGATCACGGCGCCGTTTCCACTCCGGGCGGTGGCGGAGAAGGCCGCCGATTCGCCCGTTCCCACGATCAGGGTCGCTTCCGGCGTTACCTTCACCGTGACGACACCCGTAGCCGGGCGGGTTGCTTCCTCGCACGCCAGGAGCGCGCAAACGAAGAGGAAACATCCCTTCCCGGCTTGCCGGGCCCGGTTCACGGCTCCTGGGTTTCTGCCGACGGCGCCTCCCGATCTGGCGGGTACCAGCAGTCCTCGGAGCGGCTCGTATCCACCAATTGAGTAATCTGCCACCCGGATTCGGTTCTGTACAATTCGATGGCGTCGGTTCCGCAGTGGGAGAAGCGGTCATCAAGGTAGAAGGCGTACTTGGTCCACATCTGGGCCAAGCGCCCGTCCACGTTTACCACCCAGTCCCAGATGGGCTCGTCCCACACTTCCTCCTTGGGCCTGCCGATGCTTTCGACGAAGCCGCTGGCGGGGCCGAACCGAATGCCTTCTTCGGTGGCGCGGCCCAACCGGGCCTCCGGGTGGAAGACGGCGGCGGCCATTTCGCCGTCATTGGTCCGCATTGCTTCGAATAGCTGTTGGACTGTGGCGACGACGGCCGCCTCTTCCGGACCGGGTTGAGCGGACGGGGGCGCCTCGGGTGTTTCGGCTGGGCGGGCACACGATGCGGCGAACATCAGGCCCGCTACCGTCGATACTGCGGGGACTCTCATGATGGATTCTCTTCCCTCTTTTTTCGATTCGGCCGGGTCGGCCGGTGGGGCTTCCGCGAAGGCTGATAATGTCACGGCGACGGCGTGCGGGCTACCGACAGGAGGCGAACCTTCACAGGTCAGCACTGACCGTCCCACGCCCAAAGGGCTCGGGGGAGTCTTCGACGGCCATTCCCACAGTCGCTTCCCCTCCCTGGATTCGGTACCTTATCCCGCCTTGAAGCTTCCGGATTTGGCCAACCGATCCTGCCCGGGCCAATCGGTCAGCCTTCCCACCCCGGGCAATGTGCCAGCCATGGAACCGACCACTTACCGGACCAGGCGGCCCACGACTCCCGCGGCCGAGGAGATCCTGGGCGGCTACTTCCCTGTCCTGGACCACGGCTTCGTAGCTCTGGTGGACTACATGGGAAGCGATGACTCGGTCGAGCGGGCCGCCCGCGTGAGCTACGGCTACGGCACCCGGAAGGTTTCCCGGACCCGGGGCCTCGTCCGTTACCTCCGGCGCCACCTTCACACGACCCCGTCCGAAATGGTTGAGTTCAAGTTCCACTGTGCCATGCCCATGTTCGTGGCCAGGCAATGGATTCGCCACCGCACGGCGTCCTTGAATGAATACAGCGGTCGTTACTCCCTCATGCCGCTTCTGTTCTACCGGCCCGAGAAAGCCCATTTCCTGTTTCAGAGCCGCACCAACCGCCAAGGCCGGGCGCAACCGCAACCGCCGCTTCCAGGGTTCGAATCCGTTCCTGGGTGTGAACCCGGTTCCGATTTCTATCACGAAGCCGTCCAGCGCTGGGAGGCAATTCGGAAGCAGGCCGCCCGAGACTACACCTGGCTGGTGGGGCGGGATGTGGCGAGGGAGTTGGCCCGAATCGACCTTCCCCTATCCACCTACACCCAGTGGTACTGGAAGATCGACCTCCACAACCTGCTCCATTTTCTGACCCTGCGGGTGGATTCCCATGCTCAGTGGGAGATTCAGGAATACGGCCGGGTGCTGGCGGGAGTGGTCAAGCGGGTCGCGCCCCTGAGCTACGAAGCCTGGATGGACTACCAGCTCATGGGCGATCGCCTGTCACGGGCCGAAATCCAGGCCCTCTCCCGCCTCGTGGTGGCGGACGACGACGGCCTTGCCGTCCGCCCGAATGCCCGGGTGACCAACGAAAAACTCGCACAACTCGGTCTGTCGGGCCGCGAAGCGAGGGAACTGAAGGCCAAGTTGACCCCGCGCCCCGCGCCCGACTACGAGCTGGACCTCTCCGCCATGCGCAGTGCCGAAGACATGGCAGCCAAGATACTGGAAGCGGTCCCCGAGACGGATCTGCAATGACGGGGGTCAGGCGGAAGGAACTCGGCCCTCGACGAGGATGGTCTTCACGTTGACGAATTCACGAATCCCGAAGTCCGCCAGCTCCCGTCCGAATCCGCTTGCTTTTACACCCCCGAAAGGAAGGCGGGGATCGGACTTTACGAATCCGTTTACGAAACACGCACCGGCTTCGATTCCGGTTCGCGCAATTCGCTCCCCCCGCTCCAGGTCCTGGGTGAACACCGCCGCTCCCAGTCCGTAGGCGGTGTCGTTGGCGATCCGAAGTGCCTCTTCCTCCGACTGGGCGCGAATGATGCAGGCCACGGGACCGAACACTTCCTCGTCGTATGCGGGCATCCCCGGTCCAACGCCCGTAAGCACGGTGACCGGGTAATACCATCCGGGCCCGGCCGGCACTTTGCCCCCCAGCACGCACTCGGCCCCCGCCCGAATGCTGTCGGCGACCTGTTCGGCCAAGTGGTCGCGAAGGTCCTCCCGGGCAAGGGGCCCCACGTCGGTCGTCTCGGCCATCGGCTCCCCGACTCGGACCCGGGCCATCCGCTCCGTAACGGCGGCCGTGAAGTCGTCTGCAACGGCTTCGTGGACGATCATGCGCTTCGGAGCGATGCAGCTCTGACCGCCGTTGATGAGCCGGCCGGTCACGCAGGCGTCGGCGGCCAGGGGGATGTCTGCGTCTTCGAGCACGACGTAGGGGTCACTGCCGCCTAGCTCCAGAACGCAGGTCTTGATCTGGGACCCGGCGGTTTCCGCAACCTGTCGCCCCGCCCGGGTGCTGCCTGTAACGGTGACGGCCTGCACCCGCGCGTCCCGAATCAGCGAACCCGTCGTCGGGACATCGATGAAGAGGTTCGAGAATACGCCTTCGGGAACCCCCGCCGCGGCAAAAACATCCCTGATCGCCAAGGCGCAGCCGGGAACGTTGGGCGCGGGTTTGAGGAGGACCCCATTCCCTGCAATCATGGCGGGTACAGCAGCTCGAACCGCCTGCCACAAGGGGAAATTCCAAGGCATGATCGCCAGTACGAGTCCCAGGGGCTGGAAGGTGACGTAACTCTTGGATGGGCCGGTCTCAACGATTTGGTCGGCAAGAAAGGCGGGCCCCTCTTGTCCATAGTACTTGCACGCCCACGCGCACTTTTCCACTTCTGCAAGGGCCTCCCGGAGGGGCTTGCCCATCTCCATGGTGATGACTTCTGCGAGGGTCCGCTGTCTCTTGCGCAGGACCCGGGCGACCCCTGCCATGGTTCGGGCCCGGTCGGTCACCGGCGCTTTCCGCCACACGCGTTGCGCGTCGTGGGCACTTGCCAGGGCCGTCTCCAGTTTGTTGTCCGAAAAGAACGGATACCTGCGAAGGGGTTGGCCGTTGGCGGGGTTGATCGTCGTGAATTCCATGGGTGGGGTTGACTCCGCGAGACGTTGGAGGGTAGCATTGCTCACTTCCGTGAGCATCGGCAGCCGGGAGCGGGCCAGAATCTCCTCTCAGGGGGAGACGACGACCCATATCCGGCGTTGTTGGAATAGATGATTCCGCCCGAGCCTCAACTCAACGACAGGCACGGACGTTGTGGTTAGCCTGCCGCTGGACCATTGACACCTAAATCGCTGTCGCGAAAGCCCGTTTCCGTTCTTTTTGTCTGCCTGGGGAACATCTGCAGGTCCCCACTTGCAGAAGGGATCTTCTCCAGTCTGTCCGAAGCTCGTGGCCTGAGTCTGCGGTTCCAGGTCGACTCTGCGGGAACCGGGGGCTATCACGCCGGGGAGGCTCCTGACCCCCGAGCCTTGGCGGTCGCTCGAGCCCACGGGGTCGCCTTGAACAGCGTCGCACGGAGGGTGAAGCGCCGGGATATGGACCATCCCGGTATCGTCGTTGCCATGGACCGGAGTAATCTCCGCTCTCTGGAACGGCTGGGGGGTCGGCGAAGCCGGGTTCGGCTCGTCCTGATGCGGGACTTCGACCCTATCGGCCCTGGCGCGGACGTGCCCGATCCCTATTACGGTGGACCCGGAGGGTTCCAGGAAGTCTACGAAATCCTCGACCGCTCTTGCCGGGGGCTTCTCGATGACCTGGCGGGACGGAACGGCTGACGACGGGTAGCGGGCCACGGTCCCCCGAGACACTACCCCCAAGGGGGCTGGGGGACCAAGACGTCCCGATCGGCCTCCCTCCGGCTTCGTGAACGCCACGGCCAAGGTTTCCCGGCGGTGGCAACGGCCAGGCTCGGTTTTCCCCGGTGCAAGCTCCCGGATCTACCTACGCACGGCGACGGCGAGACCGTCCCCTACCGGAAGGATGGTGGCCTCGAAGCGGGAATCCGACGCCAGGAGCTCGTTGAAGCGATGGATGAGCGTCGCCGTCTGGTCGTCTTCCGGGGTGAGGACCCTGCCCTTCCAGAAAGCGTTGTCGGCCATGAGGATCCCGCCCGGTCGAATCAAGCGGGCTCCTTCTTCCAGGTAGGCGGGGTACCGCTCCTTGTCTGCGTCCAGGAACACGGCGTCGAAGGATCCGTCGGGTCCCAGCTGGGCCATCGTCACCGCGGCGTCCCCAACGCACACCTCCACCCGGTCCAGAAGGCGTGCCCGCTTCAGAGACCGCCTCGCGACCCGGGCGTGGTCTTCGCTGACCTCCAGGGTGAACAGCCGTCCCCCATCGGGCAGTGCCCGGGCAATCCAGGTGGCTGAGTATCCCGCCAGGGTCCCGACCTCCAGCACCCGCCGGGCCCCGGTGGCTCGAACCAGAAGTTGAACGGTCCGGGCGGTGGTCGGTGGAAGCTGAATGCGGGGCAGTCCGGCCCGGTCTGCCCCCTCTCGGATTTCCCGCAGGCGATGGTCCTCTCGGGCGAAGAGTCGCCGAACGTACATGTCGAGCCCGTCGTGGTCCAGACTGGACGGCGCGGGTGCGCCGGAGGGCACGCTTGCAAAGCTCGGGGTAGACCTTGAGCCGCAGATGTCCCTTTCCTCCGTTGGTTTACCCGCTTCCGGTTTTTCAGCCACTAGAGAACCCGGGCCATCCGCCGCACGGCTTCCTCGATGTCCTCGTCCGCCGATGCGGTGCTCATGCGCGCGTACCGCTCGTCTCCGAACGCCGTGCCGGGAACGATGGCGACGCCCGCTTCTTGCAGGATCCGGGTGCAAACATCCGCCGATGTCCTCACCTCCTCGTTGAAGAGGCGGTCCACCCGAAAGTAGAGGTAGAAAGCGCCCTTGGGCATGACGTAGGAGAACCCGGGGAGGAGCTCGTCGAACAACCCCACAACCAGATCCCGTCGACGCCGGAAGGCTTCCAGCATCGTGTCCCTTTCCCTTGCCCCTTCTTCGCCCCGGGCAAGGCCCGCCAGGGCAGCCATCTGGGAGGGCGTGGCGACACTGAGGGAAACGTGGCTCTGGAGGGCCGCCATCTTGGCGGCCAGCTGAGCCGTCGTGTACGAGAAGCCGACCCTCCAGCCCGTCATGGCGAAAGCCTTGGACATCCCGTTGATGGCGACGATGTGCCCTACGGCGTCGGGGTCCAAGTCTAGGATGCCCGGCGCCCGGTCGTCCTCCCCGTAGTAGATCTCTCTGTAGATTTCGTCGCAGATGAGGGTCACGTTCCGGGACTTGGCCCATTCGGCCATCGCGGCAAGGTCGGTGCCGGAGTATACGGCCCCGGTTGGATTCGATGGCGTCGAAATGATCAGGCCCCGAGTGGAGGATGTGGCGGCCTGGTCCAGGTCTTCGGGTGTGAGTAGGAAGTCCCGCCCCGCGCTGCCCTTCACGAACACCGGTTCGGCCCGGGCAAGGGCAACCATCTCGGGGTAGGAGGTCCAATACGGGGAGCCGATCAGGACCTCGTCGCCGGGTCCGAAGAGGCAGAAGCAGGCGTTGAATAGGGACTGCTTGGCTCCAGCGGAGACGACAACCCGCGCGCCGTCGGCGGGATACACGGTACCTTGGGTCATGTACTGGGCGGCGGCCTTGCGAAGCTCAGGAAGCCCGGCAGACGCCGTATAGCGGGTGCGACCCTGGCGGATCCCTTCCACGGCTGCATCGGAGATTCCCTTAGGTGTGTGAAAGTCCGGCTCCCCGGCGCTCAGATTGATGATGTCGTGGCCTTCGGCGGCGAGCTTCTTTGCGAGGGTACTCACGGCCATGGTGGCCGAAGGTTGCAGCTTCGCGATGTTTTCCGAAAAGGTCATGGTTAGCGTCGCATCCTTGGGCGGGGAGACGAAACGAGTCAAATTGCACGAAAAGGCGTAGCGGGCCCGGAGAAGCCAGGAAGCTTTCTTCGGATAGAGATAATTTGACGTCCTTTCCGGGACGCCGCCACCCCGTTTTCCCTCTTTTCACCCGGAGGCCCTTCCCCGATGTTTGAGCTGAACCCGGCTTTCCCGGTTCGCGACCCGACCTTCTTTTTCGACTTCATCGATCCCGGTTCCTACCTGGTCAGCGTCGTCATCGACGAAGCGGGGTCTGCGGCCAGTCTGGACTGGCGGGGGTTCGAAGTCAGGGTGCCGCCCGCACCCTTGATCGCTCCCGGCTCCGGGGAGTGGGGAGCCCATCAGTCCCGGGTCTCGACGTACGCCGAAGCTCTGGAAGTCCCCATGACGACCCCCTTGTTCGTGCCGTGGACTCGCAAGGCCCATGAACTGGTCGAATTCGCAAGGGTGAAGAACCGCTACGGGCGGATTCGGCGGGCGCTGTTTCGGGCCCATTTCGTCGACGGTACGGACATCGGACGTATAGATTTGTTGGTTGAGATCGCCCGCCAGGAGGGATTGGACGGATCCGAAGCCAAGGTGGCTCTGGATGTGGATCGCTACACTGCCACGGTGCTCAGCAACCGAGCCATGGCGCGGGAGAGAAACATTTCCGGTGTGCCCACCCTGGCTCGCGGAAACCACCGGCTGGAGGGGCTGCGGTCGCCTGGGGAGATCGAGCGTTGGATCGAAGTCGCCGAACCGAGTCGGCGTCCGACCGATTCAAGACCGGCAGAGGAGTAGAAAACTATGGCGGGCTACCATCGAAAGACCGTTCTGGGTCCAGGCGAAGTGCTGGCAGTGGCGGAAGAGCACCTCCCTGCGTATATCGGCCTAAGGAAGTCCAGACAGTCCTCTCACGAGGCCACGTACACCGGCGGGGAGGGCACTGTCGTTCTCGCGGCCCACCGGCACGGACCCTACACCGAGGTGACGGCCCGGACGGATGGGCTCCGAACATCGCGCATGGACTACGAAATTCAGCGATTCCTTACCTTCCTCCCCTACGAGCCCGGCGACGGCGGCGGCCCCGGATCCGGGGATCCGAATTCATGACTTCTTTCAACGAGCTTACCTTGGGACCCGAGACGGTGGCGGCCCTCGCTGCCCAAGGGATGGAGACGCCCACGCCGTTTCAGGTGGCCGCCGTGCCCGTGATCGCCCGGGGGAACGACCTGCTGGGCCGAGCCGGACCGGGGAGCGGCACCCTGGTGGCCTACGGGGCTCCGCTCCTGGACCGCCTTGAAGGGGGCGCCGGGTCGCCGGTCTGCCTGGTCTTGTGCACGGGCCAGAGGCAGGCCACGGAGCTGGCGAGGTCGTTCGCTCCGATCTGCCAAGGTTCCGGCCACCGGGTGGCGGCCCTGGTCAAGAACTGGAATGCTCCCGTGAAGGCCGATTTTCTCTTCGTGCCGGCGGATCGAATCCAGGCCCTGTACGACGGGTCCGTGTCGGTGAACGGGGTCAAGGCGGTTGTCTTCCACGACGGAGACGGCGTTGTGAGCACCGTTTCCCGTGACCTCTTGGAAACCTTCCTTTCGGGTCTCCCGGGTACGTGCCAGAGGGTTTTCTGCGGGCTCCCCTTTGGCTCCAAATTGCGTTTTCTGGCTCGGCGCTTCACTCGAAGGGCCGCGACTGTGCCCTCGGGGAGCATGCGTGGGGAAGAAGGGCCTTCTCGGTCGGGAAGGGGTTCGATGCCAGGGAGAAGGGAAACCCCCACCCGGGACGCAGCTCATCGCTCCCTGTCTCTTGTGGTCATGGAGGGAAGCCGACAGGAATCGGTCCTCGCGTTGGTGGCGGAGGTGCTCCGCGGTTCTGCTGCCCATGTCCTGGTGTTCGCCGCGTCGGCGGACCAAGCTGCGGATTTGGGCGACTTCGTGGGGCTTCACGGGTACGTCTGCGGTCCTCCCGGCGACCCATCGGCGCCCGTGTGGCTCTCTTCCGGGGAAGACGAAGCCGCCCGGAAGGTTCTCGAAGCCCTGCCCGACCCGGCTGTTGTGGCCACCTTGTCTGGCTCGGTGCCCCCTGACGCCGAGGCAGCCGAGACCCGCCATGGGACGGGGGGCCCGGCGTGGGTGCTGGCCGCGGTTCGGGAACTCGGGCACCTGAAGACGATTGCCTCGGGAGCGGGCTTTGGACTTCGGCGGATCCGGCCTACCCGGCCGCTTCGCGTGTCTTCCGGAATCGACGGGCTCGCCGACAGAATGGGCGAGCTGGTCCGGCTGCCCGAGGCGGCGCCGTACTACCTTCTGGTGGAGTCCCTTCTGGACCGGTTCACGGCGGCGGAGGTCGCCGCGGCGGCCCTTCTTCTTCTGGACCGGGAGAAGTCAGCAAAGAAAGTTTCGGTCCGGCCTGGCCAAGCCGCCCCCCCACCTAGCTGGGTGCGCCTCTTCGTTTCGGTCGGGAAACGGGACGAGGTGAGTACGGGGAAGCTTCTGGGAACCCTGACGGGAGAGTCGGGAGTACCGGGCAACCGGGTGGGCCAAATCGACATACGGGAGAACCACTCCCTGGTCGAGGTGAGAGAGGGTGACGCGAGGAAGGTGATCGCTGCCCTGAACGGAATCACCCTGGGAGGGCGGGCCGTGCGCGCGGACTATGACCGCGGAAGAGATCGCCAAGGGGTTGCGAAGAAGGACAAGTGGAGCGGAGGACCCCGGACAAGCGCAGGGAAGGCCAAACGGGACGCCGGATACCCACCAAAAGGCCGCGGGACCCGGCGCCCACGGTAACCCTAGTTGCGTCAGGCTGCGGCTGTTTCCCGTCGTCGCCGGAACATCCGGTAGAGGAAGAACCCTACGGCCAGGAACAGACCCACCTTGAAGGCGAGCCCCAGGAAGCCGATCAACATCCCGAAGAGCGGAAGAAGCACCGCGGCCACCAGCTTCAATACGACGATGGCAACAGCGCCGGTAATCGCCACCGCACCAAAGGTCCTTACGAAATGCATGTTCTTGACTCTCCCTTACATGTTTGCCGGGCTTCTTTGGAACCCGGGCGTGTCATCTTGGCGTTCCGGATTCGCGCCGCCGCCTCTCGGGAACTGTTGAGAGCTCGCTTTTTCCGCCACGAACCGGAAGCAGGTCCCAAATTCGACTGAACCCGCCGCTGTGCCAAGTAATGTGAGCAATACGAAGCTGAAGAGGAAAGTGTTTCGGCTGGGCGGTCAGACGTGGCGCGGTTTTGGTGAAGAGGCCCTCCGCTGGGGTCTCGGTCGTCGTCCATCCCTCGCCGCACCCCTGGGGTTCCGCTCCTAGCCCCTGAATCGGTACGAAAGCTTCACGAAGATCCCATCTGCCTCCGGGCGTACTTCTCGGAACCGGAAGGCTTCCAGGTCATTCATCCGGCGAGTGTATCCCACGAAGAACACCGTTCCTGGAGTCGGCTCGTAGCTGAGCAGGGTTTCCACGGAGAAGTCGTTCGACTCCGAGCCCCCCAGTTCGCGACAGGATCCCTCGGAACAGTAGGAAAGCGTTCGACCCGTCAGCGGAGTTCGCAGGGAGCCCCTTTGCTGGCTGCCGTACTCGGCGATCGCCCGGACGAAGAGGGAGCGGGTGAACTGGTACTGCACTCGCGCTCTGGGAATCGTCGCCTTCGAATAGAGGGATCCGTCGCGCTTTCTCCGAAGGTTGGTGTAGCGGATCCCCATCTCGGCCCGGATGTTCGCCGTGGGGAAGATGTTGAGGTTCGCGTCGCCGGACCACGAGTTGGCGATGTCTGCGGGCGTGCCGGTGTTGAAGTCGAAGAGGGGGGTTTCCGACCGGGTGAACCGGATGTTCCCTCGGACTTGGTCGAGTGCGTTGAACCACATGAAGACCGTTCCCGAGCCAAGGCCTTGGAACAGGGATGGATCCGGGAAGAAAGGCGCGTTCACTCCATCGGGTCCTTCGACGAAGAGCCCGTCGTATTCGTGGCGGGGGAATTCGAAATAGGAGCGGCTATAGTTCCCGAACACCGTGATGTTTCCTCGAAAGGAAACGCTGCCGCCGAGCCGAACGGCCGCCTCTTCCACACCCCGGCGGGCCCAGAAGTCGTCATGATCCCAGAAGCCTTCGACTTCGACGCTCGGCCCCCACCGCTCGATCAGATCTCCCGAGCGCCCCCGAAAGTCGTAACTGGTGCGGGACTGGAGCCGGGTGTTTCCGCGACGGCGAATGAAACCGCTGCCCGCCCGGAAATCGTTGCTCACATCGGTCATTCCGGCGTTGAACTGGAAGTTCCGCCCCGACCGGTTCAGCTGAGCCCCGACCAGCGAACCGTCGGCCTGGCCCGCCCCTTCATCGGTGCGACTTCCGGCGGCCAAGAAGGTCATGGTGTACCGCTGCTTGATCTGAAACCGTCCGTCCAGTCCTGCGACTCGGTTGTACCGGTTCCGGTGGTAGCTTCGGTCCGTGTAGACGACGCCGACATTGGACATGTTCCCGATGTCTCTTCGGAGCCGGAAGAGGTTCACCGTCGGATGCGCCCTTTGCCCCGCCTCGTCTGGGTCGTCTACATCATCCACCACCGCCAGGTAACCGGCGTTGAAGCCCCCGACTTTCCCCGTAAGTTTGGCCCCTCCGACCGGATTGACGATGGACCGGGTGTAGACGAGCTGTTGGGGGAGCTGGAAAATATCCGTTCCCTCCAGGAAGAACGGGCGCTTTTCCCGAAGGAACAGGGCGAACCGCTCGTTGACGGCGATTTGACCGGCGTCGGCCTCAACCTGAGAGAAGTCCGGGTTGTAAGTCCCGTCCAGGGTCAGGTTGGAGGTGATCCCGTACGTCACGTTCATCCCGAAGTCGCCAGCCGTGCCTCCCCTCCGGAACGATTCGAGATCTTCGTCGTAGGCTCCCTGCTTGGTGAAGGTCTGGACCGGGTTGACCTCAATGAAGAGCCCGGGGTCAAGATCTTCAAGTCCCGTGAGTTTGCCGAACTGCTCCATCCGGTTCGCGTTGTTCGCCGTTACCGGAGCCCAGGACTCTCCGTAACCGTTTCGTGCAATTCGGCGTTCGATCTGCAACCCCCAATCCTGCAGGGGAACCTCGGGGAATCGAATGCTCTTCAACGGGAGCTTAACTTCGACGGAATAGCCCCATTCGAAGAGTCGGCCACCCGAGTCCCAAACGAAATCCGGGTTCCAGTCAATGGGCGGACCGAATCTGTTTCCCCGCCCGCCCCCTCCGCCGACGGTCCAAAGACCGTCCTGCTGCACGCCGTAGGGATTCACCATGATGACGTAGGCCCGGCGACGGTCATCGAAAGTATCCAGGATGAAGCGGACGTAGTCGTCGGACCGGGCGAAGGAGTCCCGGTTGCCGAGGGTTGCCCGGGTGCCTCCGGCAACGTTGTCGTACGCCTTCACGGCGAAGTAGATGGCGTCGTCCGCAACCAGAATACGGACCTCCGTGCGTTGCGTGGCCGGGACTCCCTCAACGGGATCGAACTGGGTGAAGCCGGTCAACAGGGGAGCAGTCTCCCATGCGGCTTCGTTCAGTTCTCCGTCGATGTTCAGCTCCGGGTCCTCCATCCGGGGGTTCGGAACGCGGAGCTGCCCGGCGCTTCCGTCGTAGACTCCAGGTTCCGCCGGAGGCGTTTCGTCCCCCGGGGGGGAAACGTTCTCCCGGATGCGGGCGTCCTGCCCGAGCGTGACCGTCAAGACTGTTGCTACCGCGAGGATTCCTGTCATTTTGTTCGTTCAGTGGCGGGTTCTGGGGAACAGACCGCGGTCCGGGGCAACTTGACCTTGTGGTCCCGGAAGGGCTCGGGCACACGATGCCATGGATTCTCTTAGGGGCTGCCGTACCGTAAAGGAGAGTACCTCGGCAATGTCATACTTCTGGGCGGCCAGCATTCAGGGACACGTGTGGTGGACGATTCGTTGACCGACAAGATGGATGCCTGCATCGTGCAAGAGAAGCGGGATTTGCTGGAACGGCTTGCGAAAGACGGGGCGGTGCCCCCGTGTCCTGGTTGTGGGGGGCCTTGCAGGGTCCTCCGTGTTCGGCCCAGGCCGGATGTTTCCTACGTCCGGGACCGATTGGTGATCCGTTGTTCCGCTTGCCTCGGGAGTTTCGGAACGGAGGTAGCCAACTTGTGAATGAGAGTGGCGGGCGAAGAACATCTTTTCGATGGGGCCTGATGCGGGTACCGACTCTCCTTCGGGGGGGAACGCTCGCCCTCTGGCTGGTGCTGCTGACCCTGGTTGAACCGCTTTCGCTGGTCGGGCAGGAACCGTCCGGTGGCGATTCCCTTCGGCCTGGCCCGGTCATCCTGGAACTCGCTTGGAATCCCCGGGCCGCAGCCATGGGCGGTGCTTTCTGGACCCACGGCAATGAAAGCGGCGCGGTTTTTCATCACCCGGCTTTGCTTTCCTTTTCCGGAGAGGGTTTCGGGGGGTCCCTCCATCGTTTTGGCAGCGGGGCCACGCTTCTCGCAATGAGTGGCAGCGGGGAGTGGTTCGGAGGGGCCGCAGGCGTGGGTGTCGCGCTCTTGGAGTATGGGGTGACGTCGGAGTCGGCGGTGGACCTCCCGAAGCGCGCCCGCGCCTTGGCTGTCGGGGGTGGGGTGGCCGCTTCCGAATTCGTGGCGGTGGCGGGCTTCGCCAAGGAGGTTGCCGGGGTCGGGGTGGGCGGGGTGGTCAAGGGGGTTGGCCAGCGACTGGGTGCTCACCGCGGCACCACGGTGGGGGTCGATCTGGGGACGAGGGTCAATCTCGGTCCCGCTGCTTTGGCGCTTACGGTGCAAAACCTGGGGCCCGGTTTGGAGCTGGCCGGGACGAAGGTGCCCATGGCCAGACGTGTGGTTCTGGGAGCCGGGGTCGGAAGGGCCCCGGTTGGGCCCTTCGACATCGGGGCGGCCGTCCAGGTGGTCCGCGACGGTGCCGGGAACGTCAGTCCGGGCGGTGGCGTGGAAATTGCCTGGTGGCCCGTGCTGCGTCGCCTCTTCATCATGCGAATTGGAGCGGTCCGCGTGCAGGAGGGGACTTCTCCCTTTACCTTCGGCTGCGGCTTCGCCGGAGATCGTATCCGCCTTGACTACGCGTACCAGGGGTTCGACGCTTCCGGGAATTCCCACAGCTTCGGGATCGCATTCCGGTAGCCCGGCGGTTGCGGGAACCGGTACTGGGGAGCCTGGCCGCGAGGAAGGCTGGATGGAGCCAGGAAAAACCCACGTCGTCCACGACGACCGTGCCCGCTTGGGTTCGGTCGAAGACCAGTCTGACCGACCGGAGCGTTCCCGGATCGAAGTCCGGATTCTCGGCCCGAAAATCTGAAAGCGGAACCGAGATGTGCTGGAGAATCAGCTCCCAGGGGTTGGTAAATCGTGCGTCCTCCAGATCCCGCCGACGGAGAATGCGAGTGGTGAGGGGTCTGCGCAGGGGTCCGTAGTCGGCCAAATTCAGGCGAGCCGTGTTCCCGTTCCCGTCAACGGCCTCGACGGTCAACGCCAAGGGAGGCTTCGCTTCGGCCGGGTCGCCGCCTTCCCCCTCCCTCTCGTTTTCGACCGGCTCCTCGGTTTGGCCTCCGTCACCTTCATCGTCGGGGGGGCTTCGCGGGTCGGGTTCGCGATTGAGCCCCCCTACGTGCATCTCGAGGGTGGTTGCGGAACCGATGTTCCAAGCCTCTGCCAAATCCGCAGGCAGAGAGAACGTAAACCCGGGCGGGGGTGCCGGTTCACCGGATCCCCGATAGCGGTTGTTCCACCCCAGCCAAAGGGCCTGACTTAGCTGGGAAGATGAGGTGTTGGAGCGATTGCTCGAACGGAGTTGGAGCTGACCTTCCCTCCAGGTGCTGAAGTCTTCGCCCAAGAGGGCCACACCTTCTGCGGACCCGGTGGTCACGTCGATGTCCTCTTCGAAGTCGGCGATCGGTCGAAAGGAGCTGTCCATGAACCGAGTCACGTACATGGTCTTGGGCAGCCATCCTCCGGCCACCCGGTGGTCCCGGAAAAGGGGCCGGTAGCGGTCGCCGCCCTTGAGGGCGATCTCCAGAAAGGCCGAAATGAACACCCGGCCGAAGTCCAGTTGTTCTTCCGGAGGGAGCAGCCCCCGCAGATCCAGGATGCGGGAGCTTCGCGGGCCGTTGTCGCGGTTCCTCCACACGGTGTTCCACTGTCCGTGGTTGGCCCGGTAGACGTAGATCGCCGACTTGAACCCGTCGCTCCCGCTGGTGAAGCGGACCCGATTGAACTGGCGGAGCCCGTGGAAGCTGGTGACATCACCGTCGTGGGAACCGTGAAAGACCAGATAGTTCACGTTCTCCACGGGGACCCGCTGGTCGGCAGGCAGGTACTGCCCGTCCACTGGAGCAATGGCGACCACCGCCTTGATACTGAAACCGAAGTCGAACGCCAGGGCGGTGTCGTCGGGGTACCGCTTCAGGCGGTTGAATGCGGCTGCGTGACCCACCGCTTCCCCACCCCGGGAATGCCCGATGAGGGCGATGTTGTCCATGTCCACCCGGCCGCCGAAGGGTCCGCCAGCGTCCTCGTTGAACCGCCTCCAGGCCTGAAGGTGCTTGAGAAGAAGCCAGCCCCGGCCGTCGTTCTCACCCCGGATGCTTCCGTTGATGAAGTTCATGTCTACGGAAGCGAGGATGTAACCGCGGCTTGCCAGGAGCTCCCCCAGCCAGTCGTATCCCGGGTCCGAGTAGTCCCGCATGTTGTGGTTGCCGTGGACCACCAGGACCAGGGGGTGGGGACCCGGGTCGTCGGGGTACCAAACCCGGCCGTTTACGGGGAAGCTGTCGGGGGAGAAACCCCAGTAGTCGTTTCGGGACGACGCCGAGCTCCCCAGATCCACCAGTGTGGAGGCGTCGACGGGCTCCGTAGTGATCGCCACCGAGTCCCGGTACTCCGGTCGGTTTCGGTCCGTGCCGCTCCCGTAGTAGAGGGTCAGGACCTGGTGCGGTCCCGCGTGAGCGGGATTTTCCTCTTCGAGGACGTGCCACGCCAGGACGCTGGGTGCGTCGGACGGAGTCAGCTCCAGGGACCCGGCACAACCCGCGGTTCCCGCTCCCCAGATACCTGCGACGATCGCCACGACTCTTGACCGGGTTCTCATGAGAACACGATACGTTACACGGGCATGATCCGACATACGTTGGTCCCGTGATTGATCCCCATGAGCCCATGACCAGGATGGAATATGGCCGGCAGCCTCAAAAAGGAACTCGGGCTCTTCGACGTCTACGCCATCGCTACGGGAGCTACCCTGAGCTCCGGGTTTTTTCTGCTGCCGGGCATTGCCGCCGGCCACGCTGGGGGAATGCTGCCGGGCGCATACTTGGTGGCCGGGCTCTGTCTGGTCCCCGGGTTCCTCAGCATGGCGGAGCTATCCACGGCCATGCCCCGCGCCGGGGGCATCTACTACTTCCTGGACCGGAGCATGGGGCCCATCGTCGGCACAATCGGCGGCTTCGGCACATGGAGTACGCTCACCCTCAAGGTTGCCTTTGCGCTGGTCGGACTGGGCGCCTACCTCCACCATTATTTTCCGGAACTCCCTGTGGGGCCCATCGCCGTTGCGCTGGCCCTGGTTTTCGCCGGTGTGAACCTCTTCGGCGCCAAGAAGACCAGCTTCCTCCAGCTTTTTCTGACGGTGACCACCGTGACGGTGGTGGGATGGTTCATCGGGATGGGCGTCACGGCGGTGAACCCGGCGGCATTCGAGGGGGCCTTCACCATCGAGGTCGACTCGTTCATCGCGTCGGTCGGCTTGGTCATCGTCTCGTACATGGGGCTGACCCAGGTGGCTTCGATCTCCGAAGAGGTCAAGAACCCCGAGCGGAACCTTCCTGGCGGAATGCTCCTCGCTTTCGTAACCGTGCTGGTGATCTACGTAGGCGGCACGTGGGTAATGGTGGGCGTGCTGGGGCTCTCCAACCTTACCGCCGACGGTGGGAACCTCTCCCCGGCGGCGTCTCTGGCCGGCACCCTTTCCGGTCCGGTCGGGGGTCTGGTCATGACCGTGGCTGCGATACTGGCGTTCCTGTCGGTCGGTAACGCCGGGGTCCTGTCGGCGAGTCGGTACCCCCTGGCGATGAGTCGGGACCAAATCCTCCCCCGCCGATTGCAGAAGATCAGCCGGTGGGGTACGCCGCATGTCGCCATTTTGGCAACGGCGGGGCTGATCGTTTTTTGGCTGATTCTCCTTGACCCGGGGCACATCGCGGAACTGGCCGGTGCGTTCCTCCTCATCATGTTCGCTCTCAGTTCCCTGGCCGTGATCGTGATGAGACAGAGCGGTATTGAGTCGTACGACCCCGGGTTTCGGTCGCCCTTCTATCCGTGGGTACAGATCGCCGGCCTTGTCATGCCCTTTCCCCTCATCATCGAGATGGGGTGGCTGGCTACCCTCCTGAGCGTTGGCTTCATTGCCTTCGGGATCTTCTGGTACGGCTCCTTTGCCCGGAAGAGAGTGTCCCGCGAAGGCGCCGTCTACCACGTCTTCGCTCGCCTGGGGCAGCAGAGAGACGTTGGGCTGGAGCACGAACTTCGGGAGATCTTGAAGGAAAAGGGCCTTCGTCCCGCGGATCCCTTCGAAGCCCTCATCGCTTCGTCCGCCGTGCTGGATGTAGAAGGCACTCCTCCCTTTTCTAGTCTCGTCAAGCAGGCGTCAAAAGCCTTGTCCGAACAGCTCGGGGTATCCGATGATCGGCTCATTGAGGGGTTTCTTAGGGAGACTTCGACCGGAGGTTCACCGTTGTCTTACGGCGTCGCCCTTCCGCACCTGCGGATGGATTCGATCCCGGAGCCGGGGGCGGTCCTGGTGCGGGCCAGAGAAGGGATCGCGGTTGATACCGGCGGGGATCTTGCCAGAACTTCGCCAGATCGGCCCATCCAGGCGGCGTTCTTTCTTGCGAGTCCCCAAGGGGAGCCCGGCCTTCACCTGCGCATTTTGGCCCAGATTGCCGGGCGGGTGGACGACGACAGTTTTCTTGCCGAATGGCTCGGGGCTGCCGACATCCTGGAGCTGAAGGAGGTCATGCTCCGGGACGAGCACATGTTGGTGGTGGACATTTTGCCGGAGACCGCCGCCAGTACTCTCGTCGGCAGGAGCATGCGGGAGCTTTCGTTCCCCCGGGATGCCCTGGTGGCCATGATTCGGAGGAAGGGCGACCTCGTCGTGCCCAAGGGGGATACGGTGGTGGAGTCGGGAGACCGGATCACCATCCTGGGCGATCCCCGAGCGATCATCAATCTCCGGCGCCGCTACGAGGTCCACATGACGCGTGACGCGGCCGCAGACAGCTTGGACTTGGATAGGGGGCGTCAGAAATGAAGCTTCGCACGGGCACCAGCGGATTCTCGTACAAGGAGTGGAAGGGGAGCTTCTATCCCGAAGACCTTCCCGCCACGCAGATGCTGTCGTACTACGCTCGGCGCCTGGACAGCGTGGAAATCAACAACACCTTCTATCGTTTGCCCAGGGCCGAAGTGCTGAAAAAGTGGAAATCCCAGGTTCCAGCGGACTTCTCCTTTGTCCTGAAAGCCAGTCGGCGGATCACCCATATGAAGCGCCTGAAGGATGTCGGGGAGCCGCTGGAGTACCTGACTCGCACCGCGAAGGAAGCGCTGGGTGCTGCCTTGGGACCGATCCTCTTCCAGCTTCCCCCGTACCTGCGCAAAGACGTGGGCCGACTCTCGGATTTCCTGGCCATCCTGCCGACGGGGGTGAGGGCCGCCTTCGAGTTTCGCCACGAGAGCTGGTTCGGGGACGACACCTATCGGGCCCTTTCGGACGGGGGCGCGGCCCTCGTGATCGCTGACACCGACGAGGGCGATGCGCCCGTGGTGGACACGGCCGGTTTTGGCTACGCCCGGTTGCGCCGGCCCGGGTACACGGATGAAGATCTGGTTCGGTGGGCCGCTGCCCTGAGGGAACGGGAATGGGCGGACGTCTTCGTCTTTTTCAAGCACGAGGATGCAGGCGCGGGTCCCAGGATGGCGGGTCGGTTCCGAGAGCGGTGGGCGGCATCCCCCTCGGGGGGGACATCTCGGCAACGATGACTTGGTCCCGAGAGAGATGCCGCTGAACGACTCCGCCAGTGGGCACGGCCTTGTCCGCTTTACTGAAGACGGACAGCGCAAGTCATGGCGGGGGCGGGGTACGTCGCTGGTTGGTGGGAAGGCTACTCACCCTGCCGGACGAACCGGATGGGGTCTTCCCGGCCATGGCACTTACGGGTCGAGTGGAAGGTCTTTTCCTCGATCCAGCCGTTGAGGGAGCAACCGCCCAACGGGCCTTCGATGTCGAGGGCCAGCTTGCCATCGGCCGAGACTTTGCCCGTCGTCCTATGGGCGCCCCGGGGGTGACCCGCTTTGCTGTAGTCGTTGTAACTGTACCACCCCTGGACGGCATCATCCTGGTGAGACAACGTGAGGGTCTCCGTACCGTCGGCCGCCCACCACGTACCGGATACTTCGGGGGACTCGTCGGGTTCGGTCAGGCCGCAACCCAAGGTGACGAGCATCGGCATCAGAATCGCTAGTTTTTTCATGCTGTAGGTTTCCTTTTAGGGTTAGATAACTGGAGTTTGTTTGGCGCCTCCCGCCGTGCCCGGCAAGCGAGAAAGTCCGGGGTACGGGGTCCGGATCGGGAGACGCCCGAGAGTTGCGGTCACGCCCGGAAATGTCGGGCAGGACCGGCCTGGAAGGGGGCGGCTACTCCGCGCTGGTGCCGTGCAACCCCCCGGAGAGGGCAGAAGAGGAAAGACAGTGCACGGGGTCTCGGTCCAGATCACGGAGTAGCCAGAGCCAGCCACGCGATCGGAGGGGCGGACCCCCGCCCCCAATCGCACGGGGCGATCACGGCCACCCACATCACCCTGATCCGCTTGGCGCCCTACTGCGCCCGTCATTAGGCTTCTAGCCAGTACTCGGCGCTCGGAGCTTCAAGCTGGAGATGGTAGCCTTGATCTGATTTCACGGATCCCCCCAGAGTGTTGTCAGTAGAAACATGTATCTGACACTTTACAACACGTTGTTGAGAAAGTCAACAGTAGTTGTCAACTAACGATAGTAGACGCCACTCTAGAAAGAAAGCGGAACGCTCTGACCGGTCCGGTGAGAGCTATACGGCCAGGGAGCTGGAACGGGCGACGGGATTCGATTTGAGGACCATCGCGTACTACGTACAAAAGGGATTGCTCCCCAGGGTGGGCAGGCGAGGGCCCCGGACCCGCTACCCCCGCTTGGTCCGGGATCGCCTTCTCTTCATTCGGCGGGTGCGGGAGGCGGAGCGGGCTGGAGAGGTGCCACCCGTGTCTCTGAAACACATGAGCAGGCTCTTCAAGCAGGTCCCGCGGGAGCTGGTCGCCAGCGTTGCAGACGAGAAGACCCCCGTAACGCCGGAGATCGTCTCGCTACAGCCGACCGGCGCCATCTCCCCGGAATCCAGCACGAGGCCGCGCTTTGCAGAAAGCAGACAGTGGAGGGGCGATGAGGTTGAGGCACTCTCGTCGCTGGAGAGGCCTTCGTGGGCGGGCTTCCCCGCCCGTCGGCCCGCCCCTGACGGGAGCTATTGCCCCCCCGACCCGAAGGAGCGGACGGAACAGGCTGACCTGATCGACATCCTGGTTGATTTGCAGGAAGCTGCTGCCGCCCGCCGCGTACGTTCTCCCCGCTCAATAGGAGCACCGCAGGTCTGGTCCCGAGTCAAGATATCGGCTGACATCACAGTTTCGGTTCGGGGCATAAGCGCAGACGACCAACTCCTGACCCGGCTGGGGGAGATGCTGCGGAGACTGTTGTTGGGTCGGAAGCAGGAGAGATTGGCGTCCCGCGATTCCGACGGATAGCGACAGAGGGCGGGACCCCCGTCCTTGACAGCGCCCGACCCCGACCCGATCATCCGTCGCGGGTTTCCCGACCGAATGGACAAGCCCAGCCTCGGGTTGAGGCCCCGGTATCGGATCGCACACGGACGGCCTGGACCGGGCCCCGAATAAGGACCCTCGCCATGGTCATTGACGTCAGAAAGCGGAGTCACATCCCGTCCTCCGAGATCACTCCCGAGGCCATCTATATGGATCGTCGGCGTTTCCTGGGGGCTTCGGCGGGAGCGGGAGCGGCGGCCGCCCTCTTCGGATCGGCGGCCGCCCTGACAGCCCGTCAGGAAGATGAGCTGAACACCTACGAAGAAGTCACCACCTACAACAATTTCTACGAGTTTGGCACCGGGAAGGAAGACCCCGTCAGAAACGCCGGATCCCTGGTTACCCGACCGTGGACCGTCAGGGTGGACGGACTCTGCAACAATCCTGCGGAGTACCACCTCGAAGATTTTGTCTCCCCCTCCGCGATCGAAGACCGGGTCTACCGTCTCCGCTGCGTAGAGGGGTGGTCGATGGTGATTCCCTGGCAGGGTTTCCCCTTGGCCGACGTCGTCAGACGGGCAGACCCGACGGTGGGCGCCAAGTACGTCGCCTTCGAGACGCTGTGGAGACCGTCCCAGATGCCGGAGCGGCGCTGGGTTCCCAGGATCGGTTGGCCGTACCGGGAGGGCTTGCGCCTGGATGAGGCGCTCCACCCCCTGGCATTTTTGGCCACAGGGTTGTACGGGAAACCCGTTCCCAACCAGAACGGCGCTCCCCTGCGGCTCCTGGTGCCGTGGAAGTACGGGTTCAAGAGCATCAAGTCGGTTGTGCGTGTGACCTTTACCGAGGAGGAACCGCCGACCACCTGGGCGACCCAGACCCCGTCGGAGTATGGTTTCTATTCGAACGTGAATCCCGACGTGTCCCATCCTCGTTGGAGCCAGGCTCGGGAAAGGCGCATTGACGGCGACCAACGGTTCGGTTTCCGTTGGATGGACACCCGGTTTCTCAACGGATACGCCGACGAAGTGGCCCATCTATACGAAGGGATGGACCTGAAGAAGTTCTTCTGAACATGGCTCCCGGACGGCAGATTCTCCTTCTCAAGGGTGCGATCTGGCTGGCCGGGCTGACGTCCCCGATTTGGCTGGGGGTCGGGTTTGTCCGGGGGACCCTGGGGGTTAACCCCGTCGAGAAGATCATCCTGGTCGAGGGCCGCTGGACCTTGGGGTTTCTTCTGGCAACCATGGCCGTGACCCCCGTTCGCCGTCTGACCGGCTGGAACCGGATTATTCGGGTCCGCCGCTTGACGGGGCTCTTCGCCTTCTTCCACGCCTGTGTCCATTTTCTGGCCTATGTGGGCATGGACCAGTTCTTCGCCTTCCGGTACATTTTCGAAGACGTGCTGGAGCGGCGCTACATCACGGCGGGCTTCAGCGGGCTGGTGCTCATGATTCCCCTGGCCATTACGTCCACGAGGGGGTGGATCCGACGTTTGGGAAGGCGATGGCAGCGGCTCCATCGGCTGGCCTACGCAGCTGCCGCGCTGGGGGTCCTTCACTTTTTCTGGAAGGTCAGGGCGGACACCTTCTGGCCCCTCGTCTCGGCGCTGGTGCTGGCCGGTCTCCTCTTGGTCAGGGTCATGGGCCCGGCGAAGAAGAAGCTGGCGGTCAACCGCAATCGGTAGTACCAAGTCATCAAGGACGGTGAAGTGGCGCACCTTCGGGCGGGTCGGGTGGGGATTCTGGGGTTGCCGGGCCTGGCCGGGAGTGTGGGACTGATCGCGGTCCTGGGATCAGCCGCCGGCCCTGGGGCGACCGCGGATCCGGGGTCTTCCCAGCCCCCACCGAGCCAAACAATCGGAACCGCCCACCGGGGGACTGCATCGGAACCGGTCCTCTTTCTTGCGCCTTCCAGGGCGTTACTGGCGGATGGCTTGACGCGCCTGTACGAAGGCGTCGGCGCCTCCGACCTGGACTTCGGCACTACCGCCGGTGCACCTCCCATGGCGTCCGCTTCGCCTTCCCGTTCCCCCGCCGGAGGCCCGAGTGCCCGGCCGCCGGCCGCGGATCCGTGGCATGAGTTCTACTTCACCCGGGCAGCCTATTCGTCCTTTCGAGGTTTTGGACGCCGGGGGAGCTGGGCCACCGACTATCCCAAGGCGGATCGCCAGTTCCTGACGGTCCTGAAGCGGCTGACGAATCTGGATGCTTTCGAATATGAGAATGCGGTCCTGCTGACCGACGAGAAGCTCCGGCGATTCCCGTTCCTATACGCCCTCGAAGTCGGCTTCATGGCCCTTTCGCCCCCGGAAATTGCCGGTTTGCGAGAGTACCTGAAGGCGGGTGGCTTCCTGGTCATCGACGACTTCTGGGGTACCCGGGAATGGATGCAGTTCGAGTACCAGATCAGGCAGGTGTTCCCGGACCGTCCCATCATCGACCTGAGCCTGGACCACCCTGTCTTCGGCACATTCTACGACATCGACGAAATCCTTCAGGTGCCGGCATACGGAAGATACTTTCGGGGACGAACCAGTGAGCGCGACGGATACATCCCCTACGTCAAGGGGATCGAGGACGACGACGGCAGGCTCATGGTCATCATCAACTGGAACACCGACTTGGGTGACGCTTGGGAATGGGCGGAGCAGCCCGACTACCCCCTTCGCTTCTCGACCTTTGCCTACCAGATGGGCGTGAACATGATCATCTACGCCATGAGCCATTGACGGCCAGGCGGGCGGGTTCCAGGGAGTGACGGTCCGTCCCGAGGGGGTTGGACGAAGGCGCATGAAACCATGAGCGACTTCTTCGAGTTTCTTTTCAAGTATCCGCCCGTCTTGTTCCGGGAAGGGGAGATTTCGTTTCTTTCTCCCTGGCCGGGAGTGCTCGTTGGCGTGGCTGCGGCTGTTCTGGTGGGGCTCTCCGTGTTCAGCTATGTCATGGTCAGGGGACGGAGCGGAACCGCGGACCGTTGGGTTCTGGGCATTCTGCGGGGCGCATTGTTTGCCGTACTCTTTCTCGTCGTCATGCAGCCGGGTTTGGTGCTGACCTCCGTGGTGCCGCAGCGGAACTTCGTGGCGGTCCTGGTGGACGACTCGAAGAGCATGAACATCGCCGACCGGGACGGGACAACCCGGGCCGAAAAGGCAATTCGGATGCTGGATCCGGAAGGGGATCTTGTCGCTGGACTGGCCGATGACTTCGCCATTCGCTACTTCCGGTTTTCGTCCGTTCCCAGCCGGATCGAGGGGCTGGATGGGCTTGAGTTCGGGGGAAGCCGCACCCGGATGGGGGTTGCTCTGGACCATGTTCGAGAGGAGTTGCAGGGGGTTCCCCTTTCGGGACTGGTGGTCGTTTCCGACGGCGGCGATAACGGCGAAGAAGCCATCGGGGAAGCCCTGCTGCCCCTGCGGGCCGAGTCGGTGCCCGTGTTCACCGTCGGCCTGGGTGACGAGGAGGTGGAGGCCGATATTCAGGTGGGCAGGGTCGATGTTCCGGCGAAGTCTCTGGCGGGCACCTCGATTCCCGTCAATGTCCTTTTGGACGCCAGGGGGTACGCAGGTCGAAGGGTCTCCGTGGTCGTGGAAGACATGGGACGGATTGTCACAACGGAAGAGGTTACGCTTCCCGGCGACGGCCAACCCCTGGTTGTCCCCATCGCAATCACTCTGGAAACGGAGGGCGCCCGGGAGCTCACGTTTCGGGTTCCTGGCCAACCCGGAGAGCGGGTCGTGGAAAACAACGAAGTCCGGGCCGTGGTCCAGGTTCGGGAGCGGACGGAGAAGATTCTCTATTTCGAAGGCGAGCCCCGCCACGAAGTCGCCTTCATGCTGCGAGCCGTACGAGACGACGAAAACGTCCAGGTCGTCCTCCTTCAACGCACCGCAGAGAACAAATTCTTCCGTCGCAACCTGGACGACCCGATGGAACTCCTTGCCGGCTTTCCCGATACCCGGGAGGAACTATACGAATACCGCGCTTTGGTCCTGGGGTCGGTGGAGGCCAGCTTTTTTTCCCACGACCAACTGGCCATGATTGCGGACTTTGTCAGCATTCGGGGTGGCACGCTGCTGCTGCTCGGGGGCCGACGAGCCTTTTCCGAAGGAGGCTACAAGGGCACCCCTCTGGAGGATGCGCTGCCCGTGGTTCTTGAAGAGCCGGACGGTCGAGATCCCGGTGAGCGCCTCGTATTCGTGAAGGTCAGCCCCACCGCTGCGGGGACGCACCACCCGGCTACGCGGATCGGGAACACCCTAGAACATTCGGCCGCGAAGTGGGACTCGTTGCCTGAAGTATCGACCACCAATCGGGTTACGGATCTGAAGCCGGGCGCAACGGGGCTCCTGAAGGGGGAGGTCACGGGCGGCCCCGGATCGTCGGCGGATCGGGTGGTCATGGCCTTTCAACGATACGGCAAGGGGAAGTCCATGGTTCTGGCCGTCCAGGACACGTGGCTCTGGCAGATGGACCATTCGGTCGCTCTCGAGGACCAGAGCCACGAAACGTTCTGGAGACGACTTCTCCGGTGGACGGTGTCCGAGACCCCGGATCGGGTGGAGGCTGCGCCCGAACGGGAGTCGGTAGAAGCGGGGGAATCCGTCTCGGTGGTGGCAACGGTCCTGGACGCGGGGTTCGTGGAGGTGAACGGCGCCCAGGTGACCGCTCGGGTCACCACCCCGGTGGGCGTCGTGCGGGAGCTGCCCATGGAGTGGTCGGTGGAAGAAGATGGGGAGTACGTTGCGACGTTCTCCCCGGAGGCAGAGGGAATCTTCGAAGTTTCCGTGGCCGCGGGACGCGATTCGGTCGCGCTGGGTTCGGCCCGGACGAGCGTTCGGGTTGCTCCCAGTACCGATGAATTCCAGAACCCGCACCAGAGACGAGGCCTCATGGAGCGGGTCGCCCACGAAACCGGGGGCCGTTACTACACCGCCCAGACAGCCGGCAGGCTTGCCCAAGACCTTCGGTTCAGCGGAGGCGGCGTGACGGTTCGGGAGGACCGGGATCTGTGGGATATGCCCTTTTTCTTTTTCCTGTTGATGGGCCTGTTGGCTGGAGAATGGACGTACCGGCGAAGGCGAGGCTTGGCTTGAAGTGCGGGCACGGGTTGAGGGCTCGCCCTCCACGGCGCTGGAGGGATCAATTCCCCGTCGGGAGATGGGCGGCCTTCTTCGGAACCCTGGCCCTTGCCGCTGCGCCGCCAGGACTTTGGGGGCAGAACACCCATATTCTTCTCGTTTCGGGACTTGGGGGTGCGCCCGAGTACGCCAGCGTTTTCCACGGTTGGCTCAGCCGCTTCGCCGATGCCGCCTCGGAGAAGTACGGGGTTCCCGGCGACCGGATCGTATACCTGGGAGAGAACACCGAGCTTGATCCCACGCGCATTCGCGCTCGATCAACGGCGGCCAATATCCGGTCGGCCTTCGGGGAGTTGTCCTTGACCATGGCACCGGAGGACGAACTCGTCGTCCTCCTGGCCGGCCACGGAACCTTCCACAACAACGAGGCCCGCTTCAACATCCCGGGCCCGGATGTGACGCCCGCCGGCATGAGGGACCTATTGGCGGAACTGGGGAGCCGGCGAATCACCTTCGTCAACACGGCGAGCGCGTCGGGTCCCTTCGTGGAGGCGCTATCGGGTCCGAACCGGACCATCATTACCGCTACCCGAAGTGGCCGGGAGCGAAACCTGACCCGCTTTGGCCTGTACTTCGTGGACGCGTTTGCCGGTGACGACGCCGATGCCGATCGGGATTCCCGGGTGTCCATGCTGGAAGCGTTCGGCTACGCTCGGCGGGAGGTGGAGCGGGAATACGAGGGAGATAACCGCTTGCTCACCGAGCACGCCATGCTTGACGACAACGGGGATGGAGAGGGCAGCCGGGAGATGGACACTGCCGCGGGGGACGGCGCCCTGGCCCGTACGGTCTTCCTGGTTTCCGCCGACGCGGGGAACGCAAACGGCCAGGCTGCCGCCCCGGCGCTTCGGCGGCTCTACGAGGAAAAGGCGGCCATTGAGGCCCGGATCGAGGTGCTCCGGGGGGTCAAGGAGCAAATGTCCCGGACCCGGTACGAAGACGAGCTGGAGGAACTGCTGGTGGAGCTGGCATTGAAGAACCGTGAGATCCGAGCGGCTGGGGGGTCGGGTTGATGGATTCGCTCTGCTGTTTCGGTCGGGTGGTCAGGGGTGCGGGGTTCACGCAGGTCCGAAACGGTGAAACGGGGGAGGCCGCCGGGTTGCGAGGGTTTGGGCCCGGGAGGACCCGCCGGGTGGCCTCCGTTGTGTGTTGGCTCGTTGCGGGAATCGTGCTGGGTGCAGGCGTGCCCTGCGGTGCCGGGGCCACTTTCCAGACCGGGGGGGATGTTGACGCGGGCTACGAGGCCCTCAGGGCCGGCAACTATGCCGGCGCCGTCCGCATCTTTCGCCCGCTTGCCCGGAAGGGTAGCCCCGCCGGCCTATCCGGCTGGGTCGGAGCCCTGCGCGAAACCGGCGACTACGAAGGCGCGGTGAGGGCTGCGGAGGGTGGAGTGGAACGCGGTACGGCAGGGGCCCGGGCCCACCTGGGCGCCAGCCTTCTGGAGCTCGGCCGCATTGATGAGGCCCGTACGGCGCTGGAAGCCGGAGCCCGGGAGCCCGGTTTGGCCGGTGCCCTGGCTCGGGTCAAGCTCGGGATCCTGGAATATCGGTACGGCGACCGGTCGACGGCCCGCACCCTTTTTCGTGGTTTTATCGATTCCTACAACGAAGCCGGGAGCCTCTCCGCCGCCGAACTGACCCTCGTGGGGCGCGCCCTTGTGCACCTCTCCCGTTGGAACTACGCGTATGCTCACGATGCCCTTCGGGTCTTGCATGAAGCAGAGGCGGCAGGACCTCCAGACCATACCGCTCGGCTCGCCACCGCCGAGCTTTTTTTGGAGCGCTACGACGCGAACCAGGCATCTCGGACCTTTCGCGGCATCCTGGCCGAAAACCCGTTTCATGGACGCGCCCACTTCGGCTTGGCCCGGGTGTCCCGGTTGGAAGGCGGCGGCGATTCGGCGATGCTCTTGGCGGCTGCTCTCGATGTCAACCCGAACCTGGTCGCTGCCCGGAATCTTCTTGCCCGTATCCGCCTCATGAACGGCGACCGAGCCGGGGCGCTACAGGAAGTGGGCCGGGCGCTGGAAGTCAACGGGAGCGATCTGGAAGCCCTGGGTACCAAGGCGGCGATTCATCATCTGGAAGGCGAGATCGAAGATTTTGCCGCGGTCATGGAACGCATTCGGGGCTTGGCGCCCGCGCCCACGCGTCCTCTTGTGGTTCTCGCCGAGCTGAGCGCCGACCACCGCAAATACCAAGAGGCCCTCGACTTCGCCGTCGCCGCGGCCACCACCGATTCCACCAGCTGGGCGGGATGGGGCTTGGCGGGGCTGAATCTGGTTCGCCTGGGCCGGGTGAAAGAGGGTCGAGAGCACTTGGAGCGAGCCTTCGCCGGAGACCCCTTCAACCTCTGGTTCAAGAACACGCTGGACCTCCTGGACACCTTTTCCGAATATCGCGTGGTCCGTACCGAGCACTTCGAACTCGTTTTGCACGAGTCGGAGGCCGACCTGCTGGCACCCTACGTGGAACCGGTTGCCGAGCGGGCTTTTCGAGAGATGTCCCGGCGGTACGGCTACACGCCCCCCGGTCCCATACGGGTGGAAGTCTACCCGCGCCACGCCGACTTCTCGGTCCGCACCATCGGCTTGGCAGGGATCGGTGCCCTGGGCGTGAGCTTCGGCCCGGCCCTGGCCATGGATTCGCCCGCGGCCCGGAGTCGCGGCGACTTCAACTGGGCGTCCACCCTGTGGCACGAGATTGCCCACTCCTTTCACATGGGCGCTTCGGACAACGAAGTGCCCCGGTGGTTTTCCGAGGGGCTGGCCGTCCACGAGCAGCGGAAGGGGAACCCTTCCTGGGGCCACCAAGCCAGCATCGGCTTCGTCCGGTCGCTGGCGTCCGGGGGGCTGCGGCCGGTCAGTGAGCTGGACCGGGGCTTCTCCAGTCCGCGTCACCCCGAGGAGGTGGTCCACAGCTACTACCAGGCCTCCCTGGTCTTCGAGGTCATCGAAGAACGCTTCGGCTTTCCGGCCATCTTGGATATGCTCCTGGCGTACCGGGACGGCGCGACCGATGAAGAAGCCTTTGAGGGCGTGCTCAATGTCCCTCTGCAAGACTTCGATGCCGAATTCGAGGAGTACCTGAAGGATCGCTTCAAGTTGGCGCTGGCATCCGTGGGGAAGGAATCGCCGGAAGAACCGCCCGGGAATCTGGTAGAAGCCAGAGCGGCCGTTGCGCGAAATCCCGGAAGTTTCGTGTCCCGCATGGCTCTGGGCCGGACCCTATTCGAGGCTGGCCAGGCCGCCGATGCCGAAGAGAACTTCGACGCTGCGGATGCACACCTCCGGAGTGCGGAGAGGCACTTTGAAGCCGCACTCCAGCTCTTTCCGGACTACGGCGGCTCCGAAGGTCCCCACTGGTTTCTGGGCCAGATCCGCCAGCGAGAAGGCGACGAGCGGGCGGCGGCCCGTCACTACCGCGCGCTTCTGCGCTTGAACGAGAACCACTACGACGGTCGAGGTGCCCTTGCCGAGCTGCTGATCGCGACCGGAGACACCGTCGGTGCCGCCGAAGTGCTCCGCCAGGCGGTCTATATCCATCCTTACGAGATCAAGGATCACGAACGCTTGGCGGAGCTTCTGGAGTGGGCGGACGACTTGGAAGGTGCGGCTGCCGAACGGCGGGCGGTGCTGGCGCTTGATCCCGTGGACCGAGCCCGGGCCCACTTCCGCCTTGCTGCGGTGCTTCACCGGAACGGAGATCGATCGGCGGCCCGAAGCGCCGTACTCGCGGCGCTGGAGTTGGCGCCGAACTACGAAGCGGCCCTGAATCTGCTTCTGGAAATTCGGCGGGACGGGAACGACAAATGACGCGTCGAGGTCTTGTTGGCTCCGGAGTCGTGGCCGTGGCCCTGGGGGTTATTTCGGGCCCGGGAGGGTCCCACGCCGGACCCGGGGATTACGGCCCCGGGGGTTCCGTCGGGCTCCCGTCCCTGTCGGCGTCCAGCTCCGGGACCAGCATCGCCGGGGTTGGGGACACCGCCCTTGGCGACACTCCGCCACCGGAAGGGAAGGCGATCCTGAGCTCCGGGATACCGGGGCTCCCCAACATCTCCCGCTCTGTCAGCAGCGGAACCCCTGCATCGCCCGGAGTTTCTTTCGAAACGGCCCGGATGGGTTCTCCCGGGCAAGAGTTCGGAAATGTCCCCTACGACGGGGCATACACCTTCGTTCGCGTGCGCTTCAACATGGGCGGCCGGAGGATGGGAGGTCGAGGTTTCGGTCGAGGCGGCGGTCCGCCCTGGGCTCATGACTTCCCCTTTGCTGACAACAACTTTGTGCAAATTTTGGACGAGGTGACGCTTCTGGGTCCCCAAACCGGAGGCACCAATGTGATGGACGCTGACAGCCCGGAGCTCCACCGCTATCCCGTCGCCTACATTTCGGAGCCGGGCTATTGGTCCCCCACTCGGGCCGAGATCGACAACGTGGCGGCGTATCTGCAAAAGGGTGGTTTCCTGATTCTGGATGACTTTCGAGGGGCCGGGGAGTGGAACCAGGTGGAGGCGATCTTCAATGCGATTCTTCCCGGTCACCGCTTCCGCCAGCTGACCGTCGAAGAACCCATATTTAACTCCTTCTTCGAGATTGAGTCCCTGGACTTTTCGCCCCCAACGTTTCGGCAGTACACCCCCTACTTCCTGGGTATCCACGAAGGCGACGACCCTTCGAACCGGCTTCTTGTCATCGCCAACTTCAACAACGACATCGGGGATTACTGGGAATACTCGGATCTCGGCTACTTCCCCATCGACCTCTCCAATGAGGCGTACAAGGTGGGAGTCAACTACATCATATACGCGCTCACCCGGTAGAGGGCGAAGGCAGGCAACGCCAGCTGACCCCATGATCCTCCCGCGCCCAATGACGGCAAGCTGGCTTTCGCCGAGCTGGACTGGTTGTGGGATGCCTAGGGCACCGATTGCGATGACTTCGCGCGCCCTTATCCCCCCCGGTATGTCAGCTCAAACATCCTCTTTCCAAGGCCAGCCCTGAAGGTTACCGGGGATTTTGGACCGACCATCCGGAGCATTCGGGAGGGCCTTCGCCGGGACGACCCGCGTTTTTCGGTGCGCCAGGTTGCCGGGCGAGTCGGCATTGAACCGGCCTATGTGAGCAAGATCGAGCGTGGCAAGGTGGCTCCGCCCTCGGAAGCCACGACGATTCGCCTCGCGAGAGTGCTGGGCCAGGAACCGGATGTGTTGCTGGCGCTTGCCGGCAAGGTATCGACCGATCTACAAGCGATTATCCGCAAGCGACCGCGCCTGTTCGCGGACCTGATCCGTCAGTTGAGGGAAGCGCCCGACGAAGCAGTTCTTCGCATCGTCCGAGAGGTTCGCGAAGGCAATTGGTAGGGAATCCATCCACAACATAAGGACCACACGAAATGATCATCCTTGACAACAACCGACTGCAGTTCCGCTTTCCCGAGGTCATGCGTCAGCTCGCTGCGAAATACACTTCCAGCGCACCCTGCGCATTCCTGACGACGGCCGGAACTATCCCCTGCCACCGGGCCTAGGCGCGTTTCTGCTGCGCCATCTGGACGACTACGCCGCCCGGTTGCCGACCCCCTGGCGTCGGAGCGGGGTGTGATCGCGCCGATGCATCAGGCGGAGGCACTGTGGATCGCCTTCAAGTCGTTGTCAGTAGGGCCGGGACGGTTTGGAACGAATCGTCGTTATCCGTTCGCCGTGAAAGTTGCGACCGGCAAGATATGCGCAATCACCGTCGATACATGGGTCGAGTATCTGAACGACGGTCAAGGAACAGCTGACCGGTGCCGAGACCCACGGCGGCTTGCAATTGCTCGCATAACCCCATGAAGGCCGAGCGCTACGAGTCGCTGGTGGAGCGGCGACGTAATGGGATGGGGCGACCTGATGGAATGGTGTGAGCCGCGGCCAGTTGTTCCCTTGGGGAAACGCCGTCCGGTTCGGGAGGGGATAAGGACGATGGTGCCTAGGCTGGTAGGGTTCGGGCCCCGTTGGGACGGCGGACCGTTGACGGTTCCCGGGTTTGCAGGCTCAAAGGGGTAAGTGCGGACCGATGTAGCCGATTTCGACGTTGTGGGATTCAGGGCTGAAACGAAGATGGATTCGGCCGCTGCCGCCGAAGCGGGCGTGCCACGCGAACAATTTCCGTGCGCACAGACAGGATCGGAATCGTCGCGTCTCCCGGAGCGCTGGGTTGCTCATCACGGTCTGGCTTTCCGGGGTCACCTTTGTCTTCCAGCTAGGCGCCGGACCGCCGTCACGGCGCCATTCCCGGGCCGATTGGTCAATGGCGGCGAGCTTCCCGACGATGACGTCAAGCAGATTTGCGGATTCCATGAGGTTGTCTTGGACGCCCGGCCCGAAGGAAAGATCCGGGAAAGCTGTTTCGCGGTTTTCCCACAGCGTCGTGGGGTCATTGCCCACGGATCGTCGTAGCCGTTCTCGGTGCCGATCGCGGATGGGAGCGGCGTGCGCGGCACGGGTGAGCTGATCAATCTCTTCGGACGTTGGATGGATCGTTGCATCAGGCAGAAGTTCGTCGAAATGAACCGTTACTCGATCGCGGTTCCATTCCGGCGAAGAAGGAAACCCGATGGCGATTCCGTCCGTGATCGCGCAGAAGACGAGGGGCTCGCCATCGGGTGGGGTCAGTGTCCGCGCCTCGCAAGCAAGGAAACGGTCCCTGACGTTTTCGCCCACTTCGCTCAGGAGCGGAACCTTGGCGGCCAGTCGCATCAGGAACAGATATTCTTCGCGGTGGCTTTGTGCGCGTAGTTGCTGGATGGCGTCGAATAACGAGTACCCGGGCAGACACGGTGTGTTGGAGAGTCCACGCGCTATCCGTAAATTTTTCTGGACGATTTGGTAGTGAACCAACTCGGCCATTCCGACCGTGAGGTCCTTGAGCCATCGGGTTACGGAATCACGATCCGATTTCGGCGCGCAAACACTTGCGTGGTTGAGGACCATTTCGCGCATGTCAGGTCTTCGACGCGAGCAGCCTCGCCAGATTCTCCTCGTGCTGATCGAAGAACCCCGCCGGCCAGTGTGAGAGACGGCCATCGGCATCGATTCGCGGGGAGGACACGGTCGTTTTGATGCCGTCGTTCTCGAAGTAGTGAAGTTCGATTTGATCCGGTGGAATCAGTCCATCTCGAACCGCGATGCGCAGGCCGTCGAGGAAATGGTCGCTGTGGGTTTCGGCAATGACTTGGACCCCGGCCTTGGCAGCCCGCACTGACAGCTCGGCCAGCCTGGTCTGGCCACGGGGATGCAAATGGGCTTCGGGATTCTCGATCATGCAAAGGGTACCAGGGGGCATCAACAGACCTGCCAAGACGGGCAGGGTATAGGAAAGGCCGAAACCGACGTTCGTTGCGCGGTAGCGCCGGCTCCCCACGTCCCCGGGCCGCTCGAAGGAGAACCCGGCGATGACCGCGTCCGCATCCCGGATCGCTTCCAGTTCGAGATGTACGCCGGGCGTCACTTCCTGAAGCCAGTGATCGACCACTCGAAGCAGTCGCCGGCTGGGAAGAGCCGGGCAGCGGGGGTCGGTCGGCGCCAAGGCCTCGTCCTGCCGAGCGTGGAGGTAGTTCCACGCATATTCACCTCGGGCCCCGAGACTTCGGTTGCGGGCGAGCACTTCGGAGTGATCGTAGATCTTGCGAGGACCGATCCGCTCGGCGTTGATGTAGATCGCATCGCCGCCCAAAGGCGGGATATCCCACCACCGGGCTTCCCCGCCCTGCCGCTCCACCTGTTCGGCGCTCAACCGGTCGGCGTCTCTCGAGTAGGCGAAGGCCAGTCTGCAAGGCGCGGAGATGCCAAGAGCGTGGAGCTCGAATTCGACTGTTTCCGTCTCGGCGCCCTCAAAAAGCACATCCTGGCCGGTTCCGAGATCTGCGAGCTCACCGCCCAGAACCAGCCGTCCGTGTTCCAATTCGCCGGAGAGAGCTGATTGCCGCAACACGAGCAACGCTTGCAGGACGCTGCTCTTTCCCATTCCGTTCAGGCCGCAAAGGATAGTCAATGGTGCACAGGACAGCTCCAGACTTTCGAAGCACTTGAAGTTCGTAAGCTTGATTCTCTGGAGCATCACAGGCACCTTTCAATAAGTTCATCGATCTCCCGAAAACGGGTACGAACCCGAGCTGGGGTTCCGGTGGATGTGGAGATGGCGTCGTGAAATTCACTACTGCTATTCATCAATTGAATAAATCCCGAACAAACCTTGCTCTTGTTCTTAACAAGAATCTGAATCTGGTCATCGGACCGGCGCGCCAGGCCAACCGACCACGCCTCGAAGAGCGCCTTGTTGATCCGACGTTTCCCGTCTCCCGAACGGTATCTCTTACGAAAGGCATAGGTGCCAAACATGTTCCAGGAAGCACGCATGGCCTTCTCAAAATCGTATGACAGATTCGCACGCTGATCCGCGGTCATCCGATTGATCGTCGTCATCGCACGTGAAAGATGACCATCAAGGTCATTGACTGAATATTGTTCCCATCGATCAATATGAAACGCGAGAAACCGGAGCACGCACTCTCGATCGGCCATGCGATGTGGTTTGACCGATTTGTCGGTTGCCTTCAAGAACGCTTGGTCTTCTGCCAGCTCGCGAAGATAATCTCTCACCGGACCCGGATGAAGCGCATGCCGAATCTCCTGTCCATTCAGGGCCATTCCCCCTGTGTTGATCCGTCGGAAGATGTTGAACATCACCTCTTCGGGAGTTCCTTGTTCTATGACGTTCACCACGAACTGCGTTTCCCGTATTCTCCTCTGCATCGGCCTCGGAAGTTCTTTGAAGAAGTTCCCATTCAGTCTGTCAAGGTATTCGAGCTGGGACAGACTGAATTGTCCATTCACGAAATCGAAGATCGTCGAGATCCGCTGAATCCCGTCTACGACGGACCACTTTTCGTTCTCATCTTCCGCGACGTAGAAGACGGGGATCGGGATGCGCAGGAGGAGAGATTCGATCAGCCGACTCTTTCGCTGGTTGTTCCATATGCCAGCCATACGCTGAAACCCGGGCGCCAGATCGATCTCCGCATGTTCAATGCGCGAAATGATCTGGTCTACGACAACGTTGACGGTTCGGACCTTGATCTTGTTGGGATCGAAGGGCCTTCTTATGGTGGCATTCTCGTCCTCTTTTTCTTCTTCAAGACCGCTATCGTGCTCTTCATCTACAACGGCGCTGGCTGTCGGACTCAATTCCGGCATAGATGGACCTCATTTGTAATGCGGATTCCGGCCGGAACCCGCGCACTGGGGTTGGTGTGAGCGACGCGACTGAGTACGGCGTCCAGGGCAGCTTCAAAATCGGTCGGGGCCGAAGATCGGACCGTTCAAAAGGAATCGGACGAACCATAGCGGCGCGTACGCCGCCTGCAAGCTTCGCGATCGGCCGTTAGGAGTAGGCAATCTCATTCGGCGGCGCTTCACCGAAGGACTGGCCCCGAAGGCCCCCAGCTCCCCGTTGAGTCAATGCCCGGTCCATGGTTTCAGTGGCTTCATTCTCAATGATCAATGACAAGATCAATGAATTTAGCTTAGCTTCGGAGCCATCGTCCGATCCCCGGATGTTGAAGACCCGTTCCCTCCGGCCCTCGTCACCCGTGTCCGATATTCCGAGCCCTGCCCCTAGGGCACCTCAAGCCGAGGTTGCCCTGGCCCGACGCATCCAGCGCGGGCGTGAGAAAATCCTCTCCGAAGTCCGCAAGGTCATCGTCGGGCAGGAGGAGGCCGTTGAGCACGTGCTCCTGACCCTCTTCGTGGGGGGAAACAGCCTTCTGGTCGGGGTCCCGGGACTTGCCAAGACGCTGCTCATCCACACTGTTGCCCGGGTTCTGGACCTGAAGTTTTCCCGGATCCAGTTCACCCCGGACCTGATGCCGTCGGACATCACCGGAACCGACATCATCCAGCAGCGGGAGGACGGTAGCCGCGGACTCGTCTTCGCACCGGGCCCCGTCTTTGCCAATGTCGTCCTGGCCGACGAGATCAACCGCACGCCCCCCAAGACCCAGTCCGCCCTCCTCGAGGCGATGCAGGAACATCGGGTCACGGTCCAGGCCAAGACCTACGAACTGGAGCCGCCCTTCTTCGTCTTCGCGACCCAGAACCCGATCGAACTGGAAGGGACATACCCGCTTCCGGAGGCCCAGCTGGATCGGTTCATGTTCCATATTCGCATGGACCACCTGGAAGAGGACGAAGAGATGGAAGTGGTCCGTACCACGACCGACGAGGCAGAACCCGAGCTGACAAGGGTTGTCTCCCGGGAGGACCTGATCGCGTTTCAGGACCTGGTGCGCCGGGTTCCCGTCTCCGAACCCGTTCTGCGCTATGCGGTCAACTTGGTGCGGCGGAGTCGGCCAAGCCCGAACGGTGGGCATGAATTCGTGACGAAATGGGTCTCCTACGGCGCCAGCGTCCGAGCGGCCCAGTATCTGATCCTCGGAGGGAAGGCCAGGGCCCTCACCCAGGGGCGGTTGACCGTGAGCTTCGAAGACGTCCGGACCTTGGCCCTACCCGTCCTTCGGCACCGGATTCTCACCAACTTTCGGGCGGAGTCGGAAGGCCGCACCACTGACGAGCTGGTGGAGATGCTGTTGGACGCCGTCCCGGTACCCAGTTCGGGAATGTAGGCGTGACGAAGACTTCGGCTCCAGCCCCCCGGGCGTCCTTCCTGGACCCCGTCGTACTGGCCCGGATCGACAACCTGGAATTGCTGGCACGGACCGTGGTGGACGGCTTCCTTCAAGGCATCCACCGCTCTCCTTACCTGGGCGTGAGCATGGACTTCGCGGAGCACCGTCCCTACATGCCCGGGGATGATATCCGAAGGATTGACTGGCGGCTGTACGCCCGTACGGACCGCTTCCATATCAAGCAGTTCGAGGCCGAGACCAACGCTGACCTGGGCTTCCTTCTGGACGTATCGGCTTCCATGGCCTATGGCTCCGGCGACATTCCCAAGCTGGATTACGCGCGATACCTGACCGCCTGCCTGGCTTGGTTTTCCGCAGCCCAGAAGGACCGGGTCGGGCTCTATGCCTTTGACCACGAGGTCGTGGAGTACGTCCGCCCTTCGGCAGCCCACCTGGATAAGGTCCTCCACGCCGTGGCCCGGGTAAAGGGGGAGAGGCGCGGAGACTGGGACTCCCCCCTGACCCAGGTGGCCAACACCTTCCGCCGCCGGGGCATACTGGCTGTCGTCTCCGACTTCTACGACGATCCGGAGGAGGTTGCGGGGGCGTTGGGATTCTTCCGTGCCCAGGGCCACGATGTCGTTGCTTTCCACATCCTGGATCCGGCGGAGATCGATTTTCCCTTTGCCCACATATCCAACTTTCAGGATCTGGAAACCCGGGAGATCCTGCCCGTGGCGCCCGAGAAGTACGCCCGGATCTACCGGGACCGGGTGGGAGCCCACATCACCCGGCTGGACGAGCTTCTGGGCAAGCAAGGCGTGGACTACGTGACGCTGAACACAGCGGAGCCCTTGGACAGGGCGCTTTACGCCTACTTGGTCTTTCGCCAAAGGACCATGAAGGTGCGCTAGGCAGGATGTGAGCTTCCTCGCCCCCCTCTTCCTGGTTGGCTTGGCAGGACTGGCGATTCCGGTCTTGATCCACCTCACCCGTCACGAACGGGGGAGGCCGGTGCGATTTCCTTCCCTCATGTTCCTGGACCGGATTCCCTTTCAGGAGACCTCTAGGCGGCGGATCCGCAACTGGGTGCTCCTTCTTGTTCGCCTCGCCGCCCTGGCCCTCTTGGTCGCCGCCTTTGCCCGGCCCTTCGTGCGCGGAGGTGTTCTGGCGTCGGTTGGGGGACCGGGACCCGAGGAGGTCGTCATCCTCCTGGACCGTTCCTACTCCATGGACCTTGCGGACCACTGGGAACAGGCCGTATCCAGAGCCCGAGAGGTGGTCGGCGCACTGGAGGTGCCGGACCGGATCTCTCTGATTGCCTTTTCCGAGACTCCGCACCTCCTTCAACGCTCGGTTGCCGATCCGAGGCCGGTCGCGGCAGCGCTGGACACTCTGGAGACCAGCTCCCTCGCCACCCGGTACGCTCCAGCGGTGAAGCTGGCGGCCTCCATCGTGGAGACCTCGACCCTTTCCCGGCGGCGCGTTGTGATGATCAGCGACTTCCAACGCTCGGGTTGGCGTCCGGACCGGGACGCCTTCTTGCCCGACGGCGTGACCGTTGAGCCCGTCGTCATCGGCGGGACGGACACCGGTACGGATGGGGGAATGGGGCCGGGCGACGAAACGAGTGCGGCCGAGACCCCCGGAGGGGATAACCTGGCGCTCACCGGCTTGGTGTTGCGTCGTGAATCTGCCGGGGGGCGGGAGCGGGTCGCCGTCCAGGTGCGCCTGGTCAACGCCGGGTCGGGGAGCACCCAGGCGGATGTCGCGCTGTCCGTCGACGAGACCGTGGTGGAGACGTCATCCGTCACCGCCCCCCCCGCCGGAGCCGCCCCGGTCGCGTTCAACCCGTTCACCCTGACCCACCCGTTCACTCGGGGCGAAGTTCGCGTCTCCGACACCGGGCTGCAGGAAGACAACACCCTGAACTTCGTCATCTCCCCGGGAGGCGACATACGTGTCCTCATCGTGGACCCCTTGGGCATCGAGGAGTCCAACCTCTACCTGAGGGGGGCCTTGGGCGTCGCCCAGGGTGCGGGTTTCACGAGCCGGGTAATCCGCGGCGCGCCAGGGAGCAGCCAGCTTGAAAGCGCCGATTTGGTGATCCTCAACGGGGGGCCTTTCCCCGGGGGAGATGCCGGCGACCGGCTCCGGGCCTTCGTCGCGGGAGGAGGAGGGCTCCTGGTCGTTCTGGGCGAACGTACCCGGGTGCCGCAGGTCTATGCCGACTTTCTGCCCGTGACCGTCGGGACAATCAACGATGCAGCCGGGGAGCGCCGCCGGCTGGGCTTCGTGGACTACGATCACGCGATCTTCGAGGCGTTTCGAGGCGCTCGCTCGGGAGATTTTTCCCGAGTCGGATTCTACCGCACCCGCAGCGTGACGGTATCGGGCGGCCAAGTGCTGGCCCGTTTCGACGACGGCTCTGCGGCTCTGGTCGAGGGTCGGCGGGGAAAGGGGCGGATCCTTGTCTGGACCACGGGGTTGGACCGATACTGGAACGACTTCCCGCTGCAGCCCGTGTACCTGCCCTTTGTGCACAGGGTCGCCGAGTACCTGGGCGGAAGAGGCGAAGTTCCGCTGTGGCACAGAGCGGGTAGCACGATAAACCTGGCCGATCTCGCCGAAGCCTTCGGCGCCTTCGAGATTCCCGAAGGGGCAGTCGCCATGGATCCGGGAGGTGGCGCCGTTCCCTTGGATCCAGAGACATACTTGCTGAGGCTGGACACCCGCGGAATCTGGGAAATCCGGCCGCCGGGGGTGCGGTCCGACCCGCCTATGGCCCTGGCCGTGAACGTCGACTTGGCGGAATCGGACCTGGCCAAGCTGGACATCGAAGAATTCCTGGGCGCGATCGGGGGGTGGGAAGGGGGAACCGGGGTAGAGGACGCGTCGGGAGAGGATGCTCTGGGAACCCGACCAGGAGTCGCAGGAGGCGAAGAGGCGGTCCGCACGGCTCAGCAGGCCAAGGACTTCGAAGAGCGCCAGTCCTTTTGGCGATTCCTGCTGGCGGCGGCGTTCTTGGCCATGGTGTCGGAGACTCTGCTGGCGAACCGGTTGTCCCGGCACACCATCAAAGGGGAAGGATCGGGCGTTTGACGGCGTGCTGCCCGTCAACGAAGGCCGCCCGCGCCGGATCAGCAGGTGTTTGGCTTAACCGGTCAACCCCGCTTTTCCCTGTCCGCTGGACAGATCCGAATTTAGCTTGGCCGTAGTCAGGGACATAAAGGAGGGATCATGGCGGTATTGAGGGCAAAGGGAGCGGCGGTCGAGATCCTGCGGGTGGTCCGCCAAGTGCGCCGACGTTGGCGGCTCAAGCTCCTTCTCCGCGGGTTGGCCATCTCTGCGGCGGGTGTTCTGATCACCTTTTTGATTTCTGCGTCGGGCCTGGAAGCGCTTCGCTTCCAACCGGTCGCCGTCACGGCCCTTCGTGCCACCTTGTGGCTGGTAACCGGATTCCTTCTGGTTCGCTGGGTTCTCTGGCCCCTGCTCCGTCCCGTCTCCGACGAGCGGGTTGCCCTGTATCTGGAGGAACATGCTCCCTCCCTGCGGTCCCGTGTCCTCACGGCCGTCGAAGCTGCTGGGCGCGATCAAAGCCCCGGCTCCGGGTTGCTTCAGGAGGTGGTGGCGCGCGCGGTTGAGCAATGTCGGCAAATCGATTACGGGAAGAGAATCGAGCGGTCCTCCGTCCGCCGATCCGCAGCCGTGCTGGGAGGCATCGCCCTGGCGTCCGCCGTCCTCCTTCTCTTTGGCCCGGGCTTCCTTCGGCACGGGGCGTCGGCGCTTCTGTTCCCCGCCAGAGGGGCGGAGACGGTCAACCCGTACGGCATTTCCGTTGAGCCGGGGGATACCACGATCTCCCGAAACTCGGATCTCACGATTTCATCCGTCCTCCGAGGCTTCGAATCGGACGAGGCGGTGCTCTATACCCGAGGAGAAGGGGATGCCGGCTATTCGGCCACGGCGATGATCGAAGACGGCGCGGGTGCCCATCAGGGACTGCTCCTCAACGTGGCAGAGGAGACCCGCTACTACGTGGAGTCCAATGGTGTCCGCTCCGGGACATTTACCCTGGGCGTGGCGGACCTACCCGCGGTAGACCGCCTGGAGATGGAGTATCACTTCCCTTCCTACACGGGACTGGCGCCCCGCCGCTTCGAGTACGGGGGAGATGTGGCCGCGCTGGCCGGAACCACGGTGAAGCTGGCCGTGACCCCGACCTTGCCCTCCCCCGGAGCCCTCCTTGTCATGGATTCGGGCGACACAATTTCTTTGATGGCAGATCCCGACGGATCCTTTGAAGGCTCCTTCCAGGTGCGAAACCAGGGCTTCTACGGCATCCGATTCCAGACCCGGGACGGGGCCTGGATCGTCGGCGCACCGGACTACCAGATCGATGTTTTGGCGGACCAAGAGCCGTCGATTTCCTTCAGCAAGCCCGGGCGCGACATCGAGGTCAGTTCCGTGGAAGAAGTGTTTATCGAAGCCCGGGCCGACGACGATCTGGGGATCGCCGAAGTCCTCTGGGTCCGTTCGGTGAACGGCGGGCCTCCCGACACGGTTCGCATCTATGCTTCGACGGAGACGCCCCTGACCGAAGTCACGGTCGGCCACACGGTCTTTTTGGAAGACCACGAACTGGAGACGGGCGACCTGATCGCCTATCACGGCGTTGCCCGGGACAACGCGCCGGTTCCCAGGGAGGCCATGACCGACATCTACTTCCTTCAGATCCGCCCCTTCCGGCGCGACTTCCGAGAGGCCCAAGGGGCTGGCGGCGGGGAGGGTGGCGGAGGCGGAGGAATGGAAGAGGATCTGTCGGCGCTTCAGCGCCAGATCATTGCGGCCACCTTCAACTTGATCCGGGACCGGGAGAGCTACACGGCGGAAACCTGGGAAGAGAACGTGGTCAGCGTCGCCCTGGGTCAGCAGCGGTTGCGGGAACAGGTGGAGACCCTCACCCAGCGGATCGTGAACCGGGGCATCACGGAGGCGGATGAGTCCTTCCTCCACATTGCCCAGGCCCTGCCCGAAGCCGCAAAGGCGATGCAGGAGGCGGAGGATTCCCTTCGGGCACTGAGCCCGGGGGGTGCCATCGGGCCGGAGCAACGGTCCCTTCGCCAGCTTCAGAAAGCGGAAGAGACCTACGAGCGCTTCGTATCCGCAGAGCAGCAGCAGGGAGGAGGGGGCGGCGGCCAGGGAGGCCCAAGCGCCGAGGACCTGGCGGACCTCTTCGAGCTGGAAACGGACAAGCTCCGCAACCAGTACGAGACCGTTCAGCGAAGCCGCCAGGAGACAGCGGACCAGGGCGTTGATGCGTCCCTGGAAAAGCTACGGGAGCTGGCGCGGCGACAGGAGCAGGAGATGGAACGCCAGCGTCGGCGGGCGGCGGCCAGCCAGGGCGGGCAGACCGGAGGCGGGGGCCAAGCGGCCCGAGATCTGGCCGAGGAAGCGGAGGAGGCGGCTCGTCAGCTGGAGCGTCTTTCCAGGGAGACGGGCGATCGGAGCCTGGAAGATGTGTCCCGGGAATTGGAACGAGCGGCGGACGAAATGCGCCGATCCGCTGCCGAAGGCGGGAGTGCCGGTGTGTCCGAAGCCCGATCCGCCCTCCAGCGGTTGCGGGGCGCCCGGGACCAGCTGGAAATCGTTCAGGACGATCGCCTGCTGCGGGACCTGGACGACATTCGCCAGCGAGTCGATGGGCTGGACCGCCAGCAGCAGGATGTGGAGAACCGTATGGAGGCGATGCGGAGAGTCGGTCGACCGTCGGCGGAACAGACAAGGAGGATTCGGGATACCAAGGAGGAGATGGCCGAGGAAGTAGGCGAGGTATCGACTCGGTTGGATCAGCTTGCCAGGACCGCAAGACGCGACGGAAGGGAAGGAGCCGCTGATCTTGATGAAGCGTCGGCGACAATCCGCGACACCCAGCTGCGCGAACGACTGCTGTACTCTCGTGGCCTCGTGGGACGCCCCGGCCAGGAAGAGTATGCCGAGGCTTTCGAGAACCAGACGTCCCAGGCGATCCGCTCCCTGGGGAACCGGTTGGAAGAGGCGGCAGAGGCGATCCGGGAAGGGGGCAGGGATGATGACCCGAGGACCGAGGCTCTTGAGTCGGCCCGAGATCTGGTCCGGAGTCTGGAGTCGTTGGAACAGCGCTCCGGGCGGCCTGGAGCTCGGGGCGATGCGGAGGAGGAAGCGGGAGGCGGGGAGGGAACGGATGCAGGACAGAACCGGGAAGGCCGGGGTGCTGGGGGTGCCTTCAATCCCGGAGGCGGTCCGGGGGGGACGGCTCCTCGGAGTTTCAGCGCCGACGATGTTCGCCGCATGCGCAGGGAGATCGGGGAACGGGAGGCGGAAGTCCGAGCGCTTGCGGGACTGATTGAGCGGGCCGGTGCGGATCCCGGGGATCTGGAAGCCATGGTCGCGGTGATGCGGGCCCTGGACAGAGACAGGACGTACTCCGACCCCGAGGAGGTTCTCCGCCTTCAGCGCGCGTTGGTCGAAGGCATGAAACAGCTCGAGTTCCGACTCCGACGGGAGTTCGCCGCCGGTGAGGAGGAAGAGACGCTCCCCTACCTGTCGAGCGACGTGCCTGAAGAATACCGGGCGCTGGTGGAGGAGTACTACCGAACCCTGTCTCGGGGGAAGCCGCCGGGAGGAGGCTTGGGCTGACCGGCCGGGGGCTTTGACCGGTTGTCTCGCTGCATTTGCATTATGTATTGATGGTGATGATTATTACCCTGGAGACACGACGGATCCTTGAAAGGTCAAAAGCGAATTCCATGAACAATCCACTGCCGATCCGAATTCGGAGGTTTTCCACGGTCATATTGGCGGTTCTCTTGGCCGTCTGCGACAGCAACGCCGGACCTCAGACGACGGGCACGATTTCGGACCGGACGTTGGCGATCGGTGGGGATGTTCGAGTTGATTTGGCCAGTTTTTTTACGGATCCTGATGGGGATAAACTCACCTTTACAGCGACATCCAGCGCGCCCAGCGTGGTGACGACCACCGTTTCCGGGAGCCTCGTTACGATCAGTCCGGTCGCCGTCGGCACAGCCACGGTGACCGCCACGGCCACCGACCCCGAAGGGTTGTCGGCGACGCTTGACTTTGCGGCTACGGTCGAGAATCGGCCGCCTGAGGCGACGGGCACGATTCCCAGCCAGACCATGGGGGTCGGCCGCGGTCTTATATTTGACTTGACCTATTTTTTCACGGATCCCGATGGGGGTAAACTCACCTTTACGGCGACATCCAGCGCGCCCAGCGTGGTGACGACCACCGTTTCCGATAGCGTCGCTACGATCAATGCGGTCGCTCTCGGCACAGCCACGGTGACCGCCACGGCCACCGACGCGCAAGGGTCGTCGGCTACACTCGACTTTTCTGTCACCGTGGCGGAAAGGGTGAAGTTCCGGGACGACTTCGATCGTTTTGATAAGGATCTCTGGGCGCTCTCAGATGTCGATGCAACGGTGAGCGATAGTATCCTGAATCTTGAGCCTACAGTGCCCGACGAATACGACGGAACTGCGACGCATGAGCCGAATTCCGTTCTGACGGACTGGGAGGCCAGCGTAAGGATGAGTCGTCAGAAGGCCGATGAAGCCTACGCGGCTCTCTTTTTTACTACGACGGATTCTCGGTACACACATCTTCTTTTTGTGATATGGGATCGAGAACTCTCCGGGGAAAAAGCGAACTATACGCTCTTATACTGGGATGAGGTGCAAGAGACTTTCTACTACACAGCTGAGTCCTTCGGGTATTCGCCGGATGTACACCATGCCCTGGGGGAGTTCACCGAGATTACGGTCAGCGAGTTCTACGGGAACCTGACAGCCTATGCCGGAAAGACCAAGCTCTTGGAGGTCGATTGGGGGTCGGATATCAAGGCTTTCGGTCTCTTGGCAGGGGGCGGGGGTACTTCCGCCTTTGATTGGGTCGAGGTAACGGGCGTTCCTGTGACGGCGGCTCCGGTTGCAGGACCCTCCGCCGTCAACGGCAAGGGGATGGACAAGATCACTGGTGTCCCGTTCCCTGTCCCGCTTCTTGTCCCGGTGAGGAAATAGGGGCTCACATGAGTGAGTCGCGTGACTCACTCGTCGAGCCGCGCGGCCCCGTCGCACCGGAACCCCCTTCAGGGACTCCCGGAGGGCGTTGCGTCGATCTCGCGGTGGAGGTCGGGGGCGGGGCGGAAGCCGTGTGGGACGCCATCTCCAGCGCGGAAGGAATATCCCGCTGGTTCTCGCCCTTTGCTTCCGTCGAGCCGGGGGAGGGCGGGACGGTCACCGTGTCGTGGGACGGAAAAAACGAATGGAAGAGCCGGATCACGGCGTGGTCACCCGGTGTTCATTTGCGCCTGGAAGACGAGCCGTCGGAGAGCGGTCAGGAAGGGGGGACGACCCTGGACTATCACATCGAGGTTCAGGGTAACTCGACCGTGGTCCGCGTGGTGAACGCGGGTTTTCCCGCGGGAAGCGACTGGGACAACTACCTTTCCATGCTGGACAACGGATGGCGCTTCTTCCTGTGGAACCTCAAGCACGCCCTGGAGCGGCACCCTGGGGTGTCCCGGACCATGATCAGCGCCCGGCCCTGGGTGAGCGGCCAACGCCGGGAGGTATGGGACCGGCTCTTCGGGGATGGAGGCTTTGGCCCTGCTCCGTCCAGGAAGGGCGACGGCTTCCGATTTCCCCTTGACGGGGTCCGGGCGTTGGAGGGCACCGCCGTGCTCCTTGACCCGCCCCGGGCCTTTGCAGGGGTAGTGAAATCCCTGAACGACGGGGTCCTCCACGTGGAAATGGAGGGTAGTGGGGACCGCTGGAAGATGGGAATCTGGATTTCGGCCTATGGGGTGGAGCGGGAAAAGTGCGATCGGGTCAGGGGGGCCCTGGAGAGGATGGTTGTCCGGAATTTCCCGGAGGAAGCGGACGGCGGATCCTCGACGGGATCGTGACTTTGCCCGCCGGCGGGCAAAGTCGCTGGGGCTTGGAGGATCCTACAGCCTGTCGCAGTCTGCACCCCACGGTAGAGACCGGCCTGGAGTGGTTTCTTCGGGACCGGGGGGCCAAGGGCGGCCTTTCCGACGCTCGGCTGGGAATGATCGTCCACCCTGCTTCTGTCACGTCCGGCCTTGCTTTCGGCGTTGACGCCGTGCGGGCGGCTGGCTTTGATGTGCGCGCCCTCTTCGGGCCGCAGCACGGGGCCCGGGGGGAAAAACAGGACAACATGATCGAATCCGGGGACTACACGGATCCGGTCACTGGGCTCCCGGTCCACTCGCTGTACGGGGAGGTGCGAAAACCCACGCCGGCAATGCTCTCTGGCCTGGACGCGCTCCTCTTCGACCTTCAGGACGTGGGCGTCCGGGTCTATACCTTCGTGTGGACGATGGCCCTGGCCATGGAAGCCTGTGCAGAAGCCGGGATCCCCTTTGTTGTCCTGGATCGCCCGAACCCGCTAGGCGGGGGGTTGCGCGAAGGCCCGGTCTTGCGGAAGGGATACGAGTCCTTCGTGGGCCTCCACCCGGTCCCGCTGCGCCACGGACTCACCTGCGGGGAGCTGGCGAGGTGGCTGAATGGCAACCGTATGATCGGATGTCAACTATACGTGTATCCCTGCGAGGGCTGGCGGCGGCGGATGATTTGGGCCGATACGGGACTTCCGTGGGTCATGCCCAGTCCGAACCTTCCCACTCCAAAGTCCTGCGTCGTGTATCCGGGAATGGTGCTCCTGGAGGGCACCAACCTGTCGGAGGGACGGGGCACGACCCGGCCCTTCGAGCTGTTCGGCGCCCCTTGGCTGGACCCGTCGGCCCTCGTGGCGCGCCTGGCCAGGGCGCGCCTGCCCGGCGTCATTTTCCGCCCCTGCCACTTCGAGCCGACGTTTCAGAAACATGCGGGCCAGCTGTGCGGTGGCGCCCAGCTCCATGTGACCGATCCCGGCACCTTCGAGCCCGTGCGAACCGCCGTGGAGGTTCTTGCAGCGACCCGCGCTCTGGCCCCGGAGGATTTCGCGTGGCGGAAGCCCCCTTACGAGTATGAAGCGCGGCTGCTGCCCATCGACATCCTGTGGGGCCACGATGGCCTGAGAGCCGGTTTGGAGGCGGGTGCAGGTGCCGGTGAAATCCTTGAACGGGCGGACCGGGAGGTCGAGTCCTTCAGCGCCAAGGTGGAGGAGTTTCTGCTGTACGGGTAACAGCCCTTTGTATCGATCATCCGCGATCCTTCCACAGACGGACGGTGAAACGGTACTCTTCTTCGATCAGATCCGGTTCGGTACCGTTGTGCGCCCGCATGGCGGGGATGACCTTGTTCCTCACGCCCATGCCGCGGGCATCGACATAGCCGTAATCCCGCATGACGTTGACCAGCGTCTGGTTGCGAGCGTAGCGCGCGCCCGCCTTCATCCCTTCGGGCGTCACCGTGTTGGGCAGGCGACCCGGGCTCACGACCTCCAGGCGATCGGAAAAGATCGCCAACATCACGTCGGTCCCGGTGATGCTGTAGTCCCGGTGTACCACGGCGTTGACGATGGCTTCGCGCACGGCTTCCTCGGGGTACTCCCAGCGGTCGATCCGGCGCGCACCCTCCAGGCGGGCGGAGGGCATGGTGTTGCGCCGGACGAAATCCCAGGCTCGGTCTACGATTCCCGGCTCAACGATCAAGCCGTCACGGGTCCCCAAGGGGACCAGAGGACCCTTGACGTCCTCATCCGCGCGGGTTGCATAATCCATCTCCTTGCCGGGGAAACAGATCGCCCGGATGCCGGACTGAGGGAGGAACCGGCCCGGATTGGCGCCGAAGAGAAGCATTCCATCAATGGCGGCGGCGACCCGACCTGCCGATGGGGTGGCGAGGTCCAGGTTCCGAAGAAGTCGTGTCCACTGGGCGGCATCCCCGTCGGGATCGATGTCCATGCCCAGGACCCGCCCGAAATAGTCGCGCAGCCGCCGCCGGTCCAGGGTGTCCAGGGTTGCGCCGGACACGGGCTTGCGGCCGTACTGGATGCGCCCCGACTGCTGGTACAGACGCTCTTCCTCTTCCCGTATCGCATCCCGGGTCGTGGTTCCCACCCGCACTCGAGTGACCCAGGCCGACCCCCGTTTGGCCTTGTAGGGCTTGTCCGGCGCGTTTGCGGTGAGAGAGACGACCCCGACGATCACGCTCGGCTGCCACTCCAATGCCTCCCAGTAGGGAATTGTCCCGGGCTGGACGTGATCCCGGGCCACCTGCATGACCCACTCCTCTGCTTGGCGCGGGTCGCGGGAGAGACCGGAAACCGAGCCGTCATCCTCAACCCCCAGGAAAATGCGTCCGCCCTCCAGATTGAGGAGGGCCGCGATCTCCCGGGCGAGCTTCTCCGGGGAAACGTCGTCACGCTTGAACTCAACCCCGGAGTTTTCCCCGTTGTGGATCGCCTCGATCAGCTGGGCTCTGGTCACGGCCGGGTTCTTCTCCGCCAAGGGGATTTCTTCTAAGGGGTTCCTTCTTCTTCCTCTTCCCCTTCCGGCGGCTTCCAAAAATCCGGATTCGTCGGCGCAGCCGTCGCAACTTGCGCGCTGTACATTGTCGCGTTGAAGAGGATTCGGAAATTGTCGAAGGGCTGGCCGCGCCACTGGGGCTTCATCCCCAGGAGGACGACGTGTCCGTCTCCGTGAACCACGTCCAGGGCGGCGGCGTATCCTTGCAGGTGCTCTTCCCCCAGCAGGTAGCCGGACAGCAGAGGGGAGCCGTCCTTCGGGTATTTGGCCAGAACGGATCCCTGAAAGTCGTCTTCGGTGGTGAAGACGGGGCTTCGCTCCACCACCACCTTGGCCCTGAGCGGCATGCCCGACATCACGGGGTGGGAGGGATCGACCACCATTTCCACGATGGAACCGCTCATGAAGTACTCGGCGGGGTCCAGTTCGGCAATGACATTCCTGACGGGCAGGTGGAGCTGTTCAATGGCGAAGAGACTTGCGTTGTTCAGGGTCACTAGGGTGCCACCCCCTCGAACGAAGCCGTCCAACTCCCGGACCCCGGGCGCGCCAATTCCACCTTCGTAGCGCGGCGGAACGGATCCCTTGGCGAAGCCGTTCAGAATCTGGTTGGCGCTCATGTCGGCCACGATGATCACGTCGTAGCGGTTCCGAAGGCTGCCGGCGAGGATGTCCGCGTTGTAGAGGCTGGCGAAGTCGAAGTCATACGCCTCCAGCAACCACCGCGTCCATCCCTCGTCCATGGAAGGATTCCAGGGACGGTAGAGACCGATCCTGGGGCGGGACACTTCGGTGCTTCCGCCCGCTCCCCGGTCGCTCACCCGGAGGTGAAGCTCTGAAACGAGGCTGCTTCGGGCCGCTCCGGAAATGTCGGTGACCCAATACCGCCCCGAGGTTCCGGCCTCCCCGTTTTCGCCGGGGTTGCCAGGCGCGAAACGAACGCGGCCACCTTGGGCCCAAGCCCGATTGATGGCCCTGAAGGCGTTGTTCTGGGCCGGATCGAGGACCAGGCTGTTCCCGCCTCCGGCGGTCCCCTCCGGGGGAACGATGGCCGCCGCGACAGGGTGGCTGTTGAATCCCACACCGGGAGGGGAATCGAACGGGGCCGCGTCCTCCACGCCTGCATCCCAAGGAATCGGCTCTGCGGCCACGGCGCTCATGGCTTCCCGAACGGCGTCCGTCAACGGAGACGACGCCTCCACGATCTGGACGCCCATCAGGTATTGCAGCGTCCACCCCGACACATCATAGGGCTGGTCCGGTGGACCCTCCGGATACTGGCGGAGGTCCGGATATTCCTGCACGGCAAAGAGCTGGCGGACGAAGTTGGCGAACTCCTGGTCCATGGGGATGACCCACGTTCCCGCCCGATGGACGATCCCCTCAAAGGAAACGGTTTCGTCCAGTTGATGGATTTCAATGCCGTTGAAGGCCAGCCGCCGGAGCATTTCCACCGCCGCAACCGGGTCTCGCTGTTCTTCCGGAACGAAGTACGCGTACGGTGGTTGGCTGGTGTACTGGGCGACGACATCGCGCCCGGCTTGGTATCGGTTGTACAGAATGTCCACCCTGTACTTGGCGGCGAAATCCAGAACCGAGACGGACGCCGTGAGCATGTAGTCCACCGCGTCCCGGAGGCGCCACCACCCACCTTCCCACGGGCTGCTGTAGAGGGACTGGGGCCGGAGATCCCTTGTGCGAGGGGGAAAATCCTGAATCGTGTAGAAGCGCGGAGTCGCGTATCGGTACAAACCTGTCTCGGTCAGGAACGAGACCACGTTGTGAAAGTTGTTGGCGTGGTCCATGAAGCCGGGATACCAGTTGTCGAAGCCTGTTCCCATGTGGGTGGCGCCCTTCTGGCCGCGCTCTTCCAGGGCCTGGGCCATGGACATGCCGATCAGATTCACGGTTCGCCACATGAGGGGATGCACGTGAGGAGAGATGGGTTCTGCAAAGGGTGGGATCCAGATCCGGGTGGGGAAAGGCGAACTCTGGTGGTGGTTGTACAGGATCTGAGGCTCCCACTCCCGAACGACCCGGGTTGCCATCCGGGACTCGATCTGGTTGATCATGTACCCGTCCCGGTTGTTGTCGTGGCCGATGTACTTCTGGTACAGAAAGGGGGCGGGGGAGACCTCGAACGGCGTCCCCAGGTTGGACCGGTACCATTCGGCGATTAGGGTCTGACCGTCCGGGTTGATCGAGGGCCAGAGCATGAGAATGACGTTGTCCAGGATGGCCTGCACCTCGGGATCCTCGTCTCCGGTCACCAAGTCGTATGCCAGCTGGATCGTGTGCTGGGCGTGGGCCACCTCGGTGGCGTGAAGCCCCCCGTCGATGTGCACAATTGCCCTGCCTTCGTCGGCCAGGGCTCGAGCGTCGGCGTCGGAGAGTCCCTTGGGGTGGGCCAGCCGAAGCGCGATCTCCTTGTGCCGTTCCACATCCCGCAGGTTCTGGGCGCTGGAGATGAGGGCGATGTACACGGGCCGGCCGAAGGATGTCCTCCCCACCTCTCGTAGCTCCAGCCGGTCGCTGGCGGCGTCCAGACGCTGGAAGTACTCAATGGATTCCTCGAAGCTGGCCAAATAGAAATCCTCGCCCACCGGGTGCCCCAGCACCGACTCCGGGGTGGGGATTTGGGCATGGAGAGGAAAACAGGAAACGACCGCCAACGCCAAGCCAACTGTTGTTACTCCGGGATGCATATGGGATTCCCTTCCAGGCTGATGAGCCTCACGCTTGTGTCTACGCCACCTCAAGCCGTGACGATGGGCCAGGCGGGCCAGGAACGCCACCGACCCCGAGTGAAGTCCGGGAACGAGACCGGGGCGCTGCCCCGGGCCACGCTGATTTCGGAAAGTTCGCACACCGCGCTCAGAGCCGCCGCATCGTAGACGTTCATGTCCGTGGGCAGCCCTTCGCGCAGACATTTTACCAGCCGGTAGTCCTCCATGAAATCCATGCCTCCGTGTCCGGCCCCGATGGAAGCGTCCCGGAGCGCGGTCCACAACGGGTGTTCGAAGGCCTCGTAGTAGGCCTCCGCGTCTTCCCAAAGGTGCTCCGGGCTCCGCCCTTCGATGTACACGCGGTCCGGGTAGCCCTGGAAGATCCCCCGCGTTCCCTGCACTTGGTTGATGCGGCTGTAGGGCCGGGGGAGGTTGGTGTCGTGGGAGACGTAGATGGTGCGACCCTGGGCGGTCTTGATGAGACTGCCGTTCACATCCCCCAGGGCAAAGGTTTCCGCCCGCTTCGGATGTCCTTCGGGGTAGTGCGCGGCAGCCCAGTCCTGGAGCCCACGGGACGGGCTGCTCATGGACACCATCGACTCGAATCGGTCCCCCCGGTTGATGTCCATGCAATTGGCGACCGGGCCCAGCCCGTGGGTGGGGTACAGGTTTCCGTTCCGGGTCCAGGCGTGGTCGCGCCGCCACAACCCTTCCCCATCATCGGCGAACTTGATCGCGCGGAGATCGTGGAGATAGCCGCATTCGGCGTGAAGGACTTCGCCCAACAGGCCCTGCCGGACCAGGTTGAGGCACAGGAGCTCGGCCCGCCCGTAGTTGACGTTTTCCATCATGACGCAGTGACGAGCGGTTCTCTCGGCGGTTTCCACCAGCTTCCAGCAGTCCTCCAAGGTGTAGGCGGCGGGAACCTCGGTTGCCGCGTGCTTGCCGTTCTCCATGGCTGCGATGCAGACGGGAACGTGCCAGCGCCAAGGCGTGGCGGTGTACACCAAGTCCAGGTCCTCTTGGGCGCACAGTCGCTCGAAATCGGTTTCCCCCTGAGTGTAAAGCATCGGCCTTGGATGCCCTGCTTCCTCGATGATGGCAGCGGCCCGCTCGGCGTGGGGAACCCGGATGTCACATACGGCTGTGATCCCGCACCCTTCGATTCGCGCCAGATTCCGCACGTGCGCCGTCCCCATTCCCCCCGTGCCCACGAAGCCGATCCGGACCCGGTCAACGGGAGGGGCCGTAAGGGGCGCGCTGGGCGGGGGCTCCATTCCCCGGGGGACGACGGCCGTTCCAGACCCGGGCGGCGGGGTTCCCGACGGGACAGCTCCAGACCCTGCGCAGCCGGCGATCGCGCCCGTGGCTGCCCCCGTAGCCCCCGCCTTCAGGAATTCCCTTCGGTCCATTCTCTCATTACTCATGTCAAAATGCGGTTATATTCCGGTCATGAAGACTCGCCGCTTGTACGGGCGCATCAACAGGGCCGCGGTCACCGTCGTATTTTTCATTGTTGTCCACGGGTGTGCCAGGGGTGGGAGTGGGGCGCCCGGGTTTGGGACTCGGCCCGGGGCGGCCACAGCGGACAGGCTGGGAGCTCTGTACCTGGCTCGCGCCGACAGTACGCTTCAGGACTTCCACGAGGCCGATGTCCGCTTCATGACGGGCATGATCGGGCACCACGCCCAGGCCCTGGTCATGGCCGGATTCGCCCCGGGTAACGGGGCGAGCTCGGCGATCCGGACGCTCTGTGCCAGGATCATCAACGCCCAGACCGACGAGATCGCGGTCATGCAACGCTGGCTGCGGGACCGGGGGCTGGAGGCGCCCAAATTCCACATAGACGGCGACAAGCTCACGATTCACGGTCCCGGACACGGGATGAACATGCCGGGAATGCTGAGTCCGGAACAACTTCGGGAACTGGGGCGGGCCCGGGGGCCCACTTTCGACAGGCTGTTTCTGGAGTCCATGATTATGCACCACAAGGGGGCCGTCACCATGGTGCGTACGTTGTTTGCGACCGACGGTGCCGCACAGAATGACTTCGTGTTCAAGCTGGCCTCGGACATCCACGTGGACCAGGAGACCGAAGTCGCGCGCATGGCGCTGATGCTGGAAGCACTCCCTTCCAGTCCACCCACATCCAGGAAGCAGAAATGATTTCGATCTTGACCGCGGGCCGCCGCCCGACCCGTTTGCGCATCTTCGCCATCTTTCCATTTGCTGCGGGGCTTGCCTCTCTGGCGGGTTGCGCTTCTCAGCCGTCAACTACCGGCGGAAGCGTGGCCGTCCCCGCCGCGGAATCCCCGGTTCCCCTTGTGGCGAACCCGCCTTCGCCGGATCCGCGCGAAGGCCTGTCCCCCGGATTGTTCGACGCCGGGGAGGCCGTGTGGAACCTGCGTATGGTATCGACCACGCCGCCGCCGGACCCCTTTGTGGGCGTGACGAATTCGGATCTCGCCTTCACCGGCGACTATGCAATTCAGGGAAACTATAACGGGATCCAGGTGTGGGACATCTCCGACCCGGCGAACCCGGAGTCCGTCGTTACGCATGTGTGTCCCGCCTCCCAGAGCGACGTTTCGGTGTACGAGCACCTCTTGTTCGTTTCAGGAGAGGGTCTGGGAGGGCGGCTGGACTGTGGGGAACAGGGGATCGGAGAGGCGGTGAGCCACGACCGTCTTCGGGGTATCCGAATCTTCGACATCTCGGACATCACCCGCCCCGAGTACGTCGCCAATGTGCAGACCTGCCGGGGCTCCCATACCCACACGGTGCTGAAGCATCCGGGAGACGACGAAAACGTCTACATCTACGTGTCCGGCTCGGCTCCGGTGCGGCCCGCGGAAGAGCTGCCGGGGTGCTCCGCTGCGCCACTCGGCGAGGACCCGAATTCGGCCCTGTTCAGGATTGAGGTGATTCGGGTGCCTCTTGACGACCCTGAAAGCGCGGCGATCGTGAGCTCGCCCCGCATTTTCCAGGGTCTGGTGGCTCCGCCGACCCACGGCTTGGCACCGGACGACCTGGCAGTCATTGAGGAAGCGCGAGCCCGAGGCGCGTTTGTCGTGGAGGTGGCAAACCAGCCGTTCGTACTGCCCGACCCGATGGTCGGCAACATGCTGGACAGCATCGTGACGGCTCGGGGGGGCGAGGGCGCTCCAACTGCGGCCGACAGCACGGCGCTGCGCAGCGCGCTCCCGCGGATGGTGGCCGAAATGATGGGCCAGCCAGAGGACGACGACGAGGGACCCAGGCCGGGCCCGACCCAATGCCATGACATTACGGTGTACCCGGCCATCGGCTTGGCTGGGGGTGCGTGCGGGGGCTACGGGCTTCTTCTGGACATTCGCGATCCCGTCAATCCGAGACGCCTTGCGGCGGTGGCGGATTCGAACTTTGCGTATTGGCACTCTGCCACCTTCAACAACGACGGAACCGCGATCCTGTTCACCGACGAATGGGGTGGGGGTGGACAACCGAAGTGCCGGGCATCGGACCCGATGGAGTGGGGTGCCAATGCCATCTTCACCATTGAAGAAGGAGACATGGAGTTCCAGAGCTACTTCAAGATTCCCGCTGCCCAGACTCCCCAGGAGAACTGCGTAGCCCACAACGGATCCCTGATCCCGGTCCCGGGCCGGGACATCATGATTCAGGGATGGTATCAGGGCGGAATCTCTCTGATCGACTGGACCGACGCCGGAAACCCGACCGAGATCGCGTACTTTGATCGGGGCCCGATAGACGGAAGCCGCATGAGAATGGGCGGAAGCTGGTCGGTTTACTGGTACAACGGCGTGATCGTCAACTCGGAGATCGCTCGGGGGCTGGATATCTTCGAGCTGATCCCGAGCCAAGTGCTTACCCGGAACGAGATCGATGCGGCCAATTCGGTTCGACTCACCTACCTCAACTCCCAGGGCCAGCCGATTTTCGAATGGCCGGCCACCTTCGCCCTGGGGAGGGCGTACCTGGACCAACTCGCGCGTTCGCAGGGACTCCCCACAGATCGGATCGCGGCGGTACGGAGCGAACTGGCAAGAGCCGAGATGGTGTCGGGTGCGGCGCGCCAGAACGCCTTGCGCGCGTTGGCCGAAGCGCTGAACGGGGATCGCATCGATTCTCCGGACTCGGCCAAGGTCGCGAAGCTGGAGGACGCGGTGCGGCGCTTGGCGGAAGGCCCATGATGTAACAGCAGAATCGACCGATCCAGCCCCGGGGGAGAGTACGGTCAGGGCACCTCGATCGATATCCCAACCCGGAAGGTGACGAGATTCGTTTCGCTCAGGACGGGACGGACGACCCACGAGCCCCTGCGCGATTGATGCAAGTCCCCTTTGGTCAGGTACTCGGTCTGTCCGTGGCGCTGGTATAGTGCCGACACGTCCAGGGAAACGGGTTTCTGTCCGCTGGACAGCCGGATGGCAAGACCACCCCCGGCCGTCAAGGCGAGGGACAGATCGTCAAAGTTGGTCGTAGAGGCGAATTCCTCAAAGTCGGAGGTCCCGCTCACCCCCGTTTTGGTTGCAAAGTACGAAACCCCCACGGTGCCGAAGATGTAGGGCCGAAGGGCTCCCTGCGCCAGGAAAACCTGGGGGCCTACTCCTGCAGAAGCGATATAGTTGGTGGTCCGCACATCAACATCCACAAAGGGAATTGTCGGACTCAGTGGGGCCTGAAAGGAATCGGTGCCGTAGATGATGAAGGCCCCTTCCATACGGAGGGCGGCGATTCCCTCCCCGCCCAGGTAGATCAAGCCCCCCAGTCCTCCCCCTCCTCCGAGATCTACGTGGTCCCCGAACTGGCCGACGGGAACGGCCAGATTGCCGTTGAAGAAGAAACTGCCCCGGATCGGTTCCTGCGCTTCGACGCAACTGTGGCATTTCCCCAAAGATCCGGCGGGGCCTGCGGCCGTCAGTGCCAAATCGGCGAGGATCACAACTCCCGCCATCCCGACGATTCCAAACTTGCTTGTCGCTCCAAACATCGTTATCGCTCCTGCTCCGGGGTGCCGATGTTGCCGGTGATTTTCTCGGTCCGTGCGTCGGGCCTCCCGTGCACCCGCGCCCCAATGGCGTCTCACGCCGGGCCCGTTACGGCGAGGATATACCGCCGGACCCGAGCGTTTGTTTCAAAGGGGCGTCGTTTCCATCGGGAAGGCTCCCCGACCGGTGGCCCCCTACCGTTGGTCCGATTCCCGCCGGTCCGATACGACACCGACCAGGGTGCCGGTCGACTTTCCGCCGTCTACGGTTCGACGGCGTCGTCCGCCAAGCTGGGTGACCTCAAAGCATCGGTCAACTCCTCCAGGACTTCCGGGTCGGTTTCGGTTTCGAGCCGGTCCGCCAGGGCATTCCGGGCTTCTGCCGATGCGATCCGTCCCAACGCCCACGCGGCGTGACCTCGAACCAGGGGAACGGGATCGACGAGGGCGGCCACCAGTACGGGAACGGCGCTTTCCGAACCCCAGTTTCCCAGGGCCACGCACACGCTCCGAAGCAGGCCCTTCCGGCCCGCCCGCAAGATCGGAGAGCGGCTGTACTCCCGTCGGAATCCCTTGCCCGACATGGAAAGGAGATGGCGGGCCAGGTCGATGAGCGGGAGTCCGTCGAGCCCCTCCCGGGGCGTGTACGCAGGCTCCTTTGCCGGGGTGGAGAACTTCTCGTTCCAGGGACACACCTCCTGGCAGATATCGCAGCCGAATATCCGGTTGGCGATCGCCGGACGGAGTTCCCGAGGGATGGGGCCCTTGAGCTCGATCGTCAGATACGAGATGCAGCGGGAAGCATCGATGATCGGAGCGCCCCCGTCGTCGTATCCCAGGAGGGCTCCCGTCGGGCAAGCCCGAATGCAGCGGTTACAGCTTCCACAGTGATCCTCACGAAACGGGACGGAGGGGGAGAGAGGCAGGTCGGTGAGCAAGACACCCAGAAAAAAGTAGGAACCCCGTCGGGGGTGGATCAGCATGGTGTTCTTGCCGAACCAGCCCAGTCCGGCGCGCCGGGCGAGCTCCCGCTCCAGGATGGGTCCGGTGTCCACGTAGGCACGCCGCTGCACGGGGCGTCCGGCGGCGGTTTCCAGGCGACGGCCCAGCTCCTCCAGGCGGGCCCCCATCACGAGATGATAGTCGAGTCCCCGAGCGTAGCGGGCGACCCCGGCGGCGGACGGGTCGTCGGATGAGGCGGTCGGATCCGGATCGGCATAGGAGTGGGCCACGACCACGGCACTCTGGAAGTCGGGCAATGTCGCTTTCAGATCAGCCCGGCGCGCGACCGTGTCGGGCCGGGCCAGGTACGCCATGGTTCCGTGGAGCCCGGATTCGATCCACTGGCGAAAGCGGACCATGTGGTCGCTACGGCTGCGGGTCACCACGCCGGCCATGTCGAACCCGAGGACTCGGGCCTCCTCGGCGACTGTCTGTTTCTGGTCCATGGGGCCGTCGCGTCCGAAGGTGAAGTCGCTGAACGACGGAGTCCTCCACGTGGAAAAGGAGGGTAGTGGGGACCGCTGGAAAATGGGAATATCGAGCTGCGTAGGTCGCCCAACGAAACAAAAGGCTCCCGCGGCAGGACTCGAACCTGCGACCCGACGGTTAACAGCCGTCTGCTCTACCAACTGAGCTACGCGGGACCGAATGATACAGCCCGGTAAGGTGGCCCTGGAAGGGAACGGAGTCAATCCCCGGTTTGTCCAGGGTTCCTCCATCGCCGGGAGGAGGACGGGAGACTGGCGCCCTTATATGTTGAACCGGATGCGGAGAATGTCCCCGTCCTGTACCGGATAGCTCTGCCCTTCCACCCGAAACCGTCCGGCGTCCTTCACGGCCTGTTCGGAACCGCACGCCGCGAGGACGTTGAAGGGCGTGACCTCGGCCCGGATGAACCCGCGCTCCATGTCGCTGTGGACCCGGCCGGCGGCGGACCGAGCCGGGGTTCCCCGCCGAATCGTCCAGGCCCGAACCTCCTCCTTGCCCACCGTGAAGAACGACACCAAGTCCATGAGGCCGTAGGCGGTTCGAATGAAACGGGGAAGCACGGGCTCGGAGAGACCCATCTCCTCCACAAAGGCGCCTTGGTCTTCCGGTTCAAGACTTGCGATCTCGGCCTCGAGGCGGGCCGACAAGACCAGCCCCGCCCCGCCGACGGACTCGATCTCCTTCAACAGACGAGGCTCTGCGGGATTTCCGACGCGCTCCTCGTCCGTGTTCACCACGACCAGGAAGGGCAAGTCGGTCAGCAGTCCGTAGCCCCGCAGAAATCCGCGATGAAGCTCGGAAGGCGCCATCCGCCTCAGGGGCCTCTCCGCTTCCAGGGCGTCGGCCATAACCTCAAAGGCCGCGATTTCCCGGACGTCCGCCCGCTCTTTGCGCGCTCGCTCCAAGCGCCGCTCCACGACACCGAAGTCCGCAAGGACGCACTCTGCGTGAAAGGCTCGGAGGTCGTCAAGGGGGGCCGGTTCACCTTCCAGGACGGGGTTCCGAAAATCCCGCAGGACGAGGCAAAGGGCGTCCCGGTCCCGGATTTGTTGCAGGGTCTCGGGCGAAAGAACCTGCTTTCCGGCACCGGGCTCCCCCGGGACATCCCGAAAGTTGAGGGTCGCGTAGGTGGTCTTTCGGGGAGAGAAGATTGCCGAAAGGGCATCGACGCGAGGGTCCGGGACCCGAACCGTGCCGAGGCGCGCCTTCCCCCCGTACCCTGTCGGCGTGTCCAGTCCGGTCAGGGCGTTGAAGAGCGTGGTTTTTCCCGACTCCGCAAAGCCCGTGAGTCCGAACCTCATAGTGTACGACGCCTTGTCATCCGACCACCCACGGATCCAGGTTGCCCAGAGGCCGGAGGAGGAGTTTCCAAGCCTCGTGGAAGATGGAGAGAGACCGACGTTACGGCAGCCTTCCCTAGGCTGGCAACCGATAAGAAGGACAATACCGATGATTGAAGCCGGACGGAAATGTCACGTTTCGGCAAAGCGGGGACCCTCGAGTAGTCGCGCGGTGACGATGCGATGGCGGAACGAGCGAACATTCACATGGATGAGCACCAGCGCGACGGATACAATGCCGTTCGGGTTTCGACCCCAAGTCTACAACACGACCTTTCGAGATTGACCGATGGGTCGAGAGTTGCAGGCCGTGCGGGTCCAGCGCCAGACAAGTTTTCACTGCCACCGAATTCACTGCCACTGTAATAATTAGGGAGGCCCATTGCCATGTTTGCTTCGTCCGAAACCCCGGCCCAGCCTTGGAAGTTCGCCGCCACTGTTGCGGCTTGCATCGTCCTTCCGGGGTCGGTCATGTCATCTGCCTGCAGCATCGAGCCCATCGTGCAAGAACCAGAGGAGGAAGACGGGACCCAAGCACCTGACTTCATCCTCGGCTCCGAGAGCACTCATAACCGATGGAGCGCGGCGATTCCGCCGGTCCTCACCGTGCCGTCCGGGGCCGTCATAGAGGTCCGGACCAAGGAGGCGTCCGATGGCCAGATTACCGAGGCGACGAGGCCGGAGGAACTGGCCAACATAGACTTCGACCCCGTTCATCCGCTCACCGGACCCGTGTACGTTGAGGGCGCCAAGCCCGGCGACCTACTCGCCGTGACCCTTCACGAGATCGAAGTCGAAGATTGGGGATGGGCTGCCATCATTCCGGGCTTCGGCTTCCTGGCCGACGAATTCACGGAGCCCTGGGTCCGGGGATTTGCCATGGATCCCGAGACCTCCGAAGTCCGCTTCAACGACAGCGTCACCCTTCCGCTGGCTCCCTTTGCCGGGGTCATGGGGGTGGCGCCGGACACGGATTCCATGCTCGTGACCATTCCGCCCAGGAGGAACGGGGGCAATATGGACAACCGTCACATGACCGTAGGAACGACGGTCTACTTCCCGGTTCAGGTGGAAGGGGCGCTGTTTTCCATCGGCGATACCCACGCGGCCCAGGGGGACGGCGAGGTTTCGGGAACCGCCATCGAGGCCCCGATGCGGATCGTGTACGAGGTGGAGGTGCTGGAAAACATTCGGGGGATGGTGGAGCCCCAGTATGAGACCGACGAGTACTACGCAGTCACCGGCTTCGCCACCACGATCGACGAAGCGGCCCGGAAGGCGACCCGCTACATGATCGACTATTTGGTGGCGGAACACGGGCTCACTCGGATGGAGGCCTATGTCCTCTGCTCCCTGGCGGGAGATCTGAAGATCTCGGAGACGGTGGATGTGCCCCACATGCTCGTGAGCATGCACATGCCCAAGTCCATCTTCGCGGCCCGGTAAGCCCCGGGGGACCGCACCTATACCCGTCGGTGCGCCTTGGCCGCGTCCCTGGGGCCGGCCCGGATCCCGATAGTGGCGGGGCGCTGCCCCCCTATCCTCATTGCCGAAACGACATGGAAACGAAAGTCGGCGCCGAAAAGAAAACGGAAAGCTGGTGGGCCGAAGGACTCCTCTTCGAGAACTGCAATTGCACTGCGGTGTGCCCCGGCCACATCCACTTCAAACAGAAATGCACTCATGAAGTCTGCCACGGCTTCTGGGCGATCCGGTTCCAGGCCGGGTGGGTGGAGGGGGTGGATCTTTCGGGGGTGGACGCGGTGGTGGTCTACGAGACCCCCCAGGTGATGATCGAAGGTGGCTGGAAGCAGGTAATCATCATTTCGGATCAAGCGACGCCGGGGCAACGGCGGGCGATCGAAGCGATCCTCATGGGGGTGAAGGGGGGCCCCTGGAAGATTCTGGCCGGGTTCGTCTCCGAATCCCTGCCTTCCCGAACGGCGCCCGTGCGAATCGAAGAAGCGCCGGGGAAGAAGTCCGTCACGGTTGAGGGAATCCTCCGCGGCGCTGTCAAGGCGATCCGGGGCCGGGACCGAAACCACCCTGTCACTTTTCGCAACATCTACAATCAAATCCATGACACCCGGCAGACCATCGCGCTGGGTTCCACCCACTACGACGACGGGGGACTCGTGATCGAAACCCGGGGAACCCACGGCCTCTGGTCCCGGTTCCGCTGGGCCGGGGGTTGACGAGGTGCGCGAACCCGCCCGGTTTCCTGTTCCTCCGGCAGGACCAATTCCTCCGGCAGGACGAAGGTGAACCCGGTAACCTACCTGGGCGCCTTCGCCATGTGGCTTGCCATGACCGCCTTCATGATGGCGCCTGTGGTCTACCCCTGGCTTCGGGCCCTTGGCCGGATTCCCGCCGGCAAGGCCAAGGGCGTTCCGACGTCCATCGGGCCGTTTGTCACCGGGTACGGAGTGGCCTGGGCGGGATTCAGCGCCGTGGCGGCCTGGGCCCAAGTCTCCCTGTCAGCTCTGGGCATCCCCGTGCCCTTCGGGCTGGAAGCGCGGGCCCCTTCGGCGGCCGTTCTGATGCTGGCCGGAGGATATCAGCTCACGGGGTTCAAGAAGGCGTGTCTGGTCCACTGCCGTTCCCCGGCCGGGTACCTCCTTCTCCACTGGCGGGACGGGGTCGTGGGCCGGGCACAAGTGGGACTGGGGCACGGCCTTTATTGCGTCGGGTGCTGCTGGGCCCTTATGGCGCTGGCCTTCGTGGCGGGGATGGCGAACCTCGTCTGGATGGCCCTCCTCATGGCAGTCATGTTGGCCGAAACCACCCTCCCCTTCGGGTCACGTCTGACCCGGCCCGTCGGCATTGCGCTGTTGGCCCTGGGAGGGGGCGTCCTCGTCCTCTAGGTCGACCACCGCGGCGGCCCGATTCAGCTGGAGTTGGAGCACGTCGGGATCGGCCAGGACGCGTTCCGGTTCGAAGTCGGTTCGGATCTCGAAGTCCGCCGACGCCCCCGCCCCCAGCTCCACCACCGTGCGGGACACGCGGTAGTCCACCGACACCCCGCTCCGATTCCCGTCGTTGTCTTCGTCCGACCACCGTTCCCCCGCGGTTACGCCCACTTCCAGGGCCGTGCGTCCGGTGCCCCGATTTTCCACCGTTCCCCGGACCACCCATTCGGTGCCAGACCGCTCCCGGGTCACGTCGGAGAAGCGATACTCGGGTACCACTACGTCGAAGAACCACTGTTCGGCGAAGGCGTCGAAGGCGGCCGGGTCGGGCGCGAAGTCCCGGATCACGGCCAGCATGTCCTGGATGACGGGGAAGTCCGGGTCCGGGTTGAACTTCTCAATGAAGGCCCGAAGACCAGAGAGGAGGTTCTCGCGGCCCATCTCCTGCTGGAGCATCCACATCACCCACCCGCCCTTGTTGTACGTGACGGTTCCGTCCCCTGAACGGGTGCCGTCGGTCTTCACCAGGGGGCGTTCCGTATCCACGAAGCGCTGGTCGCCGTACTCCTCCTCGATCCGCTTCGTGAATTCGATTCGGTACCGGTCCCCGTAGACCTGTTCATGCAGGAGAATCGTGGCGTAGTGGGCCAAGCCTTCCGAGAGGATGTTCCCCCCGGGGCCCCGGCCGGGCGTCAACAGGTTCCCCCACCACTGGTGCGCTGCTTCGTGGGCCACCACCAGAAACGCCACATGGGAGCGGGGGTCGCTCTTCGCCAAGAACCCGATGTTTTCGCTGAAGGTGATGTTGGTCGGGAAACCCTGGGCGTACGTCGCGAACCCGGGAAACTCCGAAATCTTCAGCAGGTCCCAGGGGAAGGGGTAGAACCACTGGGAGTAGTGCTCCCTGGCCGCGTCCAGGGCGGCGGACATCTCCTCTATGTTGTAGTCGTGCTCCGGGTGATAGTAGAGCGCGGTGCCCCTTCCCTCCCTGACCGCGTACTTACCGGCGACGACGTTGAACAGGCCCACCGGGTGGTCCGTTTCCCAGACCACGGTGCGCCGGCCGTCCTTCGTCTCCTCGCTCACCCGCTGTCCCACCCCGTTGGCCGTGTACGCCTCCGGGGTCGTGATGCGCGTACGCACCCTGAAGGGTGTTCCCCCCCAACCGAACAGGGGTTCGGTGTTCCCTTCGTAGAAATCCTCCGGGTAGTCCGGTGAATCGTGGGCGTTTTCCTCGTCGACGCCGATGGAGGGGTTGTAGCCGGGGACGGGCAAGAAGGTGGGGGAAAAGGTCCCCAGCACGATTCCCGACTCCAGAATGAACTCCCCTTGGCCGCCGCCGAACCTGCTCATCCCTCTGGGGAAGCGGAGGTCGTAGTCGAAGCCGAGGGTGAGAGAGTCTCCAGGGTCCAGGGGATGTTCCGGGGTAAAGACGAACAGGTTCGACCGGTCTTCAGGCTCGTAGGGAACCCCGTCCAGGGTCCACTCGATGGGGTCCCAGGGTCCGGCGGTGACGGGGAGCTGGTCGTAGGCATAATCCCGGTCGTTGACGAAGGTGTAGGTGCCGGATACGGAAGCGGCGTGGGCCCGTGGCTCGAAGTCCAGGTCCAAATCCACCCGTGACACCGAAGGCATTTCGAAGTCGGTCCACGTCGCTGTGTTGCGTCGCCAGTAGTCTTTGCTCGCCTCCTCGGCGACCGGCCCCTGGTAGCCCGTCCGGCCGCTGAAGTGCAGCGCGGAGGCCAGAACCACGGCCGGCGCAGCGAAAGGGGCCAGACGGATCGCGCCCCTGAACAGGGACTTGGGCCTGATCCGATGAACGATCCGGGCGGGGTCGAAGTTCTGCCTGGGGAACCCCTTGACCGCCACAGCCATGAGGAGCGGGACCAGAGCCAGGTACAGCAGGCGGTTCAGGAGGAGCGGGAAGCCGTGAAGGGAGAACGCGCCCATGTCGCTCCACTGGAGCCCACCCCACGCCATCCAGTTGGTCACCCAGGAGAGGGGATCGCCTCCGAAGGACATGCGGGAGACGGTGTAGATGATTACGGCCATCCCGGCGCCGTACACGGTGTAGCGGTTGCGGAGGAGGGCGAAGAGGACGGTCACGAACGCGGTCCAGAAGATGAACGTTGGGACCAGAATCGCGCCCCAGGCGGCGACGAAAGGAAAGAGGTCGAAGCCAACGGGGCTTCCTTCGAAGAGCTTCCGCCAGAGGACGAGCCCCCAGGTGGCGGCAACGCCCACGGCGAGGATCAGCCCCGCCATCACGCTGTTTCCGATGGTCTTGCCCAAGAGGATGGCCCCGGTCCTCACCGGTGTGGCGTAAAAGATCTCTGCCAGGCGTCGACTTCGTTCCTTGTGCAACGATTCGACGGTGTAGAAAAGCAGGAGGACGCAGACCAGCAGGCTGAGCGTGTTGAGTTGTCGCACGGCCGCCGCACCCGAGGTCAACAGAATCGGCGAATTGAAGGGCCCGGTGGCCAGGATGTTTTGGGACACCGACTGGATGATGATCAACGGGACGAAGAGGTACATGCCCGGGCGGAGGAGGAGGTCTCGGATTTCGGACCGTCCGATGGCCCCTACCGCCTCCCGGAAGCCCGGGGGTTCTGTCTCCATCCGGAGCCGCCCCAGCACCCGTTGCCCCAGAAGCGGGGACTCCCTGACGCCGGACGGAACCCCCAGAACCCCGTGGGTGCGCCTGCGCCGGAGGAACGGGAAGGCGGGTGTCTGCCCGGCTTGCAGCTGCCGGGCGTAGCTCTGCGCAGCCGCAGCCGTGGCCCCCAGTCCCGTCGCGGCAAAGACGATTCGGCTGAGTAGGAAACCCGGGTCGGGACGGAGTGGGGCGGTGTTGTAGAAATCCACCCCCCGGTCGACGGTGAGGAAGGTCTCGTTGAGCCAGCGAAACCCGGAAGGGTCAAGGAGCATGAGCATCCGGTTCACACCGGGGTCGAGCCAGCTTGGCGACCACGTGGCGAGGAACCACAGGGTGAAGAACAGCACCACGACGGGGAAGACGAAGACCACAATGGGACGACGAGTCCGGACGCCCAAAAAGAAAGGCACGCCGGCGAAGAAGAGGACTTGGGGAAGACCGAAAAGCAGGGTGGGGAAGAGGTAATTCGCCAGGGCGAAACCCCCGATGTGTTCTGCGTCTTCTCCGGCTGCCAAGACGTGGTTCAGTCCCGCGGACGCGCACAGATACAGCAACCAGATGACAAGAAAGACGCACAGGGCCCCGGCGAACTTGCCCCATGCGTATTCTCCGGGGGTTAGTCGGGTCGAACTCAGGATTTCCTCCACCCGGAGTTCCAAGTCCCGGATCATGGTCATGCCCGCCCCGATGGCCAGGAACCAGGCGCCGAAGACCATGATCAGGACGGACTGGATCATGCTCTGAGCAAACACCGAAGTGACGTGGGACCTCTCTCCGCCGACCGTCTGGTCTCCTGACGCGATGGTCACCGCCCCTTCGGAAAACCCCCACGCCATGAGGACCAGGATCCCGAAGAGAATCCAGTACGCCGGCCTGCGAAGCCCGGAGAGGAACTCCTGGCGGGTGATTTCCCGCCACCTCCGGAAAGCGTTCACGCTTCAGCGGTGGCCCGAGGCTCCCGGCCCGTTGCCGTCGTCCTCCCCGCGGCGCGGCGTCCTTCGCTTTCCCCTTCCCCTCCACCCCGTTCGCCTCCATCGTGGGCCGCGCCCTCGGCTGGGCCCTCCGGTTCGGTTCGGAGCGTCCTACCGTTCCCTCGGGTCAGGAGGAGGTATGCGTCTTCCAGGGTCGGTTCCACCGCCTCGAAACTGGCGGGGGGCAGCCCGTTGGTCACACGGACGCGAACCCGGTTCCGCCCCTCCACAAGCACCGCCTGGGTGACCTGGTAGCGCCGGTGGACTTCCGCCAAGTCCTGTTGTTCGACGGCGCCTTCGAATATCGTTCCTGCCAGGCGGTCCCGGGCTTTTGCCGGGGTGGTGTCGGCCACGAAGTGCCCTTCGTGCATGACCGCCATTCGGGGGCACAAGACCGAGATATCTTCCACGATGTGGGTGGACAGGAGCACCGTTCGATTCTCTGCCAGCTCCGCGAGAAGCCGGTAGAAGCGAAGGCGCTCTTCCGGATCCAGTCCCGCCGTGGGTTCATCCACGATGATGATCCCGGGATTCCCGGCCAGGGCTTGCGCGATTCCCAGCCTCTGCTTCATTCCGCCGGAATAGCTTCCGACCTTGCGCTTTGCCGCATGCGCCAGGTTCACCCGTTCCAGAAGTTTGCCCGCAAGGCGCTTCGGGCCCTGGGGTGCCGTCACCCCCTTCAGCAAGAGCAGGAAGCGCAGCATGGCTTCGCCGGTCAGGTGAGGATAGAAGCCGAATTCCTGGGGAAGGTAGCCCAGTTGCCGTCGAATGCGCTGAGGATCGGACCCGATGTCGTCCCCGTTGAAGCGCACGACCCCGGAAGTCGGTTCCAGCAAACCCGCGACAATCCGCATCAGGGTGGTCTTGCCGGCCCCGTTCGGCCCGAGGAGCCCGAACATGCCCTTCGCAACGTTGAGCGACACGCCCTGGAGGGCTGCGACCGGACCGGGATACACCTTTACCAGATTCCTGATTTCGAGCATCGTCCGCCTCGTGGTGCGGGAACCGCAACCCGCGGCGCCGATCGGGTCACGCTGGGCCATTTTCCCCAGGATGCTATACCATAAGGTGAACCCGCAATCGGTAACAACGAGCGGCAGCAGCGAGAACCAAGGTCGGCGCCTGCAGGGCGCGCAGAGGCCACGGCCTGGGAGGATAGCGGGAGCCCGTCCCACGCGGCTCCGGTTCAAGGCCCGGATCCCTGTTTCGAAATCGACGCGCCTCATGGAAGCCGAGCCCCGGTCCCGACGGCCCGAAAGTTCGGCGGGGCAGGAAAGCGCCGGTGCGGTTCACAGGGTTGACTTCAGCGGTAAATGGAGGGATGAGAATGGACGGGGACTATGATGTGATCGTCATCGGGGCGGGCGTAATCGGCGTCTGCTTGGGCTTTGAGCTTGCCAAACGGGGTCGCCGCACCCTCAACGTGGACAAACAGCCCGCCGCCGGGTCCGGTTCGACCTGCAATACCTGTGGCATCATCCGTTTCCACTATTCCACGCCCGATGGCTGTGCCATGGCCCGGGAGAGCTACTTTCACTGGTTGGACTGGGGGCGCTACTTGGGTGTGGCCGACGAAATGGGTCTGGCCCGATACGTAAACACGGGGTGCCTGGTCACAAAAACCGACCGGAACCGGCAGCTGGAAGGCGTCAAGCGCTCTTTGGACGAACTCCACGTCGCCTACCAAGACCTGACGGCGCGGGAAGTCGAAAGCCGCTTTCCGTGGATCGATACCCGGGCGTACGGCCCTCCCGTGACCCCCGACGAGGAGCATTTCGGTCGGCCCGGAAAGAAGGAGATTGCCGGGGCGGTGTACATCCCCGAATCCGGGTACATCGACGACCCCGCACTGGCGTGTCACAATGTGCAGCGGGCCTGCGAAGCTTGGGGTGGAGACTTCCGGTTCAACGCCGAGGTCGTGGAGATCCTCAAGGAAAACGGGCGGGTTCGAGGCGTCGCTCTGTCCGGAGGGGAACGGCTGCGGGCGCCGGTGGTGGTCAACGTGGCCGGGCCGCACTCGGCCATCATCAATGGCATGGCGGGGGTTCTGGAGGGGATGAACATCAAGACCCGCCCGCTCAAGCAGGAAGTGTGCTACGTGCAGGCCCCCGCGGGGCTGAAATACGACCAACTCGCGCCCCTGATTTCGGATGGGGATATCGGTTGCTATTCCAGGCCTGCCACTGGAAATCGCGTCCTCGTGGGATCCGAAGACCCGGAGTGCGATGTGCTGGCGTGGGTCGGAGATCCCGACGACTACGACGCCGGCTTCTCCCGCCAATGGGAAACCCAGGTCATGCGCCAGGCCCAACGGGTGAAGGGGCTGGGCATTCCGGCCCGGACGGGAGGCCGGGTAGACCTCTACGATGTGGCCGACGACTGGATCCCCATCTATGACAAATCGGACCTGCCCGGCTTCTACATGGCAGTAGGAACGTCGGGGAACCAGTTCAAGAACGCCCCGGTCGCAGGCAAGCTCATGGCTGAACTCATCGAGAGGGTGGAGGGTGGACAGGACCACGACGTGGACCCCGTTGCCCTTCCCCTTCCCTTTACGCGCCGCGTCTGCAACACAAGCTTCTTCAGCCGCCGCAGGTCTCTCAATCCCGACTCGTCCTATTCGGTCATCGGCTGACGACCGTTTCGTCCGTGGCGTACGCCAAGCTTCGAGCCCTGTGGAAGCCATCGCCGCCGAAGCGTCACTACGAAGCCGTGATCATCGGCGGCGGTGTTCACGGACTTGCGACCGCGTACTACCTGGCGAAGACCCATGGCCTTTGCGACGTGGCGGTCCTGGAGCGCCACTACATCGGCTTCGGCGGATCGGGCCGAAACACAGCGATCGTCCGCGCCAACCAGCGTACCCCCGAAGCCCTGCGTCTCTACGACGAAGCCCTCCGGCTGTGGCCGGTGCTCACGGCCGAGCTGGACTACAACCTCATGTTCTTCCCGTGCGGAAACCTGAATCTGGCCCACAGCGAAGCGGCGGTCGGGGCGCTTCGTCTCGCCGTCAACACCGCCAACTTCATGGGTGTCCGGTCGGAGCTTCTGGACCCGCTGCAGTGCAGGGATGTGCTCCCCGGCCTCGACATTTCGGACCGGCCCGCGTTTCCCGTTCGCGCCGGAATGTACCACCCTCCAGGGGGTACCGTCCGCCACGACGCGGTGGTGTGGGGGTTGGCGAAGGGAGCGAGCGCCCTGGGCGTGCACATTCACGAAGGCTGTGAGGTTCAGGGGATCGAGACCGATGGCACCCGAATCACGGGGGTCCGGACCCTTCGCGGGCGCATCGGCTGCGCTCGCCTGGGCATCATGGCTGGCGCGTACAGCCCGGCGGTGGTGGCCATGCTGGGGATCGAGCTTCCCATTCATCCCCTTACCATTCAGGCCATGGTTACCCAGCCCCTGAAACCATTTCTGCACCATGTCTTCAGCTCGGGTGCTTACCACGTCTATGCGAATCAGTCTCTCAAGGGGGAGATTGTCACCGGGGCCCACATGGATCCCCAGGTGAACTACACCACGGACCCCACTGCGTACTATCTGAAGCATCAGGCCGAAGCCCTGACGGATTTGATGCCTGCCCTGAAGGGGGTTCGTTTCATGCGAATCTGGGGAGGCTTGGCCGACATGACGCCGGACATGGCCCCGATCCTGGACGGCAACGTTGCGTACGACGGTCTGTATCTGAACGCAGGATGGGGATACTTCGGCTTCAAGGCCGGACCGGTCACGGGGAAGTACATGGCGGAATACATGGCGACGGAGGAGGCTCCGAAAGTCATCAGGCCCTTCCGGCTGGGCCGCTTTCTCGAAAACCGTTACCTGGGGGAAACAGCGGCGGCCATGAAGTACGGGCACTGGGACTAGACCGGGGAGGCGGGTCGTGACGTTTCGGTTGACGTGCCCGGTATGCGGCAAACGGGACGTATACGAGTTTACTTTCGGCGGCGAAGAACGAGGCCCCCGTCCCCCGCAGGAGGGGCTGAGCGCTGAAGATCACTTCTACTGGAGCCAGTTCCGGCTCATCGCTCCGGCACCCCGAGAGGAGTGGTGGTACCACGGACAAGGCTGCCGCGTCTGGTTCAAGACCATTCGGGACCCGGTTACCAACCGGGAGGCGGGGAAGGATGATCTCCCTCCTTCTCCCTAGGCGGAGCCCTGGTGGGCCCTGGACGTCTTCGTGACCTGCCTCGTCCCTGTGAGCGCCTGGGAGCGATGACCTTGCGCCCTTCCGATAGGCGCGCGCCCCCCGGGATCCGGATGCGTCCGGCGGCCACTCACCGTGTGGACCCCTCCAAGCCGCTGGCCTTCGACTATCGGGGGCGTCCGCTGGTGGGTCTCGAGGGAGACACCGTGGCTTCCGCCCTATATGCAAACGGCGTCCGGATTTTCAGTCGCAGTCTGAAGTACCACCGGCCCAGGGGACTCTACACCATGGACGCCGAGTCCTCGAACACGTTCATGAACATAGACGGCGTGCCCAACGAGGCGGCCGAAACCACCCGTCTGGAGGCCGGCATGTCGGTCCGTCCCCAGAACGTGTGGGGCAGTCCGGAGCGGGACCTGCTGGGGGGGATCGACCGCTTCGACCGGATGATGCCAGCGGGCTTCTACTATAGGCACTTCCACCGTCCCTACCGCCTTTGGCCCTTCTTTCGAGACCGACTTCGGGCCATGGCCGGAATCGGCGTGTTGGACCCGAACCGGAAGTACAACGAAGGTATACGCGCCGAACGCTATCTAAACGCCGACCTGGCCGTCGTGGGGGGTGGTGCCTCGGGGATGGAAGCGGCGCGGGTCGCAGCGGCCCGCGGTCTTCAAGTTTGTCTTTTCGAGACGCGGCCTTGGCTTGGAGGTCACAGGGCCTGGCGGGTCCGGGACTTCCGGGGCCTGCCTCTGTATCGGGGGGCGACGGTGCAATCGGCTCGCCTGAAGGCCACGAAAGGCGTTCGCGTCTTCACCCGGTCTCCGGTCACGGGGGTGTGGGGAGAAAACTTGCTCACGGGATTTACAGTCGGCGCCGCAGGGGATGCCTTCCGGGCGTGTCACTGGGAGTGCCGAGCCCGGGCCGTTGTGGTCGCCACCGGGGCCATGGAACGCCCTCTCGTCTTCAACCACAACGACCGTCCCGGAGTGGTGCAGGCCGGCACCGCCTGGCGCCTTGCCCGCAGCTATGCCGTTCGGGTCGGACAGGCCGCCGTCTTCAGCGTTGGGGATGATCTGAGCCTGGAGGCTGCGCTGGACCTGTTCGATCTGGGACTGGAGGTGCGCGCGGTGGCCGACGCTCGCGCTGAGGGTCACGACCCGGAGCTGGTGGGGGCCCTGCGGGAACGCGGGATCCCCTTTCTGCCCGGTTGGGCAGCCTCTCTTGCGATCGGCCGGAAGTGGGTCACGGGGTGCGAGGTGCGCGCGCTGGCCGGGGCGGATTCACGGCGCTTTGAGTGCGACGTGGTCGTGGCCAATGCAGGGCTTCAGCCCCGCATCGGTCCCTTGGCGACTGCGGGCGCCGCGCTTTCCTACTGCCCCCGAACCCACAGCTACCAGCCGGTTCGCCTTCCCCCCGGGCTCTTTGCGGCGGGAAGTATGACGGGGCGCCGGGAGCCCGGCTCCGTCGAAGCGTCGGGCCGCCTTGCGGGTCTTCGGGCGGCCCGGTGGTGCGGTCTTGCCCGGGAGGCGGAGGTGGCAACGGCGACCCGGGAAGTGGCGGCCGAGCCGGGCCCCGCACGGGGATGCGGGGTCGTTTACGGTCCCGCCATCGGGCAGGGTCGCAAGGCGTTCATCGACTTGGACGAAGACGGAACCTACAAGAACGCGTGTGAGTCGGCGGCTCAAGGCTTCGGTGCTCCGGAGCTGGCAAAGCGCTTCGGCGGCTTCGGTCTGGGTCCGGGCCAGTACCAGGTCGCTGGCCAGAACCTTGCCATGATCATGGCGGACCTGGCGGGCTCTCCCTTCGAGGCCGTGGCACCCACCACGATTCGCCCGCCTCTGGTTCCCCCCAGCCTCGCCACCGTGGCCGGGGCCTGTCACGATGTGCACAAGCGCACCCCTTTGCATCGGAAACAGGTGACCATGGGTGCGATCTTTCGCCGGGTGGGGGGGTGGGAGCGGGCCCGCTACTTCGGGTCAGGCCTAGCCGGTACCGGTGCGCCCCCTTTCGGTTCACGAGAGGACGAGACCCGGGACGAAATCCGTAACGTCCGGCGAAACGTGGGGCTTCTGGACAGTTCATCTTTGGGGAAGTTCAGGATTTTCGGCCCCGACGCCCTTCAAGCGCTTCAGCGCGTCTACATCTCGGACATGCGCAAGGTGGGGCCGAAGCGATGCAAGTACACGGCAATGTGTAACGACACGGGCAATGTCATGGACGACGGAGTGGTCGTCAAAGAAGGGGAGAACGACTACTACTTCACCACCAGTTCGAGCCGGGCTGGAGACACCGCAGAATGGTTCCGCTACCACACCCGTTATGAAGCGTGGGATTACCACCTGGTCAACTTGACGGACGTCTCGGGGTCGGTGAACCTCGCGGGTCCCAACGCCCGCAAGGTTCTGGAGAAGGTGACCGCCGATGATGTTTCCAACCAGGCGTTCCCCTATCTGGGGTATCGCCGGATCGTGGTCGGGGAAGGCGTGAAAGTCCGGTGCTTTCGCTTGGGCTTCGTGGGGGAGCTGTCCTTCGAGCTGCACGCGCCGTCCAGCCACTGTCCATACATCTGGGATCTACTCATGGAGGTCGGCGCGGAGTTCGACATCCGCCCCTTTGGCTTGGAGGCCCAATACTGCATGCGGGCGGAGAAGGGCCACATTATCGTAGGGGCCGAAACGGAGCAGCGCGTTACCCTGACGGACATCGGCATGGGGTTTCTGTGGGACGCAGACGACACGACGTCAAAGAAGGTGGGGGCACCTGCCTTGCGTGCCGCTTTGGAACAGCCGGGCCGAATGAAGCGGGTCGGCTTTCGCGTCCGGGACCCGGCCGGCCGTCCGCAGGACGGCGGGTTGGTCGTCCGGGACGGGGAGATCGTCGGATACGTATGCACGACCCGGTATAGCGAGACCTTGGGCTGGCAATACGGAATGGCCCTTGTGCAGGACGGGCATGCGGACTTGGGGGAGGAGATTCGCATCTACGAGAAAACGGGAAGAGGCAGGGAAGTCACCCATTGGGCGGTGGTGGTGCCGATGGAGTTCTATGACCCGAAGGGAGAAAGGACGCGCGGTTCCGGGGACCGTCCCCCTCTCGGGGAAGCCGGGCTCCCGGAACGACCCCGAGTGCAGGTCCTGGAGAGGCAGCCCCATCTTGGCGCCCTGGCCCAGAGGTCGGGGGCAGGGTCCGTTCCCGGGAACGGACCTTCTCGTGCCCTTCCCAAGACCCAGGTCCCTTTGCCGTTCCGGTGCTCCCCGGTCGCCTTCCCGGCGGCCCCGGCGGAGCAGGAGATCCGGGGCGGCTGGAATGTGGTGCGACGCTACCTAGGGGAGGAGGGGCACTCGGGTCCGTGGCTGGTCGACCTGAGCCACCTTCGCCGCTGGGACTACCAGGACGGAAAGGTGGAGACCCGAATCCCCCTGGGGCTCCCGGTGCCACGAGAAGTCGGCCAGGTCGGCGTTCACGGATCCGTGGTGATCGCGCGTATGAACCCGACCCAGGCGTCGGTGTGGCACATGGCCCCCGGTCCTCCGCCAGGCACCCCATCCGAAGCCTGCTGGACCGAAACCACGGACGGCCACTGCATGGTGGCCTTCGTCGGCCAGGGTGTTTCGATCGTGCTGGAACACCTGTCGGCCCTTGACCTCTTTGATCCCCAGCGTCCGCGACCCTTCCTGACCCAGGGGCCCGTCCTCCGCGTTCCGTGTCAAGTCGTCACCTTCGCCCAGGATCTGGTGGTCATGACGTTGAGCAGGGGCTACGGGAAAACCTTTGTCGCAGCGGCCTTGGAATCGGGTGGGCCGGCAGGGCTGGCCCCGGCCGGCGAAGGCGTGTTCATGGCCAGTATTGCCAACTGGGAAGCCCTGGGCTCTTGAAGCCGGGGGCGGGGAGACGGGTTCCGGCCTGCCGCCCGCCCCCCTTTGCCCTCTGATCTACCCGAAACCGACCGCCGTTATCGGAGTGCGCCTCCCGTCCCCGCCGGCCGAAGCCCGGCCGCGGCGCTGCTGGCGTCCGCTTCCTGCGATCGCTGTCGCTCCAGCGGACGTGGCTCCGGGTACACCTCGCCAAGGGTCATCCCGTCGTAGAGGCGGCCGTCCTTCATCACATAACGGATGTCGACGGTGTTGCGCAGGTCCTCCATGGGGTTCGAATTCAGAATCACGATGTCGGCGAACTTGCCCTCTTCGATACTGCCCAGCTGGGCGCCGAATCCGATGGCCTCTGCGCCCAGGAGCGTAGCCGCTCGCAGGATGTCGTGATTCGCGGCGCCTCCGGCCGCCATGGCCCAGAGCTCCCAGTGGTACCCAATCCCCTGGATCTGTCCGTGGCTCCCGACAGCCATGCGGGCGCCATCTTCAAGCATCTTCTTGACGAACGCTCCGTGGCGCGGAAAGACGTATTCTTCCTTCAGGAACCAGCCGGCCTGACCCGGGCTTCCTCCGGCACCGGGGCCCCGTCGCCGGACCCGGGTGTCGATGTTGTCTCCGGGCACGAACATGTTGAGCTTCGCGTCGTCGTGGACGTTTTCCGTGGTGTAGAAATAGTTCTCGCCGAAGGGTCCACCGTAGGAAACGAGAAGCGTGGGAGTATTCGTGGTTTGTGATTCCTTGAAGAGTTCCACCACGTCGGAGTAGATGGGCGCGATGGGAAGGTTGTGCTCGATTCCCGGGTAACCGTCTATGGCATGGGTCATGTCGATCTTGAAGTCGAGCCCGCCTTCCGTGGTCGGCATGAGTTCGAGGCTTCGCGCCGCCTGGATGACCCACTGGCGCTGCTGACGGTTCCCCGTCATGTACATCTTGAGGGTTTTCGTGTCGAAGTACTCCGAGTAGCGCCTCAGGATCGTCTTGGCGTGGTCGGCGTCGCGAATGTTCTCGCTGACGAAAACGCCCGGTCCCGTCGAATAGATGCGGGGTCCGGTCATGCCCCCGGTGCGGACCCGATCCGTGTAGCTGAGAATATCCGTGAACGCCGTCTGGGGGTCCCGGGTCGTCGTAACCCCGTAGGACAGCGTCGTGAGGTACTGCCAGACTTCCTCGGGGTGGATTTCGGGGACGAGCCACTGGGCGTGGTAGTGCGTGTCCACGAAGCCCGGCACGAGGGTGTTTCCGGTAACGTCGATGACCTGTGCGCTGTCCGGAACCTCGACGGAGTCCGCCGGCCCTACCGCGACGATCTTGTTGTCCTTCACGACCACAACGCCGCCCTCAATGATGTGGGGCGCCCCGGTGGTATCCCCGGGTACGCTTGCCATCGTGATGATCCGTCCGCCCTGCAGGGCGACGGTGCCCCGCGGAATGTCCCGGGGCAGCATGACCTCGATCTTCCGTTCTTCGGCTTCGTACGCCTCCGTCGAATCCGCCAAGACTTCTTTGTCCCCGTCCCGAACCGCGTTCGCCTTGGCGGCGAATTCTTCCGCCGCTCGGCGGATGGAGTCGGCCCGCGCCATCAGGGAATCGGCGACCACTTGGACCGAATCCGCCGCCAGCCGCACGATCTCCGCATCAAGGGAATCGGGGACCTCTTCATCGGCCTTCTTCAGACTGTCGGCTTCGGCTCGCTTCTCCTTGAGAGTGTCCGACACGGCCATTGCCCGTACCCTGAGGAGGGCCCGGCCGTGAGCGGTTTCTTCTTCGGCAGCTTCTTCGGCTTCGACGTGGTCCAAGTCGTAAGTGAACAGGACGTTCCCCATGGCCCAGTGCAGAGCGGATCCGTCCGGGGCCCAAGACGGAAACTCCCCGCCGACATCCGTCACTTTTCGCACGGGCACCGGGGACGCCGCCAGATTGGCAAGGACGATGGAGGGGGGTGTTTCGCCCACTTCGGCGAGTTCCACAACGAAGACGTCCCGACCGAACTGGGCGAAGGCCCGGTCTCCTTCCGGAGAGAGCATCACCAGGCCTGCCGGCTGAGGCCCGCCGGGCTCGGCGGCGGGGTCGGGATCTGTCGGATCGGGGGCCTTCCGCCACGGGAAAACGCGCCGGGGAAGGTACTCCCACTCCTCGGGGTGCGGGCTGCCGATCCCGGGAACTCCCTGGCGCCCGCGCACCACCAAGTGGCGCTTCACGTCCGTGCCGTCCCAGCGGAAGGAAACCAAGCCTTCGATGGGGCTGTAGGCATAGATTCGTCCGGGGTCGTCCGACGCGAAGTGGGCCACGTCCCGAAATCCCGTGGGCGAGATCACCTCTGCCTCCGCGGGACCGGCCCCCTCGGAGGGCACCCAGACGAACTCCCCGCCGATGGGTCCGAAGAAGATTCCCGAGGCTTCCTTGAGCTCCCGAGCGGCACCTCGGGAGGCGACGATCCGCTCCCCGTCCGGGGACCAGGCCACGTTGTAGTACAGGGCCGCAGTGGTGGTGAGCTGCGTAGGCGGGCCCCCTTCGGCGGGCGCCTTCATGATGTGGCCGCCGTTGGCGTCGTCCCAGGTGGTGTAGGCGATCCACCGGCCATCCGGGGACCACTGTGGATGGAATTCTCCCACATCGGCGTCCGTGAGACGGCGGGCTTCCCCATCGGGGAGATTTTTTGTCCACAGGCGATCGAACGCCGTAAAGACGATCTGACCGCCGCCGGGCGCCGCCGCCGGGTTTCGAATCTGGCTGGCCGTTACCATGGCGGTGGTGTCGATCGAGTAGGCGAACTTCACTTCGGGGCCGACGCTCAGCTCGACGGGCACTTCGAACTCGATCTCGGTCGCGTCTCCCCCGTCCATGGGCACGTTCCAAATCTTGCCGCCGTACGATACCACGATGGCGGATCCGTCGGGCATGAAGGCGTAGCCGGGCAGCAGGTCCAGAGGTGCCCGCGATTCCTGCTCGTCGCGCTGCACGGGATAGGCCAGCCACGCCTCATCTCCCGTCTCTAGGTCACGCTTGCGCAGCCCGGTGTCGGCGTTGTAGCGGGTTCCGTAGACAAGCCAGCGGCCGTCGGGTGAAATCGCGGGGCGGAAGGCAGATCCGTAGCGGTTGGTCATCCCCGTGTGGACGCCGGTCTCCCGGTCATACCGGTACAGCTGATAGCGGGGAAGCCTGGCGTTGTATTGCCAGTCCCCCGGGGCCGCAGCGTACCACACGTGCTGACCATCCGGGCTGAAGGCCGCGCCGACTCTCTTGAGCGCCGGGGAACCGCCCCCAAAGGCCAGGGGCGACCCGCGTTCGGCGTGGTACATGAAGAGCTGGGCCGCGCCGCCCAGGCCCCCGGACCGACTCACCACGATGAAATCCCCGTCGGGGGTCCATTCCGGGGACAGGAACAGGTTCGAGTTGCCCCGGGATACCTGGGTGGTATCGGTCTTGTCCAGGCGCATGGTCCAGAGGTTGTCCCCTCCGCTGCGGTCGGAGATAAAGGCCACCGACTCCCCATCGGGGCTGAAGCGGGGCTGAACGTCGTACGCCATCCCGGTGAGGAGGGGGGACGCTTGACCTCCGGTGACGGGAAGGGTGTAAAGGTCTCCCAGAAGGTCGAAGACGAGGGTCTGCCCGTCGGGGCTGATGTCCAGGGAGATCCACGTGCCCTCGGTGGCGGTGAACTCCGCCGTGCGAGCGCTGTTCAGCGGCAAGGGGTTCGGTCGCGACCGCCCGCCGCCCTGCTGGGGCGACGCGGCTTCTGGCACAACGGTGACGGTCAGCGCAAGGGCCAGGAGGGTCCGGGCGGCGGGTCCGAACGCCCTTCCGCGGGGCCTCATCGTCCGTCTCCCGAAATGCCGGCCCGGACATCGGGCGCCGCGTGCCTCCACGGCTCGTCCGGCGCGGGTCGCATTCTCGGCCACAACTCGTCAAGCGTGTTCCCGTCGTAGAGCCTTCCGTTCATCATCACCTGGCTGACCGTGTTCGTGTTGCGGATGTCGTCCAAAGGATTGGCGTCCAGAATGACCAAGTCGGCGAGCTTCCCGGCCTCGATCGAACCCAGGTCGCGGCCAAGCCCGATCGCCCGCGCACCCATGATCGTCGCAGCCCGCAGGGCGTCGTGCTCCCTCATGCCCCCGCTCTGCAACGCCCAGAGCTCCCAGTGATAGCCCAGTCCCTGAAGCTGCCCGTGACTGCCGACGCCGGTCTTCCCGCCGTCCGCTACCAGCTGGGCAAGCCACCCGGAGTGCTTCCGGAAGGCATATTCCTCGTCCATAAACCACCCTCCGGGGCCCGGGCCCGTGGTTTGAAGGCGCCGGGCCTTGAAGTCGAGTTCCCGTTTCGGGGTAAAGTGGGTGAGCTTCTGGTCACCGAAGATGTCTTCGTGAGTGTAGAAGTAGTTTTCTGCCCAGGGCCCGCCGTACGAAACCAGCAGGGTTGGCGAATTCACCGTTCCCGAAGCAGCGAAAAGCTCCACAACATCCTGGTAGGCCGGAACGATGGGCATCGAATGTTCGATCCCCGGGTAGCCGTCCATGGCATGGGTCATGTTGAGCCGGTAATCCAGGCCCCCTTCGGTGGTAGGCATCAGCTCCAGCTCCCGGGCAGCCATGATGAGCCATTGCCGCTGCCGGCGATTGCCCGACATGTACATCTTGAAGGTCTTGGTGTCGTAGTACCGGCTGTACTTGCGCAGTACGTCAACGGCGTGTTCGTAGCTGCGCACGAAGTCGAAGGCGAAAACACCCGGACCCGTGTGATAAATTCGGGGACCCACGATCTCTCCGGCCCGGACTCTGTCTTCGTACGAGAGTACGTCGGTGGTGGCGGTCTGTGGGTCTCGCGTGGTGGTCACGCCGTAGGCCAGGTTCGCCTGGTAGATCCAGGGCCGGGACCAGTGAAATCCCCACAGGTTCCACATGTGGGCGTGGGTGTCGACGAAGCCTGGCACGATCGTCTTGCCGGCGACGTCGATCACTTCGGCCCCTTCCGGGACGACCCCCGGGCCGGCCGATACCGTCGTGATTCGGTTGTTCGTGATCACGATGTCGGCGTTTTCGATGACCTCGTCTCCGTTCATCGTGATGGCCCGGGCCCCCCGCAGGACCACAACCCCCTGGGGGATGTCCCGCTGGGCCGTTACCCCGATCTGTTGCTCTGACGGCACGTAAGCTGGGTCGTTTTCGGCCGCGTCCAGGTCGTAGGTGAACAGGGCGTTCCCAAGGGACCAGTGAGCCGTGCGCCCGTCCGCGCCCCAGGCCGGAAACTCGATCCCGAGCTCGTTGAGCCTGCGAACCGGAACCGCGGCGGAGTCCGGCTTGAAAACGTCGACCTCCGGCAGCGTTGCGCCAAGTCCGGGCACGGTAACGGCGTACAAGTTGTCCCCGACCTGGGCGAGGGCCAAGTCACCCCGGGGGGCCATCATGACGAAGCCGGCGGACTGCCTGGGCACCAGCTCCCGGGGCTGGTCGTCGTCGAACTCCTGGGGCAACACAAGGTCGGAGGTCTCGGAGAGCCTGTACCCGTCAGGAACCCCACCTGCGGAAAAATCGATCCGGGCCGTGACTCTGAGATGAGACTTCACGTCAGTGTCATCCCAGCGGGCCGAGGTGAGCGCCAGGGTTCGCGGCGGCGCGCTCGGCGATCCCGGCACAGGGTCGGCCCGAGCGAAGCCGTAGTAGTAGATGCGGTCGGGGTCCGCCGTGAAGTGGGGCATCCTTCGTCCGCCGGTGGGACCGATGGTTGTGGCGTCACCCCCGTCGGCAGGAATCCAGACGAATTCGGAGTCGAGGCCGAAGCCGATGAACGGGTCGATGGCCTCCTGGACATTCCGGCGGGAGGATCGAATCGACACGATCCGGCGGCCGTCCGGGGACCACGCGATCTGCTGATAATACGCCGGGGTCGTGGTCAGGGTGGACGTGGACCCGCCGTCGGCCTCCACGCGCCGAATGTGTCCCTCCCCCGAGTCGTCGTCCCACGTCACGTAGGCCACGTAACGCCCGTCGGGCGACCAGGCCGGGTGGTATTCCCCGACTGGGTCGTCGGTGAGCCGGCGCGGCGTGCCGTCCGGTAGGTCGGCGATGTAGAGGCGGTCAAGCGCCGTGAAGGCGATCCGCCCGCCGTCCGGCGAAGGGCGGGCATCCCGAATCTGCTTGACCGTAAAGGTCGGCGTGTCTTGAATCGGGTACTCGAATTCCACTTCCGGGCCGATCGCCACCTCGGCTTGGGCGGTGAACGGAATCTCGGCGGGGTCGGTGCCGTCAACGGGGACCCGCCAAATCCGACCGCCATAGGATAGAACCAGGGCGTCGGACCCGGGCGTGAAGGTATAGCCCGGCAAGACATCCATGTTTGCCGTCGATTCCTGGTCGTCGCGCTGCACCGGGTACGCGAGCCATCGCTCCTCTCCGGAGGCCAGTTCCCGAAGGCGAATGCCGGTTTCGGCGTCGTCTCTGCTCCCGTACGCGAGCCACTGTCCGTCGGGGGAGACGGCGGGGCGGAAGGCGGACCCGTAGCGGTTGGTCATCGGGGTCCGCGTCCCCGTGCGGCGGTCGTAGACCCAGAGTTGGTACTGGGGCAGGATCGCGTTGTAGCTCCACATGCCCATTCGCTGGGCGTACCACACGTAGCGCCCTTCGCTGTCCACAGCCGGCCCCATCATTCGCCCCGAGCCACCCACCATCTCCAGGCCGGTGCCGCCGTCGACATGGTAGAGCCACAGCTTCTCCAAGCCCCGGCGGGGGGCCGCCCGGGACACGACGATGTACTTTCCGTCCGGCATCCAATCGGGGGACAGGAAACGGCTTCCGATGCCCTTGCTCAGCTGCCGGGGTTCACCGCCAGTGGCAGGCATCAGCCACACGTTGTTGTCGCCGCTGCGGTCGGAGACGAAGACGATTCGCTCCCCGTCGGGGCTGAAGCGCGGCTGCATGTCGTGCGCCAATCCGCTGGTAAGACGGTTCGCTTCACCCCCTTCGGCTGGTATCGTGTAGAGGTCACCCAGGAGGTCGAAGACGATCGTGCTTCCGTCAGGGCTCATGTCCAGGGAGATCCAGGTGCCTTCGCTGGTCGTGAAACGGGCCCAGCGGGCAGCTTCCAGAGGAAGCCCCCGGTCTGGGTCCGCCTCCTGGGCTTGCGTGGAGAGCGGTGGAAGCAGAAAGAGGGCAGCCGTGATGAGGCCGCGGTCAAACAGACGCATGCGCCGACTCCGTGTGCGACGGTGAGTTGTGTTGCCGGTACCCGGGACGGATCGAAGCTCCCGGGGGCCACTGCGTAAATATGTACGAAGGAATACGTACGAGGGAAATCATATCATAGTGTCACGGATTGCCGGGGGCCACCAAGCGATGTCACTGCCGCTTGGCGGAACGCCCCCCGGATCATCGAGCAACCCGGAGTTCCAGAACGCCAAGTCCCGGATCGGCCGAGGCCATTTCTACCTGGATCCGCCGCTGCGGCTCACCCGCAAGTTTTTGCGGCAACGACCTTGGGTATCGGCGACTGCCCGGCCAGCTGCTGCCGTTGAAAAAACTCGAACGCGAGATGTCTTGCGGATTGCCCTACGAGCGTGATCTCCTGAACGTCATCCGGCAGGCCGGGGGGTGCCGGCGGTTCAGCTCGTCCTGATTGGGATCGTTCCGTGATCGGATTCGCCGCATTGGTGCCCGCCCGGACCGCCGTGCCGCGAGTGTTGCGTCCCCGGGCGACCCATGAGTGCTGTCCGTTGTTCGAGACCGGGAGGGACAGGGGAGAGTTGTGGTCGGAGCGGCTAGCGTATAACGTGGCACGCCGGATCGGTTGGCGTCTTCCAACGAAAAGGCCCGAATGCTTTTACTCGCTGCGAGCTGTCTGGGGCCGAGGCTGTGAACACCCGGGAGAATGAACCGAGAACCTGCGAACAAGGCACCCGATGACCTCCTCCAAGTCCCTCCGCTGGCTCCTGACCGTCCTCGCCGCCTTGGCCTGCGAGGACACCCCTACCAAACTGCCGGTTTCGGCCGAAGACCGGGTTGTGCTGGAGGTGCTGTACGCGGCCACGGCCGGGCGGAACTGGTTGAGGAGCGCGAACTGGCTGACGGATGCGCCCCTATACGAATGGTACGGGGTGGATACCGACGACGCCGGGCGAGTGACGCGCCTGAACCTTGTCTCCAACCGTCTTACCGGGCCGATTCCGGCGACCTTTCTGCAACTTACCGAGCTCACCCATTTGCTCATCCAAAGAAACGATGGCCTGTGCGTCCCCGACACACCTGCCTTCCAGGCGTGGCTGAACGCCCTGGCGTACCATGATACCACGATGTGCCCCAAACTACTGTCCACTTCGACCGGAGGAAATGTGTTTCGCCTACACCCCGCAAAACGGCGTATCTCTATAGTATAGCAGTGTTTCGGGGCCATGGGGGGGATCTGGAAGGCACAAGAGGGAGCCTACGCTCCTACGCTCCTAAAGGGAACGTACGGGGGGCTTCCCTGGAGGTCAGCCCCCGAAGTTCCTAAAGACAACCCCTCCCGCCAAAAGTGGCAGCCCGGAGGGATTACCGGGGCTTGCCGGGTGGTAGTACCTTGCGAGGGTGCGGCAGGGCGGCGAAGCGGGCCGGGTGGCTGGCCGGGAGCTCGCGATGCGAGGACGATGACGAAGAGGTCGGGTGCGGATGCGGGTGCTTCATGTTTGTTTTGTTCTTGTGGTTTGGGTGCTCTTAAGCGGGTAAGGGGGTTGTGGATTGGTGCGCGCCCGGACCGCCGTGCCGCGAGTGTTGCGTCCCCGGGCGACCCATGAGTGCTGTCCGTTGTTCGAGACCGGGAGGGACAGGGGAGAGTTGCGGTCGGAGCGGCTAGCGTGTAACGTGGCACGCCGGATCGGTTGGCGTCTTCCAACGAAATGCCACGAAAGGCCGAATGCTTTTACTCGCTGCGAGCTGTCTGGGGCCGAGGCTGTGAACACCCGGGAGAATGAACCGAGAACCTGCGAACCTACAAGGCACCCGATGACCTTCCCCAAGTCCCTCCGCTGGCTCCTGACCGTCCTCGCCGCCTTGGCCTGCGAGGACACCCCTACCGACGAGGACACCCCTACCGAACTGCCGGTTTCGGCCGAAGACCGGGTTGTGCTGGAGGTGCTGTACGCGGCCACGGACGGGCCGAACTGGTTGAGGAGCGTGAACTGGCTGACGGATGCGCCCCTACACGATTGGTACGGGGTGGATACCGACGACGCCGGGCGAGTGACGCGCCTGCACCTCGTTGGAAACTATCTTACCGGGCCGATTCCGGCGGAACTCGGCGACCTCGCCAACCTGGCATACTTGCACCTCTACTCCAACGATCTTACCGGGCCGATTCCGGCGGAACTCGGCGACCTCGCCAACCTGGAATACTTGTACCTCGGCTCCAACGATCTTACCGGGCCGATTCCGGCGGAACTCGGCGACCTCGCCAACCTGGAATACCTGAACCTCAGCTACAACGATCTCACCGGGCCGATTCCGGCGGAACTCGGCGACCTCGCCAACCTGGAATACCTGAACCTCAGCAACAACGATCTCACCGGGCCGATTCCGGCGGAACTCGGCGACCTCGCCAACCTGGAATGGCTGAACCTCGGCTCCAGCCGTCTTACCGGGCCGATTCCGGCGGAACTCGGCGACCTCGCCAACCTGAAAACCCTGGGCCTCGGCGCCACCGATCTTACCGGGCCGATTCCGGCGGAACTCGGCGACCTCGCCAACCTGGAATACCTGGACCTCGGCTACAGCCGTCTTACCGGGCCGATTCCGGCGGAACTCGGCGACCTCGCCAACCTGGAAGGGCTATACCTCGGCGGCAACGGTCTTACCGGGCCGATCGGTCTTACCGGGCCGATTCCGGCGGAACTCGGCGACCTCGCCAACCTGGAATCCCTGGGCCTCGGCGGCAACGGTCTTACCGGGCCGATTCCGGCGGAACTCGGCGACCTCGCCAACCTGGAATCCCTGGACCTCGGCTACAACTATCTTACCGGGCCGATTCCGGCGGAACTCGGCGACCTCGCCAACCTGAAATACTTGCACCTCGGCGGCAACGATCTCACCGGGATTCCGGCGGAACTCGGCGACCTCGCCAACCTGAAATACTTGCACCTCGGCGGCAACGATCTCACCGGGATTCCGGCGGAACTCGGCGACCTCGCCAACCTGGATTACCTGAACCTCGAGGACAACGGTCTTACCGGGCCGATTCCGGCGGAACTCGGCAACCTCGCCAACCTGAGAGTCCTGCGGATCGAGGACAACCATCTTACCGGGCCGATTCCGGAGACCTTTCTGCAACTTACCACGCTCGAGGTTTTGTACATCCAAGGAAACGATGGCCTGTGCGTCCCCGACACACCTGCCTTCCAGGCGTGGCTGAACGCCATTGCGTTCCATAAAACCACGATGTGCCCCAAAGTACTGTCCACTCAGCCCCGCGCTGCTCTGCGAAGTGCGACGGTCAGGGCTTGGACGCGGCCCCCCCCCTGTCGTCTCGCACGTGAGGGTTTTCCGCCACCGTTTTGTGGACCACTTTAGGAGGCCGGAGGCCGCTTCCTGCCCTCCAAGCAGCGACTTGATCCGCGCGGCGATCTCATCCGAGATGGCCCTGATGTCGTCAATCCTCACAGGGGAATGCCGTGTCATCATAGTCGAGTACCGGCGGGCAAGAGATAATCCTGCCGTTGCGGTTGGCCACGCCGGCAATGATGCTCCTGTCAATGTCGTCCCTGGGCTTGTTGGCGCCAGCCCCGGCAAGCGTGGCGCTTTCGGTCCACTCGTCGTAATCCGTCCTCCAGATCTCCCATAGCGGCTCGCACGGCGACGAGTCCCGCTCGGGCCGCAAGGGCGGGGAGCCCGAGTTGGGGTCGCAGTCACCGAATGCCCAGTCGGGCACGTTGCCGCAACAGAACAGCTGTGAGCCTACCGCGAGGTTATCGATGAAAACGGGCTTTGCGGAAGTATCACGGCCGGGCACGTAGTGGTTCCGCATGATCTGGGCTTTGGTCGGGGATCCATGAGCGTTTGAGTTTTGGATCTCAATCGCCTTTCTCCCCGGGTTAAAGATGACGTTTCCGATCACCTCGACCTTCGTTCTGCCGTCGATGCGCGGGTTGCGTTTGTCGTTGGAAGCGAAAACGTTCCGAAGCACGCTCACGCCTTTTGCTCCGGGCCCGATGAGCAAGCCCATTGAATGCGGCCCGTAGCGGTGTTCGGCCTCGTGGAGGCCTTGCGCGATTAGGCAATTCGAAATCGTCACGTTCTCGATGGCGTACGTCGTGTTTTCGTTCCAGAGCTGGATGTTTTCGTCCGTGGCCCATGTCGCCGAGCATTGGTCGATGACGACGTTTCGGATGCCGGATTTGGCCTTGCAGGTAAGGTAAATGGCGATCCCGTCCCGGGTGTCCGGCGATCCCCCCGTGCGACCGGGCCTGGTGCGCATATGCCGCACGATTACTTCGCTTGCCCGGATCGAGATGCCCCTGCCTACGAGAGTGATTCCGGGCGCGGGAGCGGTCTCGCCGTCAAGAGTGATGTACGGGCTTTCGATGACGAGATCGCTCTCCAGCCTAATGACCCCGCCGACGCTGAACTCGATCTTCCTGCGTCCCGTGCTGGCGCACGCTTCGCGAAGTGAGCCCGGCCCGCTGTCGCTAAGGCAGGTGACCTTGACGGCCTTGCCGTCTTTGCCACCAACTGTATTTGCGCCGAAGCCTTCGTATGAAGTCATTCTGGTTCTCCTTCTGTTTGAGTTCCGTTTGCGAAAATCGTGCCTGGATCCAGTGCGACAACGAAGATGGATATCAGAGCCTCAACGCGTCGATGCGTTCTTTGAGAGCAAGGCGTCGGTTCGGTGGTTCAACTCGTTTGAGTCCTGATGATCGCGGCACGGGTGTACTTCAGCAGGTAGGACGACTCCATCCTCCACCTAGTCGACGATCTCTCGGAGCGCGGCTTCCAGTTCGGCTCCTTCGACCAGCTGGCCGGGGTTGCGGTCGATTTCCGCGATCCGCTCCCTGGCCACCTGTGCGTCGGCCTGTGGCCCCGTACATCTTCGATGATCCGAATCAATGGTATGGCCTGGATGGCCGACTGCGCAACCTCTGCCAAGTGGACTTCACGGCTTTTGCGGGCGAGCTTCCCTGAATGACTTCCCCTGTACCCAGGAACATCGCACTGATTTCCGTGTCCATCGATCTGGGCGCCGGCCGCCGAGGCGTCGATATGGGTCCCTCGGCGCTGCGGATTGCGGGGATCACCGAACAGTTGGAATCCATCGGACACCGGGTGATCGAGACCGGCACGGTCACGGCGGGTGGACTCGAGACCGTCGCCGCGGGCGAAAGCGGGCTCCGCTTCCTGGACGAGATTGCCGACGTGGCCCAGCGCACCCGGACACTGGTCAAAGGTAGCCTTGAACGGGGCTATACGCCCCTTATCCTGGGCGGGGACCACTCTCTCTCCATCGGTTCGGTCGCGGCGGTGGCAGATCACTACCGGAAGGACGAAGAGCGGATCGGGGTCATCTGGGTCGATGCCCACAGCGACATGAACCGGCCCCACACCACCCCGAGCGGCAACATCCACGGGATGCCCCTCGCGATCCTTCTAGGCTACGGAGAAGAACGGTTGATGGGGCCATTGCCGAGCGTCCGCCCGGAAAATGTGAGCGTTCTGGGTGCGCGCGAAGTGGATCCGGGGGAGAAGAGGCTGATCGCCGAGCTGGGGGTACGGGTCTTCACCATGTCGGAAATCGATGAACGGGGTGTGAGTCCGTGCATCGACGAGGCCCTCAAGCGCGCCAACGCCGGGACCCGGGGCTTCCACCTTTCCCTGGATATCGACGCCCTCGACCCCCGGCTGGCTCCCGGGGTGGGAACCCCGGTGCAGGGCGGCCTGACCTACCGCGAGGGCCACTTGGTCTGTGAAAAGGCGTCGCGCTCCGGGCGGCTGGTGAGCCTGGAGGTGGTCGAGCTCAACCCCGTCCTCGACGACCGCAACCACACGGCCGTCCTCGCGGTTGGCTTGGTCACGTCCGCTCTCGGCAAAACAATCCTGTAGGCGTAGTCGAGCACGGGTCCGTGATCTCGGTGGCCGGCCTCGAAAAGTCCTTTGGTGACCGGACCCTCTTCGCCGGCGCTTCCTTCCTGCTGAACGCCGGCGAGCGCTACGGACTGGTGGGCGCCAACGGCTCTGGGAAAACCACGCTTCTGAACATCCTTGCGGCTGACATGGAGGCAAGCGCGGGCTCCGTTTCCATACCCAGAGGGGTGCGTCTCGGGGTCCTCCGCCAGGACCGGTTCCTCTATGAGGACGAAGAAATCCTCCCCGTCGCGCTGATGGGCAACGCCGAGCTCTGGGCGGCCATGGCCGAGAAGGAGAAGATCCTGGCCCAGTCAGAGCGGCACTTCGACGCCAACCGTTTCTCCGAGCTGGAAGACGTCGTCCAGCGTCACGACGGCTACATGGCCGAAGCCCGGGCCGCGGCGATTCTGGAAGGGCTCGGGATCCCGGCGAATATTCACCGGAACCCGCTTTCCACCCTTTCGGGCGGTTTCAGGCTCCGGGTACTCCTGGCCCAGGTGTTGGCGAGTGCTCCCGATGTCCTCCTCCTGGACGAGCCCACCAACCACCTGGACATCCTTGCCATCCGGTGGCTGGAGAAGTTCCTCCGCGGCTTCTCCGGCGCCGTGGTCGTCATCAGCCACGACCACCGCTTCCTCGACAACGTGGCGACCCACATCCTGGACGTGGATTACGAGACCGTCCTCTCCTACCCCGGCAACTACAGCCGCTTCCTGGAGGCCAAGAAGGCCGAACGAGGGCGGAGGGAGAAGGAAATCGTCGCCCGCCAGAAGGAAATCGTCCACCACCAGAAGTTCGTGGACCGGTTCCGGGCCAAGGCGACCAAGGCACGACAAGCGCAGAGCAAGCTCCGCCTGATCGAGAAGAAGGCGGCCGGGCTCGACCGGCTCCCTCGCAGCTCCCGCCGCTATCCGGCTTTCCGTTTCGAGCAGAGACGCCCGAGCGGACAGGAGGTCGTCAAGGTCAGCGGGGTCGCCAAGTCCTTCGGCGACAACCACGTCCTTCAGGGGGTCGGTCTCAGGGTCAATCGGGGTGACCGGATCGCCATCATGGGACCAAACGGGATCGGGAAATCTACTCTGCTGAAGATCATGATGGGCCGCCTGGAGGCGGACGAAGGGTCGGTCGAATGGGGATACGAGACCCATCCCGGGCACTTCGCCCAGGACTACGGGGACCACTTCCGTTCCCTGGACCGGAGCGCGGAGGCGTGGATCGAGGACTTCTGCGACGGGAAGGGAAGGGGATACGCCCTGAGCAGGATGGGGATGGTGCTCTTTTCCGGAGACGACGCCGAGAAGCGTCTCGGGTCCCTCTCCGGAGGCGAGGCCGCACGTTTGGTCTTTTGCAGCCTCATGATTCGGATGCCGAATGTCCTCGTCCTGGACGAACCCACGAACCACCTGGACCTGGAGGCCATCGAGGCCCTGGTTGAGGGCCTTCGGGGCTATGATGGCACCTTGGTCTTCGTCTCCCATGACCGCTGGTTCGTGAGCCGCTTGGCCAACCGGATCGTGGAGATCACTCCCGGGGGGATCCGGGACTACCGGGGCAGCTACGAGGAGTACGTCCACTTCTGCGGAGACGACCACCTGGATGCGGATACCGTCGTCCTGAAGGCAAAAGTCCTGAAGGCAAAAAAGGACAAGCGCAGGCGCGCCCGTTCGGGCCCCGGGAAGGGCCAGGCGACAGTCGGGGGCCGGTCCCGGAGTGGGCGCCGGACCGGACCGAAGGGCGGTGTGGGTCGCCCGAGTCCGGAGCGCGGTCGGAAGGAAATGGAGGCACTCCTTGGGCGAATCACCAGCCGCATTGAATCGGCGGAGGTGAGGATCTCCGAAATCGACGCCGTTTTCGCCAGCGCATCGTACTCCGACAAAGCCCGCCTGGAAGAGATACGCGCCCTCAAGCTGGAACGCTTGGAACTTGTGGAGGAAGTGGCTCGCCTGATGAGCGAATGGGAGGAAGTGGAAGCCGAACTTGCGCTCTGAGGTGCCACCCGGTACCGCCGGCGAGCCCTGCTAGCGCCGTAAGCCGGCATGGGAACCATGATTGGTCTTCTGTGGTATCCGTTGATTTGAGGCTCGCCCGATGGCGCGAGCACGGATCAAGACAGGAGGGACAAGCTATGTTTGCATCAAAGCAATTTGCATGGATCGCTGTCGGCGCAACGACCCTTGCGGGGCCGTCGGCATTGGATACCTGCCAGGCCGGTTCTCCCACGGGGTGGAGTCCGGAGGTGGTTTCGGTTCGGGGTGCCTCCGGCCCTGCGCTTACATTCGCGCTCTCCGAAGTCGGCAGTGATCCACACGGGGGTCGACATTCACGGGGTTCGGGTTGAGCCACTTGGTGGGGCGGAGTGTGACCCTACCGGCGGAGCTGAACCCTGAAGAATACTCCAGACTCGTCGAAGCAGGCGCACCATCCAGCGTTGGTAAATGCAACGGGGGAAAAGGGTCTACATCCTGCGGTGTAAGTTGTGGCGGCGATGGTTGCTCTGTAAGCTGTAGCCCAGGGTACACCCCGTGCTGCAAATGCGGATTTACAGGAGTTTCGTGCTATTACGTAAAAGAGGCACCCAATTGAACACCTTGCCCATACCTGGCGAACGTTGCCCGAAGGCGTTGGCGGTGGCTTTTGCCTGGTTTGGGGTGACTTTTGCGATAGGCTTGCCCCCGCCCCTCAAGGCCCAGATCGCCGAGTGGCGCCTGGCGGATCTCCCGGTCTTCGAAGTCGGTCGGGACGACGGCGTGTGGCTTCACGGAGTGACCGACGCGGTTTTCTCGGCGGGCGGAGTTTTGCTCATCGCCGACAACGGGAACAACAGGGTGCTTCGCCTGTCGCCCGAGGGGGAGGTCGTCGATTCTTTGGGCAGGGAGGGGGCAGGGCCTGGAGAATTCGAATCGGTAACCAGGGTCTTCACGGCAGGCGACACCGCCCTCGTTTACGATGTGGTTCAACACCGTGTCACTTCGTGGGTATCCGGCCAGAAGCCGGTGGTTCGCCAACTGCCTCAATGGAACGGATTCCACACGGTCATGAGGGGTGTCGTTTCGCCCGGGGCTTGGCTTCTCTCGACGCATGAGACGTCTTTCGAGGGCCAGACGGCCTTCCGGGAGGTGTGGACGGACGTGCTTTCCTTCGATCCCGTCGCACGGACGACGACTCCGCTTGGCCGGCGCCATATCAACTACGAGTACTTCGTCAGAGAACAATACGGACCCGAGAATTGGGGAACAACGACCTACGGAATGGATTTTCTCGGCAGCGCCCATCTGGCGGCGGCGGACGGTAGCTGGATGTTCGTACCGATGGACCGGGCGGTGGTCGAAGTCCACGCTGTCAACGGCTTGAGCTCTGCCTTGGTAGCGTTACCCGTCGAGCTGAAGCCGTACAGCAAGGAAGTTTGGGAGCCGACGAGAGATAGGTTGCTTTCGGGGACGAGTGGCCGGAGTAAAGCCCGTGCGGTACGAATTAGCGAAGAACTGTGGGTGGAAAAGTTCGCGGTTGGTGCTCCCGCGGGAGAAGCCGAAGAAACGGAGTGGATCGTGACGAATCCCCTGAGGGGCGATGTGGGCGCGACCGTGGTGGTTGAGCCGGGCGTGAAGTTGCTTGGCGGCGCGGGCGAGCTCGCGGTGGTCGTCGTGCACACCGATCTGGACGAAGAGATCGTCCAGGTGCGAAAGATCCTCCGCGGGGAAACGTGATGGCTGACGGCGCTCCGCACCACAGGGTGTTCGCTGCGGTTGCACTCGCCGCCGCCGCGGGTTGCTCGTCGGAGCCGTGGCCGGAGCCGCTTCCAATCCCCGCCGAAGTTCTTGCGGCCGACCACGAGGAATGGCGCCTGAACCGACGGAGCCGACTCACGGATTCCGAGGGCGGCGTCGTCAGTTGGATCGGTCTCTGGGAGCTGGGTCAAGGGCCTACCCGGTTCGGTGCCGACTCTGCCCAGGACATCGTGTTGCCAGGCAAAGATTCCCCGCCCTTTGCAGGAACCCTTCGCCGGGCGGGGATGGAGGTGCGCTTGGAGCCGGAGAAGGGAAGCGGCTTGCGCGTCCGGGGCGGCGATGTCGTGACGGCCCCCGTCGTGCTGGAAAATGATCGCGCAGACAGCGTGACGGTTTTGGCCCTGGGGTCCCTGGGCATGAGAATTCACGCCGAGAGGGGCACGGACCGGCTGTGGCTCCGGGTCTGGGACGAGGACTCCCCGAAGCTGGCGACCTTCCAGTTGCCGGAGTACTACCCGGTCAGAAACGAATGGCGGGTTGCGGCGCGGCTGGACCCGTTTCCCGAACCTCGAGTCATGGAGCTGGCGGACGTGACCGACGGCACCGTTGAGAACGTGTCGCCGGGGGAGCTGGTCTTCCGCGTCCGGGGAAGGGAGCACCGGTTTGTTGCGTTCGCGACGTCCGAGCGGAGGGATTACTTCGTCATGCTGTGGGACTCAACGGCAACGGTTGACACGTACCAGGCGGGCCGATATTTGCGCGTTCCATTCCCCGGCGAAGACGGTTGGACGACCATCGACTTCAACCGGACCTACAACCCTCCCTGCGTCTTTACGCCGTATTCCGTGTGCTCCCTCCCGCCCCGAGAAAGCCGACTTGAGCTTGCCGTTATGGCAGGAGAAAAACGACCGGTTGGCCCCGAACAGATGGGATGCTGACCCGGACCGGTACGTTTTATCCGGGCACTACGTGCCCACGAGATGTTCGCCCAGCGGTTACCGCTCAGTCGTAAGGACTGTCCAGGTACCGGGCCGGGATCGGTCCCGCATCCGGTTCGTGTTGCCAGAAGATGGTCAGCACCCACCACCGTTCTCCGTCGTTCAGGAGCTGGATGGAATTGATGCCCCGGTTGAAAGGCTCCGGGTCTTCTTCGGTTCGGTAGGAGGCGTAGCTGCTGAACCGGTGAGCGATATTCCCGTAGACCTCGGTCACATTTCCGATTTCGATCTCGTAGAAGCCGTTTTCCGTGAAGGACTCGTCCGCCAAGGTCACGAAGTCCTCCGGCGACATGCCGTTGGCGACCCAGCGGCCATCCTGGTTGGCGCCCACGGGGTACAACCGGGCGTTTGGAAGAAAGAGGGAGTGCCACCGGTCCCAGTCCCGCGGGGTGCCCGCCGGACCCGAGATCACCTCATACACGGCCGCAGTGATCGCCTCAACGGACGCCACATCGGCAGGGTCGGCTTCCGGAACCGCCATGACTTCGGCCACCTCCGGCTCGGGCGGGGGCGCCTCACTGCTCTCGGTTTCCCCGCATCCCACCGCAAGAACGACTGCTGCGATCAGCCAGACTCCCGGCTGGGCCTTTCTGCGTATGGTCATGAAATCCTCACCTCCGATCCTGAAAAGGTCCGTGTGAACTGAAAGTCTCCGCGTGACCCGATCCTGAAAGTCTCCGCGTGAATAGACATCAGAGAATCATAAGGGAGCGCGGGAATTTGGACCATGATTTCGTATCCGCAAACTAGCAAGGATAGCTCGCGACGGGCGGGTATGTCCCCTAACGTCATGCGCGGCGTCGGCGTTTCGTCGCCTTGTGTCCCCGGGGGGAGATCTGGCGCAAGCGATATCTTGGCGCGACTTTGGCAAATCCGCCTTGCCGGCATACTGATAAGCAAGCGGTTGAGCGGGGGCGGGCGGTTCGGGCCCTGCCGGCTGGACCCTGTCGGCTGGGAAAATTCCGTTATCTCTTGCGAGGCGAGAGATCTCGGCGTTCACACGACCGGAGTGGCTGAATGACGCGAAGCATGGTTGGATTCGGGACCGCGGTGGCGGTCATGGGGTGTGGAGGAGGAACAGGAGAGAGGACGGAAGAGCCGCCCTCGGAGGTGGGATCGGCCGCCTCGGTGGAGATCGTGCAGCCCGCGGACGGAGCGGTTCTTGATTCGGGGCCGGTTCTGGTGGTCATGGAAGCGGAAGGTGTGACCATCGCCCCCGCGGGAACGATGGACACGGGTACGGGCCACCATCACCTTATCGTAGACGGCGATGTGGACTGGACGCTGCCGATCCCCAACGACCCCGGAGTCCACTACCACATGGGGTTGGCCCAGACCGACTTCACCCTGGAAGAACTCTCGCCGGGGGAGCACCGGATCATCGCGGTCGTGGCGGACGGGGTACACATTCCCCTTGATCCTCCCGTTAGCGACACGATCACCGTCACCATCCGCTGAACCCGGCGGGACCGTCCATGCGCCGGGGCCGCCCCTGGCTTCGCGTTGCCGCCGTTCGTGTTGTCGCAAGGTTCTTTCTGCTGGGCACCGGATTGCTCTGCCTGGCCGGATGTGGTGACTACGCTGCCGGCCGGGGACTGGCGGCTCGGGCCGGAGACTGGACCCTGACGGAAGACCGCCTCGCCGAACTCCTCGTTCTTGCCCAGCCCTTTCCCCTGGATACGGGATCGGTTTTCGACTTGGTCCGCCACTGGCAGGGTGCTGCCGCGCTTGCCCTCCGATCCGCCGCAGGCGACTCCCTCCTCGTCGCCGACGCCCTTGCCACTTCGACTTGGCTGGACCGACGGGAGGCCCTCCTCGCCGCCGACCGGGACGACCGCCTGAGCGAAACCGTTGCCCTGTCTCCCGCGGTGGTGGAGGACGTCTTTCGGGAAGGATCGCTTCGCTTGGTCGCCCATGTCCTTCGCAGGGTTGGCCCCATGACCTCTTCCAACGAAAGGCTGCTGCAGCAGCGCACGGCGGAACGGATCCTTGGCGCGTTGGTTGAAGGCGGTTCCTGGGACCAAGCCGTGTCCGAAAGCGAAGACGTCGGATCTCGGCAGGCGGCGGGGATCCTCGGGCTTGTCGCAGAGGGAGAACTTCCTTCGACCCTGGACCGGGCCGCCTTTCGTCTGGAGCCGGGCCAGGTTTCGGCCGTGGCCCAGACCAGCCAGGGATTTCACATTCTGTATCGGCCCCGTTTCGAAGACGTGGAGGGGCTCTTTGGGAGCCTCTTGCGGAACCGTCGCTTGGCGGAGGCGGATGCGGTGGCCGGCGAAGAGGAGCGGTCCGCGAAGGGCTTTGAAGGGGTATCCGGGGCCACAGGCGTGCTGGAGCGGATCGCGGCGGAGCCCCGGGCGTGGTTGGAATCGCGCCGTCCCATGGCGACGTGGGAGGGCGGGTCCATGGACGCGGGCGTCTTGGCCCGGTATCTGCTTTTCTTCCCGGAGGCGTCTCGGGCCGAACTTGCTGGGGCCGACGACGCGGCCAGGAGGAAGCTGATCCTCGAGCTGGGAACCCGTGAACTCCGCCTTGGTGACGCCCGGGAGCGGGGCCTGGTCCTCGTTCCCTCGGTGGAGGACGGTTTCGTGCGCGCCCACGAAGCCGAAATCGAGTACTGGACCCAGGTGCTGGAACTGGCCGGGCCGCAGGGATCGCGCCGGGCGGCCCTGAGTCGCTACATGGAACGGGTCGTATCCCGACAGGAGGAAGCTCGGTCCCTGTCGCCCCTTTTTGAAGCTTGGCTCCTGGGCCGGGTGGATGGTCGGATCCGGGAGCGGGGGGTTCTTGCGGCAAGCGTCAAGGCGCAACGGATGATTGAAGGCGCGGGAGGATCGTGACGGGCCTGCAAGACGGGTTGGGTTGGGGAGGGGGTCCGCACCCGTACCCATTCGGGCCGCCCCTCGGGTCGCGCCTTGAGGGAAGCGCGAATCGGGGTGCCCGATTGCGCCGCGGACGTAGACGCGTCCGACCCTGCCGCTTCCTTGTCGTCGGCTTCGTCCTCTGGGGATGCGGAGATGCGGGACCCGGAGTCCCGTCGCTGGAACCAGGCGAACCCTTTCGGGGCCTCGATTCGGGAGACAGGGGTCGCTTTTTCCTCGGTCGCGCCCTTTTCGAGCGCCTCGCCACTGTGGATGAAGGCCTGGGTCCCCTCTACAACGCCCAGCGGTGCAGCAGCTGCCACGACCAGCCCGTCACCGGGGGTGGTGGTACTCGGGTGCTGGTCCTCAAGGCGACGCGCTTCGCAGACGGCACGTGCGACCGACTCGAATCGGAGGGGGGAGACAACATCCAGCGGCGCACGACGGATCTCATGGCCGCTCTCGGGTGGGGACCGGAAGAGATCCCCGGGTCTGCCACGGACACGGTGCGGGTGACCGCGCCCCCGTTGCTGGGCCTGGGCTTGGTCGAAGCGGTGCCCGACTCGGTCCTGGAAGAGATCGCCGACCCCGGGGATCTGGACGGCGACGGGATCTCGGGTCGGCTGCCCCGTTTGGCGAACGGCGGTTCCGCCCGTTTCGGGCGCAAGGGAGACGCGTCCACCCTGGAGGACTTCGTGGACACCGCCCTCCGTTTCGAGCTGGGCTTCACCACGCCGGGCCACCTGGCCGAAGAGACCCGAAACGGGGTTCCCCTGCCCCCGGAAGTCGACCCCGCCGCGGACCCGGAGATCGACGGAGAGGCGCTGGGCATCCTCGTCGCATACATTCGCTTTCTCGCCCCTCCGGATCCCGAGGTGGCGTCGTCCCCCGCGGCGCGGGACACAGTCTCTCGGGGTGCCGCGCTGTTCGGCCAGATCGGGTGCACCTCCTGCCACCGCGAGACGGTGCGAACGGGCCGGGATGCTCATCCCGTCCTGGCGAATCGAACGATTCGACCGTATTCGGACTTCCTGCTCCACGATCTGGGCGCCGGGCTGGCCGACGTGTGCGGCGTGGATGCCGCCCCCGGGGAGCTCCGTACGGCGCCCCTCTGGGGGATTCGGTACCGCGACCGGCTTCTGCACGATGGCCGCGCAGAGACCGTCACGGCGGCGATCTCGGCCCACGGGGGCGAAGCGGTCGCGGCCCGGGACGCCTTTGCGGCTCTCCCAGCGGAAGCCCGGACCGCCCTTGTACGTTTCCTGAAGTCTCTTTGAGGCTCTGACTTTGGTAGGATAGAACCCCAAGGGGTAGAACATTGCGGGGGGTGCGGGAAAGACGTTAGGTACGTAAAATCGTCTGCGGTCGGAAGGCGCCTTCTATCCAGTGTAAGACGCCCATAGCCCGGTTAAGGCTTGAGCAAGGGAGGGTAACGTGCCCCACATCACGAAACGGCGGAGATGGTTTGTGGCCTTCGGGGTCGTGCCGGGACTGAAGGGGGGCGTTGGGGTTTTCGCGTGGTTGTTGGCGTTTCCGGTGGTGGGGGTGGCACAGGCGGGGGAGGGGATGACGGAGGAGGGGGCGGTGCGGGCACTGTTGGACAGCCGCTTGACGCCGGAGCGGGCGCGGGCGGCTTCGTATGCCTATGACCTGGGTCCTAGGGCGGGGTACGAGCTTCGGGGTGCGGTGACTGCAGCGGCGTGGGCGGAGTTGCGGGAGACGCCGCTGACCGGTTCCGGCAAGTCGGACGCGCTGGCGGACCTGGGGGCAGCGGCCTTTCCGGCCGTGCTGGAGTTTGTCGCCAACCCGGATACACGTCGCTCCGGCGTCACAGATGGCCTTGTCGCGCTGCGGTTCATGCTGGAGGACGGTTCCCTCGGCGAGGCCGAGGTGGTGCGGGCCCGGTTGTCGGGCACCCAAGATTATTCCATCGTGAAGGCTGGCCTGCATTTGGCGGTCGCGCTGGAGGACCCGGAGCTGCGGCAGATCGTGCAGGAGATTGCAACCAACGGCGCCGCTGCGGCCGCGCGGGTGTCCCGCTATTTTTCCGACGGAACGATCAGCCGCAACTACGAAAGAAATGTGAATAACGTTCAGGACCATGCGCGTGCCCTGCTGCCCGACCCGGACGAAGTCCTTCCGCGGCGGCGGCCCTATCCCCGCCGTTGAGACCGATGGTCCAGCTGACCGACGTCACAAAATACTACGGCCCCAAGAGAGCCCTGGGTCCTGTGTCCTTCGAGATCGCGAAGGGCGACACGGTGGGGTTCCTGGGCCTGAACGGCGCCGGAAAGACCACGCTCCTGCGCATCCTTGCGTGCGGCCTGCGCCCATCGGCCGGATCGGTCAGGATCGCCGGCTTGGATGTGCTCCAGGCCCCCCATGAGGTGAGGAAGCGGGTGGGGTATCTTCCCGAGACGCCCCCCGTCTACGGCGACATGACGGTGAGGGACTACCTGACCTTTGTGGGGCGGATCAAGGGACTGGCGCCCGAGGTGGTGGCCCGGCGAGTCTCGGAGGTTGAGGCGTACACCCGAATCACCGAAGTGCACGATGTGCCCGCCCGCCACCTTTCCCAGGGATACCGCCAGCGGGTGGGCGTGGCCCAGGCGATTGTCCACGACCCGGAACTCCTGATCCTTGATGAACCGACCCACGATCTGGACCCGGTTCAAATCATGGAGATGCGGGGCTTGATCGGAACGCTAAAGGACTCCCACACGATCTTGATCTCGAGCCACATCCTTCCCGAGATCAGCCAGACCTGCGACCGCCTCCTGATCCTGAACGATGGGGAGGTCGTCGCTTCCGGCAGCGAAGCCGAACTGGGTGGAGGACTGCTCCGTTCTCGGAGGATGGCCGTCACCGTGCGGGTTCCCGAGGACGGCAATGGCGCTCCCACGGACCGCCCCGAATCCGTCATCCGGGGTGTGAACGGCGTCACGAAGGTTGAGTCTTCGCAGAGTCCCCCCCAGGCGGCTGGAGAGCCGAAAACCGCGACTTTCCACGTGGAAGGCGAAACCGACCTTCGGGCGCCGGTATGTCGAGCCCTGGTCGAAACCGGACACGACGTGGTCACCCTGGCCCGGACCGAACGGGAGTTGGAGAGCGTCTTCGTCGGTCTGGTCGGTGGGGGGGCGAGGACCTGACCCATGGGGGCTACGGGCGTCATTTTCCGTCGCGAATTCGCAGCATACGTCCGTTCGCCCATGGGCTACATCGTAGCTGCCGCCGTGCTCCTCCTGGACGGGCTCCTGTTCTACGCCCAGGCGCTGGGGCCGGATGCGGGGGAGCGCCTCTCGGGGTTGGTCCTCGCGGGCTTCTTCTACAACGCCAGCGGCTTGACCGCGATCGCAGCCGTTGCCCTCTCCATCCGCCTCATCGCCGAGGAGCGCCAGACGGGCACCCAGCTCCTGCTGGACACCTCGCCGGTACGGGACTGGGAGATCGTCCTGGGCAAGTTCCTGTCGGCGCTGGCGTTCCTTTCGGCGATCACGATAGCCACCCTCTACATGCCCCTCCTGGTCGTCGTAAACGGGAAGGTATCCGTGGGCCACGTCCTCATCGGGTATCTGGGGCTGACCTTCATTGGGGCGGCCATTCTTGCCGTCGGCCTCTTCGCCACGGCCCTGACCCGGCACCAGTTGGTCGCGGCCGCCACGGCCTCGGTCATCACGGGAACCCTCTTCCTTTTGTGGCCCCTTTCTCGCGTCGTCGGTCCTCCCGTGTCCCGGGTTTTCGCAGCCCTCGCGGTCCACGGCCGCCACTTCGCCGGCTTCCAGTCGGGACTCTTCCACATTCGGGATGTGGTCTACTACCTGGCGATCACCTACTTCTTCCTGTTTGCGGCTACCAAGGTCATGGAGGCGAAGCGGTGGGAGTGAAGGCGAAGCGCGTTCTCCATTGGTTCGGGGTTACGCCCGGCGGGGAGCTTCAGCCCGGGGCCGGACGGCGGGAGCTCTACCCCGGGGACGACTCGGATGCGAACTCTGGGGCGCCCGGAGCCCGGCCGTGAAGCGTCCCTGGCTGACCTGGGTGTTGTTCGGCGGCCTCCTCGCCGTTTTTGCTGGGGAGCGCGTTTTCGAAGGCGTGCCGCTTCTGCGCCCGGCCTTGCTGCTGTTCGGCACTGCCGCCGCCCTCACTGCGGCGGGATGGCGCATCGCGATCTGGCGGAGTTCGGAGGGGGAGTCGCGCCCGGTCGAGGCGGTTTTCGCCCTGGCAGGCACCGGCTGTGTGGTTGCGCTGGCCGGATTCGTCTTCGGAACGGACGCTGGGGTTCACTGGCTGAACCTCGAATTCGACGCCATTCGGGAAGAGTTGCGCTTCAAGCGATTCTTCCTGGTTTCCTCCTCGATTCTGATGGCCGGATCCCTCCTTCCGGCGGCAGCAGCCCGGTGGGCGTTGCGCAAGGGGGGCAGCGAAGGGTCGCTTCGGGTCGACACCATCCGGGTTCGGGAAACGGCGGCCAATGCTTTGAACCTGGCTCTGGCCGGGGCCGCCTTGATGCTCATCGGGTACGTGGCTTCGGCCCGGAACCGAACCGTCGACTTCAGTTACTTCAAGACCTCGAGTCCCGGGGAAGCCGTCCAGGAGATCGTCCGCAACCTGGGCGGACCCCTCCGGGTGGCTCTTTTCTTCCCTTCGGTCAGCCCGGTCAAGGACGAAGTGCTGACCTATTTGCAGGCCCTGAAGCGGGCCACCGGCAACGTGACCATCGAAGAATACGATCGCTTTGCGGACCCGGAAGCCGCCGCCGAATACGAGGCTAGGAGCGACGGGAGCGTGTTCTTCCGGGTGGGGAACCGGAAGGAGCGGATCGGCTTCCCGGAAGAGCTGAACGCCGCGCGATCTCGCCTCCGGGTGCTGGACGGCCAGGTACAGCAGGCCTTGCTCTTGTTGGCGCGAGAAGAGCGGGTGGCCTATTGGACCACCGGCCACGGGGAGCTGAACGATCCTCTTTCGGGGAGCGCACTGGAAGAGGAAGAAGCCCGGTCTTCGGAGCCGTGGCTCCCGTCCGATGGGCCCCGCAGGCTCGACAGCCCTCGACTGGCCGCCCTCCGCCAGATGCTGGAGCTCCTCAACTACGAGGTTCGAGACATCGGTCTGCGGGAGGGGCTCGGGGACCGGATCCCCGACGACGCGGCGATGGTCATGATCCTGGGGCCGGAGCGGCCCTTCCTGGAACCCGAAGCATCCGCCGTTCGCGACTACCTCGACCGGGGCGGGTCGCTTCTCCTGGCCCTGGAATCCGGTTCGGACTTCCGCCCGGACGATTTTCGAGGCCGCCTGGGCATCGACTACGATCCCACCATGACGGTCGACGACCAGCGCCATCTCCGGGAGCGGGGCACCGTTGCCGACCGCCGCCTCATCGTCACCAACCGTTTTTCCACCCATCCGTCCGTGACCACGGCGAGCCGCCAGGGGGCAGGGGTGTTGCTCATCGGGGCGGGCACCGTCCGCGCGGCCGAAGACGTAGAAGGGCTCCGAACGAGCGTGGTGGTTCGCTCCATGCCGTCCAGCTTCGCCGACCGGAACGGCAACTTCCTCTTCGATGAAGACGACGAAACCCGAGAGAGCCGGGGGCTCGCGGTTGCGATCGAGACGGAACCTTCCGTGAGCGGCGATGAGGAAGCTGCGGATGCTGCGCAGGAGGCCGGGGCGGATCCATCGCAGGAAGGGGGCAACGGCCCTCCGGGAATGCGGGCGCTGGTCTACGGCGATGCGGAGATTTTTTCTGACCGGGTGCTCACCAGCCTGGGACTCAACGCGGCCCTGGCCGCCGATGGGATCCGCTGGCTCGGCAAAGAAGAGGCCTACGCCGGGGAGGTCGTGTCCGAAGAGGACGTACCCATCGTTCACACCCGCTCCCAAGACGTGGCGTGGTTCTATGCGATCATCTTCGGAGCCCCGGCGCTGGTTTTGGGGGTCGGGATCGTGGTTCTGTACGGTCGCCGAACGAGAGGAAGGGGAGCGGCATGAACGTTGCCAAGGGGATTCGGGTCCACGGTGTCCTCTTTGCGGTGGTGGTGTTGTGGGCGTTTCAGACCTGGAGTCGGGATGCGGTCCGGGATGAGGAAGGAAGCCGCATTTTGGTCTGGGAACACGACACCACCGATGTGGTGGCGGTCCGCTACCGTGGTCCCGGCAAAGCGCTGGAAATTCAGCGCCGAACGGATGTAGCCGGCGCGTTCTTGTGGGGCACGGAGATCACTAGTGTGGAATCGGACGGTGCGGGATTGGCCCCTTCCGTGGGGGACGTGACCGGCTCGGATCCTCCGAGTCAGGGTGCAGTAGAGCCCCCTGCCACCCCGGACACGCTGGCGTTTCCGGTCGGAGCGCCGGGCCACACTCTGGTCGCCCGCCTCGCGGTCATGAGCGTCATCCGGGATTTGGGGCCGCTCTCCCCGGAGCAGAAGGCGCGGTTCGGCCTTGCGGAGCCCGCCGAGCGGATCCAGGTCGAATTCCGGGACGGCCACCGGGAGCTCCTGCTGGGCGACACTGCGTACGGCGGATCGGACCGGTATGCGGCTGATTCCTCTTCGGGCAAGGGGTACGTGGTCTCCAGCGATGTGACCCGCCCCTTGAGCATCGGGGAGGGGGCGCTTCGGGAGCGGTGGCTCCATCACTTTTCGGACGCACAGGTGAGCCGGGTTCGGGTGGAAGCCGGAGGTGGGGAGCGGATCATGGCGCGAACCGCCGAAGGGGAATGGACGGCGGATGGCGGAGCGGCAGGCCAAGGGAGCCCGGACGCCGCATTCGCAAACTTCATGCAGCGGGTGGACCAGCTGGCCATCGCCGGATATGGTGCCAGTCCGCCCCTTGCCGGGATTCGTCTCCTGCTCCGGGTGGACTACATGGCCGAAGACGGGGACCCTTTGGGCTTCGTAGAGCTCGTGCGGGTTGACGGAGCCGAGAGGGACCCGTACTACGTCAGGAGTGAACGGACCCGGACCATGGCGAGGGCAGTAACGGCCCTTGCGGAGCGGGTGGAGGAGGGGATGGGGGACATCTTTATGGCGCAACGGGACTCCGAGTAGTACTATTGGGGAGGGTTCATTCAGCCCAATGCGCCATAACTCCGTTGATTGCGAATGCGGAAACGTTGGCTGGCGGTCCATCGCTTGTAGGTCAGGATGACGTAACGCGTATTGGATGGATAAGGACTCAGTTGGCTCAATCCGGCAAGTCGGCCGTCGGAGCATCTGCCCCGCTCCGAAGTGTTTCGGCTTGACTCCTCAACACAAATAAACAAGGAGGAAGAAACAGCATGAACCAACGCTACAACTTCATTTCCAGAGGGGGACTCATCCGCGGCGCATGGGTTGCCGTGGCCCTTCTCCTGCCGGGGAGCCTGACGGCCCAGGACGGCACCGTCATGGGATCGGTCACCGCGGCCACCTCCGGGCAGCCCATCAATGGCGCCCAGATCACGATCATGGACACCCAACTGAGTGGGCTTTCCAACTCCAACGGCCGGTTCTTGATCACTCGCGTACCGGCCGGGAGCTACACGGTCCAGGTCGTGTACGTAGGCTATGCGACGGCGACCCAGGAGTTTACCGTCTCCCCGGGCGGCACGGCGATGGTGGAGTTCGGGCTGGAAGTTTCGGCCGTGGACCTGGACGAGATCATCGTAACCGGTACAGCGGGAGCGGTGGAGCGGCGCAAGCTGGGCGTTTCCGTGGCGTCCCTGGATGTCGGCGACGTCTCGGAGGCGGTCCCACTGGAGAGTTTCGGCCATGTTCTCGAAGGCCGCATCCCGGGGGTCCGCTCCATTGGTTCGGTTGGCGGAGTCGGTGCCTCTCGGGTCCTCACGATCCGGGGCAACGACTCGTTTTCCCTGGGCCAGCGTCCGGTCATCTACATTGACGGGATTCGGGTCGACAATCGGGCTCAGGAGTGGGGAAGCGGAGCGGGAGCCACGTTTCATACCACCTGTTGCGCCTTCAGCGGCGGGGCCGGCGAAGATCGTCTTTCCGATCTGGACCCCGACGAGATTGACCGCATTGAGGTTCTCAAGGGGCCGGCGGCGGCAACCCTTTACGGATCGGAAGCCTCGGGCGGGGTAATTCAGGTGTTTACGAAGAGGGGCCGAAACAACAGCCCGGCCAACTTTACCTTTTCGACCAGCGCGGGCTTGAACCGCCACCGTCCGAATTTTCCGACCAAACTTCGGTCGAATTTCCGAGGCCAAGACGGCACGGTTGCCCTGGATCCCAACGAATCCCTCATCGAGAACGGTTTGATCAACAGCTACAACATGACCGTGGATGGGGGAGGGGAAGCGGTAACCTATTTCATTTCAGGAGGGTTCAGCTACGAAGAGGGTTCCATCAAGCCCAACGACCAGAAGCGGGCCAACTTCCGGGTCAACTTGAACTGGACCGCGGCGGATAACCTCACGGTCGGTGTCACGTCTGCATATGTGAGGAACCGGGTTTGGGCGCTTCAGTCCGGAAACAACTGGCTCGGAATCTATACGAACGCGTTGCTTACCAACCCTCTCAACGCAACAGCCGAAGAGCCCTACGGGGGTGGACTGGACGTCAACGTAGAAAACGCCAAGGCGATTCGGACCTTTTCTGACACGGATCGGTTCACGGGTTCGGTCAACTTGACCTACAACCCTCGTCCCCACTTCACCCATAGTGCAAAGCTCGGCCTGGATCAGGTATCCGACCAGAAGTCGCGGTACATGCCCTTCGGGCGACACTACACCTACATCGGGACCCTGGGGGAGGCGAACATGGGGTACCGGAGTGTCCGGACCTTCACGGCTGACTACATCGGAACCCTGGATTACACGCTTCCCATTCTCAACGATCTGGGCGGAACCGTCTCCTTTGGCACGCAGGGGTACTGGGACCTCCAGGACTTCTCTATGGCCACGGGTAAGGACTATGCGGGTTCGGGCGTCACGGTGGTGAGTGGTGCGGCTCGAACCTTCGGCGCCCAGACCGCATTTGAGGAAATCAACCTCGGCTTCTTCGGCCAGAACCGCTTCGACATAGGAGATCTATTCGTCACGACGGCCGTTCGGATGGACGGGAACAGTGCGTTCGGCGTGAACTATGGATTTCAGGTATACCCGAAGGCCGATCTGGCCTACAACTTGAGCGAAGACATGCTTCCCGATTTGGTGAGCAGCGCCAAGGTGCGGGCGGCGGTCGGAATGGCCGGAAAGGCGCCGGGTGCTTTCGACCAGTTCCAGACCTATTTGCCCAACACGGTTCTGGAAGACGTGGCCGGGGTTTCACCATCAAATCCGGGCAACACCGACCTGGAGCCCGAGGTCAAGCTGGAGTACGAGGCCGGCTTGGATTTGGGTCTTTTTGACAACTTGGTTGGGGTAGAGGCTACGTACTGGCACGCCACTACGCAAAATGCTCTGCTCAGTATTTCGCTTCCTCCGAGTAAGGGTTTTTCGTCGGCCCAGTTGCGCAACGTCGGCGAGATCCTGAACAGGGGAGTAGAGCTGGGTGTTAACGTCAATGTTATTGACAGAAGTATTCTGCGCTGGTCCAGCGGCGTGAATTATGAATGGACCCACAACGAGATTCTGAGCTTGGGCGAGACGGCAATTCAGGACTCACTGCCGATATATGAGGGGACGGAACTGACGGGCTGGACCTATCACAAGCGCCTTGGGGGCTATTGGGAAGGGTTCCCGATCAGTGAGATCATCCGGACCAATATCATTGGCTGGGACGCGGAAAATCGAGTTCACATTCGCTCCACCTACGGATTCTACCAGGGCCAGGGCTTTCCGGATCACCTGGCGTCCTGGAACAACGACTTTTCCATAGGCCAGTCGCTCCGCCTGTCGGTTCAGTTCCGCGGGGAGTGGGGTGCGTCCATGGTCAACTCGGACCGGGGGTACGGGGTTCGGCAGCTGGCGTACGACGAATTTCTCATGCATTTGGGTCCCAACGGAGAAGAAACGCCTGCAAGCGACTCCGTTCTAAACCGGCACAGGTTGGCGTACCCGGTGGATTCCCGGGACCATATCCGTCTGCAGGAGGTGTCGCTGAACTATACGTTGCCCGAATCGCTGACCGGTTCAATCGGGCTCCAACGCTCCACGCTGACGCTTTCGGGCTACAATCTGCACTGGTGGGATGACTGTCATTGCCCGGATCCCAATCAGCTCTACCAGGGGGGGCGCGATTTTGCCACGTCTCCCTTCCTGGGGCTCCCGCAGCCGAGACGGTTCCTTCTGTCGTTTAAAACGAGGTTCTGATCTTGAGACCGAAATTCGGAGAGAGAGAGATCGGAAAACGACTGGAAGCCAGGAGGCACAAGAAAATGAAAGGAATGAAAAAAGGATGGATGGCGATTTTGATCCCCATCCTGGCTCTTGCGGGTTGCGACGACCTGTTGACGGTTTCGGACCCCCAGCGGTACACATCGGAGGATCTGAACAGCGCCCTCCCTGCCGTGGCCAACGGCGTGGAAGGAAAAGTCCATGAGGTCGTGGATTCCTATGTGGTCTATCAGGCCCTACTTGGGGACGAATACCAGCATACGGGAACATGGAGCGGATACGACGAGACCGACCACGGCTGGTTCCAGTACGGCACGAGCCCGATGGATGGAACGCATAGTGCGTGGCTCAGGGCCCAGTGGTTCGCAGAAGATGCCGAGCGGCGTTTCAAGGATGTGATGGGAGAAGCTGAAGCGGCGTCCAGCGAACTCACCGCTCAAGTCCGCATGGCCGGGGCTTTTGCCGACCTGTACATGGGCATGGCATTCTGCGAGTCGGTTGACGGATCGCACGGCACTGATCAATTGGGCCAAGTAATCCCGGACGACCAAGCCCTTCAACAGGCGGTTCGAAAGTTTACCGACGCCATGGAGACGGCTCAGGCGGCTGGACGGCAGGATTACGTTACGGCATCACGGGCGGGGAGAGCGCAGGCTCATCTCCTTCTTGGAGACCTGGCCGCGGCGGCGACCGACGCAGCGTCGATTTCCGATGGCTTTTCCTACGACGCGGTGTTCAATCAGCAGAATACGAACTGGATGGTTGTGGTTACGACCAAGACCTACAACGAAGCCGCCGGCTTGTTGCACAAGTGGTGGGACCAGATCGAAAAGAGCGACGAGTCTGGCTTCATGCGGGATCCGTGGACCGGCAAATTCGATAAGAGGATCCCCGTGTTCTTTGACGGGGAGGTGGCGACGGACAACGAGACGCCCCACTACAGCCAGTGGAAGTACAACAACCTTACCGACAACATCCCCATGGTGCATTCGGATGCGATGCGCCTGATTGAAGCGGAGGCGAAGGCTGCCACGGGCGATTACGCCGGCGCGACGGCGATCCTGAACAAACTGCGAGGATCCGTCGGACTGGCTCCGTTCGACCCGCCAACGGATGCGACGGCAATGAGAAATTACCTGCTCTCGGAGCGCTTCGCGGAGTTGTTCATGGAGGGCCAGCGCGCGGTGGACCTTCACCGCTTCGGATTGACCCGGGAGATTTTCGACGCCTTGAAGGATCCGGAACGCCCGGGCACTGGACGGCCCACGAAGTTCTCGATGACGGATACCGAAGCCCTGTACAATTCGAACATCGACAACGATCTGACCAAAAGGTGCTTGCCGAAGAGCTGAAGAAATGGCGAACGGGCGGGGGTCTGAACGCTGGGCCTTCCCGTCATGAGGTTTGAAAAAAAAGTAGCACATGAGATCGGCGCGGTTGCTCGGGATTTCGGGCGGCCGCGCCGATTTTCGTTGTGACGGCGCGTCACCGTTCTCCCGCCGGTCTTACAGAGACCGGAGAAAGTCCAGCACCTGCGTTCTTGCTTCACTCGTGAGGCGTAGGAAGACATCTCGGGAGGTCTCGGCTTCCCCTCCATGCAGCAAAATCGCCGCCGCAATACTCTTTGCCCGACCGTCGTGAAGGAACGCGTGACGGTGTCCCAAGCCGACCAAGCGCGCGGTCTTCCATTCCGAAGGTGTCGTGCCCGGTGTGCACACATCGGCCAGCTCCGGTCCCATGTCGTGCAGCAGAAGGTCGGAGTAGAGGCGAAGTCGCTTTCCATCCAGGGCCGGGGACTCGCTCCGTCCCGTCGTGAAGAATGGGATGTGGCAGTCGGTGCATCCCATGAACTCAAAGATCCGTTCGCCCTCATCAACGTCGGATCGGGCGTCCGCTTCGGCGGGCCAAAGGCGCTGCGTCGGCGCCAAGAAGCGAAGGTAGTCCACGAGTAACGCGAGCGCCGACTCTTCTATTTCCGGGTCGGGAGCCGGGTCCGCGAGCTCCGGCAACGAAGCTCCGTTGGGGAGTTCCTCCCCGGGGTGGCTGGGCGTCGTGATTCCCATCTCGGATCTGACGGCCTCCTCAACGAAGCCGTACAAGGTCGCGTGCTGGGCCTTTCGCCCGAACCGGCCGGCGCGGCCGTTGGCGTCCATGTTGGGACGGCCAGAGATGCCGTCGCCGTCAGCGTCGGTCGGGTCCTCGTTCCGCAGGATGTCCGCTTCGGGGATCGCAGCCACCAACCCCAAACCGTAGACGGCGGAAGGGCGGATGTCGGAGGTCGCTGTGGCCCCGTTGGGGACGCTCTCGGGTCTCACCCCCAGTTTGCGGGCCGTTTGGGTGACGATCTGTTGCAAGACGTCGCCTCCCTGTTCCGGGAGCGTGCTACAACCTTGGACGGGATCGAAACGGCTCGCCTTGGCAACGGGCTCGGCACCGTGTCCGCCGCTGGTAGGCAGGTCGTGGCAAGAACTGCATCTGTCTTGGTTGAAGAGGGGTCCCAATCCGTCCTCGGGGGTGAAGGGCCGGTTGAATAGGGCTTGGCCCAAGGCAAACCGCTGGATCTGGGACGGGCTCAGATCGGGCAGGGGATGGCCCGGCTCCGCCTCGGTGTACGGAAGCCGGGAATCGCACGCGCCAGAACCCAACCCGAGAAGGAAAAGGCCGACCGGGCCGACTCCCGTCCAGCCCCTGAATCCCGCTTCGGCCTTCAGTTGGGGAGGGTCGCCCGAGTGTACTGATACACGAAGCGGAGCGTCTCGGGCTCACCGTCGTCGTTTTCCGGCTGCAGGGCACGGGAGCCGTTGTACCATTCCTTGTCGTCTAAATCCACCCTTAGAGAAAGGGTGGCGACTTCGGGTTCAACTGGAAACGTCTCGGCGAAGAACTGGAGTCGAAAATTGAACGGATAGCTGCCCTCGAAGGGGAGGGACACCTTGGAGGTATCGCTCTGGACCAATTGGATGGTGGCTTCACATGCGGTGGGACACTCGGGGTTTGGTTGGTGGATAAACCATTGGGAGATAATCAGCGTGACTTCGCTTACGTCGGTACTTCTGATCCAGATGTGCGCGACCTCCGGTTCCCGGTTCCCGGTCAGGGTGTCACACGCCCCCGATAGCGAAACGAAGGCCAGGGCGAGGACAAAAGAAGTCCGGCGACCCCGCCTCGGGCTCGTCTGGTCTCTGCCCTTTGGCTTGCGGAATGACTGCATGGTTCTTGACTCCTGCGACTCGTTTCGGACGTTATCTCAAATTATGTTTCCCGTTCCCCAACCAGGCAAGCCGGGCGGGCGTCGGCATGTCGCCCCGAGAGAAGGGCCGGGACCCGCGTTCCCTGGCCATTCGATCCCCGGGGAAGGTGGCGCAGGGAAGTTCCCCCACCTTCTTGAGGAGGAGTTTGAGTGATCATCTTGAACCCTCCCCTCCCGATTCAATCTTGCTGACCCGCGCCCTTCCGTGACTGGGACGTTGGACGACCGGCCTGACCCGCTGCCGGAGGAGGGAACCCGGGCGGGGGAGGGCGCTTCGTCCCCCGGAGAGCGGTGGTGGAGCGTCTTCCTTCACGCCGTAAAGGGGACGGGTGGCGACCCGACTCGGGGTCCCCTCAAGCGAGCGATCGTGCTCCTTGCGATTCCCATGGTCCTCGAGATGGTGATGGAATCGCTCTTCGCGGTCGTGGACATCTTTTTCGTCTCCAGGCTGGGGAACGCCGCGATGGCCGGCGTCGCCCTCACGGAGTCGGTCTTGACGTTGGTCTATACGGTGGCGGTGGGGCTGAGCATCGGGGTCACGGCCATGGTGGCTCGACGTACGGGGGAAGGCGACCGGGACGGGGCCGCCAGAGCCACGGTGCAGGCCGTCGTTCTGGGGATCGTTTTGGCGGCCCTCTTCGGGGTGGGAGGGATCCTTTATGCGGCCGACATCCTTCTCCTCATGGGCGCCGACGAGACGGTCCTCGCCACGTCCCTTCCCTACACGCGAGTGTTGCTGGGCGGGAACGTGGTGATCATGCTTCTCTTCCTCCAGAACGCCGCCTTTCGCGGAGCCGGGGACGCGGCGACCGCGATGCGGGTGCTCTGGTTGGCCAACGGCCTGAACATCCTTCTTGACCCCTGTCTGATTTTCGGCTGGGGTCCGTTTCCCGAGCTGGGCGTGCAGGGGGCCGCGGTGGCGACGACGATAGGTCGGGGCACCGCCGTACTCGTTCAAATGTACACGCTGCTCCGCAGGGGACGAAACCTCCGGGTCCGACGGCCCCACCTGGGGATCCGCCCGGCTGTCATGGCGCGCCTGGTCCGCCTTTCCGCGACTGGGACCCTCCAAGTTCTGATCGCCACGGCTAGCTGGATCGGCTTGGTTCGGGTCACCTCGGCATTCGGGGCGGATGCCCTGGCGGGCTACCTGATTGCGATCCGGATCGTGCTCTTTGCGCTCTTGCCGGCATGGGGACTCTCCAACGCCGCGTCCACCATGGTCGGCCAGGGTCTGGGCGCTGGGGAACCAGACCGGGCCGAGCGCGCCGTTTGGATCGCCTGCAGGATGAACCTGATCTTTCTCGGTGTCGTGGGGATCCTCTTTTTCGTTTTCGCTCCCGGGATTGTGAGCGTCTTTGGAGGGACGGGGGAAGCCAAGACGTTTGCGGTCAGCTGCCTCCGCATCGTTTCTGCAGGGTTCTTCTTCTACGCCTACGGCATGGTTCTTACCGCGGCGTTCAACGGGGCGGGCGCCGTGTGGACGCCCACCGTCATCAACTTCTTCTGTTTCTGGCTATGGGAAATTCCCCTCGCCTGGCTTCTGGCCTTCCCACTGGGGTTGGGTCCGGATGGTGTGTTCACGGCGATCGCGATCGCGTTTTCCACCCTGGCGGTAATGAGCGGTATGCTCTTCAAGCGGGGGGCTTGGAAGGAGGCCGCGGTCTGATCCCGCTTCCGGGGAGCGTTCCCTGCCCGGGGCAAAGGGAAGCCGGAATGAAAGAGCCCCGCCGCGCCGACAGGGGGCCACGAGCCAAGATGGCTCCCCCGGACGAATGTCAGGAGGGTCAGGCAAACGTGCACCTTACCGAAAGTTCCCGAAGTTGACCTCCGCCACCGTGTCGCCGTCGCTCCAGTCCACCACCACAAAGGCCGACGCTTCCACAGGGATGTTCGCGATCGGGTAGTCCACCAACGCCGATACCCGGGCGTAGGCGGTGGGCTGGTAGCAGATGTTGGCGCCGAAGCTGACGATGCCCACCTGGATCCAGCGATTTCGGAACGGAACCATCAGAGGGCCTCCGGAATCCCCCCTGCAAATTGAATCGGTGGCGCCCCGCTTCCCGGCGCAGATGGTTACGTCCAGAATGTTGTCGTCCAACTGGGTCTGGCATTCGGCGTTGGTGATGATTTCGGATTCGAACTTCTTGAGGACGTCCGATCCCGAGCCGCCGTCCGACGTAAGGCCCCAGCCGACTGCGGTTGCCAGGGTCCCCGGGGCCGAAAGGGTCACGTTCGCGGGCGTGAGGAGTTCAACGCGCGGGTACATGTATTCGCCCTTCAGTTCCAACAGGGCGATGTCGCTGGATACGAAGGCTTCTGAGGCGTAGGCGGGGTGAATGAGGATGCGACTGACACTGATGAGCTCTCCCCCGCTCGTCAGATCGTGGGTCCCGGCCAAAACCCGGATGGCCGCCGGGTCCGAGCCGTCAACGCAGTGAGCCGCTGTCATGACCCAGCTCCTTGAAATGAACGTCCCGCCGCAAAACTGAAACTGGCTGGAAGCCGTCACCAGAGCCACCTGGAAGGGGAATTCGCCGGCTTCTGCAAATTCTCCGCCGATGATGGGCAACGTCCCGGGTTTGGGCGCGGACGGTCCGGCAGAGGTGATCCGCGAGCCGGCGGTTCCCGGTGCGGTGTTGGTCCAGCCCAGGGTCAGCTCCTGGGTGACGGTGTACGCCCGGTTCCCGTCCAGTCCTTCGAAGAGGTATTTCCCCTCCTCGTTGGTGATGACCGCCGTCTCTGTGGAGTCCTTTTGGCCGTCCCCGTCTTCGTCCAGGAAGACCACGAAAGCCGGAATGGTTTGCTCTTCCGGATCCCTCTCCCCGTCGGCGTCCGCATCGTGCCAGACCACACCGCTGATTTCGTTCTCACCAGTGCCAGGCGGGCTGTTCACCGTGATCGCCGTTCCGGTTTGCGTGTGGGATGCCCCCCGTTCATCGGTGACCGTCAGCTCGGGTGTGAATGAGCCCGGGCTTTCGTACGTGTGGTCAACGGTCCGACCCGATCCGGTCTTTCCGTCGCCGAAGGCCCAGGCGTAGCTGACGATGTTGCCGTCGGGGTCGCTGGACGCGCTGGCGTCGAATCGCACGACAAGGGGCGTGAAGCCCTCCGAGAGGTCGGCGGTGAAAGACGCCACCGGAGGAAGGTTCGGCGTGCCCGAGGGTGGGGGTGTCATTGAGCTGTCCCCGCAGGCGGACGCCGAAAAGAAGCCAAGGACGGCCAGTGCGCGACGGGAAATTCCCGCCCATCCTGCAAGCCGGCGCGTGGGGTAAGTCCTCCGGGGTGCGGTCTTCGGTGATTCTCGGGTGTGCATCGGGCTGTTCCTTTCAGGGGTTGTTCGGGTCGTGGGAATTCGGGACGGACTTTCGCTCCTTGGGCATCATTGCAGAGTGCTGCCGGCAGAGGCTACGTTACCTCAACATGCACAGTTTACCTTGATACTCGTGCTCCCGTTCCCCGATCCGGATGAAGATGATGATCACGAAGGTTCGAACTTCCGGCCCATGGGTTCCCGCCCTGTACTTTGCGACCGCGGCTTTCGCGCCGACAGGCTGTGGTAGCGACGGCGGCGAAAATGAGGGGGGGCCTGTTGAAGACGACCCCCCACCCAACCCGCTGTACCGACCCGCCGAACTGGCCGAGACGGCCCCGGGAACGTTCCAAGCCCGCTTCGAGACCAGCAAGGGCGCCTTTGTCGTTGAGGTCACCCGAGCGTGGGCGCCTGCCGGAGCCGACCGCTTCTATACCCTGGTCAAGAACGGCTACTACGACGGCGTCCGCTTCTATCGAGTGCTGGACGGCTTTGTGGCCCAGTTCGGCCTGCACGGGGACCCCTTGGTGACCCGAGCGTGGCGAGATTCGCCGATCCTGGACGATTCTGTCGTGGCTTCGAACACCCGGGGGATGGTGACCTACGCGATGGGTGGCCCACACACCCGAACGACCCAGATCTTTGTGAACTACGGGGATAATTCCCGATTGGATGCCCGCGGTTTTGCCCCCTTCGGCCGGGTCACGGAAGGCATGGACGTGGTTGACCAATTCTACTCCGGATACGGCGAGGGCGCTCCCTCGGGGACCGGGCCCTCCCAGAGGAGCATCACGGCCGCCGGCAATGCGTACCTGGAGGAGAACTTCCCTGAGCTGGACTCCGTGATTTCGGCCACTCTGATAGAATCCGAGGCGCGATAGGTCTGCTCAGTCAAGCCCTGTCCGCTCCGGTCTGTCCGCCCGCGGCGTCGGCGGCGTCGCAAAGCTACGGGGGTAGACCCCGGCACGTGGGCATTCTTGCCGGCTTCGTGCCCCGGATGGGCCGATTCATGACCGAAAAAAAGTACCCGGGGAGCTCCCCGGTGACGGACGCGCTGCGGGGGCTGCGTCGGGACGTGACCTCCTGCAGGAAGTGTCGCCGCCTCGTTGCGTGGCGAGAACGGGTGTCCCGGGAGAAGCGTGCCCAGTACCGGGAAGCGCGGTATTGGGGCAGGCCCGTCCCGGGCTTCGGCGACCCGAGGGCTTCCGTCCTCGTCGTGGGGTTGGCCCCTGCCGCCCATGGGGCCAACCGGACGGGGCGCATGTTCACCGGTGACCGCTCCGGGGACTGGCTGTACCGGGCCTTGCACAGAGCCGGGTTCGCCAATCGGCCGACCAGCCGGCACCGAAACGACGGCCTGGCTTTGAAGGACGTGTACGTTACTGCGGGCGTGCGTTGTGTGCCGCCCGGCAACCGGCCTTCCCCCCGGGAACGAGACCGCTGCACCCCGTTTCTGCACCGGGAAATGGATGTCCTGGGAGGCAACCTGCACACGGTCGTCGCCCTGGGAGGGTTCGCGTTTACTCTTGTCCTGGGAATGTTCACGAAGCGTGGGATGCCCGTGCCCCGGCCGCGGCCCCCCTTCGGCCACGGTGTCGAAGTGGATCTCGGGTCACTGGCGGTGCTGGCGTCCTACCACCCCAGCCAACAGAACACTTTCACGGGCAAGCTCACCGAGCCGATGTTTGACGCGGTGTGGCGGCGGGTGGCGGAGCGGGGGCGGGTAGAGAAGGAAGGAACGTGTGTGACGGGGGCCGAGGGAGAGCGGTGAGCCATCGACCCGGGCCGAGTGCCCAGGCGGAGGGTGTCGCCAACGCCGAAGGAGCGAAGAGAACCGGTGGAGCTTCCCGAGTCCCCGAAACGGCTTCGGGTGTCGGGGCCGTCCGGTCCTCGCAAGCCGCGCGAAACTGCTTCGTCTGCGGGCCCGATAATCCCGTCGGGCTCCGCTTGGAGTTTCGCCTGGAAAAGGGAGCGTGCGTGTCGGAGTTCACGCCCGGGGAGGATCACGTGGGGTATCCCGGTGTGGTTCACGGAGGGATGATCTACAGTGCCCTGGACGACGTCATGGCCAACTGGTTGTACCTGCAGGGTGCCCGCGCTTACACCGCCCGTTGCGAGATCCGGTACCGGGAGCCGGCGGGGGTGGGTGACGCCCTCCGTTTGGTCGGGCGACCCGAGTCGCGAAAGCGCAACTGGGTGAAGATGAAGGCAACGGCCAGCAGGATGGCCGACGGAAAAGTGGTGGCGGACGCGGATGCCACCTTCGTGATCATCAATGAGGCGGAATTCGCGGACGTCGGTTCCTAGTGACCATGAGTTCCGTACCTCTCCCCGGCTGCCTTAACTCCCCTGCAGCCGCCCAGTTGTCAGACCTTAACACCGCCTCTGGCGGATTCGCCTGTCTCCCCTGATCAGCTAGGACGCAGGACCCGCAAATGGCGATCCGGTTTACGTCGGGTTGTCTTCGCAGTGCACATGCAGCTCCCCGGATTCCTTAAAGTGTTCCGTAACGACCACCAGGCAAGAAGGGTCATCTTCTGCGGATTGATGGCAACGCGCAAACTCCTCAAGCTCCTCTTGGGTTCCGTGGAGATTCCCGGAACACCTGGGGTCGGGATCCATGGCGGCAATAGCTTCCCCTGTGGCAGCGGCCCGTATTTCCCGAAAGTACCGAGCGAAATAGTTCCGGCATCGGTTCCCCGGAGATGCGCTTCGCGCCCGCATTCGATGGCAAGCCTTTCGGGAAGCGCTGACCGTTCTTTTTCCTAAACGCGCGTATCCCGCCAGAACTACCGCACGATGATTTCGTCCACGTAGGTCCACGCGGTCTGTCCCCCGGCAGGCCACCCTCCCGGCACTGTGCCCAGCCCCGTGATTCGGACCTGCACGGTACGCACTCCCGCCCACTTGACGGGGATCTCGACGTAACGGCGGCCTCCCGGAGGCGGGGTGGCTCCCTCCGGCCGGGGTTTCTCCTGCAACGTTCGGACGACGGGATCTCCGAAGGACATGCCCTCTTCGCTGGCCGCGACCTCCATACGCAGAGGGAAGTAGACAGCGGAGGCCGGGTGTTGCAGGAAGCCGACCTTCACCGATCGGACCGAAACCGGACCATTCAGGTCGATGCGGGCGGTCACGGTTCTGGCCTGGTAGCCTTGCCAGTGGCCGCCCCGCCGGTCGATGGAGCCTCGGATTCCATCGACGAGTCCAGCGTCTCCGGCTGCGGAATAGAGGGACGACTGGGCGGGATCGACCCGGACTGGACGATTCCGCGCCAAGTGCGCGACGCGGTTGCGCTCTCCAAAGTGATGAAGCGCCAGAGAACGCTCCGTGGCAGCCCGAACGGCGTTGGAATCGGGCAGGGAGGTTCGCGCCACCTCGCCCGGATCTTCACCTGGCCTCATGGGGCGCAGCAGGTACCGGAAGCCCATTTCCTGGGGCCAAAGGGTGTACTCGTGATGAGGAACGGCCCCCCAGGAGTCGTCCCCCCCGACCCCGGTCTGGCGGTAGTCGATCAGGAGGGTGATTTCGTTCCGGGGTTCCAGATCGGTCCAGTGACGCTGGGTCTTCCGTTCTCCGGCGTCCAGGTCTGAGAGACGGTAGGGCAGAGCGGAGAAGGAAACGGCGGGCAATCCGGTCACCAGCAGGCCCGCCCCCGTCGCGTCGGCCATCGCCACCCAGCGGGTGTCCGACCGGGTGCCCGTCTCCTGGGGTCGCACGTAGGGGTGCGCGAGCTGGGAGACCGGCGCGGCGTAGCGGCCGACGGCGGCCCCGGTGCGGCGGTCCCAGTAGTTCTCGAATGGCCCCCGCCCGTACCACTGGACCCGGTTGAAGTCTCCCGGAAGGGTGAGAAGCGTTCCGAAACGAGGCATCTCGGGGAGATCCTCGTCCACCTCCGTCAGATCGGCCTTGATGGCCACCGTCCCGTCCGGAAAAACCTCGTGTAGGAGCGTGTACCGGGCGCGGATCGAACGGATCGTGAAATGACTGGTTACCTGCACCCGGCTGCCGTCCGGCTGGGCGGTCACCGACATGGAGTCCAGGTGACGGGCCGGAGGACGCCCGGCTCGGCGCCACACGCCGGATCGCACCGGCATGCCACTGCCGAAGTCGTTGTCGGTTGGCGCCCGCCAGAAGTTGGGCTGGGGACCCGACAGAAGCACATTCCGGTCCCCGACCCGCAGGGTAGCCAGCGTTCCCAGGGAGCGATCAAAGCGAAGGGCGAAGTCACCGCCCTCCACCTCCGTGTACGCGGAGGTCTCCCGGGTTCTCAGGGAACCGCCGTCCGGCGTTCGGTAGACCGGGGGTTGCCGAAAGGGAAGACTGAACTGTTCCCATGCCACCTCGTGGCCCGCCGGAACCAGGGGGGCAGCATTTCGGGTTCGGAAGCGGACGCTCAACAGGTACTCCACCCCCGGCTCGGGGTCGATTTCGGGCAACGACAGCGCGACCGTGTCGGCCCCTTGGGGGGGCGTGGCCAGCAGGGGTAGAACGCCTTCCGCCACCACAGCCCCGTCGGCCCGAACCTCCCAGGTGCCGAACAGGTCGGACAGATCCACGAAAGCACGGCGATTCTCCACCTGGATCCTCCCGGCGGACCGGTCGAGGGCGCGCACCCGAACCGGCTGGTACACCTTCTTGACTTCCCACGCGTGGGGGTGGGGCTCCCGATCGGCAGAAACGAGCCCGTTCACAAGGAAGTTGCCGTCGGTGCGAACCCCTGCCGGGCCGAAATCCCCGCCATACGCCCGGTAGCGGCGTCCGCTTTCGTCCGTTGCCAGTAGGGTCTGGTCCACCCAGTCCCAGATGAAGCCCCCCTGGAGCGTCGGGTACCGGTCGATCACTTCCCAATAGTCGGCCAGGTTGCCCACGCTGTTCCCCATTGCGTGGGCGTATTCGACCAGCACCATGGGCCTTGAGGGTTCTCGGTTCCCGTACCGTTCCAGCCAATAGGGCCGCACGTACATCGACGACACAATGTCCACGTTGCCGCGCTCCCCCGACGGCTCGTAGAGGATGGGCCGCCCCGGGTCGCGCCGTCGTATCCACGCGGAGGTCGTGTCGAAGTTGGCCCCGTCTCCGGCCTCGTTGCCCAGGGACCAGAGGATGACGGATGGGTGGTTCTTGTCCCGCTCGACCATCCTTCGGGTGCGGTCGAGGTGCGCCGCCAGCCAATCGGGTTTTCCTGCCAGGGTGACCCCGGGTTGGGAACCCATTCCGTGAGACTCGATGTTGGCCTCGTCCACCACGTAGAGGCCGTGTTCGTCGGTGAGCTCGTACCACCGGGGAAGGTTGGGATAGTGGGCCGTCCGCACCGCGTTGACGTTGAGCTGCTTCATCAGGGTGATGTCCCGAAGCATGGACGCTTCGGAGACGACGTGGCCCCGCTCCGGGTCGTGTTCGTGGCGGTTCACTCCCCGCAGCACAATGGGTCGTCCGTTCACCTTGAGAACCCCGTCGGCGACCTCGACGCGCCGAAAGCCGGTGCGCACCGAGATTGCCTGGGTTACGGTGCCATCCAGACCGGCAAGGGAGAGTACCACCCGGTACAAGGAGGGGGTCTCGGCGGTCCACGGCCGGGGGCTCTCAACCACCGCGGACACCGTCGCGGTTGCCTCTTCCCCGGGCTCCAGGTTCATCACCACCGAACGACGCTCCGGCCAGACCGGGCGGCCGTCCGGATCCAGGAGTTCGTACCTCGCCTCGTGCTGTCCGGCCGGGCCCAGCCCCCGGTTGGCAAGGGTGACCGTGAGGCGGAGGCGTCCGTCTTGGTAGGCGTCGTCGAGGTCGGCCTCCACAAAGAAGTCTCGCACGAAGGTCGGCGGAGCCGAGATCAGGTACACGTCCCGGTCGATTCCGCTGATCCTCCAGAAGTCCTGGCTCTCCAGGTAGCTTCCGTCGCTCCAGCGGTAAACCTGGACGGCCACGTCGTTGGTTCCCGGCCGAACGGCCTCGGTAATCCGGAATTCAGCCGGCGTGCGGCTGCCTTCGCTGTAGCCGACTGCCTGGCCGTTCACCCAGACGAAGAAGGCCGAATACACCCCGGCGAAGTGGATGAAGACCTCCCGCCCGCGCCAGTCCGGCGGAATCTCGAAGGTCCGTCGGTACGAGCCCACCGGATTGTCGTCCAGAGGAATGTGCGGGGGGTCGGCGGGAAAGGAGTAGGACTCGTCCAGATACACGGGGTAACCATATCCGTCGAGCTCCCAGTTGCCCGGCACTTCGACGTCATCCCAGGCGGACACGTCGAAGCCGGGGTCGTAGAAATCCCGGGGTCGCTCGGCCGGCCGGGGCGCCCAGTGAAACTTCCAGACGCCGTTGAGATCAAGACGGAACCCCGACGCTTCGGGGCGATTGTTGAGGGCGCGTTCTCGGGTCCGGAAGGGCGTGAAGGACGCTCTGGGCGCCTCTCTGTCTACTTGGAATACCGTGGGATCCTCCCAGTAGGGGACGGAACCAGGCTGCTCCCCGGACGGGGGGGAGCACGCGAGAAAGACGACGAGTCCTGCGGAGCCGAGGTGCCGGTACCCCCTCTTCCGGAGTGGCGCCGGAGTAGGGCGCCGCGGTCGTCTCATGGGCGTATTCTCATCTCGATGGGTGAGCGGGATGGAAGAGCTCCAGCGGGCCTGGAGCACATCTCTCCGGTGACCGAGGTCCGGGCGCACGGGGATCACCAGAAGATCGCATACAGGACAGCGGCTCCGGCCACGACGCCGGCGGCCAAGGATCGAGCTCCTGCCGCGGGTTCCAGCTCCACTTCCGTGCAGACCGGCAGCACCCGGGGACGGGCCAGGGGCCGGGTAACGGTCACGACCGTCATGAACGCCGAAATCACCAGGAATGTGATCGCCATGTGGTGCAGAAAGGCGATTTCGGGGAACAACCAGAGTAACAACCCGTACACCGGAACCCCGAGGATCATCCCGCCGAAGGCCGCTGCCGGCGGAGTCCGGGGCACGAACAGGCCGAAGAGGAATGCGGCAACGATCCCGGGCGAAATGAAGCCCCAGAACATCTGGATGTACTGAAAGACGCTGCCCGCGCTCCCCACGACGGGGGCCCACAAACATCCGACCACCACCAGCACGCCGGTCGTGATCCGACCGACCGACACCACCCTGTGCGACGGCGCCCCAGGCCGCAGGTGGCGCTTGTACAGGTCTACGCTGAAGATCGTCGCCGCGGAGTTGAGCATCGAATCGAGGGAGCTCATCACCGCGCCGAAGAGGGCCGCGAACATGACGCCGGTGAGTCCGGCCGGGAGCAGCTCCCTCATCATTACCGGATAGGCCTGGTCCGGGTTCGTTATTTGTTCGGCGAAGAGCTCCGCCGCCATGATGCCGGGGAAGACGACGATGAACGGGATGAGCAACTTGAGGAACGCCGCGAGAAAGATCCCCCGCTGGCCATCGGCCAGGCTCCGGGCCGCAAGCGTCCTCTGGGTGATGAACTGGTTCAGGCCCCAATAAAAGAGATTGGGGATCCACAGGCCCCCGACGAACACCGCGAGCCAGGGCACTTCCGGGTGGTTCCACGGAAGGACCGTGTGCAGCTTGCCGTCGGCGATGTCGAGGAAGGGCTGGATGCCTCCGAGGGCCCGAAAGCCAAGCAGCGTGACCAAGGCGCCGCCCAGAAGGAGCACCACGCCCTGGATCAGGTCGGACCACACGACCGCCTTCAGTCCGCCGTATATCGTGTAGCCACCGGCCAGCACCCCGATCAGCCAGATTCCTGGGAGAAAGTCGACGCCGAAAATGGAGTTGAGGGCGAGGGCTCCGGAGTACAGGACCGTGGCCAGGGCGACGAGGACGTAGGCCGCCAGCATGAAGCCCGCCATGAGCGTGCGCGTGCGGGCGTCATAGCGGTATTCCAGGTATTCGGGGATTGTGTAGATGCCTGCTTGGAGAAACCGAGGGAGGAAGAAGAGGCCGACCAGTACGAGGGTGACTGCGGCCATCCACTCGTAGCTGGCAATGGCGAGACCGAGGTCGTAACCCCGACCCGCCATGCCCACGAAGTGCTCGGTCGAAATATTGGAGGCGATCAGGGAGAAGCCGATCAGCCACCAAGGCAGGCTGCGGCCTGCCAGGAAGTAGCCCGCGGCGTCCCGCTCTCCCCGGGACGCGTACAGCGAAACACCGACCACGAGGAGCAGGAAGCCGACGAATGCGGCCAGGTCGAGGGGCTGAAAGGTCACGTCAGAGCGGCGCTTCGCGGGCTGATTCAATACCCACCCCGCCACTGCGGGCTATTCTTCCGCTACCCTTCATCGATGTCGGCCGACCAGGTGATTTCGACCGAGTCCCTGATGCTGCAAGCGGTCGGACACTTGGACACGTGGGTTGCCAGAGCGCGGTCGATCTTGTGCCTCGGCGCGTCCGCCGCCACCCGGATCGTGTAGTGCACGTGGATCTTCGTGAGGACGACAATCCGGTCGAGGACCTCGTTGATGCCTTCGGCCTCGACGCTGACGGCGTCGTCGGGTACCGGGATTCCGCGCACCTCCAGTGCGCCGGTGAGTGTCCCCAGGAGTCAGCCGGCCGCCGCGGCAACCAGATAGTCTACCGGCAGGGGCAAGTCGGGCTCGGTGTCGAGGCGGTAGTACGCCTTGATCGGCCCGTGAACGCCGAAGTCGGCGGTCGTGCCGTCCTCCAGAGTCGCGCGTCTGTGGACTCCGGCGATCCTGGCTACGTGGACGTTTGCGGTGTAGAAGGCGTCGCTCATCGGGGTCTCCTTGATGGGGTTTGCGGGGCGATGGGTTGTGGGGGCTCGTCGTGGAGCGAGTCGGGCTCGTCGCTTTCCTGAACCTTGACTACAGTGTAGCCATGGGCCACCAATCGCGGAAATGTGCGCCAGCTTCCCCGGGGATGCCCAGGAAAGCCACCATGTTCCGAAACGGTTAGGTTTATGGCCTGCCGCGATTCTTATGGGAACGGAGATGTGCGCCGCAGGGGGCAGAGCACCCCTTCGGGTGCCGGGAGGGATGAGGAATGTTCACCGGTCGCCGAAGTCTCCGGCTTCCAGGCCCCGGGGAAGCGTTGCCGGGACGCGAAAACCCGCTGGGCGTGCCGGAGCTACACTACGTGAAGGGGAAACGGATCAAGCCCCCGTTTCCGGAGGGTCTCCAGCGGGCCTACGTGGGAATGGGTTGCTTCTGGGGAGCGGAGCGGCAGTTCTGGCAGATGCCCGGCGTCTACAGCACCGCGGTGGGTTATCAGGGCGGGCTTACCCCGAACCCCACCTATGAGGAAGTATGCAGCGGGCGTACAGGACACGCCGAGGTCGTGCTGGTGGTTTTCGATCCCGACCGGGTAGCCTACGGTTCGCTCCTGGCCGCTTTTTGGGAAGGGCACGACCCGACTCAGGGGATGAGGCAGGGGGCGGATGTGGGAACCCAGTACCGCTCCGCGATCTACACCAACGGAGACCGCCAGCAGCACCTCGCCCGGGACTCCCGATTCCGGTACGGTCAGAACCTCGCCAGAGCCGGTTTCGGCGCCATTACGACGGAGATCGTCGCGGCTCCCAAGTTCTACTACGCGGAAGCGCATCACCAACAATACTTGGCAAAGAATCCGGGCGGTTACTGCGGCCTGGGCGGTACGGGCGTGTCCTGTGGGGCGAAGCCTGACCGGGTCAGCTCCGAATGACGGCCAACCGCCCCGCAAACGGCCCACCGTGGCGAGGGCGTCTCTACGAGGTCCTCTTCGAGCCGGACAGCGGGCTTTGGGCCAAGGTGTTCGACATTTGTCTTATTCTGGCGATCCTGGCCAGCGTCACGGTCGTCATGCTCGATTCGGTCGAATCGGTGGTGGAGCGCCATAGGGCCTTGCTGCACGGGTTGGAATGGGCCTTCACCATTCTCTTTACGGTTGAGTACGGGGCCAGGCTAGCGTCGGTCCGTTCGAAGCGCCGTTATGCCTTGAGCTTCTTCGGCATCGTCGACCTGCTCTCCATCATTCCCACATACCTGAGCGTTCTGCTTCCAGGCACGCGATTTCTCACGGTCATCCGGGTGGTGAGAGTGTTGCGCGTGTTTCGGGTCCTCAAGCTGGTCCGGTATCTGGGCGAAGTGCGGACCTTGCGCCAAGCTCTTTCGGCCAGCCGATACCGCATCACCGTCTTCCTGGTGACGGTCTTTACCTTGGTGGTGATCCTGGGCTCCTTCATGTACCTCATCGAAGGACAAGTTGCAGGCTTCACCTCGATTCCCGTCGCCGTCTACTGGGCGGTGGTGACGTTGACGACGGTGGGGTTTGGAGACATTACGCCCCAAACGGCAACCGGGCAGTTCGTCTCCGTATTGATCATGCTCATGGGGTATGGGCTGATTGCGGTGCCGTCGGGGATCGTGAGCGTGGAGTTGGCCCAAGCCCACGGCCTTGGAAAAACGTCAACTCCAGCTAGGGGAAAAGTCTGCTCCGACTGCCGTTCCGGGGGCCACGACCAAGATGCCCAATTCTGCAAAGGGTGCGGGGCAAACCTGGTAGATGTGACGACGGGGGCGATGGAGGATGCCGAATGAGCAAGCCACCACAACGCCGCACGCGGAGGGGGCCGGGAGCCGAAGCCGATGTTTTCGAGACCGCGAGAGGCAAAGCCATTGATGTCCTGAGCGAATGTTTTGCGCAGGACAACATGACCCTTGAAGACTTCGAGCGCCGCGTGAGTCTTGCGCATCAAGCCCACACCAAGGCGGAGCTGGAATCGGTTCTCGAAGGGCTTCCCGTCGGCGCTTGGGCAAAGAGGGATCGGCGCTCACCCGGTCGTGTTTCGACCGTTTCCCTTCCCGCGGGCGTACGGCCCGCACGGGTCAGGCGAACCGACCGGGCCGTTGCCGTGTTCGGCGAATCCAAGCGGGTGGGTTCCTGGATTCCCGCCCGGGAGACCACCGTCGTGGCCGTCGTGGGTTCCGTCGTGATCGACCTGCGAGAAGCGCTGCTGGGTGACGGTGAATTCACGTTCAAGGTCCTGACGGTCCTTGGTTCGGTAGAAGTGATCGTACCCCCCGGTCTTCGCGTCGAATGTGCTGGATCAGCCATCGTCGGAAGTTTTGATCACCGTCCCGACACTCACTTCAAGGCGGAAGAGGACGCTCCGTCGGTTCGGATCGACGGGCTCTCCGTTCTGGGTTCCGTCGAAGTGGAGTTCAGGCAGCTAGGCGAATCCAAGCGGGACGCGCGGCGGAGGCGGCGTTTTGAGAAAAAGGAGAGGAAGCGGGATAGGAAACGAGGGCGCCTCCGTTCGGGAGGATAGATTCGCAAGGATTTCTGCGTCAACCCTTTTGCTTGGCCCGTCGTTTCCTGGCAGGGCCCCATCTCTGTACATCTAGAAAGGATCCGGTCCACCTTCTCGCCATGCTTCCCAGCAGGTCCACGTTATGTCGTTCTGTTCCCATGACACGCAGTGAAGCGGCACTATGTTTTCACAGCCGAAGTAGGAGCACGTAAGAATTGGTTTTTGCGCCATGCCGGATTTCGATGTGCCAAGGATGGCACAACCAAATGACACTACGAAAAGCGCCAGGAGGATCGACCTTTTTGCCGTCATGATTCTGATCTAGAGGAGCGAAGGGCATGGCGAGCGCCATCCCCGCAGCCGACCAGAATGGTGCCCAAGCCCAGCAGGAACTTGGTCATGGTAGTTCGTCCAGCTTCCAAATCCGCACCGTCGGGATGAGCTGGGTTTCCAGGGTGGCAAGCTGCCCGTTGGAAAGCACCACCGCATCCCTCGCTCGGTGCGGCAACAGGTATGTCCCCAAGTAACCTCCATCCATGCGGTACGTGTCCACCATCCGCCAGGCATGATCCGTCGCTCCTGCGAAAAACACGTAGATTCGAGAAGCGTGGACCGACAAAGTCAGCGTCGCAGTCACCGCCTTTGGGTCCATTCTGGTGACGCGCATGGACGTCGCGTTCATCCTTGGAGGAGGCTCGACGTCCTGCACCACCTCAGGGAAAGAAAGCGGTTCGATCCCATCGAAGATCGTGCGAACGCGACCGGAGGAATCAAGCACGACGATTTTGCTCGACCAACGAAAATGGACAACTGCCCCTCCGTCGGCCAAGTTCGTTGCCCACCCCTCCGCTGCTAGGGATTTAGGAGACCCCAGGGCTGCGGGCGTGGCCAAATAAATCGGGTCTTCACGTGCCCGGGACACCCACAGAGTGTCGTCACGGGCGCTAGACTCCGGCATAACCGTCCAGTGACCGGGGTGGAATGTGCCCGGCATGATTTGGGTCGCGCCGGGTACACGGTGTGTTTCCACCAGATTTCCAGATGGGTCCACGACGGTAATCCTGGCCTGATCTACGTCCACTACCATCAGGTTCCCGGATGCATCGAACTCCATGTCCATCATTCTGAGGAATTCACCAGGCCCCGAGCCACGGCCGCCAAAGCTCCAACCGTTTTCGACTACCCCCTAGTGAACGGCGGGCCCGCCCGTTCCTTTTTCGTCCTGATAGCAGGATATTGATACCTCAAGGCCTCCGATTGGCGTATCAAGATCTCCTTATGAGTAAGAGATATTGAGAAGGGGATGTCCTCTCGTGTTCCAGGGTCTACACGGCTCTGTCGAGACCGACTTGTTTGCCGGAAGCCATCCACCGCAGTATTCTTCCTCGGGTTGGCCGGATAAGAGAGTCCGGCGCTACTCGCGTCCATAAAGGGGAGACAGGTGTCAAGGAAATGAGTGAAACAAACCGCGGGAGATTCAACGAACTGACCCTCAACACCCTTCGCGTCTTCGCCGGGTTTCTCTTCTTTCAACACGGTGCCCAGAAGCTCTTCGGCGCCCTGGGCGGAAACCAGGTCGATGCCCTAATGGGCGCTCGTGGAATTGCCGGAATTCTGGAGCTCGCGGGGGGCCTTCTCTTGGTCGTCGGCCTGTTCACCCGACCCGTTGCCTTCCTGCTGGCGGGCCAGATGGCCGTGGCCTACTTCTGGGTCCATTTCCCCAGGGGCTTCTGGCCGATCATGAACGGGGGCGAGCTGGCGGTCTTCTACTGCTTCACTTGGTTGTTTTTCTTCGCCAACGGGGCGGGCAAGTTCTCCCTGGATGCTTGTATCCAAGCCAGAAAAGCGAAGACGTCAACCACCAGCGGAGGGTAGGCTTCGGGGCTCTTCGTTGTTGGGCGCGGACCTCATCGCCTTCGCTGTTTGCCATCCCGTGTGAGGACAGGTCACCGGCTTGACCTGCCCGGGGTCAGCAGTGTTCGGCGAAGGCCGTCGCCAAGTCCTGGGCGATCTCCGGCGCGGCGCGGCTCTCAATCTGGAACCGCTCCAGCATGAAGACCACATCCCCGTCCTTCAATAGGGCGATGGAGGGTGACGAAGGCGGGTATCCGACAAGTTGCTTGCGGGCTTCCGCGGTAGCGGCCATGTCCTGCCCAGCAAATACGGTGACTTTGTGGTCCGGGTGCTTCGGCCCCTCCAAGGCCATCTTCACGGCGGGTCTGAACCGGCCGGCTGCGCAGCCGCAGATGGAGTTGACAGCCACAAGGACGGTTCCCTCCATGGCCTCCATCGCTTGATCGACTTGCTCCGCCGTGCGGAGTTCCTGGAAACCGATCCTGACCAACTCTTCCCTCATCGGCGCAACCATCATTTCGGGATAAGGCATCTCGACTGTTCCTTCTTTGAGAGTTTTGTCCGGGATCAACCGGACTTGCTTGGGGGTTCTCTATAGTCTACCGGGGAATGGGTACGGGTTCCAGGTGAAGCCGGGGCCCGGGGCTGGCAGTGCTTCCCCGAGGAACCGATATTCGGAGGGGAGGAGGTCACGGATGGAAGTCGTCCGCCTGCGGGTAAACGGAGACGAGCGCGTCTGCGGCGTTCCCGCCCACTACACGCTGCTGGAGACCCTGCGCTACGGGCTGGGTCTGACCGGATCGAAGCAGGGCTGCGACAAAGGCGATTGCGGCGCCTGCACGGTCATCCTGGACGACAGGGCGGTGCTGGCGTGCATCACCCCGGTTCTGGAGGCCGAGGGTCGGAAGGTGCGGACGGTGGAAGGCTTGGCCAATGGTACCGAACTCCATCCCATCCAGGACGAGTTCGACCTCAACGGAGCGGCCCAGTGCGGCTTCTGCACCCCCGGGATCCTCTGCAGCTCGGTCGTCCTTCTGGAGCGCAATTCGTCGCCGTCCAGGGAAGAGATCCGGGCTGCGCTGGCGGGCAATCTCTGCCGATGCACGGGCTACGCGAAGATCTACGACGCCGTGGAGGCCGCGGCAACGAGGATGCGCCGGTGAGCGGGCCAGACGACTCGGGACGGCGGGGCCAGCCAGCCGGGCGGGGAGAATCAAGCGGTGGAGGCGGCCCGGGCGGGCGGGCCCGGCCGGGAAGTGACGGCTTCTCCGCCATCGGTCGGCCGATGCGGAAGGTGGACGGACTGGACAAGGCGACGGGCCGAGCCCGGTACACCGACGACATCCGTCTTCCGGGGATGCTCCACGGCAAGATCCTCCGTAGCCCGCACCCCCACGCGCGCATCGTCGCCATCGATACGTCTCCTGCGGAGCGCATGAAGGGCGTACACGCCGTCGTGACGGGCCGTGACATGCCCGTGACCTACGGGATCATTCCCTGGACCCCTGACGAGTACCCGCTCTGCCTGGACCGGGTGCGCTACATCGGGGACGGGGTGGCGGCGGTGGCGGCGGTTGACGAGGACACGGCCACGGCGGCCCTGGAGCACATCAAGGTCGCTTACGAGGAGCTTCCGGCCTACCTGACCCCCCACGAGGCGATCGCCGCCAGCGTTGGTCCGTACATCCACGAGCCTCGCAAGGAAGGGCAGAACGGGAACATCACCAAGGTCGTGAAGTTGGCGTTCGGCGATGTGGAAGATGGCCTGGAAGGTGCCGACATCGTGGTGGAGGGCGACTACTTCTTCCAGGGTACGACCCATACGCCCATTGAGCCCCACTGCGCCATCGGAATGGCGGACGGTGCAGGAAAGGTAACCGTCTGGTCCGCCACTCAAGTCCCCCACTACCTCCATCGGGAGCTGGCCCGGGTTCTGGGGCTGGACCCTGCGAAGGTCCGGGTCATCCAGCCTCCGGTTGGGGGAGCCTTCGGCGGTAAATCCGAGCCCTTCGATCTGGAATTCTGCGTGGCCAAGCTGGCCATGAAGACCGGTCGGCCCGTGAAGATTCTCTACACGAGGGAGGAAGTCTTCTACTCCCACCGGGGCCGCCACCCCTTTCACATGCGGTACAGGACCGGCGTCCGCCGGGACGGTCGCCTCACTGCGGTGGACGCCCAGATCGTCATGGACGGGGGCGCCTACGCCTCCTTCGGACTCGTGACGACCTACTATTCGGGGCAGCTCCTCACGGCGCCCTACAAGATGCCGGCCTACCGCTTCCACTCCACCCGGGCGTATACCAACAAGCCCGCGTGCGGGCCGAAGCGAGGTCACGGCTCCGTCCAGCCCCGCTTCGCCTTCGAGGTGCAACTCGACCGCATTGCCGAAGCGCTGTCCATCGATCCGATCGAGCTTCGAAGGCGCAACTTCATCGGGTCCGGAACCCGCACCGTCAACGACTTCAGGGTGACGTCCAACGGTTTCCTCGAGTGTCTGGATGCAGTCGAACGGTCCAGCGACTGGAAGGCCAAGTTCGGCAATCTTCCCTTTGGCCGGGGCGTGGGCGTGGCGGGCTCTACCTACATCTCGGGCACGAACTACCCCATCTATCCCAATGACATGCCCCAGTCGGGCATCCAGCTCCAGGTGGACCGATCGGGCCGGGTTTCGGTCTTTTCCGGTGCTTCGGAGATCGGCCAGGGCGCCGACTCCATGGTGGCGTATATCGTCGTCGAGGAGTTGGGCGTACCCCTGGACCATGTGCGAGTCTTCGCCGGGGACACGGACTTCACCCCGGTGGATCTGGGCGCCTACTCCTCCCGGGTCACCTTCATGTTGGGAAACGCCTGTATCCAGGCGGCCCGGCGGATCAAACGGCAGGTCCAGGAGGCTGTCGCCCGGGTTTGGAGGGTGAAGCCGGGAGAGGTCCTCCTGGCCGGGGGCCTCGCCCTGCGGGCCGGGGACACGGGCGTGTGCATGCCCATCCGGGAGGCCTTCAACCTTGCGGAGGCGAAGTTTGGAACGTTGGGAGCGACGGGGTCCTACAACACGCCCAAGGACATCCACGGGGAATACCGGGGCGCGACGATCGGGTCCTCCCCGGCGTACTCTTTCACGGCCCATGTGGCCGAAGTGGAGGTGGACCCGGAGACGGGATTTGTGGAAGTCAAGAAAATCTGGATCGCCCACGACTGTGGAAGGGCGCTGAACCCCGTCCTGGTGGAGGGCCAGATGGAAGGGTCGGCCTACATGGGATTCGCAGAAGCCCTCATGGAAGAGCAGATCTTCAAGACGGCGGACCAGGGGCGGGCGGGTTTGCACAATGCGCCGTCACTACTGGACTACCGGATCCCGACCAGCCTGGACACCCCCGCCTTGGAGTCCTTGATCATTGAATCCGTTGACCCCGAGGGCCCCTACGGAGCCAAGGAGGCGGGAGAAGGCCCGCTCCATCCGTCGATTCCGGCCATTGCCAACGCCATCTACGACGCGGTCGGGGTGCGCATGGACGCTTTGCCATTTTCGCCACCACGGGTCTGGCGGGCCCTTCAGAGGGTGAATGGGTCCGGAGCCTGCCCCGGCAGGGCCCCCCAGCCGCGTTTCGAAAAGATGCCCGCGGCGCCTTGGAGGGAGGCCCATGGGGGGCGCGTGGGTCCCGGCCGTGGCGAAGGTCGGAACGGAGCCTAGGCTTGCTCCGGCTACACCCTTTCCGGTACCACCGCCCCACGACGGTGGAGGAGGCCACGAGTTTGCTGGACGAATTGGGGCCGGATGCCCTGCCCATGGCCGGAGGCACCGACCTGATGCCCAACATGAAGCACCGCCTCTTCACGCCGGAACATGTCGTCGCTCTTAACGGCATCGAAGCCATGCGGGGGGTTGACGGGGGGGGGAAGGCGGGCAGTCTGCGGATCGGCGCCCTGGAGACGCTTCACAGCGTTTCGGTCCACCCTGCGGTGCGACGCCACCTTCCAGGGCTCGCCCAAGCGGCTGGCTCGGTTGCCGGCCCTCAGCACCGAAACGTGGGAACCTTGGGCGGAAACATCTGTCTCGACACCCGGTGCACGTATTACAACCAAACGGAGTTCTGGCGGCGGGCATTGGGCTACTGTCTCAAGAAAGACGGGACCGTCTGCCACGTTACGAAAGTGGGAAGAAAGTGCGTGGCCGCGCACTCTGCCGATACGCCCCCGAGCCTGATGGCCCTGGGTGCCAAGTTCACCCTTGCCGGGCCCCGAGGAACCCGGGAAATCGACGCAGCGAACTTCTTCGTGGCCGACGGGGTCCTGAACACCCGCCGGGCCCGGAACGAGATCCTAACGGAGGTCACGATCCCCGTTTTCGCTGGAAGGCGGAGCGCGTACCGGAAGTTACGGCAGAGAAACGCCATTGACTTCCCCCTGTTGTCGGTTGCCGTTGTGGCCGACTTCCAGGAAGATGGGATCGTGGCTTCGTTGAAGGGCGTGGTTTCGGCCCTGGGGGCTCGCCCGCGCATGCTGACCGGGTGGGAGGAGATGGCCGCGGGACACCGTCTGGATCCTGGCTTGGTCCAGGCGCTGGCCGAGCGGGCCGGGGCCCAGTGCCGTCCTCTGGACAACATGATCGTTGACCCGCAATGGCGCCGGGCCATGGTGCCGGTCTACGTGCGGCGGGCGCTGGAAGGCGTGGCTTGACCCCCGTGCCGCTCTTGGGCCCCTTCCAGAGGGCAAAGCCGCGCCTCGTCGCTTCGGGCTCTCCGTATTGATCACGCATTCCCGGGCGGCTGGGAGGGTGAGGTGGCCTCCCATGTGGCGAGGCTTGCGCACCCGGCGGTGATCAGGGCGGCGGGGATGCGGTTCATGGTGTGGTCTCCTGGGGGGCGTGGCGTTTGGGTAGGTGGGCGGTCAAGCGGGAGTAAGGGGAGGTGGGGAGCGGTGAGGAACCCTTCCGCTTGCTCTGCGGAGGACGAGGTCTTACTCTGCCTCAACAACATTCATTCATCTTCACACTGTTACTTCTCGGAGCGTCTGTGTCTCCGGCCATTCAAGCCGGGGCCATACAGGCAAGCGAAACCCCATCCCTGGAGGGGGTATCGGTAGCGGTGTTGGGAGTGGTTCCTTGGATTACGGAACAGGCTAACCCGGTTCCGGGTACGGAATCAGCGATATGGTGGAAAGGGATATTACAGATTGCCGACGCTGCTCTCACGGGCGCGATCACCCTTGATCTTTATGGGGAGTTTAAGGAACATTTCACAAGCTGTATAGGCTATTTTTTCCACGATTCCACGGAGAATCTTCTAAAGTGTATAGGAAGCATTAAGGAACACGATAGATCAAATCTTTCATTGTGTCGCTCCTGAATAAGGAGCCGCCGGTGGCGGTGCAGATTATCCTCTGTATAGTCTCAGTTGCCCTCGTCCTCGGGGTGTATGAGGCCGTAAAAGGGTGGGCTTCAGGCCATATTTTCGGGGTTCTTTTTGGACAGTAGGCGGGTAATGGCCGTCGTGGTGGGTTCTCTCCCTCACGTGGGCGACAAACCGCCTCACGGTGGCGGCTCGATGGGCGGTGATCAGGGGGAGGGGGCCCTTCTTCGCGGCCTCCCATACCTCGTGGCGTGGGAGGAAGTGGCCCTTGGCCTTGCTCACCCGGGCGGCAAGGTCTGCTGCTAGCTGGTGGGCGAGGCGGTTCATCGATCAGGGGAGGGCGTGGGTGTGGGGGTGGCCCCCGCCTCCTGGGCCTCTTCCCGGGGCTCTCCCTCACGGGCGGCCTTCCCGGCCTCGAACCCGTCGCACCATGCGATCCCGGCCCACACCCCGTCATGCCATGCTTGCGGTCGCTCGGGCTCTTTCTCTCCCTTCGCGGCCTCAAACCCGGCGTCCCACCCTTTCCCCCATTCTTCATCGTTGGGCGGCGGGGGGGTGGCCTTACTTTTCCCGGCCTCGAACCCGTCCTCCCATTCCCCGCGCACGATGAAACCGATATTCCACCCGGCGTACCATTCACTCGATGGTTCGGGGGAGTTGGGGCGGGGTGCTTCGGTGTGTCTGTCATTTTTCCTCCTGGTTGGGGAAGGGGGCCTTTATCGATCAGGGGCCCCGGGGAGCGGTTGGCGGATTTTCGCATATTTCGCGCGCGGCCCTGGGCCTCAATGGGCCTTGGCGGCGGCGATCGCTTCGGCGGCCCACGCGGGGTGGGGGGAGGCGGTGGGGGTGGTCGCCTCCTCACGGGGCGCCTCAGGGTTGGCGAGGCGGTAGTTGACCCACCCCTTGGTTGGCCTCCCGTCGATGCGGGCGGTGGTCTGGCGGCGGGGGAAGGCGGGGAAGCGTTGGCGGGCGAACGCCCCAAAACTCCCTGGTTCGGGCGCCCTTCCCCTTCTCGCTCAGGCTAGGGTCAAGCTGTAGCTGGGCCTCCCATTGGGCGGCGGTGGGGAGGAATCCCCCGGGGGCCTCCTCCACTCGCTGGGCCACCTCGTAAGCGGGGCCTCCCTGTTCCTCTATCACGGCCTTTAGGGCGGCTTCCACGGCGGGGGGAGGGGTGGGCTTGGTGATTGATCCGTCTACCACGCATGCGCGGGCCTCCTCGATCAGGCGTCCCAACAACGCGGCGCGGAAGTCGGGGTCGCCATATAGGGCCTCTGCCTCCCCTGGGCCCATGCGCGCGCTCTTGGCGATCTCGGGGAACGGGATTATCCGCACCCGGGCCCTTACGGCGGCGGCAGAAAGGCCCATGTGTGGAAGTGCCCCGTGGTTGGCTCCCACGATCAGGGAGGCGGTGATCTCGCGGTCCACCTGCTGCGTCGCATAGGGCGTGCGATAGGCGATTCCCCCGGCCCCGGTAAGCTCCTTCAACCGCTCGCTGTCGATTCTCCCCTTGGGCGGCTCGTCCATGGCGGCCAACACGCGGCCACCCACCATGGGGCGTAGGTGGGTGGTTGGGGCTCCCGGGTTGGCTTGGGAGGCCTTCAGCAAGTCGCCTCCCACGCGGGAGGCGAGGGGGCCCAAGGTGGCCAATAGGGCCCTGATTAGGTGGGTTTTTCCGGCGGCGGGGGGCCCCACGCAAACCAACATACGGCGCGCGGGTATGCGGTGTAGGGTGAACCCAAGTTCCGCCCATAGGTAGGCGGCTACCTGGGGCGCCAAGTGGGCGGTGAGGCCTTCCACTCCTGGGTGGGAGGCCCCCGGCTCGAACCCCACGGGGAGCGTGCGGGTGATGGCGAGGGGTAGGGCGCGGGTGCCGGTGAGAGGGGGGAGTGGTCGATCAGGGACACGGCCCCGGCCCCGGTGGCCAAGAGTACCGTACTGTGCGGGCGCTTGCCCTCTTCACGGCTCCTCAGGCCCGCTCCAGAACCATCGCGAAGCCGAGACCCCCTGCGGCACACACCGTTAGCAAGCCGAACTGGCCCTCCCGACGACGCAGTTCGCTTAGGAGCGCATACGTCAGTCGACCCCCGGTCGCGCCGAAGGGGTGCCCGATGGCGATGGACCCACCTGCGACGTTGATCCTGTCCGGGTCGGGATGGCCCACCCGCCGGGGGCGGCCCAGCTCCCGACGGCAGAAATCGTCCGAATCCCAGGCCCGGAGGTTGGAGAGTACTTGGGCAGCGAACGCTTCGTGCATTTCCAGAAGGTCGATGTCCGCCATGGTGATGCCAGCCCGGTCAAGCGCCACGGGGGCGGCGTACACGGGCCCTTGAAGAAGCTGGGCACCCGGGTCGACGGCGCTGAACGCATAGCTGCGAACGTACCCCAGGGGTTCCAGCCCCATGTCCCGGACTCGACTGGCGGATGCGAGCAACACTGCCGAGGCCCCGTCGGTGAGGGGCGACGAATTCCCTGCGGTCACCGATCCGAACTCCCGATCGAAGACGGGAGCAAGGGCGGACAGGGCTTCGTAGGACGTGTCCGGTCGGATGCCGTTGTCATGCTCGACAACGGTGTCGTATCGGGGCGGTACGTACACGGGAGCGATCCCGGCAGCGAGCCGACCGTCTTCCCGGGCGGCGGCGGCCTTCCGATGGGACCCCAAGGCCCAGCGGTCCTGATCCTCCCGCGCAATCCGGTTTTCCTTCGCCATGCGTTCCGCCGCCTGGCCCATGGTTTCGCCCGTGGAGGGCTCGGCGATCGCCGGCGCCACGGGCGCTATGTCTCTAGGACGGATCCTGGCGAAGGCCCGGAGACGCCCACCCAAGGTCCTGGCCCGGGACGCGTCGACCAGGGCTTCCGCCATCCGGTCGGAGACGAGGACGGGAATGCGGGAAAGGGACTCGGCACCCCCGGCGATGACCACGTCGGCGCAACCGGTCTCGATCAGATTTACCCCGTCGGTGATCGCCTGGTTGGCCGAGGCACACGCTCGGGACACGGTCACGGCGGGCACCGCTTCCGGCAGCGTCCCCAACCCGACCTCCCGGGCCATGTTGGGCGCTCGGGGATCGTGAACCACCGTCCCGAAGACGAGGTGGTCCACCTCTTCGGGAGGAATCTCGGTTCGGGCTGTCACTTCCCGAACCGCGTGGCGACCGAGCTCAATGGCGGAAAGCCGAGGGAGGTGAGTTCCGGCCCGTACGAAAGGGGTACGACATCCGGCGACGACGGCGGTCTTCATTCCGAGATCGTCGTCAAGGGGACCGCTATGCCGGGGAGAGCCTTGCGCACTGGATGGTTCGCTTATCGTTGATGAGGGGGTTGGGGGATGGGCGCAGGCATCTTCCCCCGCGCAAGCGTACGGTCCACGTTACCACCGGACCAGCGTGTGATGCACCCCGAACGGAGGGGAGGGCTCGCACCCCCGAAGTGGGAGACGCCAAGTGAGGGCCATAGAATTCAACGTTACGATCCCGGGATACATTCTTGCCAAGTCCCTGGGTCGCTTCGGCGGTTCTGCCGTGTACGGAAGGCTCTCCGGGCTGGGACTGGCGAACCGGCCCTCCCCGAAGCTTCCAGGGGACGACTGGGTGCGGATCGAAGTCCTCATGTGCGGGATTTGCGGGAGCGATCTGGGGAATCTCTCCTACGAATCGAGCCCCGCCATGGAGCCCTTCGGGTCCTTCCCCGCGGTTCTGGGCCATGAAATCCTCGGGCGGGTTGCCGAAGTGGGTTCGGGTGTGACGCACGTTGGCGTAGGGCAGCGAGTCGTGATCGACCCCATGCTCCACTGCGAAGCCCGCGGCCACGAGAAGAACGCGTGGTGTCTCTCGTGCTCCGCCGGGCGCCACTCGACCTGCGAGATGTCGGCGGAGGAGGGATCCCTGGCGGTGGACAGCCGCCGGCTGAGCCCGGGGCTCACCATCGGATACCACAGGGACCTCCCGGGCGGCTGGGGGGAAGAAGTGATTGCCCACGCCCGCCAGGTGTTCCCCGTGCCCGACTCCCTGGACGACCGGGTGGCGGTGCTGGCCGAACCCCTCGCCATCGGGGTCCACGGCGTTCTGCAGAGCGGCGTTCTCCGGTTCCGGGGACCCGTTCTGGTCATCGGCAGCGGCACGATCGCCTTTGCCACCATATGGGCCCTTCGCGCCATGGGATATCCCGGGCGCCTGATCGCCCAGGCAAAGCGGTCCCACGAGATTTCGCTGGCCCGCGCCTTGGGGGCCGACGAGACGGTCACGCCTGGGGACGAAGCCCGGCAGGCCCTCATCGACACCGGCGCCAGGGCCCATCTACCCGTCGTCGGTGACGAGGTCTACGCCGGTGGGGGCTTCCCCTTCATTTTTGATTGCGTGGGCAGCGCATCCTCCTTGTCCCAGGCCTTGCGGTTTGCGTCTCCCCGCGGCCGGGTCGTCCTTCTGGGGTGTGCGGGGCAACTTCGGAAGCTGGACCTGACCTTCGTGTGGGCGAAGGAGCTCTGCGTCCAGGGTTACGTGGGCTACGGCGTCGAGGACTCGTACCAGCATCGTCATACCTTCGACGTTGTGCTGGAGCGGATGAAGGGGGGCCCTGGAGCCCTGGGCGAAGTGGTCACCCACGTCTTCCCGCTGGATCGGTACCGGGCCGCCCTTCGGGCCGCGTCCGACCACCGGCGGAGCAAGGCGGTCAAGGTCATCCTGCAGCCGTGATGCGCCTTGGTGGGGTCGGGCAACCTTATCTTGCGTTCCGTTGCGTCCAAGGTGTTGCGTCCAACCCCCAAGACGTGCAGGATGCCCCCAAGAAAGTCTGGGTGCCCGATCCTCATCATTTGTGACCTCCTCCCACCCTGAAGTCAGGTGATCTCCACCATGAAGCGTGCTGCATTCCCTTTGGTCGTCTTGCCCTTCTTGTTCGCCGTCGCCTGCCAAGGCTCATCAGGGGACGGATCTGCCCCCACCGAAGGCTCGGCGCTGGACGGTCCAGACGTGATGGTGACGGCCGCTACGGAAGACATCTACACGGTCGGCAGCTACGTGGGAGATGAATGGGAGACCTTCGGGACCGTGGCGGCGGTGGCCTTTGATGGGGAGGGAAACCTGTACATCTTGGACCAGGGCGCCCACCAAGTCGTGGTGGTGGGTGCCGACGGAGGCTTCATCCGGACCGTCGGCAAGGGCGGCGGCGGCCCCGGGGAGTTTCAACGGGCGTCAAGGCTCGCGGTGCTTCCCGACCGTCGATTGGCTGTGTTCGACTTCGGAATGCCGGGGGCGTTCGAGGTCTTCGATTCCGAGGGCCGGTTCCTGAGCAGTACGCCCAGCGAACTCATGCTGATCGGTCCTGGTGCCCGCCTCCATCCCCTCCCCGACGGTCGCCTGGTTGCCGCTGGCGGCACGCGCATGAGACTGCCGTTCGCGGGCTCTTCCGCGGAAGAGCCCGGCGATCCGGCTGCGCAAGAAAACCGGCGTCCCGTGGAGGTCATCACCCTGGACGGGGAAGAGCCGAGGATTCTCTACGCCGCGTGGGAGCTGCCACCGGAGGAACGGGAGAATCGACAGGAGATGCGGCTGGGCGCGGGAAGCTCCCGGTCCGTGTTCATGTCCGTCAGGGGTGTACGGGGCTTCGAGCCCGGACTTCACCTGGGCGTCCTTTCCGACGGTCGCATCGCTCTGGCGGACTCCACCGGTTACAGGGTCAAGCTTGTCGCCCTGGACGGTCGTGTGACCGGATTGCTGGAGCGTCCGATCCCGCCCCTTCCCGTGACGGAATCCATCCAGGAAGGGTACCGTGCCCAGCGGGTGGAGGGAGCGGGGGATGGCCTGAGGATCAGTGTCCTGGGCAGCAATAGCAACCTGCCCGCCGAAATCGGCGAAATGATGGAACAGCAAATCCGGGAAATGACCTTTGCCGACGAAGTCCCCGTCATCACGGACCTTGCCGTCGACTGGGAAGACAGGATTTGGATCGCTCGTTCCGCCCCGGAGGGATTGGGTGACGGCCCCACCGACATCGTGACTGCCGACGGCGGATACGTGGGCACTCTGGCCGCCACCGGGCTCCGAATTCCCGACGCCTTCGGGCCGGGAGGCCTCTTGGCCTACATCGAGTCCGACGAACTGGACGTCCAGACCGTTCGGGTGATCCGGCTGGTTGCCTTCGACGGATAGCGCCACCGGCGCGGGCCGTCCGCTCCGCACCCGACTGCCTCAAGAGGCGCGGGAGCACACAGAGACGGATTGGCAAACCCGACGGCGAAATCCCGGGCAGATCACCTTGCATGGTTCATCTGCCTTGCCGACGCACCGGGGGAGGCCCACTATTGGGCCGAGCCCGTTTTTGTCGTTCTCACCGAAGTCCACGTCCCCGCCGAAGAGTCGGAGCCATGATGCGCCTGTCTTCTCCCGCCGTTTTCGTTGCCGCTTCCCTGCTTCTGGCCGCTCCCCCGACCCGGGGCCAGACGGAGTACCGAGAGCCTCCGCCGGAGATCGTCGAGATTCTCGACGCGCCCCCGGCCCCCTTTGTCTCCGTCAGCCCGGACCGACAATGGCTGGCCCTTTCCCACCGGAAGAACATGCCGGGCATTGCGGAGCAGTCCCAGCCGATGCTGCGGTTGGCGGGTCGCCGGATCAACCCGGTCACCAACGGGCTGTTCGGTCCCCCGCTGATCACGGGGATCAGCCTGCTCGAGGTGGGGACGGGTGCGGAACGCCCGGTCGATCTGCCGGCGGGCGGCGGGTGGTCCACCCCCGACTTTTCCCCGGCCGGGGAGATGTTCGCCTTCGAACGCGCCACCGACAGCGGGATCGAGCTCTGGGTTGCCGATGTTGCGTCCGCGGAGGCGCACCGGGTCGTGGGACCGCGCCTCAACGGCGTCCGAGGGCGGGCGTGTGAATGGCTGCCCGAAGGCGGCGCGCTCATCTGCCTCCTGGTTCCCGAAGACAGGGGTGCCGTTCCCGAAATGCCCGCTGCCCCGAGGGGGCCGGTCGTTCAGGAGTCGGAAGGGCGGAGTTCCCCGGTAAGGACCTATCAGGATCTCTTGAAGTCGCCCTTTGATGTGGCGCTCTACGAACACTTTGCCACGGCCCGAGTCGCCGTCGTGGACGCCGCGTCCGGAGCCGTTGAGACCCTGGGTGCAGCGGGTGTCTTTGCCTCCGTCGAAGTTTCGCCCAGTGGGAACCTGATCCTTGTGGAGCGGCTGTCGACCCCCTTTTCGTACCTGGTGCCGGACCGCCTCTTCGCCAGAGACGTTGAAGTCTGGGATCGTGAAGGCAGAGTTGTGCGAACCGTCCACCAGATCGGACTGGGCGAGGGAATCCCCATCGGGGGGGTCTATGACGGCCCCCGAGGTCACCGCTGGATGGAGCGCACCGACGAGGACGTTCTCGTTTTCACCGAGGCCCTGGATGGCGGGGACCCTCGCAGGGAGGTTCCGAAGCGGGATCGACTGGTGGCGCTGTGGGCCCCTTTCGAAGGGGACGGTGAGGAACTGATTCGCACCGACTTCCGCTTCATGGGCCTTACCCGCGGCGAAGGTGACTTGGCGTTCGTCACGGAGTACGATCGGCCCAGCCGAACCCTGCGGGCGTGGAAGGCCGACCTGAGCCAACGGCCCTTCGCGACCGAGCTGCTCTGGGAGCGGAATTCGGAGGACCGGTACTCGGACCCGGGGGTTCCCGTCATGACCCCGGCGGGGGACCGCATGGTTCAGCGGGACGGGTGGATCTACCTCCGGGGCGCTGGCGCCTCCGACGCAGGGGACCGGCCATTCCTGGACCGGATGAACGTGGAGACCGGGGAAACCGAGCGCCTCTTCCGGTCCGGTCCGGATTCGTACGAAACCGTGGTGGCCATGCTTGACGATCGGGGGCGAAGGGTACTCACCCGCTACGAATCCAAAACCGAGCCGCCCAACTACCACGTTCGGGACCTGGATAGCGGTGACCGACGCGCCATCACCCACTTCGTGGACCCGGCTCCCCAGCTGGCCGGGGTGACAAGGGAGTTCGTGGTCTACGAGCGCGAAGACGGGGTGAAGCTCTCCGGAACCCTGTACCTGCCGCCGGGTCACGACGGAGGGCCTCTGCCCACGGTGGTGTGGGCCTACCCCCGAGAGTACGCGAACGCCCGGACCGCCGGTCAAGTCAGGGGTTCCCCGCACCGCTTCTCCCGGATCAGCGGATCCTCCCACCTGTTCTTCCTTACTCAGGGGTACGCGGTCTTCGACGGCCCTACCATGCCCATCGTTGGCGGAGACACGGCCAACGACACGTACGTGGAACAGTTGGTTTCGTCGGCCAAGGCCGCGGTGGACCTGGTCGTTTCCATGGGGATCGCCGACCCGAACCGAATCGGAATCGGCGGACACTCCTACGGTGCCTTCATGACCGCCAACCTTCTGGCCCACTCCAACCTCTTCCAAGCCGGAATCGCAAGGAGCGGCGCCTACAACCGGACCCTGACGCCATTCGGTTTTCAGTCCGAGAGAAGGACCTTCTGGGAGGCCCCGGACCTCTACTTTGCCATGTCTCCGTTCATGCATGCCGGCAAGATCAACGAACCCATGCTTATGATCCACGGTGCCGCCGACAACAACTCGGGAACTTTTCCGGTCCAGTCGGAACGAATGTACCACGCCGTAAAGGGGCTGGGCGGAAAGACCCGCCTGGTCATGCTTCCCAACGAAAGCCACGGATACAGGGCGAGGGAGTCGGTGTTGCACGCCCTGGCCGAGATGATCGAATGGTTCGACCGTTACGTAAAGAAGGAGGTGCAGCGGGTTACGTTCTAGCGGCTGCACGGGAGCCGTGATCTGCCGGTTCGCTCCCTCCCGACGGGTAACCGGTGGCCGTCAACGAAAGAGGGATGGGTGGCCCCCCGTGTGGAGGAAGACGGTCCGGGGCACGTTTCCCGTCCTGCCCTCCCGGATCCAGGAGATCATGGCGGCGGCGGCCTTCGCCGTGTAGACCGGGTCGAGGACCACACCGGCGCCGGCGCCGAAAAGGGCGGCGGCCTCTTCGCTCCGGGGGGTGGGGAGTCCGTATCCGGCCCCGACGAAAGCGTCCGTCGCCAGAACCGATGCGGCCGCATTCCGGGTGCGTTCCGGCAGATCCGATGCTTCTTCCCCGCTGGAAAGGACCTCGGCTGCGGCCCCGGCCAACCCCGTCACCGTTTCCTTGATGTGCGATGCCTTTTCGTCGACGCTCACGGCCACCAGGCGAGGAAACCACCCGAGAATCGCGCACCCCAGGACCAGCCCCGCCATGGTACCCCCCGACGACGAGGCGGCGAAAATCCAGACGGGCGCCCCGGCCAGCTGGCGGTGAAGCTCCACCATGGCGTGAACGTAACCCAGCGCACCCCTTGCGGTGGAGGCACCCAGGGGAATCAACAGGGCCTTCCCGCCCTTCGACTTGATCCTCCGAGCTTCCTCCTCCATCGCGGGCTCCCGCTCCGCCCGGTTTGCCACGGTGACGATTCTCGCCCCCAGCAGTCGGTGAAGACGGGCGTTGCCGCGCCTCTCGTCTTTCGGTCTTCCGTTGACGACCAACGTGCATCCCAGGCTCAGATGCGCCGCTGCGGCTGCCACGACCCGGCAGTGGTTGGACTGGGGTCCGCCTGCCGTCACCAAGTCGGTGACGCCTGCCAAGCGCACGGGGTCCAGCTCGTATTCCAGCTTGCGCACTTTGTTTCCCCCGAGTCCGAAACCCGTCCAGTCGTCGGCTTTGACGGAGATCCGGACCGGGGTCTTCAGGTGAGCGGCAAGGGCCGAAGATTCAAGCAGCGGCGTCGGAAACCGACCCAGGGGCATGCGCCCGACTTCGGCCAGGCGGGCCAGAGCGGCGTTGTCGACCAAGGGAGTTCTCATCTCGGATAGGGTTCTCCAGGGGTTGAATATGGAACTCTTCGGCCTTTCGCCACTAGAATACTGCTTGTGGTAAGGATGCATTCTGCCCCGGTCGACCTACGTGCGGAATCTGGAGGAGAGCTGCTTGCACACAATCGAAGAAGCCAGAAGTGGCATTATTCTGCCGGTTGCCGAGTTGCTGCGGGTTCCCCGGCCCGGAGGCTTCCACTTTGTCTGGCAATCCGCTCGGGCGTTCCTGTACCGGACTGTCGGGGAGCAACGAGGATCCCGGGGTCGTCTGCGGGGGCGATCCCTCTATTTGGCGCCGGTGCTCCTGGCGGTAGGGGTTCTGACGATCGTCCCCCCGGGAGCGGTGGCCCAGGACAACTCCTTTCGCGGTCGGGTCTGGTCTGATGACGGAATCCCCGTCGAAGGCGCTGCGGTTCGCCTTTTTCCGGTTTCGGATACCGCGCAGGTAAACATCACCGGAACCGATCGACTGGGCTTCTTCACCTTCCCGTCCATCGCCACCGGAGCCTACATCCTCTCCATAGCCCGGATCGGGTATGTTCCCTACCGGGAGCAGATCCGGGTGCCTGTCGGGGCGAGGACTGCGACCGAAGTCACGTTGTTGAGTCAAGCCGTGGAGCTTGAGGGCTTCCTGGTCGAAGCTCAGCGGAGCCGGGCCCGGGCGCGCTTCGAGGAGTCGGCCGGAATGACGGTCCAGGAGCTGGATCGGAAAGCACTGAGGGCGGTTCCAGGGTTGATTGAGGTTGATCCGATTCGGGCCGTCGAAGTATTGCCCGGCGTGACCACGGTGTCCGACTTCTCCGCGGCTTTCAACGTCCGGGGCGGTTCGGCGGATCAGAACTTGATCCTCCTGGACGACGTGCCTGTCTTCAGCCCTTTCCACTTGGGGGGCTTCTTTTCGGTGTTCAACGCAGACATGGTAGAACGGGCGGAGCTGAGATCCGGTGGCTTCCCGGCGGAGTACGGAGGCAGGGTGTCGTCGGTTCTGGTCGTTGAGTCCGACGCCGGAGACGGAAAGATCGGAGCCGACGCCGGAGTGAGCCTACTGGCGTCCCGTCTTGCCGTGAAGGGGTCGCTTCCCGGAAGGGTCGCCGAGGGATTGGGCCTAGCCAGTGCCCGTTGGCGCGTTTCGGGCCGGCGTTCCTACGTCGATGTTATCGCGGACGCTGTTCCCTACAACCTGACCGACTTCCAGGCCGTGTTCGAGGGATGGACCCGGGGGGGCAACCGTTTGAAGGTCTCCGCGTATACCGGTCGGGACGTCGTAGACTTCACCGACGCCGAAGGGGGCAGTATTCCCCTCCAGTTTCGGTGGGATTGGGGAAACGACGCGGTCGGTGGATCCTGGACTTCCCCCATGACGGGAGGCGGCGCCCTGGACCTTCAGGCATCTTTTTCCCGTTTCCACTCGGACTTCGGATTCGCCAACTTCGCAGAAACCGACTTTTCCACCAAGATCGAGCAGGCGACCTTTCGGGCTGACCTTGAGCGCCGTCCGACCCCGCGCGTCCGCTGGACATCGGGGCTGGTTGCCAACCGCTTGGGGTACGACAACCGGTTTCAGGTCGGCGGAACGGTCTTCGGAGAAGGGGACGGGAGGGGATGGGAGACGGCGGCCTACACCCAACTCCACTGGGACGCCAGCGTCCGTTGGCTCGTGGAGGGCGGGTTGCGCCTTGATCATTGGCGCCCGGCTGCCGCGGGCAGCCAAACGACAGTGTCACCCCGCTTTGCGATCAAGCGCTTTGTTCGGGACCGGCGCTCGGCGCTTCGACTGGCGGGAGGCCGCTATTCGCAGTTCGTTCAGTCCCGCCGGGATGAAGAGCTTCCCTTTGGGCTTGATGTGTGGGTGCTGGCAGGCCCCCGGGCCCCGCGGCTCCTTTCGGATCAGGTGCAGGTCGGGGCCGAGAGCTTCTTTGGAGCCGAGGAGGAGTGGTTCGCGTCTGCCGAAGGATATTTCCGAACGTTTGACGGTGTCATCGGCGAAAATGCTGTCGAGGAACCCGGCGACCCCCTGGACGACTTGGTTGCGGGGACCGGCCAGGCGTACGGGGTGGATCTCTTCTTGAAACGCGATCTGGGGACTACCACCGGGTGGATTTCGGCCTCTTTCCTCAAGACGGACCGGACCTTCCCCGACACCCGGTCGGGTCTGGATCCCGTACCTCTCGCGACCTACCCGCCCGTCTTCGATCGCCGCTTCGAAGTCGATTTGGTTGTACAGCGGCAGATGGGGTGGTGGGGGCTGGACGGGGGCCTTCGCTTCAACTTCGGTACCGGTTTGCCCTACACCCGTCCTCTCGGAGCCTTCGACTTCTACCGCCGTCGCAACGGGGTTCTGCAGCGCGAAGCTGAACCGGCCGTGGTCCTCGGCCCCCGCAACGGAGCCCGATACCCGTCGCGCCACCGCCTGGACATCAGCTTCAGGAAGCCGATGGAGAAGAAATGGGGACGGCTGACGCCCTACGCGAGCATCATCAACGTGTACAACAAGAAGAACGTCCTGTTCTACTTCTTTGAGTACGACCGAACGCCGCCCGTGCGCACCGGGGTCTCCATGATCCCCTTTCTTCCCACCGTAGGCGTGGAGATTTCATTTCAATGACCCCTGTCCCTCCCTCCGTGGCGGTCCGCGTCACCGTTTTCGTCACCGCCGTCTTGGCTGTCTCCGGCTGCGAACTCACGGAAGTGTCGACTGCCCGGGCGGAAGACGTGATCGTTGCGGAATCGCAGGTTACCGTTTTTCTCTCCGCCGACGAAACGTCTTCTGCCTGGGTGACGGCTTCTACGCTGCTCCACCGGACCTACGGCGAAAACGTCCGGGCGGTTGGCGGTTCCCTCGTGCAGGTGTCAGGGGCGTCAGGGCGAACGCTTCGTCTCGTGGAGGCCCCCTTGGAACACTGCCTCCACCAGGTCGATTCTCTCGGCGGATTCCCTGCGGAAGGTTCGTGTTACCTGGCGTCCGCTTCCGGGGCATCCTTCGCTCCGGGAGAGAAGTTGTCTCTGGAAATCAACGTTCCGGACGGTCGGGTATTGACCGCCGTGAGCCGGATTCCGGGAACATTTTCCTTCAGGGACTTGAACCAAGTCGGGGGGCGGTGCCGTCTCGAGCCCAATACCAACTTCCGGTTCCGCTGGACACCCGCAGAAGATGCCTGGACGTACTTTGCCGAAGCGAACTTGGGAGGACTTCGCGAGGCCTTGGCCGGTCGGGACATTGATGTTCCCGACTCCTTGTATCTCGTCGGCCTCTCTCTCGGCAGGGAAGACACGGAGATCGTCTTCCCCAGGGACTTCGGGCTCTTCAACTTCCTTGAGGAAGACTTCCCGCGAGACCTGCTTTTCACTCTCCAAGACGAAGGATTGCCCGAGGGCGCAGGCGCAGTCGTGTCCCTTGCCGCCGCGGACCGCAATCGGACGAACTGGGAGCGGGGCGGGAACTTCAACCCCTCGGGAGAGGTGCGCATTCCCTCCGTATTCGGAGACGGAACCGGCGTCTTCGGCACGGCGGTTCAGCGGCGTATCTCCGTGACGGCGGGCCCTGGGGAAGAAGGGGAACTGCCGCTGTGCGGTACCGCGGAGTCGTGAGCACGAAGGTCTTCACCCCTCGGTGACCCGCACCCGCCGGGCCTCTTCCGGGCTTAGTGCCACGAGTTCCTGGCGTCCTTGGACCGTCAGAGTGACGGATCCCCTTCTTTTCCACGACTGGATGAGCACATCGGCGCCGGGGACGAGACCTGCGGCTTCGAAGGAGCGCAACTGGCCCGGATCTTGGTCGGAAACGGACCGGACGGTAACCCGGGTTCCGGATGGAACTTCGTTGAGGCGCCGGTACGTGGTGGGGTCCATTTCGCCGCTCCGGGTGGGGATGGGAGCGCCGTGGGGGTCGGTGGTCGGGTTGTCCAGGGCCTCGGCCATGCGGTCGATGAGACGATCCGACGCGGCGTGCTCCAGGCGCTCCGCTTCTTCGTGGACGTCGTCCCACGAGAAGTCCAGCCGCCGCACGAGAAAGGACTCGATGATCCGGTGGCGCCTCAGAACCTTCAGGGCCTCCCGGTTCCCCCGCTCCGTCAACCGCACGCCCGCATACGGCTCGTGCTCCAGAAGTCCGTCTTCAGCCAGGCGACGGATCATCCCGCTCACCGACGCGGGCTGCACGTCCAGGGCCCGGGCCAAGTCGTTCGTTCCGACCGCCTTCCCCCTCTCCGAAAGGGTATGGACCGCCTTCAGGTAGTCTTCCCTCGAGCGAGACAGGCCGGAGGAGGTCATGGGACCCGACTTATGGCGAACCGGTCCCGGAGTCGCGATACTTCAGGGGATTCGATGGTGACCCTTATCCGGGAGGAGAGTCGTCGGTGAAAGATTCGGTTGCTGTTGACGCAAAACGCATCCTGCTTCGCTACGGGGCCCCAATTTCCGTGCTGGACAAGGTTTCGGACGAAGATCGGATCGAAATGGCTCGCACCATTGCCAAGACGTCGCTCCCGGAGCGGGAAGCCCGCCTCCGCGAAATGCTCACCAAAGCGGGCCACATTCAGGCTGACGGCTGACCCGGGGCGCGAAGCGCCTGGCCTGGCCAAGCCGGATCCCGGCTCAGGGAATCACCCGCTGGGCCTTTGCGAAATCCCCGGCCTTTACGAACGTCATCTTCTCCGGGTCGATCCAGCGCCTTGCCGCCGCGTTGATCTGCTCCGTCGTCAGAGATTGGATCGCTGCCTCCCGGTCGGCGTGCCAAGCCATGCTGCGGCCGAAGTACAGGTTGCTGTTCAAGGTTCCGGCCAAGGTTTGGTCCTGGGCCCGTTGCAGGTTCGCGAACTCCAGGTAGCCCTTGATTCCGGCTTCCACCTCGTCGTCGGTGAAGCCTTCGTCCAGGATCTTTCGGACCTCTTCCCGGTAGGCCGCCTCCAGCTTCTCCAGGTTTTCGGGAGCATAAATGGCGTAAGCAACGAACTGGCCCCGCTCGTCAATGGGATGGAAGGAGACCTGGGAACCCACGCCGTAGCTGAGGCCTTCCTCCTGGCGGATGCGAGTGGCAAGCCGGGAGTTCAGGAAACCGCCCCCGAAGATGTAGTTGGCCAGCGTCAGCGCCGCCGCGTCCTCATGGTCATCCCCGACCGGCAGGTTCATGGCCGCAAGGAACAAGGCGTTGCTCTTGTCCGGCGTCTCGATCTTGATGTCTCCCGGGGGCACATCCACAAACTCGTTGGCCATCCGCTGGAACGAGACCTGCGCAGCCCAGTCGCCGAAGGCCTCTTCCACGATCCGGGAAGCTTCCCGCTCGTCAAAGTCGCCGACAATGGACAAGGTGGCCGCTCCGGTCCCGTAGAAGTCCGCGTAGAACTCCCTGACCTCATCCAGCGTGAGGGATTCGGTCGCGGCGATGGACTCATCCATGGTGAGCACGTACTGGGGATGGTCCGGTTCCCGGGGGGTCATGTGGCGTCCCAGCGCGATCGACGCCTGAACTTGGGGCTCGGCCTTCTGGGCCTCCATGTTGGCGAGCTGTTGTTCCTTCATCAGCGCGAACTCCTCGGAAGGGAACCCGGGTTCCCGGAGAACCTCTGCCAGCAGGCGCAGCGCCGCAGGGAAGTTCTCCCGCGTGGCCTGGACCCCTCCCTGGACCGTGACCGCGCCGCCACCCACGCTGACCCGCGCCTGGAGGCGGTTCATTTCGTCCTCGATCTCCTGCCGCGTCCGATTCGCCGTGCCGCGCATCAGCATTCCAGCCACTGCGCCGCCGGCCGTGGCCCGCCCCATGAGGGCTTGCTCGGTGCCCAGCCGGAGCACGAGAGAGGCCACCACCGTCTCGCCCCGGGTGTCCTTCGGGAGGAGGGCGACCTTCATCCCGCCAGGAAGTTCCCGGGTCGTTGTGCGTCGCTGGATGTTTTCGGGCGACGGGTCGAATGCCTCTCCCTGGGCCACCGCCTCGTTCCCGCGGTACCCGTCCACGAGAGACGCCACTTCGGGCGCCTGCGGGATCACGGCCCGATCGGGCTGGTCGTCGGGAATGAACATCCCGACGGTTCGGTTGGAAGGCTTCAGATAGTCGAGCGCCACCCGCTGCACGTCTTCTGCGGTGACCTCTTTGAGACGGTCTCGGTGCAGGAAGAAGAGCCGCCAGTCTCCCATGGCCCCCCATTCGCTCAGCTGCAGCGCGATGGCCCGGGAGTTGTTGAAGAGCCGTTCGATGGAAGCCAGACGGGCTTGGCGGGCCCGCTCCACTTCTTCTCCGGTCACGGGGCTCGTTAACACCTCCTGGATGGCGTCGGACATGGCCGCCGCAACGGTCTCCGCCGATCCGTCGTCCCGAACCAGAGCGAAGGTGGTCAGGGTGCCGGGCTCCCGCAGCTGACGGGTACCGGCGCTCACTTGGGCCGCCAGCCCCGTCTCGACCAGCGCCTGGTACAGTCGGCCCGAGGGCTCGTCCCCCAGCACCCACGAGAGCAGGTCCACTGCCGCGAAGTCCTCGTGGTATCCCGCGGGAACGTGGTACAGGTGCGACACCAGCTGGGCATCGCCGGAGCGGCGCAGGGTGACCGTGCGCTCTCCGTCCTGAACGGGCTCCTTGGTGTAGGTCGGGTATATGAGGGCTCCCCCGGCTCGTTCCGGCCGGGGGATGGCGCCGAACTTCTCAACGACCAGCGCGAGGGCCTCTTCCGGGTCGAACTGCCCGGCAACGACCAGCTGGGCGTTATCGGGCTGGTAGTACTTCCGGTAGAAGGCCTGAAGGCGTTTTATGGGCACGTTCTCCAGGTCGGTCCGGGCTCCGATGGTGGAGTTGCCGTAGTTGTGCCAAAGGTAGGCGACGGAGTTCATGCGTTTGGAGAGGACCTGGAAGGGATTGTTTTCCCCGGACTCCCATTCGTTTCTGACCACCGTCATCTCCGATTCCAGGTCCTCGGCGGCGATGAAGGAGTTCACCATCCGGTCCGCCTCCAAGTCGAGGGCCCAGGCCAGGTTGTCGGAAGCGGCGGGGAAGGTTTCGAAGTAGTTGGTTCTGTCCAGCCACGTCGTTCCGTTGGGAATGGCACCCCGTTCGGTCAGCTCCTGGGGGATATCAGGGTGGTTGGGTGTGCCCTTGAACACCAAGTGTTCCAAGAGATGGGCCATTCCCGTCTCCCCGTACCCTTCGTGACGCGAACCGACGAAGTAGGTGATGCTCACCGTGGTCTGGGGCTGGCTCGGGTCGGGAAAGAGGAGCACCCGAAGACCGTTTTCAAGTCGGTACTCGGTGATCCCCTCAACCGAGGCGATCAGGGTGGGCTCCTGCGCGCCTGCGGTCGCCGGAATCGACGTCGCGAGGGCCGCCAGAAGGAGCGTTTTGCGTCGCAGAAGCCGCACGGGGGCGGTGGATTCGATCACGGTCTTTCTCCGAATAGCGTGAGGGTTGCGAGTCTGTTGAGGGCGGCGGCGACTTCCTGCATTCGCGGAAGGGCGAGTGCGCCCGTCAGGCGAGCGTCCAATACATCCAGCCCCGACCCGGCCAGGGATGCTTCAAGGTCCTGGAGAACATCTTCCATGGTTCGTTCTTCTCCCATGAACTTTCGGGCATGAACCAGAGCCAGCGCAATAGCTTGAGTCTGGGCCCGGGAGACGATCTGTGAAACCCCGGACAGGTCGATTCGTTCGCTTCCGAAGTCCACGGTGGTTCGGTTCCGTACCTTGACGTGGCGGGCCCGGCGTCCGCGTTCAGGCCGCACCGAATGGGGGTTGGGGCATCGGCGGTGGGAGGACCAGCGGGCCAGTCCTTCGCGGACCTGCCGGCCCGTGGGGTGGGCGGCCGCGACGGCCCGGGCCTCGGCGGTGAGGTCCCTGGGCTCGTAGCGGATCATTCCCAGGACCCGGTCCGCCGCATCCAGGTAATCGCCCGAGCCGCCCACCACGACGACGGTGCTGACGCCAGAGTCCTCGTAGAGGCTCCTGACCCGGTCGATGAAGGGGGTGATGGGTTCGTCGTCCCCCCTGATCAGGGTTTGCATCCGCCGGTCCCGGATCATGAAGTTGGTGGCGGCCGTGTCCTCGTCGATGAGCAGCAGGCGGGCGCCGGCCTCCAGGGCCTCGATGATTGCGGCCGCCTGGCTGGTGGAGCCGGAGGCATTGGAAGTGGAGAAGCGGCTCGTGTCCCGGCCTGCCGGGAGGGTCCCGATGAAGGGGGAGATATCCACGCCCGAGACCGGCCGCCCATCTTCCGCCTGCACCTTCATGGCCGTCGGATCCGTGACGACCCGTTCCCGCCCGTCTCCAGGGCGATGGTTGTACACGCCTCGGGCCACGGTGTTCAGGACGGTCGACTTGCCGTGATAGCCGCCGCCAACCAGGAGGGTCACACCCCGGGGAATTCCCATGCCGGTCAGGGGAGGGGCGTTGGCTCGCTTCAACGTGACCCGAAAGGCGGAGGGAGACGTGAAGAGAACGGCCTCGTCCTTGGACAGGGGCCGGTCGTCGGCCCCGCTGCGCCGGGGTAGCAGGGACCCGTCGGCGATGAAGGCCACCAGGTCGCGCTCGGGGAGTTGTTTGCGCAGAAAGTCGGCGTCCTCGTTGACTTCGGTGTGGAGGGCGACCACGGCTGACGCGTGGGCGCTGTTCGTCAGGGAGGACGCGACAAGCGACGGTAGCGTCTCCAGGAGGAGTCGTTCCGCCGCGCCCCCCAGGACCCGGCGTCCGATGGCCGGCAGCCCGACGGTAAAGCGGGCTTCCACGGTTCCGTCGTTGCGGATGGTGACGGCGGTGTTCGGAAGCACCACCTGTCCCGGGTCGGTCATGGCGATCTCCCCGCTTCGTCCGTGTCCCCGTGCGGTTCTCCGGATCTGCCGGGCTCCGGCGGCGAAGCGGCGGGCAAGGAGACAGGAAAGTCCCGTCCTTCGAGAATGGGAGGCGATGGCTTCGGGAGGGAAGGCCGCCTGGCGGGGGGAGAGTACAGCCGCGAGTTGGCTCGGTGCCGCGAAGGGGTCGCCTTGAACGTGGCGAACGTTCAGTGTGAAACCGGACACACTCCAGGTCCCCACGAGATCTCGGTACGCGGCGTAGCCCCGCCTGTCGATGCGGCGGAGGGTACGCCTCAGGTCGTCCTTCGTCCTGTTCATTGCCTGCGGTTGATTCCGGGGGTGTGCGTCGGGGGGAACAGCGGATCTTCCGGTGCCCAAAACAAAACTTAAGTCGCGCGACCCTTGAACGGTGGGTTAGGCGGCACGTCCGGAAAACGATCCGGTTGGACGGGATGGCGTCCCTGTCCTGACCCCACCCGGGGTTCGTCTTGCCGGTTCGACGCTGGGCAGCATCTGTGTCAACGGGGAACAAGACGACCCATCCCCTAGAGAGTGCGACCTCGTACCTGTCGAAGGAGGACCGCGTGACCAACGTCCCGGCCCCCTCCAAGTGGCTGGCGGTTCCCTGCAACATCATGTACCGTAACGAGATCGTCAACTTGGAATCGGTGGGACACCGTACCCGCTGACCCTGCCTGTCCGGTACTTGACCCGAAGGGATCCTGTCCGATGGTGTTACGGCTTCTTCGATTTCGACCTCGTTTCAATGGCCTGGGGATTTTCCCGGTTTGGGTGGCGCTCGTCACAGCGTTTGGTGGGTCGTGTGCGCCCGTTCCCGCTCCCCCGGACCTGGATGAAGCTCCCCAAGAGGCGGTGTCGGCAGAAGGAGTCGTCGTGGCCGCCCAGCCCCTTGCCGCAGAGGCCGGCGCGGAAATGCTCCGGGTCGGCGGAAACGCGGCCGATGCGGCGGTGGCGGCGGCCTTCGCCGTTTCGGTGGTTGAGCCTTCCATGAACAGTATTGGAGGTCGCACGCAAGTCCTTGTGCGTCTTCCCGACGGAACGTTTGCCGGGATTGATGCGACGACCCAGGCGCCCGCCACCTACGACCCGGACACGGCGCCGGAGGCATCGTACGGATACGGGACCGTTGGCGTTCCGGGGGCCGTCGCAGGGCTGGTCCGCCTTTTGGACGACCACGGGACCCTGCCCTTGGAACAGGTCATGGCCCCTGCCATCGCCCTGGCTTCCGACGGGTTCCCGCTTCTGCCAGGCGAAGCCGCGCGCCATGCGGCTGGTGCCCGCCAGCTCGCCGAGTTTGTGGGATCACGGGCTCACTTCCTGGACCCGGCCGGGGAGACCCGGCCTGCGGGCGCCCTATTTAGGCAACCCGATCTGGGGGAGACCCTCAAGTCCATTGCGGAGGGCGGAGCGGACGCGTTCTACCGCGGTACCGTTGCGGACCGGATCGTGGCCGACATGGAAGCCAACGGAGGGGCGGTGACGGCGGCGTCGCTGGCCGACTACCGGGCGGAGGATTCGCGCATCGTCCGGGGTAGCTACCGGAGCTACGATCTGGTGGGCATCGACGTCCCGGCGGCGGGAGCGGTCACCATCGGGATTCTCCATGTTCTGGAGAACTTCGACATGGCGGCCGCGGGGGACGACTGGGCGGCGCTGGTGGCCGCGGCAATCGCCGCGGTATTCGAACACCGAGGTGCCCTGGGCGGTTCCGACGGGGCGTTCATGACCGACAAGGCGTGGGCTGCGGAGATCGCGGCCGAAATCGGTCCGGCGTCGCTTCGCACGGCAGAAACCGCATCGGCCTCTTCGAAAGATGTCGCTGATAGGACCCGCGCCATTTGGGGTCCGGAGGACGGCCACACGACCCACCTGTCCGTCGCCGACGGCAACGGGATGTACGTATCCCTCACGCAGACGATCGGCCCCAACCTGGGCTCCAAGGTCGCCACCCCCGGCCTGGGGTTTCTCTACGCCGCCACCCTTGGAGGCTATTTGGGGCGGATGGAGCCCGGCCAGCGCGCCCGCTCCAGCATTTCTCCCCTCATGGTTGTCCAGGACGGAGAGCCCGTGCTGGTCCTTGGCGCAGCTGGAGGGGCCCGGATCGTTTCGGCCCTGGTTCAGGCGGTCCTGCGCGTCGTGGACCAGGGAATGACCCTTACCGAAGCTCTGGCCGCCGCTCGGGTTCACCCCATTTCGGGGGGCATCGCCATGGAGACCTCCCCCGGGATCGGCTGGACCCCCGCGGATGTGGCGGAGGTGGAGTCCTTGGGGCTGGAGGTCCAGGCCGTGGAGCGGGAGGGTGCCTTCGGGCGAATTCACGGGATTGCCGTAGATGCGAACACAGGAGAAATGACGGGCGTGGCCGATCCCGATTGGGAGGGGGCGGCGATCGTACCGGATCGATTGGACGGTACGCATGATTGAGTTCCGACGATGCGGTTGGTCGCGGGGGCGAAAATCTTCGTCCCCTTGGCCGGTGCTCCGAAGGAGGAGGCCATCTCGGTGGCCCTCGGTCTTGGCCCTCCTAGCCATGGCCGCGTGCGGCGATTCCTCCGACGCTTCCTACGACGTGATTCTGAGAGGTGGCAGGGTGCTGGACGGTTCCGGTGCTCCTCCCCGTCCGGTGGATGTGGCCATCCGCGGTGACCGGATCGTGGCATTGGGCGACCTGGGTGTGGCATCGGCAAGTCAGGACCTGGACGTTACCGGCCTCTACGTGGCGCCCGGCTTCATCGACACCCACTCCCATGCGGGCCCCGGACTCACCACCGAAGAACGGAGTCATGGCGAGCCCCTTCTGGCCCAGGGGATCACGACCGTTCTGGTCAACCCTGACGGGGGCGGCCCCGTGGATCTGGGTCAGCAGCGGCAGGCCCTGGAGGCGCATGGCCTGGGCGTGAACGTCGCCCAGCTGGTTCCCCACGGATCCGTTCGGCGTCGGGTCCTGGGGACGCAGGATCGGGCGCCGATCCCTGCGGAGTTGGAAGCCATGGCGGAGCTGGTCCGGGACGGTATGGAGGCGGGCGCGTGGGGCCTGTCGTCGGGGACGTTCTATGCCCCCGGCAGCTACGCGGAAAACCGGGAGCTGGTCGAACTTGCCCGGGTTGTGGCGGTGTACGGCGGCGTCTACACGAGCCACATCCGCGACGAGTCCAACTACACGATTGGCGTGGTGGCGGCGGTCGAGGAGGTCATCGAAGTGGGCCGGGAGGCGGGCCTGACGGCGGTGGTCACCCACGTCAAGGCTCTGGGGCCTCCGGTCTGGGGCGCCTCGTCGGCCATTGTGGAGCGCATCGCCCTTGCCCGGGCGGAGGGCCTGTCCATTTACGCCGATCAGTACCCCTACTTGGCCTCGGCGACGGGGCTGGCGGCGGCGCTGCTTCCCCGGTGGTCGCAGGCAGGGGGGATGGAGGCGTTCCAGGATAGGGTTGCCGATCCGGGGGAGCGGGCTCGCATCCGGGAAGCCATGATTGAGAACCTGGCCCGGCGGGGTGGCCCGGACCGGATCCAGTTCAGGCGCTTCGAGCCGGATCCGTCCATTGAGGGACGGCTGCTGTCGGAGGTGGCGGCGGAGCGCGGTGCCCCTCCTGTGGACGTGGCCCTGGAGCTGATTCTGCAAGGCGGACCTTCCATCGTCTCTTTCAACATGAGCGAGGAAGATCTCCTTCGCCTCATGACCCAGGAGTGGACCATGACCTCCTCGGATGGCGGCCTTCCCCGGTTCGGCGTCGGCGTGCCGCACCCCAGGTCGTACGGCGCCTTCCCGCGCAAGATTGGCAAGTTCGTCTTCGAGGACCGCGTGATGTCCCTGGGCGCGGCCGTGCGAAGCATGACGAGCCTGCCCGCCGAGGTCCTGGGCATGAGCGACCGGGGCCGAATCCAGGAGGGCATGGTGGCGGACATTGTCGTGTTTTCCGACTACCTCAAGGACAATGCCACTTTCGCCGATCCCCACCAGCTGTCGTCAGGGGTCGTACACCTTTTTTTGGCAGGGGAGGCCGCCGTCCTGAACTCGGGCTTCACCGGGGCGGAAGTGGGCACGGTGTTGGTGAAGGAAGCCGGTAGGTAAGCTGTTGCGCCTATTGGGCGGTTGGTAAGTCGGGTAAATTTTTTTAGATGAAGAACATGAATCATGATGCCCGTACACCGGCACAACCGGCGCGGTATCCTTTAGGGTTTCGGGCGCCTACCGCGGAATCACGCCGTATCGGCGAAGCACTTCCAGGGTGGCCTCCAGGGGGAGGGCTTCCCGGGTCCCCCATCGGCTGCGAACGGTTACGGCCATGAAGATGGAGTTGTAGACGGCTTCTTCCGTGGCCTCCACGGTTGCCTGAAAGAGGGCCGACAGGTTGTTGTTCGGCAGGTCCTGGACGCTGCGAACTTGTCGTCCGGGCTGTCTGCGCACCCCCGGAGCGGTGGAGAAGCTGATCGCGTAGTCCCCGGAGCCGTTGCTGGCGAAGGACCCGGTGCGAGACAGTCCCATCATCGCGCGCCGCGCGACCCGCATGAGGTTCCGGTCCGAAAGGGGCGCGTCGGTGGCGACGACCATCATGATCGAGCCCTGGGATTCTCCTTCCCGCTCTTCCGGGTGAGGACGCGGGGCCTCGTTTCCGCCCGGCTCGACCTGGGCGCGGAAGGCGTAGCGGCCCAACTCCCGGCCCACCGGCGCGCCGCCAATCTGAAGGATGCCCCCGAAGTTGGACTGGACGAGGACGCCGACCGCATACCCGCCCAGGGAACCAGGCAGCACCCGCGAACTCGTCCCGATGCCCCCCTTCCAGCCGAAGGCCGAGGTGCCGGTTCCGGCCCCGACGGCGCCTTCTTCCACGATTCCTTCCGCGGCTCCGTCCAGGGCTTCCCTTACATGGTAAGCGGTGATGGGGCGGCTCCGAATGTCGTTCAGCCCCCCGTCATTGGTTTCCCCCACGACGGGATTGATAGACCGGACCGCTTCCATCCCCTCCTGCTCCAGGGCCCAGGCGACCATGGCGTCGGCCGCCTTCCACACGCAAAGGGTGCAGGTCAGGAGGATCGGGGTTTCCAGCTCCCCCAGCTCGGCGACCTGGGTTACGCCCAGGAGCTTGCCGAAGCCGTTGCCGGTGTAGATCGCCGCCGGTACCCGGTCGAAGTAGAGGTTGCCACCGTGGGGTCGAATCGCCGTCACCCCGGTGCGGACGTCGTCCCCCCGGACCACGGTGACGTGACCCACCCGCACCCCGGCCACGTCGGTGATGGCGTTGAACGTTCCTGGCGTGAAGATGCCGGGCTCAATGCCCAGCTCCCGGGCCCGGGTCCTTGCTTCGTGCCGAGGCGGTGGTTCCTGGGTCACGGCGGCGGTTGGGTCAAGGAATACGGGGAGCAGGAGGGCGGCCGCGACAAATGGGCACGTCTTCATGGGGATTCTCCGCGAAGGGCAACGATACGGGGGGTGGGCAGGGGACCGGGGCGGTAGCCCAGGAAGGCGGCGGGGCCGTCTGGGGAGCGGGGTTGGTCCTGGGGCCCCGGGGAGGGCGGGGAACGTTGGCCGGGAGGTGCATCAGAACGCTCCCGCGACCATCAGCGTCAGCAGCAGAGGGTGATAGAGAAGCGATCCCAGGAACACGAGTCGGCCCCTGGGTTTCGTGGGTTGCAGCAGAAATGCGATCGTGGTCGACCCCAGTCCCAAGCCCAGGACCACGGCCGCCGTCAGATAGAGACCGCCTGTCATGTCCAGCAGGGCCGGAAGAATGCTCAGGAGAAAGAGAGCCGCCGCAGAGCCCACCATCAGGCCCGATATGAGCCTGGGAGAGCCCGAGGGGATCAGCTGGAACCCGGCCCGTGCGTAGTCTTCGGCCAAGTTCCACCCCAGGGCGAGGACGTGGATGAGCTGCCAGAAGAAGAGAATGCCGAAGAGCACCATTCCCCGGAGTTCCAAGGTGCCGGCGTGAGCCGTCCAGCCGACCAGGGCGGGCAGGGCTCCGGGAATCGCTCCGAAGGGGGTTGCCAGGGGAGACCGAAGTTTCAGGGGGGTGTAGATGCCATTGTACAGGAGCGCGGTGGTGGCGGCGGCCAGGGCGGGGGCCCAACCGGTCCTGAACCACAAGTGTCCAACTCCCGCCAGCAGCAATGCCCAGCCGAACCACCGGGCCCGCTCCGGCGGGATGCGCCCCGAGGGAACCGGGCGTTTCCGGGTTCGGACCATGAAGCCGTCTGCTTCCCGCTCCAGGTACTGATTCAGGGCAAGGGCGCCAGCAGTGCTCGCTCCCGTTCCCAGAACCAAGTGAACGAGCCGCCCCCAAAGGACCTCGGGGAGGGCGGCCATGACGTATCCGGCCACCGCCGTGACGGCCACGAAGAGGGTGATTCCTGGCTTGGTCAGCTCCAGGTAGGCCAGCGGCCCTCCGGGGTGTTTTCCCGTCCGGATTCGCGCTTCCAGGCTCACAGCAGTCCCTGCACCAAGCCCCCGTCAATCTGGAACGTGTGGCCCGTCACGTAGGAGGCGGCTTCCGATGCGAGAAAGACCACGCCCCTGGCGAATTCCTCGGGCTGTCCGATGCGACCCATGGGGATGTCCGCGGCGATGGCGTCGCGCACAGTCTCTTTGGTGGTTCCCTGTTCCGCCGCCCTGGCCACCAGGAGCGACTCCACCCGGTCGGTGTGGATGTACCCCGGTGCGGCAACATTGCAGAGGATGCCTTCGGCGGCCAGCTCCCGGGAGATTGTCTTGATGAAGCCCACCACGCCTGGCCGGGCCGTGTTGGAGAGGAGGAGTCCTTGGATGGGCTGTTTCACCGAAACCGACGTGATGGCGACAATGCGCCCCCACCCGTTCTTTCGCATCTCGGGCAGGGAGGCCAGGGTGAGCTGGATGGTGGACATGAGGTTCAGTTCCAGAGCGTCTCGGTAGGCTTGCGGAGCGAAGGACCCGACCCCTCCGGGGGGCGGCCCCCCCGCGTTGGCAATGACAATGTCCAGGCGACCGAACTCGGCGGCGGCTCTCTTGACCACGTGGGTACAGAAGGCCTCCCCGGAAACGTCGCCGGCGACGGGCACGACCCTGCGGCCCGTGGCCCGGGAAATCTCCTCCGCAGCGGTCCCCAGGGCGTCGGGGGACCTGGAGTTGATGACCACATCCGCTCCCTCCCGGGCCAGCCCTTCGGCGACGGCTCGCCCCAACCCCTTTGAGGCACCGGTAACCAGGGCGGCTCTATCGGTCAATCCAAGGTCCACGGTCTTCTCCTTATGTATTGGTTCCTGTTCATGTTTATTTCGGAGTCGACCCGCCGAAACCCCTTCGGTCCCTTGCGGGTATGATCTGGAGTATGGGGCCCTAGGGCAGGAACCCACCGGGCAACATAACGGATGGAGATGAACGAGATGGATGTCAGGTCCAGACGGCGGAAAGACCGCAGACTCTGGAGGAACGCCTTCTTCGCGTCCCTTCTCTTCCATCTCTTCGTCCTGCTCCTTGGGGGGCGGGGACCTCTCCCCCTCTCCCCGTTCGCGGCCGCAGGCCCGAAGGCCGGCGACGACCGCGCCGCCGCAGGGGGCATGCAGGCGGTCAACGTACTTGCGCCTCCCAGCCGCCCGGTTCCGCCCCCGGAGATTCCCCTGGCCGTGGAGATCGACGTCGACCCGGTCGACCTGGAACAGGAGCTGACCTTCGACATGGCGGCCCTCCTGGGCGTTAAGCCCGGCCCCATCGGGCCTCCCGGTCTGGAGGACGGGGACGGGGAAGGCGACGGGGGCACCGCCACCGAAGGACTCCGGCGACTCGTGCCGCCCACGCCCCGCGGAATGATCATTCCGCCGACGGACAGGAGCCTTCGGGGAACCGAGGTGCAAGTGTGGGTATTCGTCGACGAAGCGGGCCGGGTCGTGCCCGACTCCACGAGGCTGGACCCGCCGACCCGGAGCCGGAACTTCAACCGCCAGCTCATTCGAGAGGCGGCCCAGTGGGTGTTTCGCCCCGGCCACCGGGACGGTCGCCCCGTCGCCGCCTGGTATCCCTACACGATCAGCATGTGAGACGCCGAGAGTCGGGGCTGTCGAGAAATGAGTCTCGAACGCAGAGTCGCCCTCAGCGGGGGCGATCAGCCGCCCGACCAGGGCGGCGTGACCCCGTTCATGCGGGCATAGGCAATGGACTGGCCCAGGTGTTCGTGGAAGTGGGTCATCACGAGGAGGAGGGCTCCTCGGACCGTCGTGTCGCTGCCGAACAGGTTCACGGGCTCGGTCAGGCGGGCGTCGGAGCTGCCCTCGATCACCTCCGCTACGTAGGCAAAGGACGCATCAAGTGCCCTGACCACGGTCGCCTTGTCGGTGATCGACTCGGCGTTCTGACCGTCGTACCACCGGGGATCGGCGCCCTGGGGCGGGGCCATGTTCAGCACGCCGGCGATGATTCCGATGTTGGCGGCGGCGACGTGCATGAAGACCTCGGAGACCGAGCGCACGCCCTCGTCCGGTCGCCAGCCGTATGCGGATTCCGGGATGGCTTCGGCCAGGTCCAGATACTTCTCCTTCGCCTGTGCCAAGTCCTGCACCATTTCGGCTTGAATCGTGGCGCCGTCATCGTCAGATCCTGCCGGCTGGTCTTCCAAGACGCTTCCGCACCCTGCAGCGGCGAACAGGGCGAACAGCGCAGCCAGCGGCGGGCTTCTCTTGGGGATCTTCGCGTTCTTCATCGGGCAACTCCGGGTAGGATGGGTATGAATCATGAATGCGACATCGCACGATCACGAGTCACAAGGGGAGGGCGGTCGACAGTTCGTAGGGGGCCTACGCATGGCTTCGCACCCAGCGGGCCCGGCAAACCCCGTCCGAAACGGCTAACTTAACCCTACCATGCAACGCGCGCCCAAGCGAATTCTGTGGGTGGACGATGAGATCGGCCTCTTGCGTCCGCACCTTTTCTTCCTTCAGCAGAGGGGGTACCACGTTGACGCCATCTCCAACGGGGATGATGCCTTGGCCCTGCTGCGGGGCCGCGCCTACGACCTGATCCTCCTGGACGAACAGATGCCCGGGCGCCGGGGCCTGGAAGTCCTGAAGGTCATCCGGCAGGACGATCCCCACGCCCGAGTCGTCATGGTGACCAAGTCGGAAGACGACCACACCATGACCGAGGCCATCGGGCGTCACGTGAAGGACTATCTGGTGAAGCCCACGAGCCCCCGCCAGGTTCTGTCCGTCGTTACGCGTATCCTGGAGGGGTCGTCAATCCGGCAGCAGCGGGCAGCCCAGGACTTTGCGGCCCGGTGGCCGGCCCTGGCCCAACAGCGGGAGCAGGCGTCCACGGGGGACGCCTTTGCCCGGGTGTACCAGGAGTTGGTGGACTGGCATCTTCGTCTGGAGGAAGCCGGCGAAACCGGCCTGCTGGGCACGGTGGACGCTCTCCAAGAAGATCTGCGCCACGACTTCGGCCGCTGGGTGGTCCGGGAATACCCCCGCTGGGTTCGAGGGGAAAAATCCCGGCCGGAGCTGTCGGTGGACGTCGTGCAACGGCGCCTCCTGCCCCTCCTGGGTTCGGATCCGGTTTTCTTCGTGGTGCTGGACTGCATGAGGCTGGATCAGTGGCGGACCATCACGCCCCTCCTGGGCGAACTCTTCGAAATTGAGGAAGGCCTCCACTACTCCATCCTTCCCACCGCCACCCCCTACGCCAGAAATGCGATCTTCTCGGGCTTGTACCCCGACGAAATCGCCGCCTCCCGACCCGGGTGGTGGGACGCCTCCGACGACGAGGGGTCCCTCAACGCCTTCGAAGATGACCTCCTCCGGGAACAGCTGCGCCGCTTGACGGGCCGGGATGTCCCGGTCCACTACGAGAAAGTCTTCACGGATCGGAAGGCGGACCGGGTACTCGGGCGGGTGCGCTCGGCCGCGGGAGTGCCGGGCTCGGTGGTCACGCTGGTGTTCAACTTCGTGGACCTCATGACCCACGGGCGCTCCGAGTCACCGATTCTCATGGAAGTGGCCAAGGACGCGGCGGCCCTGAGGAAGCTGACCCGCTCCTGGTTCGAGCGTTCCACGGCGTTTTCGGTTCTGAAGGCGGCGGCGGCCCGAGGGCACCCCGTGCTCCTCGCCACCGACCACGGCTCCATCCACTGCCGTCGGCCCGCCACGGTCTTTGCCCGCCGGGACGCGACCTCCAATCTCCGCTACAAGTTCGGGGTGCGGCTGCGAACCTCCGATCCGAAAGCTGCCTTTGCCACGACCCGAGCGGCCGACCTGCGCCTCCCGGAAGGGAGCCCCGGCATGACCTGCCTGGTGGCTCTGGAAGATTACTTCTTCGTGTACCCGACCAAGCTCCGGGAATACCAGCGACGGTACCGGAATTCGTTTCTGCACGGCGGAATCTCGCCCGAGGAGATGATCGTCACGGCGGCGACGCTCAAACCCCGGCACCGGTGACGCCCCCGCTCGTTCGCAGGATTCTGTCCTGCCTGAAGCCGCACCGGGGCACCTTTCTTCTTGCCGGGGCCGCGGGAGCCGTCTATGCCGCCCTCGACGCCTTCTCGTTCGTCCTGCTGATTCCGTTCCTGGAATCGGTGTTCGGAGGGCAGGAGGGAGCAGGGCAAGGCGAAGGGTCCGGGAGTACCCGGATCCGAGGCGCCTTGAACGCCACCGTCGGCCGCTTTGTTGACCTGGGAGGCGATCCCCAGGCGGTCGTAAGCGGGGTCATCGTCTTCATCGTGGTCGTGGTCGCGTGCAAGAATGTGATGGACTTTCTCGGGGCCTACCTGAGTGCCAGGGTTGAGCAGGGGGTGACCCGGGATCTTCGCAACCGCGTCTACTCCCACCTCCTGGAACTTGACCTGGCCTTCTTTGGACGCACCCGGACGGGACAAGTCATCTCCCGTCTTACCCACGATGTGGAACAGCTCCGGGCCTTGGTCGCCCAGGAACTCGCCAAGGCTCTGGCGGCCGTTCTACAGTTCGGGTTAGTGCTCTTCGTGATGCTCCAGATCTCGGTCCGGCTCACGGCTGCGGCTTTTGTGGTGGTTCCCCTCACGATGATAATCTGGGGACCCTTGGTCCGACGCTTGAGGCGGAGGGACCGAAGGGTGCTGAACCTGGCCGGCGAAGTCAGCGCCCGCATCCAGGAGACCGTATCGGGAATCCGCTTGGTCAAATCCGCTTCCGCCGAGGCCGGGGAGCGGAACCGCTTCCAGGATCTGACGGACCGATACTTCGGTGCCTTCATGCGAACGGTCCGTCTCCGCGCCCTTGCCCGCCCGGTCACCGAGTTTCTGGTTGTTCTGGGCACGGCGGCTCTTCTCTGGTACGGCGCCAGGATGGTGGTGTTGGAAGGCTCCTTAGGTGGGGAGGCTTTCCTGGTTTTCATTGCGCTGAGCACCCGGCTGTACTCACCAGTCAAGTACCTGAGCAAGCTGCCGGCCTTGGTGCAGCCAGGGCTCGCCGGGGCCGAGCGGGTTTTCGAGTTTCTGGACGCGCCGGTGGAGATCGGGGACCGGGAGGGCGCCGTTCCCTTTATCGGCGTGGAAAGGGGGATTCGCTACCGAGGCGTCCGTCTGGATTACCGGAAGGGCGACCCGGTGCTCCGAAATCTGGACTTCTACGTCCCGAAGGGCTCCGTGGCCGCGCTTGTGGGTCCCAGCGGGGGCGGGAAGACCAGCATCGTCGATCTCCTCGGGCGATTCTACGATCCTACGGAAGGGACCATCGAGATTGACGGCACCGATGTGCGGGACTTCCGCCTTGCCACCCTGAGGCAGAGCCTGGGGGTCGTGTCCCAGCACACCATCCTCTTCCACGACACCGTGCACGCAAACATCGCCTACGGGACGGCGTCTGCCACCGGGGAGCAGATCCGAGCGGCGGCGAAGGCGGCCCACGCCCACGACTTCGTCGCGGGCCTTCCCGAAGGGTACGAAACGGTCGTTGGGGAGCGGGGCGCTTCTCTGTCGGGTGGGGAGCGTCAGCGGATCGCCATCGCGCGGGCGATCCTTCGGGACCCTCCCATCCTGGTGCTGGACGAGGCCACGAGCGCCCTGGATGCCGAGTCCGAGTACATGGTGCAGGAAGCCATGGAGCGGCTTCTGGCCGGGCGCACCGTGTTCGTGGTCGCCCACCGCCTTTCCACGATCCGTCGTGCCGACGTGATCTTCGTGGTGGATGGGGGCCGCATCGTTCAACAGGGAAGCCACGCGTCTCTGCTGGAAGAAGGTGGCCTCTACCGCCACCTTCGGGATCTCCAGTTTCGTTGAGTTGGGGCTCCTCCCTTCGGCACCGCTTCGAATACGGTGCCTTCCGGGTCGTAGAGGGCATCTGCAGGGTCCTTCCGGAAGTGCTGGCGGATCGGGCGGGGGCGGCCATAGGCTGGGTGGTCGCCCGAGTGGCGCCCCCGCGCTGGGGGGTTGTGTCCAGCCAGCTGGAGCTGGCCTTTCCCGAGGCCGGGAGGGACTGGCGCCGCCGGGTGGCCCGGCGCAGCTACGTGCATCTGGGAGCCGAAATGGTGGCTATGTTCCGCCTGGCCCGCATCGGAAGCCGGAAGCTCCGATCCCGGGCCCGGGTGACGGGGCTCGAGGTAATGGAGGAAGCGGTGGGGAGGGGGCGCGGCGTCGTATTGGTCAGTGGACACGTGGGGAATTGGGAGCTGGGGGCCGCTGCTCTGTGTGCCCGAGGGTTCGCGATGGACGCTGTCGTGGCTCGGCAGCGCAACCCGCTCTTCGACCGCTACCTGACCCGCTCTCGGGAGAGATTCGGCTTCAAGGTGGTCCCGCGGGGGGAAGCGAGGCGACGACTCTTGGCATCGCTAAGAGCCGGGCGGGTCGTGGGGATCCTGGGTGACCAGGACGCCCGGCAATCCGGTGTCTTCGTCGACTTCTTCGGTCGCCCGGCGTCCACGGCCCGGGGGGCGGCTGTCCTGGCCCTGAGAACCGACGCCCTGATGGTGACCGAATTCTCGATTCGTCGACCGGGCTGGAGGCCTGCATACGATGTGCGCATCGAGACTCTGGAGGTGGAACGCAGCGGAAACTTGGCGGATGACGTGGTTTCCCTGACCCAGGCGTTCACCGTCCGGTTGGAGGACTTGATCCGGGAGCACCCTGCACAATACTTCTGGCTTCACCGGCGCTGGAAGACGGCCCCGCCGCCTCGAGTTGGCGGGCTGGGAGGACGACCATCCAGACATCCGGGATCGGGCCTCTCCACCAGGGGTACCGGCACAACTGGGAGTCCCCCCGAACAGCCGCGGAACCATGATTCGACGTAAGGCCTATTAGGGAGGCATCGGCAGTGGATCCGACTCTGGAGGCGAACGGCCTACCATGATCAATTTCTGCATCCCCAGCCGGGACGAGGACCGCACCATCGGGGTTTTGCTCTGGAAAATCCGAGAGGTGATGCTGGACCTGAAGCGGGACTACCGGGCGTTTGTCTTTGACGACGGCTCTCGCGACGGCACCCGGAACTTGCTGGAAAAGTACAAGCGAGTCCTTCCCCTAACGGTCATGGGGACGAAGCGGCCCGTCGGCTACGGTTCCGCCGTGGAGCAGCTCCTGCGGATGGCTTCGGGAAAGACGAGCTACCCCAGGCGAGATGCCATCGTTACCATGCAGGGCGACTTCACGGAACACCCGGCGCACCTGCCGACGCTCATCAGGACCTTCGAGGGAGGTGCCGACATCGTGGCTGGCAGGCCGGAAGAGGCGGGGAGATCGGGAGAGGGTGCAGCCGGGCTGGGCCGGGGGGGCGGGAGTCATCCCCCGCTGGGGGTTCGGGTTTCCCGTCGCCTTGGGCGTTTCCTCCTGCGGGAGGCCCCGGTGGGTAGTTTCGGGGGTGATCCCCTTTGCGGCTTCCGGGTGTACCGGGTCGTCGTGGTGAAGAACGCGTTAAGGACCGTCCGGAGCGGACCCCTTCTAACCCGGGACGGCTGGGCCGCCAACGCCGAACTTCTGAACATCCTTGCCCCTTTCGCCCGCCGTGTCGCCGAAGTGCCCGTGCAGATGCGCTACGACATCCGCCAAAGACCGACCCGGGTGCGGGTCTTCCCGACGGTTCGGGAAGTCCTGCGCGTTCGAAAGGTCCCGCCGCTGGAACCCGGGGGCCGGCGTGCGGCCTGAGGCGCGGTGGGTCGGTTTCCTTCGGTCGGCGACTCGGGCGCTGGCCTGGGTCTCCCGGGGGGCGGCGGCCTTCGCGGGAACCCCGGGGCGTGGGCTGGCGGGGTCGGTTCTCTTTCTCTTCGCTTTTGTCCCCGCGGCGTTTACCCAGCAAGTCGCCCTGCTGCGGGATTCGATAGCCGCACCAGCTCCCGCGGCCCTTCCGATTCCGTTCGAGCTGGGAGAGAACATGAAGTACAAGGTCAAGGCCGGCGTGTTTTCGATCGGGGAGGCTCGGATGACCGTTGCGCGGATCGACACGATCCACAACGTTCCCGTCTACGCCGCGGAGTGGCACATTCAGGGGGGCGTTCCGATGTACCGCATGGATTCGAAATTCCAGACCTGGATGGACACGGAGACCTTGGTTTCCCGCCGGTTCATCAAGGACCAGCACGAGGGGGGCCGAAGGCGCTATCGGGAGTTTGAGTTTTTTCCGGAGGAGCGGCGGTGGCACCGCATTGACTACGACAGCACGGGGACGCTGCCCACCTCTTTTCCCCTGGACGACATTTCGTTCGTGTACTTTGCCCGAACGCTTCCGCTGGACGTCGGCAAGATCTACACCTTCAACCGCTACTACAAGGACGAGGGTAACCCCGTCGTGCTGGAGGTTTTGCGCAAAGATCGGCGGAAGGTAGGCGCTGGCGAATTCAACACCATTGTGGTCAGGCCGGTCATCCGGACTCGAGGTTTCTTCTCGGAGGGGGGGGAGGCCGAAATCCACTTTTCCGACGACGAGCGACGGCTCCTGGTGTACATGAAGACCCGTCTACCGGGAATGAATCTGACCTTACACCTGGAGGAGATTGAGGACGCCACCTTGATCGGCAGCGGGGAACGATCCGACCGAGATCGGGAGATGCGGACTGGGCAAACGGCGGAGCCGCCACCCTGAAGCCGGGATTGCGGTGGGTTCGGCTCCGGACGCCCTGGCTTCTCTTCATCTGTTTTCTGTGGCTGGCCCGCCCGGTTCCACGTTCCCTGTGGGTTGGCGGTGCGATCGTCCTTGCAGGGCTCTTCGTTCGCGGGTGGGCCGCGGGTGTTCTGGACAAGGATCGGGAACTGGTGGTCTGGGGTCCCTACGCCTACACACGGAACCCGCTCTACCTGGGTAGCTTCGTTATCGGACTCGGTGCCGTGGCTGCCGGAGGTCGCTTGTGGTTTGCCCTCGTCTTTGCGGTCTTCTTTGCCTTTGCCTACGGACAGGCGATGGTCCAGGAAGAAAGGACGCTGGAGCAGCGATTCGGTGCCCGTTACCGCCGCTATGCACAGGCCGTTCCCAATTTCGTTCCTTGGCGGAGACGCTACCGCTCGCCCGATGGCTTTGGCGGTAAGAGAAGGTCTTTTTCCCTGGCCCGCTACAAGCGAAACAAGGAGTACGAAGCCGCTCTGGGTGCCCTGGCGGGGTTCCTATTCCTGACGCTGAAGATGTTGGTCTGGCCGAACTTCTCATGACGTCGAGCCGACCCCGGAATGGGCTTGGGCATTCCCTTTACGTCTACCGTTTCCTTGTTCACGTCCGTAGGCACAACTTGTGCGAAGATAGCAACTGTGCATTGCTGCACCGGCCTTGGTGGCCCTGAATGTTATCGTTGGCAGGTGCCGTGTTAGCGCCCATTGTTGGCGCCTTCCTCTACCGCTGGCTGCACGGACGTCCCGGCACCGTCCGACTGTTTGACACATTCATGTATGTTGCGATTCCGGCGCTCGTCGTCTTGCAGACGGTTCCACACGCATGGGAGCGGTACGGCGCCTTGGTCTTTCTTGCCCTCTTTCTGGGAATCGCCGTTCCTTCCCTGATGGAGCGGGTGTCGCGCGTTCTCGCCCGACACACCGACGGCATCGCGCTTATTGCGGGCTTCTCCGGGATTGCCGTGCATGCGGTCCTGGAGGGCGGCGCCCTGGCTCTTGGCGATACCGGGCTCGCATTTCCTTTGGTTCTACACCGGGTTCTGGAAGGGCTCGCGATTTGGTGGCTGCTTGAGCCCAGGTATGGTTTTCGGGGAGGAGTGTCGGGTCTGTGCGTGCTCCTCCTTGCCACCGTTGGCGGATATGCCGCCGGTACGGTCCTCTTCGCAGAGCCAAGCGGTCCTGTAGATCTCTACCAAGCGTTCGTAGGCGGTTCGCTGGTGCACGTGGTCTTTCACCAGAGCCGACATGATCACGCGCATGATTGAGGGGGGGCTGATGGCGAAGATGAGCCTTGTGACGGCCGGGCGGTCACTCACGCTTCCGGCGGACTGGGGGAGGCTGCCCGATTGACCCGGGCGAGGAAGACCTCTGTACGCCTTTGCCGCACGACAATCCGAAGCGGCGGCCCGAGCCCGGGAAGACAAGCCGCAGAGGATGCACCACCTCTTTGAAGCAGGCGAGGGCCGGGAAGATGTTGCTGCGGCAGATCGCTTTTGTCATGGATCAGGCTTGGACAAGTCGGTGTGGTAGTCCTGTACTTGCCTTCTGCTGTGCCCATGAGGCCGGCGGCGCGCCTGATTCCCTCCGGTAGATGTCGGTGGAAGGGGAGGTGCCCCCGTCAACGTCGTCGTTCACAGCGATGAGGTGTAACATACCTGTGCGTCCTTTCGGTGGAACGGAGCACATCTTGCGGGTACGCTCCGGCCTCGTCAAGGCTGCGCGCTCACTCCGGGCGTGCACTCCCCTAACGAGCCGAACGGACCGGGTCCTTTGGACTTGTCCTTGCGTTTCCGGCGTATCTCACGCCCCTGTTGAGGGAGTGCCGAGTCGCTTTACCGGAGGCGCACAAGCGTGCGCACTACCGTTGCGGCCATGGTCTCCGTATCCGTAGAACGGGCACCAGGAGACCATGGAGGAGACTGGTGGATTGCTGGCGGGAGCTGCGGTTCGCGATGTGAGGCGGCGGTGGTAAATTGTATGTTTTCCGATCCTATTCCTTTTGTTGAGGAGGCGGTGACTGCGGGGGCTTGCCTAACTTGATTGGATCGGTAAGGACAAGTCTGTCCGAACTCCCTTCAAGATCTGTTGCCGCGGGGGTTCTTGCCGTTCCAGATCTCTCTGTCGCCTCTCGTTCTTCTTGAAGGCTTGTTCGCCACTACGAGCCGGCCGGGGCTGGAGCCGGCTTGTTTACGACGAAGTCCAGTCGCCGATTCTTCTCGTTTAGGTGTGCCTGCCGGTTGTCAGGTGCCTCCCGGCGGTTATGGCTGCCCACGCAGGGGGTCATACGGAAGCGATGGTGGGTTTAGTTCCCGTCACGCCGTCCGCCGCAAAGCGAGAATTGATGGGGGCTTCAGTGGTCCCAAGCCAGGCTGACTTGGTTTGGCTGGGTTGTTCCGGAAACCATCATGTCAGCCATTATCGGCACGACGGTTTTTCGATTTCGCGGGGATGAACGCAAGTCGGGGTCGCTAGTCGAAATCGTTGAGCGTCGTTGTCATGTTCATGTATTGACGGGTGGCCGTCCTGGCGGTGGTTGTGTGGCGGTGGAGGGAAGGTGCAGCGGACATCCTTTCCGTCTCGCAACGGAATGCTTGGCCTTTGCCACTTTGGATGATGTGAGCTTGCTTCAATGAGGCCCGGGCAAGTTTGCCCGGGAAAGCCGGAGGATCGATCCTCCGGCCAGCATCCTCACACAACGGACTTCAATGAGGCCCGGGCAAGTTTGCCCGGGAAAGTTTGCAATATGTGCGCAGACATAGCCTTTCAAGACGCGACTTCAATGAGGCCCGGGCAAGTTTGCCCGGGAAAGGTGGAGAAAATCGTTCCGTGCCCCGTTTAGGACCGGGCTTCAATGAGGCCCGGGCAAGTTTGCCCGGGAAAGTCGGCGTCCCTGCGGTCGTCTCTGAGATCGCGCCGACTCGCTTCAATGAGGCCCGGGCAAGTTTGCCCGGGAAAGCCGGGCGACGCTGACCGTGGCGACCCATTGATGTGGCTTCAATGAGGCCCGGGCAAGTTTGCCCGGGAAAGGTGCGTCAAGCACGTATTGGGCATTGAGCAACAACTCGCTTCAATGAGGCCCGGGCAAGTTTGCCCGGGAAAGCCGGACATGAGCGATTCCGGGGAGATCGGAGCTGCCGGCTTCAATGAGGCCCGGGCAAGTTTGCCCGGGAAAGCGCGCGTGAGGGGCCCTTGGCCCGGGCCCCCCAAGACGGCTTCAATGAGGCCCGGGCAAGTTTGCCCGGGAAAGTATGTGGCCGGGAGAGCCGGCCCAGAAACCCCGAAACGCTTCAATGAGGCCCGGGCAAGTTTGCCCGGGAAAGGGTAGCCCATGTAGCCCGGAAGTCAAGCCCGGGCCCCGCTTCAATGAGGCCCGGGCAAGTTTGCCCGGGAAAGCATGCTACTGGAAGGGAGACGGCCAACAATGCCTTTGCCGCTTCAATGAGGCCCGGGCAAGTTTGCCCGGGAAAGGATCCCCGGCCGGCCGGAAGGAAGGAGAGGGCAGGACTCGCTTCAATGAGGCCCGGGCAAGTTTGCCCGGGAAAGCGGTTCGGGGACCATGCCCGGGACTCGCTCGTTATGGCTTCAATGAGGCCCGGGCAAGTTTGCCCGGGAAAGGCCACATGCTGGGGGTGGTCCGATGACCCTGCCAGGCTTCAATGAGGCCCGGGCAAGTTTGCCCGGGAAAGACCGACAAAAAGAGCGCCCACAGACCTGACCCGCCGGCTTCAATGAGGCCCGGGCAAGTTTGCCCGGGAAAGGCCGGCATGCTTAAAGCGCTGTCCAAGACCCAGCCGCTTCAATGAGGCCCGGGCAAGTTTGCCCGGGAAAGAAACGGGGCCCGGTCGGACTGGCAGGGGGGACCTGTCGCTTCAATGAGGCCCGGGCAAGTTTGCCCGGGAAAGAAACGGGGCCCGGTCGGACTGGCAGGGGGGACCTGTCGCTTCAATGAGGCCCGGGCAAGTTTGCCCGGGAAAGGAAGGGGCCCGGTCGGACTGGCAGGGGGGACCTGTCGCTTCAATGAGGCCCGGGCAAGTTTGCCCGGGAAAGGAAGGGGCCCGGGCCCTTCCGGCCCGGGCCCCCAAGGGCTTCAATGAGGCCCGGGCAAGTTTGCCCGGGAAAGTTCCCGGATCGACCACCAACAAGTTCTCCCTTGGAGCGCTTCAATGAGGCCCGGGCAAGTTTGCCCGGGAAAGCAAACTTCAGTGCCGCCATCTGTTGCCAGCAGTTGGACGGCTTCAATGAGGCCCGGGCAAGTTTGCCCGGGAAAGCTTCATCGGGTTCTCCTTTTTGGGGGTGTCCTGCTGTTCGCTTCAATGAGGCCCGGGCAAGTTTGCCCGGGAAAGCATGCTGGCCGTTGCAAAACGTCGTCCCCGCGGCTCACATAGCTTCAATGAGGCCCGGGCAAGTTTGCCCGGGAAAGAAACAGGTATTCGTGGCAAAGGGCGAGCGCAACGGGGCTTCAATGAGGCCCGGGCAAGTTTGCCCGGGAAAGTCGAGACCGCCGCCCAGGGGACCCGCAACGAGAGCCTGAAGCTTCAATGAGGCCCGGGCAAGTTTGCCCGGGAAAGTTGGATGCCAAGGATGGCTTGGCATTGGTCAGAGCCTGCTTCAATGAGGCCCGGGCAAGTTTGCCCGGGAAAGCGATCGATCCAGGCGTCGACAGGTTACCGATTGGCGCGTCGCTTCAATGAGGCCCGGGCAAGTTTGCCCGGGAAAGCTGGAGTCGTTGGCAGGGTTTACATGCGACCGTTGATAGGCTTCAATGAGGCCCGGGCAAGTTTGCCCGGGAAAGCTTAGCGACGCCGGAAACGCCCTGGCCAAGGTCGTCAAGGCTTCAATGAGGCCCGGGCAAGTTTGCCCGGGAAAGGTTACCAGGCTCAAGCGACCTTGGCAGGCACCGATTGCCGCTTCAATGAGGCCCGGGCAAGTTTGCCCGGGAAAGCGCACCGCCCGGAATCTGATAGAGACAACGGGCTGGTGTGCTTCAATGAGGCCCGGGCAAGTTTGCCCGGGAAAGCCTGCGGATGCGGCGGCGGTCCACGCGGACCACCGCTCCGCGCTTCAATGAGGCCCGGGCAAGTTTGCCCGGGAAAGGACCTGACGGAAGAGGAACTGATCCGGCGGCGCGACGCTTCAATGAGGCCCGGGCAAGTTTGCCCGGGAAAGCTTGCACCGCCACGCATTCATCCGACCTCCAGGGTGCTTCAATGAGGCCCGGGCAAGTTTGCCCGGGAAAGTCGAGGTCCACGAGGAACGAACGCGGGATCACCTTCGGCTTCAATGAGGCCCGGGCAAGTTTGCCCGGGAAAGGCAGCCTAAATCATGTGCAGTTCAAGGCCGAAGGCGGCTTCAATGAGGCCCGGGCAAGTTTGCCCGGGAAAGTGATCCATGGTCTGCTGACTCCTACGCGGAGGCTGTGGCTTCAATGAGGCCCGGGCAAGTTTGCCCGGGAAAGAACGAATCTTCCGGGATCGCCCCCCGGGTCCAAAATGCTTCAATGAGGCCCGGGCAAGTTTGCCCGGGAAAGCGCCCGATGTGCGCGCACGCCTCCCAGGGTTGGAAGAGCGCTTCAATGAGGCCCGGGCAAGTTTGCCCGGGAAAGTCGGGGTTGCTGGCGACATCTGGGGGACGGCCCCAACCGCTTCAATGAGGCCCGGGCAAGTTTGCCCGGGAAAGGCGGTGTATATGATCCAGTCCCTGGGCGCCATTATCTGCTTCAATGAGGCCCGGGCAAGTTTGCCCGGGAAAGGCAGCAGGCTTGTCCTGGTCGGGAGCCGCCACGGTGGCTTCAATGAGGCCCGGGCAAGTTTGCCCGGGAAAGCACCCTCGCGCACTCATGATCACGCGCCTTGGCGCCGCTTCAATGAGGCCCGGGCAAGTTTGCCCGGGAAAGCGACCCGGTAGGAGAGCGTCGAGCCGGACGGACTGCGGCTTCAATGAGGCCCGGGCAAGTTTGCCCGGGAAAGTTGACCGCAAAGGCCGGTCAGGCTACATTGTGGGAACCGCTTCAATGAGGCCCGGGCAAGTTTGCCCGGGAAAGGTCGCCCCGGATTTCCCCGTTCGCGCCGGTTCGCGCCGCTTCAATGAGGCCCGGGCAAGTTTGCCCGGGAAAGTGATTTAGGCTGCGGCGAATGCTGATCCCTTGACCCTGCTTCAATGAGGCCCGGGCAAGTTTGCCCGGGAAAGTTGGCCACCGGGAGAATAAGATGGCTGGATGGCTTGGCTTCAATGAGGCCCGGGCAAGTTTGCCCGGGAAAGATGCCCCGAGAGATAATGTTGACTGATGCCATCACCGGCTTCAATGAGGCCCGGGCAAGTTTGCCCGGGAAAGAAGATGCTCGATGAACCGGTGGCCGATCAGCTCCGCGCTTCAATGAGGCCCGGGCAAGTTTGCCCGGGAAAGCCTGGTGGCAACGGAGAACTTGTTGCTGCGAACGGAGCTTCAATGAGGCCCGGGCAAGTTTGCCCGGGAAAGGGCGCTGGTCGCCTAGGGAGGATGTAAGCATGGCTGGCTTCAATGAGGCCCGGGCAAGTTTGCCCGGGAAAGAGAAGACACGCTGATATGCCTGTAGTGTCTCGGTATCGCTTCAATGAGGCCCGGGCAAGTTTGCCCGGGAAAGAACCATCGCCCAGATCCTGACGTAGAAGAGGATGGCGGCTTCAATGAGGCCCGGGCAAGTTTGCCCGGGAAAGGAGAACTTGTTGGTGGTCGATCCGGGGAATCGGGGGCGCTTCAATGAGGCCCGGGCAAGTTTGCCCGGGAAAGATGGTTCCTCGCCCGCGACCCCGACGGCAGAATCCGGCTTCAATGAGGCCCGGGCAAGTTTGCCCGGGAAAGGCAAGTCTCGGGAACGGCCGCGACCTGGGTGAGGATGCTTCAATGAGGCCCGGGCAAGTTTGCCCGGGAAAGACTTGGCACCCTGCTGAATCAGGCCCGTGACGAGGTCGCTTCAATGAGGCCCGGGCAAGTTTGCCCGGGAAAGAAACTTGAACGCAAAGAATTGTCTTCTGACGCAAAGGTAGCTTCAATGAGGCCCGGGCAAGTTTGCCCGGGAAAGGGTGATGTGGTGTGAGTGTGATGAGAGGGGCTGCGAGGCTTCAATGAGGCCCGGGCAAGTTTGCCCGGGAAAGCGATCCCCGACACCGACGAGGAGGAGCCCGCCCAGTGCTTCAATGAGGCCCGGGCAAGTTTGCCCGGGAAAGGTATGCTCGATGTGGCCTGGCGATCCATGCAACCCCGGCTTCAATGAGGCCCGGGCAAGTTTGCCCGGGAAAGGGGGGAACCAGTGGGGATCACTGCAAGGACGCCAGAGCTGCTTCAATGAGGCCCGGGCAAGTTTGCCCGGGAAAGCTAACGAGATCAACCCCGAGTGGCATCTCCGCCATGCTTCAATGAGGCCCGGGCAAGTTTGCCCGGGAAAGCAACGACGGGAACACCGACACGGTCACCTTTCAAGTGCTTCAATGAGGCCCGGGCAAGTTTGCCCGGGAAAGGCCATATGCCCGCAACCAGCCGGCGGCAATCGTCACGCTTGCTTCAATGAGGCCCGGGCAAGTTTGCCCGGGAAAGTCAAGGAGGGAGTATGAAGCACAAGATGTATAAGTGTTGCTTCAATGAGGCCCGGGCAAGTTTGCCCGGGAAAGTCAAGGAGGGAGTATGAAGCACAAGATGTATAAGTGTTGCTTCAATGAGGCCCGGGCAAGTTTGCCCGGGAAAGGGCCCACCTGCCTCCCTGGCTCATCGTTCCACCGCTGGCTTCAATGAGGCCCGGGCAAGTTTGCCCGGGAAAGAACGGTCCCGGAACCTAGTGGTTGATCGATCATAGAGCTTCAATGAGGCCCGGGCAAGTTTGCCCGGGAAAGCGAGCCTGGTGGCCCCGACCTGTCCCTCGAGGCATATGCTTCAATGAGGCCCGGGCAAGTTTGCCCGGGAAAGAGGGATCGGCCAAGCAATCCCAAGCCCGGGCTGTTGTGCTTCAATGAGGCCCGGGCAAGTTTGCCCGGGAAAGCTCCGTTGGCTCCAACAAGTTCTCCCTTGGCGTCCAGGGCTTCAATGAGGCCCGGGCAAGTTTGCCCGGGAAAGGGCGGGCGCCCTAGCTGGATACCGGCCCGCATTGATTCCGCTTCAATGAGGCCCGGGCAAGTTTGCCCGGGAAAGGCCCAGGTCCCAGCGGTTCGCCCATGGGACCGGACCCGCTTCAATGAGGCCCGGGCAAGTTTGCCCGGGAAAGACGAACTCCGGCTCATGCTGACCTCCGTGCTCCGGCGGGCTTCAATGAGGCCCGGGCAAGTTTGCCCGGGAAAGAGGACGACCGCGCGACCACCGCAGCGCCGACCCCGTGGCTTCAATGAGGCCCGGGCAAGTTTGCCCGGGAAAGGCTGGTGGTGGCTGACACAGCGCCGCGGCATCGATGCGCTTCAATGAGGCCCGGGCAAGTTTGCCCGGGAAAGCTCGGCCGGAAGAGTCACTGGAGCATGGCCACCTTCAGGCTTCAATGAGGCCCGGGCAAGTTTGCCCGGGAAAGCACGAACGCCAACTTCATCGAAGCCCTGGACCTCAAGGCTTCAATGAGGCCCGGGCAAGTTTGCCCGGGAAAGTCCCGACCCACTGGACGATCTTCTGTTCCTTGACCGGCTTCAATGAGGCCCGGGCAAGTTTGCCCGGGAAAGGCCTGCAGGTTGTCTAGCTCATGGCCGCCGCCCCGAGCTTCAATGAGGCCCGGGCAAGTTTGCCCGGGAAAGTAGGTGTAGGTAGTCGGATACGCCGACGGCCTCACTGCTTCAATGAGGCCCGGGCAAGTTTGCCCGGGAAAGACCGTCTCTGTGGGCCACCGTGAGAGGGCGTCAACCGCTTCAATGAGGCCCGGGCAAGTTTGCCCGGGAAAGGGAGGCAAGGGTTTCTCTGGCGGACACAAAAGACCGGGCTTCAATGAGGCCCGGGCAAGTTTGCCCGGGAAAGCCCGGACGGAGGTCCTGTGGACCAACTACCAGCCTGCTTCAATGAGGCCCGGGCAAGTTTGCCCGGGAAAGACTGCGCGGGTATCGCGGATAGGTACCCATTTCGGCGGCTTCAATGAGGCCCGGGCAAGTTTGCCCGGGAAAGGTCGGGGTCAGGGGTGGCAACAACAGGGTCGAACGTTGGCTTCAATGAGGCCCGGGCAAGTTTGCCCGGGAAAGTGTATTGCTCACCGGCGTTGAGCGTGGTTTTGCCGCGCTTCAATGAGGCCCGGGCAAGTTTGCCCGGGAAAGGATGACCTCCCGCGCGTTCCTCTGCGGGAGCGCCGTGCTTCAATGAGGCCCGGGCAAGTTTGCCCGGGAAAGGTTGGCTTCGGGCTGCGAAGTCGCCTTCGGAAGGGCCGCTTCAATGAGGCCCGGGCAAGTTTGCCCGGGAAAGTGTGAGGATGTGGGACCTGCTAGCGGGGCAAATCGAGCTTCAATGAGGCCCGGGCAAGTTTGCCCGGGAAAGCGCTTGTTCTTGACGCACGAGGAAGCGCAAGACTTTGCGCTTCAATGAGGCCCGGGCAAGTTTGCCCGGGAAAGTCAAACGGGATCTGAAACCTGATCTGCCCGTTTGAATGCTTCAATGAGGCCCGGGCAAGTTTGCCCGGGAAAGGGCGCCAAGGCGCGTGATCATGAGTGCGCGAGGGTGGCTTCAATGAGGCCCGGGCAAGTTTGCCCGGGAAAGCTGAAAGTTACGCCGTGTTCGTCACGCCAACTGACAGTGGCTTCAATGAGGCCCGGGCAAGTTTGCCCGGGAAAGGCCTGATCCTGACGGCAGGGGTGCAAACCTGGTAGGGCTTCAATGAGGCCCGGGCAAGTTTGCCCGGGAAAGATCCTCAGGAGGCAAGGCTTCCTCTGGCGAGCCCAGCTTCAATGAGGCCCGGGCAAGTTTGCCCGGGAAAGCCCCTGGGGTTCTGCATCGGCGCTACACTGATGACACTGCTTCAATGAGGCCCGGGCAAGTTTGCCCGGGAAAGGAAGCGGCGGAGTTGCCCCACGGCCGACCCGACTTCGGGGCTTCAATGAGGCCCGGGCAAGTTTGCCCGGGAAAGCTCGAACGGGGCGGGGTCGATGGGGGCGGCGTAGGCGCTTCAATGAGGCCCGGGCAAGTTTGCCCGGGAAAGTCTTCGGACGCCGGCTCGATCGCCTGGTTGCGTCACCCGCTTCAATGAGGCCCGGGCAAGTTTGCCCGGGAAAGGCGAAGAGATCACTGGCAACAGCGCCGCCGAGGGTGAGCTTCAATGAGGCCCGGGCAAGTTTGCCCGGGAAAGAACGACCCAGCGGGCCGGGATAAGCCACGACATTGTGCTTCAATGAGGCCCGGGCAAGTTTGCCCGGGAAAGAGGCCTATCGCTCGCCGATGGCGACAGCTATATGATCGCTTCAATGAGGCCCGGGCAAGTTTGCCCGGGAAAGAGCGATCGCCGCCGCCAAGGCCAATTGAGGCCACCCGCGCTTCAATGAGGCCCGGGCAAGTTTGCCCGGGAAAGCCAGGCAAGTCCCACGACATCCTGCCGTATTTCTCCCGGCTTCAATGAGGCCCGGGCAAGTTTGCCCGGGAAAGAAGGGGATCAGGCGGTCGCTTGATACGCCGTCGCATCGCTTCAATGAGGCCCGGGCAAGTTTGCCCGGGAAAGCGCCGACCTGAACGACCACATTGGCGCCACCCACCGGGCTTCAATGAGGCCCGGGCAAGTTTGCCCGGGAAAGGTCGTAGTCCTTACCAGCACCCACCCATCCCGCACCTGACCCGCTTCAATGAGGCCCGGGCAAGTTTGCCCGGGAAAGGGGTGCTGCCGTGCCGGGGACCGGGCGGACCTCGACCGCTTCAATGAGGCCCGGGCAAGTTTGCCCGGGAAAGATCTTCCTCCTCCTCCGGCTCCTCCGGAGGGGCCCGGCTTCAATGAGGCCCGGGCAAGTTTGCCCGGGAAAGAAAAAGATCCCATATGGGAAGAACGGCAACGAACGGGCTTCAATGAGGCCCGGGCAAGTTTGCCCGGGAAAGGGCAAGGGAGAAGGAATCGGATTCGCTGACCGCAGCGGGCTTCAATGAGGCCCGGGCAAGTTTGCCCGGGAAAGGGAGGTCACCGTCGAGGAGGTCACGGGCCACGAGGTCGCTTCAATGAGGCCCGGGCAAGTTTGCCCGGGAAAGTCCGTTCGCGCCAACAAGCTCTCCGTTGGCGTCAGGGGCTTCAATGAGGCCCGGGCAAGTTTGCCCGGGAAAGACAGATGCCCAATGGGGAGGTCCACAAGTACGGGGTCTTGCTTCAATGAGGCCCGGGCAAGTTTGCCCGGGAAAGTGATCCTGATAGGACGGAAACGCGGCTTATCCGGATCGCTTCAATGAGGCCCGGGCAAGTTTGCCCGGGAAAGTGTGCGGGCAACTTGCTTTGACATCGCACGGATGAAGCGCTTCAATGAGGCCCGGGCAAGTTTGCCCGGGAAAGACTTGGGGCGGCTACGGCTACGTAGCCGTAGTCGAGGCTTCAATGAGGCCCGGGCAAGTTTGCCCGGGAAAGCCAATGGGTCCCAACGTGGCGCCGGCGTCCGGCGCTCGCTTCAATGAGGCCCGGGCAAGTTTGCCCGGGAAAGATCAGGAACCGAGACCACAACGGGATCGTTTCTGTGCTTCAATGAGGCCCGGGCAAGTTTGCCCGGGAAAGTGGTGTCGCTGCGGGCATCCTGGGCGGTGTCAGGGCGGCTTCAATGAGGCCCGGGCAAGTTTGCCCGGGAAAGGTAGCCCGGATGTAGTAGCGGCTGTCGGAGCCAACATGCTTCAATGAGGCCCGGGCAAGTTTGCCCGGGAAAGCGTGTTACCTTTCATATTCGGAACAGCGACACTCAAGCTTCAATGAGGCCCGGGCAAGTTTGCCCGGGAAAGACGGTGTATGCGGCCCTGGGTGGCAAAGATTTACCCCACGTCGCTTCAATGAGGCCCGGGCAAGTTTGCCCGGGAAAGTGCTGCCGGGCGTTGAAAGGTTGCCAATGGGAATATCGCTTCAATGAGGCCCGGGCAAGTTTGCCCGGGAAAGGCTCCGGAAAGGCCGGCCCCAATGACGCGGTAGTGGGTGCTTCAATGAGGCCCGGGCAAGTTTGCCCGGGAAAGCAGGCCGACGATGTGATTTCCACGGCGCAAGAGGGAGGGCTTCAATGAGGCCCGGGCAAGTTTGCCCGGGAAAGATCGCCGCCCACCAGATACTGATCGCCCAGGGCCGCGCTTCAATGAGGCCCGGGCAAGTTTGCCCGGGAAAGGCCAATCCGGGCAAACCATAGGTCGGAAGCCAGGTAAGCTTCAATGAGGCCCGGGCAAGTTTGCCCGGGAAAGCTCGCTTCGTCAAGGTGGCCATCTACCCGCTTGTGACTAGCGCTTCAATGAGGCCCGGGCAAGTTTGCCCGGGAAAGGCCCCCGCGCGTTGAAGGCGTATCCCTCCGTCGCAACGCTTCAATGAGGCCCGGGCAAGTTTGCCCGGGAAAGCCGATGGTTCCTCGCCAGAGACGCCGCCGGTAGAATCCGGCTTCAATGAGGCCCGGGCAAGTTTGCCCGGGAAAGCCCGACCCCGATCCCGACGAGGAAAGAGACGACGCATGCTTCAATGAGGCCCGGGCAAGTTTGCCCGGGAAAGGCCGAGAAGGTTGCGGTTTGCTTACGGCTGACTGCCCACGCTTCAATGAGGCCCGGGCAAGTTTGCCCGGGAAAGCCCTAATCGATAAGGAACGGAGAAACGAAATGACACCGCTTCAATGAGGCCCGGGCAAGTTTGCCCGGGAAAGGCTTCAGGTTTCGGTGTGATCTCTCCCTCTTCGGCGCTTCAATGAGGCCCGGGCAAGTTTGCCCGGGAAAGGGTGCATCCGGCACGGCTCCATCAGACCCAGACGACCGCTTCAATGAGGCCCGGGCAAGTTTGCCCGGGAAAGCGCGCGCGCGCCCCAAGTCCCCCCTTCCCGGCCGGGCTGCTTCAATGAGGCCCGGGCAAGTTTGCCCGGGAAAGGGAGTCAAGCGGGTGGATCGGCTATCTGTTAAAATGCTTCAATGAGGCCCGGGCAAGTTTGCCCGGGAAAGGGCGCCAAATCCGTCGACAGACACTACCTACAGCCTCGCTTCAATGAGGCCCGGGCAAGTTTGCCCGGGAAAGAACTTGTTGGTGGTCGATCCGGGGGAATCGGGGGCGCTTCAATGAGGCCCGGGCAAGTTTGCCCGGGAAAGATCGGCGTCGTGTCGCCGGGATCGCAGGTGCTTCTGGCTTCAATGAGGCCCGGGCAAGTTTGCCCGGGAAAGATCCCGAAACCGAAGAAATCCCGAATCGCTTGTGAAGCTTCAATGAGGCCCGGGCAAGTTTGCCCGGGAAAGGCTTGGCCTCGTGGAAGCCTCCGCCACGGCCTCTTTGCTTCAATGAGGCCCGGGCAAGTTTGCCCGGGAAAGAAGGCGATGCCAGAAGGTGGCAGGGGGATAGACTTGCCTGCTTCAATGAGGCCCGGGCAAGTTTGCCCGGGAAAGTCCAAAAAGAAGGAGAAGCAAATGGACTACACATCAGGCTTCAATGAGGCCCGGGCAAGTTTGCCCGGGAAAGCCCGGAGGCTCGGCGAGGATCTGCCCGTGAAGTGGACCGCTTCAATGAGGCCCGGGCAAGTTTGCCCGGGAAAGCAGGCAATTCCCACGACATCCGGCCGTATTTCTCCCGGCTTCAATGAGGCCCGGGCAAGTTTGCCCGGGAAAGGCCAGCCTACTGGATGAAGTGAGGTTTCTCACCCGGGCTTCAATGAGGCCCGGGCAAGTTTGCCCGGGAAAGAGTCACGGATGCGCCGCCGCGCCGCTGGAAGCACAGGCTTCAATGAGGCCCGGGCAAGTTTGCCCGGGAAAGGTGCTCGAAGGCGTCTCTCGACCCGTAGATAAGCTGGGCTTCAATGAGGCCCGGGCAAGTTTGCCCGGGAAAGGTTCGATTAAAGCCCGCACATTCCTTCGCATTCATCGAGGCTTCAATGAGGCCCGGGCAAGTTTGCCCGGGAAAGCCTACGGGTTGCTGCGCTGACGGATCCTTGTTCAGCGGCTTCAATGAGGCCCGGGCAAGTTTGCCCGGGAAAGGACACCTGGGTGAGGATCAATGCGGCCGACGGCGAAATCGCTTCAATGAGGCCCGGGCAAGTTTGCCCGGGAAAGGCCAGCATCTGCCGGCACCGTCGATATCTCTGTTACTGCGCTTCAATGAGGCCCGGGCAAGTTTGCCCGGGAAAGGTTCGGCGCAATCCTTACTTAGGATCCGCGGGTCACCGTCGCTTCAATGAGGCCCGGGCAAGTTTGCCCGGGAAAGAGCCATGCGATCGATCCGGCATCCGACGTCGAGGCGTCGCTTCAATGAGGCCCGGGCAAGTTTGCCCGGGAAAGACCCCGGCCACCCCCGACGCTTCCGTTTCACGGAGAGTCGCTTCAATGAGGCCCGGGCAAGTTTGCCCGGGAAAGGACGGCCACACCGCGGCCACGTCCCACCAGTTTACTGTGCTTCAATGAGGCCCGGGCAAGTTTGCCCGGGAAAGCCAGGGTCAACATCGGTGGGCCTGGGGCCGTATTTCTGCTTCAATGAGGCCCGGGCAAGTTTGCCCGGGAAAGGAGGAGACCCAGCCTGTGCCTGGGTCGTGGAGTAGCTGCTTCAATGAGGCCCGGGCAAGTTTGCCCGGGAAAGGGGCAAAGATCCGAAACTGGCCTTCGCGGAAGATGTCGCTTCAATGAGGCCCGGGCAAGTTTGCCCGGGAAAGATCCCGCCTCCTGTGTGAGGGACTCAATGGCCTTGTCGCTTCAATGAGGCCCGGGCAAGTTTGCCCGGGAAAGTGCGGCGTTCCCGGCGAACTTGGTGTTGCCGTCGATGTTGCTTCAATGAGGCCCGGGCAAGTTTGCCCGGGAAAGTGTGCCCGGAAGCTCCTTGCATCGCCTCCAGACACGTTGCTTCAATGAGGCCCGGGCAAGTTTGCCCGGGAAAGAGCGGCTGTAGTTGGCAATGCGCGTGCTGTCGCGCTGCTTCAATGAGGCCCGGGCAAGTTTGCCCGGGAAAGGCCCGCTAGCGATGGTGCTCCTGGCCTCTCCCTGGGCGCTTCAATGAGGCCCGGGCAAGTTTGCCCGGGAAAGGTGACCATCGGCCCCCGGTGAGCGGCCAACACGTCGCTTCAATGAGGCCCGGGCAAGTTTGCCCGGGAAAGCGCGAAATGCTTCCCATCCAGCGCCCCTGAGCGCTTTTCGCTTCAATGAGGCCCGGGCAAGTTTGCCCGGGAAAGGGCCTGGTTACCGACCCGGGTGAGTGGTGATCTAGGCGCTTCAATGAGGCCCGGGCAAGTTTGCCCGGGAAAGGTTCGAACCCGACCCAAACGCTCCCCTGCCTGAGCCGGCTTCAATGAGGCCCGGGCAAGTTTGCCCGGGAAAGGGTGATGGTGTGGCTGCTCGAAAACTGGTGGCCATGCTTCAATGAGGCCCGGGCAAGTTTGCCCGGGAAAGATTGGTCGGTCTCCTGTGTCGATGGTGTGTGTTTGGGCTTCAATGAGGCCCGGGCAAGTTTGCCCGGGAAAGAGGCGTTCAGCCTATCGATGCGTTGGCCATGGCTGCGCTTCAATGAGGCCCGGGCAAGTTTGCCCGGGAAAGATCCGCCGGTTGGCGGGGTGCTGCGGATTGAAGACGGCAGCTTCAATGAGGCCCGGGCAAGTTTGCCCGGGAAAGTAGAGTACCAACGAGCAACGCGATTATGGCTTTTGGTGCTTCAATGAGGCCCGGGCAAGTTTGCCCGGGAAAGGGCGGGAGCATGGAGCGCCGAAATGCTCGTCGAGGTGCTTCAATGAGGCCCGGGCAAGTTTGCCCGGGAAAGCCTGGGCGACCTGTATTGCACGTGTGCGCTGTTCCCATGCTTCAATGAGGCCCGGGCAAGTTTGCCCGGGAAAGCGTACCGAGGCGGCGGGCCGCAACTGCATCTGGCACGCTTCAATGAGGCCCGGGCAAGTTTGCCCGGGAAAGGGGTTCCCCGGTGCTTCGTCAGATTGAGAATCATTGGGCTTCAATGAGGCCCGGGCAAGTTTGCCCGGGAAAGCACCCCTGCCGGTTCCATCGCCGCAGAGTGAAAGCGCTTCAATGAGGCCCGGGCAAGTTTGCCCGGGAAAGGTCGGCGTCAAGGTAGATCAGTAGATCAGGGTCTGGGCTTCAATGAGGCCCGGGCAAGTTTGCCCGGGAAAGGGACCGAAGTCCTGTGGACCAACTACCAGCCAGAGCCGCTTCAATGAGGCCCGGGCAAGTTTGCCCGGGAAAGCTCCCCGCCTCGCCTCCCGCCACCGCATCGACGTTCGCCCAGGCTTCAATGAGGCCCGGGCAAGTTTGCCCGGGAAAGAACCACACCATTAGCGTCGTTGTACCGCTGGCCGACGCGCTTCAATGAGGCCCGGGCAAGTTTGCCCGGGAAAGGGAGGTTCCTGTTGTTGGTGGGGCCACCCGCAGCCGGGCTTCAATGAGGCCCGGGCAAGTTTGCCCGGGAAAGCGCTCCACGACCTGAGCTGCCTTCTCCGCCTTCCACTTGCTTCAATGAGGCCCGGGCAAGTTTGCCCGGGAAAGGATATCCTGTACCAAGGTATGGCACAAGACGAAACCGCTTCAATGAGGCCCGGGCAAGTTTGCCCGGGAAAGATGGTTCCTCGCCAGAGACGCCGCCGGTAGAATCCGGCTTCAATGAGGCCCGGGCAAGTTTGCCCGGGAAAGTTGGGTCCGTCCGCCGGCGGATCCGGCGGACGTCCTGCTTCAATGAGGCCCGGGCAAGTTTGCCCGGGAAAGCAAACATATAGGTTAGATTCAATCATGGATATTCTCGATTTGCTTCAATGAGGCCCGGGCAAGTTTGCCCGGGAAAGCCCGTCCGGCGCCACTCAGAAGGGTCTGTTCTATTCCCGCTTCAATGAGGCCCGGGCAAGTTTGCCCGGGAAAGCCGGACCACCAACAACGTACCATGGGCAACCATTGATTGCTTCAATGAGGCCCGGGCAAGTTTGCCCGGGAAAGGCTGTCAAACGTGCCCGCCGGCATGATGGTCAGAAAAGCTTCAATGAGGCCCGGGCAAGTTTGCCCGGGAAAGGGCCGTGGTCGTCGAGAGACGCAACGAGGGAGTCGGCGTTGCTTCAATGAGGCCCGGGCAAGTTTGCCCGGGAAAGGAGAGCTTGTTGGCTCCAAGGGAGAGCTTGTTGGCTCGCTTCAATGAGGCCCGGGCAAGTTTGCCCGGGAAAGCGGCAGAGCTGGACGGCACAGAATGTCCTGCTTCTGGCTTCAATGAGGCCCGGGCAAGTTTGCCCGGGAAAGGCTGCTAGCCTGCAGACGTTCTCAGAAGACTTCGTTTTTGCTTCAATGAGGCCCGGGCAAGTTTGCCCGGGAAAGAACCCGGTGCAGGCTAAACTCATCCCAGACAGGCGGGCTTCAATGAGGCCCGGGCAAGTTTGCCCGGGAAAGACTGGGTGGAGTGGCTGGCATGAACGTGGCATGGCTCGGCTTCAATGAGGCCCGGGCAAGTTTGCCCGGGAAAGCTCCGCCGCCACGGTCGCCGCCCTCCGCGGCCAGATCCTGCTTCAATGAGGCCCGGGCAAGTTTGCCCGGGAAAGTTCTCACAGCCGTTGCTCCCGAAAGCACCACGCGGGCTTCAATGAGGCCCGGGCAAGTTTGCCCGGGAAAGTGCTCATGGCAGCGGAAGCGCTGATCCTTGATCCTGCGCTTCAATGAGGCCCGGGCAAGTTTGCCCGGGAAAGGTTACGAACTTCCAGGTCCTGGAGACAGAACGGCGAACAGCTTCAATGAGGCCCGGGCAAGTTTGCCCGGGAAAGTTCGCGCTCAGTTCCTCCCCGGAGGCGGCCGGGAGCGCTTCAATGAGGCCCGGGCAAGTTTGCCCGGGAAAGGACGGGACCCGAAGGAGAGACCGGTTTCGATCCACATGCTTCAATGAGGCCCGGGCAAGTTTGCCCGGGAAAGTGTTGGTGGGTCCTGCTGGGGAGACCGGGTCGGGGCCGCTTCAATGAGGCCCGGGCAAGTTTGCCCGGGAAAGTCTTAGGCGGCGCAGTATGTCCACCTTCTTGTCCCTGCTTCAATGAGGCCCGGGCAAGTTTGCCCGGGAAAGTGTTGAAGCCCGGTGGCACACCACGGAAGGATCGAGGCTTCAATGAGGCCCGGGCAAGTTTGCCCGGGAAAGACGTACTCGCCGGACAATCCGGACGTTCTCACCGTGAGCTTCAATGAGGCCCGGGCAAGTTTGCCCGGGAAAGAGTTGGACGCGGTCAATCAGGCCAGCCTTGACCATGGGCTTCAATGAGGCCCGGGCAAGTTTGCCCGGGAAAGTTCGGTGGGTTGGTGCCCCATTGGCTGATCTTCTCGCTTCAATGAGGCCCGGGCAAGTTTGCCCGGGAAAGGAAGGTGGCAGGGGGATAGACTTGCCTGAACACCTCGCTTCAATGAGGCCCGGGCAAGTTTGCCCGGGAAAGAGCGAGAAGCCCGAAGTCGAGGAAACCGACACGCCGGCTTCAATGAGGCCCGGGCAAGTTTGCCCGGGAAAGGTTGGCAATGCGCGTGCTGTCGCGCTGAATTTCGTAGCTTCAATGAGGCCCGGGCAAGTTTGCCCGGGAAAGTGTCGGCGAAGCCCATGACACCTAGCCCAACGCGGCGCTTCAATGAGGCCCGGGCAAGTTTGCCCGGGAAAGAGGCTTGGGCCCTTAGGGCCCGGGCTTGGGAAGTCGCGCTTCAATGAGGCCCGGGCAAGTTTGCCCGGGAAAGAAAGAGCCAGACCAGATATCCCCACCAGTTGGCGGCGCTTCAATGAGGCCCGGGCAAGTTTGCCCGGGAAAGAACCTGCATGCACCCGGAGTGTCGGCTCGCTTCCATCGCTTCAATGAGGCCCGGGCAAGTTTGCCCGGGAAAGGGCACCTCCATCGCTTCAATGAGGCCCGGGCAAGTTTGCCCGACCTTGGGACCGCGGTCGCTTCGCCGCGCTTCAATGAGGCCCGGGCAAGTTTGCCCGGGAAAGCCACCCCCTCGGAAGTCCTTGCGCGGTGCCGTTTTCCGAGGGGGATGGCGACCACTGGCACCGATCGCCCATTTGGGCGCCGATGCGGTCATTCCTTTACCTGTGTTGTCAATCAGCCATCTCCTTGCGGGTCGCGGGAAAAGAACGGGCTGCGACCGCTGGCGGAGTTTTTCGACCTACCGCAGCTCTCGCGCTGGGACCGGCAGCTAACCGATCAGATAATCGTAGCCTGTCGCTCGGGCGCCTCATAGCCCCTTCCTAGACTTTCCACTCGAGGAGTCACTTTGTCGGCTGGTCCCATATCCATGATCAATATATGATCCTCCTTCGGTTTGATCAACCCTTCAAGGCGAGTGGTAAGTTCTTCACGCCTCCGAGCCGCGAGACGGCACTGAAAAACTGAAAGCTGGAGCCAGTGTCCGTATCCCTTCATCACGTTGTATATTCGTCGCCATCTCTTCGGCTCGGATATATCATAGGCAACAATGTACAGACGTTCCTTGGGCATGGCTAGCGGGGCAGATAGTGAGGATAGGAAACAACCTCCCCTTGCAGGTGTCGCGCCAAGAGTCGGGCCTGAACTTCGATTAGACGCCGCATCGAAATCCGGTAACCGAAAATCGGATGCGTGGTCATTTGTCCCATCCGCCGCTCAAACGTCGCGATAAAGGCCTTGCGGCCCCTTGGCTTGAGCGAGCAGGCAGGTCCGTTGAACACAAAGTCCCGGATCTTGATCTCTCGATTATTCACCGCCTGAATCACTGCCGAGTCCGCAACAATGGCCCGAAACGGTTCCATGAGATCAAGGGCCAGTGCCGGACGTCCATGCCGAATACGGTGGTAGAGTCCCATGTAGGGATCCAACCCGGTCGCGGAGATCGCGGTCGTCATGAACCGCGTGAGAAGGGCGTACGCCAGAGACAACATCGCATTAACCGGATCGACGGGCGGCCGACGATTCCGAGTGGCAAAGGCAAAGTCATCATAGCCTGCATCGGCTTGAGCCATGAGCATTTTACTAAAATATCGAAAATAAATTGCCGCGGCCTCTCCCTCGAAACCCAGAAGCCGCAATTCATCTTTGGCGTAGGTAGCGCGCCGCGCAATGCGAGTCAGTCCGGCAAGAGCCTCGTCCTTGCCATCCGTGCCCTGGTCTGCCCTCCAGTTCCGGCGCAGAATCGTACGAGAGTTGCGAATCTTTGCTGCTACCAATTTTCGCGAAAACGCAAGGCGACGCTGCTCGTCAAAGGCGATCCGGTATTGTGCCTCCCGAACGGCGACGTTTCCGTTCCCGGTTCCGAAGGTGTGGCCGAGGAACCAACCGCCCATGGAAAACCACGATACCGGAATTTCCGCACGCATCAGGGCGTGCAAAGCTGGTGTTGTTATCGATACGGGTCCGAACAGAGACACCTGGGAAACGTCGATCATGGGTATCTCCACGGTCTCTTCGCCTGCTTCGACAATCAAGCGTTCGCTCCGTTTGCGAATCCGGGCCCCCGGGGTTTGCACGTAGAGGGGCATCGCCGGGTTGTCGGAAGGATTCAAGGGCCGGGGTGGATAGCCCTTGCGAAACAGGTTGGTCTCGTCGGGCAGACATATTCCGGCGAGGGAACAGCGGGGACATTTCGGACTGTTCTCAAGCGGTGGAGGCCGGCGGCGGACCATGGCCGCTGAGCGAAGCCCCAGGATTGCGTCCAGCGTACGAGCCCGGAGATCTTCATCCAGAACCACCCGAACCTTTTCGCGAGAGCCCACGTACCATAGCGCACCGTGCTGGACCTTGTATCCGTTGTCTTCCAAGATCATCGCCTGGACGCAAACCTGTACGCGTTCCGGCTCGTAGGCGCCCGCCGCGACATGAGGACGCTTTCCCTTCTTGAAGTCTACGGGCATCACGTACCCTTCTTTTGCCTCCACGACATCCATCTTGGCGATGACCCCCAGGCGTTCCGAAGACAGCATGACCGAACGGGCTTGGCCCATTTCTTCGTCGAGTTCATCGGGAGAAGGCAAACGGCCAACGTCCCTATCGACACGGGCGTGAACCCGCTTGCCTTTTGCGGTGTCCACGCTGTCGGCCCACTCCCCTTCCACCCATTCCAAATAAGCCAGGCGAGGACAGTAAACCCACTCATTCACCATACGAGCCGGGACGAGGGGCATCGTCGCGTCGGCTGGTGGGGGCGGGATGGGGAGAATGAGTTGGGGACGCCCGTCCTTCATGCGATTCTGTCGCTATTTGGAGAGCGGGATAACCTGGCCGCTGTCAGAAGTCCTCACCGCACAGGTTCATGGGCGATGCGCCGGGGATGAGATTTACCCATCATCACGCTCTTCAGGTCGTGGTCATCCCGGAAGTTTCGTTCCGAATTGACCTTGCCCCCCAGGGTTCCCAATGTGATCAGGGCCTCCTGGAGCGACGCTAACTGTTTTCTGGTCAAATCGTGCCGGGTAAAATCGCGCATTTGCACGGTGAAGTCAAACGGCGCCCGAGGACAGGCGCGGGGAAGGTTTCAGCTGGTAGTCGGCCCCGATTCCCCGAATTGCGTAGAGGATACCCCCGGCGTTTTTCCGAACCTCCTTCTTGAGCCATCTACTCTTCTCACCAGTGGCCCAAGTGATCCAGGAGATCGTCCATTCTCGCATGAAGCCGAGCGCCATTGCTACGCTCCCACGGCAGAACAGGTCGTCTATGAGACGGGCTTGCCGCTCCAGCTCGGTCCTGGAAAGCGCGATCTTGCCTTTCCAACCGTCGCCGGTTGTCGGTTCGGTGAAGCTGAGCGGTTTAAGAATGTTGTCAAGTCGCTCAGTGAGATTTTCGCTCAGCAGCAGGTGATAATCTCGTTCAAGCAACCTTCGTAACTGTGTAAGATGCTGGCGTGGCAAGGTAGAGTACGGTGGCATGGTCAGAAATGAGAAGTGCCAAAAGCCATGCGTGACGTCCACGGTGAGATCAGTGAGAACCGGGCCGACTGCATACTGGTCCTGAGGACGGTCAATAGGAGGTGTTGTCGATTCATTTGTGCCCTGTCGTTCTCTCTCGAAAGCTCATGTTTCTGATCCGTTGTTGATCTCGTATCGAATCGAGCGTAGAGTTTGCCAGGAACTCTTGCCCAGCAATGAGATCGCGTTTAGAATGGTCAGTCCTTCCAAAAAAATAACAGAAAACGAAAGAGAACGATGCCAGAACTCACGTTCGAGCGGCTCCGCGGCGCAGTCGCCGGCGACGCGGTGGCTCTGCGGTCCCGGATGACGCTGCAACCCGCCGGTGGCGAAGGAGACAAGGTCTTCCCGCCATCCTACGCGGTCGAGGGACGCGCCGAGCACAAATACGCGGTGGAGGAGCGCCAAGTCGGCGATGGCGACAAGGTGTCCGTCACCGTGTTGCTGGACTCGGTGGCGTCCCAAGCGAACCGGGCGGAGCTGGCCCTGCTCGACGGCTGGGAGCGCCGCAAGCTGGCTTTCCCAGTTCCCTATGTCGATTTCGCCGGCGTCAATGCCGAAGCCGGCGTCGATGCCGAAGACGTAACGGACTACGAGAAATTGACGGTGCTGGAAGCACCCCACCGGCTGGCGGACGCCATCTTCCGCGACAGCCTGCTGAACGGGACGCTATTCCGCTTGTCGGACATCGGCCGCGCCATCACCGACGCCACGCCACGCAACGCCACGGCCCTGTTCCGCTACTCCCCCACTTCTCTGTTGTTCGGCATGTGGGATTCCACAGGCCCGAAGGGCGGCTTGGGATCCAAGTTCCAGCGGGCCTATGTTTCGGAAATCGTCGGCTTCGATGCCAGGGTCGGCAAGAAGGTCGGCAGCCGCATCGATCCGTTGCAAATCGAGAAAGTTGCACCGGAGGACCGCGTGTTCAACAGCGCCGACCCAAACAAGGTATGGACGACAAACGCAGCTGAGGCGGAGAAGGACAAGAAGGGCAAGCCGGTTCCCGCCTCGCGTGGCAGCGCGAGTGGCGAGGCCGGCCAGCCGTCGAAGATCAACCACGGCAACATCGTCCCCTCAATAGACGCTTTGGCCGGCGGCGTCACCATCTCCAAGGCGTTGCAGACGACGCTGGTCTCCTTCGCGGCCCTGCGCCGACTGCGTTTCAAAGGCTTCGACCGCGACGCCGAGACCGCCGCCCGCACGGCAATCGCCGCGCTCGGCGTGGCCGCCATCGCCTACCAATACGAAACGGATTTCGACCTGCGCTCCCGCTGTCTGCTGCTGCCGGCGCATCCACCGCGTCTGGAACTGCTGCGTCGGGACGGTTCGCCCGGCGAGGTCGTGGAAGTGGACAGCGCCACGGCGGCTCGGATTCTGGCAGATGCGGCGGCACATGCGAAAAAGTCGAACATCGGCTGGGAAACCGACGAAGAGAAGATTCGTCTTGTGCCGGCGCCCAAGCTGCTGGAACTGATTCGGCGCAGTCGCAAGGTCTCGGTCCGCGAGCAGCCCGCAGGGTAGGCGATGGCGACGACGAATCAGCTTGCCATCGAAGTCAACTTCCTGACGGGACGGTACATAGCCACATCTCATAACGACCGCAGACGCTCGGAGTGGCCGCCGCATCCGGCGCGTCTGTTCTCGGCGCTCGTGGCGGCGCATTTCGACGCCGACGGTCCCGACCGGGCGGAACGGGACGCCTTGCAATGGCTGGAGGCGCAAGCGCCGCCGTTGATCACCGCGTCCGAGGCTGTACCTCGCAAGGTGGTCTCGCACTTCGTGCCGGTAAATGACGTGGCTGTAGTGCGCAAGAGCTCGTACTACGGAAAAGCTGGAAGAGTCCAAAAATTGGCCTCCCAGATCCGCGAGGAGTTGAACGCATCCGGGGGCGAAATCACGAAGAAAGTGACGCAGTTGCAAAAGAAGCTGGCCAAGGAACGCACTGTCGAACCCCAAGTCAGCCGCGTTGGGACCACGAACCCATCTTCGGCCATTCAAATGCTTCCCGACCATCGCAGCAAGCAGGGGCGGTTCTTCCCGTCCATGACCCCGGATGAACCCCGTGCGACCTACATCTGGAATGTCCGTCCTTCCGACGAGCTGAAAGCAATCCTCGACCGTTTGCTTGAACGGGTCACTCGACTGGGCCACTCTTCCTCCCTGGTATCGTGCCGGCTGGCGCCGGAACCGCCGGAGGCCGGACTCGTTCCAGGCGATGCCGGAGAGAGTCTGCGTAGCGTCCGGCATGGGCAACTCGCCGAACTCGAGCGGCGGCACGACCGTCACCAGGGGATCGAACCTCGTGCACTGCCCTATACGGACGTCCGCTACCGCGCAATTGCCGAGACCTCGCCTGTGGAAAGACCGCAAGAACCCAACACCACCGGCGATTGGCTCGTATTCGAATTCGCCCACGGTTCCCGCGCCCTGGCCGCCTCCCGAACGGTGGAAATCGCGGCGGCGATGCGTGCAGCCGTATTCCATTACGCAGACGACCCGATACCCGAAGCGCTCAGCGGCCACAGGCCGGAAGGAATGCCCTCGGCGGCGCCCCATGTGGCGTTCCTGCCTTTGCCCTATGTCGGCTTCGAGCATGCGGACGGACGGTTGCTGGGCGTCGCCGTGTCCGTGCCGAAGACGTTGGATGCCGCTGCGCGGCGGGCGCTCTATCGAGCCGTCGGAACCTGGGAAAGAGCGGTGGCGCCGGGTGCTCTGCAGCTCACCCTGGGGGCTCAAGGCGTCGTCGAAATGTCCCGGCTGACGGCGCCCGCCACACTGGTTTCCCTGCGTCCTGGCGTCTGGCATCGTCCCTCGCGGCACTGGGTGTCCGCCACGCCCATCGCATTGCCGCGGCATCCCGGCCGGCTCGGTGGTGGCACCGCTGCCGCTCGCGCCAAGGCGTGGCGGCAAGCCGAAGCGGCAGTCCGGGCTGCCTGTGCGCATGTCGGGCTGCCTGATCCCGAAACGGTGAACCTGTCGCTCGACCCGTTTCTCGTCGGCGCAAGACCAGCGACGCGCTTTCCGGCATTCAGCCAAAACGGGCGCGATGGCTGGCCGGTCAGACGCCAACTCGTGCATGCGTCGGTGACATTCAAGCATCCCGTGGCCGGACCGCTGATGCTCGGCGCGGGACGGTTTTTCGGGTTGGGGTTGATGCGCCCGGTGTCCGTGAAAGAAATGGACGACGCCCGACAGGATAACGCCCATGGGTGACTGGGATTCAGACAACGAAGCCCAACTTTCAGATGCGGGCATCAAGGGCGCGGAGCAGGAGCTGACGGCTGACGATTTCGCCGCGTTCTTCCGGGATGTCCATGGTCATGAGCCGTTTCCCTGGCAGCAACGCTTGACGGCGCAGGTGCTCGGTTCGAAGGCATGGCCGAAGGTCATTGATCTGCCCACCGGCACCGGCAAGACCGCAGCGCTCGACACGGCAATCTTTGCTTTGGCTTGCTGTCCGGAGATTTTTCCCCGGCGCATCGTCTTCGTCATCGACCGCCGCATCGTGGTCGATCAGGTTTGCAAACGGGCGCAGCGCATCCAGGATCGCATCAAGTCAGGCGAAACGCCGATTCTCCGAAGGGTTCGGGAGCGGCTGCACAGATTGAGCGACGGCGACGGGGAACCGTTGGGCGTCGCCGCGCTGCGTGGCGGTGTGCCCATCGACAATGAGTGGACTCATCGTCCCGATCAACCCTGGGTGGTGGTCTCCACCGTGGATCAGTTCGGCTCCCGGCTGCTGTTCCGCGGCTACGGGGTGACGCCCGGCATGCGGCCGATCCACGCCGGACTGGCCGGCAACGACTGTCTCGTCATCCTGGACGAGGTGCATTTGAGCGTTCCCTTCACGGAAACGCTGGCGCAGGTGGCTGAATTGCCAGCCGGGGGCTTGCCCCACCGCTTTCACGTTGTGCAGATGTCGGCCACGCCAAGCGCAACGAAAGTCCAGCCTTTCACGCTGGACCCCGTGGCTGATCTGGTCGAGTGCGAAGAGTTGCACCGCCGGGTGCATGCCGCCAAGCAAGCGGAACTGGTTTCGGTCCGAAACCAGGACGCCCTGCCCAAGGCCGTTCTCAAAATCGTCAAGTCCATCGCCAAGCTGAAACCCCGTGATCCGTTCGCAGACATCCGCAGCGTGGGCGTGGTGGTGAATCGGGTGCGCACCGCCCGCGAGGCGTACCAAGCGCTTGCGGAGGCTGGCTACGCAACGCATCTGCTCACTGGTCGAATGCGACCCCTGGATCGAGTCGATGCCTTGGACAGGATCGCCCCTGCCGTCGATCCGGACAGCGAAAGCGGCCCCGATCAGCTTACTGTCGTCGTCGCGACCCAGGCCATCGAGGTCGGGGCCGATTTCAGCTTCGACGCGCTCATCACCGAATGCGCGGCGGTGGACAGCCTCCGACAACGGTTTGGCCGGCTGGACCGTCGCGGCACCTGTTTCGCCCGAATCGGCGTGTCCGCCCGCGCCTGGATCATCGGTCCGAAGTCCGTTGTCGCATCCAAGAAGCCGGACCCGATCTACGGCGATTCGGTCAAGGCTACATGGAAGGAGCTCGAACACCGCACCGGGGCATCGAAGCGAGAGCCAATCGACATTGGCCCGCTTGCGCTGCGGGATTTTCCCATTGAGGCAACCGCGCCCAAGACGCAAGCGCCTCTGCTGCTCCGAACGTACATGGACGCATGGGTGCAGACCAGCCCGGAGCCCATCGTGCAGCCTTCGGTGGAGTGGTTCCTGCATGGCATGGATCAGGATCGGGTAGCCGATGTTTCGATCCTTTGGCGCTGGGACCAATCCGCCGAAACGCTGCGGCTGGTTCCACCTCGGCAAGCCGAGTTTCTCCAGGTTCCCATCGATGCCGCCAAGTCGTGGCTTGCGGCGAAACCGGAAGTGGAGGTCGCCGATGTCGCCCAGGTCGCATCCGGCAAGGCCGAAGATTCACCCTCCGACAACGCCGCCACTGCCGACTGCGTACGCTGGGAAGGATTCGGCAAGGATGCCGAGCCTGTCGGCGTCAACGAGATTCGCCCCGGCGATGTCCTCATCGTGGCCCCGAGTCGCGGCGGTTTGACAGCCGGAACTTGGGACCCTTCCTTCACCGAACCGGTCGCGGACTTGGGCGATGCGGCGCAAATGGCCTACGGCCGCAGGGCGACATTGCGTCTCGATCCATCGCTGCCCGGCATTGATGCGCCGCCATCGCCAGCCGACGAAACCGAAGCCGATGCCCCGACCCGCAAACGCATCGCGCAGTGGCTAGAGCAACGGAGGGCCGCATCGAGCGCCTTACCCGACTGGTTTGCCGGTGCAGTTGGCAGACTGAGTTCCGGCTTCGATTTCACTCCGGTCTCCCTTGATAACGAAACGCTGGATGCCGGCTACTACATTCTCACCGAAAAGCACGCTGGCAAGACGGGCAAGGCAATCGTGGACGCCGCCGCCATGGACGGCTCTGACGAGTCTGGATTTCTGATCGGCACGGGCGTGACGCTGCAACGACATCTCGACGGCGTCGGCAACCGGGCCGGATACATCGCCGAGCGCCTGGGTCTGGCCGTTGAGTTCGCGGACGATCTGCGCTTGGCCGGTCGGCTGCACGATCTCGGCAAGATGGATCGCCGTTTCCAGGCCCAGTTGGTGGGTGGCGATCCCGTGGCCTTGGAAATGCTGGAGGAACCTCTCGCCAAGTCATTGCCGGGCGTGTCGAGGGTTTGGCGGTATCCCAGAGGGATGCGCCACGAAATCGCGAGCGTCGCCTTGATCGAATCAAACCCTGACATTCTCGGCGTGGCCCACGACAAGGACTTGGTGCGTCATCTGGTCGGGACGCATCACGGCTGGGGACGTCCTTTGCCGCCCATCATCGAGGATCCCGAGCCGCAAACACTCTGCTACAGATTCGACGGACAGGCGCTGGCGGCAAACTCCGATTTCGTGAAAACCCCATTGGCACTCGACATGGCCGATCGCTTCTGGCGCTTGGTCGAGCGATACGGATACCATGGGCTGGCTTGGCTGGAAGCGATCCTGCGTCTGGCCGACCATCGGCAAAGCGCCGAGGAGGCGCGGACATGAACGAAGTCCATCTCACCGGCCTTGAAGGAAACAATCCCTTGGGATTCCTCGCTGCTCTTGGCGTGCAAGTGGCTTTTCAATCCGACTTGGAACAACCGCGCCTTTGGTGGAGCGACGATATCACTCCGCATGCCGTCGTGGACGGCGACTTCAGAATCGAGCGGATCGTCGAGAAGGCGCTGCAAGCCTTCGCGGGGTTGGCGAACAGCCCGTCAACGACCCCGAAGAGGCCTGACGGTTCCCCAATGCCAAAAGGCGACGCACTCAAACTCGCGTCGTCGGATATTCGGGCGTACCTCCGCGAAGCCCAAGCGAGCAACCCCTGCAGCGCCTTGCCCTTCGCTCTGATTGCCGAAGGAAGTCTGGACAACCAAGGCGTCGCCAAGCCCTCCGACCTCTACTTCGCGGCTGGGCAAATGAAGTTCTTGGACATCGCCCGCAAGATATTGGCGGAGGTCTCACGAGAAGACCTCATCGCAGGGCTTCATGGCCCTTGGCCTTACAACAGCAAACTTCAGTCGCTCAAGTGGGACATCGGCGACGACCGCGTATATGCCTTGAGATCCGATAATCCGAGTACCAGAAAAAAGCTTACCAACCCCGGCCCCGAGGCCTTGGCTATCTTGGGGCTGAGCCTGCACCCGGTGTTCGCGGGCCGAGGCCGGACCCTCACGCAAGGATGCTCGGGAAAGTCGTGGAAGGAGAGTTCCTACGCTTGGCCGCTTTGGAGCAAACCGGCTTCGCCCCATGCGGTCAAGTCGCTGCTGGCGCACGCTTCCCATCCCAATCCGCTGGCCACGAATCGCCATCGCTGGTTTCGCTCGTGGGGAGTCGCCAAGATCTTCCAGTCATTGATTCACCGGTCCGATCAGGGAGGCTATGGCACGTTCGGTCCGCCGGAAGTCGTATGGCAGGCTTCTTACAACGGAAGACGAATACCCGATGACTCCCACTAAAACCCTTGTTCCGGCTTCGTCGTTCACCCCTGCCTGCTTCATGTCGGCCGCGACCCCGATAACCGTGAACCAAGGGTTGTTCGCACCCGGCGGATATATCCGCATCCCGAGAGGGCTCTGACCTGGGTTGAAGGTCTTCGCCAGTCGCTCGTTCACGACCGTGACTGGCTGCATCTGCCGGCTCGAAGCCCCGTCCCTCCAGGATCCGGATCCCCATTGTCCCCGTCGACGGCGGTCCAGTAGTCCACCGTTGTGCGGAGCCCGTATTCCGTCTGCTCCACGCCCTCGAACTCCGTATCGTTGGCGTCTGGCAACCCCGACATGGCGGTTGCCGACACCACGCCGGGAAGGCTTCGGATCCGCTCCAGCGCCGCGGAGTAGAACGCCCCCACGTCTGCGGGTGCCGGGTAGTCGCTTGCGGGAAGGTCCAGCTGCATAATCAGGAGTCCGTCCTCTCGGAAGCCCAGTCCACCTCCTGCAACGCCGACATGGAGCGAAGCCATCAGCCCCGAACCCCTCAGGGGCCCGCCCGCCGCGCCTGAGCCGCTCCCATGCCTACCGAGAGGGCGATCCAGATGCCCGCCAGGGGTACCGTCGCCATGGCCACCCACGCGATCCCCAGTCCCAGAGCGGCAAAGCCCTTGTCGATTCCAGCCCCGGCGACATCCCCGAACCGGTACAGGAAGACATCGACGACAGGCTTGGCCTGGTACTTCTCCCGGGTTGTCACGACGCTGAACAGGCTCTCTCGGGAAGGCCTGGAGACTGCGTGACGAGTTGCCCGATGAACCGCTTGGAAGACAGCAAAGACACCGAAGACGGGCCAAACCGCCAGCACCGCAAAGCCGGCCAGCGTCACCAGCGGGAGAATCGCCAGGGTCCGGCCGACGCCCAGCCGCTTGATGAGGTGGGTGGTGACCAGGACCTGGGTGATGAGGGTTGCGGACTGGGCCAGCAAGTCGAAGAGGGCAAAGTTCTCCACCCGCTGGCTGAAGGTGTCCGCGCTCTCCAGAACGATGTTTGCCTGAGTGAAGTAGATCATGGTGTTGGAGACGGCCATGAAAACGACCCATGCCCCGATTCCCAGCAGGTAGGGGGAAGCGACGACGGACCGGACCCCGTCCCCAAACGAGGCCGAACGGGCCGTCTCGGGGTCTCCCGCGCTGCTGGGAGGGGCGGGTGGACCCGTTCTCGGGGTTGACGATGTCTGCCGCCGGGCCGTCATCCGATCCAGGACCAGCATGACCCCGATGGCTGCGGCGAAAATTAGGCAGGCGGACAGGATGAGCCCCACGGGCAGATAGGCGGATTCCGTTGCTCTGCTGATCGAGTTGGTCGCCCAGCTGCCGACAATGGAACCCAACGTGCCACCGGCCCCGATGAAGGCGAACATCCTCTTCCCCTGGTCCACATCGAAGATGTCCACCATGAAGGCCCAGAAGACGCTTGTCATGAAGAGGTTGACTACGCTCAGCCAGACAAAGAAGGTGTAGCCCGTGACCCTGGACAGCCCCGTCTGGCCGTCGACGCCGATCAAGCCCCCGCCCGACTGGATATCCCAGATCAGCAATCCGGCGAAACCGGCAAGGCAGACGATGACGAACAGGTACCAGGCGGGAATGAAGCGGCGGCGGTTCGCCCGGGCCACGACGCCGCCGAAAGCGAGGACGACCACGAGGGACACAACGGATGTGACGACGAACAGCCAGCGAAGTTCGTCCATCCCGCGAGAGACACCCATGGCGTCCCGCACGGGACGGATGAAGAAGTACCCGCAAAGGACCAGGAAGAAGAAGACACCCGACAGGAGGGCGAGGCGAAGTTCACCCGGTTTCATGTTCAGCACGCGCGCAGCAAACGAGACGCCGGTCAAGGCGAGTACGACCAGGGACCCGAGGGCGACGACAACAACCAGCCATAAGACACCCGTCATTTCACGCTCCCTTTGTGTTTCTGCTTGGGTTCGGTTCTCTTGGCGTACAATGGGAATGGGACGGGACATGGCGCCCGCCCCGCTGGGTCACGCCTGCGTCTTGTCGCCCGCAGACGGTTCCCGGTGCTAGCCTCGTGAGCCGACCACACGTATGCCCGCTCCCGTCGCCTACACGGAGCCCGAGCCGGCGAGCCCGCCCGCAACATGGATCGCTCTTGAGCGTTCCCACGGGCACGGCTGCTTCCGATCGGGCTGGAACCCTACCCAACAGAAGGGGGTTAACCAGGGTCGGCAAGTTGTCGGCCCCGTCGGATTAGCCGATCGGCGGTGAATTAGCCCCCCATGACTCCGATGCCGCTGTCGAAACTTCGAGTGGTTCCAGCCCGCCTGATCGGCGCCCGCCCCGAAGAGGTCGGGATGGCGCTTCTCCCGGGGGCGTATCTGTTCTTCATTCTGTCGGCGTACTACGTGATTCGGCCGATCCGAGACCAAATGGGTGTGGCGGGAGGGGTGGAGAACCTACCCTGGCTATTCACGGCGACGCTCTTGGGGATGCTCGTCGCCCACCCCCTCTTCGCCGCAGCCGTGTCCCGGTGGCCCCGCAAGCGATTCGTGACGCTCACCTACCGGTTCTTCCTTGCCAACTTGGTGATCTTTTTCGTGCTCATAAAACTTGCATCCCCAGGCGAAGGGGTGTGGGTGGGGCGGGTTTTCTTCGTCTGGACCAGCGTCTTCAACCTCTTCGTGGTTTCCGTCTTCTGGTCTTTCATGACAGACATCTTTCGGGAGAGCCAGAGTCGACGCCTCTTCGGTTTGATCAGCGTCGGAGGCAGTCTGGGTGCGATCGTCGGGTCCTCCATCACGGCCTTTCTTGCCACCGCCTTCACACCGGTCAACCTGCTGTGGATCTCGGTCTTTCTGATCGAAGGTGCGGTGTTCTGTTTCAAGGCGCTGGACCGGCGGCATCCAGCCCCGAAAGCGAAGGGAGAAATGCAGGAATCCGCGTCCCAGGTCATCGGCGGTTCTCCGCTGGACGGAATTCTGCGGTTGGCAAGATCTCCGTATCTGGTCGGCATCTGCGTCTTCTTGCTCCTCTTCACCATCGGGTCCACATTTCTTTATCATATGCAGGGGTACTTCGTCGCCCGGACCCATTTCGGTTCCGGGGCGCAAACCGCCGTGTTCGCGCGCATCGATCTGGCTGTAAACATTCTGACCCTGTTGACCCAAGCATTTCTGACTGGGCGACTCTTCAGGTGGCTGGGCGTCGGATTCACCCTGGCGTTACTCCCTCTGGTCAGCATTTTCGGCTTTACGGTCCTGGGAGCCATGCCGATTTTTTCGGTGTTCGTGGTCTTCCAGATTTTCCGTAGGGCGGGGGAGTACGCGGTGGGCCGGCCCGCCCGGGAGGTGCTGTACACCGTTTTGTCTCGAAGTGACAGGTATAAGGCAAAAAACTTCAACGACACCTTCGTGTATCGGGCGGGTGATCAGGCCGGGGCTTGGTCCTTTGCCGCTTGCGGGGCATTGGGCTTGGGAACTGCCGCCATGGCCTTTTTGATGCTGCCAGTAGCGGCACTGTGGTTGCTGGTGGCGCTCTGGCTGGGGAGGCAGCAAATGGCCCGGGCCTCCGCCGTTCGGGCAGAGGCAGCCGCGATCTTCCCTGCCGGGGTCTCCAAACGATGAACGTTGACCCAACACCGCCCGGCGTGAGGGACGCGGAGCCGCCCGCCGTCGGTGCGGACACAGACGGACCCCGAAGGGGGAAGGAGGCAGGGGGAGGGGATGACAGAGGGGACGCCGATCGGCGCTCCGCGAACTGCCCGAACTGCAGTGCGCGGCGATCCGGCCGTTTTTGCTCCAGGTGCGGCCAGAACGACCGGAACTACGCGCGGTCGCTGACGTCCGTCCTTCGGGAAGTGCTCAAAGAGACGTTCGAGCTGGATTCGCGGCTCTTTCGGACCCTGAAGCTCATGGCGCTCCAACCCGGGGAGCTGCCTGGCGAATTCTCGCGCAACCGTCGCGCGTCCTACGCATCACCAGTGCGTCTCTATCTCTTTGCGAGTCTTCTTTTTTTCTTTGTGCTTTCTGTGTCGGAGACCACAACCTCGGAGAGCTTCCAGATCGAGATGGAGCCGGATTCGGCGGGTTCGGGCGTGGAAGCGCAAGAGCCCGATCCTCCTGGCGTTGGGATCGCCGAACCGACTCCCTCCGAAATCGAGGCGCTCAAGGCGGTGCTGCCACCGGAGCAACAGCGCAAGCTGGACGAGATCGTCGGTCGGCCGGACAGCAGTTGGGGATTGGCGTTTGTTTCCGCCATGGCGGCGGCGGCCAGGTCGGAAGATTTTGAAGCGGACCTCAACAAGGCTACGCGCTTTCTGCTCGTTCGAACCATAGATGCGATACACAATCCCCAGCTACTGGGGGAGCGATTGCTCAACAATCTGCCGATTGCGATGTTCTTCATGTTGCCTGTGTATGCAGTCCTTCTGGCGTGCGTGTACTTTCCGAAACGGCGTTTTTTCGCAGAGCATTTTGTATTCGGCATGCACGTCCACGCCGTGGCCTTTGTCGTGTCCACCCTGTTGCTTCTCGTGCGAGCCGCACCAGAAGGCGCGGTGGCCACCGGTTTGGCGATCTTCCTTTTCGTTGCGCTGGGGTTCCATTACTACATTGCACTGAAGCGCTACTACGGCGACGGTTGGATGTCGGCCGCCTTCAAGGGAGGGCTTCTTTCGATGATCTACGGCATCTTGCTGATCCCGAGCTTCCTGCTGGTCGTGTTCGTGACGCTCAGTTTGGGCTGACTCCGGTTTTCGGACTGCCCATTCCGTCTCCCCACGCGTTCAAGCGAATAGGCATCGCTCTATTCCTGCCCTCTAGGGGCCGCTAGCTTGACTGAAACTTCTTTCCTGGCGTAGATATTGAGAACGTTCAGGCCTGGCGGGTACCGGACGTCGGAGTTGGAAGGCCATGCTGCCATTGCAGCGAAGGTCAAGGAGTACGGCGTGCCTTGACGGGGCGGTCGAGCCGCGTGCAGGGTTGCTATCGCGACTTACAGGCCCTCGCCCGAACGATCGCGAAGCGATGCAAGGTTGCAGTGCCGTAGCTGCAAGGCTGCTGTGCTGTTACAGCCGTAACAACTGTGCGGCCATGGGACTAGAACGCGGCCACTCCGGTAACCGCCTGCCCCAGGATCAGGGAGTGGATATCGTGGGTTCCCTCGTAGGTGTACACCGACTCCAGGTTGGCCATGTGGCGCATCGACGCATACTCCGCCAAGATGCCGTTGGCCCCCAAGAGTCGCCGGGACTCGCGGGAGACGTTGCACGCCATGTCCACGTTGGCCCGCTTCGCCAAGCTGACCTGTTGCGGCTTCATCTCGCCCCGGTCCTTGAGCCGCCCCAGCCGGAGGCAGAGGAGCTGCCCTTGGGTGATCCCGGTGAGCATGTCGGCGATGCGCGCCTGCTGGATCTGCTTCCCGGCGATGGGGCCGTCGAACATGACCCGCTCTCCGGCGTAGCTCACGGCCTCGTGGAAGCAGGCCATGGCGGCGCCCACGGCACCCCAGGAGATTCCGTAGCGCGCCTGGGTCAGGCACATCAGGGGGCTTTTGATCCCCGCCGTGCCCGGCATCAGTGCGTTGCGCGGAAGACGAACGTCCTCCAGCACCAGCTCGCTCGTGTCCGACGCCAGGAGGGACAGCTTCCCCTTCTGGTCCCGGGCGCTGAAGCCGGGAGTGTCGGCCGGAACGACGAAGCCCCGGATTCCCCGGGCGTCCCCGACTTCTCCGGTCTGGGCCCAGACCACGGCCACGTCGGCCATGGAGCCGTTGGTGATCCACATCTTGGTGCCGTTCAGCACCCAGCCGTCCCGGGTCTCCCGCGCCGTCGTGATCATGCCGGCGGGGTTGGAGCCGTAGTCGGGTTCCGTCAGGCCGAAGCAGCCGATGGTTTCGCCGGTGGCTAGCTTGGGCAGCCAGTGGCGGCGGTGTTCCTCACTCCCGAAGGCGTGGATGGGGTACATGACCAGCGCCCCCTGCACCGACACGAAGGACCGGATCCCCGAATCCCCCCGTTCCAGCTCCTGCATGATGAGACCGTAGGCCACGTTGTTGAGACCGGCACAACCGTATGCCTGGGGCAAGTTCGCGCCCAGCATCCCCAGTTCGCCGATTTCCGGGAGCAGCTCCGCGGGGAACCGGCGCTCAACGTATGCTTCGCCGATGATCGGGAGGACCCGGTCTTCCACCCATTCCCGGATCGCATCCCGGACCATCCGTTCCTCTTCGGACAGCAGCGAATCGATGTCGTAGAAGTCTATCCCTTCGAACTTGGCGGCCATTGTGGGGTTCCGGGCGAGAAGTACTGGTTTCCAGGGTCTGACCTTGACCGCAACGCTTACTACCTAGTGGGTCTGCGGCGGAAGCGCAAGACGCCGAAGAAGAGCTCTCTTCCGGCACGGGCTCCCAGCCAGAGCGTGGCGACGACAGCCCCGATCCAGCCACCGATGACCAGCCGCGACGGGTCCTGAACGAAGTAGATCCACGCCGCAAGGGCACCTGCCAGGGCCAGGCCGGAGAACCTTCCGGCTAGTTTTGCCCGGGCATGGGCCTCGGCCAGGCAGGTTGGACACCAGAGGAGCCGGTCCAGCTCCGATGCCGCCTGGGGTCGGCCACAGCTGGCGCAAGACAGGTCCCTGCCCAGGGTGTCCCGACCGCGGGATGCGGCGGGGGTATCCCGTCTACGGGAACCGCCGGTCTTCGCGTTCATTTCAGGGTCCGGATGACGGCGTCGGTAAAGGCTTTGGTGCCGTGGTTCCCGCCCATGTCCCGGGTTCGGGCCGTTCCTTCGAGGACCACGGACCGGATGGCTTTCCGAATTCGGGCGGCCACGTCTTCCCGACCCGTGTGGTCCAGCATCAGGCAGGCCGACAGGAGCAGTCCGGTGGGGTTGGCCACCCCCTGGCCCGCGATGTCCGGGGCGGAGCCGTGAACTGCTTCGAAGACGGCGTGATTCTCTCCGATGTTCCCCGCCGGCGCGAATCCCAGTCCGCCGACCAGGCCGGCCATCAGGTCGCTCAGGATGTCTCCGAACATGTTCTCCATGACCAGCACGTCGAACCGGTACGGGTCCAGGACGAGGTACATCGCGGTTGCGTCAATGATCCGGTCTTCGAAAGCCACCCGGTCGGAAAACTCCTCGGCGATCCGGGCTCCCACGTCCAGGAACAGCCCCTGGGTATGCTTCAAGATGTTGGCCTTATGGGCCAGGGTCACCTTTTTTCGTCCGTTGGCCAAGGCGTACTCGAAGGCGAAGCGCGCGATCCGCTCCGACCCGTAGCGGGTGGTGATCATGACCGACTCGGCGGCTGCCTTCGGATCCCGCTCCATCCCGATGAAGTGCTCGACGCCGACGTAGAGGCCCTCCGTGTTCTCCCGAATGAGGACCAGGTCGATGTCCTCATACCGCCCCCCCGGGACGACGGTGTGGACGGGGCGGACATTGGCGTACAGGTCGAACGCCTTGCGGATGGCCACGTTGACGGAGCGGAACCCGGAGCCGGCCGGGGTCGCGAGAGGTCCCTTCAGGGCCACCCGATGGGTGGCGATGGAGTCCAGCGTTTCTTGGGGAAGCGGGCTCCCGTGAGGACCGATGGCCGATACCCCCGCCGCCTGGCGGTCGTACGCCAGGCTGGAGCCGGCGGCGTCCAGTACCCGAAGCACCGCCTCCGTAACTTCGGGACCGATTCCATCGCCCGGGATGAGCGTGATGGTGAGTGGGGCCGAAGGGGGAGTCGTCAAGGGAGTCGAAGCGAACGCAGGGGTCGTTGCCCCGTCCTTCACGGGGCCGGTCGTGGTAGAGGCGGGGCGTCGGTAGGGCCGTCGCTGGCCCGCCATCTCCGCATCATTCACTTGACCTGAACACCAGCGCTGCGGAATTGATGCAGTAGCGAAGACCCGACGGTTTCGGTCCATCGGGGAATACGTGGCCCAAGTGGGCGTCGCACCGGCGGCATTTCACTTCGGTTCGCCGCATGAAAAACCTGCCGTCCTCCCTCTCGTCCAGGCAGTCCGGCCCGGCCGAGGAATGAAAGCTGGGCCACCCGGTCCCCGAATCGAACTTGGCGGAAGAATCGAAGAGGGGTGCCCCGCAGCAGACGCACGCGTAGGCGCCGGCTTCCTTGTGCTCCAGGTACTCCCCACCAAAGGCCCGTTCGGTGCCGCCCCTACGGGTGATCCGGAACTGTTCGGGGGTGAGGCGGGCGCTCCACTCTCGGTCGGTCTTGCGGATCTTGTCGGTCATGTGGGTGCGGCCTTCAAATCAGGTACCCGCCGTCAACCGGAATGACGGCTCCGGTGAGGTGGCGGGCGGCCTCGGTGCACAAGAAAACGATGACGGAAGCCACGTCCTGAGGATCACCCAGACGGCCCAGGACGCTTCTTTCCCGGGCCCGGTCGATGATTTCCGCCGGAACCCGGCTCGTCAGTTCCGTTGTGCGGATGTACCCTGGGGCCACTGCGTTCACGTTCACGTTCGACGGGCCGAGTTCTGCCGCTGCGCTGCGGGTCAGGCCAAGGAGTCCCGCCTTCGACGAACAGTAGTTCGCGAGGCCGAACTCGCTTGAGAGTCCGTGTACCGAAGACACGTTGACGATCTTGCCGAACTCCTGGGCCCGAAAACAGGGAGCGACCGCCCGGGTAAAGAAAAAGGCGCCGGAAAGGTTGGTCTCGATCACGGTGCGCCATTCTTCGTCGGACATACTCCAGAGGGCCCGGTCCTGGCCGACGCCAGCGTTGTTGACAAGGAAGTGGAGTCCCCCCAGCCGGTCGTGGGCCTCCGAGACAAAATCTGCGGCATCGGTGCCGTCCCGGACATCCCCCGGCCTGGAGAAGACCCGCACCCCGTTCCGGCGCAAGGCTTCGGCGACTTCCTCCGCATCCTGTTGGCTCTTCGTCCCCTCGTCCCGGTAGTTGAAGGCCACGTGCGTGCCCCTCCGGGAGAAGGCGATCGCTGTTGCCCGTCCGATTCCACTGGATCCGCCGGTCACGATGGCGACGGAACCCCGCAGGGAGGGGAGGAAGCGGTCGGGGTGAGGATCCGGTTCGGTCCCCACATTGCCCCAAAGCCGCTCCACGGCATCCGCGCTCATACCACCTCTTCCATGCCGCACACGGGGTCGGTCGCCCGGGAAGCTGGCTCCTTCGGAGCGTTCGAGCAGAAGGAAGGCTCGGGGGGACAGGAATCCGGCAGGTCGGTCCGGAGTTTTTCGGTTGCTTTCCCGGCCGACGCCCCGCGATGGGTGTCCTTCCCGTCCCATCGGACATCCACCCCGATCACCTCGGCCAGGATGCTGACCGCGACCTCTTCCGGCGTCCGGGCGCCGATGTCGAGGCCGGCGGGACCCCGAATCCGGGCGACCTCCTGCTCCTTCCCTCCGCGGTTGACCAGGGCCGTCCGGATCCGCGCCATGCGGGTGGGGGATGCGACAACGCCCAAGTAGTCGGGTCGGGCGGTCATGAGCGCTTCGATGGCCTCCTCATCACTCCGCCCCAGGGTCGCCACGACGGCGACCAGCTTCGCGCCCGCCGGACGCTCCGCGTAACGGCGGAACGGGCTGCTGGAGAGACCTTCGCCGGGCTCCTCCGCCGGGGTCGCCGGGCCCCCGCTTTCGGACCCTGCAAAATCAACCCAGTACCCCATCGCTCTTCCCAGGCGGGCGATCGCCTTCGCGACGGGTGACCCGCCCGCGACCAGGAGCCGGGGAACGGGAAAGATCGGATTGATGTGGATTTCCACCTTCCCCTCGCTGCTACAGTGCATGGGAACCGGGACCCATCCTTCGGGCGAAGGGTCGCCGGCGTCCTCGCGGGTCACGCTGAAGGCCAGGAGCTTTGGCTTGGCATCGCGGAGGGCCGCCAGAGCGTGGCGGACGACTTCCGGTTGCGTGCAGCTCCCGCCAATCCAACCGTGGATTTTCCCACTGGCGGTGATGACGGCGGTGTTCCCCGGGCTTGCCGAACTCGGTCGTTCCCGTCGCACCACGGTGGCAAGGGCATACGGACGCTGGGCATCAAGGGCCTGGGCCGCGACCCGAAGCAACTGCTCGTTCACTCCCGGACTCCGGTACGCGGCGCGGGGAGAGCTGTAACGGGCCAGGGCGAAGGGGATCCGGCGGGTGCTTTGGTCGTTGCCGCCAGGGGACCCGGAGATGAGCGTGCGCCAGGTGGGGCCAGGGTTCCGGGGTGTGGGGCCCGAGCCGCTGAGCGGGGGGCCAATTCCCGGCGTACCTGCTCGTAGTCCGCGGCCCGGTCCAGATCCCGTGCCGCCCCCAAGGGCCAGACGACTTCGGCGGCGTCCCGACGGTGGCGCCGCCGAACTCCCCGCCCGCAGCGGGCGTCCATTCGTCCCAACTCTCCGAACAGCCGCCTGTCGTAGAGGACCGGCGGCGCGTGAAGGCCGGCGCCATACCGGGAGATCACCAACGGGGCGCCGGTTTCTCGGTGGTGCGCCGCCAGCGTCCGAAGCATTCCGGCCGTCACGAAGGGCATGTCGGCCAGCACCACCACCGCCGCTGCGGACTCATCGACCCGGGCGACGCCGGTGGCCACGGTCGTGTGGATCCCCCCTTCGTGATCCTCGTTGAACTGGACATCGCACCCCAGATCGGCCACCTGTGCCCCTACGGCTTCCCGCTCGTGGCCCACCACGACTACCACAGGGTCCAGCCCCGCCCGAAGCGCGGTGCGGGCAGCCCGTCGCACGAGGGCTTCACCCCCGACTTCCAGAAGGAGCTTGTTGCAGCCCATACGGGTCGAGGAACCCGCCGCCAGCACGATTCCCGCCACCCTGCCCTCCCTTGGCACCGGGTTGGCGTCCCGTTGCCGGTTCACGGTCCGGCCGGGTCGTGCCCCGGTGCGCTGGCGGCCCCGGTGGGTTCGGGCCTATCGGTCTCCGGGGCGCTCTCGATCCAGGCCGACACCCACAATACCGCAAGCATGTCGGCGCCCGCGGCCAGGCGTTGGGCCGCAAATTCACGAGCGGAGCTCGGGGCGGGCCGGTCCGACTCGAATCCCTCGTCCCGATCGATCCGGTAGAGCGTCTCGACGTGCTCGTGCGTGGCGCGAATATAGGCGATCACCGCCTCCCGGGCCGCCCCCGCCACCGAATGCGGCGACCCTTGGCGCATGTACCGTTGCACGTCATCCGGGGTCACATGCGCCTCCACGAAGTACCGTTCGAAACGAGCATGGAAGCCGTTGTCCCGGGTGTAGCCCTGCGGATTGGGCGTGTTCGCATTCCAGCCGTTGAAGTGGATGGTCGTGTGATGCGGTTGAGATCCGTCGGTCACGTAGTGCCCCAGAACGCCGGCGTCGTTGACGATGCGCTCCTCGATCCAGGCCCGCCGAACCGGGTCGTCTTCACTCCGCCACCGTCCCCACCCGGAGACCAGGCGCTGATACAGCTCGACGATTCGATACGGCAGAAATCCCGCGTCCCGCTCCGGTTGCTCCAGACCCGCGTCGTAGAGGATTCGCAGGAAAGCGAACCGGTCCGGTGCTTCGAGGGCCCGCTCCGGGAGGTTCTCCAGGTCGATGTAGTGGTCGTACGCAAAGGCTTGGTCCATCTCCCGAGCGTCCGGATTCCGCCAGCGGTCCGGCTCCGGGTTCAGATAGGCGAGCTGGGGGCCCGCTTCACGGAAAAAGGAGGGGACCTGATCTGGAAGGGCCGCGACTGCGGCCCGTGCCGCCATTTCGTGGCCGGTGAAGCCCCAGGGTGGATGTGGGGCTCGGGCGTCTCTTCCGGAAGCGGACAGGGCCGCGAGCACGAGGATCTGAAGAAGCATCGGCATCTTACATCCCATCCTTTCCGGCTTGCCGGCGGGACATCACGAACGGCGAACGCTGGGCCGTAGGCATCACGACCATGTGCAGAACATTCACGCGGGGGTGTGCGTTCAGCACGTAGCAGACGGCATCGGCCACGTCCTCGGGTTGAAGGGCGTCGACCCCCTCGTAGGTCTGCCCGGACCGGGCTTTGTCGCCCCGGAAGCGCACAAAGGAGAATTCGGTTTCGACCAAGCCGGGATCCACGCTGGACATCCGCACGTTTGTATCGACCAGATCCAGGTTGGTCGCCTCTGTCAGGGCCCGAACCGCGTACTTGGTGGCGTTGTAGACGTTGCCCTTTGGGTAGACCCAGTGGCCCGCGATGCTCCCGATGTTGACGATATGCCCCGAATTCCGAGCGATCATTCCGGGCAACAGCGCCCGGGTCATGTTGAGGACCCCCTTGATGTTGGTATCGATCATCTCGTCCCAGTCCCTATGCTTCCCCTCGTGCACAAGGTCCAGGCCTCGGGCCAGACCCGCGTTGTTGACCAAAATGTCGACGGCCATCCGGTGGTCTTCGAGCCACTCCGCGAAGGTGGAAACGCCGTCCCGATCCCTGACGTCGAGGACATAGGGATGGACGACGGGGTCCGGGCCGACCTCTTTCGCAACTTCAGCGGCCAGGCTGCTCAGTCTGTCACCCCGCCGCCCGATGACCACGATGCGGGCCCCGGAATCCGCCAGGGCCCGGGCGCAGGCCTCTCCGATTCCCGCGGTGGCGCCGGTGACCACGGCGGTCCTTCCCCGGATTCGATTCATGTCCGCCTATCCGTCCGCGCGCGGTCGTTCGCGTTGGAGGAACCTGTCGAACCACGCCAGGATTCGCTCGGAAACATCCATTAGGAATTTGGGTTCCCTGGGCCCGTGGGGCGTACGGGGGTAGACCACCATCTCCGTATCCACCCCCAGCCGAACCAGGGAGTTGTAGAATTCCTGGCCCTGGGTGAAGGGGACCCGAAGGTCTTGGGCGCCGTGAATGACCTGGGTGGGCGTCTTCACATTCTTGATCTGGTAGATGGCCGAGTGCTTCTCGTAGGTGTCGTAGTCGTCGAAGTACTCCCCTCCCATGTGGGCGGCCAGATAGTCGCCGATATCGGTGGTTGTCACCATGCTCACCAGGTTGGGTAGCCCTGCCCCCATGGAGGCGGCCTTGAAGCGGTCGGTTTGGGTGACCGCAAAGGACGTCATGTAGCCGCCGTAGCTCCAGCCCATGAGGAGCAGGCTGTCCGGATGGGCCACGCCCATGCCGATGACTTCGTCAACACCGGCGAGCAGGTCGGAGAGGTCGCCGTACCCCCAGTCCTGGATGTTGGCGTACCGGAACTCCTTCCCGTAGCCGGTACTTCCCCGGGGGTTGGGACGCAGCACGGCGAAGCCTTCCTGGGCAAAGTACTGAATCATGTAGATGCTGGGAGCACCGGTGAAGGACTGGCTGAAGACGCCGGCCGGGCCGCCGTGGACATTCAGGATCAGAGGAACCCGGCCCCCGGCCTGGTAGTCCACCGGATAGGTGAGAAGCCCCTCCACCGGGGTTCCGTCGGGGGCGTTCCACGCGAGGAGTTCGGTGCGGCCCATGGGCGGGCGGGGCACATCTTGGGCGATGGCGGTCAGCGGATCGGGCTGGAAGGCGTCCAGCCCCGTAACGTACACTTCTCGGGGCTCGTCGGTCGTTTCCCACGTCAGGGCCAGAACCCCGGCCTCGGAGGCAAGGGCGGCGGAACCGACCACGCCGTTCCCTACCGTCACCTGCCGGATCTCGTTGCTTCCCTTGACCGGCACGGCGATCACATGGCGGGTGGTCCCCAATACCTCGTTGAGGAAGACGTCGTCGGAGTTGGCGGACCAGCCGAGAATCGAAGCGCTCCGGTTCGGCGTCTCCGCCAAACGCCGAGATGACCCGGTTTCCGGGTCCACCACGTACAGGTCCCCCAGTCCCACGGGCTCGGGCTGTTCGCCGGTGGATACGTAGGCGATCAGGGAGCCGTCGGGCGACCAACGCGGAGAGGACTCGACCCCGGCGCCCGTCACCAGCTGGCGAGGGAGCCCCCCGGAGGCGGAGACGACGGCGATATCTCCTGAGGAGCGCCCGGTATTGATCCTGGGGTCTCTCTGGTGGGAGAAAACCAGCGCTGTGCCGTCCGGTGACCAGTCGAAAGCGTTGACGTGGAACTCCCCTTCCGTGACCCGGGCTGCTTCCGCGGGTTCGGTGGCCGATGGGTCGAAGGGAACGGCATACAGGTGGGCGTACTTGAAGTTCCGGTCGACCAGGATTACGTCCCGCTTTTCCTTTTCCGCTTTCTCCTCCTCTTCCGTTTGCGCGTCCCTCATGGTGAACGCGAGCGCGTCGCCGGCAGGGGACCAGCGGAACTGCCCCGTGCCGGCCTTGGCGTCCGTGATCTGGCGGGCCTCTCCACCGTTCAGTGAAATGGCCCAGATCTGGTTCTTCCCGGACCGGCTAGTGGTGAAGGCGAGCCACTCCCCGTCGGGAGAGAAGGCGGGGCTGGACGCAGACTTCTCACCTCGGGTGAACTGGACGTTCCGGGTTCCGTCCCGGGATACGAGCCAGATGTGGCTACGAAATTCGGATTGTTCGGCCTCCATGAGGGGTTCCCGCACGACGTACGCGACGTTCTCCCCGTCGGGAGAGACAGCCAAGCCTGAAATCTGGGCGAAGCGCATGCTCAGGGCAGGGGTCCAGCGGTCCCACGAGGGGGCGCCTTCCCCCGGATCTTGGGCGCGAACCGCTAGCGAAGTCCAGGGGAGGGCGGCAACGGCCAGCAGGACTGCGAAGCCGGTTCGGGTAGCGATTCGGGGGGTAGGGCGCGGGCCCGGGGCCGGCGGTCGGGAAGGGATCGACGGCGGGAGCGGAGAAAGTTGCGCGGGTTGTGCGGTTCTGGCCGGTCGTGAAGTCTTCAACCTGGGTCCTTCCGTTAAGGGTTGGGTTCCGGGCGGTGGGGGGTCTTCGCATAGTACCGTCCGGGTACAATGGCGCCCGGGGGTACATCCAGGCAAACGGGTCGGCGGGGCCCGGAGCGGTGAAGGCCAGACGAGGACGGGAGATGCTTGAACCACGACCACAGATTCTTGCGGCGGTCCGGGTCTCACCCCCTCCCTTCGCCGAGCGAGACGCCTTTCCGTTCTGCATCCCGGCCCTCCGGAGCCTGAAAGCGCTTTCCTTCCCAGGCCCGGTGACGATCTTTGCGGGGGAGAACGGCTCCGGCAAGTCGACCCTCCTGGAAGCCTTGGCGCTGATGGCGAACCTCCCTGCGGTTGGCAGCGCCGACGTGAAAAAGGACGCTTCCCTGAGGCGGCAGCGCAAACTTGCCCGAACCCTGACGGCGGTTTGGCGGCGACGCACCCACCGAGGCTTTTTCCTCCGGGCAGAGGACTTCTTCGGGTTCACCCGCAGGCTGGGGGCCCTTAGAAAGGAGATGGAGGAGCGCCTGGAGGAAGTGGACCGGGAGTACCAGGGCAGGTCCGATCTGGCCCGGGTGCTGGCGAAGGGGCCGGCCGCGGCTTCCCTATCGGCGATGCGGTCCCGCTACGGCGAAGACCTGGACTTCAACTCCCACGGGGAGAGCTTTCTTCGGCTTTTCCGCTCCCGCTTCATCCCCGACGGCCTCTACCTTTTGGATGAGCCCGAGGCGGCCCTGTCATTCCAGAGCCAGTTGGGGTTCATCGCCATGATGAGCGACATGGTGGAGCAGGGAGGCCAGTTCGTGATCGCAACCCATTCGCCCATTCTCATGGCCGTCCCCGGAGCCGTGATCTACAGCTTCGACGCTTCCCCGCTGAAGAGGACGAACTACGAAGAGCTGGAGCCCGTTCAGCTTCTGAAGAGCTTCCTGGAAGGGCCCCAGCGGTACCTGCGTCACATTTGGAGCGTACCTTCGCCGGGGTCCGGACAATCCTGAACACGAAGTCGGCCGCGCCGCTCCCGCAAGAGGAAGGGTGGGGGGCGACTTCAGGCCGGAAACCGTGGCCGTTCCCCGGTGTCCAGCGCATATTGGGACGCAGCAGGAACCCCCACATCCCGGCCTTATCCCTGGTCGCGGACAACCCCCGGATCCCCGGGGCCTCTGCTCCGGACCTTAAGCCTTCAAGGAACCGATGCCATGCCGCGTCCGAAATCACCTCCGTTACCCCGGTCTGCCGGGAAGGTGCTCCCCTGTTTCTTGGCGATGGCCGTCCCGGGTCTTCTCTTTCCGAGCCCGGACGGGCTCTTCGCCCAAACCGCTACCCGGATCGAAGCCGATCCCCCCAGCCTGGTCATGGAGCGGGGCACCACCGCCGAGTTGCGAATCCGGTTGGCGGACGCAGGAGGGAGGACGGTAGAGGAACCGGTGCGCGTGGTGGCTCCTCGGCAAGGCTTGGCCCTGAGCGGCGAAACCGTCACCGCAAGGCGAGTGGGGGAGTACGAGATCGTGGTGACGACTGTGCGGCCCGGACCCGGCGGCCAGCCGCTGCAGCTCATCATCCCGGTCGTGGTCGTTTGGCCCCCGGTGGTGCGCATCGAAGTCGAAAGCCCGGGGCCCCTCTACAAGGGCGCGAGGGTGAAGTTCCGTGCGACGGCCCTGCATGGAGACGGCACCGTTCGTCCCCGAGCCGAGTTTGTCTGGACGACCAGCCACCCCGCCCGGGCCGAGGTTGACGCGTTCGGCCACGTGACCGGAAAGGCCCGTGGACCGGTGCGGGTCGAAGCCGCTTTTGAAGGCGTGACGGGGGGCCTGTCCCCGGGAGTGCGCGATTTCCCAGGGGCTTCCCTTGTCCTCGAAGGAGGCGCCCAGACCGTGCGGACCGGTGATGTGCAGATTTTCTCGGCGGTGGTTCGAGACGCGGCCGGGAACCCGATCCCCGATGCGCCGGTCGAGTGGAGCCACAGCTACGTTCCGGCTCCCGGGGTCATGGCACCGCCCGCTCGGTGGAAATCGTCGGGCAGGGGAGGCAAGAGCGGGTTTATAGCACCGACTTCTGGGTCTTCGAGGGTGTGGACGGCCGGGACTATGCGCTGGTAGGGGCGAAGCAATCGGACGGCCACGGCTTCGTCTTCGACGTGACGGACCCGGAGAACGTCGTCAAGACCGACTCCATTCAGGTCGACGCCCGGTCCGTGAACGACGTGAAAGTCTCCCCCGACGGGCGCTACGCCTCCCTCACCCGGGAGGGCGCATCCGACCGCCGGAACGGCGTCGTGATCCTGGACCTGGCCGATCCGGCTCATCCCGAGATCGCGGCCGAATACACCGAAGGGCTCACCGGTGGGGTCCACAACGCCTTTCCCACCAACGACTACCTCTTCGCGCTGTCCAACGGGGACAAGTACGTGATTCTGGACATGCGGGACATCTACAATCCGGTGTACGTCTCCGAGTACGACCACCCGAACAGCCGGGTCCACGACGTGTGGGTCCACGACGGGGTCGCCTACTCCGCCGAATGGGGCACAGGGCTGGTTGTGGTCGACGTAGGCAACGGGAAGTGGGGAGGCACGATTGATGACCCGATCTTCGTCACGAGCTACCCCGTTCCGACGGGGGCGACGCATGCCGTCTTTCCGTACGTCTCCGAATCGACAGGGAAATTCTATCTATTCATCGGCGACGAGATCCTGACTCGGGAGGGGATGGCCTGGGAGGGGTCGGGCCCGGACTACCGTCGGAAATACGATCCGGCGACCGGGACGGGCGGGTACCCCAGGGCCAGCTGGGGCTACATTCAGGTCATCGACTTCGACGACCCGGAGAACCCGAAGATGGTGGCCCGGTACGAGGTGTCCGAGTTCGGCACCCATAACATCTGGGTCGAGAACGACGTCTTGTACCAGGCGTACTACGAAGGCGGCATGAGGCTCGTGGACGTGTCGGGAGAGCTGATGGGAAACCTGTACACCCAGGGGCGGGAGATCGCCGTGTACAAGGCGTTCGACCCCGTCGGGTTCATTCCCAACTCCCCGGGAGCCTGGAGCGTGATGCCCCACCGGGATCTGGTCTGGTTTGCGGACATCAACTCCGGTCTCTGGGCCCTCAGGATAGGGAAAGGGAATACCCCATGAACGCCATGAACACAAGAACGCCATGAAAACAAAACAAGGCTTTGATCATTGCAGCGGGAATTGTGGTCGGACTTGTACTCGCGGCAAAAGGCGAAGGTCATTTGCATGGGGACTGTCCGCTGATTTTGCTCGGGCGGCGTCATCCCCCGGGCTGCGGTGGCCATTTTGCGGGAGGAGTAGGGCGCCGGAGTCGCAAGCCTACACGGAACGCACACCCGCGGCCGAGGGGTTTTCAGCTTGCCTAAGGAAAGGCGATTTGGGCCGGTGTGCAGCTGCCGGTGGCCCCGGTGAGGGCGGGTTATTCCCGGGTCGGCAGGCCGATTTCCAGGTCCCCGATGTCGTACCAGTCGATGGCGCGTTGTGCGATTCCGTCTATTCCGGGCTTTCGTTCGACCAATGCGACGAAGGTAGGGCCCATGAGGTCGTAGCCAATTAGCCGATCCCGAATCTGCACCGTGCCCGCGTATTCGGTTCCCGTGTAGATGTCCAGGTATGAGTTATCGTCCAGGTTGCGCTGGGTTGCGACCCAGAGCCGTTCCCAGGCGTCGTAGGAGAGTGCCCCGGACAATAGATGTGCCTTTTTGGGTGTCTTTCGGTACTCTTCTACGTAGGATGCCGGTATAAAGAAGCCGGCTCGGCCACGCGGAATTGTGTCTTGTGCCTTGTCAGCCATATCGCGTTCATTCGGTAGCTCATCGACGTAGGTCGGGGCTTTGATCACGGTTGCTGTAGAAGCGTCGAGACTGGCCAGAAACACAAGTTCCCTCTGACACGCCACGAAGACATACCCGCCTGACGGGATGGGTCGTCCCTCGTCCACCTCTTTGCACTCGGTCTCGGCCACGTCGTGTATGTCTTCCCGCTTCCAGATCACCTCTCCCGAAACCATATCGACTCCAGCCGGAGTGAGACCTCGGGACCGGAAGTCGGTTGGAACGATGCTAACACCGTATCCGAATATAGCTTTCCCCCAACGCTTTGGGCCGACGATGACGAGAGGCAACGTTTTTTCGGACAGCAATATGCCGGTCGGTTCGAAGAACATGAGTCTTGTCGAGCTGATAACGCCCACTGTACCATCCGGTCCTCTGAAAATAGAGGGACTCCATCTGAATTCTCCCGGGCCCTCTCCACGTCGACCGAAGACTCCTACAACGGCTCCCTGGCGATCACGGCAGTGGACCTGACTCTCATAACTATTGGTCACGCAAGTCGTGTTCTCATTGATGAGCACAATCTCGGGGTTGTTGCTCAGAGGAGCCTCGGTCAACGCAACGGGGGTCAAGAACGCGGTCGGCTTTTCGTCCTTGTCGGGGACACAACCGACGGTAGCGGCCACCACAATGATGGCCGCCACCATAAATGCGGGTCGCATGGACATAAACTTGGCCCTAGAGACCCATGCACTCGGCAAACGAGTCTTTGGCTTCGTCCTCTTTCCCTTTTTCGTGAAGCTTCATGGCTTCCCCGTGGCAGTATTCGAAGTGGGGATCTAACTGCTGGGCCACGACGGGAACGGCGACAGCCAAGAGAACCGCCACGATAGCCACCCTTGCGAACTTGCGAACCTGGAACACGAAAACCTCCTGGAGGTGAAGTAGTTCTCCCAGGAAGCGTATCTTCCCAGGAAGCGTGCCCCGAAAGTATAAGGGTTCCGGCTCCGGGCGGTCAACACCCCACAGGAGAAGTCGTTGACGTCTAGGCGGCGGTCACCTTCGCTACCGGGATCCTTTTCAGTTTCGTCCCGGCTTTGCGGGCGAGCCGTACCGAGGGACGACCACCCCCCGATCCGACCGACCCTACCCCCGACTGCCGGTGGCCCCGCGGTGAGGGCGGGTTATTCCCGGGTCGGCAGGCCGATTTCCAGGTCCCCGATATCGTACCAGTCAATGGCGCGTTGTGCGATTCCGTCTTTGTCGGGCTTTCGTTCGACCAATGCGACGAAGGTAGGGCCCATGAGATCGTAGCCAATTAGCCGGTCCCGAATCTGCACCGTGCCCGCGTATTCGGTTCCCGTGTAGATGTCCAGGTATGAGTTATCGTCCCGGTCGCGCTGGGTCGCGACCCAGAGCCGTTCCCAGGCGTCGTAGGAGAGTGCCCCGGGCACCAGATATCCCCTCTTGGGCCTCTGCCGGTACTCTTCTACATACGCTTGCGGGATAGCGAATCCACCACGCGGGATGGTGTGTGATTGGATTTCAGTCATATCGCGTTCATTCGGTAGCTCATCGACGTAGGTCGGGGCTTTGATCACGGTTGCTGTAGAAGCGTCGAGACTGGCCAGAAACACAAGTTCCCTCTGACACGCCACGAAGACATACCCGCCTGACGGGATGGGTCGTCCCGCGCCCACCTCTTTGCACTCGGTCTCGGCCACGTCGTGTATGTCTTCCCGGTCCCAGATTTCTCCCGAAACCATATCGATTTGAATGGGAACGTAGTTGGGGTCGCGGGAGCGACGAGGAAAGTAGCTTCCGAACACAGTTTCCCCGAAGAGGGAATTGGCGACAAGATTGACGGGCAACGTTTTTTCGGACAGCAATATGCCGGTCGGTTCGAAGAACATGAGTCGGTCCGAACTGAAAATCCCCACTGTACCATCCGGTCCGCGTGCGAGATCAGGGGAATTTCTGAATTCTCCCGGGCCCTCTCCACGTCGACCGAAGACTCCTACAACGGCTCCCTGGCGATCACGGCAGTGGACCTGACTCTCATAACTATTGGTCACGCAAGTCGTGTTCTCATCGATGAGCACAATCTCGGGGTTGTTGCTCAGAGGAGCCTCGGTCAACGCAACGGGGGTCAAGGACGCGGTCGGCTTTTCGTCCTTGTCAGAGACACAACCGACGGTAGCGGCCACCCCAATGATGGCCGCTACCATAAATGCGGGTCGCATGGACATAAACTTGGCCCTAGAGACCCATGCATTCGGCGAATTCTTCAGCGGCCTTTTTGTAGCCGTCTTTTTCGTAAGTCTTCATGGCTTCCCTGTGGCAGTACTCGAAGTGAGGATCTAGCTGCTGGGCCACGACGGGAACGGCGACAGCCAAGAGAACCGCCACGATAGCCACCCTTGCGAACTTCGGAATCTGGAACACGAAAAACCTCCTGGAGGTGAAGTAGTTCTCCCAGGAAGCGTGTCCCGAGAGTATAAGGGTTTCGGCTCCGGGCGGTCAACACCCCTACACCCGCGGCCGAGGGGTTTTCAGCTTGCCTAAGGAAGGCGATTTGGGCCGGCGTGCAGCTGCCGGTGGCCCCGGTGCGGGCGGGTTAATCCCGGGTCGGCAGGCCGATTTCCAGGCCGTCAATGTCGTACCAGTCGATGGCGCGTTGTGCGATTCCGTCTATTCCGGGCTTTCGTTCGACCAATGCGACGAAGGTAGGGCCCATGAGATCGTAGCCAATTAGCCGATCCCGAATCTGCACCGTGCCCGCGTATTCGGTTCCCGTGTAGATGTCCAGGTATGAGTTATCGTCCAGGTTGCGCTGGGTTGCGACCCAGAGCCGTTCCCAGGCGTCGTAGGAGAGTGCCCCGGACAATAGATGTGCCTTTTTGGGTGTCTTTCGGTACTCTTCTACGTAGGATGCCGGTATAAAGAAGCCGGCTCGGCCACGCGGAATTGTGTCTTGTGCCTTGTCAGCCATATCGCGTTCATTCGGTAGCTCATCGACGTAGGTCGGGGCTTTGATCACGGTTGCTGTAGAAGCGTCGAGGCTGGCCAGAAACACAAGTTCCCTCTGACACGCCACGAAGACATACCCGCCTGACGGGATGGGTCGTCCCTCGCTCACCACGTTGCACTCGGTCTCGGCCACGTCGTGTATGCCTTCCCGCTTCCAGATCACCTTTCCCGAAACCATATCGACTCCAGCCGGAGTGAAACCGCGGGACCGGAAGTCGGTTGGAACGATGCTAACACCGTATCCGAATATAGCTTTCCCCCAACGCTTTGGGCCGACGATGACGAGAGGCAACGTTTTTTCGGACAGCAATATGCCGGTCGGTTCGAAGAACATGAGTCTTGTCGAGCTGATAACGCCCACTGTACCATCCGGTCCTCTGAAAATTGAGGGGCTCCATCTGAATTCTCCCGGGCCTTCTCCACGTCGACCGAAGACTCCTACCACGGCTCCCTGGCGATCACGGCAGTGGACCTGACTCTCATAACTATTGGTCACGCAAGTCGTGTTCTCGTCTGTGAGTACAATACGGGGGGCGTTGCTCAGAGGAGCCTCGGTCGACGCAACGGGGGTCAAGAACGCGGTCGGCTTTTCGTCCTTGTCGGGGACACAACCGACGGTAGCGGCCACCCCAATGATGGCCGCTACCATAAATGCGGGTCGCATGGACATAAAACTTGGGCCCCTAGAGACCCATGCACTCGGCAAACGAGTCTTTGGCTTCGTCCTCTTTCCCGTCTTCGTGAAGCTTCATGGCTTCACCGTGGCAGTGTTCGAAGTGGGGATCCAACTGCTGGGCCAGGACGGGAACGGCGACAGCCAAGAGAAACGCCACGATAGTCACCCTTGCGAACTTCGGAATCTGGAACACGAAAACCTCCTGAAGGTGAAGTAGTTCTCCCAGGAAGCGTGTCTTTCCAGGAAGCGTACCCCGAAAGTATATGGGTTTCGGCTCCGGGCGGTCAACACCCCACAGGAGAAGTCGTTGACGTCTAGGCGGTGATCCGCAGGCCCGCGTTTTGGCCTTGCTATCGCCTTGCCGGCTTCAATCCCCTTCGGAACGGTTCAGAAACTCGTTCCCAGCGCTTCCGCCACAAGCTGAGCGATCTGCTTTTCCAAGACGCCTCGCGACTGGCAGTGAACGGTGTTCCCGCTCACCGCTCTCGGACGGCCGTGGGCGTCTACGAGGGTCAGCACTTCGGTGCTTTCGTCCCCCTTGGCGGTGAGCTTGGTCATCACCGAAAGGGTAATGTCGTACTGGTTTGCCAAGGGACCCGAGAAGTTGGTGCCGCAGTCGATGAAGGTGTTCATGCGCTTCCCCCCCACCCGCTTGGCCAAGCGGAAGTTGGGGTTTCCCAGCTGCATGGAGCGGGGGTCGCTATGGGTTACGGGGATGTCGAGCTCGGCGTAGATGCCGCCCAGCACACCCCAGGTGGTCCGGGCGCTGGCGGGTAGGGTGCGCACGCCGATGCCCGCTTCGTTGATGATCTCCACCGGAGCGTAGCTCCCGACTTTCACGACGCTTCGGTTGATCGGAGACACGGGGGATGGCGTGTTCTTGTTCTCTTCGCCGGTTGATGCGGACGAGGAGGCACAGCCCCCGATTCCGATGGCGGCGACGATCACCAAGACAGCCTGGAAGCTAGGGGAAAACAAAGCGGGTTCAGGGCCCGGCCCGGATCGAAGGGGGTTCATTGTGAATCTCCGCTTGAGGTGGAAACGGGGTCGCCCGGCTCGGTACACCGAGAATCGCCAGGGGTTCGCCAGTTACAGGCGTCTTGCGGGTCGGCCTCCCACGCCACGGCATCGGATTCGTACACCTCCGGGGCCCGGTGCGTCAGGGCCTTCCGCGCCCGCTCCAGCCAGGACGCTTTGCGCACCAGCACGAGCTCCACGTACGGGGGTGACGGAACGCCTTCCACAATTCTAACGAAGTGAACGTCGCCCAGGGCGACGGGGACGTCCAGCTGGAAGGTCTTGCCGGCCCAAGAAAAGGAAATCGAGTCCCCCCGGGCGAAGTCCCCGGACTTCCAGGACTGCTCGATGTACACTTCGTCCTCGACGGCGTAGGTCGCCGGCCCGACCCGGTCCCCGTAGCGATAGTAGCCGATGTCGAAGTCCTGTCCGTCGTGGCGAAGGAACGTCTGTTCCATCGCGTAGTCTACGCCGATCAGGTCGTCCTGGTCCGCCAGAGATTCCAGGTGATGGCGAAGTTCATGGGTCAGGGTCTCCCAAATCTGTTCCCGCCAGTCGAACCCGGGGTCTGCTTCCGCCAGGGCCAAAAAAGAACCCCAGTGAAGAACGACCCGGGACCGAATGGTCTCGGGCCCGCCCCAGGCAGAAGGGTAGCTCTCGGTGACGCACTCCCCCAAGGTGTAGATGCCCTGGAAACGGGGGTGGGAAAGCGCGGGCCGGTGAACGAAAAGGCCGTCAACGCCCGCCCGGTAGCGCTTTGGGATTTCGTGGAAGATTTCGCGGGATGCGTGCTCGAAGGCCTCAAAGTCCATGATCCGGGAGATTCTGAACGGCGGGGAACCGTGCCGACAATCCCGGCGACCCGGAAGTCGCGTCCTCCCAGCCCGGCCCTCCCGTCACCCCCAGCTGTCCCAGCAGGAACGTCAGTTCCATGGCCGCGTTGCGCACATTTCGGGTGAAGGTGCGACCGCCGGCGTGGCCCGCTCGGGGATCGTGGTCAAGGATCACCGGCAGGCCCGAAGCGGTCGCAGCCTGGAGGCGGGCTGCCATCTTCCTTGCCTGGAGGGGAGGCACCCGAGTGTCCAGGCTGCCTTGGGTGAACATGACCGCCGGATAGTCCACACCGTCCCGGACATTCTGGTACGGGGAGAAGGTCCGCAGCACTTCGAACTGTTCGGGGATGGCGGCGTTGCCGTACTCCAGGAGAGCCGGGAGGTTGTTGGTGTCGGTGAACTGGTAGAAGCGGACCATGTCCAGGTCGGGGAAGCCGCAGAAGACGGCGCGGAAAAGGTCCGGCCGCTGGGTCAGGGCGCTTCCCACCAGCAACCCGCCGTTGCTCACGCCTCGGATCGCCAGGCGGTCGGGGTGAGTGTAGCCGTTGGCGATCAGCCATTCAGCGGCGGAGATGAAGTCGTCAAACACGTTCTGTTTGTTCTCCAACATGCCGGCCCGGTGCCACGTCTCCCCGAACTCTCCACCCCCCCGCAGCGTCGCCATGGCGTACACACCCCCCTGTTCCAACCAGGCCGCGGCGCGGACATCGAAACGGGGCAAGAGACTGACATTGAAGCCGCCGTAGCCATACAGAAGGGTCGGGGCCGTGCCGTCGGGTTCGAATTCCCTCCCGTGGGCGATGTACATAGGCGCCCGGGTCCCGTCCCGAGAGGTGTACCAGACCTGCCGGACCTCGTAGTCCGAGCCGGTGAAGGGCACGGAAGACTCGAGCCAGGTTTCGGCCTCCAGGGTCTCCAGGTCAAGCTTGAGCACGTGGGCCGGGGTGAGCAGAGACGCGAGGGTGAGCAGGGCGGTTCCCTCCCGCCAGGGTCGCAGGGTCGCCACGTGGTGCCTGGGAACGATGATCTCCCCCGTTTCCGTTCCGTCCAGATCATAACGGACGATCCGGCTGCTCACGTTGTGGAGGTAGTGAGCGTAGATGCGGCCCTCGATGACCTGGTACCCGGTCATCACGTCGTCCGCTTGGGGCAGCACCTTCCGCCAGGCCGCCGGGTCCGGCGCCTCGGGGTCGACCGCGACCAACCGGTTGTTGGGCGCGTCCAGGTTTGTGAGGAGGTAGAGTTCGCCTTCGACGAAACGCGGGCTGAAGCGGGCGGACTGGCCGGCCACCACCGGAATGGGCGGCGCACCCGATGCCATGTCTTGTAGGTAGACGTCGGTTCTTGCCCAGCCGTGCTGGACCGTGTACACGAGGTAGCGGCCCCCCTCCGCCTGAAATGCGCTGACGAAGCTGTCGGGACCATTCCCCTCCCCAAACAACGCCACGTCCTCCCGAATATCGGTTCCCAGCACGTGGAGGCGGATCCGGGCACCCGTTTGCCGGGATCTTCGGCTGTAGTAGAAACCGGTTCCGTCGGGGGTGAAGGAAACGCTGCTGTAGAGCGCGACGGGGAGGCGGTCCCGCAGGTCCTCGCCCGTAGCCAAATTTCGCACCCGAATCTCCACCTCGTCCCGGCCGCCGTCCCGGATCGCGTAGAGCATGAGGCCGCCGTCCGGCGAGAAGTCCCGGATGCCCACGCTGACCGTGCCGTCGGGGTTGAACGACCGAGGATCGATCACGACTTCGAAATCGGCGGTGGGGTCGAGGGGTCCTTCTTCGGGCGTTTCAGGAACCGGGCGGCGGTATATGACGGCGACTTCGTGTCCGGTCTTTCGCAGGGAGAAGTATTCGTAGTCACCGCTCCTGCGCGGATAGATGGCGCCAGGAACGTCCATGAGCTCCGTCAGCCGATGCTCCAGCGCGGTGCGGAGGAAGGGCTCCCCAATGATCCGTTCCGCATATTCGTTCTGTTCGTCGATCCATGCCCGGGTTTCCGGGGAGTACTCGTCTTCCAGCCACCGGTACGGGTCGGTGAAGACGACGCCGTGAAGCGTGTCCGTCACCGGCTCCCGGGCGGTTTCGGGAGGGGCCGGGTAGGGGGGTCGGCACGCGAGAGCGAAGGCAAACGCAAGGAACGTCCACGGTCGGCGAAGGCCCGGGATCCGGCGGGTTGTCAAGGTCGCTCGTACGTCAAAGGCCGGAATCTCCATGCGGGCTCTCCTCTTTCCTTGAATCGGAAGACTATGGGCGGATCGGAGGACTATGGGTGCAATAGGAGCATTATAGGCGCATTGATCCCATGGTGGGCAACACCGGCGAACGGGAACCGCACGAGGCCATGCTGCGGCTACCCTTCCTGGTTCAGGACTTCCCGGAGGGCCTCCAGATTCGGTACGATCTGCACCGATCTGCGGGGCAGATCCATGACCTGGGCGATCCCTTCGGGAACCGGGAGCGTACTCCCGACCAGGGGCTCGACGATTTCCGCGAACTTGGCGGGGTGGGCCGTTCCCAGGACGATTCCTCGGGCGTCGGGCGCGCGGGCAAGGGCGAGACGGAGACCGAGGAGGCCCACGGCGGTATGAGGGTCCACGGCGATGCCACGGCTCCGCCAGAGGTCCCGGATACAGTCCTGGGTCTGGTCGTCCGTCCAGCTGGATCCTGTCACGATGGCCCGGCTCGCCGCTTCGGTTCCGAACAAGTGCAGCAGACGGCGAAAGTTGCTGGGATTCCCCACATCCATGGCGTTGGAAAGGGTATTGACCGTAGGACGGGATCGGTACACCCCCGTCGCCAAGTACTCGGGGACGGCGGCGTTGGCGTTGGTCGCGGCGACGAATCCCCCGATGGGAATCCCCAGCAATCGGGCCATGAGTCCCGCCGTGAGGTTGCCGAAGTTCCCCGACGGGACCGCAAAGAGGATGTCTCCGCCTTCTTCGCCGGTCGCTGCGGCCGCCTCCGCCCAACCGTGGGCGTAGTAGAAGATCTGGGGCAACAGGCGGCCGACGTTGATGGAGTTCGCCGAAGTCAACCCCCACTTCGAGCGCATGTCCGAGTCGGCGAAGGCCTCCCGAACGAGCCGCTGACAGTCGTCGAAGACGCCCCGGACCGCCACCGTGGTAACGTTCCCGCCCAGGGTGCAGAACTGGGCCTCCTGGCGGGCGCTCACCTTGTCCAGGGGGTACAGAACCACGACCCGTACGCCCGGGAGACGAAAAAAGGCCCGGCCGACCGCGCTTCCTGTGTCCCCCGATGTGGCTGCTAGAACCGTGATGGGGGTGGCGTCGTCGGCCCTCAGTGCCGACATCATGCGGGCCATGAAGCGGGCTCCCACGTCCTTGAACGAATGGGTGGGGCCGTGGAACAGTTCCAGCATGTGGACGCGGGAGTCCAGCCGGCGCAGGGGGACGGGGAATTCCAGCGCATCGTGAACAACCTTGTGCAGCACCTCCCGGGCGATCTCCTCACCCAGGAGGTGGGCGGCGAGGGTGAGGGCCCGGTTCGGAAAGGACAGGCTCGCCAAGGAGGCGAGGCGGTCTGCCGACAGCTTGGGAAAGGAGACGGGGACGAAGAGTCCTCCGTCAGGGGCCTGACCCAGAAAAAGGGCCTCCGTGAACCTCCAGGTGCCTCCGGCCATCCCACCTCGAGTGCTGATGAACTTCACGGGGCAGGGAGGGCCTCAGATTGCCTTGATCCGGACCCCGGTCCCGCTTACCGGGGAAACCATGAAGTCCGAATCCAGCTCGGCCTCTTCCCGGAAGGCCGCGGTCATGGCTTCGGCGACCCTCTCCGCGGCGGGCCTCCCCCGGCAAAGCGCGAAGAGGGAGGGCCCCGAACCCGACAGGCCCGCTCCCGCCGCACCCGCCTCCAGGGCGCGGCTGCGGACCATCCTGAAAGCGGGAACCAGCTCTGCGCGAACGGGCTCCGCGACGGCATCCGAAGTACAGCGGCCAATGAGTTCCCAGTCTTCCCGGTACAGCCCGGCGACGAGTCCGGCGGTGTTTCCCCACTGCCGGATGCCCGCCTCCAGGGAGATCGTATCACCCAGCATCCTCCGAGCCCGGGCCGTCTCCACTTCGATGTGGGGGTGGACAACGGCCACCGTGAGGTCGGCCGGGGTCGGGATCCGGACGATTCGGAGGGGCTCGCCTGGGGGCACGAGAACGAAGCCTCCCGCCAAGGAGGGTGCGGCGTTATCGGGATGTTTGGCTCCGGAGCCACGCTCCTCCCCCACCAGGGCGCACTCCAGCAGGGATGTGGGGTTCAGATCGCCTCCCAGCAGCGCGTTTGTGGCGACGGCTCCTGCGACGGCGCTGGCCGCGCTCCCTCCCAATCCCGAGGCCAAGGGCAGGCCCTTGTGAAGGACTAGGGAAATCCCCGCCGGAGGGGCCAGCCGGTCCAAGACCGCTTGGGCCGCCGCCGCCGCCGCGTTCCGGGCGGGGTCCCTCGGGATACGCTCCTCGCCGATGACCGACAGCGCGACAATCCCGGTTCCCTGGGCCCGGCGGGCCACCACTTCGTCCCCCGGTCCTTCCAGCGCCAGGCCGAAGACGTCGAAGCCGCACCCCAAGTTCGACACGGTTCCCGGCGCGAACACCCGGACCTCGCGGAAGGCTTCCCGTCCGCCTTTCACGCCGTGGCCCGCGGGCGCTGGGCGCTGCAAAGGTACCGAGCTCGGCCTCCCGACATCGGGGTGTATGGGCATGGAGAAACGTAACCCCTCCTTCATCCCTGTTTTGCGCGAAAAGGTGGTTCATCGTGAACTGCCCCTCGAACATGACCGCGTCACTTTCCCCACCGCATCCCCCCTCGGACTCTTGGCCACGACGGGCATTGGGGTCGGGGCGATCGTCGGCGGGGGGATTCTCGCTCTCGCCGGAGTCGCTTTCGCGGCCACCGGCCCCAGCGCGATGCTCCCCTTCGCCCTGAACGGCGCGATCGCCCTCCTAACTGTGGCTTCCTTCGCCGAGCTTGCGGCGCACTTTCTGGAGTCGGGAGGAACCTACACGTACGCCCGCAAAGTGCTCACCGTGGAAGCGGTGTTCGCCGTGGGGTGAGTGGTCTGGGTTGCCTCTCTCCGCCCGGCCCGCTCCCGGAGATCCGGGACGCCCAGTCTGTGCTTGGAGGCCCGCTGAAGTCGGCCCTGAACGCAGATCTGCGGCAGGAGGCCCTGATCATCATCCACGACGACCTTTGGAGCGAGATCCGCCAGGGTCGCCGACCTCGTGATCCTTGGACTTCACGGGCGCAAGAAGCAGGGCGTTTTCGGCAAGCTCATGCTTCGAATTGCCCGGTTGACTCACTGTCCCCTATTCATGATCAACCAGCGCCGCTGATGGCTTCGTCCCGACCGGGCGAGCCAGGCGCTTCCCCGCCTGAAGGACGTCGCGATGAACCTCCTCCACCATGAGGTGATCCTCCGGCCGGACACCATCGCCACGAAGAAACGGATGCTGCTCCTCCATGGTATTTTCGGGGCGGGTCGAAACTGGCGGTCGGCAGCCCGGCGGCTGGTCAAGGAACGATCCGACTGGGCCGTGGTCCCTGTTGACCTCAGATCTCACGGGAGCTCTCCCCGCTTGCCGGCACCGTTTACGGTGGAATCGTGCAGCCGCGACCTCCTTGACCTGCAAGCCCACCTGGATTTTCGGGCCGACGCCGTACTGGGCCACTCTTTCGGCGGGAAGGTCGCATTGAGATACGCCTGCCAGCGTCCGGACCATCGGATTCAGGTCTGGGTCGTTGACTCGGCGCCGGGTGCGCGCCAGCCCGGTGGAAGCGCGTGGCGAATGCTCGGGGTCTTGCGGGGCCACCCGGGACCCTTCAGGAGCCGCGCGGAAGCCATCGCCGCCGTCCGTTCGGCGGGTTTCTCCGGCCCGGTTGCCCGGTGGATGGCCACCAACGTGAAAGAGGAGGGGGACCAGTGGCAATGGCGGCTAAACCCCGACGACATGGAAGAACTCCTGCGCGATTTCTTCCGAACCGACATCTGGGATTTCGTAGAAGCGCCCCCTCCCGGCACAACGATTCACTTTGTCAAGGCCTCGAAATCCCGAGTGATGGACGGTTCCACCACAGCCCGCATTCGGGAAGCGGCCCGAAAGACGGGCCAAGTCCACCTCCATGAAATCGAAGGGGGCCACTGGGTGCACACCGACAACCCCGGTGCGCTTCAGCGGCTTTTGGCAGACCGATTGTGAAGGCCAACGGCTCCTGCGCCCGGCCTGGACGCAGGAGCCGTCACCCCTTTGTACTAGCTAGTGGTTGTACCAGCTAGTGGCGATCGGGTCGTTCCCGGGTCAGTGGAAGATCTGGAAACCGAAGTTGAGGGAGCGGGGGAAGCCCAAGAAGACTTCCGCGTCATCTGCCTTGTGGCTCAGCTGTCCCCGATCCCGCTCGGCGGCGTCCCAGTACCCGTTGAACCGGGAGTTGTCCACCGCGTCCTGGATGTACACCGAGTCGAAGATGTTGAAGGCATGGATGAACAGGCGGACATTGCCGCCCAGGGCAGAGGCCATTTCCGTCGCGAGCCGATAGGACGCGTGGACGTCGAAGACCGTATACCCCGGAGGGCTCCAGGACTGGACGCCCTCATCGACGTTGGAGGTCCGGCCGAAGGGGTCGTAGTCGGCGTAGTGTTTCCCGAAGGTCTTGCCCACGGCCTGGAGGTAGAGGCCACCGGACGGGAAAACGGACAGCGCGTACGCGACCTGGAACTGAGGCGCATCGCCCACGTAGAGGCCGTTCAGGTAGAAGTTGTACTCTTGTGTTTCCCCTTGGCGGTCGTCGGGCTTGAAGGTGCCGGTGGGGTTGTTGGTGTACTTCCAATCGCCAAAGGACAGGGCGCCGTCGAAGCGCAGGAAGTCGGCTGGCTGAAAGGCAGCCTCCAGCTCAACCCCCATGTGGCGGGCGTCGACACCCAGGAGGTTAACCAATCCGTCCGCGTTGTCGCCCATGAGGTTCCGGATGAACTGGTTTCGGGTCCTGTCGTTCCACTGGGTGAAATAGACGTTGCCGTCGAAGGAGAACTGACGGTTCAGGGAGCGGAAACGGGTCCCGGCTTCGAAGGAGAGGAAGGTTTCGTTCTTGGGATCGGGGTTGAGAATTCCGAGGTTGTCGTCAATGACGCCGTCGAAGATGGGCACCTTGGAAACCAGTCCGGCGTTCCCGTAGACGGACCACTCCGGGTTCACGTTCCGTACCGCGCCGCCCTTCATCTGGTACCCGGTGAGGCCACCACTGTTCAGCTTCAGCTGGCCGCCGCCGCTTCGGGTGAAGAAGTCGGTGAAGTCGTAGGAGATCCTGGATACGCCGACCATGCCGTAGTATGAGCCTGCGAGAGAAGACTTCTCGGCCTGCAGGTGGGCGCCGATCCAGTTGACGTCGTTCTCATTGTGATAGTTGATCTTGTCTCCGAGCCCCCGGTTCCCCTGGGCCTCCGTCCAGAAATCGGAGCTGCAACCCCGGAAGCAATCGTTGTAGAAGTCGCCTCCCAGGAGGTCTCGCACTTCCCGGTAGTGCTCGATGGTGGCGGTGCGCCAGTCCACCCCGAGCTCGGTGACGAAATCGTTGGAAAAATCCTTTTGGAGCTTCGCGATGAAGCCGTACGTGTCCTGGTTGTTCACCGAGTTCCTGAGGATGCCCGATGATCCGCCGTCCTCATTGCCCCGATTCCGGTCAATCGTCGCGTTCCAGTCCGGATAGCGCTGTCCGTAGGTGTAATCCCATCGCAGCGACCCGTACGTTCCCGTTCCGCCGCCCTCCCCGCCGGAGTAGTAGGCCACCGTGTTGGCGGTCAGCCCGTTCCCCAAGTAGGAGTACCAATTCAGGTTGACCTGGGGCTTGTGGAAATAGTTCTCCCGCTCGTTCAGGAAACTCCGGTCGTGGCGGCTAAAGACGCCGTTGCCGGGTCCGGTGCTCGTGAACTGGCGTCCCGTGTAACTGGGATCAACCCCCCCCAGATTCGGACTCCAGTAGCGTCCAGCTTCGTTGGCGAATTGGCCCAAAGCGCTCGGGTCGTAGTCGTCCAGGCTCGCGGCGAAATGCCGGTTCAGGGTGGCGACGTTGAGCTTGTAGAGGTTTTGGCCATGGCGCTGAGGCGCACCCACGGTGTAGAGCTCGAGCCGATTTCGGTCGCTGAACGTGAATTGCGACGCGATGTAATAGGACCATGCGTCGGTCCAGGTCCCGTCGATCAGCCCGTCCCCCTGCTTTCGGACCCCGGAGGCGGTCATGGCGAATCTGCCAATCGGTCCCGTCGACGCCGTCATCGTCGTCTTGAGGAACCTGCCGCTTCCGAATTCCTGTTTCAAATTGTATCCGGGGGTCTGCTGGCTCGGATCCGTGATCACATTCAGGGTTCCCCCGATGGACGGCGTGGCAAGGTTGACGGCGCTCAGGCCCCGCTGGAGCTGAATGCTCGTCGCGGCGTCGCCCAGGCCGTCCCAGTTGGACCAGTAGACCCAACCGTTCTCCATGTCGTTCACGGGAACGCCGTTGATCATGACCGCGGTGTTCCGCTGGCTGAAGCCTCGAACGTTGATGCGCGCGTCACCTGCGCCACCGCCCTGAGCGGTGGAATAGACCGACGGGGTGACGCTCAGGACCAAGGGCAGATCCCGGGACCCCAGTTGAGTCTGAATCTGCGCCTTGGAAACATCGGTGAAGGCGACCGGGGTCCGGCGCTCTTCCGCTCTCTCGGCGAGCACTTCGATTCCGCCCAAAGTCAGGGCGGTCGAAGTCAGGGCGAAGTCCACCACGGCGGTACCGCCGCCGTCCACCGTGATCCGCTGGCTCTCGGCGGTGAATCCGATCATCTGGATGGATACGTCGTAGGACCCGGCGGGGACGCCGACGATGTTAAATCGCCCGGTCGAGTTCGTCAGTCCCCCGTACTGGGCCCCGGTGACCGTCTGGGACAGAATGACCTGGGCACTTTCTGCTGCGGACCCGTCGGCGGTCACGGAACCGGTCACGGCTCCCGTCTGCTGAGCACTGAGCGGCGCCGCCAGGAACAGCAGTGGCACGATGGTACGAAACAGCTTTATCCCTCGCATTCTCCTGTTTCTCCTCTTTTCAAGATGTTGGTGTCGGAGAAGCCGTTGCTCCCCCTTGCTGGCTCCCTTCGACCCGCTACCGATCCCCCGGCCTCACCGGGGCAGCGCGGGCGCCAGAGCCACCTTAAGATAACGTCCGGGGTTTCTTTCCGGAAAAAGATGTCGTCCCATAGATCGCTGCCACAAGATCAACCGGGTTTCCCCCGGCGGCAATTGACCCCGGGTTCCGCCGGCGACACGATGTCTTTCCGCGACGACCGACAGACTTGCTGGCCGCAGGTCCGTCTCCAGGGCCCTCTGGACAGTTCCCAACGGAAACCCTAGAATGCAAGCCTTGAGAACCGATACGCTGACGCGAACGGGACCGGCCGCGGACCTCCGATCACGCTGGCGGGTGAGCCGTGTCGCCCGAGGGCGGACGCGGTTTTTCTTGTGTTGGCAAGCTGTGGTGGCAACCTGCGTCTCCTTCATTTTGCGCGACGGCCAACGGGAACGAACCCTGAGGGTGATACATGACGACACGACGATACATGGAGAGTAAGAGGACGGATGCGAAACAGGAGGACGTATGATCTCCGTTGAAGGGGTGACCAAGCGTTTCGGCTCCCTTGTTGCGGTCAACCAAGCCAGCTTCGAGGTGAAGCGGGGCGAGGTCGTCGGTTTTCTCGGACCCAACGGGGCCGGGAAGACGACCACGATGCGGATGTTGACGGGGACGCTCCAGCCCGACCAGGGCGCGATTCGATTCGACGGAGAATCCATTGCCGATGGCCTGACGGCGGCGAAGGCCCGGCTGGGGTACCTTCCGGAAGCGAACCCCCTATATGAGGACATGCTCGTTTGCGAATACCTCGAGTTCGTCGCCCGGTTGCGTGGGTTGGCGGACCGGACGGCCCGTTCTTCCATCGGCGTCACGGTTGAGGAGACGGGACTGGCGGAAGTCTTCTACCGGCCCATCGGCGAGCTCTCCAAGGGCTTTCGCCAACGCACCGGCATGGCCGGGGCCATTCTCCACCAGCCGGAGATCCTGGTGCTGGATGAGCCGACGGAGGGGCTGGATCCCAATCAACGCGTGGAGATTCGGAAGCTGGTGAGCTCCCTGGGGAGCGAACGCACGGTGATTCTGTGCTCTCATGTAATGCAAGAAGTTGAGGCGACCTGCGACCGGGTTCTCATCATCTCCCAGGGCGCCATCGTGGCCGACGGTACCGTGAGAGAGCTGATGGACGCGGGCAATGCCGCGGTCCTCTACACTGTCGAAGCCGAAGGGAAGCTCGAGGACGTAGTGGAGGGATTGCGGAGATTGCCTGGAATCACCGGCCACGCCGCTGAAGGGGTGAGGGGCCGCGTCCGGGTGCGTCTTCAGACCTCGGGCGGCCATGAGCTTCGGCCCGACATCTTCAAGCTGGCCGCGGCGAGGGGGTGGATCCTCTGGGAGTTGCGCCGGGAACGGGAATCGTTGGAGCAGCTGTTCAGGGAACTTACCGTGGGCCGGAGCGAACCCCCGGGAGCAGAGGACGGAGGTGCATCATGAGTCGGCAGGTTCTCCTCGTGGCTCGTAGAGAGGTCCGGAGTTTTTTTGACCAGCCCACGGCGTACATCCTCGCGGTCGCTTTCCTGGGCCTGAGCCTCTACATCTCTTTTCGTTCCCTGTACGCAATCGGCGCTGCGTCCTTGCGCCCCTTGTTCGACCTTCTCCCTTGGCTCTTCGTGGTCTTCATTCCCGCTGTGGCCATGAAGAGTCTGGCCGAGGAACGCCGCAGCGGGACCCTGGAGTGGCTCCTTGCCCAGCCCCTCACGGAGGCGGAGCTCGTGCTGGGCAAGTTTCTCGGTAACTGGCTGTTCGTCATGATCGCCCTGGTCGGTACCCTGCCGACGGCGTTGGGGGTCCTGGTGGTATCCGAAGCCGATCCGGGGATCATGATCGCGCAGTACGCGGGGGCGGCGTTGCTTGCCGCCCAGATGGTCGCCGTCGGCCTTTGGGCTTCCTCGCTCACGAGCAACCAGATCACCGCCTTCATCCTGGGCGCTTTTGTGTGCTTTGCCCTGGTGCTCATCGGAACGCCCGTCGTTCAGATCGGCCTCCCCAGGCTCCTGGGGGGATGGGCGAGCCAGCTTTCGGTCATGAGCCACTTCGAGAACGTCGCTCGGGGCGTGGTCGACCTTCGGGACCTGCTCTACTTCGCGTCCACTTGCGGCCTCTTTCTCCTGCTGGCCCTTGCCGCCCTGGGTCACCAGCGGCTCAGCAGGGAAGGGGACACCTTCCGCAGACTCCGCCTCGGTACGGGCGTGATCACCCTGGGCGTGCTGATGCTGAACCTTCTAGGCGGCCACATCCGGGGGCGTCTGGACCTGACCCGGGGCAACCTCTTCACCCTGTCTTCCGGGAGCCGGGACATGTTGGCGGGGCTGGACGACTTCGTGAACCTGAAGCTCTTCGTGAGCGACGATCTCCCCCAGCAAACCCAGCTCATGCTTCGGGACGTGCGGGACTTGACGGCCGACTTGGCCAACGCCTCCGACGGCAGGTTGGTGGTGGAGGAGATCAATCCCGACGACAGCGAAGAGGCTGGAGAGGAAGCTTCTTCCCAGGGCGTGCTCCCCATCGAATTCAACGTCCTGGGCGACGACGAATTCCAGGTCAAGCGGGGGTACTTCGGACTGGCCATTTCCTATGCCGACGAGCGGGAAACCATTCCCATCATTGACCGGGTCGACGACTTGGAGTTCCGCCTCGTTTCCGCGGTCGCCAGCATGACGGCGGACCGGCTCCCCGTTCTGGCGTTCGGGTCCGGCTTCGAAGCGAAGGAGTCCTTCCACTACCGGGCATTCCGGGAGGGTCTTGCCGACCGCTACCGCATCACCACCATCGATCTCCAGAACGACTCCGCGAGAGCCCTGCGGCCCGATTCGATCGACGTGCTCATGGTTGCGGCCCCGACCCAGCCCCTGACCCCCGAGGCTTCCGGCGCCATCGACGATTACCTGAACGCCGGGGGTGCGGCCCTCTTCTTGATGGAACGCCACGCCCTCGACCCTCAGAGTCCCATGTCCATGCCCGTAAACACCGGGCTGGAAGGAGTCCTGTCCGCTCGGGGCGTGGATGCACCCGACGGGATGGTCTTTGACTTGGCCTCTGCGGAACGGATCTCCATTGGTCGGCAGGGGATCTTCAACGTGGTCAGCACCTACCCCCTCTGGCCCGTGGCCTTCCCCGGGGAGGATCACCCTACGAATCGGGGGTTGAGCAACGTAACCTTTGGCTGGGCGGCCCCGTTTACGTGGGAAGAGGACGACCCGTCCGTGACCTCCCTGTGGGCGACCACGGATGCGGGAGGCACCCGCCCGGCGGGATCGATCATTGCTCCCAGAACCCAAATCGAACCGAACGAAGACGAGACGAGTGTTCAGGTTCTGGCGGTGGCGGTTGACGCGTCGGAGTCGGATGACGAGAGCGGGGAAGGGGACGAAGAGAACGAGAGACCCGGCGGACGCATCATTGCCGTGGGCGATAGCGACTTTCTGGAAGACCGCTTCGTCCAGGCCAACTCCCAGAACCTGATTTTTGCCGCCAACGCCGTGGACTGGCTGGCCCAGGATGAGGCCTTGATCGGGATTCGGTCCAAGGACAGAACGCCTCCCGCCCTGGTCTTCGAATCCGACTTTGACAAGAGTGCTCTGAAGTGGGGATCGATGATCGGCGTTCCCCTGCTCTTCGTCGTCGTCGGGTTCCTCCGGGTGACGGGCCGAACGGGCCGGGCGAAGCGCCGATGGGACGACGCGACCGGAGGAGACGCAAATCATGAATGAAAAAACCCTGCGGTTGTCCCTCTACTTCCTGGCCGGGGTTACGGCCCTGTACCTTCTGGCCACGCTTTTGCGCGGGGACAGCGGCGGCCCGGCCCGGGATGCCGCATTGGCGGGGGCTCTGGAGAGCGTGGACGGCGCCTCGATCGTTCACGCCGAAATCGCGGGCCCCGAGGACACGATCCTTCTTGAGAGACATCCGGACGGCTGGACCGTGAACGGCTTCGACGCCGACTCCGGGGCCGTTGCCCGATTCCTGCGGGCGGTGGACGAGGTTGAGGTCGCCTCCGTGGCCGCGGCCAACCCGACAAACCATGCGCGCCTGGGCGTGACCGCCGACAGCGCGTGGACCCTTTCGCTGGGAGGCGGGGAGGTGGTGGTGCTCCTGGGAAAGGCGGGTAGCCGTTTCCGCACCGCCTACGCCCGGTTGCCCGGCGAAGACCCGGTGAGCCTGATCCGGGGCGATCTCCGCTCCGCTGCGGTCCGGCCCCTTCTTGACTGGCGGAACAAGATCGTGTTGCGCGCGGACACCGGGGCGGTGGAGAGCATCCGAATCACTCGGGGTGGCGAAGTCGCCCTCTACGAGCGCCAGGATTCCACGTGGACGGTGGACGGACAAGAAGCGGACGCCGTCACCGTGCGGAACCTGCTCCAGGAGCTGGCGAACTTCCGGGCGAGCGGTTTTGCCCCGGAGGGCGCGGAGATTCCTGCGCAACCGGACCGGACACTCCTTGCAACCGATACGGCAGGCGTCGAAATGGCGACGTTGTTGCTGGCCGACAGGGGCGGGAATTTCTGGGCTGCATCTCCATCGAGCCCGTATGTCTTCGAGGTGCCGACGTTCAGGGCGGACCGCATCGTTCCAGGAACCGACGAGGAATGATCGTTTTGTCGGGGCAGTCGGTGACCCACACCACCGGGACAGGGGTCCGGGGGCGATTGTGAGTCGCCGACAGGAACGCTACGACGTCGTCGTCGTCGGTTCCGGGGCCGGCGGGGGCATGGCTGCTTTCCTCCTGGCGACGTCCGGGCTCCGCGTTCTCCTCTTGGAAGCGGGTCGTCACTACGATCCCCTCCGGGAGACGCCCATGTTCCAGCTTCCCAGGGACGCGCCGCTGAGGGGGGCCGCTACCCCGGAAAAGCCCTTCGGCTTCTACGACGCCACGGTGGACGGCGGCTGGCAGGTTCCGGGGGAGCCCTACTCGGTCGCGGAGGGTTCTGAATTCATGTGGTGGCGGTCCCGAATGCTGGGCGGGCGAACGAACCACTGGGGCCGAATTTCACTGCGCATGGGGGAGTACGACTTCAAGCCTCGAACCCGGGATGGCCTGGGCTTCGACTGGCCCCTTTCCTACGAAGACTTGGCCCCCTATTACGACAAGACGGAAGCTCTGATCGGCGTCTACGGCTCCAACGAGGGACTGGAGAACACGCCCGACTCCTCGCCCGGAGTCTTGCAGCCACCCCCGAAGCCGAGGGCCTACGAGCTCCTGGCCCGGAAGGCTTGCCGAAGACTGGGGATCCCGGTGATCCCGGCCCACCTGGCCATTCTGACCCAGACCCAGGATGCGAGCCGTCTGCCGGCCCAGATCTTTCCGGACAACGACTTGGCCCGACGGGTAACCGCGGATTCAATGCGAGGTCGGGCCGCCTGCTACTGGGCGACCCCGTGCGGACGGGGGTGCTCGATCCGGGCCAACTTCCAGTCCACGACCGTTCTTCTCCCCCCCGCCCTGGCGACGGGCTCCTTGGATGTCCGCACGGACGCGATGGTCCGGGAAGTTCCGGTGGATGCTCGGGGCCGGGCGACCGGCGTCCACTACGTCGACAAGGCGACGCTGCTTGATGAGTTCGTCGGGGCGCGGGTCGTGGTTCTGGCCGCCAGTGCCTGCGAGTCCGCCCGAATCCTCCTCAACTCCACGAGCAGCCTTTTTCCCGACGGACTGGCCAACTCGTCTGGTCTGGTCGGACGGTATCTCATGGACACCGTGGGCGCCGGGGTGTATGCCCACATCCCTGCGTTGCAAGCCCTCCCGCCCCACAACGAGGACGGGGCTTCGGCGATGCACATGTACATGCCTTGGTGGCTGTACGGAGAGCAGATCTCGGGTGGCCTCGATTTTCCTCGCGGGTACCACATCGAGTTCGGAGGGGGACGGCGGATGCCGGGGTTCGGCGCCTTTTCGGGGCTGGAACCCCTGACCGGAGGAAGCTACGGCCAGCGGTTCAAGGAGGACTGCCGCCGGTACTACGGCAGCTTTCTCTTCTTTGACGGACGCGGGGAGATGATCCCCAACGAAGACTGCTTCTGCGAAATTGACGGCGACCGGGTGGATCGCTACGGCATTCCCGTCCTCAAGTTTCACTGGAAGTGGGGCGACTACGAGCTGCGCCAAGCCGTCCACATGCAACACACCTTTGCCGAGATTGTGGACGAGATGGGTGGGACGGTGCTCACCCCGGTTCACACCGACGGGAAACAAGCCATCGCAAAGGGAGGACAGATCATCCATGAAGTCGGGGGCGTGCGCATGGGCAGCAGCCCCCGCAATTCAGTGCTGAACTCCTTCTGTCAGTCATGGGATGTGCCCAACCTGTTCGTGACCGATGGAGGCTGCTTCGTGTCCAACGCGGACAAGAACCCGACCCTTTCAATCATGGCGATCGCGTGGAGGGCGGCGGACTACATTGTGGAGCAGCTGGCCCAGCGGAGCATCGGATGATGAGGAGCGACGTTACGGATTCCAGGCCGCGGCGCTTGACAGCCGCCTCTGGAAGCACCGCCCCGGCGGTCGGGGCCCCCAGGTCGGCGAATACCGCAGACGAGGCCGGGGAGGGCCGGGTCGCCCGGCGCCCTGGGGACGCACCCGCAGAACGGCGGCCCGGAAGCGATGACGCCGCGGACCCAGCCGGGATCAGTCGGCGGACGGCCCTCAAGGTCATCGCGTCGGCGACGGCGTTGGGCGCTGCGCCGGCGGCGTGCGATCCCGGCGATCCTGCCGCTCCCGCCTCCGGTCAAGCGCCGTCCCGCTCTGCCGACTCTGCCGATAGGTCAAGGGGAAACCCTCTTGCCGCGGGGTCCCCATCCGATCCCGATCTGCTGGCGCCCGTGGTCCCCTGGGAACGGGTCCTGACCGACCAGGAGCTGCGCCTGGTGGCGGCCCTCGCCGACGTCATCATTCCGGCCGACGAGCGATCCCCTTCGGCAAGCGCGGTGGGCGTCCCCGCGTACATCGACGAATATGTCTCGGCACCCCGTCACGAAGCGGAGCTCACCCTGTTGAGGGGCGGGCTCGCGTGGCTGAACCGGGCGGCGCGGGAGCGGTTCGGTGCGGTCGACTTTCCGGCCTTGACCGAGACCCGGAAACACGAGATCTGCGACCCGATCTGCTACGAGCCCCAAGCTCCCGCTCACCTCAAGGCGCAGGCCCGCTTCTTTGACCTCTTCCGGGACATGACCGCCACGGGGTTCTGGACCACCGAAGCGGGCATGCGGGATCTGGGGTACGTGGGCAACGTTCCGCTCCCGAGCTTTGAGGGACCACCCCCGGAGGTACTGGAACGGCTGGGGCTTTCCGAGGAGGACCTGGCGACGACTTCCTCCGCGGCGACTACACCCAGCCCTTCCGCCTGAAGTCCCGCAGGGTATCGCAGAAGCGGCCCATGTCGTCGGGCAACCCGAAGGACAGCCGGTTCCAGTCCAGCATGGGCGGGAAGTCTCGTCCCACCAGGAACCCGACTTCGGCCATGCGGCTTCGATAGGTGGCAAGGTCACCGCTGATCCGATGCATCAGAAAGTTCGCATGGGTCGGCAGGCGCTCCAGCCCGAGCTCGTCCAGGGTGACCTCGACCATCTCCCTGGCCGTTCGGTTGGTCGCCCGGCTCTTCTTCATCAGGCTCTCGTCTCGGAAAGACGCGCCCGCCGCTGCGATGGCGAGCTGGTTCGCGTTGTTCCTGGAGGCGAAGTCGGTGAGACGGGCCGCCGTGTCGGGATGGGCGATCCCGTAGCCCAGACGGAGACCGGCAAGTCCGTAGATCTTGGAGAAGGTCTTGACGACAAGGACGTTCCGCTTCTTGGCGATCCAGGGAAGCGAGCTCCACATCCGCTCGTCTTCCACGTACTCGATGTACGCTTCGTCGGAGAGGAAGAACACGTGCTCCGGCGCCTCGGCGATCCAAGCGTCGATCTCGGCGCTGGGGGTAATCGTCGCCGTCGGGTTGTTGGGATTGCACAGGTACACGAGGGCGGGCCGGCCCGAGCCTTCGGCCGCTTTCCGCATCCCGTCCAGGTCGTGCTCATACGTGCCGGTTAGCGGAACCTTCACCAGTTCGAAGGACTCGGTCCGCTGGTAGTTGGTGACGGCTTCGTACGTGGGATCGGCCATGACCAGCTTGGCCCGGGGCGCCGCGAACGCCTGCACCGCCATCTGCAACACCTCCGCCGACCCCGTTCCGATGACGACCTGGTTTTCGGCGACGTCATGGGCGGCGGCCAGCTTGGCCACGAGCTTTCCCTGCTGCTCGGACGGGTAGCGGTTCGACAGCCCGATGGCCTCCACAAGGGCGTCCTTCGCCGCGGGCGAAATTCCCAGAGGGTTCTCGTTGGAGTTGAGGCGTACGCTGCCGCTGGAGGTTCTTCGCCCAGGATTTGCCGTCAGTGCGGCCAAGGGGCTCATCACGGAGCCGCCAAGGACACCGGTTCCAGCCACGAAACCCGAAAGTGTTCCTGCCCGAATGAAGTCTCGACGCTGCATCTCCAGCCTTACCTTTGTTCTAGTTCGTTGAGGGGGTCACCGATCGCCCTGATTACATTGTCCTGATTATGGGGTGCAGGGACGCCATCCGCCAGTCGGATCTTCTGGCCGCCGATTCCGGCTCCGGGGCATGCCGCCGATTGGGGGTTCGCCGGACGGACGCCGGAACGGCCCTCACCCCCCATCCCTCGCCCCCGGCACATCGTCCCGGTTTCCGGTCATTTCCCACCGGACAAGAGAGACCGGGATGATGCCCGTCGCGAAGAATTCGTCAAAGAAGCGCTTGATCGTGAAGGCATCCCCTTCTTGGAGGGCCCACTCGGCCATCAGCTCCTCAATCTGTATCTTGCCCGTCAGATAACTTGTGCCGTATCCGGGCTGTTGCAGGTACAGGTGCTGTTCATTCCTTACCAGGGCGGCATCGGGGAGCCACCCGCGGGGCGTCCACTCCGTGGAATGGGCGACCGCTTCCTCCATGTCGAAGACGTTGCCGTGGAGGTAGAGGCCGCTCAGGGCCCGGGCGGCCCGCTGGGCGAGCATGATCCACACCAGCTCCCGGGACCTGGGCTTTCCGGCGAAGAGCCCGGCGTGCATCATCATCTCCTCCATCCCCGTGGCCAGCCCTTCGGAACGAGCGTCCCAGATGTTGAACAGGGACGGAACGCTGCGCACGGGACTCCGGTGAGGTTCCCGGACCATCGCCGCCAGTTCGATCCAGTGGTGAAGGTGAGTCCTCATCACCACGGGATCCCGGTAGTTGACTTCGCTGAAGAAGTTCCGGATTTCGCTGGGTCCCGCCGGGACGAAGACCCCGTTCTTGGCCCGAAGTGCCGGATCCATCCAGTCTCTGACGGTCTGGATTTCTCCTTCTTCCAGGAACCGCATGTACTCCGATACGGCGGCGTTCAAGAGGCGGTCGTATTCCTCCGGGCCCCGAATTCGCTCCAGTTCGGGGAGCGCCCGGTTGCGGTGTTCCTCCAGCCGTAGGGAGGCATGGGCCCGGGCCAGCTCTCGGCGCATGAGGGTGACCTGTTCCTCCCAGGAATAGGGCACCAGGTGGACATTGTGCATGTACCAGGTGTAGTTCTCCCGCCCAACCCCGGATGGACCGGACTTGGTCTCCTCCTGGTCTTCGATCCAGCCGCCAAAGGCGACGGTCGCCCGCCCGCCCGCCGCGATGGCGGAATCCAGGGCTTCATTTGTGCCTGCCACGCGTCCCGCCAGGGCGTCGAGGTCGGCGGCTTGCCGGCGGAAAGATCGAATCCCCGCCGACCAGAGGTCTCGGGCGTTCCCCGTTAGGTTGGCGCGGGCTTGTTCCAGCCGCGACGGGATGGTTCCGATTCGGATGGCCAGCTCCTCTGCGTCGGCTTGGGACAGGGGATAGTCGTACAGCCACAGGTCGATCCAGCCGTTGTTCACGGGACCTTCGTGCGCCGGAACGTCGCTCTGGGCAGGAAAGAGGGTGACGTAAAACGCGGGGTTCCGTGCCCACGGCCGCCGAACTCGGTGGTCGAAGTCCAGTCCGTCCATCTCGGCCCGAATCAAGTGCCAGTCGATCTGCTGCCGAACGGGCCACCCCTCCGGATCCAGGGCGTCCAGGCGGGCCCGCCAAGCGGGAAGCTCGGAATACTGAGCGGCCATGGCGTCCTGGGAGTAGTCGGGTATTCCGTTCAGCACGACCGGAGCTTCAAAGTCCCGCCAGTCCTTGAAGAGGGCCACCAAGTCCTCGTAGTCGCCTCCGCCCTCCGGGGAGGGCGCTTCCACGGGCCCACAGCTTCCCGCCGCCAGCCCGGCCGCGACCACCGCGCTCCGAATCCACCCCGATCCGGGAATCCCGCGTCGAAGGCCCGTCCAGGCTGGGTGTCGATGCCGAAGGCTCCCCGTCCGGGGTCTCCGCCCCGCCCTCATGGCTGGGACACCGGCGTGGACGGCGCTTCACCCCCGGGAGCTTCCTCCCATTCCCACGCCCGCTCCGCCACCCACCTCTCGAACCAGTCCAGCTCCACATTCGCCTTGTACAGCCGGTGACGAAGTTCGCGCCAGCCATGGCCCTGTCTGGGCGCCACGTAGAGGTGGGTCGGCACCCCATTGTGGCGGAGCCCGCGGTAGATCTCCACGGACTGGGGCATGGGGACCCGCGCGTCCTCCTCTCCCACGAGGAACAAGGTGGGCGTCTTCACCTTCCAGACCTCCCGCAACGGCGAATCCTCCCAGTACTGATCGATGTTGGCACCCTCTTCCCAAGGCGTGGTTCCGAACCACGGCGTGCGGTAGATGCGCACATCGCTCTGGCCGTACATGGACACCCAATTCGCGGCGCCGGCCCCCGAAGCAGCGGCCTTGAAGCGGTCGGTATAGGTAATGATCTTGTTGGTCATGTGCCCACCGGCGCTCCAACCCATCTTGCCCATACGTCTTCCGTCCACGAGTCCCAGGTCGATCAGGTAGTCCACCCCGGCCATCACGTCCTTGTGAGCCTGGTCGAAGTAGTTGCCCACCATGTTGCGGAGGAAGTCGTCTCCGTAGCCGGTACTCCCCCTGTAGTTGGGTTTGAAGACGAAGTAGCCCAGGGACGTGAGGACGGTCTCGTAGTTGTGGGACGACGGAAAGCGGAAGCGGTCCGAAGACGCCGGCCCACCGTGGGTTTGAACGATCAGCGGATATCGTGTGCCTTCGGCATAATCAAGGGGATAGTAAAGGAGTCCTTCCACGGATACGCCGTCCTCCCCGTCCCACTGGATCGCTTCCACCCGGGGCAACCGAAAGCGGGACGCGACGTCCGCGTTTACCATGGAGACCCGGGTCATGGGTCCTCCGTTTCCGTTCACCAACCAGACGTCGCCGGGTTCGGTGGGGCTGACTACGGTTACGGCCATGCGGTCAAGCCCGGGCTGATAGCTACCCAAGGACACGCTGTGGTCTCCCCGGGTGATCTGGACGGGCTTCCCTGAATCGGCGTCCACCGAAAACAACTCCTGGCGCACTCCCGTGTTCGCCTGTACCAGAATCACCGAACCGTCCTTCCCCCAGACGGCTTGGCTCACCTCGTGCGGGAAGTCCGCCATGACGGGCTCGTAGCTCCCGCCTCCCTGGGCGGGCGCCAAGTAGAGTTTGTCGTTGTAGTAGAATTCGCCTTCGCTGTTGGAGTCGGCGCGGAAGAGCACCCGGCGGTTGTCCGGCGACAGCGTCGCCCCGTACTCGGGAACGTGATTGTTCGTGATTCGCCGTGCCTCTGATCCGTCGGCCCCCATGACCCACACCTCCCCTTCGTCGTTGTCGTCGAACAGGGGGGACGGGCCCCGATCGTAGGCGATCATCGTTCCGTCCCGAGACAGGCGATACTCGTTGACGGAGAAGTCGCCTTCGGTGATCCGCTGGGAGGTTCCGTCCAAGGACACCTTCCAGAGATGTCTCTGCTGGTAATTTTCGTCGAAGGCGTAGACGTCGTCCCCGACCTTCTCCCGCGCCTTCTGTTCTTCCGGTTTGTCGTCGCTGGCCAGGAAGAACAGGCTGTGGCCGTCGGGTGCCCATGTGACCGCCGAGACGGCCGTCGGGTGGTTCGTCAGCTTGGCCGCTTCCCCTCCCCGCGTATTGAGAATGTAGATCTGGCTCCCCACGTCTTCCCCGCGAACGGCGGTGAAGGCGATCCGTGTCCCGTCGGGAGACCACCTGGGGTTCGATTCCCCCGATTCCCCGCTCGTGAGGCGCAGCGCGCCGCTTCCGTCAGTGCCGACCTGCCAGATGTGGCCGATGGTCTTGTTCTTCTCCCAGTCCGCATCGAAGCGAACGTACAGGACGTGGGTCCCGTCAGGACTCAAACGGGGCGACGACACGGATGGAATGTCAATCAGATCGACGATTCCGGGAGGAGCCTGGACCCCGTCAAGCGCGGGGACGGAGACGGTACCGAACGCTGCCAACGCGCAGAGAAAGACGATCCCGGCGGCTGCCGATCGAACGCGGCGGGGGTGGCGAATCATGGGGAGGACCTCGACTGGACAGAGGGGACGTTTCGGGGAAACTTTTGGTTTCCGCCGGGGCGCCGCAACCGGCGCTCTCTTCACGCCGTCCGCTTTTTCTTCCCGTTTTCCCACCATCGTGACGGCGCGACGCGTCGTCCGCGTCCTCCCGCCCGGTCCAGCCAGAGGGCCATCCGACGGCCCCGCGTCCCCGCGATCCAGCGCCATACCCGGCTCCACCAATGGCGGTAATCCCGGTTGTATGGACACACCCGGACGCAGATGGAGCAGTCCGTGTTCTGGTTTGTCCAGAAGCGGAAGCACTTTTCAGCGTCGGTCGTCCACTTCCGAACGCCTCGAATGTTGGAACGATTGTGGATCCGAGTGGAGGGCTTGCCGTCGGCGATGGCTTTGGCCGGGCAAGCTCGGGTGCAGGCGCGGCAGATTTCGCACGTCTCCCGGACCCCGAAACGGACGGGACGGTCGTGGGCGAGGGGCATGTCGGTGAAGATCTTGCCCAAGCGGACCCTGGGCCCGAATTCTCGGGTGATGAGGAGACCGTGGCGGCCGTACTCCCCCAGCCCGGCCCGGATCGCGAAGGGGATGGCCAGGGCCGAATCGTTCATGGTGGCGACGGCGCGATAGCCCAAGTTGGTAATGTACTGGGCGATGGCGAGGAGTACGGTCGTGTCCCTGGAGTACGCGACCCCGGTTGCGGCCCCACTCAAGGCCGAGGGTGCCGTGCGGAGCAGTTCCCGGTCCATGGACTGGGCAATCACGATTACGTGCTTCAGGTCCCCCGAGACCTCTTGGGGCTTCTCGGTCTCGGTCTTGCGGCTGTAGGCGTCCCGGTAGACCCAGCGTTTGTCGTAAGCAGTGATCCCGACAAGGTCCGCCCCCAGGGTCTTGGCCGCATGTTTCACTTCTTTCGCCATTTTCCCGGGAGACGGGAGGGCGTCCTGGCCCTCGGGGCCATGCCGGACGACGGAGTACGGGTCCAAAAAGCCCTCTCGTCGGTCGTTCTCCTGCTTCAGCGCTGCGAAGACATCCGTGACGTGCCAGGAAGCGTTGCGCAGGGCATAGTCCCGTCGAGTGAATCCGTCCACACTGCGCCACCGCATTTTCGCCGTGCGGTAGGTCTCATAGAACATGTCGGAGCGGTCCGACTTCACAACCGGGTCCCAGAACGACCGGCAGAAGACATCGTCTTTCTGGGAGAAACGCCTGAAATCGTGCTCCACCTGGAAGCCCGCTTGCCGATCGGAGCTTCCCATCGGCTCCACGGTCCCGGGCCTGCCCGCCTTCCGTCTGTCAGCCAACCGTCACGCTTTCCTTAATGACGTGAATCGCCCCCGGAAAAAGACAAGGTAACAGAATCCCCGGGGGCGTCTCGAACGCCAATGCCCGCGCCGGGGAAGGTAGGGATGGCGGCCAAGGGGGGAACTCCCCCTCGTGGACGACTTGACCGGCGGGGCGATGTAAGCCCCCGCCGGTCGGCCCGGCATGGACCACCCGTCCCGGCGTCAGCCGGTGGGGTTCCTTGGCGGGGCGCCCATCAACTCTTCCTTGAAGTCGCCCCCCAGGACAGCCGTGTCCACTTCGCGCTCCGCTCCATCGTCGGCAAGGTGCCGCAAACGCTGGAAGTTCAAGGCGACTTTGGCGTTCAGGGGATCGATCGTTGCCGCTGCGGCGAATTCTTCCAGGGCGGCGATCCGGTATCCCGCGCCTTCCAAGGCCGTGCCCAAGTTGTTGCGAAACAGGACGTTGTCGCCGTCGAGGCGAACCGCCAGAGCCAGGGGGCCGATGGCCTCTTCGAACCGGCCGTGTTGGATCAGAAGGAGGGCCATGTTGTTGAGCGACCAGCGATCGTCGGGGTCGATCCACAGGGCCGTTTCGTACGTGGCCAGGGCCCTGGAGCAGTGTCCGACCAGGGCAAGCGCCCGAGCCAGCGTTCGGTGCGCGGAGCCCGACCCCGGGTCCAGGGCTGCGGCAGAGGCGGCCTGGTTCCTCGCTTCGGCAAACCGGCCCCGCTCAATCAATATCCGCGCAAGATTGATTCGGCTCTTGACGTGGTCGGGTCGGCGCTTCACGGATTCCAACAGCCGTGCTTCGGCCAACTCCAGTTGCCCATTCTTCCACGCGGCAATCCCCTGCGAGTAGTTCTCCCGGAAAGATGTCTGTCCGGAGGGCGCGCTTGGGAGCGGAACCGTCTGAACGACTGCCCGTGCTGCGACTGGTGCGGCCTCCCATGCAACGGCCTCTGAAACCGAGGCAGCCAGCTCCCCGGGGTTCCCGCACGCCGCGATCCCTGCGAAGAATGCCAGCCCCAGCGCCGCAGCCATCCATCGCAGCGCCGCCTCCCACCGATCCGTCCTTTCCATCCCGTTTTCCATGCTTGCCTCCTGTATGTGTCCCCCGGGGGGCGCGGCCGGGTTCGGAGCGCTTCCGGGGTCGCCGAACTCGACTCAAAGATGTGGCAAGAGGCGGGCCCTTCTTTTCGGAAATTCGACATGACTTACTCAAGTTGTTGTCCATCAAGGAGTTGTACGATTTGCCCAGATGGAGGGAGAGAACTTCTGCCGGGGGTCCCGTGTTGTCTGGGACACGAAACGGGCAGGGACTCGTGGTCGCGGGTCCACAGGAAGTTCGAGACGGACGCCCGGTGCGGGGCGGACGCCTGGCGCCCCGCACCGCACCGGTCCGGGGCCCCTGCCGCCGGGGGGGCGGTTCCGAACCTCCTATGGCCGGCGCACGCCCAGCCGCTGCATGATCTTCAACAGGCTGGAATGATCGGCCAGCCCCAGGGCTTCGGCCGTAATTCCGATCTTCCATCCGTGCGCTTCGAGGGACCGGATCACGATCCGCCGCTCGGCAGCCTGCTTCTGTTCCCGGTACGTTCCCGATCCGGGGCCCCGGGGTTCTTGCGAGGCTGGGCCTCCGTGCCTCCACCTTCCCCGGGGCTGTCCCAGATCCGGCGGCAGATGCTCCAGGTCCAGAAGCGCCCCGTCCGAGGCGATAATCATCCGCTCGATCGTGTTTTTGACCTCCCGAACGTTGTTGCGATCCCACCTCCGGCTCTGAAGGACCGACATGGCAGCTTCCGAAATCGGCCTTGAAGCCCGCCCGAGTCGGGAGGCCAAGGAGTTGGCGAAGTGGGTGGCCAACCGGCGAATGTCGTCCCGCCGCTCCCGCAGAGGGGGAACCCGAATCACGTGTACGTTGAGGCGGAAGAGGAGGTCCTCCCGAAAGCTTCCCTTCTCCACGGCCTCGTCCAGGTCCCGGTGAGTTGCCGCCACCACTCGCGACCCGACCCCGACGGGCTTCTCGGCGCCCAGGCGAAACACCTTTCCGTCTTCGAGAATTCGAAGAAGTCGCGCCTGCATTCCCGTTCCCAGTTCGCCGATTTCGTCCAGGAAGAGGGTCCCTTCGGACGCCCGTTCGAAGGCCCCCCGCCTCGCCTTCAACGCCCCGGTGAAGGCCCCCCGCTCATGGCCAAAGAGGTCGCTGTCCACGAGTCCCTCGGACATGCCGCCGCAGTTGACGGCCACGAACGCCTCCTCCCTTCGTCGGCTCTGACGGTGAAGCTCCCGGGCTACCAACTCCTTGCCCGTACCGCTTTCTCCCAAGATCAATACAGGGCTCGGGATGTCTGCCAGACGCCGGATCGCATCCCGGAGGCGATTCATGGCCTCGCTCTTGCCGATCAGCGGCGACGGCTCGGAGACCTCTTTTTCCAGCCGGACAACCTGTTCCTCCAGGTCGGCTTGCCGAAGGGCGAGGCGGACCTCGTGCACGACCCGTTCCATGGGCTCCGCCTTGTCGACGAAGCTGAAGGCTCCCAGGCGAATTGCCTTGGCGCACCGTCTGTAGCTACCGGTCCCGGTATAGACGATGACGGGAACGAGGATCCCCTTGTGCTCCAGGCTCCGAAGCACGCCGAAACCGTCGAGATCCGGCATTTCCAGGTCGAGGATCACGCAGTCGACCACCTCCCGAGTCAGGATATCGAGAGCTTCCGCCCCGGAGGTGGCCACCCGGGTTTTGAACCCCCCGAGGCGCCGGAGGTCGAAGGCGTACTGCTCGGCCATGGGCCGAACGTCGTCAACGATCAGTACCAGGCCACCCTTCGGAGCCCTCCTTCGGAGGCTAGACGTTGTAGTAGCTCCGGTACCACTCCACGAAACGAACGAGTCCCTCCCGAAAAGGCGTTGCGGGCTCGTAGCCAACATCGCGACGCAGCCGCTCGATGTCGGCAAACGTGTCCGGCATGTCTTCGGGCTGCATGGGGAGCGACCTTCGTTCGGTCTTTGTGCCCAGGAGTTCTTCCAGGGTGTCGATGAAGTCCCGAAGGTAGATCGGTCGGCGGGCCCCAATGTTGTAAAGACGGTAGGGTGCGAGGCCGGAAGCCGAGTCGGGCGCGTCTCCCGTCCAGGATTTGTCCGGCCCCGGTACGGTCGCCAGCGCGCGCACGACCCCCTCGGCGATGTCCTTGACATAGGTCCAATCGCGCTTGTGCTTGCCGTGGTTGTAGACGTCGATGGGCTCTCCGGCGAGGATGCGCCGGGTGAACTTGATGGGTGCCATGTCGGGACGGCTCCAGGGTCCGTAGACCGTGAAGAATCGCAGTCCGGTGGTCGGCAGGCCGTGGAGGTGGGAATAGGTGTGCGCCATCACCTCGTTGGCCTTCTTCGTGGCTGCGTAGAACGACAGGGGGTGGTCGGTGGTGTCGCGCACGGAAAAGGGCATGCGGGTGTTGGCGCCATAAACCGAGCTGGTGGAGGCATAGACGAGGTGTTCGACACCGGTGCGACGGCAGCCCTCCAGGACATGTGCGAAGCCGGTCACGTTGGCGTGCACGTAGGCCAGCGGGTTCTTGAGGGAGTATCGGACGCCGACCTGAGCCGCCAGATGCACCACCCGCTCGAATTCGCCTTCGGCAAACACCGCCGCCATCCCCTCGAGGTCCTCCAGATCCTTGCGTCTGAAGGAGAAGCCATCCTGGCCCTGGAGTTGGGCCAGGCGGTCCCGCTTGAGTTGCGGGTCGTAGTAGGGGTTCAGGTTGTCCAGCCCCACGACGTCGTGCCCGTCGCCAAGGAGGCGCCGCGCCACGAAGTAGCCGATGAAGCCGGCGGCTCCCGTCACCAGGATCTTCAAGCCCGACGGAACTCCCCGGATAAGAAACCGTGAAAGGAAGCGGGCCGGTCTACCGGGCGCTCCTCACGCTTTGCCAAGTTTCGGTTCGATTGCATTCAGCGTCACCAGGACCTCCGTGCCCAGTCCTTCTTCACTCTCCAGGACGAGCTCACCCCCCACATCCTGGACCAACTGCCTGGCGATGGCAAGGCCCAGGCCGGTTCCCTCCCGCCGGGTCGTAAAGAAGGGCTCGAACATTCGGGAGCGCACCTCCGGAGGAATCCCGGGGCCGTCGTCGGAAACGGAAAGGATGTATTGAGGCCGTTCCCTGCGCTTCTCCGCCCTCGCGGAAACGCGGACGGTTCCCCCACCCCCCAGTTGCGCGGCCGCGACGGCATTCGTGACCAGATTTTCCACGACCCTTCTGAGAGAAACGCCGTCCATCCCGACCCAGGCGGGCCCGGGCCCCGAAACCGCTCCGACCCGCACGCTCGCAGGCCACGGGCCGGATTCGACGACGGATCGGATGACCGCCCTCAAGTCCGACCGGTTCGACTTGCCGCGGGCGGCTACGGCCCCGTACCGACCGGCCAGGCCATCCAGGTAGGCCAGGCTGCCGGTCAGGATATCGGCCCGGGCCTTGAACGCCTCCGCCAGCGCGTCGGGACCGCTGCCGTGGGCCTCTTGTAGGTGGCTCATGACGTTGCGGATGGGAATGAGGCCGTTCCGCATGTCGTGGTTGATCTGTCGCGCCAGCTCACCCGTGGTCGCCCGCTTCTCCGCTTCCCGATCCTTCACTACGCCCTCTCGGAGCCGACTCATCATGCCGTTGAGGAAGAATCCGAGGCGATCCAGCTCCTTGCCGCCGCCCCGCCCGAAGGTTTCGTCCAGCCGCCCCAGGTGCACGCGTCTGGCCGTTGCCGCGAGCTTTGCCACTGGAAGGGAGAGCCGCCGGGCCATGACCCTGCCCAGAAGGAGGGCAAGCCCGGCCGACCCCAGAAGGGAGAAAAGGAGGGCTCGCTCGAAGGAGCGGATCATTTCGGGTAGGAGCGGGTCCCGCCAGCCGGCCACGATGTCCACCGGGGCGGTCCCTTCCTCGCGGTTCCATCCGTGCCACTGAACACGGGCGATCCTTCTGCGGCCTTCAAAGCTCCCCCCTTCTGCGGACGCAGTTGTGGCTCCCGCGACCGGACGCACCTCCTGGCCCATGCCTCCTTCCGCCGCCGCGACAGCGAACAGCGACAGCTCTTCCCCGGCAGCCAGGGCCCCCATGGCAGGGAGCTCCTGTCCTACGATCCCCGTCAACCGGATGCCGCCCACTTCGATGTGTCGGCCCCGAAGCAGGGCGGTTACGTCGGTGCGGGGCAGGGGAACTTGGGCCACGACCGGGAGCTCTGGCTCGTCCGCGACCCTTCCCAAGGCCGGTTCGGTACGTCCGACGTCCCCGGGGAAGTGACTCGCGGCCAAGATCACGCCGGTGCTGTCCAGGACATACGTCACGCTTACACCGCCCGACGCGGCAAAACGAGCGACCAACGGCTGGAGCCCCGCGCGACGTTCCGATCGGACGGCGACCCGGGCCTCGTTATCCTCTGTGAGCAGCTCCTGCAGGCTGGCGAGACGTCCCTCCAGCTCCCGAATCTCTTCCGCCCACGCCGCGGCAAGACGGTCTCCCCGCTCCCGCATCCGGCGGTCGTTGGCCTCCGCAAGGCGCGTCACCCCGACCGATCGCACCAACAGGCCCAGCCCGAGGACAGGAATCCACGCGACGACCAGTCCGCCGAACGCTAGACGACGGCGAAAGCTCACCGCCGACCTGCTGCCCGGGTCCTGCCGAATCCCCTGGGCCCAGTACTTCCCACCGAGAACGCGGCCACCTCTCCGACGAGCATCAGGCTCCTGCGCCCGGCGTCGGTGGTGGGGTCCCATGTCTCCAGTCTCCAGAGAACCTCGCCGCGGACGGAACAAGGGTGCGCCGAACCGGTTTGAACCCGGAACACCGCGGCTACATCTGACGGCTCCTTGGGCGACAACGGGTGGGTCGCCGGCCGCACGCCCAAACGAGTACGAGCGCCCGTGAGCGCTCCCAGCACCGCCGCCTGTCCGTCCCTCCGCAACGCCGCGGAGACCATCCGCTCGGCGATCTGCCTGCCGGCCACGTCGTTTTCCGGATAGCTCACCGTCGGCTGTATCCCGGCAGGCCGTCTCACAGCTCCCCGGCCGGTCCCGGAAATCTCGTCGGAAGCGGCCGCCTTCATTCCCGGAATCCGGGACGGGCACGTCCTTCCGAGCTCCGCCCAGGACACGGAAGGAGGCCGTCTTGCGCCCTGGGCGCCCCGGGCGATCCAGTCCTGGCCGACCGCCGCGGCGAACGCGCGCATCCGGGCGGAGTCGGCGGTGTCCGCGAACGCGACCATGTACAGTCGGTCGAATTCGACCAGCCGTACGGGCCTCGACAGGGACCGGGCGTACTCGATGGATGCATCGTGACGGGTGACGACTTCTTCGCGGTTTCGGTCGATTGCGTCGCGCGCGTCTCCTTCTGCCACGAGCTCCCCCACTCCCGCCAGCCTGGGATCGGCAAAGAGCCGGGCTTGGTCCCGAACCGGGTCCCGGAACGCCACGCGGATTCGGCCACGGGACAGAATCATGACCTGTTCCACCCGGTGTCCCCGCCACGGCGGTTGGCTGATGGGCGGCCAGGTGGCCACGATCTCTGCGCCCGTGGGTTCGGTCGCCCCGGCTCCGAAGTCGAGCGTGACGGCTCCGTCGGTGACGGACCACCGGGCTCGCCCGGCCTGAAGTACCCCGTCGCACCCCACTCGAAGCAGGGTGTTCGGATGCCCGATCCCCCCACCGGGACGCTCGCAGGGCTCCGCCCGGGGGGCGGGCTCGGGGTCGTTCGCAGGGGGTGCCGAACCGCAGGCCGCGAACCAGACGCAGCAGCCAACTCGGATCCACGATTTCATGAACGAAACATAGGCTCGCGAGAACCTCATCGCGCCCATTGGGGAAGATGCACCCGTCGGCACGGGCAGGTTAGATTCCGGCGCGGGGAAGCCGTCGGAATATCCAAAATTGGGAAGGAATCGCTGTCATGATCGAACCGACGAAGGCCTCCGCTCCGGGGTTGCCGGGGCCGTCCGTCTCTTCCGGGTGGCTGGCGGCGAACCTGGGCCAACCCGGCCTCGTGGTTCTCGACGGCTCCTGGTACCTTCCGGCCATGCAGCGGGACGCAACCCGAGAATTCCGGGATTGCCGAATCCCGGGAGCCCGGTTCTTCGACATCGATCGATGCAGTGACCCACTCCCCTCCCTTCCTCACACGCTTCCTGCGCCGGAACACTTCAAGGAGTGCGCCGAAGAAGCCGGCGTGTCGGATTCTTCTTCCGTCGTGGTCTACGATGCATCCGGTGTCAACCTGAGTGCCCCCCGGGTGTGGTGGACCTTCCGCTATTTCGGGTTGAAGACCGTGGCGTTGCTGGATGGCGGACTGGGTCACTGGAGGAGGTTGGGATACGCCACAGAATCGGGGGAGCCGGGGAGAAGTCCGGCAGTCAATGGATCCTTTACACCCGTGCCCCGGTCCCGGCTTCTCCGCACGAGGGAAGATATGATGGGGGCGATCGCCGCCGAGGACGTTCAGATCGTCGACATGCGCCCGCCGGGTCGGTTCGTTGGCTTCGATCCCGAACCGAGAGTCGGGCTGCGACGCGGCCACATTCCAGGGAGCCGGAACGTTCCGTACACCGCGCTGGTGGACCCCGGTACGGGCCGGGCCGTTAGCAATGAGGCCCTCCTGCGCCTCCTCAGCGAGGCAGGGGTGGATCCAGCGAAAGACTTGGTGGGCACATGCGGTTCAGGAACGACTGCGTGCGCCTTTGCCTGGAGCATGGCCCGGTCCGGATACGACGATGTCGCGGTCTACGACGGGTCATGGTCCGAGTGGGGTAGCCGGGAAGACCTGCCCGTTGAGACAGGGCCTGCTGCGGTCGGTTCCCCGGGGGACGAATCGGGCGAACCGCTCCCGTGACGTCGTTGGGGGTGTTTCTCGGCGGTGAAGGTGCCCCGTCTGGCTCCCAGGATCCAGTTTCCGGACAGAAAGTCTCCGTCCCGCGCAAGGCGCAGAATCAATGATCCGTGGTCGGTTCTTGCCCCGATCCTCACGTGGTCTTCGCCCGTGTCAACCCCGTCAATCCGGGCGGAGATGCCCCCCGCCACCAAGATGCCCCGGTAGTGTCCCGGGTGCCCCCGAATCTCCATCGTCCCCTCGGACACTCGGCCTTCGGAAGCCAGGGTAACGGTGTAGATCCCCACGGGATCAAAGCGGATCGTCCCCTCTCCCCCGGTCGCGCACCCTCCCGACAACCCTGCCGCAAGAAGGGGCAGCGCCCTCCACGCCAGTCGGGAGATCCGCTGGATCAGCCTGAAAGCGCGACCCCGGTAATCCAATCCGCAACCGAATGGATACCGGTCAACACACCCTCACCCACTGCGGCAAGCGTGGTCCCCACAACCGTCTGGTCCAGCAGGCCCAGCCACACGGCCAAGCCCGTCACGATTCCGACGGGCACGATGACCTTTAGCGCGACCCGCGCGACCTCCCTGAACACCGCCCAGACCAAGCCGACGAGAAGGATCAGAATCACCAGTTCGCCGACGAGAGCGGGAGTTGCCAATTCACTCACCCTTAGTCTCCCTCATCCGAATAAGCACACGATCGTACCTGCATCTACGGAGAATTCCGGGATCCGTATTCACCCGGGGCCCCAACACCCCGACCGCCGTTGCTCGTCGGCTATCGCCCTCCCCCTCATCCTCCCCAGGAAATTCTATCCTTCAGTCCCTTTGCCGCTCGAAAGGCAGGGTACTGCTTGGCTTCGACTGTAATGGCCTCCCCCGTTCGGGGGTTCCTGCCCGTGCGAGCCGCCCGGTGGCGGGACTCAAAAGTCCCGAATCCTCCGACCGAGACCTTGTCGCCTGCGTCAAGCGCATCGGCGATCACCCCGTAAACGGGGTTGAAGATCTTATCCAGGACGTCGGCGGACTGAGCTTGGCTCAATCCGGATTTCTCCGCGAGCTTCCTGGCCATCTCCGTTTTGTTCATTCCGCTTTTCCAGTAAGGTGGGTATTGCTGAACCCGGCCACTGCGGGGCACCGGATGTCGGGTTTCGGGGGCTCGTCTGCTCAATTTCCTGCGGGCGGTGTTTTGCCGAAGCGCCGTCGTTAGAGACACCCGCTCACCTGACAATCTACAATAGAACGTGCCCGCTGTAGTGAAAAGTTCCCGCACAAGGAGCCTTTCATTCGCGCGGCCGACGCCGGCCCGCCCAGGTGCCGGTGTTCACAGGATGCCGCAGAAACTGAAGGCCGCATCAACTAACAAGTCAAGGAGAGCCTCCCGTGAATGCTGCCATCTACCGAGAATACCGGGGGCCGATCGGGATTGAGTCGCTGCCGGACCCGGATCCGGAACCCGACGGGGTCGTACTCCGCGTGGAAGCCAACGGGATTTGCCGGAGCGACTGGCACGGTTGGTCCGGGCATGATCCGGATATCGTGCTGCCTCACGTACCGGGCCACGAGATCGCCGGGGTCGTGGAGGAAGTCGGTCCCGAGGTGACGCGCTGGCGGAGAGGGGACAGGGTCACGGTTCCCTTCATTGCCGGGTGCGGGCGGTGCATGCCCTGTCGGCAGGGGGACTCCCAGGTGTGCGACCGACAGTTCCAGCCGGGCTTTCACGGCTGGGGCGGATTCGCCGAACGGGTTGGGCTTCGTCAGGCGGACCTGACCCTAGCGGTGCTTCCGGAAGGGGTCGATTTCGTGACCGCCGCCGCCCTTGGTTGCCGGTTCGGTACCTCGTTTCGGGCGGTGCGGACACAGGGCCGGGTCAGGGGAGGCGACTGGGTGGCCGTCCACGGCTGCGGTGGGGTCGGTCTGGCTACGGTCATGATCGGCCGGGCTCTCGGTGCTCGCGTCGTGGCCGTGGACATTCGCCGGGAAGCGCTGGACATGGCCCTCAAACTCGGCGCCGCGGAGGTGGTGAACGCCAAGGAATCGCCGAACGTGGTTGAGGCGATCCGGGAGCTTTCCGGCGGCGGCGTCCACGTATCTCTTGACGCGTTGGGTCACCCCGACACGTGCTTCAACTCGGTCGCTTGCCTGAGGAAACGGGGACGCCATGTGCAGGTGGGTCTCGTCACCGGCGGTCACGGCCACGCCCGGGTGCCCATGGACCGTGTCATTGCCTGGGAATTGGAGGTCGTGGGAAGTCACGGGCTGCAAGCACACGGCTACGACCGCATGCTGAGGATGATCGCCGCCGGGCAGCTGGATCCGGGCAAACTGGTGACCCGAACCGTCTCCCTGGCGGAGGGGGCTAAGATCCTAGCCGGAATGGACGGCTACGAGCTCACCGGAATTGCCGTCATCAACTGCTTCAAGTAGAAGCGGTGGGAGGGCTTCTTGGAGGGGCCGGGCCTCCTCAATCGCCCGTGGGCTCATCAAAGCCGTTGCCGCCACGATGTCTCTCCGCCACCCGGAGGCGTTGTGCCCGTTCCAGCTTGGCTTCGTGGTCGTCAGGAGGTCGGCCACACAGGCGCCGAAGGAGGGAACCTGGAGCTTGAGGATGTGCTTGAAGCCCCGGGTCCGACAGGTACACCGTCAGCCGTTCCCCCCTGCGCTCCGGACCCCACGGTAGACTTCCAAGTTCCCCTCCACCATGGCATCCGTCGTAAACCGGTTCTCCACCCGGATCCGGGCCCGACGGCCCATGGCGCGGCTCAATTCCCCGTTGCCGGCGAGGTTCGCGATGGCTGCGGCCAGGGCGGGAGCATCACCCGGCGGGACCAGGACACCCGTCTCTCCGTCCACCACGACTTCCGGGAGTCCGCCTGCGGAGGCGGCGATCACCGGAATGCCCGCGGCCCCGGCCTGGAGAGCCGCGACGCCCAGGCCCTCTTGTTGCGCCGGGTGAACGCAAAAGTCGAAGGCGCCCATCCAGTCGTGTAGATCGCTCCTGAATCCCACGAAACGGAGCTGGTTCCCGACCCCCGCTGCTTTGGCGAGGTCCGCTACTTCACGCTCACCGGAACCTTGCCCGAAAAGAACCACCGTCGGCGCGATGCCTTCCCGCTTCAGGAGTTCCAGAGCAGTAACCAGGACCCGGTGGCCCTTTCGGGGAATGAACTGGGCGACCATGGCCCCAGCGGCCACGCCCCGGTCCACCCCGAACTCCCGATCCAGGGAACGCCTGGCCCGAGGCGCCTGCCACCGGGCAGCGTCGATCCCCGAATACACAAGGGAGACCTTCTCCTTTGGCACCCCTTGGCTGACCAGAACATCTCGGACTGCGCCGGATATGGCGATTACGTGACGGTAGAGGGGGTATTTGGCCTTCGCGAACCAGGGCGCCTCCCGATGGTCCACGCGGCGGGTCAGGATCTTCGGAACTCGGGTCGGAAGCGCCGCGACGGCCCCCAGGGTGTCGGCACCGCGGCGGGAGTGGAGGTGGACCAGCGCGGCCCGGTGGCGCCGGAAGCGACGTCCCAGCGCCCAAAGCGCCCTCGGGTCCCCTTCGCCGGCATAAGAGAACGCATCCACGGGGAGTCCCCACGTCGCGGCTTTTCTTGCGACGGCCGATCCCCGGGGGGCCAGGAGCACCGACGCGACGCCCCGATCCAGAAGTCCCCGGACCAGGTAGAGCACTTGCAGGGCGCCACCATAGAGGTGGCGTCCGGTTTCCACGTGCACCACGCTCACGGGAGGATCGGGAGCGGGCCCGCCGGAGGGCCCGCCCGTACGTTTGGCTTACGCGCCGCATGCGGGGCCGCTTCGGCTGGGGGATTCTCCGCCAAACACGATTCCACCGCCAGGAGAACCTCCCCTACGGACAGGTCGTCCATGCAGTCAATGCGGCCGCCGCACGTCAGCTTTCCCCTACAGGGGGAGCAGCTGCGCCCCGAGTGGAGGATCGTGGCGGCGGGGCCGGGCGGGTCCAGATAGGGGGTGTTGGACCCGAAGAGGAGCACCGCCGGGCGGCCGTAGGCGTGGGCCATGTGGCTGAGCCCCGTGTCCACGCCGACAAGAACGCTACATCGGGAGACGATGGCCGACGCCTCACCCAGGGTCGTCCTGCCCACCAGATTCACCAACGGCCCGGACGCTCGGGGGGGTGACGGGCGACGTGGCTCTCCCAGGATTCGCTCTGCGGCGGCCCGGTCCGCCGGGCTCCCGAGGAGCACGACGCCCAGTCCGGTCCGTTCCCGAAGGTCCCGGATCAGGGACGTCCATCGGTCCTCGAACCAGTGCTTGTAGGAGCGGGTGGTAAAGGGGCACGTCACGATGAATCCCCGTTCCAACCCTTCCTCCTTCACGATCCGCGCCACCACGGCCACCTCGGCCGGGCTCCGGGGAATCTCCATGCTGAAGGGTTCCGACTCCAGGCCGAGGATCGAGGCCAGGCGAAGGTATTCGGACCCGATCTGGCGGGAGTCGCCGCCTCGCTCCACCACCTTCGTCATCAGCCAGGGAGACCCCTCCCTGGAGCCCAGTCCGATCCTGACGGGAGCCCCGGAAAGGAGCGCGACCGCCCCACTCCGGAGGAGTCCCTGTGCGTCGATGACGACGTCGAAACGGCGACTTCGAAGGGCATCGGCGAAGACGTAGACCGCCTTGAGAAGCGCATTCCAGTGTCCTCGGAGGAACATGCGCTTCCACGCAGCCCGATCCCAGATGATCACTTCGTCCAGGTGAGGATTCTGACGGATCACGTCGGTTGTCCGCGCTTCCGCGGCCCATGCGATGTGGGCTTCGGGGTAGCTGCGCCGGAGGGCTCCCGCCAGGGGCGACGCGAAGACCAAGTCGCCTCGGGCCGAGAGTCGGACCACGAGGATCTTGCGGGTGTGCCCGGGAATCATCGACCCCGAGCGGGGTGACGGTAGCCCGGGGCCCGGTGACGGTTCGGCGGTTGGTCCGGGATTTGAAACCCCCATGCGTGTCGGAGAGTCATCCTTGAAGGTTATGATAAGCTGACGGCCTCACAACTCCCGTATCCCGGAGCCCATGACCGGACAGCTTCGCAATGTTGCCCTGGGTCTGGGGTTGGCCCTCTACCGGGTTAAAAGACACCTGGAGACCGGAAGCTGGGGCGGGGACGTGCGGGGCCGAAACGGAGTCCTGCTGGCGCTTCGCAGGAGGGCGCCGGGGCCGCGAATCCTGGTCCACGGAGTCAGCGTCGGCGAGACCCACGCCGTCAAGCCCCTGGTCCGAGCCCTCGCGAACGCTTCCGCCAACGTGGACGTGGTGGTGAGCGCGAGCACCGAAACCGGCTTTGCCCGGGCTGCGCGGGTCCACCAGGGTCGGTGTGAGGTCGTCAGGTTCCCCCTGGACTTCACGTGGATGGTGCGCCGGTTTCTGGACGTCGTTCGCCCCGATCTGGTTGTCCTCGCCGAGCTGGAACTCTGGCCTTCGTTTATGGCGGAGTGCGCCCGGCGGGGCGTTCCCGTCTGCGTTGTAAACGGTCGGATGTCGGCGCGCAGTTTCCGGGGCTACCGGGTATGGCACCCCCTGGTCAGAGGAGTGTTCGGCCAACTGGCCCTTGTGATGGCCCAGACCGAATTGTATCGGGACAGGTTCCGGTCCCTGGGAGTTCCCACCCGGAAGGCGGTCGTCGAGGGCAGCCTCAAATGGGACGCAGCATTGGAGCGGCCCAATCCTGCCGTGGCGGAGGCGCTTGCGTCGGAGATGGGGATCGATCGTTGCCGACCCCTCGTCGTGGCGGGATCCACCGGCCCAGGAGAAGAAGAGGCGCTCCTTCGCCGCGTTCCCCACGGCTGCCAGCTTCTTCTGGCGCCGCGAAACCAGGACCGGTGGGATGAAGTGGCGAATCGAATTCCGGGCATTCGCCGCCGAAGCCGTTGCGGGGACGAGGCCGTCACCAGGGCGCGCGCGCTGGGGGACTTGACCGGGCCGAGTGCTGCCAACGGGGACGCCACCCCGTCGACGGGAGCGGATGTCTTTCTCCTGGATACCTTGGGAGAGCTCCCCGCCGCCTACTCTCTTGCCGATGCCGTCTTTGTCGGACGGAGCTTGGTCCCCATGGGCGGATCCAATCCGCTGGAGTCCATCGCCTTGGGGAAACCCACCGTGATCGGCCCCCACTACGAGAACTTCGACGGGGTCGTGACGGAGCTCTTGGAGAATGGTGGCGTGGTGGTGAGCGCCAGGCCCATGGAGGTGATCCGCGAATGGCTGGCCGATCCCGAAGGGGCGAAGGCCGTGGCCCGAGGAGGGAGATGCGCCCTAGACCGGAACCGCGGGGTGGCCCTTCGGATGGCCGAGCGGCTGCTGGGACTGTTGGACTGAAGGCCCACAGAACTGGCAAGACACTCGCCCCCCGAACCGGCCCACGCGAAGCGGAGGTTTCCGTGAGGTGGCCACCCGGACTTCCATTCACTATTGTCCCCGGGCGTTCCGATGTTCCCGCGCCCCCGAAAGTCCCGGGGTCCGGTCCGGCAACCCCTGCTCTGCTCAATCAAGGAGTACCGTAATGGTTACCGTAGCCGCCCTCTGGCTCCCCATCCTCATTTCCGCGGCCATCGTCTTCGTCGTGAGTGCCATGGTTTGGATGGTCATGCCTCATCACAAAAGCGACTTTTCCCCGGTAGCGGATGAAGACGGGCTCATGGATGCCGTCAGGAAGAGCGCCGGGAAGCCCGGTCTGTACTACTTTCCTTTCGCCGACGGGAAGGATTGGAACACGGAAGCGTACCGGGACCGGGTCCGTAGCGGTCCGGTCGGCCTTCTTCGCGTACGGGACCCTGGCGCCGTTCTCGGCATGACGCCGGCTCTGGTCAAGTCGTTCATCTTTTTCCTGCTGGTCAGCACCCTGGTGGCCTACATCACGACTGGGGCCCACGACGCCGGCGCACCCTACATGTCGGTGTTCGGGACCGCGGGTCCGGCCGCCTTCTTGGCGTACGGCCTGGTCGGGGTCCAGGAGAGCATCTGGTTCGGGCTTCCCCGGTCGGTCGCTTTGAAGCATGCCCTTGACGGGTTCGTATACGCGCTCCTCACGGCGGGGGTCTTCGGTTGGCTCTGGCCAGCCTGAACGAACGAATGAGCGATACGGTCTACGAAGCCAGGATCAGGATCCAGCGCACGCAAGGTCCCCACCGACTCGCGTATCTTCCCGCCTGCGACGGACCCGTGGAGTTCGGGGTGCACGGGGCGGTGGCGGAGCATTACGGCGTCGAAGCGGTCAAGGAGACCACCACCACCCTGGACTACATTATGGCGGCGACCGGTGGCTGACTCGTCGGTACCTTCGGAGGCGTGCTGGAGGCACGCGGGATCCGGGCTTCGGACGGGCGTCTTGGGGCAGATGTGTGGGGACGGGTCGGCAAGGAAGACGGTGTCCTCATCATCCGCAGCATACACGTCAAGTACGCCCTGAGGGCTTCCTCGGAGGACGAAGAGACGATTCGGAGGGCGTTTGAACTGCACCCCATGCAATGTCCGGTCTACCGAACCCTCCGGGGGTGCATCAAGATCACGACGGAACTGAACATCGCCGGGGATTGAACGGCTTTGGAACCCTTGGCTCGGCTTTTGACGTAAAGGGGTAGCGGCGAGCGGCCCGCAAAGGGAGTTTCGGACACCCGCACGCAAGGATTCAGCGCCATGGCCCAGATTCTCCGACGCATCCTTCGCCTCCTTCTGGATTGGCTCAGGAACAAAATCTGAAGGGTCCGGGGGCACTGGCCGCCGCACCCTGGGGAACACAACACATAACGGAAAAGTTCACGCATTATTCCATCCACGCTCCTTGCGGGGGCGGGGTTTGCGTTCATGCGTCGGTCTGCATCCCCATAGCATCTTGGCGTCGAAGCAATCAGTGTCTCTCCTGTTGGACCCATCCTCTTTTCTCAGGGCCCGCGTTGTCCTTCTCCCCCGCCCGAGAAACCCCCGGACCGCTTATCTTTCCGGCTCGCCTGCCCGGCCAATGTTGCGAAGAGTTCTTCGTAGGCTACGGCCATGCGGTCGGCGTCGAAGTCCTGGGCTCTGCGTCTCATCTCTGGTACTGGGACGGAGTCGCCGTCCAGCACGCGGATGAGGGCCTTTGCGAGGGCGACCGGATCTCCCACGGGAACCAGGGCTCCCCACCGTCCCCTGCCTAGCAGGTCTGCGGGTCCGTTGGGGGCGTCGGTGCTGACCACGGCGAGGCCGCACGCCATCGCTTCGACCAGCACCATGGCGCATGCCTCATAACGGGAAGACAGGACGACCATCCTTGCCCGTCGCATGTAGCGGTACGGGTTCTCGTCGAAGTCCAGGAACTCCAGGTCCTGCGCCGACTGGCCGGCCACGGCCCGCAGGCCCGCGCGGTACGACTTGGAGCTGCCGCCCATGATGACCAGACGAACCCGGTGCTGTCGCCGGACCCGGACGAACGCCCTGACCAGCGTGGCGTGGTCCTTGAGGGGGACCGGCCGGCCGGCCGTCAACAGGACGGGAACCTGGGGATCGTTGAACCAAGGGTGGTGGACCGGACGGTGGCTTTTGCGCCGTATGTCTTCCAGCCGTAACAAGTTGGGGAGATAGTGCAGAAGCTTGTGGGGCACGCGCACGACCCGTACCACTTCGGCGCAAATGCTGGGACAGACGCCTACCACGCCCCCCGCCTCAGGATACGTCTGGCGCGCCCGGGCCAACTCCCCCGCCTGGTAGCCCCGGGAGACGACCGAATGCACCGAGGCCACGGTGGCAACGGGTCTGGAAAGGCGGCTGGCCGCAAGGATGACGCCGATATTCGTCCAAACGGACGTTCCATACAGAAGCATCGGTCGTGCGACTTGAGCGTAGCGGGCAATGCTGGCCGCCGACAGCACCTCCTTGAGCACATCACGGACTCGCGTCCGGATGCCCCGACCTTGTGTCCCGTCGCGGGGATAGCGCTTGCGCAAGCCCAGCCAGGTGCGCGCCAACGCCAGGGGGCCGACCCACAACGGCCGGATCGAGATGCCCCGCTTCCGGCAACTCCGCAACAGCCGCGCAGGATTTCGGATCGGCACGTAGTAGACACGCGTGCCGTGGGGAATCGCGTCATGGAAATCTCCGAACGGGCGCAGTAGAAGCAGGTCAACGCGGTGCCCTCGCCGAATGAGGGCATCGGCCAGCGTAAGCGTAACCCGCTCCGCACCTCCTCCGGCCAAGGAGGTCAGTACCATGCCGATGTGCAAGCCGCCGTCCGGGGCCGACTTGGGGTCATTCATCGTGGATTCCGGCAGAGGGTGGCGATTCGCTTCCTGGACCCGACCGAGAATCCGACGCGAAGATCCGCCAGTCCCCAGCACTTGGACAGGGTGCGGATCATGATGACATGGGGGAGCTCCAGCAGGGAATGGATCGGATCGGCCTGGGCGAGCCGCCACCTCCGATCATGCGAGCGTAGGCGAGCGCAATGTAAGAAGTGGGCACGGGGAAGACCATCTCCCGGTCCGGTGCTCTTCGCCTTCCCTCCTCGGGGTATGCTCAATGCGGGGCTCCCGAGCCTGGTCTCTCCAGGTTGTGAATGGGGAGCGTCCAAGGGTAAGCTATCCGGCACCGCCCATACATTCGGCCCGGCCGGCGTCCTCCACAAAAACCCCCGTGAAGCCCCCAATGCAACCTCCCCGTTCCCACTATTTGCCCCGTACGCGCCGGGGCTGGATTGCCTCCGTCGCCTTCCTGTTCTCCATGGCTTTGGCGCAGCCTCCGGTCGTTCACGGGCTCATGAACCGAGTTGAGCCCTGGATTCTGGGCATGCCCTTCCTCTTTGCCTACCTGCTGGGGGTCTACGTCCTCATGATCGGGGTTTTGGTCTGGACCCTGAGAAAGAACGTCTGATGGATCCCTGGGTCATCTCCACCGGTCTCATCGGACTCTACCTGGTTGTCACCATCTTCATCGGGATTCAGGCCAACAAGAAGATGACGATGAGCCTGGAGGATTTCCTCCTCTGCGGTCGCCAAGCGGGGTTCATCGTCCTCTACCTGACGGTGGTCGCCACCTTCCACTCCGCCTTCGCGTTTCTCGGCTCCGGGGGGTTCTTCTACACCCACGGGATCGGGTTTTGGGCTGCGGGAACCTGGACGATTCTCGTGGGCGCGGTGACCTACTTTCTGGGCACGCGGATCTGGGCCTTGGGCAAGAAGTTCGGATACGTCACTCCGGCGGACATGCTTGCGGACTTCTACGAGAGCGAAGCCGTGCGGATTTCGGTCGCCTTCGTGTCGGTTCTCTTTACGATTCTCTACATCCAGGCTCAAGCCCAGGGTCTGGGATACATCATTTCGGTGGCGACGGGAGATAGAATCCCCTTCGAAGTGGCCACGCTTGTACTCCTGGTCGTGGCGGCCGGCTACCTCATGGCGGGGGGCCTCAGGGCCGTATACTGGACCGACGTGATCCAGGGAATCTGGATGTACGTGGCCGTCTGGGTCGGGGCTCTCGTGCTTACCTACAAGCTCTTCGGAGGACCCGTGGCCCTGTGGCGGCGCGTCGTCGCCGAGCGGCCCGACCTGTTGAGTCTCCCCGGACCGGAAGGCTACTTCACGCCCGGCATGTGGTTTGGAATGACCATCGTGTTGTCCTTCGGGATCATTTTCCAGCCTCACATGATGATCCGCTACTACACCGCTGCTTCCGCCCGGACCCTCAAGCTGCTGGGGGCGACTACCCCCATCTACCTCATGACCCTGTTCATTCCTGCCGCGCTGGTGGGGCTGGGCGGGGCCCTCATCCTTCCGGATCTGGCAAATGCGGACCGGGTCTTCCCGGAGCTCCTGTTCCGATACGCGTCCCCGTGGCTAACCGGGCTCATTCTGGCCGGCGCCACCGCGGCGGTCATGTCCACCTTGGACTCGATTCTTCACGCGAACATGACCGTCCTTACCCGGGACGTGTATCAACGCTACTGGGCCCGGAATCGTAGCCAGGCCCACTACGTCGCCTTCGGCCGCGGGATCGTCGTCGTACTTCTGGGAGTCGGCTACGTCCTCTCCGTGTACAACCTGGACTTCCTGGTGGAGCTGGTTGCCCTCTCGGCGGCGGGGACGTTGCAGCTCATGCCCGCGGTCCTGGGCGTCTGCTTCCCGAAGCGCAGACTCACCACGAAGGCGGGTGTGATCGCTGGCGTCGCCGTTGGGCTGGGGACCCTCTTCTGCCTGAACCAATTCGGCCCTCCCCAGCCCCTCGGGGTTCACGAGGCGGTCTGGTCTCTGGCCGCGAACTTCGTCGTTGCCGCCACCGTGTCTCGGGTTTCCCGGCCTCCTTCCCGGGAGACGGTGACACGCATTCACGGGGAAGTGGAACGGTTCGTGTACGGGCCGAAGCAGGAGGTCGACTGACCTGGCGGGACCGCGTCGATCGTCACCCTGAACCAGCCCCGCCGCCGGATTCAAGTCCCTCCGAGCCCGTTCTCTTTTCCTTCGTGCTGTACGGGATCGCCGGCGCCTCGGTGGCCACGATGCTGAATCGGGGAGAGGTGGCCGAAGACTGGTCGGCCACGGGGAACAGCGGGGCCCTTGCGAACTGCGTTTCGGTTCCCCACGTTGGCCCTGCTCTACCTTATCCATCCTCACTTTACTCCATCCATAGGAGGAGCTGCAAGTGGACATGAAGAAAATGGGTATCGGCGCTGTTGCGGGCGGCCTCACGCTGTTCGTCCTCGGCTGGGTCATCTACGGCATGGTGATTCAGCCCGAAGGCATGGCCGCGGAGCCGAACTACTTGATGATGGGCCTGAGTATGCTCTTCTCGGGTGCATTGATCACCCTTGTTCTGGGCTGGAGTGGGGCGTCCAGCCCCGCCGACGGATTCAAGGCGGCCGCCTTGTTCGGAATTCTCCTGAACCTCGCAATGGGCTTCTCGATGATGGGCTCAATGGAAATGGCTCCGGCCATGTCCGAGGTGCTCCGGGACACCGTGGTTGGGGGTCTGGTCATGTATGGCATCGCCGGTGCCGTGGTGACGATGGCGGTCAACCGAGGAAGCGGCGATTGATTTCCAAGCCTAGGCATCGGTCGTTGGCAAGGGGCGAAGCGGCGGCGTCCTGAACAACGCCACGCGACCCCGGGGTGTCTTGCTCTGCCCCCGGGGTCGCCCCGATTTTTTTGGGCTCTTACGAGTCGGTCTCTTCACCGGAGGGAGTGTTCCGGCCGCTTCCTTGTGCGACACGGCCGACTCTCATTGGTCGAAGCGTTTGTCGATGTCGTAGCTCGTTGATTCCCGTCCGGACGGTTGCCCCCGGTCATCGAAGGCGATGTCGATCCGTCCCAGGCGCATTCCGCCCCAACCCGTTTGGTTCACCAGCGTGAGCCCGTTCTGTCCCTGATCAAACACCTCGGCTTGATCCAGGAACGTGTGAGTGTGGCCCCCCAGGATCAGGTCGATCTCGGGCACCGCGACGGCGAGGCTGCGGTCGCTGGGGCGATTCGGATCGCGGTACCGGTACCCCAGGTGGGAAAGACAGATCACCAACGCACATCCGGCGGCTCGTAGCTCTTGGGCGGTGGTCCGGGCGGCGACGACGGGGTCCCGGTATTCCACTCCTTCGTGCAACCGGGCCAGCACCAGTCCCTGGAACGCGATCCCCAAGCCCAAGATGCCCACCTTCACTCCCCCGAACTCCCGCACAACGTACGGTTTGACGCGCCCCTCCAGGGCCGAACCGCTCACATCGTAGTTGGCCGACACGATATCGAAGTCTGCTTGGGGCAACATGGCGACCAAGCCCTCCACCCCGTTGTCGAAGTCGTGGTTGCCCAGCGTTGCCGCGTCATAGCCCATGGCGGTCATGACCCGGAATTCCAGCTCCCCACCAAAGAAGTTGAAGTAGGGCGTGCCCTGGAAGATGTCTCCCGAATCCAGGAGGAGGACGTTGTCGTTGGCTTCTCGAATGTGGCGAATCACGGTGGCGCGGCGGGCCGCTCCCCCCAGACCTGCGAAGGGGCCGCCGTCTTCGGGGAAGGGGTCCATGCGGGAGTGGGTGTCGTTGGTGTGCAGCACGACCAGGGAAACCGCGCCTCGAACCCGGGGCCCCAAGTCGGGCGGGGGGGCCGTGATGCGCGGCTTCCCCATGGCCAGGGCCGCCATTTCCTCGGCCTGCGACAGTCCGAAAACGCCGCCGGCGCTCAAGGCGCGCACGAAGCCGCGGCGGTTCACTGCGCGTCTCCTTCGGCCCCGCCCCCGCCAGTTCTGCGGATGCGTCCATCCAGGGTCGGGGTCCACACATCCTGTCTCCTGAGGTACCGGACGAACACGTCCCGGATCAGGATCCTCAGGTCCTCCCGGGGGGCCTCCCCCGGCTCCCAGAGAACGCTCCAGGTCCCGCCACCGTCAACCAGGTAGTCCACCGTGGCCAGGCGGTAGGTGCGAACCGGGTCAATGGGCTCCCCGCCGACCCGGACGTTCGTGGCGTCGGCTCCATCCAGCACCAGGGTCCACCCCGCGATGGGCTCTCCGCCGCTCCGGGCGATCTCGTCCGCCAGCCGCTCCAGCTGCACGCCCGAAAGGGAGAGCACCGTGACGAAGTTCTCGAATGGCAGGAGCTCGTAGGCGTGCCGCATGAGGATCGGCCCCGACGCGACGGGAACCCTGAGGCCCCCGTCATTGAGAAGGGCGACGTGTACAGTGTCGCTGGCCAACTCCTGAACGACATGGAAAAGGGCGTCGGCGACGAGGTTGTCCAGCGTCCCTTCCGGGTCGGCCTTGACAAAGGTTCCCGTAGCTCTACCCAGAACCTGTACCATTCGATCTTCCATCCTGGATCGGTAGGGGGCAATGAGCGCCTGAATGTCTTCGTCGGGAGTGATGGTGTCGCCGATGGCGGTAAAATCGTTTCCGGCGTCGTGGATCGTAAAGCGGAACGGGGGCGGGTCCGGCGGCGGGGCCGACTGGACAGCGATGCAGCCCGTCACGAAGAGCAGGGCACCAAACGTCCCGTAGCGCATGGGTCCGAATTCCTTGGACGAGGAGCGGAAGGGGGAGTGAAAGTGGCGAAGCATCCTTTATCGTCTTCGAAACGGGGCCGGTTCGCAACGCTCTCGGGGAGACGGACGGGTCATTTCCCGGGCGGTCCGACGGTCCCTTTTCGAGCGCTGTCGATTTCCGCGACTTCTCCTTCGCCAAAGAGAACCGCCCTGATCTGGGCATACAGGAAATTTCGGGCGTCCGGGTCCCTAGGGTTGAGCCCGAAATGGTTCATCAGAAGGGTCTGGTGTTGGACCCAGTCGCGCCAGCAGGGAGCGCAGATTTCCCGCTGAATCCGCTTCCCCAGCTCCGACTTGAAGGGTCGGCGCTCCAGGGCAGGGCTCGGCGCTTCGGGGTGCCTTCGGCAGATCACTCGGTTCACTTTGTGGACTCCTTGTGTCCGGGGTAACCAAATCTACAGCAGATGAGCAGATCCGAACCCTAGATTGAACCCCAGGCCCTTGCCCAACTGGATTCCCTTCCATCAATTCGGATGGCGTGTCCCCGGCCTGGCAGGCATGCGGTTTCGAGGGGGACCCGACCGGTTTGAGGATACGGTTCGTTCAAGGAGGAGTGTCGATGTCGTCGCTGCGGGTACCGGATGCCGACGGTGCAAGGATGAGCGTCCCGCTGCTCTCCAAGGAGCAGTTGGCTCATCTGGAAACGAGGCTGCTGGAAGAGCGAAGAAAGGCCCTTCGGAGCTTAGGGGTCTTCAGCGAGGCTGCCAGGAACGACCGGTCTTCCGGGGATTCGGACTTGGTCGCGTACACCGACCACATGGCCGATCAGGGGACGGAGGCCATGGAGCGGGAAAAGGCTGCGCTTTTCGCCACAAAGGAAGGCCGGTACCTGCATCGCATCGAGGACGCCCTCCACCGGTTGTACAACGACCCGGACAACTTTGGTCGCTGTCATGCGACGGGAAAGCCCATCGGGTTTCTGCGCCTCGATGCCCTCCCCCACGCCCGCTACTGCATCGAGTACAAGCTGGAGCTGGAGGCGGGCAGCGACTGACCGCCGCGGCCTGACGACAACCCCCGGGGGGGCGTCCTCCTCCCACCGGCGGGCCCGCGTACTTGATGATCTGGCCAGTGGTGAGATGCCTTCACAGCGCCTTCAGCAACCTCTCGCCCAGGACCTGAGCCTGCCAACGGCGAACGCCGGGTATGGCCTTCAGGGCGGTCAAGCTGGCGGGTTTCGCGTCAACGACCTTCCGAAGAACATGGTTCGCCATCACCCGGCCCCGCTCTAGCCCCAATTTCTCCGCCACCTTGTTGCGGGCCACCTTGAGCCGTTCGAAAGCCGCTTCTTCTATAGGGGCCGGCCGACTGCCCCGCCACCGAGACAAGGAATCGGGCAACAGGTTGCCGAGGGGCTTCGGGTCCGACTGTTTCATCACGGCCAGCAGAGATTGACCCTCTGTCCGGGCGAGGCGCCTTGGAAAGCCCTTCACCTGGGCAAGCCCGGGGACGGCCGCCGGCCGGGCGAGAACGACCGCGAGTAGCGTCCTGTCGGACACCACTCGGAAAGGCGCGAGATCCCGGGACCGGGCGATCCGATCTCTCCATTCCAGGGCCTTCCGGAGGGCGGTAGCATCCCGTGGGTTCAGGCTTCGGGCTCCCTTCAACCGAGTCAGGGGGTCCGGATTCCGGATTGGCGCCGGTTCCGCCGAAGTCTCCACGAGCCACTGATACTCCTCCTCCGCCCAATCGGCCCGGCCCCGGCGCTGCAGCTCGTCCTCGAGCCGGGCCGCGAGCCCGAGGAGGTGACGGGTATCGTCAGCAGCGTACTCGATCATCTGCCGGGGAAGAGGTCGCTTGGCCCAGTCGGCCCGCTGGAACTTCTTCGAGACCCGAACGCCCAGGTGCCGTTCCAGTAGGGCCTGGAGGCTGACGGCGGACTCTCCCAGGAGGCTGGCCGCTACCTGCGTGTCGGCCAAGTTGGTGACCGCGATGTCCAAGTCCCGGCGCAGGAGCCGGAGATCGTACGCGGCCCCGTGCATGGTTACGCGTCGGTTCGGATCTTCGAGAAAAGACTTGAGGCAGGGAGTGAGATCGACGGCCAAGGGGTCGAGGACGAAGGTTTCGTCTACCGTGGAAAGCTGAACCAAGCACAGACGATCGGTGTACCGGTGGAAGCCGGCCGCTTCGCAGTCAACGGCTACCGTGCCCGCCCGGGTCAGTTCCTCCTTGAAGGTACAGACACCGGTATGGTTTTGTACGTACGTTACGGCAGGCATGAGTCGTTTTCGGATTCTTTGTCTACGAGGCCGATGCCGTTTCGGTGCCGACGAATGTGATTTGCGTCCGAAAGCTAACGTAGTTTCCCACGTCCCGTCGGGATGTCCAAGCCCGCGTGGCCCCCCTCATCGCCCACTGGAAACCCATCCGTACCGTGATTAGAACCAAGATCATCGCCACGATCGGTCCCGCCAGCTCCCCGTCGGAGATCGTGGCAGGCCTCGTACAAGCCGGCATGGACATCGCGCGGATCAACATGTCCCACGGCAGCCATGGGGACCACGAACGCAGCGTTCGACGAGTCCGGGAGGCCGCCGTTGCGGCGGGCCGCCCGGTGGCGATCATGGTGGATCTGCAAGGCCCCAAGATCCGCATCGGGTACCTTCCGGAGCCGATCCTGCTGCAAGACGGGTCCAAGGTCACCATCGCTCCCGAGGGCCAGCACCGGCCGGGAGAGCTTCCGACCACCTACGGGAAGCTGGCGCGGGAGGTGGATCCCGGGGCGTTGCTTCGCCTGGACGACGGGCTCCTTGAACTGGTATGCGTCAATACCGACGGCCTGCGGGCGGAGTTCGAGGTCTTTCGGGGAGGAATTCTCAAGTCCCGAAAGGGAATCAACCTGCCCGGCGTCGACGTGAACACGCCCTCGGTCACGGCCCAGGACCGACGGGACGTCGCTTTTGCCCTGGAGATGGACGTGGAGTACGTGGGCCTTTCCTTCGTACAGGGCGCCAGCGACATCCAGGCTCTGAGAGACCTCGTCAAGGACCGGGCGTGGCTTGTGGCCAAGATCGAAAAGGCCGGGGCTCTGGATGACCTTGACGAAATCCTGGCAAGAAGTGACGCGGTGATGGTTGCCCGGGGCGACCTGGGGGTCGAACTGCCGTTCGCCAAGGTTCCCATGGTCCAGAAGCACCTGATTCAGACGGCGAATGGATATGGGCGTCCGGTCATCACGGCGACCCAAATGCTCGAGTCCATGACCGAATATCCCGGGCCCACGCGGGCAGAGGTGTCGGATGTGGCCAACGCCATTCTGGACGGGACCGATGCCCTCATGCTCTCCGGCGAAACCGCCGTGGGAAAGTATCCCGTCGAAACGGTGAGGGTCATGGTCCGCATTGCCTCGGAGATCGAGAAGAGCGGCGCGCTGAAAAAGGGTCCCCACTACCTCGCTGAAATCGGCCCCATCCGTCGCAGGGGTGCTTCGCCTCGGGAACATGCGGTCGCCTCGGCTTCTGTCCAGTCCGCCGTGTCCTTGAATGCGCCGGCGATCATTGTGATCACCCGAAGCGGATTTTCCGCCCGCTTGGTTTCATCGTACCGTCCCCCGACCCCTATCTTTGCCGTCTGCACCGACACCAAGGTCCACCACCAGTTGTGCGGGGTGTGGGGGGTCAGACCCGTTCTGGCCGAAGGTGTGGAAATCACGTATCAGAACCTGACCCGCTTCGGCATGCGTGTGGTCATCGACTCGGGGGTGGGTCGTATGGGCGATCCCGTGGTGGTAACTTCTGGGTTGCCGTTTCACAGACCGGGCTCGACGAATACCATGAGAGTGGAAAAACTCTGACGCTCGAGACGTTCGCGCAGAGTGGTGGCTCCTGGGCCCCATGACCGGAACGGGTGAATCCGGCGGGAGCCCGTCGGGATGCGCCCCGGTGGTACGGAATCGATGAGACGCGCTCCGTGGGTCCGTCCCAAATCCGTCCCTAGGGCTGGGAGAGACTGACATTGCGATTGACCTTTCTGGGGACAGGAACATCCAACGGGGTTCCGGTGATCGGTTGTGATTGCGCTACCTGCACATCCGACGACCCCAGGGACTGGCGGACCCGCCACGGGGCCCTGTTGAGCATGGAGGGCGGGAACCTGCTCATCGATACGCCACCGGAGCTGCGACTTCAGCTCCTGGCTTCGGCGGTTGATCGGGTGGACGCGGTCTGGTACACCCACCTCCACGCCGACCACGTCCACGGCATCGACGATGTTCGGGGTTTTTCGAACCGGGGCCGTCCCGTACCGGCCTATCTTCCCCGGGAGCTGAAGAAACAGATGACTACGCGCTTCTCCTACATCTTCGGGGATGGCACCGAAAATGCGCGCGAAACGCCCGCCCGCTTGGCGCTCAAGACCTATTCGGAAGGGGAGGCCGTGGAAGTGCTCGGTACTGGGGTGACTCCGTTTCGAGTTCCTCACGGCCCCTCCGACGCCTTCGGCTTTCGGATTGGCAGCCTGGGGTACGTGACCGACGCCAAGAGTCTGCCGAAAGCCGCGCGGGAAGTCCTTGCTGGCGTAACGGTGCTCGTGCTAAACGCACTTTGGTGGCGGGCTTCCCACCCGACCCACTTCAACGTGGAAGAAGCCGTAGAAGTCGCGCAGGAGATTGGCGCCGAACGCACCTACCTCACCCATCTGACCCACCGCCTCAGGTACATCGAGTTGGCGGCGTCCCTTCCGGAGAACATCGAGCCGGCCTTCGACGGCCTCACCGTAGAGCTTGGCTGACCCTTGAGGCCATGAAGGGCAGAGCTCGGGCGGTGACGATTGAGTTCGGGAGCATGCTCTCCGGGGTCCTTCCGTCCGGCGGCGTGGATCCCGACCGGCTCCGGGGGGATTTGGCCCGGCGCTTCCGGCACGCCTTTGAGCACGTAGCGTCCGTGCGGACGGCCGGGGAGGCCGGCTTTTTTGACCTTCCCGGCGATCGGACCCTCTGCGCCCGGGTCCGGGAAGCCGCCGACGGTTGGGGCAGGCACTTCGAGGCAGTGGTCGTGGTCGGGATCGGGGGCTCGGCCCTGGGTGCCGCCGCCCTCAAGGACGGCCTGCTTCCGCCTTCCTGGAACGAGCTGGATTCCGAAGCGCGAAAGCACTTCCCGAAGTTGTACATCCTGGACAACCCGGATCCGGATTCCGTCTCGGCGCTGCTGGGGCGCCTGAACCTGGACCGCACCCTCTTCAACGTGGTAAGCAAGTCGGGATCCACCGCCGAGACGCTTGCCCTATTCCTTGTAATCTGGAGGAAGCTGGAAGACGCCGTGGGCCCGAAGGCGCTGAAAGACCGTCTGTTGCTGACCACCGGAGAAGGGCCGGGGGTACTCCGGAAGGTGGCTCGTGAATTCGGCATTCGAACCCTTCCCGTTCCCGGGAACGTGGGAGGTCGGTTCTCGGTGCTCTCGCCCGTCGGTTTGTTTCCCGCCGCCTCCGGAGGGATCGACATCGAAGCCGTGTTGGCCGGGGCTGGAGAGATGGCCGAGCGCTGCAGCACCTCCGTGCTCACGGAGAATCCGGCGGGGGTCCTGGCGACCCTTCTTCACCTGGCCGACACCGAGCAAGGGGCCGGCATTCATGTGTTCATGCCGTACGCCGACCGGCTCAAGGCCCTGGCCGACTGGTTTCAGCAGCTGTGGGCCGAGTCCTTGGGGAAGGCGCTGAACCTGGCCGGCGAACGGGTCGAAGCCGGGCCGACGCTTCTGCCGGCTACCGGGGCCACCGACCAGCACTCCCAGCTCCAGCTTCTCATGGAGGGCCCCCGAGACAAGGTCGTGGTTTTCCTCGGGCGGAGAGCAACGGCAGAGGACGTGGCCGTACCGGTCCGCTTCAGCAGGGAGCCAGCCCTGTCCTGTCTGGGGGGGCGCACGCTCCTGGAACTCCTGGACGTGGAACGCCGGGCCACGGCAGAAGCCCTGAGGAGGGAAGATCGGATGAATATGACGGTCATGGTGGACCGGGTGGACGCGGGATCGCTGGGGGGCCTGATCATGCTCTTCCAAATTGCTGTCCTGTATGCCGGGGCGCTCTATGGCGTCAACCCCTTGAACCAGCCGGGCGTCGAACTCGGCAAGGCCCTGGCCCACGGGCTCCTGGGCAGGAAGGGCTACGAACGGCCCCGGATTCCTCGCCCCGATCCCCGTTGGCGCGTCTGATCCACCCTGTTAACTTCGTACGTCCCTAAAATACATCGGGTTCAGAACTTGCGGGGCCGTAACCCCGGGGAACCTCCGTCGCAAGAAGCGCAGGGCGAAAAATGGACCGGGAGGGAAGATGAGCGCGGGAGAGGATCATCGTACGGTTGTTATCGAGAAGGAAAGCCGCTTCGAAGTGGGCGCTTTCCTCTTGGGAGCTCTTGTGGGTGCAGGCCTCGCTCTTCTTTTTGCGCCCGGCTCCGGCGAAGACACGCAGCAGCGAATCCGCGCGCAGGCGAAGCGACTGAAGGGCCTGACCGAAGACCGCGTGCGAGGCTTGCGCGATGATCTGGGCGAACGGGTGGGTTCGGCGAAGGGAGTTGTGGAGCAGGGTCGGCAGATTGCCTCCGGTGTACGCACGGAGCTGAAAGAGAAACTGGAACGGTCGAAGGCCGCGTACCGGGCCGGCATTGAGGCTCCCCAAGACGCGCCTCCTCCCCAGATCGTGGAGCCCCAGGCCGACCCCTGACCCTCCTTCGCCCTTTGGGGATGCAGTCCTGAACGCTATGGGACACCAAACATACCAGAGGAGTTGCCGGTGCAGATCTACTTGGACACGGCCAACTTGGGAGAAATCCGGGAGGCGGCCCGCTGGGGCATCCTCAGCGGCGTGACGACAAATCCCAGCCTCCTGGCCCGGGAAGAGGGCGCCGATTTCCAAGAGACGATCAGGACGATCGCTAGCTTGGTTGACGGTCCCATCAGTGCCGAAACGGTGTCGGAAGATGCCGACGGAATGGTCGCCGAGGGGGTGGAGTACGCCGCATGGCACCCCAACGTGATCGTCAAGGTCCCGAGTACGACGACGGGTCTGGAGGCCGTCTCCCGTCTGGGGAAGAAGGGCATCCGTTGCAACGTGACCCTGGTGTTCAACGGGCACCAAGCCCTCCTGGCGGCCCTGGCCGGCGCTTTCGTCGTCTCTCCCTTCGTAGGACGGTTGGATGACATTTCCCACGACGGCATGGACCTCATCCGGGAGATCGGCGCCATTTTCGAGCAGGATCCGGACATCCGGACCCGAATCCTTGCCGCTTCGATTCGTCATCCCCGCCATGTCATCGAGGCCGCCTTGGCCGGGGCTCACATTGCCACTTGTCCCTTCAAGGTGCTCAAGCAAGGGATGGCCCACCCGCTGACGGAGGCCGGTGCAGAGAGCTTTCTTGCGGACTGGCGAGCCCGAGAAACGGCCATGGCCTCGGGAGGCGCCCATGGGGGTTGAGGGGAAGGTGGGGAAGGGAATGATGGCGCTGCTGACAGGGGCCGTCCTCGTGTTCCCCCGCGGGGCCGGGGCCCAGGACCTGACCCGCGTCCTGGGTGAAGCCGCCGGGGAAGAGGCGATTGAGCTGGATGCTCCCCTGGTTGACCTGAGCGGCCCGTATGTCCTCGTACACCTGGCGACAAACCGGGTCTACCTCATGGACGGCGGTGCCTCTCTCTGGTCCGCTCCCGCCGGCACGGGCACGGGATTTCGCCTTGCGGGCGCCGGAAAACAGTGGACCTTCACGACCCCTGAGGGACTGTTCAGGGTCCGTCGGAAGGAGAAGGATCCAGTTTGGATCGCCCCCGACTGGTATTTCGTCGAACAAGGCCTCCCAGTCCCTGACGACAACGACCCGTCGCGACGATTCGCGGGCCCTATGGGGAACACGGCCATTTATCTGGGAGACGGGATTGCCATCCACGGTACGTCTCGTCCCGATCTGATCCTCAATCCCGATCCCGAGGGTCGGCGGGTGTCCCACGGCTGTATCCGCCTCACCAACGAATCCGCGCGGGAGCTCTACCACTTGGTCCAAGTGGGAACGCCGGTTCTCATCTTTTGAGCGGGACTCCGTCCGGCGACGGCCGACGGGTCATCGCTCGGAACAAGAAGGCCCGTCACGAATACGAGGTCTTGGACCGCTTCGAGGCCGGGCTCGTTCTGAAGGGAACCGAGGTCAAGTCCATCCGAGGGGGCAAGGTGGCGTTTCAGGACGCCCACGCCCGGGCCCACGCAGGTGAGATGTGGCTCTACAACTTGTACATCGGCCCCTACGAAGCCGGTAACCGCTGGAACCACGACGAAACCCGGCCCAAGAAACTGCTCCTTCGCAAGGACCAGATCCGCCGGATCGCTGCCCGGTCGGAAGCGCGAGGTCTGACCCTTGTTCCCCTTGACTTGTACTTTCGCCGGGGCCGCGCCCGGATCACCCTGGGAATGTGCCGAGGCAGGAAACACCGGGACCGACGAGAGGAGCTGAAGCGCAGGACCATGGAGAGGGAAGTGGATCGGGCGGCGAGGGGCCGGCAATGAGGTCTGCCCCGGAGCCTTTTGGAAAGGTGGGTGGGGTTCGCCTCTTCGGGACGGACTTCGCTCATCCCGTCCTTCTCGCCGCCGGCAGCTGCGGATTCGGTGAAGGTGTCGTCGACATCCTGTCTTCGGACGACATCGGTGGCCTCGTCACCAAGTCGGTGACCCTGAAACCTCGCCGGGGAAATGCGCCCCCCCGCGTCGTCGAGCTCCCCCGAGGAATGGGCAACTCGGTGGGTCTCGCGAACCCGGGCGTGCGAGCGGTGCGGACGGAGAAACTCCCCTGGATGCGCCGCAACCTGGGAGGTCTGCCCGTCTTCGTATCCGTCGCGGGCCGAACCGCCGAGGAGTACGCTTCCGTCGTCGCGGAGCTGGATTCGGCAGACGGATTTCTGGGATTCGAACTCAACCTGTCCTGTCCCAACGACTTACAGCGGGCCGGGAGGCCGTTCTGTCTGGACCCGGTGACGTTGCGAAATGTCGTTGCCGGGGTCCGCCCACTCACGTCCAGGCCCCTGCTGGTCAAGCTGGCGCCCAAGGATTCGGACATCGGGGCGACCGCTTCGCTGGCCGCAGAACACGGGGCCGACGGCATCACGGCGATCAACACTGTGCCCGGTCTCCCGACCGACGCGGAGAGCCGTCTGGGAGCGGGAACGGGGGCAATGAGCGGCCCGGCGATCCTCCCCACCGGACTGGCGGCGGTTCGCAGGGTTGCGGATGCGGTGGACGTACCGGTGCTGGGTGTGGGCGGAATTCTCACGGGCAACGATGCCCTCGCCTACTTTGCAGCGGGCGCATCCCTGGTTCAGGTCGGCACCGGTTCTTTCGCGGACCCTCGATGCGGGGCCCGGGTGGCCGAGCACTTGGCAGTCCGTTCTGGGTGGACGTCAACCCCCAGGGGTCGAGGGCGTCGCCACCAGGTCGCGACCCGGCCCGGGGGGGCGGTTCCGGCGACAAGGGACCCCGCTGCGGTGCCCTCCTCGTGAGCGAATCGGCTGCGCCCGCAAGCGACAGGGTCATCGTCGCCCTTGATGTTCCCAGCAGGAGGCGGGCCCTGGGTCTCGTGGACCGCCTGGGCAGCGCCTGCACCTTCTACAAGGTGGGCCTCGAGCTCTATACGGCTGCCGGGCCCAGCGTGGTCGCGGCCCTTCGGGCCCGGGGGAAGGACGTGTTTCTGGATCTCAAGCTCCACGACACGCCCAACACGGTGGCACGGGCGGTGGCCAGGGGGGGTGAATTGGAGGCAAGGTTCCTTACCGTTCACGCCCTGGGGGGGCGGGAAATGCTCGCTGCGGCAGCCGAGGCCGCGGACGGCCCGACGGTGCTGCTGGGGGTGACCGTTCTCACGTCGCTGGATGGGCAGGCCCTGGGGGCGGTGCTGGGGCGGCGGGTGGAGGATGTGGGCGAGGAAGTGGGGCGGCTGTCGGCGATGGTCCGAGAGGTGGGGCTGGGTGGGGTGGTGTGCTCCGTTGGCGAAGCCCGCCGAGTGAAGGGAACCCTGGCGCCAGGCTGGGAAGTCGTGACGCCAGGGATCCGCCTTCCGGGGAGCCGGGCTCACGACCAGCGCCGAGTCGGGACGCCCGACCAGGCCTTCCGGGCAGGCGCGACCCGGATTGTGGTGGGCCGCCCGGTCACCAGCGCCTTGGACCCAGTGGTTGCCCTTGCGAAGATGGTGGCGGCGTCGGAGGACGGGACCGGGTGCCCTCCGCTTCAATCAAATGCGGCCCGGTCCAGTCCCGGATCGATTCCGCCCCGTGACAGATGAGGAATCTGGCGTCACTGTTATCTGGTTGCGCGCGGTTGCGCGGGCGACTTGCTTGAGGGAGACATGAGGGCCTTGAGGGAGACGGAAGCTGCGTGAAGCTCTACGATTCGCTTCGGCGGGCGGTCTTCGACTTCGAGCCCCTTGATGCCGGGCGGGTCACGGTCTACGGCTGCGGTCCCACGGTCTACGACTTCGCCCACATCGGAAACTTTCGCGCCTTCATGGCCTACGACCTCCTCCACCGCCACCTGCTGTGGCGCGGCCACCCCGTGACCTTCGTGGTGAACTTCACGGATGTGGACGACAAAACGATTGACGGGGCAGCGAAGGCGGGCCTGTCCTTGAGTGAGTACACGGCGCCCTACATCCAGGCTTTTCTGGAGGACGCGAAGACCCTGGGCATCGCTCCCTTCTCCGGGTACCCCCGGGCGACCGCCTTCATACCGGCCATGGTGACCTTCATCGAACGCCTGATGGAAAAGGGGCACGCCTACGTCGCTCGGGACGGGTCCGTCTACTACGTCGTGTCTTCCTTTGAGGGTTACGGTCGCCTGTCCGGGAACACCGATGACGGCGGGCCCAGGCGCTCCCGGATTGATGCAGACGACTACGAGAAAGGGGACACGCGAGATTTCGTGCTGTGGAAGGCCGCCCGGCCCGAGGACGCGGAAGTCGGCGCGGTTTGGGAGTCTCCATGGGGACCGGGCCGTCCCGGTTGGCACCTCGAGTGCTCGGTCATGGGGACGTCCCTGCTGGGCGAAACGATCGATATTCACCTTGGCGGGGAGGACCTTCTCTTCCCTCATCACGAGAACGAGATCGCCCAATCGGAAGGGGCGACGGATCAGCCCTTCGTCCGTTTCTGGATGCACGTAAAGCACCTCAAAGTGGGCGACCGCAAGATGTCCAAGTCTGCCGGGAACTTCTACACCGTGCGGGAACTCCTCACCCAGGGCTGCGATCCGGCCGCGATCCGGTGGGTTCTGTTGTCCGCCCACTACCGCAGCGAACTCAACTTCACCCGAGGGCGACTGGACGATGCTGCGACCGCCGTGCAGCGGCTCCTCGACTTTCGCCGACGGGTCAAAGCATGCCCGACGACCGGTCCTGGCCTCGACCTTGCCCGCCGGGCCCGACACCATTTGGCCGCCTTCAGTCGAGCCCTGGATCACGACTTGAACAGCCCCAGGGCGCTTGCGTCCCTCTGGGCTCTGGTCAAGGACGTCAATATCGCCCTGGACGACGCCCCGGGGGGGATGGCTTACCAAGACCGGGAGGCGGTCCTCTCGGCGCTGGCGGATATGGATCGGGTGCTGGGGGTTCTCGGCTTGGCCGCCGGGGGCGGGGAAGTCGGCGAGGAGCTGGAAGACCGGATCCGACGCATGGTGCGTGCCCGCGATCGAGCCAGAGCCAGTCGCGACTTCGCGGCGGCGGATCGCATCCGGGCTGAGCTGGCGGACTGGGGCGTGCGCCTTGAGGATACCCCGGAGGGGACCCGCTGGAGCCGCATCCTTTCCGCCGGCAACTGACTCGGCGTGCCTCTTCCGTCCGTGGGCTCCTTGTCCCAGCTTCAGCAACTTGGCTGACGTAGCTCAGTGGGTAGAGCAGCTGATTTGTAATCAGCAGGTCCGGGGTTCGAGTCCCCGCGTCAGCTCTGACGAGAAGCCCTTGGGGGTGGGTTGGTGTTTTCGCACGGGTGTGTTAGCTTCCACTGCTGTACTCCATGCGGATCGCCCGGCCGTGTTTTCCCAGAGCGCCTTCGGGCTCGCCGGATGGATGACGTTTCTTGGTGGGGTACCGAAGCGGCCAACCGGGGCAGACTGTAAATCTGCTGGCGCATGCCTACGTAGGTTCGAATCCTACCCCCACCATTGGGAGGACTTTCAAGTTCGCCCTGACCGCGGGAGTAGCTCAGTTGGCTAGAGCGTCAGCCTTCCAAGCTGAGGGTCGCCGGTTCGAGTCCGGTCTCCCGCTCTGGTACGGCCCGGTGGGATCGGATCCAGCCGGACAAGTCGGAAAGAAGTGCTCTGGTAGCTCAGTGGGAGAGCGCTTCCTTGGTAAGGAAGAGGTCGCGGGTTCGATCCCCGCCCAGAGCTTGGCGGGACCCGCGTGAGGGACTGTGTTCCCGATAAGTAGGCGAACAGAGAAACAGGTAGGCTAACCTAAGGGGGGGTAGGAGAGAGATGGTGAAGGTGGTATTTGAGCGGAGCAAGCCGCATGTAAATGTAGGGACGATAGGGCATGTGGATCATGGGAAGACGACGTTGACGGCTGCGGTGACGTTGACGCAGTCGAAGTTGTATGGTGGGGAGGCGGTGGGTTTTGCGGAGATAGACAATGCGCCGGAGGAGCGGGAGCGGGGGATAACGATAGCGACGGCGCATGTGGAGTATGAGACGGAGGGGAGGCATTATGCGCATGTGGATTGTCCGGGTCATGCGGATTATGTAAAGAATATGATTACGGGTGCGGCGCAGATGGATGGGGCGATATTGGTGGTGAGTGCGGCGGATGGGCCGATGCCCCAGACGCGGGAGCACATATTGTTGGCTAGGCAGGTAAATGTGCCGTACATCGTGGTATTTTTAAACAAGGTAGACATGGTGGATGATGAGGAGTTGTTGGAGTTGGTGGAGTTGGAGGTGAGGGAGTTGTTGAGTGAGTATGGGTTTCCGGGGGATGATTTACCGGTGGTTCGGGGGAGTGCGTTGCGGGCGTTGGAGAGTGGGGGTGAGGGGGAGGAAGCGGAGTGTATAGGGGAGTTGATGGAGGCGGTGGACGGGTGGATACCGGAGCCGGAGCGGGATGTAGACAAGGCGTTTTTGATGCCGGTGGAGGATGTATTTTCGATAACGGGGCGGGGGACGGTGGCGACGGGGCGGATAGAGCGGGGGGTGGTTCGGAAGGGTGAGCAGGTGGAGATTGTGGGGATGGGTGGGGATCGGATGACGGTGGTGACGGGGGTGGAGATGTTTCGGAAGTTGTTGGAGGAGGGAAGGGCTGGGGACAATGCGGGGTTGTTGTTGAGGGGAGTGGGGAAGGAGGAGGTACAGCGGGGGCAGGTGTTGGCGGCGCCGGGGTCGATTCGTCCTCACACGAGGTTTCGGGCGGAGGTGTATGTGTTGGGGAAGGAGGAGGGGGGGCGGCACACGCCGTTTTTTGATGGGTATCGGCCGCAGTTTTATTTTCGGACGACGGATGTGACGGGTACGGCGAAGTTGCCGGAGGGGGTGGAGATGGTGATGCCGGGGGACAACGTACAGATGGAGGTGGAGTTGATCACGCCGGTAGCGATGGATGAGGAGTTGCGGTTTGCGATACGGGAAGGCGGTCGGACCGTAGGTTCCGGCGTTGTGACCTCCATCACCGAATAATACCCCCCACCCCAATACACCCCACCCCAAAACCCTTAAGGGCCTGGCAGAACCCCGTGCCTGATCCAAAGCCACGCAGCGCTGCCGGGAGATTCGAAATGGGACGTTTAGCAAAAGCCAAGACCTTCATGGAGGAATGCGTAGCCGAGATGGAAAGAGTCACCTGGCCGGACCGGGATCAGCTCCGGAACGCCACCTGGGTGGTCATCCTCTTCACGCTCCTCATCTCCGCGGTCATATGGATCATGGACATCATCTCCAGGGCGGTCATCGTCGACTTCATTATGGGGTTGTTCCGGTCTTGAGAAGCGACGAACGCTGGTACGCGCTTCAGACCCAGGCGCGGCACGAGAAGCGGGTTCGGCGCTTGATTCAGCAAGAGATCGAAAAAACTTCCGGCCTTGAGGAAGAGATCCTGGAAGTCTTGGTTCCGGAGCAGGATGTGGTTGAGATCCGGAGGGGGAAGCGGGTCACGGTTACCAAGCCCATGTACCCGGGGTACGTACTGGTGCGGATGGTTCTGAACGAGCGCACCGAACACGCCATCGGTGCGATGAAGGGAGTAAGGCTCGTGAGTCAGGGCGGAAGCCCCCGGCCTCTTCCCGACAGCGACATGAAGAAGATACTCGGCATAACGGACGAGGACGAAAAGAGCTCCCGGGACGAGATCCCCTTCCGGGTCGGCGAAGCGGTGGAAGTGATTCAGGGCCCCTTTACGGATTTCTCCGGAACGATTCAGGAAGTTGATCCCGACAAGGGAAAGGTCAAAGTCGAGGTATCCCTCTTCGGCCGCCCGACGTCGGTGGAGCTGGATTTCACTCAACTGAAGGGCTTCTAGACCCCCCTGGGGAGTAAGGCGCAGACATATGGCCAGGAAAGCCAAGAAGGTTCTCGGATTCGTAAAGCTGCAGATCCCCGCGGGACGGGCCAATCCGGCACCACCGGTCGGGCCAGCTCTTGGGCAACATGGCGTGAACATCATGGAGTTCTGCAAGCAATTCAACGCCAGAACTCAGCAGCAGGGGGATACCCTCGTTCCCGTCCAGGTGACGATCTTTGCAGACCGGTCCTTCTCGTTCATCACGAAAACACCCCCGGCCTCCTTCCTGATCAAGAGGGCGGCCGGCCTCGAGAAGGCGTCGAAGGAGCCCCATGCGGAAAAAGTAGCCGTGCTGACGCTGGACCAGGTGAGGGAGATTGCCCGGTTGAAGATGGAGGATCTCAATACGGACGATATCGTGTCCGCCATGCACATGATCAAGGGGACCGCGCGGTCAATGGGAATCGAAGTGGACGGCGAAATCACGGCCTGACTCGGGCGGATGCTTTTCTGGTCGTATCAAGATCCTTAAGAACCACCGACCACGGGAGAGCTGTCGGCTGTGAAGGTCTCCAGACGAGAGGTTCAAGAAAATGCCTAGACGCAGCAGGAAATACGCCAATGCTAGGGAAAGCTATGACCGCTTGGCCCGGCACTCCCCGGAGGAGGCCCTTGGCCAGGTCAAAGAGATGGCCTTTGCCAAATTCGATGAGAGCGTTGATGTCGCCACCCACTTGGGCGTTGACCCGAGAAAGGCCGATCAGGTGGTTCGCGGCACCGTGGTTCTCCCCAACGGCACGGGGAAGCCGGTGCGTGTTCTCGCAATCTGCCAGGGTGACAAGGAGGTCGAGGCGAAGGAAGCCGGCGCCGACTTCATCGGCGTGGAGTATGTGGACAGGATTCGCGACGGCTGGCTTGGCTTCGACGTTTGTGTGGTGACACCCAACCTGATGGGCAAGGTGGGCCCTCTAGGGCGTATCCTGGGTCCCCGGGGCCTCATGCCGACGCCCAAGGCGGGAACGGTTACGCCCGATGTGGGTCGAGCGATCAAGGAGATCAAGGCCGGCAAGATCGAGTACCGGGTCGACAAAACCGGTAACCTTCACGCGCCTATAGGCAGGGTGTCCTTTGAGGTGGGATCTCTGGAGGAGAATCTCGGCGCCTTCATGGCCTCTGTGCTTCGGGCCAAGCCTTCGGCTTCAAAGGGTACCTACGTCAAGAGCGTGATTGTCTCGAGCACCATGGGTCCCGGCGTGGCCGTGGATCCCGGCAGCTTTTCACGGATAGGCTAAACATGACCAGGGAGCAAAAGGAAGTCTTCATAAAAGAGTTCCGCGACCGTCTGAACCGGGCGGAAGCCGTCTACTTGACGGACTTCTCCGGGCTTGACGTGAAGGCCATGACAAGCCTGCGCAGTCAGCTGAAGAAGTCGGGCGGAGAGTACCTTGTGGCCAAGAACCGCTTGGTGAAGCGGGCCCTGGCCGATACGGAAATCCCCGACATCTCCGACTTCCTCGTCGGGCCTACGGGGGTGGTCTTCGGTGACGAAGGCATCGCAGAGGCGGCGAGGGCGGTCACCGACTTTGCAAAAGAAAATCAAGGCCGTCCGGTCTTCAAGGTTGGCGTCTCAGGTGGGGACGTACTGGACGTTGCCCGCATCGCCCGCATTGCCGACTTGCCGTCCAGAGACGTGCTCCTGTCGCAGGTCGCAGGTGCCTTGAGTGCTCCCATGACAGCCCTGGCCGGTGCTCTCGAAGCCAAGATCCGGGAACTGGCAGGGCTTGTGGAAGCGCTCCGGGATCGGAACCGCGGGGAAGAAGTCGAATAGAACGCCCGGTCCGTCGGGCAAAACCCAGGAATGAGGAGGTACCACCATGGCTGTAAACCAAGAAGAACTTCTCGAGACCATTGGCAACATGACGGTGCTCGAGCTCTCCGAGTTCGTTGACGCGTTCAAGGACCGGTTCAACGTGACGGCGGTTTCGGCTCCCGTCATGGCGATACCGGGGGCCGCAGGCGGCGAAGAGGCTGCGGCCGAGGAGCAGGACGAATTCGAAGTGATTCTCGAGAGCTTCGGTGCCAAGAAGATTCAGGTCATCAAGGTCATCAGGGAGATCACCAGGCTGGGCCTGAAAGAGGCAAAGGAGCTGGTGGACGGAGCCCCGAATACGGTGAGGGAAGCCGCCACCAAGGACGAAGCAGAAGAGATTCGGACCAAACTTGAGGCGGTCGGTGCCAGCGTTGTCGTAAAGTAGGTGTCATTAAAGAGAGCTCCCCGACCCGCTGCCGTGCGTCCAAGCGCCGGAGCCGGAGACCGGCTCCGGGAAACCCCGAGGTCGCGAGAAAGTAACGATAGGGTAGCCGCGCAGGGCCTGGGGGCTCGCGCGCGTACCCAGACAGACCGGCGCGGGTTCTCGCGCCGCTTGGTGTCCCGCTGGCGGTCCTTTGACTTGACCACAGTCTGTTCCAGGCCGGGGTGTGTGCCCGGCCCGTTCGTATTCCCGAAACCGATGTCCGATACGACGACAGGAGAGTATCACCTTGGCTAAACGAAACGGTGCCCGGCCGGTCGTGAGCTTTGCAAAGCTTGAATCGATCATGCCCATGCCGGACCTCCTCAATGTCCAGTTGAGCTCTTTCGAGAAGTTGATTGAACCCTCGCCCTCGTTGGAAGAGACGGGTGAGGTAGGCCAGCCCCCGGACCCGGGGTGGGACTTCAATCTGGACTCGGTCTTCCAGGAGATTTTTCCCATCTCCGACGTGCACAAGAGAATGACCCTGGAGTACGTATCCTCTTCCCTGGGGCAACCCAAGTACTCCGTAGAAGAGTGCATCGAGCGGGACATGACCTATGCGGTGCCCCTCAAGGCCAAGCTCCGCCTGATCATCTGGGAGAAGGTTCATCGGAAGAAGCGCCGCCCGGGGGATATCATCGAGAAGGAGGTGTACCTAGGCGACCTTCCTTTGCTCACGAGACTGGGGACCTTCGTTATCAACGGGGCCGAGCGGGTCGTGGTCAGCCAGTTGCACCGTTCTCCAGGCGTTGTGTTCGAAGAAGATACCCATCCCAACGGGACGAGACTGAACAAAGCCCGAATCATCCCCTTCAGGGGATCCTGGGTCGAGTTCACCATCGACATCAACAACATCTGCTACGTCCACATCGACAAAAAGAAGAAGTTCCCGGCTACGGCGCTTCTTCGCGCCTTCGGGTACGGCACGGACCCCGACATCTACGGACTCTTCTTCGGGACCCGTGAAATTTCCGTGCCCGGAGAGGACGAGGACATCCGGGACCTGCTGGGGTCGGTGATCGCAGAGGATGTCGTGGATCCGGAAACGGGCGAGGTCCTAATGGAAACGGGAAGGGAGCTTGACCAAGACGGCGTCCTTCTGCTCCGGAGAGGCGGCTTCCCCACGATTCGCCTCTATAAGCGACAGGTTGACGAGGCCCAGGGCGGGCGTCCGGGCGAGAGTCCTATCGTCAAGAACACCCTCAGGAAGGATCCGACCGGAAGTGAAGAGGAGGCCCTCTACGCAATCTATTCCCTCTTGCGACCCGGCGATGCTCCGAGTATCGCAACGGCCCGGTCCGCCCTGGAGGCAGTGTTCTTCGATCCGAAGCGCTATGACTTGGGCCGGGTAGGACGCTACAAGCTCCAGCAACGCCTTGGCGGGATGTACGAGCGCCTGGGGCTGACTCCCGAGAGGGCGACCGTGCTCACCCGGGAAGACTTCGTCGCCATCATCTATTGCTTGATCGAGCTAAGCGAAGGCCGGGGCCGCGTGGACGACATTGACCACCTGGGGAACCGCCGCGTACGCACGGTCGGCGAACTGATTGCCAACCAGCTGTCCATTGGCCTTTCCCGCATGGCCCGTCTTGTAAGAGAGCGGATGTCGATCAACTCCGACCTCCGAAAGATCAACATCGATGATCTGGTCAATGCCAGAACCGTTTCCGCCGTAATTCAGGCGTTTTTCGGTTCTTCCCAGCTCAGCCAATTCATGGACCAAACCAACCCTCTGGCCGAGATGACGCACAAGCGTCGCCTTTCGGCTCTGGGACCCGGCGGCCTGACCCGGGAGCGTGCCGGCTTCGAGGTACGGGATGTGCACTATTCCCATTACGGACGCATGTGCCCCGTCGAAACCCCGGAGGGTCCCAACATCGGCTTGATCACTTCCCTTACGACGTATTCCCGCATCAACGACCTGGGCTTCATCGAAACGCCATACCGTAAGGTGGTGGACGGGAGGGTGACGGAGAAAATCGAATGGCTTTCTGCCAATGAGGAACAGGAAGCCACCATCGCGCAGGCGAACGCACCCCTGATGCCGGACGGCCGTTTCCGAAATGAATACGTACTCTGCCGGAGGCAGGGGGACTTTCCCCTTCTCCGACCGAGCGAGATCGGCTACATCGACGTCGCACCCGATCAGCTGGTCTCCGTGGCCGCTGCGATGATTCCCTTTTTGGAGCACGACGACGCCAACCGGGCCCTCATGGGCTCCAACATGCAGCGCCAGGCGGTACCCCTTCTCTACACCGAAGCGCCCCTGGTCGGGACTGGCCTGGAGGAGAAGGTTGCGAAGGACTCGGGAGCCGTGATTACAGCGGAGCGCAAGGGCAAAGTCGTCTCTGTCGCTGGCGGGGAGATCGTGGTCGACAGGGGGCCCGTGGCCGTTGCCCAGGCGAAGACGCCTCTGGCCAAGCTCAGCCGCTTCGACCGCTATCGGCTCAAGAAGTTCTGGAGAAGCAACCAGGACACGGCCATCAACCAGCGACCGCTGACGAGGTCGGGCCAGACGGTGCAAGCTGGCGATATCATCGCGGACGGTCCCTCAACGGATCACGGCGAGCTTGCCCTCGGGCGAAATGTCCAGGTCGCCTTCATGCCGTGGTATGGCTACAACTTCGAGGATGCGATCGTCATTTCGGAGCGTTTGGTTCGCGAAGACATGTTCACGTCGATCCACATCCAGGAGCTGGAACTCCATGTACGCGACACCAAGCGCGGGATGGAGGAGATCACCCGGGAGATTCCCAACGTCGCCGATGAGAGTTTGGTCAATCTGGACGAACGGGGGATCGTGCGTGTCGGTGCCCATGTCGAGAGCGGAGATATCTTGTGCGGCAAGATCACGCCGAAGGGCGAAACCGAGCTGTCGCCCGAAGAGAAACTACTGACCGCGATCTTCGGCGAAAAGGCAAAAGACGTGAAGGACTCCTCCCTTCGCATCCCTCCCGGCATGTCCGGAACCGTGATCGACGTGAAGATCTTCTCCCGGCGGATCGACGACCTTCTCCTGGAACTGGATCATGGCCACCGCATTGGCGAACTGCGACAGGAGGAACAGAGCGAAATCCTGCGCATAAGCAAGGCGCGTGACGAAGAGTTGAGGGCCCTTCTTTGGCTCCAGACGATTGCCCTTTGTCTGAAAAAAGGGACGGTGGAGCCCCTCCTGGAAGAGGGCACGAAGCTCACGAAACGGCTTGTGAGGGGTCTGGAACTTTCGGAAATCGACTTGACGACCCTCAAGGTCAAGAACCGGGAGGCCAATGAGAACATTCGCCAACTGATCGACCACGCGAAGCTTCTGATCGAGCGAGTTCGGGAAAGGACTGAAGAGCAAATCGACAAGGTGTTCCAGCCTGACGAGCTGCCACCCGGCGTCGTTCAACTTGTGAAGGCCTACATCGCGGAGAAGCGGAAAATATCCGTCGGTGACAAGATGGCGGGCCGCCACGGGAACAAGGGCATCATCGCCATGGTCGCACCCGAAGAGGATATGCCCTACCTACCCGACGGGACCCCGGTGGACATCGTCCTGAACCCTCTGGGCGTTCCCTCTCGCATGAACCTGGGCCAGGTCCTCGAAACCCATTTGGGGTCGGCAGCCCGGAATCTGGGCTTCGAAGCCAAGACCCCCGTCTTTCACGGAGCTTACGAGGACGAGATCGCCTTGTTGCTCAAGTTGGCGGGTGTGAAGTGGGCATCGGAAAGAAAATTCCGCACGGGAATCCGGTGGCCGCTGGAGGAAAAGCGGTATCACGAGCTTCTGCGGCTTGCCCAAGCTCACCCCGACGCGGGCCAGATCCGGATGACACCCGCGGGAGACGGGAATGGCGCTGGGCCCGGTGCCGCCAGTGGGATCGGCAAGAATCTGGACGAGTACTTGGGTCTGACCGGCCACGAGGACGGAAAGGCGGCGTTGCATGAGGTATGCGATTTCGTCGTTGCGACCGGTGCCTTCGAAGCCATGAAGCGGGGCCGGGAACTGGAAGACATCTTCCCCGCCATCGCCGCCTTGGCCCAGAAGGAGACCCAGGAGGACGGGCTCGAAGACGCCGTGCAGGAGCTTCTCAGGGCAGCCGAGGTTCTGCCGAACGGGAAGGTCTGGCTCAGGGACGGCCGAAGCGGAGAGCGGTTCGACTTTCCCGTCACGGTTGGCACAATCTACATGCTCAAGCTGTCGCACCTGGTGGACGACAAGATCCATGCCCGGAGCATTGGGCCCTATTCCCTGGTGACCCAGCAGCCGCTTGCCGGAAAGGCCCAGTTCGGGGGTCAGCGCTTCGGGGAAATGGAGGTCTGGGCCCTGGAAGCCTACGGGGCGGCCCACACGCTGCAAGAGGTCCTTACTGTAAAGTCCGACGATGTGATGGGGCGCTCAAAGGTATACGAGGCCGTGGTCAAGGGGGAAAACCTCCCGAAGCCCGGTATCCCCGAGTCCTTCAACGTTCTCGTAAAAGAGCTTCAGGCGCTGGGATTCACCGTGGAGCTCGGAGAAAACGGCTAGGACAACAAATCAGAACCACCGGCGTTTCGTCACCCTGGCGGGACGTCATCAGACATGGCTGAACCCTTTGCTGGTACTGGCTGAACAGCCGACGACGTTTCGCGATCCTGGCGGACATTCATGGACATGGTGAGAACATGATCGACTTCCCCCGCGCAAAAGAGAGCCGGTCAACGGACTTCGACTTCATTCGGATCGGGATTGCTTCTCCGGAAACGATCCGGGACTGGTCCCACGGCGAAGTCATCAAGCCGGAGACGATCAACTATCGCTCCTTCAAGCCGGAGTTCACGGGGCTGTTTTGCCAGCGGATTTTCGGACCGGTGAAGGACTGGGAGTGCGGTTGCGGCAAGTTCAAGCGCATCCGCTTCCGAGGCGTCGTTTGTGACAAATGCGGTGTGGAAGTAACGGTTTCCAGAGTGCGGCGGGAGCGGATGGGCCACATCGAGCTTGCCGTTCCCGTCTGCCATATCTGGTTCTTCAAGACCCTCCCCAGTCAGCTGGGCTACCTCCTGGGCATGACGCTCAAGGACCTGGAAAGGGTCGTATACTATTCGGCGTATGTGGTCACCCATCCCGGTGGCCAGGATGTGGATTTTCTTGATCTTTTGGACGAAGACGAGTACTACGACCTTCGAGTGAAGGCCCGGGAGGAGGGCGACGAAGAATTCAAGGCGGAAATCGGTGCCGAGGCGGTCAGGAACCTCCTCAAGAAGCTGGATGCCCCGGATCCGACGACCCAGCTGGCCGCCGTGGAGACGCTGTCGGGGCGCCTGGAGGCAGCTGGAAAGCCCCCCCTCGGGGTCGGGCGGCGAAACCAGGACGGGCAAGGCCTTGACCGCCTTTCCAAGTGGATCCGGGCGGACATCCGGGAGGAGACGTCCCAACATCGGAAAATGAAGAAGTTGCGGCGCCTCAAGGTCGTGGACGCCCTGCGCAACTCCGGGGATACGCCGGAAAAACGGAATAGGCCCGAATGGATGGTTCTGGACGTAATTCCGGTGATTCCTCCGGACCTCCGGCCCCTCGTGCCCCTGGATGGCGGGCGGTTCGCCACCTCCGACCTGAACGATCTCTATCGTCGGGTCATCAACCGCAACAATCGCCTCAGAAAGCTCATGGAAATGCGGGCGCCGGAGGTCATCCTCAGGAACGAGAAGCGGATGCTTCAGGAGTCCGTTGATGCCCTCTTCGACAACGGTCGGCGGTCAAAGGCCATTCGCGGCCGGGGCAAGCGACCGCTGAAATCCCTCTCCGACATGCTGAAGGGGAAGCAGGGTCGCTTTCGGCAGAATCTGCTGGGCAAGCGCGTGGACTATTCGGGTCGCTCGGTGATCGTGGTGGGGCCGGGGCTGAAGTTGCACCAGTGCGGCCTTCCCAAGGCCATGGCGGTGGAGCTATTCAAGCCCTTCATCATCCACGAACTGGAAAAGCGCGGTGAAGCGGAAACGGTAAAACGGGCCAAGAAGATCGTGGAGAAGGGCGACCCCAAGGTCTACGAGGTGCTGGAGGATATCATCCGGGATCATCCGGTCCTTCTCAATCGAGCACCGACCCTCCATCGGATCGGGATCCAGGCCTTCGAACCGGTTCTGGTGGAAGGAAAGGCCATTCGCATCCATCCCCTGGTGTGCGCGGCCTTCAACGCCGACTTCGACGGCGATCAGATGGCCGTCCATCTGCCCTTGTCCTTCGAGGCCCAGCTCGAAGCGAGGGTGCTGATGCTTTCCAGCAACAACATCCTTCTGCCCTCCAATGGTCGGCCCGTCGCGTCTCCCACCCAGGACATGGTGATCGGGTCCTACTACCTCACCAAGCCTTCCATAGAGGTGGCAGACCTGGAGCTGAAGGGCGCGGATCCCAGCCTGTCTGCCGGGGATCGGGCGAAGGTGGAAAAACGGTTCGATGACCTGTACCGGGGTGCCCCGCGGTTTTCCGCCTACGGGGAGATCGAGATGGCCCTCGCTCACGGCCGGGTGAAGTTCCTCACTCCGTGCTGGTACTTGGTCCCGGACGAAGTCGGACAGAAAGGCTCCGGGAAGGCTCGGTGGGAACGCACCACCGCCGGGCGTATTCTCTTCAACTCGATCGTTCCCGAATCCCTCGGTTTTCTCAACAAGACCTTCGGGAAGCAGGAGCTTGGAGAGCTCGTGTTCCGGTGCTTCACCGAAGCGGGACTCTCCGCCACGATCCAGTTTCTGGATCATCTCAAGGATTTCGGCTTCCGCTACGCGACGTTGGGCGGCGTCTCCGTCGGGGTCGACGACCTGGAGGTGCCACCCGAAAAGGTGGGGATCCTCAACGATGCCTCAAAGAGCGTGGCTCGTTTTCAGAGGGCGTACGCCGAAGGCTACATCTCCAACGGAGAGCGTTACAACAAGGTCATCGACACCTGGACCCACGCCAACAACGACGTGGGGGAAGCGATGGTGAAACACTTGGAGCGTTCCAAGCGCGGGTTCAACCCGGTCTACATGATGATGCGGTCCGGCGCTCGCGGGAACCGGGACCAGATGCGCCAGCTGGCCGGCATGCGGGGTCTGATGGCCAAGCCCCAGAAGAAACTGACGGGGGGAATCGGGGAGATCATCGAGAGCCCCATCCGTTCCAACTTCCGGGAAGGCCTCAGTGTGGTGGAGTACTTCATCTCCACCCACGGTGCCCGGAAGGGCTTGGCAGACACGGCTTTGAAGACTGCCGATGCCGGATACCTCACCCGGCGTCTCGTGGACGTCGCCCAGGATGTCACCATCGTCGAGGACGACTGCGGCACGATCTTGGGCCTGGAGATGAGCGCCATCAAGGAAGGGGAGGACGTAATCGAGCCCCTTGCGGACCGGATTGCGGGCGCTGTGGCTCTGGAGGATGTGTACGACCCCAAGGATGGCACGCTGATCCTCACCGCCAACAGAATCATCGGCGAAGAGGCGGCAGAGGCCATCGAGAACGCGGGCATCCAGTCCGTGTGGATTCGCTCTGTGCTCACTTGCGAGACCAGGCGCGGTATTTGCCGAACCTGCTACGGCCGAAACCTGGCGACCATGGGTCCGGTGGATATCGGGGAAGCGGTGGGGATTTTGGCGGCCCAGTCCATAGGGGAGCCCGGAACCCAGCTCACGCTGCGGACATTCCACATTGGCGGCGCTTCGGCGCGTATCGCGGCCCAAAATCAGCAACGGTCCAAGATTTCCGGCGTGATCGGCCTTGAGCGGGTAACCACGGTGGAAAACCGGGATGGAAACCGAATCGTCACGTCCCGAGAAGGGAAGATCGTCATCAAGACCCGGGAGGATCAGATCCGGAGCCTGCTTTCCGTCCCCTACGGAGCGGCGATCGGGGTGGAAGAAGGCCAGACGATCCAGTCGGGGGACCTGCTCTTTGAGTGGGATCCGTACTCCGAACCCATTGTGGCGGACTCCCCGGGTGTGATTCGCTTCGAGGACATCGTTGACGAACAGACCCTGCGGGAAGAACTGGACGAATCCACCGGCCGCCGTCAGAAGGTGGTGATCCAGGATCGGGACAAGAAGCTCCATCCGACGATCCAGATCCGCACCCCCCCTGCCGTGGACCCACTTGCGCCTTCGGGGGTGGACCCCTCCGGAGAGATCGTGAAGGAGTTCATCATTCCCGTAGGCGCCCAGCTCATGTGCGCCGACGGAGAACCGGTCCAGCCGGGCGACAAGATCGCCAAGATTAGCCGGGAAGTATACAAGACCCGGGACATCACCGGAGGGCTGCCCAGGGTCGCGGAGCTTTTCGAGGCTCGAAAGCCCAAGGATCCGGCCATGATCACCGAGATCGACGGGATCGTCTCCTTTGGAGAGATCAAGCGCGGGAAGCGGGAGGTCTTCGTGACTCCGAAGGGTGGAACGAAGAGCGATAGAAGGAAGTATGCCATCCCGGTCGGGAAGCACATGCGGGTTCATCAGCGGGACGAGGTCAAGGCCGGCGACCGCCTGTCGGAAGGGCCCATCAATCCTCACGACGTCTTGCACATCAACGGGCCCCGGGCGGTTCAGGAATACCTGCTAAACGAGATCCAGGAGGTGTATCGCCTGCAGGGGGTAAAGATCAACGACAAGCACATCGGGGTCATCGTACGTCAGATGCTTCGAAAGGTCAGGGTCGCCGACCCGGGGGAGACCGACCTCCTGGAAGGAGATCACGTGGATCGCGTAGAGTTTCGGGAGCTGAACGTGAAGGCCATGAAGGACAACAAGAAGCCGGCCCGATCCGAGCCGATCCTCTTGGGGATTACGAAGGCCAGTCTGACCACCGATTCCTTCATCTCCGCGGCCTCGTTCCAAGAAACCACCCGGGTGCTTACGGACGCGGCGGTACGCGGTGCGAAGGATGACCTGAAAGGGCTCAAGGACAACATCATCATCGGGCACCTCATTCCGGCGGGCACGGGTGTGCACCGGTGGAACGAGGTCGAATTCGTGGTCGAGCAGTCGTACTACGACGAAGAGATCCTGCCGCTCACGAACCCCGGCGAGATCCTTCCAGGCCTAGGGGAAGCGGCGGAAAGTGTCCCGGCGGAGTAGGGAAGGGAGGAAGCCTTCAGGGCTTGTGGGGACCCGTGAAAGAGACGGCGGGTTGGTGGCAACCGGGTCAACTGAATCTGGAGCTCTCCCGACCAGGGCCAAGTTTCCGCTGACGGCTCCGAGGTTCGTGTCGTTCTCCGGGAGGGCGAAGGTCCCCGCGAAGTAGGACGCGGCAGTAATGAGGAGGCGCGTTTGACATTTCCGAATTCTTGACTACCTTTCCCAGGCTATTCAGGAAAGCCCTGGAGCGTCAGCGGCAGGTTTGGCCGACAGGCGCACCCCTAATATCTTTTCCCGGTACACGGTCACCCGAAGAAACGGATTTCGTTGGTTCATGCCCACGGTAAATCAGCTGGTACGGAAGGGCCGCGCGCGGCTCGGGAAGAAGAACAAGTCGCCCGCCCTTCAGAGCAACCCCCAAAAACGGGGTGTCTGTACCCGTGTGTATACGACGACCCCCAAGAAGCCCAATTCCGCGTTGCGGAAGGTTGCCCGGGTCCGGCTCACCAACGGCTATGAGGTCACGGCCTACATCGGGGGCGAAGGCCACAATCTTCAGGAGCACTCCATCGTTCTGATTCGGGGTGGCCGGGTTAAGGACCTTCCCGGAGTTCGCTATCATATCATTCGTGGGACGCTGGACACCTCCGGCGTCTCCGACCGCCGCCAGGGGCGGTCCAAGTACGGAGCAAAGCGGCCCAAGTAGCCGCTTTCCGATAGAGGTCCCCCATGAGCCGTCGTTCCAGGGCAATTCGCCGACGAATCCCCGAAGACCCCAGGTACGGGTCCCAAGTTTCTCAAAAGTTCATCAATGGACTCATGCTGGACGGCAAGAAGTCCCTTGCAGAGCGAATCTTCTACAACGCGATGAACATCGTGGAGACCAAGACCGGCCAGCCGCCGGTCAATGTCTTCCAACAGGCGCTGAACAACGTGAAACCCGCCCTGGAAGTGAAGAGTCGCCGGGTCGGGGGCGCGACTTACCAAGTTCCCATTGAAGTGCGCCCGGAGCGGCGCCAAGCTCTCGCCATCAAATGGCTGATCGGCTTCGCCCGGGGACGGGGTGAGCGGACGATGGCCCAGCGGTTGGCTGCCGAGCTCTTGTCGGCCAGCCGTGGCGAAGGGGCGACCGTGAAGAAAAAGGATGACACCCACCGGATGGCCGAAGCCAACAAGGCGTTCGCCCACTACCGCTGGTAGATCGTTCGCGGAGCGCTTCAACCCGCACAGAAATCTTGGAAGCACACCAAGGGGTCTCTGACCGGAATGCCGTTTGACGGGCAAGAACGTCTTCACGACTCCGATTTCGACGACGAGACCACGAGAAGATACGATAGATGCCCAGGATCACACCGCTTCCCCGGCTCCGAAACATCGGGATCATGGCCCACATTGATGCCGGGAAGACCACGACCACGGAGCGGATCCTGTTCTACACCGGTCGGCTTCACCGCATGGGAGAGGTCCATGAAGGCGCGGCCACCATGGACTGGATGGAGCAGGAGCAGGAACGGGGAATCACCATTACCTCCGCCGCCACGACCGCATTTTGGCGGCGGAACGGGTCGGAATACCGAATCAACATCATCGACACGCCGGGCCATGTGGACTTCACGGCGGAAGTGGAGCGGTCTCTCCGGGTCCTGGACGGCGCGGTCGCGGTCTTTTGCGCGGTAGGGGGTGTGGAACCCCAGTCCGAGACCGTTTGGCGCCAAGCCGACCGGTACGGAGTGCCGCGCATCGCCCTCGTCAACAAGATGGACCGAACCGGCGCCGACTTCGAGCAGGTCGTCGAAATGATGCGGAGCCGACTCGGCGCCAATGCGTTCGCGGTCCAGTACCCGCTGGGCGAGGCGGACCTCTTTACGGGCGTGATCGACATCGTTGCCATGAAGGCGGTCGTATGGGACGACGACTTGGGTGCCACCTTTGCCGAGGTTGGTATCCCGGAATCCCTTCTCGGGAAGGCCGAAGCCCTCCGCCACGAATTGGTGGAGGCAGCCCTGGAGCATCACGACGGACTCCTGGAGAAGTACTTGAGCGGCAAAGATCTGACGGAAGACGAAGTGCGCCAGGCGATCCGTGCGGCGACAGGGTCGGGTGCCTTCTTCCCCGTGTTCTGCGGCTCCGCTTTCAGGAACAAAGGGGTGCAGGCTCTCCTGGACGGTGTCATCGACTACTTGCCTTCGCCGGCGGATGTGCCCCCCATTGAAGGCCGCACCCCTCGGGGGGACGAGCCCCGGGAGACCCGGGAGGCGGCCGACGACGCCCCGTTCGCCGCGCTTGCCTTCAAGATCATGACGGACCCGTTTGTCGGTAGGCTCACGTACGTGCGCGTCTATTCGGGGTTCCTGCCCCGAGGCAGTCGGGTCTTCAATGCCACCCGGGGCCGAAAGGAGCGGGCCGGGCGTCTTCTCCAGATGCACGCAAACAAGCGGGAGGAGCGTACAGAGGTCTATGCCGGGGACATCGCCGCGGTGATCGGCCTCAAGGGAGTGCGCACGGGGGACACCCTCTGTCACCCGGAGCACCCGGTCATCTTGGAGGCGATGGACTTCCCGGAGCCGGTAATCGCCGTCGCGATCGAACCCCGGACCAAGGCCGACCAGGACAAACTCGGGATCGGCCTGGGCCGGTTGGCAGAAGAAGATCCCACGTTTCGCGTGGACACGGATCCCGAAACCGGCCAGACGATCATCAGCGGAATGGGGGAACTCCACCTGGAGATCATCGTCGACCGCCTGCGCCGAGAGTTTTCGGTCAACGCCAACATTGGCCGGCCCCAGGTTTCGTACAGGGAAACCATTCGCAAAGCGGCGAGCAAGGTGGAGGGCAGGTTCGTCCGACAGACCGGTGGAAGGGGTCAGTACGGCCATGTCGTGATCGACATTGAGCCCGGCAGCGCCGGTTCGGGGTTCGTCTTCGACGACAGAATCAAGGGTGGCACCATTCCCCGGGAGTACATTTCTGCCGTGGAGCAGGGGTTGAGGGGGGCGCTCGACTCAGGAGTATTGGCCGGTTACCCCATTGTGGATCTCAAGGTGGCGCTCGTGGACGGTTCCTACCACGACGTGGACTCAAGCGAGATGGCCTTCAGGGTTGCCGGTTCCAAGGCCCTCAGAGAGGCCGTGAGGAAGGCGAGTCCTGTCCTTTTGGAGCCCATCATGGATGTGGAGGTCGTGACGCCCCACGAGTACATGGGCGACCTTATCGGCGACCTTGGGGCCCGCCGGGGCAAGGTGGGCGGCATGACCGACCGGGGCGACGCGCAAGTGATCGGCGCGAGTGTTCCCTTGGGAGAGATGTTCGGTTATTCGACGAGGCTTCGGTCCCTGAGCCAGGGTCGGGCTGTCTTTACCATGCAGTTTTCGCACTACGAGGAAGTCACCGGGAGTCAGGCCAGGGAGATCGTCCGGACGAGTACCTGACGGCCGGTTGCGCACACACAACTAAGACTCGCACGCACAGCTATAAGACTAAGGGGGGGGTAGGAGAGAGATGGTGAAGGTGGTATTTGAGCGGAGCAAGCCGCATGTAAATGTAGGGACGATAGGGCATGTGGATCATGGGAAGACGACGTTGACGGCTGCGGTGACGTTGACGCAGTCGAAGTTGTATGGTGGGGAGGCGGTGGGTTTTGCGGAGATAGACAATGCGCCGGAGGAGCGGGAGCGGGGGATAACGATAGCGACGGCGCATGTGGAGTATGAGACGGAGGGGAGGCATTATGCGCATGTGGATTGTCCGGGTCATGCGGATTATGTAAAGAATATGATTACGGGTGCGGCGCAGATGGATGGGGCGATATTGGTGGTGAGTGCGGCGGATGGGCCGATGCCCCAGACGCGGGAGCACATATTGTTGGCTAGGCAGGTAAATGTGCCGTACATCGTGGTATTTTTAAACAAGGTAGACATGGTGGATGATGAGGAGTTGTTGGAGTTGGTGGAGTTGGAGGTGAGGGAGTTGTTGAGTGAGTATGGGTTTCCGGGGGATGATTTACCGGTGGTTCGGGGGAGTGCGTTGCGGGCGTTGGAGAGTGGGGGTGAGGGGGAGGAAGCGGAGTGTATAGGGGAGTTGATGGAGGCGGTGGACGGGTGGATACCGGAGCCGGAGCGGGATGTAGACAAGGCGTTTTTGATGCCGGTGGAGGATGTATTTTCGATAACGGGGCGGGGGACGGTGGCGACGGGGCGGATAGAGCGGGGGGTGGTTCGGAAGGGTGAGCAGGTGGAGATTGTGGGGATGGGTGGGGATCGGATGACGGTGGTGACGGGGGTGGAGATGTTTCGGAAGTTGTTGGAGGAGGGAAGGGCTGGGGACAATGCGGGGTTGTTGTTGAGGGGAGTGGGGAAGGAGGAGGTACAGCGGGGGCAGGTGTTGGCGGCGCCGGGGTCGATTCGTCCTCACACGAGGTTTCGGGCGGAGGTGTATGTGTTGGGGAAGGAGGAGGGGGGGCGGCACACGCCGTTTTTTGATGGGTATCGGCCGCAGTTTTATTTTCGGACGACGGATGTGACGGGTACGGCGAAGTTGCCGGAGGGGGTGGAGATGGTGATGCCGGGGGACAACGTACAGATGGAGGTGGAGTTGATCACGCCGGTAGCGATGGATGAGGAGTTGCGGTTTGCGATACGGGAAGGCGGTCGGACCGTAGGTTCCGGCGTTGTGACCTCCATCACCGAATAATACCCCCCACCCCAATACACCCCACCCAAAACCCCTTAAGGCCGATCCTCCGAATCGGAGGATTTGAGTGAGCCCACGAGCGACGTTGACCAGGACGTAACCGGGTTGGTTGTGGCCGGGAAACGAAACGGCGCGTCTAGCGGATACCGGGCGGGCTAGCCCGCCCCGACCGGGCGAACGCAGCGTTCTTCCGGGCCTTATCCACATGCTTTGTCCACATAAGGTGACGGAACCTCCGCGACATCTCATGGTGTCAGTCCCGGTCCTTGTGGCGGCGGGACCCGGCTGTCGTACCCTTGAGTGATGGAACTTCCGGACGGAACTGTCGTATCAGGTCCATTCCCGGGTCGCAATGGCGGACTCCGTGACAGCCACCCCCATCACAAGAGGAAAGGATCATGACTATCTTGACGAAGATCTTCTTTGTAGCCCTGTTTTGCGGCGGGCTTTTGCTCTGCGTTCCCGAAAGCGCCTCGACTCAAGGACCGGGTCCCGCCAGGTGTGCGCTGTGCGAAGACAACGATACCTGCAAACGCAGCCAATGGGGAACCGGTGGCTGCACCTTCAAGAGCGGACGCTGCGAGTTGACCGGGAGAGCTTGCAATCCGGCCATGGCCTTGAATCTAGTGAGTCCGGATGACCGACGGATTGTTCCTTCAAACGAAGAGTCCAGGGTGGTCGTGAGGCTCGAAGGGGACGCGTTCGGGGCATGGGACTGCCGCGGAGAGCTCGTTGAGGCGTACCGGGAGCTGGCCAACGGACGAATGGTGGAACTGGCTGCCGGGGAGTTGGCCATGTACGGAAGTCGCTACCGGTTCCACGATTACATTCGGCGTCTGGCCGAAGGGACGACCGGCAAATGACATTCAAGCGAATCAAGTTCACGGCCCGGACCCTGGCCGGACCGGTGTTGGCCAGTAGCCTCGGCCCGGCGGCGCTCGGTGCCCAGGCCGCCCCTTCTCCTGCGTTTGTCGTTCGGGAAGTCTGGAGCTCCGAAGGTGTGCAGACCGCCGACGGAGTCGGAATATCGAAGATCAGGGGTCTTGCCGAGACGGCTCTCGATGCGATCTGGGTTTCGGATGTGGTTCCGGGGTCCGGAAGGGTGCTCAAAATCGACCCGAAGACGATGCGGACCGAGGTCATAGGGCGGAGAGGAGATGGTCCGGGCGAAGTCTTGGGTCCCAGGAGAATGGCGATCCTGGCGGATGGCAAAGTGGCGGTCTACGACATTGGTCGGGGTGCTGTAGAAGTCTATGAGCCCGAAGGCGAACCGGCCTATCGCGTTCAATTGCTGGACGGTTTGTCCTGGGTGAAGGGATTTGCCGCTCTCCGGTCCGGAGGCTTCGTTGTGAGCGGTTGGATTGATTCCAGTGAGTCCGCGGTGCATTACTTCAGTCAAGAGGGGGTACGGCTTCATGGCTGGGGTGCCCGCCCCGAAGTGGACGACGCACCGGAAGGTGCCAACTACCCTCGCAGCGACGACGAGATGCATGCGAGGTTCGCGCAGATGGTCGCGATTGGCGGCCCGGTTCATGCGCTTTCGGACGGCTCGTTTCTGTATTCTCGGGCGGCGCCTCACGAGATCGTGCTCTTCAGGAGGTCGTCGCCCTCGAGCGACGGCTGGTCGCTGCTTCCCGTCGGGTCCATGTCCGATCTCCTTGAAGCCCCTGGGCTGGGAGCCATTGAGCAACGGATGGAGGATGGCCAGCTCTACACCGGTTTCAACACGACCTGGCCCCAATCTGCCGGGGTGTTCGAACTGGACGACGGGAGCATTTTGAACGTGGTCGTGATGCAGGACGAGGGGCGGTCTCTGTGGCAGGTCTTCGACCCGGCCGAGGCCCTGGCCAACGAGATTGCCCGGGCGCGGATCGAAGTACCGGTCAATCGCGCGTATGTGCCGCTGTTTCTGTGCGAGAACGGCGACGTGCTTGCGGTCGTCGAAGACCCCTCTACGGGGCTTCATGAAGCGCTTCGCCTTCGCCTGGAGTGGTCACAGGAATCGGAAACGGAGGGCAGCCGCTGACCCGCCCCAGGTCCGAAGGTTGCCTTGCCCCCCAAGGGGGCGTCCGCCCGAGGTGACAGTTGACTTTTCCGAAATCTTTACTACCCTTCCTAGGCTATCCAGGAAAGCCCTGGAGCGTCGGGCTTCCCTGGCGTAGCAGGACCGTGATCTTCGCCCCGTAACGATTGTCAAAAGAGGTGGACGGCTAGGATGTCTCCTAGCTACGGGTCGGGTCTTTCCCGCAGGAAATGATCAAGCGATGGCGAACAGGATTCGGATTCGGCTGAAGGCGTTTGACCACTGGGTGGTAGACCAGACCGCCGCCGATATCGTGCGTACGGCGCAGAAGACGGGAGCCAAGATCCGCGGCCCGATCCCCCTTCCGACTCGCCGTCAGCGGTGGACCGTTCTGCGATCGCCCCACATCGACAAGAAGAGCAGGGAGCAGTTTGAGCTCAGGACCCACAAGCGACTTATCGACATTATCAAGAGCCGCCCCCAGACCGTCGACGCGCTGACGAAGTTGGATCTTCCGGCTGGCGTGGATGTCGAGATCAAGGTGGACTGACGATGCCTGGATTGATCGGCAGAAAAATCGGGATGACGCGCGTCTTCTCGGAAGAAGGCAAGGCGATCGCCGTGACGGTGCTCGAAGCCGGACCCTGTCCCGTCCTCCAGGTCAAGCGGGGCGAATCCGATGGGTACGCCGCCGTGCAGATCGGCTTCGGTGTCAAGAAACTCAAGAGAACGAGCAAAGCCGAACTCGGTCACGCAGCCCGGGCAGGCCTCAAAGAGGCCCCTTCCCTGGTTCGCGAATTCAAGCCCCGGGAAGGGGAAAAGTACGAACCCGGCCAGAAGTTGACCGTCAATCTCTTTGAAGCGGGCGAAAAGGTTCGAGTGACGGGACTTTCGAAGGGACGGGGCTTTCAGGGTGTTGTGAAGCGTCACGGATTCAGTGGAAGGCCCGCCTCTCACGGGCATCCCATGTCCCGCAATCCCGGTTCGATGGGACCCGGGACCGATCCCTCCAGAGTGATCAAGGGAAAAAAGCTTCCAGGCCGCATGGGCGGAAAACGGAAGACGATCCGAAACCTGGAAGTCGTCCGGGTTGATGCGGGACGGAACCTCCTCTTTATCCACGGTGGGGTTCCGGGTAGCAGAAACAGTTTCGTTCTGATCCGGTGCTAAGACACATGTACCAGGCTCCCTACTTCACCACGGACGGGTCTGCCGGCGCCGAGGTCACGCTTCCGGCTGTCCTCTTTGACGGCGTGATCAACGAAGCCGTGCTCCATCAGGCGATTCGCGCCTACCTTGCCAATCAGCGCCAAGGCACTGCCAACAAGAAAAACCGAAGCGCCGTCGCCGGCGGGAGCCGCAAGCCGTGGCGCCAGAAGGGTACGGGGCGAGCCCGGCAAGGGACGATCCGGGCTGTTCAGTGGAGGGGGGGAGGACTGGCGTTTCCTCCCAGGTCCCGTTCCTGGAACTATAGGGTGCCCAAGCGCGTCCGCGCCCTGGCTCGCCGCTCGGCCTTCAATAGCCGGGCGGTTTCAGGTCGGGTGGTGGTCATCGAAGGCTTCGATTTCGAGGCCCCCAAGACCCGCCGGCTTACTCGGTTGCTGGAGAAAATCGGCATTCCGGGGAAGGTTCTCGTCCTTACCCATGGCGTCAACCGGGATCTTTACCTCTCTGGCCGAAACATTGCCGAAGTAAGGATCCTGCCCTTCGGCTCCGAATCGCCCTACGACGTGTTGTGGTCGAGCACGGTGATCATTGAGGAGGCCGCGCTTGGGATCATGGCCGATCTCCGGGCGGAGGAACCCGGTCCCGGGCGGGCCGCCACGAGCCGTGAACCCGCCGCTGCGGCGTCCGAAGCGGATGGAAGGACCGACGACCATCCCGTCGCGAAGGACGGCTTCCGCGCTCCAGGGGAGCAAGCGTAATGCGAGAGCCGTACGACGTGATCGTCGCGCCGGTCGTGACGGAAAAGACGACCGATCAGATGGAGGGGAGCCTGTATACCTTCATCGTCAATGAACGCTCCAACAAGCACGAGATCGCACGGGCGGTGGAATCTCTGTGGGACGTGAAGGTGCGGGGTGTTCGGACCATGCGGTACCCCAGAAAGGCGAAGCGCGCGCTTCTGGGCCGCATGGCCAAGAACTGGAGCCTGGGCCGTCGGCCTTCTTTCAAGAAGGCGGTCGTGCAGCTGGACCAGGGGGATCAAATCGAATTCTACGAGATGGGTTGATCCATGGCGCTCAAGAAGTTCAAGCCGGTAACCCCTGGAAGCCGGTTTCGGTCGGTTACCGCCAAGGAAGCGGTCACCCGGAAGGGACCGGAAAAGTCCCTTACGGAGCCCCTGAGGAAGACCGGGGGTCGGAATCACCATGGCCGCATTACTTCCAGGCGGCGAGGTGGGGGGAACAAACGGAGATACCGGAAAATCGACTTCCGGCGAGAGAAGCACGGCATCCCCGGACGGATCGCCGCCATTGAGTACGATCCCAACCGGTCGGCTTTAATCGCGCTCGTTCACTATGAGGACGGGGAGAAGCGCTACGTGCTCCACGTCAGGGGAATGCAGGTCGGAGACGTGATCACATCCGGCCCCGACGCTGACATCCGGCCAGGAAACGCCCTCCCGCTTGAGCGCATCCCCCTGGGCACCTTGGTTCACAATGTCGAGTTGAAGCCCGAAAAAGGGGGCCAGATGGCCCGATCGGCGGGTTCGGGGGTGCAGGTGGTCGCCCGGGAGGGTGACTATGTTACCCTGCGCCTGCCCTCCACCGAGGTCCGACGAATCCACAAACGGTGTTTGGCCACGGTAGGCCAAGTCGGGAATGCGGATCACAACCTCCGGACGCTGGGCAAGGCGGGTGCCAACCGCTGGCGCGGGCGTCGGCCCAAGGTGCGGGGCGTAGCCATGAACCCCGTAGACCACCCCCTGGGCGGGGGCGAAGGGAAGGCATCGGGAGGCCGCCCGCCCGTTACCCCTTGGGGGAAGCCCGAGGGAGCCAAGACCCGCAGGAAGAAAAAGCCTTCGAACAAGCTGATCGTCCGGGGTCGCAAGCGCGGCAAGGCTACGCGCTGACCCTGGCCCGAGAAAAGACCGAGTTATTCATGCCCAGAAGCGTCAAGAAGGGTCCCTTTATTGACGAAAAACTCCTCCGCAAGGTGGAGTTGATGAACTCGCGAAACGAGAGGTCCGTAATTCGGACTTGGTCCCGAGCGTCTACCATTTCCCCGGCGTTCGTAGGGCACACCATCGCGGTTCACAACGGAAACAAATTCATTCCGGTGTACATCAGCGAGAATATGGTGGGTCACAAGCTCGGCGAGTTTTCCCCCACGCGCCTCTTCCGGGGGCACGGCGGCAAGCTGGCTGATAAACGGTCCAGGATGTAGGGAGCTTGGATGCCATGGAAGCAAGGGCGATTGCAAAAAACGTGAGAATGAGCCCACGGAAGGTTCGGTTGGTCGTGGATCAGATCCGGGGGAAGTCCGTCAACGAAGCGTTCTCGTATCTCCGGTTTTTGACGAAGGCCGCCTCGGTTCCCGTTGAAAAGACCCTGCGGTCCGCATTGGCGAACGCCGAGGACAGGGCGGATCGGGAGGATGGCCGGGTAGACATGGACGATTTCGTGGTCGCCAGGGTCTTCGTGGATCAGGGTCCCACCCTCAAGCGATGGAGGGCGGGGGCTATGGGAAGGGCCACCCCCCGGCGTCGTCGAACCAGCCACATCACGGTGGTCGTGAAAGCGAAGGGGAGGTAGCGGATGGGCCAGAAGACTCACCCTCACGGGTTCCGGCTCGGCATCGTCTCGGATTGGCAGTCTCGGTGGTATGCCGAGCGGGATTTTCCGCGGTTTCTGAAGGAAGACGAAACCATTCGTACCTACCTTCACCGCCGACTCCACCACGCGGCCATTGCCCTGGTAGAGATTGATCGCAAACCGGCCAAGCTGGTCGTCACCGTCCACACGGCCCGCCCCGGGGTCGTGATCGGCAAACGGGGCGCGGAAGTCGACAAGCTCCGGGACGAGCTGACGGTACTGACCGGGAGCGAAGTGTCGGTCAACATCGAGGAAATCAAGCGTCCCGAATTGAACGCGCGTCTTGTCGCCGACAATGTGGCCCATCAGATCCGACAGCGGATCTCCTTCAGGCGAGCCATGAAACGGGCGGTTCAGTCGGCGATGAGGGCCGGAGCCGAGGGAATCCGCATCCAGTGCGCAGGGCGCTTGGGCGGAGCTGAAATCGCCCGCACCGAAGGGTACAACGAAGGCCGAGTTCCCCTCCACACCCTCCGGGCGGACATTGACTACGCTCACCTTGAAGCCCGCACCACGTACGGCACCATCGGGGTCAAGTGCTGGATCTTCAAAGGTGAAGTGATTGAGAACCGATTCGGCCGAACCTACTCCGCCGGGGCGGGGGATCTCAACGTAGCAAGGGGTAGATGATGCTGGCGCCGAAACGCGTAAAGCGCAGGAAGACCCACAAGGGGAAAATCCGGGGGAATGCACACCGGGGGAACAAGGTTTCCTTTGGGGAATATGGCTTGCAAACCACCCAGGCCGCTTGGATTACCAACCGCCAGATTGAGTCGGCTCGGGTGGCGATCACCCGCCACGTGAAGCGGGGCGGAAAGGTCTGGATCCGTATCTTCCCCGATAAGCCGGTGACGAAAAAGCCGGCAGAAACCCGGATGGGAAAGGGGAAGGGAAACCCTGAGGAGTGGGTGGCCGTGGTCAAGCCGGGCCGGGTTATGTTTGAGCTGGAAGGAGTTTCGGTTGAGGCCGCTCGGAGGGCCATGGAGCTGGCTTCCTTCAAGCTTCCCGTCAAGACTCGGTTCGTCATTCGGGAAAACCAGCTCTGATCCACCATCTTTTTCTTGGGAGCGAGATCGTGAAAGCACAGGACGTTCGGGAACTGGGCGACGCCGAACTGGACCATCGCCTGGGGGAGCTGAAGCTGGAGCAGTTCCGCCTTCGTTTCCGGAGCGGCATCATGGAACTGGAGAATCCGAGGCTGCTGCGGACGATCAGGCGCGACATCGCCCGGATCAAGACCATCTTGCACGAGCGCCGTATGGCCGGTGACCACCAGGGGACGACGAACAACGATGGATGAATCCCCCAGAAGCCCGAACCCGGCGAGAGTGCACGGGGTCCGAAACCGGCGAAAAACCCGTATCGGGGTCGTCGTCGGGGACAGGGCCGACAAGACGGTCACCGTCTTGGTTGAGCGTCGCTTTGCCCATCCCCTGTACGGAAAGCAAGTCTCGCGCACCCGGAAGTATCATGCCCACGACGAAGCGAACGAACATCGAGTCGGCGACCGGGTGCGGATTATGGAGACGCGGCCGTTGTCCAAGATAAAGAAATGGCGCGTCGTCGAGTTGATTGAGCGGCCCGCCTGAGGCCCGGTGCGAAGGGAACCGGACAAAACCGATGATTCAACAGGAATCGATGCTCAAGATCGCCGATAATACGGGCGCCAAACGTGCGCTCTGCATTCGTGTGCTGGGCGGATCCGGCTGCCGTTATGCCCGAATCGGCGACCGCGTGATCGTGACGATCAAGGACGCCGTTCCCAACGCGCCGGTGAAGAAGGGGGAGGTAACGGAGGCGGTAGTGGTTCGCACGGCCAAGGAGATGCGTCGCAAGGACGGGAGCTACATCCGCTTTGACGACAACGCGGCCGTTTTGATCAACCCACAGAAGGAACCCCGGGGCACGCGCATTTTCGGGCCGGTGGGCCGAGAGCTCCGGGAAAAGCGTTACATGAGGATCGTTTCTCTTGCGCCCGAGGTCCTGTGACGATGACCAAGAAGAAGATGAAGATCATGAAGGGCGATCGGGTCAGGGTCATTCGGGGCAACTACCGAGACGCTGAAGGCTCGGTTCTTCGGATCATACGAAAATCGGATCAGGTTGTGATCCAAGGTGTGAACATGCGGAAACGTCACACGCGACCTACCCAGGCCAACCCGGAAGGAGGGATCATTACCTTTGAAGCGCCCGTTCATGTGTCGAACGTGATGCTCGTGGATCCTTTCGGCGACAAGGCCAGCCGCTTGCGGGTGCAGATCGGAGCTGACGGCCTCAAGGAGCGGATTTCTGTGAAAAGCGGAAATCCCGTTCCCAGGCCGGGATAGCTTCGAATTGGCAGCGACGGAGACCAGGGAAATTTGGATGGAACCAAGACTTTTATCCCACTACAAGAGGGTTGCGAGGCCGGCGTTGCGGGAGCAGTTCGGCTTTGCCAACCCTCACCAGATTCCCAGGGTCGTCAAGGCGACCCTCAACGTCGGGATCGGTGAAGGGAGCCGAGACCGGAAGCTGGTGGAATCGGTGGCCGGGGAGTTGGCAATGATCACGGGCCAGAGACCTGTCATCACTCGGGCCCGAAAGTCCATTGCAAATTTCCGCCTCCGGGAGGGTATGCCCGTCGGGGCGGCGGTGACTTTGCGGCGGCGCGGAATGTGGGAGTTTCTTGACCGCTTCGTTTCCGTCGCCGTACCTCGGATTCGCGACTTCAGGGGTCTGAACACCCGTTCCTTTGACGGACGGGGGAACTACACGATAGGGGTCAGAGAGCAGATCATTTTTCCCGAAGTGGACTACGACAAGGTGAAGCAGATTCACGGAATGGACATCTCCGTGGTGACTTCCACCCGCAAGGACAACGAAGCCTACGCGCTCCTCAGGCAGCTGGGTTTCCCCTTCCGGGGCGAGGTACCGGTGATCATCGGGGCCCCTGCGTGAAGAATGCCTGAAAGACCTGGGATGCCGAAAAGGACGCGAGAGAGCGGCGGGAACCGCCGGCAGAACAAGGACGACAAACCATGATGACCGATCCGATCGCGGACATGCTGACGCGAATCCGAAACGCAGGCCACGCGGGACACCGATGGGCCGATCTTCCCCTGTCCAAGCTCAAGGTGGAAGTCGCCCGGCTCTTGAAAGAAGACGCCTTCATTTACGGTTACAAGGTGTTGAACGACGGACGCCATGGTCTTCTCCGCGTGTACCTTAAGTATCACGACGGCAGGCCGGTCATACGTCGCCTTGCTCGGGTATCCAAGCCAGGTCGGCGTCGTTACGTGGGAGTCGAGGATCTCCCGCGGGTCCGAAATGGGCTTGGAATGGCCATCGTGTCCACATCTCGAGGTCTCCTGTCGGACCGCGCGGCTCGGAGGGCGCGGGTCGGCGGCGAAGTCTTGGCAGTTGTTTGGTAGGAGGTCTCATGTCGCGCATTGGCAGAATGCCGGTTCCAGTTCCTCAGGGGGTCACCGTGATCCTGGAGGGTCAGCGGTTGACGGCAAAGGGCCCCAAGGGGGAGCTGGAGCTGAATGTCCGTACCCCGATCACCGTGGGGTGGGACGGAAAAGAGGGAAAGATGCTCCTGGTAAAACGGCCTTCGGACCGCAAGGAACATCGCGCGCTGCACGGCCTGACCCGATCGCTTGTGGCCAACATGGTTGAAGGAGTCAGCGAAGGCTTTAGCAAGACGCTGGAGATCACCGGCGTGGGTTACAGGGCCCAATCCCGGGGCAACGGGCTGGTGCTGAACCTTGGATTCTCGCATCCCATCAACTTGCCGGCGCCCGGTGGCATCAGTTTCGAGACGCCGAACCCCACGACCATCGTGGTGAAGGGACCGGACAAGCAGAAGGTCGGTCACACCGCCGCCGTGATTCGGTCCTTCCGGCCCCCGGAGCCGTACAAGGGCAAGGGGGTTCGGTACCGGGGGGAGCACATTCGGCGGAAGGCCGGGAAGACGGCCGGGGCATGACCCCTTTGGAAATGTCCCTCCGGAAACATTCAAATGACCGAATTCATGGACGATGATCAAGACTGCTAAACTTCGGAAGAGCCGCCGCCTTCAGCGCCAACGGCGCCACATTCGTGGCCGGAAGAAGGTGCACGGGACGGAAGACCGTCCCCGGCTGGTCGTATACCGGTCAAATCGAAATATAGAGGGCCAGGTCGTGGACGACGGTGCCCGTCGAACCCTGGTCGGCCTTTCCAGCCTGGCCCCCGAGCTGCGGGACTTCGCTCCGGACGAAGGGCCTCGCAAAGTGGAAACGGCAAGGGCGGCTGGCCATTTGTTGGCGGAGCGGGCCCTGGAACTGGGGATCACGAAGGTCGTCTTCGACCGGGGCGGTTTTCGCTATCACGGTCGGGTCAAGGCATTCGCCGAGGGTGCCCGAAGGGGAGGGTTGGAGTTCTGATGGCTAGAAGAGGCAAGCCGCCGTCCCGGGAGGGGTCGGAGCAGGTAGAGAACCTCATCCACATCAACCGGGTTGCAAAGGTGGTGAAGGGGGGCCGCCGGTTTTCCTTTACCGCCCTTGTTTCCGTGGGTGACCAAGCGGGTAAGGTCGGGGTCGCCCACGCCAAGGCCAACGAGGTAGCCGAGGCGATCCGCAAGGCCTTCGAGCAAGCCCGCCGCAACATGATGAAGGTACCGGTGGCCAATGGAACCCTACCCCACGAGATCGTGGGCCGGTGGGGCGCGGCCCGAGTGCTGCTCCGCCCGGCTGCGCCCGGAACCGGGGTGATTGCCGGCGGGCCCGTGCGCGCGGTCCTCGAGGCTGCGGGCTATACGGACGTGTTGACCAAGAGCTTGGGTACGAACAACCCCATCAATGTGGTCCGGGCGACAGTGGACGGCCTGGAAAACTTGGTTACGGCCTACCAAGTGGCGGCCGAACGACAAATCACCCTTCGGGAGCTGGGTGTGGCGAGCCATGGCTGATCGAAAGTTGCGGATTACCCAGGTGCGCAGCGCCTCAGGCCGCCTGCAGCGTCATCGGCGCACCCTGAGGGCGTTGGGCATCAAGCGCCACCAGCATACCGTTTTCCATAGGGATACACCGGCGATCCGGGGAATGATCGCGAGGGTGGACTATCTCGTAGAGGTCACGGAGGTGGACTGACCGATGATCGAGCTGCACAATCTTCGCCCGCCCGCAGGAACCCGCAGGGGCCGAAAGCGTCTCGGCCGGGGGCCCGGTTCGGGGACGGGGAAAACATCGGGGAGGGGAGAGAAAGGGCAGAACTCCCGCTCCGGCGGCGGCGTGCCTCCGTGGTTCGAGGGAGGCCAGATGCCCTTGCAGCGGCGGATCCCGAAACGGGGCTTCAAGAACCGAAACCGCACCGAATACCAGGTTGTGAACGTAGGCAGCCTTGAGCGCCTTCCCGCCGAGTGCGAGGCCAGGCCGGAGACCTTGAAGAAAGTCGGCCTCATTCGTTCTCTCCGCGTCCCGGTGAAGATTCTGGGAATGGGGGAGATCGCGGTGGCGGTTCACGCTTCGGTGCATGCTGTGAGCGCCCCGGCCCGTCGCAAGATCGAGAGCGCAGGGGGCTCTGTGACGATCCTGCCCCAAAGCAGGGGCGCCGCGCCGGCTTCCCGGGACTTCGGCGAAGGCAACGCCCAAAAAGCTGACAGGCCTGAAAGGCGGTCATCCCGATAATGGCCAATCCGATCCCGAACCTGTTTCGATTTCCGGAGCTGAAGAACAAGATTCTTTTCACGCTCTTCATCATGTTCGTGTACCGGATCGGATCCCACATCACGGTACCGGGTCTGGACGTCGGGGTGCTCCAGGAGCAGTTCGGCCAACTGGCCCAGACGTTTCTGGGCGTCTACGACATGTTCGTGGGAGGTGGCCTGAGCCGGGCGACGATCCTGGCCCTGGGGATCATGCCCTATATCTCGGCGAGCATCATGTTCCAGCTGCTCTCCGCCGTCTTCCCGACGGTGCAAAAGTTGCAGAAGGAGGGTGAGGAGGGACGCAAGAAACTCACCCAGTGGACTCGGTATACCACCGTCCTCCTTTGCATTGTCCAGGCATACGCCTATGCCTCGTTCCTTCAGGGCTTGGGGGGTGCGGTTCGAACGCCGGGCTGGGGGTTCATCTTCACAACCGTGATCGTGCTAACCGTTGGTGGCGTTTTCGTCATGTGGTTGGGCGAACAGATCACCGAGCGGGGCGTGGGTAACGGGATGTCCCTGATGATCTTCTTCTCCATCATTCAGGGCTTTCCACAAGCTGTGGCCCGGACTTGGGAAGCCCTCAACCAGGGCGAGATCGGGCTGATCGAAGTGATCGCCCTCCTGGCGGTTGTCATCGGGATCACCGGGGGGGTCGTGGCGATGACAATGGCGTCTCGGAAGATTCCGGTGCAGATCCCCCGAAAGGTGATGGGTCGGGGACGCATCAGAGAGGGGCAGAAGAGCTTCATTCCCCTGAGGGTGAACTCGGCCGGGGTGATGCCCATCATCTTCGCCCAATCCTTCATCGTGGTTCCGGGTACCCTGGCCGCTTTCAGCTCCATTCCCATGATTGAGGACTTGTCAAGCCTTTTCCAGCCGGGGAACTGGACGTACTACATCACCTACGGGGTTCTCATCGTCTTCTTTACCTACTTCTACACGGCCATCATCTTCAACCCGGTGGATTTGGCCGAAAACTTGAAGAAGCAGGGTGGATTCATCCCCGGCGTGAAGCCAGGAACCCGAACCGCCGAGTATATTGACAGGGTGCTGACCCGGGTCACGCTCCCGGGCTCCATCTACCTTGCCCTCATTGCCTTGGTCCCGTTCTGGATCTTCGACATCTTCGACATCCAGGCCTTTTTCTTCGGGGGCACGAGCCTTCTGATCGTCGTTGGCGTAGGCCTGGATACCGTGCAGCAAGCCCAGCAGCACATGCTCCTTCGCCGCTACGACGGCTTCATGAAGAAGGGCCGGGTCAAGATGCGTGGCCGACAACGCTACATGTAGGGCGGAGGCCCGCGAATGATCGTAGGAAGCGGGCCGGGCAAGGTCGTGGTTCTTCTCGGGTCGCCGGGGGTGGGGAAAGGAACCCAAGGCGTTCGGCTCGGCCGGGATCTCGGCTGGGCCCACGTCTCGACGGGCGATCTGTTGCGGGCCGCCCGCAGAGCGGGAACGCCCCTCGGCCGAAGAGCTCGGAAGTACATGGACGCGGGGGACTTGGTCCCCGACGGCCTGATCGTCGAGCTGGTCCGGGAGTACGTCGGCGGGATGCCCCGGAGCCAAGGAATCGTCCTTGACGGCGTTCCGCGCACCGTCCCCCAGGCCGAAACCCTGGACCGGGTTCTCGCCGTCGCCGGCCGGCGGGTGAACCAGGTCGTGCTTCTGGAGGCCCCGGAGGCGGTGTTGGTCAAGCGCATTTCGGGACGTCGGTCGTCCCCGAACGGGCGGCTGTACAACGTGTACTTCGATCCGCCCCTGCGGGAGGGTTTCTGTGACGAAACGGGGGAGCCGTTGATCCACCGCGCCGACGACGATCCCGACACGGTTCGGACGCGCCTCGCCGTTTATCGTGAGGTCACCGCTCCCCTCATCGACTTCTACAGGGAGAAGCAGCTTCTGGTCCGGGTGGACGGAGAGGGTGAAGTGGACCAGATCCGGGAAGCCATCCGGGCCGCAGTGGAGGCATAGGGGGAGTTATCATGGTTCAGCTCAAGTCGCCGGAGGAAATTCGGGCCATGGCGCGCTCCGGTGAGATCATTGCCGCCCTCCTCCTGGAACTCGAGCCCAGAGTGCTCCCCGGCGTTTCCACCGCTTCCCTGGATCATTTCGTTGGTTCCTACGTGTGCTCCCATGATGGCGCGACGCCTGCCTTCAAGGGACTGTACGGCTTCCCTGGCAACGCGTGCATCAGCATCAACGAAGAGGTGGTCCACGGAATCCCTTCGGGGCGAACCCTCACGGAGGGCGACATTGTATCCGTTGATGTCGGGGTTCGCAGAGGTGGCTGGTGCGCCGACTCGGCTTTCACCTTTCCCGTGGGCGAAATCGGCACGGATGCCTCTCGCCTCCTCAAGGTCACCCGAGCCGCGCTCGATGCGGCGGTGGCGGCGGCCCAGCCGGGGAATCGGGTAGGGGACATCGGTGCTGCGGTCATGAGCAACGTTCGTGGAAGCGGCTTGGCGATCATCCGAGATCTTGTCGGCCACGGGGTCGGACGGGACGTTCACGAGGAGCCTCAAGTCGCCAACTTCGGACGGGCGGGCCGGGGGGTGGCTCTCCAGCCGGGAATGGTCCTGGCAATCGAACCCATGCTGGCCATGGGAAGCGAACGAATCAGGACCCTCCCCGACCAGTGGACGGTCACTACCTTGGACGGGGCGCTTTCGGCTCACTTTGAACACACCGTCGCCGTAACCGCGGAGGGTCCCGTCCTCCTGACCGGCGGTGGCATCTGGGATATGGACGCGCCGCCCGACGGCCTTGAAGACCCTAGCCTTCGACACTCGAAACCGTTACCTTTCCAAGCTATGCAATGAACGAAAGGGTGTATCCGTGAAAGTCCGTACCAGTGTGAAGCCCATGTGTGAGTACTGCCGCGTCGTCCGACGGAAGGGGGTCGTGCGGGTAATCTGCAGCCGAAACCCCCGGCACAAGCAGCGCCAGGGTTGACCATGGAGGCACGCATGACGGCATTGAGGGAGCGGTAGGATGGCACGCATCGCAGGGGTTGATCTGCCTAGGGGTAAGCGGATCCAGGTTGCCTTGACCTACGTGTACGGCGTGGGCCGTACCCGGGCCAATCGGATCCTGGAAGCGACCGGCATCAATCCGGACCTTCGGACCCACGAGCTCACCGACGAAGACGCCAGCCGGCTACGTCGCGAGATTGAGCAGAACCACAAGGTTGAAGGCGCCCTCCGCACGGAAGTGTCCATGAACATCAAACGGCTTATGGACATCGGCTGTTACCGCGGCCTCCGGCATCGCCGGGGGCTCCCGGTTCGGGGACAGCGCACCCATACGAACGCCCGAACCAAAAAGGGCCCTCGTCGGGCCATCGCGGGCAAGAAGAAGGCTCCCAAGAAGTAGCGGGAATCCAGGCAAACACTCCCACGAACGGACGGATCCGGTCAAGTAGGCCGTGCCCCGGAGGTAAGGTACCCTTTGGCAAATCCCAGATCGACCAGACAGAAGAAAACGAAAAAGGTCGTGGAGGCGGAGGGGGTCGCGCACATCAAGGCGACCTTCAACAACACGCACATCACCATCGCCGACAACGCCGGTAACGTGTTGGTCTGGGCATCGGCGGGGACCGCGGGTTTCAAGGGCTCCAAGAAGTCCACTCCTTTTGCCGCGACGATGGCCGCAGAGCAGGCTGGCCGGGACGCCGCGGCTATGGGGGTTCGCCGGGTCGTCGTACGGGTGCAAGGACCCGGTTCCGGGAGGGAGTCGGCGATCCAGGCACTTGCTTCCGCGGGGCTCCACGTCAAGTCGATTCACGATGTGACGCCGTTGCCACACAACGGATGCCGTCCGCCCAAAAAGCGCCGCGTCTGATACGGAGAAGAACTCCACACCATGGCACGATACACAGGTCCAGTTTGCAAGCGCTGCCGAAGGGAAGGCCAGAAGCTCTTCCTGAAGGGGACGAAGTGCTACACCGAGAAGTGTCCTATAGAGCGGCGCCAGTATCCACCGGGGCACCACGGTCCGGCCGCTGCCCGTCGGCGGAAGCAGTCGGACTATGCGATGCAGCTGAGGGAGAAGCAGAAGGTAAAGCGCATCTACGGGCTGCACGAACAGCAGTTTCGCAACCTGTTTGAGTACGCCGCCGGGCGTACGGGGGTCACGGGTGAAAACCTTATCATCGCCCTCGAAAACCGATTGGACAACGTCGTCTTTCGATTGGGGCTCGTGATGAGTCGGCGCCAGGCCCGTCAGCTGGTGCGCCACCGCCACGTTCAGGTCAACGGTTCGGTCGTCAACATTCCGAGCTACCGGCTGTCGGCGGGGGACGAGATTGCGCTGCGGCCCGGGTCCCGGGAGCTGGAGTTGGTAGACGCGAGCCTCCAGGCCCGCTCCCGGCCTCGGTTACCGGACTGGCTCGCCCTTGACGAGCGCAAACGGGTGGGGCGAGTCGTTCGGGAACCTGAACGGGGAGACATTCCGTTGGCGGCTCAGGAGCAATTGATCGTGGAGCTCTATTCCAAGTGATCCGGCGCGAAGGGTTGCGATCGGGCCTCGTTTTGGAATCTGAAGTTACGCAACTTGGTCAGGGAAAAAATACGGAGGGTGTCTGTGGAGATTGATCTGACCGGTCTGGTGCGTGTTGAACGCGTGGAGATTGCCGAGGTGTCGGATGACGGCCGGTCTGCCGAATTCGTCATGGAGCCCCTCCAGCGAGGCTACGGCCACACCCTGGGGAACGCCATCCGGCGCGTGCTCTTGTCCTCCCTTCGGGGATCGGCAATATGGGCGTTCCGAATCGAGGGCGTGGTTCACGAGCACCAGGTCATCCCGTTCGTTGTCGAGGATGTACACCAGGTCATCCAGAGTCTGAAGTCCTTGGTGGTCAGCCTGGACGACGATGTGGATGCGGCAACCCTGACGATCCAGGTCAAGAAGGCGGGTTCGGTCACCGCGAGCAAAATCAAGGGACCGGCTTCGGTGACGGTGCATGATCCCGATCACCACATCCTCACCCTGGAGCAAGATCGGAATCTCAACATCGAGATGTTCGTGAACAAGGGCCGTGGCTTCGTGCTGGCCGAACAGCATTCGGCTACCGAGACGGGCGCAGCCGATTTGGTGCGGATTGATGCGGTGTACAACCCGGTTCGCCGGGCGAACTTTGTTGTCGAGGAGACTCGGGTCGGACAGAGAACCGACTTCGACCGGCTCACGCTGCACGTGGAGACGGACGGCTCGATGGCTCCCGCAAGTGCCGTCGAATATGCAGCGGAGCTGATCCGCCGACACTTCGAGTACATGCTGTACTTCCGCGCAGGGGGCTTGCCGAGGTCGAGGGAGGCGGAGGCATTGCCGGTTTCCGAAAGGATGTTCGAGCTGTTTCGGACCCCGATTGAGGACCTCGCCGGGCTGAGTGTCCGGTCCCGCAATTCCCTTCAAAGAGAATCTATCGCGACCCTGGGCGACTTGGTCAGCTGTACCGAGGACGACCTGCTGGGTATCGATAACTTTGGGAAGAAGTCCCTGGAGGAAATCTCCAGGGTTCTCGGGGAACGCGGTCTACGGTTCGGGATGAAGGTGGAGGAGCGGGACGACGGGCGGATCTACTTCCTGGACGGGGGAGGGACCGGCGGGTCGGATGAATCCCTGCCGGGAGCTTGAGAATTTGCGGTTGCGCGGGTGAGCCGCCGGAACGAGGGATTGTTCGTCTGAACGCGCGACGGGAGATTCCTTAAGTTGGGAGGGTACGAAAAACGATGCGTCACAGAAAGAAGGGCCGAAGCCTCTCTCGATCCCCGAGCCACAGGAAGGCTCTGTTGAGAAACCTGGCCACGTCCCTGTTCCACCATGAGCGAATTACCACGACAACGGCCCGAGCCAAGGAGCTCAGACCCTACGCAGAGCGGTTGATCACGCTCGCCCGCCGAGGGGACCTGCACGCCCGACGTTTGGTCGCGCGTCGCATCCGTGACCGGGGGGTACTCATGAAGCTCTTTGATGATATCGGACCCCGATATGCGGAGCGGCCAGGTGGGTACACGCGCATCCTGAAGCTGGGCAATCGCCGGGGAGACGCGGCCGAAATGGCGCTCATTGAGCTTGTGTGATAGAATCGCCCCCCAAGAGTGAAGATTCCGGCCCATGCAGGCCGGATTGCGAAAGAGACTTCAAGGAGAGCGCGCAGATGGGAACATCCCCGAACTCCCGGGCAGGCGCCGTACGGCTTGGTATTCCTTTGATGATACTCAGCTTTTTGGCCGTAGCAGGATTCTTATACTGGCTCTCGGTTACCGCCGGGCCAACGGAAACGGAAATGGCAGTCGAAGCAGAGCCCGACGAGGTCCAGGCGACCGAAGTCGCCCTGGGGGACTTTTTTGCCGGGCCGCCCGCCTACATGGGCCAGTATATCGCCCTGCGAGAGATACCGGTCACCCAGCTGCTCGGATCACAGTCCTTCTGGACCAATCCCCCGGGTTCGCAGGCGCCGTACTTGGTCCATCTTTCCGCCGCCCTGCTCGCTGATTCGGTTGCCGTGAACGTCGGCGCCCTTGTGGATGTGACCGGAACGGTGTTGCCCATGTCCGAATCCGTGCTGGCCAACTGGGACAGTGCGGGCGCGTTCCCGGGGGGTGAATCCGACCGTGTCCAGGCTTCTTTTGCCGAAAACTTCATTGAAGTCACGAGAATTGAAGAAGTCGAATCGTCCGAGCCGTCTTCTTGAAGGGGACGGCCACGCTGCTTTTCCCCGGGGGTAGGGTAGATGAGGGTACGGGCTGGAAGAGGCGGGTGAGGTGGGGGAAACACGTTCGGCGGACGTCCCTGAAACCGGGTTTCCCGGACTCCGGTCCGGGGACGTGGCTTTCGGCGTGGTCGGCCTTGGCTACGTGGGTTTGCCGCTTGCCGTCGAAGCGGCGAAGAACGGGATCCGCGTTACCGGCTTTGACATAGACTCGGAGGTCGTCGCCGGCGTCAACCGGGGTCGGAGTCATATCCGGGACTTGGGCCACGAGGAGGTGAAGGAGGCGAGGCGGCGGGGGCTCCTTCGGGCAACGAGCGACATGTCGGGGTTGGGGGAATGCGAAGCGGTTTCCATCTGCGTCCCCACGCCCCTTTCCAAGATGCTGGACCCGGACATTTCCCATGTTCTCGCGGCTTCCCGGGCCGTGGCAGATGTCCTTGCCGATGGGCAGCTGATCGTGCTGGAGTCGACGACGTATCCCGGGACCACTCGGGAGGTCGTGTTGCCCATTCTGGAGAGGAGCGGCTTGAAACCGGGTAGGAACTTCTTCCTTTGCTTCTCCCCCGAACGGGTGGACCCGGCCAACAAGACGTGGAAGACGGGGAACATTCCGAAGATCATCGGAGGGATCACGCCGGAGTGCACGGCGGCAGGGATCGCATTTTATTCACGCCTTGTGGACACGCTGGTTCCGGTCTCCTCCGTGGAAGCCGCGGAACTGACCAAGATTCTGGAGAACGCCTTCCGCGCCGTGAATATCGGACTGGTGAACGAGATGGCGGTCATTGCCGACCGGCTGGGATTGGACATCTGGGAGGTCATCGAAGCCGCCTCTACGAAGCCCTTCGGGTTCATGAAGTTCAGCCCGGGTCCCGGGCTGGGGGGGCACTGCCTTCCGGTAGACCCTCGTTACCTTGCATGGAAGATGCGCACCATGGGGTACCGCGCTCGTTTCATCGAGACGGCATCCGAAATCAACGCCGCAATGCCGACCTTCGTCGTTGACAAGGTTCGAGAGGCCCTCAACGGGGTCTGCAAACCGGTGAACGGTTCCCGAGTCGTGATCTTGGGGGTGGCCTACAAGAAGGACGTGGAGGATGTCCGGGAGTCTCCGGCCATGGACGTCCTCAGGCTTTTGGAACGCGACCGGGCCGAAGTGCTCTACCACGACCCCTACGTTCCCGAATGGCGGACGAAGGATGGTCGCAGGCTCGAATCCGTTCCCTTGGACGATGATTTGATTGGAGAAGCAGATGCGGTGGTGATCGTGACGGACCACTCCTGCTTCGACTACGAAAGGATTTTTCGGATTTCATCCGTTCTCGTTGACGCCAGAAACGTGACGGCTTCGATTCTCGCTTCCGCGCGCACCTCCCGTCCTCAACGCTGGATCGTGAAGTGCGGGGATGTCCCCGAGGGAGCGGTCGGCCGCAAGAGATCCGCCGCGTCGCCCGCGAGCGGCCGAACAGAACAAGCGGGAACGTGAAGATCTCTGTCGTGGGAACCGGGTACGTCGGCTTGACCACGGGTGCCTGCTTTGCCGAAACGGGTCACGAGGTGATTTGCTTCGACATTCTCGAAGAAAAGATCGAAGGATTGAAGAGGGGGCGAATTCCCTTTTTCGAGCCCGGCGTCCAATCGATGGTGCGGCGTAACCTGGCGGAAGGACGGCTCACGTTCACGACCGACCTGGGACGGACCGTGCGGGATTCGTACGTGGTCTTCATCGCCGTAGGAACGCCCGCGAACGAAAGCGGCTCCGCCGACTTGCAACACGTTTTGGACGCCGCATCGGAAATCGGGCGGGCCATGGACGGGGAGCGTATCATCGTGACCAAGAGTACGGTCCCCGTAGGTACGTCGGAACTCGTTCGCCGCGCCGTTGAGCGCGAAACGGAACATCCGTTCCACGTTTGCTCCAACCCCGAATTCCTCAAGGAAGGGTCCGCTGTCAACGACTTCATGAAGCCGGACCGGGTCGTGCTGGGTGTGAGCGATCCCGGAGTCGCCACGGTGCTCCGGGACCTGTACGCGCCCTTCGTGCGCACAGGCAAGGAAATCCTCGTCATGGATCCGGCCTCTGCCGAGATCACCAAGTATGCGGCGAATGCCATGCTTGCGACTCGCCTCAGCCTGATGAACCTGGTTTCCCGACTGTGCGACCAGATGGGCGCCGATGTGAAGAAGATCCGGCGGGCGATCGGCGCCGACCGGCGGATCGGTCCCTCGTTCCTCTTTCCAGGCGTAGGGTACGGTGGCTCCTGTTTTCCGAAGGACGTGAAGGCGCTTGCCCGCACAATGAAGGAGAAGAATGTCGACCCCGGCCTCCTTGAAGCCGTCGAAGCCGTCAACGACGGGCAGAAGCGCCTTCTCCTGGATCGGGTCGTTGAACGGTTCGGGCAGACGCTGAATGGGCGGGTGATTGCCGTCTGGGGCCTGGCCTTCAAACCCAACACCGACGATATGCGCGAGGCCCCCAGTTTGGTTACGATCCCAGGGCTAGTGGAACGGGGTGCCAAAGTGGTGGCCCATGATCCGGAGGCTCTGGGAGAGGCCCGGCGGATCCTAGGAGATTCTATCGAATACAGAAACCACGGCTACGACGCTCTCACGGGCGCCGATGCCCTGGTCATTCACACCGAGTGGCTCCAGTACCGCCACCCGAGTTTCCACAGGATGCGGAACCTTATGAAGGAGCCTGTGATATTTGATGGGAGGAATCTCTACGATCGGGGAAAGTTGAGCGAAATTGGCTTCGAGTATTTTTCTGTGGGGCGTCCTGCAATTCCGCCGGCAGGCGGCTAAAGCCGGGATCGGCGATGCGCGTGCTTGTGACGGGGGCTGCCGGATTTCTGGGCTCCCATGTGGTTGACCGGTTTCTTGCGGAGCGGTACGAGGTCGTCGGGGTGGACAACTTGATTACGGGTTCCCGCCGGAATCTGGCCCACTTGGAACACGAGCCCGGCTTCGACTTCGTCGAGCACGACATCAGCGAGCCCTTCTACTTCGCCTCGAAACTGGATGGCGTCCTGCACTTCGCGTCGCCCGCCAGCCCGCCGGACTACCTTGATTTTCCGATTCGGACGCTAAGAGCAGGCGGACTGGGTACGCTCAACACCCTGGGGTTGGCCTGCCGTCACGGGGCGCGTTACCTCCTGGCCTCCACTTCGGAGGTGTACGGCGTTCCCGCGATTCACCCTCAGCCGGAAACCTATTGGGGGAACGTGAATTCGGTGGGGCCCCGGAGTGTATACGACGAAGCCAAGCGCTACGCCGAGGCCCTGACCATGGCGTACCACCGGGCCCGGGCTGTCGACACCCGCATCATCAGGATATTCAACACATATGGCCCCCGCATGCGCCCGGGCGATGGGCGGGTCATCTCCAACTTCATCGTTCAGGGCCTCCAGGGAGAGCCGATGACCGTGTACGGAGATGGGCTCCAAACTCGGTCCTTCTGTTACGTGGACGACGAGATCGAAGGTATCTTCCGCCTCTTCCAGTCAAGCTACGTCCATCCGGTCAACATTGGAAACCCGGTTGAGTTCCAGATTCGGGAGGTGGCGAGATTCGCCATGGAAGAGACGGACAGTTCGGCTCCGTTGACGTATCTTCCGTTGCCCATTGACGACCCGAGGATGCGGTGTCCGGACATCGCTGTTGCCCGCCGGGTGCTGGACTGGGAACCGGCCACTGACCTCCGGCAGGGGATAAGAAAGACGATCCCCTATTTCCGAGCGTTGCTGGAGCGGGAGGGGGCTGTTTCCCGCAACATCGACACGAAATGGACAGATGGGGGCCCGCTCTCCGGAGATGCCCGTAGTCCTCACGCGCAGAACCGGTAAGTGCAAGAGCAACGGACAAGACAACCGCAAGAGCGGGACGGTGGAAGAGGGGTTCCGGGGTGGCGATCTCCCCTGCTCTCCGTGTTGTTTCCCCTTCTTGTCGGGTGCGGGGCGGAATCGGCGGAGGAAACCGCCCGTTTGCGGGGTGACCGAGCCTTTGCCCGGGGGGATTACGAGGAAGCCTTGGCCGAATACCGCTTGTCTCTCATCCTGGAAGATCCGGGAGCGGAGGGGATCGTTCGGGCGGCTCACGCCTATGCGGTTCTCGGAAGGGTGGATGAAGCTCGAGTCTTGTACGAAGAGGCGGCGCGGGGAAACAGCGTGCACGCCGACCAAGCCGTCGCCGATTTCGTCGCGATGGCCCGGAGAGCACACGGGAGCGGGGACAGCTACGGGATGGCTTCCGCGCTCGAAGCGGCTCTCGTTTTCCGGCCTGGACTCGTGATGGAAGCGCTGGCGCTACCCCTTGCCCGCCACTACGGCAACAGCGGGGAGTACGGCAAGGCGCTTCCCCTCTATTTGAGGGCTCTGGGAACGAACCGGGACGATCCCGACATCGTCTTTGAAACGGCGCTGGCCCACGAAGAGATCGGAGACTGTGAGAGGGCCCTTCTTTTCTTCGAGGACTTCCGGGACCTGGTGCCCAGGCGCGAAGTCGAGGTTCGTTGGCACGTGGGTTTATGTTCCTTTCAACTTGCCGGGGAGCGGATCGAGGAGGGTCGCCTGGACGAGGCCCTCCAGCACCTGGAAACGGTTCTGGCGCTGGAGGAACCGAAAACGCTGCTTCCCCAGGCCTACTTCGGGAAAGCCGAGATTCTGGCGGAAGTAGGCTACTGCGATGCTGCCGTCGAAGCCTACCGGGTGGTTCCCATCGTCGATCCCTCGGGCTCCGGGCCCCTGGCCCGAAGAGCGCTTGACCGGGTTGACGAGATCAGATTTCGAAAGGGGGGACGTGTGGGCGGACCGTGCTGAAGCTACGGGCGGTGAAGCGGAAGGAGGTGGGGGCGGTTGCGGGCGCCCTGGCGGTGCTTTTCGGAACGGCCTGCTCTTCCGCGCCGCCCTTTTCCGGATGGACGGCGGAGCAGTTGTACGCGCACGGACAACGGGCGTTCGAGGAGAGTGAATGGGATCAGGCCCGCCGGGCCTTCGAGCGGCTTGTCCTCACGTTTCCCGGCTTCGATCAAGTTGTCGAGGCCCGCCACTACCTGGCGCGCTCCTTCTTTGCCGACGAGGAGTACCTGAGTGCGGTTTCCGAGTTTACCCGCATCGTACAAGTCTATCCGGACCACGAACGGGTCCGGGAAGGCTGGATGGGCCTGTGCCGGTCGTACGCGGCCATGTCTCCCCACCCCCAGAGGGACCAGCAGTACACGGTGCAGGCCCGTACGACCTGCCAGAATGTGGCGACCGACTTCAGGGGTTCGCCTGTCGGCGACTCGGCCCAGGAAGTCGCCCTGGAGATGCACGCGAAACTGGCGGCCAAGGCATACGGGGAGGCGTACTTCTACTTTCAGCGGGACATCCTGGAATCTGCCGAACTCATCCTCCTTAACCTCATCGAGTCCTTCTCCGGGACTGAATCGGCCCCCCGGGCCATGGCCCGGCTCATCGATATTTACCAAGAGTGGGGGTGGAACGAGCAGCAAGAGGAATTCACCGCCAGGCTGTTGGAAACCTATCCCGAATCTCCCGAGGCCCGCGCCCTGAACCTCCCGGTTCGGGATGACTCGGTCGCGACGGCCTGGAGCCGTGCCCCACCGGCTGGTCCTTGACGCTGGCCGTTGCTGCCGACGGGACCGGAGACGGTCCGTTCGGTCTATGGTTCAGGCCAGTATCCTATCCTTAATTGATAAAGTGAAACGCACTGCCGCAGCCGGCCGTTCCAGGCCTGGGTGAACGGCAGGGCAGCCACAAGGCGGAACCTATCCGGTAAGTGAAGGGGTTCCGAACCGCTGAATGATCAAAAACGTCATCAAGAAGATCGTCGGTTCTCGGCACGGCCGCGAGGTCAGACGCATGGCTCCTCTGGTCGGGAAGATCAACGAGCACTTTGCCGCGCTCGCGGATCTGTCGGAAGACGCCCTGCGGGCGAAGACCCAGGAGTTCAGAAAGCGCATTGCGGACCACACCGAGGCCATCCTCGCGGAGATCGAGTCCGGGCGGGCGCGTAAGCGAACCTCATCGGATCCGGATGACCGGGAGGCCCTCGGCCTGGAGATCAGTAAACTCGAAGAGCAGTACAAGGGCGAGTTGGCCGATGCGCTGGAGAAGGTCCTTCCGGAAGCCTTTGCCGTGGTGAAGGAGGCCTGTCGGCGCCTCATGGGGCGGCAAGTCATGGTCACGGGCTACGAGCTGAAGTGGGATATGGTTCCCTACGACGTCCAGCTCATTGGGGCGATCCAGCTTCACCGAGGGCGGGTCGCCGAGATGGCCACGGGCGAAGGGAAGACCCTGGTGGCCACCATGCCCCTCTACCTGAATGCCCTGGCAGGGCGCGGCGTCCACCTGGTGACGGTGAATTCCTACTTGGCCCAGCGGGACGCGGAGTGGATGGGGGCCATTTACGGCCTTCTAGGCTTGACCGTGGACTGCATCGACCTCTATCCGCCTGGCTCTCCCGAGCGGCGGGCCGCGTACCACGCAGACATCACCTACGGCACCAACAACGAATTCGGGTTCGACTACCTCCGGGACAACATGGTGCACGCTTTGGAGCAGCGGGTACAGCGGAGACACCACTACGCGATCATCGACGAGGTCGACTCCATCCTGATCGACGAGGCGCGAACCCCCCTGATCATCTCGGGCCCGGTCAGTCGCGATACCTCAACGCCCTTCAAGCGAATGGCCCCGGTCGTGGGCAACCTGTTCCGGAAGCAGATGCGTATGGTCAGCGAGCTCATCGCCGCTGCGGAAAGGCGCTTGCAGTCCGGAGAAGAGGAGTACGCGGCTGGCGAGAGCCTGTTGGCGGCGAAGCGAGGAGGACCCAAGAGCAAGCGCTTGATGAAGTTGTTCGCCGACCAGCCCGCCCTGGTGAAGCTCGTCGAAAAGGTCGAAGGGGACTACATGCGGGAGAAGCGCCTGCATGAGATCGACGAGATGCTTCTCTTTGCCATGGACGAGAAGGGCAGCAATGTCCACCTGTCGGACAAGGGGCTGGACGAGCTGTCGCCTGGCGACCCAGACGCTTTCGTTGTTCCCGACCTGTCGGAGATCGTGGGAGGGATCCAGGACGAAGAGGACCTCTCTGTCGAACAGAAGCGGGAGAAAATCGCGGAGCTGGAGGGCGAATACGCAGACAAGTCCCAAAAAATCCACGTCATCCACCAGCTACTCAAGGCGTACACCCTCTTTCACAAAGACGAGCGCTATATCATCGGGGAAGACGGCTCCGTCGTCATCGTCGATGAATTTACCGGCCGCCAGATGCCGGGTCGACGTTGGAGCGACGGACTACACCAGGCGGTGGAGGCCAAGGAGGGGGTGACGATTCGGGGCGAGACCCAGACCCTCGCCACGATCACGATCCAGAACTACTTCCGCATGTACGACAAACTCGCGGGAATGACCGGCACGGCGGAAACGGAGGAAACCGAGTTCCACCAGATCTACAACCTGGACGTGTCCGTCATTCCCACGAACCGTCCCATTGCCCGGGACGACCGCGACGACCTGATCTTCCGTACCAAGCGCGAAAAGTACAGCGCCATCATGGACGAGATCGAGCGTCTCAATCGTCTCGAGCTCCCGGTGCTGGTCGGAACGACCAACGTGGAGGTGTCGGAGACCCTGTCGCGCATGCTCAAGCGCCGGAGACTCCCCCACAACGTCCTCAACGCCAAGCAGCACAAGAGAGAGTCGGAAATTGTGACGGAAGCGGGCCGTCCGGGCGTCGTTACGATTGCCACAAACATGGCGGGGCGGGGAACCGACATCAAACTCGGGTCCGGCGTGACCGACGCCCGGACCATCGGGTGGGCGAACGAACGAAGCCTGGAGCTGGAGTCGTTGGCGTCCACCGACCCCACCCGGTACCAAGATCTGTCGGACAAGCCCGACGACTACGTGATCGAAGAGGGGGGGCTCCACATCCTGGGGTCGGAGCGGCACGAGGCCCGGCGGATCGATCGGCAGCTTCGGGGCAGAGCCGGCCGTCAGGGAGATCCTGGCGCGACCCAGTTTTTCCTGTCGCTGGAGGACGACCTGATGCGTCTCTTCGGCGGCATGGAGCGGATCGCCAGGGCCATGGAGCGCATGGGCGCAGAAGAGGGTGAGGTCATCATCCACCCTCTGGTCACCCGTTCCATCGGGCGGGCCCAAAAACGGGTGGAGGGCAACAACTTCGAGGCGCGAAAGCGACTGCTGGATTACGACGACGTCATGAACCAACAGCGGGAGGTCATCTACGACCTCCGGCTCTTTGCCCTGGAAGGAGGGGAGGACCTGAAGGGCGAAGTATGGGAGATGATTCGCCATACCATGGCGTCGGTCTTCGAAGACCATCTGCCGGTTTCGGATCTGGAAGAGGGGATTGACACGCGAGGGTTGAGGCAGCGGATGCTCCTGGACCTTCACACGGTTCTTCCGCCTGTGGGGGGGGAGGGGGATCCGGAGGAGGTGGGACGGGAACAGATACTCGACGCGGCAGAAGCAGCGATCCGTGATTCCTTCGAGCGGAAGATCGAGTCCTTCGGTGAGTACGGGGAGCGGGTGATGAGCTTCGTCATGCTCTCGACCATCGACGGCAAGTGGAAGGACCACTTGTACGACCTGGATCACCTGAAGGCTTCGATCGGTTTCCGGGGATGGGGACAAAAGGATCCTCTCGTCGAATACAAGAAAGAAGCCTACGAGATGTTTGTGGGGCTCATGGACGACATCCGCCGAACGGTAACCCGGCAGTTCTTTCGGGTTCGTCTGGAACAGAGGCCCTCCATGCGTCATCCGGTACAGAGCCAGCGGCGGATCTCCTACTCCGGACCATCGGAAACGCCGGGAAGCGTGGGGCAGTCCGGAAGCCAAACAGGGGTTGCGACAGCTGGGAGGCGGGCTGTCGCGCTTCGCGGGCGCCCCCCCCAAGGGGCTGTCGATTCCATGGGCATGCCGGTGGCAGCCAGGTCGGGAACCCCGGGGACCAGCCCGGACGTCGGTCGGCTGTCGACCAATCGGGGTGAAAAAGCGCGCCCGAAAGCGCCGGTCAGGACGTTGAAGCGTCCTCGCCGAAATGAACCCTGCCCCTGCGGAAGCGGACGAAAGTACAAGAAGTGTCACGGGTCCGTAGTGTAACCGGGGCCGCACCGCCTCCGGAGTCCCGGCCGAGAGAGCGATTGCACCGGTATGGTCCCGGCCCCCTTTCGGAGCAGGAGCTGTTGGCGCTGGTGATCGGATCGGGCACCGGGTCGGCTCCGGCCGGAGTGCTCGCCGAGGGGGTGCTTTCTCTCTCCGGGGGGCGGCTAGGGAATCTGGCCCGGCTGGATGTAGGTCGCTTGTTGGCGATTCCGGGGATTGGCCCTGCGGTAGCTGCGAGGATCATCGCTGCCATCGAGCTGGGCCGGAGGGTGGGGTCCGCCCGGTCCAGCCCCGGGGAGCCCATTGTGGGACCCCGGGATATCCATGCGATCTTCGCGCCCAGCCTTGCCCACTTGGCTCACGAAGAATTCCATGTCCTTCTCCTCAACTCACGGAACGGACCGATCTGTCAGCGCCAGGTGACCCGGGGCATCCTGGACGCGTCCCTGATTCATCCACGGGAGGTCTTTCGGGATGCCATCGTGTTTCGGGCGGCCGCGCTCATCCTCGTCCACAACCACCCGTCGGGGAATCCCGCCCCCTCGGCCGAAGACGTGCAGATCACCCGCCAGCTCTCGAAGGCGGGGGAGCAGCTGGGAATCCCGGTTCTTGATCACATCATCGTGGCGGGTGAACAGTTCTCTTCTCTGGCGGGGCAGGGGTGCATGGGGGGAGAGGCGGGGTTGGTCAGGATGCCGCGGGCGGCGTGAGAGAGGCGAACCTACCTTCTCAAGCGTCTTTTTCCCGGGTGATCTTTCGTCGTCCGATTCCGTTTCGGGCATAAGCGGCACATTCTTCCAAGGGCGAACGGTGACCCGGGTGGCCGCAGGACTTGGGGCACAGTGCCGTCACCGCGCTGATGACTCGGGGGCTGGCCGCCTTGGTACGGACTTCCTAGGGAGAGGAAAGACGGATAAGGTAGAGGTCAAATGAATATTTCTCTTGTCAACTCTGATTCCGGCGTGGTTCCAGTTACACCCCTACCCCTCCGACCCCCGCCCACACGCATGTCACCCACTCGGTTCTCCGTTTGTTTTTCAGCCCTGGTGCTCCTTTCGTGCGGGTCGCCTCCGCGCCCTGTTGACGCGCCCTCTCCGCCGCGTGTCGAAGTGCTGGATCCAGTGTCGAAAGCCGACCGTGGCCCCGAGCAACTCAAGGTGTCCCTGGAGGCGGATGTACCCACCGTTTCCTGGGCGGAGCGGACCCTGAGGGAGCTCACCCTTCGAAAAAAGGCGGGTCAGCTCATCATGCCCTGGGTTCTCGGCGACTTCATGCCGCAGGGTGCTTCCGGTGATGAACGGATCCTCGGCTACGTTGAGGAGTTGGGAATCGGCGGGGTGATCATGTCCGTGGGCTCGCCGACGGAAGTGGCGGCGAAGCTCAATCACCTTCAGGACCGGTCCGACCTTCCGCTCCTCGTTGCCTCCGATCTTGAGACCGGTGCCGGCTTCCGGTTGCGGGGTGCCGTCCAGATGCCGGGGGCCATCGAGCTGGGTGGCGCCACCGATTTCCCGTCGCTCATGGCCGTCGGGGCCGCAGGCCATGAGGGGCTTGCCTACGAGATGGGTCGGATCACGGCGGTGGAGGCCCGGGGGGTCGGCATCCATGTCCCCTTCGCGCCCGTTCTGGATGTCAACAACAATCCCGACAACCCCATCATCAACATTCGCTCTTTTGGCGATGATCCGGAGCAGGTGGCCAGGCTCGGTTCCGCGTTGGTGCGTGGGATTCAGGAACATGGAGCGATTGCCACGGGCAAGCACTTCCCGGGACACGGCGACACCGATGTCGACTCCCACCTCGCACTTCCCCGCGTCAACCACGACCGGGCACGTCTGGACTCCGTGGAGCTCCGGCCGTTTCGAGCGGCGGTGGCTGCCGGTATGGGAGGAGTCATGACCGCCCACATTGCCGTTCCCTCCCTCACGGACGGGACCCCCATTCCGTCCACCCTTTCCAGTGCGGTTCTGACCGGCCTGTTGCGAGAGCAAATGGGCTTCGAGGGCCTCCTGTTCACCGACGCCATGGACATGCGGGCAATTTCCCGCCAACACAGCACGGAAGAGGCTGCGGTTCGGGCGGTGGAGGCGGGTGCGGATGTGATCCTCATGCCTCCCTCACCCTTGGCGGCCGTCGAAGGTATCGTTGCTGCGGTAGAGTCCGGGCGGATTCCCGAATCCCGAATCGACGAATCCGTGCTTCGCATCCTGCAGGCGAAGGCGTCCCTGGGGCTTGACACGGAGCGCAAGGTTCCCATTGAGGCGGTTCGGGAGGTTGTCGGAATACCGGCCCATGTCGAAACCGCAGCGCAGCTGGCAGAACGGTCGATCACCGTCCTCAGGAATGGCCGCAACTTGCTGCCGCTGCTGGGGACCCGCACCGCTCGGGTAATGTCGGTCTCCTTCAGGAGGTCGTCGGATGTTCTCGCGGGACGCTACTTCAACCGACGGGTGGGGCGTGTCTACCCTCGCTTAACGACGGCCTTTGTTGAAGGGGACACCCCGGCGTCCGTTTACGCGACGTTGTCCCGCCAGGCCCGGGATCAAGCCCTGGTCATCGTGAGCACCTATGTGGCGGCCGTATCGTACCTTGGATCCGTGGCTATGCCAAAAGAGATGAACGATTTTATCAACGGACTTCGCAGCGCCGACGTTCCCCACATCGTGGTTTCGTTCGGCAACCCCTACCTCGTCTCGTCGTTCCCGGATGTACAGGCCTACATGCTGGCTTGGAGCGGCTCGGAGGCGAGCCAGACCGCTGCCGCGGGCGCACTCTTCGGGGACTTTGCCATCGCCGGGCGCACGCCGACCCGAATTCCGCCGCTCTTCAATGTCGGGGACGGCCTCAACGTGCCCGCAAAAGGGAGAGGGAGCGACTAGAGGCCACGCCTTCCTCCGGGGCCTCACTCCGTTTGGGTCGCTTCAATGGAAGGGTGCCCCCAAAAGCCGTTTCGCGCCTCACCACAATCCGGCCTGGCCCCCGGGGTCAAATGGCGCATCCCCTCCTCGGACCCTGCCGAGGTCCGGTTCGTCCACCCGAGCGCTCGCGGAAAAGAACAGCTGGGTGTGCCCCCTGGGCGCCCATGGAAAGCGAAGGATATCGATGCACTTCATTTCCAGTGCGCGGCGACATCCGGCTCAAATCAGCTGTCCGGCTTGGTCGGCGATATCGAAATGGGTAAGATCGTTCTTCCAGATATACAGCGGCACAGGCTGACAGAGTGATCGGTCCCGAGGGAAAGCAGTTAAGTCCGGATTTGGTCATCATTGATGGCCAACAGAGACTTATATCGTTATACGCAGTAATTTGTGGCCAGCCCGTCATTCGACACAACTTCAAGAGCGAAGTGATCTACATTGCCTCAACCCATTGGAGGAAAGGTTCGAGGTCGCGAATGCGGCTATCCGAAAAGACAAGGAATTCATAGCAGATATATCGCGTGTCCGGAGCAGTGAAACGACGATTTCGAAGTTGTAGGTGACGACCTTGACGCGGAAGAAGAAGACGTAGCCGAAGTATTCATTCGCATAAACAGCAAAGGAAAATCTTTGGTTCAGCGACGCCACCCCGGTCGGCATCGCTGCGGACGTTTTTTCCAGTGAGGATAAGATGTCCCTTCACCTTGGGAACATGGTCACGTCTCGGCTTGGACCGGAGGCGATGACCCGAATTAGCCCGCGCTTCTGTGGAGTGGATGGCGAACGGGTCTTGGTGGCGTGCTGCGAAAGGTCACTGAAGCCGGTGTACGTCAGAGACGGAAATGCCGATCGATTCTACATTCGTATGAGCGTTTTCACGACGAGACTGACGACAAAAGAGACTGTGCAGTACGTCCGGGACAGGTTTGGTCAATGACGCTCCTGGGCGCTTGCGCGTGCTCTTCCCTTTCAGAAGGAGCGGGAGGTCCGCAACTTCCGGAGGCCTACGTGGGTAGATTGTAGACATGGCCAATCGTACAGCGGCAGCCAGGTCGGCGATCACCTCCGGGCTCCCCCGGCCTCTGGCACGAGCGATTGATGCCTTCCCGGATCGGTTCGACGTGGAGGCAATTCGGGCCGCCTACGAGCTGGCGGCGGAGGCTCACGCCGGACAGAAGCGGGCGTCGGGAGAGCCCTTCATCACGCATTCGGTAGAGGTTGCCACCATCGTTGTCCGGCTTCGCCTCGACTCAGCGTCGGTCGTTTCGGCCCTCGTCCACGACGTGGTGGAAGACACGGCGGTTTCCCTTCAAGGCATCCGGGAGCTGTTCGGGGACGAAGTGGGCGCCATCGTAGACGGCGTGACGAAGATCGGGCGCGTGCGCTTTCGGTCTCACAACGAGGAGCAGGTCGAGAACTATCGCAAGCTGCTGCTTTCCATGGCCTTGGACGCCCGGGTCATTCTGGTGAAGCTGGCGGATCGACTGCACAACATGCGTACGCTGGATCATCTGTCTCCCAGCAAGCAGAGGTCCATTGCCCGGGAGACCCACGAGATTTATGCGCCTCTGGCCCATCGCCTGGGCATGGCAGCCATCAAGTGGGAACTGGAGGACCTGGCCTTCAAGTTTCTGGACCGGGAAGCCTTCGATGCCCTGCGGAAGCTGGTTCGTCAGCGGCGCCGGAGCCGAGAGCGCCACATCCTGGAGATGCAGCGGCCTTTGGAGGAGGCTCTGGGCCAAGCGGACATCCCCGCGGACGTGACCGGACGTCCCAAGCACCTGTGGTCGATCCACCGAAAAATGATCACCCAGGATCGCAGTTACGATGAGATCTACGACCTGATGGCGCTCCGCGTAATTACAGATTCCGTGCAAAACTGCTATGCGGCTTTGGGAATCATCCACAGCACGTGGACGCCGGTGCAAGACCGCTTTCACGACTACGTGGCGACGCCCAAGTCCAACATGTACCGATCCATCCACACGACCGTGTACGGGGCGGCCGGCCGCCGTTACGAGATTCAGATTCGCACGGAGGAAATGCACTGGACCGCCGAATACGGAATCGCTGCCCACTGGCGGTACAAGGCGGATGGAAAGGAAAGCGGCGTCGACGAAGCCCTGACTTGGTTCCGGCAGGTCCTGGAGTGGCAGCAGGAAACCAGTGAGCCCGAGGAATTCATGGAGTTCCTCCGGATGGATCTGTTTCAGGGCGAGATCTTCGTGTTCACTCCCCGGGGAGAAGTCAAGCCGCTTCCGGTAGGCGCTTCTCCGATAGACTTTGCCTTTTCCGTCCATACGGAAGTGGGACTGCACTGTGCGGGGGCAAAGGTGAATGGCCGCATCGCACCCCTGTCGCGGGAGCTCAAGAACGGAGATTCCGTCGAGATCATTACAAACCCCCGCCAGTGGCCCAACCGGGACTGGCTGGGCTTTGTGAAGACGGCCCGAGCTCGCCAGCGAATCCGCCAATGGATCCGTCGGGAGGAGCATGGCCGGGCTCTCCGCCTGGGCCAGGAGTTCTTCCAGAGGGAACTTCGGAAGGCCCGCCGGGCCCGTCCGGGCGAAGACGAAAAGAAGCGGGTCGCCCGGAAACTCGGGTTTTCCAGCTTCGACGACACCCTGGTGGCCCTGGCTCGAGGAGACATCGGTCCGACAGCGGTGATCCGGGGATTCTACCCGGACGAGGACCCGGCCGACGTCGTGAAACGGTCGCGGTCAACCCTGGAGCGCATTGCCGAAAAGATTCGGAAGTCGAACAAAGGGGTGACCATCCAGGGCGTGGACAACCTGATGGTTCGGTACTCCCAGTGTTGTCAGCCCGTTCCCGGAGACCAGGTGATCGGCTACATCACGCGGGGCCGGGGGATATCGATCCATCGAACGGACTGTCCGAACGTGCTCAACCTGGACCAGGATCCGGGGCGCAGAGTAGAAATCGAGTGGAAGGCAGAGCGGGGGGACCGTTTCTTCGTGCACCTTCAAATGGAGGGGACGGACCGGCGGGGCCTCCTGGGGGACGTGGCCAGGACGATTACCGACACGGCCACCGACATTCGGCACGCGGATATGCGCGCCACTGACGGGGGGATGACCGCCGCCTTCGTTGTGGAGGTTCAGAACCTGAACCACCTCCGGCGCATCATGGAAGCCGTACAGAGCGTCCAGGGAGTAATCTCGGTGGTCCGGCGAGAGAGTCTTGGGGAGAGCGAGCTGCTTGATGGCGGCTAGGGGCTCCAGGGGTGGGGACAGGGTCTGGGATGCCTGACTTCGAGATCCAGGCTCCCTTTGTGCCCCGGGGGGATCAGCCCGCGGCAATCGCCGAGCTGGTGGCGGAACTTCGGGTCGGACGCCGTTTCCAGACCTTGCTGGGCGCGACGGGCACGGGGAAAACCCTCACGATCGCCCACGTCATCTCCGAAATGAAGCGTCCCGCCTTGATCATGTCCCACAACAAGACGCTCGCGGCTCAGCTCTACGGAGAGCTCAAGTCTCTGCTTCCGACCAACGCGGTCGAATACTTCATCTCGTACTACGACTACTACCAACCCGAAGCCTACGTCCCGGCGACCGACACATACATCGAGAAGGACGCCTCCAGCAATGAGGACATCGAACGCCTGCGCCTCCGGGCTACGTCGTCTCTCATCGAACGCCGGGACGTTGTGGTGGTTGCCTCCGTTTCGTGCATCTACGGCTTGGGGAATCCGGCGGACTACCGGGGCCTCATGTTCCACCTTTCGGTTGGCGACGAGCTCCCTCGCCAGGAGATCCTTCGAAGCTTGGTGGACATCCTCTACCGAAGAAACGACGTCTCCTTCGAGCGGGGGACTTTCCGGGTTCGGGGCGACACGATCGAGGTGTTTCCGGCGTACGAGGAACAGGCGATTCGGATCGAGCTTTGGGGGGATGAGGTGGAGCGGATCACTCGGTTCGACCCTCTGACCGGCGAGCCCGTCACTTCTCTGAACCGAACCGCCATCTATCCGACTTCGCACTACGTCACCCCGCGTCGAACGGTCGAAGAAATGGTGCCCATGATTCGGAAGGAACTGGCCAGCGCCGTAACCGACTTCCGGGCCCGTGAGCTGCTGTTGGAAGCCCAGCGCATCGAGACCCGGACCCACTTCGATCTGGAGATGATGCTGGAGGTCGGAACCTGTCCCGGGATCGAAAACTACAGCCGCTACACGAGCGGACGCCGGGAAGGGGAGCGGCCTGCCTGCCTGATCGACTACTTTCCCGAAGACTATTTGCTGATCGTTGACGAATCCCACGTCACCGTGCCGCAGGTCCACGGAATGTACAAAGGCGACCGGTCGCGGAAACTCACCTTGGTGGAGCACGGTTTCCGACTCCCTTCCGCCGTTGACAACCGCCCCCTTCGCTTTGAGGAATGGGAGTCCCTGGTCAATCAGGTCGTCTTCGTTTCGGCAACGCCGGGGGACTACGAGCTGGAGCGGTGCGGTGGTGTGGTGACGGAGCAGATCATCCGTCCCACGGGCCTGGTGGACCCGCCCATCGAGGTTCGCCCGGTGCGAGGACAGGTGGACGACCTCCTGGCCGAGATCCGCGACCGCGCCGCGCAGGACGAACGGGTCCTGGTCACCACGCTGACCAAGCGCATGGCGGAAGACCTCTCGGAGTATCTTCAGTCCGTGGGGGTTCGAGTCCGGTACATGCACGCCGACATCAACGCCATTGAGCGCATGGAGATCCTGCGGGCACTGCGCCTTGGCAAGATCGAAGTGCTGGTCGGGATCAACCTGCTGCGGGAGGGGCTCGATCTTCCGGAGGTGTCCCTGGTGGCGATTCTGGATGCCGACAAGGAAGGATTTCTCCGGAACGCCCGCTCCCTCATTCAGACCGTGGGACGGGCAGCCCGCAACGCCAACGGACGGGCGATCCTGTACGCCGACCGGACGACCGATTCCATGCGGTCCTGCATTGACGAGACGGAGCGTCGGCGGGAGGTGCAGATTGCCCACAATGAGCGCCACGGAATCACCCCCCAGACCATTCGCAAGAGCGTGGAGCAGATCGAACTCTCGACTCGGGTCGCGGATGTCCGGGAGCGGCCGGTGGCCCGGGTGGCCGAGCCCGTTGCGGCATACAAAGACGAAGTGGACTTGGAAGAATTCCTCAAGATCCTTGCCGAAGAAATGACCAAGGCGGCGGAGGCCCTCGACTTCGAGCGGGCGGCGGCTTTGCGAGACCAGATGCTCGAGCTGAAGGCGAATGCGCAATGAAGTTGACCGAAGATCAACTCACGGAGTGGGGTCGCCGAATCGGCGCAGAAGTCGCTCCCCCCGTGTTCATCGGCCTCAAAGGACCGTTGGGAGCCGGGAAGTCCGTTTTCGCCCGGGCTGTGGCAAGAGGGGCCGGTGTGGAGGCGGTTCTGCCGTCTCCCACCTTCAACTTCTTTTTCCGATACCCCGTGCCGGGCCGGTTTCCGGTGATTCACGCCGATCTCTTCCGCATCGGTTCCGTGCCGGAGCTGGCAGAGATCGGCTGGGACGAAATACTCGCCGAAACCGCCATCGTGCTGACGGAGTGGCCCTGCCGGGCAGAGGGCGAGTTGCCCCCGGACCGTTGGGAAGTCGACTTGCGAATTCCCGACGATGCGCCGGAGCGGAGGACGGCGGGTGTGGAGCGGTTCGGGGATCCCGGACACCTCCCCCGGTATCCCGTGGTGCTTGGGTAGTGGACCTTGGGCACTGTCCCCCTCAGGGGGACCCCCGGTCCATGGCGGAGAGTTCGATAAGGAGCGCCGGGGTTTCCGCCTCGGCGACACACGCCATCGGACCGGTGAGCCGGATCCCCCCCGGTTGCTTTCTGGGGATCGAGACCTCGTGGAGGGTGGGTTCGGTTGCGCTGGCGGCGAATGGGTCCGTTGTCGCCCGACGATTTCTCCCAGGCCCCGCCACCCATGCGGAAAAGCTGATCCCCGCAGTTGGGGAGGTCCTTGAGGAAGCGGAGGTCAGCCGGAAGGAACTTGCGGGGGTCGTGATCGGAGCGGGACCGGGCTCCTTCACCGGGGTTCGCATCGGCGTCGCTGCAGCCAAGGGCCTTGCGGTGGGCTTGGACATTCCGCTCTACCCCACTTCGAGCTTGCGGGCCGCGTCCTTCGCTGTGGAATCGGTGGGACCGGAGGCCGCCTGGGTCCCGGGGCTGGCTCGGGAGCTGGGACAGTCCCCCGGCCTGGAGTCCGCCGCCGGAGACGGCGCGGCACTGTCGGGGCCCCTTCCCGGTTTGGCGGTCACCGGGGACGAACGGCAGATCCGCTACGTGATCCTGGACGCCCGGGGAGGCCGAGTGTACGGGGCTTGTTACGACGTGGGGGTGGCGGGATCGGTCCAAGTGATTCCTCCCCACGGCGGGACGATCGTGGACTTGATCAACCGGAAACCCCCCAGGGGCGCGGTTTTCACGGGTGACGGGGCAGCGGCCCACGCGAAACTGGTGCGGGCCGCGGGGTACACGCTCTTGCCGGCGCCCGCCGGTGTTCCACTCGCCGATGCGGTACTCCGGTGCTGCAAGTGGAAGGCTGTCGAACCGGGGGCGTGGGAGCCCCGGTACGTGAGAAGCTGGAAGCCGGGATGAGTCGGCAGGCAATGTTCCCTGCGAAAAACCCGAGAGGGGTGGCAGGGCCGCCGTTGCGGAAATCGAGAATGTGATCGTTTTCTAGCCGGGCAGCCGGAGACGTCCACGGGAGCCTGGATCTCACCCGAGGTGAACGTCGCCGCCGGGTTTACGGCGTCCCGACCTGTTGGTCGCTGGGTCGAACGAAGGCCCGGCCCGGATGGGCCGGACCCCCTTTTGCTCCCTTTGCCCGGGATCCCCCGAGAGGCAGCTCTGGTCCTGCCGGGCGTCAGACCTTGCGGGCCACCTTGATCTCCCGGCTTCGGGCTTCCTTGGCCTTGGGCAGCCGAATGGTCAGAAGGCCGTTTTCGAAATCGGCCGTGATGGCGTCGGCGCGGACGGTGCGAGGCAGGGTGAAGGACCTGCGGAAGGTGCCGAAACTGCGCTCCACGAGGTGGTACTTCCCGCCGTCTTCGCCTTCTTCCCTCCCGTCGCGCTTCTCCCCGGAGATGGTCAGAACGTTGTTCTCCAGGTTGATCTTGACGGAGGTTTCGTTCATCCCGGGCAATTCGGCCGTGAGGAGCAGCTCGCCCTCTTTCTCTTCCACGCTCACGGCAGGAACCCAGTTGGACCCGTAGGTCAGGTGGCCGAGCTCGGCGTCCTCGAACAGGCGGTTCATGCGGTTGGCAAGCAGGTCGAAGGAGTGCCCGAGGCTCGGGCGGCGGGCGTATTTGACCAGTGACATAGTGATGACTCCTTTTTCCATGAGGTTCGTCATGCGCGCTTCTTTTGCGCGCCAACTCCCGCTTATAGCACGAGGCGTGCCAGCCATTTTCTGCCCGCTTTGGCCAGTGGGACGGGGTTGCGTTTGGACGACTGTGGCAAGAGAACTGCCAGGTTGGCAGTTCCGCCGGAGTCACCCGAGGGACACCTGCCGGAACGGCAGAACCGGGCTCCTCGTTGTCCGATTGTGTCTGCCACACGGGTTCGGGAGTGTTCTAATGCGTGGCGATCGGAGTGGTGTCCTGGGAGGCCCGACCGGGCGGGGCCAGGGCGATGGCCTTGCGGGCTGCGCCCCGCTCGGGGACGACGGGAGCCTGGAGCACTCCGCACCCCAGTTCCGCGGCGATTCCGTCGACGAAATCCCGCAGCGGGCTTCCTTCCGTGACGAGTCCTCCCACGAAGGCGACGGGCGGGGCCCCCTTCCACCCTCCCGTGCGACGGAGCGTCGCCTCCAGGAGCGCGCGGATCCCGCCCAGGGCCACGCGGATCACCTTGGCGGCGGCGGGGTCGCCCTCATGGGCCGCGCGGATCACAGGCACGGACAGGGCGGCGATGTTCCCCTTGGTTGCCACCGCAGCCCACGCTGCCAAATCTCCGGGGCTGCCGGTACCGGTCTGCCGAAGCAACCCGGTCGTCAGGGCGGTTTCCGGCTCTCGACCGTCGGCGCTCCGCACCACGGCTCGCAGGCCCTGGAGGCCGATCCGGTAGCCGCTCCCTTCATCCCCGAGCAGGCTGCCCCATCCGCCTACGGTCACCCTGGTTCCGTGAGGGTCCGTCGCGAGAACCACCGATCCGGTTCCCGCGACCAAGAGGATCCCGGGACCCTCCCTGAAGGCATCGGCGTGAGCGGCTTGGACATCCGTGCCTACCCTTGTCCGACGGGCGATTCCGGATTCCCGCAGGGCTGTCTCCACGGCTTTCCTGGGTCCCTCCCGTCCCGCGCCCGCCAGACCCGCCCACAGGCCACAGGCGGGAAGCGAGGCACCAGCGGTATCCACAGCTGTGCGCACAAGTGCTTCGATGGTCGGGGCGGCCGCCGCGGGGTTGGCGGGATGAACCAGCCCTGGCCCTCCTTCCGCCCCTCCCAGCTTCCGTCCGTGGCGATCCGTCACCCAAGCGCGGGAGCGAGTGCCCCCGCCGTCCACGCCGACCCAGGTCACCGGCGGTTTCTGAACAGGACCCCGACGACGAGGGTGACCCCCAGGCCTATGGCAACGAACCACGTCCAAGCCACCCGGTCCCCGGCTGTGGCCCACACGGCTACGACCGTCCCGATTCCTGCGGTCATGCCGACAACGGCTCCGGTCTGGCTCACGGTTCGGGTCAATACCCCAAGGGCGAAGGCGCCCAAAAGTCCTCCATGAACGATGGACGATACGGCCAGGGCGACCTCCACCGCCGCTCTCCTCCCGGACAAGGGGATGAACAGGATGGCGCTCAGAACGAGGAGGCCTGCCCACGCCAGGGAGAAGCCCCGTCCCGCTCGAAGCATGGCGCCCTCGTCGTTCCGGCGGCCGGTGGCCGGACCCCAGAAATCGTAGGTACTCGCCGAAGCAAGGGAGTTGATGGAGGATGACAGCGTCGACATGGCAGCGGCGAAGACGCCGGCGATCAGGAGTCCCCGGATTCCGGTGGGCATCTCGGTGACGATGAACTGGGCGAATATCTCGTCGGGGCTGGAGAAGGACCTCCCTTCGAAGAACATCCAGAGCCCCAGGCCCACGAAGAGGAAGAGCGCGAACTGGAAGGCGACGAGGACACCGCTCCCGACCAAGGCCCGCTGGCTCTGTCGGGCATCCCGGCAGGTGAGAAGGCGCTGGACGATGAGCTGGTCGGTCCCGTGAGACGCCATGGACAGGAACCCTCCGCCGACCAGCCCGGCCCAGAAGGTGTACGGCACGGCGGGAGATGTGGAAAAATCCAGCATCTGGAGCTTCCCCGCCGATCCCGCTTGGGCCAGGATGGCGCCCCATCCCCCCTCTACTGCCCCGTGGAGAAGCACGAGGGCGACCACGCCCCCCATCACGTACAGCCCCATCTGCAAGGCGTCCACCCAAACAACGGCCCGAATGCCCCCGTAGCACGTGTACGCCAGCGTCACCGCTCCGATCACCCCGATGGAGACCGGGTAGGACCATCCGGTAATGAGCGCCAGGGGAATGGCCGTCGAGAACAGGCGGACCGAATCGGCCAGGAGCCGGGTGACCATGAAGGCTCCCGAGGCGTACCGCCGGGCGCCCCCGCCGAAGCGCTTGCCCAGAAGCTCGTAGGCTGTGGAGAGTTCGCCCCGGTAGTAGGCGGGGAGAAGCATCCATGCGGCGATGGCCCTTCCTACCAGATACCCCAACGCCAGCTGCAAGAAGGCGAGGCTGCCCAGGTACGCCACGCCCGGAATGGAAAGGAAGGTGAGGGTACTCGTTTCGGTGGCGACGACGGACAACATGACCGCCCACCAGGGAAGGTTCCGGCTTCCCAGGAAGTAGTCGGTGCCGCTGGCGTTCCCCCGGCCCAGCCAAGCCCCCCAGGCGGTTACTCCCGCCATGTACAGCACCAGGACCGTGAGGTCACCCCCTCCCAAGGCCACGTCAGGGCTCCCGGGCGGGTTCCGGGTCCCGAAGGTCGGGCGGCGTGTCGACGATGGCCCGAGCGACGCGGTCGTGGACGCCCCGCCTGAGGGGCACGTGTTTTCCGTTGTCTCGGGTCGGGTTCACCCGGTTTGTGAGAAGGACGACCCCCAGATCAAGGACGGGGTCGATCCAGATGGACGTGCCGGTGTAACCGGTGTGCCCGAAGGCCCGCGCAGTAAAGTAGTCGCCGGCGGACGAGCGGCCTGAAGGGGTGTCCCAGCCCAGGGCCCGGCTTGAGCGTTCCGACTGCCTCCGCGTGATCCGGTCGACCCAGCCCGGAGCGAAGATTGAGACAGGACGGAACCGGGGACCGTGGCACGGAAACCCCGAGGCCAGATCCGGGACGCACGGCCCTGCAACGCCCCGGTCCAGGAGCATCTGGACAAAGGCGGCCAAGTCTCGGGGGGAGCTGAAAAGGCCCGCGTGTCCGGCGACCCCCCCGATCGCGTAGGCGTTCTCGTCGTGGACAACGCCGTGGACGTGTACATCCCGGTACCCCTCGTCCATCTCGGTGGTGGCGATTCGGTCCCACCGGTCTGGAGGGGGGTTGAAGCCCGTGTCCTCCATGCCCAACGGGGCCCAAACTTCGGTTTGCAGGAAGTCCTGGAATTCCTGTCCGGAGACGGCCTCCACGACAAAGGCCAGGGTCATGAGTCCGATGTCCGAGTAAACGGTGCGTTCGCCGGGGGGATGGTCCAGGGGAAGGGCGGCGATTGCCGCCTCGTACGCATCCCGTCCCGCCATTTCCAGAAAGAAGCGGCGGAAGGGAGGGAGGCCGCCCTCGTGTACGAGAAGCTGCCGAAGGGTCACCCGCGACTTGGAAGCGTGGTTGCCGACCCACCAGGGGAGGTAGGCGGAGACCGGGTCGTCCAGGTCGATGGCGCCCCTCTGAGCGAGGATCACCGCGGCGGTGGTCGTTCCCACCACCTTGGTCAAGGAGGCCAGGTCGAAGATGGAGGCAGGCGTGACGCGGGGGGCATCCGGGTCCCAGTCCAGGCGACCGAATCCCCGCAGTCGTACGAGCTGACCCCGTCTAACGACCGCCAAGGCGGCGCCAGAGGCCGCAGAGTCGTCCAGGGCGGCGAGGATGAAGTCGTCCAGGGCGGCGAGGGAGTCGGCGCTCATTCCCACCCGGTCCGGGGGCACTTCCCGGAGAGACCGGACCCCGCCGTCGTCCAGGCAGAAGGCGTCGGCCATTTCTGTGGGATCGCCGGGGCCGGGCTCGGGGGCATCGGACCGGGACCCATGGGGCTCAAGGTCACCGCAGCGGGGAACGGGAGGACCGCGCCGCCATCGTCCGGGTCCGCCCGCGGGGACGCTGCTCTCTTCGCTGGCTTCCGGGGCTTCGGGATCCGGTACGAAGCCCGCTTCCAAAAGGGGGTCGACCGCGGCTTCGGCCACCCGGGCTGCGCCCTCGGTCGGGACCCGGTCCAGGCCGTCTCCGACCGAGTGGAGAGGCGGGATCGAGATGGGCAAACGCCCCGAGATCCCCACGGCTCCCGCCACCGCCCGGGCAGCGGCCCGCTGGGGAACCTCCCGGCCACCCCAGGCCACCAGGTAGGTCCCGACGCTGGAGAAGGCCGTCAGAATGTACGGGTTGGCGAAGGAAACGACGGCGGTGCTCGTCTCCCCGATCCGATCCAGCCGTTCGACAAAAGTACGGAAGCTGGCGGGAAGGCCCCCGGTGGGACCGGCGCCGGTTTGGGTGGGTGCGTAGATGCCGACGACGACGGCGTCGGCGTTCCGGGCGGCGTGCAACAGAGAGTCGTACGCCGGCCACGGGGTGGAGGGGCCCACGCGGGCCGATGAGACGCGCCCGGCAAAGTTCGCCAGGGTTGCGTCGAAAGTTCGGCCCGCCAGGAGATTGCGGGTTGGGGCGTAGGTCACGCTCACCACCCGCCCCCTTCCGGTCAACGGCAGTACCCAATCCCGGTCTCGCACGAGGGTGATGGCGGCGGCCGCAGCCCGCTCCGCTGCCGCCCGGTTTCGGGCGGTTCCTACCCGGGACGCCACGGCGGAAGGATCCACTCGGCTGTCCAGGTGGAGCCCCAGGCCCGCCTTGGCTTCCAGGAGGCGACGGACCGACCCGTCGATCCGTTCCCGGCGGATCCGTCCCGATTCCACCGCACGGATCACCTGGGCGACGGTCTCCCCGATATCGGCGGGCACCAGAAGAATGTCGGACCCGGCTTCCAGGGCCAGGACCGCCGATTCTCCGGCCCCGTAGCCACCGGTGATGGCGCCCATTCGCAAGGCGTCGGTAAAGAGGATTCCGCCGAAATCCATTTCTTCCCGGAGCAGCTCCGTCATGAAGTGGGGCGACAAGGTTGCGGGCCGATGGTCATCCAGTACGTTCGGCACTGCCACGTGGGCCGTCATGACCGCGTCCACCCCGGCGTCCACGGCCATGCGAAACGGGACGAGCTCGACTCGGGCCAACCGGTCCCGATTTGCCGCGACGACGGGCAGCACGATGTGGGAATCGGTTCGGGTGTCTCCGTGGCCGGGGAAGTGCTTGGCGGTGGTCAGGGCTCCGCCTTGCCGGGCTCCCCGAATGAAGGCGGTGCCCAACCGGCCGACGGCGTCGGGGTCTTCCCCGAAGGAACGGGTGCCGATGACGGGATTCTCCGGATTGCTGTTGACGTCCAGCACGGGCGCGAACAGCCAGTGAACCCCGACGGCGCGGGCTTCCTCTGCGGTAATCCGGCCGTATTCGAAGGCCAGGGCCTCGTCTCCGGCGGCGCCGAAGGCCATGGTGGGCGGAAAGCTGGTCCCGCCCCCTTGGGGTAATAGGGACGGCAGGGCATAGCTGTGGTTGAGCCGCATCGCCGGACCGCCGTTCTCGAAGTCGGAGGTGACCAGCAGGGGCACTCGGGCTCGAGACTGGAGCCGGTTGAGCTTGGCCGCATATGCGTCCGGAACCCCGATGGAGATGCAGACGCCACCCAGTCCCTCTTCCACCCAGCTCAGGAGCTCCTGGAAGTCCGGATCGCTCTCCGATGCGTAGGACCCGGGAATCCATGGCATCACCAGCTGGGCCACGGCCTCACGGAGGGTGAAGCCGGCGAGGGTTTCGTCCACCCAGCGGCGGGCGTCGTCGTCCAGCAGGAAGGCGGATCCGGTCGGCGCGACGGAAAGGGTCGGGCTCCGGGCGCAGGAACCGGCGCCGGCCGTCAAGGCCAAGCCAACCAGGACGGCGATCGCCAGTCTCCTCCGGCGGCTGCCTGTATTCCGGGCCGTAGCGGTTGTAGCTTGCTGGCTCATGGGAGGATTCTCCCTCCCCGATGAAGGAGAGAGGACGGTTCCAAGCGGTGGACATTCATAAGACATTGCCGGGTCCAGCGGAACTTTCGGTCCTGGCGGTGGTTCTGGCAACGGTGGCCTGCTCTCCCGGCGGAAACGGGCATGGGTCGTTGGGGGACGGAGGCCCGTCGGTGAACGTTGTGGGCGAAAAAGACGCGGCAGAAACGGGCGCCCTGCATCCTGCGGGATCCGTTCGCCCGGGGATAGAAGTTCTGCTTGAAGACTCGATTTCCCTGGTCAAGGGTCGCAGGATCGGACTCATCACCAACCACACGGGCCGGGACCGGAACGGCATCCTCACCATTGACCGATTGGCTGCCCGCCCGGACATGGAGCTGGTGGCTCTGTACTCTCCTGAACACGGCATCCGGGGCCGGGCCGAAGCGGGCGTGAAGGTGCGGAGCGGGGTAGACGACCGAACCGGGTTGCCGGTTCACTCCCTGTACGGAGAGACGAGGAAACCGTCGGAAAAAATGCTGCAAGGGGTTGAGGTCCTCCTCTTCGACATTCAGGACATAGGCAGTCGATATTACACCTACCTGTCCACCATGGCCCTGGCAATGGGGGCCGCCGGAGAAGCGGGCATCCCTTTTGTGGTCCTGGACCGGCCCAACCCCATCGGCGGGGAGGCCGTCCAGGGGAACATTCTGGACCCCGGATTTGGTAGCTTCGTGGGTCCCTACCCCGTCCCCATGCGTCACGGCCTCACGGCAGGAGAGTTTGCGCGCATGGCAGCGGGGGAGTTCGGCGTCAATGTCGAACTGAAGGTTGTGGTGGCCGACGGCTGGCGTCGAACGATGCCCTACGAAGAGACCGGCATTCCCTGGATCCCGCCGTCTCCGAACATGCCTTCCGTGGAAAGCGCCCTCCATTACCCGGGAATCTGTCTCTTCGAGGGGACGCCCATCTCGGTCGGAAGGGGCACCGACCGGGCCTTCCAGCAGGTGGGGGCACCGTGGCTGGACGGGGCCGAGCTTGCCGTCCGCCTGGCCGCCTTGGACGTGCCCGATGCCCGGTTCGTTCCCGTGCGATTCACCCCTCTTGAGCCAGGAGACGGCAAGTTCTCTAGGATCGAGTCCGGCGGTGTGCGGGTGATCGCCGACGGGCCGGCCTACGACCCCACCCTGGCGGCGCTGGCGCTGCTGGTCGAGGTCAAGGCCATGTCCGGGGAGGACTGGAGCTGGCGGCCAAGCCACTTCGACCGTCTCGCCGGCACCGATGCCCTGCGTCTGGCCCTGGACGCCGGCGCCTCCTACCGGGAGCTGGCGGGCCGCTGGGGAGAGGATCTGCCGAGCTTTATGGAACGTCGACGGTCGTATCTTCTGTACTGGTGATCTGTCTCTCCCCTCCCGTAGCTCCAGAACTTTCCCTTGAGACCCAGTCGAGACCCTTCCGGAAGATCCACCGGGCGAAGATAAGGGCGCGGTACGGCGAAGATATGGGTACACATTTGCCTTCCCGGGTGCGTTGGTCGCCCCCCGCCGATCTGGAACCCCGGGCTGTGGTTGGGAGCCCGGGACCCGCGCGGCGTTTGCTGGGGAACTTCGGGTTATTGCCCCCGCATCATCGGTGGTTAAGTTGGCGCAGCTTGGACGATTGAGCTGAGCGTATCACGGCTCCCCCCTCATGTCATCCTTCTATCTGACCACGCCCATCTACTACGCCTCGGGCGAGCCCCACCTGGGCCACGCCTATACGACGATCCTCGCCGACGTTCTGGCGCGGTATCGGCGCCGTGCCGGAGACGACATTCTCTTCCTCACGGGGACGGACGAGCACGGGCAAAAAATCCAGGAAGAAGCGGCAAAGCAGGGCATGACGCCCCGGGCCCTGTGCGACCTCATGGCAACCCGATTTCGAACCGCGTGGGAGACCCTGGACATCTCCCACGACCGCTTCATTCGCACGACGGAGGCGGAGCACGGGGCGGTCGTCGCCGCATTCCTCAACCGGCTCCGGGCCAATGATCTGATCTACGAGGGCGAATACGCGGGTTGGTATTCGGTCAGCCAGGAACGCTACTTCACAGAAAAGGAAATCGGGTCGGCCCGGGTCGATCCGGTTACGGGGGGGCCAGTGGAGCGGATCCGGGAGAAGAACTACTTCTTCAGGATGAGCCGTTTCCAGGAGCGGCTTCAACGACACATCGAGAACAACCCGGGATGGATTGTCCCGGTCGAGCGGAAAAACGAAGTCCTGGGGTTCCTGAATCAGCCGCTGAGTGATCTATCCATATCCCGGCCCAGCTCCCGCATTCATTGGGGCATCCCCCTTCCTTGGGACCGGGACCAGGTGACGTACGTTTGGGTCGATGCCCTGATCAACTACGTTACCGCCTCCGGGGCCATCGACCCTTGTGTGGGGGAGGACACCCAGGGCTTCGGGGCCAGCCGCCGTCGGTCGTGGTGGCCGGCGAACCTGCATCTCATCGGGAAGGACATTCTCACGACCCACGCGGTTTACTGGCCGACTCTGCTCATGGGGGCGGGCCTTCCCCTTCCCGGGAAGATCCTTGCTCATGGGTGGTGGGTTATGGACAACACGAAGATGTCCAAGTCGTTGGGGAACGTTGTGGATCCGCTGGGGCTCCGGGATCGGTTCGGAACCGACGCCGTTCGCTGGTATCTCATGCGGGAGATGCCCACCGGCCAGGATGCCTCCTACACGCCGGAGCGTTTTCTGGTGCGCTACGAAGAGCTCTCCAACATCCTCGGGAATCTGGCTCACCGGGTCCTCTCTATGGTGACCCGCTACCGGGGTGGGACGCTCCCAGCCTCTCCGGGGCGGGGCCTCCGGGCGGAGATCCGGGAGGCCGTGCTCGCGTATCGCGGCGGGATGGAAGGATATCGCCTCCACGAGGGGTTTGCCGCAGCCATGGGCTTGGCAAGAGCCGCGAATCGATTCGTAGAGGAGCGGGAGCCGTGGAGGTTGGCCCGAGACCCCGGACAGATCGGGGAGCTCAACGAGGTTCTGGCCACGCTCGTCCGCACCCTTGCGGTGCTGACCTGTCTGTTCGAACCGGTTGCGCCCGGCAAGTCTTCGGAGCTGGCGGGACGCCTGGGCCTCCCTGGCGTTCCTCTGTTGGGAGAGTTGGAAAATCTCTCGACTGCCGGCCTCGGGGTAACCGTCGGCCCGCCGCTCTTTCCCCGGGCGGAATCCCCCGGGTAGAGGCCGATCCTTGACCAGAGGCTGACGGGGCCGATATGCTTTGTCTCTTTTGTCTGAAGATGTCAAGAAAACGGGGGACAATGAAACGAGAACCTTGTGCTCTTCTCTTCTTGAGGGGAGAGACGCGTGCGATACGGCAGTTCTCCCTATCGTCGCGGATGGCCCGAGCGGGGGTGGCCATCTTGGGCGTCGTGGGTGTGCTTTTCGTTGCGGCCACGGTTTTCCTGGTATTCGCCACTGGGGAGCGCGTGAGCGCTGCGCTGCTTGCCCGGGAGAACCGCCTTCTGGAAGATGAGCTCCGACGCGCGGAGGGCCAGCTTGCCGCGTTCAACAGGGAGATCACGGCGCTCGCGGAAAGGGACGAGCGGATTCGCCTGTTGGCCGGGATGAACCCCATTGATGAAGAGATCTTCGAGGTCGGCGTCGGGGGTCCCGGGCTTGAGTCCCCCGAAGAGGGGGAGCTCTGGGACCTTGATCCGGAGGCGTCGGAGACCGTGTACGCGATCCGGTACGACCTTCAGGTCCTCGAGCGCAAGGCGAATCTGCTGAGCGAGAGCTTCGAAGAGGTCATGGGCTTTATCGAGACCCAGAAGGACCGCCTGGCGGCCACGCCCCTGATCCTGCCCGCCGGGGGCCTCTTGTCCAGCCGATTCAGCCGCGGTCGGTTCCATCCCGTGCTGCACCGGTTTATGGCGCACGAAGGCATTGACGTCCACGCGCCCCTGGGTACGCCGATCCTGGCCGCAGCCCATGGCTTGGTTGCCTTTGCAGGATGGAAAGCGGGGTATGGGAACACGGTGATCATTGACCACGGGCACGGCTTCAAGACCCTGTATGGCCATTCGTCGGAGCTGTTGGTTGCCGTCGGAAAACGAGTTCGCCGCGGGGAGGTAATTGCCCGGGTGGGCAGCACGGGCAGGTCTACGGCACCCCATTTGCATTACGAAATCCATGTAGACGGCAGGCCTGTCAACCCGTTGGACTATATTCTCGGGGACGCCATCCCCTGACTTCGTCCGTGGTGTCGGTTGGCTTGGCGCTCGTCGGCGGCGCGGGAGGCTTCTTTCAGGAAGGAGCAGTCAGGGCTTCCGTTTCCCCTTTTGATCCCCTGGTTCCAGACTCGGTTCTCGTCCTCTCGGACGGGCCAACCTTGGTCACCGAGCGGGCGGTTGGTCTTCCGGTCTTGGGTATCCGCGTTTCCGCTCCTCTGGACCCGCCCTGGCCCGGGGCCGCCCGGGTTTTGGTGGACCAAGCCTTGGAGAGGTCCCGGCCGCTGGCCGATGCCCTGGGGTCCGCCTTGCGGGGAGGACTGGAAGCGGGCCGAATCGTGTATCATGTGACGGGTGACCTTCGGGACGCCGACGAGCTGGCCTGGATCGCCCGGCGCCTGGCAGGGCCTCCGGTGCCGGACGCGACCCGGGAACCCCTGGAGCGAGAGGCCCAGCGCATGGACGCTCTGGCCGAAACGGCCCAGGGTCGGATGATCGTTGAGCTGGAAGGCCGACTTTCCCCCAGCTACGTTGAGGGGACCGTGCCCGTCACCACCTTCAACGATGTTCGGGAGCTGTGGCGTCGTTCCTTTGCCAGGGACCGGATACGGGTCTTTGTGCTGGGAGACATACCCATGCCGCTGCTCCTCGCCGAACTTTCCCGCTTCGGGGCGCCACCGGTCGGTGAAGCCCGGTACGCAGACCCCGGAATCTCCGGTTCGCGGAAGGTCGGGTTGGCGGATACCCCCCTTTATGCCTGGTCCGCAGCGGTCTTCAGCTTGGGGCCATCCGGAGATGCGGCGGTGCTTGCGGCCGTTGAGGCGCTGAAGGTCGGTCTTCGGGAGACGTCCGTTCCCCGGGCGACCCTGCGCTTGCACCGAGCTTCCGATGGGGCCCCCGACTGGATCGGGATCACGGCTCGTGCGCTTCGAAAGCGGGATGCCGATGAAGCGCTGGGGGCCGCTCTGGCCCTGATGACCGAGGAAGGCCTGGGCCCATGGTGGTGGGAAGGGGTCGCTTTGGCCCGGAACGGGGTCGTGGCGCAGGCCACCACTCCGGATGGCTGGTTGACCCTGGCCGACCGGTACTTCTCGCCGGAAGGGGGAGGCTGGATTCGGGGCGCTCTGGACCGGCTCGAATCTCTTCGGCGGAGGGACCTGGATCCCCTACTTGAGGTGTTCCGGGCTACGCTCCTTCACCCTCGAATCGACGCCTGAAAGTTCCGTGGCTGCGATCGGGGGGATGACGGTCCGGAGATCCAGGCGACGCGGCCCGGCTCTCTGGATCCTCACGCTCGTCCTGCTTGGCGGGCTTCCCGAGGCGGATGCTCAGGCCCGGGTCGGGGCCCACACAGAGGCAAAGTCCGCCGGGGTTCGTGGCTTTGTTTCGGCGCAGGACTCGCCGCTGGTCATCGTCAGGGATTGGTCGCCCGGTGCGGCGGTAGTGATGGCCCTGCCCGCTCCCGCGTCGGGAGATTTCCTGGACGATTTCGTCGCCCGGGTTTCCGACCGCGCCCTTCTCGCGGCGATCCGGGAGCGGACGATCGGGAGGGGGGTAGAGGTGACCCTGACCCGAGATGGAGCGGCCCGGTACTTTGCGGCGACGAGCCTGTCCGAGGATGCGGAGGGGATGTTTCGCGATGTGGATGGCGTCTTCCGAGACCTCCTGCCCTCCCGGCACGTCATGGCGGCGGCGGGCGCGGTCCGTCGAGATCTGGAGTTTCGGGCGGGCTCCCCGAAGATGCGGTTTGAAGCGATCTTCCAGGCCCTTCTGCACGGAAGGGATCCCCCTGAAGAAGCGTCCTTGCCGGCTGCTTGGGCAGATGTAAACGCCACCGCCGCCCGGATCCTGGCGAAGGCGCCCGCCGCGATGTGGGGACCGCCGGCCAGGGTGGTGGTTCTGGGCGCGCGCGCCTCGTCTTCATCTGTTGGTGGGGATGGGGAGGCCGCCCAAAGGAAGGAGGACCCGCAAGGCCCCGGCGTTCGGGCACCGGGTCGTCTGGTTGGCGACCCCGGAAGACGGGCCCGCACTGCCGGGCATATGGCCCCAGGCGGAGCTTCTCCTGTCGGGTCGGGACCCCCGCCAACCCTGCCGGGCGCCCCTCCCTGGTTGGGGAGATCTCCCGTCCCCCGGGGAGGCGTCGTGGGGCAAACGGGGGTTTTGGGTGGGTTGTTCGGGTCGCCCGTCTTCCAGGAACCCGTTCGAACCGAAATCGTCAGGGAGGTCGTTTCCGCTTGGGTCGGTTTGGCCTACCAGCTCCCGCCCCGCACGACCCTCTTCCAGGCGCACTTCCTTCGACTGGTTCTGGAGGGGTATCTGGAGCTCCATAAGGACCCGTTCCTGTACGAACTTGCTTCGGAAATCGACGCTGGGGGGCGGCTTGTCTTTCGCTTTTCCGTTGCGACAGAAGAGATCGCCGCCTGGGAATCTCGTCTGGAAGAAGGGATTTCCGCCCTTCGAATCCCGGAGGAATCCCCGTCGGTAGGACAGCTCTTTCGGCGGGCTCGGAGTTTGTGGAGCCAGAGGCTTTCGACCCCTGCGGGGACGGGTGCAACTGCCGCCCAGGTGCTGCTCCGGGGAGGCTCCGGGGCCGATGCCACCGCGGTTGTCCGAAGCCTTGCGGAGCTGCCGGCCTTTTCGGAAGTCGAAGCGATTGCCCGGGAGATCCGTCTGGCCGTCCGGGTTGTCTACGGAGCCCCCCCGACTCCGGATGCACGGCCTTGAAATGGCCCGTATCCGTCCTTATGTTCTTCCGTCGGTATACCTTGCCCGGAGCTTCTGGAAATCGGCCAGCCACAGGGGAGTGATGCATCATGCGAAGAAACGTGGGTTCGAGTTTGGCAGGACTTCTCGCTTCTCTGTTGCTTATGTCGGCGTGTGGACCGGTCCCGGTGACCGTCATCGCGGTGGATGGGGAGTCGGACGAGGACGGGACTTCCCTCGGGAACCTCGAGGTGCGCATGTTGCCGTACGACCGGGATCAGATTTTCGACTCTCTGGAGAACGCGGCTCTTACCCCGGAGCCCCAGGTTCCCCCGGATCTCCTGGCGGCCCGCGAAGAGATTGCAGAAGCCCAGCGGGAGTGGCGGGAGACCGAGACGCGGTGGAACGCGCTTCGGGACACCCTCGGCAAGCTGAACACCGTGCTGGAGCGCCTGAATCGGGGCGAAAATCGGTATCGGACCCTCTTCAGAGATTGGACTGCGCTGGACAACCAGCGTGCGCGGGCAGAGCGACAAGTGAGCACCCTGTTTGAGAGGTTCGAGTCTCTCCAGGCGGCCAGCATTGGCCGGATGGACAGCATGCGTTTCACTCGGGAAGATTGGGCCGACCAGGCATTCGTAGACTTCGACGAGATCGCCCTGGCCAAGATTGACGCATCTGGATTGGACCCGGTAGCGGATACCACCAATGCCCAGGGAATGGCCGCCTTCAGCGTTCCCCCCGGAGAATACTGGATCAACGCCCGTAGCATGCGGGTCTTTGACGAGCTCTACTGGAATGTTCCCATTGTTGTCGCTCGGGGGGAGCTCTTGGAGGTCCGCCTGTCCCATGAGAACGCCGAGGTCAGGCCCATCTTCTGATCCTGTCCCTGCGTCTCCCCGGCGGGTGGAGGACGTGCCGGTTCGTCCCCGGGGCGCCTTGGGGAGGGACTAGGCACACCCGGTGAACCCGCGTCTGCAGATCGGGGAGGACGGCGTGGGGAGCCTCGTCTTCAACGATCCGGCCCGGGTCCAGAACATCCTGACCGACGCGGTTCTGGACCGCCTGGAGGGCCTGGTTGCCGAAGCGGAGAAGTCCGCAGAGACCGGTGCCCTTCGAGCCTTGGTCCTGCGGTCGGACAAACCTGGGTCCTTCGTTGCCGGCGCGGACATGGCCGCAATCGCCCGGGTTGCAGCCGACGGTGATTCGGAGGCCGGCCGGAAGGCGGCCCGGCGGGGGCAATCCATCTTTGGTCGGATTGCCGCTCTCCCCGTCCCCACCGTGGCGGCGGTCCGGGGCGTCTGCCTGGGCGGCGGGGCCGAAATCGCGCTTGCTTGCGACTACAGAGTGGCTTCCAAGGGTACGGAAACCCGCATCGGCTTCCCGGAAGTGCAGTTGGGCATTCTGCCCGGTTGGGGAGGAACCACCCGTCTCCCCCGCTTGATCGGGTTGCGCGCGGCTCTGTCCCTGTTGCTGACGGGAAGGCCCGTTCGCGTTTCGAAGGCCGAGAACATCGGCCTTGTGGATCGGGTCTTCCCCGAGGAGCAGTTTGAGGAACGGAGCCTCGATTTTGCCCGCGGACTGATTCCGGCCCCGCCTGGGCTTCCGGGGTCTCGCAAGAGGAAGCGGGGTCCGGTGGCTTGGTTCCTGGACGGCACGCCCCCCGGTCGCGCCCTGGTGTTCCGGATGGCCCGCAACCGCTTGCACAAGGGGACGGGCGGGCATTACCCGGCTCCATTCAAGATCTTGGACGTGGTCCGTGCGGGGCTGGGGCGCCCCCTGACGGTGGCCCTGGAGCTCGAGGCGAAGGCCGTAGGGATGCTGCTGGTTTCGCCGGTGTGCAGGAACCTTCTCTTCCTGTTTCGGCTTCGAGAGAGCGCGCGGAAGGGACCGTGGACGAAGGAGGGCCGGCCCGCGAGGGTGAACCGAATGGCCGTGGTCGGGGCCGGAGTCATGGGGGGCGGAATCGCTCAGGCGGCGGCCTACCGGGACATTCCCGTGCGAATGAAGGACCTTCGCCACGAAGCGGTGTCGGCGGGCTTGGCCTTTGCCCGTTCCATCTTTGATGGCGCGGTCAAGCGAGGGCAGCTCCGGCGTCTAGACGCGAAGCGGAAAATGGCGCTGATCTCCGGCGGGTTGGATGACGCGGGGATTCGCCACGCTGACCTGGTGGTGGAGGCGGTCGTCGAGAGAATGGCCGTGAAGAAGGCGGTGTTGCGGGAAGTGGAGGCCGTTGCGAACCCGGTGGCGGTGTTGGCCACCAACACCTCTTCCCTTTCGGTCGACGATATGGCGTCGGTTTTGAACAATCCGGGGAGGTTCGCAGGCATGCACTTCTTCAACCCGGTCCACCGCATGCCCCTCGTAGAGGTCGTCAGGGGGAAGGAGACGGATCCGGCTACCGTGGAGAGCATCGCTGCCCTGGCGGTCCGACTGGGCAAGGTTCCCGTCGTCACTCGGGACCGACCGGGGTTCTTGGTGAACCGAATCCTGGGATCCTGCTTGAACGAAGCCGGGCACATGCTGGACGAAGGAGTGGACGCCCCTACGACAGAGGAGATCTGGACCCGATTCGGCATGCCCATGGGACCCTACCGGCTCATGGACGAGGTGGGAATCGATGTGGTTTGCCACGCGGGCCGCATCCTGGGCGAGGCCCTGGGAGACCGGATGGCCCCTGCGGCCGCGCTGGTCGCTCTTGGAGAGTCGGGACGACTGGGACGGAAAGGGGGCAGGGGATTCTATCGGTACGAAGCCGGCAGGCGGAAGGGCTTCGACCGCACGGTCTACAGCGACATGGGTTTGCGCCCTTCCCGCTCCTCGCCTGGCCCGGATGCCATCCGCGACAGGCTCGTCCTCGCAATGATCAACGAGGCGGGGAGGGTCTTGGAAGAAGGGGTTGTGCGTTCGGCCGGAGCGGTGGACTTGGGGCTGGTCCTAGGCACCGGATTTCCCCCCTTTCGCGGCGGGCTTCTCAAGTACGCGGACGACCGGGGCATTGCCCAGGTGCTGAACGGGTTGAAGTCGTTGCGCGATCGTCTCGGAGCCCGATATGAACCCTGCCGCCTGGTCGCGGAACTTGGAGAGACCGGAGGGACGTTTCACGGCGCCTTTCCCCAACCGGGATGAGGGATGCGATCGCGGGAGGCGTATTGTGAGCGCCACCGACTTCGCCGAGGATCGTTGGCCCCCGAGGAGAAGATCGGTGGCCGGGGTGGTCTTGGCCGCGGGAAAATCCGCCCGGATGGGGAGTCCGAAGGCCCTCTTGGATGCCGGAGGGATGACCTTCGCCGCCCGGCTGGTGAATACGTTGGGCCGGGGCGGCTGTGCACCCCTTGTGGTCGTGGTGGCGTCGGGGGTCGGGGAGCTGGCGGCAGAAGTCCGGCGGAGCCCGGCCGACCTTGTCGTGAATCCCGGCGGCCAAGGCGGCCAGATAGGGTCGCTCTGCGTCGCCCTGGAGGCGCTTCGGAGCCTGGAACTTCCTCCCGCCGCCGTGCTCTTCACCCCCGTAGACAACCCCCTTGCGGCTCCGTCGACGGTGCGGGCCCTGATTCGGAAGTGGCGCCGTTCGGACGCCCTCGTTGTGATCCCGAAGTACGGAAGTCGGCGGGGTCATCCCGTCCTGGCCGACATGAGGATTGCCCAGGAGTTCCTTGAGGAAAGGTTGGCGGGGAGTGCCCGGGTGGTGATCCGGCGCGATCCGGGTCGGGTGGCAGAGGTGGAGGTGGACGACCCGGGCACGGTGGACGACCTGGACACCCGAGATCGGTACCTTAGGCGCTTTCCGCGTGTACGAGCCGAAACCGGATGACGGCCAGCCCTTCTCCCGCCCAGGTTGCGGCCGCGGTGCTGGCGGCGGTCGAATCGGGTCAACGCATCTACACGGCGGTGGTCACGGACTGTCTGGACGGGACCCTGGTCGGCCGCCGCTGGTGGGGCTCGGGTGGGGGGACGGAGGGCTCCCTGGGAAGTGCGTCCCTGGACGAGGCCGTGACGGGTGTGCTTCCCTCCCTGTTCCCCCCCCGGGCGTCGTCGGGGGCGAGGAGTTGCGAACTCAGGTACAGAAACCGGAAAAGCAACGTGGCAAGCGCTACGGTCTATGTTGAGCTTCACGCTCCCCCGGCCCGGATGGTGATCGTGGGGGCGGGGCACGTGGCCATCCCCCTGAGCCGCCTCGGGGTCATGCTGGGCCTGCAGGTGGAAGTGCTGGACGACCGGCCTGAATTCGCGTCCCGAAGCAGATTCCCCGAGGTGAGCGCCGTGCGGGTGATCGACTTCCGCGCTCCCTTCGCCGGCACGCCCCTCGGTTCTGCCGATCACGTCATCCTGGTGACCCGAGGGCACCGCTTCGACTACGAATGCCTGATCCGCCTCCTGCGCATGGACCGGCCGCCCAGTTACATCGGCATGATCGGAAGTCGTCGGCGAGTTCGGGCCACGCACGAGCAGCTGGCCCGGGAAGGGTTTACGCCGGCAGAGATGGGCCGGGTCCGGGCCCCCGTCGGGCTCGACTTGGGAGGCCAGACGCCGGCGGAAATCGCGATTTCAGTAGCCGCCGAGATCGTCATGTTCCACGGTGGGGGCACGGGGGTGTCTCTGTCCCGCAAGGAGCGGGTCGTGGAACGTTTTTTTGGGGGAGCTTCCAAACGCAGCCGTTGACCGTCTTCGGATGTAAGTCGGCATCAGACACTTCAATCCTGGAACGCAATTCGGAGAAGCGCAGACCCTCCGGATGCGCTTCCGACGCAGGGGACCGGCCATTCCTGGACCGGATGGGAACGTGGAGACCGGGAATCGAGCAGTTCGAACGCTTTTGCGTATATACGTCCTGCAATTGTAGGATGACGCAAATAAGGTTTGCGTTTAGCGATAAGAGGAAATGGAGTGGATGAGAAAGATCTGCTACCCCTGATGGCATCTCTGACGGAACCCGCCGTTCTGGCCACGGTGGTGTCCACACGAGGGTCCACGCCCCGGAAGACGGGAGCCAGAATGCTGATCGGAAGGAGTGGGGTGATTGCCGGAACCATCGGTGGCGGTTGCGGGGAAGGGGAGGTGATCGAAGCCGCCCGGAAGCTCTTCGAAGGCGGACCGCCCGCGACTGTGCGGGTTGATCTGACCGACGAACTGACGTCCTGGAGCCCCGCGGTTTGCGGAGGGATCATGAATGTCTTTATCGAGCGGGCCAACCCGGATCGGTTCGGAGCGGAGTAAGGATCCCGGGGATGTCCGGATCAGCCCGGGTTGTCATCCTCCTCTTCACCTTCCTCCACGATTTGGGCGGAGCACAGCCGGGCTGCGTCAATGTAGCACTCCCTGGCGACGGCCCGGTCTTCTCGAACAAAGTCGATAAGGCGCTCGTGTTCGTCCAGCCCCTGGATCGGCAGAGAGATGACTTCAACGTGATAGCCGCCCCTTCCGGCGTAAAGCACTCGAATGCGGACCCGCTCGTGGCTGGTCATGGGATTCCGGGGCACCGCGCAGGCGTCGCCGTCAACAAGCCGGTGCGGCTAAAGTTGCTGTTCACGGGCTCTCGCTTCGGCGAATCCGTTTCGCTTCGGGAATCGTCGCTACGAAGATGATGGTGATGACCATGGCCGACGCCACACAATAGCGGCACCAAGCCCGGATGACCGCCGCCTCCAGGTAGGTGAGGTAGGCACTGAACAAGACGCCCCAGAGGGCTCCCCCGAAGAGGAGGGCGGCGACCGTGCGGGAGGTCGCGAATCGCGCCTGAAGCCCGACAACGGACAGCGCGAACAGGGTCAAGTACCCGGCAAGGCCGACCACGGAGACCGGTACCGGGCCCAACCACGCATAGCGGGATGCCTGAACCGTTCCGCAGTCCCCCGTCCCGCATTGAACCGGATTGACCGCCCAGCCCAGGTTGTGGGCCGCCAAGTAGAAAGCCAAAAAGGCTCCCGCCAGGGAAAGAACGGCCACGTACATGCGATTTGTTGGGAGGCGCGGGAACGACCCGCCTGCTGCTAAGGAAGGCGGAGCGGTCAATTTCCGGCGCCGGCCTCCATGGCCTGTTGAATGTCGATGAACTGGAACCCCCCGAGACGGCGGGCCGCCTGGCTCTGCTGTCCGTGGTGGACGAAGATCGTCGGAGTTCCGCCCACCCCCAGCCTCTCACCCAGCAACACGTTCGCGGTGACGACGTCCGCGTGCCGGTCGCTCTCAAGGCACTCCCGGAACGCTTCCGTGTCCAGTCCCACGTCGCCCGCCAGCTCGTTGAAGTGGTTGGTGGCGTTCTGGAGGGGAGACCACGCTTCCTGAGTCCGGAACAGGGCGTCGTGGTAGTCGGAGTATCGGTCCTGTTCATTCGCGCATCTTGCGGCTCGGGCCGCGACAAAGGCGTGGGGGTGGATGGACAGGGGAAAGTCGTGGTACACCAGCTTGGCCTGTCCCGTCTCAATGTATGCCAAGTCCAGCTGGGGCTTCGTCAACAGGGCGAAGGAACGGCAGGCAGGACACTGGTAGTCGCCGAATTCCATGATCGTGACCGGTGCGTCCGGGTCGCCGAAGATGATTCCTTGGGCCAATTCCACCAGTTCCCGGTCTTGAATGTTCCCCAGGTCAACGGGCTCACTCGCTCCACTGCTCCCCCGCCGCAGGGAGGACCCCACCACCACCGCGCCAACCACGGCCACCAGGCCGATAATGACGTAGAACTTGTTCAGGCCGGACGATCGTCTCGCGTTGTCTCTGACCACGATTCATCCTCATTGTTTGTGGGTTTGCGCATTCCGGCGACGGCGCCGGGTCATGTCCCCCGCTCTTGTTGGCGCGGAACCTTTTCAAGTATGGGGTGGTGACGGCCCCGGCATCAAGGAAACGGCAGGCGGAAACCGCCGACCTCAGGCTTCCCCGGCTCGGGGTTCCGTCAATGTGGAAGGAAAGCGGCCCGCGCGCGGCTACGACGTGGGCGTCTCCCGTGAGGACAACACCTCTCCGACCAGGGATGCGTCCAGGTTCCCCCCGGACAGCACGGCGCAGACCTTACGCCCGGATGTCGGGACGACGCCGGAAAGCAGGGCCGCGGTGGGGGCCGCGCCCGAGTACTCCACAACGAGCTTGCGGTGCTCCAGAAGGTAAGCGGCCGCGCGGCGGATGTCGGCGTCCTCGACAAGGACGACATCGTCCAGGAACGCAGCAGCGTGGGCATAGGTAAGGTTGCCGGCCCGGGTGGGCGCCAAGCCGTCGGCGATGGTGTCGATTTTCTCCAGCGTGACGGGTCCCCCCGCGTCCAGGGCCCGGCGCATAGTGGCCGCCCCCCGGGGCTCCACGCCGATGATTTTGGCCCCAGGTTTCAGTCGCCGAACCGCGGCCCCCCACCCCGCCGCCTGTCCCCCACCCCCGATCGGAACCACAAAGGTGTCGGCTTCCGGCCAGTCCTCCAGGGCTTCCAGAGCCATCGTGCCCTGTCCCGCGATGATCCAGGGGTGATCAAAGGGGGGAACCATGACCCGCCCTTCCGCCTGGGCCAGTTCTTCAGCGACAGCCCGCCGGTGCTCCGACGTCGTTCCGGCAAGCTCCACCCGAGCTCCCAACCGCCGGGCACCGTGGATCTTGACGTCGGGAGCGGTGACGGGCATGACCACGACGGCCCGAGCGTCGTGGAGCCCGGCGGCGAAGGCGACGGCCTGGGCATGGTTCCCGGAGGAATAGGTGACGACCCCTCCCGCCAGCTCCTCGGGGGAGAGCTGGCCGATGAAGTTGCTGGCCCCGCGGGCCTTGAAGGAGCCGGCCCTCTGAAGGGACTCGCACTTCAGGCGGATCTCACCCCTGGCCCTCCTGGACAGGTAGGGATCCGGGAGGAGGGGAGTGCGGACGACGATGCCGCGGATCCGATCCGCTGCGTCTCTTACATCGCGCAGGGACACGAGGCCCCGATTTTCCGGCTTCATTCGCGGCTGTCGATCCAGGAAGAAGCCTCCCCCGGGGCGGCCCTGCCACTCGTCACGGCTCCCTGCTACCGTTGCCGGCATTCTCTTCGTTGTCGCCGGCGTTCGCGCCGTTGTCGCCGTCGCCGTTCGGTCCGTTGTCGTCGCCCATCACCCGGGCGACATCCACGACCAAGTCCCCTTGGGCCAGGTTCACCAGGCGAACGCCCTGGGCGCCCCGACCGATCACCCGGATCCCCGACACGTTCTGCCGGTTCACGACGCCGTTTCGGGTAATCACCATCAGCTGATCCCCGTCTGCCACGGACTTGACCGCCACCACCCCACCCGTCTTCTCGGACGGCTTCAGGTTGATGACGCCCTTTCCACCGCGGTGCTGGAACCGGTAGGCGCTGATCTCGCTCCGCCGACCCATTCCGTGCTCTGTGGCGACCAGGAGTGTGGTGTTCTGGCGGCGCACCACCACCATCCCCGCGACCTCGTCCCCCGCTTCCAGGCGAATTCCCCGGACGCCTGCCGCGTTCCGGCCCATGGGCCGGGCGTCGGATTCGGGGAAACGGATGGCCTTTCCGTTCCGGGTTGCGAGAAGGACGTGGTTGGAGCCGTCCGTTACGCGGACATCGATGACCTCGTCGCCCTCCCGGACGATCATGGCGATGATCCCCGTGGCCCGCACGTTGCCGTACGCCGACAGGGGCGTCTTCTTCACCACGCCGTTCTTGGTGCAGAAGAGCAGGAACCTGTCTTCCCGGAACTCCCGCACGGCAACCACGGAGGCGACGGCGTCGTCTGTCCCCAGATCGGTAAGGTTCACGATGGGTTTCCCCCTGGACTGGCGGCTCCCCTGGGGGATTTCCCACACCTTCATCCAATGGCAACGTCCCCGGGTGGAAAAAACCATGAGGAAATCGTGGGTCGTCGCCACAAAGAGGTGTTCGACCCAGTCCTCCGCCTTGGTTTTCATCCCCTGGAGCCCCCGTCCGCCCCGTTTTTGAGCTCGGTACGCATCAATGGGAATTCGCTTTACGTACCCCTGGCGGGACACGGTGATCACCACCTCTTCGTCGACGATGAGGTCTTCCATGTCGAAGGACGAGATGCCCTGGATGATCTCGGAACGGCGGGGGTCGCCGTAGCGTTCTGCGATTTCGGCCAGCTCGTCCTTGATGACCTGCATGCGGACGTCCCGGTCGCCCAGGATGCGCTGCAGTTCCTGGATCTGGGCCCGAACCCCCTGCAACTCCTTGTCCAGCTTTTCCATTTCCAGGCCCGTCAGGCGGGCGAGGCGCATGTCCAGGATGGCCCGGGCTTGGCGTTCCGAAAGTCCGAAGGTCCCCTGGCGGAGACTCACCGCCGCCTCCTCGGCGTCCCGGGACCCGCGAATGATTCTCACGACCTCGTCGATGTTGTCTACGGCGATTCGGAGCCCTTCGAGAATGTGTTCGCGCTTCTTGGCCGTCGCGAGATCGAATTCGCTGCGCTTGACGACCACGGTGTGGCGGTGGTCAATGAAGTGGACGAGAAAGTTCAGCAGGGGCATGACCCTGGGGACGCCGTCCACCAGGGCGAGGAAGATCGCGCCGAAGGTGGATTGCATCTGGGTATGCTTGTAGAGGCGGTTGAGGACGATGTGGGGTACGGCGTCGCGCTTCAGCTCGATCACCACCCGGAGCCCGTCCCGGTCCGATTCGTCCCGCAGGTCCCGGATGGAGGTGAGCCGCTTCTCCCGCACCAGCGCGGCGACTTGCTCGATGAGACGGGATTTGTTCACCATGAACGGGATTTCGTTGATGATGATTCTAGACGTTCCGTTGTCGTCCTCCTCTGTGGTGGTTCGCGCGCGCATGACGATCCGCCCCCGGCCCGTACGGTACGCTTCCCGGATGCCGTCGGTACCGCAGATGTACCCGCCGGTGGGGAAGTCGGGCCCCCGGATGATCGTTTCCAGCCGCTCCCGGACTTTTTCTTCCCGGTTGGCCTGAAACAGATCCCGGGGACGTTCCGCGAACCTGCGCGGGTACCTGTCGCGCCGGATGATGTCTTCCATGTCCTTTTGGGGCAGCTCGTCGATGATGGCCAGGAGACCGTCGACCACCTCCCGGAGGTTGTGGGGCGGAATGTTGGTGGCCATCCCCACGGCAATGCCCGAAGAGCCGTTGACGAGCAGGTTGGGCGCCCGCGAAGGGAGGACCGAAGGCTCCAGAAGACGCCCGTCGAAGTTCTCGTCGAAGCGCACCGTCTCCTTCTCGATATCGGCCAGGAGCTCCATGGAGAGGCGCTGCAACCGGGCTTCGGTGTAGCGGTATGCCGCCGCCGAGTCGCCGTCGATGGATCCGAAGTTCCCCTGGCCGTCCACCAGGGGGTACCGGAGAGAGAAATCCTGAACCATCCGGACCAGGGCATCGTACACCGCCGAGTCCCCGTGGGGGTGGTACTTCCCCAGCACCTCCCCCACGACCGTTGCGCACTTCTTGTAAGCCCGTCCCGGGGACAACCCCAGGCCGGACATGGCGTAGAGGATACGCCGATGAACGGGCTTCAGGCCGTCCCGGACATCGGGGAGGGCCCGCTGCACGTTTACGCTCATCGAGTAATTGATGAACGACTCCCGCATCTCCTTTTCCAGGATTCTTTCCAGGACCCTTTCTCTGGGGCCGTTGGATTCGTTTTCTGCCATGGCACCCTGGGATGAAGTATGCGGGCTCTACGCTTGCCGCACAGGGAAGAAAGAAAGGTCCTGAAAGAGCTTGTAGCCTTGTAAAATAACGAATTTATGCGAATCGGATCAAGGTGCTCTTTTCCTTGATCCGGGGACGAATTTGCGCTACCGCGTTTGCTGCGGGGGGCGCCGGAGCTGTGGGGTCTTTCCTCGGCTTCGGGCCGGGCCGACCTCTCGTTCCTCGGGCCGGGACATACCGGGCGTGCGACCCGGCAGACCTCGTCACGCGACCGTCCCCGGGTCATGCTGTGGACGGTTCGGTTACGCCATGGAGACGAAGTCGGCCCCGTCCCGGAGACCTGCCTGAGCGGCCGCCCTTCGGACCGCCGCTCGACCCTTTGCGCGGGCCACCGCTCCCACGTGGAGGACATTTCGAACCTGCCTTGCGGCACCCGTATCCAGTACCTTGGCCCCGTGAATCACCTGACCGATCTTGCGTTGATCCACGTCAATGAACCCCCCGACGGACACACCCTGCCTCTGGAACTCCAGTGCGAGGCGCTTCCCGGTCGGCCCCGCCCCCCAAACGACAACGCCCTCCCTGCTGCGGGCCAAGGGGCTTCGGCGGAGGTGGTGGACCTTGCACGTCCGAAAGGCGTCCAGGGAGTACGAGGGGTGGTTCCGGCTGAGGCGCCCTTGGCTGTCCCGCCAGTTCAGGAGCGTTCGGGGAAGCGCAGCGAAGCGATGCCCGGCCCTCGCTATGCGAAGCAGCAGGTCGTAGTCTTCCGGCCAGCCCCGGTCCCGGTATCCTCCTGCGGACATCAGCACTTCGGTCCTGAACATGAAGGTGGGGTGGGCAAGGGGACATTCAACGAAGAGGTTGGCCGCCACGGCGAGCCAGTCCGTCATGGAGTTGAGCCAGGCCGCGTATTCGGCTGCCCTTTCCGTGACTCGATCTTCGGGAACGATGCGCACACCCGTCCCGCACCCCGCAAGACCGGACCGTTCCAGGAAGTCCAGCTGGGCCCGAAGGCGTTCCGGGTGGCAGGAGTCGTCCGCGTCCATTCGGGCCACGATCGGGGCCCGAACCCTGGCCAGCCCGTGCTGGAGCGCCTTGACCAGCCCTGCGCGAGGGGTTCGCCAAGTCCGTACGCGCCCGTCCCGGGCTGCCCACTCCCGGACGACCCGGGCTGTGCGGTCCCGAGAGCCGTCGTCCACCACGATCACCTCGAAGTTCGCGAAGGTCTGGGAAGCGAGGGACTGGAGAGCCGCCCCGACCGTGGCCGCCCCGTCCCGTACCGGGAGGAGGACCGAAATCCGGGGGCGGACGGGCGGGGTCACGGCGGTGGGCCGCCTAGCGCTGGTGCCTGCGGCATCGACCGCGCTCCATCAATCCGGCGAGAAAGGCCGGGCTTCATCGTCCGGTGTTTGCCAGGAATTGCCCCGTGATGCTCTCCGGCATCGTCGCCACGTCTCCGGGGCGCCCCATGGCGACGATCTCTCCCCCGCGGTCCCCGGCACCGGGACCCATGTCGATCACCCAGTCGGCGGCTCGAACCACGTCCAGGTCGTGCTCCACCACCACGAGGGTGTTGCCGCTCTCGACCAGCTTTCGGAGAACGGCATTCAGCCGGGCGACATCCTCCCCCGAAAGCCCTGTGGTGGGTTCGTCCAGAATGTACATTTTCCGCCCCCGCCGCTTGGCGGCGGCGATGAGCTCCCTGGCGATCTTGAGTCGCTGCGCTTCGCCCCCAGAAAGCGTTGTCGCGGGCTGTCCCAGACGAAGGTAGCCTAGGCCCGCCCGCTGCAGATGCCAGAGGGACTGGCCCAGCTTCCGCTCCCGGAGAAAGAATCGAAGCGCCCGGTCAACGGTGAGTTCGAGCACATCGTTCACGTTGAGGCCCTGCACGGCTACCTGGAGAACTTCCGGGCGATAGCGCTTTCCGTCGCAAACTTCGCAGGGGACATAGATGTCGGACATGAAGACCATCTCGACTGACGTGTACCCGGCCCCTTTGCACGCTTCGCAGCGGCCTCCCTTCACATTGAAGGAGAAGCTGCGTGCGGTCAGGCCCGCCTTGGCGGCGGCGGGCTGGCGGGCGAAGATCCGGCGGACCTCGCTCCACGCCCGGATGTAGGTGACGGGGTTCGATCGGGGGGTCCGTCCGATGGGGCTCTGGTCGACCAGTACCACGTCTTCCACGTGTTCGAGGCCGCTGAGGGAGCGGTACCGCCCGACCCCTTCGCCCAGGTGCACCTTGGCGGATGTACCGCCGCTCAGTTCCCGCTCCAGGGCCCGGTAGAGGATGTCGTGGACCAGGGTCGACTTCCCCGATCCGGACACGCCCGTCACGGCGGTCACGGCTTCCACGGGAAATTCGGCGTCCACGCCTTTCAGGTTGTGGAGGGTGGCTCCTTCCAGACGAAGGCGGGCCCGGCCCAAAGGTCGACCACCGGGAGGGCAGGAGGGCGGGTCGGCTCGAGAAAAGTACCGTCCCGTGCTGGTCTTCGATCCCTCGAGGGCCTGGGCGGTTCCCTCGAAGACGACTTCCCCACCGTTCTCGCCCGCGCCCGGGCCCAACTCCACGACATGATCGGCGGCCCGGATCACCGAGGCGCTGTGTTCCACCACAACCACCGTGTTGCCGGTGTCCCGGAGGCGCTTCAAAAGCCCGAGCAAGGCCCGGGTATCCCGGGGGTGCAGGCCGACAGAGGGCTCGTCAAGAACATAGAGGGTGTCCACGAGACGGGAACCCAGGGCGTTCGCCAGGGAAATGCGCTGGGCCTCCCCTCCCGACACGGTCCGCATCCGGCGATTCAGAGCCAGGTAGCCGAGCCCCACATCCACCAGGAACCCGACCCGCGCGGAGAGTTCCCTGAGGATATTGGCCGCGATCCCGGCTTCCATGGGCCGAAGGTCGAGCCCTTCCAGCCAGCCCAAGAGGTCTTCCACGGGCTGGGCGGTGGCCCAGGCGATGTCTTGGCCGCCCAGAGTGACGTATCCGGCCTCTGGTATCAAGCGCGAACCGCTGCATGCGCGGCACCGCCGGGGCCGCTGGTATCGGCGCAAGAAGATTCGGATGTACGGCTTGTACCGTTTCGGCTCCTTGGACACGAGGAAGTCCATCACCCCTCGAAAGCCGTCCCTTCCGAACAGAATCGCTTCCCGGAAGGATTGGGGCAGCTCCTTCCAGGGGGTGTACCTGGAGACCCCTTCCCGCACCGCGAAGCGCCGGAGGTCCGCCCGCTCCCGGGTGTAGCGAGGTTTGGCCCAGGGATCCACTGCACCCTCTTCCAAGGAGCGGTCCTCGTCGGGAATCACGAGCCCCGGATCGTACGCCAGCGTCTCCCCGAATCCGGTGCACGCCGGGCAACTTCCGTAAGGAGTGTTGAAGGAAAAGAGGCGGGGGGTCGGCTCGAGGAAGCCGATGTCCGGGTGGGCGGGACACCGGAAGTGCTCGGTAAAGCGAATTCCGTCGCTTGCCCCCCTGTCGGCCGGAATGGCAACCGCTTCCCCCTCTCCTTCCCGGAAGCAGACGGCGAGGGAGTCCGCCAGGCGCTCGGTCCAGCCCGGCCCCGGGTCCCCGGAGACCCGGATTCGGTCCACGACGACCATGACCTCGCCCGCAGCCGCGAGATCCGGAGCGGTGGCGTCCGGCTCCGGGAGGTCGCTGTGCCCCAGGTCCGTCATCACGCCGTCGGCAAGAACCCGAATGAAGCCGAGAGAACGAAGGTTCCGGGCCACGAGGTCGTGGGAGGTGCGGCCGCTCCTGGCCAGCGGGAAGGCGATCAGCAGTCTCGTTCCCGGAGCCAGTCCGGCGATCCGGTCGACGGCGTCGCTCACGCTATCCGGACAGACTTCGGCGCCGCATTCGGGGCAACGGGTTCGGCCGACCCGGGCGTACAGGAGGCGAAGAAAGTCGTAGACGTCGGTGGCGGTGCCCACCGTAGACCGACTGCTGGTGACGGGGGCCGCCTGCTCGATGGCGACGGCCGGAGAGAGCCCCTCGATCGCGTCCACGTCCGGCTTCTCCATCCGGTCCAGAAACTGTCTTGCGTACGTGGACAGAGCCTCCACATACCGGCGCTGACCCGCTGCGTACAGGGTGTCCAGGGCCAGGGACGACTTGCCGGAACCCGAAGGTCCGGTGATCACCGTGAGCGCGCCCCTGGGAAGATCCAGGTCGAAGCCCTTCAAGTTGTGCTGGCGAGCGCCCCTGATCTGAATCGGCTCATCCATAGGGGTGACTATACCCGGCCCGCCGCTTCCTGTGAACGGTTGCCCGGTTGCCCGGACGGGCCGTTTCCCCGACCGTGGTACGGCCGGAAAGGCACCGTTCCTCCTGCAAACACTCCTGAAGCCATGGCCTGCTACCCCCGAGAAGACTTCCGCCTTCTGGCCCGATACCTTCCTGATCGCTCCCCAGTTGCCGCGGACCTGAGCGACAATCGCAATCTATGGGGAGCCCACCCGGCGGCGGTGAAGGTCCTGGCCGCCTTCGGCGCGTCCGGGCTTGCCGAGTACCCGGAAGCGTACGGAGACCGGCTGGCCGAAGCCGTTTCGGCGAAGCTCCGGGTTCCCGGGAACTGCGTTGCGACGGGAGTGGGAGGGACCGGTGTCCTGGACGCCCTCATGCGAGCGGTTGCACCCACGACCTTTCGCTTCCTGGAGCCGGTCTGGCCGGCAGCGACGATGTTGGCGAGGATGAACGGCCACCAGCCGGTTCCGACGGCGTGGGAGTCCGGCCTGGCGGAGCCCGCTCGCCTGGTCGGGGACACCCCCTGCATCGTTTTCCTGGCGAATCCCGCCAACCCGACGGGACTGGCCCTCCCCGACCCGTGGATCCGGGCGGTCCAGCAGCTCACGGAGAAGGTGGGTAGCGTCCTGATCATCGATGAGGCATATGGCGAATACGGTCGGGGCGTCGATGACCGAACCCCAATCGATCTGGCCTTGAAGGGAGAGCGCACCTTTTGCGCCAAGACCCTCTCCAAGGCGTACGGGCTTGCCGGTATGAGGGTCGGGTACGGGGTCGGGAGTCCGGCGCTGGTGCTGGAAGTGGATAAGGCGCGGGGGCCTTTTGCCCTTTCCGGCGTGGCGTCTGCCGCTGGGGCTGCCGCGGTCTCCAGCGATTCGCTGTGGCTGTCCCGCACCCTTGCAGAAGCCAGGGAAAACCGCAGCCGCCTGACGGATAGCCTGCGTCGGCGAGGATTTTCCGTCCCCACGTCCGCGGCCAACTTCGTTTTCATCGAGCTCCCGGCGGCCAAGCTGGAACCCACTGCCCGGGGCCTGGAGCGGTGCGGTGTCCGGGTGCGTCCCTTCCGGGGCCTGGCATCCGGGACGGGTCTTCGGGCCACTGTGGGCCCCTGGGACCCTATGCGTCAGCTTCTCGGCGGGTTGGACCGGGTCGGGGCGGGGCGGTCCTGACTCCCGATTCGGGCGAGCGATTGCGGGGTACACGGATCCGCTAGATGTCCGAACCGACCGCAGGGTATGAAGAGGAGGTCCTCGGGAAGGCGTACGACTCCCGCCTGATGGCCCGGCTCCTCCGCTACCTCGGGCCCTACAGACTGCCCGTGGTGGGCGCCGTCGTGCTTCTGATGCTGGCTGCCGGGTTGTCCGTGGTCGGTCCCTACCTGACCAAGATCGCGCTCGACGAAGCCATCCCCCGGGGTGACCGCCGCCTGCTCGCGCATCTCGCCCTCCTCTATTTCGGGGCGACAGTGCTCATCTTCGGGTTCCAGTACGTTCAAGCGCTCGTGACCACTTGGCTGGGACAGCGGGTCATGTACGACCTGCGCACTCAGATCTTCAAGAAGCTTCAGGAACTGGACCTGCGCTTCTACGACCGGAACCCCGTGGGTCGCCTCATGACCCGCATTACCTCCGATGTGGAGACGCTGAACGAACTGTTCAGCTCCGGGGTCGTCACCGTCTTCGGGGACCTCTTCATCCTCTTCTTCATCGTTGCGGCCATGCTTCAAATGGACGCCCAGTTGGCCCTCGTGACCTTCAGCGTGCTCCCTTTTGTCGCCTATTCGGCCTTTGTTTTTCGGTCTCGCATCCGAGGCGCCTACAGGGACATCCGCATCCGCCTGGCACGCATGAACGCCTTCCTCCAGGAACGTTTCACCGGAATCCGGGTTGTCCAGCTCTTCAACCGCGAACAGGCCGACCTGAATCGCTTCAAGGCCCTCGACAGTGACTATCTCGACGCCCACCTTCGCTCGATCACCTACTACGCCCTGTTCTTCCCCGTCATCCAGCTCCTCACGGCGGTGGCCCTTGCCCTGATTATCTGGTACGGCGGCGGCGCCTACATTCAAGGCGCGGTCACCATCGGGGTTCTAGCGGCGTTTTTGGACTATGCCCGCCGCTTCTTCCGTCCCATCCAGGATTTGTCGGAGAAGTACAACCTTCTCCAGGGGGCCATGGCGTCCTCGGAGCGCATTTTCCGCCTCCTGGATCGGGAACCGAAGATCGCGGATCCCGTCAACCCCACGGCCCTTCCGGAGGGCGCGGCGGGAGAGATCCGCTTCGAGAACGTCTGGTTTGCCTACGGTGGGGCCGGCAAGGAGGGCCCCCAGGATCCGAAGGAAAGGGGGGACGGGGAAGACGAAGGGGACGGGGAACCGGACTGGGTCATCCGGGACCTTTCCTTCAGGGTGGCTCCCGGGGACAAGCTCGCCATTGTCGGTCACACCGGAGCCGGGAAGACCACGATCATCAACCTGCTCATGCGGTTCTACGAAGCCCAGCGGGGCCGAATCCTGGTGGACGGGGTTTCGGTTCGACGCCTGACGGTCAAGGACCTGCGGGCCCGGATCGGGCTCGTGCTTCAGGATGTATTCCTGTTCAGTCAGTCCATCCGGTACAACGTGCGCCTGGGGGCCCGGTCGATCGACAAGGACGCGGTCGAGCGCTCCCTGGAAGCGGTGGGGGCTTCGCCTTTCGTCCGCCGTCTTCCTACAGGGTCCGAACGGAACCTGGGTGAGCGGGGGGCCAAGCTCTCGGTCGGGGAGCGCCAGCTCCTCTCCTTTGCCAGGGCCCTCGCCTTCGACCCGGCCATCCTTGTGTTGGACGAGGCGACCAGCTCCGTCGATTCGGAGGTCGAGGCCCGGATCGAAGAGGCCACGGACCGTCTGATGGAGGGCCGAACCTGCCTGGTGATTGCCCACCGCCTCTCGACCGTTCAGGGGGCGGACCGAATCCTGGTCATGCACCATGGCAGACTCGCGGAAGAAGGGACCCACGAAGCGCTGCTGGAGAAGGGCGGGCTGTACCGGCAACTACACGAGCTCCAATTGACCGGAACGACCTGAAAAGGTCCCGGGGGCCAGAGTGGGGCCGGGGGCCAGGGTGCACGCGAGGCTCCATCCAAGTCGGACCGCGATTTGCCGCAGATATGGAGGAACGGAGTCGCCCGACAGACCGCATTTGGGTATGTGGAGTAGCCTCAGGGAGGCAACGCAACTACCGAATCCGCCCGATGGGTCCGCCCTCCTTTGTCTTGCCCGTGACCGCGAAGGCGATTACCGCGGCCGTGCCGACCAGGACACTGGCGACGATGACCGAAATCCGGGTGCCGTCCAGTTCCCTTACGAGCACCTCGCTCACGTCCGAGAGGGGGAAGGATATGGTCTCCGTTCCCCCGTCCCCGTTTTCGCCAGGTGCCCGAACCACGCCCGTAACGATCAAGGCCGCCTCGGTCCACCGGACGTGCTCGACGCCGGAGAATTCGAAGGTCTCGCTGTCCGGGCCTTCTCCCAGGACCACGCCCCGGATGTTTGTGCTGTCTCGGACTTCCGGCGCCGGAACGGGTTGGACCCTGACGGAATAGCAACTGGAGGCCAGGAAGGAAGCGGCTACAACCGCGGGGAGGGCGGCTCGGGGCTTTCTCATATCGGTCCATCGGGTATAGGTTGACTCTTGATTTCTGCGGGTCGCATTCGAACCGCAGGGAAATTGAAGCGGTCGGATGAGACAGCGCAAACGCTCGAGGATGGGATCCTGGTTGTGCGCACCCGGGGTACCGGGGTAGGGCCATTTAGCGGCGGTTCGCTCCGCGACAGCGATTTCCTTGTGAAACGGATTGGGGGGTATGGAGATGGGGACACGAACCGCCGTTTCAATGGTCTTCGCTGCGACGGTTACCGCCGCCGCTTGTGCATCATCGGGTGGCGCGGAGGCCGGAGGCCGGGCCCGAAACGTCATCACGCCCGAGGAGCTGATGGGGGTCCCGTACAGCTCCGTGTACGAAGCGGTGAGGGCCCTTCGCCCCAGGTGGCTTCAGGCAAGGAGCGGGGCGTCCATTCGCAGCCCCCAGCGGCAGACGCCCCGGGTGTATCTTGACGGACGGCTTTTCGGCAGCGTTGAGCAGTTGTGGACCCTCCTCCCCGGAGAAGTGGGGGAGCTCCGGTTCATGAGCGCAAGCGACGCCACCACCCGTTTCGGGACCAACCACGTCGCTGGCGTGATCGTCGTCACGACCCGGCGCCGGGAATGAAGTTCGGAGAGGCAGGGCGAACGCCTTTTCCAACATGCCGGGCCCGGGGATCCGCCCCCTCCGATCCGCTCCGGTCCCACATCGTCCCACCGGGTGGGCCGTCGACGGTCCGGATCACGCTGGCGGTGCTCGCGTCGCTCGCTGGATCGCCGGCTGCTCTGTTCAGCCAGAGCCCAGGGGCGAACGGAGACCGACCCAGCGTGTTCTTCGACTGCGCGGGGCGAAGCTGCAACTTCAACTATTACCGGACCGAGATTCCGTGGGTGAACTGGGTTCGCCAGCCCGAGGATGCGGATGTTCACCTCATCATGACCAGCCAGGCTACGGGGGCGGGGGGACGGGAGTATCAGCTGGACTTCATCGGCACCGGGGATTCTGAGTACGAGGACCAGCTCCGCTATCGGGCGCCGCTCACGGGCACGGATCGGGAAGCCCTGGATGGAATCGCCCATACCCTCTCCCTCGGCCTGCTCTACTTCGCCAGCGCGAGCGGCTTTGAGCAATTCGCCGAGATCGTGGAAGTCGCCCGGGACGGGATCGATCCGGGGGCGCGGGTCGTCACCGGAACCGAGGTCGAAGATCCTTGGGACTTCTGGGTCTTCAGCCTGAACGGGGGTGCCGAGGTCGAAGGGGAGCAGACTCGCCGCACCCAGCGGGTTGACGGCAGCTTCAACGCGTCCCGCGTGACCCCCACCTGGAGACTGGGCTTCCGCGGAAACATGAACTTCAACCGGCGGGAGGTCGATCTGACCGAGGGCGAATTCGTGGACCAAAGGACCGACTGGGGCGTGAGGCAGATCGTCGTCTACGCCGTTGCCGACCACTGGTCGATTGGGATGCAGGGTGAAGTCAGCAAAGCGACTCGATTCAACCAGCAATTCCGGACGGAGCTCACGCCGGCGGTGGAGTACAGCGTCTTCCCCTACGAACAGGCGACCCGGCGGGCGTTGACGGCCTTCTACAAGGTCGGCCCTGCCCACCGACGCTACATTGAGCCAACCGTATTCGGAGAAACCGCGGAGACTCGCTGGGAGCATGCCGCCGAGGTTGAGCTCTCGCAGCGTCAGCGGTGGGGGGATGCCTCGATTCGGCTGCTGGGCTCCCATTTTCTCCACGACACGGACCTTTACAGCGTGGCCCTGAGGGGATACCTGGACGTTCGAATCGCGCGGGGCTTGAGCCTTGGCGCTGGGGGGAATATTTCTTGGGTGAGCGATCAAATTTACCTCTCGGCCGAGGGTGCCACCGACGCCGAGGCCCTCCTCAACCTCCAGCAGCGCAGCCAGGACTTCAACTACGAGATCGAGGTCGGATTCTCATTTCAGTTCGGTTCGGTCTACAACAACGTGGTCAACAACCGGTTCGACGGAGGCCGCGGCTTCTACGGGTTCTAGTCGGATCTAGTCGGAGACAAACACATGAGAAGAACGTACTTTCACGATCAGCTGGCGAAGCTCGCAACCGTCCTGGCGGCCTTCTCGGTGCTGGTTGCGGCGGATTCCGTCTGGGCGCAGACCCCTGAGCCCCGGACGACGCGCGCACCGATGGTGTTCACGGTCTTTCCTTTTGCCGGGATGTCCGCCAACAAGAGGGACGACCGCCTCCCGCTCTCCCCGATGGTCGGCGTCAGGGTGTCCGTCGATCTGTGGAGCCAGGTCACGCCCACCCGCCGGATCGGGACCTTCGTGGGCCTTACCGGCTCCGTGCTCACGGTCAGTGAACAGCGGGTTTGTCGGCCCAACTCCTGCCAGGGCGCGACCGATTTTCTCGTGGACTACCTGGCGACCGCCGATGTCGGCCTCAAGGTTGACGGCCCGGGCCAGCCTTATGCGTTGGTCTTCTTGGGCCGGGCGTACCCTTCCGTTTCCCGCGACTTCGACCCGGTGACCCAGCGGTATGGCCAAACCTTGTCGATGACATGGGGAGCCGGAGGCGGCGCGTCCCTCTCCGTCGGAGGGATGTCGATTCAGATCGAAGGACGTTTCCGAAAAGACACCAGGTTCGGGAGCGACGTTGAGAACGCTTGGGAATTTCTTGTGGGCTTACCCCTGGGTACCCGGTAGAACCTTGGGAGCGGCAGAGTCAGCCTCTCGACCCGACCGGAAGTCCAGCTCCGACTGATCCGGGGACCGGAGGGGCGGGATCCTCTTCCAGGGCTCCTTCCACGCGCATCAGTTGTTCCCGCTGGGTCGCCGTCGGCGGATGGAGCGTTCCCTGGCGGACGCCCTGCCCATTGATGGCGCCGTACAGCTGGGCAAGCGTGCGGCGGTGCCGGGCTGACGCTTCTCCCGAGGCCCCCTCCAGGTGGTCGATGAGCTCGAGAACTCGAAGGAGAAAGGCTTCCCGTTCGCGGTAGTCTGTGGGGGTGAGGGGCAGCTCCGGGTCGCCGTGAACCCGGATATTCCGGTGGTGGACCCCGCCCCGGGACGACAGCTCGACCCGGTAGACCCCCGGGGAAACGAACGGTCCCCGCCTTTCCAGGGTCCGGGGCACGTCAGACGGGTCGTGGGCGGCCCATCGAGACGGGCGGGTAAGCCCGTGGCGCAGATCCCAATCGACCCTGTGCAAACCCGGCTCCGCCGGCACCTCCACGGCGCGCACTGTATCTCCGGCGGCGTTCGTGATCGTCATCCGGGCCGGGCCGGATCCGGGGCCCAGACGGTAGGTGATGAGGGTCCCGTCGACGGGGTTCTCCCCCATGAACGCCGACTGGCCACGGTAGGAGGTGTCCTTCCAGTAGTTCATGATCGTTCCGGGCCGGATCCCGTACAGGTATACCGGCGTTTCCAGGGAGGCCGTATACCGAGCCAGAGGCGCCAGGTCGTCCAGGATCATGATGGAACGGCCATGCGTACCCAGTACGAGGTCCTTCTCCCGGGGATGAATTACGAGGTCGTCGTACGCGGTGGTCGGGAGTTCCGGGAAGCGAGCCCAGGAACGGCCCCCGTCCGTACTGGCGTGAACATGGTGTTCGGTCCCCACGAACAGAACGTCCGGGTTGTCCGGGTGTTCCGCGATCACGTTCACCGAGCCGGTGGGAAGCTCGGCGTGGAGGGGGATCCAGCGATCCCCGAAGTCCTCCGTGCGGTAGACATAGGGTCCGAAGTCGCCATCCCGGTGGGCGTCGAAGGTCACATAAGCGGTGCCCCGCGCCTGCGCCGAGGCCGCCACCCGGCTCACGTAGGTGCCGCTTCGCACCCCTTCCGCACCCGCCGATACCTCTCTCCAGCTGCGCCCACCGTCGTCGGAAACCTGCACGTTGCCGTCGTCGGTTCCCACCCAGAGGACGGCGGGGTCCAGCGGGGACTCCGCGATCGCGACGATCTCTCCGTACGAGGCGGTACCGTCGTTCCTGGACAGGGTAATGTCGGCGCCCTTGACCCCCATGATCTCCAACCCGTCCCGGTCCTCCTGCCGGGTCAGGTCCCGGGTTCGGACGAAGCTGTTTCCGCCGTCCCGGGAAATGAAGAGCCGGTTCCCTCCCAGGTAGACCACGTTGGGGTCGTGGCGGGACAGGAGACTGGGAGAAACCCAGTCCCAACGGTACGGATCCTCCCCTTCGGGCGCGTTCAATCGCAGGCTCATCATGTCGCCCGTGACATTGTCGAATCGCGTCCAGTTTCCGTTTTGGGAATTGATGTAGATCGTGCGCCCGTCCGGGGCGGCCTGCTGGTACATTCCGTCGCCGAAGCCGGTTTGCCGCCATTCATCGTCCACGATCCCTTCCCAGGACCGCGTGGCCGAAGGTCCCATCCAGGAGTGGTTGTCCTGCATGCCGCCGTAGATCCGGTAGGGGTCCTGGTCGTCCACCGTGATTGCGTAGAACTGTCCGATGGGAAGGTTGTGGATCCGCCGGAACGTGGCGCCCTGGTCGTAGGTCTCGTGGAGCCCTGCGTCCCCGGCCAGGTAGAAGTGTTCCGGGTCGCCAGGGTCGATCCACATGGCGTGGTGGTCGGCGTGGACCCCCACATCGTAGGTGGGTCGGGGGGCGATTTCTTCGAAGGTGCGACCGCCGTCTTCGCTCCGGTGGGAGGAGGTGGCAAGCGTGTACACCCGGTTCGGGTTGGTGGGGTCAATGTACACGTGGGAGTAATACATGGGCCGAATGTTTTGCGGGCTGACCTTCTCCCAGCGCTCTCCACCGTCCTCGCTCCGGTACCCGCCGGACTCCGCCCCGTGCTGCACAAGCGCGTTCAGGATGTCCGGGTGGGACGAGGAGATGGCGAGGCCGATCCGCCCCTTGTCGCCTTCGGGGATTCCGTTGGTGAGTTCCCGCCATGAATCCCCGCCGTCCGTCGTCTTGTAGATTCCGCTGCCCTGTCCCCCACCGTTGAATCCCCATGTGCGGCGCTGCCGCTGATACATGGCCGCGTAGAGGGTGTTCGGGTCGGAGGGATCCATGACCAGGTCCACGGCGCCGGTGTAGTTGTTGATGAAGAGGACCTTGTCCCAGCGCTGACCCCCGTCCCGGGAGCGGTAGACGCCCCGTTCCGGGGACGGTCGCCACAGATTCCCCAGGGCCGCCACGTACACGATGTCGGGGTCGGAGGGATGGACCTGAACCCTCCCCGTGTGCCGCGTTTCTTCCAGCCCGAGGTGTTCCCAGGTGGCACCCCCGTCGTCGGAACGGTACACGCCGTTGCCCCAGGACGTGCTCTGGCGGTTCTGCTGCTCTCCCGTTCCGGCGTAGAGTACCCGCGGGTCGGAGGGGGAGACGGCCAGGTCTCCGAAGGTGCTGGTCGGCATGTGGGCCCACAGGTTGGTCCACGTCACCCCCCGGTTGATGCTCTTCCACAGCCCCCCCGATGCGGTTGCGACGTACAGGGTCGACGGGTCCCCGGGCAGGGCTTCGACGTCGTGAATCCGACCTCCTGTTAGGGCCGGTCCTACATGGCGGGGACGGAAGGCCCCCAGCTCGGCCTCCGAGATGGGGCTCTGGGCCTCCACGGGTTCGCTACTCCAGGTCCAGGAGAGGGCGCCCGGACCGAAAAGGCCGAGAAGGAGGAGGATCCGGGAGGTTCCTGCAGGCACGGATGAGGGTCTGTGGGTCACTGTCTTCATGCTCGCTGGGTGCGTTTGAGGGGCATACGGAGGACGGTAAGGAGGCACGTCGCTCCGATGGGAGGGGGCAAGGGTACCACCCGGCGGGCGGTCGCTCAAATTCCCGGCGGTAACCGACGGTAACCTACGGGCAACCGACATCTATTGTGGCGGGGTCGGGGCTGGACCTCGAACTCCTGGGTCTTGGCCGATCCGGGCCAGGGCGGCCAGCACTTCGGCCAGCACCTCGGCCGGCATGTCTTCTGCTCCCAGCATCCACTCCAGGTAGTCCGGGGAGGACCCGGCTACGTCACCCAGGGGGATGCCCTTGTGCCTGCCCCGGTTGAAAATCAGTCCGCTAGGCGTCTCCCGGAACCAGGCCTCGAACTCGGTCTTGAACGGGGCCACCTGGTCGCAGTAGGCGTGGAGACCGTCCATGTCCCGGGGAAGGTGGGGGTACCGCCCCAACTGGGCCGCCAGGATCGTCACCGTGGTCCGTGTATCTCCCAGCGCCGTGTGGGCGTCCGGGTGGTCCCGCTCCAGATAGAAGCGGGCCGCCGCCGAGAGGTCCCGGGGCTCCTCCCGGTGGTAGATCATCTTCATGTCGATGAGCCGGCGGCCCCGAACGTCGAAAGCGACCCCGGCCCGGCGGAACTCGGCGATCAGGATCGGAAGGTCGAAGCGGCGAATGTTGAATCCCCCCAGGTCGCAGTCGTGCAGAAGACCGGCCAGGGACCTGGCCGTACTCCGGAAGTTCGGCTCGTCCGCCACCCCTTCGTCCGTGATCCCGTGGATTGCCACGGCCTCTGCGGGAATGGGGATCCCCGGGTTGTAGCGACGCGCCCGCTCAAAGACGTCGCCTTGGGGGGAGACCTTGACCACGGCCAGCTCGACGATCCGGTCGCGGGACAGGCTGAGCCCCGTCGTCTCCAGATCGAAGAACGCGATGGGCCGATCCAGGTCAAAGGGAAGCTTCACGAATGGGTTGCTCCAGGAGGTCGCCGAACGGGTCCCTGATGATATCCGGCTGGGCCTTGTGGAGGCTAGGGGGCGTCAACATCGGCCTCTCACACGCCACCTTCGATCGGAATGGAGGCATTTCCCGTCGGAGCCGTGGTCGCCGAAGGAAGTCGAAACGCCTTCATCCGGTCGGTGAACGCCCGGTACCCGTCGGGGCCTCTCTTGACCAGCTTCTTGGCCAGGCGGGCTGTGCGACCGTTGCCGTCGCCGAAGGGGTGGATCCACGCAATGTACAGGTGAGCGAGCACGGCCCGCAGAATTGCCGCCGCGACTCGGTTATTCCGGTCATCGGCAAATCCCGGTAGCTTCACCGGTGCCTCTACCCACGCGCAGAGGCGCTTCAGAAGGTCGTCCTTGAGGCATGCAGACGGCCGATTTTCCCGAATTGGCTATACTTCATTACCCCCTTTGGGGCGGCCGCCCCGTGTCGGCCTGGGGTGTGGAAGAACTTTGGGGCAGCCCACGATTCCCCCCATATCCTCTCCTGGAGCAGGCTTCCGGCAAGAGAGCGGACCCATGCGCGCTGTCGTCGTCCCCGAATTCGGAGGGGTCGAAGTCCTCCGGATCGAGACCGTGTCGGACCCTGAGCCGTCCCCCTGTGAGCTTCTTGTGAAGGTGCGGACTTCGGGAGTCAACCGGGCGGACCTGCTCCAGCGCAGAGGGCTGTATCCGCCCCCGCCGGGGGAATCGGAAGTGCTGGGGCTGGAGTTCGCAGGCGTCATCGAGAGGGTCGGCCGAGCCACCCGTCGTTGGCGGGAGGGCCAGCGGGTGATGGGGATCGTGGCGGGCGGGGGCTACGCGGAGCGGGTGATCGTCCATGAGCAGGTGGCCGTAGAGGTTCCGGAAGGCGTGAACGACACGGCCGCGGGGGCCATCCCGGAGGCGTACATGACCGCCTTCGACGCGGTGTTCCGTCAAGCCGGCCTACGGTCCGGAGAAACGCTGCTCATCCACGCGGTGGGGAGCGGAGTCGGGCTTGCGGCCCTCCAGTTGGCCCGGCGGGCCGGGGTCCGTAGCCTCGGAACTTCGCGTACGCCGGAGAAGCTGAAGCGGGCGACGGAGATGGGGCTCGACCTGGGGATGGACGGGAGAGAGGCGTGGGATCGGGAGGTCCGGGAAGCGACCGGGGGCAAGGGCGCCGACGTGATTCTGGACCTGGTGGGCGGCCCCTACCTGGCGGGGAACCAAGCCGCGATCGCCACCGGTGGGCGCCATGTCGTGGTTGGGGTTCCGGGTGGAAGCCGAGCCGGAATCGACCTTCGGGTCCTCATGGTCCGAAGGGCACGGATGGTGGGGACGGTTCTCCGGCCCCGATCCGTAGAAGAAAAGGCCGCACTGGCTCGGGAATTCGCCGCGTCGGTCCTCCCGGGCTTTGCCGACGGGTCGCTCAATCCGGTGATCGACAGCATCTTCCCGGCAGTCCGGGCGGCGGATGCCCATCGCCGCATGGAGGCGAACAAGAATTTCGGGAAGATGCTTTTGGACTGGGAAGCAGACGAAGGGGAACAAACATGAATGACAGGACCCTCGCGGCCGGCGACATCCGTGCGGCGGCCAAGACACAGACGATGGCCGCCAGGGCATTGACGATGGCCAAGAACACAGGGGGAACCGGGCCCCCAGCCATGCGGCGGCCGGGCGCGGGATCTCCAGGATGGTGCGGTTGGCGAGGGCTTCGCCGGGCCGCATTCGGGTTGACGGTAGCGTTTGCCGTCCCCGTTTCCTGGAGCGTGGTTCCTCTGGGTGGCCAGGTACCGCCGTCGACGGATCTGCGCGTCTACGACATCGTGGGTTCCGTTTCGGTCGAGCGGGTCGAAGCCGACATCCGAACCCTGGCGGGCTTCGGTACCCGCAATACGTTCTCCGACACCCTCTCGGACTCCCGGGGGATCGGTGCAGCCCGCCGGTGGATCAAGGACCAGTTCGACCGCATTTCCGATTCCTGCGGGGGGTGCTACGAGGTCGTCTATCAGCGGAGCTTGGTGACCTCCCAAGACAGTCCCCGGATTCCCCAGGACACGTGGGTCGTGAACGTCCTGGCCATCAAGCGGGGGACGGTGGACCCGAACCGCTATGTGATCATGTCCGGCGACATCGATTCTCGGGCATCGGACGGCTCCGATGGCATTTCCGACGCTCCGGGGGCCAACGACAACGCCTCCGGCATGGCCGGCGCGATCGAGGCCGCGCGGCTGCTCGCTGACCACGACTTCGGCAATACGGTGGTCCTGGCCGGACTCTCAGGAGAAGAACAGGGCCTTTGGGGCGGGCGACACATGGCCCGGATGGCTCGGGAAGAAGGCTGGGAGATCATCGGCGTTCTCAATAACGACATGATTGGAAACATCGAAGGCGTCGACGGGGTGATCGAGAACAACACCTTCCGGGTCTTCTCGGAGCCCACGCCGGTGACGGAGTCGGAACAGGCCCGGGCCCGATACCGCGTATTCGGAGGCGAAGTGGACGGACCCTCCCGGCAGCTGGCCCGATACGTAGCCCGAACCGCCGACGCGTACCTTTCCAACCTCGATCCTATCATGATCTACCGTCTGGACCGCTTTGGCCGTGGGGGGCACCACCGTCCCTTCAACGACGAGGGCTTCGCCGCGGTGCGGATCATGGAAACCCACGAGAACTACATCCGGCAGCATCAGAACATTCGCATCGAGGACGGGATCGCCTACGGAGATGTCGTTGAAGGGGTGGACTTCGATTATGCCGCCAAGATGACCGCCTTGAACGCGGCCGTACTCGCCCAGTTGGCCTGGGCACCCCCAGCCCCCGCCACCGCGCGGATCGGCGGGGCGGTCCGGCCCTCCACGACGCTAGAATGGGACGCGGTCGCCGACCCCAGGGTCGCCGGGTACAGGGTCTACTGGCGGGAAACGACGGCCCCCCGGTGGCAGAACTCCCGCTGGGTCGGAGACGTGACCGCCTTTACCCTGGAAGGGCTGGTGATCGACAACTTTCTTTTCGGCGTGGCCGCCGTAGGGATGGATGGCCACGAGAGCGTCGTGACATTTCCGGGCGGACGCATCGCAAGGCGGTAGTGGACTTATCTTCAAGTTGTCGTCGGCCGGGTGCCCCAAGTGCCCGGATAACCAACGACGACGCAGAAAACCTAACGACGATATAAGGAGTGCAGAATGGCGTTTGCAGCCGTTGCAGCCGTAGTGGTCTTGATTGGGGGGGTCGTTCGCTCCCTTCCCGCGAGAAAGGGAGGGATTCCGAACAAACTGGCGGGGTACGCAATTATGGTCGTGGGGGTCGGCCTCTTCTTCATGAATGCCGTTGTGGTGATTCGCGTGGGAGAGGTCGGGGTCAAGCATTTTCTGGGTAAGGTGGATCCGGTTGCATTGGATCAGGGGATCCACATGATCAACCCCCTGGCAGCCGTTGAACGAATGTCCGTGCGGGAGCAATCCTTCCCACCCCAGGGCGGGGTTGAGCAGATCGAGGCCCAGACCTCGGAGCAGCTGAATGTCACCCTGGAAGTTTCCATCCTGTTCAAGATCGACGGTACCAACGCGCCCCATCTCTTCGGCGAAATAGGCTCCGAAGAGCAGATCAAGCGGAGCATCGTCCTGAATGCCGTCCGAAACGGGGTCCGGGATGCGGTGGCGACCCAGTCGATCAACGACATCTTCTCCCCGAACCGCCGCGAAGTGGCGATCCAAATGAAGGAGGAGATTCAGGCCAAGGCGGCGGCCCGGATCGTGGTGGTGGATGTCTTCGCCCGGGACATTCAGGCGCCCTCCCGGGTCCGGGAAGCGATTGAGCAGAAGCTGGAGCGGGAACAGCAGGTCGCTGCGGAGGAGTTCCAGACCCAGATCATCCAGGAACGGGCCCGGCAGCAGGCGGAAGAGGCGAAGGGGATCGCCCAGGCCCAGCAGATCATCACCGAGGGACTGTCGCCCGAGTACCTCACGTTCTTCTACATTCAGCAGCTGACCGAGATGCCCGAAGGTTCGGTGATCTACGTTCCCACGGAGGCGGGCATTCCCCTCATTCGTAGCCTGGGAGGGGGACGGTAGTTTCCCGGTGGGCGCCGGGTAGGGGTCGGTGCCTTCAAGGGAAGGGGGGGCGGGGTCTCGGGTGAGGGATGACGGCGGCGGGCTGCGAGCGGTCCCCTCCGGCCGCCTCGGCAGTCCGGGTGGAAGGCGGGTCCGCCTGCGGAAGCCGGTTTTGGGCACCGTCGGGGTGGCAATGGTGCTGTGGTTCGGGGCCGCCTGTTCCCCGGTGTACGTGATCAAGGCCGGATGGGCAGAGGCCAAGATTCTCCGGGCCCGTCAGCCGATCCCGGAAGTGATCCTTTCTCCCGAGACCGGGGAACGAACCCGGGGCAAGCTGACCCTGGTGCGGGAGGCCAGGGAGTTCGCCAAGACCGAGTTGGGCCTGGATGTGGGCGACAGCTACACCACCTTCGCCCAAATCGACAGCGATACCCTGGCGATGGTGCTTTCGGCGGCTCCCAGGGACCGGCTCGCGTCCCGAACCTGGTGGTTTCCTGTGGTGGGCCGGGTTCCCTACAGGGGGTTCTTCGACTTGAACGACGCCCTGGAGGAGCAGAGGAAGCTGGAAGCGGAGGGCTTCGACACCTACCTGCGCCCTACCGCCGCCTTCAGCACTCTGGGGTGGTTTTCCGATCCCGTCCTCTCTACCCTCCTGCGGTACGACGAGGTGGAGTTGGTGACGACGGTCATCCACGAACTTTCCCATAACCACCTTTTCGTTCCGGGTCGCGTTCGCTTCAACGAGAGCTTTGCGACCTGGGTGGGCAGGGTCGGCAGCATGCAGTTCTTCTGCAGTCGGCCTGGCGGGGGTCCGAACACGGTGTGGTGTGCCCGCGCCCGGGACCGGTGGCACGACGTCCAGCTCTTTTCGACGTTCATTGACGGGTTGGTGGAGGCGCTAGAAGGGGTGTACGGAGATTCCGCCGCCACCTTCCAGGAGAAGATCCACGCTCGCCAAGAGGTGTTCGTCCGGCACCGGGAGCGTTTCCGGGCGGAAGTTCGGCCTCGCCTCCGGTCCCTCACCTTCGGGAGCTTCGAGACCCTGCCCCTCAACAACGCCACGCTCCTGAGCCGAATGCGGTACTACCACCGCCTTCCCGCCTTCGGCCGCTTCCTCGAACTGCATGGAGGCTCCCTCTTCCGGGCCGTACGGGAGATCCAGGCAGGTTTGGAGGAAACGGACGACCCCTTCGGTCTCCTTCCCTCCCCGGGCGGTGCCGGTACCGGCTAGATTCGAAGCCTCAGGCGGCTCTCGCCTGGCTTGGTGGGGGCGTTGGGGTCCGGCTTGTCGCCCCGGCCGTACCCTCCCGCTTGGCGCGGCCGCTCCCCCGCACCGGTTCGGCTCCCGGACTGCAAAACATCCGCGCCTATTGTATTTTCCCTTGAGGTCCACGCCCAGACGGATCCGGTGCCGCCGAAACTTCGGCTGGCCCGATTCTGTCCCCCGTAAGCCGGAACCGAGCGCCCTGTCCAGTCCGATGCCACGGCATGTCCAAGCACGCTGACCGAGCCTACGACCCCGCCGCCATCGAACGAAAATGGCAGGATGCGTGGGACCGCAACGGCACCAACGCCTTCACCTTAGACCAACTCCGCACGGCCAGGCGGCCCTTCTTCAACCTCATGATGTTCCCCTACCCCTCCGCCGAGGGGCTCCATGTGGGCAACATCTACGCTTTCACCGGGGCCGACGTCCACGGGCGCTTCAAGCGGATGCAGGGCCACGATGTCTTCGAACCCATCGGCTTCGACGCCTTCGGAATCCACTCCGAGAACTTCGCGCTGAAGACGGGCATCCACCCCATGGAGCTGATCCCCGCCAACGTGGCCAACTTCCGCCGTCAGCTCCGCCGAATCGGAGGCATGTTCGACTGGAACCACACGGTCGACACAACCGATCCCCGGTATTACAAGTGGACCCAGTGGCTCTTTCTCCAGCTCTTCAAACGGGGGTTGGCGGAGCAGAAGGAAGCCCCGGTCAACTGGTGCCCTTCCGACATGACCGTCCTGGCCAACGAGCAAGTGATCGCCGGGATGTGCGAGCGCTGCGGCACCCCGGTCGAGCAGCGGCGCATTCGCCAGTGGTTCTTCAGGATCACGGACTACGCAGGCCGACTCCTGGAGAACCTGGATCACATCGACTGGTCCGCGTCCACCTTGAAGGCACAGAGCAACTGGATCGGGCGCTCCGAAGGCGCCGAACTCCGCTTCCCCGTTGTCCCGGATGGGGGTGGGAAGGCAGCCCACCCGGGCACCGGAGCCGTGATTTCCGTTTTCACCACGCGTCCCGACACCGTGTTCGGAGCCTCCTACGTGGTCCTGGCGCCGGAGCATCCCATGGTCGACCAGGTCACTTCCGGCCCCTTCCGGGAAGCGGTGGGCGACTACCGAACCCGGGCGAGGGAGATGGACCTGGTTACCCGCCAGAAGGCCGGCAAGGAGAAGACCGGTATGTTCACGGGGGGGTACTGTATCAATCCCGCCACCCGGAAGCCCGTTCCCGTGTGGATCGCCGACTACGTGCTCATGGACTACGGGACAGGCGCGATCATGGCGGTGCCCGGTCACGACCAACGGGATTACGAGTTCGCCTCCCGCTTCGATCTTCCCATCGTCCGGGTGGTGGCGGCTCCGGGAGAAGCCGGGGATACCTCCGGGGTTGAGGCCTACGAGGAACCCGTCGGAACCTTGGTGAATTCAGGTTCTTACAACGGCACGCCCGTTCGGGAAGCGAAGCTGGCCATCGTGGACGACCTGGCCGCCCGGGGGAAGGCGGAGCGCAAGGTGAACTATCGTCTTCACGACTGGTGCATTTCCCGCCAGCGGTACTGGGGTCCTCCGATTCCCGTCATCCACTGCGATCACTGCGGGGTGGTGCCGGTTCCCGAAGAGGACCTTCCCGTCGTGTTGCCCCGGGTGGAAGACTTCCGCCCCGACCCGTCGGGCGTGAGTCCCTTGGCCCGGGTTCGGGACTGGTACGAGGTGCCGTGTCCCTCGTGCGGCGGAGACGCCGTCCGGGAAACCGATGTATCGGACACCTTCCTGGACAGCGCCTGGTACTTCCTTCGCTACCCGTCGGCGGACTTCGGCGACCGGGCCTTCGACGAAGCGGTCACCGGGCGTTGGCTCCCCGTAGACGCCTACATCGGAGGAAACGAGCACGCGGTGCTCCACCTCCTCTACTCCCGGTTTGTCGTCATGGCGCTCCACGACATGGGGCACCTTGACTTCGAAGAGCCCTACAAGCGGTTCCGCGCCCACGGCCTGATCATCCGTGACGGCGCCAAGATGTCCAAGAGCAAGGGGAACGTGATCATCCCCGACCCCATCATCGAGCGGTACGGGGCGGACACCTTCCGCCTCTACCTCATGTTTTTGGGGCCGTTCATGGAGGGCGGTGACTACCAGGACAAGGGGATTTCGGGCCCCCGGGGGTTTCTGCACCGCCTTTGGGAGTCGATCGTGCCCAGAGACGGGGCGCTTCCGACGGATCCCCCCGACCGGGAGGTGGAGCGAAGGCTTCACCAGACCATTCGACAGGTCACCGAACAGGTGGCCGACCTACGGTACAACACGGCCATCGCCGCCATGATGGCGTACCTCAACGTGGCTAGAGCAAGGGGCCGAACCCCGCGCCGGGACGAGATTGAACCACTGGTCCGCCTCGCGGCTCCCTTCGTTCCCCACATTGCCGAAGAGCTCTGGCAACGCCTGGGGAATGACGGGAGCATCTTCGACGGGGCCCGCTGGCCCGGCTATGACCCCGCCAAGGCGGCGGAGAACCGTGTCCGCGTTGCCGTGCAGGTGAATGGCAGGGTCCGGGGCACGGTGTTGACGCCTGCGGGATCGGACCGGGAGGAAGTGGCGGCCCTGGCCCAAGCCGAGAGCAACGTGGCCCGTCACCTGGACGGGGCGGAGGTCCGGCGCATTATTCACGTTCAGGACCGTCTCCTGAACTTTGTGGTTGGCTGAGCCGTGACCCGAGAAGAGGAAGCGCACCCGGGCATCGAGAAGCTGGCCGTGGACGCGATCAAGGTCTTGGCCATGGATGCCGTCCAGGCCGCGAAGTCGGGCCACCCAGGAACCCCCATGGCGCTGGCGCCCCTGGGCTACGTCTTGTGGACCCGCCATCTGTGCCACAATCCCGCGGATCCTTCCTGGGCCGATCGCGACCGCTTCGTGCTCTCGGCCGGCCACGCTTCCATGCTCCTGTACGGCCTTCTCTACCTGACCGGGTACGATCTGTCGCTGGACGACATCCGCCGGTTCCGCCAGTGGGGAAGCCGGACGCCCGGCCATCCGGAGTACGGGCACACCCCCGGGGTCGAAACCACCACGGGACCCCTGGGACAGGGCGTCGCGAACTCCGTGGGCATGGCCCTGGCGGAGCGCTGGCTCGCCAGCCGCTACAACCATCCGGACCACCAAGTCGTCGATCACCATACCTATGCCCTGTGTTCCGACGGCGACCTGATGGAGGGCGTTTCCCACGAGGCTGCCGAGATTGCGGGCCATCAGAGGCTCGGCAAGCTGGTTTGGATTTTCGACGACAACCGGATCACCATTGAGGGCTCCACCGACCTGTCCACCGCCACGGACCAGGGGCGCCGTTTCCGGGGATACGGCTGGCATGTCCTCAGGGTGGAGGACGGTACCGACCTGGACGCCATCGATGGCGCGATCGCCGCGGCCCGGGCCGAGAAGGACCGGCCCACCCTGATCGTGATCCGGACGACCATTGCCCAGGGCAGCCCGAACATGGCGGGCTTGGCGTCCACACACGGGGCCCCGCTGGGTGCCGAGGAAGTCGAAGCCACCAAGAAAAACATCGGGTATCCGTCCCTGCAGCCCTTCCACGTGGACCCCGTGGCGCTGGCCCACTGGCGGCTCTGCAAGGTCCGGGGTGCGGGTGCCCAGGAGGCGTGGACCCAGCGCTTCGAGGCATACCGAGCAGAAGTCCCGGAGCTCGCTGCCGACTACGAAGCGACCGTCAAGGGGGGCCTGCCAGCCGGATGGGACGATGCCCTGCCGGATCTTTCGCAGGCAGGCGCCACCGCCACCCGGAACCACTCGGGCAAAGTGCTCCAGGCCGCAGCCCGGGCCCTCCCCACCCTTGTGGGCGGTTCGGCGGACTTGGGGGGTTCCAACAAGACCGACATCGTGGGGGGGGGAGACCTGCTGCAGAACAATCCCGGGGGTCGGATCATTCATTTCGGCGTCCGAGAACACGCCATGGGGGCGGTCATGAACGGCATGGCCCTGCACGGAGGGGTTCGTCCCTTTGGCGGGACCTTCCTCATCTTTTCCGACTACATGCGCCCCGCCATCCGCCTCGCGGCCCTGATGGGCCTTCCGGTCACCTACGTCTTCACCCACGACAGCATCGGCCTGGGGGAAGACGGACCGACCCACCAGCCCATAGAACAGCTGGCGGCCCTGCGGGCGATTCCCGAACTCCTGGACCTGCGTCCAGCCGACGGACCCGAGACCGCAGAGGCGTGGCGGGCCGCCCTGGCCTACAGAACGGGGCCTTCTTTCCTGGCCCTGACCCGCCAGACGGTCCCCGTCATCAACCGGGGGCTGGGGACGGCCTCCGCGAGAGGCCTTCAAAGGGGCGGATACATTCTACGGGATCCGCCCGGCCACCGTCCGGCCGCGGTCATCATCGGCTCCGGCTCGGAGGTCGCCCTGGCCCTCGCGGCGCAGCACCGTCTGGCCCGAGACGGCGTGGCTGCGCGCGTCGTGAGCCTTCCCAGCTGGCGTCTCTTCGCCGCCCAGTCCGCCCAGTACCGGGAGGAGGTGCTTCCGAAGGGCATCCCAAAAGTCTCCGTCGAAGCCGGGAGCACCCTCGGGTGGGAGCGGTGGATTGGTTCCGAAGGGACGGCCATCGGGATCGACCGTTTCGGGGCCTCCGCGCCCTACCCGGAGCTCTACCGTCGATACGGGATCACTGCGGAGGCCGTGTACGACACCGTCCGAGCCGGGCTTGCCCCCTGATCCGGAGCTCTTGGCCTACTCACCGGGAGGGCTTGCCGCCTTCGCCCCTCGCCTGCAAGGGACGGCAGAACGAACATTCGGACGGCGATAGGGGTCTCTATAATCCATGAGGGGGACAAGCGTTGCTCCCGGGCGGGATGGATGATGACACGAAAATGACCGACCTGTACATGCCTGCGATTCGGGGCTTTGCCCGCCGGATCGCGACCCCCGGTTTGATCCTGGCCGCACACGCAGCCCCCGCCTTGGCCCAGGACACCACGTCCGTCGTGCCGATTCGCGGCCTCCGGGTCGAAGTGCCTCGGCCGACCACCACGACGGGGGGAACCAGTGCCGTCGAAGTATCCCTTGACTCCGCCGGCTCGGTGGCGGCGCCGACCATGGAGGAGTTCTTGCGCAGGATGCCCTTGATCGAGATCAGGGCCAACTCCCGGGGAGAAGCCCAGCCCAATCTGCGGGGCGCGGAGGACCGGCAGATCGCCATTTTTCTGGACGGCATCCCGCTTACCGTGGGGTGGGATCACCGAACCGACATGTCCGTCATTCCCCTCACCGCAGTGCGGAAGCTGGTCATTCTTCGGGGCCTTTCTTCCATGCTTCACGGACCCAACGTGCTGGGGGGCGCGCTAGAGTTCGACGTGGCCCGGGGCGCTTCCCTTCAGGCTCCGCCTCCTTCGGTCACGGGAGCCCTCGCCCTTGACCAGGAAGGGGGGACGAGCGCCACGGCAGCCGGGGCGGCGTTTTTCGAGCGGGACTTTTCCACCTGGGTGGTAAGGAGCGGGATCGGGTATCGGGACAGGCCCGGGGTCACGCTTCCGGAGGGAGCCCGGGCCGATCCGTTATTGAACCGGGAGCTTTTGGCCGGGGAGGACGGACTTCGCCTCAACTCGGATCGGCGGCAGTGGGACGGATTCTTCTCGACCCGGTATCAGGGCTTCGAAGGCACCTGGTTTTCCGGCTTGCTTTCCGGCTACGACACGGACCGGGGGGTTCCTCCGGAAGCCCACGTCTCCGATCCTCGCCTCTGGCGATATCCGGGCCAGACCCGGGTGTTCGTAGCCCTTTCGGGCGGTTCCGGAGAACGGTTGACGAGGTTCGGAAGGGGAGATGTAGAGGGCAGCTTCGGCCTGGACCGGTCCACCACGGAAATCGAAGCGTACGCGTCCCCCGCCTACCGTACCCCCGTGGACGGGGAGATCGGGGAGACCTTGACGCTCACGGGGCGCCTATTGGGCGACCACCTCTTCGATGCCCTGGGGGAAGTGCGGAGCGCGCTAACCTTCTCGGACGTGCGCCACACCGAGCGCTTTCTTTCGGGGCAGACGTTCGATTACGAGCAGCGTCTGTGGAGCCTGGCAGGCGAAGTTGAGATTGAGAGCCTGAGAATTGCCGGGGGTGAGAGAGGTGGGGACGGGGAGAGCGGGACCCGTTGGACCCTGGGCGCGGCGCTGGACGGCTCCGACACACCCCGGTCGGGAGACAAGGAGGCCCTGGGCACCCTGTGGGAGTGGGGTGTGCGCACAGGGGTCACCCGGTCGGCCCACGGGGGGCATGTCCTGTACCATGTCGGCTTGAGCCGCCGCACCCGTTTCCCTTCTCTCAGGGAGCTCTATTCGGGGGCTCTGGGGCGCTTCCAACCCAATCCTGGCCTGCGTCCCGAGAGCCTGAGAGCTGCCGAAGCCGGCATGACCGTCGAAGCCGACGACGTCCGCTTCCAGATGGTCGGATTCAAACACCATCTCAGCGACGGGATCGTCCGCAGTCGAACGGTTACGCCGGAGGGGGTTCGGTTTCAGAGGGTCAACCGAGACCAGGTTCGTTCCATGGGGCTGGAGATCCTCGCGGCTGCGGCCCGAAGCCGGTTTTCTTTCGGGGGGGACCTGACGCTGCAGCGGGTTCGCCTGCTGGACCCGGCGATCCCTGGGGGCGACCAACCGGCCGAATACGAGCCCGCGGTGTCGGGAACCCTGAACCTGAGTGTAGACGGACCCCGGCGGGTCAGCGTGAATGCCTTCTTCCGCTTCCGGGGGGCTCAGTTCTGCGAAAGCGTGGATTCGCCGGGGCGAGACGAGCTGGATTCCAGTGCCACCTTCGATGTGGAAGCCCGTCGCACTTTTTTCTCCGGAAGGAGCCGGGTGGAGGGGATCGTCGGGCTGGCGAATCTCGCGGACGCCACGGTGCAAGATCAGTGTGGCCTGCCGCAGCCCGGTCGCACTTTGCGGATTCAGGTGAATTTGCGGTAGGGGGAAGGACCGTGCCGGAGCCGGATATCCGGCTACTTCGGAAACGAACCCTTAACACCGCCTTGGCCTTCCCGGGCCGGGCCATCGCAGGGGCGCGTCGCTGGTTTGCAGATCTTGTCCCCGGTGCCGCTTTATTGATGTTTTAGTTGCGCGTTTTATTGCCACTGCCATAGTATAGAACCTGGAATGGGAGTCTGACCTCAGACTTTGAACCTTAACCCTAAGTAAGAAAAGCGGTGGCGTTTAACCTTTGCTTCTTGCTGGCCGGCCGCCCAGACCCAATAAACCCCATGGTCGGGGGCCGCCGGTGAAGGGGAGCCAGAACCGGGTCGATTGGCTGCGCCACCTTCTGGAGTCGTACCCAGGTTCCAGGTGGGGAAACCGTGAAACGCGCGGCCTGGACACGCAATTCGCGAAGCGCACCTACGTCGCGACGGAACTCGAGAGGACCCTGCTCGATGAAATCCGGGCCCGAACAGTCCGGCTCGTTGTCCTTTGCGGAAACGCCGGCGACGGCAAAACGGCGTTGCTTCAGCAACTCGCCCGCGAGTTAGGGCTCAACCCCAAACATTCGGCGGAGCGAATTTTCGATGGGGTCGTCCAAGATGGCTTGCGGGTTCGCATGAATCTGGATGGTTCCGCAGCCTGGAAGGGGCGCTCGGCGGACGAACTCCTGGACGAGTTTCTGGAACCCTTCCAACAGGGCGCACCGCGCGAAGATATCGTGCACCTCCTTGCGATCAACGACGGCCGCCTGCTGGAGTGGATCGAGCGGGGTCCGCAGACGCCGCTCAAGCAGGCGCTCGCCGACCGCATGGAAGACGAAGCCAAGATGTCTGCACACCCACACCCACACCTCCACTTCTACAACCTCAACGAACGGTCTCATGTGGGCGGCGTTTCGGGGGACCGGAGCCGGATCGAGACCCACTTCCTGGAAAGGTTGCTGGATCGCCTCTATGGCGGAGCCGAGGCCAAGGAGATCTGGGAGCCGTGTATCACGTGCTCGGCTCAGGAAAGTTGTGGGGTGTACGGGGCCACCAAGGTCTTCGGACCCGAAGGGTTGCCGAATTCGGCGGCTGCCAAGGTGCGGACTCGGGCTCGGGAGCGCCTCTTTGAGGCCTTGCAAGCGGTTCACTTCCGGGGGAAAACCCACATCACGATCCGAGAGTTACGGGGGGCCCTGGTCTACATCCTCTTCGGAACCCACTTCTGTCAGGACTATCACGAAGAGACCCACGCTCGAGAAGCAGACGAAGCTCCGGTGCCCTATTGGGACCGGGCATTCTCACCGAAGGCGCCTGACCGCCAGGGGGAAGTGCTTGCAGAGCTGGTTCGCCTGGACCCGGCCCTCGAAGCCCACCCGAAAATCGACCGCAAGCTTCTCCACACGCTCAAGATGGAGGACCGGGAGAATCCCGCCCGCTTGGGCTCCGCCCGGCGGCGAGCCTACTTCGAGTGGACGGAAGAAGAGATCAAGGAGGCTGGCGGCAAGGGACCCGCCTCCGCCACGGAAGGCGCAGTCGGACTGGGGCTGGCCCGGGGCCGACACCTGCACCGCTTCCGAAACCTCCCTCTTCTGGACGAGACCGACATCCGGCATTTGTGCGCCGACCTGTGCCGGGGACTTGCCCACTTGGGGGATCTGCCCACCCAGGCCCTTGACCGCACGGAAGTCGTGCCCCTGCGCATTTCTCCGCAAACCCCCACCGAAACCGCCTTCTGGTCGGAGAAGTCCTTCGACCGTTTCCGGCTTGAAACCGAACTCGCCCCTCCGCCCCCGGACGACGGACGGCTATCCCCGGGCCTCATCGAACGGTTGCACCGGCAAGCCTTCCTGATCTACCGCTACACGGACGGCAGAGAGGAACGGCTGCGCCTGGGCGCCAACCTCTTTCACCATCTCCTGGAGCTCGGCGAAGGGGTTCAGCTGGGAGACGTTTCGACCGACGGGACCTTTGCCAACGTGTCGAGCTTTTTGCAGCGTCTGGTCCGGGAAGACGACCGGGAGCTCCGGGCCTGGAACCCAATAAACGAGGGTGTCTACGATCTGGCGGCAACGATTGATTACGTCTCCGGCAAACCCCGCCAGCGGTTGTTGATTCGGGCGGTGACCGGAGCAGAGGAGTGGGTTGAATGAAGGCTTCGACGCCCCCGAAGCAGGTCGCCGCCGACGTGCTTTCCCCGAAGATGGCCAAGGAGATCTGGAGCGGAAACTACGACAAGGTGCTGCCGGTCTCGGTCCAGCACTTCGACCTGTCGGCCGTGCTCCCGGCGATCTTCTACATGTTCCGCTTCGGCCACCGGCGCGGCAAGGGCAAGTTTTTGGACATCTTCGGACCCGCCGAAGGGACGGTGCCGCAGCGAAGGCGAAAGACGACCGTAGAAGCGGTGGCGAAGACCCTGGCCGGGGACGGCGATGGCGATTTCCAGGGCTTTGACGGCGAAGCCGAACGAGCCATTCTGGGCGACCTTTTTTTGTGCTTTTGCCTGGAAAACAGACGGTACGCGCTGGGGCGGGGGAAGCAGATTCAGCGCATAACCCCCACCCACTACCTGGCCGCCTGGGTGGATCTGCCGGACACGGTTGTACACCTCCGCTATGTGCCCGAGCTGATCACGGCGATGCTCGCCAACCAGGCCAAGAACGCGCACATCAAAGAGAGCGGAAAGGCTCCCAAACAGACCTTCTTTCCGGTCGTCGGTCGCTCCGAAGGAAACCTCTTCGCCGACAACCTCCTTTTGAAGGCCTTCGGACAGGGGATGAGCCACGGATCGGTGGGGGACCTGACGGCCGACAAATTCGAAGAAGACACCCCGGTCGGCATCGATCAACTCCTGACGATCCGGATCGCCCAGCGGTTGCAGGAACCGCCCAAAAAAATCCCCGGAAAAGACGCGGGTCGGATCTCCAACCAACACCCCATCGCCGAGCGGGCGGCGCGGGAGTTTTCCGAGGATATCCGTAAGTTCGTGCGGGAGTACGCGGAGGTCATCCCTAGGCAGGCCTTCGTGGAGATCCTGGAGGCGTGCATGGCGGTCGGCCTGACCACGATCTTCACCAGCGTGGTGGAAATCGTGCTGGAGTGGGACCGCACCGGAAACGTCACCCCGGGCCACGACCAGAAGCCGGCGGAGATCTTCATTGACTGCTCAATGGGGGTCGACCGGCGTCTGAGAGCCTCGGCCGAGGAGAGCATGGACGACCTCATGCGACGGGCCGAACGGCTCCCGGTCGTCCTGATGATCCTCCGCCTCCTGGATTACCGGGCCCGGCACACCCGGAAGATCCACCAACGCGCGGGGAAGATACCGACCCGCCCCTATGCCCGTGAATGGCTCGAGCTTCTGGGGAACATTCTGCACCGTAGGCACTCCCAAGCTCCACGGATTCTAAACCGTCTAGAGGACAGCACCGAAGAGTTGGCGGATGAAATCGAAGAGAACTGCCCGGAGTACGGGCGCGCCGCCGAACGGTTACGCAACCATGACGTCATCCCCAACCCCGCTCGGCGCCTGGCCGAAGGGCTCACGATTCTGCAGGGTACAGGAGTGCGAAAGAAGTTACATCAACTCATCGACTCCGTCCTCTTCGTGAATCGTCCCAACGGGTTGGCGGCCAAACGCACGACGAGGCGCAAGGTGCCGGGGTCTTCCCGCACCCGCCAGCGGCCGGTGCGGTCCCTGGTCTTCACCGATCCGGTCCTGGAGTACCTCGTCCATCGCCACCTGCTGCCGTCCGGCAGCGGATCGAAGCCGCGGCCGTTGTCGCTGAAAGCGTTTATCGAACGGATCGGCCAGCGCTACGGCTTCCGGATCGACACACCTCCCCCCGGGATGGCGATTTCGAACGATCTGCTGCAGAAAAACCGCGGCTATCTGGAGGACCGACTCCGGGACCTGGGCCTCCTGATCGGCGTCAACGACGCGGAAGCGATGAAGCGCCTGAAGCCACGCTTCCGTTCCGAGAACGGGTAAGCGATCATGAAGGGAACAAGCCAACACGGCCCGCTCCTCGCCCAGGCTTTGGAAAACGTTCTGGGCAAGGCAGAAGACGGCGCCATGGCCTTCGTGCGCTGCCTGACCCCCGAGGTGGTGAAAGTCCTGGCCGAAGACGAGGCCTTTCACCTCCGGGGCTGGGAGGTCCGGCGGGTATCGAATTCGGAAGACGGGGGGCGGACGATCCCCTCGGATCAGGCCGTTGAGGCGCGCGAACGCAAGGGTACCGCCACCCTTCTCCTCGTGGACACGCAAAGCGCGGGCGCCGGAATGGACGGCATCTACAGCGCCGCCCGCGAAGTCGGAGAGGAGGACCTGTTCAAGGAAGCGCATCGTCTGGCGGCGGGCGAGATCACGCGCCGCCTGTCCGGCAAACACCGCAAGTACGCAGAGCGGGCGGTCCGTAAAGCCCGGGGACCTGGCAACCGCTTCCACCTCTCCCCGTGGGCGGTTTTCGACTTCTACTGCCGCGTCGCCGAGGGGCGAAAACAGGCCGGCCCCTTCCTTCACCTTCTGGGGCTCTGGCCGGTCGCGGAGCATTTGGCGGTAGAAGACCTGGAGTCTCTTGATCTTTCTCGCAGATTCGTCGACCGGCTCTTGGATCCGGCCACTTCCGGACGCACTCCGGCCGAACGGATCGATGCGTTGCGGCTCCAAAACCCTTCCGAAAAACAGAAATCCGATCTGGAGAAGTTTCTTCACCAAGCCGCAACGAAACCGGCGCGGAGCGCGCTGGCGGACCTGCAAGACAGGAAAAACCTGTGGATCGGCGCTCTCCAGGTCGAAGGCGCGGCCGGCGAGGTTACCGGGGTCGAGCTGGACCCCTGGCGAACCCGGACCGGGAAAATCCCCAAGTGGTCGGGGCTGGTGGAGAGCAGCGAGGGAGCCGATGAACCTCCGCAACTGATTCTGAGTCGGGACAGCGAATACACGGGCAGTTACGCCAAGCTGGAGGCGCGTTGGAAAGCTCACCCGAAACATCTGAAGAAGGGAGCCGCAGGGTACCGTGTCGCCGTCGTCACCGCGATCGGGGATGAAGAGATCACCTTCTGGGAAGGCCTTCATTCAGCCAAGACGAAAGAGAAGTGCAGCTTTAGAGACGAGGATTTCACGGGTTTTGTCGAAGAAGACTCGGTGGTCTCGGCCAAGGTCGTCCTTTCCGTGATCGGAAGTGTCAAGATCCAGGATGAGAGCGAAGAGTTCGTGATCCGCTTTGGCGACCCGCCCCAGGAGACCGTCGGGGGCGGCACTCAATATCGGACTTTCAGCGAAGCTCTGATCGACCTGTCCGAGGACAAAGTCCAGGAGATGACCGCCCTTGCGACGTCCCGTCCCCAAAACGTCAAAGGGGGCTTTCTCTCGTGGCGGGCGCCTCAATCGCGAAAGAGCTTCCGCGTTTACCGACCTCCTTTGATCAAGCAGGTCGAGAACGCATGGAGGTTGCAGGGCGACGTCACGGGACGGTGGCGTATAAAAGTGCGCCAGGACGGCAAGAGACAGGGCAAGCCCAAGTTCATCCCCTTCCCCCGCCCCGCCGCCGTCTCTCCCGAAGTCTGGAACCGGGTAGACCAGGCAAGCAAGAGCATCCTCCAACGCTACGGTGACGTTGGCGGCGTGGGTCAGGTGTACGACGAAAATGGCGATGGACTTAGAGCCGCCAAGGAGTACATACTCGCTTGGACCCAACTTCTGCGACAGGGCGACCCACCTCTTGCCCTCGCCCACACGATCGAAGTCCAGACCCAGTCGGGCCAACCCATCGGCCTCATCGTCCTGCCCAGCCACCCACTGAGGATGGCGTGGCACGCGGCCTACGACAACCTCGTTCTGCATGCGGCTTTCGTTGAAGGTGCAAAGCCTAACCATCTTCGGAGAGAGTTCGAAGTTCTGGACGGCACCTTGTTCCCGGCATTTCTCCCTGGGTTCGAAGCGGGGGAAGCGTTTGTTTTTGCCGACACCCTGGGCTTCCACGCCGTGGGTATGGTCTCCGACAGGGACGAGGAACCCAAGGCCACCGTGGCGATACTGCAGCGAGCCCTGGAAGACGGAGACAGAGCCAAGGCCGGGCCCGAACCCACCGTTGGCGCAAAGAGCGCGGAGGTTCTGGGGAATGAAGTCGTCAAGTACCTGGAAAGCCACAGAGCATCAAGAATGCTTCACGTCCACGCGATCCGATCCGGGGATGGCAAAACGGTCGCCCGTTCATTGGGCACGGCCATTGATGGGTGGGAAAAAAACAAAGACAAGGAGACCGACGACCCTGAAGAGGATCGTTTACGGCGTCTGGCCTTCATGCTCGAGCTCTACCCAACCAGTAAACAGCGAGGGCGGGGCGTCGCCGGACGATTCATTACCGAATCGCAGGAAAAACGCAGGCGGAGAGCGGGCACGCTGGAAGAAAAGGACCGCTGGATGGTCGAATCTCTGGCCCTCCCGGGCGGCGTACGTTTCCCAAAGCTGCGGTGGGCGCGTAAGAAGGAAGAGAAACCCTGTTCTGCCGCGCATCTCGCCTTGGCTTTTGATATTTTCGACTCCCGGGTCCGAACCGGCGGGCCTGATCCATCCCCGCGTCCGTTTCATGCCTTCGGCCTGCTCTCCTTCCTGGATAGGGACTTTTCGAGCCACCCGCACCCCAGCTGGCGAAGTGCGCTCCCGGCCTGGAAAAGAGGGGAGAAGCATCCAGCGGATCGATTTCACACCGACCGTTTGATGCGTCTGCAGAATCACCTGAACGTGCTTATCGCACAAAACATGAACCCGCCCGGCGACATCCCGGTTCTTCAAACCGAGATCTCCCGGGAGAGTGCGAAGGATCTTGAGCAGCTTCACGATCTGTGTGATTGGGTCGTCACTCTGGACCGGAACGCCGGGATTGAGTACTTCGATTCCCCCCGGGACAACAGGGAGATCTACGACGCCTATGTGATTGACTGCGTACCCGAGCGGGAAGACCTGGGCTGCCTTCAGTTGATCACATCGACGACCAATTTCGATGAGGTCCGTGCCTTGACCGATGAAGCGCTGCGTCGGATGGGGCTGATCCACAACCGCCAGAATGCCGAGTTCCTCATGGAGCAGCTCAAAGCCCTGAGCGGTCGCTTGGCCATCCGCCTCACCGGGTGGGACCCACGACGTACTTCGGAGCTCGTTGCGCTCGCGCTCAGCCAGGCGAACTGTTGTCGCAATGCCGACCGAGACGATGACTGTTGGGTATCGCTCCGGGACGGCTTTTTCGTCCCGATCGATGACGTCCGCGATCTTCTTCCTCCGCTAAAAGACGAGGGAGACTCGTCCCGTCCCGATCTCCTTTACGTGACCAAAGCAGGGCGCACGGGGTTGGCCTTTCGGTTCATCGAAGTGAAGTACCGAAGAAATCTCGGCGAGGCTCGCGCTTCTCAAGTGTTGGAGTCGGTCCGGAGACAGACCGAATCGGTAAGGCAACGTTGGTTCGATTGGTATGGCCACGAGAACATCCATTCCTTCCGGGCCATCCGGCGAGCCAAGCTCGCCCGCGTCTTGCGTTTTTATGCGGACAAGGCCCATAGACATCGACTTTCGGACGCGCGTCACTCCGGCTTGGTCCGGGAAATCGATCGGATGGTGGAGGGTGGAGAGGGCAGCCCTCTAACAGAGATCCCCAATGGCGATCGGGGGTGGGTGTTTTGCCCCGAATACGAAGGGGCGCGCCCGGAAAAGATTTCGCCATCCGAGGCGGAGACCCAAGTCTTCCTCTTCGGCCCGGGTCTTTTGCCCGACCCCGAGCCTCCCCACAGGGTGAGAGATTCCAGCGGTTCTGATGCCGGAGGGGTGGGCTCGATCCAGGTCTCCCCACCGTCGTCGGATCCGTCCCCGGCACAGAACACCCGTTCGGACGACCATACCGGATCGACCGGGAGCCCACCAGCCCTGTTATCCGGCGAAGATCCTGTACCTGCACCTTCTTCCCCCGTACCTGCACCCTCCCCGGAGGGTCCCATCCAACCCCCCAAGGTTATCCCTTCCTCGGAACCATTGATTGTTCTGGGCACCGACCCTTTTACCGGCTCCGATGTCAGGTGGCACCTCACCGTGAAAGGCAATCCGCACCTTCTGGTGGCGGGGCTGCCGGGAATGGGCAAGACGACGTGTCTGTTGAGCCTTTGCCAGCAAATGCTCGCAGTGGATGTTCAGCCAATTATCTTTTCCTATCATCAGGATCTTGACCAGAAGCTCAAGCGCTTGGTCGAATCGATTCGGTTTCTTGATTTTGACGCTCTAGGCTTCAATCCGTTGCAGATCTTAGATCGTAAATCGGTGAAGCCGTATCTCGATGTCTCGGGAAGGATTCGAGATATATTTTCTGCCATCTTCCCACAGCTAGGGGACATCCAGGGAGAGGCGATTCGTACGGCAGTCAAGGAAAGCTTTATCGAGGCCGGGTGGGAAAATGGAAGCAACCGGGAGACGGCGCGCGAACCGGAGTTCAAGCGTTTTGTGGAAATTCTTCGGGATCGGGCCAAGTCGGATTCGAGACTCAGGAACTTGCTGGCGCGTCTGGAGGAGCTGAACGACTATGGTTTCTTCGACATTGGAGAGTCGCACGGAAGTCTTTGGGAGAGCCGGCACCCCGTTGTCATCCGCATTCACCGGACCCAGAGCGAAATTCTCCAAAGTGCTTTTGCCGCATTCATCCTGTACGGCCTCTACAAGGACATGTTCCGCAGGGGACCTGGAGATCACATCACCCACGCGGTCATCTTCGACGAAGCGCACCGGGCCGCCAAGCTGACCCTCATTCCCACCATGGCAAAGGAGTGTCGCAAATACGGCGTGTCTCTGGTCCTCGCCTCGCAAGAAGCGAAAGACTTTAATACATCCCTCTTTTCGGCAATTGCCAATTACCTTGTTTTGCGATTGAATCACTTGGACGCCAAGGCGCTCGTCAGGAATGTCGCAACTTCACGACAGGAGGAAGACTTGGTGGACAAGATCAAGCAGATGAACAAATTCAAGGCGCTCTACTTTTGTGAAGGTAAAACCAGGCCTAACCAAGTGAACCTCAAGAACCTGACCTAGGTTGGCGTATTGACGAACCCCAAGGCCGTCTACGCAGGGCGAGCCCGCCGATTCGATGAAGAAGCGGCAAGAAGGGGCCGGCTGGTTCGGGGGTACGGGCGCCTTCGCCTGATCCTGTTTTCGGTGACCGCCGTCGGCGCGTGGCTGCTGTTTACTTCCGGCCGGCATCCTTGGGGATGGCTCATGACGGGAATCGCCTTGCTGGCCTTTTTCGTCCTCATTGCCCAGCACCGCGGGGCCCGGCGCCGACTCCGCCTTGCCGAAGAGATGGCGGCCTTCAACCGGGAGGGCATCGCCAGACTTGAGCGACGGTGGTCCGAACTGCCGACGGAACCGAACCTGCCGGTACCGGACGGCCACCCCTATGCCCGAGATCTGGACCTGTGCGGCGAAGCCTCGCTTCTGCGATTGATGGTCGGCGGGTGCGGTACCGCGCCCGGTCGTCGAACCCTTCTGTCCTGGTTCCTGGCTGGCGCAAATCTCGAGACGATCGCGCTCCGTCAAGAAGCGGTGCGGGAGATGGCAGGTGCGGCCGACTTCCGAGACCGGCTTGCGGCAGAGGCTGGGCTGCTGGAGGACACTTCGGGACGGCGGCCGCCGAAAAGGGGAAGACGGCGGGGTCGGCCTTCCGACTCCGGGTTGGACCCGGAACCGGCTCTGGATGAGGACAGCTTCCTCGGCTGGGCCGAAGGTGAAGCCTGGCTGTCCCGGCGCCCCTGGCTCCGGGCGGCTGCGGTCGTCCTGCCGCCGGTGAACGTGGCCGCCATTGGGCTCTATGCTCTCGGGGTCGTTCCGGCTCCTGCCGTCGCTTGGCCCCTCCTGGCTTCGGTGCTGGTGCTCATGCCGCACTGGAAGGCCGTGAACCGAGTCTTCGCCCAGGCCGACGACGGCGAATCGGGCGTGCGGCGTTACGGACCCCTCTTGAGCCACCTGTCCGAAGCCGCACTGGAGTCCCGCTGTGCGACCCGCATCCGGGAGCGCCTGGGCGCAGGCGGTCGCCGGGCCGAAGCGGAGATCGGGGCGCTTCGGCGCCTCCTCGACCTGGCGGACGTCAGGAGGTCGCCCCTCTTCCACTTGCCGTTGGCTGTGATCCTCCTCTGGGACCTTCAGGTGCTTGCGGCTCTGGAGCGCTGGAAGAGACGATCGGGAGGCCACGTCCGGAATTGGGTGCGAGTCGTCGGCGAAGCGGAAGCCCTCGCCGCCCTCGCCGCCCTCGCTTCCGATCACCCTGACTGGGCCTTTCCGGAGCTGAATCCGAAGGCTCGAACCCTTCGGGCTTGTGCGCTGGGCCACCCCCTGCTCCCGCCGGAGGTCTGCGTGCGCAACGACGTCGAAGTGGGCCCCGCAGGCTCCTTCCTGCTGGTTACGGGCTCCAACATGTCCGGTAAGTCCACGCTGTTGAAGGCCATCGGGCTCAATGTGGTTCTGGGCCGGGCAGGGGGGCCGGTTTGTGCCGATTCCCTCACCTTTCCGCCCCTTTCCGTGGTCACGAGCATGCGGGTTCAGGACTCGGTGACGGAGGGGGTGTCCTTCTTCATGGCCGAACTTCGCCGTCTCAAGCAGGTCGTAGACGCGGCAGAAGGCGGTGGGGCAGCCGAAGACGGGGACGCGGGCACACTCTATCTCCTGGATGAGATCCTCCAGGGGACCAACAGCGGAGAGCGGCAGACCGCCGCCCGGACCGTGATCCGGAGGCTGCTCGCATCCGGCGCCATCGGGGCGGTCACAACCCATGACCTTGCCCTGGCCGACGCGGAAGACCTGGTCGTCCGGGCCGTCCCCGTCTATTTCACCGAATCGGTGGGCTCCGGAGACGAAGGCCTCAGCTTCGACTACCGCCTCCGGTCCGGGGTGGCCCCCTCGACCAACGCCTTGCGGCTGCTGGGGCTGGTCGGGCTGGGAGAGGATCATCGGGTGCCATAGGAAGGCCCAGCCATGCGTCCCACCCTCTCCACCCTCGCCCCCACGGAGGTCCTGTTGCGCGCAGGCTTTCGCTTCGGACCCAGGGGCACGCAGAGCAGCCGCACGATCATGCTGCGCGAGTTGACGGAGCTCTTCGCAGTCGTCCCGCCCGACGCAGGGCGCGACGCCTATACCGATGCGGTCGTGGAGGAGAACGCGCTGGGAAAGGCGACGCTGGCCACGCGGCAGACGTCGCGGCAGCGCCTTGCCGAGATGTACGGGCTGGACCCCCGCCTCGCCCTCTTCCGCGTCCTTCGGCGGCTCTGGGACGCCGACCGGACAGGCCGACCGTTGCTCGCAATCCTCTGTGCCCTGGCCCGGGACCCCCTTCTCCGCGCCACGGCCGCGCCGGTGCTGGTGCTGGACGAAGGCGAACCGCTGATCCGACCCGCCTTCGAGAGTGTCCTTCGCGAATCGGTGGGCGCTCGATTCAACGACGCGAGCCTCGCCAACGTGGCAAGCAGGGCGGCAAGCTCGTGGACTCAGTCCGGCCACCTTGGCGGCCGCATGAGGAAGGTCCGAAGGCGTATCGAGGCCACGCCGGGGGCTCTGTCCCTGGCCCTTTGGCTGGGTGAAGTGGAGGGGTTGGCAGGGCTGTCCCTCCTCGGTTCGCACTGGACCGCTGTCCTCGACCTTTCGGGACCGGCCGCGCTTCCGGTAGCGCTTGAAGCCCGAAGGCAAGGCTTGATTCGCGCCAGGGCGGCCGGCAACATCATCGAGATTGACGCCCAAGGACTGGACATCTACCGCGCATGAGCAAGATCGGCGACCTCGTAGCGAGGTACGAATACCACATCGGAGCCCCGTGGCCGCGCACCCTCGCCGGCGCACAGCGGGTGACGATGGTCGTGTATCCGAAGGAACGGGAGCGGGTGCTACGGGTCCGGATCCACGACTTCGAGCAGGCGACGCGGCGAACCGGGCACGGGTGGCGCGGCGTGGACTGCACCCCTTGGTTCGCCGAATGGATGGCAGCGGAAGAGTACCGCGACGCTTACTTCGAAGACCCGGAACTCCTCGAAACGAAGCTCGAAGAGGAGTTCAGCCGCGAGGCGGCAAGGCGCTTGGCCAACGCCCTGGACCGGGAGGACGACAACACGGTGGTCGCCCTCTTCGGCGTCGCGGCACTTTACGGATTCTTGCGCGTCTCCGAGCTCGCCCTCGCCGTGGAGCCGTCAATCCGGGGTCGCCTCGTCGTCTTCTTCCCCGGCACCAAGAACGACAACAACTATCGCCTCCTCGACGCCCGCGACGGTTGGAACTACCTCGCCCAGGCAATTACGCTCAACGAAGGATGGGTGCCTTGACTCCCTTGATGATTCACGACCTTCTCATCCGTGACCCCCGCACCGCTCGCCTGGCCAACAACGGCCAGGCGCGGATCGCCAGCGAAGACGACCAGGGGGCCCGGCGGGAGCTGCGCGCCGAAGTGGAGTCCTTCGTCTGCCGGGGACAGTTCGTGGACGCCCTGGAGAGGGTGCTGGAACGATACCTTGCCAACCTGGATGCCTCCCGCCAGGACTCCGTTTGGGTCAGCGGTTTTTTCGGCAGCGGCAAGTCTCACCTGCTGAAGATGTTCGCGCACCTTTGGGCCAACACCCGCTTCGAGGACGGGGCCACGGCCCGGGGATTGGTTCCCGGCGGATTGCCTGCAGAGGTCCAGCCCGCGTTTCGGGAACTTGACACCCGGGCCCAGCGCACGGGCAAGCGGCCGGTTGCGGCCGCCGGGACCCTTCTGGGGGGGAACGTCGACCACGTCCGCCTGGCCGTTCTGGCCATCCTCTTGCGCGCCCAGGGCTGGCCCTCCCAATACCCCCAGGCGCGCTTCTGTCTCTGGTTAAGAGAAGAAGGACTGCTGGACCAGGTGAAGGCCGCGGTCTCCGCTACCGGAAAAGCGTGGTCGAAGGAGCTCAACAACCTGTACGTCAGCCCGGTGATCGCTCGGGCGCTGATTGCCACCAGCCCGAATTTCGCCGCAGACGACCGGGCGGCGCACCAGCTGCTTCGGGCTCAGTTTCCCCGGCCCGGCACCGACATTACGACGGAACAGTTCACTGCCGTCGCCCGCCAGGTGCTGGCCCCCGACGGGGAGGTCCCCCTCACCGTCCTCGTCCTTGATGAAGTGCAGCAGTACATCAACGAAGTCGGAGATCGGTCGGCGGCAATTACCGAACTCGCCGAAGCGATACAAACGGAGTTTTCCAGCCGGGTTCTGCTGGTGGCATCCGGCCAGTCGGCCCTTGCCGCCGGGACGGACGCGCTACGATGGCTCAGCGACCGTTTCCGCATCTCGGTGCAGCTTACGGACGCCGAGGTGGAAACGGTCACCCGGGAAGTCCTCCTTCGCAAGAAGGCGACGGCGAACCCCCGGATCGAGAAGGTGTTCGAAGTGCACGCCGGGGAGGTCGCCCGCCACCTGCAAGGTACCCGCCTGGCGGTCCGAAACGAGGACAAGGAGCTGCACGGGAAGGACTACCCCCTCTTGCGCACCCGACGCCGGTTTTGGGAAGCGTGCTTTCAGGCGGCGGACCTTCCGGGTACCCACAGCCAACTTCGTTCGCAGCTCCGTATCCTTCACGACTCGCTCCAGCGGATCGCCGAGCGGGAGCTCGGCGCCGTCATCCCCGCCAACGACCTCTACGAAGCGATGGCCCCCGACCTCGTCAACTCGGGGGTTCTTCTTAACGAAGTCAGCACCCGCATCGCCAAACTCGCCGACGGCACCGAAGCCGGCGAACGGCGCCGGGACCTATGCGGAGTCGCGTTCCTGATCGGCAAGCTTCCCCGGGAGGGCGGGGCGGACTTGGGACTCCGCGCCAACGCCGATACCCTGGCCGACCTGCTCGTGGACGACGTCGCCGCGGATTCGGGCATCTTCCGCAAGAGAGTTTCCGACACCCTGGAGGAGCTGGCCTCGGAAGGCATCCTCATGAAGGTGGCGGGCGAATACCGCATCCAGACCACCGCGGGGGCGGACTGGGATCGGGCCTTCCGCGAGCGGCGCACGGCCCTTGGCCAGAGCCCCATCGAAGAAGCCACGCGCCGGGGGCAGCTCCTGCGCGCCGCCGTCGAAGACGTCATCAAGGGGATCCGGCTTCGCCACGGAGACTCCAAGGTACGCCGCAAACTGGGCTTGTACGTGGACAAGGAGCCCGACGGGAGCGGGAGTGGGGCCGTGCCCGTCTGGTTGCGCGACGCGTGGTCGTGCCGGTGGTCCGAGGTGCGGGGCGAAGCGAGGCGGAGGGGGTTGGAGGACCCCGTGATTCACGTACATCTCCCCAAGCGGAGCGCCGCGGAGCTCCGGCGTCACATTCTGGACGAAGCTGCGGCGGGGCTGGTTCTGGACGAGCGGGGGGTCCCGACTTCCGCCGAAGGGCGGGAGGCGTACGACGCGATGAAGAGCCGGCGCGCCGCCGCCCAGGCGGCCAGGGACGGGATCGTCCGCCAGACCCTGCTTGCCGCCCGGGTCCTTCAGGGTGGGGGCCACGAACTTTACCCCACCGACTTGCACGCAAAGATCGAAGAAGGGGCGGGGGCGTCTCTGATACGCCTCTTCCCCCGTTTCCCGGAGGCGGACCACCGCGCCTGGGGCGTTGCCCTGAAACGGGCCCGGCAGGGTTCGGACACGCCCTTCCGGAGCGTGGACTGGGACGGGCCGACGGAGGAGCACCCGGTGGCGAAGGAGACGCTGAAGACGATCGGAACCGGCAAGAGGGGAAGTGCAATCCGCACGTCCCTCGAGGCGCCACCGTACGGTTGGCCGCGGGACGCCATGGACGCGGCCCTGGTCTCTCTGCACCGGAGCGGCCACCTCCACGCCGAACGGGACGGCAACCCGGTTCTGTCCGGCGCCTTGGACCAGACCGCCATCCCACGGACCACCTTCCGGCCGGAACGCATCCGGCTGACGACCAGGGAGCGGATCGCCCTCCGGGGGCTCTTCCAGGAGGCCGGCTTCCACGTAAAGCCCGGCCGGGAAGAGGAGACGGGCGCCGAGTTCCTGGGCAGGCTGCGGCGCTTGGCGGAGGAGGCCGGGGGCGAAGCGCCTCTGCCGGAGCGGCCGGACACCGGGTTGGTGGACGACCTCTCGCGGTTGTCGGGGAAGGAGCAGCTGGCGGCGATCTTCCAAGCGAAGGAGGAGCTTTCGCAAGCGTTCGGCGCATGGACCCAATTGGGCGAATGGGTGAGAGAGCGGGTACCTGCGTGGGAGCTGGCGGGCGCGCTACGCCGTCACGGGGAGGGTCTGGACGAGGCGAAGGCGGTGGCGACCGAGCTCGATGCGGTCCTGGAGCAGCGTTCTCTGCTGGACGCCGCCGACCCGGTCACGCCCTGCGTGGATACGCTGACGAGGGCTCTTCGCGCGGCGCTCAGCCGGTTGCGCGACGCTTTCGGAGTGGCGGTGAGGGAAGCGACGGAACGGCTGGCTGGGGACGTCATGTGGCAGAAGCTGGACCGACCCACACAGCAGGAAATCCTCGCGGGCGTCGGGCTGGTGGCACCCGGGCCCTTATCCGTGGCGACGCCCGAAGAGCTACGACAGACGCTGGACCGGCGCGGGTTGCGGGGATGGCAGGCGGTGACCGATGCCGTTCCGGCCCGCGAGGCGAAGGCGCTGGAAGCGGCAGCCAAGCGGTCGGAGGGCCCGCCCTTGGTCATCGTCCGTGTGCGGCGGGGGTCCCTAGAGGACGAGAGGGCCGTGCGGGAGTGGGTGGAGGAGCACGAGAGGAAGTTGCTAGCGGCGGTTCAAGAAGGTGGAGTGGCATCGGTGACCTGAGGTGCCGGGAGAACGAGGCGTCTCAAATAAGTTCAACCGTCAGCTCGTTGCCTCTTCGTCAGGCGGATTCCCCTTCGTCACAGCGTTTGTTCGCCCGCTCATTCTGCGGCTCGGAGCCGCGGCTGCCGAAGTAGAAGCCGAGGATGGGTCCCGCGAACGCACTCATCGTCGTAACGACAAGCTCGAAGCTGTCTCCAAGGGCGGAAGCGCCGAACGCCACGACGACGACGAACGAGCCCACGCTCGTAAGCGCCAGCATACTCCGCACCGATCCCTGCGGCAGGTTGAGGCCCTTCGCCGGCGCGGGATTCGACAGCTTTTTTGCTTGCTGCGTCGCCAGCAACGGGAGACCCACCAATACGATGAGTAGAAGCACGCCTTGCGCCAACGCGAACCCGATCCAGCCCATATTCCAATTCCTGATTGTGAGTGGTTACGGAACAGCTTGAGGTTGCCAACCTACAGTCCGGTGACCCGACTGGCCACCACTGGGGCAATTCGGACAGACTTCCGGGCAGAAACGCTGCCGATAAGGGGGCTTCTGAATCCGGCCCGCCCCCCCTACACCTCAGGTCGCAGCCCGATGCCGGAAGGGCTACCTTGCCCGCAAAAAGAACCCTGTCCGAACAAGTTACTCCATGAGCGCCACCCTCCCCCCGGACCTCCGCTCCAACTTCGCCAAGACCATCCAGAAAGCCGGGCACGTCGGCGAAGCGGGTGCTGGGCAGGCCCTGGCGTCGTTGGCGGTGGACCGTGGCCAGCCCTACCCCTCCATGTCCCACGCCGAAAGGACGCTTCGCAACCAGCTCCGCGCCCGGGGACGCCAGCTCGGGGACCGACGGGACCGCAAGACCCGCCGCCAGGGTATTGATCAGCTTGCCCACGAAGTCGCGTACGCGCACTGGCACCGGATGCTCTTTGCCCGCTTCCTGGCCGAAAACGGACTCCTCACCGAACCGGAATCGGGGGTTGCCGTCTCCCTGGAGGAGTGCGGAGAGCTGGCTCGGGAGCAGGAAGAGGACCCGTGGACGCTGGCGGGACGCTTCGCCGTACACATGCTGCCGGCCATCTTCCGACCCCACGATCCAGCGCTGAAAGTCCCCCTTGCCCCTGAAGCCAGCCAACGCCTCGTGGGGTTGCTTGAGTCCCTGCCGGACGCCGTCTTCACTGCCTCCGACTCGCTCGGGTGGACGTACCAGTTCTGGCAGGCCGAGCGGAAGGACAAGATCAATGCGAGCGGCGTGAAGATCGGCGCCCGGGAGTTGCCCCCGGTCACCCAGCTCTTCACCGAGCGGTACATGGTCCTCTTCCTCTTCCACAACACCATCGGCGCGTGGCATGCGGGCAAGTTGCTGGCCGAACAACCGGAGCTGGGCCGAGACCCGGTCGGCGAGGAGGAGTTGCGGCGAGCTGCGCGCCTGGAGGCGGAAGGCGGCTACGACTTCTCCTACCTTCGCCTCGTGCGGGAGTCCCGGGAGGGCGACGAAGACGGAGAGCCGGCCGGGCCTTGGCGTCCCGCCGCAGGATCCTTTCCCGGCTGGCCGCGAAGGGCGGCGGAGCTGCGGGTCCTCGACCCCTGCTGCGGAAGCGGACACTTCCTGGTGGAGGGCCTTCAACTGCTGGTTCGCCTGCGCATGGACGAAGAAGGGCTCGCCCTCGAGGACGCCGTCCTGAAGGTACTCCGCGACAATCTGTTCGGCCTGGAAGTCGATCCCCGCTGCGCCCAGATCGCCGCCTTCAACCTGGCCTTCACCGCCTGGCGGATGGCCGGTCGCTCCATCGCCCTTCCGCCTCTCAACATCGCCTGCTCGGGACAGGCGCCCAACGCGACGGAAGCCGAATGGACCGCGGTCGCCGAGTCCGCGGAGGCCACCAGCGGCTTGCCGTCGAAGCGCGACTTCTTCGACACCCAGCCTTCCCTGGCCGCCGGACCCCTCCACAGCGGCATGGCAGCGCTCCACAAGCTGTTCAAGCGCGCTCCGGAAGTCGGCTCTCTCCTGGATCCTTCTCGTGCATTGGAAGGTGACCTGTTCCGGGCCGATTACCCGGCGTTGCAAGGGCTGCTTTCCGTGGCGCTGGAACGCGAAGGGTTGCCCGCGGAGCTGACCGAGCGGGCCGTCGCCGCCCGAGGGATGGCGAAGGCCGCCGAACTCCTGGACGGCACGTACACGCTGGTGATCACCAATGTGCCGTACCTGGGCCGGCGCAAGCAGGCGGAAGCGATCAAGGAGTTCGCCGACAGACACTTTCCAGTGGGGAAGAATGACCTTGCAACCATGCATGTGCTGCGCATCTTCCGCTGGCTGGGGGAGCACGGAACCCAGGCGGTTGTGACCCCGCAGAACTGGCTCTTCCTCAAGAGCTATAAAGAACTGCGCGGGAAGCTCCTGAAAGGGCGGAGGTGGCACTTGTTGGCGCGGCTGGGGCCAAGGGCCTTTCAGACACCCATGTGGGACTTCAACGTCGCTCTGAACATCCTGTCCGCGCCCACCCCGAAGCGGGGCTGGCGGATGGCCATGGTTGACGTGTCGGCACCGAGGGGCCAGCAACCGATAAAGGCGCACGAGAAGGCGGCGTTGCTGAAGGGGAATGCGGTCCTTCACACGGCAAGCCAAGCCGAACAGCTCGGGAATCCGGATGCCGTAGTGATGAATCGCCCGATCGGAAAGAAGCCTCTGCTCGCGGAGCACGGGCACGGACACCAGGGTATCGCAACGGGAGATTATCCAAGCTTCGGAAGAAAGTTCTGGGAAATTCCTGAACCCGGATCGACCTGGGAATTTCAGCAATCCACCGTTCGCAACATCGTCGACTTCGGAGGACGCGAACATGTCCTGCACCGGGAAGAAGAAGGGGAAAGAAGTCTTCAACGCCGCAAAGGCGTACGTATACAGGGGGGGGGGGATTTGGGATAGGCAGGGCATTGCTGTATCGCAAATTGGTGCCCTACCTGTCACCCGCTATACTGGAGAACGGTTCGACAACAACGTAAGCGGCTTGGGCCCGCTCGGTGACAAATACCTCCCCGCCGTCTGGGCCTTCTGCTCCTCCCCCGCGTATGCAAAGGCCATTGGCGAGATCGACCAGAAGCTCAACGTCACCAACGCCAACCTCGTCAAAGTCCCCTTCGACCTCGATCACTGGACGAAGGTCGCCGCGGAGAATTATCCCAACGGCCTCCCCGAGCCCTACTCCGACGACCCGACCCAATGGATCTTCCACGGCCACCCCTGCGGCAGCGTCCTCTGGGACGAAGACGCGAAGCGAACCGCTCATGGCCCCCTCCGCACCGACGCCACGGTTCTCCAGGTGGCCGTCGCGCGCCTCTTGGGCTACCGATGGCCCGCCGAGCACGACCCGGCGATGCACCTCGCCCCGGAACAGCGCGCCTGGGCCGAGCGCTGCCTGGACCTCGATCCCTTCGCCGATTCGGACGGCATCGTATGCATCCCCGCAGTCGGGGGCGAGATCGCCGCGGCCGACCGCCTTCGTCCCCTCCTCGCCGCCGCCTACGGCCCGGAGTGGTCCGCCGCCAAGGAACGCGAGCTGCTGCTCGCCTCCGCATCCGCCGGGTGCAAGCCCGCCACCTCCCTGGACGACTGGCTGCGCGATCACTTCTTCCAGGAGCACTGCAAGCTTTTTCACAACCGACCCTTCATCTGGCACATCTGGGACGGCCGCCCGGACGGCTTTCACGCCCTCGTCAACTACCACCGGCTCGCGGCAGCGGACGGGGAGGGCCGTCGTATCCTGGAAAAGCTCACCTACGCCAGCCTCGGCGACTGGATTGACCGGCAGCGGGTGGAGCAGCAGGAGGAAGAAGCCGGGGCCGACGCCCGCCTGGCCGCCGCCCTCGACCTGCAGGGCCAGCTCGAGCGCATCCTCGCCGGCGAACCGCCCTGCGACCTCTTCGTTCGCTGGAAGCCGCTCCACCGCCAAGCCATCGGCTGGGAACCCGACAGCGACGACGGCGTACGCCTCAACATCCGCCCCTTCCTGCGGGCCGAGCTTCGCTCAGGCGGCCTCAAAGGCGCCGGGATCCTACGTGTCAAACCCACCATCAAGTGGGGCAAGGACCGGGGAAAGGAGCCCGAGACCAACCAGGAGGAAGAGCCGGTGCGTCCCCGCCGGGGATTTCCGTGGTTCTGGAGCTGTCCGGGAAAGGGCACCGCCGCGGAACGGACGGACTTCATGGGCGGTGCCGACTTTGACGGCAACCGCTGGAACGACTTGCACTACACCCGCAGCGCCAAAGAGGAAGCCCGCCGCGCCGGAATCCCATGAGTGGCTCGAGACAGGAAGACAGCTGGAGTTCCCGCGGCAGCATCCGCCCGCCTGCGGACAGGCCGACCGACCTCGTGGACTACTTGATTGAGCTCGGAATTTTCCGGCAGCGTTACAACGGCAAGATCGACGTACCCGACCTGTACCTCTTCGGCCTCCGGCTTCGCCGCAAAGGCGGGGTCCGGGTTGGCGGACCCCCTCGGCCAACCTGACGGAGACGGCCCGTGGAGTGGCCTGACGTCTTGCAGCGCATCGAAGCGGAAGAGGGAAAAGGGCGGCTTGCAGACCAGGTGAACCCTTCCATAGGATGGTTTCGCAGCCTGGGCGGAAGGGAGGTGTACCGGAACGAGATGACGGCGAACGCCATGGTCATGAGCGGGCTCATGGAGCGCCGGGGGAGGGGGTGAGGCGATGCCTAAGACCCGCCGGGAAGTCGAAGAGCTGCTGGAGCGATTGAACCATCGCTCCGCCGACGAGTTGGAAGCGCAAGACGTTGACTTCAAGGAATGGGATCGGCGAAGCTGGAGGCAAGCCGTTCGCAGGGCCGTGGACTGGGCGGTCTGCATGGCGAACGGAGGGGGAGGAACGGTCGTCTTCGGCGTCGTCGACGACATGGTGGGACGCGACAACGCCATCACCGGCGTGCCGCTCGAGGTCGATCTCGGCAACCTCAAGCTGGCCGTCTACGATGCCACCGACCCCAAGCTGACCCCCGTATTCGACGAGATCCGAGTCCCCGAAGGAACGGGCCGCGTGGTTGCCATGCACCTTCACCCCGGCATCCCGCCGTACACGGACATGGCCGGCCGGGGTACCGTCCGGATCGGCAAGGATTGCAAGCCCCTGACCGGTAGCTTGCGCCGCAAGATGTTCTTGGAAACCGGCGAGAACGACTCTACCGCGGCCGCGGTGGGGGAGACGACTTCGAAGCTACGGTCGGCAGCGGCCGGGGAGGCGTTGCGGCCCGACACTCACGGCCAGGTTGCGGGCCCGGGAGATCCCGAGCGAGGTCGCGGACTCGATTGGGAGGCCGCAAAGACCAGGGTTCTCGGTCTTATCCGGCGGCGGGCCGTTCGTGGCCAACTCCCCCTGGCTAACGCCGACATCCGGCGGATCACCGCCTTCGACCGCCATCGGGCGTACCGTCTCGTCCGGGAACTCGTCGATGAGGGGCAGGTGCGCTTGGATGGCTATGGCAGGGCGGCCCGGTACAGGTACACCGGCTCGCCGGAAGAACAGGAATGACCCCGGAGGTCTTCGCCGTACCCATTCCGCGCATTTCCGGAGAGAATTGCTTGCTCGCGCACTTCTTTTGCGCATTTCCAGCCCGAATTGCGCGCCCGCGCATTTCGTCCGCGCATTTCCGGAGATTCCCCCGGGGCCCAACCCCCCTCTCCTGCTCTCCGACCCCCTGACCGCCCGTGACGAACCCAGCCACCGTCCTTGACCGTCTCGCCGAGAGCCTGCGGGCGAAGAGCGTGACACCTGACTCCCAAGTCCCTCCGGCGGCCGTCCTGTGGACCGACCCGAACGGGGAGTGGCAAGGTCTCCTGGCCGAGCTCCGTGGCGTGCTGCCGGAGCTGCTGACCTTGGGCGACTACGACCCCGGGTCGCGTACAGGTCCCGCCATCTGGCTCCGGTGTGTCGTGGACGGAACCTTGAGTGGACCCTCGATCCCCGAGGGCCGCCCGCCGATCCTCTACCTTTCCGGCGTCGAGCGCACACGTCTTCGGGCGGGCAGAGACTGCCCGGACCGTGTGAAGCCTCTCGTGGAGCTCACCTACCGGGGGGCGCTGTGGAGCCACCCCAAAGGCCGGGACTGGACTCCGGCAACGTACTTGAAGTCGACCGAAGTCGGCTTGGACCTCGCCACCGACGGGGCAACGCGACGGGCACTCCGCCAAGCCCTGGGCGAAGTCGCCCGCACTTCTGTGGAGTGGTTGCGCCGCCGCCGGTTCGAGGCGGAAGACTTCAACCGCATGCTCGTCAGGGACATCGAACGCGATATTCTGCGCTGGATGGGCGACCCGGAAGGAACCCGGACAAGGTTGGGTAGCCATGGCTGGTCCGCCTTTCGCGCGCGTAGCCGGAGCGAGTTGGACTTCGATCCCGACACCGAGGCCGACGTAGCCGCTGGCGCGCGCCTCGGGAACGGCGAAGGTCACTGGGCAGACGTATGGGACCGCTTCGCCGAAGCGCCTGAAAATCACCAGTCCGTCGTACAGCTCTTGAAGCGGAGCCGTCCGGCGGACGAGCTCCCCTTCGACCGGGCCCGCTGGCCCGACCTCAACGACGAAGATGAAGCCGAGGCGAGGGAGGCCCTTTCTCGCGTTCCCCAACTTGCGCACCCTGAGGCGTGCGCGGCGGTCATCGAGCTGGAGGAGGGCCACGGTCACCGTCGCCAATGGCTGTGGACTCGTTTGGACCACTCCTCCATGGCCCGCCTTCTTGAGCCCCTGGGCAAGCTCGCCCGGATGGTGGATTCCGTCCCCGGCGGCGCCTCTCCGGCCGAAGTCGCGGCAACCTACGCGGATTGCGGCTGGGTGGCCGATGCCGCCGCGCGGGAAGCCCTGGCCCTGGCGCCCCGCCAAGACGAACGGACGGTGGCCAACGTCGTCCGCCACCTGCTGGAGCCTTGGCTGGCCGGATCCGCCAATGCCTTCCAGGCCGCTGTGGGGCGGGAGCCCCTTCCCGTGGCGGGTCGGCAACCGCCGGTGGAGGCCGAGGAAGACGAGTGCATCGTCTTCGTGGACGGACTTCGGTACGAACTGGGACGGCGTCTCGGGGAGCGCCTGGAGGAACGAGGATGCAAAGCCGGCGTCAGCCACCGCTGGGCCGCCCTCCCCACGGTCACCGCCACAGCCAAGCCCGCCGTCACGCCGGTGGCCGGCCAGGTTGCCGGCAACGCCCTCGGCGCCGACTTTCAACCGGTGATCCGGGGAAAGGCGGAAGGGCCCGCCAAGGCCGCCAGGCTGCGAGACGCCATGGTGCAACGGGGTTACCAGATCATCGGTGAAGGCACCCTGGACATGCCCCTGGATTCCCCCGCACGGGGGTGGGCGGAGACGGGACGGATCGACCGCCTGGGCCACGACCACGACCGTGACGCCCCCGCCTTCGCCCGCGCCGTCGAGGACGAATTGGACCGCTTGGCAGAGCGAATTGTGGAGATACTGGACGTCGGCTGGTGCTCGGTCCGGGTTGTCACCGACCACGGCTGGCTCTGGCTGCCCGGCGGTTTGCCCATGGTCAGCCTGCCCCGTCACCTGACCGAGTCCCAGTGGGCCCGCTGTGCTGTGATCTCCGGCGGATCGGAGGCCGGCGCGCCCCTTTATCCCTGGCACTGGAATGCCGGCCAGTGGTTCGCTTCACCGCCGGGTATCCACTGCTTCAGCAAGAGGGACGAGTACGCCCACGGCGGCGTCACTGTGCAGGAGTGCATGATTCCCGACATCCGGGTCAAGAAGCGCAGCCGCACGGGTGGGGTGTCGGCCACGATCCGGTCGGTTACATGGCGCCGTCTCCGATGCGTTGCGAAGGTGACGAGCGAAGGCGGGCCGGTCACCGCCGACCTGCGTTTGGAGCATCCGGCGGGAGATTCGGTCGCAGCATCGGCCAAGGAGGTGGCGGACGACGGTTCCGTGAGCTTGGTTCTCGCCGATGACGAGCACGAAGATGCGGACTTGGTGTTTGTCGTGACGGACGCCGGCGGGCGCATCCTTGCCCACCGGCCGACCCAGGTCCTCTCGTGAGCACAACCGAAGTGCGCATGGACGCCCTGGATCATACAGCCAACCGGGCCTTCCCCGGCTACTTGGTGCGCAAGGATCTGGTGCGGCGCTACGCTCGCCAATACCCCGTGCCAACCTATGTGGTGGAGTTCCTGCTGGGCCGCTACTGCGCCAGTGTGGACGAGGAAGAGATCGAAGAGGGTCTCGCCATCGTGGAGAAGCAGCTCGAGGGTCGGACCGTACGCATCAGCGACCGGGAGGTGTTCAGGTCGAGGGCACGGGAAGAGGGCACCGTCAAGCTGATCGACGTGGTGCGCGCCCGTTTGGACGCCAGGAACGATTGTTACGTGGTGGAGTTGCCGAGCTTGGCGCTCAAGGACGCGCGCATCGGTGACGGGCTCGTCAAGGACAACCAGCGACTCCTCTCCGACGGCTTCTATGCGGAAGTCACCCTCGAGTACGACGCCGTGGTCGCTTTGGAGGAGAAGGGACAGCCCTTCGGCATCGCGGCGCTTCGTCCCATACAGATGTCGGACCCGAATGTGCTGGCCGTCCTCGCACGGGGACGGCGCGCCTTTACGGCGCGGGAGTGGTTGGACTTTCTGTTGCGGTCGACGGGGCTGGAGCCCGCCGCCTTGGAGGAGCGAGCCAAAAGGATTGCGCTCTTGCGCATGGTCCCCTTCGTTGAGCGCAACTACAACCTCGTGGAGCTCGGACCCCGGGGTACGGGGAAGAGCCACGTCTACCAGCAGCTCTCCCCTTACGCCCACTTGCTGTCCGGCGGCAAGGCGACTGTCGCCAAGATGTTCGTCAACATGGCCAACGGGCAGCGCGGGCTGGTCTGCCAGTACGACGTCGTGTGCTTCGACGAGGTGGCCGGCATCTCCTTCGACCAGAAGGACGGCGTCAACATCATGAAGGGCTACATGGCGGCGGGGGAGTTCAGCCGCGGGAAGGAGAGTATTCGCGCCGAGGGGTCGCTGGTGATGGTCGGGAACTTCGATGTCACGGTGGAGCAGCAACAGCGGATCGGTCACCTCTTGAGCCCCTTGCCCCCCCAGATGCGCAACGATACGGCCTTCCACGACCGGATCCACGCCTATGCTCCGGGGTGGGACTTTCCCAAACTTATGCCCCGGGAGCACCTCACCGACCACTTCGGTCTGGTCAACGACTTCCTGAGCGCCTGCTGGAGCCGGATGCGGGAGACGACCCGCCTGCCGATCCTCCAGAACCGGGTCTTCTGGGGAGGGGCGTTGTCCGGCCGCGACATCGAAGCCGTGCACAAGACCGTGTCGGGCTTGGTCAAGCTGCTCTTCCCCGACCCGGAGATGGAGGTCGGGGACGACGACCTGGAGTGGATCGTGCGGGTCGCACTGGAGTCGCGCCGGCGGGTGAAGGAGCAGCAGAAGCGCTGCCTGAAGGCCGAGTTTCGCGACACCCACTTTTCCTTCACCCTGGGCGTGGATGGGACCGAGCAGTTCGTCGCCACCCCGGAGCTTCGGAGCGACGAAGCGATCGGCGCCGACCCATTGCCCGCAGGCCAACTTTGGGCGGTCGGGCCCGGCGTGGCGGCAGCGGGTCCCGGGCTCTACCGGATCGAGGTGACGGCGGGTCCGGGGAGCGGGACGAGGATACTCAACCACCCCGTCCCCCCCGCGTTTCGGGAGAGCGTGCGGGTCGGGGAGCAGAATCTGTACGCCGGGGAGAAGGTGCTCGTCGGTGACCGGAACGCCCGCGGCCACGAGTACTCGGTGCAGCTACGGCCCTTCGACGCGGACCGGTCCGGGGCGGGGCTGGGGCTGGGGGTCCTCGCCGCGCTGGTGGGCCGCCTTCTGGACCGGCGGACGCGGGGGGGCGCGATCATCGCCGGGCCCCTCAACCTGGGCGGATCGCTGGGCCGTATCCCCGACCCCGTGGCCATGGCCGAACTGGCCTTGGACAAGCAGGCGTCGGTCCTGCTCATGCCCGTGAGTGCCCGCCGCGAGCTCATGAACCTCCCCGACGAACTCTGGACGAAGCTCAACATCGAGTTCTACCTGGACGGCCCCGACGGAGTGTTCAAGCTCCTGGAGTGAGGGGAAGGCGCGGGTGACCGCACGCTGACGTCCACCACGAGCACCTTGATCTTGCGCCGTTGTTGGGGCGAAAGCGGCGCTTCCAGGCGGCGGTGCATTTCTTTCGGTGTTTTTGGGCGGCGGCCGGCCGGCGGTGAGGTCTTGATGTGGTCCTTGCCGAACCAGAGAACCAAGTAGATGCCGTATCCGCCCGATTCCGGGTCGCGAACGTACTTGGCGACGAGCTGGTCATTGATCGCACTCCACAGATCGCTGGAGCTGTTCTTCTTGATTTCCACCGGGATGGCGTGGCGGCCGTAGAACACCCGGATATCCGCGCGCTTTTCCTCGGCGTAGTGTCCTTCCGGCTGGGCGTCGACACCTTCGGGCAGCAGAGATTTCAGGTCGGAGAGGAGGGTATCCCGGCAGTCGTTTTCGTACCTGGGCTTTGGCTGGATCTTGTTGGACCCGGACCCTCGACCGGCTCCGTCCCAGTATTGCCGCCAGTCGTTGGTGTTTCCATCTCGAATCTGCCGAGCAAGCTGCTCCAGGCGATCGACGAGCAGGGCGGCGAGGTCGGCCGCGTTGGCGGGACGTCCGTCTCGAAGCGCTTCCCGGATTGCACGAAAGTCCGGGAACCGGAAGGTGGCGCTCCGCTGGACGACCGCCTGGCGGTCCCGGGCTGCGGAAAGAACCGGGGTCCACGTCTCCAGGGCCGGGTCGCGGATAAGGGACGCCAGCGCCTCTCCGGCCGCCGGATCAGCGTTTTCGGCAAGGCGGTTCACCCAATCCGGGACAAGGCCACTGACCTTCATGCCCGCGTCCTGCTCGGCCGACATCATCCTGACGCCCGCCCCGACTTTTGGGACCCAAGCATCCCGTTGATACCTTCCTCCCAAGGCCCGAACCAGCATGGCCAACTGCCGGGGGTTCAACTCCGTCCACTTCCCGGATGGGGGCGGAACGTCGTCCGGCGCGAGAAAGCCCACGACGTGCCGTCCTCTCGCTTCCCGCCCACTGTCAAGGAAGTCCACGACCTGGGGGACGCAATCCTTTGGCGATACAATCAGCCCCGCGCCCAACCAGAGCGCCCGCTGGGCCACGTCCATGTTGCGGGCAGCAAGCTTGCGCCGGACGCGTGACGCCAGATCGGCGTGCGGGGTGTGGCGGAGGGCCGCGTGCAGAAGCACGTGAAGCGTTGATATCTGCGGCTTCGTGCACCGGGTGGGGAAGGCTTGAAGCAGTTGGGGGACGGCAATCCGGGCCACCTTCCGGAACCTTTTGTCGCCAACCATGACGTACAGATGCGAGGTGTTGTCCCGGCGCCGCCGGATGAAGGACCGGTACACCTTGACCAAGGCTTCGGCGACAAGTTCAGGACGCGATTCGACAAATGCCAGGTACCACGGCGGTACGTCCTCAAGATACAACGGCGTTGTGTAGTAGAACCCCAATGATCCCAAGATGCCCGCATCGTCCAGCCCGCGAAGGACGTTTGCCCGCTGCCGGTCCATCTCCATCAGGCCGGCGAGAACCGGGTATGCCAGCAACGACATCTGGTTGTCCTTATTGAGGCTGATGATCCGGGACAGATCGGGGAGGTCCGGACGCTTCAGCGTTCGCCCCAATCCGGATAACGCCGAGGCAACGAGGTCCGGGACCCTATCCAGATCCTGACGCAGTCTCTGCCCGGGATCCTCTTGATCGCCATGTCCAGTGTCCAGATACACTCGGCCGAGATGGTGCAGCAGCTTTGGCGCACACGTCCCCAACGCCAGGTCTTCTGCATGTTTTCGGACGTACGCGAGATATTCCTCGCGTTCCCGTTGTTTCTTTTCAGTGTAGCTCTCTTGTTCCCGGCGATCTCGCTTCTCCAACGGCGAAGGTTCAACCGGTGCCACCAGCCGTTCCAGATGCTGGGCCAGCAGCGGAATCGACTGTACCCTGTGCCGAGCCTCAGTGAGCCAGGAATCAAGGGCCGACTTCGAATGATGTTCCACTGACCACTGCAACAATCCAAGGGCGGCGTCCTCATTCGATTCGACCATAGCGACCGCCTGGTCCAGGCACCACGAAGCGAAACTGGGTGGCTCTGCGTATCCGAAAAACGTCTTACGAAGCTGCCACGCACGCCAATGGGAATAACCGGTGCGCGAATGTCGGTGAATGCCTTCCAGGAGCAGTTCGAACCCCAGATCGAAATGTTCGGCCAGCCAAGCATGCACAGCCTCCCAACCCTGGGGCCGCTGTTCCCCATCCAGGTCAAAGGCAGACCGGATCCAGTCGTACAGCTTCGAGACCTCGGTCTTGTTACCGTGCGCCTCCAACCCCCGTACCAAGAGCTTGACGACTTCCCTGCCAAGGCCAAGATAGTTGTGCACATAATCTTTCCGTTGGACACTTAGCTTGCTCCAGCCGTCGAGAAGCGCCGGGAGATCGTCATCGTCAGCTTTTTGCATAGTCCGCTGATACCAATACCCGCTAGCACCGCTAACCTCGGATGATACTGTTCTTGGAAAGTAGTCCCAAAGTTGTTCAGGAGTCACATCTGCAGGGTAGAAAGCTTGAAGCAGCATACCGCCAAGTGTATTATCCGAATCGAGTACACACCCATCTCGAATCTCATTCAAGAGGGCCTTCAAAGATCCCGATGAATCTCTTCCCTTTGCTCGAATCAGGGCCGTCCGCAGGCCGGCCTTCCGTACCGTCAACCACCAACTGTCGTCACGCACCACATCACACAGCTCCGCAACCGACAGCGAATGCTCCGCTTCGGCCATTCCCCGGATGAGGAGGTACGTCACCCTCTGCCGCCCGTCGGAGCGGTCCGGCTCCGTCGTGAAGCGCCGGAGCGTTTCGACCGTCTTGGTGCTGACGAGAGACCGGCACGTCAACGAAGGCCAGAACCAGGGATCCAAGCGACCCGGTTGCTCTTCCAACTTATCGAGCAGGCGCTCCTTCTCGTCCTGGGCAAAGCTCTTGACGTCCCCGTAAAGGACCATTCCGATCGGATCCGTGGCGATCAGCCGCTGTCGGGCCTTCGGGTTCAGCGCGGCGAGCCAAGCCGACAGCCCGCGAAGGTCGAACACCACGACCCCGTCGTGGCCGGTCATGAGGGCCAGGACGCGGTTGGCAGGCACGCCCTCCTTGATCTTCCGGCTCAGGTAACGGGCCGCCAGAAATTCGCCGATGTGACGGTGCACCGGAGCCAAGCGCTGATCTTTGCTGGCAAAAAGCTTTGTCGTGAGCACGCGCCTCGATGCACCGATATCGGCGTCGCGAATATCTTCCAACACAACGCAGTCTTCATCTTCCACAGGATCTTGCGAAAAGCTTCCTTTACCGGAAAGCAGGAGAAGAGCCGAAAGCTGACCGGCCGCCGTCATGACTTCTTCGATTCCTAGGGCCGGAAGGGATCGTTGCGCGGCGCAGTGTTCGTCGTTGTGCTCCCGGGCCAGCTTCCGGCATGCCTGTGTAAACATCTCGAGACGGCTTCTAGGCCACTCTTTGCCCTTGACGACAACCTTGGCAATCAACTCGAGGCACAGGGGGTTGCGGAGCAAGTCATCCAGACCGTGGTCTCTAGCTCGCCGGAGAAAGTCGTCCGCGTCGTGGATTTGGTGACGGGAGAGAATCTTATGGACGTCGTCCTCACGGAGAGGATTCAGACGGAGTAACTTCAGATCCTCATAGCCGGCGAGAGAGGCGACTTCTCTTTCGTCGTTTCGCCCCAGCCAGTCCGCCACCCGACAGGAAATCCTCACACGCGGATTGCCCAACCGCTCCAGCTTCTTGAGTAGCCCATCCAAAGGTGAACGGGGATCACATCTGCCCGCCCGCACTTCATCCAGCCCGTCGATGAAGAGCGTCGTGCCTTGCCATTCGGGGTGCCGGTCAACCTTGCCTCGGAGAAAACGGCGGGCGGTTACAAAGTGGCCCCCGGTCCGATCGGCTTCATCCCGGAGGGTGGTGGTCTTTCCCGAGCCGGGATCGCCCAGGAGGACATAGGCTGGGTCAGCCCGGAAGTTCGCGAGGCGCCGCGAGGGGCTCCACTCCCCTACCTTATTCAACAACGTCACCGTTCGCGGTACGACGATTCCCATCTTCTCTCCAGCCAGTACGGTGCAGGCTCCGCAAGAAACTTGTGGAGTGGCACCCGTGCAGGTCGATCTACCTCAGCGCTGTGCCCCGAAGCGACCACGAAGACCGACCGGGCCCCGGGGAACCGGCGCATGAACGCCTCCGTGCCCTTTGCCGATCCAGGCGGCGCTCTGCCCTTGCCACTCTTCACCTCGATGCCCAGGAGGTGGGGACCCCGGGACAACACGAAATCGACTTCGTTTCCCTTGTCCCTCCAGTAATGCAGACTCATACCCGGCGGACACGTATTGTAAAGGTGCGCCCCCACCGTACTCTCGACGATCCGGCCCCAGTAGCTGCGGTCCGCGTTTGCTTCTTTGAAGGTGTAACCCGACGACGCCGTCATCACGGCGGTGTTGAGTACATTGAGTTTCGGGCTGGACCGTCGACGCAAGTGTGGCTTACGCGAGTACTTGGACAAACCGGCAACCAGCCCCGCGTCGGAGAGCAGGTCCAAGTAGCGCGCCAGCGTCGTTGTGTTCCCGGCGTCCTGGAGCTGGCCCAACATCTTGTTGTAGGATAGGATTTGCCCGGAATAGTGCGGAACCAAGTCCACGAGGTGCCGCATCAGCGCAGGCTTGTCCACCCGGGCCAACGAGACGATGTCGCGTTTGATCGCCGGCCCGACGATTGCCCCCTGGACGTACTCCCGCCATTCGTCTTCACGCCACGTGCCGTATGTTCTTCCCAGATGTTCCGCCGCACCGGGATACCCCCCGAAGAACAGATATTCTTCCAGGCTGAAGTCGAAGGCAGCCATCATTTCCGCGAGAGACCAATGCTGAACGGGCACCGGGAGGAAACGGCCCGCCAGACTCTCGTTCAGCCCGGTGAGCATGGCCCAAGGGGCCGAACCGGTCACGATCACCCGAAGCGGGCAGCCCGAGGCCCGGTCCCGGTCCCACAGGCCCTTCACCACACCCGACCAACCCTTCACTATCTGGATCTCGTCGAGGGCCAGGATGAAACCCGGGTTCCGTGCGGCTTCCATTCGCGACCGCTCCCACACCTGCACGAGCCACTCCGTGTCGCGGATTTGGCGGATAGGCACCGCGTCCCGCAGGTGGCCGCGGTCAGCGAAGGCCCCGCGGCCGGGGTGCCGAGGATCGGCCCGGTCTCCCGAAGGATCGTCCACGGCGATGTACCCACCGGGCACACCCTTGCGCTCAAGTGCCCGAAGCGCTTGGCCCACGATGGTCGTTTTACCCGTCTGGCGGGGGCCGGTGACCGCGATGATCCGTTGCGGACCGTCCCGGGTCAGCAGGTGGACTACCTGGTCCACGTGAGGGCGTGCGAAAGCTGTCATCCCCGAAAGGTAATCCATTGAGTAAATTTACTCAATGGATTACTATGGATCGTTGGATGGCCGCCGTGGCCATAGGGCCCCGACACAAGGGAAGAGTCGCCGCCGGAACCCGGGGCTGGTAGCTTTGCTGGCATCACCTTTGCCCCTCCCTGGAGGATTGAATGACTCGGGACGAATTCCTGGAAAGACTCGGCAAGCTCAACATCTGGCGGAGAGGTGCGGAGCACGCGCCTCACAAGCCGCTGCTGTTGCTGTGGGCGCTGGGGAAAATCAGGCGGGAAAGCGCTCCCACCTTCAGCTATGAAATCGAAGTCAAAGCGCCACTCCAGGATCTGCTAGAACGTTTTGGCCCGCAGCGCAAGAAGCATCACCCCGAAATGCCCTTTTGGCGTCTCCGGAGCGACAAGATATGGTACGTTCGCGATGCAGAGAATCTGGTCGTTGGCAGGGGGGGCCAGGTGTCCGACGGGACGCTGATTCGCCAAGGCGCCTCGGGTGGCTTTACCGACGACGTGTATCGACTCCTGCGCTCCGATCCCGGCCTGGTGGAGACCGCGACCAACAAGCTTTTGCACGGACACTTTCCGCGATCCTTGCACGATGCGATCCGGGATCGGGTCGGTCTGCCCCGGGGCTGGCTTGTCGAGGACGCGATCGATTCCATTCTTCCCTTCCGCCAAGCTGTCCTAAGCGCGTATGAGCGGCGGTGCGCGGTGTGCGCCTTCGACGTACGCGTGGCCGACGATCTGATCGGCTTGGGGGCTGCACACATCAAGTGGCCGGTTGCGGGCGGACCGGACAAGGTGCAAAACGGACTGGCGCTGTGCAGCCTCCACCACAAGGCCTTCGACATGGGTGCTCTCGGACTGGAGCCGGTGGCCGATACCTTTCGGGTCCTCGTGTCCAGCGAGATCAACGGCCAGAGTGATTCGTTCCTCCGGTTCCTGGACTTCCGGGGCGCTCCGTTGCGGCAACCCCAGAGTCCGGAGTTCCAACCGGCACCGGAATTCATCCACTGGCATCGCGAAGAGGTCTTTCGAGGAGAGCCCAGACCTTTCGCCGAAATCCAGGACCTGCCCCAATCCAGGACCTGCCCCTAGTATAAGGAGCCCCGGTCATCCCCTTCGGGCGGCCACTGGTCATTTGCGGGCACGCAGGGTAATTTCAAATCCTTAGAGCCCGGGTTGGACGATCCGGATTGAACGATCGCCCGCGGTCCAGCTCGGCCGAACCTTGCTCCCACTAGCCCCCTCCCGGGTCGCATAAGCCCGCCCCACCCCTCGAAACCGGAACGGAAAGGACGGCACCCAACCGCATGGCCCAAGTCCTGCCCACGGTGTCCCGCCGGGGATTCCTGCAGACGGCCCGAACCGACCGCTGGTGGGCCAAGCCCCTGGCCGTCTTCGCCGGCCTGACCGCGTTCATCGTCTACTCTACCTGGGCGGCCCTCCAGAACGCTCACTTCGAGTTCGGGGGGTACCTCTCGCCGATGTATTCGCCCCTGCTTTTCGGCGATTCCCACCACGCCGTCTTCGGCGCGCTGCCGGGCTGGTGGCCGGCGTGGCTTCCCTTCTACCCGGCGTTCCTGATCCTCTGGGCTCCGGGCGGATTTCGCTTTACCTGCTACTACTATCGGGGCGCGTACTACAAGTCCCACTGGGGCTCCCCGTCGGCGTGCGGCGTCGGCAAGGCGCAAAAGACGTACCGGGGTGAGCACTCCTTCCCGCTCATCCTCCAGAACCTCCACCGCTACTTCCTGTACTTCGCCCTCGCCTTCCTCGTGATCCTCTCCGTCGATGTGTACCGGGGGATGTGGTTCGGCCCGGTCCACGAAGAATTCGGGGTCGGGATCGGCACGCTGGTGCTCCTTGTGAATGTGATCCTGCTGTCGGCCTACACCTTCGGCTGCCATTCCTTCCGGCACATGATCGGCGGAAAGTTCAACAGGCTTTCCAAGCGACCGGCTCGCTTGAGGGCGTGGCGGGGGGTCACCTGGTGCAATGTGCGCCACCAGCTCTTCGCCTGGCTGAGCCTCTTCTGGGTCGGTTTCACCGACCTCTACATTCGCCTTTGTTCCATGGGTGTCTGGACCGACGTGAGGATTTTCTGAGTGGCTGGCTTCGAGACCCGCCAATACGACGTGCTGGTCATCGGCGCAGGCGGAGCCGGGCTTCGTGCGGCCATTGAGGCCTCCGCCGCCGGCGTCCGGGTCGGCTTGGTGTGCAAGTCACTCCTGGGCAAGGCTCACACGGTCATGGCCGAAGGGGGGATGGCGGCCGCCCTGGCCAACGTGGACGAGCGGGACAGCTGGCAGGTTCACTTCGCCGACACCCTGCGCGGGGGCCAGTACCTGAATCAGTGGGAAATGGCCGAATATCATGCCCGGGAAGCCCCGGCCCGGGTCAACGAGCTGGAAGCGTGGGGGGCCCTCTTCGACCGGACCCGGGAGGGACGGATCCTCCAGCGCAACTTCGGCGGCCACGCCTATCCCCGTCTCGCACACGTAGGTGACCGAACCGGTCTGGAGATGATCCGGACCCTTCAGGATCACGGGATTCACCAGGGGATGACGGTCCACATGGAGGTCACCGTCACGACCCTTCTGAAGAACGGGGAAGGGATCGCCGGTGCCTTCGGGTACGACCGGAATCGGGGCCGATTCCAGGTGTACCGGGCTCCTGCCGTGGTCCTGGCCACCGGTGGTTTGGGAAAGGCGTACAAGATCACCTCCAACTCCTGGGAGTGCACGGGCGACGGAATCTCCTTGGCCTACCACGCCGGCGCTCGGCTCAAGGACATGGAGTTCGTCCAGTTCCACCCCACGGGAATGGTGTGGCCTCCCTCCGTGCGCGGCATTCTGGTGACGGAGGGCGTCCGGGGCGAAGGGGGGGTCCTCACGAATCGGGAGGGCAGGCGCTTCATGTTCGACCACATCCCCGACCTCTACAAAGAGCTGGTGGCGGACGATCCGGAGGAAGGATGGAGGTACGTGACCGGGGACCGGGACGCGAGGCGACCGCCCGAGCTCCTGACCCGGGACCACGTGGCCCGGATGATTCTTGCCGAAGTAAAGGCGGGGCGGGGTAGCCCCCACGGAGGCGCGTTCCTGGACATCGCCTGGATCAAGGACCGGGTTCCGAAGGGTGCCGAGCACATCAAGCGCAAACTCCCGTCCATGTATCACCAGTTCCAGCAGCTGGCGGGCCTGGACATCACCGAGGAGCCCATGGAGGTGGGGCCCACGACCCATTATGCCATGGGTGGGGTTCAGGTCGCGTCCGACAGCCAGATGACCAACGTACCCGGGCTCTTCGCCGCCGGAGAGTGCGCTACGGGACTTCACGGCGCCAACCGCCTGGGAGGCAACTCCCTCTCGGATCTGATCGTTTTCGGCAAGCGGGCCGGGGAGTACGCCGCCCGATACGCAAAGGCCAACGGGCCGCCAACGATCCCGGAAGCCCGGTTGGACGAAGCCGCCCGGGAGGCCCTGGCGCCCTTCGACCGGGACGACACGGGGGAGGGTCCCTTTCAGATCCAGCAGGCGCTTCAGGAACTGATGCAGGACTGTGTGGGGATCATTCGAACCGAAGCGGAGCTTGATCGTGCCCTGGGTGCCCTGACCGACCTGCGGGAGCGCGCGGATCGGGTCGGGGTGGACGGAAACCGAGAGTGGAACTCGGGATGGCACACGGCTCTGGATCTTGTGCCGCTCCTCACCGTTTCGGAAGCGATCGCGGTGACGGCCCGGGAGCGGACGGAGAGCCGCGGGGCCCACACCCGGGACGATTACCCCGACAAGGACCCGGCCTGGGGCAAGGTCAATCTGGTCATCGAGAAGGGGGAAGACGGATTGATGCGGGTTGTTCGGGAAGAGATTCCGCCCCTTCCCCGGGAACTTGCACGAATCATCAAGGAGCAGGGCTGATGCCCGCCACGACGTTCAGGATATGGCGGGGGAACTCCGATGGCGGAGCCCTCCAAGACTACCGAACCGAATACTCCGAGGGAATGGTTGTTCTGGATGTGGTGCACAAGATCCAGGCGGAACAGGCCAACGACCTCGCGGTGCGGTGGAACTGCAAAGCTGGAAAGTGCGGTTCGTGTTCGGCAGAAGTCAACGGCAAGCCCAAACTCATGTGCATGACCCGCATGAACACCCTCCCGGTCGACCGGCCCGTCACTATTCAGCCCATGCAGGCGTTTCCGGTGGAGCGGGATCTGGTCACCGACGTGAGCGTGAACTACGAAATCAAGGAGCGCATTCGGCCCTTCAAGCCGCGTCCCCCCGACCACGAGGACGGAACCTGGAAGATGCACCAGTCCGACGTGGAGCGCTCCCAGGAGTTCCGGAAGTGCATTGAGTGTTTCCTGTGCCAGGACGTCTGCCATGTGGACCGGGATCATCACTATCACCTTGAGGGCCGGTTTATAGGCCCCCGTTTTTTCATCCACACGGCCTGCCTGGACATGCATCCCGCCGACACCGAGGACCGCCTGGCCGATCTGAAGGAACGGGACGGCGTGGGCTACTGCAACATCACCAAGTGTTGCACCGTGGTCTGTCCGGAGCACATCGCCATCACGGACAACGCCATCATTCCCCTCAAGGAGCGGGTGGCGGACCGCTTCTACGATCCAGTGGCGAAGGTGTTGCGGGTCATCGGGATCGGCGGACGGGGCTAGCCTTGCCGGGTGGCGGCCCTGAGGGTGAGTTCTATATGCCAGGCATACCGGGGGCCACCCCGCCTCCTGCCTTGGTCGTCCTGGCGGCGGGAATGTCCACCCGTTTCGGTCGCCTCAAGCAGCTGGAACCCATCGGCCCCGGAGGGGAAGCCCTCTTGGACTACGCCCTCTATGACGGCGCCCGGGCGGGGTTCTCCCCTTTCATCCTGGTGATCCAGGAGGCGAACCGCCCCGCCTTCGAGGCGCATCTCCACCCCGCCACCGAAGCGGGCCTGGACATTCGCTTTGTCCACCAGGGGCTGACCCGCCCCGGCCTGTTGGACGACCCGTTGCCAGGGCGGACCCGACCGTGGGGAACGGGTTTTGCGCTTCTCGCTGCGACAGAGCACGTGGATGGCCCGTTTGCCATGTGCAACGCCGACGATTTCTACGGGCGAGGGGCCTATGGCGTCCTATTCGACGCGCTGGGGACCGTCTTGGCCAGAAGCACAACCGAGCCCGATGGGGATGGGATGCCGAACTCGACCTCGTTGCCCGCCTTTACGGTGGCGTACCCCTTGGAAGCCACCCTGTCGGAAAACGGGGGCGTATCAAGGGGCATCTGCCGTACCGGGAAGGACGGGGCCCTCCGGAGGTTGACCGAAGGGCTGGAGATGCGCCGCCAGGGAGACCGGGTCCTGGGCCTGGACCCGGATGGAAACCCGGTCGATGTGGGCCTCCGGACCCCGGTGTGCACGAGCCTGTGGGGCTTTCTGCCTGGGATTCAGTCCCTCCTGGCTCCCCGCTTCTCGGCGTTTCTCGCGGCGGGGCCGGAACCCGATGCGGAATTCTACCTCACGGAGGCCGTGAACCACCTCATTGGGGCGGGCCGGCTGGCGTGTACGCTGCTGCCCTCCGGAGAGCGCTGGCTGGGCGTTACCTTCCCTGAGGACAAGCCCGCCGTGGCCGAATCCCTCTGGAAGCTGGTAGACTCGGGCGTGTACCCTCGTGGCCTGTGGAATTCCCCTTGAGCATCGGGTCCCTCCTCGGGCTCGGTCGACCTGCCCGGCTTCCGCGAACCGCCGAGGGCCCGCCAGTTCTCGGGTGCACTCTACTCGCCGCATTCTGCCTCGGGTGCGCCGACCTTCCGCCGGAAACCGGCCCCGACGACGCCCTTTGGGTGGCGGTCATGCGAGATCTAGATGATGTCCTGATCCCCTTTGCCCGCCACACCGCGGATGGCTGGGATTCGCCGTGGCCCGGGTTGATTGACCACAGTCACCCCGTCGCCAGATTCGACTCCGAAGGCTTTCTGGTTGATTGGACGTTGCCTTTGGAGAGCCAAACGGAACGCCAGCGGCTCGCTGCTCCGACACGGTGGTACGTTTACGCTATTCCCCCGGCAGCAACCCCTACTGCCGTATCTGCCAGTGCCCTCGTCATTGTCGGATCCCACTGTTTGAATTTCTGGGGATTGTTGACTACGCCGGAACCGACTCCCGGGCAAGAGGGAACCGACCCGCGGCGGTCACCGTACCGACGATTCTACGCGGCATTCAGTCGTCCGCCCGATTCCGTGTTGGAAGAAAGCGAGATTCCCAACCTTGCCCAAATCAGAGTGGACCTCGGGCTGGTTGATAATGTGCTTCCGCCGCCATGCGAACGTTTCCCCTGGCCTGCGGATCTAGAATGCGATTTCAAGTCCATGCGAACGATCGAATCGCTGGGGTATTTTCGGTTTGGCTCTCAGGTCTTGGGTGTCCTATACGACCAGCGCTACGAGGGCGAGAGCTACGCAGTTCTGGCGATCGAGGAAGACCGCGGTCGCATCCCGGTGTACGTGCACGGGGGCTGAGCTTGTGCGCCGCCTGGCCGGAACCTACTGTCGGGTTTTGCCCGACGGAGGCGGTGAACCATCGCCGGGAGCTATTTTCGGGGCAGTGACGCATCCGTCCGGGGCCTTCAGGGCTTCCCCGGAGCGGGCCTTCTCCACGGTCTTGATTTCCTCTTCGTCAAGGTCATACAGGGCGTAGACCCGCCGGTCGATCTCGGCTTCCAAGGCGCCGATGTCGACGGCGGGGTCGGCGTCTTTGGCGGTAAGGATCTCTTTGACCCGGCGAATCAAGGGGGCTTGGGCGTCCGTGCTGACGGCAGGAATGGGGAGACGTTCGACGGTACCTTTGATCCACCTAGGGACACCCATGCCGCTGGTCAACGCCGTGTTTTTCAGGAACCACGTGATCAGGGCACTGTTCAAGACCGCGCAGAGGTAGTGCAGGGGCCCATTCGTCATCGTGAAAGCTGAATTGTTGCAGTACATGGGCTCTTCGGCGTAGGCGAACCTGCCCTCTGGCGCCATGTCCATCCAGAAGAGCTTTTCCTGTTCGTAGCGGAAAGCGGCGGCGGCGCTGGGGCTGCCCTGCAGCTCGTACCACCGGTTGCCACCGGATTTCTTTGCCAGGGCTGTGCGGTGGGCTTCCAGGTGCCTCGCGACTGCCGGGTAACCCTCCAGGCGAGTTCCCTTTCTGGCGTAGATCAGCCACAGTCCGGCCCACTCCGCTCGCCAGCGCTTGACATCCCGGCCCCGGAGGACCGGTTTGAGGACCTGGGCGGAGTGAGGGTCTTCGCCGATCAGTGCGTCCCGGGTGTTGGCGTCAATGATGAACGCCTTGTTGCAGCCGGTCTTGATCCCATAGTTGATCTTGACGTCCCACTCCGCCAGGGGCGTCCCCAGGGTGCGCATCTTGTCCACGACCCGCCATTCTGTGGGGGAGAGGATGGACCACGGGGCGTCCCCGTCCGGGCGCGCTTCCTTCCAGTTTTCGGGGGGGGGGGGGGGGGGGGGATGATTTGACGGCGAGTTATCTAAGTTCCTGGCGCGAAATGACTTGGCGCTTCCTCCTTCCCGGACCAGGAGCCTGCTGGTGACGACGATGGCCTTTGCGAAGACGTTCTTGGCCCCGTCCACCAGAAGGAGGGGGGTGTGCTCCTCCGAGAGGTAGCGGCGCAGGGGGCCACCGTACTCGGCCTTCAGCCAGCTGTTGGACGTGATGTAGGACAAGTGGCCCCAGGGCCGGAGCAGCTGGCACCCCCGCTCGTAGAAGAGCTGGTAGACGTCAGCCTTCCGCGTGAAGGTTGCGTATCCGCCATTCTGGTACCGGTTCGCCAGCTTGCCCTTGTCTTTCTCTAGCTGAATGTACGGCGGGTTCCCGATCACGATGGCGAAGCCCGCGTCAACCCCGAACATCCACGCAGGGTCGAACCAGTCGGCGCTCCGGTTCTGGTCGTAGGGGTCCCAGCGGGCCAACCGTTCGGCGGCCTCTTCGTCCCATCCCCCCCGGACCCGGGTCGCTATCAGCGTTTCCCGAGTGCGCTCGTCTTCCCCTTTCAAGCGCAGTTTTTCGTCCCGATCCCGGGCCTCGAACCACTTGGCGCGAATCCGTCGGAGCGCCTTTTCCAGCCTTTCGACCCCCGGGCTACGGAAAGAGCCCTGTTCGGAGGCGGGAAGGGATCCCAGGGTGTCCGCCGACACAAAACGGGTTTCCAGGTTGGGCAGTGGCTCGATGCCGTAGTTGTCCGCTGGATCTTCGTTGGTTTTCTGTTCGACCAGGAGGGATATGAAAAAGCGGAGTTTGGCGATCTGACAGGCGATGGGCTGGATGTCCACGCCGTGGATGACGCGCTGGATCAGGTAGCGCTTGCGGCCGAAGTCGCCGTAGTTGCGCGCAGGGGAGAAGGCGGCTTCGATCGCGGCCTTGGCCCTCTTCCGGGCCAGGGGATCGGGAATACCGTGCGCGGTTTCCAGCTGCCGCGCCTTCCACCGTTGGTTCTCCGGGTCGACTTTGGAAAGGACGAAGACAAGCTTCTGCAGGATGGCCATCGGGAACGCGCCGGAACCGCACGCCGGATCGAGGATTTTCAGGTCATCGATCGCGTCGATGAGGCGACCGACCTCCCCGGGCTTCAGTAGGTGATCCGAGCTGGTCCCTTCCGGCTCGCCCGGTCCGACTTCCGCACCCTGGGTCCCCTCCCCCCGGTTGTATGCCAGGAGGTGCTCGATCCGTTCCTTCAGCCGGTCATTGTTTCCGTCCGGAGGGGGTACCTTTTCCAAGAAGTACGCGGCGAGGGCGCCATCCACCATCTCTTCGACCACGGGTCGGGGGGTGTAGTAGGAGCCCGTCGCCTTCCTCGCGATGTCCTTGGTTTCCGGATTGTAGGTGGCGAGAAGGTTCTCGAAGACCCGGCCTAGAAGTTCGGGGTCCAGGGCGACTTCCTGGTGGAGCGGCGTGTTTTCCTCAACCGTGAACTTGTACCGATGCAGGAGGGGGAAGAGCCCCTCTTTGCCAAAGAAGATCCGAGCCGGAACGTCCAGCTCCCGCCCGTGGCCCGGTCCCTTGATGTTGTCGGTAAAGGCGTCGATCCTGCGATCGCCCCGACTCTGGCTTTCGAAGTGGTCCAGGCAGTCGAAGAGACCGCCGTTGACGAAGGGTACGGATTTGAGCTTCTTGAGGAATCCCTCTGGATCGCTCAAGAGATCCTTGTAACGGCACTTGGTGAAGTCCCGGTCCGGGCTCCGGTCCCTCCGGCTGAAAGCCCGCCGTTCGATCTCGGTGTTGAGCGATCCGAAGAACAGATTCTGAAGCACCGCCCGGTAGTAGTCGGTGCCCTCGGGTTCGTGCTGCCTCAAAGCACGACCAACGAAAGCTTCCTGGAAGAGGTCCCTCGGGACCAGGCCCATTTCTTTCAGGAACCAGATGAACAGGATCCGGGTGATGAGACGGATGACCTGCCGCTCCTTGCTGCCTTCGCCCTCCCCATCGTAGGGGAAGCGACACTCCCCGACCGCGCTCTGAAACCATGCGAAGAGCTCTCGGTAGAAGCGCTTGTTGAGCGCTTCGGTGTCCAGGCGGTCTTCCCAGTTGGCGTGCAGGGCGTCGAAGGAGCACGTGGCTTGATCGTCCGCCAGTTTGTGCAGGGTGAGGCTTTCCAGGATGTCGACGTGGGCCCGGTGCGGATTCGCGACCCGGATGTCCTTGATGAGGGTGACCTTTTCGAGGACGTCCTTGTCGACATCCAGCTTGTGCGCCCGGCGGTGGATCACGGCCAAGGAGAGGGACGGGATCTCTTCGTTGTCATGGACATATCGAAAGAAAACGAGCACCGGCATCGGGAGGAGCCGATTCACGGCCCGGGTCATCTTGGCCAGCCGGTATCGGGGGTAGTCGCCGGCCGCTAGTTCGACGGCCAGGAAGAGAAAAGACCGGACCTGACTGGGCTCGAAGTTCCGGCTTCCGAAGAGGTTGTCCTGGGCGTGCAGCGCTTCCCGCAGCTCCCCTTCATGGTACTGGAAGATGATGTCCACCTGGCGCCAGGCTTCGAAGAGTTTCCGTTGCGGCTGCGTGAGGACATCGTGGGCGTTGAACGTTTCCAGGAACTCCGACACCTGTCCCGCGTTGATCGTGCGCTCGCTGTGGTATCCCATCACCTCCAGCAGCCGGGTCGCCCGCCTCCGAAGGCCGCCGCTTGCGAAATTTCCCAGTGCGTCGCGAATGCACGCTTTGGCCTCAGGCACGCCGCGAGGTCTCCACAATGGCCAGCCAGGTGACCAGCTCGAAGTCGGCCGCGCTTGCCGGCTGCCCCGAACGCCTGGGCAGCTTCGCCCCCCTGTTTGTTGCCAAGCCGAGAAGACTTGCCTTGCGGAGGCCGCCCACGATGCTCCGCAAGCCGGCCGCGAACATCTCTTCGTACTTCTGCATCTCCTGGCCGTGCTGGGTCCCCTGGTCGAAAGCGTCCACGAGTTCGGTAAGCACCTCCGTGCGGCCCCGCGCCAGTGCGCTGAAGAGGGTCAGGGTCTGCTTGGCCTGCTTGAAGGTGTAGCGCACATTTCCGTCGTTCCGCACGTAGGCCAGAAAGTACGGGTGCAATCGATTCGGGGTCGGCTCGTCGGGTGTGTTCTTCTGTTTCAGGCAGAAGATTGCTCCCGGACGGAGGTTGCACGGTGGGGTTGTGCCGCTTGCGGGCGAAGTCTCCGGGGGAACGACGCCTAGGATGCCGAACGGCGCGGCTTCCAGGGCTTTTCGGTTTTCCTGCAAGTACGAGAGCAGGTCGGCCATGAAGTCGTCCAGAGTGAAGTCACTCAGGGACACTCCTTCGTCCACATCCTCAATATCCAGGATCTCCTCCCGCAGGCGCTGGAGCTGCTGGTCTCGAAAGCTCAGTTCGATCTGGGCGGATCGGGCGGCAGCTGTCTTCCCCGTGTCCCCGTTCTCCAGCCCGAAGGGGTCGTCCTGGCCGGTGGCTGCGGCGTCGGCAAGGGCCATCCGCGCTTCCACCCGGTTCTTGAGGTCAAGGTAGCGGTCAAGATCCCTGGTCGGCCAAAAGTTGGCCATGGCAACCCGGTCGTTCCGGCTCCCGATCCGGTCGATCCGTCCCAGCCGTTGCATAAGGCGGACCGGGTTCCAGTGGATGTCGTAGTTGACCACCAAGTCGCAGTCCTGAAGGTTCTGCCCCTCCGAGAGGCAGTCCGTGGCGATCAGGATGTCGACTTCTTCGGGCGATTCCGCCTGCTGCGCCCGAGGGGCAAAGCTGGCGATGATATCGGTGAAGCCTGTCTTGCCACCCGTGGTGGTCTTGTTCTCCTGGCTGCCGGTGACCAGGGCCAGGTGAACCCCGAGTTCCCCGACGACCCAGTCGGCCAGGTTGTCGTAGAGGTATCGGGCTGTGTCCGCAAAAGTGGTGAAGATGAGCGCCTTCGGGTTCGGCCGCCCGTCCTTGTCCGGGGGGGACGCCTCTACCTTTTTGCGCAGCACTCGCCTGAGCTGGGCGAGTTTGGCGTCGCGCTGGACGGTGACTCCCTCGGCCAGACGCAGGATCTCCTCGAAGGTCTCCTTGTCCTTCTGCAGATCACGGCGCCACGCATCGAGGTCAAGCGCCGACAATCGGTACCGTCGCCTTTTCCCCAGCGTGAACTCCTCGTCCTCTTCCCCTTCGTCGAGATCGAGAAGTTTGAACTGTTCGTTGCCCGGTTTCTCCCGCCACTTCTCAATGCGCTGGTCAAGCTCGCCCATCTTCTTGATGATTCGCTGCATCGTGAGGGCAAATGAGTGGACGGAGCTCTCGAGCCGTTTGAGCAGGTTCACGCGGATCATCCCCACGAGCCAGTGCTCCCGGTCGCGCTGGTCGAAATTCCGCTCGGCCTTCTCCTTGTCCAGATCGGTCGTGTCTCTGACGTACTGCGAGGGCATGTATACGGCAAGGCGGAAACGGCCGATGCGTTCGTGCAGATCGTCATAGGACAGCTCGCCCCGGCTGTCGCTGGGCGGGTGCAGGTTCTTCGGCTTTGCTCGTTCCGGAAAGCCGCCGATTTTCTTTTCCACCTCGGGGTAGTAGCGACGAATGTGGCTCCGGGAGCGGGCGATCGTGACCGCGTCCAGGAGGGCCAGGAAGTCGGCGCCCAGCCGTTCCAGAAGGGCCCCCTTGTCCCGAATCCCCGTCTTTTGCGCCTTTTCTTCCCACTTCCGAAACTCCCGCTCTGCAACCCTGAACAGACTCTCGACGCTTCCCACCCCCAGGCTCTCCCGGAAGGCGTCCTGCCGCTTCTCGGTCATCAGGTAGACCTGGTTCCGGAGGTCTCGCAGGCTGGTGTTGACGGGCGTGGCCGAGAGCATCAGCACCTTCGTGTGAACTCCCTCCCGGAGTACCTCGTTTAGCAACCGCCGGTAGCGGCTGCGCCCGACGATGTTGCCCTCGTCGTCCTTCCGGTCCCTTCCTTCGTTGCGGAAGTTGTGGGATTCGTCAATGACGATCAGGTCGAAGGCGCTCCAGTTGAACTTTGCAAGGTCGATGTTCCCTGACGTCCCCTTCGCGCGGCTCAGATCCGTGTGCGCGAGCACCGTGTAGCCCAGCCGATCCTTCTCCAAAGGGTTGTGGCGGTATCCTGCCCAGGACGTGTAGCGTATCCAGTTCTCGCTCAGTCGCTTGGGGCAGAGGACAAGGACCCGTTCGTTGCGCAGCTCGAAGAACTTGATCACGGCCAGGGCGGTCAGCGTCTTTCCCAGCCCGACGCTGTCGGCGACAATGCAGCCGTTGTGCGTGAGCAGGCGGTTGATCGCGCTCACGGCGCCGTCCTTCTGGAAGGTGAAGAGCATCTTCCAGACGGCGGTGTCGTGAAGATGAACCGCCTCGACCAGTCCGTCCCGGACTTGCCGTTCGGCGATCCGGTTTTCAAGGATGTGGAAGAGCGTCTTGTAGTAGACGAACTCCGGTGAGTAGTTTCTGCCGAGGCGCTCGAGGGCATCCAGGACGTCCTGTTTCGCGTCCCGGGTCAGGCGCGTGTCGTGCCACAAGTCGTCGAACCAGCGAAGAAGTCCTGCGCGTTCGGCTTCGTCCCGGACCACCAGATTCAGTTCGATATTGGGGCTGGCGCCCAGGCCGAGACCCCTGCGGGTGAAGTTGGAGCTGCCCAGGAGGGCTGCGGTCTCCCCGGCGCCCCGAGCGACATGGTAGAGCCTTCCGTGAAGGAAGTTGATCTTTTCTACCGTGCGGATGTCTGCCCGCTTCCGGATCCAGTTCGCGCACGCGCGGGCGAGGGGCTTTTGAGTCAGCGCCTGCTTCAGCTCCAACCCGGCGGCGTCCGTTAGCCTGAATGCCTTGGCAACATCGTCGGTGGGGTCCGGCGCGCCCACACCGCGAGGGTCGCCATAGAGAAAACGCAAGTGACTTATGCCATCCAGCTCGGCGCGCAAGTCGGCGTAGGCGTAGATGGTGAAGTAGGCCGACACCACCGACATCCGCGCTCCGGGGTCGATTTCTCGGCGCAGAAAGTTCTCCACCTTTCGCACCCGGTTGTCAATGATCGCCGTGGTTTCCGGAGCGGGGTCCAGGGGAGTCGATGTGTGCACTTCACTCACTTTCCGGGAGAGACTGCCAATGCGTGAGGACTGCCTTCTCCGATAGCTCCGCCAAGTTCGTCCGGTAGCCGGAATGGCCGTTCCCGGTAATGGCTCCGATGCTCTTCAGCCACAACACACAGGCGGAAACCTGGTACTTGGGAACCGCCGCAACTCCCCGATGGATGTCATCTACCCTGAATCGATTCCCGTACTGACCGTGTTCCGTGACCGTTTGCACAACGAGTCGAACCGTATTCCACGGCGTACGATGAAAGTACTCTTCACCCGTTTTCCTTCCCCATCCGACCTTGACGAGCTTTTGGCCGTTCCTTTCGAATCGAGGGTACGTTGGTAGGACAGTCGACGGTCCTCTTCCGTCGGAGTGCGACTCATCTTGACCGGTCCCCTCGCCATCATCCCCACCGGGGCCCTCGATTAGACCCTGGGTCAAGATCGCGATTGCGCTCGATATCTTGGCAGCAATCCGGTCCATCGCGGCGACTTCGGCGTGTTCGTGCTTCTCCAGGTTGGCGCTAATGAGTGCCTGGAGGGCCTTTCTTGCTTCCACGAGGATGCGATAAGCTTCGTTGACGTCGACTTTCACCTTGGAAGTATCTCCCGGTCGGACGTTTGCGCCTGGCCGCGTCGGGGGACGATGCGGATCCGGTCCGTGCAAACAAATGGACTCCGCCCGATACGATTAGCCTCGCCTGCGTCGGTCCGAAAGATCTTCCCAGGTGGGTTGGCGTTGGCGGGTTGGTGCATGTGGTTGGCCCCGTAGGCTCACTTCTCACACGAGGAGCCTTGGCTGCTGTTGAGCGATCCGCCTGCGGGCCATCTCCACGTACTCCGGATCGATCTCGACACCTATACTGCTCCTGCCCGTGCGCATCGCCGCGACGGTTGTCGTCCCGGTGCCCAGAAACGGGTCAAGCACGGTGTCGCCCACGAAGGAGAACATCTGAACCAAGCGGAGGGGGAGTTCAAGGGGATAAGGTGCAGGGTGATCCCGCCTGGAGGCACCTGGGATCGTCCAAATCTGGCGAAACCACCTTCGGTGATTTGTGGCCGAAATCAAGCTCAGCGCCCGTGCCGCCGCGGAGGGATGACGGTATCCGCCCGGTTTTCGCTGCATCAAGATGAACTCAATGTCATTTTTAATGATCGCGTTGGGCTCGTATGGCTTTCCCATGAAACCGCTGCTTCCGGCTTCGTATGTCGCGTTAGCGATCTTGTGCCAGATGATTGGAGCCAAGTTATCGAAACCCAGTCGCCGACACGACTCCTGGATGCTTGCGTGCAAGGGAACTACCACATGGCGGCCATGGCGACGCCTGGAAAGGCAGACGTCCCCCACCACGATGACCAGCCGTCCGCCAGGAACCAAAACGCGATAGCACTCGCTCCAGCACCGGCCCAACTCCGACACAAATGACTCGTAATTCCCGACTGTTCCCAGCTGACTTGGCGTATCATTGTACTTCTTCAGGTTCCAGTACGGTGGAGAGGTGACGACGAGATGGACGGACCGACTCGGGAACGCAGAAAGGTCTCGACTGTCGCCTTGGATGATCCGGTGGTTGGAAACCACTTCGTGGACGGCGGCCGCGACCCTTGCCGAGTATTCCGGGTTTCTGGCCATGCCGGGTAGCGCAGTCTTCAGCGATGCCTCCGATAACACAAGACCGGGCAGGTGCCGCTCAACGAGCTTGTCCAGGGCGGGAACCTCGGCCGGTGTCATACGCTCAAATCACCCAACACGGGATTGCGCTCTTTGACATCGGCAACGAGCCTGTCGAAAAAAGGTGATAGGTCTTCCTCACCTGAGACTATCGTCGGACCCGAGGAGAAATCGACTGAAATGACCGAGGACGCCTCAATCATACCGGTTCCCCAGGACGGCGGTCTTCGTCCCGTCAGCCGATTGATACGCCGCTTCAACAATTCTGCCCAGGTGCAACCGTGGCGTGCACTGTGAGAATCGGTGGCTATGTCGAACAGCATAATGTAGCCTATCACGATCTCCGGTGATTGCATCTGCAGATTGGCAACTTCGCCGATCATGTCATCAACGCGATTGGGAACGGTCCCGCCGAGATTCTTGAGAAGTGATTTAAGGGATATCGCCAGCCGATACTTGCTATTCAGATTCCAGGCAACATCCCAAACTTTGCTTCGTCCACCCCCTGGGATCTTCGCCTCGGTTACTGCGCCAACGAGCCCACGCTTTGCGAGCTCTCTGATGCAGAAACCTGCCAACCCGTCCAGCCGCTTCGTAGAAGTTGCCTTAGCCTCCACCACCGCCTTCTCATACAGGGAGTCAACAGCATCTTGGATCGTCAAGGGTAGGCTCCGTTCCAACGGGCCCGGAGAAGAAGGGGCTGGGGTGAAGTCTGGACAGTCCCGTTCGTTCCTGGCATTCCGTTGCTCATCCGGGTCTTCAACAGAGGTGGTGAGAAACACGCCCCTCCCGACACATGCCATACAGGTTCCTATAGTACGGCATTGGGACGCGGCCCGACAAATCGGATGCGTGGCGTCCCCGGGATCCGGTTCGCCGGATCTTCTAAGCGGTCGGGTAGGGATCCAGTGCGCCGACGCCGTCGACACGGTGCCACATAACATACCGCGATTCCTCCTGCAGGCCCCCCGCTCTTGCCCGCGGCGGTCCGGGACTTCATGGTGACGACCGCAGCCTCGCTCATTTTCCGCTCTGCCAAGGTTAAGGGTCGCCCATGCAACTCAGCTCCCTGGACTGGATCGTCATTGTCTTGTATGGCTTGGTCGCCGTGGCGATCGGCCTCCGCTTCGCCAGGCGGGCGGGCTCGGGGGCCGGCGAGTTCTTCCTCTCGGGAAGGAAGCTGCCGTGGTGGCTCCTGGGAACGTCCATGGTGGCGACGACCTTTTCCACCGACACGCCCAACCTGGTGGCGGACTTCGTGCGGGGCGGGGGCGTCGCCCGGAACTGGTCCTGGTGGGCGTTCCTGATCACCGGGATGTGCACGGTCTTCTTCTACGCCAAGCTGTGGCGGAGGTCGGGGGCGCTCACCGACGTCGAGTTCTACGAGCTGCGCTACTCCGGCCGCCCGGCCGCCTTTCTGCGGGGCTTTCGCGCCCTTTACCTGGGCGTCTTCTACAACGTCATGATCATCGCCACCGTGACCCTGGCGGCGACCAAGATCGGGGGCGTCCTACTTGGTCTGGACCCCGTGACGACGGTCTTGATCGCCGGGTCCGTGACCCTGCTCTACTCGGCCACGTCGGGGCTCTGGGGCGTGGTCGTGACCGATCTGATCCTTTTCGTCGTTGCCATGACCGGTTCTGTGGCGGCGGCGTTCTTCGCCCTCCAGCAGCCCGAGGTCGGAGGGCTCGCCGGCCTCGCCTCCAACCCGGATATCCGGGCAGCGATGAACTTCTTCCCCGATTTTTCGGACTGGAGCACCGTCGCGGCGATCTTCATCATCCCCGTCGCGGTCCAGTGGTGGAGCGCCTGGTACCCGGGCGCCGAGCCCGGCGGTGGCGGCTATGTGGCCCAGCGGATGCTGGCCGCCAGGAATGAAAAGGAGTCGGTGAAGGCCACCCTGTGGTTCAACATCGCCCACTACGGGCTCCGTCCCTGGCCGTGGATCATCGTGGCCCTATGCTCGATGGCCGTGTACCCGGAGCTCTCCGACATCCAGGCCCGCTTCCCGAACCTCGACCCCTCCCTGGTAGGCAACGACCTGGCCTACCCGGCCATGCTCGTCTTTCTCCCCGCGGGGTTGCTAGGGTTGGTCGTGGCATCGCTTGCGGCGGCATACATGTCCACGATCAGCACCCAGCTCAACTGGGGGTCGTCGTACGTCGTCAACGACTTCTACCGGCGCTTCGTGAACCCGGGTGCCGACGACCGCCGGCTCGTGGCCGCGGGACGGCTCTCTACGGCGGGGCTGATGGTGATCGGGGCCTTCGTCGGGCTCCAGCTCGACACCGCGGGGCAGGGATTCCAAATCCTCCTTCAGATCGGCGCCGGAACGGGCTTGGTCTTCCTTCTTCGCTGGTTCTGGTACCGGGTCAACGTCTGGAGCGAGCTGGCCGGGATGACGATTTCGTTCCTGGTGGCGATCTACTTCGCGTGGTTCCACGAGGCGCTGGGATTCGCTCCCCTGTCCGGTTGGCAGCAGCTCCTCGTCGGCGTGGCTGTAACGACAGTGGGGTGGCTGGCGGTCACCTTGGTGACGCCCCCGGCGGACCTGGAAACCCTCCAGCGCTTCTACGACAAGATCCGGCCCATGGGCAGGGGGTGGAGGCGGGTCGTGGATGCCGGAAAGGGTGACGGGGACCCGGAGTCCGTCACCGCTGCGTTCCTCGCCTGGTTCCTGGGGTGTGTGCTCGTGTACGGGGTCCTCTTCGGGACCGGGTACGTGCTGTACGGACGTCCGGTGGCCGGTGTCCTGGCTTTGAGTGTATCGGCCGGGGCCGCTGCCTGGCTCTTCCGTCTCCTGCCCCGCATCGGCTTCTCGGATTGAGCGGTCCGCAGGAAGGGCTTCCTTGAGCGGAACCGGCCGCCCCGCCCCTTCGAGAAGGTCCTCACACCATATCGTCCCCCGCCGCCGCTGGCGGGCGCTGGCGCCGGGTCGGGTCAACCTGATCGGGGAGCACACGGACCACAACGGCTTACCAGTGCTTCCCATGGCCTTGGACCGGGAGGTGCGGATCGACTTCACGGTGCTGGAAGAGCCCGTGGTCCGCCTGGCCGCCGCTGCCTCCGAATTCCGCCCGTTCGGGTTTCGCCTGGACGGCCGGATCCAGCGAGCGACCCGGGGGGACTGGTCGAACTACGTCCGGGCCGCTGCCCGGGGCCTACGGCACAGAGGACTTTTCCTGGAGCGAGGCATTGAGGGGGTCGTCGAAGGGAACGTACCCGTGGCCTCGGGTCTTTCCTCCTCTTCGGCCCTGGTGGTGGCCTCGGCATTGGCGCTCCTGAAGGCGAATGACGAGATGGTTCCCGCCCTGGAGCTCGCGGCCCTGATGGCGAAGGCCGAGCGCTTCACCGGGTTGGAGGGGGGCGGCATGGACCAGGCGGCGTGCCTCTGCGGCGTCGGGGGCCATGCCCTGCGGATCGACTTCGACCCCCTCCGGGTAACGCCCGTGGTCGTGCCGAAGGGGTGGACGTGGGTCGTGGCTTCGTCTCTGGTGCGGGCCGAAAAATCCCGTGGCGCCCAGGAGGCGTACAACGTTCGGGCCCGGGAGTGCAAGGAAGCGCTGGCCCGGGTCCGGGGGGTGCTGGGCGGGCGTCGGGGGGGTTCCGGCGGGTCCGATAGTGGGGCGTCAGCCGACGGTGTTGGGGATCAGTCCCGCCGGAACATGCTGGCGTCCCGCGCGGCTGCGCGTTTACAGAGCAAGGTACGCCAGCGAAACCCGGGCCGCTCCTACCGGGAGTTGTTGGTTGCCTTCGGCCCGGACGAGCTGTTGGACGTCGGAGAGCGGATTCTGGGGCCGGCGCACTTTCGCCGCTTTCGCCACGTGGTCACCGAGGCAAAGCGGGTTGACCTTGCGGTTGACGCCATGCGCGCAGGAAAGATGGCCGAATTCGGCGCCCTCATGATTCAGTCGCACCAGAGCCTCCGGGACGACTACCAGGTGAGCACGGCGGCGCTGGACGAGATCGTTTCGGTGGCCCTGGAGGCGGGAGCGGTGGGAGCGAGACTCACCGGGGCCGGCTTCGGGGGGTGTGCTGTCGCCTTGTGCGAACGCGAAGCCGCACCGGCCGTGACCACCGCGCTGGCCGAACGATTCTACGCGAAGCGCATTCCCGGGCCGGTGCCCGCCGATGTGCTCTTTCTGGCCCGTCCGGCCGCGGGCGCAAGGGTGGATAGAGGGCGGGGGGTAGGAGTGTCGAGGGTCTGAATCGCCCCGGGACTCAAGGCATTCCGAGAGACGGCTAACGGTTCAAGAGGGTGATACAGCCCGGCTGGGTGCTCCAGGGCGTCGTCGTGGTGCCCCGAGACCCGGGACCCGTCACCGCGTCCTCCAGGTGGGGCACATGTCTTCCCCGAGCCGCTCGGTCTATGTTTGTGTCGTTTCCGCTACTCCCAGTAGCTGCCTAGCTTCTCCCCGACGGCGTATCGGCCACACCCAAGCAACCACAGTCCACCATGGAGCCGACTGACTATGGCAACCGACCGGCGACAGTTCTTCAAGACGACGGTAACCGCGGGAAGCGCCCTCTTTGCAGGAGTGGCCGCACCCGTCAACCTCCCGGCTGAACTCCGAAAACCACCTCCCCAGAAAGAGGGCTCTCGGTCCGCTCCCTCTGTCCGGGCCCTCCGGATCCTCATTCTGGGCGGCACCAGCTTCATCGGTCCCCACCAGGTGGAGTACGCCCTCTCACGGGGCCACGAAGTCACCCTCTTCAACCGAGGCCGCACCAATTCCCACTTGTTCCCGCAGCTGGAGAAGCTGGTCGGTGACCGGAACGGCGACCTCCGGGCTCTGGAAGGACGGAGCTGGGACGTGGTGATCGACAACTCGGCCATCAATCCGGCCTGGGTCAAGCGCAGCGCCTCTCTCCTGAAGAACTCGTGCGAACGGTACGTCTTCGTGTCCACCCGGTCGGTGTACGCCGACACGAGCCGGGTTCCCATGTCGGTGGCGGCACCGGTGTGGACGTACGCGTTGGCCGGCGTGCAACCGGGTGCGGAGCGGCTCCCTTACGGACTGAGCAAGGCTTTGGCGGAACAGCATGCCCGCGACGCCTTCGGTGTGGACCGGAGTCTGATCTTCCGGCCCGGCCTGATCATAGGTCCGGGAGACACCACGGACCGCTTCACCTACTGGCCCGTTCGCATCCACCGGGGCGGAGAAGTGCTGGCTCCCGGTGACGGCACGGACCCGGTGCAGATCATCGATGTGCGGGACTTCGGCGAATGGCTGGTGCGCATGGCCGAAGTCGGGGAGTCCGGGACCTACAACGTGGTTGGCCCCCGCACCCCTCGGCCCATGGCCGAGCTCCTGTACGGGATCCGCGCGGTCACAACCGCCGAGACGACGTTCACCTGGGTGGACACGGACTTCGCCGTCAACGCTGGGTTGCGGCCGTACCGCGAACTGCCCGTCTGGCGCCCGGCCCGGGACGGCGCAGAGGGCTTTGCCCGTTTTGACCTGACGCCGGAGGTGGAGAAGGGCCTGACCTTCAGATCGCTCGCGGAGACGACGGCGGCGACACTAGAGTACCACTTCTCCAGACCCCCCGAACGGCAGGCCGAAGTGCGGGCGGGCGTGAGCCCAGGACGGGAAGAGGAGGTGCTCAACCTGTGGCATGCCTTCCGGCGGGCGGAGTAGATTCGTTCCCAAGGTGGCGGGCGCACGGGTGGAATGAGGTTAGGGCGCTGGATTAACTTCATTGGGGCGACCAGTCCACATTCAGTGTGTGCTGTCGCCTTGTGCGAACGGGAAGCCGCGCCGGCCGTGACCACCGCGCTGGCCGAGCGATTCTACGCGAAGCGCATTCCCGGGCCGGTGCCCGCCGATGTGCTCTTTCTGGCGCGTCCGGCCGCGGGCGCAAGGGTGGAGTCTCTACGGGCGCAATGGACGAAATCGGGGCCAGGCCGCACTTGGAGGGGCTCATGATAAATCGCTAAATCAATAGGGATCATGGGCCTTTCCGAAAAGGGCTTATGTATTGGGTTTGGCAGGAAGGGCTGCGAGCCCCGCGGAGCCGTCACCCCCGAGCCGAGCCTACCTTCCGCCGCCCAACAAGCGGCTCATTCCAACCGAGAAACGACGTCGGCATAATATTGCCAAGCTCAAGAGAACGATCATCTTGCGCAAAAAAGGTTTCGCCACAATCGGAGCACAAGCCGAGTGTTTCAATGCCCGCACTGTGAACACGTAAGGCACAGCCGACATAAGATTCCAAGCCACACTCCGCGCACTCCCCCATCTTGCGATAGGTACATATTGCTCGACTCCGCTCGGGATTGAACTTGTCAGGTTTCACTTCCAAGATCTGAGCTAACCGCACTTCCACCGGAGCCGAGCCAAGAGAAGAACGCGCGTACGCCGCCGAGCCTTCCAGCGACAGCCTTACATTCCACTCGGGATAATTGCCATAGAGCAACACCGCCACGAACCACCTATTTTTTTTCCGCACCTCGGTCACCACATCTTCCCATTCCACCGTTACGAGCTTGCGCCGCTGAGCCCAGCCCCGGATCCACCGGAGAATCAGTCTCAGCGGGTCCACTTATCCGCCTCTGCCAGAAGGGTTACACCTTCCAGTTTCGCGCACTCGAGAGCACGCGAAAATCCGTATCCCGCGGCTTTCTTGCGATTTTCGCAGGCCCCGCCTCTGTGCCGATCCGGCACTTGAGACCGAGTTCTTTCCTACAGTCACGCTGTGGACCTTGCCAGCAGCATCACGATTGAGGGAGCGAAACCGAAGGTCTTATGGGAGCCATTCATGTTGATGTTACTATCCGAAACCCGGCCGATTCGTCAAGAGCTGGGTAGGAAGGTTTCTGGTTGACAGGGGGCGCAACCGACTCGGTCGTGCCCAGGCCGTACTTGGAAGCCATCGGTCTGGAACCGGGAGGAGAACGCACGGTAAGAACTTAGCAGACGGCAGTCGGGCCAAGATGAATATCGGAGTTGCCCGAATTCGAGTTCATGGGAGCGTTCGTTGGAGACCAGGCAGGACCAGGCGATTGACCCCCGGTGCGGGTTCCACCTGAAACCGTCGTTTTCGGAGAGGACGGCGTCAAGCCGCTTTTGGGGGTAACGGCGCTGGAGTCCATGGGAGTGGAAAATCGATCATCGATCCACGGAATCAGCGGCTGAAAGAGGGTCGCAGCGGTACGGTTGAAGGGGGTCAGGGGTCCCAGGCCCGACGCGTCACCGCCCCCTCCCCGGGCCCCGCCAAAGTTCCCGGACCCGCCGGGCCATCTGTCTAAATCTGGGGTCGTCTCGGAGGAGGTCCCAGATGGGGCTGTTCTTCAGGGTGACCAGCTCCGGTTCGCGGGCATCAATGGCCGATTCCAGGTGGGCTAGGGCTTCGTCGTGGTGCCCCAGGCCCAGGGCCGTGACGGCGTGCTCCAGGTGGGGAACGTGTCGCCTCCGAGCAGTCAGGTCGGCGTTGTGCTGTTGCCGCCACTCCCAGTAGGTGCGTGGGTTTTCCCTGTCAAAGGCATCCCGGAGCTCCTGGACCTCCTGGCGACTCTCCGGAGTGTCGCCATCCGTGGCAAGGATGCGGTTGGCCCGAACGTCCACGGCGGCGGCATAGTCGCCCCGCATGACCTGTGCGTGTTCCAGACCGGACCAGACCGGGGACCGGGTGGAGTCCCTCTGGAGAATTGCCCGGAAGACCCGAATGGCGCTGTCGTACTGGGCGGCGTCCATGGCCCGCCGGGCTTCCAAGAGGTGTGGCCCCTCCCGCCCGGATCCTTCTCCTCTGCCCATGAACGAAGCGGCCCACCGCCCGATCCGGGTGAAGTCTCGCACGTACCGCCGGGACAGAGAGTCGGATTCGCTTTCAGGCCCGAAATCCAGGGCAAGGAGGATGCTCTGGGTATCCGTCGCCAAGTCTTCGGAAAGTCCGGCCAAGTAATCCACGAACGCGACCTGGGCGGCGCGGACCTCTTCTTCGGCGCCACCCAGCTCCGCTGCTCGCTGGATCTCCTCCTGCACCCGGGCCAGCATCTCCGCCGTAAGCAACGTTCCAGCCAGCCCCGTGGCCAGGCGCGCCCCCGCCAGGCCGACCCAAGCCGCCGCGTAGGTCGAATCGTTCTCCACTGCCCGGCTGAAGTGGCCAGTGGCCACTTGGAGTCCGTCGGAAGTGCCCCGCTCGAACGCTTCCCAGCCCCGAAGAACGGCTCGGTGGGCCTCCGGATCGACGGTGGCGACTTGGACAACGTCCTCGTTCGCCGCTTCTCCCTCGACCTCTCCCTGGACTGCCCGGGCGATCTCCCGGGCAACCTCCGTCTGAAGCCGGAGTATGTCCTTCATCTCCCGCTGGAAGGTCCGGGTGAGCATGTGGGTGTCGGAGGGGGCGTGTAGGAGCTGGATGCTGATCCGAACGGTGTCGCTTTCCGGGGTTCTGGCGACGGACCCCGTCACGACGGCCTGGACCCGGAGCTCCTCCGCAATCCGGGGCAGGAGCATCTGGGTGTCGGCGTACCGCTCTACGGAGGCACGGGGCACCACCCGAAGGCTGGTCATCCGGCTCAGTTGGGTGATGATCTCGTCGTGAAGTTGGGGAGCGAAGAAGTCGTCCCCTTCGGCGAAGTCCGCCAGAGGAAGCACGGCGATGGCCGTGACGGGCGCGTCCGGATCCAGATTCACGAAGGGCAGGAAGGGAGAGACACCGGTCGCCGGGGCGGAAGACAGGGTCGGACCGGCCCCCCCGGCGGCGCCGGTTTCAGCCCGCACGACGCTCCGATTGAACCAAAGGGAGGCCAGGGTCACGGAGGCCGCCGACACGGCCAGGAGGGCCACGCTGGGGGCGCGGGACTCCTGACCGATCCGTCCAGAACCTGGGGTGCGCTTGAGTCCCTTGGAGGTCAGATCATACGTCCACGCGGAGGCGAGGACGACGGGCAGACCCAGAAAGGCGCAGACCACCAGGGACTGCAGGGTCCAGTCCGGCATGTTGAAGGCCGGAAGGACGATCTCCCCCAGCTGCAGCACCACGAACGCCGCTGCCACGTACACGCCGGCAGCCCGCATGACCCGCCGCCTTCGCAGCTCCCTCCAGAAACGACCCAACCCCAACCTATCGATTCTCTGGCTTCCGGCTCTTTGGATTCTCAACCGTCGGCTTCAAGTCCGCCTCTCAACGTCAAGTTAGGGTAACCCGACCCATCATTCGATAGACAGACGACGGCAGGGGGTTGTTGAGTTGCCCATTCTTGCCTCAGCTTCCTACCGACCCATTCGCTTCCTACCCACGCCCTTGCTCTGGGTCTGTCCGAAATCTCCACAGACCCTATCCAAAGAAGCCTCCAAGAAGCCACGACTCCCGGGAATCCCTGCCATGGCCGTCATCGAAACGCTGGATCTGACGAAGCGCTTCGGGAAGGTGTTGGCGGTGGACAAGGTATCGTTCTCTGTGGAGCGGGGCCAGGTCTTCGGTTTCCTGGGCCCGAACGGGGCGGGGAAGACCACCACGATCGGCATGCTGGTGGGGATCGTGACGCCGACGGCCGGGAGCTTTCGTCTCTTCGGAGCCTCCGGGCCCAGAGGTCTCCTGGCCGCCCGCGCCCGGGTCGGGGCCACCCTGGAGACGCCGAACTTCTACCCCTATCTGGGGGGCCGGGACAACCTCCGCATCGTGGCCCAGGTGAAGGGGGTGGGGGAACGGCGCATCGACGAATGCCTGGATCTGGTGGGCCTGGCCGACCGGGGAAAGGACCGTTTCAAGACCTACTCCCTGGGGATGAAGCAGCGCCTGGCCCTGGCTGCCACCATGTTGGGAGACCCGCAGCTGGTCATTCTGGACGAACCGGCCAACGGCCTGGACCCCCAGGGGATGCGGGAAGTTCGGGAAATTATCGGGGTTCTGGCCGACCGGGGCAAGACGATCTTCCTGTCGAGCCATCTCCTCTGGGAGGTCGAGCGCACCTGCACCCATGTGTCCATCGTTCGCCGGGGGCGAATCGTGAAGACGGGGAGCGTCTCCGAGATCGTGGGGGAGAAGGCCACGGTGCTGGTGAACGCCGACGACGGCGAAGCCTTGGGGGCGGCCTTGGAAGCCTGTCCGGACGTGTCTTCCGTGCGGCGGACGAACGAAGGAACGGTTGTAGGATTGGCGTCCGGTGACCTGGCCGCACTGAACCGCTACCTGGCGGGCTTGGGCGTCTACGTTTCCCACTTGGCTCCCCAGCAGTCGAGTCTGGAAGACGCCTTCATGGACCTCACGGAAGGGGACTTCGGGTCCATGACCGAGATCGCCTCCCGGAGGGACGGAGACTCCGGGCTGGGCGTGCCGGGGCCCGGGGAGACGGAGGTCGCATCGTGAGCCGCACGGTTGTGCTGTTCAAGAACGAGGTCCTCAAGGCCCGCAAGCGCCTTGCTTTTTGGGTCACGACGGGGGTCTTCGCCTTCTTCATCGCAGCGGGCGTGGCCGCCTTGGTCCGGGAAGCGTTCATGGAAAACGGCCGGCCGTTCGCGTTCCCGGAGGTGTGGGAGCGGTTCCTGCCCATGCCGGCCCAGGCGGGCCCGATCATGCTGGCCGTGCTCGTCATCCTGCTGTTCGCGCCGGAGTTCCAGTGGCGGACAGCCCGGCAGAACGTGATCGACGGGTTGAGCAAGGAACAGTTCTATTGGGGCAAGCTCATGGTGCTCCCCGCCCTGGTGGTGCTGTTCCTGGCCGTTTCTTTCGCGATCGCAGGGGTAGGCGCGGTCGTCAGCCCGAGTGCGGAGGGGAGTTCCAGCTTCGTCCGGCGGACCGACTTGAGCTTCATGCTGGGGTACGTGCTGTTGCTTGTGCTGTGGGGGAGCACGGGGTTCTTGCTGGCGGCGCTGATTCGGGCGTCGGGGCCGGCCATCGGGGTCCTCATGGTGTACATCCTCGTGGAACAGATCATGGGGGCCGTGCTGGGGCGAATCGAGAGCCTGAGGCCCGTGCTCTCGTTTCTCCCCCAGAGGGTGTCGGAAAGCCTTGGGGGGAACTTGCTGCACTACCCCGACCAGCTTCCACAGGTCAACGCCGGTCGGGTCAGCCTGGGGATGGATCCACTGGACCTCCCGGCGAAGGAAGCCCTGGTCTTGGCGGCGCTGGCCTATTCGGCGCTCTTCCTGGTCTTGGCGTTCTTCAACCTGCGGAAGCGGGACCTGTAAGCACAGGGGGGCCAGGCAGCGGCCACCCTGCGAGGGAGAGGTCGGCCCATCGGCCACCCTTTTTGGGGGGTGGGCCGAATTGACAATTGGGCGAGACGAGGGGCAACCGAAAATCCTAAGGAGGTGCAGAAGTGATCATTGGCAAGTTGATTCCGGGTCTGGGTTCGGACCCCACGCCTTGCCCAGGAGCCGGCTCTCCCGGGCCCGACGGGAGATCCGTCGCATCGCGCGGGTTCGCAGAGTGCTTGGCCGCTGGGGTTGTGCGGGTTTCCCGGGGAGCGTCGTGGTTGGCCGTAGTCTCCCGCCCGGCGATTGGGGCTTCGCGGCCGAACGTGGCCTCTCGCTTGGCCGTGGTTCTGGGCGCCGTCTTTGCGGCCGCTTGCACCCAGGGTGGCGACCCTGCGGACCTGGTGTTGTGGGGCGGTCGGGTGGCGACGGTGAACGAGGAGGGCGCCGTCGTTGATGCCCTCGCCATCCGGGACGGGTGGATCGTCGCCGTGGGCAGCGATGCAGAGGTAGAAGGCTTCATCGGCAGCGAAACCGAGGTCGTCGAGCTGGATGGGCGCCTCGCCGTGCCGGGCTTCATTGAGGGTCACGGCCACTACATGAGTCTGGGCAACGCCAAGACGATCCTGGACTTGAACGCCGCCGCCAACTGGGAGGAGATCGTGGCCATGGTGGCGGAGGCGGTGGCGGAAGCGGAGCCCGGGGAGTGGATTCGGGGTCGGGGGTGGCATCAGGAAAAGTGGGATCGCCCGCCGGAGCCGGCGGTGGAAGGCGCCCCGGTCCACGCTTCTCTGTCGGCCGCCAGCCCCGCCAACCCGGTGCTTCTGACCCACGCTTCGGGGCACGCCGCCTTCGCCAACGCCCTTGCGTTGCAGGCGGGCGGCTACAACCGGGACTCGGAGCCCCCGCAGGGCGGAGCCCTGGTCCGGGACCCAGCGGGGGAGCTGACGGGGCTCCTCAGAGAGACGGCCCAGCGGCCGGTTGGGGACGCCTTCGCGGCCACCCTGGCCTCCTTGTCGGAGGAGGAGGCCGACGCGCGCTTTCGCCGGCAGGTGGCGCTGGCCGCGGAAGAGGCGCTGTCCAAGGGCGTAACCTCTTTTCAGGACGCCGGTTCCGGCTTCGGGACCATCGACCGACTTCGGAATCTGGAAGCGGAGGGGGCGCTGCCCGTCCGCCTCTACGTCATGGTGCGGGGAGCGTCGAACGAAGAGCTGAATGCCCGCCTCCCAGACTACTACATGCCCTCGCAAGGGGACGACTACCTGACCGTACGGTCCATCAAGCGACAGATCGACGGGGCCTTGGGGTCCCACGGCGCCTGGCTCCTTGAGCCCTACCAGGACATGCCGTCATCCACGGGGCTGGTGCTGGAGACCGTCGAAGACATTACCGGCACGGCGCACATCGCCCTCCGGAACGGGTTCCAGGTCAACACCCACGCGATCGGAGACCGGGCGAATCGGGAGGTTCTGGACCTCTACCACGCCGTCTTCGATTCCGCCGGACGGCAGGGCGGGGAGCTGCGCTGGCGAATCGAGCACGCTCAACACGTTCATCCCGACGACGTGACCCGCTTCGCCGAATTGGGAGTGATCGCCGCGATGCAGGGCGTCCACGCCACCTCCGACGCCCCGTGGGTCTACCGGCGCCTGGGGGCCGACCGGGCGGCGTCCGGGGCGTACGTCTGGCGAGCCTTCATGAATGCAGGGGTTCGGGTCACCAACGGGACGGACGTACCCGTAGAAGACATCGACCCGCTGGCCAGCTTCCATTCGTCCGTGGTCCGCCAGACCGCTGCCGGCGACGACTTCTTCCCGGATCAGCGAATGACCCGGGAGGAGGCGCTGCGGAGCTACACGATCAACAACGCCTTCGCCGCCTTCGAAGAGGACTACAAGGGCTCCCTTGAAGTGGGGAAGCTGGGGGATGTGGTGGTGCTGGACCGGGACATCCTGACCGTCCCCGATTCAGAACTTCTGGGCACCCGGGTGGATATGACCATCGTCGGCGGGGTGGTGCGGTACAGGCGGTGATTGGGTGGGGCCGCAAGACTGGGCAGAAACGCGACTGGGGCCTCGTTTGCCGAGGAATCCCGGCTGGCTGCAACGCCGGACGCGCGTCCAATGCCGTTGTCGCGTGTGGGATTGGCAGCGGGCAAACTCTGGGTCGTGTCGACGGGACTGACTGCCCAATGGTCCGATCGCATTCACAGTACCGCTTCAGGAGGGGGACCCTTCGCTACAGATCCCGGGCGGGCCGGACTTCCATCACCGCGGGCGTCGCATCCGGGACGTGGTGGTCCTGCCGGACCGAATCTTCGTGGCTAGAGACATTGAGGTCGTCATCCGGCGGGTGATTCACCCTGCCTAAAGGACGCCCTCCGGCCCAGCACCCGCGCAGCGACGCCCGCCCCCAGCGCATGGAGGTCCGGCCGCACCCGAGCCGCCAGCGCGCCGAAGACGGTTTGGTTTGACGGCGACGTGATCAGGATGTGCCCCTGCGGCGGGGCAGGGCGCGGCCCAACTGACCCAAGCCGATCAGGTCTGGCATGTGCGGGGTCGCCAGGCAAGCCGGCACGGTCCGACTGAAGGGGGAGGCGATCAGGATCGCGGGATGGCTCGGGTCTGGCGCCCGGTCGCGCAGAGGTCGAAGAGGGTGTCCGTCGCCAGGGTGGCGAAGGGGAGCTGCTGGGTCTGGTTGACGAGGATGGCTTCTCTCCGTCTCCCTTTGCCCCAAGCCCTTCCGAGGACGCGCGATTTTCTGGGGGGGGGGGGGGGGGGGGAATGCGGGGCACCTACGTCAGAAGCCGGGGCAGCGCCCGCGTCTGTTGCGAGCCCTTGATCGCGGCCAGATCCGGCATCTTTGCGGTCGCCAGGGCCTGAAAGATCATGTTGCTGGTCCCCGTGATCAGGATCGCCGGGGGGCCGCTCTTCCGGCTGGGTCCAGGGCGTGGAGGTCCGGGAGCTGTGCGGTGGGGAGGCACGCGAAGACGGTTCGGTTGGAGGGGGATGCGATGAGAAGCCCGACGTTCGTCCGCCCCGGGCTGGAGGCGGTGTTGTTGGATTTTCTGGGGGGGGGGGGGCGATCCCGGAGGCCTTTGCAAACATGCGGGAAATCGTCTTCACCGAGGACAAGATCCGAGCGTCTTCATAGAGCCAGAGCTTGGTGAAGGGACGGTAGAGCACTTCTCGGATTTTCGCCTCGTCGAACGCCAGGGGCTGCTTTCGCTTCAACGAAGATTTGAGCACCCCGGTCCACTTGATCACGTCGATTCGGGTGTTCTGGGTCAGGCTGTCCAGGGCAGCTTTGTCGAAGCCCGTTCCCCGCCACTCCGCCAAAGTCCGGTTGAATTCGTCAATCAATGCGGAGACCTTCTTGCACAGGGCGTCGCGCGAAAACGAATACACGTATGCGTCGCAGGCGGTTGTCAAGCCGATCGCGTGCCTCCGCACAGCGGCGGGGGTGTCTTCTTTCTTGGGTCGGGCCAAGGGCAGGAGCTCGAAAAACGTCTCGTCCCCCAGATTCATCCAGTCGTGTCTCTGATTGACCGGCACGACCTTGAAGTGATCGGACAAGACATCGCCCAGCTGCGCGAGCCATTGGAACTTCTGTTCCCGCGTGTACCGCTCCGGCACTTCGGCGTAGTGAAGGGTGGCGGGAGCGGCAAGTTTCCGATCCGGGTTGCGAACGAGGACCGTGATCTGCACCCCGTTTCGAGTGGCCACACCAAAGATCGGGTCACCTTCCTTCCTCCGCTCCTCCCCCGACTTGTAGGCGTTGCCGCGCAGGTTCACGACGTAGATGTCGGTAAATTCGTCCCGCACGGCGGCGCGCATGCCGGTCAGGGACGGCGCGTCTGCGAAGCTGTTGGGCGTCACCAGCGCGACGACGGCAGGCCCGTCCTTGACCTCGGCTGGCATGTCGACTCGGTCCGATGCCCAGCGGCACGCCTTGACGTAGAGATTGCCGGCGGCCTTGCCCAAGCCTTGGCCCTTGACCTTTTTGTTCCAGAATCCGTAGGTGTCGGCAACTCGCGCGGAAAGGTCCGGATATTCCCTATTCGGGTTGTCGTCCGACGCGCGTTTTTGTCCGGCCGACCAGGGCGGATTGCCAACGACTACCCAAATCGGCTTGCGGTTCTGCTCTTCTTGCCGTTCATAGTTCTCGTCGATTCCTTCAAAGAATTCAAACTGTCGCCGGGCTGAATGCTCGGTCATCAGGAAGGTGTCGGTGAGAAGGATGCGGTTGAACGGTTCGTACGGGACCATTCCCGCACGGCCCTTTGCACGATCCTTGCTTTGAAGCCGATCGTAGCGGGCTTCTTCGATCGTAAGCGCGGCAATGTAGTAGGCCAGCAGCACGATCTCGTTGGCCCAGATCTCGTGCCGGTACTTGCGCTCCAGGTCTTCGTCCCGGATCAGGTATTCGCCCTTTGCATCCCTGGCGGTCAGGAGCCGGTTCACAAAGGTGCCCGTTCCCACAAAGGGGTCCAGGATCGTCACCCCCTCATCGGTGAGCCCCCTGCCGAACTGATCCTTGCAGACGGCGTTCACGGACCGCAACATGAAGTCCACCAGCGGGATAGGGGTGTACGCGATCCCCAGGGACTTGACCTCATTTTTCATGGCGGCCGCGAAGAAGCCGTCGTAGATCTCCCGCAGGATGTCCAGCTTTTCGCTTCCGCTGACCGCGCCGTCGAAGGCTCGCTCCATGGTTCGGTAGGCCCGATTCAAGGGGCGCAGGTCTTCGTCGAAGGCGACCCCCTCCTTGGCAAAATCCGCCAGAAGCCGGTCAATGCTTCGGGAGATCGGGTTCCGGCGGGCGAACTCCGATTCCGCGAACATCACCCGAAAGACCGGGATCGTCACGACATGCTGGGCCACCATCTGGATGGTGGTTTCGTCTGTGACCGCCGGGTCCACGGAATCACGCAGGGAGCCGGCGAAGGCGTGCAACGCGGTCTGGGCCGCCGGGCTGGAGGCGACGAGGTGATCAATCTTCCGCCGCACGGTCTTGCAGATGCTGGCGGCCTTCTGGCCCCAGCGGGGATACATGTGCTTGTCTCCGACCGAGTCCACGACCATCGAGGCAAACTGGTCGTTGAGTGCCAGCGCCAGCTCGGTCTGAACTGCGTCGCTGATGCTCCGGGAGCCGCCGTTGTTTCCTGAAAGCCGGGTGCTGAGCCTAAACGGAGACTTCTTTTGGACGGCTCTGGGGTTGTTCAACCAGTAGTCGATCCGATCGTCGTGGCTCCGAAGCGCACGGGCAACTTGCCACACCGGAGAGAAGTCTCCCTCCTTGAGGATCGTGCGGGCCCGCTCGTCGACTTCGCCTTCTCCGAAATCCGGAACGACGACGGGGATGACGATGTAGCCCTTTATCTTCCCCTCGGCCTTGCGCATCGCCCGCCCCACCGCCTGGGTGATGTCGATCTCGGACCTGCGGGGCTCGAGAAAGACGACGGCGTCCAGGGCCGGCACGTCCACGCCCTCGCTGAGCACCTGGGCGTTGGTCAGCACGCGGCAGGTCGTGGGGGTCGGGCTTTCGTGGGGGCGGTAGGGGATCGCAGCGTGTTCCCGGAGCAGGTGTAGCTGGCGGGCGCGCTCATGCGCGGGTGTGCCGCCGTCGATGTGGCTGACATCGAGGACGAGGAAGCCCTTCCGCTCCCCAGCGGGGTGTTTCAAGGTCATGGCCGAACCGATCTTGTCCCAATGTTCGGCGACGAGCTTGGACTTCTTCACGGTGTTGCAGAAGGCGATCGCCGAGCGGGCCGGAACCTTCCCCTGTGCAGTGTCGATCTTCCCGGCTGGGCGGGTTCCCACCTTGGCGACAGAGTGGGGCGTGGCGAGGGCGTCCCAGCAGCCGGCCAGCTTTACGGCCGAGTCCAACGACACGTCGGAATCGGCGCGGGCCGCCTTGGTGCCCACCACGGACTGCTGGTAGGCGGCTTCCGACGCCACGATCACCAGCACCTCATAGTCCGAAAGACAGTTGGCATCCAGCGCTTCGGCGAAGCTCATCCTGAAGAACTCGGGGCCGTATTTTGCCTCATCGTCCATCGAATAGCTGTCGCCGTCGAAGCCTTCCGATTCCAGCTTCTTCTTCAGGCGTTTCGTGAAGACGCGGGGCGTGGCCGTCATGAAGAGGCGTTTTGCCGCGGGCAGATAATCGTCCCGGTGAACGAGCAGGAAGGGTGACACGCCCTCGTAGCCCTTCACCTTGCTCCGGTCGGGGACGCCGGTGGTGCGGTGGGCCTCATCACAGATCACCAAGTCGAAGCGGAAGCCGGGCAGTGCCTCCAGGGCCGTGGCGATCTTGGACGTCGACTGATACGTGGAAAAGACCACCCGCATGGCGCCGCCGGGTACGGGTTGGGCAAGCTCCTTGGCAAGCCGGTCCGGGTCGGTCGTCACCGGCATCGCGAGTTCGGTCAAGTTGCCCACGGTACCGGAAGCTTCGCCCGTCTTGCGGGCCGTCGTGCTGTCGGAGCACACGCCCAGGTAGCGAAGATCAAGCGTCCGCTGCCTAGACCATTCCCGCATGGTCTGGCCCATCAGGGCAATCGATGGCACCAGGTACAGGACCGTGCTGCCCAAGCCCGCCTCCTGCTCGGCCGCCCGGAGGGCCACGAACGACTTCCCGGTTCCACAGGGGAGGATCAGCTTCCCCCTGTCGGAGCTCGTGAAGCCGGCCTGGATCTTCTCCAGCGCCTGCCGCTGATGGGCCCAGGGGGTATGCTTGGGCAGATCGACCGGGTCCACCAGCCTTGCCGCGTCGAAGGAAGGCCGCCAGTCGTCGACCCAGTCGTCCATCTCCGCCGTGTGCAGCACATGGCAGCGGGGGTCCGCCTTTTCCAGCTTCTGATAGCCGATTTTGGGGATGTCCCTGCTCGTGATCAGCATTCGGGCCTTGAAGTCCGCCCCATCCGAGTCCGCGAGAAAGCTGTCGATCTCGGACGTCTTGGTTTTGCTCTTGCCGTATTTGCACTGGATCGCGCAGAAGCCGCCTCCCCAGGCCACGCGTTGACGGGCCACCAAGTCGATGCCCGTGTCCTGTCGCGAATATCCACGCGCCTCCCGGTCCGGCCAGTTCTGCCAGAGCCAGACGTCCTCGAACCGGTCCCGCCCGTATTCGCCCGGGTGGGACTTCAGGGCGTCCCGCACCACAAACTCGAAGCGCTTGCCCGCCAGGGCGTGCGAAGGGTCATCGTGACGGAGCGATCGAATCGCTTCGGCGATATGGGCCATCAGGCTTGCTCCCGGGCCCCCGATGCGGGTGTTTCGCTGGGGTCGAGCCCTCGGGGGAGCCGGGTGTCGTCCTGCACTCCGGTGCCCTGGCTTGGTGCCCCACCGGAGGCCCAAGCGGACGCGTCGGCGGGCATGGCCAACCGCCCTTCCAGGGAAGGCGGCAACGACCGAATGATCTCGTCGGAACGGATGCCGACGTGGATGAGCCGCCGAAGATGGCGGATCAGCTGATAGGAGTCCTCCGCCCAGACGTGCCACTGGTTGGGGTCGTCCGGAACCGGCCAATCGGCCTTGCGGCGCAGGCTGTCTACCGCCCATTCAAGCGGCGACCGCCCGGATACCTTATACGCGAGTGCCTCCGGTGGGATGCCCTCCAACCGGCAACCATCGTTGACTTCCAGAACCGCCGTTCCGGTCTCTTCGTTTCGCCGGAGGCGCATGCGGGAACCGGTGATGCGATACGCATCGCCCGGGGTATCCCCCGCATCGGCCACCCCCGAACCGCGTTCCCCGCTGTTTGAATCGCATTCCCCGCTGTTTGCGCCGCGTTCTCCGCCTTCGATTTCCGCGAAGAGGGAGGTTTCAGCTAGCGCTCCCCCCCCCCCTGAATTCCGGGAGGCCGGGTCCACAAAACGAACCCGCACGTCGGCCTCGGGACAGCTTTCGTAACCGGTGTGCAAATCCATCAATTCGCGCCCGGCGGTCCGGAAAGCTTCAAAGTCTGCGGCAAACGGGATTCTGGGAAGATTGCGCTGAAGATCGTGCTTATACGTTTCACGCCAGTCGGGGGCGTGCATCACCCCGTAAAAGTACTCCCAGATGTCGTCCTTCGTGATCCCATCGTCACCGTAGGCCCTCCGAAACTGGTTCAAACACCAGTCGGTGACGTTGTCCAGATCCCCTTCTCCTGGGATTGCCGGCTCGAACATCCCCCCTTGGCTCGGGGTTGGCATCGGCAATCCTCACTTGTGGAAGTCTCTCAAGCGTGATGGACAGCGGGAGCGCGGCCCGGGTGCCTGATGGCGCCTGATCCTTATCGTCCCCGCTTGATCAATAGCGTCCAACCCTGCCAACTTTGCGCCACTCCCGGCTCGCGGCAACCCCAGCTCGCGGCAACCCCGACCCGCTGCGCCTCCGAACCCTCTTCCTAAGGAATCCTGCATGGACGACGCTGCCCCCCTGCCCCCGACCCCTTTCACCCGCCGTTGCCCTTCCGTTGCTCTGGTGCTTCCGGCCTTCGCGCTGATCGCCTTCGCCCCGGCCACCCTGACCCAGGAGCCGGATCCGGAGGTCGTACGCCAGGCGGTTCGGGGACTCCAGTTGCGGGAAGTCGGCCCTGCCCTCATGGGGGGCCGGATTGCCGACATCGCTGTGCATCCCCGGGATCCCGTCGTCTGGTACGTGGCGGCGGGATCGGGAGGGCTGTGGAAGACGACGAACGCCGGGACGTCCTGGACCCCGGTCTTCGACGACCAGCCCTCGTATTCCATTGGTTCGGTCACCATCGACCCCGCCGACCCGGCCGTGGTGTGGGTGGGCACGGGAGAGAACGTCAGCGGTCGGCACGTCGCGTGGGGGGACGGCGTGTACCGGAGTCCGGACGGCGGCAAGACGTGGCGCCGGATGGGGCTCGACACCTCCGAACACATCGGAAAGATCCTGGTGGATCCCAGGGACGGGGACGTTGTGTTTGCGGCCTCCGAAGGTCCCTTGTGGTCGTCGGGGGGAGAGCGGGGCCTCTACAAGACGACGGACCGGGGGGAGACCTGGCGGGCCGTCCTGCAGGTGGACGAGAACACGGGCGTCACCGACGTGGAGTTCGACCCCCGGAACCCCGACGTTCTGTACGCGGCCACCTACGAGCGGCGCCGGAGCGTTTGGGCCCTCCTGGCAGGCGGCCCCGGTTCAGGCGTCTACAAGTCCGTCGACGGTGGGGAGACGTGGCGGGAGGTGACGGACGGGCTCCCGGACGGCGACATGGGGAAGATCGGCCTGGACGTGTCGGGCGCCAGCCCCAACGTGATTTATGCCACGATCGAAGCCGGGCCAGGGAAGGCCGGCTTCTACCGATCGACGGACCGGGGGGAGAGCTGGGAGCGGCGAAACGCCTACCTGTCCGGGGGCACGGGACCCCACTACTACCAGGAAATCGAGGCGTCTCCCCACGATGTGGATGTGGTCTACCAGATGGACGTGTTCGTTCATGTGACCCGGGACGGCGGATCGACCTTTGCGGTGCTGGGGACGGGTCGCGAAAAACACAGCGACAATCATGCCCTCTGGATCGACCCCGAGGATGGGCGGCACCTGCTGGCCGGGACCGACGCGGGCCTCTACGAGACCTTCGATGAGGGAGCCACGTGGCGCCACTTTCCCAATCTTCCCATCTCCCAGTTCTACCGGCTGGCCCTGGACAACTCCGAGCCCTTCTACAACATCCTGGGCGGGGCTCAGGACCTGGGGACCCTGCTGGGGCCTTCCCGGACGCTGAACATGGAGGGGGTTCGCAACCGGGACTGGTACGTTCCCCTGGGCGCAGACGGGTACGCCGCCGCCTTCGATCCGGAAGACCCGGACATCGCGTACATCCAGTCTCAGCAGGGCAACCTCCAGCGCCTGGACCGGCGGAGCGAAGAGGTGATCGGGATCCGTCCCCTCCCGGCGCCTGGCGACCCTCCCGAGCGCTGGAACTGGGATTCGCCCTTGCTCGTGAGCCCTCATTCCCCGTCCCGGATCTACTACGCCTCCCAGCGACTCTGGAGGAGCGACGACCGGGGGGACTCATGGCGGGCCGTGAGCGAGGACCTGACCCGAAACCTGAACCGCTACACGCTGGCGATGGCCGGACGGGTCCGAAGCGTGGATGCCCTATACGGCAACACCGCCATGTCCTGGTACTCCACCATCACCACCCTCTCCGAGTCCCCGGTGGCCGAGGGGGTGCTGTACGTGGGCACCGACGACGGGCTCATCCAGGTGAGCGAGGACGGGGGCGGGTCGTGGCGGGAAGCGGCCCCCCTCCCGGGGGTGCCTCCCCGAGCGTTCGTGAACCAGGTCCGGGCGTCTCTTCATGACCGGGCCACCGTGTTCGCGGCTGCCGATGCCCACAAGGAAGGGGACTATGCGCCGTACCTCTTCGAGAGCAACGACTTCGGGCGGAGTTGGCGGTCCGTTTCCGGTGACCTTCGGGAGGGGAACGTCATCTGGTCCGTGGAGCAGGACCACATGAACTCCTCCCTCCTCTTTGTCGGTACCGAGTTCGGCGTCTACTTCACACCCAACCGTGGCGTGAACTGGGTGGAGCTGGGTGCAGGGGTTCCGACCATCGCCTTTAGGGATTTGGAAATCCACCGCCGAGAAAACGACCTGGTGGGCGCGACCTTCGGCCGCGGCTTCTACGTCCTGGACGACTATACTCCTCTTCGAAACATCGCCGCCGGCGCCCTGACGGAAGAGGAGGTCCTCTTTCCCGTGAGGGACGCCTGGTGGTACGTGCCTAGCGTGCCCATGCAGGCACCGGGCCAGCCGACCCTGGGGACGACCCACTACACGGCCCCCAACCCCGACTTCGGTGCCACCTTCACCTACTATCTGGCCGAAGCCCGAGAGACCTCCCGGGAGACACGCCGTCGCGCCGAGAGGGAGCTGCGGGAGCGGGGAACAGACGTTCCCTTCCCCGGCTACGAACGACTGGCGGCCGAGGCCCTCGAGGGCGAACCCCGGATTGCCCTTCTGGTGACCGATGCCGAGGGTCAGCCGGTGCGCCGCGTTACGGGTCCCGCTTCGGCCGGCCTCCACCGGGTCACCTGGGATTTGCGGCGCCCGCCTCCCGACCCCGTCAACCTGACTACGCCCGGTTTCGTTCCGCCTTGGGCGGGGGAGCCTCGGGGGCCCCTGGCACCGCCGGGGAGGTATCGGGTCGAAATGGCGTTGGTTACGGAAGACGGGATGACGCCCCTGGGCGGGTCCCGGGAATTTGACGTGAAAGCGGTTCCCACCGCTCGGGCGGGGGTCGACTTCCAGGCCGCCATGGCCTTCCAGGAGGAAACGGCCGACCTGCTTCGCCGAGCCCGGGGAGCCGCTGCGGAAGTCGGCCGAGCCCGGGCGCGGCTTCGCCACATGCGCGAGGCACTGAACGAAACCCCTGCGGCTGGGGACGATCTGTATCGCCGTCTGGAGGAAGTCGAGGAACGCATCGAGGAGATCGGGACCCGCCTGCAGGGGGATCGAACCCGGCGTGGTCTCAACGAGCCCGGCGTTCCTTCGATCCTCGGGCGTCTGGGCCAGGTCGCCGGAGGGCACTGGGGGACCCGGCAGATGCCCACCGAGACCCAGCGGACCAGCCTTGGCGTCACGCGAAGGGAATTCGCGGGCTTGCTCCAGGATTTGACCGCACTCCTGGATGGGGATCTGGCGGAGCTGGAGGCGGACTTGGAAGCTGCCGGAGCCCCGTGGACCCCGGGGCGCCGGATCTCCGGGGAATGACCCGGGAGGCGGGGCCGAACCGGGCGGGGTTCCGCCTGAGCCGGGAAAACCGGTACATTCCCTGAAGGGACGATTGCCCTTATGAGGGACGATCGCGGACGGTGGGGGGGGCCCGAAGAGGAGAGGGGCTTGCGATGTTGATGACGCCCGTGGTTCAGCGTCTGCTCTTGGCGAATGTGGTTGTTTTCCTGTTGACGCGGGTGTATCCGACTGCCTTGCAGGACTTCGGGTTTGGCCCCGGGGGCATACTGGTCCGCCCTTGGACCCTTGTCTCCTACATGTTTCTCCACGCCAACTTTCCGCACATCCTCTTCAACATGCTCATCCTCTTCTTTTTCGGCCCCCGCCTGGAAGAGCGCCTGGGGAGCAAATCCTTCATCTGGTTCTATGTCGTGTGCGGGATCGGGGGCGCGATCTTGTCCCTTGCCTTCTTCATGTTTGCCCCCTTCTCCGTAATAATCGGGGCTTCCGGCGCCGTCTACGGGGTGGTGTTGGGGTTCGCCCGCTATTGGCCCCGGGAAGACATCTACATCTGGGGCCTGCTACCTGTCCAGGCCCGCATCCTCGCCCTGTTCATGCTGCTTTCCAGCCTCTTCGCGGGCTTCACCGGCGCCGGGGACGGGATCGCCCACTTCGCTCACTTGGGAGGTTTGGTGGTCGGGTGGCTCTTTCTGAAGCGCTGGGAGAATCGGCGGACCCGGGGCGTTGTCCAACCTCCCGGCCCGCCCCCGAAGGCAACGGGTGCCCAAGATGTCGAAGCGGTGGAGCGCTGGAGAGCGATCCCTCGAGAGCGTCTCCACGAGATCAACCGGGCGGAGCTGGATGCCCTGCTCCAGAAGATCGGGGAGGTGGGGGTCAAGGCGTTGACCAGGGACGAACGGGCCTTCCTGGACCGAATTGCCAAGTCCTTGTAAAGAAGCGCTTACGGCCCTTCTTCATGTTCATCCCTCCGACCGATGGGCCGGGTGTGTCCGATGGGTCGCAAGGTCCACGCCCCCGCCTTCAAATCCCCCTGGAGCGGGTCCTTCAAGACGCCCCAAGCAGCCTAGCCGCTTCGGCCATGTTCGGGACTTCGGCGTCGGGGCGAGCTCGGGCGGAAGGGGTCGCTCCGCCGGATGCGCCGCCTCGGCGATTCACCCACAGCGTGGCGTAGCCCAAGGATGAGGCCGGCGCAATGTCGTGGAAGAGGCTCTGGGCGACGTGAAGGGTGCGGCTCCGAGAAATGCCGGAACGGGCGGCCATCTCGTGGAAGTGGCCGAAGGCGGGCTTGTAGCTCTTCACCTGCTGGGCTGTGACGATCCAGTCGAACTGGATGGGCAATCCCACGCCGGTCTTCGCGAAGAGGTCGTCATCGACGTTGGAAACGATCCCCAGCCGGTAGCGTCGACCCAGTCGACGGAGCGCCTCGACGGTATCCGGGAAGACGGGCCAGTCCCCAACCGAGCCTGCGAAGGCGTCCCGTTCCGCTTTTGTGGGACGGAAGCCCAGGGATCGGCCCAGGCGGTCCAGGGTGATCTTGAGGACATCCCGGTACGTGCGGTAGCCTTCTCCTTGCACCCGGTGTTCGAATCGGGCGAAACCCGCCAGCAGGCTTTCGTCGTCCGAATCGATGCCGTGGATAGCGCAGACGGCCCGCAGCGCCGAAAGGATCCCGGCCTCCCAGTCGACCAGGGTGCCGTAACAGTCGAAGGTGAGGAGCTGGAACCGGGTCGGGTCGAGAAGGCGCATGACCGGACGTTCTCTCCTGTCGCCGCCGGAGGCTACATGTCCGGGAAGTCTGCCGTCGGACCCATCGTCGGGGGCACGGGCACATCCAGGAGGCGGAGGTAGACGCCCATCTGGGCCCGGTGGTGAATCATGTGGTCCAGGATGAAACCCCGGAGAACCGCCCGCTTGGGCAGGGAGAAGCGGGTCTCGCCCCGGACAAGCAGGCTCCAGGGCGCCTGGAAGTCTTCCTCCGAGGCCCGCTCAATGGCCCCTCGGGCTGCTGCCGCATTCGTGTTCAGGGCTTCGACGAGCCGAGCGCTGGAGGCGTACTCGGCCATCGGCGGCGGGTCGCCCTCCGGGTCGATGTTGAATGTGGACTCCGCGAGGGTCGGCAGGGTCCATTGCGGCAGGTTGGCGATGTGGCTCCCCAGTTTTCCCAGCGTCCACGACTTCTCGTGGGGCCGCCAGTCTATCCGGTCATCCGGAACGGACGCCAATACCGCTCTACAACCTTCAACGACGCGGTCGAAGGCCATCAAGAAAGCTGTGTCCGACATGAACCCACCTCCGATATTTTTCGATATAGGAAAAGGCCACCAACGGCCGCCGGTGGCCAAGGCGACCGGGGACAAGCCGGAACGTCAAGTCTCCGCCGGGAGATCAGGTCCCCTCATGTTCTTCAAGGTATCTTCAAGGTAGATGAGGGAGAGACGCGGCGGAATAGCCCGCTCCGCGAGCCTCGCTGGGCGGGGCCCTCCGCCAACCCCCAGCGCCCAGTTCGGCGAACCCGGCCTCGGATGGGCCAGGCCCGGTCATGGTACCCATGGAGGCGAGCGTGGCCCGAGCAGCCCGAAGACCAGGGCGCCGGCCGGATTGGCGGGAGGCGGCTTGTCGTTTGTACTCTTGGCAACCGTGAAGGGAGCGCGATGGCCCAATCGTACGTCACGGATACGGGTCGCGGGGCCAGCGGCCCGCGGCACAATCCTTCCGCCCACGATGGAGTAGGGCCCATGCCGAATCCCGCCCTCGGGATCCCTAGCTGAATCATGAACGGCAAGCGGCTGCCGATCGGGGTCGGCGCGCTCTTCGTCGTCGCGCTGGGCGTCCTGTGGCGGCTGGCCCAAGCTCGGCCAGAGTGGCCATGGTTCTCGATCGGGCTATTGCTCCTGATCGCTTCGATCTCTCTGGGCGCGGTTCCCGGCCTGCGTGCCCGCCTCGGCGCTGGGTGGCCCTGGCTGACCTTCTTCAACCTCGTGGCGGCGGGCTTCTTTGTCTTCTTCCTCTTCCAGGTAGAGACCTATCGTCAGCGCAGTGAGCGCCTCGAGGTGCGGGGCGTGTATTTCGATCCGGCTCCGGCGTCTCTGCGAATCGGCGTTGGACACGACAGCCTGGATGTTCGCTTGGAGGGCTCGCCCGAGACTTTGGACCGCTGGTTCGTTGAATTGCAGCGGGGGCCGGGAAGCGGCTACCGGATCGGATCCACCGGAGACGTGGATATGATCGAGCTTTCCGAAAAGGGCTGGCTTCGGCGCCGATCCTCGAGTCGGCGTCCGGTCCACGGCTGGGCGTTGAGCGGGTCGCGGCCCGTCACCCTGACCCTCAGGGGCCGGGAGGCGGAAGGCGCGGTGACCCTCGCCCTGGTGCGGGGGGGAAAGCGGGGCACCCTGATGTGGGATGCCCAGCGGGCCCACCTGTCCATGGAGGACGACATTCTGGACCGGCGCCTGGCGCGGGGCCTGGCCAACGGCATCGAGGTCGGAAGGTTGCCATGGGACTCGGTTCCGGACCCGGCCCTGGCCCGGGACCTCGTCATCACCCGGGCTCGCCCGGGACACGCCCCCGGCGGGGTTGTGCTGCGGCTGCCGTCGTTTCGGGTCGTGTCGAGAAGCGGGCGATGGGTCGCGCAGAGTCCCACCGTCTCCCAGAACGCCGAAACCGTGCCGGACCGGACCGTTGCGCCCGGCGACTCGGTGTGGGTGACGTCCCGAGGGAAGACGTGGGCGTTTTCCTTGGGCGCCCTTACCGAAAGGGGTTTGGCCAGCCCCCCCGTAGCGGTCGGCTTCGTGCGCCGTCCCCGCCCGAACGGCTGGGCGCTTCCCGCTCGGCAAGACTGCGGTGGTGCGGGGGTGTGTGCTGTACTGTCGAGCCGTCCCCTTCCTCCGCCGCTGGCGCACTTCAACCTGGAAGCCTTTGGACTCGACACGACCCGCTACGCCTACCTCGCCCGCCTCTCTGTGGAGGCCGACCGCGTGTCCCTGGTCGGTGCCTGCGACAGCACGGCTTTCCCGGTCGGGGCGCGCCAACCCTCCAGGGCGTTTCCCCTGGACGGCGCTTCGGCCGGGTGCGCCTCGGCTGGCGCGACTTTGTCATCGGGGGACCGTGCGGAAGCGGGACTCCTTCTGCGCGTCCGAAGGGCCGCCGCGGGGGACCGGACCGACGTGGCCCGGACCTTGGCCGCCCTCCTCGCCATTCTGGGCGGCGCCTTCCTGGTGCTAACCGGCAACCACCGACTCAAACAAGCGGCCCGGATGGCGGGGGCCAACCCGCTCTGGTGGCTCTTCAACCTGATCGTGGTTTTTCTTGCCGTCCGCCTGGCCCTCGGGCTCCGGGTTGCCTACGCGTCGCCCTACTATGAGCGGGCAGCGGAAAGCTCTGTCGGAATGTGGGTTGCCTTCTCCGCACTTGTCGTTGCGCTCGGACGCTGGACGTGGTGGGCGCCGCGGTGCCTGGCGGTTTTGCTCGCTGCTTGGAGGCGTCTGCCCGGGAAGGGGGGGTCGCGTCCGTGGTTCGAGCCGCAAGAAGGCCCGGACCCGTGGAGCTCGGGGTGGCCCCGGCCACCAATGCGTCCCGCTTCGGCCCCCCAGGGACGCGCCCCGGGGGATTGGGCCTGGCCGGGCGCGATCCTGATGGCCACGGGATCGGTCTTTGTTCTGTTTCAGTACTCCGGCGCCTTCGTCATGGGTCTGGCCGTCGCGGCCATGTGTGCGGGGCTGTGGGTGCTCCCGGCCCTCGCGGACGCAAGTTCCGTCTCCCTGGGCCCGGTTCGTCTTCTGGCCAGCCCGGTTCGTCTGGGGAGAGGAGGGCGCACCCGAGCCCAGGCCGGAACCCGCGTGCCCGCGGCCGAGGCCAAGGGACGCGCATCTCGTAACGAGCTGGCTATCACGGCGGGTTTTGCGGTAATCGTGACGTTTCTGGTGTACGCGCCGGGTGTCGCACTCGGCATGTCATTTCTTCTCTTCGTGGTTTCCCTTCTAGCGCGTCTGCGATCTCGAAGACCGGAGGACCGGGAGTCCCGTGTTGGCGGAGAAGACGCTGCGGTCCAGCAGCCACTTCGCGGCCGATCCGTGAGGGGCCCGAGGAGATCTCGGCTGATCCGGTTCCTAGCGGAAGCCGGGGCCGAGAAGTGGGGAGCGGGTGCCGCCCTTCTCGCCCTTCTTCTCACCCTCTTCGACCTTCCCCTGATCTTTCGGTTCTGGCTGGTCTTCTTTCTGTTCCTGCTGACGGTACGGGCCGGGGCGCTGGGCCACCGGGTCATCCGGGAAGCCCGGGGATGGGAGAAAACGGCCACATCCGTCGCCAGTCTCCTCGTGGTTCCCTTGGGGGTGCTGGTTGGCTTCACGATCTTCGATTTCGGCCTCGGCCTCGTTTTCTTCGTGCCCGTGCTCGTCACCGTTGTTCTGGGAATGGACCTGAAGCGGGTTTGGGACAACTTCAGCCAGCCGCCCGGCCGCTTCCCCGGGTTGGTCTTCGTCCTGGTGTTGCTGGCCGTCGTCTACGGCACGAGATCCGTGCTTCGCCCCCCCGTGGGCCCGCTCGAAACCGCAGCGACCGTGCCGGCCTACGCCGAAGCCTTTGTCGGGACCGGAAACCGGGCCGTCGACTTGGCCCGGAAGATCCCCTTGCTGGACGGACCCATCACCCGGGCGACGGTCAGGAGCCTGGCGGCCTCCCATCCCCAACTGCTGGAAAAGGCCCTCGCTTACGCCGGCCGCAGCGAGGCTCTCGAAGCCGCCCAGCCGTCCATCGAACAGATTTGGGGAGGTCGGGCCTACGCCGCCGCCGGCTGGTTCGGTACGGGCTTTGCCGGGACCACTTTGCTGGGAAGAGGAGTGCCGACGGCGGTGTCGTACGCCGAAAACACCTTTTCTGTCTACATCCTGTCGGAGCACGGCGCCTTGGGCGGGCTTCTGGTTCTGCTCCTCTACAGCGCGTTGCTCGGAGGAACGGCGCTGTGGGTCTTGGGCTTGCAAAGGGATGAAGTGGCCACGCCGGATAACCGAGTGATCCTGGCCGCGGTCGTGGGCGGAGCGCTGTGGATCACCGTCCCCGCCTTGTACGTTGCCGCGTCGAACTTGGGGCTGGTTCCGCTGACGGGCCAAAACATGCCCTTCCTGGGCCTCAACTCCTGGGCGGATGCGGTCCTGGGGGTCGGAGTGAGCACGGCGATGCTGGCCGCCCTGGCCCACTTCGCGGTAAAGGGACGGGGTGGTGTGCCTTCGGACGCCCGGAACGCCCGCCATGCGTGAGCGGGGTCAGGCGCTTCCCGCCGTCTTCCTGGCGCTGATGGTCCTGGTTGCGGCGTGGGTCGGGTTGGGCGTCGTTCGCGCCGCCGGCGACGCCCGCTACCGGAGTGGCCTTGAGTACCGGGCCTTCCGCAGTGCCTTCGAGGATGTCTTCAGGCCCGGAGACCCGCCCCTCATCGTGGCCCGTTCGGTGGAAGTTCCCTTGGCGGACGGGACGGTGGCCACGATCGACACCCTGGCCGTCGTGGCGGACTCCGTTGCCCTGCCGGGGTTTCAACAGGGGGGCTTCCTTCGAGACAACGTGGAGGCGTTCAACCGGGTCCAGTGGTTGCGCGCCGAGTTCGGGCTCACCGACAGCACCCTCTTCCGCCGGCCTGCGGGTCACGGTCGTTCCGTCTACCGGGTCGAAGAGGGAGTCTACCGCGTCGGTGGAAATCGCCGGGACGACCGCAGTCGGGTGGTTCCGTCCCCGGCCGTCTGGAACCTGGCGATTCCTTCGCCCTTCCAAGAGGCGTGGTTCGGCAGGGTTCTGGCTCGGTCGTCAAGCCTCGTGCCCGGTCTGCTGGGTCCCGGCCAAGCGATTCCCCTGGATCGCTCAACCCGGCGGGAGGTCGTCGTACAGGGCCGTCGGCGGCCGTGCGACTTCGAGGCGGATGCCGGGGACGTGCGGGTCTATTGCCTGTCCCAAGAGCGTCTGCCCCAGGTCTCCTTCACGGGCATCGCCGACCCGGCGGCGGATCGTTCCATGGCGGTTTCCGGATGGGACCACCTGTGGCTGCAAGGACGACGGTTGCCACCGAACGATTCGTCTGAAATTCGCCGGCGGGAGTCGGTCATGGTGATCCCGCCCCTGCCGCCCGTCCTCTTCTCCGACTACTGGGAAGGGCAGATGTCGAGCATTCAGTGGATCAACGGACGCGCCCGGCGTCGCGGGGAGGGTTCACCGCCCCTTGACCTGCTGGGGGACCTGGGCCGGGCCCGCCCGAACTCGGGCGCGGGCGATGTTCGGCTGAGCGTCGACTCCGAAGCCTCCCTCGCCCTGACCCGTAGCTTGAACGCCTTCCTGGGAGGGTCGCAGGTCCCTCCGGTCGACTTCGCGGTGGCCATGGTGGCCATGATTCCCTCGGGTGAAATCCTCGCCATCGGGGAGACGGGTGCCCGGCTCGGGGGACGGAGCAACTTCCTGAGGCGGGTTGCCCCGGGCTCCACCGTAAAGCCGCTCCTGGCCGCCGCCGTGCTTTCGGAGGAACCTGGCCTTGACTCCCTCCGGGTACGGGCCCGGAGTGGTCCGGTGCGCTCCGTCCAGGGACTTCCCGTGCTGCCGGCCGTCGAAGCGTTCCGGACCCAGCTGTACTGCGAATATCCGTCGGACGGGTGGGTGGACCTCCAGTACTTCATCCGCTGCTCCAGCAACGAGTACGCCGCAGCCTTGGTCATGGCCGGCTTCGGGAGGAACGCGCTTCAGGGTCGCGGGGTGCCTAGGGACCGTCTCCTCACGAGCCCGCTGGCCAGAGGGATCAACACCCTCTACGGACTTGCCACCGATCCCCAGATCGCCGACGATGTGCCCTTCGTTCCGGGCTTTTGGTCCGGGGTGACGTTCGAATCGGGAGAAGGCGTCGTCCCCCCCGCAGACGTGATGCCCGCCCGGTCCAGGCCTGCGCTACTGGCGACCCATCGGTCGGAGGGAACGGACATCGCATACCTGTACCGGTATGCCTACGGCGCGTGGGAAAACCGGTGGACCGTGCCGGACCTGGTTCAGGGTTTTGCCCGGATCGCCACGGACCAGGCCCTGACCCTGACCATGGCCGCCGATCCTGCACCAAGCGCCGACGCGCTGGGCCTTGCCGGACAGGCGTGGTACCCCACCCTGTTGCAGGCCCTGAGACGGGTGGGAGAAGACGGCACCGCCCCGGGACTGAACGAAGCGTGGACCGTCCCTCCACAGGCCGTCCGCTCGGAGGGGTCCCGGCCCCGCACCACATACGCCAAGACGGGCACCCTGAACGAGCCGAACGACCGCCTCTTCGTCAAGGCGTTGCTCTTTGCCACCGGCGAACCGGATTCGGGGCAGCGGGCCCTGGCGTGCGGCTTCGCGGGAGCTGTCTATTTCAAGTTCCGGACCGGACCGCCGGGCGGCGGAAGTCTGCCGAGCTATCAGGTAGACTTTGCCCGAACCGGTTTGGCCCCCTTGTTGCGAGAACTGCTGGAGCGCCACGCTCCATGTGGTTGAAGCGGCGGCGGACCCCCCGAAGAATGGGGGCCGAAGGCGAAAGTCCGAAAGAGACGGCCCGCCGGGCCGGTCAGCGGGTTCGCAACGCTTTGGTCGGTGAGCCCCAGGGCCCCGAAAGCGAGGGCCCTCGTCCCCAGCCCCATGTTCGGGATGGCCTCCCGGGGTCCGGCGAAGGTTCCGAAGCGCCCAGAGTCGCGGGGGCAAGGACCGCCGGAGACGGTTGTGACGAAGACGATCCCTTCATCCTCGGCCTGACCTTCCGGGTTCCCGCCGGACAGAGTCCCCGGAAGCTGGACAGGGTCATCCGGGGCTTTCTTACGGAAATCGAGGACCTGCTTGATGAAGACTTCGCCCCTGGCGATTTGCCGTCGGCGTACGGCCAGCGACACCCGGAGCTGTTGCCTTTGCGTGGGGGCCACGGCTTGCACATGAGATCGGTGCCCGATCCCAAGACGGCCCCGAGCGGTCCTGTCGCCTTCGCAATTGAGCGTCGTTGCGGGGCCCCTCCGGACCCAGCGCACGGACTCCTGGTCGCCCGGCGAAGGAACGTGTTTCGGTCCGCGGTCCGCCCCGTGCGCGAAACGCTGTCGGGCGGGCAGGTCGTGTACGCGGGCAACGCGGACCTGGATCTTACCGTCGGCCCTGGGGGAGACGTGGACTTGGGCGACCTGTCCGGGAAGCTGGCGTGGAACCCTTCCCGCGGATGGACTTGGTGGCCCGGCCCCGAGAAGGGAGACCGGTTCGAGTCTCCCTTCTCCGGTACCTCCGGGCCGAGCGGGCAAGTATGCCGACAAGAGGACGACGTGGTTTTTCTCGATCCCGATGGCAGCGTGGCCGCCCGGGCCGTTCGTTTCCGGCGTCCGGTGTCGGCCAAGCGGGCGCGGCTGCTGGCGGGGCCCGTGCCGTCGGTGGGACTCTATTTTCGCGGGAGGGTCTTGCGCGAACCTTTCCCCATGGGCAGTGTGGCGACCTTTCACGAATATGCAGGGGTTCCGATGCCGGATGGCGTGGTGAACGCCATTGATTTGGGAGATGTGTGGTTGGGCATCACGGAGAAGCGGGGTGTGGTGGGGCATTGGCCGGCATCTCGGAAAACCGAAGTCGTGAAGGGCGCGGTGGGCATCCCCTCCTGGTCCTGGGAAGGGGAGGTTGAGTTCTCGGTCGCCGTCGTTGACCTTCCCCCGAAGTGCATGGCGGCCTTTCTCATGAGCGGGGGCCACCGGGTGCGAATCGGACGGGCGACTCGCCAGCAGCCCCTCGTGTTGGGGCGCGGTGGCGCGGGCGGAACGTCACTCGTCGGGGACGATCCGTTCTTTTGCGGGAGCACCCGGTTTTCCGCCGCGGCCTCGGGCACTGACGGCCACGGGAGGGTAGCGGTTCGCGCCGGGACGCGGAGCGAAGCCCGGGCTTGGTACCGGGACCGGGGTGGCCAAGGCAGGACCGGGGCGTGGAAGCCCATCGGTGCCCAGGGGGTTCGGGTTGCGCCCGGTGCGGACATCGTGGTGGGGTCCACTTGGTACGAAATCGACCGGGAGTAGGGGATGGGAGGCTTCGTCAAACTGAGTCAACCGGGGCCGGAGGGAGCCACGAGCGCCCCCAGGTGGGTCCGGGTGGTGCGCCAGGAAAGCTTGCGGAGTCCCTATGGGAGGGTGGCGGAAGTGTTTATCGCGGCCTTCGCGGGTCGCAGGCTCGACAGTCAGGACGCTGCCGGGCTGCGGGACGCCGCGGTCGACTGCGCGGGGGACCCCTCGGCCTTTGCCGCCGCCGCAAAGGCTGTACTGGAACGGCTGGAAACCCCGGATACCCTGCCGAATTTCTTCTTCATCTGCTATGACGACCAGATCGACAGCAACGACAGGGACAGGATTGAGGAATTCAGTGCCGGCTTCGAAGGATCGCACAAGAATCGCCTCTTCGACCTTGCCGCTGCGTGTATCGATGAAGTGCCCGCTTTTCTGGGCGGCTGGTTCAGTGCCCGGGGCTACGACGAAAACCAAGATGGTCCCCGGAGCGACTTCTTTCGCTCCGAGTATGAAATCGGGGTCGTTCATCGGGCCCTGCCTTCCGGAGCCATGCCCATTCCCCAGCATGGCGGACAGGTTCAGATCGTACCCAAGGTCAGCGCGCACTTGCTCCTCGGGAAGGCCCGGGCCTCGGATCGCGGGACCGGTGCCGGGAGGCGGGTCATGGTGCCCGCCCGAATCGAAATCATCGGGGACGACGGCAATCTGAGAATCCGAAAATTCCTTCGGGACGAGGAGTTCGGGGATCGTTCTCCCCGCCAGCTGTTGTTGATCGATTCCGAATCCCTGTGGAACTTCACGATCGGAAACGGGGATTGGGACGACATTTTCGTCCCGGACCTGGTGGACTGCCGGGCGGAACTACGAATCACCGTTCAGCGCCAGCCCTTTGCCGACACCCCGCTGGTCACGGTTGCGGCAGATGTCCCGAAGGGTTGCCCGCGCTTGGAGAGCGACCCGGACGTTCGGAGACCCATTCGCCACCGCCTTCGGATTCGGCCCGCCCACGAGTCTTCTTCCCGGACAAACGGCCCGCCGATCGTGCAGGTTCACGCTTTCGACCCGCCGCTCCCTCTCTCCGCAGTCGCCGATGCGCCGCTGTTCAACCCGGTCTTCCGGGTCGTGGCTCGCCTTTTGCCTCGGCCTGTGCGGAACATCCAGAACATCCCCCGGGACGTCCGGGGGGACGACGTTTTCGGGGCTCGAAGGTTCGGGAAGGCGACGCTTCCAGGGCTGCAAGAGGACGGTCCGTCGGCGGAGTCGCTCAATTCGGTGGAAGACTTCCTGACCGTAGGGACCGTGCCCCTGAAGTCGCTCTTGTTTGGTATCGACCGATACGGCAAGCCCTTCTTCAAGGTGCTGGACGATGCGCCCCTGAGGCAGCTTTCGCTGACCCGGAGGGGTGATGAGCTCCCGATCGGCAACGAGTCCATTCGTCTTGAACACGGCGACGAGATCCGCGTGTCCTCCCCCACGGAAACCCTTCGCCTGTTGTGGAAAAACTGCGGAGAGGGAGGGTTCATCGACGGTTTGAAGGATGTTTTTGCAGGAGGGTTCCAGGTCTCCCGGGAGCGGGGGTTGGAGGGGACGCTGGTTCGCCAAGGGGAATACGAGACGATAGACCCTCAAGGGGGCCCCAACCGGTGCGTGTTGATCGGCCGGTCGCGGGCGACGGAACCCCCGGCGTGGCAGGATGACAGGGCCGTGACCCAAATGCCGGTCGGGGACCCTTACCTGCCTCACGATGGGATCGTGACGATTGCACCCGTCCTGCGAAACGAAGACTACCAGGTTGTTCTCAAGGCCGTGCCGAATCTACGCCCCGAGTATCGCGACCGGGTCTTCTTCGAGGGCGCCGACTTCCAATGGTACCGGTGGGACGACAACGGCACCGGGAAGGGCGAATCGTTGCGCTCGGTGTCGCTGGCCGCAGTAGAAGAAATATGGTCGAAGCACCTGAAGATGCAGAGGTTTGTGCTGGGGTCCACGCTCATTTCGGCGACCCTGTCCGGCACGGTGTAGCCGTGGGGATGCTTGGCACGTGCGAGACCGGTTCACCGGCTTCGGGAGGGTTCGCCGACCTTGTGCGTCGTTTCGTGTTCGCGAAAGCGCTCATCCCTGCCGATGCAGCACTGCAAGCGGGCCCGGTCGGGTCCAGGAACGTACGGCACTTCGTGGTGCAAGGGCCCGAACGATGCCTTCACGTAAAGGGTGGATCCATGGTGGAGGAGCTGGTAGAGCGGGAGCTCCGGGCCATAGAAGACGCCCCGGCCGGGGTGCGGCCCCATGTACTCCATGCCTTCGGGTTGGGCGGGGACATCGGACCCCGGTGTTGCTTCGTCATGCCTCACTATCAGGCGTTGCCTTACTTCGAGTTATCCGAACCCGAACAACTTGTCCTGGCGCTTGCCGCGGCGGACGTGGCCTGGCACCTCTGGACGAAGAAGCGCCTGCATTTGGATCTGAAACCCGACGTATTCTACGCCGACCCGCTTCCGGCGGGGGAAGAGCGTCTCGTAGTGCTTGACTACAACGACGTGTACAAGTGGCCCCCGTCTAGCAACGATTCCATGGTGTCGTTGGATCGTTTCGGGGACCCGGATCACCCCGACCTGAGGGGAAGAGAGTGTGGCCGTGATATAGGTGCACTTGCCCAGCGCATCCAGGGGTTGGAAGATCGGCTACTCAGCTTTTCGATGGCCCACCTCCTTGCGTTGTCCGCGGGGATTCGGGGGCCCAGCCCCGGCGGTGAAGCGCCGAACGCCAAGCGGGACGTATCCGGTCGTTTGGCTGCCCGGTTCTCCCTGATGACGCAGACGGCGGAGATCTTGGAGCGCGGCCTGCGACGCCGGATGGCGGACCGTCCCCCCTTGCAGGAACTGATCCATGCTCTGGCCGACGCCGCAGCCGACCTCCCGCTCCGGGTTGGCGGGAACGGGTCCGCGATCGGGCTGACCGAAACCGTGGCCGCCCGCTACCTTGCGCTACGAGAGGAGCGACCGTGAGTCGGCTAGCCATCGGCGTGGCAGCCAGCCCGGGTGCGTCCAAGCGGGGTGGTGCATCGGAGGATTTTGCTTGGCACAAACGAATCGGCCGATCCGGCGTCGTCGTGGTCGTGGGCGACTTCGCGCCGAACCGGGCCGCCGCAAAGGTCGCAAGTCGGGTTGGCGGAAAACTGGACGAGAGCCTGGAGCGCCTTTGGAAGGCCGGCGTCGTTGCGGCCGACCTGCCCACCGCGCTGGTCTACGAGCTGGCAAACGATCTGTACGTGGAGAACGCGAAGATGGGCGGGGCCTCCTGCCCCCGTTGCTCGGTGGTCGCCTTCGCCATCCAACACCGGCGCATCTGGGCGACCCAGGTGGGTGATGTTCGTCTGGCGATCGAGGGAAAGGACGGACCGGCCCATCCCGAACGCCGGCTCTTCTTTCCCGGCGGGTCCAACTGGATGCGGGCGACCGCCGACCCTGGGCTGACCGGGGATTCGTCTTATAGCCGAGCCCGCCCCGATGCGATCGGCCTGGACGAAATCCCCAGTCCCCTGAGCCTTCCCGGCTGGACCGGCTCCCTGGAAGCCGCGACCCGGATCCTCTGCTACACCGACGGGTTCGAAGACGGCTGGACGCCCGCACGAACCCTGGAAGTCCTGAAGGGAGAAGACCCGGGCGACCCTCGAGGATTGGCGGCTACCCTGGTCGAAACGTCCTCCTGCGACCGGGGCGATGATGACATCACCCTTGTGGTCGTTGAAGGATTCGCGAAGGCGCCCGATCCCCTTGCGAAGCTTCGCAACCACTTCGAAAAAGCGAGAGAAGACGATAGGCGCGAAGCCACAAGCCGACTCGCGGAGATGCAGCGGAAGCAGGGCGAATGGGACCGGCACCTCGCAGAGACGCGCACGTTGCTCGAAGACAGGCAAAGGGAAATGCTCGCGCTGCGGAAAAGGATCGACGAAATGGCGAAGGCACAAAAAGAACACAAAGAACGGAGCGACGAACAGGTCGGTCGCTCCGCCCAGCCCGAGCAAGCAGGGCCTGGTCTTCCGGAGCCGGTCGAGATCCGGGTCAAGGGCATACCTACGGAGGTGACGCTCCGCCCAGGGGGAGGACCCGCCTCGTCGGGTTCGAACCTGGACGGCGAGGCGGCCTCAAGCCCCCGAGGAAGGGCTGGAGGATCTCTCTGGCAGGACAAGTGGATGAGGGTCCTTTTTCGGACGTTCCTGCTGTTCATTACGGTCTTCGCCCTCCTCGGGGTGATCTGGTTGGGCGTCGTCGTTCGGGCCGGCATCGGGGCGACCGACCCGGGAGCCACGAATGATGAGACCCAGGAGGCAACGGGAGGGGAGGGGGACCCGGAGGGAGGGTCCGACCCGGGGGCAGCCGAGGAGGACTCCGCAGGGAGCCGCCCGTCTGGGTGAGCCCTGACGGACCTGGCGCGCGTGCCCCTTTGGCAGTGGTTCTATCTGGCCCTTCTCGCCACTGCGGCCGTGTGTGCAGTCCTCACCCTGCTCCGGTGGAGGAGCACGTTGGACCGGTGGCACAAGGGCGGCTTCTCGGATACGACCGCTGGATCCACCGAACTCACCGCCGAAATCGACAAGTGGGTCCAGTCTTCGGGCGGGCTGATCGGGGGGCTGGAGGCCCTGCATTTGGCCCTCGACCACCGCCACGCCCGCTGGAGGCGGGGGGCGGGCCTGCTCGTCCTGGGCGGGCTGCTGGGGACGGTCATCGGATTGGTCGGCGTTTCCGGTCAGCTGGCCGAGGTCTTTCGCGACACGGAGAATAGCCAGATCCAGGCGGCCCGGGATCTGGGTGAGGCCCTGGGGAACCTGACTTTCGCCTTCCTCTCCACGTTGGTCGGCGTGGTCGGCGCTCTGGTACTGAGGGTTGTCCTCCTTTGGATCGAGGCGGGGGTGGGGGGATGGGCGCACGAGTTCGTGGACTGGGACCGGGCCATCGTCAATGCGGTGGGCCCGTTGGAGCGGAGCGCCAAGCGGCTTGACGAGGTATCCGACAGCCTCTTGCGTCTTGTGGGAAGCCCGGGGGAGGGGGAGCAGCGGGTGGGCGCCCTCGTGAAGACGGCGGCCGCCTTGGACCGGGCGGCCCTCGCTCTGCAAGAGGGAGTCAACGCCTGGGAGGCCCGGCTGAAGGCGTGGCGGCAGGACCGGGACGAAGCGTGGGACCGGTGGAGCCGAGAGATGAAGGAGGGACAGGGAGCCCTGGACCGAGTGATCGACAAGATGGCCAGGCGTCAAGAGGCCGAGGACGAGAGGGTCCGGGTCCTCTTGGGGGGTCTGGAAGCGGCGGTTGCGGCCGGTACGGAGACGATCGGGAAGAAGATTGCGGCGGGCGCAGCGGAGATCCGTCGCCTGATCGAAAGTGGAACGGGACACATGGAGGGCGTCCTGCAACAGAGTGCGGACGCCCACGCAGAGCGTTTGACCACGCTTCGCCTGGCCACCCGGGAGCTCACCCGGCACATCACGGGTTTGGTTGACCGGGCGGACAACCAAACCCAGCTGTTCCGGGGGATTCAAGAAGCGCTGGACCGGGTTGCCGGGGCGACCCAGGACCTGGTGGAGGGCGCGGAGTCGCGCCTGGGCGACATTGGCAACAAGCACGTCGAAGCGCTGGATGCCGTTGCCGCCGAGCTTCGGAGTGCCTTCACCGGGGCCGAGCAGCGATGGGACGAGAGGTGGCGGAAGGTGTTCGAGGAGCTGCACCAGGCCACCGTTGCGCTGAACGGTCTTATGAGCCGCCTGACGAATGAACGGGACAGGGGGGTTGCCGAAAAGGAAAGCCTGAAGCGGGCCGCCGACGCGGTCGCCGAGCACTTGATGGGTCTTGAGGGTCACGTCGCAGACACCCGAAACGTCATGCAGGATTCCCGGAACGTCATGCAGGACACAAGGGAAATCGTGATTCTCATAGAAGAAGCGTTGCGCAGAATCGGCGATCGCTTGGCCGTCTTGGACGACGCGCCCCGGGACCGCATCCGGGACGAAGGGAGTGCGTGATGAGCCGATGCCGGCGCGTAGTCCGGAAGCGTGGCCCTTCGGCCCTTCCTGCGCCCAGCGGGTCCTCCCCCGATGCCTATCGTCCCCAGCCCTTCCATGTGTAGGGATCCGATGCGCAGGTCGGTCCACCCGGTCGCCGTCTGTATCGTTCTGGTCGGGTTGTCCCTCTCTTGGGCGGCGGTTCCCTCTGCCGGGGACGCTCAGCTTGTCCGGGGCCGGCTCGTGGAAGCCGAAGAGGAAGTCGGCGTCGGCGGGGCCATGATCACGCTGGTCAGCCGGGAGGGCCGCGCTATCGAACGGGTCCTCACCCGAAGCGGTAGCGGCCTCTTCCAGCTGAAGGCGTCCGGGCCGGGGGAGTACCGCCTCCGGGCCGATAGAATCGGCTACGCCACCACCTACTCCGACTACTTCCGCATCGCTGGCGGGGACACGCTGGGGGTCGAGATGGCGGCCCGGGTGGAGGCGGTGTCGCTGGAGGGCATCGAGGCCGAGGGGAACCGGCGGTGCCGGGTGCGGCCCGAAGAAGGCTTGGCCGTGTATCGGGTCTGGGAGGAGGCCCGGAAGGCCCTGATCGCCGCGGCCTGGACCCAGGAACGCGGCATGTATCACTACGAGATGCTGCGGATCAAGCGGAATTTGGACCGGGAAGGCCGCAGGATCGAGTCCGAGGACCGAAGCTACGGACAAGGGTACAGCGAAGCGCCGTACGTTGCGCGGCCCGCCGACTCCTTGGCGGTCAGCGGATTTGCTCGATTTACCGAAAGCGAATCGGTCTTCTGGGCGCCCGACGCCGGGGTTCTCCTTTCCGACGCATTCCTGGACACCCACTGCTTCAGGGTCGAGGCCGGCGGGTCGGAAGCCCCGGGGCGGGTCGGCCTGGCGTTCGAGCCCCTGTCGGAGCGAACCGTTCCCGAGATCAGCGGGACCCTCTGGGTCGACCCCGTCACGGCGCGGCTGAGTTGGCTGGAGTACCGGTACGTAAACCTGAACATTCCCCGGTCCCTCTTGGCGGCGTCCCCCCGCGGTCGAGTCGAATTCCAGGAGCTGCCCAACGGTACGTGGATCGTGACCTCGTGGAGCATTCGGATGCCCCGGCCCGGGGTGGTCAGCCACTTCCGGTCCGGTCGGCGGGTTCCGGTTCCCACGCTGGACGGCATCGCTGTGGCGAGAGGCGAAGTATTGCGGGTTCACGGGAGTGAAGGAGTCGTCTTCGAGGGTGATCCGGGAAAGCGGATCATCGGAACCGTCTTCGATACGCTCCGGATCGGACTCCCGGGGGCCCGGGTGTTTGTCGAGGGCACGGGAACGGAGGTCGTGACCGATTCGGCGGGTCACTTCGAGCTCACCCATCTTCGGTCCGGCGTCTATACGCTCTACTTCACGCATCCCTATCTCGATCCCCTGTTGTTCCTGCCCGAGCCGATCGAAGCCAAGGTTGAAGAAGGAAAAGACCCCCTGCGGGTGGATTTCTTCGCGCCCACGCTGGAGCGGGTCATCGATGAGGTTTGCGACGGCGACCGCCAGCCCGAGGCCCCCTTGATTGTGGCTGAAGACGAGCGACTGGCTTGGCCCCGGGGTATCCTCACGGGGCGGGTGACGGACCCGGACGGAAATCCCGTCAGCGAAGCAACCGTTGTCTTCCTCTCCAGAACGTACGAAATCGAGGCCTATGTGGATGCCACGGCCAAAGGAGCGGGTCGGCTTCGGGAGGGGCGTCGGGGCGCCGTGGCGAAGACCGGCGGGTCGGGGGTCTATCGCATATGCTGGGTACCGGTCGGCGCGCCACTGGAGGTTGCGGTCCTGAAAGAGGGGGAAGCCCTCAATCCCTCAAGCGTGGATGCGTCGTACGATCTGTCGGACTTCTTCCCGGGGAGAGTGCGGACCCTGACCGTCGTCCCCCAATCCCCCTTTGCTACCCTGAACCTGCGGACCCGATGAGGAGCCACCGCGCCCGGGCGGGAGAACGGGAGGGGAACTGGCAAGTCTTTGCGGACTTGGGTCTGGCGCTTGTCTTGGTGCTCTTCGCCGTCGTGGCGTACCAGTTCGTGCGCAACCGCGATTTCTGGCTGCGGGAGAAGATCGTCTTCAGTCAGGAACGGGTCGATTCCATCATCCGGGAGCACTTGGCCGACACTTCACGGTACAGGGTTTGTCCTCCGGACGGGGACAGGCAGGCGATTGTTTTCGGGGCCGACGCCACCTTCGAGATCGGAGACTGGCGGCTCAAGAGAGAAGGAGCGGAGCTCTTCCAGCGTTTGGGCGCCGTGTTGGCGGAAGTCGACACCGTACTGGGCCAAATCGATGTGGAAGGCCACACGGACTCGGTTCGCATCAACCGGGTCGGCGTACGGTCGAACTGGCAACTTTCCACCCTGCGGGCGCTGGCCGTCACAGACTCCCTTCGGACCCGCCCCACCCTGGATTCCCGGAAACTGGCCGTGGTGGGTCGGGGCCGGTGGAGGGAAGCCATGTCCAACCAGACCGAAGAGGGTCGGGCCGCGAACCGGCGAATCGAAATCTCTCTGGTCTATTCCCCCGAAGTGCTGGGTCCCGTAGGCATGGAGAGCCTGGGGGCCCTCTTCGACACCATCGGAAACCGGGTCCGCCGTCGCATCGACGTGCTCCCCCAGCCTTCCAGCGCGCTGCAAACAAGGCCCTTTTTCCGCCCTCGCTGCCGGGGCGAAGCCAGACTTCCGGTAGTCCGATAGAAGGCAGGCGCGCAAGCGTCTTCGAAAGGAGAACCCCCTCAGGTGACGCTGGGCGGGACCCCGAGACGGGATCCACGGCGCGGCGGAGCCACCTCAACGAGGTCGCTCAGGGGGCTCTGCGCCCAAGCCGGTGTCGAGTCGTATCAGGTTCCCCGGTCGCCCCCCCCCCCCCCCCCTTGTCCGGTGCCGTCGCTACTGTCCGGTATCGCCTCTATGTCTTCGTGAGATGGATGCGCTTACATTCGCGCTTCGCGCGACCGGAGGAGTCGAACCGCAAATCTCCGCGGTCCGATGGAGTCCTTGACCTTCGCGAACCCGGTTGTGCGTCAGAGCCGTCCATTCGGGCCGGCGATGTTTCCAATCCATCAGTTTTCTAAGGAGGGCACATGCCACAACCTCGTCAGATTCATGCCGTTGCATTGCTGACGGCAATCCTGGCCACACCCGCCCAGGCGCAAGAGCGCGCCACGGTGGGGGGTACGGTCATCGACGCAGCAACGATGGCCCCGCTGGAAGGCGTTCAAGTTGCCATTGAGGGGACAAACTTCGGCTCGCTTTCCAATTCGGCGGGCCGTTTCGTCATCCTCAACGTTCCCCCGGGCACCCACACGTTGCGCGCCGTATTCATCGGGTATGGTCCTGTCGCACAGGACTTCACGGTGGAGCCCGGCGGCACCGCTGTGATCGACTTCAACCTGGCTCAATCGGTGCTCCAGCTGGATGAAATCGTCGTTACCGCGACGGGGGAGCAGCGCAAGCGGGAGCTCGGCAATGCGGTCGGCGAAATCCGCGCCACCGAAGTCGTAGAGATCGCGCCGATCAACAACCTCGCCGACCTGATTCAGGGCCGTCAGGCGGGGGTCCAGGTCTTCAACTCGGCGGGCACTTCGGGGGCCGGTTCCCGCATTCGCGTCCGCGGATCCAGCTCGATCTCCCTGTCCAACGATCCCATCCTGGTCGTGGACGGGATCCGGGTCGACAGCCGCCAGAGCGGTCTCGGAGCGGGAGGCCAGGAGGCTTCCAGGCTGGACGACTTCAACCCCGAAGACATCGAGTCCATCGAAATCGTGAAGGGACCGTCGGCCGCCGCACTCTACGGTACCGAGGCGGCCAACGGCGTAATCCGGATCACGACCAAGCGGGGTCAGCCCGGGGAGACGCGCTGGAACGTCTGGGCCGAGGCAGGACTCATTCAGGAGCCCAACACCTACCCTTTGGGCTACTTGGGACTGGACGCGAACAGTGACACCTACGCCACGGCGTGCCGCCTCAACGAGGTCGCCCAGGGGCTCTGTGCCCAAACCGGTGTCGAGTCCTATCAGGTCCTCCACGATCCTGATCTGTCCCCGATCGATGACGGAAGCCGGAACCAGATGGGGATCTCGGTCTCTGGCGGAAGCGAAGCCGTCAGCTACTACGTCTCGGGAGAGATTGAGGGCGAAGTCGGACCCTACTCCCTGCCGACCCCCGACCGGGAGCCTGTCGTACCTCGACAGCCACTTCGCGTACATGGGGAACGACAACAACTCCTTCGGCATGCTTCCGAGCGCCTTCTTCGGCACCTCGGCTAGGCCGTGGTCCTTCCAGAAGCCGGCCCAGCTCTTCGGGCGGACATTCTACCAGGACACGCAGCGCTTCACCGGCTCGGGCACGGTCACGTGGGATCCGATGGACTGGCTTTCCTTTCGGGCAACGGGGGGATTGGACTACTACAATCGCCAAGACGTGTCGTTCTTTGCCCGAGACATCGGCGTCCCCGGCACGAGCAACCTGGGCCGCAAGGACACCGACTTCCGCAACTCCTGGCAGTACACGCTGGATGGCAGCACGACCGCATCCTTCGATCTGACCGACGGGATCACGTCCCGGTCAACCGTCGGCGTTCAATACTTCGAAAACCAGTTCGCGGGCACCAACGCGTGGGGCATCGACATCGTGAACGGGGCCTCATCGATCGGCGTTGCCGCGGAGACGTTCTCCGGCGAGGTCCACATCTTCGAAAAGACCGCCGGCCTTTTTGTCGACCAGCAGTTCGGGATCAATGACCGGCTCTTCCTGACCGGGGCGATCCGGGCGGATGACAACAGTGCGTTCGGTCAGGACTTCGACCTGATCTACTATCCGAAGGCGGGGCTGTCGTGGATTGCTTCCGAAGAGTCCTTCTTTCCGCAGATCTCCTTCCTGGACCAGCTGCGCATACGGGCCGCGTGGGGGCGCTCCGGGTTGCAGCCCGGGTCGGACGACGCGATCCGGACGCTGAGCGCCAATGCGATCACCACACCGGACGACCAGACCGGTTCGGGCGTGTCGATCGGCAATATCGGCAATAGCCTGCTCGAGCCCGAAAAGTCGAGCGAGATCGAAGCGGGTCTCGACGCCGAGTTCTTCAGCGGCCGGGCCGCGCTGGAGCTGACCTATTACGACAAACGCACCGACGGCGCCCTGATCACCGTGCCTCTGGCGCCTTCGTTGGGCGCGAGCGCCACCCGCTGGGTCAATATCGGCGAGGTCCAGAACGCCGGGTGGGAAGCGGCGATCACCGGAACCTTTGTTGAAACCAACACGGTGAGCTGGGAGATCGGTCTGTCGGGCTCAATCAACAACAACGAACTGCTGTCGCTGGGCGAAGGAACGGAGCCCATCGGCACCCAGACCCGCTTTGTGCCGGGCTTTCCGCTGGGAGGACAGTGGGACCGCCCGATCGTGGGCCACAACGATGCCGATGGCAACGGCATCATCACGCCGGACGAGCTGACGATCGGAGACACCATCGAGTACATCGGCCCGGGCATGCCCGAGAACCAGCTCTCGATCTCATCGAGCCTGCGACTTCCGGGCGGAATCCGGGTCACCGGGCTTCTGGACTACCGGGGCGACTACATCGCATACAACAACACGGAACGCTTCCGTTGCCGCTTCCGGGTTTGCCAGGCTCTGATCGATCCGGAGACGCCCCTTGCGGAGCAGGCGCGGGCCGTCGCATCGCTCCTTCATCCGAGCCAGACCGTGTGGGGCTACATGGAACCGGGAGATTTCTGGAAGCTCCGCGAGGTCTCGGCGCGCTTGGACCTGCCGGAGCGCTTCGCAAACAGTTTCCGAGCTTCGAGGGCGTCGGTCACGATCACGGGGCGCAACCTGGCCACGTGGACGGACTACTCGGGGATGGATCCGGAAATCAACTCGAACGGTTCGGGGGACAACTTCGGCATCTCGGAGTTTCTGACCCAACCGCCGGTCCGATTCTACACGGTCCGCTTCAACTTCAGCTTCTAGGAGATCCGATCATGAAAACAACACACAACAAGGTCTTGCCGGTTGTCCTGGCGGCCGGGATGGGGCTCCTGGGTCCGGTCGCGTGTGACACCGACCAGCTCCTCGAGGTCGTTGACCCCGACCTCGTGACTCCGGAAAATCTGCAGGGAGCCAAGGGGGCGGAGCTCTACTGGGCCGGAGCGGTGGGCCTCTTCGGTAGCGCTTTTTCCAGTGGCGGCGGGGGTCAGGCGGTCTACTCGGGGATGCTGGCCGACGAGTTCCATCTCTCGGGCACGTTCCCCACCCGCAACCAAGTGGATCGTCGGGAGATGGACGATCGCAACGGGACCCTTCTGGGTCAGTACCGTTCCCTGCACCGAGCCCGGGTGGGCACGAAGAATGCCGCTCAGCGGCTGGAGGAGTTGTTGCCGGGGGACAGTCGCATCGCGGAAATGTGGAACCTCAACGGCTACGCCAACCTGTTTTTTGCCGAGCACTACTGCTCCGGAGTTCCCTTCAGCGATACGCCCAACGAGGGCGACATCGTGTACGGTAAGCAGGCGACAACGGCGGAGATGCTGGACGCCGCTTCGGGGAGCTTCGATGCCGCCGCCAGCGCTTCGGCGGGCGACGCCGACCAAGCCCACCTTGCGGCCGTCGGATTGGGGCGCGTCCACCAGAACCGGGGGGATTACGCTGCGGCCGCCGCAGCCGTGGCAGGGGTTCCCGACGATTGGACGTACAGCATCCGCAGCAAGGCGGGGGGCACGTTCGGGCAGCGCAACGCGATCTTCGAGATGAACCACACTCAGCGCCGCTGGTCCCTGTCGGATCGGGAAGGGGGAAACGGAGTGACGTTCCGCTCCGGGGCGGACAGCCGGGTGCCGTGGAAAGACTCAGGGGGCACCGGTTTCGACGAAGAGACCCCGCTATACCTTCAGCTGAAGTACGGTTCGTCAGAAGCCGACGTCGTGTTGGGGAGTGGCATTGAAGCCAGGCTCATCCGGGCTGAACACGAAATCGCCTCGGGCGGGCCCTGGCTCAAGACCCTGAATGGATTGCGGGCGGGGGTAGGCTTGCCCGCCCTTGCCGACCCGGGGACGGAAAGTGCCCGCATAGATCTGCTCTTTGACGAGCGGGCCCGCTGGCTCTTCGGGACCGCCCACCGGCTGGGCGACTTGAGACGCCTTGTCCGTCAGTACGGTCGATCCCAGGAGGCCGTCTTCCCGGCAGGCGACTTCTTCAAGGGCGGCGCCTACGGTTCCGACGTGAACTTCCCGATTCCGTTCGAGGAGCACGAAAACGAGGCGCTTTCGGGCCTCGAGGGACGGCCGGTCTGCCTGAATCGGGCGGCGTAAACACAAGTAGGCGTAACGCATATAGAGGAATCGCCGGCTACAAGGTCCGGGGTGGAGGTCACACCCCACCCCGGACCTTGGGCCTGCGAGAGGCGCCGGGGAGGCGCTCACGATTCCCTCCAAGGGGGAGGGCCGCTACGAGGGAAGGGGCGCCCCTTTCTGGAGGGATCAGGCTCGCGAGAAGTTCAGTTGAGTTGTGGCCCAGCCTCGGGTTCCTTCGCGCCCCGGGTGCGGATCAGGATCACCCCGTCGCCCGCGTTCGTGCCGTAGCGAGTCGTTGCCTGGACCCCGTTGAGCACCTGGATCCGCTCGATATCGTGGGCGGGGAGGGAAGCGAGAATGCGCACATCCACGACCCGAACCCGATCGATATAGATCGGCATATCCTCGTTCAGTACAAGGCTTGAAGCGCCCCGGCGACGGATCCGTTCCGGAGACCCGGTACCGGATTCCTGAAAGCGCGCGTAGCGCACCGTTCTGCGCAGGGCCTCCCACATCGTCTTCGCTTCGGAGTCAGCGATCTGCGCTTCCGTAATGATCCTGCCCTCTTGCGCGTCTGGAACGTTGGCCCGAGTGCGGATTCCGCACGCACTGATCAGCAAGACGACGACCGCCAGAATCAAGCGGGGATGCCGCTTCATCGTCCCCCATCGCGTCCGGATCTGCTCGGTTTTGTCCCTATCGGTCCATCGTGATCTTCGGGGCCCCGCCGTGCTCCTCGAACCACTTCATCAGGTACAGCTGGGTCCTCATGAAGTTCGAGGGCTTGGAGCTGGTTCCGTGGTATTCGTCGTGGAAGCGGAGCATCTTGGTCGGCACCCCCAGTTGCTTCAGGGCCTGGTAGTACTCTTCCGTCTGGGCCATGGGGGTTCGCAGGTCCAGCTCTCCGGTCATGAGGATCGTCGGGGTCGTGACGTTTTCGACGTACATCAGCGGCGAATGTTCCAGGTACTTCTCCGGGTTGTCCCACGGATAGCCATGGTATCGGTAGTACCCCCAGACGGTGATGTCGGCCGTGCCCGCAAAGCTCATCCAGTTGATCACGGGGCATCGAACGCCGGCCGCTGCGAACCGGGTGGTGTGACCGATCACCCAGCTGGACAGGACCCCGCCGCCGCTGCAGCCGGTCACGTACATCTGGTCCTCGTTGATGTATCCCCGCTCCAACAGGGCGTCCACACCGGCCATCAGATCGTCGTAGTCAACGGATGGGTAGCCGTTGTCGATGGCGTTTCCGAAGTCGGTTCCGTAGCCTGTGCTCCCCCGGGGGTTCGTGTAGAGGGTGACGTATCCGTTGGCGGCAAAGTTCTGGTACGGATAGCTGAAAGAGACGTTGTACATCCCGTGGGGACCGCCGTGGATGTGGAGGATGAGGGGGTAGCGCCGGGTGGGTTCGAAGTCCGGGGGCTTCACGATCCATCCCTGCACGCGGGTTCCCCCGGTGGATTCGTACCAGATCTCTTCCACCTCCCCCAGCCTCTTTCCCGCGAGAACATCCGCGTTGACCCGAGTGAGCTGCCGGATCTCTCCCGGACGGCTCAGATCAAAGGCCACCACATCGCCCGGTTCGTGGGGGGACGAACGGGTTCCGGTCGCGAGGCCGCCCGTTGCGACGGACGCCAGGGACAGCATGTGGCCGCCCTCCGTGACCTGCCGGACTTCGCCCGAAAGGCTTGCGTGGTGGACATTCGTCGTGCCCTGGTCCCCGGCGGTGAAGAAGACGCCCCGGGAATCCTCCGCCCAGTGCAGGCTTCCCACGTCCCGGTCCAGGGTGGCGGAAAGAAGACGCGGATTGCCGCCGTCCACGTCCATCACGTAGAGGTCGGTTGTCTTGTACGTCTGGGAAGTCCAGGGATATCCCGCGTAGGCGATCCTGCGGCCGTCGGGCGAAATGGCGGGACGCGCCCACGGGCCCCGCTCCCTCGTGAGCTGATCGATGTCCCCCGTAGCCAGGTTCATCGCGTAGATGTGGGATTCGCGGTAGCGGCCGTCCCCGTCTTCTTCCATGAGGCCATCGAAGATGAGGACGCGGCCATCGGGAGACAGGTCGTACCCTACGTTCCCCACGCCGGGAACGAAGGTGGCGCCGGCGTTCCAGGGGCCACGGGTCAGCTGGCGGGCATTCCCGCCGTCGCTGGAGACCCGGAAGAGGTGGGTGAAGCCCTCGTCCAGGAACCCGATCCGGTCGAAACGGTAGTGGATTCGGTCAATGATCCGGGGCGGGGCGGTCCACGCTGCGCCTTCGGGGGCCGGGGGGAGGTCGATGGGCCAGGGGTCCTTGTGGGGAACGAACCGCTGGAAGTAGATGTGCGCACCGTCCGGGGACCACTGGAAGTTGGACGGAGCTTCCGTTTCCCGAGTGACCTGGCTGGTGGCTCCCTCCGCGTCCATCCAGCGAACGAAGATCTGGGTCCCTTCGGGCTCCCCCGGCGCGAGGAAAGCAATGCGAGTGCCGTCGGGGGACCACCGGGGGCTGGACCCTTCCAGCAGAAAACGCTTTCGTCCGCCGTCGGCGTCCATGACCCAAAGGGAAGACTTGAAACGGTCTTCCAGTTTGTCGACCCAAGCCCGCGTGTACACGATACGGCTTCCGTCCGGGGAGATCTGCGGGTCCGACACCCGTTCCATGTCCAGGTAGTGGCCGACGGTGAGCAGGTCGACCGCCGGAATTTCCTGGGCGGGCGCCACCGTCGTCATCCCGAGACCGGCAGCCAAGAAAACGGCGAAGCCCACGGCAACCTTGATTTTCATCCATGCCTCCTGTCGCATTGCGTTTGTTTCTTTTGATCGGCCGCCATTGCGCACCGCCTTATCCATGCGGTCGCACCGGTCCATATTATCGCCCCAGTCGACATATTGCGAGGCGATCCCACCCCCAAGGCGCGACCTTGACCCCGCGAGGATTCTCGCACTCCTTGGACCCAAGTGGCCCCGGTTCCGCGGCCCCTGGGGACTTCCGGGACGCGGGCGGCCTCGGCGCCCGAACCCCCAGAAATCCGTCGCCCGAAATTGAACGTTCATCTTGTGGATGGCACGGCAGAGCTGTTCCGGTACCACTTCGGGATGCCGCCTGCGACCGATCGGCACGGCCGTCCTTGTGGAGCCATTCGGGGGGTGTTGTCCTCCCTCCTCTCCATGTTGGAGTCCGGAGCGACCCATGTGGCAGTGGCGACGGATCACGTCATCGAGTCCTTTCGCAACGACTTGTGGCCCGGATACAAGACCTCCGCCGGAATCGAACCGGCCCTTTTGGCCCAGTTCCACCCCCTGGAAGACGCCCTGCGGGAGATGGGCGTTCGGGTGTGGCCCATGAGAGAGCTGGAAGCGGACGACGGACTGGCGTCGGGAACGGCCCGGGCGGCCCGCGACCCCCGGGTGGACGTCGTGTATATCTGCACCCCCGACAAAGACCTGTCCCAGTGTGTCAAAGGGGACCGGGTGGTCCAGTGGGACCGGAGAAAGGGAGAGATTCGCAACGAGCAGGGGGTCAGAAAAAAATTCGGCGTACCCCCAGCGAGTATTCCGGACTACCTGGCCCTGGTCGGGGATAGCGCCGATGGCTTCCCGGGACTTCCCGGCTGGGGCGCGAAGTCCACCGCGACGGTTCTGGCCCGCTACGGACACTTGGAAAACATCCCGGCTCGGGCTCGGCTGTGGGAGGTTGACCTCCGGGGGGCTCTGCGTCTTGCCAGGGTCCTTCGCCAGGGACGAGCCGACGCCCTCCTCTTTCGTGACTTGGCGACCCTTCGAGACGATGCGGTGCTCTTTGAGGACGTGGCGGAGCTGGAGTGGCGGGGACCGGCCCGCGGTTTTCGGGAGGTCTCCGCAAGCTTGGGCGTACCCGGACTGTCCCTTCGGGCGGAGCGGCTCCGGGAAGTCAGGACCCGATCGTCTCCACCGTCTTCAGGATCCAGTTCGTGATGAGCTCCATCGACGCCACGGACCACGTCTCGTCGATCTCCTGGTACTCGTTCGGGGCCCCGGTTTCGGCGTGCTGGAAGAGGTGGTTGTGGTCCGGGAGGGCGTGGATTTCGTAGCGGGTGTTCCCGCCCCGTTTCAGGGCCGCCTCGATTTCTCGAAGGTTCTCCTCGTGCGGGACCTGAAGGTCCTTTTCCCCGGTGACGGCCAAAACGGGCACGGTGACCTGTTCAATCACCGCCGCGGGATCATGGACCAGGAAATAGCGAAACCACGGTGAATTGATCGCCTGTACCTGGGTGGCCACCACGCGCTCCAGGGAGGCTTCGTCCGTGACCCCGGCCTGGACCCGCTCTTCTTCTGTGACTTCTTTCAGCTGGGCGCGCACGTAATCGCCGATTTCCCGGGCCGCCACTTCCGGGTCCGCTTCTCTCTTCACGATCTCGAAGATGACCCGCTGTTGTTCCGTGTTTTCTGCGATTTTCTCTTCTGGCACGCCGTTCGCCCTCAAAATCAAGGCACTTTGCGTGTACAGGATCCGTTCGCCGTTCACCCCCGGGGCGGCCATGAGGACGATATAGCTCACGTCTTCGGACTCCACCGCGACCATGGGCGCGATCAAGCCTCCTTCCGAGTGTCCCGCGAGTCCGATCTTGCGCTGCTTCACGTCTTCCCGAGTCGTCAGGTACGCCACGCCGGCCAGCACATCGGAGGCAAAGTCCCTGGAAGTGGCCGAATCGAAATCCCCCTTCGACTCCCCCACGCCCCGGTCGTCGAAGCGCAAGACCGCGATTCCGTTTCTCGTCAGGTGGTCCGACAACACCAGAAAGGGCCGATGTCCCACCAGCGCTTCGTTCCGGTCCTGAGGACCGGATCCCGAGATCAGGACCACGGCCGGGAAGGGCCCGCCTTCGGTGGGCCGGGTAAAGGTGCCCGCCAGGGTGTGGCCGCCGTCGGGATTCGAGTAGGCGACCTCTTCCGAGTGGTAGGGGAGGGGCTCTTCCGGGTCCTGGGGCCGCCTGGAGCGGGCCGCGACTTCCTCTTCGGAGGTCCGCTCCAGCACCAGGGGCAAGGTGTTCCCTCTCTGGGTGAACGACCCCTCGATGGTATCGCCGTCGTCGGCCAGGGTCCCTTCGAAGGATACGCCGATGGCCGGGATGGACATGGAAAGCGTGGCCCCGATGGCCTGGATGGTCTCCACGGCAGACTCGGCGTTGCCTTGGTCCAGCGAAACCAGGGTCGCGGTCAGACCGCCGTCCTCTTCGCGCACGCGGAAGAGCAGCCGGAGCTTGATGTCCGTTCCCGGTATCTCCAGGGTGCCGATCCAGTGCCCGACGAAGCTCTCACCATTCTGGACCGGGTCCGGCACCTGGGCGTCCGCCCCGCTTCCGCCACCCAGCGGCGCCACCCCGATCACGATTGCCGACAGGACAAACATTTTCCTCACGTCCGCTTCCTCCTTATGAGCGCGCAGTTGGGATGCCCCGCCGCCCGCGCATCGGGCGATCTGCACCCGGTAAGCATACGTAGCTGCCCCCCGGTTCCCTTTCAGCCCCCCGTTCAAAATAGGAAGACAGGATAGGAGAACAGGAACCGGGGCGCGGAAACTTCGCCCTCCCGGTTCGGGGCGGCACCCCCGGGGATTCCTGCACTACACCCGCATCAGCCCCACGCGACCCGGGCCGAACACCGCCTCCAGATCCCGAAGGACCTCGGCGCTCGGGAAGACCTTCAGGGAACGGGACCTCATCCGGGGATTGGATGCCGAGGTCCCATTTCCATCCACGATGACCAGTTCGACAGGGGTGCCACCGACGTGGTCCTGGATGACCGCCCGGGCCTTCTTGAAGGCGTCCGCTGCCGGCTTCGAATCCCATTCCAACTGGATACGCACCGCAAGGCGCCCGCTGTCCGGCACCCGATCAAGGGGTTCGGCGGCGTCCAGAAACACGGGAGGGTCCTCTTCGTCGCGCTCCCGGTCGCTCACCTTGCCCGAGAGAAGGACCACGGCATCCGGGCGAAGCGTCTCCTTGCAAGACCGCCAAACCTCCTTGAACGCCAGGACCGTAGCCGTGCCGTGGAAGCCCTCGACGGTGATCTTCCCCCACTCGGATCCGTCGCGGCGCGAGATCTGGCGGGCCACCTTGGTGACCACGCAGGCCATCTCCACCGGCTTGCCCATCCGCTCTTTCAGAGAGGCGGAGCCGACTTCGTCGAAGAGGCGAACCACTTCCCGGTAGCGGTCCAAGGGATGCCCGGAGATGAAGAACCCGAGGGCCTCCTTCTCCCGGGCCAGGCGCTCCGACTCCTTCCACTCGGCGACGGAGGGAAGCTTGGGAGCCGGGCGGGCCGTGAGGCCTGCCGCGTCTCCGAAGAGCGACCCCTGTCCGGACTCGGCTTCCTCTTGGCGAGCTTGGACCTCCCCGTAGCCGGCATCCAGGCCACCGAAGAGCTGGGCCCGGGGGCCGAAGGAGTCCAGGGCGCCCGACGCGATCAAGGGCTCGCATGCCCGCTTGTTCAGGGCCCTGAGGTCAATCCGTTCCAAAAAGTCGAAGAGGCTGTCGAAGGGGCCGTCCTTCTCCCGGGCTGCCAAGATGGAACGGACGGCAGCGGCGCCGACACCCCGGACCGCGCCCAGTCCGAAGCGGATGGTTCCGGTGCTGACGACCGTGAACTTCCAGCCGCATTCGTTCACGTCGGGGGGAAGCACCTTCAAGCCGTCGTCCAACCCGGGGGCGTACCGGCCCACCTCCCGACACTCCCCGATGTACTTCACGACGTCTTCGGTCCGGTCCAGCACCGAAGAGAGGAGCGCGGCCATGAATTCGGCGGGGTAGTGGCGTTTGAGCCACGCCGTCTGATAGGACAACAGGGAGTAGGCGGCCGAATGGGACTTGTTGAAGCCGTAGCGCCCGAAGGTCTCGATCTGGTCGGCCAGCTTTGCCGCGGCCACCCGGCCGAGACCCCGCTTGATCACCCGCTCCTTGAAGCGGCTCAGCTCCGCACGGATGAGGGCGGCGTCCTTCTTCCCCATGGCCTTGCGGAGCACGTCGGCCTCCCCCAGGGAGTAGCCTGCCAGGTCGCTGGCGATCCGCATCACCTGTTCCTGGTAGACGATGATCCCGTACGTGGGCTCCAGGATCGACTCCAGGCCCGGCGCGGGATACGAAACGGGCTCCTTGCCGAGCTTTCGCCGGATGTACGCGTCGGTCATGCCCGAGTCCAGGGGGCCAGGACGGATCAGGGCGTTGGTGGCGACCAAGTCCTCGAATCGATCGCAGCGCATGGTCCGCAGCTTGTCCAGCGCCAAGTCGGACTCGAACTGGAACACCCCGGACGTGCCGCCCAAGGCCAGCATCCGATAGACCTCGGGGTCGTCCAGGGGCACATCGTCCATGGTGTCGGAGTCGAAAAGGCGCCCCGTTTCCGGGTGGCGGAACGCCCCCAGGCGACCCTTCACCGCCCGAACGGCGTCGTGGATCACCGTCAGGGTCTTGAGGCCCAGGAAGTCCATCTTGAGCATCCCGGCGTCTTCCAGGCTGTTCATGTCGTACTGGGTGACGATGTCCGGCTCGTCTTTGCCTACGCCCAACCGGAGGCCATCTCCCCCGTTCCGCTCTTTCCGTTGCCCCCGACCCTGGGTGCAGATGGGCACGTAGTCTTGCAGCGGTCCCGGTGCGATCACGACCCCGGCGGCGTGGACAGACGCATGGCGGGACAGGCCCTCCAGGGTCATGGCATAGTCGAAGAGCTGCTTGTACCGATCTTCAGAGCCGTACAGTGCCTTGACCTCCGAGATCCGCTTGACCGCCTGGGCTACCGTGTAGCTCTGACCGGGCCGGTTGGGGATCATTTTTGCGATCCGGTCGGTCTCCCCGACCTCGAAGCCCAAGACGCGGCCCACATCCCGAATGACGGCCCGACTCTTCATTGTCCCGAAGGTGACGATCTGGCCGACGGCGTCTCTCCCGTACTTTCGGCGCACGTAATCGATCACCTCTCCCCGGCGCTCGTAGCAGAAGTCGATGTCGATGTCGGGCATCGAGATCCGCTCCGGATTGAGGAAACGCTCGAACAGGAGGCCGTGCTCGATCGGGTCCAGGTTCGTGATTCCCAAGGCGTAGGAGACGAGGGAGCCTGCCGCCGATCCACGACCTGGGCCCACCGGAATTCCGTTTTCCCGGGCCCAGCGAATGAAGTCCCAGGTGATGAGGAAGTAGCCGGCATACCCCGTCTCCAGGATCACCTCCAGCTCGTACCTGAGCCGCTTTTCCACTTCGGCTCCCAAGGGGGTTCCGTAGTGCTTCCTGGCCCCTTCCTCGGCTAGGTGCACCAGGTAGTGGTTGTCGTCGCCGAACCCTTCAGGAAGGGGGAAGCGGGGCAGGTGGTAGGTCCGTTCCAGGGACAGAGAGACCTCGTCGGCGATCTTCAAGGTGTTCTCGATCACATCGGGGCGATCCGGGAAGACGGCCGCCATTTCCTGGGGATCCTTGAAGTAGAGGCCGGCATCGTAGACCAGCCGGTCTTTGTCGTCTCTGTTCTTGGCCGTCCCGATGCACACGAGGATATCGTGGGCCCCGTGGTGGTCCTGCTGGAGGAAGTGGGCGTCGTTGGTGGCGACCACGGGCAACCCCAGATGGGCGGCCAGTTCGAAGATCTGTCCGTTGAGCTCCGCTTGGCCCTGGGTTCCGTGGGCCTGAACCTCCAGGTAGTAGCGGTCCGGGAAGGCGTTGGCGTACCAATCGGCGACTTCCCGGGCTGCGTCGGTGTTCCCGGCCGCCAGGTGCCGGGCTACCTCTCCGGCCATGCAGGCGGAGGTCACGATCAGCCCTTCTGAGTGGTGGGCCAGGGTCTCCCGGTCCAGGCGGGGATGATAGTAGAAGCCCTCCGTGTACCCGATGGAGGAAAGCTTCACCAAGTTGCGATAGCCTTGGGCATCCCGTGCGAGTACCACCAGGTGATACGCTGCCTGTCTCCCCTGGCCGGAGCGGGCCCGCTCCTTGCGGTCGCCGGGGGCCACGTAGGCCTCCATCCCGATGATGGGTTTGACGCCTTGCTTCCGGGCCATTTTCTGGAAGCTCCAGGCGCCGTACATGCAGCCGTGGTCGGTCAGCGCCAGCGCCGGCATCTCGAACTGTTTTGCCGTCCTGATCAGGTCGGAGAGCCGGTTCGCGCCGTCCAGGAGGGAGTACTCGGAGTGGGTGTGGAGGTGAACGAAGGACACGGTGGCGGGCTTCTCATCTCTTTAAGAGGACGGAAACGCTTGCTTCCGGGCAGGAGCTCGTTTCTTCCCGCTCCGGCTGGGGCTACCGAGTGTTCATGGCCGCGGTTCGGGGACGCGGACAAGATCCAGGTCCGGACGCGGATTCCAAACAGATCGAATCCTTACCCAATGTACGGTGTTTCGCAACGTCCGGTGCGGCCCGGCATCCCTCTGGTGCCGCGGTACCCCGAAGGCCGGTTGCCGTGGGTCCGCGACGGGATCGTTCCCGGCGTCCGCGCAATCTTGCGGTACGACCTTGGAGAAGGCTATTGATAGGAATTGGCCCCGGATCCATCTGCCAAGAGGTTTTTCGATGCGGGATAGTTCAAGAAGATTCCCTTTGCCCGAGTGCATGCAGAATGCAATCAATGAAAGAATCGATCAAGAGGCGTCCCATGCGAGTCGAACGAACGCTTTTCGCAGGTCGGTCAGGGTTCTTTACCCTGGTCGGCTTCACTTGGATTTCCCTTTCGTGTAGCGATACGGGCTCGATGGCACCCGAGGCAAGGGCGTCACTCGAGGGAAAGGAATCCGCGCTCGAGTTGGATCGGGAAGCCATTACTTGGGCCGGAATCATATTGACGGTGGAAGCCCTTGGCGGACGAGCGAACGTGGATCTGTCCGGCGGGGAGGGCAGCACCACGATTTCCGTGTTGCCTCCCCGAGGCTCCGACCAAGCGAATGTGACGCTGGGTTCGGACCCCATTTGCGAAACCACTGCCGAAGAAGGGCTTGAAGGCCTGGGCCTGGAAGGGCTTGCCGAATGCGCGCGAGAAGGGAGCGAAAGGGATGACTGTGGTAACGGCGGAGGGCTCTTCCGACTGGAAGTCAAAACCGGCGAAGCGTACGTACGCCTCCACTGTCCAACCGAGTAGACGACCAAGCTGGGCGGCGAGGACGCACGTTTGCCGTAGAGGCGCTCCCGTCCTTCCTATTAACCGGGTTCGCTTGTGGGTAGGGACTGCCAATGCGCATCCATGGCCTCGTCCGAGAGCTTGGCCGGGTTCACCCTGAAGACACCCCTGCCGCTCCCGGTCACCGCCCCTACATGCTCCAGCCAATTCAGACAGGTGCGGACTTGGTAGTGTGGAGGCGCGGCATCGCCGTCCCTGACCCGTTCAAGGATCTCGGCCCACTTGAATTGATTCTCTTGCGACCTGAGGTTTCTCATTGTCCGGGCAATACGCCAAAGCACGCTCTGCGGAATACGTCGGATGTACTTACGCCCCGTCTTTTCTGACCAGCGGGCCACATGGAGTTTGTCGCCGTCCTTCCAGAATCGGGGGGGGGGGGGGGGCAACGGGCCCGCATCGCCTCCGCCTGGTTTCTCTTTCCTAGGTGAGGTGGCGGAATCACCAGAAACAGTGCCGGCCGCTACTTCTCCCGATTCGTCCCGTTCCCTTTCCAAGGCCGATTGCAACCGATCATTGATCCGGTCATCAATAAATTCTTGGAATGCATGCTTGGTCAGATTCGTAAACTTCTCTATACGGACCTTGGTCTTGGGGCCACCATGCACCTGATCCACGATAAACCGAACAAAGTCTGGATTCGGACGTTTGAGCGTATCAGTGAGTACCCACTTTATCGCTGCCGTGTATTTTAGGTTCTCGGCGGATCTGATAGAATCTTCAGAATCGAAAGATTCTTTTGTAAAGCGTTTGAGATTCTGGGCATCATCTTTGGTAATCGTTGACAAGTCGAATTCAAAGAATGGTTTCTCATCCATCCTGTTTGGTTCTTCAAGGTCCGCGAAAAAGCGATAGATCATACCATCGGTCAGGATACCGAACCGGGAGGAGGAACTCGAAAAATACCGAAAGAGCTGGGTAACGCTGCTGAGGTCGAGCTTAGATCCGAATGCCTTGCACTCAACGAGAATGATGGGGCGATTTTCCTTGAGAACCGCGTAATCCACCTTCTCACCGCGTTTTATCCCTACATCGGCGACATACTCAGGTACAACCTCCAGCGGATCAAACACATCGTATCCCAGTGCTTGCAAGAACGGCATCACAAGAGCTGTCTTCGTCGCTTCTTCGGTACGTGTATGTGGCACGCGTGCACGGGCGCTGCTTGATAGTACCTTGAGCCGATCGATGAAATCCATAATCTAGTGTCTCAATTTTCCAAAATGGGAGCTCCCCTCTGTCCCTACCGCCGCGTCATCACTGTATATCCCGCCACCACGTCCCACCGGAGCGTCTCCGCCCGGCTTGCTTCCCCCTCGAACGTGAGAAGACCCCCGTTCGGCCCGGCGAAGGTCATGCCGCCCCGGAAAGCGAGGGTGTCGGTCTGCTGGCGATCTTCGGGAATTTCCTCGTTGCCCACCATGACCATGGTGGCCGTGAGCGCGTCCGCTTCAGGCGCGATTCGAATCTCGGCCCGACCGCCCCGCCCCGGTCCACCGTAAGTGCCGCTATAGTAGGAGAGATTACCCTCGAACGCTAGGGCTTCCGGCGTAGCGTCCCCGACCATGACCCTCACGATCTCCCGCGCCATCTCCGATGGCCCCGGTGAACCGAGGGTGTTGACCAGAACCACGACGGCAAGCTCTTCCTCGGGAAGATAGAGCGACTCCGAGAGGAAGCCCGGGATTCCCCCGCCGTGATGGATCGCGCGGTGGCCCAGAATATCACTTACGGACAGCCCCAAGGCGTAACGGATCCTCGTTCCGTCGTTCAGGTCACCGGGCTCAATCATCTGTCGGTAGGAATCGGGCGCAAGCACCGTCCCGCCGTGGAGCGCCGCGAGCCACGTGGCAAGGTCGGCGGCCGATGAACAGAGAGATCCGGCCGCGTAGGGCAGGTTGTGCACAATAAAGCCCTTGTGCTGGAGGCCGTTCTCCCCCGTTTCGTACCCCTTCACCTTGCCTTTGTGGATCTCGGTCTCACTGCAGTAGTGCGACCGGTCCATGCCCAGTTCTGCAAAGATCTCCTCTTCCACGTACGCTTCGTAGCTGACCCCGGCGGCCCCCTCCAGGATCATCCCTGCCAGATAGTAGGCCGAGTTGTTGTAGATCTCGTGTTCCCCCGTCGGGAAATCGAAGGGGTGGGCGGCCACGAGCGCTACAAGGCTGTCCCGGGGCACCCGCCGGACAAAGTAAGGCCGAGCCTCGCTCATTTCGGTGTAGCCCCGGATCCCGGAGGTATGGTCGAGGAGCACCCGTACGGTGATCCGGTTGCCCTGAGTCGGGAAGTCCGGGAGGTACTCTTCCATGTCCGCGTCGAGATCCATGAGGCCCTGCTCTTGCATCTGGAGCAGTCCAGCAGACGTGAACTGCTTGGTGATGGAGCCGATTTCGTAGATGGCGTCCTCCGGGGTGGGAACGTCCAGCTCCAGATCGGCCCAACCATAACCTCGAATCGCGACCGTCCGGCCCCGGTGCACGACGGCAACGGACCCACCTGCGATCATGCCCTCCCGAATGGGCGCCATCATGATCTCATCAATTGCCTCTACCTGCGCTGGGTGGTCGGGACTCCCGAAGCCCACCCCCTGGGACCCGAATTCGCCCGCGGTCGGTCCGCCGGCCGGACCGCACGCGGCCAGAGCGAAAACGAAGTGGAGAACGACTGGAAGCGCCTTGGTAGGGTGCATCGGAAGCTCCTTCAAGCAGGTGGAATGACGATTTGGGGTTCCGGTGAATTCGGACGCATTCGGCCCCCGACTGTCCTTGCCCGTTCCGCTTCAATCACGGTGACGGAAGCGGACCAGGATGAATTCTCCGCGCCCTGGTACGCTATGGTAAGGTCCCGGGACAGTTCCACGGTGCCCGAGTATGCGTACACGGCCACGGAGGTCGTCTGCTGAGAAAGACGACCGGTTCCCCATCCGGGGCTGATGGCCCGAATGGCCAAGGGTCTCGTCCTCAGCCCGCGGGAAATCAGATGAAGGTCTTCGGGCTGGAAATTGGTGCCGGGCCGGATACTGGAGAACGACACCAAGAAGAGGGTGGGCTCTTCTTCCCGGGAGAGGCGGGCCAGTTCTGGCCGGTATGTGCGGGCGATCCGGTGCAGCCGTTTCCCGGTGTCCGGGGCTGTCGCCTCCAAGACCCAGGCGGCCAAGGGGGTGACTTCGATCCGTAGGTCACCGGCGGCCACGCGAACCGAAATCTGGTCTTGTCGGAGGGATCCGGAGCGAGCCAGGGCGTCGGGGTCGTCCTTTTGATTTTCCGCCGCTGGCGCATGATTCCGGGCGCCGGAACCCGGAGTCGCCGAACCTGGACCAGCCGGCAGCGCGTTTCCAGAGCGGGAGGCTGGCGCACAAGCGCCAACACCGGCGAACAGGGTCACAGAGATGCAGATCCGGCGGGACAACGGCGAAAGCCGCGGGCGAAGGGTCACGTCAAGGCTCCGTCTCCAGAAGCGTCTCCATGGCGGCCAACAGTTGGTGTGTTCCCTCTCCCGTGCGGGCGGAGCTCTTCACGATCTGGTCCTGGGTCACACCCAGGGCTTCCACTGTCGGTCCCACGACGCCCCGTTGGCGCTCCTTGGACTTGAGCTTGTCGGTTTTGGTGAGGGCGATCAACGTCGGACTGCCTGTCTGGGAAAGAAAATCAACGAAGTCTCGGTCTGTACGGGCCGGCGGACGCCGGGAATCCACAAGATAAACCACGCCTCTCAGGTTGTGGCCGCTTCCCTGTCCGCGTTGTCCGGACAGGTAGCTTCGGACCAGGGCTCCCCACGACTCCCGCACCGCCTTTGGGGCCCGGGCGTAGCCCGAGCCCGGAAGGTCCACCAGGAAGAAGGACCCGTTTACCCGGTAGAAGTTGAGGGCCTGGGTTTTGCCCGGGGCCGCCGATACCCGGGCGACTTTTCGCCGGGTCCGACCCAGGAGCCGATTGATCAGCGACGACTTGCCCACGTTGGATCGGCCCGCGAAGGCGATCTGAGGAAGGTCACCGGGCAGCGGCTGTTTAGGTGAGACAACCGATCCCGCGAATTCCACCCTGTGAATGACCATATGCGGGGTCAGGGAACGCTTGCGCCCACGCCCGTTGACTTCGCGGGCATCCCCGGGATCTCCTGGGCCTCCCTCCTGGCGTCGCCCCGGCGCTTCAGCCCGGCCTCAACCTGGCCGATTCCGGGGACGGATCCCGCCTCGTCCCTGGGGCCGGCCTCCCGATAGGGGCCCTTTTCGGCCCGGGAGGGGACAAGCGCTTCCCGCAACACCTGGTCCATCGTCTCTACGAGGACCAGGTCTACCCCATTTTGGACCTCGGCGGGAAGCCGCTCAATGTCGGTTTCGTTCATTGCCGGGAGGAGGACCCGCTTGATCCCGCCCCTCAGGGCCGCCACCGCCTTCTCCTTGATCCCCCCCACCACCAACACGCGACCCCTCAGCGTGATCTCCCCGGTCATGGCCACATCGGCCCGGGTTGCCTTGTCGGTGAGGGCGGAGATCAGAGCCACAGCAATGGTAATGCCGGCAGAGGGGCCGTCTTTGGGCGTGGCGCCCTCCGGGATGTGAATGTGGGTGTCCACTTCCCGGTAAAACTGTTCCGACAGCCCCAGTCGGCGGGCTCGAGAACGCGCATAGGTGACGGCGGCAAAGGCCGACTCCTTCATCACGTCTCCAAGCGTTCCCGTTAGCTGAATTTTTCCCGATCCCGGTACGACTGCTACCTCCACTTCCAGGATCTCCCCGCCGGCGGCAGTCCAGGCCAGCCCGCATGCGATCCCGGAACGGTCCATCCCATCTTCCCGCCGCTGGGGCAGGTGAGCCGGGGGACCCAGGAGCTCCCGGAGATCGGCCGGGTCCACCCGACCCAGATCGCCCGCCTCGTCGTTCGTGACCTTGCGGGCCAGCTTGCGGGCCACCCGGGAAAGGCGCCGCTCCAGCTCCCGGACGCCGGCTTCCCTTGTGTACTCCGCCACGATAGCGTGGATGGCCTCGTCGGTGATCTTGGGCGCGAAGGGCTCAATCCCGTGGCGAGCGACTTGCTTCGGCCAGAGGAACCTGCGGGCGATGTCTTTCTTTTCCGTGTCCAGGTACCCCGGTAGGCGGATGACCTCCATCCGATCCCGGAGGGGTGCGGGGACTTCACCCAGGGTGTTGGCGGTTGCGATGAAGAGGACGGACGACAGGTCGAACTCAAGCTCCAGGTAGTGATCCGTGAACGTACGGTTTTGCTCCGGGTCCAGTACTTCCAGGAGCGCGGCTCCGGGGTCCCCGTGGAAGTCCCGGGCCAGCTTGTCCACTTCGTCCAGGAGAAAGACCGGATTCCGGGAACCCACCTTTCGAAGGCCCTGAACGACCCGACCCGGGAGGGCCCCCACATAGGTTCTGCGGTGACCTCGGATTTCCGCCTCGTCTCGTATCCCTCCCAAACTCACCCGCACGAATTTCCTGTCCAGGCAGCGGGCGATACTCCGGCCCAGCGATGTCTTTCCCACCCCGGGAGGACCCACCAGACAAAGGATGGGCCCCCGAAGCTTCCCCACCAGGGAGAGAACGGCGATGTGGTCCAGAATCCGCTCTTTGACTTCCTCCAGGCCGTAGTGTTCCCCCTCCAGAACCATCGCCGCGTTGTGAATGTCCAGGTTGTCCGGCGTTTCCGTCTCCCAAGGAAGCGCCAGGATCCAGTCCAGATACGTTCGAATGACAGATGCCTCCGGGGTGACGGGGCTCAGCCTTCGGAGACGCTTGAACTCCTTGTCCACCCGTTCCTTCGCGTAGCCGGGCAGGGACGTTCGGTCGATGACCCCTTCCAGCTCCACCCACTCGGGGTCGGCCATACCGATTTCCCCCCGGACCGCGTCGAACCGCTCTTCCAAAGGGAGAGAAACCGAGGGCCTTCCCCCGTCCATCCCGAAGCGGATCTGTTCATCCAGCTTCTCCTGAAGGCGCAGGATCTCAACCTCCCTGGCCAGGAGTTTCCGGAGCAGAGCAAACCGGTCCCGCACCTCCGTGGTTTCGAGAAGCTGCTGCTTGTCGGGGGTCCCCACCAACAGGTGTCCGGAGATCAGGTGTCCCAGGCGAACCCGGTCGGCGATTTCTACGACCGTCCCGGCGACGTCGTTCGGAATGTCTCGGGACAGGTGGACGTAGTCCCGAAACATCTTCTTGACGGTCTGGGCCTCTGCATCAAGGACCGGGTCCTCCTCCGGGTCGGGCTCGAACTCCCACTCGGACAGAATCTCGATTACAGCCCGGAAGCCCGCCTTGGACGGGAGATACCGCTTGATCCGGGCTCTGCCCAGCCCCGCCATCACTACCCTGGCGGTTGCGTCGGCAAGGCGGGAGACGTGTTCAATGCGAATGACCGTCCCGGTGCGGTAAAGGTCGGCCTTCTCCGGGTGGTCCACCTCAGCGTTCTTTTGGGCCACAACTAGGATGAGGTTGCCACCGGCTTCTGCCTCCTCCAGGGCCGCGGCCGAAGCCGGGCGTCCGACCAGAATGGGCAGGACCATGTACGGGAAGTAGACCAAGTCCCGCAACGCAATGACCGGGAGTTCGGTGGGAACTTCGAAGGAGCCGTCGACCCGGTGGAGGATTGCCATGGGCGGATTCCCGGTCAGGCCTCCTTCCTCCGGGTCTCCGGACTCAGGACCAAGAGGGGCGGAATGTTTCCCGCCACGCATTCGGGGGTCACAACGACTTCCTTCACGTCGTGCCGGGAGGGAAGGTCGAACATGACATCCCGCAAGATCTTCTCGAGTATGGCCCTGAGCCCTCGGGCTCCGGTGCCCCGCTCAAAGGTCTGTCTCGCGATTTCCCGCAGGGCCCCGGGGTCGAAGGTTAGCCCCACACCTTCCAGTTCGAACATCTTTTGGCACTGTTTGACCAGGGCGTTCCTGGGCTCCTGCAGGATCCGCACGAGCGCGTCCTCGTCCAGATCCTCCAAGGCCACCATCACCGGTAGTCTGCCCACCAGCTCCGGGATGAGCCCGAAACGCTGAAGATCCCGGGGCGCCAAAGAGCGCATCGGGTCCTGGTCGTTTCCGTCTCCACCTTCTTCCTCCCCGAAGCCGATCTGCCGCTTTCCGATGCGGCGCTCGATGATCTTGTCCAGACCCTCGAAAGCCCCGCCGCAGATAAAGAGAATGTTTCGGGTGTCGATCTGAAAGTATTCCTGTTGGGGGTGCTTTCGACCCCCTTGGGGCGGCACATTGGCGACCGTCCCCTCCAAAATCTTCAAGAGCGCCTGCTGGACTCCTTCGCCCGAGACATCCCGAGTAATCGACGGGTTTTCGGACTTCCGGGCGATCTTGTCCAGTTCGTCAATGTAAACGATCCCGCGCTCGCAGTCGGCCAGATTGAATTCGCTTGCCTGGAGGAGGCGCACAAGGATGTTTTCCACGTCTTCCCCCACGTAACCGGCCTCCGTCAGCGTGGTGGCGTCTGCGATCGTGAAGGGCACCTGAAGGGTCCGGGCCAACGTCTGAGCCAAAAGGGTCTTCCCGACGCCTGTGGGTCCCACGAGAAGGACGTTGGCTTTGTCGATCTCCACATCCTCAGTGACACCCTGGCGATGTACCCGCTTGTAGTGATTGTACACGGCTACGGACAAAGAACGCTTGGCCTGCTCCTGGCCGATGACGTATTGGTCCAGGTGGTCCTTGATTTCCCGGGGAACCAGGGGGGTGACGGCGGTTTCCCGGTTTTCCCGTTCCTCTTCTTCGGCGAGGATCTCGTTGCAAAGGGAAACGCATTCATTGCAGATGTAGACGGAGGGGCCGGAGATGAACTTCGTCACCGACTCCTTGGACTTTCCACAGAAACTACAACGCAGGTGTTTGTCATTCGACATGTGCGAATCCTATTCGGAATCCGGAGCCGCCGCCCGGTCTTCTCCGTTCTGGAGAACCTGGTCGACCAGACCGTATTCTACGGCCTCCCTTGCGCCCATCCATCGGTCCCGGTCCACATCAATGCCGATCTTCTCGACCGACTGTCCCGTGGTCCGGGACAGAATCCGGTTGAGCCGCTCCCGGGTCCCCAGAATCTCCTTGGCCGCAATCTCGATGTCTGCCGCGGTTCCCTGATAACCCGAGGAAGGCTGATGAAGCATGACCCTGGAATTGGGAAGGGCACTTCGTTTCCCTTTTTCGCCTGCCGACAGAAGCACCGCGCCCATGGACGCCGCCATTCCCACACAATAGGTGGATACCGGCGCCCGAAGATGATTCATGGTGTCGTAAATGGCGAGCCCGGCGTAGACCGTGCCACCAGGAGAGTTGATGTAAAGGTAGATGTCCCGGTTCGGGTCGTCGGCATCCAGGAACAGCATTTGCGCCACAATGATGTTTGCGACATGGTCGTCAATGGGGCTTCCCAAAAAGACGATTCGGTCCATCAGAAGTCGGCTGAAAATATCGTAGCTGCGCTCCCCTCGGCTCGTCCGTTCGATAACGTAGGGCGGATAAATTGGCATCTTCGAGAATCTCCTGGGTGGCGTTATGTAGTTACCGAGTCAATTGTCGAGGGGACCGGAGCCTGTGTGATCGTTGACTGGCTCCGCAGCAACTCGGCCACCTTTCTGCCGGTCAGTTTTCGTTCCACGGCCTCGATTCGTCCGGACTTCTGCAGATCGGCGTACACCTTCGCCGGAGGCAAGCCCGCCGCTTCGGCCACCGCCTCCACTTCGGCGTCCACTGCTTCCTCCGTAGGCCGAAGCTCGTACTCTTCGACGATTCGGCTCATCAAAATGTCCCGCTTGGCGACGTACATTGCATCGTCTCTCAACCTCGTCCGAAGCGATTGCAGATCCTCGGGCTTCAAGTCGGGGGCTTCCCCGATCATCGAATCGCAGGCGGCTTCCACCATCGAATCCGGGATCTCGAAGTCGTTTGCCTCAAGGACGAGGCGAATAAGCGCATCGTCGACAGCGATGTCGGCTTGCCGCTCCGCTTCCTTCTGCAAGCCCGATTGGATCTTCGCCCGGAGCGCAAACATGTCCTCGACATGGCCGACCGACACCGCAAAATCCTTGTTCAGTTCCGGCAAAGCCGGAATGCGGCGGCTGACCAGCCGCACACCCAGGCGCTTGGGGTGGCCCTCTTCGTCGGGCGCAGTGAAGTCGATTTCCCGTTCGTGTCCAGGGCTGAGGGAATAGATTGCCTCCTCGATCGCCTGTGGGGCCTTGCCCCGATCCAGGACGAAATCGTAGGACTGCCCCGAGTCCGGTTCCGCCCCGCTTCCGGGTGCATCGTGGACCTGGGTCAGCACCACCGTTACGGCATCTCCTGGCTTCGGTTTGCCATCGGGGACCTCGGTCCAGCTGACATGCTCTTCCCTGAGTTCCTCCAGGACTCTTTCCACCAGCCCCTCGGGAACGACCGCCGCTTGCCGTTCAACCTCAAAACCGCCCAAGCGACCGATTCTCACGGTTGGGTACACGTCAAAGGAAGCCTTGAAGGACATAGGTTCCAGGGGCTTGAAGCGAACGTCTTCCAACTGGACCCGGGAGACGGGGTTCAACGCCTGGGACTTGACGGCGGCCTTGGTTGCATTCCGGACCAGCCGCTCCCGGGCTTCCTCTTCCACAAGGGAACCGTAGCGCTTCGCGACAACCCCGGTGGGGATTTTCCCCTTCCGGAATCCCTTCACCTTGACCCGAGAGGCGAAGCGTCGGGTGACCTTTCGCTTCTCTTCCTCCACAAGGTCCCTGGGAATGGCGACGTGCATGACAACCCGGCAACGCGCTTCCCGGGTCACCGTTACGTCCAGGCGGGAGCCGTCCACGAGGCTCACGGCAGTGGGCCGGAGGCAAAACGAAAGAACCTGGAAAATCCAGCCTGTGACCGAAAGTGCGAAAGGGGGGACTCGAACCCCCACGGCCAGAGGCCACAAGATCCTAAGTCTTGCGCGTCTACCAGTTCCGCCACTTTCGCTCCCCTGTCCAAGGTCCCCCCAAGGTAAATCCATCCCCGCGGGCCGATGAGCCTTATGCCGTGCGATCCCCCGCTACGGATAAGGTAATATTCCAGCGACTTCTACCAAGTCCGACGGGCGCAACGGCAACCCACGCCGCAACGCCCGTCCGAGGTGGAACGGGTCGCTAGCCCGCGCTCAAGGCTCTACCCGTTAGTAGTGAAGTATGGGAAGCCTACCGAGGAACGCGGATGTTGTAGACGTTCCTGTCGCTTGTGGACCCGTCCCGCCGGGGGCATTGGGCGATCAGGGATACCACCTCCCCGGCTTCTACCTCCCGAAACGCGGCTTCCACGTCGTCGGCATCCCGAATCGCCTGCCGGTTGATTTCCCGGATGACACAGTTCAACCCGAGGTTCCGTCGGGCGGCGGGGCCACCAGGCTGCACGCTCTGAACCACCGCGCCTTCCGTGGTCTCAAGGTTGAGGCGGCTGGCGATTTCCGGCGTGACATCGGCGACCTGGATTCCGATTTTGTCGGCGGTTCGAGCTCTGGGCGTTGGCGCCTCGGCCAACTGATCCGAGAACGGGGCCTCTTCCAGGCGCACTTGGATGTCCATGGGCTTCCCGTCCCGATAAACCGTGACTCGAACCTGGTCGCCCGGGGCCCTGAGCGCGATGTTGTGCTGTAGGTCGTTGGACGTGTGGATGGCTTCGCCGTCCACCGCCGTGATCACGTCCACGGCTTGAATTCCAGCTTCCTCCGCTGGGGTGTCCTCCGTGACCTCCTGAACGAGGGCCCCGGCGATCTCCGGCAACTCGTACACCTCGGCGTCCTCCGGGGTGACCGATCTCATGCGCACGCCCAGGTAAGCTCTCCGTACCCTTCCGTAGGCGACCAGATCTTCCATGACCCGGTGCGCCAGGTCGATGGGTATGGCGAAACCATAGCCCTGGTAGAAGCCGGTGGCACTGGCAATGGCGGTATTGATCCCGATGACTTGCCCTCGGAGGTTTACCATGGGTCCCCCGGAGTTCCCCCGGTTGATCACGGCGTCGGTCTGGATGAAGTCTTCAATGGCGAACCCGGGAAGATTACCGGTGAATCGGGGATCCTGCTCCAGCTCGTTGGCGATCAGGCTGAGGTTTCGACCCCGCGCGGACACGATCCCCGCGGTGACGCTGTAGTCCAGGGAGCTGCCCCGGGAAAAGCCCGGATTTCCGATGGCCAGCACCCACTCCCCGACCCGCACCTCGGCGGAGGAGCCCAGGGAAGCGGCGGGGAAGTTCGAGCCGTCGATCTTGATGACGGCGACATCGGTTGTGGGGTCGGTTCCCACGACTTCGGCGGGAAAGGTCCGCCCGTCCCGCACCGCGACGGTAATCGCCTCCGCGTCCTCGACGACGTGGTTGTTGGTCATCACGTACCCGTCCTCCGAAGTGATGAAGCCGCTTCCTTCCACCGTCACCACATCGGGCTGACCCCTGGGCTCTCGCGGAAAGAAGAACTCCTGGATGCCCCGGTCGTTACGGAGCTGTCGCCGTCGAACCTCAATCCTTACAACTGACGGAGTGACGGCGTCGGCGATGTTGACGAAAGCGTTGCTCAGGTCAAGGGCCGGCTGAACGGCGCTGGCGGGTACTTGGGGGCCCGTCTCCACATAGGGGCCGGCGGGGCGGGCGTCCGTAAAGCCGAACTGGGACGCCAGCCCCATTCCGCAGAGGAACGAAACCGCCACGAACAACGCGATTTTCGTCTTGGCTCTCAACGGGTCGTACACTTCGCGTTCCTTATTCAAGGTATCTCCCTCCCATTCTGCCGCCCCCGATGCCGGCCGGGGGATTGCCGTTTCGCTGTTGGACGCGAGCCAGAGACCGACCGGTTGTCCCTCCGCCGACTCACTTCTTCTCGTCAACGATTTCGTAGTCGGCTTCGACCACTTCGTCGTCTTCTCCTACCGTATCCTCCGGGGTCCCCTCGGGGCCGGGGCTCTCCTCGCTGCCGGCTTCCGCGGCCTGGGCCTGGTACATTTCCTGGCCGGCCGCGCTGAACGCCTGCATGAGTTCGTCCCGGGCCTCGTTGATCTCGGCCACGTCGCTCCCCTTCAGAGCGCTCCTGCCCCGCTCCAGCGCCTCGTCCAAACGCTTCCGGGTGGTGTCGGCGACCTTGTCGCCCCACTCTCCCGAGTCCTTCTCGACCTGATACACCAAAGAGTCCAAGTGATTTCGGGCTTCGGCTTCTTCCCGACGCTTTTCGTCTTCGTTCGCGTGGGCTTCGGCGTCCTTGACCATCTTGTCGATTTCGGCACCGCTCAGGCCGCTCGAAGCCTCAATACGAACTTTCTGCTCCTTGCTTGTGGCCCGGTCTTTGGCGGTGACGTGCAGGATCCCGTTGGCGTCAATGTCGAAGGCGACCTCGATTTGGGGGACGCCTCTGGGTGCCGGCGGAATTCCCGTCAGTTGGAACTTTCCGATGGTGCGGTTGTCCAAGGCCATCTTGCGTTCCCCCTGCAGAACATGGATTTCTACCGTCGTCTGGCTGTCTTCGGCGGTGGAAAAGACTTCCATCTTCTTCGTCGGGATCGTCGTATTGCGTTCAATGAGGGTGGTCATGACGCCGCCAAGGGTTTCGATCCCGAGCGACAGCGGCGTTACATCTAGGAGCAGCACGTCCTTGACGTCGCCGGCCAGGACACCCCCTTGAATCGCGGCCCCCACCGCCACCACCTCGTCGGCGTTTACCCCCTTGTGGGGATCCTGCCCGAAGAACTCCCGAACGACCTCCTGAATCTTGGGGATTCTTGTCGAGCCGCCGACCAGGACAACCTCGTCGATGTCCCCCGCCTTCAGCTTCGCGTCGGCCAGAGCCTTCCGCATCGGTGGGATTGTGCGCTGCACGAGTTCGTCCACCAACTGTTCGAACTTTGCCCGGGACAGCGTGTAGTTGAGATGCTTCGGTCCTTCGGCGGTTGCGGTAATGAAGGGCAAGTTGACGTCTGTCGATTTGGTGGAAGACAACTCCATCTTTGCCTTTTCGGCGGCTTCCTTCAGGCGTTGCAGCGCCATGGAGTCCTTGGACAGGTTGATGCCCTGTTCCCTCCTGAACTCGGCGACCAGCCAGTCAATGATCGTCTGGTCGAAGTCATCGCCTCCCAGATGGGTGTCCCCGTTGGTCGCCTTCACTTCGAAAACCCCGTCCCCGATCTCCAGTACCGAGATGTCATAGGTTCCACCGCCCAGGTCGAAGACGGCGATCTTTTCGTCCTTCTTCTTGTCCAGGCCGTACGCGAGGGCTGCCGCCGTCGGCTCGTTGATGATCCGCATGACTTCCAGGCCGGCGATCTTGCCTGCGTCCTTGGTGGCCTGGCGCTGGGCATCGTTGAAATAGGCAGGAACGGTGATGACGGCCTGGGAAACGGATGTTCCCAGGTAGTCCTCGGCGGTCTGGCGCATCTTCTGAAGGATCACCGCCGAGAGTTCCGGGGGCGTGTAGTCCTTTTCTCCGTTCGGAAGCTTGACGACCACCCGATCCCGATGGTCCCGGTCCACGGAGTACGGAACGCGCTTGCGCTCTTTTTCGACTTCTGAATGGCGCATCCCCATGAAGCGCTTGATCGAGAAAACCGTGTTCTCGGGGTTGGTGATGGCTTGGCGTCGGGCGACCTGCCCGACCAAGCGCTCCCCTTCCTTGGCGAATGCGACTACGGAAGGTGTCGTTCGCCCGCCCTCGGAGTTGGGAATGACCGTGGGCTCTCCGCCCTCCATAACGGCAACCACGGAGTTGGTGGTCCCGAGGTCGATCCCGATAATTTTTCCCATTTTCTGCTTTGGTCCTTTCAGGTTTTTCGGCTCACCGAACCCGAGTCAACCGCCCGGTCGGATCATGTCCGCACATAAGGTAACGGATCAGCCAGATGCAACGAACGTGCCGTGACAACGGGAAGTCCGTTGTGCAGTCCGGTATGCCATTTTGACAGGAACGGCCGGGCGGCCCTGTCAAAATGGCAGATCCGACCCGATCCAGGGAATCCGGGTCTGGGTCGGGTCTTGTCTTCTGCCATTTTGGCAGGTCTTGCTGCAGCCGGGATTCCCCCGGCGCCGGGGACGAGCACCTGCCGTACAGCCGTTCGGCTTTCAAGCGGGCGTTGGTGCCTTGATCGCATGATGCCTGGCCGGGGTAGCGGAGGCGGCGTATGGTAAGCGTTCCTTGACCGAGTCTGCGTTTCCCCGGGCTGACCCATGTTCCGATCTTTCGACGGCGGTGCCTTTCTGACCGGGGCGCATTTCGTCCGGGCCTTCGTGGCCTTCGCTCTGTTCCTCCTTGTTGTGGTGGGGCCGGGTACGGAAGTCCTTTCCGCTACGAGTGCCCCGGCTATGAGTGCCCCGGAATTTCATGGGAGCGTCTCTGCCACGCCCGAAGTCGGGGCTGCGGTTCCCTCGTCTCAGGAAGGGTCCGAAACGCCCGTATCAACCCGCCTTCGGGGATTTTTGGGCCTTCTCGTTCTTGCCGTGGCGGCGTGGGCTTTGAGTACGAACCGCAGGCGGATCCCCTGGCGGGTGGTTCTGTGGGGCCTCGGGCTCCAGTTCATTTTCGCGCTACTGATCCTGCGAACGCCGGTGGGGGCGAGCGTCTTCCAGGCCGCAAACCAGGTCATCGTGTCCTTGGTGGGCTTCACCCTGGAGGGCGCGAGCTTCCTCTTTGGCGACTTGGTCTGGAACAACGTCCCGGTCGGCAGCGGGGATCCGGGAAACGGCTCCTTCGTGGCAGAAGGGGAGCAGGTTGCGAGAACGGGGGCCTTTGTCGCCTTCAACGTGCTTCCCACGATCATTTTCTTTGCGTCCCTCATGACCGTCCTCTACCACTTGGGCTTCATGCAGTGGCTGGTCGGGGGGATTGCGTGGGCGATGCAGCGCACCATGGGGACGAGCGGTGCCGAGACTTTGACGGCGGCTGGGAACATCTTTATCGGGCAGACGGAAGCCCCTCTCCTCGTGAAACCCTTTGTGGACGGCATGACCCGCTCGGAGCTCATGGCGGTGATGACGGCAGGCTTCGCCACGGTGGCGGGCGGGGTCATGGCCGCGTATGTAGGGATCCTGGTGGGCTACTTTCCCGACATTGCCGGGCATCTGATGGCGGCTTCCGTCATGTCGGCGCCCGCCGCCCTGGTGGTCGCGAAGCTGATGGTTCCCGAAGAGGCGGAGCCCGAGACGGCGGGTGGCTTGCAAGCCAAGGTGGAGCGCCCCGACGTGAATGTGATCGAGGCGGCGTCCAGGGGGGCGGGGGAGGGGCTGCACCTGGCCCTCAACGTGGGCGCCATGTTGCTGGCTTTTCTGGCCATGATTGCCCTGGCCAACGGCCTGCTGGCGTGGGGCGGTGGGCTGGTGGGGGTGGAGGGCCTTTCTCTTGAGGGAATCCTGGGGGCGCTTCTCGCTCCCGTAGCCTGGGTGATGGGTGTGCCCTGGGAAGAAGCGGCGGCGGTCGGCACCCTCATGGGCCTCAAGACGGTGGCCACCGAGTTCGTCGCGTACCTGGGACTCGCGGAAACCCTGACCCGAGACAACCTGTCGCCCCGTTCGGCGGCCATCGCCGCGTACGCGATCTCGGGATTCGCGAACTTTTCCTCCATTGCCATTCAGATCGGCGGGATTGGGGGAATCGCCCCCCGGCGGAGGAAGGATCTCGCCCGTCTGGGCCTACGGGCCATGGTTGGGGGCTCGATCGCCGCCTTCATGACGGCGGCCATCGCTGGGGTCCTTGTCTGAGCGGGCGGCGGGCCGGACCGCCGGGATAGAGGCGTGCGTCCGCATCCTTCGAGCGCGGAGCGGCCTGCGACCCCGCCTTCACTTCGTCCTCGGCTCCGGCCTGGGCGGGGTGGCGGACAGCGTACGCGATCCTGTGGTTGTCCCTTTCTGTGACCTGCCCGGGTTCCCGGAAACTTCGGTGTCCGGTCACGCCGGGCGCTTCGTCCTGGGCTGTATTGACGGGGTTCCGGTTCTGGTTCAGGCCGGCCGTTACCACTTCTACGAAGGGTGGGGAGGCCAGGTTGTGGCGCGGCCGGTGCGCGTTGGGCATGCCTTCGGGGCTCGGATCCTGGTGCTCACAAATGCCGCAGGCGGAATTCGGCGGGACTTGGTACCCGGGACCTTTATGCTGGTGGATGACCACCTGAATCTGGCCTTCCGGACCCCTCTGGCGGGTCCTCTGAGGGAAGGCGAAGCCCGCTTCCCCGACGTGAGTCGGCCCTATGACCCGGCGTTGGCGGAGCTGGCAGCTGGGGTTGCCCGTCGGGCCGGGGTTCCCTTGACTCGGGGGGTCTACGGCATGGTTCTCGGACCGAACTTTGAGACCCGGGCCGAGATTCGGGCCCTGAGAGCGGGAGGTGCCGACGCCGTAGGCATGTCCACGGTGCCCGAAGTCGTCATCGCTCGGGCTTTGGGGCAGCGCGTATTGGCGATTTCCCTCATCACAAATCGTGCGGCCGGTCTGGGTCCCGGAGACCTTTGCCATGAAGAGGTCATGGCCCTAGGAGCGTCGGCGGGAAAGGTCCTGGGCTCTCTGCTAAAGGACCTGGTCCCTCCCTTGGCGGCAAGCTCAGGGGCGTCGGATGATCCCCAGCCCGCTTCGGCCGCCGCCTCTCGAGTCCTGGGGGAGGGCCCAGCGAAGCGGGACTAGAACCGGTGGCTAGGCGAAGTGGTTCACGGGTCCGGCTCCTGCCCCCAGACCCGGTGCCTCGGCGATGGCGCGGCGCAACCACGCCACCGCTTGGGCGACGGCGTCCGGGAGGGCATCCCCCCGGGCGAGACCGGCGGTGACCGCGGCGCTCAGGGTGCATCCGGTACCGTGAGTGTGGCGGGTGCGGACCCTCGTACCGGAAAAAAGGCGCCGGGTCTTGCCGTCCCAGAAGAGGTCCGTCACCTTGCGGTCCTCCAGGCCCACTCCGGCCAGGTGTCCCCCCTTGACCAGAGCCGCTCCGGCCCCGGCGTCCACAAGGGTCCGGGCCGCTGCCTCCATTCCGGCGATGCTTGGGTCCCCGACCCCGGTCAAGAGGACGGCTTCGGGCCAGTTGGGCGTAACGAGGGTGGAGAGGGGAAGGAGCTCGGCTCTGACGATCGGAACGGCGTCCCGGTCCAACAGGAGATCGCCGCTCGTGGCGGCCATGACGGGGTCCAGCACGTAACGGTCCAAGCCCTGGTCCCGAATGGCCGCGGCGACTGCCCGGACGGTCACTCCGTTGGCCAGCATCCCGGTCTTGACCGCCCGGGGACGGATGTCCGTGGCGACGCTTCGGATTTGGGCTACAACCACTTCGGCAGGAACGGGATGGACCTCTTGAACGCCGGTGGTGTTCTGGGCTGTCACCGCCGTGACCGCCGAGGTTCCGTAGACGCCCCACCGATGAAACGTCTTCAGGTCGGCCTGGATTCCGGCGCCGCCACCACTGTCACTGCCGGCGATGGTGAGTGCGACCGGGGGAAAACCCCCGAGATTCATGGTTCGAACGTCCTGAACGGGAAGCGGAAAGCGTGATCAGCAAAGCTAAGCGCAGGCTGGTCAAACGGCTGAAAAGGCGGCGCGTTCGAGAGCGGGAAGGCTTGGCCCTGGTGGAGGGTCCCCGGGTTGCGGCCGAGGCCCTGGCGTCGTCGGCGGGGATCCTCTGGGCGTTGGTGGGAGAGGCGTATGCCGGGACGGACGTGGGCTGGAAGTTCCTTACCCAGTGCCGAGACCATGGCCTGGAACCCGAATTCGCCCACGACGACCAAGTCCGTCGGCTCTGCTCAACGGAAGCACCCCAACCGGTGTTGATGGTTGTCCGTCCCCCGCCCCTCGAATCGCGATCCCCGAATCGGGGTCGCTACTTGGTCACGGACGGCGTGCAGAACCCCGGTAACTTCGGCACTTTGGTGCGCTCGGCGCGAGGGTTCGGACTTGACGGAGTGGGGGTGGGAAGGGGTACCGTGGATCCCTGGAACGATAAGGTGATTCGGGCATCCGCGGGGGCCGTCTTTCGGATGCCCCTTTTCCGGCTTCCGGAAGGGTTTGCCCGTTCATCGGGCCCGCTGCCGAACCTTCTGTACGCGGATCCGGCGGGCGCGCCCCCGAACGCCGATGAGGTGGGGCCGGACTGGGTGCTGGTCGTCGGGAACGAGGGAAGCGGCGTGTCCCGGGGGTTCAGGCGCTTCGGCCTGGGGGTTGCCGTTCCCCTGGAGCCGGGCGTGGATTCCCTGAACGTGGCGGTTGCCGGATCAATCCTGATGTACCTCCTCTCCCGGCCGAGGCCGTGAGCGGCACCGTCGCGACCGGCTTCGCCGCCTTGGTGGGGGTTTGCGTCGGCTCGTTTCTGAACGTTTGCGTCTTCCGCTGGCCGGGGGGCGACTCCGTCCGGGAGCCTGCTTCCCGCTGCCTGGGTTGCGGTACGCCGGTGCGGTGGTTCGAGAACATTCCCCTGGTGGGCTACCTGCTCCTGCGGGGCCGGTGTGCCCGCTGCGGGGTTCGCCTGAGCGTCCAGTACCCGCTGGTGGAAGCCGCGACGGGCTTGATCTGGGCCGGCATGGTGCATCGGTGGGGGATGCACCCGGAGGCCCTTCGCGGAGGGCTTTTCCTTACCATCCTTCTGGGAATCTCCCTGGCGGACGTCCGCACCTATATCATCCCGGATCAGTTTACCGTGGGTGGAGCGGGAGCGGGGCTGGTTCTGGCGATTCTGCCGGGTGGGGTGTCTCTTGCGGAGGCCGCCACCGGGGCTCTCCTGGGTTTCGGTCTCCTCTGGGGGGTTGCCGCTCTGGGCAAGATCCTCTTTCGCAGAGACGCCATGGGGGGCGGGGATGTGAAGATGATGGCCATGGTAGGAGCGTTCCTGGGTTCCGGGGGCGTCCTGGTGACCCTGTTCTCCGGGGCCCTGGCCGGTTCCGTGATCTTCGGTCCCGTCGCCTATCGGACCGGCAAACTCGTGCCCTTCGGCCTCTTCCTCGCGTTGGGCGCTGGAGTCGCCTACAGCTGGGGGGAGGAGGTCATCCGCTGGTACATGGGCGTCGTCATGTCCTTGTATTAGACTTCGCTTCGCGCCTAAGGGAAACAGGCGAAACCCCACGACCCCTTAACCTTCCTCGACCAAACTCAATGACCAAGGATCAGATTCTCGGTGCCCTCGGGATCGGGGACGCCAATCCGGGCGGCTTCGCCGGAGAATGGACCGGCTCGGGGCCCGCCCTCGACGTCGCTTCGCCCATTGACGGTTCGCGGATCGCCACGGTGAAGCAGGTCACCGAAGCCCAGTACGACGCGATTGCGGACAGGGCCCATCGGGCGTTTCTCGAATGGCGGCGGGTTCCGGCGCCCCGTCGGGGGGAAGTGGTTCGTCGGCTGGGAGACCGACTTCGGGCGAACAAGCCGGCGCTGGGTGCACTGGTGACCCTGGAAATGGGTAAGATCAGAGCGGAGGGAGAGGGCGAAGTCCAAGAGATGATCGACATCTGCGACTTTGCGTGTGGCCTTTCCCGGCAGCTCTACGGCCTGACCATGGGCAGTGAGCGGCCCGACCATCACATGCGGGAACAGTGGCATCCCCTGGGCGTGGTCGGAGTGATCAGCGCCTTCAACTTTCCCGTGGCGGTCTGGTCCTGGAACGCGGCGGTGGCGGCGGTGTGTGGTGACGCGACCCTTTGGAAGCCCGCTTCCGGCACGCCCCTCACCGCGATTGCCGTCACGAAAATCGCATCCCAGGTCTGTCGGGAGAGTGGCGTGGACCCCGCGATTTTCAGTCTGGTGGTCGGCCGGGGTGCGACCGTAGGCGACCGGCTCCTTCGGGATCGGCGCATTCCCCTGGTCTCCGCGACGGGCTCGTGTGCGGTGGGCAGGCGAGTTGCCCAGGTCGTAGGGAAGCGACTGGGTCGCACAATCCTCGAGCTGGGCGGCAACAATGCCATCGTTGTCACCCCAAACGCCGATCTGGACTTGGCGGTTCCGTCGATTCTCTTCGGCGCAGTGGGAACGGCGGGGCAGCGCTGCACCAGCACGCGCCGGGTCATCGTGCATCGATCGATTCGCGAAGAGTTGGTTTCTCGCCTCGTCCGCGCATACGGGAGTCTGCGCATCGGGGACCCCCTGGACGGAGACACCCTAATGGGCCCTGTGGTGAACCGGCAGGCCCTGGAGGACCTGATGTCGGCGCGGCGGCGGGTTCAGGAGGAAGGGGGTGAGATTGTGTACGGCGGGGAGCGTCTTTCGGGGGATCGCTATCCGGGCGGCTTGTACGTGACCCCGTGCATCGCGGCTGCGGAGAACCACTACCCGATCGTCCAGGATGAGACCTTCGCCCCGATCCTGTACGTCATCGGCTACGGCAGCGCCGACACCTCCCCGGCCCGGGCCGTCGCCCAGCTGGACGAAGCCATTGCCCTGCACAACGCTGTTCCCCAGGGTCTTTCGTCGGCGATCTTCACCGACAACTTCCGAGAAGCCGAGCACTTCCTGTCCCACCGGGGCAGCGACTGCGGAATTGCCAACGTGAACATCGGCACTTCCGGGGCCGAGATCGGCGGCGCCTTCGGGGGAGAGAAGGATACCGGTGGCGGCCGGGAGTCGGGTTCGGACGCCTGGAAGTCCTACATGCGGCGTCAGACGAACACGGTGAACTGGAGCACCGCCCTTCCCCTTGCTCAGGGCATCGAGTTCGGGGGCCCGTCCGCCTAGGGGTCGCTGCAGTCCCGCTGGAATCCGCAGTTGAGGCAGACGATCTTGCAGTGTCGCTCCAGCACGGGGCCGTTGCAGAGGTCGCAGCCAACCTCCTTCAAGTAGCGGCGGGCAAGGGCCGCGTAGTGGGCTGCACTTCCCGCTGTCCACGCCCGGGCGCGTTCGCTGATGGGCCGGACCCTTCCGGGTACACCCGCTACCATGCGGCCGGGAGCAATTCGAGCGTCCTCCTTCACCACCGCGCCCGCTGCGATCAGGCAGTCGTGTGCCACTTCGGCTCCCTGAAGCACCGTCGCGCCCATCCCGACCACGGTCCTCCTGCCGATTCGGCAGCTGTCCAGGAGGGCCCCGTGGCCCACGGTCACTTCGTCCTCCAGGACGGTTGGCCCGGTTCCGCTTACGTGAACCACCGCATTGTCCTGGATGTTGGTTTCGGCTCCGATCCGAATGCCGTGCTGGGCGTTGTCTCCCCGGATGACCGCGCCGAACCAGATGCTCGTTCGGGGTCCGATGTCCACATCCCCGACGATGACCGCCCCCGGTGCCAGGAATGCGGTTTCGGCGATCCGAGGCCGACGTCCCGCGAACGGCATGATCAGCGCCATCAGCTCTCCCCCGCTTCCCGCGCGGTTTCCGTCCGCCGGAGCCGAGCTCGGAGCACCTGCGTGTCCGAGGAATCGAGGACCTCGATCGTGGCTCCTCCCGCCTCCAGAGACGCACCCACCTCCGGTACTTGTCCCAGCTCTTCCACAATGAACCCATTCAGGGATCGGCTGTCTCCCTCGGGCAGGGCAAACCCGAAGCGCTGATTGATGTCCCGCAACTCTGCGCCCCCGGCCGCGATCACCTCATCGGCGGAAAGGCGGGTCAGGGGTTCGTCGTCCACATCGGTCTCGTCCACGATCTCGCCGACCAATTCTTCCAGCACATCCTCCAGGGTGATCAGCCCGTCGGTTCCTCCGAACTCGTCGGCCACGATCCCCATATGGGTGCGCTTGGTGCGAAAATCCTGAAGGAGCTTGGCCAGGGAGAGGGAGCCGGGGACAAACATGGGTTCCCGGGCCAGATCTGCGAGGGGGACTTCGGGTTTTCCGGCAACGTACGCACGGTACACATCCCGAACGTGGAGAATGCCGGTCACATCGTCGATGCTCTCCCCGTAGACGGGCACCCGGGAATGGGGCACGGTCTCCAATTCGGAGATGATGTCCCCCAGGCGTTGGGCGTCTTTCCACGCAAAGACGTCCACCCTGGGGGTCATGACGTCCCACGCGTTGCGCTCATCAAGTTCGAAAGCCCGTTCAACCAGCCGATGTTCGTCGGATTCGACGATGCCCTCTCCGGCCCCGATCTGTAGCGCCTCCCTCACCTGACGCTCGTCGGTAGATCCGTCCTCCTTGCCGGATCCCCGAGAAATGAGCCGCTCCATCCGGTCCAGCGGAGAAAGCAGGTGGGCGAGAACGTCCGCGCTCCGCCGGAGCGCGGGCGCGGCCGCGAGGGCCAGGCGAACCGGGCTTCGGCTCCCGAAACCTCGGGGCACCACATCGCCTACGAGAACGATCAAGAGAAGGACGACGGCGCCGCCCCAGAGCCCCGGCAGTCCCCAGCGGACGACGGCCGCAGCGATTCCCGTTGCGATCGTCCCGAGAACGAAGATTGCCCGAAGGGCTCCCAACCGCACAACGCCGACTCGGTCTGCCCGAAACGCGGCAAGCGCGTCCGCTCCGGCGAAGCCTTCCCTGACCAGGATGCGGGCCCTCGAATCGCTAATCTTGAACGCGGCGGCGAGCGCGGCCGCAAGGATCGCTGACAGCGCCAGCAAGAACGCCGAGACCCCGGCCAGGCCAGCCGCTAGCGACACGAGGTCGCCGCCTGATCCCTGGCCTCGCTTCGGGGCAACCTGCTCGAGTCTTTCCGACTCGGAGGTTGGTCCTCCGTAGACTGCGCGTCTAGGTCCATCTCCTGCTCTCGCTGAGTAGTTCTTCCACGACGTCTCGCGTGCTCATGCCCTCGGCCTCCCCGTCAAAGTTGACGACGATTCGGTGGGCGAGAATGGCAGGCGCGATGTCGCGCACGTCGTTGAGCGTCGGCATGGGGACCCCCCGAAACGCCGCCCGCGCCTTGGCCCCCAGCACTAGGTACTGGGATGCGCGGGGCCCGGCACCCCAGCTGATGTACCGCTTCGCCACCTCGGCTTGCTCGGAACCGCCGGGCCGGGTGGAGCGCGCCAAGCGAACCGCGAACCCCACGATGGAAGGCGGAACCGGAATGCGCCGAACCAGCCGCTGCAGCTCCAGGATTTCGTCCCCGTGAACGACCGGATCAACCCGCACGTCCTGCACCTCGGTCGTGAGTGTTGCGATCCTCTCTTCCTCTTCCCGGCCCGGATACCCGATCCGAAGGTCGAACATGAAGCGATCCAGCTGGGCTTCGGGAAGGGGATAGGTGCCCTCCTGCTCAATGGGGTTCTGGGTGGCCAGAACGAAGAACGGCGGATCGAGGGGATAGGTCTTTCCGGCAGCCGTGACGTCCCTCTCCTGCATGGCCTCGAGCAGCGCCGCCTGGGTCTTGGGAGGCGTCCGGTTGATCTCGTCGGCGAGAACGATGTTGGCGAAGATCGGACCGGGCACGAAGCGAAAAAGTCGCTCACCGGTGGCCTTGTTCTCCTCGATGACATCGGTTCCCGTGATGTCCGTCGGCATGAGATCCGGGGTGAACTGGATCCGGGAGAACTTGAGGTGGAGGGCATCGGCCAAGGTCGAGATGATGAGGGTCTTCGCAAGCCCCGGGACGCCGACCAGGAGGACATGTCCGTTCGCCATCATGGCGGTGAGGATCCCGTCCACGATGTGTTGCTGGCCGACGATCCGCTTCTCCACGGCGGTTCGCAGCTCGTCGGCGATTTTTCCCGCCCTTTGGAGGAGGCGGACATCTCGGTCGCCGCCGGCTTCGACGGAGAGGGTAGGGTTCATAGCATTCCCAAAGAGGGCCGCCGGAGCCGTTTCGGATCGGCGAACACGAAGGGCCGAAGTATACGCCTAGCCCGGTTTGTCGGTCAAGAAGCGGGCCTTCCCGAAAACGCATGCGGGCCTCTCCGCCACCCCGACTGACCCATCTGTCAGGCAGAGTTTGATCTCTTCCGCAGCTTCGACTGTAGCGTGCTTCGGGGCAGTCCCAGCAATTCGGCCGCCTTCGTAACGTTGCCCTTTGTCATGGCCAGGGCCTTGTCCAGGTGGCGGGACATTGCTTCGGCGTAGGTAAGAAATTTCGGTTCTTTGGAACCCCAATCCACGGAACCACCGCCTCTTGAGCGCCAGGCGGCCAGCTGTTTCTCAACTTCCAGGCTCTTCCAAACGGTCCGTTGCGTAACCGTGCGACTGTCGCCCGCGATCGAAGCTGCCCGCCGAACCACGTTCATGAGCTGGCGGACGTTCCCGGGCCACGCGAAGTTGAGGAGATGCATCTTGGCGGCGCGACAGAACTTCTTTAGAGGATCCCTGCGTTGAAGGAAGAGATCCGCCAGAAAAAGAACGGAATCACCACAACCGTGCCCGCAATGCGGTCAACGAGATCCTCCCGAATTTTTGCGATCGATGTGGGCTGGGTCGAGGTGAACAGCCGGAAACGCCGGTTCTCTCCTCGACCGATGGAGATCGTTTCATCCGATCCGACGGGACGGAAGACTCCGTCGTCGAGCACCGTCAGCAACTTGCTCTGAATGCAGGGAGGACACTCCCCGATATCGTCCAGGTAGATCAGCCGTGATTGGTCGCTTGCCACGGAGAAGATGCCCCGGCGATTCGTATGGGCACCCGTGAATGAACCCCTTACGTGCCCGAAGAGCTCGGAGTCAATGAGGCTCTCCGACGTGGCTGCAAGAGACACGGTGAAATGGGCGTCCAGGTTCCATTGCTTACATACTGCCCGGATCAGTTGCCCCTTGCCGACGCCTCTCTCCCCAACTAAAAGGACCGGTGTCTTGTCGTCCAGGTGCGCGCTGAACGTCGTGCGGATCTCGACGATTTTCGTGTGATGGCCGGCGAAAACAGTGTCCGGGTCGTAAGAATTTCCGCTTCCGGATTCCTGGGCGGTACGTTGGAGCTCCGCCAAGTAGCACAACGTGTAGCTGTCCAGTTCGTTCAGTTCTTCAAGGATCGGAGGCCCCTGAGCAATCTGGTCCGGGAGGCGGTCCACCGCGTCCCGGGCGGATTGGGAAATGAAGTCCTTCCGTGGCACTGCCGACAAGTGGTTGCACCAGGAAGCGACGGCCCGGAGCCAGTCGTAGCGGTCAAGGGGCGTCTCGCCCGGCGGGGGCAGTGGGGACTCAGGCGCCGTTGGAGTGCAGACGCGGCGGGATGGGGTAGCACCGGAGCCTTTGGGCGGTAGCGAATTGGCGAGTGGCGGGGCGGTGGTTCTAGAGCCCGAAGATGGTTGGATGGATGTCATGAATCCTCCTCAAGCTCGAAGATGGGTCCTCTGGGGAGCTTGGGGCAAGGTTCCGTTGCCATTTCGGGATGCCATTCCGCATCGTTGTCTTTTTTCGAGAGGGAGAGCGCGAATCCCACCCCGTAGTGCGTATTGGGCACCTGGGCACCGGAGAAAATCGGAGGGCCGACCTCCGGCGCGTAGATGAGAGAAATGCGCGGGTTTTCCCCGTGCTGGAGGATGCCAAGGGGGAGGCGGGGCCGGTTGATTTTGCTTCTTGCCGCCGAGATTTCGGCCCCGCTGCCGACGGATGGCTGATGAGTCGACAAATCCGTCCCGACTGAGCTTGGGTTGCCGCATCGGTGCGGCTATCTGTAACGTTCTATGTGGTAATGAGTTACGTATCATTCGTGAATACATGTACAAAATGGCATGGATTATGCTTCTAAGAAAGCCCAGCGACCTCGGAATTCGCCGGGGTCGCAGGTCGTCAAAGACGGAAGTTTCTGCCGATGATTGCAAAAAACGGTCTTAGCCATGTTTCGAGCTGATTGTCGTCCAGGCCTCTCGTGGGTCAGCGGCGGGATGGCCTGGGCGATCGCCGCCGGAGTTGTTCTTGCCCCTCCTGCGGAAGCCCAGTGGAGCTTGGCTCCTCCGGATGTAACGATTGACGAAGGTTCAGGGGTGGAATTTTCGCTCATCACGGACTTGCTCGTTTACGAAAATCGGATTTATGTGGCAGATTGGGGTTTCACGCAAATCCACGCCTTTGATCTGGCCACGGGTGACCACATCGTGACCACGGGGCGAGAGGGCGAAGGACCGAGGGAGTTTCAGGGTCCGCTCGGGTTTGACCACTGTGGGGGAGACAGCGTCTTCGTTTCGGACAGAAGCTTTCCTCGGATATCCGTCTACTCCCTGGAACTCGACTACCTGCGTACCATCACCCTGCCGCGGAGTATTAGTAGGGCAGAAATCGGGTGCACCGGTTCAAGTGGGTTTGTCGTGCAAGACAAGCACCGTGATCCCATGCTGGTTAATGAATTGATTCGTAGCAATGAAGACGTTCCCAAGGATCCCTATAGTAGCACGTTCGACATCGTTTTTTTCGCGCCGGACGGGTCACATAGAATGACGATGGGCCCATTCACAGGTGAAGAACGATATCGTTCCGTCAACAGCGGGGGATGGACGGACCGACCTGTCACATGGGGGTTCGCCCCGATGTTCGGAGTTTCCCGCTGGGGTTTCGTTCTGGGAAGCGTGGATGCTTGGTCGTTATTGGTGCGTTACGATCCGGAGGGGAACGTTCGGGACACCATTGGGGTGGACACGGAGCCTCTTGACATTCCTCGCTCTCACATCAACGCGGACATTGAAGAATGGGTCCGCTTCGCCGAGACTCAAGGCCGGGATCTTGCTTCGACTCGGCGCCGGTGGTCGGAACACCCGTATCCCTCCCACTATCCTGTTTACTCCGATGTACAGGCGGTGGACGGGGGCTTCGTATGGGTTGAACGCTTTTCCGTGCCGTACCCGGAGCCACAGCCTCCCCTCTGGGAGATTTTCGGGCCCGACGGCACCCTGGAGGCCACGGTGGATTTTCCGAGCGGTTTCGAGCTCATGTGGGTTGGCGATACCCACGTTGCCGGAATCGTGAAGGATGAGCTGGACGTTCCGAGCGTGGAAGTGCGTCCCATTCAACGACGCTAAAGGACTTCTTACCGATTTTCCGGGGATGGCCGGCCCGGTGTCTGGCCACCCCCCCCCCCCCCCCCCCAGCGGGCTTGGGGACCCCTCAGGGCCGCCCCAATCGCAGCCGACGCTCTCCCCCTGAATCGCTATTGATTCCGCCGCGGACCGGGCACTTTGCTTTGGACGCCCGATTTTGGCGTGCTTCGTCCGACGGGCTTCCGACTTCTTGACCCGGTCATTGGATTCGCCACCCACTCCAGGCCTGACGGGGCTGGGGTCCCGATCGCCCTACGGGCTTGATTTCTCTCTTGGGGGAACGATTCTCTCTTGGGGGAACGAGCTTGCGAAATTTTTCACAAGCGCTACAATTCCCTTTGCTTGGCCACGCGGTCACGGGTGGGTTTTCCCGGGACTCGGAAGAGCGGCCGGTCATCGTCAGGGAACGGGTCAAAAGTGAGGGAGCTAGGGGGGGCGTGAACGTGAAGGAGGACGCAGGTCCGTCAAGGCATTCGCCCGTTGGGGGGTCGGGTGGCCTTGGGCGTTACGCGGGATACGGGCTGGCGTGGGTGCTGACGGCACTTATTGGCGGCTGGATCGGCCTGGAGCTGGATGCGCGTCTGGGTACCAGCCCGTTGCTGGCGGTGCTGGGAACGCTTGGCGGAGCGGGGGCGGGGATGTACACGCTGTACGTCAGGCTCATCGTTGAACCCGGGAGCAAGCGCAAGGAGCGTAAGGGATCGCCATGAACCGGTCGGCGCTATTCCCACTTACAGCCGTTCTAATGGTTTCGGCGGGCGTGCTGGGGGGCTTGCCGTTTCTAGGAGGGGCTGGCCGACGGGCCGTCGCGTGGTCCGGCGTCCTGGCCCTGGGCGTTCAGATTCCCATTCACCTCCTGCTTGGAGGCTGGCGTCGCCGGGCCGACCGTTTCTTCGCTGCCGTCGTGGTCAGCTTCGGGGTGCGGGTCATCACCATTGCCGCTGCCATCTTGTTGTTGGTCGTGCCGGAGCGCGTTCTCCCGGTGCCTTTCCTGCTCGGCCTTGCCGCCTTTGTCTTCGCCACTTCCGTTCTGGAAGCCCTTCTGGATCGACAGTCGGCGACATCGGAGGGTTCGCTGCGGTCATGACCGAGAGCCTTCTCACCTTGCCCAATCCTCCCGCCTTGCCACAGCAGGAGGATGGTCTTGCCCAAGAGCTCCAGGGTCCAGCCGCCACAGAGGACGCGCACGGCGGAGAGTTCGACCTGGGGGCCGACGTCCTGGCCCATCACATCCTGGACGCCCGGGAGTACGAGTTGCCGTTCTTTTCGCTCCACCTCCCCGAGAGTTGGGTGGTCCACATCGGGGGATTGGCCTTGGATCTTTCGCCCACCAAACACACCGTTCTGATGTTCCTGGCTGCCGCCATCTCCACTGTCTTGGTTCTGATCGCTTCTCGGACGGTCGCCGTCCGGGGAGTGTCCCGGGCGCCCTCCGGCTTCGCCAACGCCGTAGAGGCCATGGTCGTCTTTTTTCGTGACGAAGTGTGCAAGAGCAACATCGGTCGCGGCTACGAGCGCTTTGTTCCGTTCGTTCTCACGCTTTTCTTCTTCATTCTTGTAATGAACCTGCTGGGACTTGTGCCCTGGGGCGGCTCGGCCACGGGCAATCTTTCCGTCACCGCGGCCCTGGCCGCCGTTACTTTCGTCGTTACCGAGGTGTCGGGATTTCGGGCCCTGGGCTTTTCGGGCTACATGAGGACGATCTTCTACGCGCCTCCGGGGATGGGGGGAATCGGCAAATTCTTCATGCTGTGCCTCATGACCCCTGTGGAGCTCATGAGCAAGATCACCAAGCCTTTCGCCTTGGCGGTGCGCCTCTTCGCCAACATGACGGCCGGCCACATGCTGATTTTCTCCCTCATGGGGCTGATCTTCGTCTTCGCCGACGTGGCGTTCGCCCGCTGGTTCGTAGCCGGCGCCTCGTTCTCCATGGTCACCCTGATCCTCCTGATGGAGCTGCTCATTGCCGTCATTCAGGCGTATGTTTTCGCCATGCTGTCGGCGGTCTTCATTGGGCTGATGCAACACGAACACTAACCCAACCTGATCCGACACTATTACGGAGAAACCATGCTCAACGCGATGCTTGAAGCGCTGCAGGAAACAGCGCAAATTGACGCTGTCACGGCCAAGAACCTGGTAGCCCTCCTGGGCGCAGGGATCGGGGCCGGCCTGGCGGCCATCGGAGCCGGCCTGGGAATCGGTCGCATCGGAGAAGGCGCGGCCCAGGGAATCGCTCGCCAGCCGGAAGCCGCTGGCGAAATCCGGGCCCTCGCGCTCGTGCTGGCGGCCTTCGTCGAAGGAGCGGCACTCTTCGCAATCGTTCTTGCTGCGCTGTTCAAGTTCATTGACTGATGCCCGGTTCGGACTTCCCACCTGCTCCCTTCAACGGCCAGAGCGTGTGACCTCATTTCAAGCGGAGACGTGATGACGCCATTCCCGATGGTGCTTGCTGTGCGGGTCGTTCCAATCGCGCTGGTGACGCCACCCGTGGCGGCGGCGGAAGGGTGGGAATCCCTTTTCGCCGTGAACTGGGGGCTTTCCTTCTGGACCCTGGCCACTTTCCTGGCCATGCTCGCCATCCTCAGGCGCTTTGCGTGGAAGCCCCTGCTGGGTGCCCTGGGTGCCCGCGAGATGGGCATTCAGGGGACGATTGACGAGGCGAACCGGCAGCGCGAAGAAGCCGAGCGCCTGCTTGCCGATAACCGGGAACAACTGGCCGAGGGCCGCCGCCGCGTCCAGGCGATGATTGCCGAAGGCCGAGAGGCGGCCGAAAGACTGAGGAAGGATTTGGAGGCGAAGACCCGCCAGGAGAGCCAGGCGATTCTGGTCAACGCCCGCCGGGAGATCCAGCGGGAGCGGGATGCGGCGCTCGAAATCGTGCGCCGAGAGTCGGTTGAGCTTGCCTTGGCGGCCGCGTCTCGTCTTCTCGAAGAACGCCTGGACAACGATCGTGACCGCCAGCTCGTGATGGGATACGTTGACGAACTGTCCAGGGCCGAGGGCTTGTCGGGAGGGGGAGGACTTCGAGCGTGAGGGAAGATACCGTCGCCCGAGGGTACGCCGAGACACTTTTCGAGCTGGCCGAACGCCACCAAGGCGCCCGAGTGTTCGGTAACGGCATCGAACTGGCTGCGAGCCTGATGGAGGACGCCCGGGTGCGCGAGTTCCTCGTTACCCCTCGGATCTCGGCGGCGGCGAAAAAGGCGGCCCTCGACCGAGGGCTGGGGGGCCAGGTGCCCGCAATGCTTCTTCGCTTTCTCAAAGTGGTTATCGACCGGGGCCGCCAGCGCCTGATTCCGCGCATCTCCCAGGCATACGCTTTGCTTTTGGACCGGCGTCTGGGTCGACGTCATGTGGAGGTAAGCGTGGCCCGGCCCCTGGACGAGGAAGCCCTGAAGGAGGTCGCGGCACGGTTGTCCGGCGCCGCCGGGGTGACCGTGATTCCCGACGTGAGGGTCAGGCCGGCGATTCTGGGTGGCATCGTAATTCGAGATGGCGACACGGTCTACGACGGATCCCTCAAGCGTCGCCTTGACGGAATGCGCAGGAAGCTGATGGCAACGGGACTGCCGACGCCTTCGCCCGCGCGGTGAGGCCCTCTTGAGCCCGACGGCAGCGGAAGCGTAGGCAAAACAATGACGTTGGATTGAGACTTCAAGGAAAATAGAACGACATGTCAGAATCCCATCTCCGGGCGGGTGAGATCAAGAGCGTCCTCTTGGCGGAGATCGAAAACTACGAAGACGTCCTTCACGCGGAGGAAGTGGGCGAGGTTCTTGAGGTCAAAGACGGTGTCGCCCGTATCTATGGCTTGAACCGGGCCATGGCCAGCGAGATGCTCGAAATCACCTCGAGCGGGAGCGGGGAGACCGTCACCGCCCTGGCCCTCAACCTGGAAGAGGACAACATCGGCGCCGTCATCATGGGGGAGTGGGCCGGGCTCCATGAGGGGGACGAAGTGCGGAGAACGGGACGCGTACTGGATGTTCCGGTCGGCGCAGAATACTTGGGCCGGGTCGTGGACGCTTTGGGGGCGCCCTTGGACGGCGGCCCCCCGATTGAAGCCAAGGACCGGCGCCAGATCGACGTCGTCGCCCCGGGGATCGTAAAGCGTCAGCCCGTGAAAGAGCCGCTCCAAACGGGGATCAAGGCCATTGACGCGATGATTCCCATTGGACGGGGTCAGCGGGAGCTCATCATCGGAGATCGGCAGACGGGCAAGACCGCCATTGCCATCGACGCGATTCTCAACCAGAGGGACACGGACGTCATCTGCATCTACTGTGCGATCGGCCAGCGGGCAGGGAACGTGGCGGGGGTAGTGGACACCCTACGGCACCACGGCGCTCTGGACTACACTGTCGTTGTCACGGCCAACGCCTCCGACCCGGCCCCCATGCAGTACATCGCCCCCTATTCGGCCACCGCTCTGGCGGAGCATTTCATGTGGCAGGGCAAGCACACCCTGGTCATCTACGACGACCTTTCCAAGCAAGCCCAGGCCTACCGCCAGTTGTCCCTTGTGCTCCGCCGACCGCCGGGGCGAGAAGCCTACCCCGGGGACGTGTTCTACCTGCACTCTCGGCTTCTGGAGCGGGCTGCCAAGCTGTCCGACGAACTGGGCGGAGGGTCCCTGACGGCGCTTCCCGTCATTGAGACTCAAGCGGGAGATGTGTCGGCCTACATTCCGACGAACGTCATTTCCATCACCGACGGTCAGATTTATCTGGAGCCCGACCTGTTCAACTCCGGGGTGCGGCCCGCCGTGAATGTCGGCATCTCGGTTTCCCGGGTCGGCGGGGCCGCCCAGGTCAAGGCCATGAAGTCGGTGGCAGGGCGCCTCCGTCTCGATCTGGCCCAGTTTCGGGCCATGGAGACGTTTGCGCAGTTCGCGTCGGACCTGGACGCCGCGACCCAGCAACAGCTGGCGCGCGGGCAGCGAACCGTGGAGATCCTCAAGCAGCCCCAGTATCGGCCGGTGCCGGTCGAGAAGCAGATCGTGACCATTTACGCGGTGACCAATGGCTATCTGGACGGCGTGGATGTGTTGCAAGTGCGGGCCTGGGAGAGGGGGTTCCTCCAGTTTCTGGAGAGTCGCTTCGACGACGTTCTCATCGGACTTCGCCAAGAGGGTCGGCTCACGGACGACATTGAGGGCCGTCTCCAGAGAGCCATCGAAGCGTACAACCGGGTTATTGAGGCCGAAGCGTCGGCCACGGCGGCCGGAGCGGCGTAGGACCGGTGGCCAGCGCCAGCGACGTACAGCGGCGGATCAAGACGGTCCGCAATACCCGCAAGATTACCCGCACCATGGAGCTCGTGGCCACGTCCAAGCTCAAGCGGGCCATGGATCGGATGGTCGCGGCCCGTCCATACGCTGAAGCCCTCATTGACGTGGTGGGAGGGCTCTACGCGCCGGAGCTGGCGCAGGATCATCCCCTCCTTCGTCGGCCCCTCAAGACCAACCGAGCGGCCGTGCTTCTGCTCACGGCCAACCGGGGCTTCTGCGGCGCGTTCAACGCAAACCTGATCCGGGAGGCTCGCCTTCGCGTGGAAGCGTTGCAAGGGCAGGGCGTGAAGACGGAACTGCACATTTCGGGCAAGAAGGGGATCACCTTCTTTCGGTTCCGCGGCACTCGAATCGCATCCACCACGACCGCCATCGGCGATACGCCCACGCCGGCCGACGCCAGGACCCTGGCCGCACCTCTCGCGGAGCGCTTCGCGGCGGGAGAACTGGACGCCGTCGAAGTCGTGAGCTCCGAGTTTCGCTCCGCCATGTCTACGCCGCCCTGTACCTCCCACCTCCTACCGGTGACCCTGTCGGGGGAGGCCAAGGTGGCGGACGCGTTCATTCTTTCGCCCACAGCGGACAAGATGATGGGGAAGATTCTTCCTCGCTATGTGGAGAGCGTGGTCTACCGGGCCCTGGTGGAGAATGCCGCCGGAGAACAGGGGGCTCGCCGGGCGGCCATGAAGAGCGCGACCGACAACGCCGGCGAGATTCTGGAGAATCTAACCCGCAGCTACAACCGGGCGCGCCAAGCCCAGATCACCCAAGAGATTGCCGAGATTGTGGGGGGCGCCGCCGCGCTGGAGTAGGTTCACTTTGACCGAAAACGTGCTCATCGACGCCCGCCGGCGACGGCTTGAGGCGTACCGACACGGAAACCATGGAGATCAATGGCTGACGACAAGATAGGCCGGGTGGTCCAGGTCATCGGACCCGTGCTGGATGTGGAGTTCGACCCCGCGCACCTTCCCGAGATCTACAACGCTCTGAGACTGACCGCCTCCACCGAGTCCGGTCGGGAGATCGACCTGGTGGCCGAGGTGCAGCAGCACATTGGGCGCTCCCAGGTGCGGGCGGTCTCCATGAGCTCCACCGACGGCGTGCAACGGGGCATGGCGGTGGTGGACACGGGGCAAGCGATCGCCGTGCCAGTCGGGGAATCCCCCCTGGGGCGCATCCTGAACGTGCTGGGGGAGCCCGTGGACGAGGAGGGGCCCATCGCCGACGGGGAGGACGTAGAGCGGTGGCCGATTCATCGCCTGTCGCCCCGCTTCGAGAACCTCGAGCCCAAGACCGAGATCTTCGAGACGGGCATCAAGGTTGTGGACCTGCTCGCGCCCTACGTAAAAGGCGGCAAGACCGGGCTCTTCGGGGGTGCCGGGGTCGGCAAGACCGTCATCATCATGGAGCTCATCAACAACATCGCCATGGAGCACGGGGGGCGGTCGGTGTTCTGCGGCGTCGGGGAGCGGACCCGGGAGGGGAACGACCTCTGGATCGAGATGAAAGAGTCGGGCGTTCTGGAGTCTACGGCTTTGGTGTACGGGCAGATGAACGAACCGCCCGGCGCCCGCCTCCGGGTCGGGCTCTCGGGCCTGACCATCGCCGAATACTTTCGCGACGTAGAAAAGCAGGACGTGCTCCTCTTCATCGATAACATCTTCCGCTTTACTCAGGCCGGGTCCGAAGTTTCGGCCCTGCTCGGGCGTATGCCCTCGGCGGTGGGCTATCAGCCGACCTTGGGCACGGAGATGGGGGAGCTCCAAGAGCGCATCACCTCGACGCGGGAGGGTTCCATTACCTCCGTACAGGCCATTTACGTGCCCGCGGACGACCTGACCGATCCTGCTCCCGCTGCCGCGTTCACCCATTTGGACGCCACCACCGTGCTGTCCCGGTCGATTTCCGAAAAGGGCATCTACCCGGCGGTCGATCCCCTGGACTCGACTTCCCGCATCCTGGACCCGCAGTTCATCGGCCAGCGGCACTACGATGTGGCCGGCGGCGTTCAGCGGATCCTTCAGCGCTACAAGGACCTCCAGGACATCATTGCCATCTTGGGCATGGACGAGCTCAGCGAAGAGGACAAGATCATCGTGGGGCGCGCCCGGCGAATCGAGCGGTTTCTGTCCCAGCCCTTCTTCGTGGCAACGGCGTTCACGAATATTCCCGGTTGCTATGTAAAGCTCGAAGACACGATTGAGTCCTTTGAACGGGTCGTCGTAGGTGATTTCGACCACTTGCCCGAACAGGCCTTCTACATGAAGGGCGGGATTGACCAGGTAATCGAGGCTGCCGAAGGGATGGGGGTGAAGGTCGGCTCCGGCGGAGGCGGCTGATTCATGGCGGAACGCCGCTTGGCGGTGCGGGTGCTCACGCCCGAAGGGGTCGTCTTCGAGGGCGCCGCGCGTTCACTCGTGGCCCCGGCTTGGGATGGCCGGGTGGGGATCTTTCCCGGACACGCCCCGTTTCTCGCGCTCTCGGGTGAAGGGCCGCTGGATGTGCGCCCCGAATCGGGAGGAAACCTACGATTCCATCTGTCGGGGGGACTGCTGAAAGTCGATTCGGACCGCGTTACTGTCGTCGTTGATCAAGCGGTGCGGAGCGAAAACGAGGGTGGGGCCGGGAGCGGCCGCGGCGAATGAAGCGACGGCCCTTTCCCGAGGGCCGGTCGACCCAGCCAGCCCGGCGTCCCGAGACGATACTCGTGAGGTCCCGGAGGACCCACTGCCGGCAGACGCCGCTTCCACTATGAGAATCGACCTTCACGTCCACTCGACCGCTTCCGACGGCACCTGCTCACCGGAAGAGGTAGTGAACCGAGCCGCAGGGGGCGGGCTGGACGTCCTGGCGCTTTCCGACCATGACACGGTGTCCGGGGTCGCGCGGGCCATTCGGGCGGCGAGATCGAGACGGCTCCATGTCATCCCTGCGGTGGAGCTCAGCAGCACCTGGCGAGGACAGGACATCCACATATTGGGGTACTTCATCGACGTGAGGTCGGATGCCCTGACGGACTACGAGCGGCGGGGGCTGGAGCGCCGATCCTCTCGCATGGCGGAGATGATGGACCGCCTCGCCCGCCAAGGGGTCGCCATCCGCTGGGAACAGCTGGAGGCACAGCGGCCTACGCCCGCCACCGCCCTGACCCGTCCCCACTTGGCTCGTGCGTTGGTCGAAACGGGTTACGCGGTCAGCGTGCAGGAAGCCTTCACGACGCTGATCGGAAACGGTTGTCCGGCCTATGTCCCCACGGAAGTGGCGGCCCCGGAAACGGCGATCCAAGTCATTCGGGTCGCTGGCGGGATTCCCGTTTGGGCACATCCTCCGGCGAACCTCCTCGACGATCTCCTGTCGGTTCTGGTGGACGCGGGGCTGGGAGGCGTGGAGGTTTACCGCCCGGCCTTCGGGCAAAGCTATGTTTCCGCATTGTTGGCGCTGGCCGAAAGGGAGGGGCTTCTGGTAACCGGAGGCTCCGACTGGCACGGCCCAGAAGGAGGTGCGGAACTGGGCGATTTCTTCGTAGATGGGCCCGATGTGGCCGCTTTTCTGGCGGAGGGGGGCATCTGATCCGGTTGGAGTAGCGGTGACATCCATGCGGTTGCGGGATCCGGGATCCCTCCAGTGTTGACTTTCCCGAAATCGTTGTTTACCTTCACTGGCTACGTCGGCACCCAGCCGAGCCCTTGAGGAGTTGGATCGGCTGGAAGTGCCAAATTGACGATTTTTGAAAACTTGGGTAGAGGAAGGAAGAGCCTTAGGTTCGCTCTTCATCGGTTCAATGATCCGGGGATGGCCCTCTTGGGGGTCGGCCTTTGGAGTGGGAATCGGTGGGAGTGTTCCGTGTTGGAGGCTACGGTGGACTGGCCCTGCTTGACAGGAGTCGGAACCGGGACAGAAGGGTTTGGACGTCCCGGTTTTCGTTCCTCAAGGATAGAGGGCTGGTCAAGCGAGTAAGTGCACACGGTGGATGCCTTGGCACAGACCGGCGATGAAGGACGTGGCAAGCTGCGAAAAGCCTCGGGGAGTTGCAAGCAAACTTCGATCCGGGGGTGTCCGAATGGGGAAACCCGGCGGGAGCAATCCCGTCACCCTTCAAGGGGAGCCAACCCAGGGAACTGAAACATCTAAGTACCTGGAGGAAAAGAAATCAAACGAGATTCCCAGAGTAGCGGCGAGCGAAACGGGAAGAGCCCAAACCCGGGTAAGGAGACTTGCGCGGGGGTTGTGGGGCTACGCAGGAGGCAAGCTGAAGCATAGCGGAACGGTACTGGAACGTACGACCGCAGAGGGTGAGAGTCCCGTATGCGAAATGCGAGTAGGCGAGCTGGCGTAGACCCCGAGTAGGCCGGGACACGTGGAACCCTGGCTGAATCCGGGAGGACCATCTTCCAAGGCTAAATACGAGTCTGTGACCGATAGTGAAGAGTACCGTGAGGGAAAGGTGAAAAGAACGCCTGACGGCGAGTGAAATAGACCCTGAAACCGCGTGCATACAAGCGGTCGGAGCCCGGTCCGTATCTTCGGATATCGGAGTCGGGTGACGGCGTGCCTTTTGCATTATGATCCGGCGAGTTACTCCTCATGTGCAAGGTTAAGGACCTCCGGTCTGGAGCCGAAGCGAAAGCGAGTCTGAAATGGGCGACGAGTACATGGGGGTAGACCCGAAACCGACGCGATCTATCCATGGCCAGAGTGAAGCCGGGGTAATGCCTGGTGGAGGCTCGAACCGTTGTGGGTTGAAAACTGCTCGGATGAGCTGTGGATAGGGGTGAAAGGCCAATCAAGCTCGGAGATAGCTGGTTCTCCCCGAAATATATTTAGGTATAGCCTCAGGGAATTGTCTTGAGGAGGTAGAGCACTGGATGGGCTAGGGGCCTTACCAGGTTACCGAACCCAACCAAACTCCGAATGCCTTTGAGATTTATCCTGGGAGTCAGTGGGCGGGCGATAATGTCCGTCCGCGAGAGGGAAAGAGCCCAGACCGTCAGCTAAGGCCCCAAAGTCCGTGCTAAGTGAGAAAGGATGTGGATATGCAAAGACAGCTAGGAGGTTGGCTTAGAAGCAGCCATGCCTTTAAAGAGTGCGTAATAGCTCACTAGTCAAGTGAATTTGCGCCGACAATGGTCGGGACTCAAGCACGGCGCCGAAGCTACGGATGACGCAAGTCATGGTAGGGGAGCATTCCCTGGTCAGCGAAGCGGACTCGGAAGAGCATCCGTGGAGAGCAGGGAAGAGAGTATGCCGGAATGAGTACGCGATAAACAGGGTGAGAATCCCTGTCACCGAAAGCCTAAGGGTTCCGGAGCCAGGCTTATCCGCTCCGGGTTAGTCGGTCCCTAAGCCGAGGCCGAAGGGCGTAGGCGATGGGAAACAGGTCAATATTCCTGTACCGTTCGTGAAGCGTTTGACCATGAGGGGGGACGCGGGAGTGACAGGACCGTCGGGTGGTGGAATATCCGATGTAAGGTGGTAGGCGATGAGAAGGGATAAAATACTTCTTTAGCCGAGCGCCGATGCCGAAGGGGCGTAACGCCCCGCAAAGGGTCCGTAATCATGCCGCCGAGAAAAGCCTCGCATGGAAGTTTCATGAGCGACCGTACCGCAAACGGACACACGTAGGCGAGGCGAGAAGCCTAAGGTGCTCGAGTGATCCGCGGAGAAGGAACTCGGCAAAATGTCCCCGTAACTTCGGGAGAAGGGGAGCCTGTGGTAGGTGAACCATGTAGCATGGGGAGCCGAAGCAGGCCGCAGAGAATCGGCCCAAGCGACTGTTTAGTAAAAACACAGGTGTCTGCAAAATCGAATAGACGACGTATAGGCACTGACGCCTGCCCGGTGCCGGAAGGTTAAAGGGAGGCGTTAGGGGAAACCCGAAGCGCTGAACTGAAGCCCCGGTAAACGGCGGCCGTAACTATAACGGTCCTAAGGTAGCGAAATTCCTTGTCGGGTAAGTTCCGACCTGCACGAATGGCGTAACGACTTGGGCGCTGTCTCCTCCGCGAGCTCGGCGAAATTGGAGTATCGGTGAGGATACCGATTACCCGCGACAGGACAAAAAGACCCCGTGCACCTTTACTGCAGCCTGTCATTGGGTCTTGGCTTTGCATGTGTAGGATAGGTGGGAGACTACGAACTGCTCTCGCTAGGGAGCAGGGAGTCACTGGTGAAATACCACCCTTACAAAGTTGAGGCTCTAACCCAGGAAAGTGAATCCTTTTCGGGGACAGTGGCAGGTGGGTAGTTTGACTGGGGCGGTCGCCTCCCAAAAAGTAACGGAGGCGCGCAAAGGTTCCCTCAGTGCGGTCGGCAATCGCACGAAGAGTGTAAAGGCATAAGGGAGCTTGACTGCGAGACCGACGGGTCGAGCAGGAACGAAAGTTGGCCTTAGTGATCCGGCGGTTCCGAATGGAAGGGCCGTCGCTCAACGGATAAAAGGTACGCCGGGGATAACAGGCTTATCGCCCCCGAGAGTTCACATCGACGGGGCGGTTTGGCACCTCGATGTCGGCTTATCGCATCCTGGGGCTGGAGAAGGTCCCAAGGGTCGGGCTGTTCGCCCGTTAAAGCGGTACATGAGCTGGGTTTAGAACGTCGTGAGACAGTTCGGTCTGTATCCGTCGTGGGCGCAGGAGTATTGAGGGGAGCTGTTCCTAGTACGAGAGGACCGGAACGGACTGACCTCTCGTGTACCGGTTGTTCCGCCAGGAGCATTGCCGGGTAGCGACGTCGGGACGGGATAACCGCTGAAAGCATCTAAGTGGGAAGCCCCCCCCAAGATGAGTACTCCCAGACCTTTGGTCTCTGAAGGGCCGTGCGAGACGAGCACGTTGATAGGCGGCAAGTGGAAGCGTGGTGACACGTGCAGCTGAGCCGTACTAATGGCCCGAGAGGCTTGACCAGCATTCCTCTTCCACGCCTTCCAGCACGGAAAAGGCTTTTCCTTCCTCTACCTTGATTGTGAGCCGTTGAGATGGCGACCCGTTAAGTCGGTTGCCGATTTTCAGGCTCATTCGCTTGGTGGTTGGTGGTCACAGCGCAGGTGTTACACCCGATCCCATCCCGAACTCGGAAGTTAAGCCCTGCCGCGCGGATGGTACTGCCGGGGCAACCGGTGGGAGAGTACGTCGCCGCCAGCCATTTTTCAGGCGCCCCGTTCAGGCTTTCTGCCCGGAACGGGGCGCTTTCCGTTTTGCAAGAGAGGGTCCCGCCCTGATGTCCAGCGCCGCATCTCTTTCCGTGGCATAAAGACATGGGCTTGTGCTCCCACGCTGTTCCCGACGGCTACCCACAGTTTTTCCCTCCTGTTGCCTCAAGGACCCTCTTCACGGTTCGGCCCGGGTTTGCGGCTTCCATTATCCCGCTTACCATGGCGCACCCGACGGCGCCCGTCCTGAAGACGCTCAGGGCCCGATTGGCCGTGATGCCGCCGATTCCCACCACGGGTACGTCCACGGCGGCTACCATCGCCTTGAGTCCGTTCAGGCCGATGGCTCCGCCCACGCCGGCCTTGGTCTGCGTCGAGAACACGGATCCGCACCCGACGTAGTCGGCACCGGCGGCTATTGCCTCTCGGGCCGCTTCGGGCTCTCTGGCCGAGTATCCGATCAGGAAACCCGCCGGCGCAATTTTTCGCACCGCCGCAACGGGAAGGTCGGTGGGCCCCAGGTGAACGCCGTCGGCTTGGGTGGCCAGAGCCAGGTCCATTCGGTCGTTCACAAAGAATAGGGCCTGGGCGGCGCGGGTGTCCGCTCTGAGCCGCTGTGCAAGGGAGAATGTATGTCTCGGCGGATGCCTCTTGTCCCGCAGTTGAATGGCCGGCGCGCCGGCGCGAAGGGCCTCACCCACCACGTCAATGAGCGTCCTGGGATGGGCCCGCTCACGATCGGTAATGACGATCAACCCTAGGCGACGGGCCAGCTCCTCCCTAGCGCGCAGCCCGCCGATCACCAAAGGGGGTGCTGCCCGTTTGCCGGCCGGGTCGGGCCACGTCCGCTGGCCGACTCCCTCCGGGACCGAATGCGAGCGTTGTTGTGCTCTCGGAGGGAACGGCTGAAGATGTGCTCCCCGTTCGGCCGGGCGACGAAATAGAAGTAGTCTGTTATTGCGGGCTGAATCGCTGCGTCCAAGGCCGCGGCTCCGGGCGCACAGATGGGGCCGGGGGGAAGGCCGAGCCGGGTGTAGGTGTTGTAGGGGTGATCGGCTACGGAATCCATGGCGGCGTGAAGGAGGCGGGGCCGATGGCCGCCAAGGGCATAAAGGACAGTGGGGTCCGACTGAAGGCGCATTCCGGCGCGCAAGCGGTTGTGGTAGACGCTGGATATGGTGGGCATCTCGTCAACCCGACGGGCTTCGGCTTGGATAATCGAAGCCAGCGTCACTGCTTCTCGCTCGGACAATCCGATGGCGGCGAGGCGTTCTCGCCGCTCCGCAGTCCAATAACGGTGGTAACGTTGGATCATGGTCGACACGACCTGGGCGATCGGTACCCCTTCCGCGAAGTGGTATGTGTCCGGGAAGAGGTAACCTTCGAGGCCCGGCCCAGGTACATTCCAGGCCATGGGGAGGGTGTCGTTGTTCAGTTCCTGGGCGACAGCTGCCGAATCCCTGTCCGTGGCGGCAGAAATCCGATCCGCAATGTGCTGGATCCTGGCTCCCTCGGGGATCATGACGGGGTAGGTTACCGCCCGGCCCTCCGTAAGGGTCTGGAGGACTTTCGAGAATCGGGCTCGCCTGGGGAGTCTGTACGTGCCTGCCTTTAGCGAGCGGTCCGACCCCTTGAAACGGGCGTAACTCAGAAAGAGAAGGGGTCGTTCAATTACTTGACGTGAATTCAGCGTGTCCACGATCTCCCGGAGGGTAGCTCCCCTGGGCACGTGAACCGTCACCTCCCCCTCTGGAAGTGACGGAGCCAAGCCGACGAGAATCGTGATCGCGAAAACCACGGCCGCGCCAACCAGCCAGGCCGACTTCATACGCCCTCCTTCGACGGGCAAGTCGGCGGGGAAACCGTACGATCCAGCGTCGCGCCAGGGTGGGCGTCCAGCCAGTCTTGAAGGATGATGCACGCCGCCCCGGCATCAATTCTGGCCCGATCCTCTCGCTTCTTCCGGGGCAACCCGATGGACCGTATTCGGGCCTCCGCCTCCACCGAAGAGTAGCGCTCGTCAAAGAACTCCACCGGCACACGACCCACCTCCTTCAGTCGTCCGCCGAAGGCGCGGATTTCTCCGGTCCATTCGTTCTCCTGTCCGTCAATGTCCAAAGGAAGGCCGACGATGACCCTTCGCACCCCGTACGTGCGGACCAAGTCCAGGAGGTGAACAATAGGCGGTCGCTTGCCTGCACGGCGCTTCAGGGTGGCCAACGGGGTCGCCAAGCTTCTGCTGGCGTCGCTCAAGGCGATCCCGATCCGTCGGCGGCCATAGTCCAGAGCCATGATTCGACAGCCTTGGCTACCGGTTCGATCGGCCGTCCTTCCGGGCGTGTCCAACGGATGGAAGCTCCTCTTTCCTATGTTCCTCCTTATGGCAGCCAGGGAAGCGGCTCCCGCTTCCAGGGCACCGCCTTCGGTCCCAATAAGTTATACCGGAAAATGTACCAGATTGCCGCGATGCCGTCCTTCCAGTTGATCTTCTTGCCTTCGGCGTAGGAGCGACCGTCGTAGCTGATGGGCAGCTCGTAGATGCGGGCCTTCGCCTGGGCAAGCCGGGCCGTAATCTCGGGCTCGATTCCGAATCGATTTGCGGTCAAGGGGAGCGTCCGCAGGAGGTCGGTGCGAACCATCTTGTAGCAAGTCTCCATATCCGTGAGGTTGAGATCGGTGCAAAGATTGCTCAGGAACGTCAAAAACCGGTTGCCCAGCATGTGCCAGAAAAACAGTACCCGGTGGGGACTTCCCAGAAATCGGGAGCCGTACACGGCGTCGGCCTTGCCGGTCGCGATGGGGCCCAGGAGGCGGGGAATTTCGCTGGGGTCGTACTCCAAGTCTGCGTCCTGGATGATCACCACGTGACCGATTGCGCTCCGGAATCCGGTGCGCAGTGCCGCTCCCTTCCCGCGGTTGACGTCGTGCAAGACGAGACGGTCAATGAAGCCCTGCTCCTCCAGCTGCTTCAGGGTTGTCCGGGTTCGGTCGGTAGAACCGTCGTCTACCACGATGACTTCTTTGGACAAGGGTACCGCAGCTACGCGCCGCAGGAGCTGTTCCACCGTGGCAGATTCGTTGTAGGCCGGGATCACGACCGAGACGGTAATGTGTTCCAGGCAAGACGGGGCCACGCCTTCAGGGATTTGCGGGTTGTTGCTCATGGAGAACGATCCATTCCCCCCGGACGGCACCGCAATGTGGAATCCGAACCGAGGTGGATGGCTACCGGAAAGCGATGGGTAACGCCAGCACTTGGCCGGGGTATATGCGGGAACTCCTGAGGCGGTTCGTGGACTTCAGCTCATCCACGGTGGTTCCGTAATTCCGGGCTATATTCCAGAGCGAATCTCCCGGTCGGACCCTGTACCGTCTGTTCCTTTTCTGAACTTCTGCTTTCGCGATCCGGGTCTCCAGGACTCCCGTACCCGTATTCCTTTCCACACGAGCCACGTACTCGGCGTATGGGTTCGGATACACGGCAACATGGTAGTGGGGAGGCCGACTCTCTCTGGTTGCTTCCAGAACTCCCGACCCTTCAAGGTGAATGAGCACATCTTCCAGCCAAGCGCGGCAGGGACGGAAGTTGCTCCTGCGCAAATCCACGGCCATGCCCGCGGGGTGAACCGATTTCGGGGAAGCGTTCGGTGGCTGGCGGGATTTGGGACGGGTCAGGCTGGTCACGACAAGCTGCTCCCCGCAGGCACTGCGGTACTGGCGGGAGAGGCGCTCCACGAATGTCCGCACTTCGGGGCGTGCGTAGGGGAACGAGACCTGATGGAGGCGATAGTCGGCGTTCCCCCTGACTGGAACCAAGAGCTCCAGGTCAACGAAGCGTTTCACATGGGCCGAGCTCCGAAGGAAGGTGAAGTCGTGGCGAAGCGCCTGATCGTTCTGTCGCTTCATTGCGCCCAGACTCCCTTTGAGGGACTGCGCTTCGCCGGCGTAATGAAAAGCTGCCAATAGGAAAAACGCCAGGAACGGCCCGCTTGCTCGAAACCCGCTTCGCCTCATGGTTAGACTACCCTGCCGGGACCCCCCCGGCTCTGCCCTCGGTTGTTGATCCTCACACGTACGCTGTACCCAAGCGCTGTACCCAACGTAAACATACGTAGTCGGGCCTGTTTCCGCCAGGGCTTTTACGGGGTGACACTCCAGGCGCCGACCACGGATCCCACCCCGTCAATCACGAACTGAACGCCGACCACCATGACCATGAGCCCCATGATCCGGGTGACGACGTTGACGCCGGTTCTCCCCAGGGTATTCAGGACGGTTGGCGCCAGAATCAGAACGGGCAGCGTGACCAAGCCGACGAAGACGGCGGCGGCGTACACCCAGAAGAGCTGAACGGGGTTCTCCGCCTGTCCCGTGAGTGCGATCATGGTTACGATGCTGCCCGGGCCCGAGAGCGTCGGCAACCCCAGGGGAATGATGGCCAGAGTTTTTCGGTTTGCCGCCTCGTCCTGCTCTTGCCGGGTCGTCTTCACGCGGGATCGTTTTGCCTGGAGCATATCCGAGCCGATCCCGAAGAAAATCGCGCCAGCGGTGATCTGGAACGCCTCCGTCGTGATGTCGAAGAATCCCAGAATCGCGGAACCGGCAAAGGCGAAAAGGAGAAGGACGATCACCGAAGTCACCACCCCCCAAATCGCCGTCGTTCGACGCTCACGGTTCGTATCGTCGAGGGTCAGCGCTACAAAAATGGGTATGGCGCTCAAGGGGTTGTACACGACCAACAACGAGGTGAAGGCGATCGCCCCGAAGGCCAGGTTGTTTTCCATGCGAATTCAGGCTCGAACGGCGCTAATGGATTTCTTGTCCCGGGGCCGGTGCTTGCCCGCGGTCTTCCATGGATGGGCAGTAACCGAAGCCACGGGCCGTTCCCGGTTCCCTCGCCCGAAGGACTCCGGCCGCCGATACGGACCGGTTTACCTCCAGCCGTCCGGGCCAACCATCAGACCGTTCGGGCGTAATTCTCTCCGACGACCGTCCAGTTCACGACGTTCCAAAAGGCGGCAACGTACTCCGGTCGGCGATTCTGATACTTCAGGTAGTAGGCATGCTCCCAGACATCTAGACCGAGGACCGGCGTCATGCCCTCCATGAGGGGCGTATCCTGGTTGGCCGTGGATGTGATCGTAAGGGCTCCGTCATCCCCTGCAACCAGCCATGCCCAACCCGATCCGAATCGGCCCACGGCTGCGGCTACGAACCGGCTCTTGAAGTCGTCCAAGCTCCCGAAAGCTGCGTCCATGGCCGACACCAGCTTCCCCCCAGGGGTGGTTTCGCCGCCCGGCGCGATGATTTGCCAGAAAAGGGCGTGGTTGACGTAGCCCCCTCCGTTGTTGCGAACGGCCGTCCGGATGCCTTCGGGAAGAGCCGAAAGATCTGTCAGCAGCTCCTGGGCGGATTGCCCGTGAAGTTCCGGGTGTCCCTCAAGAGCGGTATTGAGGTTGTTCGTATACGCTGCGTGATGTCTTCCGTGGTGGATTTCCATGGTACGGGCGTCTATATGGGGCTCCAAGGCAGCAGTTGGATACCCCAGGTCCGGGAGTTCGAAGGGATAGGCCATGGGTTCGGAAATCTCCTATGTAGATGGGATGAAGCTGAAATGTGTTGGCGGCGAATTCGGGGATGGGGGTCCACCGACCGCAGTCTACCGGAATCGTCGGTCAGTGGGCCGATTCCCCGGAAATGTAGCCTGGCAGGACCGAGGCCGAAAACGTGTTGAAATTCGGGATGCCCTCGCAAGGTCCCCAAGCGATCCTCCCGGTGGACTGCGACGTGTCCCAACGTCCCGATCGTCCGCATGGAAAGACCCACCCCCGAGCCTTCGGCGGCAAGAGTGCTTTTTTCAAACGGGAACCGCCGCCGAGTCCGGCTTGAAGGACAGCCGTACTTGACCGTGGACGCCGTCTCCGAGCGGGGTGGGGCCAACTGAAACCGCCGTTCTCGTGGCGGCGACGGATATTGGAGCCGGTTGTCCAATCAGGGCCCCTCCTTACAAGGGATCCTCCCGCAGCATAAAGAATCCTCCCGAAGCGAACCCCGGATCCGCGTCTTGGATCACTTCTCTTTCCAGGGCTCCCGCCGAAAGTAGTCCCGGGTCAGTTCCACCACCTTGGGCGCCAGGAGCCCCAGGGCGATGAGGTTAGGCCAGATCACGATCGCCAGGAGGACGTCCCCCAGGGCCCAGATTACGCCAAGGGGGAGAATCGCGCCAATGAAGTGGGTCACCACGAAGACGATTTTGTAAGGAATCACGGCCTTGGCGCCGAAGAGATAGTTGGCGCAGCGGTCCCCGTAGTAGCTCCATGCGATTGCCGACGAGATGGCAAAGAGGAGCACGGAAAACACCACGATGTAGTGGCCCCAGTCGCCCAGGGGTCCCAGCCCGCGCTGGAAGGCCGCCATGGTCAGCGGCGCGCCGCTCTCCACGGCCATGCCGAAGAGGGAACCGAACGACTCTCCATCGTCGCTCGTGGCGGTCCCGGTCGCGGGATCAATCACGCCCGTGAAGGGCCGGGTTTGGGCTTCGTCCACGTACAGCCGCTCTACGGGCACTTCGTGCCAGGACACGCGGGGGTCGGTTGGCCCGATGGCCGCGTGGGCACCGTCTTCGATTCGGATAACTCCCGGGGCACCGATGTTCAGGTAGCTTCCATCCGCCTCCACGGCTCGGTAGGAGAGGTCTCCGCCCCGAAGGGTGATCTCGGTTTCGAACCGGTCGTTCCACACACCGGTCATGATGACAAGGAGGCCCGTCATGGTGCAGATGATCAGCGTGTCGATGAAGGGCTCGAGGAGAGCCACCACCCCCTCCGACACGGGTTCTTCCGTTTTGGCTGCCGAGTGGGCGATGGGAGCGGACCCCTGACCCGCTTCGTTGGAAAAGAGCCCCCTGCGCACCCCCCACATGAGGGTGACGAGGAACGCTCCGACTCCCGTGCCCGCCACGCCGGCCGTTGGGTTGAAGGCTTCCCGGAAGATCAATGCGAACGTCGGGAGGATGTCGCCGGCGTTCAGGAAGAGGATGATGAGGGCACCGGCGACATAAACCAGCGCCATGACCGGAGCGAGGACGGCGGTGACCCGTCCGATTCGGGAAATGCCTCCCAGAATGACGGCTGCAACGACACCGGCGGTCAGCAGCCCGCTGATCCACTTGGGGATGCTGAATTCCGTGAACAGATTGTCAGCGACGGTGTTGGCCTGGGTACCGTTCCCGGTCACGAATGCGGTCACGCCCAGAACGAAGGCAAAGAAGATGGCCATCCACTTCCAATTCGGCCCCAGCCCCCGTTCGATGTAGTACATGGGGCCTCCGGAAACCGTACCCGCCCATTGCCCCTGGGTTTCCTTGACCCGGTACTTCTGGGCGAGTGTGACCTCCGAGTACTTGGTGGCCATACCCAGACCCGCCGTCACCCACATCCAGAAAAGGGCGCCGGGCCCCCCCCAGTGAATGGCAAGAGCCACGCCCGCAATGTTGCCGATACCGACGGTTGCAGAAAGGGCCGTCGTCAGCGCCTGAAAGTGGGTAACGTCCCCTGAGTCGTCCGCCTTATCGTATCTTCCCGTCGCGACGGCGATTCCGTGGCCCAGGCGGGAGACCTGCACGAAACCCAGGCGGAGGGTCAGGTATGTGCCGATCCCCAGAAGGATGATGACCATGTAGGGGATGTTCTCACCGCCAACCGAGATCCCCGCCTCAACGATGTTGGTGGCCGCGAAAACGGTAAGCCGTTCGATCCAGTCGGCGAGCCGTGCGATGAACTCCATGGGTGCGTTTTTCTCCATTGTTGCCCAGGGGGCCCCGGGGCAAGGGCGGGTCCGCAAGAAAACCAAGCTAGACATAGGCACAATCGGCCGGTTGGACAAGCCTTCGGGCCCCTGCCCGCCAGGATGTTCCTCCTGGGAGCCGGTTCAGCCTACGGTGTTGACCAGGTCGAAAACCGGCAGGTACATGGCCACGATCATTCCTCCCACCACTACGCCCAGGATCACGATCATGGCGGGCTCCAGGGCGGCCAGTAGGGATTCCACGGCCGTGTCCACCTCCTGGTCGTAGAGATTGGCGATTTTGGCCAGCATTTCGTCCAGTTCTCCCGTTTGCTCTCCCACGTGGATCATCCGCACAACCATGGGCGGAAACACCCCCGATTCTTCCAAGGGCTCCGAGATGGTGTTTCCTCCGGCGATGGAGCGTCGGGCTTTCATGACCGCGTCATGGACGACCCGGTTCCCCGATGTCTTTGCCGTGACTTCCAATCCTTCCAGGATCGAAACCCCCGACATGACCAGGGTTCCCAGGGTTCTCGTGAAGCGGGATACGGCCGCCTTTCGAAGAAGGGTTCCCAGAACGGGTACGCCCAGGAGCAGGCGATCTGCAGCGAGTCGGCCGCGGGGGGTGCCCGAGGCGTGCTTGAGGAGTCCGGCTCCGCAGAGTACGGTGGCCAGTAGAATCCACCAGTAGGCCTTCACCAAAGCCGAGGCGCTGATCACGAGCTGGGTGGGCCGGGGCAGGGGAACGCCGGCCGAAGCGAACATGTCCTCGAAGGTGGGGATCACGAAGACCAGAAGAATTGCCACAGCGGGAACCGTGACGGCGACGATCATGGCGGGGTAGACCAGGGCGCTGCGCACTTTGCGCGCTAGGGTGTTGTTTTTCTCCAGGAAATCCGCAAGTCGCAAGAGAATCGTGTCGAGGGCTCCCCCAGCCTCCCCGGCGGCCACCATGTTGACACTCAGATCCGGAAACACTTTCGGATGGCGGCCCATGGCGCCCGCCAGCGTATTGCCCGACTCCACGTCATGCAGCAGGGTACGGATGACCTCCCGCAGACGCTCGTTCTCTGTGTGCCGGGTGAGAATGTCCAGGCTCTGCACGAGGGGGAGTCCCGCGTTGATCATGGTGGCGAACAACCGCGTGAAAACCATCACCTCCCGAACGGGAATACCGGTCACCGGTACCAACCCGTTGACTCGGCTTGATGGAACCCATCAGGGGCGGGTTCCCCAACCGACCGGAGGAGTTCGGATGGGTCGGTGCTGTGCTTCAGCGCCTCTTCCAGGGCTACCTCCCCGTTGAGATAGAGCTTGGCGAGGGCCTCGTCCAAGGTCTGCATGCCATGTTTTTTTCCGGCTTGCATGAGGGAGTGGATTTGGTGGACCTTCTCGTCCCGGACCACTGCGCGGATGGCCGGCGTGCACACCATGACTTCGACCGCCGCGACCCGATCCCGTCTCCGGTCGCGGGGAAGCAGAATCTGGGTGACCACGCCTTGCAACACGGCTGCCAACTGCTTTCGAGCCTGGGTCTGCTGTCGGTAGGGGAAAGTGTCGATGATCCGGTTGATGGATTCTGCGGCCGAGCTGGTGTGGAGGGTTGCGAGTACGAGATGCCCCGTCTCGGCGATGGTCAGGGCCGCTCTAGTCGTCTCCGAATCCCTCATCTCCCCGATGAGAATCACGTCGGGGTCTTGTCGAAGCGCGTGCTTGAGCGCGGCGGCGAAGCTTCGGGTGTCGCCCCCGATCTCCCGCTGACTGACGATGCACCGGCGGGGCTGGTGGACGAATTCGATGGGGTCTTCGATGGCGATGATGTGACCTTGCCGTTCTCGGTTGATCTTGTCGACCATGGCGGCGAGGGTTGTGGACTTGCCCGACCCGGTGGGTCCGGTTACGAGCACCAGCCCTCTGGGTTGTCGTGCGAGATGGTTCAGCACCGGCGGCATTCCCAGTTGATTCAAGGGAGTGACGCAGTACGGGATTTGACGGATCGCCAACGCGATGCACCCCCGTTGGCGGAAGCAGTTGCCCCGGAAGCGCGCCAGCTCCTGGACCTCGAAGGAAAAATCCAGATCGTCTTCCGCCTTGAAGCGCTCCCGCTGGTCCGGGGAGAGGATGGAGTACGCTAGACGCCGGGTATCTTCCCGCAGAAGCCTTTGGCCGGAACCGGTCTCCGTCAGGGCTCCGTTGATCCGGAGGACGGGGGGGTGGCCGGCGGTGATGTGGAGGTCGGATGCGCCCCGCCGGACCATTTCCCTTAGCAGTCCGTCCAGCTCCAGAGGCCTAGGCCCGGCGTCCCTCACGGGCGAGTCGTTACCCATGGCGCGAGTCGAGCAAAGGTCTTGGCCCCGATTCCCTGCACATCCATGAGTTCCTTCGGGTCGACAAAGCCCCCGCGCTTGTTCCGAAGGGCGACGATGCGCCCGGCCATGACCGGACCCACGCCCGGCAGTTCCTGCAGTTCGGCCTCCGTCGCCCGGTTCAAGTGGACGGGGACTCCCGGAGCGGCTGCCCCGACGGAAGAGGTTTGCAGGGCTCGCGGGTTGTTGCGCTGGGCGGGACGGGATGAGGCGGTCGCCGCGCGGATCTTGAGGTACGGAGTAAGGCGCTCCACGGACTTGGGGCCCAGACCGGGCACTCGGGCCAAGTCCTCCGCCCGGGTGAAGGGGCCGTTTTGCTCCCGATCCTCCACGATGCGGCGTGCCTTCGACGCGCCCACCCCCGGCAGACGGTCCAAATCCTCTGCCCCGGCTACATTCGGGTCGATCGTCTCTCCCGGTTCGAACGGACGGCTTCGGCGTTCGTTCTCGTCGGCGACGGAGTCACCCGCCTCAATGAGGCTGTCCGCAATGGAGGGACGTCCCTCCAGGGGCGAATCCGCCGGATCGGGCACGGCCACCACCTGCCGGATGACGGCGGCGCCCAGAAGAAACAGTGCCGCCCGGAGCATGTTCGTGCGCTCCCTGCTACTCATGGATCTCCTCCCGTAAGGTGCGGCACCGACGCGCAAGTCCTTAGGCGGGCGGTGCGGGCTTGTGGGCCGGAACGAGGAGCGTGACATCCCTGGGCGGGCGCCTCCATGCCCAATCGGGACCGGTTTGGGAAAGAGCGTCCCGGGGAGAAATGGGGCGTCCAGCCTCGGAGGCCGCTTACGATGAGTTCAGGAGAAGGTCCGGCGTGAGCAGGAAGTGGCCGAAGAGGTTGAGCTGAAACCGGGTTGTGCCCACCTGCTGGCCGACAAAAGAGCGGCGGTCCAGGTAGCGGAACCGGAGCCCCAGCTGGAAGTCCCGCAAGGAGGAATCGAGTGAGAGGGAGGCGATCCGCTCCAGTTGGTCGATGAACGCGACGCAAGGACTTCCCAGACTCCCGACCCGGCACTGCGTTTCGTTTCGGTACCGCAGATCCAACGTGATTCGGAGGGGTGCGCCCCGTTCCCGGAACGACTTCAAGGGGGAAGGGAAGGTGGCGGAGGCAAGGAGGGAGTGGGAGCTGCCCGCCCGCTTTGTGTTGCCGGCGGGATCGACGCTTTTCCCCCGATCAAGCCGGCTCCGGTAGATCAGGGTTGTACTTTCGGGAAACCCGAGCGTCAGAGACACCGGAATACTCCGGTCTTCCCGGAAACGGCTCTGCTGGGTGCCGGTGCCAAACGCCAGGCTCCTCATCTCTTTTCGGTATCCGGAGCTCGCCGAAAGGCGCGCCACGACGGTGCGAAAGAAGCCCGGCAGCGGCATGTCCGCGACCTCGGCCCGAACGTCCGGCCACACCCTGCGCAGGCTCTCCCTGTCGGACCGGGTGTCCAGGGTTTCGGCGAGGGACCGGTCGTAGGCAAGACCGACGGAAGCGGACCCGGGCAGTCGGAGTCCGCCCCTTGCGCTGATTCGGTTCCCCTCGCCTAGGGTAGCCGCCGAATCGGTGCCGATTCTCAGAAAGTTGGTTCGGCCGCCCCAGCCCAGCTGATACCCGGCCCCCGGTTCGACGGAATCGCGATTGAACCGGGACGTGAAACCGTTGGACCAAGTGACGGAAAGGGGATCGAAGGAGCGAGCCCACCAATCGATCAAGGCGTTACGCCCCTCCTCCGGGGGGAGTTGTCCGGGATGAAGGGAAAAGGTGGCGGTAAGGTTCCTCTGTCCGTCGACGTTGCGCAGCAGCACCGGGGTCGGGTCCGACCCGGGTCCGCTGCCTTTCAGGTCGGGATTCCGTTGGGACAGGTAGAGGGTGTTCATCTGTAGAGATGTATTGGCCCAGTCCGGGAGCCGGGGACGATAGGAGATGCGGGTTCGAAGCTGGCGGTCCACCTCCCACCCCAAGTCCACGCCGGCCGTCCTTCTTCGCTCGGTGGCGATGAGCGCCCGGGTTTCCGGGTCGCTGGTCAAGCGCTCCACGTCCAGCAAGTCGCGTCCGCTCACCAGGTCGGCCTCGGTGGTCAGGGATTCCAGGGGGCGGAGGACGACGCGCGCCATCGTCGTCAATAGCCGTCGGGGCGATTCCGTCGCGCTCGCTGCGGCGTCGTCCGCGCTCTCAACGATTCTGTCAAAGCGGAACGTGCTGAGATCTCTCTTCAGAAAGTCGCTCTCAAAGCGGAAACTCTCGGGCGTCCAACGAAGGCGAGCGTTGGCGACACGTTCTTCGAGAAAAGAGGGCAGGATCGCCCGAACCAGGGCGCTCATCCGTCCCGGAAAGAGGGGGATGTCCCCCCGCCCGGGGTTGGCGGCGTAACCCGCGAACACCTCGATTCCACCCCCTTCGCTCCTCGTTGTAATGGTCTGGAAGAACGAGCGGGTTGCTCCTCCCCGCAGGGCGAATCCGTCCAGCACTGCGTTCCAGAAACCGCCGTCCGACCGACTCCGGCGGCGCAGGGAAAGGTCGATCCGGGTGCGCTTGAACCCGGGGTTCCGGAGACCGGGAAGTCGATCGGCACGCACGTCGCTCCGACCCAGAAAGATGGGCGCTTGGTCCTCGCGTTCGTAGGTGACGGACAGGGGCATGTCCAGCCCCCAGGACCCCGGTGCAAAGCGGTCGAGCTGGAGGGTGGTCAGGAGGTCCAGGGCCCGATCGTCTTGGAAGGAGGGGTTCCCTCGAAGCTGTCGGAAGAATCCTCCGTGGCTCCGGTATGTGGCCCGGGAGTAAAGAAAATCCCCCCCCCGGACTTCCGTGTCGAAAGCCGCCACCATGTCTCCGTCCCGGATGCTGCGGCTCAGCCGAAGCTCGTTCACCCAAAGCTCGCCCGAAACCGGGGCGTTGGTTTCGTTCGCCATCCCCATGGCGATCTCTCTCACCGAAGCCAGATTCGGAGCCCGGCCCCGGTCCTGAAGCACGACGGCATACGCGGAGTCGGCGGACCAGATGACGAGCGGGGAGTCGCCCGGCGTCCTGCCCTCGAGAATGAGCTGTTCTTCGGCTTGGCGCCGGAGGGCGAGCCACTCGTCGAACCGGATGACGACCTCCGGGAGCCAGTCTTCTTTCTGCACGGCCCGGGAAGAGGCTGCGGGGTCCAAGCGAGTGCGATACAGGTAGAAGTTCCGGTCGTCGGTCCCCACCTTGACGAAAAAGTAGCTGGGCACGCCCGCTCCGAAGCCGCCTTTGGGTGCAACCGCCCACAGTCGCATCTCCCGGTAGGACAGGAAGTCCCGGGGCCGTTGCGGAAACCGGTTGTAGACCTCGACCCGGTCTCCCGGCGGTACGTCTTGAAAGCGAACCGACAGGGAGCGTTCGTTGAACTCGATTCCCTGTCCGCCAAAGGCCGCTGTCGGGTCGTCCAGCTGTTCGATCACCCCGGGGGGAGACGCGTACGACTCTCCGGCGGTGAGCCTGGAGACCGGCCCTACTTCGACCCGGCCCTGAACGGACCCCTCACTGCCCCCGAGCCCCTTCAGCACGCCCGAAAGGGATCGCTTGATCCAGGTGGACCCTACGATCCCCATCCGGGCGAGGACGAATGAGTCGGTGCGCTTGCCGGTGACGGTCAGGCGAAGATGGCGCACGGCGCGCAACTCCGCGTCCGCGATGCTCCCGCCGACATCCAACCCCGACGGGTCCCGGAGGGGCACCCGGTACAGGCGAAAGGCGGTTCCCGTTTCCTCCCGGTCTCGAACGAGGAAGGGAGATGACCCGTTAAGGGGGATCACGAAGCGCCGATACCGCTCCAGAGTATCCAGATTTCCGTCTTCGTTAAGGTCCTCCGAATCGGGTCTTCCGTTCCCCCGAGTGCAGTTGGCGGCGGGGTCCCCCAAACGGTACACGCGGCCCCGCTGCGCGAAGCAGATCTCGTCCCACACGCCCCGTCCGTCGGCTACGTTCCCCCAAACTTCACCGCGACGGGGATCTGCCTCCTGGTCCAGGACTCCCAGGCCCCACTGGACACCCGCGCCGGGCTTGATCCCGTTCAACACCCCGGTTTCGTGGACGAAGAAGGCATCCTCGCTCACCACGCCCACGTCCAGGATCAGATTGAGGAGGTCCCCGTCCCGGATATAGAATTCGATGAAGTCGCTTTTTGTGAGGTCGGCGCCGGTGGGGCTTAGAACCGTCGTGATCGAGGACCATGCGGACCATGCGCCCAGCCCTTCCACGTTTCCGCTCCCCGGCCGGAATCGGACGAACAGGCCGGGCTCCCGGACGGCGCTGCCGCGAATCCGGATCTGCTGATCGATATCGGCGCTGGGGCTAAATCCCTGAAAGACCCCCAGGCTGTCCCCGCCCACTCCCTCCTTGATCCAGACGTGCTGCCACGTCAGCTGGGCCGCCGAGGCCGCCGACATAACCGGGGGGAGCACCTCTTCGGCCCCGTCCCGAAACGACGGTCTGCTGCCCCGCCGCCAGTCCGGGCTGCGGACCGACAGCAGGCGGTTGTTCAGACCGTCATAGTCGTCCAGATACACATCACCCTGGGTGTTCGGGTTCGGCAGTGAGACCGCGGTCTCCCCGGAGAGACGAACAGACGACGTGTCGCCGGGCGCCAGGCCGGGTATGGCATTCAGCACCCGGGTAAGGAAGGGAGCGTCGAGGTTCAGGTTTCCGTTGACGCCGCCGAGTCCGACGGCGCCGGCTTCGACCCCCAGTTGAGGGCGCCTGACAAGCTCGTTCTCGTTCTGGTAGAGGCTTGTCAGGTTGACGGTGCCGTAGTCTCCCATGTCGTACCGGGCGTTGACGCCGAGGACGGACGTGGGGGCCACCTGAAAGAAGCTCCGCTGCTCCCAGGAGACGTCCAGCGTCCGCCCCAAGTTCGTGGCGAGGAGTCCCGTCGGGTCCGTGAGGGTGATGTGACCCACATCGTAGTCGATCACGTAGTCTGCGTCCCGTTCCAGCACCCGGTCTCCCAGGACCACCCGCTCCGTACCTTCGCGAATCCCGACCGCCCCCAGGGCGAAGGAGGACAAAGGCCCTTCTCCCCGAACCTCGTAGGAGAGATTCAGCCGGAAGACCCCGCCGTTCTCCCGCTCGAAGGGGTCGGTTTCCCGGTAGATGCGCGCGTTGCGGTTGGAGCCGAGAATCTTCCTGACCTCCTCCGGATCGAGAGACAGGCTTCTCAGGGGCGCGGGGTTGGCGAAAGGTTCCAACGCCGGGAAGATGATGAAGATCCCCGAGACCGGCGGTCGGTCGTCGAAGGAGTCCAGGGCGGGGCGGTAAACCTGGGATTCGTCGAGGCGGTCCGCGGGGGCCTCTTCGTCCAGCCCGAAAAGGCGCATCCAGGTTACGTCGTCTCCGTTGGGGTGCCGGGCAAAGGTTCGTCCCGCGCTCTGCTCCCCGAGGGACACGGTGAGTTCAACGGAGCCGGGGTCCACCTCGTTCGAGGAGGAAACGCGGTACACCTGGTGCATTTCCGTCCGCCACGTGGGCCCGCCGGGCTGGTGTTGGGCCGACGACGCCCTGAGCAGCCTCAGGCGGGGGCGTTCTCCTTTTCGGTGCGCGCGCTCCGGATTGTAGGTGCCGACCGTGTCTCCGGTTGCGGTGACATAGGTGACGGCGAGCATTTCGTCGGGTCTCAGGGGGGAGCGGAGAACGACCCAGAGCCCGCTCGGGTGGACTACGTAGTCCTGGCCGGGCTGAAGATACCGGAACCAAGCCGATTCGCTCACCGTGTCGGCTTCCAAGCTGGCAAAGGCGTCGGCCTGAACGTGGCCCTCCACCTGCTGCCGGGCGTACAGGTCCGTCTCGGAACGGTAGAGCTGGATCGGGTCTGTCCCCGGCGCGACTGCGGGTGGCGCATCCGAAGGCGTCAGGGAAAGGACATCAACATAGGGATAATCGAAGAACGCCGCGGGATCGAAAAGGAAGAAGAACTGGCCGTCAACGTAATCCGCGTCGTCCAAGACCAGCGTGTCGGCTCGGGAGACGCTCCGGCCCGAACCTTCCAGCCGCAGCCTTCGGGAGGTCACTTCTCCGGTCTGCTGCGCCCACACGGCCTGAACATCTACGGGACCCGCCTGGAGGGCGGCCTGAAAGCCGAAGTTGCCTGCGGGAATTGCCTCTCGCAGATAGCGGGACGGGGGCAGGTCGAACCGCACGTCCCCCAGGTTGAGGCGCTGGAGCGCTTCTCCAGGGAGTCCCTGATAGCGAATGTTGACCTGGTTCGCCCCTGCGAACTCCCGGGTTTGGTCGTAGTCCACATCCACCCGAATCCGGTTGGTGATCGTTCCGTCGGCGGTTACGGCGAACCGGATGTCCGGCTGGATCCGTGGCAGGAGCGACACTTCGCAGGTTTCCTGGACGCTCTCGTCGCATGGTCGGAACCGGGTCCACTCCCCGCCGAACTGGCCGGTGCCCCGGAGAGAAAAGCCCAGATCGGCAAACTCGGTTCGGAACCTGGGATTTTCCTGGCCCCGTGCGGGCGGTTTCTCCTCCCTCAATTGGGAGATCCGGGCGGCATCCACGGTACGGCCCAGCCTGCCGAAGCGAAGGGGAGGATTCCGAAGGCCGCCTCCGGTTCCTTCCCCGAGGCGAAAATCGGCTGTGGCGGCGTCCCCGGCCAGGAATGCGGGGACAGGCCCGAAGCGGGTGACCGGAATCCGGGCACGTCCAAGGCGCAGGAGGAAGACGGCTGCCGGTGGAGATCGAAGGAATCGCACCGGTTGCCTCAGATCCGGAAGGATCCAGGGCACCGTATCCGCGGCGGAAGTCCACCCAACCGGGGGGTTGCGGGCGGTCGCCAGGAGTGGCTGTAACCCTGAATCTCCCAAGACGTCCGTTCCCGAAGTCGAGATCAGGGCTGTCGCGCCGGCCAGGAACCAGGAAACCGTCATGGTGGGCTGCTTCCGCGGGCAAGCCCTCGGGGGACGGGACGCCGGTTCACGGAACCCGGTCCGAATCGGTTACATTCTTCGGGCGGGAGACGTCGCTCGGGCCTTGATGTGCCGGAGACAGGTGCAGTGCAACGCCAAAGGCGCCTTCCGACGTCGGAGAAGTGACCCGCTCCTGCTTTCGCTGCGCCCCTCGAACCGTGCCGACCATGAGGATCCTGACCCGGTATCTGATTCGATCCCACGCCGGGCCCTTCGCCTTCGCGTTCACTCTCTTTACCGGGATGCTGTTCGTCAACACCGTCGCGCAGGGGCTCGATGAATTGGTGGGCAAGGGACTTCCCCTTCGAGTCATTGCCGAAGCCCTGCTCCTCTCGCTTCCCCATACCATCGCCGTCACCCTTCCCATGGCCGTCCTCGTGGCGGTCCTCTACACCGCCACCGAATTGGCGTCGGCAAGCGAGATCATCGCCATGTCCGCCAGCGGCGTGCAGCCCCGGAGCCTGATCCTCCCCACGGTGCTCATGGGAGCCCTGATGGGAACGGTGACATATGTCTTCAATGACCAGATCCTCCCGGCTGCCAACCATCGGCTCAAGAATCTGCAATCATCCATTCACGCGAAGAGCCCCACCTTCAACCTCCGGGCAAGGGCGGTCAACCGGATCGAGGCGGAAGACGGGTTGGGTCCGTACTTCCTGAAGGCGGCGGTCATTGACCCCGCCGCCTCCGAGCTCACCGACGTCGTCATCTATGATATGAGTCGACCCGGTTTTCGGCGCACGACCTATGCGGCGCGGGGAGAAATGTCTCTGAACGCGTCCCTCACGAATCTGCACCTTCGGCTTCACGAAGGGCGGACCTTCGAGGTGGGAAATGGGGAGCTGGGATCGTTTCAGCAAACCGAATTCAAGGAGCAGCTGTATGTGCTTCGGGGCATCGGAGATGTGTTCGAGAGCTACCACAGTGACCAGCGAAGTGACCGGGAGATGTCGGTGGCCATGCTGCGCAACGCGGTCCACGAAACCTTGACCGAACTCGACTCGGTTCGGCAGGAATCCCGTGAACGGACGCTGGAGACGGTGGAGCGAGCGGTGGGTCTGGATCCGACATGGGATTCTCTTCGCAACGCGGCCCCCCGATTTTCCGATGGCGCGCCCAGGCTTCCCCCCGACGATCTGACCCAAGGGGCCTCCATTTCGGCCCGCACCCACGCAGTCCGGGCCGATGCCCTTCGCAAGCGGGCAAATCAGTACCGGGTCGAAATCCACAAGAAGTTCGTCATCCCCACTGCGTGCATCGTCTTCGTTCTTTTCGGACTTCCTGCGGGCGTGCGTTTCCCCCGGGGCGGAGTGGGCCTGGTCATCTTTGTCTCCACCGCAGTCCTCGCGGTCTATCAAGTGGTCCTTACCGATGGGGAGGCCCTGGCCGATCGAAACCTCGTCCACCCCTTCTGGGCCATGTGGACGCCCAATCTCGTCTTTTTCGCCGTGGGGGTCTTTATGGTCTCCCGCATGGGCCGGTGGATTGCTTCGGTGCGGGGTGGAGACTGGCGAGAAATCGGGCACGCGATCGGAAGACTGTTTCGTTCATCCATCCGAAATCGGAAACGGATGACATGATTCGAACCCTGGACCGGCTGGTGGCCTCCACCTTTGCGGGGATCTTCGCCCTCTTCATCCTGTGCATTCCCATCCTCTTCATCCTTGGCGATCTGACGGAGAAGCTCAGGCGCTATCTGGACCGGGACCTTGCCCTGACCGACATCGGTCTTGGGTACCTCTTGCTGTACCCGCATTTCATGCTCTGGTCATTTCCGGTGGCCGCGCTGATCGGGTCCGTCTTCACGATCCATTCCATGAGCACCCACAGAGAAATCATGGCGGCCAATGGGGGCGGCATTTCCTTCTACCGCCTGGTTATGCCCCTCTGGTTGATGGGGGTCTTCCTGACCGCGGGGGCATTCCTTCTCGGTTCGGCCGTCCCGGCTGCCAACCGGAAGGCCGCCGAGACCTTGAAGGAACGGGAAGTCCGGAGAGAGTGGCGCCACAACTTCGTCTACCAGACCGAGAACGGCGAAACGCTGACCATCCAGCAGCTCTTCATCGCGTCCCGGTCCATCGAGGGCGTCCTCCTCGAGAGGATCGACGAAGGATCGCTGCGCCACATTTGGGCGACTCGCGGGTCGTACACCGAAGAGACGGGATGGACTTTCCATGAAGGGTATATGCGCTTGGTCCCTCCCGACGGTCGGGAAGTCGCCTACACCTTCGGGCGATACCACCCGGCCCGACTGACCGTGCCTCCCGTGGAGCTTCTGGAAGATCCCCCCGAAGAGCGAGAAATGACCTACAGCGAACTGGGGCGCAGGGCCGCTGCGGTACGGCGGTCGGGGGGCGATCCTAGAGAACTCCTCGTGAAACGGGAGCAGAAGCTCGCGATTCCGGCTGCCACATTCGTGATCGTTCTCCTGGGCGCTCCATTGGCCACGACCGCCAAGAAGGGTGGTGCTGTCTTCGGGGTCGGCATCTCCCTGGGATCCACGATCCTCTACATGATGCTATTGCGATTCTTCGGTGCCATCGGAAGCTCGGGCGGCCTCCCGCCCGGGTGGGCTGCGTGGACGCCCAACCTCGTGTTCTTCGCTGCCGCCATGGTCCTCATGGCCCGGGTTCGAACCTAGCACGACCTTCGCCGGCGCGGGTTTCGCCGGCGCAGAAACCCGCTGCTAACTCCCCGATACATACTTCCTCCACGGGGCCCCGGAGGCGTACCGACCCGTCGGGGGCGACCTCCACCTCCATGGACCCCCCTTCCATGCGGACTTGAATCCTGCCCGCCGGCATCCGACCCGTCTTCACGGCGGCCGCCGCCGCTGCACACGCCGAAGTTCCCGACGACGAGGTCCGGCCCACCCCCCTCTCCCAGATCCGGATTGCGATCTCCCGTCCCCCGAGAACACTGGCGAACTGGACGTTCGTTCCCTGTGGGAATACTTCGTGTCCGGCGATCCAGGGACCCAGGCGGGCGACATCGCCGGAGGCCCACGAATCGCGAAAGACCACGGCGTGAGGGTTACCCACGGAAACGGGAATCACCTCCAGGGGAACGTCCGTGCGCCGTGCAGCATGGACACGGGGCCGGGTTTCGGCCCCCTTGTGACTCCGGGCGTCTTCTCCCTTGCCGGGGATGGACAACGTCAAGGGGCACCGTCCCTCGGGTCCCGCCCGCCCTGGGGCGAGGAAGGGAGGGCCCTCCGGGAACGTGACGGTCCCCATGTCCACGCCAGCGTCATACACGCCTCCTGCATCGGGCCCCGTCACCCGTACCCACAGGCGGCTGCCGCCCACGGTGACCGGAAACGGGGTGTCGGACACCAAGCCCCGACGGGTCAGAAAAACCCCTGCGATGCGAAGGCCGTTGCCGCTGCGTTCGAATTCGCTGCCGTCGGGGTTGAACATCCGTAACCTCGCCTCCGCCCCCGGTGGGACGGATTCGACGACTACGACGCCGTCACTTCCCGGACCCCGCCAACGGTGGCAGATCCGACGAATGAACGGCGGCGTGAGGAGGGGACCGGGGCCTTCCTCGAAGACCAGATAGTCGTTTCCGTGACCGTGCCCCTTGAAGAACCGGGGGGTGATGGTGAGGGGGCTACCGCAACTTTCCAGATTTTAGTCTCGTCAAAGAAGTGACCGCCGGGGCTACCGGACAAATGTACCGACCTGGCGGCATCCGAGGGTAAACCTGAAGAGCGGGCCGAGGGGCGCGGGGAGGGGTTGAGATGGGAGGTACGGCTGTGCGGATGGGTAGAGGAGGGGTGGTTGCCGCGGTGGTGAGTTTCGGATCTGGGCTTCTTGGCGCCGGAGGACTCCTGGGTCAGAGCATTGAGAAAGGGGCCGACGGGGTCACGGGCGGCGGCGCGCCGGTGCCCACGGTGGAGGCCTTGCGCTTGGTCGGACCCGACCCCGTTATCGACGGGTTCCTGGACGAGCCGGATTGGGAGAACGCGATGGCGGCGCGCAACTTCGTCGTCTTCGAACCCGACGAAGGCGCGGCTCCTTCCCAGGATACGGAGGCCCGAGTGCTCTACGGGGACGAGGCTCTCTATGTGGGGATCCGGGCCTTCGACGACTCCCCCGATTCCATCGTCACGCGTCTGGCCCGGCGCGACGAACGTCCCCACTCGGACTGGGTCGATGTTGTGATCGATAGCTACCACGACCGCCGCACGGCGTTCCGTTTCTCGGTCAACCCGGCCGGCGTCAAGGCAGACAGCTATCTCTTCGACGACACGGACCAGGACGACTCCTGGGACGCAGTATGGGATGTGGCCACCCAAATTGACGACCAGGGGTGGACGGCGGAATTCCGCATTCCCTACTCCCAGCTGCGCTTTGGCGGTGCGGCCCGTCAAACCTGGGGGATCAACTTCGTCCGCCAGATCGCTCGGCACCTGGAGATGAGCCTCTGGGCTCCGATCTCCAAGGGAGACGGGGCCATCGTGTCGCGTTTTGGAGAACTGAAGGGCCTTCGCGATCTGTCACCACCCCGGCGCCTTGAGGTCCTCCCGTACTCCCTGGTGCAGGTTGAGAGCGCCCCGGGGAGGTCGGCGGATCCCTTTCACGCCCCGCGGGACTTCTCTTCGGCGGTCGGCGGGGACATAAAGTACGGCATCACCACCAATCTCACGCTCGACCTCACCATCAACCCGGATTTCGGCCAGGTGGAAGCAGACCCGGCCCAGGTGAACCTCACGGCTTTCGAAAGCTTTTTTCCCGAACGCAGGCCCTTCTTTGTCGAAGGCGCGAACATCTTTTCCTTTGGATTTTCGGAAGGTGACGGGGATCTTGCGAGCGAGGGCCTCTTCTATTCCCGCCGAATCGGCAGGGCACCCCAAGGCCGGGTTCCGTCTTCGGTGTATTCCGACACCCCCGACCGGACCCGGATCGTCGGCGCAGCGAAGTTGTCGGGGAAGACCCGGACCGGGTGGTCTCTCGGTTTTCTCAATGCCCTGACCGGACGAGAGAAGGCCGATTTGGCCGACGAATCCGGCCCTCTGGACGGCCGGCTCGTCGAGCCGCTGACCCTCTATGGCGTGGGCCGGGTGAGCAAGGACTTCCGGGCCGGGAAGAGCGCCCTGGGCGTCATTTCCACTTGGACACAACGCGACCGGACCGGGGCCGACGAACTTGCGCTCCACACCGGAGCGTACGCCGCCGGCGTCGACGCTCGCCATCGCTTCGGAAGCGATCGCTTCCTGGCTACCGGATATCTTCTGGGATCCACTGTCCGCGGCTCTGCGGAGGCGATCAGCCGAACTCAGCGATCGCCGGCCCGCTACTTTCAGCGGCCCGATGCGGAACACACCGAGTTTCACCCGGATCGCACTTCCCTCAAGGGTTGGGCCGGATCCGCTTCCTTTCTCAAGGTGGCGGGGGGATCCTGGCGCTACGGAACCGGGGTCATGGCCCGCTCTCCGGGGTTTGAGGCCAACGACCTGGGGTTCATGCGGGAATCGGACTTCCTCAGCCCCTGGGTCTGGGCAGGCTATAACCACTACAAGCCGACCGAGCGGCTGCAACGCTGGAACGTCAATTTCAATGGATGGAGCGCGTACAGTTTCGGAGGGGAGCGCTACAACACGGGTGGGAACCTGAACGGCAGCCTCACCCTGAAGAACTTCTGGAGTGGCTACGCGGGCGTTGCGCACAACGCGGAGGGATTGACCAACACGGCCCTTCGGGGAGGCCCCTTGCTCCGCCGCGACGCATCGTGGAACGGCTGGTTCGGGGTCCGTTCCGATTCCCGCAAGCCGCTTCAGTTCAACGTGAACAACAACTGGCAGGTACGCCCGGAGAGCGGTTCCCGGCGTTACGCATCGAACGTCGGTTTGCGCTGGCGTCCGTCTTCCAGCGCCACGATTTCGGCGGGACCCTTCGTGAACTGGCGGGTGGAGGACCTCCAGTGGGTTGGCAGCTTCGACCTTGGGGGGCCGCCCCGTTATCTGTTTGGGCGCATGAGCCAGACGACGGGGGGCTTCACCGCCCGAGCGGACTGGACGTTTTCGCCAACCCTTTCCCTCCAGGTGTATGCCCAGCCCTTCGTTTCGGCGGGTGACTACAGCCAGTTCAAGCGGATCACCGATCCCCGAGCGCAGGCGTACCGGGACCGGTTTGTTGCCGTGGAGAGCGGGGACGGAGGGGAGGGAAGGCTAGAAGGAGACATTGATGGAGACGGCACCGGGGATGCCTTCCGAAACCCGGACTTCAACGTCAAGCAGTTCCGGTCGAACGTCGTTCTGAGATGGGAGTATCAACCGGGCTCCACACTCTTCCTCGTCTGGTCCCAGGGAAGGGACCACTTTGCTCGGAGCGGCGACTTTTCCTTCGGCGGTGACTTGGGCACCCTTTTCGACCAGTCCAGCGAGGATGTATTCATGCTCAAGGCGAGTTACTGGATCGGGTAGACAGCCGGAGATGGGGGCGGGCCGCGGTTGGCGTCATGCCGGGGGGGCCCGCTCCCGGTCCTCGGTCTCCTATTCCCGGCCCCGCAGGGGGGGAGACCGGGGAGTGCGGGTCCACGACGGGCGCGGCCCGGAGCCCCGGACCGGCCGTTGCCGCTCCGGGTTGCACCCGCCACCTTAGACTTCGTCTCCCGGTCGGTAGTCCTGGGGGGTCCCAATCTGCAGCCTTTCCGGTATCGGAGGTTTTTCTCCTGCCCGCTCCACGCTTTGTGGCCGTCGTCAAGAGCGACTGCGAAACCTGTCGCTTGGTGCTCCCGGTGCTTTCCGAGATCGCACGTGCCGGCCACGACCTCACGGTCTACTGGCAGGATGACGGGGCCTTTGTCGACAGATGCCCTGCGACCGTGGTGGACGATCGGAGCCTTGAGCGCTCCTTTCGCCTGGGTGTCGAGACCGTCCCCACCTTGGTGTGTATGGAGGGCGGGTCGGAAAGGGGGCGGGCGGTGGCGTGGAACCGGGCCGAATGGCGCGCGTTGACGGACCTCCAGTGGCTGGGACCTGACCTTCCCGAACAGAGACCGGGCTGCGGTTCCGCTTCCGTGGATCCTGGGGTTGCGGACATCCTCCATGCCCGTTTCGGGGAGACGGGGATTCGGGCGCGGACCATTGAGGCCGGTCCCTACGCCGACCCAGTGGAAGCCTGTTTCGACAGAGGGTGGACGGACGGCCTTCCCGTCGTTCCTCCGACCCCGGAGAGGATCCTGCGGATGTTGCGAGGAACCCGCCGCGACCTGGGGGAGGTCATCGGCCTTGTTCCTCCGGATCTGGTCCCTTGCACCGTTGAAAAAGTGGCGATCAACGCCGTCTTGGCGGGATGTCGGCCCGAGTATTTACCCGTTGTGCTGGCCGCCCTGGAGGCAGCTCTCGACCCGGGGTTCACCCTGCACGGGGTCACGTGCAGCACCTGCTTTTCAAGCCCCGTCATCATCGTGAACGGCCCCGTTGCCAAGCGGATCGGCATGAACGGGGGGATGAACGCCCTGGGCCAGGGGAACCGGGCCAACGCGACCATTGGTCGAGCGGTCAATCTGGTGGTGCGCAACGTCGGGGGTGGGCGGCCCGGGGAAATCGACCGTGCGACGTTGGGAAGTCCGGGCAAGTACACCTTTTGCTTCTCGGAAGACGAGTCGGACCCGGAGTGGGAACCTCTTGCCGTGTCCAGGGGGGCAAGGGCCGGGAGGAGCGCGGTCACGGTGTTCGCCGGAGACGGCGTTCAAGGCGTGACGGACCGCCGCGCCCGGACCCCGGAGGAGCTGACCCGGTCTCTGGCCCTGGCCCTTCAAGCGGTGGGGCATCCGAAGCTGTGCGAGTGGGTGCCCGCCGTGCTGGTCATTTGCCCCGAACACCATGACATCTACCGGAGGGCCGGGTGGGATCGAAAAGGGATCACCGATGCCCTCCACCGGGCCCTTCTGCGCCCCCGGGCAGAGGTCGTCGCTGGCGCGGTCGGGGTGGCGGAGGGAATGCCTCCTTCCCCGTCGTCGGAACGGGTCCCCAAGTTCCTTCCGGACGCCCTGCTCCTGGTCCGGGCTGGGGGGGCCGCCGGGGCTTTCTCCGCCATTCTCTCCGGATGGCCCGGCGGCCGCGTGTTCGGGGAGTCTCATCCTGTTACTCGAGAGATCGACGAATGAACGAACACAGCACCGTCCTCCATGACCCCACGTCCGAGACCGCCCCGCGGATCCGACCCCGATGTCCCCCTCCGGCTTCCCTTGACGGAAAGACGGTCGGCCTCTTCGACCTGGGCAAGACCCGCGCGGGAGAGTTCCTGGACTACCTGGAATCCCGGCTTCGCGACCGGGGAGTTGCGACCCGGCGATTTGCCAAGCCGACAAACGCCAAACCGGCCACCCTGGAGATTCTGGAAGACATCGCGACCCATTCGGATGTGGTCGTGGAGGCTCTGGCCGATTGAGGGTCCTGCACATCATGCGGTCTGCATGACATCAAGGCGCTGGACGACCGGGATGTTCCTGGTGTGCTCGTGGCGACAACGGAGTTTCGGGAAGCGGCGGAACACCAAGCCCGGACGCTGGGATTTGGTCCCGCGGTTGTATGGGTGCCGCATCCCGTCCAGAACCGTACGCCCGAAGAGTTGGAACGGTTGGCCGGTGTGGCGACCCAACCCGTTTTGGAAGCCCTGACGATGACCAAGTGAATCCCGGGCGGCGGCCCGGCGCTTGTCGTGATGGACCCCGGGAAGCCTTCATACCCGGAACGTTGCGAAGAGCAGAATTCCCAGGACCACGAACGTCAGCGGCGCACCCAACCGCATGTAATCCCCGAATTTGTAGCCGCCCGGGCCGTAGACCATCAGGTTGGTCTGGTAGCTGACCGGAGTCATGAAGGACGCGGAGGCCGAAAGGGCGATCACGATGGCCGTGGTGCGGGCGTCAATGCCGAAATCCGCCGCGGTTGAGAGGGCGATGGGGAGCACGAGAGCTGCGGCTGCGTTGTTGGTGATGAGGGAGCTCAGGCCTACGGTCGCGAGAACGAGCCCGACGAGAGCGCCTTGGGGTCCGAAACGGCCAAAACCGTTGGCCACCAGCTCCGCCGCGGCGTGGCCAAGCCCGGAGCTCTCGACGGCGGCAGCGAGTCCGAAGGCGGCGCCGATCACGACGATCACATCGAAGTCGATCGAGTTCTTCGCCTCCCCAGGCGTCAGAATGCCGAAACCGATCAGGGTCAGCGCGCCGATCAGGGAAAGGTGCAGGATCGGGAGAATTCCCAATCCGGCGCCGATAACGATCGCGGCCGCGATCGTTAGAACGACCCCGGCCTTACCGGAAAGCGTTGTCCGTGAACGCTCCCCCAGCCGGGGCACCAAAAGAAAATCGTTCCGATCCCTCCAGCGCTCCCCGAAGTCCCGATCCGAAATCAAGAGCAGCGTGTCGCCCGGCTTCAGATGTGCCCGGGCCAGTCGGCCGCGGATGGCCTCCCCGGCCCGGTGGATGCCGACCACGGCGGCTTGGTAGCGGGCAAGGAAGTTGGCCTCCACCAGCGATCGTCCCACCAGGGGAGACTCCTGTGCGATGACCGCCTCGAAGAAGGCGTGGCGGGGGCTGCCGAATTCGTCCGGCAAGTGCGGCTCCTGGGCGGAGGCGAGCCCGGGGAGGCCGTGGAGGTCCAATACGTTATTCACGCCTCCGATGAAGGTGAGATGGTCTTCCCCCTTGAGGACGGCAACCGAAGAAACGTGTTCGACCACTTCGCCATTCCGCTCGAGAGCGACGAGCACCAAGCCTTCAATGTGCTTCAGATCCGCTTGGTCGATTCGAACACCGTCCAGGGGCCCTCCTGGCAGGACCCGCATCCGAACCGAAAACGTGCGTTCGCCCAAGCGGGCTTCCCGTCGGGGTGGGCGCCGCTCGGGTAGCAGATTCGGGGAGAGCACGATGGCGAGGACGAGGCCGATCACCGCCACGGGGAGGGCGATCCGCGTCAGTTCGAACATCGTGAAGGGCTCGTATCCCTCCTCCTGGAGCAGCCCGGACACCACGAGATTCGTCGATGTGCCGATCAGCGTCGTCATCCCGCCGAGGATGGCCGCGAAAGAGAGGGGCATGAGGTAGCGGGACGGGGAGTGCCCTCGCCGGTCCGCCCACTCTCCCACCTGAGGGGAGAGCATGGCGATGATCGGCGTGTTGTTCAGAAAGGCCGACGCTGCCGCGACGGGAGCCGTGAGCCGCGCCAGCGAAAACCGCACGCTTCGGCCCCGGCCGAGGGTGGCGTGCACAAGGGGCTGCAGGGCGCCGCTCTTTTCCACGGCGCGGGCCAAGACGTACAGAGCGGCCACGGTGATCGGGGCCGGGTTTGAAAACCCCTGAAATGCCTGTTCGGGCGTCACAATGTTCGCTACCAGCAACATGACGAGGGCCGTAGCGAAGGCCACCGCCGGTGGCACGAGGTCGCGGACGAGGACACCGACCGCCAGCGCGATGACGATGAGCGTGATCCACGCGTCCCAACTCATCTTCGGCTGTCCGGGTGAAGAAGGTCCATGGTTGTGGAGTCCCCTTGGGAAGGAAGCGGATTCTCCCTAGGCCCTGGTTGCATAAGAAAGACTTCCGTGCTGGCCCACCCAGGGCGGGACCCCTGGGGCGGAGGCCGGAAACCGTCAGCTGCGGTCGTACGCGAGGATCAAGGCTTGGTCGCTGCCCTGGGCGGCAAGAGAGCGGGTCATGATCAACCGGTCGCCGATGACTTCAAGACGCTCTCGAATCTTTCCGCCCCCGGCAACCTGATGCTCCAGGGTAAGGATGGTTCCCTCCCACGTCACCTTCGTCCTGACCCGCTCTTCCCCCTCCCGTTGCTCCACTTCGGTGCCGTCCATGGGCAAGACCAACGTCCGCCCCAGCGCCGGGGTGTACGCGAACTCGGAGGGGTCGCCTCGAAGCACCAGAGTGCCCGGCCGTCTGCGAAGGACCTCAATTGTCGCGCGCATTTTGGACACGGGCATGCGCCTGGACTCCACCATCCTTCGGTAGCGACGCATCTCCCGGCTCTCATTTCGAGCAATATCGGCCACCGGGGCTTCATCGCGCACCCCCTCCAGCTGGTTGGGAATCTGTTCAGAACTGCTGGCTTCGTCGAGGACCCACCTTCCCGTGTAGGCTGTGAACAGAGCGGTGAGATCCGCTCCTTCGGCGGCGGGACCGCCCCCGGACGCGCATCCACAAAGGGCGAGCGCCGTCCAACAAGCCATCGGGAAAGCCCGACGCCGAACTCTCATCAAACCGCTCCCTTCAGTCGGAGTTTCCAGAAGCACGGATGATTCAGTATCAATGGCTGCTTCGTCTGGTGCAAGGCTGGTGAAAGGTTGGATCCGCGGAGGGAAAAATCGCCCCGCGGGAAGCGAAGTGCGGGTCGTGACTTCCCATGGGGCCTAAGGGACGGGGGACACGGCTGCAGGCGGGCGATTTTCTGGGACACGGGGAGGGTCCCGAGGGTGCCGCATCGATTCTCCCCCGGCCTTCCCGTCCGACGATCTCGGGGCCTCATCTGAAACATCGTCGCCGTGCACCCAAGGCCCTCTTTGGGCGGCAACGTCGCAGAGCCGAACGGCTTGGCCTGGAGGTGCGGTTCACGGGATCAGGTTCTTCCTGCCCGTGTTCCGGACGATGAAGAGTCCGTCACCGGTGCTCGTCACCACCACGATACCGCTTTCGAAGTACGGGTAGTTGCTCCACGAGGCCCCGCCTTCGTAGGGGGTCGTGTCGAAGTACGCGATCTCCACCGGGTCGGTCGGGGCGGAGATGTCGAGGATCCTCAACCCGGCCCCGTAGTTGGACTGGTACATGAGGTTGTCTAGGATGTAGAGGTTGTGGTCCGTGTCCGTTGTGCTGGCGATGTACTCCTTGGCCAGCAGCGGGTCGTCCAGGTCCATCAAGTCCCACACAAGGGTCCGGGTACCTTCGACGACCCCCTGTGGTTCGTCTCCCTCGTCGTTCATGTAGAAGAACCGGTGGTCCTCCGAAAGCCATCCCTGGTGCGCGTACTTGACGTTCGGATAGTCAATGGCATAGATCGCGATCGGGTTGTCCTTGTCCGTCACGTCGGCGATACTGAGCTTCGTTTCGTTGGAGCCCAGACAGATTTCCCTGCCTAGGTAGTCCTCGTCGGGACCCCGGTAGATCACGCATTGGGCATCGTGGGAGTATCCGGTGCTGCCTCTCCCGGTGGACGGGTCGGCGAAACAGCCGGCAAAGACCGGGTGCCCCGGGTCTTCAAGGTCCATCATGTGGAGGCCACCACCGCAGGTTTCGCCGCCCCCGCTGCTCCCAACGGAGAACGCGAAGCCGGTCTCTTCGTTGACCGCGATATTGTGGGCGCTGTGGATGCCGCGATACACGAAATCGGCTTCAAAGGTGACCGGTTCGGCCGCTACGTCTCGAAGCCGGCGCAAATCGAAGACCTGCACCCCGTGTTCGCCCGCCCCATCGGCGACGATGTAGGCGTGGTTCCGGAAGACCTTCATGTCCCGCCACACGCTGCTCCGGGAACCTGGCGTCTTGGGAAGGTCTCCCAGCATCCTCGGGTTGTACGGATCGCTGACGTCTACGAAAGATGTCCCGTCGGTCCGACCAACAATGGCGATCTCCCGGCCCGACTCCGGATCGGTCCACCCCCAGACATCGTTCAGCCTCGTTCCCCGAACCCCGCCCAGTTCCTTGATGGGAAGGAAGGCGATGAGGTTGACGTTGTCGCATTTAAATCCTGCGGCGCTGTTCTCTTCGCATCGGACCTCTTCTTCCAGGTCTAGAATCGAGGGAAGTCCCCGGTGGTCTCCAACGAAGAGATCTCCCCCACTCCAACCGCTTTCCGGGCGCCTTTCCATGATGACCGCGCCCCCGGCGCGGCTGTCGACGCCCCCGGCTCCCACGACGGCCACATCTCCTGCGACCGATGCCGACGTTCCGAAGGACGCGCGATCGGCCAGACCGGGACGGCTTGACTTGACGACCCGGCTCCACGTCGGTTCCCCGTTCCGCTCAAAGACATACAGGCTTCCCGATCCGGCGTTGGCCCCGGGGGCCCCAATCCAGACGTCGTCCCCGTCAAAGGCGATGGTGGTGCCGAATCCCGACCTAGGCTCCCCGTCAAAGGGGCTCAGCACCTGGGCGGGGGTCCACATATCCACCGTCGCGTCATGCCGAAAGACAAAGACCTTCCCCGCCCCCCGGGACGCGGTCGGGGTGCCGATCAGCGCGACGGAGCTCCTGACCCCAAGAGCCGAACCGTAGCTGCGTCCTTCGTTCAGTTCCATTTCCGATGCAGGTTCGAGGCGACCCCGGGGAGCCAGTTGACCCGAAGCGGGATCCAACCGATAGGCGTACACGGCACCCGGGGAGTCCCGCCGGCCCGCCGTGGCCACCAGCACCCTGGAATCGTCCAGCGCCACGATCGTTCCAAAAGCCCCGCCGCCGTCCGCCGGCTGAACCCGACTTCGTTGCGTCCACGTCCCGGAAGCGTTCTGGGTGAACACGTACAGGGCACCCTTCCCTTCGTCCTCCCCGGTCGCCGAGACGATGGCGGTGTTGCCGCCCAGGGCGACGGCCGCGCCGAACCGGGCACCCTCTTCTCCCGGGTGCTCTCCGCCCCCGGGCGTCAGCCGGGCGACCTCCCGCCACGCTCCTCCTGCCCCGCGCTCAAAGACCACTGCGGCACCTCTTCCCCCATTCAAACCAGGAGCGCCGATGAGTACCCGGCTCCCATCGGCATCCAGAGAGCGCCCGAATCCATCGGGGAGGGCAGCGGCAGGGGAAATCATGAGCCTGGCCGACTCTCCCCAGCCCTCCGGAGTGGGGCGGTAGACGTAGACGATCCCCGGCAGAGAAACGTTTGCCGTTTCGCCCACGAGTACGCTGCCGTCGCTGACGGCGACGCTTCCGCCATACCGTTGGGCTGCCGATTCCTCCGGGGCCATGGCGGCGAAGGCGACGCCGGCGAGGAAGACGCCGACCCCTTGAAGGGCGCCGGGCCGAGACCAGAGAGCGGATCGTCCGCTTCCACGATTTCGTACGGCATGTCGTACGGGGATCCACTGGAGTCCTCTTGATGCGATCGTTCTGAACGTCAGCATGAAGTTTCCCTAAAGCCCTTTCTCATTTTGTTATCTGGAAATTATTCGAAAGAAAAGGAAGATGCAGCGGGCCGGCGCATCCGACCAGGGCCCGGCGGGGAACAGAAGTCCGGCGTCGATCTTGCGGTGCCCTATCCGAGCACGCCGGCCAGGTCTCGGCACAGGTCGCCCGGGTCCTCCAGGCCGACCGACATTCGGAAAATCCCCTCTCCGGCCCAAGCCCGATAGCTATCCAGCTGGGCTCCTTTCAATCGAAAAGAGGTTTCCATCAGCTCGGGTGTATCCAGCCGGAAGACCAGGCTTCGATGATGCCCCAGGGATACGGCATAGTGAATGATCCCAAGCTCTCGGGCCATCCGCTCCGCGACTTCGGCTCCGTTTTCGGTCTGAAAAGTCAGCATGGCCGAAAAGTTTTCCATCTGGCGTCGAGCCAGTTGGTGTTGTGGATGCGAAGGCAGGCCCGGGTAGACGACGCGAGTGACCCGGGGATGATCCTCCAGGAAGCGGGCCACAGCCAGGGCGTTCTCTTCGTGGACCTTCATTCGAATGGGCAGCGTGGCCGCGCCCCGCATGATCAGCCACGCATTGAAGGGCGACAAAACGCCGCCATAGTGGACGCCGGCTTCCAGGCGGAGGGCGGCGATGTCCTCCCGGTTGCCCAAAACCGCCCCGCCCACCGCGTCCCCGTGGCCCCCGATGTACTTCGTCAGGGAGTGCATGACATAGTGGGCACCCAGTTCCAGAGGGCGGGTCGCCACCGGCGTTGAGAAGGTCGAATCGACGGCAACGCGGATGCTTCCGTGCTCTGCCGCGATTCGGGCGACCGCCTGGAGATCGGTGAGGCGGACGATGGGATTGGCCGGGGTTTCCAGCCAAATGAGCCGGGTGTCGGGGCGGATCGCGTCTGCCACGTTCCCAGGATCCGACGTGTCCGCCATGGATACCCGGATTCCCATCCGGGGCAGGGTGTCCCGGCCCAACTCCGCCACGCCGGCGTAGTTGGTGTCGGTCATGACCACGTGGTCTCCCTTTCCCAGGAGGGAGAGTAGAACTCCCGCCGCGGCAGCCATGCCGGAACCGAAGCAAAGGCAGGCTTCCGCTCCTTCCAGGGCACAAAGCTTTGCCTCCAGTTGGGAGACAGTGGGGTTGGACCATCGGGAATAGAGAAAACCCGAATCTTCCCCTAGGTCGTGAGCCGAGAAGGGGGTTTCGCCCCGGGCGACGAAGGTGGAGGACATGACCAAGTTCGGGGACGAGGCTCCGGTAACGGGGTCCGGTGACTCCCCGGCGTGAATGGCCGCCGTGCGGAGGCCGATCCCGGAGGGGTCGGGCGGCGAAGAAGGAAAGTCGGTCAAAGTCGGGTGGACGGGTCATAAGGACACTTAGGGAAGCGTTCAAGCTGAAGTCCGGGCCGCGGTTCGGGCAAGGGGCTTCGCGGGGGCACTCCGAAGCGCATCCGAGGGCAGGCGACCCGGTTGGTGAACGAAGAGCGGTTCTCCGGAACGGTATCGGAGTTGGTAAGGAGCCAGCGAAGTCGGAAGGGGGAGAGACCGTCGGGTGGTATCGGTCCCGTTTTGCTATCCCGGAGCCCTGCGACCGGCTTCATCCTCCCGATGTCGGATTCGGGTGTCATCAGAAGTCTGCGCCCCAGCCCCGGAAAGCCTCTTCATAGGAAAGAGATCAAATGGAAAAAAGGCAAGGATTTACCCTGATTGAGCTTCTCATCGTTCTGGTCATCATCGGCATCCTCGCCGCGATCGCCGTTCCCCAGTTCACTGCAATTCGGGAGAGGGCCTACTTCGCCGTCATGAAGGCCGACGTGAGGAATCTGGCTGCCCAGCAGGAGATCTACTATGCGACAAACTACCGCTACACCGACTCCGACTCCGCTCTAAAATTCGTTGGTTCGGAAGGGGTAAGCGTTGACGTTGATGCGAGCTCATCCGGCTGGTCCGCCACCGCGACCCACGCAGCCCTCGATAACACCGAGGGCTGCGTCATATTCTACGGAAGCGTCGCCGCACCGACCCTGGGAGCGGTAACGCCGACTCAGGAAGGGCAGGTCTTGTGCACGAAGTGATCCTGCCCGATTCCGCTCTCGCCAGCAGTCAAGAGCGCTCGTCCCGGCCCGGGGGGTCCGACCGGCAGGTCCGGCCGGTTATTCCGGCGCCCCCCTCCATCCCCCTTCTTCGGGTCATGAACGGAAAAAAATTCCTGCGCAGCCTGGGTCGGTCCGGATTTTCCATCTTGGAGATCGCGGTGCTCCTGGTGCTTGCCGCCGCGTTGGTGCCGCCGCTGTTGGGCTCCGCATTCTGGCTCCGAAACGCCTTCCATTTGAGGCAGGCCCAGGAAAAGGCCGCTCGACTCGTTGCCGAAGCCCGTTGGACCGCGGTGGGCACAGGTGGGGCAGTGGTGGAGTTCACCGTGCATCCACCCACGGGGTGGGTTATTTCCGCGACGGGGGACACGGTGACGGTGTCGCGCTTGGACGAAGGGGACGTGTTTCTCCACTTGTCGAGGAACCGAACCCGCAGCCGGATACGCTTTGGTCCCCTAGGGCTGGGGAAGGTATCCAGCCAGACCCTGCGCTTCACCTTGGGTGGACAGGAGCGGGCCCTGGTCATCTCCTCTCTGGGGCGGGTGTCCCGGCGATGAACCGGGTCGGGGCGTCTCTAGCGGAGCTGGTCGTGGCGCTGGCGTTACTCGGCATTGGCATCGTCGGGGTGGCTTCCTTGACCGGTACCGCAGCCCGGGCGCTCATCCGCGCCAGGGCCCTGGACGATACGTATCGCGTGCTCCGGAGCTTCGTCGACTCCGCCGGGCCGGGAGGGGAAGCGGAGTCGGGCCAGCAAGTGCTTCCTTCGGGGGTTCTCCGTTGGCATGTGCCTGCGGTCCCCGGTTCCCCTGCGTGGGCTCGGTTTGAGCACGTCGCCCTCCCGGAAGAGGTGGAAGTCGGTTTCGTCGTGCCTGGGGTACCATGAGAAATTCCCGGAGGACGGTCCGCGGCTTTGCCCTAATCGAGACCATCGTAGTCGGTACCCTGCTGCTGCTGGTCGTGCAGGTCAGCTGGGGGGTAACCGCTGTGCAGAGTTCGGTTGCCCTTCGGGTCGCCGCGGGGGCGCATGTCCTGGACGAAGCGCGCTTGATCGGCCATGTCCTTGCTTCCGAGTTGGGGTACGGAGGTGTCGGGAGAGACTGGGAAGTCATGGGAGGGGAGCTTCACCTCCGAGCCTTTCGCGGCATGGGCATCGGCTGTCCGATTCAGCCGTCGAGCGGGTGGGGGGTCACGGTATCGGGACACCGGCAGCCCGATCCCGACAAGGACTCCGTTCTCGCCCTTTCTCCCGACGGGACCTGGCGGGCTTCCGCCCTGGTCCGCCGGGCTCGAGGTCGAGGCCTGGACTGCCCGCCCGTGACCGGATTCGATGCGGAGGTATGGCATCTCGACCCTCCCCGCTCGGATGCCCTCGTCGGAGTGTACTTCGAGCGAGGGGCATACCGTTTCTCGAACGGGGCATTTCGGTACCGGCGCGGGAAGAGCGGATGGCAACCCCTTACCAGATCGGGCCTGGCGACCGATTCGAGCACCCTTTCCGCTCTAGGGGAGGAAGGGGTGCAGGTTCAAGCGACTTGGCGGGGGCCCGGCCAAACGACTTCGGCGTACCAGTGGAGTGTTTGGGGGCGCCGGTGAAGGGCGTCGGACCTCGAGATCAGAAGGGCTTCGCCCTGGCGCTTGCCCTGCTGGCCTTGATGGTATTGGCCGGCATCGTCTCGGCGGCCGTTGCGGCGGCGGTGGGCCAGGTCCGCTCCGCAAGCGCGGCAGGCCGAGTGCTGGTGAGTCGGACGAAAGCCCGGGCCGGCCTGGAGACCATTTTCGCCGAGACGGTGGGGCGTCCCGCCTCTTTCGTTGGCGGCCCAGCCGTGGCGCTGGGGTCGGACACGGTGCCGGGGGGTTCGTGGCGGGTTCTGGATCTACGCCTCTCCCGGGAGTTCCACCTGTTCATGGGTGAGGGATGGGTAGGTGAGGGCATTCCTCTGCGGGATGTTCGCATGGCTTGGTGGATGGATCCGGTGTTCCGAGTTGCCGCTCACCAGGCGGTAATCGAAAGCGCGCACATACACGTCGGAGCCGGCGCCGAGCTGCGTGCAGACTCCCTATTGGCCGAGCGACCGGGCGTGTTGCCGTGCGGTCATCTATCGCTTCTCGCTGGGGCCTTTGGACATCCTGGCTTCCCGGCCAGCGGTCATCTTCCGGGTCCGCCCGAATGGGGCAGCGACAGCAGCGCCTCGGGATTTGCCGGCATCCGGCTCGGTTGGTTCACGGCTTCGGCGCTTGGCGAACTGGCCGACCGGCACCTTTCGGAATCGATACCTTCCGGGCTCCGCTGCCCTACGTGCTGGCTGGGTCTGGTGGTGGGCGAAAGGCAGGTGGACTTCGGCGAATCGGGTGGTGGCGTCCTGGTTGTCGATGGCGATCTCACACTTCTGCGGGGGTCATTCTGGAGGGGCCTCATCCTTGCCTCCGGTGACGTAACCTTCCGGGGGTCGTCGCGAGTACTGGGCCTCGTCCGCGCTGGAGGGTCGGTCACCCTCGAGCCCGGTTCCGTCGTGGACGGTTCCGCCTGCGCGGCCTTTCACGGTCTCCAATCGGCGGCGTCTCTGGCTCGGCCGATTCCTCTTCCCGGGCGTTCGTGGGCGGGTCCTGTTTCCCCGGGAATCAGCTAGACGATGGGTTTGTTTGCGCGGAGAAGAAGGGTTGTGGGCCTGGATATCGGCAGCGGCTACCTAAAGCTGGTGGAAGTTGATCACGGCGGCGACCCGCCCGAAGTCTCCCGTATTGCGGTGTGCCCCTTGGATCGGGGAGCCATTGTCGAAGGGGAGATCATGGACCCTGTCCGCGTTGCTGCAGCGATTCGGGAGCTCGTGCAGGCTGCGGGCGTGGAACCCAGGGAGGTAGTCACGGCGCTGGGCGGACACGACGTTTTCATGAAAAAGCTGGAAATGGATCGGGTGAATGGACCCGACCTTGGAAGGGTGGTTCGCCGGGAGGCGGAACGCCACGTCCCTTTCGACATCGGAGGGGTGGAAATCGGTTTCCATATTCTCGCCCGGGACGATGAGGGCTTCTCCGGCCAAGACGGCGGCGCAAGAGTGCTTCTTGTCGCTGCGAAGCGTGAATGCGTGGACAACAGAATCGCTCTCCTTGCGGATGCGGGGTTGCGCCCTTCGCTCATGGACGTGGAGGCGTTCGCCCTTTCCAACGCCTTCGCTCACAACTATCCCCGCGCGTCGGAGGGCGTCATCACCGCGCTCGTTGACATGGGCCACGAGGTGACCAAGGTGAACATCTTGGAGGGCGGCGCTCCAATCCTCACCCGGGACATTCCCACGGGTTCGCGGCAGCTGGAAGACGCCCTTCGGCGGGGGAATGGAGTCTCGCCCGACCAGGACGAATACGGGTTCCGGGGCCGGACAGCGTCCGTACGCCGGGAGAATACCGTCGACAGGGCGACGACGAACGTAGCCGCCGGGATCGAACGGGCGACGGCACTCTTGGCAACGCAACGGCCCGGCCTAGGACTGGGCCGGGTCTTCTTGAGCGGCTGGGGTGCTTGCATCCCCGGGGTGGCGGATAGCCTGGCAAGGCGCATGAACGTGGAAACGCGCGTGGTGAACCCCTTCGAACGCGTGCCCATCCGTTCCGGCGCGGGAGGTGCGGAGGTCCTGTCGGACGGGGCCGCCCCAATGCTATTCCTGCCTCTTGGGCTGGCTTTGCGTTCTCCATGATTGAGCCCGCAACGGAATCGGAGCGATGATCGAAGTCGATCTGCTACCTGGAGGTAGGAGAGGCCGGCCCCGGCGCCGCAAAGCGCCGTCGCTCAACGGTTGGATTCTGGACCGGTGGATCCTCGGGTCTGTCCTGGTCTTGGTCTCCTTCTTCGGCTTCGCGGCCTACTTCCTGTTTTCGGTTCGCAGCCGGGCATCTCGCCTGGAGGAGGCAGTGGAAGCGGCCCTTCGCGACTCCGTCCGCTATGCCGGGGTGATCACGAAGATCAACGAGCTGGAGGCTCGCCGGGATGCGATTTCCGGCAGGGTCGCGATCATTCGGGGGCTTGACGCCCGTCGCTACGTCTGGCCTCGAATTCTGGATGAAGTGGCCGCCGCGCTGCCCGGGGAAGTGTGGCTCACCCAGGTGGCAGAGTTGGGGGCCGAAGGTCCCCTGCGGTTTCGCGTCGAAGGAAATGCGTGGAGCAACTTCGCCCTGACCCGATTCTGGAACGGCCTCGAGTCGGCTCCCCACATCCGGAACGTGCGGCTGGTCAGCACGGAACACGCCGTCGTGGCGTCCGGCGGTCAGGACCGGGACATCTACTTCTTCGTTCTTGAGGCGGGTCACGAACGTGAGGCGGGCCACGAAACTTCCCGTATTGGAGGACCGGAGACCGTCACGCTTTCGGGTCTTGGCGCCCCCGGTTCCCGCCGGGACCTGTTGGAGAAACAATGAGCCTGTTGCCCAAGGACCCAGGGAAGCGAAATGCGGTTCTCATGGCCGTATTGGTCCTATCCTCCGCCTACCTCCTTCATTCCTACGTCTACACGCCGATAAGGGAAAACACCGATGCCCTGCAGGTTCGCCTGGGCAAGTTGGAAGACCAGAACCGGAGAGCAGAAGCGGCCGCGGACCGGGGTGGGGCGGAGCTGGAACGGCGGCTGACGACGTACGAGGCGCACGTCGCACAGTTGGAAAAGCTCATTCCCGCAAGCGAAGAAGTCGCGGCTCTCCTGGAAGCCATATCCTTGGAGGAACGGCGGGCGGGTGTGGAGGTGACGGTGATGCGTCCCGACCTTGTGGAAGAAGGGGAGTTCTACGACCGCTGGAGCTACGAGCTGGGCGTCCGGGGCGGCTATCATGCGGTAGGGTCCTTCATGACGGCGATCGCGTCTCTGGAACGGATCGTTGCCCCCGAAGGCGTGATCATCGTTTCTGCGAATTCGGGCGGCGGGACAGGCGGCGATGTCCTCGCCAACTTCCGAATCCGGACGTATGTGTCCACTCCCCCAGAGCGGGATGCACCGTCGGTTAGCCAGGGTGGGGGGAGTCGGCCATGACTGGGAACCGCCGGGTCGGGTGGCTTGGGGCAGAGGGGCGCACGAGTCCGAAGCGGCCAGGCGCAGGAGCCGTGGCGGCGGTGGTGCTCGCTCTGGCCGCAGGCCCCGGGGATGCCCAGGAGACTCGACCGGACCCAGCCCGGGAGCGCCATTTCACACCCCCGGCCGACGGCGAACGGCCGCCGCCCTCGCAGCCTGCCGGGGGTCTTGGGATGGAGCGGGATGTCTTCGCGTATCTCTTGGGCGATCGTCGCGATCCCTTCCTTCCCCTCCTCGCCCCGCCCTCCGGCGGTCCTCGCTTCCATGAACTCCGCCTCCTGGGCATCATTCACCATCAGGAGGCCCGTTACAGCCTGGTTCTCTTGGCAACCGGGAGCGGAGGTGGTGTAGGGGGAGGTGAGGGCTCCGGTGGTGGAACCGGCGAATTCGGCTCCCAGTCCTACCGACTGCGGCCCGGGGAGATCGTCGGAGATACGCGGATCTTGGAGATCCGGGAAGACGGAGTAGGCGTTGAAGTAAACGCCCCCGCCGGGAAGATGCTCCGAGTCCTGAGACTTCCCCGGCCGGCGCGGAGATCCAGGTCATGAGGGCAATTGTGCTGGGAGCGATGGGGGCTCTGGGCCTGGCTCTCGGCCTGGAGGCTGCGGTTTCCGGGGCTGGGGGGCAGAACGTACGTCACGGCCTGGAGATTCCTGCCCAGGAAGTCCTTCGGCCCATTACGGTATCTTTTTTCGACACGCCGATCCGGGATGTCCTGTTTGCTTTCGCCGACTTCGCAGGCCGCTCGGTCGTACCCGGGGCGGATGTAGAGGGGCGGGTCTCCGCCGAGATCCGGAATCAGGCGTGGGATACCGCCTTTCGGGCGATTCTCGAAGCGCACGGGCTCGTAGCCCGGGAAATGGAGAGCGGGATCATCCGCGTGGAGAATGCCCGAAGCCTCTTTGACCAAGAAACCGTCTTGCCGCTCTCGACCCGTCCCTTCCGCCTGAGCTATGCGGAGGCGGAGGAACTGCGGGACCCGGTCGCCGCTCTTCTGACGGAGCGGGGCCGGGTATCGGTCGGACAGGGAACCAACACTCTCGTGGTGACCGACATCTCCAGGGTCCTGGACGCCGCTGGGGAACTCGTCCAAGCCCTCGACATTCGGGTTCCCCAAATCGACATCGCGGCCGAAATCATCTTCGTGAACCGGACCGGCATGGAAGGGCTCGGCATCACCTACGAACTCAAGGACCGCAGGGGGAACCAGCTGAACTTTCTGACCCCTGGCGCCGTGGACAGGGACGGAGACGGATCCATTCTCCTGCCCGATGAGCAGGTGGACCAGGGGACCGGCGTTGTCTCTTTGGGAGGCAACTCCCTCGCAGCTCTTGGAAACGCCACGAACCGCATCGGAAATCCGACGCTCACCATCCTCGCCTCTCTCGTTGTCGGCCGGAGTACCCTAATTGCCTTCATCGACGCGCTTGAGTCGGTTCAGCTGACCGATGTGGAGGCGCATCCTTCTCTTCGAGTGATGGACAACCGAACGGCCAGGATCAGTGTCGGGGAAGAGACGCCCGTTCGCGTGATCGACGCCGGGTCGCAAGTCCTGGCCGGCGACGGAGGGGGAGGCCGAAGCTCGGTACCGGTGGCGACGGTGGACTACAAGGAAACCGGGGTCATTCTGGAAGTGACTCCCCGGGTTGCGACGGGGGACGACATCCTCTTGGAGCTCACGGCAGAGCGCTCCTCGGCAGATCTTGCCCCCTCGGAGGTGGGACTCATCTTTCGCAGGCAAAGAGCTGAATCCAGAGTGCTGGTAAAAGACGGAGAAACGGTTGTGATCGGTGGCCTTACGGTGACCGAGACCGGGGAGGTGCGGTCCGGCATCCCCCTGCTCATGGACCTTCCCCTGATCGGAAGATTCTTTCGCTCCCAGCGGGCATCCTCGATCGAACGGGAACTCCTGATCTTGGTGACTCCCCGTATCGTACGAAGCGGTTCCCCTGCAAGCGGGACGAACTGATCCCGGTATGTTCGGGCCGTGGGTTTCCCTTGGGGGTCCGGTCCCGGCCGCCCGCGGCTTCCTTTGCGGCCAGGGTCCGACTACTTGTTGATTGGATGTCCGGGCGGCCGCAGCCTACGGATGCGAACCGGCCTGGGAACGACCCAACCCCCTATAGTCCCCCGACATGTCTCTTGCCCGCCTTTCGTTCCGAACCGCCGGAGAATCCCACGGCCGTGGCCTTGTCGCGCTGCTGGAGGGCGTGCCGGCCGGTCTTCCCCTGGACCCGGCTTCGGACATCGATCCCGAGCTGACCCGGCGCCAGGGCGGATACGGTCGGGGGCGCCGCATGCAGATCGAATCCGATCGAGCGGAGATCATTTCGGGCCTTCGCTTGGGGGAGACATTGGGTTCTCCGGTCTCCATGTTGATCTGGAATCGGGACTGGAAGAACTGGACCACGGCCATGGCCCACGAGCCGCCGGATCCGGCTGGCAACCCCAAGGCCTTGCGTCCCGTGTACCTCCCCAGGCCGGGCCACGCGGACCTCGCCGGGGTCCTGAAGTACGACCGCAGGGACGCCCGGGACATCCTGGAGCGGGCCTCCGCCCGGGAGACGGCTGCCCGGGTTGCCTGCGGCGCGGTGGCCCGTACCCTTCTCCGCGCAGTAGGGGTCTCCGTCGGGAGCCACGTCACCGGCATCGGCGACGTGGCAGCCCGAGCTTCCCACGACCTGGCCCGGGACCTGAACGTCGCTGCGGACGCTTCACCCTGCCGAACCCTGGACCCGGATGCTGAAACCGAGATGATCAAGGCCATCGATCAGGCCCGCGAAACCGGGGATACCCTGGGCGGGTGCTTCGAGGTCGTGGTGCAGGGCCTCCCCGCGGGGCTCGGAAGCCACGTCTCCTGGGACCGGAAGCTGGACGGTCGTCTCGCCCAGGCGGTGATGTCGGTCCACGCCGTCAAGGGGGTCGAAATCGGACCTGCTTTCGTCAATGCCGGCCTTCCGGGCTCCCGCGTCCATGACGCCATCTTCCGGGACGACGCCATGACCCGGTCGGGGGGATTCAGGCGAGGAGGGAACCGGGCCGGAGGACTGGAAGGGGGGATCACCACGGGGTCCCCCTTGGTGGTCCGGGGAGCCATGAAGCCGATCTCCACCCTTCGGAAACGGCTTCCCAGCGTTGATCTCCGGAACGGTCGCGCGAAGGATGCGGCCGTGGAGAGAAGCGACGTCTGCGCCGTGCCGGCGGCGGCTGTCGTCGCCGAGTCGATGGTGGCTCTCGTGGTTGCCGACGCCATGCTGGAGAAGTTCGGCGGAGATTCTCTGTCCGAACTCCGGCGGAACCTGGGCGCCTATCTGGAGCGATTGTCGGCGCGGGGCTTCCTGGAGCGAGGGGCCCCGGGTCGATGATGCCGATGCTCTCGGCTGCCCCGGAATCGCCCCGGAACCGGGCTCCTATTCGGCGCCTGGTCCTCATCGGCTTCATGGGGGCCGGCAAGTCCGCCGTGGGACCCTGGGTCGCCCGGGCGCTGGGATGGAAATTCGTGGACCTCGATGATGAGATCGCCAGGCGGGAAGGCGTCCCCGTGCCCGAAGTCATTCGTCGCCGGGGCATCGCCCACTTCCGACGGGTGGAATCGAAAATCGGAAAGCAAGTGCTGAAGCGACCGTACAGGGTGCTGTCCGTCGGCGGCGGATGGGCCGCCCAGCCCGGACACATGGCGCTTCTGGACGGCGTGGCCCTGTCGGTCTGGCTGCAGGTTCGGCCCGCGACCGCCCTGGCCAGGATCCGGGCGTCCACCCTTACCCGGCCATTGCTGGAGGTCAAAGATCCGCTCCCGACGGCCCGAGCGTTGCTACGGGAACGCACTCCCCACTACGAGGGAAGCCGCATTAGAATCGGAACGGAAGGCAAGTCGCCGGAGACCGTAGCCCGAGAAGTCATTGAGAGGGCGGGTCCGAAGGTCGGGCTCTCTCTTCCGGAATCCGTTGCTCATGACAACAAGAAAGGATGCGAAGGTTCAACATGAAACTGGTGATCGTCGAATCGGGCGCAAAGAGTAAGACCATAGAGAGGTTTCTGGGCCCCGGGCACAAAGTCGCCGCTTCCAACGGCCACATCCGGGACCTTCCTCCGAAAAAATCCGCGATCCCCAAACGCCTGAGGGACAAGTCCTGGGCCGAATTGGGCGTCGACACGGAGGGTGACTTCAAGCCCATCTACATCGTTCCCCAAAAGAGCAAGAAGCAGGTAAGGGAGCTGAAGAAGCTCGTTTCTGGAGCCAAGGAGGTTCTCCTCGCCACCGACGTAGATCGGGAGGGAGAGGCGATCAGTTGGCACCTTGTTGAGGTCTTGAACCTCGGCAACGGCCGCCGCCCGGGGGTAAAACGGATCGTCTTCCAGGAGATCACTCGGGGGGCGATCGAAGAGGCGCTGGCCAACCCCCGAGAGGTGAACCTGCGGCTCGTCTATGCGCAGGAGGCCCGGCGCGTCCTGGACCGCCTCTACGGCTACAGCCTTTCTCCCGTTCTATGGAGAAAGGTCCACCCCAGGCTCAGTGCCGGAAGGGTCCAGAGCGTCGCGTTGCGGCTCGTCGTGGACCGGGAAGAGGAGCGTCGCGCCTTCACTGCCTCCCAGTACTGGGGTGTGAACGCCCAGCTGGCCTCGGACGAGCTGGACTTCTCGGCGGCGCTGGTCCGAATTGGCGGGAAGCCGCTGGTGACCGGCAAGGACTTCGATCCTGTGACCGGGAACCGTCGTTCGTCGTCCCGGGCCGTTCTGCTGGACGAAGGGGGTGCCGGGAGGATTTCCAAGGAGGCCTTGGCATCCCTTCCCTGGCGGGTCGCCTCGGTAGAGCCGAAGGCGGCCCGGAGGAGACCGCCGCCCCCCTTTACGACTTCGACCCTTCAGCAGGCGGCGAGCAGCCGCCTCCGCATGTCGCCCAAGAGGACGATGTACTTGGCCCAGGGGCTCTACGAAGGAGTTTCCTTCGGAAAGGGGGAGCGGGAAGGACTGATCACCTATATGCGGACGGACTCGGTCACCCTTTCCCGGAAGGCGCTGGGCGATGCCGGGCGCTATATCCGGGGTGAGTTCGGGGACGACTACTACAACGGCCCCAGGTTCTACAAGACCAAGTCCAAGGCTGCTCAAGAGGCGCACGAGGCGATCCGGCCCACCGTGATCTCCCGGACGCCCGAGAAGGTGGCCCCCTTCCTGGAAAAGGACCAGCTCAAGCTCTACCGCCTCATTTGGAGCCGCACCGTCGCCTCCCAGATGACCGATGCCCGGTTCGACAAGACCACCGTAAACCTGGAGGTCCGGATCGGGGTCACGGACCACACCTTCCGAGCGACGGGGTCCGTCTTGCGCTTCCCGGGCTTCCAGAAGGTCTACGGGAGCGGGAATGGGGACCGGCTCCTTCCCGCGCTGGCCGTGGGAGATCGGATCTTCACGGAAGAGGCCCTTCGCTTGAAGTCGAAGGCCCTCCTGGCGGAGCCGCCGACGTTCCTTCGGTCGGTGGAGCCCGAGGTGCGCCAGACCAAGCCCCGGCCCCGCTACACGGAAGCCTCCCTGGTCAAGAAGATGGAAGAAGTGGGGATCGGCAGGCCCTCCACCTACACACCGACGCTGTCGAAGATCCAGGAGCGGGACTACGTTCGCAAGAAGCGCGGCGGCCTGATCCCCACGTTCCTGGGGATCGCGGTCAACCAGCTTCTGGTCGAGCACTTCAGCCGGTACGTTGACCTTGACTTCACGGCGCAGATGGAAAATGTGCTGGACAAAATCGCCGCCTTGGGCGACGACACCGCGGCTGATGATAGGCGCCTGGACTTCCTTGAGGGATTCTACGAGGGCCTCACCAAACAAATCGAAGAGGCTTTGCCCGAGTATCCCAAGATCCCGTTTGGCACCTGCCCCGACACGGGCAAGCTGATGTGCATCAAGATCGGGCGCTGGGGGCCGTACGCCGAGCGGGGTGAGGACGGCGAGGTGGAGCGCGTGACGCTTCCGAGAGACCGCCTCATCGACGAGCTCACCGTACCTCGGCTCGCCAAGCTCTTCACCCTTCCCCGAACCCTGGGAACCGACCCGAAGGGTGGGGAGGACGTGATCGCCGGAGTGAACAAGTACGGACCCCACGTACGAAGAGGCAAAGAGTACGGGAGCTTGGAGTCGTTGGACCACCTCTTCACGGTCACCTTGGAGGAGGCCCTGGAAATCCTAGAAAGAAAGAAGAATGGAAAAGGAGGAAAGAAGGTGCTCAAGGTGTTGGGGCCGCACCCGGAATCCGGTGCCGAGATCCAGGTGGTGGACGGGCGTTACGGGCCCTACGTGACCGACGGAACCACCAATGCGACCATACCCAGAGGCCAAGACCCCCAGGAGAAGTCGCTTGAGGAAGCTGTGAGGCTTCTTGCCGCCAAGCGAGGGTCCGCCAAGCGAGGGTCCCGTCGGTCTCCCCGCAAGTGAGGCCCGCCGGGCGAGCCGGTTCCCGCTGTTCCCGCTGAACGCTCGACTGGATACGCTGTGCCCCCCGCGAATCGCAGCCCGCTGACCTGCCAGGCCGCCGACTTTCTGCGCCATCTGGAAGTGACGCGGAACCTGTCACCGAACACGGTGGTGGCGTACAAGCGCGACCTCCGCGACTTGGAGGAATTCGCGGGCGGCTACCTGGGCCGTGACGACTACGCATGGACAGATGTGGACCGGGGCGTGATTCGCGCCTTCCTGGGAGAAGCCGGCCGGAGGGGCTTGGCCCCCCGCACCGTCGCGCGAAAGCTCGCTGCCGTTCGGGCTTTCTTCCGCTACCTTCGCCGCGAAGGGTACGTGCCGTCCGATCCGGCCCGGCTGGTACGAGGCCCCAAGCTCGACCGCACGCTCCCGGGGCACATGCGGCTCGAGGAGACCGACGCCCTCTTTCGCTGGGCGGAAGAGAGGGCGGCCCGGGAGAACGGCCTCACGGAAACCCGGCTTCTCGCCTTGCTTGAGCTGTTCTACGGCAGCGGCCTTCGCCTCTCCGAGCTCGCGGCCCTGGACCTGGGTGCGCTTGACTTGGAGCAACGCCAGGTCCGCGTTCTGGGGAAAGGGAGGAAGGAACGCATTGTTCCCGTCACCCGGTCCGCAGGGAGGGCGATTCGAAAGTACCTGCTCCGGCGCGACGAGGTGCGGAAGGACGGTTGCCCCGCCCTCTTCGTGGGCCGCCACGGGGAGCGCCTGTCGACCCGGTACATCCAGCGCGCGGTGTGCACCGTCCTTTCCGACTTCGCCACCGCGGCAAACGTGTCCGTCCATTCACTGCGGCATACCTTCGCCACCCATCTTGTGGATGCAGGGGCCGACCTGATGGCCGTCAAGGAGCTCTTGGGCCACGCCTCTCTGGGGACGACCAGCATCTACACCCACACCTCCAAGGAACGGCTGCGCCGGGTCTACAAGGGTGCCCACCCCCGCGCGTAAGAGACTGCCCCCATGATCTTCCATACGCTACGTTCCTCCATGAACCCCGTCGCATCCATCCGTCCTGGCGCCCGTGTACGGGCCACGACCGTGGTCGCGGTTGCCAGAGACGGGCGCGTGGCCATGGCCGGCGACGGGCAGGTTTCCGTAGGAGACACGGTGGTCAAAGGGGCGGCGCGCAAGGTGCGACGCCTCAGGGACGGCTTGATTCTCGTCGGCTTCGCCGGAGCCGTCGCCGACGCCTTCACTCTTTTTGCCAAGCTGGAGAGCAAGCTGGAGCAGTGGCCGACCAACTTGCCCCGGGCCTGCGTTGAACTCGCCAAGGAATGGCGCACTGATCGCTACCTTCGCCGACTGGAGGCGCTTTTGGCGGTGGCCGATCGTGAACACATGTTTCTGGTGAGTGGAGATGGAAACGTGATCGAACCCGACCAGCCCGTTCTGGCCATCGGTTCGGGGGGCGCCTACGCGCTGGCGGCGGCCCGAGCCCTTTTGGGGTGCTCCGATCTGGGAGCGGCCGAGATCGCGCGGCAAGCCATGGAGATTGCCGCGGACATCTGCGTCTTCACGAACCGGCAGATTACGGTCCTGGAACTGGAGACGACATGATGTCCGCCAGCGCCTCCACGGCTGCACGGCCTTCCAGACAGAAGGAATCGGACAGCGCCCCCGGGTGGGTCGAACGGCTGACTCCCCGCCAAGTCGTGTTGGAGCTGGACAAGTACATCGTCGGCCAGTCCGAGGCGAAGAAGGCAGTGGCGATTGCTCTCAGAAACCGCTGGCGGCGGCAACGGGTGGACGAGGAGCTTCGGGACGAAATCCTTCCGAACAACCTCATCATGATTGGCCCGACGGGGGTGGGAAAAACCGAGATCGCCCGGCGCTTGGCTCGCTTGGCCGGCTCCCCCTTCATCAAGGTGGAGGCCTCCAAGTTCACCGAGGTGGGCTACGTGGGCCGGGATGTGGAGTCCATGATCCGCGATTTGGTGGACACCGCCGTTGCCATGGTGAGGTCCGAGCGGGAAGGCGAGGTAGAGGAGGAGGCCCAGGGGCGGGTGGAGGAGCGCCTTCTGGATCTGCTTCTTCCCGATTCGGCAGGCGCGTCCGGCCGAGAGAGGACAGGAGGTTCCCCCGACGTCTCCCGGGTTCCGAAGAAGCCCGGACTGTCCGGTTCCCCCGGGAAGGTATTCGTGGCCGGGCCTTCCGGAGTGGGGCGCCAGACCGGGGCTGCGGACGGCAAAGGGGATCCGTCCATTGCCGAGCGGCGGGCTCGCACCCGAGAGAAGTTGCGCAAGCTCCTCGCCGCCGGCCGTCTTGAGGACCGCAAGGTGGAGCTGGAGGTGCAGCAGACCCCATCGGTGGAAGGAATGATGTTCCCTGTCGGCGGCATGGAGGGCATGGACATCAACTTCACGGAAATGCTCCAGGAAATGCTTCCCAAGCGGTCCAAGCGTCGCACGATGAGCATCGCCGAGGCGAGGCGGATTCTTTTCCAGGAAGAACTGGATGGGCTTGTCGACATGGACGAAGTGGTCAACGAAGCCCTGGACAGGGCCGAGGAGATCGGCATCGTCTTTCTTGACGAGATCGACAAGGTGGCGGGGCAGCGGACGGGACAAGGGCCGGATGTGAGTCGGGAAGGGGTGCAGCGGGATCTGTTGCCCATCGTGGAGGGCTCCAATGTTCAAACCAAGTACGGCTTCGTTCGCACCGATCACATGCTCTTCATCGCTGCCGGGGCGTTCCATGTTGCGAAGCCGTCGGACTTGATCCCCGAGCTCCAGGGTCGCTTTCCGATCCGGGTGGAGCTGAAGAGTCTGGGTGCGCCCGAGTTCGTGAGGATCCTGCGAGAGCCTCGCAACGCGCTCGTCCATCAGTACCGGGCCCTGGTAGAGACCGAGGGCGCCTCCGTGGAATTCGCCGCAGACGGGGTCAAGGAGATTGCCAGGATCGCGGCCGACCTCAACGACCGAATGGAGAACATCGGAGCGCGAAGGCTTCGAACGGTGCTTACGACCCTCCTGGAAGACCTGCTTTACGACCTGCCCGAAGAAAAGCAAGGCGAAACCGTGGTTGTTACGGCCGAATTCGTAAAGGAGCACCTGGAGAGCATCGCGTCCGACGACGACCTGAGCCGGTACATCCTCTAGAAATGGCGGCTTCGCCGAACCGCGTCCTGGACTTGGCCGACCTGGAGACCGGCTACCTCTACCACCTCCTGGACACGGCGACTCGCCTCAAGTCCGGGGAGCTCGCCGGGCACCCCCTGACGGCCAAGTCCCTGGCCATGATCTTCCGCAAGCGCTCCACCCGGACCCGGGTGAGCGCGGAAGTCGCGATGACCCAACTGGGCGGACACGCCATCATGATTTCGGATCGGGAATCCCAGATGGGGCGGGGGGAAGGCGTGAAGGACACGGCGAGGGTGCTGAGCCGCTACGCCGACGCCATTCTGGTCCGCACCTTTGCCCACGAGGAGCTGATCGACTTTGCCCGGGAGGCTTCGGTCCCCGTCATCAATGGCCTCACCGACCTGCTTCACCCTTGCCAGATTTTGGCCGACCTCCTGACCCTGACCGAGGAGTTCGGATCCGACCTTTCCCGGCTGCGGGTGGCCTGGATCGGGGACGGGAACAATGTGGCCAACTCCTGGCTCAACGCGGCCTATCGCATTGGTTTTCCCCTCCGTCTGGCGTGCCCGGTTGGCTATGACCCGAATCCGGACATTCTGGAGCGGGCCCGGGCGAGAAGCGGGGCGAAGCTATTCCGCGACCCGGCGGAGGCCGTCGACGGGGCCCACGCGGTGACCACCGACGTATGGACATCTATGGGACAAGAAGGGGAGCAGAACGCCCGAAAGCGAGCGTTCGCAGATTTCCAGGTAGACGAAGCCCTTATGGAGAGAGCAGACCCCGCCGGGGTTTTCCTGCACTGTCTGCCTGCGCACCGAGGTGAGGAAGTCACGGCAAGCGTGATCGACGGTCCCCGATCCCGCGTAATTCGAGAGGCCGAAAACAGACTGCACACCATCAAGGCCATCCTCCTCGATCTGATGGGTTGAAGGGCGAGGGCCGTTTCTTGGGGGCGGGGGAGGCCCCGGAAACCCACATGGACGCGAAACCGATCAGAACCCCGCTCTATGACACCCATGTTTCGTTGGGGGCAAAGATGGTCCCCTTCGCCGGATACCTCATGCCCGTCCACTATCCCGGGGGGATACGGGCCGAACACAACGCCGTGCGCACGACGGCCGGCCTTTTCGACGTCTCCCACATGGGGGAATTCACCGTCCGGGGGCCCCAGGCGGCGGACTTGATCCAATACTTGACGGTGAACGACGCGTCCCGGATTGCCGTTGGCCAAGCCCAGTACTCCGCGATTTGCAACGAAGGCGGGTTCGTATTGGATGACCTCCTCGTCTATCGCTTCGAAGACCGCTTCCTTCTCGTCGTCAATGCCGGGAACCGGGCCAAGGACTGGGAGTGGATGAACGAGCACGCGAAAGGCTTCGATGTCGAGCTGACGGACGATTCCGACGAAATCGCCCTCCTCGCCCTTCAGGGCCCCCGGTCCCGGGATGTCCTTGCGCGCCTCACCGGGACCGCCTTGGGGGCGATCGGGTACTACCGCTTCGCAGAAGGGACCGTGGCGGGTGAGGAAGCCGTGTTGAGCCGCACGGGATATACCGGAGAGGACGGCTTTGAACTGTACCTTCCCGCGGAAAGGGCCCCGGCCGTCTGGCAGGCCCTGACCGTAGCCGGAGAGCCGCACGGTCTCGTTCCCGCGGGGCTGGGAGCCCGAGACTCCCTCCGTTTGGAAATGGGGTATGCCTTGTACGGAAGCGATCTGGACGAGGCGCACACCGCCCTTGAATCGGGCTTGAGCTGGATCGTCAAGCTGAACGCCGGCGATTTCATTGGCCAACAGGCGCTCGCTGCCGACAAAGAGCGGAAGCCGACCCGCCGTCTCGTCGGGATTCGTCTCCTCGGACGCGGGTTCCCCCGTTCCGGATATTCCATCGTGTGCGAAGGCAGGGATGTAGGAGTGGTCACGTCGGGGGTGGCAAGTCCGACCCTCGGAGTGGGGGTGGCTCTGGGCTATGTTCCGGCGAGCGTGGCCGCACCTGGCACGGAAGTCGGGGTTCGAATTCGCGGCGTCGTCGTCCCCGGACGTACTGAACGGCCACCCTTCTACACCCGGGGTTCGATCAAGAGATAGAGCGCTTCGGCATGGCGGAAACCGTCCTGGTTACGGCCCACGACCTTCCGTTGGCGGGGAAGCTGCGCACGGGGTTCAAGCGCGGTGGATACGGGGTGGAATTTCTGGCGAAGGGTGAAGCGCCGACCGACACGGGCGATCCGGTGCTCCTCGTCCTGACGGGGGGTATGGACACAGACGGGGGCCGATTGGCGGCCGACCGCGGGCGGGAGATGGGGCTCCCCGTGTTCGCCGTTCTGGAGCCCGGCAGGGAGGACGCCGCCTCCGGGCGGGTGACCGGCGCGTTTTTCGCGCCGACGGATCCCGACGAGATCGTCCTCATGGGCAGGCGGACGATCGAGCGGAACCGCCTCCGGAGAGTAACCGGGATCGTCGGGGAGACCGACGCGATGGTGGAGGTCCTGGAGCGGATCGTCCAGATCGCCCCGGTGGACGCCACCGTTCTGATTACCGGAGAGTCGGGAACAGGAAAGGAATTGGTCGCCCGGGGGCTACACGCCCTCTCCAGGCGCCGGCACCAGGCGTTCATTCCCGTCAATGTGGCGGCGCTTTCCGAGAGTCTTTTGGAAAGCGAGCTCTTCGGCCACGAAAAGGGGGCCTTCACAGGGGCCATCGACATGCGGCGGGGTCTCTTCGAACTGGCGGACAGGGGTACCATCTTTCTGGACGAAATCGGGGAGATGCCGACGCAGACCCAGACCAAGTTACTCCGCGTGCTGGAGCAGCAGGAGTTCTTGCGTGTGGGCGGCCAGAAGCCCATCCGGGTGAACGTGAGGATCCTGGCCGCCACCAACCAGCGGCTGCAGGAGCGGGTGGCCGTTGGCGACTTTCGCAAGGATCTGTATTATCGCCTGAACGTCCTCCACATCTCCCTGCCGCCCTTGCGGGACCGGCGAGAAGACATCCCCCGCCTCGTGGATGCCTTCATCCGGGAGGCGAGCGCGCGCCACGATCGGGGCCCCTTCAGGGGCATCTCCGAGGATGCCATGGAAATCCTGGTTCGCCACCCTTGGCCGGGGAACGTGAGAGAGCTGCGCAACTTGGTGGAAAGCATGGTGGTCCTCACGCCCGGTCGGCAGATCCGCGCGGAGGACATTCCGAAGGACGTTGCCACGAGGCGAGGGTCCGTGGCGCTCGTACCCGTCGCTCGGCGGAGCTCGACTGAGGGCGCCGGTGCCATGCGACCCCAGCTCGAAGTCATCTTTCGCACGATGATGGAGATGAAGGTGGACATCGAAGACCTGAGGAGGGAGTTCGAAATCTTTCGCAGAGGGGAGGCGGAAGGGGGAGGCGCGGTGTTGCTCTCGGCCCCTGGGGAAGCCGTCCCGCCGCACGCTGCTTCCGGGGGAATCGTCTATGACCCCCGCTCCCCCGACAATTCCAGGCCGGGTGACGGATCCCCGAACCGGCCCGGGTCCGAAGCCGGCCTGTCCTCCGAACTTGACGCGATCCCGCCTACGGGCGGGGATGCAGGCCTACCCCCGGATTCCGAAGTCGACGCGCCTCCCGGGAGCGGCCATACCGGGTCCGTCCAACCGGAGCTCCCGCCCGCGGCTCCGGACGTCTCCCACACCGTCGTGTATCAGCCCGGAATGACGCTGGAAGACACGGAACGGGAAACGATTCGGGTTGTTCTTGCGCAGGTTGAGGGGAATCGGCGCAAGGCCTCCCAGGAGCTGGGAATTGGCGAACGGACCCTCTACCGAAAGGTCAGGAAACTGGGCCTGGGCGAGGCTCCGGGAACCTAGGCAGGGGACCACAGGGTACGGGCAGGTGCGTTTTCTGCCCTACGCTATCGGACGCTTCACGGGCAGGAGATTTGCTGTCGTTGACGTTGGCCAAGAAGGCATGGCCAGATACCGCATCCCCGTTGCCGTACCCGAATGTTACCCGCGGATCTAGGGTCTTCCGCACGAGAAGGAGTTCAGGATCTCGTCCAGCTGGATCATGTATTCGTACTTTTCCTTTCCGGGAGCATACAGCCAAGCGTCAATGAGGTACATGCGGGCTTGGTCCCGACAGATCACCGCCCAGGTAATGAACGGGCCCGCCGCGGGGAACGCCTCCCCGGGAGGATTCTCCCAGACGCCCTGGATGAAGTACGCGTCGTTGTTCTTGAACGTTGTCGGTCCTGCTGAATTCAACGCCGGCCTTATTGCTTGTGGAAAGCTGTAGTAGTCGTCCACGATCCGGGCTCGCCAAGCCAGTAGGTCCTCCCCTCGAACCCCCTCTGGAATGGGGGTTTGCCACGTAACCGCAATCTGGCGAATCAGCTCGGATGGATCCGGGTTGTCGTTTCTGAATAGGTGAACCGAATCGCGAACCGCGTAGACGTAGACGTTGGGCAGCAGAAGGCTGAAGCGGGCCTCGTTCCAGAGGGTTCCGACCAAGTCCGTGTTCCGTCCCGACGCGAACATTTTGGATGCAGCCCATGCCCTATAGAACTCGTCGTATGCGTCGGCCAGGGTGGGGATCACCTCCTCCACGGCTTCGGCACCGGATTCTTCGTTCAGGACAACGAGGGTGACCCACTGTCCCCGGGACCAAACGTCTTGGGTGTAGGTGATTTCGGGCAGGGAATCGAGCGCCTCGACGTTGGCCAGCGCCTGCGCCATCCACGGGTCCGCCGGTGTCCCGATGAGGAGCTGTTGCTTCAGGAGCCGGAGAGAGTACCAAGTGGAATCACCGGGATCCTGGTGGGTGACAGTGAATGTCTTCTCGTCGCGCACCGTGAAAATGGTTCTTTCCAGGGCCGGAACCAGGGAGGGCGCGATTTCCTCCCATAGCTCCGGGGCGGCGGTTACGATGATGCTGTTCGCGTCCCCCATCGCAAAGGGGAGGTCGCCGCACCCCGGAGCGGAAAGAACCGCCGAGAGGGACAGCGCGGCGAAGACTCGATTGCTCATGGTTTCCCCGTATGCTCTCTATGATAGTGTGAGGTTGAAAGAGATTGAGTATCCGCGCCCGCAAGCGACAAAGCCCCCGCGAAGCCCGAAGGCATTTCTAGCATCGGAAGAACTCGTTCCGTACATTACGGAACCCGATCCGTACAGTACGCAGGAGGAGCGCCTCCGTCTACGACCCGGAGCGACGAATGTTCGAAGAAAAGTCCCAGGCGGGGTCGCACCGATCCCGGCATTCGGCCCCGCTTTGCCGTCCGGGAGTGGGGCGGTTGGTGGGAACCTGGTGCATGGCTGGCCCCGCTCTGTTGGGGGTCCTGTCTTTGGCGTTCCTCATTGGGTGCGCTTCCGGCGGTGGGACGAATTCGGGACCGGAGTCGCCCGCCGGCCGAGCCCCCGCGTCTGTGAGCCCGACCCCGGAAGCCCGTGTTGAGCCTGCGGGTCCGGGAGCGGAGGCCGGGGCGGAGATCTTCACTCAGGCGCAGTCCGATCGGGGCCGGTCCACGTTTGACGCGGTTTGTTCCGAGTGTCACACGACGAGTGAGTTTCGGGGAAGGGGTTTCCAGGCCAACTGGGGTCGCCGGACCGTCTATTCTTTCTACCGGACCGTGCGCTCCACCATGCCCGACGACGATCCCGGAGGCCTGGACGAGCAGGTCTACCTGGATGTCGTATCCTACATTCTGCGCATGAACGGCCACCGCCCAGGCCCTTCGGAGCTCTCGCCCGACTCACCGATGCGGGATGTGAGGATCGCCCTCCCTGGGCCGGAGCGCTGATTTGGTACCCCGGCCGGGACGCCATAGCGGCAAAGGAGAAGGATCGAAAGCGGATCCGGATCGCGGGGGAGTGAATCGACGGGAGTTCCTGAAGGCAGCCCCGGGTGTCGGGGCCCTGCTGGGGAGCACCGGGGCGAAGGGCTCTCCTTCGGAACGCAAGGCTGGGGAGGGCGCGGTCGGTGGGAAGAAGGGGGCACCGGCCCTTCATACGCAGGCGAGCCCCGATATCGCGGTCATCGGCGCCGGAACCTTCGGGGCCTGGACCGCCCTCAAACTGCAACAGGCGGGGGCGCAGGTTACCGTCATTGACCAGTACGGTCCCGCCAACTCCCGGGCGACCTCCGGGGGGGAGACCCGTGGTGTGCGCACGGGATACGGGGACCGGACCCACGGCCTCCTCTGGACCCGGTGGGCGAAGCGGGCGATCCAGGAGTGGAAGGAGTGGGACGAACAGGGGCGGGACATGCTCCTTCCCCGGGTCTTCTTCACCACTTCGGATCTGATCCTGCGGGACGAGTGGACAGAGTTCATGGAGGACACCCGGAAGAACTGGGACGAGGTGGGCGTTCGATACGAGGTCTTGGATTCCGACGAAATTGCCCGGCGCTGGCCCGTCGTGGATGTGACGGGTATTGCAGTGGCCCTTCACGAGTTGGACGCCGGGGTCGTTCGGGCCCGTCGAGCCATCGAATCCGTCGCCCGGGTTTTTCGGCAAGCCGGGGGGGAGGTGAAGGTCGGTCGAGCGGACTTGGGAGGAAGCACGGGCCGCCGCCTGGACGATCTCCGTCTTCAGCCCGCGGAGTCCTTTTCTGCCGGGGAATATGTCTTCGCCCTGGGCCCCTGGTACCCCAAGGTGTTCCCTCAGCTCATGGGAAACCGGTTGCGGACCCCCATTGGGCACGTCGCTTATTTTCGGACGCCGCCTGGGGACAACCGCTACAGCCATCCGAACCTGCCCAGCTACAACTTCCCGGGAGTCACGGGCTGGCCCGCCTTGAGTCCCGACAATCGCGGGTTCAGGGTCAGGACCGGGGGCCGGCCTCCGGAAGCGGACCCGGACACCAGCCGCCGATGGCTGCGCCCGGAGGAACTGGATCGTCCCCGGGGCTTCGTGCGAGAACGATTTCCGGGACTGGCGGACGCCCCCATCACCGAGACCCGGGCGTGTCATTACGAGCTGTCGGTAACCCGCAACTTTTTCTTCGACCACCACCCCGACTTCGACAACGTATGGTTGGCCGGGGGCGGATCGGCCGAGGGCTTCAAGTTCGGTCCGGTAATCGGGGATTACCTGGCCGGACGCATCCTGGGTACGGAAACCGACCCCGAGCTGATCGAGGCCTTCCGCCTGTCGGACGAGGAGTTCGAAACCGGAGACGGTGGAACGAATCCATAGACGGAACGAAATCCTTAGCCCAGGTGTGACGCAAGTTGGCTCTGCCGATGCCGGGTTCGAAACGGAGGACGGCGGAGCGAATCCTAAGTCTCCTTTCGTTCTTTGGAGGGCGTTGCGTGTTACAGCCCCCGTACTGCCGCTGCCAGTGGGCGGGGACCGGGTTTGCCAGCTAGAAAGTCACCTCAACGTCCGCGATGCCGTCCTGGCAGGGAACGTGGCCCAGCTCTGGGCCATGGATTACCCCAACGAATCCCCACACGGGATCGCGGGCCGGATTCCGTTTGTGAGGATGAACATCGTGGGGTCCTAACCTGGGGCTTCTCTCTCCGGCGGGGCGCACCTTTCGACCCCGTCACTTTGCCGGGTGTTGCGGCGCCCGGGGGTCGCCGCGCCCCTGGAGGCGGTCACAATCCCTCCCGGCGTACGTCGTCCTCCAGGCAGGGCGGGCCAGCCGGCCGGATCCGGTTCATGCCAAAGAAGGGACTTTGATCAGCTGCTGATGTTCCCGTTTCCCTTGATCTCCACATCGGGTAACTGGAAGCACGTCACGTCCCCATACTCTGCTCCGGTCTGATCTCGTCCATCGGGGTGAATTGAGCCGGGGTCTCCTAAGAACGGAATGTCGAAGCGCAACATGTCGTACAGGCGGTGTCCGCCCATTGCGAACAGTTGACGCCGACGCTCCTCCTTGACCAGATCCATGATCTGGCCGGCCCCGACCTCCGCCGTGACCAACGGAAGCCCGGCCGCCTCCCGAAGGCCGTTGATCTTTGCGAGCGCACCGTCAGAGTTGCCCTGCCGGGCCAAGGCTTCGGCTTCGTAGATCCGGGCCTCATGCCAGTGCACCAGCGGCAGCGGGTCACTCCTTGAGTTGTACTTGTCGTGATAGTACAAGATCGTGGCGAAATCGGCGGCCTGGGTGCCGTCGGTCTTGACGTTGGCCCGGATGTCCTTCACGCCGTTCCCTTGGGTGGGCAAGCCGTCGGCACCGATGGTCAGGTCGTGGAAGTGGTCGGCAACGGAACCGTGGGCTCGGAAGCCGGTCGGCGCGTTGAGGCGCTCAAAGTAGTAGTTGTAGCGGCGCGCTTCCGAAGCGTCTCGGGTGACGTTCACCCCGAAGCCGTCGGGGATCTGAGCCGCGTCCGCCATTGCCCCGGCGTAGTCTCCGCTGGCCAAACGCACCCGCGCCCTTCCCAGCGTGCCCTGCAAGGTGAGCCGGTCTTCTCCCGCGGCCTGGGCCATGGAAATCGCCGACGTGAAGCGCTTTTCCGCCTCCGCCCGAACATCCGCCGGGCTGAGTTCAGGGCCCTGGTTGATGGCCATACGACAGAAGCCCTCCCCCATGGCGACCAGGGGGAACGCGCCCCATGTGGCGACCGTCGCCTGCAAAGTCGCAAGGTTCGACACCTCGTCGGTCGAAAAGTCGGCAAGGCGCGCGCCGACATCCTCCGACTGGAAGCGAGCCGTATGGAGAGGCGTGTACATCGGGTACCCCCAATCGCCACAGGTGCCCTGGGAATACCCGGAGTCCGAGGAGGTAATCTTGCGCTGGCCCCAGTTTCTCATCGTGAGGTTCCCCGAAGTGGGGATGTATTCGTCCGAATGGTGGGCCGCACCGGCGACGTACTGGTTCCAGCTGCACTCGACTTCGGCGATGACCCCCGTTGCGAGAACATCGGCAAGGGCGGCGTCACTCAGGGCTTCTTCCAAGACCTTCCCCGGCACGTGAACATCCAGGATTTCGTCCAGACTGCATCCACTGGAGAGCCCGGCAAGGGAAGCCAGGAACAGGGCCCTGCCCGTCATTTTTCTGGGTGCTGACATTTCTCTCATCCCTTGGGGGTCAGAAGGTGAACCGGAGCGTCGACACGAACCGGGTGAGTTGCGGCCAGCCCTCTTGCACGTATCCGTTGAGTCCGAACTGCCCGGAACTCTGGCGCGCGCGTTCGATGTCCATGATCGGGTGCCCGAACGAATCCGTGGACTTCTGCCAGATCGTCCACAGGTTGTCCACCGAGGTCGTGATCCCCACCCGGCTTGCCCGCATTCTGGCTGCCCATGACGCAGGAAACGTATACGACGCAGCCATCGTGCGAAGCTTGACGAAGTCGCCGTCCACGACACCGGACTGGGCCAGCCCTTCCCCTCCCAGGGCTTCATACCCAAGCAGGATCGGGTCCGTTCGCTCAAGGATCGCCTTGGAGTTGATAAAGAAACGGTGCTGCGCGCTGACATCTCCCAGGCTCAGGGTGTGACCGCCGACGTAGTCAACCAGGGCATAAACGGAAAGGTTCTGGCCGAAGCGCAGGTTGGCGTAAATGCCCCCCTCCACGGTGGGAATCGGTTGGCCCCAGTAGACTTCGGGAGCGTCCGCGCAAGGGACCGGCGGGCCTCCACCCCACGAGTAATTCGTATCGCCCACCTTACCGCCGCCTTCGCACATCAGGTTTGTGGCCACGTTGCGCCCACTGGAGGCGTCCAGGGTGGCGCTCACCACCCGCTTGTAGAACATGGAGGCCAGCGGAAATCCTTCCACGTGAAACTGCCGGTTCAAATTCGAGGAGCTCTGAATGATCGGGGGCTGGCCTCCCAGGGAAACAATCTCGTTCTCCAGCGTCGAGAATGTCGCGCCCAGATCGATGCCCACCCGACCCGACTGGAAGATCGTGCCGTCAATCCCGACTTCCACGCCCTGATTCTTGATCTGGCCGATATTGCGAAACTGGACTCCGGGGAAACCGACCGAAGGCACGACGGGTACCCGGACCAAGGCGTCGTTCGTGGTCTGGCTGTAGTACGTGAACTCCAGACCCACCAAGTCATTGGCCAGCCCGGCGTCGAAACCGACTTCGATTTCCGTGCCGACCTCGGGTTTAAGCTCCGGGTTGCCGATGTTTTCCGGAGTCAGCACAGAAGCCCCTTCCGGACCCACCGTAGGCTCATAGGTCTGGATCGCGTCAAAGACGTCCGGCTGTTTGCCGGCCTTCCCCCAGGCGGCCCGGAGTTTCAGGGGATTGAGGAAGCCAATGGCGTTTTGGAAGAATTCCTCGTCGCTGATGACATAGGAAGCCGAGAGCTTCGGGTACACGACGAAATCGAAGTCTTTACCGAAGGCGCTGTTGTCGTCGCCGCGCACCGCCGCAGTCACGAACACCCGGTCTTGCCAGGCGAACTGCTCCTGTACAAAGGCGCCGAAGGTCTTGTTTTCCAGGAAATCTTCTTCTGCACGCTTTTCGGAGCCGGACGAAACGGTCTCCAGGGCTTCGACCGGGAAGGTTTCTCCGTGCGCTAGGGTGGACGCTTCCTGCCGCTGGTAGTACTGGATGCCGCCGGACGTCGTGAAGCTCAGACCATCGCCGACCTCGAAATTTCCGTTCGCCTGATAATCCAGGGAGAAATAACTGGTTGCGAGATTGATGATCGTCTTTCGCCCCCATGGCGTGAACTGTCCGATGTTGCCGGTGGCCCGGTACAGTTCGGAATTCTTCACGCCGCTGAAGTCGCCGCCGACGATTCCCCGGTGGTTGAACCAGTTGTATGGCTGATGGTTGACTTCCAGGGAGAACGTAGTGCGGTCGACGTTCTGGAAGCCTTCGATCTCGTCCTCGTACGCCTCGGGCAGATATGCGATATACCCCCGGAACGGGCCGTCAATGCGGCTGGGGGCTTTCATATCCCCGGCTTCGCATCCCGGTGAAGGACACGCCCAGATGATGGCCGTCGGTAGGGCCTGCTGCGCCGAAGAGGACTGCGTCTTGCTCCGAATCACACCCAGGCCAAAGGTCAGGTCCAGAGTTTCGTTCGGGGTGTAGGTCAGGTTAGCACGGCCGCTCATCCGGTTCTTCCAGTTGTAGACCACGGGTCCTTCGTCCCGGTCCCAGTCGGCGGAAACGAAGTACGTGATCTGCTGGGTTCCACCGGTCACATCGGCGCCGTACGACTGGGCGTGCCCGGTCCGGAACCACTCATTGCCGTATACGTCGCGATCGATCTTGAGGACGTTGAATGGCGTGACTTCCCCCGGGTTGCAGCGGAGCCGATCGTCGACCTCCACGGTCTGCGACACGCCGTTGCACATGTACCATGCTTCGGGGAACAAGTTGTACACGTCGGGATAGAAGTTCGCGCCCTGCTTTACCGTGACGTTGATTCGGGGGGCGCCCGTCCGTCCCTTCTTGGTGATGATGTTGATGACGCCGTTGGAGGCTTCCGTCCCGTACAGGGTGGCCGCCGCGGGCCCCTTGATGATCTCGATGTCCTCGATCTCGTCGGGATTGAAGTCCATGATCCGGGAAGGCTGGGAGTTTCCGCTGAAGCCGTAGGATCCGAACGCGCTATTGGACTCCTCCCCGTTCACCCGAATGCCGTCCACATAGACGAGGGGCTGCGCTCCCAGGGAAAGGCTGGCGATGCCGCGAATGCGGGTGGTACCGCCTGCCCCGATCTCTCCTCCGCTCATGGCAACCCGTACGCCGGGAACCGTGGCGCTGATCATCCGCTGAATGTCCATGGCGGGCGCCAGCTCCTCAAGGTCGGCGACGTTCACCTTTCCGATGGAGTTCCCGATGGCCCGGGCCTGCTGCGCCCCGACGACGCCCGTGACGACGATCTCATCCAGGGAAATGGCGGTCTCCTGGAGCTCAATGGTGACGGGCCGACCGGGGGCGACGGGCGCCGTAGCCTCTCGGTACCCGATCATCACGACGCGGAGGGTGACCGGGCCTGACGGGGCGTTCAGGATGAGGAAGCGTCCCCGGTTGTCCGTGAGGGTACCCAGCTGGGTTCCTTCCACTCCGACTTGGGCGCCGGGCAGGGGCCGCAGGGTGGCGCCGTCCACCACGGTTCCCGTGACGGTGTTCTGGGCCGAGACGGGTGCGAAGGCCAGCGCAAGAGCGAGGAACCCGGCGGGAAGTCCGCGCCAGCCGGAAATGAGGGGGTTCGAATGAAGGTTGGGTCTCATGGAAATTCCACTACTGAGATGTAAGGTGCACAGAACGAAGAGGGCCAAGGTAGGAAGCGATCCTCCGGGTACGCAAGTAGGTGTACCGGAACGTGTACAAAAGCGTGTACAAAAGAAGACAAGAGGAGATCTCCGCCATGAAGAAATCCGTCCGGGCTGTAGCAATCCTCTTAGCAGTTCTCACAACGGCAGCCGTCGCCTGCGACAGTATGGGTCCGCCTGACAACGACTTGACAGATGCCGAACGCTTCTTGGAAGCCATTGCGGCCATCAACAACGGGGCCTCCGTAAACATCCTTGAGGAGCGGTACGGGATGAAAGTCAACTGGAAATTCACAGCCAGCTTCCCGATCGGGAACATGGCTGCTGGCGATCCTGCGGGCTTGAGATTAAGTGGCAGAATGACGGAGTGGCAGAATGACGGGGAAGGGGTAGCGAGGTAGCTTCGCTCCACATTCACTTCGATTAACAAACGGTTAGTCCCCCGCCGTTGGGCCCTGAGGGACCGGACCCGCGCAGGGGCCGCTGTGAGTCCGGAGTAATTGCGCTTGGAGTTGGCCTGCTGGGTGCGCCCGTCGCTAGTTTCGGACGGACGCCCCGTGCGACGGAGCAGAGCGGGGTGCGAACCCATAAGCAGACCCACCTGAGCCCCAACGGTACAGGGAGACCCCATGACGCACCGAATCATTTTCCCGAATCGCCGGAGGTCCGGCCTTCCCTCGTCGATCCCCCTGGCGGCCCTTGCGGTCTCCTCCGTCCTGGCTTTCGGGGCGACCGGCTATCCGGCACTCGCCCAGAACGACGCCACTGTCCGAATCGAGGGCCCAGGCACCGCCAACTATCGCCTGGCCGCCCGCTTTGCTCCCTACAAGATCCGGGAACTGACCCATTCCATCCGGGTCTCCCCCCGGTGGATCGAAGACTCGGACCGGTTCTGGTACGAATGGGAAACGTCCGAGGGGAAGCACTTCTATCTCGTGGACCCCTCGAGGGGCACCCGGACGGAGATTTTCGACAACGACCGGATCGCCGCCGAGCTGACCCGGATCACTCGGGATCCGTGGGACGGACGCCACTTGCCGATCCGCAATATCCGCTTCATAGGCGAAGGCACGCTCCAGTTCGATGTGGAGTCGTCCCAGGACGAGGAGGTAGAAGCGGAGGCGGAGGAGCAGGACGAAGAGGAACAAGAGCAGGAAGAGGAGGAGCGGGGCCGCCGCCCCCGGACGAAGAAGAAGGTCCACCACTTCGAGTACGATGTCTCCACCCGGACCGTCCGTGAACTGGAAGACTACGAAGCCCCCGACAGCCACCCGGGCTGGGCCACCGTCTCTCCCGACACGACTTGGGTCGTCTTCAGCCGGGGCTTCAACCTCTGGATGATGAGCTACGAGGAGTACGAGAAGATTCTGGACGCCAGGCGAGGAAAGTCCGGGGACGAAGCGGAAGAAGCGGAGGAAGACGTGGACGTGGAGGAGATTCAGCTCACGACCGACGGCGAAAAGGACTTCAGCTACGGCTTCCAGGGGCGGGGTGACCACGACGAGGAGACGGAGAAGGAGTTCGGCAAGCGCCAGCGATCCGGTGCTACCTGGTCCCACGACTCCCGCTACTTCGCGCTCACCCGCCAGGACCGCCGGGAAGTGGGAGAGCTCTGGGTCATTCACGCGGTGGGCAACAAGCGCCCCCAGCTGGAGAGCTACAAGTACGACATGCCCGGAGAGGAAAACGTCACCCAGACCAGCCTTTGGGTCTTCGACATGGAGTCCCGGGAAATCCGATCCCTTGACGACGAACCCTGGAAGGACCAGCGGATGGGGATCTTCAGCGACCCGAGAAGGGGCGGGGGCGGGTTCTTCTTCTTCGGCAGAGGCGGTGGAGGCGGCTCGGACGAACCCCCGATCACCCAATGGCTATCGGACCAGTCCGACGAGCTCTACTTCTGGCGTCGCAGCCGGGACCAGCACCGGGTGGACGTGCTTCGGGCGGACCCGGCCACCGGCGAAGTCGCGGTGGTGATCGAGGAGCGCCTGAACACCTACGTGGAGCACCAGTCACCCCGCCGCCTGGCCAACGGGGACTTGATCTGGTGGTCGGAGCAGGACGGATGGGCCCACCTGTACCGCTACGCGCCTGACGGCAACGTCCGAGCGAGGTTGACGGAGGGGCCCTGGCACGTGGACGCCCTCATGGGGATCGACGAAGATCGGGGGTACGCGGTCTTCCGGGCCAATGGCCGGGAGGAAGGAGAGGACCCGTACTACATGCACCTGTATCGCGTGGGCCTGGACGGGAACGGCCTGACGCTCCTGAATCCCGGCAACTACGACCACCAGAGCGTCGTGTCCCGGTCGGCCCGGTACTTCGTGGACAACTACTCCCGCGTGAACACGGTGCCGGCAGTGGCCCTCCACGACGCCGGAGGGGAAAAAATCATGGACCTGGAAGAGGCCGACCTTTCCCAGCTCATGGGAGCCGGCTACGAGTTTCCGGAGCCGTACACTGTGAAGTCCGCCGACGGCGTGACCGACCTCCACGGCGTCATGTACCGGCCCTACGACTTCGACCCCGGGAAAGAATACCCTATCGTCGCCTACGTGTACCCGGGCCCCCAGACGGAGTCCGTGGCCAAGTCTTTCTCCCTCAACCCCTATGAACAGGGACTTGCCCAGTTCGGCTTCGTCGTCGTGACGGTGGGGAACCGGGGCGGCCACCCGGACCGGTCCAAGTGGTACCACAATTACGGGTACGGGAACCTCCGGGACTACGGACTCGCGGACAAGAAGGCCGCCATCGAGCAGCTCGCCGACCGGCACGCTTTCGTCGACCCGGACCGGGTGGGAATCTACGGCCACTCGGGAGGCGGGTTCATGTCGACGGCCGCCATGCTGGTCTACCCGGACTTCTTCAAGGTGGCCGTCTCCTCTTCGGGGAATCACAACAACGACGTTTACAACCTTAACTGGTCCGAAAAGCACGACGGCGTGAAAGAGGTGACCGATTCCGCGGGGGCGGTGACGGAGTTCGAGTACGACATCGACAAGAATTCCGACCTGGCAGCCAACCTGAAGGGGCGCCTGCTTCTCACCACCGGAGACGTGGACAACAACGTCCACCATGCCGGGACGTTCCGGATGGCGGAAGCCCTCATTCGGGCCAACAAGCGCTTCGATTTCTTCGTGTTCCCGGGACAGCGCCACGGGTACGGCAACATGAGCGACTACTGGTACTGGCTCCGGGCTGAATACTTCGTGAAGCACCTGCTTGGGGACGACCGGTGGAGCCCGGACATCATGGAGCTACAGGTGGAGCGACCCAAGGGGTAAAGGAGGAGGTCGCCCCCCCGTCGGCTACAAGCGAGTTGCCGCCGGGGCTTGGCTGCAATGGCGCCTGGATGGCCAACGCCAAATCACCCCTATGAGATCCTGGGCCTGGCCCCCCACGTTTCGCGCCGGCAGCCAAGTCTTCGCCGCCGTACGTTACGGGACCCTTGCGACCGATCCCAGATGCGGCAACCTCCCAAGCGATCGCGATGTGGTAATCCCAAACTCCGGAATCCCTGAGGTGAACCGAATGTCGATGCCTTCCCTCCGACTCAAGCCCGCCTTGCTCCCCCCGCCCCCGCTCCCGCACCGGGAGTTTTCAGGGTCGACGGTCCCGATCCCCTTTCCCGGGAACCCGCCTCGAGGGATCCTCCGGGCCGCCGCTGTGCTCACCGCCGCCTGGGCGCTCGGGCCCGTTGTGGCCACAGCCCAGGCGACCGAAGCGGGGCAGGTGACCGAACGGGATTACGCCCGGGCAGAGCAGTTTCTGTCCTGGAACACGGCCAAGCACGTATCGGGGGACCAGGTCACCCCGGAGTTCTTCGACGGGGACCGCTTCTGGTTCCGGAGCCGCACTTCTGCGGGGCACGAGTTCGTGGTTGTGGATCCGGCGGCCGGGGTCCGCAACCCCGCCTTCGATCATGCCCGCCTCGCCGCCGCCCTGTCCCTTGCGGCGGACACGGCCTATGAAGGGCACGCCCTTCCCTTCACGAAGTTCGAGTACGTGGACGGGGGCGGGTCCGTTCAGTTCCACGTGGCCGATTCGCTCCGCTGGAGGTGCGACATCGGCACATACGCATGCACCGGCCCGGCGGTCGCGCCTCCGGGGTCCGACGCGGAGCGGCCGTCACCCGACGGGCACTGGATTGCCTTCACCCGAGACGAAAACCTCTGGGTCCGGGATGCCGCCACGGGGGAAGAGGTTCAGCTCAGTCAAGACGGGGAGAAGGACTTCGGCTATGGTGCGGTTCCCGAGGGATGCTGCCAGGAGATTACCAGCCGACGCCAGAAGCGGAAGCGGCCGCCGGTGCTTCGCTGGTCCCCGGACTCCCGGCGAATTGCGACCCACCGTTATGACGAACGAAACGTGGGGCGCTTCCACCTTCTTGAGGCCGCCGACGGCAGGCCCATCCTCCACTCCTGGGCCTACGCCCTCCCCGGGGACTCGGTCGTTCCCACTGCCGAGCTCTGGATCTTTGACACGGTAGACCGGACGTCGGTTCGGGCCGACGTCAATCCGCAACCGGGCAACTTCACCCGGGGGGACACCACCTACGCCGACGTTCAGTGGTCGGCCGGAGGGGGTCACGTCTTCTACACCCACCGGAGCCGGGACTTCAAGAGCTACAAGCTGTTCCGGGTGGACGCGGCCACCGGGTCGGCCACCGAGCTCCTGGACGAGACGGGGCCCACCTACGTCGAGCTGAACCAGTTCACCGCACTTCCTCCTGCGTGGCGGGTGTTGGGGGACGGGTCCGAGTTCCTCTGGTGGTCCGAGCGGGACGGTTTCGGCCACCTCTACCTATACGACGGGGACGGCACGCTCAAGAACCAGGTCACCCGGGGCCCTTGGCTCGTCACGGAGCTGATCGGCGTGGACGAAGGGAGCCGGACCGTCTACTTCACAGCGGTCGGACGGGAAGAGGGACGCCATCCGTACTTCGTCCACCTCTACCGGGTCGGCCTGGACGGCTCGGGCCTCCGTCTCCTCACCCCGGAAGATGCCGTCCACCGGATCACCCCGTCGCCCTCGGGCCGCTACTTTGTGGACCGCTACTCCACCCCGCAAACGGCCCCGGTGGCGGTGGTCCGGGGGACGGACGGCAGAGTCGACCAGACCATCGAGACCGGGGACATCTCCAGGCTCGAAGAGACGGGCTGGGTCCCTCCGGTTCCGTTCCAAGCCCGGGGCCGGGATGGGGTGACGAGCGTGTACGGGCTCCTCTGGTTCCCCACCGGTTTCGACCCCGACAAGCGCTACCCGGTGATCGACTACATCTACCCGGGCCCCCAGATCGGCGCTGTCACCCGCTACGACTTCTCGGCCTCGGGTCGAGGGAACGGCAGAGCCCTGGCCGAACTCGGTTTCATCGTCTTCGCCGTGGACGCATTCGGTTCCCCCCTGCGGTCCAAGGCGTTTCACGACGGGTACTACGGCGACATGGGGGACAACGGCCTCCCGGACCACATCTCGGCCCTCAAGGAGCTGGCCGGCCGTTACCCCCAGATGGACCTGAGCCGGGTCGGCATCTTCGGCCATTCGGGGGGCGGCTTTTCGTCCACCGACGCGATTCTTCGCTACGCGGACTTCTACAAGGTCGCGGTCTCGGGGGCCGGGAACCACGACAACCGGGGGTATCACTTTCCGTGGGGGGAGAAGTACCAGGGCCTGTTGACGAAGGACGCGGACGGGACCGACAACTACGACGGCCAGGCCAACCAGAACCTGGCCGCAAACCTGAAGGGCAAGCTCCTACTCCACTACGGCACCTTGGACGACAACGTCCATCCGAACATGACCCTTCGCCTCGTGGAGGAGCTGATTCGCCACAACAAGGATTTCGACATGTTCGTGCTGCCGAATCGGAACCACGGCTACGCCAACGAGCCCTACGTCCTGCGCCGAACCTGGGACTATTTCGTCGAGCACCTTTTGGGCGCGAAGGCCCCGGTGGAGTACGAGATTACCGGGCCGCCAGGGTGAGGGGATCGACCGAATTGCGCTGGATATCCCGGCTCGCTCGCCCCAGAAATCGCTTGTCTGGCGCCGGGGTGAAGGCTTCGTCTCCCCAAGGTCCGCGTCCGCGACCAACGCCTTGGTGGCGCCGGACCCCGGGTAGTCTCCACCCCCGCTTCTCGTCCGTCCCGCCCGGGCTTGGGGTCTCCCCGGCGGATCCGCCTTCGTCGCGCCGGGACTTCCTGAAGGTCTCCGCGGTCGCGGCGCTGGGGCTGTCGTGGCCGGCAGCGAGGCCGGCAGCGACGATGGGGACAGGAGCCTACCGGCCAAAGCGAGGGCACGACGGACGGACACCCCAGCTCCTGCGGGTCGACGGCGACCGCCTGAACCGGATCCTGGAGGGTTTCCGACGCTTCGGCGGAACCGAAGACGGGGGCACGACCCGTTTGGCGTACAGCGACGAGGACCTGGCGTGCCGGGATCATGTGGCCGAGATCATGGAGCGTGCCGGGCTGGAGGTCTCTGTGGACGTGGCGGGCAATCTGGTGGGAACCCGGCCGGGGACCGACCCGCAGGCCCGCCACAGCCCCTTGGTCATCGGGTCCCACATCGACACGGTGCCCTCAGGGGGCAGCTACGACGGCCAGGTGGGGTCGGCCGGGGCCCTTGAAGTTGCACTCTCCTTGAAGGATCATGGCGTCGCCCTCCGGCACCCCCTGGAGGTCATGATCTTCCAGAACGAAGAAGGGGGGAAGACGGGAAGCCGGGCCCTTGCGGGCCGGGTGGAGCCCTTCGAACTGGAGATCCTGACGGCGTCGGGGTTCACAATCGGGGAGGGGACGGCCCGCCTGGGTGGGGATCCAGCTCGGCTCCCGGAAGCCCGGCGGGAACCGGGGGCCATGAGGGGCTTCGTGGAACTGCACATTGAACAGGGCGCCCACCTGGAGGCGACAGGAACGCAGATCGGCGTCGTTGAGGGGATCGTGGGCATTCGACGCTGGAACGTGGAGGTCCTGGGCGCGACCAACCACGCGGGCACGACCCCAATGGACCAGCGTCGGGATGCACTCGTAGCGGGGGCCGACTGGGTCCGCGCCGTCCATGACGTTGCCTCCTCCATGGAGGGTCGGCAGGTGGCCACGGTGGGGAGGATCGAGGCACTTCCGGGAGCGCCCAACGTGGTCCCCGGCGTTGTTCGCGCCACCCTGGAGATCCGGGATCTGGAGATGGAGAAGATCGGACGCGTGTTTGCGGAGATTGAAGCTCGGGCCGCCGCGATCGGGGAGGCCCGGGGCACGTCCATTGCCTTCTCCCGCTTCTACGAGAGTCTGGCGGCGCCGACGGATCCGGGCTTCCGGGACATCGTCGAAGCGGCGGCGGACGCCTTCGGCTACTCCCGGATTAGGATGCCGTCAGGCGCGGGACACGACGCCCAGAGCATGGCCGAGCTGGGACCCGTCGGCATGATCTTCGTGCCCAGCCGGGCCGGAATCAGTCATTCGCCGCTGGAGCACACCGATTCCGAGGACGTGACTCGGGGGACCAATGTCCTTCTTCAGTCGGTGCTGGCCCTGGACCGGGAGAGCTGATCCCGGAACGGCGGTCTGTCCCCCGGGTCGGCTGTGGGCGTGGGTCGGGGTCGCTTAGGCGGGAAGCCGACCCCTCACCGGATCCGGTTTGTGCGGGTCAGGTCGGTCCTTCGCCCGAAGAGTCCCCGACGTAGCTGAGCCAGCCCCACGGATCGGGCCCCGTACCCCCTGCCAGCTCCAGGTATCGGGTCTGGATCCGCTCGGTGATCGGGCCCCTGCGCCCGTTGCCGACGGTGATCCCGTCAACGGAGCGGATCGGGGTCACCTCCGAGGCGGTCCCGGTGAAGAACAGCTCGTCGGCGGAATAGAGCATCTCCCTGGGCACCAGCTGTTCCCGAAGCGTCAGTCCCATTTCTTCCGTGATTCGCATGACCGAGTGGCGGGTGATGCCCGAGAGCGAGGTGCCGTCCAGGATCGGGGTGATGACCTCTTCGTCCATCACCAGGAACAGGTTCTGGCCGCTCCCTTCGCTGACCAGTCCCCCCGGTCCCAGTCCGATCGCCTCCGCGTACCCGTGGGACATCGCCTCCAGGACCATCAGCTGGGAGACGAGGTAGTTTCCCGCAGACTTTGCGCCGCTGGGGATGGTATTGGGTGCCGGCCGATTCCACGACGAGACGCCCACGTCCACCCCCTTCTCCAGGCCTTCCTGCCCCAGGTAGGCGCCCCAGGGCCACATGGGGATGTAGGTCTCGACGGGGCTGTGCTCGGGGTTCATCGCGGATGCCCCGAAGCCCCGCAGGACCATGGGACGGATGTAGCAGGAGACAAGCTCGTTCTTGCGGATCGTGGCGGTCACGGCTGCGGCCAGGGCTTCGATCGTGTGCTCCGGTTGCATCCGGTAGGTGCGGCTTGAACCCTGTAGCCTGCGCAGGTGGTCGTGGAGTCTGAACACCGCCGGGCCCCGGGGCGTTTCGTAGCAACGAATGCCCTCAAAGACCGACGTCCCGAACTGAACCGCCAGGCTAAGGACGTGGATTTTCGCATCTTCCCAGCGAACAAACGCACCATCCTTCCAGATCCATGGACTTCCGACCAGTTTGCCGGACATGCCTTTGCTCCCCATGGGTCCTCAAGCCTCCTCTGCCGCAGGGGCGTCCCGCAAGTACGCGTCGGTACCGTCCAGCCAATCCTGCCGGGGTGGGGTGAACACATCCACGTCCAGGGTGTCCTCCAGGGCTTCGGCCTCGTGGGGAACGTTACTGGGAAGGTGGAGCACCTCCCCGGAGCGGACGATAAGGTTCTGCGGTCCCTCGTCACCGATTCGGAACTTGAGGGCTCCTTCCAGGACATAAGTGATCTGTTCGTTGTCGTGGGCGTGCATGGGCACGACGGCCCCCTTCTTCAGGTAGACATGGGCCAGCATGGCCCGGTCCCCCGTGATCAGGCTCCGGGAAAGGAGCGGGGTCAGCTCCTCCCGCGGCAGTTCGGCGACTCGGTAGTGGCGAACCTCGTTGTTGCTCACGATGGGGCTCCGGTGGGGAGTTGGGGGTTGCGGGCGACGCCCGGTCCAGGGGGAGATCGGAGAATGTCGGAATCGGCGTAAAGAAATCGGCCGGCAATGAGGAATTGGCGGCTCCGCTTGGGGGAAGAGCGGGGCACCTCCATTCTGCATCCAGCGGGGGGGTTTGGGAAGGGAGTCGGGAACCCGGCCCTCTTTACCGGTCTTGGAGTGTGCTTCGCTCGGACCCTCAGGTCAGATTGGATCTCCCGCCAGCGCGAGGAGTTTGGCGAAGTTGTAGTTGACGCTGGTCGCCCCGAAATCCGGCTCCCGCCGGAAAGGCCGACGCAGGTAGCGGACCCGATGCCCGCCTTCTTCCAGAAACTGCACAATGGCCAGGATATAGTCGTCCGGCTTGTTCAGAGAGAACAGGATTTCGTTCCGGGTAACAGTGATCGTTGGCGCTCCTTCTACCCGCCCCTTCACCTCGATGAACCGGAGTTTGCCGGTCTCGGGCACTCGGCTCTCGATGTCGTATCCCAGCTTCTCGAACTCCCGGTCGACGGGCTCGAAGCCCAACGCGCGCTCCACATCCATGACGATGGCCCGGGCCCGGGCGGCGATCGCCTGCGTGTCGGCGGTCATCGCCTCCGTCGGAGCGTTGAGGCCCGCGATCTTGTCGAGTAGCCCCTTGGGCACGACCAGCATCCCGCCCCGCACAACCGGGGGCCCCGCCGATATGCGCCGCTGCAACTTCAGCTCCCGCATCCGTTGTGCGAGCCTGGCCCCAAGCTGGTCAGTCCTCTTGGCCGCCTCCTTCCAGTTGAGCCGCGCCTGGGCCCGACCGGCCTCTTTTTCGCGCTTGAGGTTCCCGGCAAGGCGGTCCCAGTGAATGATCTCTTTGGTGAGCCGCTCCCTCACGGCGGCTTCGGTCCTGTCGATTGCCGTCATTCTGGCGTCGCGAACTTCGGCCAGATGCTCGGCTACCACGTTCCCGGCCGCGTAAGCCTCCGCCTTGCCCTCGAGTTCCCGTTCGATCCAAGCACACTCCGGGCGGCCCAGAATCTCATCCGAACGGGGTTCGTCCGCACGAAGCGGCCGCAGATCAAGGTAGGGAGCGTACCGCACATGTCCCCGCACCCCGCGGGGTCCGAGGTCAAGGTAGATCATCCGCTTCGAGATCACCCGGTAGGCCCCGTTTCGTGTCGGACGCCCGTCGTGGATGGCATGCTCAAGGTAGAGAAGAACGTGTGGCTCCAGCCCATGGTCCCGGTCGTCCACCAACACCGCGCCGCGCTTCAGAAGCATGCGGTTCTGTTCAAGGGTTAGGTCGAGCACGGCATCGAGAAGCGGGTGTCCGGGACAAACGAAGGCCGCGCTAGGCCGTCCGGGTGGGGTGATGAGGGACTTCTCGAATGCAATGCGCTCGTAGCGGACCAGAACCGGCTCTCTGGCTCCCAGTTCGGCGGCACGCCTTCGCACCACCGCGGGAACCCGGGAGATCTGATACCGCCGCGGCTCCCGCTCCCTGGCGGTGCCACCCAGGTGTTTGAAGGCCTCCAGGAAGAACGACTCGATGAAGTGGGGCTGTAAGCGTCTTGCGTCGGCGCGTTCCATCTCCTCTCGGACCGCTTGCAACCGACGGGTGTCCATCGTGTCCTGCGCCAGCGCGTCGGCGAGCATGAGCCCCCTGAGTCGGTCTCGGTCCAGGGCGTCGCTAACGACCGTGTCGAGATGGGCCCGGATCTCCGGTTGTTCCCCAAAACGAATCGCTTTTACGAGCAGGTCCTGCAAAGATCGGCCCTCAAACTGGACCTGTCCAAGCACGTCGAACACCTGACCGCCCAACGCTTGGCGCTCGGCCTCCAGCTTGTCCAGCAGGGTCTGATAGACCTTGCCCTCCCGGGTGTCCTGGGCGAGGAGATTCCAAAGGTGGCACACTTCGGTCTGGCCGATACGATGGATGCGTCCGAAGCGCTGCTCCAGCCGGTTGGGATTCCACGGCAGATCGTAGTTTACCATCAGGTGGGCCCGCTGCAGGTTGATCCCTTCGCCTGCGGCGTCGGTGGCGACAAGCACCCTGACCTCGGGATCGTGGCGAAACGCCTCCTGGGCCTCAAGCCGATCGCGCCGGTTCAGTCCCCCATGAATCACAACCACGGCCTCCGGCCGCCCGATCCACGTGGTGATCCGCTCCAGTAGGTAGCTGAGGGTGTCCTTGTGCTCGGTGAAAACGACAAGTTTCTGGTCCTGCGAGGGCTGTGGAGGCGGGACTTCCCCGGCTCCATAGTCGACCTCGGGCTCCTTGACCGGGGGGGCTAAACCCGAGGGGGCGAAGAGCTTGTCCAGGAGACCTGCCAGCTCCCGCCATTTCGTGTCGTCGCTTCGCTCCAGTACATTGCGGGCCAGACGCTCAAGGCTACGCAGAGTATCGATTTCCGCGCGCAGTTCGACTCTTGACCGGGCGGCGGTTGCCTGGCCCAACACGTCGGCTTCCGCTGCCTCAACTTCGTCCTCGGGGGCGTCTTCCAAGCTCTCAAGGTCTTCCAGCTCCAACGCCCGACTTCCGAAGAAGGGAGAGGAGTCGGTGGTCTTGCCGTGGGGGAGCTCCTCCAGCCCCCGAAGTCGAGCCTGCAGGCGTTCACGGCGCCGTCCCAGGGAGCGGAAGATCGCCTGGGGCGAAGAGGCAAGACGACGTTGGAGGATCATCAACGCAAACCCGATGGTCGTCCGCTTCTTGCCGCCCAGCTTCTCTGCGCGATCGAACTCCTGCTTCACGTACCGGGTAACCGCCTTGTACAGGATGGCCTCGGCCTCGGAGAGTCGGTAGGGAACGGTGTAGGCCCGGCGCATGGGAAAGAGCGGCGTACCGTCGAACTTCAGCAGCTTTTCCTTGACCATGCGGCGCATCAGGTCCGACGTATCGGAACGGTGAACGCCCGCGCGGAAGCGGCCCTCGAACCGATCCCCGTCAAGGAGCGCCATGAAGAGCTGAAAATCGTCCTCCTTGCCGTTGTGGGGCGTGGCCGTCATGAGGAGGAAGTGGCGGGTGAGGCGACCAAGGAGCTGGCCCAACCGGTAGCGTTTCGTGTACTTGACCTTCCGGCCGGAATACGTCGCCGACATCTTGTGGGCTTCGTCACAGACCACGAGGTCCCAGCGGCAGTCGGGGGCCTGGAGCAGTTCTTGGACCTCCTCGTTGCGAGAGAGCATGTCGAGGCGCGCGATCACCAAGTCGTTCTTCTCGAACCAGTTGTCCGGGCGCGCCGCCAATCGCTCCTGGGGGGTATAGACGACAAAGGAAAGTTGGAAGCGGCGTTTCAGCTCCTCCTGCCACTGCTCGGCGAGGCTGCCGGGACATACGACCAGACAGCGCTCGAGGTCGCTGCGGGCAATCAGCTCCTTCATGAGCAGCCCCGCCATGATCGTCTTGCCGCTGCCGGGATCGTCGGCGAGGAGGAAGCGGAGGGGCTGGCGGGGCAGCATGGATTCGTAAACGGCCGTGATCTGATGAGGCAGGGGTTCGACGAGTGAGGTGTGCACCGCCAGCAGGGGATCAAAGAGGTGGGCGAGGTGGATACGCTGGGCCTCGGAGACCAGCCTGAAGCGGGAGCCGTCAGCGTCGAAGGTCCAGGGACGGGCCTGGGAAGGGACTTCGAAGCGGTCCTCATCGATCCGGTGAACCACCTTAGGAGCCCGTCCCGCCCGATGCGATCCTGTAGGTGACCTGGATGACCTGGACACCCCGAGATCCCAGCCACGTCGTGCCGACGACGGTGACCGGCCCGTCCGGGCGAATCCCTTCCACTTGGACGTGCGACTGAAGGTCTTCAAGCTTCATGAGGCGATGGATCCGTTCTGACCCGGGAGGTCCCAAGGGCGGGCACGGTGGATAAGGGGGGGATGCGGAGAATTGACCGGATTCACCGCACCCATGAAGATAAAGCATGTGGGGGCCAGCCAACTTAAGTTCGCCCCGCCCTCGGACTCGGAGTATCTGCTATGAAGTCCTTCGGAGCATCATCCATCGTCAGGTCTTCCGCTTCGCGTTGGAACCCGACGGAGGCCGGCGCTTTCGTGGCGGGCCTCACCCAGCCCCCGCTTCCAACCGCGACAGCAAGGGGCGTGCGGTGAGCAACATCCCCGGCGGGGATCGCCGATGGCCGTACCCCGGCGCCCGTTGGTGGAAGTTCGACTTTCACACCCATACCCCGGCCTCGAACGACTACGGCAAGGGATCCGAGCAGGAGACCCTGCGAAACGTTACACCGCGCGATTGGTTGCTCGGTTTTATGGGCGCCGAAGTGGATTGCGTAGCGGTGACGGACCACAACTCGGGGGAGTGGATCGACAAGCTCAAAGCGACCCTCGTGGAGATGGAGGAGGAGAACCATCCGGACTTTCGGCCCCTGTACTTATTCCCAGGCATGGAAATCACCGCCAACGGCGGCATCCATGTCCTTGCGATATTCGACCCCGGCAAAGGATCCGCGGATATTGCAACGCTGCTCGGAGCCGTTGGATATCGAGGCGACCGCGGTGCCAGTGACGAAGTGGCGGATTCGGCGCCCAAAGGTGTCGTGAAAGCCATCGGCGAAGCCGGCGGAATCCCTATTCTCGCCCATGTGGATGGTCCGTCAGGCGCCTGGAAGTTGCCCGGCAATACCCTGACGCCGCTGTTCGATCTCGACGATCTTTTCGCGATGGAGGTGGTCGATCCTGCGAAAGAGAAACCCGAGCTGTATCGTCAACGCAAGCTCGCCTGGGCGGAAGTGCTTGGCTCCGACTCGCATCATCCCGGCGGACCGGCAGGGTCTCGTTTCCCCGGCTCGCACTACACCTGGATCAAGATGGCGGAACCCTCGCTGGAAGGACTGCGCTTGGCCTTGCTGGACGGCGGAGGCTTCTCGGTCCGGCGCAGCGACGATCCGGAGCCTTTCAATCCCTTTGCGCTGCCCACGCATCGCATCGAAGCCATCGAGATTGACGACGCGCGGTACATGGGGCGCGGTAAGCCGGCCAGTCTTGGGTTCAGCCCGTGGCTCAACGCCCTGGTGGGCGGGCGAGGCACAGGCAAGTCCACGGTCATCCATGCACTGCGGCTGGCGGCGAGACGCGAGAATGAATTGGCGAATCTGGAAGCACGCAGCGAGCCTCGTCTGACCTTCGAGCGATTCAATCGCGTGCCCTCGCATCGCACGGACGAGGGTGGCTTGCAGGGTTCGACGAAAATTCGGTGTACCATGATGCGCGACGGCGTTCGTCATCGCCTTCGCTGGCGGCAGGACGGCGTCGGCACGGTCGTGGAAGACGATGCGGGCAACGGCGATTGGAAACCCTCACTTGCTCAGACGGTGACGCCGGAGCGTTTTCCGGTCCGCATATTCAGCCAGGGACAGATCGCCGCCCTGGCCGGCGAGAACCAGCAGGCGCTGTTGCAGGTGATCGACGAGGCGGCCAAGACAAGCAGGCTGCATGAAGACCTCAAAGAGGCCCGAAAAGCATTCTTCGCATCAAGGACGCGGATCCGGGCGCTCGACGGCAAGCTGGGCCGATGGGACGATCTCGTCGTGCAGCGACAGGATACGGAGCGCAAGTTGAAGCGTTTCCAGGATGCAGGACACTCCATGATCCTGACCGCTTACGGGCGCCGTCGCCGTCAGCGTACGGAAACGGATCGGCAGCTCGAGGCATCGGAGGAGATCGCCGATCGCATTGAAGCGCTGGCGGCAGGACTTGAAGCCGAAGACCTGCCTGATGGACTGTTCGACGAAGGATCGGAAGAAGATCGGCAAGCGGTTTCGATCATGGCAGCGCTGGCCGCCGGCGTGCGCATGGCAGCCCGGGACCTGCGTTACGCCGCCAAGCGCCTGCGAGGAATTGCCGAAGCACAGCGCAAGGAGTTGACCAATAGCATGTGGCAGTCAGCCGTGGAACAGGCGACGCAGGGCTACACTGCGTTGGTCGAGACGCTGCGCAGTGTAGGCATTACCGACCCGAACGAGTACGGCCGCTTGGTACAGGACCGGCAACGGCTCGATAGGGAATCGAAGGCTCTGGAGTCACTGCAGGCGGAACGGGATCGGCTGACGGAGCAATCCGGGGGACAACTGCGGAAGGTCCTGGAGGCCCGCCGCGCCATAAGCGCCGCCCGCGAGAATTTCCTGTCCGGAACGCTCGCCCGGAACCGCTTCGTGCGCATCCGACTTCGGACCTACGGCGACGGTCCGCGAGTCATCGAACGTTCCTTGCGGGAGGCGTTGAGGATTCTTGACGACCGCTTCCGGGACGACATCCTCGTGATGGACGTGGATCGCCCGGCCAATGGGTGGGTTGCGGAACTTCTTGCAGACTTGCCGGAAGGTACAACAGAACGGTGCTCCGAGGTCGAAAGCCGCATCGAGCACCTCAAACAGCGAATCAGCCGGGCCTGTTCAGGCAGCGGTGATTTCGGCGGACGCCTCAACAACTATTTCCAGCGTGAATTCAACCGGCATCCCGAGCTGCTGGACAACATGCTGACCTGGTTTCCAGAAGACGGATTATGGGTCGAGTACAGCCGCCGGGGCGACGGCACGGACTTTCAGCCTATCAATCAAGCGTCGGCGGGTCAGCGGTCGGCGGCAATGCTGGCGTTTCTGCTTGCGCACGGCGAGGAGCCTCTGGTACTAGATCAGCCGGAAGACGATCTCGACAACCACTTGATCTACGACCTGGTCGTGCGCCAGATGCGGGAGAACAAGCTCAGGCGGCAGATCATCGTGGTGACGCACAACCCGAACATCGTCGTGAACGGAGATGCCGAGATGCTGCATGCACTCGGTTTCCAGCGAGGCCAGTGTCGGGTCGTGCAGTCGGGATCGTTGCAGGAAGAAACGATGCGCGAGGAAGTCTGCCGGGTGATGGAAGGTGGACGCGAAGCCTTCGAGCGCCGTTATCGTCGCTTGGGGCGGGAGCCGGCTCGTGTTTGACAGCGTCGAGGAACTGCTCGACAAGATAAGACTCGGCGAAGACACGTTCCTGGAGTGCAAGGAAGTACGTTTTGCGGGACAGAAGGTCAGCGGCCCTCGCCGTGATTCGCTCGCGGACGAGCTCGCCGCCTTCGCCAACGGCCGAGGCGGTGTCTGCCTGCTGGGCGTGGAAGACGGCTCGCGTGAAATCGTAGGCATCCCCGTTGACCGTCTCGATGTCGTGGAAGATTTCGTCCGTGAAGGTTGCAGCGATTCCGTGGATCCGCCTCTCGCGCCCGTGATCGAACGCATCCAGCTACCTGCGACCACCGGGGAAGAGGTTGCGATCATCAAGATCGAGGTGAAACGCAGTCTGTTCGTACACCGCAGTCCGGGAGGCTATCTGCACCGGGTAGGCAGCGCCAAGCGCACCATGTCGTCCGAATACCTGGCCCGGCTGTTCCAGCAGCGCAGCCAGGCCCGGATGATCCGCTTCGACGAACAGGTTGTTCCCGACGCCAAGCCGGACGATCTGTCATCCGAGATCTGGAGGTCTTTTCGCACCCCGCTCACCAGGAATAAATCGGAAAGTCTGCTTGCAAAACTTCATATGGTGCGACCCGATATGGACGGTACGCCGAGGCCGACGGTGGCAGGTGTGCTCATGGCCTCTCCGGATGCCCGGAGATGGCTGCCCAATGCCTACATTCAGGCAGTCGCCTATCGCGGCACGACCGTCAGAGCCGATACCAGCGATCCCTACCAATTGGATGCCTCGGATATCTCCGGCCCATTGAACAATCAAGTGATTCAAGCCTGCCAATTCGTGGCGAAGAACATGAAAGTGGCGGCATTCAAGCATCTAGGCCGCCTGGATCGACCACAGTTCGACATGGAGGCGGTGTTCGAGGCTGTAGTCAATGCCGTGGCCCACCGCGACTACTCGATCCATGGCTCGAAGATCAGGTTGAAGCTGTTCCGCAACCGTCTTGAAATCTACTCACCCGGTGCCATCTCCAACACGATGGGAGTGGAAGATCTGCCCCACCTGCAGGCCACTCGAAACGAGATCGTTACCAGTCTGCTCGCCAAGTGCCCCGTCCCGACGAACGTACCGTGGCTGGAGACCGAGCGGCGCACCATGATGGACAGACGTGGCGATGGGGTGCCGGTGATCTTGAACAACAGCCTGGAACTGTCGGGGAGAGAACCGGAGTATCGTTTGATCGGCGACGCCGAACTGCTGTTGACCATCTATGCGCCCCGAGATGCATCGGAGGAATTGACCTAGGCCGCTTCCGACTTGGCCGTCGGCGCATCCCGGCCTGCTGGTGGCGGGTCATGCCGCTTTTTGGTATGAGGACCCGTTCCGGTCGGTTCGAAGCTGGCCGCTCCTTCTCGGATGGATTCCGACGAAAAAGAACCAAGAGAACCGCTCGTAGCGAGTGTATATGGCCATGCCGGGGCCGATGGCGGCCTGGGCCAAGTCCACCGGCGCGATGCCGCCGGACCGGAGGATGCGCAGGGCCGGGGGGAGTTCGGTACGGAGCGTTTCCAGGAACTCCCGGCGGGTGGCCAGGGGCAGGTCTTCGGCTCGCTTTCGGCAGGCCAGGACGATGCTGGAGGCGAGGGCGTTGGTGCCCATGCCCACCATCCGGTTGGTCAGCTCGGTCCGCATCGGCCAGGTGCCGTTTATGGCGAGTCCCGATTCGATGACGGCGCCCAGGAAGGTCTCCCAGCCCGTGGAGGCGGTTCCGGATTTTCTTCTTGTTTCGGACTGCTTGAAGGCGTAGTAGATGGTGACCGGGAACCCCGGGTGGGCCTGCTCCGCAAGCCGCTCGAGAGCCCGGGTCATTCCGCTCAGGAAGAAGCGTTCCGCCGCCTGTTTGCTGCCGTGTCGGTAGGGCGTGGCGACCAGCTCATCGGCCTTGGGCACAGCAAGCGTGGCGAACAGGTCCGGGAACATCGGCCGCAGGGAGCGGCGCAGCCAGACGTAGAAGAAGTCCGACAGGTCCGCGTAGCCGATGTTGTCGTAATAGGGCGGGTCGGTGGAGATGACTTCGGGACCGGCCGCCGCCTGGCTCGTTGCGTCAATCTGTGTCGCCATGCCGGCTGGGCCGCGAGGAAACGCGCCCAGGGCCTTTGCCGCCAATGCGATCTGGCCGGTCCAGTTGCCGCTTGATCCGGAAAATGGGTTGGCTTCCGCAAAATCCCACATCATCGGAATAGCCTGCCTGCCAAACGTGTTTCGAATTGCCTCTCCCGGGACATTCCAGCTACAGATGCTTGACCAGTGGTTGGCACACTTGTCGACTGCGAACGCCAGATACAGGGACACCGCCTGGGCATAGGCCGTCGCGCCCCTGCCACCGTCGCGCAGCGGCTTGCCGTCGTCAGGGAAGCCGGTGGCGACAGCGTCTCGGCGGATCCGCTCTCGCGCTTCCCCCACCAGATCGGAAAAGGTCGTCAGGGCAACCAGCTGGCGGGGCGTGAAGAGGTCGGCGAAAGCGGGAAGACCGTAGTTGGGAGTCTTGAAGTCTCGCGGATTGTCGGGCAACGGTATGTCCGGCTTCCAAGTCGGATTCGCTTGGCGAGCGATCGTCTCATGCTCCGCCGACGGTGACAGATACACCCTTCCCCGAACTCCCGCCGCCACCACTGCCATCAACCGCGCACTCATGCGCCCAGCTTTGCCTTCCCCTCGAATGTGCTCGTACGGCAGACCCACTCCTGACATGAGGCAGCGAAACGCGCGTCGTTTGCCGGCTGATGTCCCCCGTTTCGCCGCGTCCACATCCGGCGGCGTTCCCACCTTCACCGTGAACCGGTATCCCTTCCCCTCGATCACCGGCTCGACGTACGCCTCCTTCCCCTTCTTCGTCGACAGCATCCACGTCGACGCCAGCGGCACCTCCACATCCCCATACGCAGGGTTCGGACTCTTCACCGTCCGCGCCCACAACCACGCGATCACCGTCAGCTTCCGCCCCGCATACGGCTTCAGGTCCGGCCGCTCCCGCACCATCTCCGGCGTCACCTCGACCGGCGGATACAAATGCCCGATCCGCTTCGCCGCCTCCTCCCGCATCCAACCCCCGTACCGCCGCACGTCCTCCGCCAACCCCTGCGCCCCGGACCACGTCTTCTCAACCAGCGTCGCGTCCGCGCGCGCCTCCGAGTTCACCGGCCCCCGACCCGCAAACCTCGGCGGTACCTCGATCATCGCCTTGCAGATCAGCACCGCTACCGGATTCAGATCGCTCGCGTGCGACTCCAGCCCCAGCCGCTGTGCCTCCAACGGCAGCGCCCCACCCCCCGCAAATGGATCGTGAAAAGCAGGCAACTTCTCGGAATCAAACAACTCCCTGGCCCTGGGATGATCCCCGTTCTCGGCACACGCCCGCCCCCAACTCCGCCAGATCTCACTCCTAGCCTCTTCAAGCACCCTCTCGTTGTTCGTGTTCTCCCACCTCACCAACTCCTCAATCATCCGAAACAACCGCCCCCGCTCACGCCCTGCGGCGATCTTCCGCAGGAAACTCCCTCTCGTCTTCGCCGGCTTCATCCACCATCTGGCGTCACCTTGACCGGGCGGCGGCCAGCGGACGATCCGTGCCCACCACAAGTGGAGTGTGCTCGGATGCCCAGTGCCGGATCGACTTCTCTCGCTTTGACGCCGCGTTGATCTACGACCTAGCGGAAGCCCGAGACCTCAATCAGCTTCTTGCGTATCTGAACGGTAGTCACCTATGATGTTCACCCAGATGGATGGCCTTGAGATGCGGCCGGCCCGACGCAACATCGCATGGAACTACGACTAGGCCCCATTCTGGCTTGGCCACTGGGAAGTGCGCAATCCTGGTTCATTTCGGGTAGAGCAGTGCGCATTCCCGGGGGCATGAGCGTCTGGCGGCGCCGTCGGCCGTCCTTGCCGATCTCCTCCACCGCTACAGGGCGGAGCAGATAAGGCGCCTCTGGTATTTCCGGATCGGATTCTTCCGCCTTGGATCACACCGGGCGACGCGTTATGGGGTTCCGGACCTCCCGATTCCCCCTGCCCTCCAGAGGAGAAGTACGATGTCCAATGGTTCCCTTGAAGGAAGGAAAGCCAACCGTAAGCCGGTGCTTTTGGAAACTGCTGGCCAAGAGGTATTCACCCGGCATGGGCAGCGTCTGGAAACCCAGCACGTTAACTGTAAACCGCCGGATATCTTCAGGCAACATCAGATTCGGGCCCTCGGACCTTTCGCGGCCGACCCATTGAACGAGATCACGAGAGGAGAGGTTCGGCAGTGGTTCGGAACGCTGCACCGAACACCGGCCGCGGGCAATCGCTCCCTTCCCGTTCTTTCCGTAATCTTGAGGGAGGCCGAGGCCTATGGATACCGGTCGGCCGAAAGCAATCCCTGTCGTCCACTTCGGCGGTACCGGGAGGTTGGGCGCAAGCGCTTTCTCAATGCGACAGAGATAAGGCGCCTAGGCAGAGTGCTTGCCGACCGACGGACCGCATGGCCCCTTCAGGCGACACTTGTTCGTCTATTGCTGCTCACCGGCTGTCGGCAGAGCGAAGTGCGAACGCTCGAGTGGCACAACTATCGCGACGGACACCTACATTTGCGCGACAGCAAAACGGGTCCACGGACGATTTGGCTGTCGTCAGCTGCACGGCGGGAACTGGGGGAACTGTCCCGAACGGGGCGCTTCGTGTTCCCTGCGCCGGATGGTGCAAGTCCCATGCCGACGGAAACGCTCTACCGCGCCTGGCGGCACCTGCGCCATGACGCGGGAATGCCCGGACTCCGGCTGCATGACCTCCGGCACACGTACGCGAGTCTGGCCCTGCGTCGTGGGGAGACGGTGGTCGTGATCGGTCGGCTGCTGGGACACCGGGATCCGAACACCACACTCAAGTATACGCACTTTGGCTCGACGATCCTGCAGGAGGCCGCAGAAATCGTTACCCAAGCCTTGAAAGGGTGACGCCATGGCTCCGAACTTTGCCCGATTCGTTACGAACCCCTGGAGAACCGCCTGCTACAACCGATGCAAGCCTTCGACCCGAAAGCGCATGGACAGCGCGCTTCGCACCCAGCTTCTTCCCGTCTTTGGATCTTTGCGTCTGGACGAAATCAACCGGGTGGCCGTGCTCCGGTGGTTCGACGGATACAGCCGAACCGCGCCGGCGGGTGCGAACCGTACCCTGGACATCCTGCGGCAGATCCTCAACTACGGCATCGAGTGTGGCCATTTGGAATCGAACCCGGCCTGCGGTGTAAAACGCAATCCCAGGCCGAAGGTCACTCGTTTTCTCTCGAAAGACGAAGTGGCCCGTGTCCACGCAACCATTGACGCCCACCGGGGCCGCGGCTCCCGGTCGCCAAGCAAGCCGACATCATTCGCCTGTTGCTGTGGACGGATGCCGCAAGGGCGAAATCCTGAATCTGCAGTGGAAGGAAGTGGACGGCAGCGTACTGCGTTTGACCGACAGCAAGACGGGACCCAGAACCGTCCTTCTTGAGCAAGGAGGCGCAAGCCGTACTTGGCCGCCAGCCGCCTAGCGAAGGTCCCTACGTCTTCCCATCCCTTCTTGATCGTCGCGTCCCGTTCAAGCGAGCTTTCCCTATGGCGAAAGGTCCGACGCGAAGCCCGAATCCAAGATGTTCGGCGGTGCACACCTCCGGCATACGTTCGCCAGCTACGCCGCCCATGTGCCGGTGAATCCCGCTGGCCCGTCGTTTGCAGAAAGCTCGGCTTACGGTTGGCCGCCTTCCTTCATGGCCCTACGCTATATTCACATTGATGATCGGGGGCCAAAGAAGCCGCAGAGCGGATTGGCAGGGACATCGCCGAGCTACTGGACCCGAATGCGGAAGAATCGCGATTCCGGAACGCATCAACAAGGCGCCTAGGCTCCGCGCCTGTATCTGTCGGTGACCCAAGGTAGATCGGCAAGGACGTCGACGAGCCGACGGTGGCGCCAGACGCTCATACCCACCCCTGCTTAAACGAAATGAACCAGGATAAATCACCCGGTGAAAACACGCAAGAAGCTGATCGAAGTCGCACTGCCCAGTGGATTCCAATCAATGTAGCGGGGGCGCTAGAGAAGTCGATTCGGCACGGGCACCCGTCAACGTTGCACCTGTGGTGGTCACGCAAGCCACTGGCCGTAGCCCGGGCGGTAATTTTCGCCCAGGTCGTAGATGACCCGTCCGAGTACGTCAACGCGTTACTGTCGGACCCGGTGACGCTTCGGGAAGCCCAACGGATACTCGTCCGCAGCGCCGAACGGTCAAGGGACGCCAGGCGGCGTATGCAAGCCGGGAAGACGAGAGGGAGGCCCTGCGGGAGATCGCCGCCGAGCGTGAGCGGGGGCGGTTGTTTCGGATGATTGAGGAGTTGGTGAGGTGGGAGAACACGAACAACGAGAGGGTGCTTGAAGAGGCTAGGAGTGAGATCTGGCGGAGTTGGGGGCGGGCGTGTGCCGAGAACGGGGATCATCCCAGGGCCAGGGAGTTGTTTGATTCCGAGAAGTTGCCTGCTTTTCACGATCCATTTGCGGGGGGTGGGGCGCTGCCGTTGGAGGCACAGCGGCTGGGGCTGGAGTCGCACGCGAGCGATCTGAATCCGGTAGCGGTGCTGATCTGCAAGGCGATGATCGAGGTACCGCCGAGGTTTGCGGGTCGGGGGCCGGTGAACTCGGAGGCGCGCGCGGACGCGACGCTGGTTGAGAAGACGTGGTCCGGGGCGCAGGGGTTGGCGGAGGACGTGCGGCGGTACGGGGGTTGGATGCGGGAGGAGGCGGCGAAGCGGATCGGGCATTTGTATCCGCCGGTCGAGGTGACGCCGGAGATGGTGCGGGAGCGGCCGGACCTGAAGCCGTATGCGGGGCGGAAGCTGACGGTGATCGCGTGGTTGTGGGCGCGGACGGTGAAGAGTCCGAACCCTGCGTATGGGGATGTGGAGGTGCCGCTGGCGTCGACGTGGATGCTGTCGACGAAGAAGGGGAAGGAGGCGTACGTCGAGCCGGTGATCGAGGGGAAGGGATACCGGTTCACGGTGAAGGTGGGAACGCCGCCGGATGTGGACGCGGCGAAACGGGGGACATCAGCCGGCAAACGACGCGCGTTTCGCTGCCTCATGTCAGGAGTGGGTCTGCCGTACGAGCACATTCGAGGGGAAGGCAAAGCTGGGCGCATGAGTGCGCGGTTGATGGCAGTGGTGGCGGCGGGAGTTCGGGGAAGGGTGTATCTGTCACCGTCGGCGGAGCATGAGACGATCGCTCGCCAAGCGAATCCGACTTGGAAGCCGGACATACCGTTGCCCGACAATCCGCGAGACTTCAAGACTCCCAACTACGGTCTTCCCGCTTTCGCCGACCTCTTCACGCCCCGCCAGCTGGTTGCCCTGACGACCTTTTCCGATCTGGTGGGGGAAGCGCGAGAGCGGATCCGCCGAGACGCTGTCGCCACCGGCTTCCCTGACGACGGCAAGCCGCTGCGCGACGGTGGCAGGGGCGCGACGGCCTATGCCCAGGCGGTGTCCCTGTATCTGGCGTTCGCATTGACAAGTGTGCGGATCACTGGTCAAGCATCTGTTCGTGGGATGTCGGGCTACGTCAAGATTCGAAACACGTTTGGCAGGCAGGCTATTCCGATGATGTGGGATTTTGCGGAAGCCAACCCATTTTCCGGATCGAGCGGCAACTGGACCGGCCAGGTCGCATGGGTCGCAAAGGCCCTGGGCGCGTTCCCTCGCGGCCCAGCCGGCATGGCGACACAGATTGACGCAACGAGCCAGGCGGCGGCCGGTCCCGAAGTCATCTCCACCGACCCACCCTACTACGACAACATCGGCTACGCGGACCTGTCGGACTTCTTCTACGTCTGGCTGCGCCGCTCCCTGCGGCCGATGTTCCCGACCTGTTCGCCACGCTTGCTGTGCCCAAGGCCGATGAGCTGGTCGCCACGCCCTACCGCCACGGCAGCAAACAGGCGGCGGAGCGCTTCTTCCTGAGCGGAATGACCCGGGCGCTGGCTCGACTTGCGGAGCAATCCCACCCGGCCTTCCCGGTTACCATCTACTACGCCTTCAAGCAGTCCGAAACAAGAAGAAAATCCGGAACCGCCTCCACGGGCTGGGAGACCTTCCTGGGCGCCGTCATCGAATCGGGACTCGCCATAAACGGCACCTGGCCGATGCGGACCGAGCTGACCAACCGGATGGTGGGCATGGGCACCAACGCCCTCGCCTCCAGCATCGTCCTGGCCTGCCGAAAGCGAGCCGAAGACCTGCCCCTGGCGACCCGCCGGGAGTTCCTGGAGACCCTCCGCACCGAACTCCCCCCGGCCCTGCGCATCCTCCGGTCCGGCGGCATCGCACCGGTGGACTTGGCCCAGGCCGCCATCGGCCCCGGCATGGCCATATACACTCGCTACGAGAAGGTGCTCGACGCCAGTGGGAAGCCGATGACGGTTCGCGAAGCCCTGGCGCTCATCAACCAGATCCTCGACGAGTCGCTGGCGGAGCAGGAAGGGGAATTCGACCGAGCCACCCGCTGGGCACTTGCCTGGTTCGAGGAACACGGCTTCGAGGAAGGAGATTTCGGCGGGGCCGAAACGCTTTCGAAAGCCAAGAACACCAGTATCGCCGGACTGGTAAAAGTCGGCATCCTGGCGTCCCGTGCCGGCCGAGTCCGTCTGCTGCGCCCTTCCGAGTTGCCCGACGACTGGGACCCGTCTGCTACCGACCCGCCGACCGTCTGGGAAGTGGTTCACCAGCTCATCCGAGCGCTGGAAAGCGAGGGCGAAATGGCTGCGGCAAAACTTGTCGAACGCCTAGGCAGCGTCATCGGTAACGCCCGTGACCTCGCGTACCGCCTCTACTCCATCTCAGACCGAAAGAAGAGGGCCGCGGAAGCCCTGCAGTACAACGGCTTGGCCGGGAGCTGGACCGAGATCAAGAACCAGGCCGCAAAAGCTCAGCAGACCGAATTCGAGATGGATTCGTGAACAGTACTGCCCGCAACCGCCCAAACGGTCGGGCTGGCAAGACTTGTCAGCCTGATGGATGAGGGCGCGTTCACCGAGCTTTCAGGCGATACTTGACGGCATTGACCGCCTTGGCTCGTCCCCTTCACCCGCCAACCAAGACTGACTGACCCAATATGGCTCTAACCAATCATGAACGCGTCGGGAAGGCGATGGCGCTTCTCCGCGCCGGCCTGGCCCCCTTCGTCGAGCGCGAAATCAAGGCCGCCCACCCCCCTGCCGTCACCCCGGCCCGCGAGGCCTACCGGTACCTGAACGACCGCAAGATCACGGCCGAGCCGATCCCGGAGTGGGACGTCCACGCGTTGCTTCGGCTCATGTGGGAGGCATGGAACCGAGTCTTCGGGAAGACGCTGGGCAGCGCCGAGCGCAACTACGTTTCCGAACTCCGCGCCGCCCGGAATGCTTGGGCCCACCAGCGGAGCTTCACCAGTGACGACGCCCACCGCGCCCTTGATTCCACATACCGGCTGCTGACCTCGATCTCGGCGCCTCAGGCTGCGGACGTTGAGAAGATGAAGATGGAGCTCCTCCGGCTTCGCTTCAATGAACAGGCCCGCCACGTGCGGCGCCAGGGTGCTCAGACGGCGCTCAAGATCGGGGCCACGTCTTCCTTGCCCGCCTGGCGGGACGTGGTGTCGCCCCACCCGGATGTCCAGCGCGGCGACTACAAGCAGGCCGAGTTCGCGGCCGACCTCTGGCAGGTCTACAAGAACGACGCCTCGGACGAATACCGTGATCCGGCCGAGTTCTTCCGGCGCACCTACCTGACCGAGAGCTTGCGCGCCATGCTGGTGGGCGCGGTGACGCGGCTCACCTCGGGCCGGGGTGACCCGGTCATTCAGCTCCAGACCAACTTCGGCGGAGGCAAGACCCACTCTATGCTCGCCCTGTACCACCTGTTTTCGGGTACCCCGCCCACGCGTCTGGCTGGGGTGGACGCGCTCATGGGGGAAGCCCGGGTCGATGGACTTCCACGGGTTCGCCGGGTCGTCCTGGTCGGCACCAAGATCTCGCCCGCCAGTCCCCAAAAAAAGCCGGACGGCACGGTCGTTCGCACCCTGTGGGGAGAACTCGCCTGGCAGCTGGGCGGCCGGGATGCCTACCGTAGGATCGCCGACGACGACGAGAAGGGCACCAGTCCGGGCGATGCCCTCCGGGGCCTGTTCAACGACTTCGGGCCGTGCGTGGTGCTCATTGACGAATGGGTGGCCTACGCCCGGCAGCTTCACGATCGCAGCGACCTTCCCGCCGGCAGCTTCGAGACGCAGTTCACGTTTGCCCAGACGCTGACCGAATCCGTAAAGGCCGCGTCCAACTGCCTGCTCGTGATCAGCCTTCCTGCATCCGATGCGGCGCCCTCTCCCCAGACGCAGGCGGACGACGTCGAAGTCGGCGGAGTTCGCGGCCGGGAAGCGCTGGACCGGCTGAGCAACGTCGTGGGCCGGCTGGAGTCCGCCTGGCATCCCGCGAGCGCGGAGGAGGGCTTCGCGATCGTCCGGCGACGCCTCTTCACGTCCATGGACGATGAGGGCCAAAAGCAGCGCGACGTCGTTGCGAGGACATTCTTCGACTTCTACCGAAGGCAACAACAGGAATTCCCGGTCGAGTGCCGCGACTCCGACTACGAGCGCCGGCTGAAGGAGGCGTACCCGATCCACCCCGAGGTCTTCGATCGGCTCTACGAGGACTGGTCCACGCTTCTGAGATTCCAGCGCACGCGCGGCGTTTTGCGCCTGATGGCCACCATCATCCACAGCCTCTGGGAGAAGGGGGACCGGAGTCCTTTGATCCTCCCGTCCCTGGTGCCGATCGACGACCGGCGGGTCCGCTCCGAGCTCACGAGCTACCTGCCGGACCGATGGGTGCCGATCATCGAGTCGGACGTGGACGGCCCCAACTCCCTTCCGCTTCGTATAGACAAGCAGTACAGCAACCTGGGCAAACTGACCGCCTGTCGCCGCGTGGCCCGGACGGTGTACTTGGGCTCCGCGCCGCTGAAGGATGCGGCCAAGAAGGGCATGGACGACCGCCGCGTGAAGCTGGGTTGCGTGTTGCCCGGGGAGTCGGCCGCGATCTTCGGGGACGCGCTGCGTCGGCTGGCCGGGGAAGCGACGTACCTGTACCAGGACGGCCCCCGCGTCTGGTATGACACACAACCCACCGTGACCAAGCTCGCGCGGGACCGGGCCGCGCAGCTGGAAGGCGCTCCCGCCAGGGTTTCCGAGGAGATCAAGCGCCGCGTGCAGGCGGATGCCAGCCGAAACCGAGGGGACTTCCACGGCGTCCACTGCTTCCCCCGGGAGGCGGCGGATGTTCCCGACCACCCCAGTGTCCGTTTGGTGATCCTGGGCGTAGACGAGAGCTACATCAAGAGTGGCGAAAGCCCCGCCGAAGCTCGGGCCCGGGAACTGCTGGAGTCCCGAGGGACTGCTCCCCGTCTCTGCCGCAACGCGGTCGTGTTCCTGGCGCCCGACAAGACCCGGTTCCAGGATCTTGCGGCAACGGTCCGGATGTACCTCGCGTGGCAATCGATCGTCGCCGAAAAAGAATCCCTGAACCTCGACCCCTTCCAGCTTAGGCAGGCCGAGAGCCGTCTTGACGACCAGGATGGCAGGGTGAAGGGCCAGATCCCGGAGGTCTTCCAGTGGCTTCTGGTGCCAGGTCAGGTCAAGCCCGAGTCCCCGGTAGAGTGGAAGGCGGTTCGCCTGACGGGACCGGGTGAGTTGGTGGTTCGGGCGAGCGCAAAGCTGAGGCGGGAGGACATGCTGGTCGACTGTTACGCGGGCACCCTTCTCAAGCTGGATCTCGACCGTATTCCTCTGTGGCAGGATCATGTGGAGGTACGGCAGCTGGCAGACCACTATTCGAAGTACACCTACCTCCAGCGGGTCGGAGATCCTTCGGTCATCGCCAATGCCGTGCGGGAGGGAGTCGGCCTGTTGACCTGGGAGAACGACACGTTTGCCTACGCTGAGGGTTACGACGAAGAGAAGGGGCGGTACCTGGGGCTTAGGGCGGGGACCCATCTGCCGCCTTTGAGCCCGGAGGACAGGGGATTGGTGGTCCGTTCCGCGATTGCTCGGGAGCAGCTGGACAAAGAGGTCGTGGGTCCGCCCCCGCCCCCCGAGAACGGCGTCGATACGGATTCCCGGCCACCATCCTCCCCGGACGACAGTGAAGGGCCGTCCCTCCCTCCCCCCCTCCGGCCAAAGAAGCGCTTCTACGGGAACGTGGCCGTCGACCCGGTCCGGTCCGCAGGGGCCGTAGGACAGATTGCAGAGGAGGTGGTGTCGCATCTGGTTGCCTTGGTTGGCGCAAAAGTGGATGTGACCCTGGAGATCGAGGCCAAGATCCCGGATGGCGCGCCGGAGCACGTCGTGCGGACTGTCACCGAGAATGCCCGAACGTTGGGATTCGGGAGTTTCGATTTCGAGGAGGAATAGCCGCGGCGGTCAGGCGGTCGTCCAGTCCGAACGTTCTTCTCAGGTCGTGCCGGATGCCTTGAACGGATCCACGACCTTGACTTGGGGCCAGGGGTGCTGTTGCCATTCGGCCCCCAAGCCAATTTTCGGCTCGTAGCTGTCTGTCTGGTTCCGTGGCGTCCCGCTCCCCGAGCCAGCGCCGTCTTTGCCGGAACCAGAGACTCCCCGGCGGCTCCGGTCCGGAACGCCCCCGCCCGGAATTCACCTCCAGGCCCAGGGAACGCGGGAACCCCGGACGGCGGACAATAAGGGGATTCCCGGCGTTGAGCTTAACCCCCGCGGAAGCCCTAGGAACAAAGTGACGTTCCTGTTACGTTTAACTGTTGTGCGCCCCAAACGGCAGGATGTCCGGGCTCCGGACCCTATCTGTATCCGGGGCCCAGGGCGAATCTTCCCGGCGAAGCGATACGATCGCCCGCCGCCGGCGCGCACCACCGGAGAAGTTGCCCTGAAAACGATCACGCGGCCCGCCTTGAGTCGAGGGGGAATCGTCGTTTTCTACCGACGACGGGCTGGAAATACAAGGAACCTCTGAGTGGCGAACTCCGCGCACGCCGCCAAGACGCCGGTGATTCTGGGGGGTGTGCGGACCCCCATCGGACGGTTTCTGGGAGGGCTAAGCCCCCTTTCAGGTCCCCAACTGGGCGCCATTGCGGTGCGCGAAGCGGTGACCCGTTCCGGGGTTGATCCGTCGGACATCGACGAAGTGATCCTGGGCAACGTGGTGAGCGCAGGTGCGGGCCAGGCCCCGGCCCGTCAAGCCGCCGTGAACGGAGGGGTGCCGTCGAGGGTCCCCGCCGTCACCGTGAACAAGGTGTGCGGCTCGGGGCTCAAGGCCGTCATGCTCGCGGCCCAGGCGGTGCGCGCAGGGGACGCCCGGCTGGTCGTGGCCGGCGGCTTCGAATCCATGTCCAACGTGCCCTACTACGCGCGGGGCATGAGGAGGGGCGTGAAGTTCGGGGACCGAACCCTTCAGGACGGTCTGGTCCACGACGGCCTATGGTGCTCCTTCGGCGGCTGCCACATGGGCGGACACGCGGAATACACGGCCGCCAAGGCGGGCATCACGAGGGCCCAGGCCGACGCGTACGCGCTTGCCTCCCATGAGAAGGCCGTGGCCGCCATGGACCAGGGGAAATTCCGGGCCGAGAGCGTGCCGGTACCCGTGGCGACCCGGCGCGGCACCGGGGCCGTGGATACGGACGAGGGCCCCCGGCGGGACACGTCCATCGAGGCGTTGGCCCGGCTGCGTCCGGCCTTTCCGAACGATGCGCCCGAGGGACTGGACGAGATGGTTGTGACGGCGGGCAACGCGCCGGGTCTGAATGACGGTGCGGCTGCGCTGGTCGTGGCCAGCTTGGCGTACGCCCTGGCCCACGGCCTTTCCTATCGGGCCGTCATCACCGGATATGCCTCGGGTGGCACCGAGCCCCGGGACCTCTTTTTCGCTCCGGCTCGGGCGGTGCGGAACATGACGAAGCGGGAGGGTACGACGGTAGGCGACTACGGTCTGTTCGAGGTGAACGAAGCCTTCGCAGTCCAGGCCATTGCCAATATACGAGCGCTTGGGCTGGACCCGAATCGCGTGAACGTCCGAGGTGGGGCCATTGCGCTGGGCCACCCAATCGGCGCGTCCGGCGCCAGGATCCTCGTGACTCTTCTGGCCGCCATGGCTGAACGGAACGTGGAAAAAGGCGTGGCCACCCTTTGTCTGGGCGGGGGCAACGCCGTCGCCTTGGCCGTGGGAATGAACAACTGACGGAAGATACGATGACCGACTCCGAAGCAAACGCCGAACCCGCCCGCAGCGACGCCACCGGCCGGCCATTGACCGTCGTCGCCGCCTCGCCTTCTCTGGCAAGGCCGCCCTCCCTGGCGTCGCCGTCCTCTGTCGTCGCCCACCGCCTCGCCGAAATCCCCCACCACATCCGGGTTCCGGTGGCGGTCTTCCTCTTCTCCGTGCTGACAGCCCTGGGGGCCTACGCGGCGATCCCTCTTGGGTTCACGCCGGTCCCCATGACCCTGCAGACCCTTTTCGTCCTTTTGGCGGGCGCCGTCCTGGGGCCCGTGGCGGGGGCTTCGTCCCAGCTCCTCTACCTGGGCCTCGGGTTGATGGGCATGCCCGTATTCGCGATGGGGGGGGCGGGGTTGGCCTGGGTCTTCGGTCCCACGGGGGGCTACTTGATGTCCTTCCCGATGGCCGCACTGCTGGTGGGCTGGATTGCGGGTCGGGAGTGCACGCGGATCCGAACCGCGATTGCCCTGGTCGTCGGGACCGGCGCGATCTTCGCGCTTGGGGCGAGCTGGCTTTCGGTGGGGATGGACGGCACGGGCGCCGAGATCTTCGCCTCGGCGGTTCAGCCATTCCTGCCCGGAGCGGCGGTCAAGGCCGCCATCGCCTTTATCGTCATCCGCCAGGTCTTGGCGAGGGGCCGGGGCCGCTGAAGGGGGGCCGACGGGGTTCGTCCGGCGGGAGCGGAACGACGATAGAGCGCGTTGGGGTGGTCGGTGCGGGCACCATGGGAAGCGGTATCGCCCAGGTGTGCGCGCTGTCCGGGTTTGCCGTCGTGCTTGTCGATTCGGTTTCCGACGCCCTGACTCGAGGCGTTGATACGATTGGCCGCCACCTGGCACGCCAGGTGTCAAAGGGGCAGATTCCTGCCGGGGCGAGGGCCCGAGCTCTGGATCGGGTTCGCCCCGCTGGGTCCTTGGAACAAGTGTCCCGGGCGGACTTGGTGATCGAAGCGGTCCCGGAGATCCCCGAACTGAAGTACGAAATTTTCCGGGAACTGGACCGCTTGACACCAAAGGGAGCGATTCTGGCCTCAAACACCTCGTCCATATCCATCACCCGCATTGGGGCGCACACGGGGTGCCCCGAGCGGGTCGTGGGCATGCACTTCATGAATCCGGTGCCGGTCATGAAGCTGGTCGAGGTCATTCGGGGGCTGGTGACCGACGACGCCACGACCCGAACGGTGGTGGAGCTTTGCGGGGTCTTGGGAAAGACCCCCGTCCAGGTTCGGGACTTTCCCGGCTTCGTGTCCAACCGGGTCCTGGCCCCGATGATCAACGAGGCCGTCTTCGCCTTGATGGAAGGGGTGGCGACGGCTGAAGCCATTGATGCAGTGATGACCCTGGGCATGAACCATCCCATGGGGCCCCTTGCCCTGGCCGATCTCATCGGCCTGGATACGTGCCTGAACATTCTGGAAGTCCTTCACCGGGAATTGGGCGACGACCGCTACCGCCCCTGCCCCCTTCTGCGCCAGTACGTGGCCGCCGGCTGGCTCGGACGAAAGACCGGGCGGGGCTTCTACTCGTACGAACAGAACCCGCGGCCGTGTTGACGGAGGAACAGCGGGAGATCCGGGAGTTGGCCCGGGACTTTGCGGAAAGCGAGATTCGCCCCCGGGCGGCGGCCTGGGACCGGGATGGCGCCTTCGACCGCGAGGTCCTTGACAAGCTGGCGGGCTTGGGCTTCCTGGGCATGCTCGTTCCGGAAACGTACGGGGGCCTGGGCCTGGATGTCCCCACCTACGTGGTCGCCCTGGAAGAGCTGGCTCGGGGGGACGCCTCTCTTGCTCTCACGGTGGCCATCCAGAATGGGCCCGTGCCCCGTCTCCTATTGACCCATGGAACCGAGGCGCAGAAATCCCGCTGGCTCCCGGTACTGGCCTCGGGGAAAACGCTGGCTGGAGTTGCCCTCTCCGAGGACCGGACGGGAAGCGACCCATCGGCGCTGACCACCGTGGCCCGAAAAGAAGACGGCGGGTGGACGATTACCGGCTCGAAGCGGTGGGTCACCAACGGCAGGTTGGCGGACCTGGTCGTTGTCTTCGCCCGGACAAGCCCCGACCCCGCAGACCCGACCCCCAAGTTGGGAACCGGGTCCGTCGCAGCAGAGGCCGTCCGGTCCCCCGGCGCGTCCCTTGAACCGCACGACGCCAGGGAGCATTCGGTGGACCCGGCCGACGGCCGGTCTTCGGGTCGATCCCGCCCATCCATCGGCGCCTTCTTGGTGGACACCGTGGCGGAAGGGTATCGGGTCGGAAAGAGGGAGACCACCATGGGATTTCGGGCTTCCGAAACGGTTGCTGTAGAGCTGGAAGGGGTCAGAGTCGATGCGGACCGCTTTGTGGGCGACCGATCCCGCGGGTCAAGTCATGCCCTGGCCGCCGCTCAGGACGTGGGGCGTTTGGGGATCGGGGCCCAGGCGGTGGGGATCGCCCAGGCGGCCTTGGAGCACGCGATCCGATACGCGGGCGAAAGGCGGCAGTTCGGGCGACCCATTGCCGCTTTCGGGGCGGTACGGGGCAAACTGGCGGGGATGGCGACCCGGATTGCCGCGGCCCGGGCCCTGGTCCTGGAAGCGGCCCGGGGGTGGGAGGCGGTGGAGGGCCGACCGGGATTCGGGGCCGGAGAAGACGACGGGCTATCCGTCACCGCCTGGTCGGCGATGGCCAAGCTCCTGGCCAGCGAAACCGCCTCTTGGGTCACCGACGAGGCGGTCCACATCTTCGGCGGCTACGGGTACATGCGGGAGTTTCCCGTAGAGAGGCTCCTGCGAGACGCCAAAGGAACGGAGATTTACGAGGGAACCAGCGAGATCCTACGGGTCGTAATCGGGCGATCCTTAACCGGCATAAGGAGGATGTGCGAATGACGGTCTTGACGACTTCGGCCGACGGCGGCCCGGCGCTTTCTCGCATAGGAGATCCGGTGGAAGAACCGGGGGGGATCTTCGACCGGATGGCCCGGGCCAACCACAATCAGCTCGTGTTTTGGAGCGACCGGGAATCAGGCTACCGGGGTATCATCGCCGTCCACGACACGACCTTGGGACCGGCCTTGGGCGGGACCCGATTCTGGTCCTACCCGACCGAAGAAGCCGCGATCGTCGACGCCCTGCGCCTTTCGGAGGGGATGACCTACAAGGCCGCCATTACGGGCCTGGGACTGGGCGGGGGAAAGTCGGTCATCATTGGTAACAACCGGATCCGCGACCGGGAGCCGATCTTCCGCGCCCACGGGAGGGCCGTGGATGCCCTGAAGGGTCGCTACATTGCCGCCGAGGACGTGGGAACATCTGTTCAGGACATGGAGTTCGTTCGCATGGAAACGAACCATGTCGTGGGGCTGCTGGGCCGGTCCGGGGACCCTTCACCGGTCACCGCCTACGGCGTATACGTGGGAATTCGCGCGTGCATCCTGGAGCGCTTCGGGGATGACACCGTGGAAGGCAAGCATGTGGCCGTCCAGGGGCTGGGAAATGTAGGACGGAACTTGTGCGAGTACCTGGCCCGCTCCGGGGCGCGGATCACCGTCACCGACATCTGGCCGGACCGGGTCCGGAAGGTGATTTCCCGCATTCCAAATGCCTCCCCGGTGGCGCCCGGAGAGATTTACGCAGTGGACGCCGATGTCTTCGCTCCCTGTGCTCTTGGGGGCGTGATCAACGACGACACCCTGGACCTACTGAAGGCGGGGATTATCGCCGGAGCGGCCAACAACCAGCTCGCTCAGGCCCACCACGGGGACCGAGTGCACGAACGCAACATTCTTTATGCACCGGACTACGTCATCAATGCGGGGGGCCTTATCAACGTCTTCGGGGAGTTGCAGGGATGGGACGCGGGACGCGGCAAGCGGGAAGCCGGGGGCATCCATGACACGCTTTTGCACATCTTCAAGCGTTCCCGGCACGAGAACCTCCCCACGAGCCGAGCCGCCGACCAGATCGCCCGGGCCCGGGTTCAGGAGGCAAAGGGATCCGGAAACGGACAGGCGTGATCTTCGTCGCCGCTTTGAAGCGGTGAGAAACGGGGAGTCGGATGGAACACGTGCGGAAACAGGACGAGGGGGTCTACCGAGCCGTGGCGGAAGAGGCGGCCCGCCAGCGTAACCAGCTCGAGATGATCGCCAGCGAAAACTTCGTCTCGCCCGCCGTGCGGGAGGCCCTGGGAACGGTCTTCACCCACAAGTATGCCGAGGGGCTTCCGGGGCGGCGCTACTACGGGGGTTGCGAGTTCGTGGACCGGGTGGAGGAGATGGCTCGCTCCCGGTCGGTGGAGCTCTTTGGCGTCGGCCATGCCAATGTGCAGCCCCACTCCGGGACCCAGGCCAACATGGCGGGGTACTTCGCGTTCCTGAAGCCCGGAGACAGGATTCTGAGCATGAAGCTGACCCACGGCGGCCACCTGACCCACGGGTCACCGGTCAACTTCAGCGGGCGCCTGTACGACGTCACCAGCTACGGGGTCCGGGAGTCCGACGGGCGGATCGACTACGACGCGCTCCGGGACTTGGCCCGGCGGGCGCAGCCCAAGCTGATTGTGGCCGGAGCGTCGGCCTACCCCCGGATCATCGACTTCGAAGCCTTTGGGCAGATCGCCCGGGAGACGGGGGCCTACCTGCTCGTCGACTTGGCTCACATCGCGGGCTTGGTCGTGGGTGGCCACCACCCGAGCCCGGTTCCCTACGCCGACGTCGTCACCACGACCACCCACAAGACGTTGCGGGGCCCCCGGGGCGGACTCGTCATGTGCCGGAAAGAGCACGCCGGGACGATCGACAAGATGGTTTTTCCCGGCATTCAGGGCGGACCCCTCATGCACGTCATCGCGGCCAAGGCCGTGGCTCTGGGCGAGGCCCTCTCCCCGAGCTTTCGAGATTACGGAAGGAGGGTGGTGGAAAACGCCCGGACCTTGGCGTCGACGGTCATGGAGCGAGGGGTTCGGCTGGTTTCGGGCGGTACGGACACGCACCTGATCCTGGTTGATCTTCAGACCCGGGCGCTCACCGGGAAGGATGCGGAGCAGGCCTTGGAAGCTGCCGGAATCACGGTCAACAAGAATACGGTTCCCGGTGAAACCCGCTCACCCTTTGTTACTTCGGGGTTGCGCATCGGCACCCCCGCCTTGACCAGCCGGGGCATGGGCACGGACGAGATGCGGCTCATTGGGGGCTGGATTTCCGACGTTCTGGAACACCCCGAAGATCTGTCTGCAATCCACCGAATCCGGGGCGAAGTTACAGAGTTGTGCGCTTCGTTCCCGCTGTTTGCCGAATTGGCGCAACCGGATGAGGCGTGCAACATTGCATGACATGAACGACATCAGCTCCAGCAAGGGTGTCATGGACACCCTGAAGAAACGGCATCCGCGCTTTCATCCTTGCGCGTATCTGTTTCTCCTTGACGCCCTGGAGATGGTTCTGGCCGAATTGGCAGAACGGCGCCATGTCTCCGGCCCCGAGTTGGCGGAGGGAGTCCGAACCCTGGCTATCGCCCGTTTCGGCCCCATGGCCCGTACGGTCTTGGCGTACTGGGGCATCTGTTCGACGGAAGACCTGGGCGAAGTCGTTTTTGCCCTGGTCAACGCCGGGGTTCTCGTCAAGCGCAAGGAAGATCGGCTGGAAGATTTCGAGAAGCTCTTCGACTTCGAAGAGGTCTTCGAGCGGAACTATCCCTGGACGGTGGCGCTGTAGGTCCTGGCAGAATCCGCGCCTTCCTGATACTTTCCCGCCGCGAAGACACGTAACGGAGACCGTCGGCCGAAGCGCCAGCGCCGGGTCCCGGCCTGACGAGAAGGTGGCCTGGTCCGGTCCCTTCGGTCGACTACTTGGCGAGGGGTTGATGACACGATGGAAGAGGCTGGATTTGCCACCTGCATGAAGTGTAATGAGGGTGTTCTCCTGCCCATGTCCGATTACGGGCGGGACGGGGCGCCCATCCGCTACAAGGCGTGGGTTTGTTCGAATCCGGACTGCGGATTCAACATTCGCATCGACAACGGCGAAATCTCCTTCGGCCGGTCAATCGGGCAAAGCTTCAAGTAGCTATGAGCCCGGGCAGCCTCGGGAGGCCGTTCGGGAAACCGGGGGTGGAAGCCCCCACCGCCGACCAAGCAGCGCGCTTCGACCGGATCTCGATTTGGGAGCGCGGGGTTCCCGAGTCCGCCCTCATGGAAAACGCGGGTCGCCAGGCGGCGCTCATCGTGCAGCACCTGTACCCCGAGGGAGAAGTCGTGGCCCTGGCGGGTTCCGGAAACAACGGGGGCGACGCCCTGGTGTGCGCGAGGGCCCTGTCGGCGTGGGGCCGGCGGGTATCCGTCGTCGCCGCGGGAAACCGGCCGTCCTCCGATCCCGTGCTCCACGGGTGGAAGCTGCCGACGACGGATTTCGACCTCCAGGGACCCTGCGCGCCGGAGAAACTCGCCGGTCACCTGGGCCGGGCCTCGGTCCTGGTGGACGGGTTGCTGGGGACGGGAATTCGGGGGGCACCCCGCGCGGTGTCCGCCGCCGTCATCCGGGCGGCCAACCGGGCTCCCGGTGCGGTGGTCGCCCTCGACGCTCCATCGGGTGTGGACGGCTCGAATGGCCGGGTCCCCGGCACCGCCGTCCGGGCCCAGGTGACGGTGGCCTTCGGGTGGCCGAAGCTGGGGACGCTTCTGTATCCGGGACGGGGGCATTGCGGGCGGATCGTGGCCGTGGAGATCGGGTTTCCGCCCGAACGTGGGGAAGGGTGGGCCCAACTGATCACGCCGGGCTGGGCGTCGGAGGCCCTCCCCAGGCGTTCGCCCGTCACCCACAAGCATGCGGCCGGAGCCCTCGCCGTCGTGGCGGGATCGGCCATGCCCGGCGCGGCGGTTCTGGCGGCCCGGGCCGCATTCCGGTGCGGGGTGGGTTTGGTTCGGGTGTGCGCCGCACGTTCGGTTCGGGAGGTCGTTCTGTCGGTACCCGAGGTGCTGTTCGTGGATGCCGGCGACGCATCGGCCCTCTCGGCGGCCGTCCGGAGCAGCGACGCCGTGGCCCTGGGACCGGGTCTGGGGACCGGCCCGGAGGCCGAACGGCAGCTGACACGGGTCCTGGAAATTCGCGGGTCCCGCCCCGCGGTCCTGGACGCGGACGCGCTGACCCTTCTCGCGCGGGGGGCGGCAGGAGGTCTCGAAGCGCTGGCCGGAGGGCCTGCCGTCGTGACCCCCCACCCCGGAGAGATGGCCCGCCTGACGGGCCGGACTCCCTCGGAGGTCCAGAAAGACCGGGTTTCCTCGGCTGCGGCCTTCGCCGCGTCATGGGGGGTGGTCACCGTGCTGAAGGGAGCCCCTTCGCTGGTGGCGGTGCCGGGGGGTGGGCTCTTCGTCAGCACCCTGCACGAGACTTCTAGCTTGGCTGTGGCGGGGATGGGAGATGTCCTCACCGGTGCGACGGGTGCCTTCCTGTCCCAGGGCAAGGCCCCCCCGGAGGCCGCCGGACTGGCCCTGGAGATAACCGGCCGGGCTGCGTCGTTTGGTTTTCCACGCGGCTCCGGTGCGGCCCTCATCCCGTCGGATGTGGTGGATAGGATCGGGTCGGTGTTGGCCCGGCGGGGCAGGGGTACCACGGACCTCCCGTTCCCCTTCGTCACCTTCGATCAAGACCCGCCCCGGTAGCCGCGAGCCCGTGAAGGAATCATTCTGCGCCCAATGAATGAATCCCAGCTGATTGACCGCCTTGTCGCCGCGGGGTGGAAGGGGAATCGCGCCGTCCTGGTGGGTCCCGGGGACGACGCGGCCGTATTGCGCGGGGGCGTGGTGGTGTCCACCGACCTGTTGGTGGAGGACGTCCACTTTCGGTTTCGCTGGATTTCGCCGGTTGAGGCGGGGTTCCGAGCGGGTGCGGCGGCCCTGAGCGATCTGGCCGCCATGGGCGCGGAACCGACGGCCCTCCTGGTCTCGTTGGCCGTGCCCGGGGACCCCTCCTGTGCTGTGGGCATACAACGAGGCGTCCGGCGCGCGGGAGACCGGGTCGCGGTGTCCATTGTGGGTGGTGACGTCAGCCGTTCTCCGGGTCCTGTCGTGGTCGACGTCGTTGCCCTGGGCAGGGGGGGAAGGGTAGTGCGGCGGAGCGGCGCGGCCCCAGGGCAGGCTCTGTGGATTTCGGGCGCCCTCGGGGGTGCCGCCGCTGCCGTTGCCGCGTGGACCCGGGGAAGTCGTCCCGTCCCGACAGCCCGGGAGCGATTCGTCTTTCCCCCCGACCGGATTCCCCTGGGCAGGGCCCTGGCGGCCGAAGGGATTGCTCGATCCATGAGTGATGTTTCGGACGGCTTGGTTGCCGATGCCCGGCGCGTCGCCCTCGCGTCTCGGGCAACGCTTGTCATCCGAGAAGCGTTCGTCCCCGTAGACGTGGCTGCCGACGGAACCTTGAACCTTGCCCTGGAAGGGGGCGAAGATTATGAACTGATGTTTACGGCAGATACAGACGCCGAGGCCCGGATTCTGGCCCTCGGACGGGAGTTGTCCGTGCCCTTGACCCGGATCGGAACCGTGGAGGGGAATGTGGGTGTCGTTCTCGAAGGGAAGGGAGGACGGCGCCGCGTCCCCTCATCCCCGGGGGGAGGGTACGACCACTTTGCCGACTCAAGGGTCGGATCCCAGTCATGATCCGGACCCTCTGGGCGTACACGGTGGGCATTCTTTCGACGGCCTACTTCAGCGTCATGGTAAACGTTCACTTCGTCTTGAAGACCGGGTCCTGGGAAGCCTTCGCCGAAAGAGCTCCGGCCCGCTGGGCCGCTATGGTCATGCGGGCTTCGGGGGTGCGGACGGTCTGGGAGAACGCGCACTTCCTCGGGGTTGCCGACCGGGCCCAGATCCTCGTGGCCAACCACCAGAGCTGGTTCGATGTCTTCGCCTTGGCGGGGACGCTGCCGATGAAGTTCAGCTTCGTCGGGAAGAAGGAGCTTGCCAGGATACCGATCTTCGGGACTGCCTGGGCGCGGGTGGGCCACTACGCGATTGACCGGTCCGACCACCAGGCTGCGGTGGCGTCTCTCCAGCGGGCGGGAGAGCGGATCAAGTCCGACAACACCACGGTCGTCATGTTCCCGGAAGGGACCCGTTCCCCGACGGGGGAGCTGGCCCGGTTCAAGAAGGGGGCGTTCATTCTGGCGATCAACGCTCAAGTTCCGGTGATTCCCGTTGCCGTGCTGGGCACGCGGCGGATCATGCCGAAGGGTCGGTGGTTTATTCGACCCGGAACCGTGACCATTCGGGTTGCGCACCCCATTCCCACCCAGGGACTCGAGCTTGCGCACCGGGACCGGCTGACCCGTCAGGCGAGGGAGGCGGTCGCCGGACTCATGAACGGGGGAGATGCCGAGGGGGCGACTCCTTCGGGAGAGGGAGCGGGGGAAGGCGGGCGCGGGCTTCCGCCCGAGAAGGCTTCGGCAGCCAAGGCAGGGGCGGCGTGTCGGCCATCGTAGACATTCGGGGACGGGAGATTCTGGACTCCCGAGGGAACCCGACCGTGGAGGCCGAGGTGATTCTGGAAACGGGACACCGAGGTCGGGCTGCGGTGCCCAGTGGCGCCTCCACGGGGACCTACGAGGCCGTGGAACTTCGGGATGGAGACCCCAACCGGTACATGGGGAAGGGCGTACTGACCGCGGTTCGGAACATTCGAACCGAGATCCTGGGAGTGCTCAGGGGCCGTGAAGCCGGGGAGCAGCAGAACGCGGATGAGGCCATGATCAAGCTGGATGGGACCCCCGGAAAGGAGCGGTTGGGTGCGAACGCGGTGCTGGCCGTCTCCCTTGCCGTGGCCCGGGCGGCGGCAAGGGAAATGGAGATTCCCCTCTACCAGTACCTGGGAGACCCCCAATCTCGCATCCTTCCCGTTCCCATGATGAACCTCCTGAATGGGGGCGCGCACGCTTCCAACAACGTCGACATCCAGGAGTTCATGATTATGCCCGTCGGTGCCGACACCTTCTCCGAAGCCCTGCGCATGGGAGTCGAGGTGTTCCACGGCCTCAAGCAGGTCCTTGCCGAGGCGGGGAAGCGCACGACCGTGGGCGACGAGGGAGGCTTCGCGCCGGATCTGGGCTCCGACACCGAGGCCCTTGAGGCCCTGTTGGAAGCGATCGAGCGGGCGGGATACCGACCCGGTGAAGACGTGGTCCTGGCAGTCGACGCTGCCGCCTCGGAGTTCTTCGAGGGCGGCCGTTACGTCTTTCGCAAGTCGGGGGGCGAATTCCTGACGCGGGAACGCATGATGGCTTTCTGGGAGAAGGTGATCTCCCGCTTTCCGATCCGAAGCGTGGAGGATCCCCTGGACGAGGATGACTGGGACGGCTGGCGAACGTTTACGGAACAGGTGGGTGATCACTGCCAGGTCGTGGGAGACGACCTGTTTGCAACCCACCCCGCTCGCTTCGAACGGGGCATCCAGATCGGCGCGGCCAACGCCATCCTCGTGAAGGTGAACCAGATCGGCACCCTCACCGAGGCCATGGGAGTGCTTCGGATGGCCCGGGAAGCGGGGTACAGAACCGTTGTTTCCCACCGTTCGGGCGAAACCGGGGATACCCTGATCGCCGATTTGGCGGTGGCGGCTGGGGCGGGGCAGATCAAGGCCGGGGCTCCCAGCCGGACCGACCGAGTGACGAAGTACAACCAGCTCCTTCGCATTGAGGAGGCCCTGGGCTCTCGAGCGGAATACCCGGGGAGAAGTATGGGGTTATGAAGCGACTCGTCTTTCCCGGCGTCCTGGGGACGGCCCTCTACTTTTCTGTGGCCGGCGGTGAGTATTCGGCGTTGGATGTTCGCCAAGCCGAGTCCCGACTCGAATCCGGGCGCAGCGAACTCGCCCGCGCCCGCCACGAGATCGATTCCCTTCGGACCCGGATCGACGCTCTGGAGAACGACGAAGATGCCCTGGAGCGCTTTGCCCGAGAGCGGTACGGCTTCATTCGAGACGGCGAATACCTCTACCGCATCTCCGACGCCGACGATTCCGCCCAACCGGACCGACGTTCGCGCTCCCCCGCGCTCCCCCGGGAAGGACTCCGCTCCGGGGAGTCGCGTTGATGGGCGAAGGCGACAACCAGGCCGACGCGACAACCAGGCCGGCCCCGCATAGGGCCCCCCGCCCGGCAACCCCTGCCGTTCGAACGTACCTGGCGGCTTGTAACAGGCGCCCCTTTGCCCCCCGATCCCGGGGGCCTGCGTCTACTCGTGTTCGGTGTCGGCGGCCTCCCTAGCGCTGCTCCGGGGTGCGCCCATTCCCAAGGCCCGCTTGGCCCCCTCCAGGAGGCGTTGCGCGTCCCCGGACTCCAAAGCTTCCGCGACATCTTCTCGGGTCAGTCCCAGCCCTTCGGCGGCGGCCTGGGCCAGGGCGCGGGCGTCCTCCTTGGCGAGGGTCCGGGGGAATCCACCGTCCGGCACACCCGTGGCCTTCTCGATGAAGGGGGCGAAGAGGTCGATCGGAACGGGGAACAACGTGGTGGAGTTGTTTTCCGCCGCGACTTCTACCACGGTCTGGAGGAAGCGAAGCTGAAGCGCGACCGGGTGCTGGGAGATGATCTGAGCAGCCGCAGCGAGCTTCTTGGACGCTTGGAATTCGCCTTCGGCGGCGATCACCTTCCCCCGTCGTTCCCGCTCGGCTTCGGCCTGCTTGGCCATGGCGCGCTTCATCTCATTGGGCAGGTCGATGTCCTTGATCTCGACGCTGGTAACCTCGATCCCCCACGGGTCCGTTTCCAGGTCGATGATGCGCCGCACGATTTCGTTGATTCGCTCCCGCTGGGCGAGCAATTCGTCCAATTCGGACTGGCCCACCACACTTCGGAGTGTGGTTTGGGCAATCTGGCTCGTGGCGAAGTAATAATCCTCAACTTCGACGACGGCCTTGGACGGGTCCACGACCCGGAAGTAGACCACCGCGTTCACGGTGCAGCTGACGTTGTCTTTCGTAATCGTGTCCTGGGGCGCGATGTCCAGGGCGATGATGCGCAGATCCATCCGTCGCATCCGTTCGACGCCGAAGGGTACGAGGAACACGATACCGGGACCCTTTGCCCGGGTGAGCTTCCCCAGGCGGAACACCACTCCGCGCTCGTACTCCCAGAGGATGCGAAGTGAGGTGAGCAAGCCTAGGGCTCCCAGGACCGAAGCCGGGATCAGCAGGGTACCGAAATCCATGAGTCCTCCCAAGAAGTGCCTGCGTGTGACGACTTGTCCAAAGTGGGGTTCCCGGCGTCCGCTTGACAAGTTTCCCCCGGGTCGGGAGCTTTGGAACCGTACGCCGGAGTAGCTCAGTTGGTCAGAGCAGCGGAATCATAATCCGCGTGTCGGGGGTTCAAGTCCCTCCTCCGGCATGGCACCCCATGCCCGCCCGGAGCGCGCCCTCCCCCAGTCAGCGGGCGGGCCGCCAGCCATGACCAGGGCCATCCGGAGGCCGCGGGCCTTCACGGCGTCACTCGAAATCAGGGATGGAATTCGATCGCCGACGTCGGTGGGGGTCGAAGGAGTCCGCGGTTCCTTCCGCCCGTCACCTTGTGGTGCACCATCGCCAGGGCGGGGACGATCATCATCAGGACGACGGTTGCGAAGATGATTCCGAATCCCAAGGAGGCGGCCATGGGGATCAGAAACTGGGCTTGCAGGCTCCGTTCGAAGACCAGCGGAGCGACCCCCAGGAAGGTGGTCAGCGACGTCAGAAAAATCGGACGAAAGCGAGCCTTGGCGCCGGCAATGATGGCCGCCCTCCCGGACATCCCCTGCGCCAGCCGTTTGTTGATGAAGTCGATCATGACCAGGGAGTCGTTCACGACGACGCCGCTGAGTCCGACGATTCCGAACAGGGACATGAGGCTGACGCTGAGCCCCAACAGCAGGTGGCCCAGCAGGGCGCCGATGATCCCGAAGGGGATCGCGGCCATGACGATCAGGGGCTTGGTGTACGACGCGAAGGGGATCGCCAGTAGCGCGTACATCACCACCAGGGCAAGGGCGAAACCCCGTCCCAGAGCGCCGAAGGACTCCATCTGCTCCTGACGTTCGCCTCCGAAGGAGTAGGTGAGTCCCGGATTCCGGTTTGCGATCTCCGGGAGGACCGAAGCCGTCAGATGGTCCGTTACCTCCTGGCCCGTCACCACGGCGGGGTTTATGTCCGCGGTCACGGTAAGCACGCGCTGGGTGTCCTTCCGCCGAATGGCGGAGGGGGAGTTGCCGAAGTGCACCGATGCGACCCGTCCCAGGGGAACTTCGGCTCCTGCGGGCGTGCGCACCAAGTATCCTTCCACGTCTGCAATGGCGTTCCGTTCCCCTTCGGGAAGTCGGACGTACACCCGCACCTCCTCCCTACCCCTCTGCACCCGGAGGGCCTCGTTGCCGAAAAATGCGGAGCGGACCTGGCGGGCCAATCCTTCCAGAGTAAGACCCAGGGTCCGGGCTTCGGGCCGCAGCTCGATCTGGATTTCCCGGAATCCCCCGTCCTGATCCGAGCGGATGTCGAAGACCCCCTGGAGCTCCCGCAGCCGGTCCGTCAGGGCGTCGCCGACGGGCCCCAGGCGTCCCGGATCCGGATGGGAGAGTTCGGCCTGGATGGGTGGCCCCAAGTCGATCAGTTCGGCGGTGAAGGTCAGGCTGCGGGCCTGGGGCAGGAAGCCGGCCTCCTCCCGCCACTCCTGCTGAAACACGGCGGCGGCCACATCCCTTCGCTCCGCTTCCAGAAGCTTGAACTCCACGGCAGCAACATTTCCCCTCGGGTCGTCATCGGTTCCCTCGCCTATGGGAGCGCTTCGGCGGGCCCCCTGACCCACCGTCACGTTCACGCCTGCCAGCAGGGGTTCGGCGCCCTCCGGCCGACCCGCGGAAAGCCGCTCCAGAGCCCTGTACCCCGCCGCCTCCAAGCCTCCGGCCACTTCGGCCGTCCGGGCTCCGGGCGTTCCCTCGGGCATCTCCAGATTGGCCGTGACGATGTCCGCTTCCACGGTGGGGAAGAACTCCACCTTGACGATTCCGGCGGGCACCAAGGCGACACAGAGGACAAACATGCCCGCGCCGACGGCGATCACCACGGCGGGCTGGTCCGTTGCCACCCGAAGGCCTCGCTCCAGGGGCCCGTCCGCAAAGCGCTTCAGCTCCCGGTCCACTCGGGCTCGGGCCCGGGAAACGAAGCGCCCGACCCGGTTGCCGGGTTCGGAGCGGAGGTCGGGCAGGTGGGACAGGTGGTTCGGCAGCACAAGGAGGGACTCCACCAGGGACAGAACCAGCACGGAAGTCACGATCACGGGAATTGCGCCCATGATTTTTCCCATGGTCCCGGGCACGAAGAGAAGGGGCGAAAAGGCGGTCACGGTTGTGAGAACCGCAAAGATCACCGGTCCCTTGATTCGGAGCGTTCCCCGAACCGCGGCCGCCAGTCCCGCCGCTCCCTTTTCCCGCTCCGCGTAGATGTTCTCGCCTACGACGATGGCGTCGTCCACCACGATCCCCACGGCAAGAATGAAGGCGAACATGGAGATCACGTTCACCGAGACACCCAGAGCCAGCATGACGGCAAAGGTGCCGACAAAAGAGACACCGATTCCCACGGCGACCCAGAGCGCCAGGCGGACCTCCAGGAACAAGGCGAGGGCCACGAGGACGAGGGTCAGACCCAGGAGGGCGTTTTTCTGGAGCAGCCGAAGGCGGTCCTGGAGAATCTCCCCGTCGTTGTTCCACACGTCGATTCCGACCCCGGTCGGAAGGGAGGGCCGGACGGCCCGGGCCAAGTGTTCCTCCACCGCCTCCACGATCTCCAGAACCCGCTCGTCCGATGTGCGGTAAACCTCCACGAAAGCCGCCCGTTTTTCCTTGTAACGGGTGATCAGCTCGGCTTCCCGGAAGCCATCCCGCACCTGGGCAATGTCTCCCAGGCGCACCACCGTGCCGTCGGCTCTGCTCAGGACGATGATGTCCTCGAAGTCCTGCTGGTCGTAGTTTTGGCCGACGGTTCGGACCCGCACCTCCGCATCCCGGGTCTCGATGGTGCCGGCCGACAGGTCCAGGGAACCGCTACGGACGGCGGCGGAGATGTCCTGCAAGGTGAGGCCCAGGGCTCGCAGCCGGCTCATGGGAACCTCGATGGAGATCTCGTAGTCGCGGACCCCACTGGTCTCCACGTAGGAGACTGCGGCAAGGGCAGAGAGTTCGTCTTCGATGCGGTGGGCCAGCTCCTTGAGGGTGCGTTCGGGGACGTCTCCGTACAGGGCGAGACGGATCACGCTCTGGCGGGTGGTCATCTCCCGGACTTCGGGGCGTTCGGCCCCGACAGGGAAGGTCTGAATTCGGTCGATTTCGGACTTGATGTCGTCCAAGGCCCGCCCGGCGTCCGTGCCCCGCTCAAGTTCGACGACGACGGAACCGCGTCCTTCAGCGGCCGTGGCGGTCACTTGCTTCAGGCCGTCTACCGCCTTGATCTGCTCCTCGATCTTGCGGACGATGGACTCTTCCACTTCTTCCGGGGTAGCACCGGGGTAGGGCACCGAAATCTGGATCCGGTCCAGGGAAAACTCCGGGAAGACTTCCTGGACGAGGCTTCCCAAGGAGACGATTCCGGCCACCAGGATGAAGAGCATGAGGAGGTTGGCGGCGACCCCGTTTCCGGCCATGTAGGCGATGGGACCGGACGGGTTCCGTCGGGATTGTCCGGAACCGTCTCCTCCGGCGAACCCTTGGCCGCCCGGGGGAGTGCCGCCGTCCCGGGTCACTTGGTTTCCACCCGGTTGGTCCGGGTCCGCACCACCATCCCCTCCGACGCGATGCGAATCCCTCCCAAGACAATCGGCTGACCGGGCTCCAAGCCTCCGATCACGAAAACCTCTTCCTGGGAGCGCTGGAGAACCCGGATGGGGACGATCGTTACCAGGGTGTCGTCCCGTATGGCCCAGACCTGGTCTCCCGTCCTGAGTCCGGAGCGGGGAACGACGAAGTAGCGGGCCGGGGCCACGCCCTGAATCTGCACGTCCACGAACTGCCCGACCAGGAGAGGCGGACCCTGGCCGCCAAACGGTTCCGGGACCCGGACGATCACGTTGAGGGTCCGGGTCTGTTCGTTCAGGGTCGCTTCCGCTCGGTCCACGTATCCTTCCCAGTGGTGCCGTGCGTCCCCGTAACGAGCCATCACCCGGGCCAAAACCCTCGGGTCCTCGTCTCCCGCTTCCAGCGCCCAGAGGTTGGGGACGAGGGCCGCATCGGCGTCGGAGAGAGGCACGACGACTTCCACTGCGTCGTCGGCGTAGAGGCGTCCCACCCCTTGTCCTGCCGCCACGAACGCGCCCGGGTCTACCGACTCCCTTCGGACAACGCCGCTAAAGGGGGCTCGGACCTGGGTCCGGGACAGGGCCAGCTCCGCGTCGGCCAGGGTGGCACTGTCTCGGGCGAGGGCGGCCCTGGCTGCCCTAAGCTGGGGTTCCCGGAGGACCAGGGGACTGGCGTCGGAGAGTGACGTGCTGTCGGTTCGGCGGCGCCGGAAACGCTCGTATTCGGCCCGGGCGATCCGCGCTTCCTCCTCCGCCTGGAGGAGCGCAACCTGCTGGGCGGCCACGTTGGCGCGGGCCTGCCGAACCCGGTTCCGATAGTCGGCGTCTTCGATACGGAAAAGGATCCGCCCCTCCTCGACCCGGCCTCCGCCCTGAAAGGCCGGTGCCACCCAGGAGACCTTCCCGTTGATCTGCGCGGCGATCTCGATTTCCGCCCGGGGCCGGACCGTTCCGGCACCGTGGACGGGAATGGCGCCCGAGCCCGGTTCTGCGGGGGCCGCAGTGACAAAGGGGATGCGGGACGGAGGCGGCCGAAGGGGGGGATCAGGCCGGAGCTGAACCAGGAGTACGGCCACGGCGACGGATCCCAGAAAAATGGCCGCCGCCAGGTACAGACTTCTGCGCGGGTTCATCCAACGCGTCCTTTCCTATTTGCCCTATTTGGGGGGTGCTGGGCGGTTTTCCGGAGGGGCTTCGATTGGAACGGTCGAAGGTCGCGCTTCCATAGGGGACCCCTTCGGAGTGATCCAGTCGCCTCCCAGGGCTCTGTGGACGGCCAGGCGGGCCAGGGCGACGTCTCGGGTGGCGTCCGCCAAGGCGGATTCCACGTTCAAAAGGGTGCGCAGGGCGTCCAGATAGTCGGAATAGCCGCCGACTCCCAATGTGTAGCGCCGCGCCTGAAGGTCGGCCGATGCCCGGGCTTCCTCTTGCTGTGCGGCGAGAAAGGCGTGGCGCCTTCCTTCGCTGTCAAGTCCGGCCAGGGCCGCTTCGACTTCGTGAACGGCGGTGACCACCGTGCGCCCATAAGCGGCCGCTGCCTGGTCGAAGCGGGCGAGAGCCAGGGCCACGTTGTTGCGGAGGCGGCCCCCCTGAAAGACGGGCCCGGTCAGGTTGGCCACCAGGTTTCGGAACCACTGGTCTACGTTGAAGAGCCCGTCAACCTGGGAGCTCTGGAGCCCGATGGAGCCTGAAAAAGAGAGGGAAGGGAACAACTCGGCCCGGCGGGCTCCGATTCCGTACCGGGCTGCTTCCAGGCGCTGACCCGCCGCTCGCACATCGGGCCGCTGGAGGAGTAGGTCGGCCGGAATGCCCGTGGGCACGGGGTCCGCCGGCAGAACCGGGGCGAGGGAGTCGGAGAGGATCGCCTCCACGTTTCTGCGGTACCCTCCCAGAAGGACGGCCAGTCGACCCTCGGCGTCGGCCAGCCCGGTCTCGATCCGGGGTAGCGCCGCCTGCGTGTTGCGCAGGTCTCCTCGAACCTGGTACAGCTCCAAGGAGGGGGCCAGGCCGCGGTCATAACGCGTCTGGGCCAGGGCCTCCCGCTCCACCAGGACATCCACCGTCTCCCGAACGAGAACGACCCGGCGCCGAAGCGCGACGATCTCGAAGTAGGTCGTGATCGTTTCCGCCAGGACCCCGATGCGCGCGGCGTGAAAGTCCGACTCCGACGCCAGGTACTCACTGCCTGCGGATCGAGCCTCGTTGCCGGCTCGACCCCAGAAGTCCAATTCGTAGGAAATGTCGGCGCTCACCGACACGGTGGTCAAGGCGAGCCGGTCAAGGGACGGGACCACCGACGCCGAATCTCCTTGTCCCCGGCCGAGTCCCAGGGCCTGGAACTGCGCCCCGAACCCGGCGTTCGCCGGCGTATTCTGTTCTGCGACGGAGCCCGACGCCAGAACCGACGGAAAAAGGGCTGCTCTGACGATCCGGGCCTGGGCTCGGGCTTGCCGGACCCGCGCCACCGCTTCCACCAAATCGAAGTTGGAGACGAGCACCGAATCGACGACCGCGTTCAGCACGGGATCGGAAAAGGCCTTCCACCACTCCCGGGATTCGTTCCGATTCCCTGTGATGCCCTCTGGGATGCCCCGAGAAAAGCGGTCGGGAACCTGGGCGACGGGTTCCGGGACCATGGGATCGGGGGCGAAGGAACAGGCCGACTGGGCGCAAGCGGCGAGAAGGAGAACGGCGACGATTCGAAGTACGTTCATGGGTACGCTCGCCTGCCGTTGAAGAGTATCGGGAATCGGTACCTGGGACGCCGGCGGTCTCGACCCCGAGACGTATGACCTCCTCCTCCCGCCGGGTAGACCCTGTGCGGTACGTTCGGAGGGCGGATTCGGCCTGGGGGGCGGATTCGGGCCGCGGCCCAGGACGAAGTCCGGTATGCTCCGCAACCTGTTCACAATACCGGGAGCGGCGCAAGCGACCAAGCGGAAGGGACATCTAGATACGCCATGGGTCCTCCACATCCAATGGGCAAGGGCGGAGACGCCTGCCCACCGGGATTGCCGCGCGCCCGCCCGCCGGGACTACAGGGAAGGTACCTCTACGATGTGGATCCGGTCGACGGCGACCAAGCCTGGGCCCTTTTCCAGGCTTGTCGCGACGGAGAAGAGGCTCGGGTGCGGGCGCTGATTCGGGCGGATCCCGACTTGGTCCACGCCCAATATTGGTACACGCAACCCGTCCACTTCTCCGTCTACGCGAACCAGCCGGCTGTCCTTCGAATTCTACTGGACGCGGGAGCGGAGCCGGGACGAACCCGCTTCATGGATTCCGGCTGGAAGAAGCTGCTCCAGCACGCCGAAGCAATGGGGTTCGAAGCGGTCCGGGAGATTCTCCTGCATGCCGTACAAGAGCGGTTCGGATACGATGCTGCCTTCTCTGGGCTCAAGGATGCTGTCCTTTCCCGGGGGCGCCGTCGGATCGAAGCGGTGTTGGGAGGGCGCCCCGCGCTCGCTCGGGCGTCCGATGTCCAGGGCAACAACGCCATTCACTGGGCGGTCATGACCCGGCAGCCGGAACTGATTTCCCTGTTCTGCGCGTGTGGTGCGGATCCCCAGCACCGCAGGAGCGACGGTCAGACCCCGGCCCAGCTCCTCTTCAACGGCGACTACGAATACCGAACCTGGCGGGAAATGAAGGGAGTGGATCACGCCAGCGTCGGCGCTGTGCTCCGCGCCCTGGTTGATGCCGGTGCGGTCCCGGATTTCTCGGTGTCCTGTGCCACGGGCGACTTGGCCCGGATCCGGGCCCTCGTTGAAGGGAATCCGGACCCGGCTCGGCGCCTCGACTCCGGGCGGCGGAATCCGCTGACCTATGCGGCGCGGGGCGGCCACCTCGAGGTCGTACGCGTCCTCTTGGCCCACGGAGCCGACCCCAACATGCCGGAAGAACTGGCCCCCCGAGGGCACGCGCTATGGATGGCTTGTGCTTCGGGTCGCGCGGACATCGCGGAAGTCCTGCTGCACTACGGTGCCAATCCGAACTCCGCACCCGATTCATCGGACAGCTGTCTGGGGATTGCCCGGTCGAATCCCGGCAAGGGGGCGCGCAGGATCGAGAGGCTCCTTCGGGCTCATGGAGCGGAAACGCCGATTTGGCACATGACCAACGAACAGCTTCAGGATGCCATTGTCAGGGCTGCGCCGGCCAGTCGGGATCCCTGGTTTCCGGTGGAGGTCTTCGCCCGCAACGACCTTGACCTCGCCGCCCGGCTCCTGGAGGTGGATCCCGATGCGGCCAGTCGTATGAACGGGGGGACCCTGCGCCTCGGGAGTCCCGACGCGGCCATTACCGACGGCAAGCTCCTGGAGCGCCTGCTGGAAGCCGGCTTCGACCCCGATCGACGGGGATGGCTGGGCCAGACGGCACTGCACCACTATTCGGGGCGGGGCGAAACAGCCAATGTCCTGCGGTTGCTCCGGCATGGCGCTGGCGTGAACGTCCTGGACGACGAATCCCGCGGAACTCCGCTTGCCTGGGCCGCGGCGTCGGGACACGAAGATACCGTGAAGCTGTTGCTGGAGCACGGGGCCGATCCCGGTCTGCCCCACGACGTTTCGGCGGCGAGGCCGGGGGAACGGGCCCGGTCTGCCGGGCATTCGCGGATTGTGGCCCGCCTGAAAGCCGGCGCCGCTTCTCGTGAAAGCATGTGACGACCAACTGCGGTTCAAGTTCATCAACCAACTGGACGAGACGCGACAAGAATCAAAGGAGCTGATAAATGAAATTGGGTGCGTTTTCCGTGAGCTTGGCGGTCAAGGATCTGGACGCTTCCCGGTTGTTCTACGAAAAGCTCGGCTTCTCCCGAACGGGCGGAGATGGCAAGGGCTACCTGATCATGGTCAACGGAACCACGGTCATCGGCCTCTTTTGCGGGATGTTCGACGACAACATTCTGACCTTCAACCCCGGCCTGGGACAGGACATGTCACGGCTCTCGAATTTCACGGACGTGAGAGACATCCGAAAGTCTCTGGTCGCCGACGGAATCCAGATGACAACCGACACAGACCCGGAAGGCACGGGCCCGGCCCACATCGTATTCAAGGACCCGGACGGGAATGCGGTGCTGGTCGACCAGTTCTTCCCGAAGCCGGGGATCGGGGTGGAATAGCTTGGTCGTGGCGACCGGGGGCACCGGTAGCCGACCCGGGGTAGCCTACCCGACCTGGTAATCCAGAGTGAGCGTGTGCCTTCCGTCCGGGTCGACCGCGATCTTGATCTTGCCCGACAATCCCACCAGCTGCTCCGTGCCCGATCCCGGCACGACATGGCCTCCGGTCCACGGCGGCTCCCCGGCCGCGGCGACCCCCAGTGCTGAATGACGAAGGTACCGCTTCGTTCGCCCAGCTTTCCGGTAATCCTCTCCGACGCCACGTAGCCCGCGTTCGTTGGGTTGGCTGGGTTCGCCTGGCACGTGAGCAGTCGCGCCCGACCTTCCCCTTCCAAGTCGCCCTGGTACCGTTTGACGACGACGGCCTCTCCCAGGGCAGAGCCGGAATCTCCTTCGTCGTACGGGGTCTGCTTCCAGCTTGTCACGTTGAAGTCGGAGGTTGCCTGCCGCTTCTTCACTTCGCTCCTCCCGGTTTGGGAATTGCCGTCGCCATCATTTCCACCCCCATGTACGCGCAGAAATCGTCCCTACCCCACATCCTCCTCCTACGACCCCCAATCATGCTGCATCCAGGACTCGGTCTACCGCCCGTTCCAGCGTCTGCACGGTTCTGTCCACGTTCCCAAGCTTGTCCAGTCCGAAAAGCCCGATGCGGAAGGTACGAAACCCCTCCGGCTCCCCACACCGCAAGGGCACCCCGGCGGCGATTTGCAAACCGGCCATGGCGAACTTGCTTCCGTTCTGGATATCGGGGTCGTCGGTATAGCTCACGACGACGCCAGGGGCTCCGAATCCATCGGCGGCAACGCTCTGGAACCCTCGATCGGCCAGTAAGGTCCGGGTCCGGTCTCCGAGCTCCTGTTGCCTAGCCCGAGCGTTCTCGAAGCCGAAGGCCCAGGTGTCGGCCATCCCGTTCCGTAGCATCTTCAGCGCGTCCGTGGGCATGGTGCAGTGGTAGGCGTTCTCATCCCCTTCGTAGATATCCATAATCCGAAGCCACGCGCGAAGGTCGCCCGCAAAACTGGTGCTCCGAGTCCCTTCCATCCTGGCCAGGGCTTCGGATCCGAGCATGACCAGGCCCGCACAAGGGGACCCGCTCCAGCTCTTTTGCGGGGCGCTGATGAGGACGTCCACGCCGCAGCGTTCCATGTTCACCCATATGGCGCCGGAGGCGACCGCGTCCAAGACGAACAACCCGCCTACCGAATGGGTCGCGGCTGCCACAGCGCGCATGTAGTCTTCCGGAAGGATGATTCCCGAAGCCGTCTCCACGTGGGGAGCGAACACCACCTCCGGCCGACGGGATTCGATGGCGGCGACGACTTTGTCAACGGACGGAGGAGCGAAGGAGGGCGTCACCCCGGTTCCCAGGGGACGCGCCTTGAGCACGGTAGATCCGGAAGGAATCCCCCCGGCGTCGAAGATTTGGGTCCAGCGGTAGCTGAACCAACCGTTGCGGACCACCAGGCACCGCCTGCCGGTGGCGAACTGGCGTGCGACGGCCTCCATGGCGTAGGTGCCTCCGCCCGGAACTACGGCGACGGATTGGGCACCATACGTATGCTTCAGTGTAGACGACACGTATTGCATCGTCTCCCGGAACGAAGACGACATGTGGTTGAGAGAGCGGTCGGAGAAGACGACCGAGTATTCAAGGAGCCCGGCGGGATCGACACCGGGGAGAAGTCCGGGCACGGTTGCCTCCCGAAGAAGTGAGATTCTCTGCTCCACTCGGTGCGTGGCCGTCCCGGGACGTCAGCGCATGGCCCTACGGGCTCCCAGGGCAAGGGGCGGTACGAACGGAGGAGAGAAGGTTAGCCGATACGGTTCCCGAAGAGAATGGCTGCCCGAAAAAAGGTCCCTAGGTTCGGAAGGGGTGTCGTTTGGGAGTGCCTCCGCCTCTTGCTCCCGGGATCGTCGTCATGCAGGGGTGTCGCCCCAGCGGGTCCGCCGTCGGGCTGACGTCCCCGCCGGCGGGATCACAGAGACGGAGGGGTCGGCCCTGGCTTTTGGGAGGCAGACAAGACGAAGCCCCCTTGTCTGCGATAACTTTCGGGAACCACGATCGGAAGCATTGAGACAATCCATGAACTCGGGAGGAATCATGCACCGCCTCGTTGCCGCCGCCATGGCCGCGATGTCTCACCTCGGGCTGCATAGCCGATTGGGCTACGGGGCAGCCCGGCGCGTCCTCGGTCAAGGTCGGGGTCGTGTGTCGTCGGGTTTTCGGGTTGTGAACCGGAGCTTCTCCATATTCTGCTTCTTCCGGCCCTCCCCCTCTTGGCGTGCGCCGGTCCGGTGGCGGAGCTCGGCTACGACGTGCGGCGGACGCTTCCTCATGATCCGGATGCGTACACCCAGGGCCTCCTTATCCATGAGGGCTTCTTCTTCGAGAGTACCGGGCGCTTCGGCGAATCCGAGCTTCGTCAGGTCGACATGAGGACGGGCCGGGTCGTTCGAAGCCACGCGCTCTCAGAAGATCACTTCGGCGAAGGATTGGCCAGGGTCGGTTCGAAGTTGATGCAGCTCACCTGGAAGGCGGGCCTCGCCTTTGTCTACGACATGGAAACCTGGGCTCTGGAGACAACCTTCGAGTATACGGGAGAGGGGTGGGGTCTCTGCTACGACGGAGAATCTCTGCTCATGTCGAACGGATCCGGCACCCTGACACGAAGAAGCCCGGATACCTTCGAAGTGTTGCAAGAGATACAGGTGACCCGGGATGGCTTTTCGGTGAGAAGTTTGAACGAACTGGAGTGCGTGGGCGACCACGTATACGCAAACGTCTATATGTCGAATGACATCTTGCGGATCGACAAAGCGACGGGAAGGGTCACGGGAGGACTCGACGCCTTCGCCCTCTCCGTGGAGAGTAACCGCCCGCCCGGCGAAGAAGCGGTACTCAACGGCATTGCATACGACGAATCCACGCGCACCTTCTACGTGACCGGAAAGCTGTGGCCGCGCATGTTCGAGATTGAGATTACCGGAGGGTGACGGGGTCTTGTGGAGGAGGTGGGCGCGCGGGACCGGCGACGGTGCGAGAACGTAGCTAGACGTCCGACGTCCGCTGCCCGTTAGCGGTTTTCAGTCCCACGGCCGTTCTTCATCTGCAAAGGTAGCGAAACCGGCGACATCGGTCGCGGCTGCGGCGATGCGCGAAGTGCCTTGTCGGATGTCGTCCATGCTGTTGGCGATGGAGAGACGAAGAAAGTCCTGACCCGTCACGTCAATCCCCCCGAACGAGGCCCGATCCATGGTGGCGACGCCGTGCCGGTAAAGGAAGAACATCTGCAACATGCCCGCTGGCGTCGTTCTGGCCCGGGAGCCCTGGGGCAGTCTTTCGTAGGCCTTGTAGACGCCTAGGCGACGACACAGTCCCGACACATTCGGAAACACGTAAAACGCTCCTTTTGGCGTGTTGCACCGAATGCCGGGAATGGCGTTCAGGGCGGGCACGATCCAGTCCCGCCGGACCTGGAACGCCCGGACCATCTTCCGTACCGCCGCTTCGGACGCCGGATCTGTGTAGGCAGCCGCACCGGCCTCCTGGAGGAAGGGAGGAACGCACGAGATGGTGTTGATGTTGAGTTGCTTGAAGAGAGCCGCTTCTTCCGCCGTCGGAAGAACGGCCCAGCCCAATCGCCACCCCGTCATGGCAAAGCCCTTTGAGTGACCACTTGCCAACACGGTTCGTTCCGCCATACCGGGGTGGGAGATGATGCTCCGGTGCACAAGGCCGTCAAAAAGGATGTGCTCGTAGATTTCGTCGGCGAAGATCCGCACGCCCGGCCGACATTGGTCCCGAATCACGGCGGCAATCCCGGCCAGGTCGTCACGGGAAAGAACGCCTCCCGTCGGGTTGGAGGGAGAGCAGAGGATGACGAGTTTGGTCCGCTCGGTGACAAGGGGTGCCAGATCGTCGGCGGTAAAGGCGAAGTCGGTGTCCTCCGAAAGACGGAGCGGGACAGGAACGGCTCCCCAGAACCGAATCCAGGACTCGTAGATCGGGAAGCCGGGTGTGGGATACACGACTTCGTCTCCGGCGTTCACGTAGGTTTGAACGGTGTAGCCGATTGACGGCTTGGCCCCGGGGGTGACGACGACGCGGTCGGGAGCGACTTCCACGCCGCGGGTACGGCTCACATGCTCCGCAACCGCTTTACGGAGCGGAAGGATGCCGGCGGGGTCGCAATACCCGGATCGGCCGGCCTGGAGGGCTTCCATGGCAACTCGGTTCAGGTGCGAAGCAGCGCGGAAGTCCGGCGCCCCCAAGTTGAATCGGAGGACGTCCATCCCCCGGTCCAGGCACCGCTGAATGTCTTCGCCCAGCCGGAACGCATTTTCGGTTCCCAGACGGGCCATACGTTGTGCAATGACGTCCAAGGAGCCCTCCACGTTGGGAATTCGTCCGGGGTTGACCCGTGACTTCGGTTGCGAACCGTACTTCGGGAAAAATCTTCCCCGGGCGAAGAATGAAGCAGTATCCGCCGTGGCGCGTGCCGCGGGAGCCGCCGGAGCGGCGCCCCGCCCGCACAACGCCCAGCGGGGCCGGCTATCTCCGCGTCGCGATCCCTTGGACTTCGAACCGGGCGCCGAACAGCAATGTTCCGGCTCCCAGGAAGGCCCGGGCGGGGTATTCCCTGGTGAAGTACGTCCGGTAGACGCTGTTGAAAGCCGCGTAGTCGCCGACATCGGAAGCGAACACCTGAACGCTGACCAAGTCGTCCATGGTAAGACCCTCGCCTTCAAGCACCCCCTTGATGTTGTCGAGGACGAGGGTGGCTTCGGCCTCGGCCGTGGCCGGCACCTGACCACCCTCCAGTCCAAGGGCTCCCGACAGGTACAGGGTGTTGCCGACCCACACGGCTCCGCTGAACGGGAGCGCGTCCTCGTCGGCGGGGGAGCGGGGGTTGACGTATGTCCTTGATTCCTGGGCGGTGGCAGACTCCGGAGCATTCGATTCTTGGGCGGCCGAGGAGGCGTCGCCGGGGGCGCAGCCGGGGAGAAGGCAGAGGAGTCCCAGGATGGGGAGCAAGGGTGCGCGTGTTGTCTTCAAGTCCATGGAAAGTACCTTGGTATCCAGAGGATTCATTCGTGAATGGGGTAAGCTGAGGATAAGGAGTTTCCCAGCACCCTAGCAAGGAGGAGGACGGACGTGAACCACAAGCTGGAATGGCGGTACTACCGCCCGGGCTGAATGGGCTGCAAACGCACGCAGGAGTTTCTTGCGAAGAACGGGATCGAAACGGAATTCGTCCAGAATGCGGCGAGCGACCCGGTCGTTGGGGAGAGTGCCCTGGCCCTGCTCAAGGGGATGACGGAGCTTCGTGTGGGGAGGGGACGCAAGGCGGTGCGCTTCGACCTGGAGCAGGAGCGGCCCTCCGACCCGGAACTGCTGGGGTCAATGCTCGGACGTTCGGGGAAGCTGAGAGCCCCGGCCATGAAGATCGGCTCCACGCTCGTGATCGGTTACAACCAGGACCTGCTTGCTTCGGTGTTCGGAAGGGGGGAGTCAGGATGACAGTTGGCCAGAAATCCAAGTCTTTGACGCAGATTCTGCGGGTGGCAGATCGAGTCCGTCGAATCCGAGGGACGAAACCTACTCGTGTCTTCACCCTCGCATTGCTCTTGGCCGTCGGGTTGCCGCTGCCCGCGCTCTCGCAGAAGATCGCCCTCGACCACGAGGACGTGCTTCGCTGGAAGACGATCGGCAGTCCCTCCCTGTCCCCGGACGGGGTTTGGCTGGCCTTCGTGCTCACCTCCATGGAGGGCGATCCGTCTCTTGTCATCAAAGCCGCGAGGCCAGGAGGCCCGGAGGTTGCGGTTCGCGGGACGGATCCCGTGTTTACGTCGGGTTCCCGCTACCTGGTCTACCGGGTTCCTCCCCTGGAATCGGTCGTCGATTCCCTGAAGCGGGAGGGGACGAAGGGCGACGACCTGCCCGGGGACTCCCTGGCCGTGGCAGACTTGGCGGCAGTCTTTGCCGACGAAGGGCCCCGACTCTCCGGGATTCGTTCGTTGGGCCCCGTAGAGAACCACAAGGTCGCGCCCCAAGGAACCTGGGTGGCGTACACGCCCGTCAGGGAAGACGGCGAAGAAGGGGAAGAGGAAGCCCAGGACGAAGCCCCCCCGGACGAACCGATTCCCGCGGGGGAAGGGGACCGGGACAAAGCCGACGGTTCTGCCCTGGTGCTTCTGAACGTGTCCACGGGAGCGGAAACGCGGTACGATGGGGTGTCGCTCTACGATTTCGCGGAAGAGGGCGCCGTCTTGGCCTTTGCCACGTCCACGAAGGACGGAAGCGGCGACGGCGTCTACGTGGTTTCCCTGGAAGACCGGGTTCGCCACCCGGTTATGGAGGGAGAAGGGCGCTACGAGAAGCTGGCCGTGGCGAAAGATGGGCAGCGGGTGGCGTTTCTGGCCGACCGGGACAACTTCGATGCCGAACAGCCGGAGTTCACCCTGTACCAGGCCGCCTCTTCGAACTGGGCGGCAGCACCCCTGGCGAATTCCGGGACCAACGGGGTTCCGCCCGGCTGGTGGGTCAGCGAGCACGGAGACGTCCGGTTCTCGGAAGGCGGCGCATTTCTGTACTTCGGCACGGCGCCCAGACCCGAACTCGAGGAGGAAGACGAGACCCTGGAGGAGGACCAGGTCACCCTGGATGTCTGGAACTGGAAGGACCCGTACCTCCAGCCCATGCAACTCGTTCAGGCCGAAGAGGAGCGGAATCGCACGTACACGGCCGTGGCCTCTTTCGCCGGAGACGAGATCGTCCAACTGGGTAGACCGGAGGTGCCCTCGGTTCGAATTGCAGCGGAAGGGGACGCGGCGCATGCCCTGGGCGTCAGCAACGTGCCCTACCGCCAGCTGGTCTCTTGGGACGGGCGCTACAACGACCTCTATGCCGTTGACCTGGCAAGTGGAGAACACCGCCTGATCGCGGCGAGGGTCAAGGGTTTCTTTGGCGCGTCCATTTCACCGTCGGGAACATACGCCTCCTGGTGGGACGGGGCCCGCCGTCACTGGGTGGTGGCGCCTCTGGAAGGCGGCGACCCGGTGGTTGCGAGCGCCCAAGTTCCGCACCCCGTGTGGAACGAGCGGGACGATCACCCGGACCAGCCACCCCCCTACGGTTCCGCTGGTTGGACGGAGGAAGACGGAGCGTTTCTGTTCTACGACCGGCACGATGTCTGGCGCTTCGACCCGGTTTCGGGGGCGACCGCAAACCTGACGGCGGGGAGGGGTCGAGAGGCCGGCACCCGGTTCCGGTACGCCCGGACCGATCCAGAGCTGGACGCCATCCCGGAGGGGGAAGCCCTTTGGCAGGCTTTCCACTACCAGAACAAGCAATCGGGCTTCTACCGGGGACGGACGGACCGGCCTGTGCCCCCGGCCCGGGTGGTCATGGCGGACAAGGCCTACCGTCTGCGGGGAAAAGCGAAGGAGGCCGATCGGTGGCTCATCACCCGCGAAGACTTCCGGGAGTTTCCGGACCTCTGGGTGACGGACGGGGACATTACCGACATGGCGAGGATGTCCGACGCCAATCCTCAGCGGGCCGAGTACCGGTGGGGATCGGCGGAGATCGTGGAATGGACCTCCAACGACGGTGTGCCCCTCCAGGGCATGCTTTTCAAGCCCGACGGCTTCGATCCCGCGGGGACGTATCCCATGATGGTGTACTTCTACGAACGCATGTCGGACGGGATCCACAACTACAGGTTGCCCCGCCCGGGGGGCTCCTCCATTTCCGTGCCGTTTTATGTGAGCCGGGGCTACGTGGTGTTCATCCCCGACATTCCCTACGAGATCGGTTACCCGGGGGAGAGCGCGTTGGACGCGGTGGTGCCGGGTGTGCTTCGGGTTCTGCAGGAAGGCTTCGTGGCAAGGGACAAAATCGGGGTCCAGGGCCATTCCTGGGGCGGGTATCAGATCGCCTACATGATCACCAAGACGAACCTCTTCGCCGCGGCCGAGGCCGGCGCACCGGTGAGCAACATGACGAGTGCCTACGGGGGAATCCGCTGGCAGTCGGGCATGAGTCGCATGTTCCAGTACGAGCGAACCCAGAGCCGCATCGGGGGCACCCTCTGGGAATCGACCAACGAGTACCTCCACAACTCCCCCCTTTTCTACGCCGACAAGATTCACACCCCTCTCCTCATGATGCACAACGACCAGGACGGGGCCGTACCCTGGTACCAAGGGATCGAGATGTTCGTGGCCATGCGGCGACTGCAGAGGCCGGTGTGGATGCTCAACTACAACGGGGAAGCCCATGGTCTGCGTCGGGAAGCCAATCGCAAGGACTGGGCGGTGCGCATGCAACAATTCTTCGACCACTATCTGAAGGGTGCGCCAGCTCCGGTGTGGATGGAGGAGGGCATTCCCGCCATCGAGAAGGGAAAGACCTTGGGGACCGATCTTGTGAAGCCCCCGCTTGGGGATGGCCCCCCGGGCCCGGCGGCCGGGAAGCTGTAGAGTCCCGGGGAGCTTGGGGCAGACCCCGGGATGGCCCTGGCCGTCTCCCGGGAAGCGGAGAATGATGGGAGTCGTCCTTGCCGTGGGGAGCTCGGGAGCGAATCCCGCTTTAGTTATCGGCGGGGCCGACCCGGTTGCGTACCGTCCGACCCAATCGCTAGCTTGTGGGCACCATGTGGTGGCGTCCACCGGCCCCAAGCGCGGGGCCGGGGCGCCAACTTTGGGCTATTGATCTATTGATTCTACCTCCTCCCATCTTCTCTTCCGCCATCGGTTTTGCAACGATCGGGGGTCTCGCAGAGGGGATGTCGGGGGTGCGAATCCGAACCGAACTTCGCCTAGGAGATTCCGCCGAATGGCCAAGAGGGGCAAAATTCAGAAGAACGACAAACGTGCTCGTTTGATCGCCAAGTATGCCGAGCGGCGGCGGGAACTCACCACAATCGTCAAGAATCCGGATGCGCTGCCTGGCGAAAAGCGGGATGCCATGGCCCGGCTTCGGGCGCTTCCTCGAGATTCCGCGGCGGTCCGGTATCGCAACCGTTGCCAGATGTCCGGGCGACCGGGGGGATTCATTGGGAAGTTCGGACTGTCCCGGATTGCCTTTCGCGACATGTCCCTCCACGGCCTGATCCCCGGCGTGCGAAAGTCTTCTTGGTAGGAGGCCCGGTTTGATCCGGGTGGGTGTTCCCGGGCAGCCGGGTTGGTGGGAATGGGAAGAGGAGGCCCTTGCTGACGGCGTCGGGTTATTTTGGGGTTCGGGTCCTTGGATTGTTTCGGGCGCGGTCGGCAGAACGCGCGGGCCGCTTAGGTGAACCCTGGGAGCGAAGCTGGCGGGAAAGGCGAGGGCCGAAATGGTGGGCGCATTGACCGGTCCTACTATGACCACTCCGCCTACTTTGACGGCGTTGCTCGTCTGCACGACTTCCAGAGCCGCTTCCAACGATACCGGGTGGAGAAGGTGCTGGCGCTTCACTCACCCCGGGCGACGGACCGAGTTCTGGACTTGGGGTGCGGCTGGGGAACGATAACCTATGCCCTGGCGCCTAGGGCAAAAGAGGTCGTCGGACTCGACTTTGCCGAACGAGCGATCGCGATGTGCACCGCCCGCCTTGCCCGGGCCGGGCTTGACAACGTGGTCTTCCGGGTCGGGGACGCCAGGGACAGCGGATGTTCTCCCGAGACGTTCGATGTGGTCGTGGCAGCGGACCTGTTTGAACACCTGTATCCGGAGGATTCGGAGGCGGTGGCAGCCGAAGGATATCGGGTTCTGAAGCCGGGCGGCACCTTTGTCGTGTGGACGCCGTGCCGAAGTCACGTCATCGAAGTTCTCAAGAACAACGATATTCTCCTCAAGCGGGATGTCAGCCATGTCGACTACAAGTCGATGCCGCGCATGAAGGAGATTCTTGCGAAGGCCGGCTTCGGGATCAGAAGGGCGACCTTCGTCGAGTCTCACCTTCCGGGTCTGAACCTGTTGGAGCGCTTGGCACAACGCTGGGTCCCCCTCCTTCGACGAAGGATCGGAGTGGTGGGCCGGAAGCCCCGGGACGCCCGATAGCGCATGCTTCCGGTCGAGTTGTCGGATGGTGGCGGGTCCCTGCAGCGCGGCGGATCCCCGCAATCCCCGGATCCCCGCAGGGCCCCTGAGGACGGGACCGACCTCGTGGCCTCCTACACGACGCCCCTCACGGAGCACGCCGGGATCCAGGTGCCCCTCATCTGCGGCGCGATGTATCCGTGTAGCAACCCGGAGCTCGTGGCCGCCGCGTCCAACGGAGGTGGCCTGGGGGTCTTACAGCCGTTGAGCCTGACTCGGGTTCACGGATACGATTTTCGAGAGGGGCTTCGCTTCATCCGGCGGATGACGGGCAACCCCGTGGGCATGAATGTCCTGATCGAGAAGTCGTCCCGGCGATACATGGACCGCATGTTCTGGTACGTGGATATCGCGCTAGAGGAGGGCATTCGTTTCTTCGTGACGTCCCTGGGCAACCCCCGGTGGGTGGTGGAGCGGGTAACCCCGCACGGAGGCGTAGTTTACCATGACGTCACGGAACGGAAGTGGGCTTTGAAGGGATTGGACTCCGGGGTACACGGGCTGATCGCCGTGAACCGGCGGGCAGGGGGACATCCGGGGCCAGGGAGGATCGAAGAGCTCATTGAGGAGCTTGGCGGCCTGGGGGTCCCGGTGGTGTGCGCCGGAGGGATCGGCACGCCGGCAGGGTTTGCCCGGGCTCTGGCCCTGGGCTATGCCGGAGCTCAGTTGGGGACCCGCTTCATCGCCACCCGGGAATGTACGGCCTCGAAGGCGTACAAGCAGGCGATTGTTAACGCCCAGGAAAACGATGTGCTTCTGTCGGAAAGGCTGACGGGTCTTCCGGTTGCCGTGTTGAATACGCCCTACATTCGCCGCATGGGGCTCAAGGCCGGTCCCCTGGCGAAACACCTCTTGGGGAACCGGCGCACCAAGTATTGGATGCGAACCTTCTACGGGTTCATGGCTCGCCGACGATTGAAGCGATCCCTGACGGACGGCGAAAGGGAAATCTGGCAAGCGGGGAAAAGCGTCGGGGGGATCGAAAGCGTCGAATCTGCTACCGCCGTCGTTCGGGAGTACGCGGCCGCGGTTGGCTAGCCAGCTACGGTTTGTTGGGTAAGCCATAAGGGCGTCCGACGGGGGGCCAAGGCCGCCAAACGTGAACGCCTACCTGGGGGAGGAACCCCCGGGCGGCCGCTCCGAAGCATTCGGCAGGTCGATCAACTCGAAACGCCGGGATACCGGGACGAGTTCATTGGCGATCCGAATCACAGGCTCCTCCTGAAAGCCGTCGGCGGGCTCCAAGCTGCCCTCCGTATAACGGCTGGCCGCGTTCCAAAGAATCCACTCCCGGATTCCCGCATCATAGGTGGCCTGGATCTGGGCCCGCACCTCGGGAACATCGTATGCGGGCTCGCCAAGGGAAAAGTCCTGGAGCCAAGGCCGGGTCGCACCTGCTCCCTCCACCATGGCCGACCGCCGGACGGCGGACTCCAGAGCCTTGCGAACGACCTCGTAGGGGTGGGCATTCGGCGCTTGGAACCCGAAGGAACCCCGGTAGTAATGGCTGGGATACACCATGGGAAGCGCGACGTCGACGACATCAATGAACGATTCCCACACTTGCCCGATACCCACGTCGTGGGGCGAGGAGGTCGTGATGCCGAAGACATCGGCGGTCAGCAGCACGTCCATGGGGGACAGGGTGTTCCGGCCGAAAGCGAGAAAGTCCCGAATGGCGGACGCCTTCGACCGACCTGCTTCGCCGGGGAAGTGGGCACGACCCAGATCCGAGGCGGGGGCGTCGGGGAAGCGCACGTAATCCCACTGGATCTCCGGGAAGCCCAGAGCGGCAACCTCTCGGGCGATTGCGATGTGGTAATCCCAAACCTCCCGGTTGTATGGGTTGAGCCAAGCGATGCCGTTTCCGTCGATCCATACCCCCCCGGCGGTGTCCTGAACCGCGAGGTCGGGTCGTGCTGCGGACATCAGCGGATCCTTGACGATGACAATGCGCGCGATGGGATAGATTCCGGCGGAATCGAGCCGTGCCAGGAGGTCGGGCAGGTTCGGAATGCGGATTTCCTCCGTGGCCCCTGCCTCCCGGGCCAGAGGGACGGCGGTGGCGTGACTGACGTACCCGCTCGCGTCCTTGATGTCGATGACAAACGCGTTGATCTCGGTGCGGGTCGCGAGATTGAGCAGCTCGGTCATGCGCCCTCGGGCGCCGGCGGACCAAGCGTTCACGTACAGGCCCCGGACATACGCGGGTCTGGGGAACCGGAACGGGCGCTCCCCTTCGGAAACGGAGGGGTGGGAGGCCGTCGTCGGTACGGGTGGTGTGCCTTCGGGTTCCCGGGTGGGCGAGGCTGACCCGCCGGGGTCCGGTGCCTGGGCGGTCCGTTCCGGCGGGTCGGTTGCGGGCTCCGGGACGACGGAGCCGGGATCGTCCTTCGCTGCGGTCAACGCGGGACTCGAGGCCATCGACGGCGCGGGCTGCGACAGGACGGTCCGGGCGGCGTCTGGAAAGTCCGTCGCACGACCGGGTTCGTCCGGGGCGGCTCTGCAGGCCGGGAGGAGAACCGTAGCCACCAGAAGGCTCAAAGAGGGTCGGACCATGGAGGGGAATCTAGCCCGAAAAGGCACAAGGGGTATATAGTCTCAGTGCCTGTCGATTCTCAGGAGCGTGAGCCGACCGGCCACGAACCGCTTCTACGATGAACAGGTCATCAGTGGGCTGCGGGGGCGAACCCAAGACCTCTGGACTCCGCCTGGGCTTCCCTGTCCCGAAGCTCAATGCCCAGGTCCGGTGACTTGGGCCCCCCGGCGACGGTCGCTATCTTTGTCTCCCCGGTCCTTATTCGGGGTTGGGGCCATAGCTCAGCTGGGAGAGCGCTGGCTTTGCAAGCCAGAGGTCACCGGTTCGATCCCGGTTGGCTCCATTGCGCCGCAAGCCAAGCAGTTGTCTGCTTTGGATGTACGGTCGCTCGGGCGACTTCTCACCCGGCCCAACCCCCTCCCTTGTGTCGCCCGTCAGGCACGGTAACCCGTTTGGTTTCCATCGGTCGGGCTAGAACCGATACGTGTAGTTCGCCTTCACGGAGCTGCCCCGGGAGAGGGTGATCAGGTCCCGGTCGTCCAGGATGCCGGCCCCCAGGTTCCGCCAGTTGTGCGTGTACACGAGGAACACGTCGTTTCCCGGCCGGACGATCCAGCGCAAGCGGGCGAAGAGCCCCACGATATCGCTGTCGTTGTCATACTGGATCTGGTTGGTGACGCTGACCCACTGGTTCGGGTTCCACTGTCCCTCCACTTCGTAGACGTCGGCTGTGAAGGTTCCCCTGGGCAAGGTGACCGCGTTGTGCTCGAAGTCCGTGGAAATGCTGATCCCGGGATTGGGCCTGAAGGTGACCCGAGCCTCCATTCGGGTTCGGTCGCCGTCCCAGAACCCGCCACGGCCGATGCCCCCGAACATCGATATTCGGCGGCGACCTGCGGTTCGGGCCTGAATATCCCACTCCCAGTTCGCATAGTCGCCAGACAGGATATCGACGCCGTCGCTGACCTCGAATCCGTAGTCCAAGACCTCCCGGGTTCGGGTCGCCTGGAGCTCGATGTTGTCCCCGCTCTCGAAATCGATGTCGAAGACGTCGAATTGCCATTGGCGCTCTTCCAGGACCCCCGTCGTCAACTGGGTCAGGTTCCTGAACTGGACCGCGAACTCGAACTGGCGGATCCAGGCGATACTTTCGGGCCGGGGCGCCCAGCCGATTCGGGGTTCGACCCGGCGAAATCCGTTCCGCCGGACGAAGCCCAGGGTCGGATTGTAATCGTCCCCGAATTCCCGGTACGACAGGTGTCCCGACCAAACGTCGTTGGGCAGGTTGAGCCGGAATCCCCGGGCCGACAGGTCTCCGAAAGACCGATCCACGGCGGGATCCGGGTTGGAGTTCCAAACGACGAAGGCCTCCATTTCGAGGCGATTGTCGCCCCCAAAGTGACGGGTGGCGAGCTGAAGATCGACGCCCGCCGTATGGCCGTTTTCCGGAGTGGAGGCGGACGGGCCGGCGTTCGCGGACCTGCGCGTATAGATCATCCCGATGGCGGACTGCTCCAGGATGGATCTCTTTGCGCGGGCGACGGTGAAGGATTCCCTTGGAATGACGATGTCGCTGGCGTCCCCTTCGTCGCCGTCGGAGTACGTATGCGCGCCAGTGCCGATCTGGTAGAATCCGAGCTCGAACCGCCCGGTTTGCCCCGTAAGGCGGGTGCCGTATCGGATCGGGACCTGTTCTCCTGAACGCAAGCCGATCCGCCGGGAAAAGAAGGGCGAAGGACCACTTCGTGGCGCAAAGGTGAACACGCCAGAGCCCTCCAGGAAGAAGTCCCGCCGCTCCGGAAAGCGCTGGGGGAAGCGGGTCAGATTGACGCGCCGCTGGTCGCTTTCGACCTCGGCGAAGTCCGTGTTGATGCTCGCTGACGCCCGTAAGCTGGACGTCAGGCTGTAGTTGACGTCCAGGCTGAGGTCTCTGGGGAATGTTGTCGGGTCGGCGTGATCGGGCACGTTCCTCCAGCTCGCGACGGTGGAAGGTCGGGCCTCCAGACCCAGGCCCTGGGACATGTTCCCCAGACCCACGAGGTGGCCCGCGTACACCGGCCGCATGAGTCCTTCGTTACGGCGGTAACCCCGCCAAAGGATCTCCTCGTTCTTTCGGCGTACGGTTCGCTGAAAGTTGATTCCCCAGGTGTCCAGCTCCGGATTGAAGTTCAGCGTTCGGAAGGGAATACGGATCTCCGCAGACCATCCGTCGGGTCGGGCCGCGGTTCTCGCTTCCCATATCCCGTCCCACGCTTTGCCCGCTCCGAAGCCACCCCCACCCCCACCCCCACCCCCACCCCCACCGGTCAGGAGTCCGTCCCCCATCAGTCCGGCGGGGTTGATTTCGAAGAAGTATCCCGTTCGCCCGTCCAGGAAGGTGTCCAGAATCCACATGAAGCGGTCGTCCGTCCGAAGACTGGCGTCCCGCTGCCGCTGGTAGGCCAAGATTCCGTCGGGATCGTCGTAGAATACCGCGCCGATATACAGGTTGTCTTCGTTGAAGACGACCCGGACTTCGGTCTTCTCCGACGGTTCTCCTCCCTCTACGGGCTCCTGCTGGGTGAAGTCGGTAATGGGCTTGGCGTTCTTCCAGGCGTCTTCCGTGATCTGTCCATCCAGTTGGATGTCCGCCGAACCGGAAATGGAAAGGGCTTCCAAGACGAGCGTAGCCCCGTTTCCTCCGTTGGATGCCTGCGCCAAGATGGAGCCGGGAGTCGCCAACAGGATTCCGCTCGACAATGCCGAGACGGCAATCCGAGCCGTTTGGCTCACACTCAATTTCTTCATATTGTCCCTAAATGTTATCCCTGATCGGTTTCGTTCCTGAAACGGCCATCAAGGAACGGGGTTCCACCGAGGGTGGGCCGAAGCGGTCACGTTCTCCCCAGACCGCCGAACCTGCTCCCTGCCGGATCGGTGCCCTCTGGCGAATGTTGTGAAGGGTGCTATGGTCTAACTAGGCTACAAGACACAAGACACCCCGCTAGGGAGGTTCGTTGGATCGCTTTCGGCGTTCTTCCGTGTCGCCCTCCCTCCCCGAAAGTGGGCGACCGACGCCCAAAGAGCGGGTGACGGGAACGCAAGATTTTGCACATGTTCTTTAACGGGGTTGACGGGGCGCTCCATCTTGTGGCTCCCCGGAAGTCCTGCGTCAAGTACCCTTATCCGAAGTGGAGATGTTCATGGAATGGAAGAAATTTTTCCGCCCGACGGCCGTAACCGTTACCGCTCTGGTGTTCGCCGCCTGCGGGGCCGCTGACTCGTACGAATCGGAGGCCGCCTCCGAACCGGAAGTTGCGGAAGCGCCCGCGGCGGATGAGGTCACCCTCGTCAACCCGAACCTGGCGTCTCAGGATGAGCTTGAGACCATTCCAGAGCTTACGCCCGAAGCGGTTGAAGCCATCCTCACCGGCCGGCCCTTCTCGGGAGTCACCGACCTGCATTCGGCCTTGGTTGGCGTGGTAGGTGAGGAGGCCGCCATGGCGGCCTACGAGGCCATTTGGATCCCCGCCAACCTGAACGACGCCTCCGGGGAGGCGTTCATGCTGATCCCCGGCATGACCGACCGAATGGTCCACGAATTCGAGGAGTACCGTCCGTACCCGGACATGGATCAGTTTCGCCGGGAGATTGGCAAGTATGTGGACGAAGCCGAAGTCGCCCGTCTCGAGCGTTACGTGACCCTCAACTGAGCTAGGGGGCCCAGGCGCCCGACCCTCCGCTCCGTAACTGGCCGTACTGCGGGTCGGGCTACCCCGGGGTCGCTTCAGGCGTGATCCGGACGATATTGTTTCGCCTGCACCTCTCCGTCGCTGTCGCCGGAGGCTCTGTGATCTTCGTGATGGCGGGGACGGGCGTCGTGCTGGCCTGCGAGAATGCGGTCATGGCCCTGGCGGAACGGCGGTACTTCGTAACGGTGCCGGAGGGCGCCGGGCCGGCTTCTCCCGCCGAGTTGGCCGAGTCGGTGAAGGGGGCCGTCGCCGTGGCAGAGGCTCCCTTCTTGGCAACGTCGATCCGCTACAAGTCGGATCCCCGGGCGCCCGTTCTGATCCGCGCGGGCCGGACCGTGCATTTTTACGCCAACCCGTACACGGGAGAAGTGCTGGGGAACGGGTTCCCCCGGATCGAGGGGTTCTTCGAAGGCGTTCGGGCATGGCACCGGTGGGTGAACCTGCCGGTTTCTTGGGTCCGGAGGGGACGTGCCGTCACCGGGGCTGCGAATGTAGCCTTCTTTTTCCTTCTGCTCACCGGGCCTCTGCTCTGGATCCCCCACCGCATCACGGGTAAGACCCTAAGCGCAGTTCTCTTCTTCCGGCGTGGGGTCCAGGGAAAGCAGCGGGACCTCAATTGGCATCAGGTCATTGGGATTTGGTCTGTGGCTCCCCTCCTGGTCATCGTTGCCTCGGGGGTTCTCCTCTCCTATCCCGGCGTCGGCGACCGGGTCTATCCGGTTGTCGGCAATGGGATGGCGTTCAAGAGCCTGCCCGGGGGGGTGGTTTCGGTGCCCGTTCTGTCGGAGGGTGAAACCTGGGCACGAGGGATGGATGCGATGGGAAGCGCCCAGGATGGGGAACGGGATCTCGGAGCGGCGCTGGTGCGGGCGGCGTCCTGGGTGCCGGACTGGCGACACCTCGAGCTGACGCTGCCCCGGGAAGGGGACGGGCGCGTGAGGGTCGAGGTGCGGGCCGGGGGCCGGGGTCAGCCCCAAAAGGCCGGCGTCCTCATGGTGGAACGGGAAACCGGCGTTCCCGTCTCCTGGGAACCCTTCGACGCCGCTTCGCCCGGCCGCCGGGCACAGCAGTTCCTGCGGTTTGCCCACACGGGGGAGTATTGGGGGGCGGGGGGGCAAGTGCTGGCGGGGCTGTTTTCTCTTGCGGCCGTCCTGATGACGTGGACGGGGCTTTCCCTTGCCCTGCGCAGGCTCGCCGGGGTACTTGCCAGGGTACGGGCGGGGGCTTCGTGATGGCCGGGGCAACAGGATGCTCTTGACGAAATACAGGATCTGCAGTACATTATTTCGTCTTCCGCTACCGGACGACCTTGATCCCCTCATCTCTTTTGAAAGGACTGCACAATGACCTTCCTAGCCCGTAGAGCCATGCGCCTCATCGGAGTCTCCTTCGCGATCTTGCTGGTCACGGGGCTGACCCCTGCGGCACCCGTCGCTCCGGATTTCGATCCAAGCGGTGTGGCGCCCCGTGTTGTGGGAGACGGCTCCGCAGCTTCGGTGGAAGCGACCGTGCCATCATCGGCTGCTGTGGTGATCGGCGTGGACTCGGAGTCTGACCCTGCCGTCGCTCGCATGTCTGAAGGTGGTACCGCAGCCGAGTCCCAGAGCGCCGACTGGTGGCCCAAATGGTATAGCTCCCATTTCGGTTGCTGGTGGAATTGCTGGGATTTGTGGTTCGATTGTCCCTGCTACGTCTACCAGTTCTAATGAGAGTGCCACTTTGGGGCTACCCGCCTTATGATTCAGCGTCGGAGATGCTTGGATTCAGCGTTAGGAGGCATCGGACAATGACGACCTTGGGCGCCTTGGACGGGTCTCCTGCTGGGGGCGCGCGAGCGCGCGCCCCCAGCAGGAGCGGCACCTTCACTCTTGCCGCGTCGTTGTCGTTGACGTTGACGACTCTGCCTGCTCATGCGCTCCAACTCGGACCGGGGCTTGTTCTGGAAGACAGTGTGATATTGCGTGAGACTGCCCAGCATTACGTGGGCGAGCCGACGGCCCTTTTGGTCTCCGAGGATGGCTCGTTTTTTATCTCGGACAGGTTTTCGAACAGCATCCTGCGCTTTGATTCCGCCGGAGAATTCCGCGGTGCGTTTGGTCGAGCTGGGGAGGGTCCCGGCGAGTTCACGTACATTGGCACGGCAGGCTTCGTTGCCGATGGTGTGCTCGGATTCCTAGATTTGCGGCCGTTTAGCCTGGAAATGTTTGAGGTGGCCACCGGGAGCTACCGGGGCCATGTGGCGATTGACCACGGAACCTTTCCGATGTTGTTCTCCGTGCGCGACGACACGCTTTGGTTCGGGGGCATGCAAACGGAATCGTGGAGCGCCGCCGGTATGGCCTCCGTTTCCGACGTCATTGCGGAGTCCGCAGACCTTTCGCTTGACCGGGTTCCGGTTCCTCGTCCCTATGTGGAGAATAGAATGGTCTTCGGGACGCTGGCGTACACAGCGATCGACGTGGGTGAAGAGGACTTGATGGTCGGGTTCGGAGTGAGTCCGTTTGTCCTACTTGCGAATCGCGAGGGAGCCGTGTTGGATTCTCTCGTGTTTCCGGTGAGCAGACGTAGGGGTCTTCCAGACGAAGACGAGTTGGCCGCAATCGATATGAATGACGTGAGCGTCCCCGAACTCATCGGACGGGTATCGTCACTGTTGGCTGTGTCCCGCGACGACCGGGGCTACGTTTACGCCATACATCAGGATTTTGAGTTGGGGGGCCCCCGGGGCGGCAGTGGATTCGATGCACGCGCAACGTTCTTCGTTTCGAGCATCCGTCAAGACGGAAGTCGGGCGTGTCCGGACACTTCCCTTCCGACTTCGCGCGTCGGCGTCGCTAAAGTTGCGTTAAGCGGAAACCTCATTCACGTTTTGGACCAGCGGCTTGGGGACAGTGTCCAAGCTGCGCAGGCTGTCATTCGGCGCTTCAGGATCAATCCCTTGGATTGCACCGGTACGATCACTCGGCCAGACGGGAACTCGTAAGTGCGTTCAATGCTCGGCATTCCCACGCGCATGGCAAGATGCCTAGTTGCTGTGGCTGTACTTTCGTGTGGAGTCGGTGACACGGATGGTATCGTCACGCTTGATTTGACTAACGGGCGTACCGTTGGCGATTTGGTCCGCCCAGGTGGTATCACTGTGGTGCTGGTCTATTCACCAGAGAGCTGCTTCTCCTGCGCCGGTGTCCTGGGGCGTTGGGTGCAGCTTGATCGGGAGGCAGCCGATGTCGAGGTTGCGTTAGTACTCGCAAGGGAGCCCAGCGAAGTACAGAGACGCCAATTGGCCCTGCGCCGTTTGGCGCCGGTCGGGGTCATCGAAGACGAGGGCGACGTACCGGCTGACCCCTCAGCATATGTGTTCACGGGTCGCAAGTTGACTGATTCGGCAATCGGCCTTCGTGACCAGATCGCTTTACTCGGCGAGTTTGCCGGTCACGGCGATCCGTGAAACGGGGCTTGATACCGCTGCGGTTGACGAGCATCCCCAGAGGGTGGCCTATGCATCTGGTGTGTGGAATGTTGGCTGTGGCATGCGTGGCCGCTAGTGAGGCGTCGGGCCAAGTCGTTCGGGGACGTATCGGCGATGGCGGAGACGATCAGGGAGTTGGTGGGGCGATGGTCACGCTGCTGGATCGCAGCAGTGTAGAGCAGGATCGGACTCTGACACGTAGCGATGGCCACTTCTTGGTTCAAGCGCGTGAGTCTGGGGAGTTTCGGGTCAGAGTCGAACGGATCGGGTACGCTACGACGTTTTCTGAGTTCGTCCGTGTTGCGGTTGGCGACACGGTAACGCTTGACGTTTCATCGGTACCAGAAGCCATTCGGCTCGATGGCGTTGTAGCGTCTGCTGATCGCCGTTGCACGCTCCGCCCCACGGAAGCACTCGCCGTCGCTAGGGTATGGGACGAGGCCCGCAAGGCGCTGGCGGCGACAGCTTGGACGGCGGACCGCAAGCTGCACCGGTACGAGACGCTGAGGACCGAGCGCAGACTGGACACAGAGGGAAGGAAGGTCGAGTCGGAGACCCGGCTCTATGAACAACGGCGCGCGTCGGTGCCGTTTTCAGCTCGGTCGGCGGATTCGCTTATGGCCCACGGCTTTGTTCACATAACGTCCTCGGAGATCCTGTTCTGGGGACCTGACGCCGAAGTTCTGCTTTCCGACGCCTTTCTGGACGCCCACTGCTTCCGCCTAGCGCCAAGTGGCGACGGCGAAAATGATGCGATAGGCATTGAGTTTCAACCTGCGGAAGCGGGTGGCCCGCCGGATATCGCGGGAACGATGTGGCTTGACCGGCGGACAGCGCATTTGCGGAGGGTGGATTTCCGGTTTGTGAACTTGAGTGTTCCGTCGTGGCTTCTCGACGCGGAGCCCGGCGGCAGCGTCGACTTTCTCACGCTGCCCGATGGCACGTGGATTGTTCCCGCTTGGCACCTGCGGATGTTCCGTGCGGGTGACGGCGGCGAGCATCCACTCACCGGACGCCCGTACCCCACGCTCGAGGGGATCACGATCGAGACCGGGCGCGTTTTGCGCGCCCACGGCGAGGGCGGCGTCGTCTTCGAGAGCGCCCCGGGATACCGCATCGCCGGGATGGTCCGGGACAGTCTCGGCAACGCGCTAAGCGACGCACGCGTGTTCCTATCTGGATCCGGTGCCGAGGCCACGACTGATTCAGCCGGTCGCTTTGAGTTGGCGCACCTCGCGCCCGCCGAGTACACGCTCTACGTCAGCCATCCCTACCTCGATGCGGTGTGGCATCCGCCAACGCCCTTCACCGTGACCATAGCGAAATCGGCGGCGGAACCCGTGCCGGTCGTCTTCGACGCGCCACCGCTGAAAGAGGTTCTCCCACGCATTTGCGACAGTGCCGATCCTCCTTCACCGATGCTTTCAACAACGTCACCGCCCAAGATGATATCCCGCGCGGGGATCCTGACGGGTCATGTGACGGACCAAGGGGGCGTACCCCTGGCAGGTGTCCGCGTGGTAATCTTGCCTGCGGCCTATGCGGTCACCGACCTGATGGACCCGAAGAAAATGAGGGCCATGGCAAAAGCCAATCTACGGTCGCCGATCGTGGCGAAAACCAGTTCCGATGGCTTCTACCGGGCGTGTTGGGTACCGGTGGACATGCCTCTGGAAGTGGTGGTCTTGACGGAGGATGACTTCGACGAAGATCAGCTTGACCTGTTGCAAGACTTACGCACGTCCTTCCCGGAACGGCACGTGCGGGCCCTCACCATCGATCCACAATCGCCGCATAGGTATTTGAGGCTCCGAGACGACAGGGATTAGTCGACGAATGCCTGGCCAACTTCAATCAAACGCGCCGCCACCGTAGCGGATCGCGCACACGCGCTTCATCGTTACACGGGGTGCTAATCTTCTCGTGCTGGACCCCTTTCGTGGAATCAGAACCGTAACGGCTGCGGACTTTCTTGGACTCGGGGTTCGAATCGTAAAGACAATTTGACGTGAAGCTGATTCCAGCGCGGTCAGCGTCCAAGGGGGTTCGCCAGGCCGGGACTTTCCCGCCATTCGTGTACGGGGGGATCAGACATGCCACCACGGCAAGAAAACGCAGATCGTGCAGCCCTATATGTAGTTAGCCGATTCCTTGCCGTGATTCAGACCACCGACAGTTCGCTGTCTCATCGGTCTCGTTTACGCCGTTCTCCTTCCGCTCCGCTGTCGCAGCCACGCCACCGTCAATAGGAGCGATACCGCGAAGACGATCAGTAAAGTTGCGACGGCCAGGATGGCCGGGCTGATCTGCTCCCGGACCCCGGCCCACATCTGGCGCGGAATCGTGCGCTGCTCCACGCCGGCCATGAATAGCACCACGACCACCTCGTCGAACGATGTGGCGAAGGCGAAGAGGGCCCCCGAGAGGACCCCGGGGACGATCAGCGGCAGCTGTACCTGCCGGAAGATACGCAAGGGCCCGGCCCCCATGCTGGCGGCGGCTCGGGTCAGGTTCGGGTTGAACCCGGACAGCGTGGCGGTCACCGTGATTACCACGAAGGGGGTGCCCATCGCCGCGTGGGCCAAGATCAGTCCGACGTGGGTTTGGGTCAGGCCCAGACGGGAGTAGAAGAAGAACATGCCGGCGGCGGAGACGATTACCGGTGTCACCAGGGGGGAGATCAGCAATCCCGTCACAAAGCGACGGGCGGGCATGGCCGGACTGGCCAACCCCAAGGCGGCGAGGGTGCCCAGCCCGGTTGCCAGGGCCGTGGCCGACCCGCCGATGATCAGGCTGTTGGCGAGTCCTCCGGTCCAGGCTTCGTCTGCCATGATCTGGCGGTACCAGCGCAGGGAGTACGCGTCCGGGTCGAACCGAAGCATCCCTTCGGTGAAGGTGAAATAGGGCTGAGCGTTGAAGCTCAGCGGCACGATCACCAAGATCGGGGCGAGCAGGAAGACGAACACCGCCGCGCAGAAGGCCAAGTAGACGAACCCACGGACTCGGTCTGCCGGACTTGTCGCGGCCATCACCTCATCCCAAGCTCATGCGTTCAACCCCGACGAGGCGGTCATAGACCCAGTAGAGCATGAGCACGCCCGCCAGCAGGATGACCCCCAGCGCCGCTGCAAGACCCCAGTTGAGAGAGGTCTGCATGTGATAGGCGACCATATTGGCAATGAGCTGGCCGCTGCTTCCTCCCACAAGCGCCGGGGTAATATAGAAGCCGATGGCCAGGATGAACACGAGGAGCGACCCGGCGCCCACGCCCGGAAGGGTCTGTGGCCAGTAGATCCGCCGGAAGGCCTGGAACCGTCCTGCACCCAAGGAGGCGGCGGCGCTCATGTGCAGACGGGGAATGGATCGCATGACCGAGTAGAGCGGCAGCACCATGAAGGGCAGCAAGATGTGGGTCATCGCCACGAAGGTGCCGATCATGTTGTACACGAGGGCGAGCCTGCCGTCGTCGTCAAATAGCCCGAAAAAGACAAGCGCGTCGTTGACGACGCCCTGGGTCTGGAGCAGCACGATCCAGGAGGTCGTCCGGACCAGCAGCGATGTCCAGAAAGGGACGAGCACCAGCATCAGAAGAAGATTCTGCCGGTTGGCCGGTGCATGGGCGATGAGGTGCGCGACCGGATATCCCAGAAGTAGACAAAGTCCGGTGACACCCAGGCTCACCAACAGAGTCCGCCCTAGCAAGGGGACATAAATTCGGCGTTCCTCGGGCTGGGGGCCGACTGATCCGTCGGGCAGGCGCTGCAGGTCAATGGCGTTGAGGTAGTGCCGCGCCGTGAAGCGCTCCCCGGCGCTTCGGATTGCGTGCCACGTCGTCGGCTTGGCCCAGGCGGTATCCATGCCGATCATGGCCCCCTTCCAGGGCCCGCCTTCTGCGTCCCTCAGCCGGCGGGTACTGCGGGTCAGCACGCTGCGCAGACCACCCTCCACCCGATTGATCCGGCTGGCGATCTGGCCGAGCGTCCGTTCCCTTTGCGCTCTGACCAGCTCCCGGGCTAACGCGCCGTAAACCGCCTCCTCCGGTACGCTCTCCCCGTCCCATTCGGCCAGCAACGCGAGGGTTTCGGGCAACGCGTCCGCAACAACCGGATCGTGAACGCTGCGAAAGAGCATGGTCGCAAGCGGGGCAATGAAGGTCACGACGACAAAAGTCAGCAAGGGCAGCACCAACAGTGCGGCGAGAAGCTTCGGTCGACGTCCGGGGCTTGCTCGGGCCCCGTCCAAGGCTCGGCTCACGGGCGGCGTTTTTTCTGGCCAGGCGTACGCGGATCCGGTCCCTTCACGGGCCGCGGTGGGACTTCTTGATCATCGGGCCAGCCAAGCACTGAAGCGCTCGTTCATCTCATCCCCATGGTCGCTCCACCACGCCCAGTCATCCCGAAGAGCCCGCACGGTGTTCTCGGAGTTCGTGGGCATGTGCGGGTCCATGTCCACGCCGGTCTCCAGGTGAGTCGCAACCAGGGCCATCCCGGACCGGCGGGTCGGAGCGTAGGAGATGTAACGACTGATCCTGGCCAGGGATTCCGCGGTCGAGGCAAAAGTGACGAAACGCAGGGCGCCTTCCAGGTTTCGCGTTCCCGACACGATCCCGAACTGGGCCGTAGCAAGGATCTGACCGTCCCAAACGATTTCGAAGGGCTGGTTCTCGAGCACCTGGGCGTTGAAGATGCGGCCATTGTAGGCCGTGCTCATCACAACTTCCCCGTCGGCCAGCATTTGCGGCGGCTGGGCTCCCGCTTCCCACCACACGATTTGGTCTTTGATGGTGTCGAGTTTGCGGAAGGCCCGTTCCGCGCCCTCCGGCGCGGCGAGGGTGGTGTACACTTCGTCAATGGGAACCCCGTCTGCGATGAGCGCGAACTCCAGGTTGGCCTGCGGCAGACGACGCATGCCGCGGCGGCCCGGAAACTTCTCCAAGTCGAAAAAGTCTGCCATGGAGGTCGGTTTTTCTCCGGTGATCTTCTCCCGGTTGTAGGCATAGACTGTGGAGTAGAACAACGTAGCGACCCCGCAATCGGTCAGGGTTTCCGGGACGAAGTCTTCCTCCGCCGGCGTGCCGTCGGGGGCGGGCTCCAGCAAGCTGGCGTCGAAGGGCTCCAGGAGTCCTTCGTCACAACCGCGCACTGCGTCGGCTAACTCCATGTCGACCACGTCCCAGTGGACGTTGCCTACATCCACCTGGGCTCGAATCTGGGCCAAACCGCCGTTGTAGTCCTCAACGTGGATGTCTATGCCCGTGGCAGCGCTGAACGGTTCGAACCATGCCCTGGTGGAGGCGCGTCCGTAGGATCCTCCCCAGGTCACCACGTTCAGTGATGGGGCTTCGCGGGGTGTCTGACCGCCTGCTTCCTGCTCTCTCCGTCCGCCGTCGGCAGCCGGGCGATCCGCGCCCCGTTCCCCGCAACCTGCGGCCAGAGCGGTCAGAGCGGTGGCGAAGAAGGTGATCCGGGTCGGGTGTCTCCGTTTGTTGCTCATGTTGTTTCCTCTTCATCGTCGTCCGGGTTGAGGGCCCGGCAGTCCGTCGGCGTCCAGCCCACCCGGATGCGGTCGCCTTCAAGCACCGCTCCGTGACCCACCGTGTTGGGGATCTTGGCGATGAAGTCTTTGCGGCCGCACACCTCCAGGCGAAGGCGTAAGTGATCCCCCAGGAAGGTTATGTCTTCGATCCCGGCGTCCAGTTCGTTGGTGTACAGACCAGGCTCGGGCTCAACCGCGACCCGTTCCGGGCGGATCGACAGCGTCGTGGCGTCCCCCGGTTGGCAGGATGCGACCCGCAGCGCCCGCACGATCCGACCTCCGGTCTTCACTTCGCAGATATCCCCGTCCGCCTTTGTCACCCGGCCGGGCAGGCGGTTGTTCTCTCCGATGAATCGGGCCACGAAGGCCCGCTCCGGTTCTTCGTACAGGGTTTCGGGCGCTGCCACCTGCTCGATTCGGCCCCCGCGCAACACCGCGATGCGGTCCGACATCACCATCGCTTCCTGTTGATCGTGGGTGACGTACACCACCGTGACGCCCAGGCTTCGGTGAATGCGACGGATCTCGTACTGCATCTCCTCGCGCAGCCGCCGGTCGAGGGCACCCAGGGGCTCGTCCATCAGGACCAGGCTGGGCTCGAAGACCAGAGCCCGAGCGATGGCCACCCGCTGTTGCTGGCCGCCGGAGAGCTGGCCAGGACGTCGGTCCTCCATGCCCTTCAGACGCACCAACCGCAGGACCCGCTCGATTCGTTCCTGTTGCTGCTCCCGGCCGATCCCTCGCACCTCCAGCGGGAAGGCGAGGTTGCGGCCCACCGTCATGTGGGGGAAGAGGGCGTAGTTCTGAAACACCATGCCGATGCCGCGCTTGCGAGGCGGGAGGTTGTGTACCGAACGGCCCCCGATCCGAATCACGCCCGTGGTCAGCGATTCGAAGCCCGCAAGCATCATCAGGGACGTCGTCTTTCCCGACCCGGATGGCCCCAGCATGGTCAGAAACTCTCCCTGGTGCACCCGGAGGTTGAGGTCGCTCACCACCATGGTATGGCCGTCGTAGCTCTTGCCGACGCCTTCGAAGTCGACATACGCGGCGTCGCCAGGGCTCCCCTCGTTCGGATTCACTGCGGGTAAAGTCCTTAATCTCCCTTTTGTGGCCGGGTGTGTCCTTTAGCCCTACTTTGCCCGCGCGCGACGGCTCCGCACCCCTGACGGACTGTATGCGCACCCTTCAACCCGGACCGGCCAGTACGGGTCCACCAGCATCCGAGTTGTCCTTCTGCCCCTGTGTGCAAGCCCCCGCCGGGGTACGATTTCCCGGGGGCGTTCAGGTGCCGAAGAAGACCTCGCTGAATTCGAGAGCTCCGCCTTCGGACAGGCTAGCCCTCTGAAGATACTCAACCTTTCCGTCGAACGACACCGAGAGAATGATCTCCGCAGCCATGAGGCTATGGTTGGTCAGGCGAACGAAGAACCGGTGCGTACCCTCAATCTCGTACGCTCGGGTGAAGTCGGGCCGGACGAAAGCCGTGTCTGCTTGCAAGAGTTGGGTGTAAGTGGCTCCCGCATCGAAGTTCTGCACTCGGAGGAAATCGTCGGAAGTCACGAGCTCCAGGGCGTCTGGCGCGTCCCCTGTGATCTCCACCCGTGCGGTGGAAGGCAATGGCTGGTCGTCATTCAACAGACCGCACCCCACCGGCGCCAAGGCGAAAACGACGGCAGCCGCAACGACCCGGGCCGCCTCCCCGACGGCCGGACGGGGGCCGACCCGAACCCGAGGGGGCTCGGCGGTCCTGGTCGCCGAACCCCCCGCCAACCGTCCGCATCGGCTCGTCTTCCCCACGAGCCCGACGCCCGACCGACGCGTCCCGCTCAGGTCGGCTTGGTCAGGTTGGGGTTGCCTTCGTACTCCTCCAGGGGTAACGGGAAGCAGGTCGCGTTGCCGTAGGAGCCCCACTCACTGGTGGGATGGGTCCCTGCCGGGAAGAAGTCTCCCACACCCTGATTCTTCCAGCGCCGAAGGTCACCCAGCCTGAATCCGCCCAGGTACATGTCCCTGGCGCGTTGCTCCCGCAATTCGGCCATCAACGCATCCCCCGAAAGGTTGATCGGTTCTTGGCCGCCGAAGGCGCGCCGGGCGTTGACGAAGTCCAGCGTCGACCCCGCGGGACCGGTGCCGCCGGAGCCTGCGGCTTCGTACAGGTGATGAAGGGCCTCCAGCCCGGATGCCATCTTGATATCTGTGCCTCGCTCGTAGAAGGGCGGCGACCCACCGCTGGCAATGGCCTCCCCATTGAAGCCGCTGAAGGGCAGAGACTGATACGGCTTGTACAGCCGGGTCAGGCGGTTGTGTCCCAGGGACCAACTGGGCGTGTGCTGAAGGCGCGGGTCGGTCTGGCTGGTGACGAGATCCTTGTCCCCGAAGGTGCCGTTCAGGAATTCGGGGTGGACGCCCAGGGAGTGATTTCCGCCGTTGATTCGGCCCCAGAGGACCAAGTCGGTCCCGCCGTCCGAGGTCTGTTCATATTCAACCCAGTGCACGAAGTCCTGGGGCACGGAGGATGCATACTGCACGACCTGGCTCCCATTGCCCAAGTTGAGGTGAGTTCGGGCGAGGCCGACCCGAGCCAAGTTCACCAAGTCCTCCCGTCCCGCTGCCCCGGCGACCTGCATGCCGTCTTCCAGGCGGGTGAGGCCCCGTTCGTATATCTGCGCCTGCGACGAAATAGTTTCGTCCACGTCAAAGACGGCTTCACACATGGCATCGCCCAGGATGATGTGGGAATACCCGGCGTAGATCAACGCCGTCGCCATGCGTTCGTCCGAGCCCGGGTCGGCAAGCAGCGTACGGAACCGGCCCGATACGCTGTCCGCCATGGCCCGGGCCGCGCTGATGGCGGAGAACATAAAGTCCGGATCTCCTTCATCGTAGCGAACCAACCGCTGGTTGAGCCGGGCCGTGGACTCCCAGTTGATGCCCGTGATCTGCTCGTCCGTGAACATGCTTCCCCGCCAGATGAACGGGTCGTCGTACATGGCCGAGAACTCGCCTATGACGCTGTTTGTCAGAACTTCCACCAAGAGCGCGTCGTTGAGCTGTTCCTCGCTGATTCGCTCGGGGTTGTTCACCTTCAGCAGATCGTCAAACGTGTCACAGGTTGCCACGGCTCCGAGCCCCGCTGCCACCACGGCGAGCCGGAGCATCTTGTTGAATCGGATCATCTTCGTCCTCCTCTAGAACTGCAGGGCGACCGACGCCGAGAACCTGCGGGTCATTGGCGTGGATGCATAATCGAGTTGGGTATAGTCGGAACGGCTGTAAAAGGATACCTCGGGGTCGGAGGTTCCCCCGTATCGGGTCCACATCCAGATGTTTCGCCCCGAAAGTGTCAGGGTTGTTCGGTCGGCGCGGAAGGCAGAACTCCACTCCCCGGGAAGGGTGTAGCTCAGGGATACTTCTCTCAGCTTCAGTAAGTCCGCCGGGAAGATATGGGTCTTCGTCTGGCGGCTGCGCCAGACGGCGACTTCAGCCGGAGTCGCGTCCGGGTTGTTCACTTCCCAGGAATTCCGGTCAATGCGATTCCGAATGGAGCATATCGCGCACCACTGGTAGTTGCCACCCTTGTAGTCCATCTGCGTGAAGATGCGTAGATTGCCCATCACGGTGAAGGTATTGGAAAGGCCCAGCTCCCGAGTCGGAAGTTGCGGTCCTACGAAGACTTCGTTTTCGTAGTCCACGATGGCGGCGCCGCTTGACGTTAGAACGGGATTTCCGTTTTCATCTCGTTGTACGTCCACATACCAGAAGCCCCCGAGAGGATATCCTTCAATGTGCTTCTGCACCTGGGCGAACGCCCCGAAAGTGATGTCCTCCAGGGCGCCGCCGAACGACACGAGTTCGTTGGAATTCGTATAGAACGAAAGCGTGGCGTCCCACTGTAAATTGCGCTGGTAGACCGGCGTACCCGTCAGCAAGGCCTCGAAGCCGCTGTTGGAAATCTCCCCGATGTTGACGAAGTGGCTGCCGCTGAATCCGCTGGAGGGGGGATCGGGCACCTGGACGAGGGCATCCCTGGTGTTCTGGTTGTAGTAGGTGAATTCGAGAGCCGCTCTTCCTCCCAGAAAGGACGCGTCGAAACCGATCTCCAACTCCGAACCGGTCTCCGCCTTGAGGTCCGGGTTGCCGTAGGACGCCGTGGACAGCTGGTTTACCCCCTGATCGCCGACGACGGTGACGTCGGGCGCGAAGGCCCGGTCGGCAGTGAAGGGTGCCGGCGCCTTTCCGGCCTGGCCCCAAGCGGTTCGGAGTTTCAGCTCGTCCACGTGGGGCACGCTGAAGAAATCCTCGTCGGAGATGATGTACGACGCCGACGCCTTCGGGTAGACCACAAGGGAGAAGTCGCTTCCGAAGGCCGAATTGTCGTCCACGCGGACCGCGACGGTGGTGTAGAGGCGATCCCGCCAAGCCGCTTGTTCCTGCACGTATACCCCGAGAGAGGTCTGTTCCACGAACTGCTGGGAAGCTCGAGTGACCGCCGCGGTGCCGACGAGGTTGAGGTTGTTGGCGACCAGCCCCTCTCCGGTCACGCTGTGGGACTCGTACTGGTCCCGGATGAGCTGCACTCCGAAGGACAGGGAGGAGCCCAGGTCGTTGGTCACATCGGCCGTCATGGTGCCTGAATAATCAACGGTCCAGAAGTGGCTGACGGGCAAGAAACGGTTGACCGTGCCCGTTGCATTCGTGGCCCCCCAAGGTTGGGCTCCCGTGGTGTCGATCTCGTAGAACAGGGTGTTGATTCTGTCCTGCTTGTCCATGCCCAGGGTGAGGCGGTTGGAGAACCAATCCATGGGCTGATAGTTGACGGTGAAGCCGATGGTCGTGCGCTCGCCTTCGGTCTGGTTGTCGTACTGATTCGAGAGCGTGGGCCCGAAGCCCCGGAATCCGTCTTCCCACGGCGCGGAGGATCCGGGCCTGCCCCGGAATCCGTTACGGAGGATCGAGTTCGAAGAGTTGTTGTTGAGGGGCATCCGAACGTGGGTACGGGCGTACCCCATGTTCACCGAGGCCGAGAAGGTTTCCGATGGCGTGAATCCGAAGTTCGCCCGTCCCGAGGTCCGGTTGGAAAAATTGTTGTAATAGACGCCTTCTTCCCCGCCGTTTTCGTAGGACAGGTAGTAGTTGAAGGCGTCACCCCCGCCCCGGGCGGAGAGATTGAAGGTGTTGAGGTCGGCGTAGTCGTCGGGGCCTCCCTGGTTCTGCCGGAGGGCCAGGGGGTGGCGCTTTACGGGATCGTCCGTCAGTACCGTATTCTCGGCCACGCCGGCGCAGCCTGGGTAGATGTCCGGGTCCGCGATGTTCGAAGCGGTGCATTTCCAATGGTTGGTCGGCGTGTCCAGCGCCCATTCGCTGTAGCCCATGTCAAAGGAGGCGTTCCACTGAATCCCGGATCCGGCGCGCCCCTTCTTGGTAAAGATCTGGATCACGCCTCCGGCGGCGTCGGCCCCGTACAGGGTGGCTGCCGCGGGTCCCTTGATCGTCTCGACGGACTCAATGTCGTTCGGGTTGATGAAGTCGAGGGCATTCGTGCCCTGAACGACCCCGTTGCCGGTGCTGTAGCCGTTCTGGGTCCCGGACTCTACCCGGATTCCGTCAATGTAGATTACCGGCTCCAAGCCGGCGGACAGGGAGCCCGCCCCACGAATCCGGAGTTTGGAGCTGGCGCCGGCCTGCCCGGAGCTGGACAAAAGCGTCAGGCCTGGGGTCCGGGCGGTCAGGAGTTCCTGCACGTTGCTGATCGGCGCGATCTCCACGACCTGGGCGGCGTCGATCCTGGACACGGTGTTGCCCACCGAACGTTCCTGGGTTTCCCGGGCCGTTCCCGTGATCACGATCTGGTCCAGCTGAAGCGCCGTCTGAGAGAGTTGGAAGTCCAGAACCGCGGTTTCGCCGCTGGCGACGGTCACCGTTTGGGTGACGGTGCGGAAGCCGATGAACTGGACCCGGACCGTTTGGGTGCCGGTGGGAACGTTGAGAATCAGGTACTGGCCGGAGGTGTTGGTGATCCCGCCTCGGCGAATTCCCTCAATATCGATCTGAGCTCCGCCCAGCGCCCGCTGGGTGATCGCGTCCACGACCTGTCCCCTCAGGGTGCCGGTCTGGGCCTCGGCCGACGGAGGAGGGGGGAGCGCCATCGTAGCAAGGGCGACGACGACGGCCACCCCCAGGTTGACGAAGTTTCTTACTTGTGCTGGTGCCATGGCTGTTTCCTCATGTGCGTGAGTCCCCGGTTCGAATGTGGCTTTCGCCCCGGAGGGGGGGCCCCAGGGCGAATCTTCAAGTGTAGACACGTACGGGTGGGTGGTTCATTCGTTACGGACCTTCGTCCCCGCGGCGCCTCGGACATTTGCCGGACTTTTCGTCGTATAGGTAGATGCAGGCAGGAACCGCCCGGTGGCGGTCCATTCGGCTTGATCCCTGACGGGTAGGAAAAGAGGATGAATCTCTGCGATAGGGCTTGTTCCGCGGCGGTCGGGTGGTGGCGTTGGCTACGGCTACCAGCCGTTGGGCCTGCGGAGACGACGGGCCTACGAACGCTGGTGGTGAGCCTCGCTGCCTTCTTCGTCTTTTCCGGGAGCTCTTTGTCCGCGGCGGCCCAGCTCCGGACGGCCGTCCTCGGTCAAGTCGTTGACCAGGATACGCGGTCTCCGGTCTCCGGGGTGGAGATTTCCATTGAAGGTATAGGGGTGCGCGTCACCGACGCCCAGGGGTTTTTTGCCTTCAACTGGGTGCCCGCCGGTGGTTTTGTGCTCCAAGTGAGCCACGTCGCCTACGGGACGCATGAGATGGATCTCGACAAGGATTCGGATCCGGTTCGAGTGACCGTCGAAATATCCAGGGAAGCCATCCGCCTCGCTCCCCTTGTCGTGGAGGGGATGGGCCGCCGGGAGCGGGAACGGCGAGGGACCGGCCACCAGATCAACCGGATCGGGCGAGAGGAAATCCAAGCCTACGAAGACACCTCGATGAGGCTGGTGGACGTACTCACGGCCCGGGTGCCGGGCGTGCGCACCACCCGGAGCGGGGTCGTGGGCCAACCGATCTGTCTCGAGTTCCGGGGCGCTCGGTCGGGGAACTTCATTCGCGGGTTGGGGAGCACCGACCCCGGGTGCAATTCGCCCGAAGTCTATCTGGACGGGGTTCGGGTCCATGGTCCGGCAACCCTTTACGCAACATTGCCCATCGAGACCATCGAGACCATCGAGGTGGTGCCCCCGTCCGAAGCCGGCGCTCGATTCGGGACGGGTTCGCTCTGGGGCGCGCTGCTCATCGAGACCCGAAAGCCCTGGCTGGACCGGGACGAAGCGGCGGTTTCCAGCGCCGCGACGGGTCCCCACCGGCACGACTGGTCCTTGGAAACCGGGCCGCACCGGAGCGGACAAGTGTTTCTGGGTGCGGCGGCGGGCAATGCAATCGGGCTGGTGGCCGGGATCGGGGTGGGGAGCCAGTGCATCGGCTTCCGGGATTCGGGAGACCATTCGGTCGTCTTCGGCTGCAACGGAACCGCCACGGTGGCGGCAGCGGTGGCGGCAGTCGGGCTGCCCGCGCTGGGTGCGGCCCTGGGCGCTCGTTTCGCGGGGGCGACTGAACGTTCCCGGGGGACATTGGGGGCGGCGCTCATCGGGGCGGGCGTCATCCTCATTCCCGGGTACGCCTTGGGGATTGCGAGTCGGCGCGACGACTCGGACGTACTTGCCGGCGCGGGGCTTGTCACCTTGGCCATCGCGGTGCCCGTAGTCACGACCGTGGCGGATCGGTTGTTCCGGTCGTTGGGAGGGAGTGGAGGAACCGGAGAAGGTCCCGGCGGTCGCTGACGGGGTCGGGCCTCGAAGGCGTCTCCGGCCTCTCGGCTTCTCCCCCGAATGCGGTCGCCACCATTCCCCTCGCAAAGAACACGATGAGCGGCACCCCCGGGGTGGTGAGAAACGCCGCTCACGGTCCCGTTCGTAGCGCTCTTCCGCCCTTGGGGAACATTCGGCTCCAATGAGGGTGTAGTGAGTCCAAACCGTCGTGCCTATTACTGCACTGCTCAACCGCACTGCGCGACCGACAGAGGAAGCGGAACAACTGGGTCACCGAGATGCCGTCACCGACATCGTGGCTGAATTGACTGGGGGCTCGGTATGGGCCACCTTCCAGCTGTTGCGGGCGCAGGGGAAGCACCGAAAGGGTGCGAGGACCGCGCCCGGTGGCCTCCTCATCAACCCCCTTACTCATTGACTCCCTTGATCAATTCTCCATTGAAAGGAAGGAATGCATGATCGGACGCGGATGCATGATCCTCGCTCTGTTGGCGATGCCGGCGAAGGGTCTGGCCCAGATGGCAACGATCGAAGGAACCGTCCGCAGTGGCGACAGCGGGATGGGACTTGGCAACGCCCGGGTCGAGATTCCCGCCCTTGGGCTCGCGGAATACACGGGCGCAACGGGCACCTTCTCGATTACCGGCGTTCCAACGGGAACCCATGCCCTCGAAGTTCGGCTCCTCGGATATGGACTCCAAACCCAAGCCGTAACCGTGGCCTCGGGCCAGACGGTCAACGTGGACATCTCCCTCGGCCTGGCGGCGTTCGAGCTCAATGAGCTGGTGGTGGTTGGAAGCCGAACGCCACCGCGCACCGTCACGGAGTCGATGGTCCCGGTGGACGTGATCCCAATCTCCGAGATCGCCCGCCAGTCGGAGACCAACATCGACTTCCTGCTCCGGACGGTGGTGCCATCCTACAATGTGAACATGCAGCCGATCAGCGACGCCGCGACGGTCACCCGCCCGGCCAACCTGCGCGGCTTGGCGTCCGACCACACCCTGGTGCTGCTCAACGGAAAGCGACGCCACCGGGGCGCGGTCATCACATGGCTCGGCGGAGGCCTCTCCGACGGCGCCCAGGGGCCCGATATCGGGTCCGTCCCCGGCATCGCGCTGCGGCAGGTGGAGGTGCTGCGGGACGGCGCCTCGGCCCAGTACGGTTCGGATGCCATCGCCGGGGTGTTGAACTTCGTCCTCTCCGACGACCGGTCCGGCGGTAGGGTTGAAGTGAAGCAGGGCAGCTTCTACGAGGGCGACGGCGACGCACTGGCCGTGGCCGGCAACTTCGGCGTGCCGCTCGGGGAGTCCGGCTTCGCGAACATCACCGTCGAGTACGGCAACCAGGATCCCACCGACCGGGCCATTCAGCGGGGCGACGCGGCGGGTCTGATTGCGGCCGGAAACACGGCCGTCCGCACGCCCACCGCCCAGGTCTGGGGCTCGCCCAAGGTCACGGACGACCTGAAGGTGTGGGTGAACACCGGGTACACCTTCGACGACGACGAGCAGGCGTACGCCTTCGGCAACCTGGGAACCAAGGAGGTCGACGGGGGCTTTTTCTTCCGCAATCCTAACACCCGGGGCGGCGTGTTCAGCGGGAACGGCGGCGAGACGCTGCTGATCGGGGACGTGCTTGACGCCATGGACGGCGTGAACGACGGCTCGGCCAACTGCCCCGTGGTCAACATCGTGAACAACGTGCCGGATCCGGTCGCCTTGAAACAGGTCTTCGACGATCCCAACTGCTTCTCCTTCCAGGAGATGTTTCCCGGAGGATTCACGCCGCAGTTCGGCGGCAACGTTCTTGACGCGTCCGTGGTGGCGGGCATCAGGGGCCGGACGGACTCCGGTGTCTTTTGGGATGCCTCCACGAGCTACGGAAAGAACCTCGTCGACTTTTTCATCTACAACACGGTGAATGCGGCCCTGGGCCCCGCGACTCCCACCCATTTCGACCCCGGGCTCTACAATCAGGAAGAACTCAACTTCAACCTGGATCTGTCCTACGAGATCAACGACCGGGCGTACCTGGCGGGTGGGTTCGAGAAGCGGGAAGAGCGCTTCGAGATCGGACAGGGGCAGGACGAATCCTGGAGGATCGGGCCGTATGCGTCCCAGGGATTCAGCTCCTCTTCGAACGGATTTCCCGGCTTTAGCCCGCTCGCGGCAGGCAACTGGCGCCGCAGCAACACCGCCGTCTACGGGGACCTGAACCTGGGCGATGTCGCTCAGGACAGGTGGACCCTGGGCGTGGCCGGGCGGTACGAGGACTTCTCGGACTTCGGCGGCAAGGCCACGGGCAAGGTGTCTGCACGGGTCGAAGCCAACGATCGGTTCTCCTTCCGGGCCAGCGCAACCACGGGCTTCCGGGCTCCGACGCCCGGACAGCAGAACGCCTTCAACGTGTCGACCGTGTTTGACGCGGAGATCGGCGACTTGGTCAACCGTGGAACCATCCCCTCGACCTCGGCCGTGGCGGGGTTGCGCGGAGGAAAGCAGCTTGAGCCCGAAACGTCAGTCAGCTTGGCTGGCGGGGTCGTCTACGAAGGTGGTGACCTGCGGATGACCGCGGACTACTTCCGCGTGTCGATCACCGACCGCTTCGCGCAGACCAGGACCTTCAAGCTCACGGACGACGAGGTGGCGCGGCTCATCTCGGAGGGCATCACGAGCGCCGGTAACCTGGCCGAATTCCGCTTCTTCACGAACGACTTCGCGACCCTCACGCAGGGAATCGACTTCGTCGCCAACTACGCGCCCGAACGTATGGGCGGCAACACGGCCTTCAGCCTACTCTTCAACTACACCGGCACCGAGGTCACGGAACGGAACCCCGAAGTCGTGGACGACGACCGGGTGTACCAGCTCGAGCAGTCGCTTCCGAATTTCCGCAGCTCTCTGAGCGCTTCGCATCCGTTCGGCCGAGTGCGAACCCTCCTCAGGGGCACGTACTACGACGGTTGGTACGATGTTGGCGACGAGCGCGACTACACGGGCCGCTTCATCGTCGACGCCGAAGCCTTGATCGAGCTTTCCGGCAACGCGTCCATCACGATCGGTGCGCAGAACATTCTGAACACCTACCCGGATGAGAGCCCGAACGCCCTGAACGTGGGAGCCCGCTACCCCGAGAGCACTCCCTTCGGGTTCAACGGTGGCTACTACTACGTTCGCATGAACTACAACTGGCTGTGGGAGACGCGCTGAGCCGCATGGGCAGCCGCCAAACGCGGGAATCGGTCGGCTGACAGATTGGCCGGCCGCATGACCGGTTGGCGCAACCCGGACCCCGGCGGGCTAGGAAACTTGTCCGCCGGGGTCAACCCGACTGGCCGCTGTCGGGCACGCCCAAGTCGGCCGCCCCTCGGGACCCCACCCCTCACCAGACGAACGGGGCCAAACTCATTCTGGAATTGTTCAGGCGCTCGATGAACCACCGCGTATAGACCCGCAACTCTCCGGACGTCGGTCTCAAAATCCAATCCATGGAGTGGATCTCCTGGTGGTTGAGGAGCTGGAGCTCTTGCATCCCCCCGAGAAGCGGGCCTTCGTCAAGGTAGATGGCGATGGGAGCGATTTTCCCCCTGCGCAGGACGCATTGTTCGTGACCACATGCGACAATGGGGGCCCGGGCATTTCGCCTGAGAACCGCCAGCGGATCCGGATTGACCGCCCTCGCGAATTCTTCAGCATCCAGGGTGACAACCCGAAAGGGGACTCGGTGCCGGCGCCGGACCAGGAGCCGTTCCGCCCGCGTCCGGACCCGGAAGCCCTCCAGAGCCACCGGGTCGGGGGCTAGCCGGATGTGAAGTCCGTTGCCCTGGGATACGGTGACCGAAGCATCCGTCGGGTGATATCCTAATTGCTCGACCGCGACGTCCCAGGTTCCCTGGGGAAAATCGGTGAAGGAAAAGTCGCCGTTCACGTTGGAAAACGCGTACCGGCTCAACTGGGGGAACTTGATCACCGCGGCGATGACGGGACCCTCCGTGAGACCGTCCACGACCCGGCCCGTCAGGGTGAAGGTCGGTGGGAGAGAATCGGCGGATGGGGGAGCCCGCTCCTGGCCCACTCCCTCCCCAGCACCGGCGCTTGCGAGCGCCGTCAGTACCCCCCAGCCCGCGGCAACCCGCAGAGATCGACGCGGGCGCAGGGGACCTTGCCCACCCAGGGACCGGTGAGGCATGGCGACCTGCCTGCTGCCTATCCTTCCTGGCCCACCGCCGCCCGAATTTGCCGAACCGCCGCCGCTACGCGCATGTCCATCCCGACGCTGCCATACTCCGCCGATGCTCGGGTTGGGTCGCCGGACACGCCGCTTCCCTCGAATCCGCCGCCCGGCTCCCGCGCGTCAAGGCGTATGTGCTCCGGCGCGACGTAGAGCAGAATGGAAGTGTCGGATATCCCGGCGTGGCGCCCGATGGTTTCCTCCGTCTCACCTTGCTCCATGAGCCAGTCCCTAAAGCCGTTGGCCGCATAGTAGTCACCGATGAAGTGGACCCGGGCGCCTTCGCCGTTCCACGCTTCGTTGAGGAGGGATGCGACCGCTTCCATCCCCCGCTGGTTCCCCCCGCTGTCGCCGATAAAGACGATGTCGGTGAAGCCGTGCACCCGGAAACTCCGGGCCGCGTACTCCACCAGCTTCATGAAGTACTCGTTGGGCAGGGTGATGGTACCGGCATAGCGCATGTGACCCGACGGAGGATCGACGTCGCCTTCGGGCACGTAGGTGACGGTCGGTGCGACGAGCGCGTTGCCCAGCTCCCGAGCGATCCGGTTCGACGCCTCCTTGATAATGTACCGGTGCTTCCCCATGACCATATGAGGTCCGTTCTGCTCGGTCCCGGCGGTGGGCAGGATGACCGTGGTCTTTCCACCATCAATGGCGTCTCGAATCTCGGTCCAGGTCATCTCTTCAATGAAAACGGTGTTGACTTCCTGTTCCTGTGAGTCGGCCGCACCGATCCGGACATCCCTGTCGGCTCCGCTCTGTCCACCGTCGTCCGCGGCAGGAGCACAGGCCCAGGCTCCCAGCCCCACGAATGTCAGGGTCGTCTGGAATAAACGCATTTCTTGCAAACCTCCATCAAATCTGGCGGGAACGGTAAGATTGACTTTGATCCTGCCCTCCGTGGCCTCCCCGGCGCAAGCGGGACGAGTAAAGATCGGAGTGGACCCTGATCCGTCCCAGAGCCCTTGAGGTCCGTGGCCCCCGGGGCAGGGATGACCGGGTGAGGCGAGGTCCGAAAAGGCGCTGGACGTCCCCCCAAGAGCCGATGTCGGCAAGGGGAAAGGCGGGTTCAGAAGCGCGTATCCGTCCGCAGATGAAGCGCCCAACCGGGCTTGCGCCAGACGTCCGGTTCTTTTGCCAAGACGGGGTCTTTCCACTGGGCCAGCCCCCGTGCCACGTCTACCCGGATGAGGCCTTCCATGAAGGAAACCCCAAGGCCCGCCGACCGCAGGCTTTGGTCGCCAGATGCAGCCCAGTCCCCGAAAAGGGCCAAACGCAGAAGCGGGACGGAATACTGGATCTCGGCTCTGACTTTCTGCACCGCTTCTCCCGAAAGAGCGCCGGAGGGGTAGCCCCGCAGCCATTCACCGCCTCCCCCGAGACGCCAGAGATCGTGCGGGGATGGGTCGCCCCACAGGCGGGCAGCTCCTGCCTCCGCCGCGACCAGAAGGCGGGCACTCAGGGAAATCAAGAGCGCACCCGTGAGCGAAGCTTTCGCGGCTGGATTGTCGCCCAGCCACCCTTCGAGCGCTGCGTTCCCGCCGCCGCTCCATGAGCCGTATTGACTTCGGCCCCACCAGGGCTTCCAAGAAGCAAGCCCCCCCGCCCGCATTTGCCGGGTGGGGGGTGTCCCTGTGAATCCGCCGACCTGAAGCTGTCTTTCGGCAAACAGGGTCAGGGATCCCCAGAGGCGCTCGTCCCGGGACGGGAGGAGCTGGAGTGCGACCCCAGTTGCCACGTAGTAGTCGGCCGGGTCCGCCGCAAAATTGAGGGGAGCGATTCTCCGGCGTTCGCCAAGCGGGGTCCTTTGTCGAAGGGCGTGGTACAGGGAGAATCGGTGCCGCCGCCCCGGATAGCCGTAATCCAGCGTTAGATCGACACTTGGCTCCCTTCGCAGGGTCCCGGCCCGCAGAGTTGCCACCCCGGTTCCCTTCGCCAGCCGCCGTCGCAGGCGGGTTCCCACCGACAGCCCTTCCACCCGGTTGTAACGAAGAAGCCGCAGCGTCCACAGGGGCGGCTCGAAAGCCCACGGGCTCCTCCGGCCCCTGGCTCCTTCTTGAGGGTTCCCGGCGGCTCCGCTGTCAGCGACGGTTCGCGCTGCCCCCCTGAGGAGCGCATCGTCTTGCGGAAAGTCCGGGTGCGGATGCTGAATCGGCGGGGGTAGCCCCTCGTTAATCGCTAGGGCAGCGCGGTTGCGGGGGATGATTGTGATGGTCCGGTTCGGCCCGTCTGTCGGCCCGGTTCCGAAGTCGATGCTGTCGCCGTCTTCACGCCAGCGTTCGACCACGCTCCGGGCCGTGGCTGGGGGAAGACCCCCGGTCTCTGCGCTTTGAACCTCTTCTATCGTAAAGGTCCAGTCGCGAATGAACGGCAGGATGGAATTCGGACTGTCAAGGTCGGTTTCGTCCCCGCTCCTCAGGTATCCGGCGACTCGGACGCTCCGGGGAAGCCAGTGACTCAGCTCCCACAGCGTGTAGTCCGCAACCACCGAGGTAACATCCATCTCCGTCGGGGGCATCAGATTGTTGACGATTCCATCCAGGAATCGGTCCAGGCGCCCCCTGTGCCGGTCGGACGCCGAGAAGGTTCTGCCGGACTGGACCCGGATCGCTTCCTCGGACCCTTCGTCTTCGGCGCCGTCACCAGGATCGATCCGGAGGGCTGGGGGCCAGCGCTCCTCCCCGGTTACGCTCCACTCGAACTCGGAATCGATCTTCTTGGACAAGCGGTAGACGGTTCGGGCGAGGCCGTAGGATTCGGGCTCAATCCACATCACTGCGGAAAGCAGCTGGACGCTTCGGAAACGGGGGGTCGCGGTGACGGCCACGACCTGGACAGAACGGTTGCCCGGCAGCGCCAAGGAAATCGTGTCGCCTGAGCGGAACTGGTAGTCGCGCTCCGATCCGGCTTCCAGAGGACTCCGGAGAAAGGTTGCCATGGTGGCACGGGAGTGGGGGAGCACACTGGAAAGCGCGAAGTGAAAGGGATCCTGAAGCGGATTGGCCGCATACCTGGCTGCGATACCCTGGAACAACCCGCCGATGGGCAAGCCCGCAAAACGTACCCGCGATCCGAGGACCCGCACGACATTGGGTTGGTCCTGGAACCAGCGCAGTCTGGAGACGTGCTCCCCGCTCATGAGGGGGTAGGACCGGCTGGACGCTGTGGCCGCAACAGCGACCCGTTCCTGAACCACGGCCTTGTAGGAGAGAATCTCCGCCAGGGAGGCGTCGCGGGCCGCCCTGGCCCCCGTGATCAGGCGGCGAGCGGTTTCGTCCAGGTACGCATCGTCCGGCTGTGCGGCCGCAAGACCGGGAAGAACGCTGGCAAGCAGAAAGCCCGCGCAGACGCCAACGCGCCGGAAGAAACCGGCGCGGAAAACCGGGGGAGCTAGGGGCAGATTCGGGAACCTAGATACAGATATCGCCCCGGGTTCATCCGGTCGGCGCAAAGCAGTAGAACAGACCGTTGCCGCCCGTGCCCTGGAGGTTCTGCTGACTGCACCCTCGAGAGGAGTGGGCCGAATTCCACGACGTGGGGTTCTGGCCTCCACCCTGGCGGTCGTGGTGACCCACCCGGGTGCTTCCGTCCCCGTTGCTCATCCAGTTCTCGCAGTTGTCGTAGTCTTCAGCGGTAAACGCGGTGCCGTCCACGTTGGAGCCGGTAAGGATGTCGTGCATGTTCGGGCTGTCGCCGCGGCCGTTCACCGGGTCTCCCTTTTCGGTGAGGATCGTTTCCTTGGTAAGGTTGGCGTCCTCGGAGTGCAGTTCGTCCACGGTGTTGGCGACAAGCACCCCGCCGTGATTGTACCAGGGACCGTCACCGATCCGGTCTCGGGCGTGGACGGCGGCGTTTCCGGCTTCGTCAATGGTGCTCAGGTATGCCTTCCACCCCATGCCGCCAGCGCCCTGGGCGTACGCCAGCGTTTCACAGTGAAGGTCGGCGCCTTCCAGACCGCCCAGGTTGGCCCCGTCCCCCGGTCCCTGGCTGGTAATGAAGAAGTTCATCTGGGCGCTCTGGCCCAGGATGGGGACGGCAAGCAAGAGGGTGCCCAGAAGGGCGAAGGATACAACAGTCGGGACGTGCTTCATGATTGGCCGGTCCTTATATGTGGTTACGGGTCTTGTGCAATGTGGTTACGGAGATCCGGTTGTCGCCGGGGTCGCTTTTTTTTGGGGGTCAGTTACCGCTCCGGCTGGGCCATGGAGCTCCCTGGTTCAGGGCTGTAACGGGTCCCACACCCTTGAAAACGAACTTCTGGACGCGCTTCCCCTCGTAGGTTTCGGTGGTGTAGATGTTGCCCCGGGAGTCCGTGGCGATGCTGTGGACGGCGAAGAAGAGACCGGGCTGGCGGCCCCCGTCCCCGAAAGTAGTGAGGATTTCCAGGGTTTCGCGCTCCATGACGTAGACCTTCATGTTCTTCCCGTCCGCCACGTACATGTATTTCTGTTCGGGGTCCCGGGAGAAGGCGATGTCCCACGTCGAGCCGTCGCCCAAGGTCATGGGGGCGATGACCTTCTCGGCGACAAAGGTGCCGTCGGTGCGGAAGACCTGAATCCGGTTGTTGGCCCGGTCACAGACGTACACCAAGCCGTCGTTGGACGGATCCGCGCAATGCACGGGGTTTCGGAACTGTTGCGCCGGGGGGGCGTCCGGGTCGTAGCGGCCCAAGTTTTCGTCACTGGGCTCATTTCCGTAGGCGCCCCAGTACCGCTTGAACTCACCGGTGGAAACGTCCAGAACGGCGACCCGCTTGTTGCCGTATCCGTCCGCCAAATAGGCTTCGTTTGCGGCCGCGTCGAAGGAAACCTTGGCGACCCGCCCGAAGTGCTCCCGGCTGTTGCTGTTTACCGCAAGGCCCGCTTGGCCGATCTGCATCAGGAAATCGCCGCTGCGGCTGAACTTCAAAATCTGGGAGTCGTTGGCGCCGTTGCCACCAATCCATACGTTGTCCATGGGGTCAAGCGTGATCCCGTGGTTCGACTGGGGCCAGTCGTACCCGTCCCCCGTCCCGCCCCAGCTGTTGACCAGGTTTCCCTCCGGGTCAAACTCCAGGACGTAGGGGGCAGGGAGGCAGCATTCCCCGGTGGGAGGATCCGTTGCGGCCCCGATCTCCGTCCGTTCGTTCAGGGGCGCCTTTCGGTGGATGATGAACACGTGGTCCCGGGAATCCACGCCTACCCCCACGACCGAGCCTAGCACCCAGTGGTTGGGAAGGGGCTTGGGCCAGAAAGGGTCAACTTCGAAGATCGGCGCCTCGGCGGCGCTGGCGGAGGCCCTTTGAAGACGGCTTTGGCCAAAATAGACGATGCCGGCGGCCATCACCAGAACCGTGCCGAGAATCAGGTTGCGCTTCATGAGTGAGCTCTCCAGATGGTAAGGATGCATTCTTGCTGCTTCGGGGCAAAGTACGAAGCAAAGCGCTTGTCTGCCATGGCCGTCGGTTGCAGGGTGGGTCCGTGACGCTTTTCCGAAGGGCTCTGGTCGGTGCGGTCCTCGCTCTGGCGGCTTTGGTCGCCTGGCCGTCTTCGCCTGCCGCCCATGAGATCCCGACGGACGTGGTCGTACGGGCCTTCGTGAAGGCGCAGGACGGGTTGCTGTGGCTCGTGGTCCGGGTGCCCCTCACCTCTATGCGGGACGTGGACTTTCCGGTCCGGGGCCCGGGGTACGTGGACATCGAGGGCGCCCGTCCCCTTCTGGCGGACCAGGCGAGCCTGTGGATTGCCGGCTACGTGGCCCTCTACGAGGGGTCCTCCCGGCTCCCGCCCCCCGTCGTGACCGGAGCCCGCATCTCCCTTCCCTCCGATCCCTCCTTTGCGGACTACGACCGGGCGATGGCCCATGTCAACGGCTCCCCGCTCCCCGCCGGCACCGACCTGGTCCTGGAGCAGGCCATGCTCGATGTGGTCCTCCGAACCCCTGTCCGGTCCCAAGAGTCGCGCTTCTCCATCGACCCCGCCTGGGCCCACTTGGGGGTCCGCACGACCACGGTACTTCGATTCGTGACCCCTGGCGGAGAGGAGAGGATCTTTCAGTACCGAGGGAATCCGGGGCGCGTCCATCTGGACCCCCGGTGGCACCAGGCGTTCCTGCGCTTCGTGTCCCTGGGCTTTTCCCACATCCTGGACGGGGCCGACCACCTCCTTTTCCTGCTGTGTCTTGTGATCCCTCTTCGGCGATTCTGGCCTCTGGTATCCGTGGTCACAGCCTTTACGGTTGCCCACTCCATCACCCTGGCAGCGTCGGTCTTGGGACTGGCCCCCGGCGCGCTCTGGTTTCCGCCCCTGATTGAGACCCTGATTGCCGGGTCCATTGTCTGGATGGCCGTGGAGAACATCCTCGGCGGAGGTCTGCGCAGGCGGTGGGCGTGGGCCTTCGGCTTCGGCCTGGTCCACGGCTTCGGCTTTTCCTTTCTGCTTCGCGAGTCGCTTCAGTTCGCAGGTTCGCACCTGTTCAGCTCCCTCCTCGCCTTCAACGCCGGGGTTGAACTGGGGCAGCTCTTCGTACTGCTGTTGGCGGTTCCGGGACTTGCGCTCTTGTTCTCCAAAGGGGTTTCTCCCCGCGTGGGGAACATCGTCGTCTCGGCGTTGGTCGCCCACGCCAGCTGGCACTGGATGAGGGAGCGGTGGAGCCGCCTGGTGGCCTACGACTTCCGGTGGCCGGGGATGGACGCCGCCTTCGCGGCCGCCTTGCTCCGGTGGGTCCTTCTTCTGTTGGTCGTGGCAGGCACGGCGTGGATCCTGGGGGGCGCCTACCGGCGACTGGCGGAGCGACTGCCCAGGTCCCAGGATACTGAAGCCGGGGCGGGAGCCGAGGCGGCCGGGGTGGGCGCAGAGACGACGGTGCCAACGTCGTAGGACGACCGACCGCAGGGACCCTGGCCCGGAACGGAACCCTGGCCGACTCCCTGGACTTCGTCGTAAGCTCCGTCCGGGACGGCGCTCCGAAGGCACGTCAATTGAAACGGGTTCAAGACGATAACGGGTTCATCAGGAGAGATCAGATGTCAAACGGATCACGATTCGGGTTCACTGCGGCCGTCCTGACGCTGGCCGCCGGGGCCGGGAGCGCTGCGGCGCAGGCGGGATTGCCTAACCCCTACCAAGCCGTGGACGGATGGGCAAAGCTGGACAGGCCCTGGGGCGCGACGAGCGCGGTCTACCCGGATGGAAACGGAAACATCTGGGTCGCGGACCGTTGCGGCGCCAACCTCTGCGTCGGCAGTGATCTGGATCCGGTGATGCTCTTCGACTCCGGGGGGAACTTGGTCCGCAGCTTTGGGGCCGGGGAGATCGTCTGGCCTCACGGGATGTTCGTGGACGACGAAGGGAACGTGTGGATTACCGACGCCGTGGGGTACGCACCGGTGCCCGCGGGGGTCGGTCACGTGATTCTCAAGTACAGTCCCCAGGGGGAGCTTCTCATGACATTGGGCGTCCAGGGAGTGGCGGGGGCGGGAGACAGGATCTTCAACAAACCTTCGGACGTCCTTGTAGCCCCCGACGGCAGCATATTTGTCGCCGACGGTCACGACGCGGGGGGCAACAACCGAATCGTGAAGCTCGCTCCCGACGGTTCCTTCCTCATGGCCTGGGGGGAGACGGGGTCGGGGGTAGGTCAGTTTCAGGACCCCCACGCCCTGGCCATGGACTCCCAAGGGCGTCTCTTCGTCGGGGACCGGGGGAACAGCCGGATCCAGATCTTCGACCAGGAGGGGAATCACCTGGAAACGTGGACCCAGTTCGGGCGACCCAGCGGTCTGTTCATTGACGCCAACGACGTCCTGTACGCGGCCGACTCCGAGTCGAATGCCCGCCGCAACCGGGGCTACAGACGGGGCATCTACATCGGCAACGCTGCCGACGGCTGGGTGACCGCCTTCATCCCCGACCCCGAGCCCGACCCCGACAACGCGGGGACGAGCGCCGCCGAGGGGGTAGCGGTGGATCGGTACGGGAATGTCTACGGCGCGGAGGTTGGGCCCAGACGGCTGCGGCGGTACGAGAAGCGATAGCTCGAGGTCTAGGGGGCCTTGTCCCTCGGGGGACCAGCCATAAGAAAAGACCCCGGACGGTGCGCGAGCCCCGCAAGTGTGCGGCGCAAGGGAGTTTTCGGACGGGGTGCCGGCGACTGGCCGCCGGCACGGGGTCCACGCGGGTTCGGGTCCGGAGTGATCCGGCGGGAATCGCACGGAGAGACTGATCCACCCTGGCACAGGGTCGGGAGGCGACGGTAGGCCCGGTCAATCCACAGGCATGGACGCCCCGACCGGGATGAAGGATCCGATTGCAGTGGCTCCGGTGAACGACCAAGAAGGGCACGGGCGATGCTCCGCGCCGGCATCGTCGTGGTCCAGCAGAGGGGTTGTCACCGGATGCCCCCGCATCCACCACACCAGCCGCCGAGACCGACGGGTCGATTGGCGGCTGTCCCCTCAGCTACCTCCATCCTCGCTAACCGGCTGGGCCCGCACCGTCGGGTACTCGATGCCCAGCTGCTCCAGGTACGTCTCGTAGCGGGAAGGATCGTAGTAGTACTTCTCCAGCTCCGGCTTCCACCGCTGCATGATGTCGGCGTTCAGCCAAATGGCGGGCTTGTCGTCGGGGGTAATGAACGGGGTGTACGTCATCTCCTCCAACTGCACATTGTTGAAGTAGTCCCAGGCTTCAGCGATCAGCTCCTCTTCCAACAGGAGGTCAAGAAGGGTAAGGGCCTGGACCTTCGCGCCGGCCACCGCCCCTTTGTGAGCAATCGGCGTCGCCATCGCGATCCCGTTGGCCCAGTTGTGTCCCGGCGTGCCACTCACGTTGGAGGGGAATCGAAGCGTGACGGTCGGCATGTTCCAGGAGATGTCGCCGATGTCGTCGGAGCCGCCTCCCAAGGACCGGCTCAGGTCCACGGGCCCCTGGAGCTCCCTGATCTCGGTGGCCAGCCCCTCCTCCTCGCTCCCCAGCTCCCGCTGTATCCCCTTGGCCAGAGCGATGTCGTCTTCACTCCATTCAGGGAGGCCGACGTGCCGGATGTTCGCGTACGTTGCCTCGGCCACGGGCTTGCTGAAGTGGCGGCTCCAAGCCGAACCCACGGTCATGATCGTGTCGATCTGGGTATCGGTCATGAGCGCGGCCCCCTGGGCCATTCTCTTCGCCGCGTCGTAGATGGCCATGACGTGCTCGTAGTCCCGCTCCCGGAAGAAGAACCAGATCGTGGACGTCTGGGGCACCACGTTGGGCTGATCGCCTCCGTCCACAATGATGTAGTGGATCCGATAGGGTGGCCGGAGGTGCTCCCGCTTGAACTCGATCGCCTGGGCCAGAAGCATGACGGCGTCCAGAGCCGAGCGCCCGCGCCAGGGAGCGCCGGCGGAGTGGGCGGTCTCGCCGGTAAAGCGGAACTGGACCGATACGAGGGCATTGCCCCCGCCTTGACCCCAGGAGACCCCGAAGTTGTTGCTCACATGGGTGAACAGGTTCACGTCCACGCCTTCAAAAACCCCGTCGCGCACGAAGTACGCCTTGGAGCCCAGCTGCTCTTCCGCGACTCCGGGCCAGATGAGAAGCGTGCCCGAGATACCTTCCCGCTCCATGAGCTCCTTGACGGCCAGCGCGGCGACGATGTTCACGGCTTGTCCCGAGTTGTGTCCTTCACCGTGCCCGGGTGCCATCGGAAGGATGGGTTCCCGGTAGCCCACTCCCGGTTTCTGATTGGACTGGGGGATGCCATCCACGTCGGATCCCAGGGCGATCACGGGCGAACCGCTGCCGTTGGACCAACGGGCGGTCCACGCGCTGGGCATTCCCGCAACTCCCAGCTCAATGTCGAAGCCGGCTTCCTCGAGAATGCCCGTCAGGTAACGCTGGGTCTCGAACTCCTGCATGCCCAGTTCGCTGAACGAAAAGAGCATGTCCACAATTTCCTGGACCTGCTTGGAACGCGCCTGGACGCTCTCCATGGCTTCCGCCTTCAGGTCTTCCAGGTCCTGGGCCCGACTTTGGGGTGGAAGGGCCCATGCGGAGGTCGAAATCGCGACGAAGGCGGGTACGGAAAGGGCAATAACGCGCTTGGAAGCGAACGAACGCATGGGCCTTGCTCCTTGTGGGGGCTCCTGTGGGGATTCGATCGGAAACGGTGAATGTGGCATGTCAAGTTGGGGTGAAGGGTGGGGGGCGCGCCAGATCGTCGGGACACCGGATCGCCAGGACAGGGGAGCCCGAAAGGATTCGCAAAGACCCGTCTCCACCCCGAATCCAAAGGCGGCAAGTAAGAGACCAGGACGACAAGTAAGAGGCCCGGTCGGGCGATAAGAGGAGCCGGCCCCGCCGGTGCCTGGGAACCCCGAGGCCGGGAATCGAGTTGCTTGACGCCTGGGTTGCCTGCCGCCCAGGATGGAAGCAAGCATGCAGCGGCAGCACAGCCCGTCGTCGCTCGTCGCCAGTAGCGCAACCCGTCGTCTCCAGTCTCCTCGCAAAGTGGACTTCCCCTTAGTCATGAACCGCTCTCTCCCCACGCTTTCGCTCGTCGCCCTCCATCTTGTGCTCCCGGTTGCGGCCGGGTGCGCTCAGACGGGAGGCGAAGACCTCACCCGGGATCCCCGCTTTCAGCAGGCGGAGGACCTCTTCGCCGCTTGGCTCGACGCCAAGATGGACTACGAAAAAATCCCCGGGGTGTCGGCGGGTCTGATTCACGATCAGGACTTGGTTTGGGCCAAGGGTTACGGGTACGCCCACCCGGACTCCCGCGCTCCGTCAACCCCGTCGACCCTGTACTCCATCTGCTCGATTTCGAAGCTCTTCACGTCCATCGGGGTGATGCAGCAGCGGGACCAGGGCAACCTCGAACTGGGAGACGCGGTTTCGGCCCTCCTCCCATGGTACGACTTGGAACCGTCTCATCCCCGGGGCCCCGAGGTCACCGTCAAGGGCATCCTGACCCATTCTTCGGGGCTCCCCCGGGAGTCGGCCCACCCCTACTGGACGGGACCCGAGTTCCCATTTCCAACTCGCGAAGAGATCATTGAAGGCCTTGCCGAACAGAAGACCCTCTATCCCGCCGACCGCTACTTCCAGTACTCCAACCTGGGCATGTCCCTTGCGGGGCAGCTCGTGGAGGAGGCGTCGGGGATGGCGTACGACGACTACGTGCGGAGCCGTATCCTGAGCCCGCTGGGCATGGTGGACACCTACACCGATATCCCCGCCCAGCACCGAGGCGGCCGCTTCGCCACCGGATACACCCGGCTGGCGCGAGACGGGAACCGGGCCGAGGCCCCCTTCTTTCAGGCGCGGGGGGTTGCCCCGGCGGCCGGATTCGCGTCGACGGTGGAAGATCTGGCCCGTTTCGCTTCTTGGCAGTTCCGGCTGCTGGAAGAAGGCGGAACCGAGGTCCTGGATGTCAACACGCTTCGGGAAATGCACCGGGTCCACTGGGTGGACCCCGACTTCGAGACCATGTGGGGGCTCGGCTTCGCCGTCTCCCGCCGCGCCGACCAGCGCACGGTTGGCCATGGTGGAAGTTGTCCCGGGTTCCGCGCCACGCTTCAGCTCATTCCGGCGAAGAAGCTGGCTGGAGTCGTGATGATCAACGCCCAAGGAACGAGTCCGGACCAGATTTGGGCCCGAATGGCCGGTACCCTGGGGGCTGCGCTGGAATCCATACTGGAGGACCCGGACGGCGGGACGCGGCGACCGGCTTCTCTGGCGGAGTACGAGGGGCTGTACGAATCCGACTGGGGGGAGACGGTCATCCTGCGTTGGGACGAGGGCCTTGCGGCGGTCCGGGTGCCCGTTGCCGACCCCGTGGAGGCCATGACCCGGCTGACGGCCGCCGGGGCCGACAGCTTCAGACGCGTTCGGGACGACGGAGAACCGGGAGAGGCGTACGTGTTCCACCGAACCGACGGCAGCATCGATCGCCTGAGCGTGCATGGAAATTTCTCCAGAAAGGTGCGGTAGCGATCGGGAGGGCTTGGGCGTTGTTTGTTCCTGTGGCGAGAATCGAGGCCGGCGGATTGCCCTCATGGCGTTGCTTGGCCGCAAGCCTAGGGTTTCAAGCTCTCCGGAGTGATTGACACCTCCTTCCGTCCGGGCGAAGTTTCGGAGTCGGGCTCCCGGCGGAAGCGCTGTTGGCGTTTCGGCCGGGCAGACCGTCGCTTGCTCGCGATGGCCGCAGCCCCGAGTCCGGCACCACCAACCAGACCCTGAGGGGAATTCAGGACAAGCATCATGTTCAAGTCATTCGGCGCCCGGATCGTCGTCATCCTGGCGGCCCTCGCCCTCGCCACCGGTTACCTCTGGGGCCGGGGGTTGAAGCTGGGCCTGGACCTCCAGGGAGGGATGCACCTCGTCCTGGAGATCGAAGACCCGGACGGAACCATGACGACGGAGGCTCGCAGCGACGCGATTGACCAGGCGGAGCGCATCATACGGACTCGAGTCGACGAGTTCGGGGTCGAAGAGCCGCTGATCCAGAAGAGCGGCGAAGACCGTCTCATCGTGGAGCTCGCCGGACTGGACGACGAGAGCCGGGCCAAGGAGGTCATCAACCAGCAAGCGTACCTGGAATGGAAGCTGGTACTGGAGACCACCCAGGTAGATCGGGCCCTGGAGCGCATTGACCGGGCCGTTGTAGCGGCAATTGGAGAAGAGGGACTGCGGGAGATGGGGCGGGCGACCGAGTCCGGGCCGACCCGTTCGATTCAGCAGCTTCTGTTCAGTCCCCAGGATTCGGTTCAAGGGGCTGGGGACAGCGCGTCGACGGACGGAGCCGACACCGCCGACGCCTTGGGAGAAGAGGATGCCCCGGACGAAGAGGAGCCCGCAGAAGCCCTGAACTTCCGTCCCTTTACCGGCCTTTTGAATACCGGAGAGGTGGGCACCTACCTGGTGGACGTGGCGGATGTGGAAACCGCGAACCGTTTCATGGCGTTGGAGGAGTTTCAACGCGCCCTTCCGCGCAACATCAGTCTCCAATGGAGCTGGGATTCGATCCCCAGGGGAACGGGCTACTACCGGGAGCTTTACGTGCTGGAGGAGGAGCCGTTCCTTACCGGTGATCAGCTGGAAAACGCGACGGCGAACCGGGACCTCCAGTTCAACCAAGCCCAGGTTCTCTTCGAGCTGAACCGGCGGGGCGGGCGGGACTTCCAGCGTCTTACCAGCGCCCACATCGGGGACCGGATCGCCATTGTCCTGGACGAGGAAGTGGTGAGCGCACCGGTTGTCAGGGACAGGATCGGGGCCAACGGGTCCATCGACCTGGGTTCGGCCGACATGTCGGAGGCGGCGGACTTGGCCCTCGTTCTCCGGGCAGGGTCTCTGCCGGCCCGGCTCCAGATCATGGAAGAGCGGACCGTCGGCCCCTCCCTGGGTCAGGACTCCATTGACCAGGGTCGAATCGCGGGAATCGTCGGCTTGGTCGCCGTCCTCGGGATCATGATGATCTACTATAAGATAGCGGGCATCCTTGCCGTCTGTGCCCTGGGCATGTACGTGCTCCTGGTTCTCGGCGGACTGGCCGCCCTGGGCGCAAATCTGACGCTGCCGGGAATCGCCGGGCTCATCCTCTCTGTCGGGATGGCCGTGGACGCCAACGTGCTCATTTTCGAGCGAATACGAGAGGAACTGGCCAAGAGGCGGGCACCCAGAACGGCCGTCGACGAAGGCTTCGGAAATGCCCTCTCGGCAATCGTTGACGCGAACATCACCACGCTGATTACCGGGCTCATTCTCTTCCAGTTCGGAACCGGGCCCGTGAGAGGCTTCGCGGTGACCCTCTGCATCGGAATCGTGGCGTCCTTCTTCTCCGCCCTCTATGTGACCCGCACGCTCTTCCTCCTCTATCTCTCGGGGAAGAGGGGCTCGGACCCAGTAAGCATTTAGCGAAGGACCGACGCTGCCATGTGGCTTTTTCACGAAGCGAAGTACGGCTTCATTGACATGCGCCGGAAAGCCTTTGTCTTTTCGGCGATCTTCCTGGCCCTGGGTGTGGGGGCGATGGTGACGAATGCCGTTACCATCGGAAATTGGCAGAACTACGGGGTGGATTTCACCGGTGGTTCCTTGGTGCAGGTGCGTTTTCTGGAGCCCACGTCGGACAACGAACTCCGCCAGGCATTGGGAGGTGCTCAGGCTCCTCCCCTCACCCGTTTCGGTGCCGACAACGAGTTTGTCATCCGGGCCCCCCTTGAGGAGGACGTGCGGATCGAACAGGTGGCCCAGGAGTTGGGCGCCCTGATATCGGCTTCTTACGGGGAGGGGACCTTCGAGATCGTGCGCCGGGAGGTCGTGGGACCCAAGATCGGGGCCGAACTCCAGCAGAAGGCGGCCCTGGCCATCCTGATGTCTCTGGTGCTCACCCTGATCTACATCGCGATTCGCTTCGAATTTCGCTTCGGGGTCGCGTCGGTGATCGCCACGGCCCACGATGTGCTCCTCACCCTGGGTTTACTGGCGCTCTTCCGGGTCGAGATCTCCCTGCCCACGGTGGCGGCCATCCTGACGATCCTGGGGTACTCCCTGAACGACACGATCGTGGTCTTCGACCGGATTCGGGAGAATCTCAACAGCAAGGGTGGGCGCAGGGAGGACCCGTACCGCTTGGTGAATCGCTCCGTCAACGAAACCTTGCCCCGGACGGTGCTGACCTCGGGGACGACGCTGGCGGTTCTCTTCTCTCTCCTTGCCCTGGGGGGAGCCGTCATCCGGGACTTCACGATGGTGCTGATCCTGGGGGTGGCCATCGGCACCTATTCGTCCATCTTCATCGCCGCCCCGGCTCTGCTTGAGATCCAGAAGCGCTACGGCACAGGAACCACCTCCCAGGACCAAAAAAAGAAGCGAAGGGCGAAGGCGGCCGCGGCGGTTTGAGGTTTACGGATTCTCACTGCCACCTCACCGACGATGCCTTCCACGGGGACCGCCCGGGTGTCTTGGAACGCGCCCGCAGGGCCGGTGTGTCCCGCATTGTAACGGTTGCCTCGGATCCATCGGATGCTCAGGTCGCCCGGAAGCTGGCCCAAACCCATGACCCGGTTTGGTACTCCGCGGGGATTCACCCTCATGTCGTGGGGGGATCCCCTAGCGGCGGGCTCTCCCAAGTGCGGGATGCAGCGGACCATCCCCGTTGCGTCGCCATCGGGGAGACGGGGCTTGACTATCACTACGACAGTGCTCCCCGGGCGTCCCAGCGGCGGAGTTTTTTGGACCACGCAAAGCTGGCGGCTGACCTCGAACTTCCTCTGATCGTCCACTCCCGAAACGCTGTGGCCGATACGGCGGCTGTGATTCGAGAGGTGGGGGGTGCCGGGCAGGTCCTGGGCGTGCTCCACTGCTTCACCGGCCCCAGGGACCTGCTTGCACTGGCTCTCGAGGCCGGTTGGTACGTGTCCTTTACCGGGATCGTCACCTTCCGGGGTTTCGACGTCGAGCTTCTGGACGCCGTCTCTTCCGGCCGGTACATGGTGGAGACCGATTCGCCATACCTGGCACCGGTACCTCGGCGGGGAAGACGGAACGAACCGGCTTTTTTGGTGCACGTCGCCCAAGCCATCGCCCGAATCCGGAATCAGCCCCTGGCAAGAGTGGCGGCGGATACGTGGGACAACGCGACCCGTTTCTTCCGTTTCGAGAAACGACGAACCCCCCGGCGGGTCGGCGTCTTCGATGGACGGCGGTTGGATCCCAGTGCGGGCCGTGGCTCGGAAGGGGCCGAAACCGCTCCTAGGGGGGGTGGGAGGAACGGGTACCCTTCGTGAGCAGAGAAGGGGGCCCCGCCTCCCGAATCCGAGTCCTCCCGGATCATGTTGCCAACCAGATCGCCGCCGGGGAGGTCGTGGAGCGTCCGGCGTCGGTGGTGAAGGAGCTGATGGAGAACGCCCTTGACGCCCAGGCCGGGATGATCCAGGTGTCGATCTGGCAAGGGGGGAAGACCCGAATCCGGGTAGCGGACGACGGTTGGGGCATGGCAAGAGCCGATGTGCTGGCGTGCCTGGACCGCCATGCTACGAGCAAGATCCGGCGCGCGGAAGACCTCCGGGACATCCGCACCCTGGGCTTCCGGGGTGAGGCCCTTTCTTCAATTGCTGCCGTGTCCCGTTTGGTCATCGATACGGCGGCAAGGGGAGAAGAGACCGGAACCCGGCTCAGGGTCCTAGGGGGGCGCATCCAGGAAGTTGAGAACGTGGCCCGCCAGCCCGGCACGACCGTAGACGTGAAGAACCTCTTCTTGAACACCCCGGTGAGAGCCCGTTTTCTTCGCAGCGGGAGTGTGGAGACCCGGTCCGTCTCGGAAGTGCTGCACACCCTGGCCCTGGCCAACCGGCGCACGCGTTTCGTCTTCGATGTCAACGGGAGCTGCGTACTGGAGCTGGCGGCGGACCGGAGCCTCCCCGCACGCATCGGTGAGATTTGGAAGGGTGCGGGGGCGTCAGGGCTCATCCCCGTTTGTGCGCACCAGGGGGACCTTCGCCTGGTGGGCGCGGTCCAGCGGCCGGATCAGGCGCGCCCGGGTTTCCGCCGGGCCCACCTCTTCGTCAACGGACGGCCCTTTCGGGACAGGGGCATTCTCGCAGCGGGCGACAGGGGCTACCGAACCACCCTCCCCGAAGGGACCCGGGCTTGGCTTTTTCTCTTCCTGTCCGTCCTTCCGGACGCAGTGGACGTCAATGTTCATCCCAGCAAGACCAAAGTGAATTTTCGGGGCCGCAGGGAGATCGAGGAGTTCGTGGAAGCGTCGGTCCGCCAGACCCTGGAAGGGATTGACGCAGCCGCGGTTATGGGTCAGCCACCTTCCATGGGGGTCGTTCGGGAGCACGCGGTCGGGGGTCCCCCGGGCGGAAATCAGGACCGGGAGGAGGGCGCCCCCGAGGATCCACGGGAAGATGAGAGCCAGATACAACTCTTTGGCCTGGAGGGCGGCCATCCCAACAACGACCACCCCAATTCAAGTCACGGCGCCTACTCGGTTGCCGAAACGATGGCCCGGTCGGGAAATCATGGCGGTGCGAGGTCCGAAGAGATTTTTTTGCCCAGAGCCGCCAGGCCGACCCTCCTTCAAATCCACAACAGCTTCATTCTGGCGGAGACCCGGGACGGGATGGTCATCGTAGACCAGCATGCCGCCCACGAACGGGTCCTCTATGAGCGGATACTCGCGCGGTTCGAAAGCGGGGAGAGTGGGGGACAGCGCCTGCTCTTCCCCTTTACCATCCGACTCACCCGGCAGGAACTGGATGTCGTCCAGTCGGTACCGGACCTCCTGGCCCGGATCGGCTTCCAGGTGGAGCCGTTCGGCACCGACGCGCTTCTGGTCCAGGCGGTGCCCAGCCCCCACCCTCATTTTGACGCGGAGCGTTGCATCCGGGAGGTGATCCAGGAGCTGGCGCACGGCTCGGACCTTATGCGGACGGCGCGAAACCAGAATGAGCGGGTGGCCATGAGTTTTGCCTGTAAGGGCGCCATCAAGGCGGGACAGAAGCTGACTGCCGATGAAATGCAGGAACTCTTCGACCAGCTGTTCGCCACCCAGCTCCCGTACCACGATATTCATGGCCGTCCCACCGTCGTTCGCCTCGGGCTGGGCGAACTCCGGCGAAAGTTTGGACGTACGTGACGTGGCGCCCGGGCCTTTTGCGCCGGACTTCTTGGCCATCGTCGGTCCCACCGGGTCCGGCAAGACCCGCCTTTCCCTCCAGGTCGCGCTGGCTTTGGGCGGGGAGGTCATCTCCATGGATTCCCGCCAGGTCTACCGAGGCATGGACGTAGGCACGGCCAAGGCCACGCCTTCCGAAAGGGCTTTGGTTCCGCACCATGGCTTGGACATCCTGGACCCCGGGGACCGGTACAGCGCCGGCAGGTTTGGAAGGGACGCTCGAGGCTGGATCAGGGACATTCAGAAGAGGGGTAGGGTGCCGGTTCTCGCCGGTGGCACCGGGTTCTTCCTTAAGGTTCTGACGGAACCCCTTTTCCAGGAGCCTCCCCTGAATTCGAGACATCGCCCGGCGCTTGAAGGAGCCTTGGCGGCCCTGCCCGGGTCGGAGCTTGAGCGCTGGGTCCGGGTCTTGGACCCCGGCCGGGCCCAGGTCGCTGTTGCGGGTGGCCGACAGAGGATGCTCCGGGTCTTGCTGGTGACGCTGCTGACGGGTCGTCCCCTCTCGTGGTGGCACCGGCGCCGTCTCCCCGACGGGAAGGCCCTCCGAGGAGTGATCTGTCTACTTGACGTCTCCCGGGAGCTCCTCAACGATCGGATCAACCGTCGGGTCGGCGCGATGGTGGCCGGGGGCTTCGCGGATGAAGTCGCCCGCCTCCTGCAAGCGGGTTTCGGAAGGGGCGATCCCGGGATGAGCGGGGTCGGGTACCGGGAGATGGCGGACTACGTCGAAGGGCGGATTTCCCTCGAAGGGGCCGTGCAGCGCACCCGGGCGGCAACGCGTCGCTATGCCAAGCGTCAGCTCACCTGGTTTCGTGGCCAACTGGAACCGGATGCCGTGACTGTCGACGGCACGGCCTCGGTGCGTCGTCAGTTGGAAGTGGTTGTGGAGGCGTGGCGGGGGGCGGCCTGAAGGCCATGAAAATCGGGATCACCTGCTATCCGACGTACGGGGGCTCTGGCGCCGTCGCCGCGGAGTTGGGCATCGGCTTGGCGGAACGCGGCCACGAGATCCACTTCATTTCCTACGCCCAACCTTTTCGTCTGTCGGGCTTTCGAGAGAGGGTGTACCTCCACGAAGTGGAAATGGACCGTTATCCGCTGTTCGAGCATCCTCCCTACACCCTGGCCCTTGCTGTCGCCATTCACGACATCGCTCTGCGGGAAGAGCTGGACATCATCCATGTCCACTACGCCATACCCCACGCGACTTCGGCGTGGATCGCCCAGGAAATGCTGGAAAGGGACGACGCTCCTCCCTTGGTGACGACGCTCCACGGGACCGATGTAACCCTGGTCGGGGCGCAGCCTTCTTTTCACGCGATCACCCGCTTCTCCATCCTCCGTTCCCAGGGCGTCACCGCCGTGTCCCGTTTCCTGAAGAAGGTGACCGTCAGGGACTTCCGGGTGCCCGCCGAACGGATCCGTGTGATCCCCAATTTTGTCAATACGGAGCTCTTCCACCGAGACCGTGACCCCTGTCACCGGGAGATTTTTGCCAGGGCCGATCAGAAGGTGGTCATGCACGTTTCCAATTTCCGGCCTGTCAAGCGGGTTTCCGATGTGCTCGAGGTCTTTGCCGGGATCAGAAAGGCGATGCCGGCTAGGCTGATCATGGCGGGCGACGGTCCGGACCGGCCCCGGGCCGCCAGTCGGGCCCGTTCCCTGGGGCTGGACCAAGATGTGGTGTTTCTGGGAAAACATGCCTCCGTGAACGAACTGTTGGCGTGCGCCGACCTCTTCCTCATGACGAGCGAGAGCGAGTCTTTCGGGCTGGCGGCGCTGGAGGCCATGGCCTGTGGGGCACCCGTCGTCGGGTACCGGGCAGGGGGGTTGCCCGAGGTGGTTCCCCACGGGGAGGCCGGCTTTCTCGTTCCCGTTGGGGAGCTGGATGAGGCGGTTGAGGGGGCGATCGGACTTCTTGCCGACCGATCCCTCTGGAGGCGCTTCAGCGACTTCGGACGCAGCGTGGCCGTGGAACGCTTTGCCACCGAACGAGTTCTCCCCATGTACGAGGCCTACTACGAAACGATGCGGGACGGATCAAGCCCGTGATCCTGCGCCCGTCCGGACGCGGGCTCCGCCGGGCCTGGCTCCCCGGGAGATGGTACTGTCCAAGGAGTTCGCCTTTGCCATGACATGGTATGAAGCCGTCTTCCTGGGCTTTCTCCAGGGCGCCACCGAGTTTCTCCCGGTTTCCAGCTCGGGCCACTTGGTCATGGGGCAAGCGGTCCTCGGGGTTGAGCTTCCGGGCGCGGGTTTCGAGGTTGCTCTCCATTTCGCGACCCTGTTCTCGGTTTTTTTTGTCTACCGAAGGCGGATACGGGCGCTGCTCGCAGGAGTCCCGCGCCGGGATCCGGAGCAGCTTCGCTACGGGGGCTTGCTCATCCTGGCGTCCATTCCGGCCGCCATCGCAGGCATCGGCTTCGCCACCTTTTTCGAATCTCTCTTCGAGATCCCGCAGGTGACGGCCGTTGCCCTCATGGTTACGGGCTTCATCCTCTTGACGGCCCGGGGGGCCCTGGACCGGGAACCTTCGGACCGCCCCGGCGTCCTGGTCGCCCTGATCATGGGGCTGGCTCAGGCCCTGGCCATCGTCCCGGGGATCTCCAGGTCGGGAACCACCGTCGTCGTGGCCCTCTGGAGGGGCGTCGGACCGGCAGAAGCGGCCGCGTTTTCCTTCCTGATGTCGATTCCGGCGGTGGGTGGCGCCGCCCTCCTCAAGCTGCCCGAAGCGGTTTCGGCGGGGTCGTTTCCGCCTCTGGAGGTTCTGGGTGCCGGAGCCGCAGTGGCCTGCGTGACCGGCGTTTTCGCAATCCGCGCCTTCCAGGCCATGCTCGATAGCCGATCCTTTCACCGCTTTGCTCCCTACCTGTGGGCTGCGGGTCTGCTCTTCCTCTGGACGGTGCAGGGATGACCGGGCTCCTGGAGACGTGGGAAGGCCGGGGCCCCGAAAAATGGGCCCGGCGGCTGGGTGTGGCCACGACGGAGTTCCACGCCCGGATCGGATCCACGAACGATCGAGCGGCAGCCCTGGTCCGGGAGGGATGTTCCGTTCCAGCCCTGGTCGTTGCGGACCGGCAGACCGCCGGAAGGGGCCGGAGGGGACGCCGCTGGAGCTCCGACACCCCCCTGGGGTTGTGGTTCACTTTCGTGGGAGGCCCCGGTGAGGTTGTGGGCGCCGGCGCGTCCGTTTTTCCGCTGCGAGTCGGCTTGGCGGTGGCCAAGGGTTTGGAATCTGCGGGGGGCGACCCGGTGGATTCCGTCCCCGGTCGAAGTACCTCCCCCCCGAGCCCGGAGCGCCGGTTACCTGCGCTACGGGTCCAGGTCAAGTGGCCCAACGACCTCTTCGTAAATGGCCGAAAAATCGGCGGCGTGCTGTGCGAGCAGGTGCGGGGCCATGTGCTCGTAGGAGTCGGCCTGAATCTGAACCAATCCGGAAGCGAGCTTCCCTCGGGCCTGAAGGTTATGCCCACCTCCCTGTTGATCGAGACGGGCCGCCGCACCCCTAGGGGTCGGGTTCTGGGCGCCGTCAGGGACGCGCTGGAAGCCGTCCGCAAACCGTCGACCTCTCCGGTGAACCTCGGGGAGGGGATTCCTCCAGACGAGCTGGAGGAGCTGAACGCTCGCTCCCCGCTTCGCGGGCGCAGGTTGTCCGCAGAAGGCGTGGTTCGCTACCCTTCGGGTCGCCTGCGCGCGGTGAAGGCCTTTTCGGTCCTGATCGGGGACCTCCTTCAGGACGGCTCCCTGGAAGTCCGAAACGGCCTGGGCCCGCGGCTGCGGTTGATCGCCGGGTCCATCGGACGGAGGGGGTGAGGTGCCCTACCAACTGGTCGCCGATATTGGGAACACGGAAACCGTTTTCGGCCTCTTGAGCCTCTCCGGCGACGAAGTCGTGGACCATTGGCGGGTCAGCACGACCGTGCCCCGAACCGTAGAAGAGCTGGGTGTCCTCATGTCGGCGCTTCTCAAGTCAAGAATGGGAAGGGCGGCTTCCATCCACCGGGGGGTCATCGGTTCCGTCGTCCCCTCGGCCACCCGGACCGTTCGGTTGGCCATGGCGTCCCTCGTTGACGGTCCGGTTCTCGTCGTGAGCGCCGAATCCGAACTCCCCATTCGATTGGATGTGGAGGAACCCCTTACGGTGGGGGCGGATCGGATCGTGAATACCTTGGCTGCAAAGGTACGTTTTGGCAGGGACACGATCGCCGTCGACTTGGGAACGGCCACGACTTTCGACTGCATTACCGCTGACGGGGACTTCCAGGGCGGGGTCATCGCGCCGGGACTGGGGGCCGGATTGGAGTGGCTCACGAAGAACACGGCCAAGTTGCCCGCGGTGGAACTCATGCCCCCTGATGCGGTGGTAGGACGCCGTACGGAGACTTGCATTCAGAGCGGCGTGTTCTATTCGGCGGTGGACGCCGTGGACGGGATCGTCTCCAGGATCAGGGCGGGTTGGGGCCCGGCTGAACCGCTGGTCGTGGCCACCGGTGGCTTCGCGTCGGTGATCGCAGCCCACACCCGTTCGGTGGACAGGATCGAGCCCTTCCTCACCCTGGAGGGCCTGGGGATCGCCGGGGCGTACCTGGACCGCTGACTCCTCACCCTTGAAGGACTGGCTGTCCGCCAGGGGGTGGGCGCCTGTGTGGCCCCCCACGGGATGGGGGGTTGACATCCAGCTCCTTCGGTCTAGACTGAAAGCGCGTTGTTAGCACTCAATCTTACAGAGTGCCAACAACCGGTGCGGGCAACGTGCCCACGAAAATCAGTCATCCGTAAATCCTTCAAGGAGGAAGTACACATGTCTGCCGCAGAAAAGATCCGACCCTTGGCGGATCGCGTGGTGGTGAGGGCCCTCGAGGAAGCCGAACAGATGCGAGGTGGCCTTTACATCCCCGACACGGCCAAGGAAAAACCCCAGGAAGGTGAAATTGTCGCCGTAGGCCCCGGCAAGCTGTCCGACGATGGCAACCGAATCCCCATCGAAGTCGTCGCTGGAAACAGGGTGCTGTACGGAAAGTACAGCGGCACGGAAGTCACGGTTGACGGAGATCAGTACCTGATTCTCCGCGAATCGGACATTCTGGCCATCGTCAACGACTAAAGGAACCGACCGGAGACGCGCCCTTGGCGCTACCGGTGGACTACGACGCACTAAGGAGATCAAAAACACATGGCAGCAAAGGAACTGGAATTCAATACGGAGGCGCGCTCCCGGCTCAAGGCGGGAGTGGACAAGCTCACGAAGGCCGTCAAGGTAACCCTGGGGCCCAAGGGCCGCAATGTAGTGATCGACCGGAAGTTCGGGTCCCCTACGGTGACGAAGGACGGCGTTTCGGTCGCCAAGGAAATCGAGCTGGAAGAGCCCGTGGAGAACATGGGCGCCCAGATGGTCAAGGAAGTTGCCACGAAGACCTCGGACGTGGCCGGCGACGGCACCACCACCGCCACGGTCCTGGCCCACGCCATCTACGCCGAGGGACTCAAGAACGTGACCGCGGGGACCAACCCGATGGGGATCCGCCGGGGAATTGACAAGGGGGTAGATGCAGTGGTCTCGGCCCTGGCGTCCGCCTCCACGGAGACCAAGGGCAAGACCGAGATCGCCCAGGTCGGGGCCATTTCGGCCAACAACAACATGGAGATCGGTGACCTGATCGCCGAGGCCATGGAGAAGGTCGGCAAGGACGGCGTCATCACGGTGGAAGAGGCCCGCGGGCTGGAGACCGAGCTGGATACGGTGGAAGGTATGCAGTTTGACCGAGGATACCTTTCGCCCTACTTCGTGACCGATCCCGAGCGGATGGAAGCGGTCTTGGAAGAACCCATGATCCTCATCCACGACAAGAAGATCTCTTCCATGAAGGATCTCCTCCCGATCCTGGAAAAGGTCGCCCAGATGGGCAAGCCCCTCCTGGTCATTTCCGAAGATGTGGAAGGGGAGGCGCTGGCCACGCTGGTTGTGAACAAGCTTCGGGGTACGTTGAAGGTGGCCGCCGTCAAGGCGCCGGGATTCGGTGACCGCCGCAAAGCGATGCTCCAGGACATTGCGGTCCTTACCGGCGGCCAGGTCATTTCCGAAGAAGTGGGTTTCAAGCTGGAGAATGCGGTGGTCAGTGACCTGGGGACCGCCAAGCGAGTCGTGATTGACAAGGATGACACGACGATCATCGACGGAGCCGGAGCCGAGGACAAGATCCACGGCCGCATCGAAGAGATCAAAGTCGCGATCGACAAGTCCACTTCCGACTACGACCGGGAGAAGCTCCAGGAGCGTCTGGCGAAGCTCGCCGGGGGCGTGGCGGTGATCAATGTGGGCGCGGCCACCGAGACCGAAATGAAGGAGAAGAAGGCCCTGGTTGAGGACGCCCTCCACGCCACCCGCGCGGCGGTTGAGGAGGGAATCGTTCCCGGCGGCGGCGTGGCGCTCCTGCGGGCCCAGTCGGCGCTGGACGACTTGAGCTTGGAGCGGGAAGACGAGCAGATCGGCGTCAACATTCTGCGGCGAGCCCTGGAATCCCCCATCCGCCAGATCGCCGTGAACGCCGGCGCAGAGGGTTCCATCGTCGTGGCAAAGGTCCGTGACGGAAGTGGCGGGTTCGGGTACAACGCCCAGAACGACAACTACGAGGACCTCGTGGAGTCGGGCGTCATTGATCCCACCAAGGTCGTGCGCAGCGCGCTCCAGAACGCCGCGTCCATCGCGAGCCTGCTCCTCACCACCGAGGCCGTGGTGGTGGAGAAGCCCGAAGAGGACAAGCCGCCCATGCCGGGGGGTGGTGGTGGCGGTGACATGGGTGGCATGTACTAGCCCATCGCCGAAACCCCTCCTGGTAAAAGAGGAGGCGGGGACGGATTGGGTCGGAGAAGGGGTCCGGGCGCAGAGCGTCCGGGCCCCTTTGACTTCGAGGGTAGGAGACGAGACCAAGGGAGCGCCAAGGGAGCGCCAAGGTCGCGTCCAATCGAAGCGCAGCCGCGCCCGACAAATGGGCTTGGCATCAAGGTTGGGAGAGCTGTAGCCTTCGATCTGAGATCTGGAATCTCGTAGATGGGATTGATTTTTCGTAACCTTGATAAGGCCATGAGTACCGACCGCGACCAGGTGTTGGCCCGGTGGATGAGAGACCACTGGGATCGGCTCGTCGTGGCTGCGGAGACGTATCGGGGGCGGGCAGTCACCGGGGAAGACATTGCGCTTGAAGCCATTTTGGTCGCCCTGGACAAGCGTGGCCGGATAGAGGACCCGAGGGTCACTGGACGTTGGCTGGAAGGCTTTGTTCGGAATGTTGGACGCAAAGCCGTAACCAAGCGGATGCGGCGGCAGCTGCTCATGCGGAGACACTACCGTCTTCTGGTCTCGGGGAATATCGAATCTCCCGAAACTCTTCTTGAAAGGAAGATTGCAGACGAAAAACTGGAAGAAGCGATCTCCACACTCCCGGAACACCAGCAGATCGTCGTTCACCTCAAGCTTGACGGGTTGTCGTATAGGGAAATCGGCGAAAAACTCGGAAAGCCGGTGGGAACCGTAAAATCTGACCGATCCCGTGCAGTGCGCGCTCTTCGGGATACGCTGGCCCAAGGTATGACTAGGTCTTGACGGGAACGTTGTCCTGCGCTTGAGCTCCCTTGGTTCCCGACTTCCGCCAAAGCTGGCCTTTGACGGATTGCGTCGGCCTGGAGGGGATGTGCGGGGGAAGATCATCCGATTGCAACTCCCGAAAACCTGGAGAAGCTGGAGGCGGCCTACCGGGAAGAGGCTTTCGTTCACTCCCCTTCCGGTTCACTTTCCCGGTCCCGCATCCCCCCGATTCCCCTATCAACCCGCGAAGGACCGTTCCGTGAAGACCTTCTATTCCGTCATTCCAGCTTTCCTCACCGCCGCCTCTCTGGCCGCACCCGTCCACACCCAGCAGGTGGGACCCGCCAACGGCAGCCTCGTCGTTGCCGGCGGCGCCCTGCGGGACCCTGCCGTCTTCCAGCGCTTCGTCCAGCTGGCGGGGGGACCTTGGGCGCCCTTGGTCGTCATTCCCACGGCGGGTGGAGCGGAAGAATACGACCCGTACTTTTCCGGTCGGCTGCCTTTGGAAGCCGCGGGCGCCAGGGACATTACCATCCTTCACACCTATGACCCGGCCGTCGCAGACACCGACGCCTTCGTTCATCCCCTGCGGGAGGCCCGGGGGGTGTGGTTTACCGGCGGTCGCCAGTGGCGATTGGCCGACGCTTACCTGAACACCAAAGTTCACCATGCCCTCTGGGACGTTCTGGAACGGGGCGGGGTCATCGGCGGTTCGTCGGCGGGGGCGTCCATTCAGGGCTCCTACTTGGTGAGGGGTGACACGCGTACCAACACGATCATGATGGGGGACCACGAAGTGGGCCTGGGCTTCCTCAAGGGAGTGGCCATCGACCAGCACCTGCTCCGGCGGAACCGGCACTTCGACCTGGTCGAAGTAATCCGGGCCAAGCCGGAGTTGCTAGGGATCGGTCTGGACGAGAACACGGCCATCGTGGTGCGGGGCGACCGATTCGAGGTCGTGGGACAAAGCTACGCCGTCATCTACGACAGCGGGGCCACCCTGGACACGGGCGGCCTCTTCTACTTCTTGGCCCCTGGGGACCGCTATGACATGGCGGCCCGGAAGGCATTCCGGCCCAGCCGGGGTGAAGAACCCTTGGGCCGGATTACGGGCACGCCGTGGCCCTCGGGTCGGTGAAGGCGGACAGGGTGGTCGTACCGGGAAGACCGAGTGGCGGATGGTTTCCGCTCTGGGTCTGCCTTGCAACCTATCCGCATCTCGTGGGGAGTAATAAGATATAAGGGCGAAGAAATTACACCTAAACGTCGTTACCGTGAGTTCAATCTGGGGAGGATGAGCCTCCCTGAGCACCTACTCCATAACGGAGTTGACAAAATGAACCGTAGCACCCTACTTCGCTTTCTGTTCTTCACGGCGGCCATAGTTTTGGCCGTCCTCCCGCTCTCGATGGACTTTGAGCACTCCAAGATCACCGTGGCCGAGGCCACCTGCCAGGACTGCAGGCCTGCTCCAGAAAGGTGGGCATGCATGGGCGTTGAGAAAAGTTGCAACCTCAAATACGAAATCTGTGAAAACCTTCCGTTTCCAGATCCGAGTTGAGATACCCAGGCGCAGATTGAGATACAGGGGGTCAAAACTGGAGCGGTAAGACCCCCTGACGCGAAGGCTTTCCTGCACGTCTGATGCGAATTAGGGCGTGCAGGAAAGCGGTGTTTGACTCAACAACCATAAGGCCAATCAAATGGCAAACCGGGTAGTTACTGTCTTGTTTCTGGTGGCGCTCGCCGGATGCGGCGACGACCCGCCCGGAGATCCGACCGAGCCGATAGCCGTTGATGTCCAAGCCAGACCGGACGTCATCATGCGGGTGGCCGAAGAACCGATCCTCTCCATTGGCCTAACGCAAGGGCCGGACGAGTACCTGTTCGACGACATACAGGGTGCCGTGCGCTTGGGAGACGGCAGTGTTGTCGTGGCGGTCCGTGGTATGCACGAGATCCGCCGGTTCGGTCCCGACGGCCAACACCAATGGACCCAGGGACGGGAAGGAGAGGGGCCAGGCGAGTATCGGGGTGTTCGGTTGCTCCCCGGCTGTACGAACGACGATTTGGTCTTTGCCTACGACTTCCGGAACGATCGGGTTACGGTGCTGAACGGCCAAGGAAAGCTGATCCGTGACAACTTGATCATGTGGAAACAAAGACCTATATTGCAGATTCGGTGTTCGCCTGGCGGACGATTGGTTGTATCCGATTGGAGGGATCCTCATCCTCCCGACCCTGGGCCCTACCGCTGGAAGAACTCCCTGGGCTTCACCGATGGGCGCGACTCCGAGATCGAAGTGCTTCGGGAGGGAATCCCCGGTGAAGACCGGGTGGCGTACATGCAAGCGGGTGCACCGCCGATAAGCGGCCCGCGTACTTGGGGACACGAGGTTGAATTTTCCGCCACCGACGCTGGGGTATGGATGGGAACGGGCGACGGTTACGAGATCGAGTTCATCGACTGGAAGGGGATCACGACCCGGCGAATCCAATGGCAAGGAAGGGATCTAGCCGTCACACCGGATCACATTGCCGCGTACCGGGACGCGAGGCGGAAGCAGTTTGACAATCCTTCCGATCCGAATTGGCGGCCTCGGTTCGAAGGATGGTGGGCCGTAGAGCGTGAGACTTTGCCTTCCATCTTCCCATCGATCTCGCGTATGCTGGCCCAAGACGACGGCGGTGTGTGGATCCAGCACTACAGACGCCCCGGAGACGAGCGACGAGAATGGCTGGTCTTCGATGCTGACGGGACCTGGATCCGAACCCTCGATCTGCCGGCCAGCCTGCTCGTTGTGGACGGGGGCTCCGACTGGGTGCTTGCACAGACGAGGGATGACGTGGGCGTCCAGAGGTTGGTGGTTCACAAGCTTGTCGAAGGAGACGGTTGACCCGGAGCGGAGTCAGCTTCAAGCCCTCCCTGTAGACGACCCGGACAAACGGCACGATCCCCCCCTCACCAAATCGGCTTGGCTCATCTCTGGGTCGAGCACAAACAGCGAGATCAGAAGCAAGACAACGTCGCAACGTAAAACATGAGCAGGGTGCGCGGCGCCTGGCTGGGACTGTCCCCCCTCCGCCTCCGAATTTCGGGTTAGCTTTCTTGGCATGAACGCCCGCGCCCTCCGCCTCACCCTCCCCGACGGCCGCGCCGTCGCTTTGCCCCCCGGGTCCAGTGCCGGAGATTTGGCCGCCCGGATCGGCCCTGGACTGGCCCGCGCGGCCCTGGCTGCGGTCGTCGACGGCGAGGTCGTGGACTTGGCCCGGCCCCTCCCCGACGGCGCCACCGTCCGCCTTCTCACCGACCGGGATCCCGAATCCCTAGCTGTTCTACGTCACTCGGCGGCCCACATCCTGGCCACCGCGGTGCGAGCGCTGGTGCCGGAGGCAGGCATCGGCTTCGGCCCCGCAATTGACGACGGTTTCTACTACGACTTTGACGTTCCCCAGTCGTTCAACCCCGAACAGGTAGAGGCCATCCAGAAGAAAATGGCCGAAGTCATTCGGGCCGACCATCCCTTCGAGCGGCTCGTCGTGGACAAAGAAGAAGCGCGTGAACTCTTTGCCGACGACCCCCTCAAGCTGGAGCGCCTGGAGGAACTCACCGACGACGAGGTCATCACCGTCTACCGGGACGGTCCCTTCCTGGACTTGTGCCGGGGGCCCCACGTCCCCAGCACCGGCAGGTTGAAGCACTATGCGCTCCTCAGCGCCGCTGGCGCCTACTGGAGGGGGGACGAGCGCCGCCGGATGCTCCAGCGCATCTATGGGACGGCCTTCTTCCGGAAGCGTGACCTCCGGAGTCACCTTCACCGCCTGGAAGAGGCGAAAAAGCGGGACCACCGGGTGCTCGGAAAGCAGCTGGACCTCTACTCCATCCAGGAGGAGGTCGGATCGGGATTGGTGCTCTGGCATCCCCACGGCGGCCGCCTTCGGCACGTCATTGAAGACTTCCTTAAGCAGACACTCGTGGAACACGGCTACGAACTCGTGTTCACACCTCACGTGGCCAACGAGGAGCTGTATCGTCTGTCGGGCCATCTGGACGTCTTCACCGAAGACATGTTCCCGTCCATGGACGGTGGAGGGGAACGCTTCCGCCTGAAACCCATGAACTGTCCCCACCACTTCATGATCTACCGTTCCGGTGTCCGATCCTACCGGGATCTGCCCCTCCGCTACGCCGAGCTGGGGACCTGCTACCGCTACGAACGTTCTGGGACGCTTCACGGCATGCTCCGGGTCCGTTCTTTCACCCAGGACGACGCCCACATCTTCATCCGGGAAGACCAGATCGAGGAGGAGTACGCCCGCCTTCTGGATCTGGAGCACCACCTTCTCGGGATCTTCGGGTATCGGTACCGAACGGCTCTTTCGACCCGCCCCGAAAAGGCCATCGGCGACCCGGCGGTGTACGACGCCGCGGCGGAGCGCTTGGCGGGGGTGTTGAGGGATCGGGGTCTGGACTTCGAGCTGGACGAGGGAGGTGGCGCATTCTACGGTCCCAAGGTGGACGTTCTTGTCACCGACGCCCTGGGCCGGGAATGGCAGGGGGGCACCTTCCAACTCGACTTCCTCATGCCGGAGCGATTCGGTCTGGAGTACGTTGGTTCCGACAACCGGCGCCACCGGGCCGTCGTCATTCACCGCACCCTTCTAGGATCGATGGAGCGGTTCATCGGCGGCTTGGTCGAGCACTACGGCGGAGCCTTCCCTCTCTGGCTGGCTCCCCGTCAGGTTCGGGTTTTGCCGGTCTCGGAGAAGGCGTTGCCCTCTGCTCGGGAGCTGGCGGACCAGCTGGCGGCCAACGGCCTGCGCGTGGAAGTGGACGATCGGGACACCCTGGGGTACCGGATCCGCAATGCCGAGACCCTCAAGGTGCCCTACATGGGAATCGTCGGGGAGCGGGAGGCGAAGGCGGGGACCGTGGCGGTGCGGAAGCGGGGGGCGGAGAAGAAGCAGATAACGATGTCTCGGGATACGTTCGTGCAACGACTCCGGGAAGAGGTGGAAAGTCGGTCCCTGACTTGACGCCGCCGAACCACGATACGTAACTTTGGACCTGTACCCCCGGTTCCCCGTCAGGAGGTATCTCCCGGAGTTGGTTTCGCGGAAAATTGGAAAGCAGAGGGTGACCGCCTCTTGGCTTGGTGGTCGGAGGGCTTCTGGGTTCGCGGGTCGGGTAGCAGGCACGTGCGCCCGTCCGGTGGTCGCGTGGCCCGGGTCTACCCGGCTTCTCAATCGTTGGAGCCCCGATCTCCCAGGTTCCTCTACCGGGAACATCTCGGATAAGTTAGAAAAGTAAGGAGCGTTCCAAGATCGTAGAAAAACGTGTCCGGGTGAACGAACAGATCCGCATCAGCCCGATTCGTCTGATTGACGATGGCGGCGGCCAGATCGGAATCGTTTCCCTGGACGAGGCTCGCACGCGGGCTGCAATGAGAGGGCTGGACCTTGTGGAGGTCGCCCCCGACTCGAGGCCACCCGTGGTTCGCATGATGGACTACGGAAAGTACAAGTACAAGGCGGCCCGCGCCGCCCGGGAAGCGAGGAAAAAGCAACACACGGTCCAAGTCAAAGAAGTCAAGTTCCGTCCCGGAATTGAATCCCACGACTACGATTTCAAGCTACGCCATGCCCGTCGCTTCTTGGAGGAGGGGAACAAGGTTAAGCTTACGATGATGTTTCGCGGGCGCCAGGTCACGCACCCGGATCTGGGGCGGAAGGTGCTCTTGCGGGTCACGAAGGACTTGAGCGGTTACGGAAAGGTTGAACAGTATCCGAACTTTGAAGGCCGCCAGATGTCCATGATGCTGACGCCTCTGAAAAGCTGATCCGGCAGACCCAGTTTCAAGAAGGTTTCAAGAAGACGGTCCACCCAAACCCAACAAGCCTGATCCGGCCTGAGGACGCATGCCAAAGATGAAAACGAACCGAGGCGCTGCAAAGCGCTTCCGAAAGACGGGTTCCGGGAAGCTGACGAGGATGCGAGCCTTCAAGTCCCACATCTTGACCAAGAAGAACAGGAAGCGGAAGCGTCGGCTCCGCAAGTCGACGCTGGCCTCCGGCGCCGATGCCCGCCGGGTACGCCGGATGCTTCCGGGCAATTGAGGAGGAGAGACTCATGCCTCGGTCGACCCGTTCAGCCGCACGCAGAAAAAAAAAGAAGAAGGTTTTCGGTGTCGCGAAGGGATATTTCGGCGGACGAAAGAACCTGTACCGCACGGCCAAAGACGCCGTAGAGAAGGGTTGGGAGCACGCGTACCGGGACCGGAAGAAGAAGAAGCGGAACTTCCGCCGACTCTGGATCACCAGGATCAACGCAGCGGCCCGGGAGAACGAGCTTTCCTATTCGAAGTTCATGAACGGGCTTCGATTGGCGGAGGTGGAGCTGGATCGCAAGGCTCTGGCCGACTTGGCCGTTCGGAACCCCGATGCCTTCGCGGCCCTGGCAGACCGGGCGAAGTCGGCGCTGGGGAAGAAGTAGAGAGCCGAGGCAGGCCGGGTCTCCCTGGGGCCGGATGGGCAGCGTCCCGCCTACGGTGAGCGGATCCTTGGTTGAAGTGCTCAAGCAGCTGGAAGCGGACGCCCTCGCAGCCATCACGAGGGCGGAGAATCCTGACGAAGCGGAACGGGTCCGGATCAACTACCTGGGGCGGAAGGAAGGCCGCATCTCCAGGCTTCTGCGGGGCTTGGGCCAGCTGCGTCCGGAAGATCGGCCGGCGGTTGGGGCCGAAGCCAACCGGGTGAAAGCGGCGGTGGCCCGGGCCCTGGAAGAACGCCTTCGGACGCTGTCTGCCGCCCAACGGCCCGCCTGCGCGGCCCCGCTGGACCTGACCCTGCCTCCCCGGGACAAGTGGAGGGGAACCGTCCACCCGGTCAGCAAGGTCATCGACGACATCTGGATGATTTTCCGGAGCCTGGGCTTCACCCGCGCCCGGGGTCCGGAGGTGGATGACGAGTGGTACAACTTTCTGGCCCTCAACACGCCCCTGGACCATCCGGCAGCGGATGAGCAGGATACCCTGTATCTGGGATCCGGCTTGCTGCTTCGAAGCCACACGTCCCCGGTCCAGATCCGCACCATGGAGCGGTACGATCCCCCCATTCGGATCATCGCGCCTGGGATGGCCTACCGTCGGGACACCTACGACGCCACCCATACGCCGGCCTTTGCCCAGATCGAAGGCCTGGTCGTGGACGAAGGCGTCACTTTCGTGGACTTCAAGGCCACACTTGCCGAGTTCGCCCGGCGGTTCTGGGGGGCCGGGACCCAAGTCCGATTTCGTCCCTCCTTCTTCCCCTTCACGGAGCCGTCGGCGGAGGTGGACGTAAAGCGAGTCATCTTGCGGGAGGACGGGAGGGAGGAGGAGACGGACTGGATCGAGATCATGGGCGCTGGAATGGTTGATCCGGCCGTTCTCGAAAACGTGGGATACGATCCCGAGCGATATACGGGTTGGGCCTTCGGCATGGGACCCGCCCGGGTGGCCCTTCTTCGCTACGGAGTCCGGGACCTGAGGCTCTTCTACGAGAACGACATGCGGTTTCTGGGTCAGTTCTCGTGAACATTTCCTATCGTTGGGTTCTAGACGTGGCCCCGGGAATCGATCTCAATCCCGAAGAGGCTGCGGAACGCCTCGCTCTGCGCGGGGCGCCGGTAGAAGAGATGACCGACTTGACGACCGGGCTGGGAGACGTCGTCGTCGGTCGCGTCGTGGACGCGCGCCCGCACCCCAACGCGGATCGGCTCACCCTGTGCCGGGTGGCGGGACGGGGAGGGGAGGTATCGGTGGTCTGCGGGGCGCCGAATGTCCGTACCGGGGCGTTCTACCCCTTTGCACCCGTCGGAGCGGCGCTCCCCGGAGGGTTCAAGATCGGTCGACGCAAGATCCGAGGAGAGATCAGTGAGGGGATGTTGTGTTCCGAGCGGGAATTGGGGCTGGGCCCCGATCACGAGGGGATCATGCGCTTGGCGGGAGCGCATGAAGCAGGGATGTCCTTCGTGGAAGCCGTCGGGTTGGACGACGTCCGCTTTGCCGTCGAAGTCACCCCCAACCGGGGCGATCTCCTGTCTCACGTCGGGGTCGCTCGGGAACTCCATCCCCTGGGCCAGGCGGGGATCGCACTTCCGCCGTTTCCGGGCCAGCCCCGAGAACCGACCCCATCCTTCGCCCGGGGTACCGAAGAAAGCGGGGCGGGTGGGGTCCGCATCCGCATTGAGGAACCGGAGCTTTGCCCTCGGTACCTGGGCGCGGTGATCCGGGGGCTCACCGTGGGCCCTTCGCCACGCTGGCTCGCGAACCGGCTTCGGGCCGCGGGAGCGCGCTCGGTGAACAACGTGGTGGACGCCACCAACTACGTGATGCTCGAGCTGGGGCAGCCCCTTCACGCCTTCGACCTGGAGAAGCTGACCCATGCCTCGGTGGGGATTGGTCGGGCCCGCCCCGGGGAAGTGCTGACGACCCTGGACGGGGAAGAGCGCTCGCTCTCGCCCGAGATGCTCCTGATCCGGGATGCCGCCGGACCCGTTGCGCTCGCGGGGGTGATGGGCGGGGAGAACACCGAGGTCTCGTCCGGCACGTCCGCCATTCTGTTGGAATGCGCCCTTTTCGAGCCTCGCAGAATCAGGATTGCCCGCCGGGCGCTGGACATGTCCACCGAGGCGAGCTACCGCTTCGAGCGAGGGGTCGATCCCGCGTCTCTGGAGACCGCCGTGCTCAGAGCCGTGTCTCTGATTCTTTCGGTCGCCGGAGGGGCCTTGGACGGGGCGGTGATCGACGTGTGTCCGACGACTTGGGCGCCTCCGATCGTTCCGCTCCGGCCTTCCCGGGTCGGGCGTCTCCTGGGCGTGGACTTTACTCCGGACGAGATCACCCGGCTCTTGGCGCCTCTCGGCTACACCGTCGCCCGCCGGGAGAAAGACGCTCTCGAAGTTCGGATCCCGGGGCACCGAAGCTTCGACACCCTCCGGGAAGTGGACCTGATCGAAGAGGTTGCCCGGACCCACGGGTACGACGCCTTCCCCGAGACCCTGGGGGCCTACAGGCCCGGCACCGTACCAGACCATCCCCTCTTTCAGCTCGAAGATACCCTGAGGAGGGTGCTGGTCGCCGATGGGATCAGGGAGGCCCAGACCCCTGGGCTGGGTTCGGCGGAGGATGGGGACATCCCCCTCCTGAATCCCGTCTCGGCTCATGAGAGCCACCTGCGCCGGGATCGGCTTCCCGGGCTGCTCGCCCACGTGGAGAGGAACATGTCCCGGGGCGTGAGGAACGTGCGGCTCTTCGAACTGGGCACCGGGTTCACTCCTGTCTCGGGATCGGCTCCGGCCGAGTCGCTTCGGCTGGCCGTCGTGCTTACGGGCCGGCGCGCCCCGGTTCACTGGTCGGCCCCGGCCGATCCCTTTGATGTCTTTGACGCCGCACGGATCCTGGTCCTTATCACCGAAACGGCTTTCCCTGGTGGGCGGGTTGCGCCGACGGACGTCGGGGGTCACCATTTCGTGCCCGGTCGGTGTTACGCGCTTATGGACAGGGCCGGCAAGGTCGTGGGCACGGGTGGCGAGGTCGTCCTCGCAAGGCTGGATCTGCCCCCTTGGGCGGGGATAGTCATCGGGGTCGAGGTGGTGCTTCCCGGCTGTCCGGAGCCGCTCCCAGAGGTGACGGCTCGGGTCCTGCCCCACCAGCCGTCCTCACGGCGCGACGTTGCGTTTCTGGTTCCTTTCGCCACTTCGGTGGGCGATGTGCTGGCGGCGGCCAAGGCAGGAGGAGGGGCCTTGCTTGAAGATGTGAGCATCTTCGATGTATACGAAGAAGACGGCCTGGCGGGCGCCCGGTCGGTGGCCTTACGCTTGCGTTTTCGGGCCCGGGACAGGACCCTGAGGACCGAAAATGTCGAGAATGCGTTCAGGCGGGTTTTGAGAAAGGTGAGGGAGGAAACCGGTGTCGAGCCTAGGGGCTAACGGGCCTCCCGACCCTGGGGGTCCGGAAATGGATCGGTTGGAGTCGGCCGTTGACCGCATCATCGCCGAGGTGTCTGCGACGCGACAGCGGCTGGAGAAAGCGCGGGAGCGGACCAACCGGAGTGACGAGCTCCTCCGCGATTTTGTGGACGGGACCCTGGATCCGGGCGCGCTGTCCCGACGCTTGGCCGAACTTGAGGCCGAGAACGAGAACCTTCGCTTGCGAATCCAACAGGGCCGAGAGGGGATTGATCAGATATTGGCCAAGATACGGTTTCTGGAGCACCGGCGGTGAGCGAGGGCGATCCGATGAGCGAGACCCTCACTTCCGTACGGGTGGAGATTGCCGGAGAGGCGTATACGCTTCGAACCGACGCGGACAAAGCCCATACGCTGCGCTGCGCTGCGATTGTGGACGAGCGCATGCGGCAGATCGGCGGGGACTCCCCGGTGGAGAAAAAGACGGCCATCATGGCGGCGTTGTCCCTTTCCAACGACCTCCTTCAACACCAATCCCGAGCTCGGGCCCGAGCCCGGGACTTCGCCCAGCGGCTTGAAGAAGCTCTTGACTCCTGACGCCGACCCCGAGCCTGACGCCGACCCCGCCACCAAGTAAGGACAGGACGATGCTGAACAAAGACCCATCCCGCATGTCCCGGAGGGCGTGGCTCGCCGCCGGTCCGGGGGCGGCTGCGGCGGGCTTATGGATGACCCGTTCTGACGCCCTCGTGGGCGGGGGGCAGGAAGCCATTGCCGGTGCGACGTCCTCCCCGGGGAGCGACCCCACCAAGGTGCCTGGGCGCTTCGTCTCCGAAATAGGGAGGCGGGCGCCGGGGGAACAGCCCCGCCGCCTGATTCGTACCCTGGCCCTTTCGAGTTCATCGCGCACTCCCATTCACGAGCTCCACGGCACCATCACCCCCTCGGATCTTCACTTCGAAAGGCACCACGCCGGGGTGCCCGACATTGGGGTGGGGAGCCACGAGTTGCTCGTCCACGGAATGGTTGAGCGTCCGATGGTCTTTCGGATGGAGGACCTCAAGCGGTACCCCCGGGTGTCGCGCATCTGTTTCGTCGAGTGTTCCGGTAACGGAGGGGGAGCGTACAGCCGGGACCGGATGCCCACGGAAATCACGGCCCAACAGCTTGACGGGCTCCTGAGCACCAGCGAATGGACCGGCGTGATGCTGTCTACAATTCTTCGGGAAGTCGGGGTCCGCCCGGGGGCGAGCTGGTTGCTGGCCGAGGGTGCGGACGCTGCGGTCATGGCGCGCAGCGTTCCCCTTGAGAAAGCGATGGACGATGCAATGCTCGCCTATGGGCAGAACGGGGAGGCGATCCGGCCGGAGCAGGGCTACCCGGTTCGGCTGCTGCTTCCCGGGTGGGAAGGGAACGCCCAGGTGAAGTGGTTGCGGAGGATCGAGATCAGCGACCGGCCTACCATGACCCGGGACGAGACCTCCCGTTACACCGATCCGCTCAAAGACGGAACCGCGCGTCAGTTCAGCTTCGTGATGGACGCAAAATCCGTCATCACGTTTCCGTCATACCCGTACATCTTGCCTGAACGGGGCTGGTGGGGGATCGAGGGTCTGGCATGGACGGGACGGGGCCGGATCGTCCAGGTCGACGTCAGCACGGATCGAGGGCGGTCGTGGACGGCGGCTCGACTCCAGGGACCGATCCTCTCGAAGTCCACGGTGCGTTTTTCCCATCTGTGGCGGTGGGACGGCCGGGAAACGGTGATCATCAGCCGCGCGACCGACGAGACCGGGTACGTGCAGCCGACCATCCACCAGCTCTGGGAAGCCCGAGGGGAGAGAACCGCCTACCACCATAATCACCAACGGGCCTGGAAGGTTGCCCCGGACGGGGCCGTGACGTTCGGGCTGGGGGACCTGCTGTGATGGGCGCCGGGCCGGGGAGGAAGGGTCTGCGTCGCCCTCCCTCCGAGGTCCCCGAAGGCCCACGCGGGTTCGTTCGCCAGTCGGGTCGGCGCCCGGTTCGGCGGGATTGTCCAGGGGTGGTTGCCCTCGCCCTCACGATGTGCTTTGCCTCCGGTTGTGCTCCGGACCCGCCGGAGAGGGGTTCCAGCGTCGCATACGCGGTGTCTTCCACCCCGGATGCAACCGATTGGCTCGGGACTGCCCCGGATCGTTTCGGCTTCGGTTCCCCCGCGTCGGAAGCCCGGATCGCCCGCTGGGACATCGACGTCAAACCCGACGGGGAGGGGCTCCCCGCCGGGAGCGGATCCGTCGCAGAAGGACGGCGGGTCTACGAAGTGCAGTGCCTCCAGTGTCACGGGCCGACGGGGACCGAGGGTCCGAATGACCGCATTGCCGCAACCGACGAGTGGGGGCAGTGGCCGACAGGAAGGGCCGTGGGGAGCTACTGGCCGTACGCCACGACCCTCTTCGACTACGTGAGACGGGCCATGCCCCAAGCGACTCCGGGATCGCTTACCGACGAGGAAGTCTACGCGGTCGTTGCATATGTCCTCCACCTCAACGGCTTGATCCCTGCCGACGCGGTGATGGAAGCCACGACCCTTGCCGCTGTAGAGATGCCGGCCCGAAACCGCTTCGTACCCGACGACCGTGTGGGGGGCCCCGAGGTCCGCTAAACCCTTTGGGCCGGGAGTCCACGTCTGGTACCCCAGGTACAGGAGGCCGGGCCGCACCCGATCTTCGTGCTCCGGGCGTAACCTTGGATGGGGCGCGAATACGCGTCCCATCCGGCTCCCGAATCATGCCTCTGCTTCCCCTGGTTCGTCCTCATACGCGGGGAGCATCCGGCCCGCCGCCTTGCGCCCGTTCCCGCCCGAACCTTATTGTGGAATCTTGCTTTCGGGAAAGCCGCTGTTCGGACGGGCGGTACGTTTCCGTTTGTCTTAAGCCATTTGGGCCGGGTGGGTGAACTCGGCCTTGAGGAGAATACATGGATCCGCTGGGGATGTTCCTGGCGGTGGGCGCGGCCGTTGCCGCGGTTGTAGCGTTCCTCGTCGGGAGAGGCAGAGAACGCGCGCGGCAGCGAAAAGAGAAGGAAGCGGCACGGGACGCAGCGTCCCTGATCCGCAGGGAGGCTGAGGAAGAAGCTGCAAGACTGCGCCAAGCCGCCGAGCTGGAAGCCAGAGAGGAAGTGCTTCGCCTCAGGGAAACCTGGGAGACGGAGGAGAGGCGTCGCCGAGACGACATTGATCAGGGTGAACGAAGGCTTCTGGATCGGGCCGCCGCGGCCGACCGGAGGTCCACTCGGCTTGACGATCGCGAAAGTTCGCTAGAGGAGCGAGGCCGGAGCCTTGAGGATCAGGCGCGGCGGATCGCCGATAGAAACGCCGAGGTCGGCCGTACGCTGGCGGAGGCCCGGACCCGCCTGGAGGACCTCGCCGGCATTTCCGGGGAGGAGGCCAAAGCCCGCTTGGTCGCCGAACTTGAGGACCAAGCCCGGGCGGAGGCCGCCCATATCGTTCGAGAGATCACGGACCAGGCCCAGCGGACCGCCCAACAGGAGGCCAAGCGGGTGGTGGCCATGGCGATTCAGCGTATGGCAGCAGACGAGACTGCCCACCTCACCGTATCGGTTGTCCCCTTGGCTTCGAACGAGATGAAGGGCCGAATCATCGGCCGCGAAGGACGCAACATCCGAGCCTTTGAGTTGGCTACGGGTATCGATGTCATCGTTGATGATACGCCGGGAACTGTGGTTCTGTCGGGGTACAACCCGATCCGCAGGGAAGTCGCCAGGGTGGCCCTTGCGGAGCTCATCCAGGATGGGCGGATACACCCCGGTCGGATCGAGGAGGTCGTTTCCGGCAGCGAAAAGAAGGTCCAGGAGGACATGCGGACGGCAGCGGAAAAAGTGCTCTACGAGCTGGGAGTCCACAACGTGCACACCGAGATCGTGAAGACCTTGGGGCAATTGAAGTTCCGGACCTCGTTCGGCCAGAACCAGCTCGCCCACGCCAGGGAGGTTGCCCTGCTTGCCGGCAGTATGGCCGCCGAGATGGAGCTGGACGTACGGATGGCCCGAAGGGCGGGGCTGCTCCACGACGTGGGCAAGGGGCTGACGCATGAGCAGGAGCACACGCACGTGGAGCTTGGCTACCGGCTGTGCAAGCGGTTCGGTGAACCGGATTTGGTGCTGAACGCGATCAAGGCCCATCACGACGAGGAACCGCACAGGTATGCGGAAGCGTGGCTCGTTACGGCCGCCGACGCCATCAGCGGATCCCGTCCCGGGGCCCGCCACGAGATGTTCGAAGGGTATGTGAAGCGGCTGGAAAAGCTCGAGGAGGTCGCCAACCAACAACCCGGCGTCGTCAGGTGCTTCGCGATTCAGGCGGGCCGCGAGCTTCGGGTTATGGTAGAGCCGGAACAGGTGTCCGACCGGGGCATGACGCGGATCTCGAAGGCCGTGGCGAGGAAGATCGAGAATGAGCTTCAGTACCCCGGACAGATCAAGGTCGTGGTAATCCGGGAGACGAGAGCCGTCGATTTCGCTCGTTAGAATCCGCAACGTATCGGCGCGTCGGGAGCCGCTCCCGGTTGCGTTCCCGCCCCCCAAGGAAAGACGAATCCAACAGACGGAGCCCCCATGGCGGCAAAGATCATTTCAGGGACAGCAATCGCCCGCACGATTCGGGACGAACTCAACGAGCAGGTGACCGGGCTGGCGAAGGAAGGACGGGTGCCTGGCCTCGCCACCGTCCTGGTCGGGGAGAATCCGGCCAGCCGGCTGTATGTGGGCATGAAGAACAAGGCCGCGGCCGAAGCGGGAATCCACTCCCGCCAGGTGACGCTACGGGATTCGACAAGCGAAGCCGAGCTCCTCGCCACGGTCGCCGAGCTGAACGCCGACCCCCGAATTCACGGCATCTTGGTGCAGCTTCCCTTGCCCCGCCAGATTGACGAGGCCAGGGTCCTGCTGGCCGTGGATCCGGAAAAGGACGTGGACGGATTTCACCCCCTGAACGTCGGGCGGCTTGCCATCGGAGATCCCGATGTTCTGGTTCCCTGCACCCCGCGGGGCGTCATTGAGCTGCTCCTCCGAAGCGGAAACGACCCGGCCGGAAAGCACGTCGTGGTCGTCGGTCGGTCGAACATCGTGGGTAAACCCATGGCCTTCCTGTTGCTCCGACGAGCCCGGGGGGGGAACGCTACGGTCAGCGTCGCCCACAGTCGGACCGCCGACCTGGGAGGACTCACCCGCCGGGCCGATGTGCTCATCGTCGCGGTAGGCCGCCCCGATACGATCACGCGGGAGATGGTCAAGCCCGGCGCGGCTGTGATCGACGTGGGGACGAACCGGGTGGAGGACCCATCCCGGGAGCGGGGGTACCGGATCGTGGGTGATGTAGACTTCGAAGGCGTCAGGGAAGTCGCTTCCGCCATCACGCCGGTTCCGGGCGGTGTGGGTCCCATGACCATCGCCATGCTCCTGGCCAACACGGTGGAAGCCGCGATCCGCCAACGGGCTGCCGGGGAAGGTAACCCGGTCGGGTGAACAACCGGAATCTGGATCTCTTCCTGGACGGCCCGCCCGTGGGTGCGGGAGAACATCCTCCTCCGACCCCGCCCGGGGCCGTCCACCCCGCCGTCCGCCCCCGGATCTGGACCGTTGCTCAGGTCAACCGGGCCGTTCGCCTTCTTCTCGAACAGACCCTGAGCCGACTCTGGGTCGCAGGAGAAGTGGCCAACTTCAGCCGTCGCCGGTCCGGCCACTGTTACTTCACGCTTAAGGACGACGCGGCCCAGCTCCGGTGTGTCATGTTCCGCCGAGAAGCCGCCCGACTCCCCATGGACCCCGAAGAAGGCATGACGTTGCGGGTCTTCGGAAGACTGACCCTGTACGAAGCCAGAGGCGGCTACCAGATGGTGGTTTCCAGGCTGGCGACCGAGAGCGACGGCGGGATGTGGAAACTCGCGCTTGAACGCCTTCGGAAGCGGCTGGAAGCCGAGGGGCTGACCGATCCCGCCCGCAAGCGGAGTCCGCCGCGTTTTCCCCGGACCGTGGGGGTCGTCTCCTCTCTTGAGAGCGCAGCCCTCCGGGACATTTTGTCCGTCATCGGGAGGCGCGCTCCCTGGGTGCGCTTGGTCGTACGGGGAACGAGGGTCCAGGGGGAGGGGGCGAGCCTGGAGATCGCGGCGGCGATATCCATCCTGGCCTCCCGGGGTGTGGATGTCCTCATTGTGGCTCGGGGTGGCGGCTCCGTAGAGGACCTGTGGAGCTTCAACGAGGAACCCGTCGCCCGGGCGGTGGCTGCCAGTCCCGTGCCCGTGATTTCGGGGGTGGGGCACGAGACGGATGTGACCATCTGCGACTTGGTTGCCGATCTGAGGGCGGCCACGCCCTCGGCTGCTGCGGAGGCCGCGGTGCCCGAGCTGGAGGCGGTGGAGAGCACGTTGGAACGGCTCGCCCAGCGGCTCGGATCGGCCCTTTCCGCCCGAGCCCGGTCCCGCCGCCGGCGACTGGACCGGGCTCACGTCGCTTTGCTTCGCCGGCTGCACCGCCTCGAAGCTGCCAGTCGGGACCGGTTGGAGAGGGGGCGGGTAGGGATGACCGTAGGCGTTCGCCGTCAACTCCGGCACAATGCCGACCGGCTGGCCGCTGCCGCGGCGGCCATGGAGGCCCTTTCGCCATTGTCTACCTTGGCCCGCGGCTACGCGGTACCCCTGGACCTGGAGGGACGCCTTCTCCGCACAATTCGGGACTTCGCCTTAGGCCAGGACTTCAAACTGCGGGTTGTGGATGGGAATGTATCTTGTACGGTGACGCCGCCGCCCGCCCGGGAAGCGCCGGAGGCCGCCGTTGGCGCATGAACGAAGGGCTCAAGGCCCGCCGTCGCACGAGACCGTTGCTCGGGAAGGGGGCCGGGGTGGTGCATCCGAATCCGAGGCCGGGCTGGAGGGTCGGCTAAAGCGGATCGAGGAGATCGTGGCTGCCCTGGACTCGGACTCCCTAGGGTTAGACCAGGCCCTGGCCCTCTTCGAAGAAGGGGTGGAGCACGTTCGGAGGGCCCGGGCCATTCTGTCCGCTGCCGAACTCAAGGTCGAAGAACTGATTGGGGCCCGTGGGGAGGAAACCCGGAGAATCCGTCCCGGGGGGGAAGAGGACGGGGCGCTTGGAGACAACCACGAATCCGGTCCGGTTCCCACGGTCCATGCGTCAAGGGAGCGTGGCGCCCCCCGGGGGCCCGGCGGCAATGCCTGAGGAATCCTTCAGGGACTTTGTACACGCCCGCCGAAAGCGTGTCGAAGCCGCGCTGCGGCGTGCGTCGGCCGGGTTGATCAAGTTGGTACCACCGACGGTGTCGGCTGCGGCGGAAGACGGGATTGTCAGTGGGGGAAAACGCCTCCGTCCCCTCCTGGTGGTCACGGCCTGGGAGGAACTGGGGGACGAGCCTGCAGGCGACGCCATATTCGACTTGGCGGCGTCCGTCGAGCTCCTCCACGCGTACTCCCTCATGCACGACGACCTCCCTTGCATGGACGACGCACCGTTGCGAAGGGGCCTGCCTGCGCCGCATACGGTCCACGGGGTGGGCGCGGTCACTTTGGCTGGGGCGGTCCTGATCCCGTATGCCGGCGCAAGGGCATACGAAGCCGCCATCCACGCGGGCTGCCAGGCATCGGTGGCCCGAAACATCACCGTGCGCCTTTTGAGCGCCGCCGGGGCGGGCGGAATGATCGGCGGCCAAGCCCTTGACCTGTTGGGGGAGGGACGATCGCTGGAGGAAGGGGAGCTGGTTGCGCTCCACGGGCTCAAGACCGGGGCGCTTCTCTCGGCGTCTCTTGAAGTCGGGGCGATGGCGGCGGGGGTAAACGGGGCGACTTTGGCAGCCGTAGGGGGGTTCGGCAGGGACGTGGGGCTGGCATTCCAGGTCATGGACGACGTCCTGGATGCGACAGCATCTTCCGATACCCTTGGCAAACACCCTTCGGACGCAGAGCGGGCAAAGGCCACGTATGTTGCCCTTCTGGGTGTAGCGGGAGCGCGCTTCCGAGGGCGACAGCTGGTGGAGCGCGGTATGAAGGTTCTGGACGCCCAGGGCCTGGCTGTGCCCCGGTTGAGGGATTTTGCCCGCTTCGCAATCAACCGTCAGCGGTGAACGCCGTGCGCTTTCGCCGTATCGGGGTCGTCGGAAAGGACCTGCCCAGGCGGACGGGTGCGGGGCAGCATGGGAACAGGGAGGTCCCCGGCGGGAGCCACCGGGCCGCCGGTCTTTCCAGGAGGAGGGATGTCCGGCGGAGAGACGGAACCCGGCCTGCAAGGGGAAAAGACGAGATCGGGGACGCCTACCGGCGAATCGCTGCCTTGGCGAAGGAATTCGGAGCTTCGGTGGGCGTCGAACCGGTTTTGGCACGGGTTCTGGGAGGCACCGCCGTTGATCCAGCCGATGAAGCGGTGGACTTGGTGATCTCCCTGGGCGGGGACGGGACCCTTCTGCGGGCGGTCCGATTGGTTGCGGGTCGCAATGTGCCCGTGCTGGGGATCAATCTGGGAAACCTGGGGTTCCTCACGTCCCTGTCCGCAGCCGGGATGGAGACCGGCCTCCGGCGGGTCCTGGGGGGGGAGTACGAAATCGAGGAACGGAGAACCCTGGAAGCCGAGGTCCGATCTTTCGGAGCCGATTCGGGACGTACGTTTACGGCCCTCAACGACTTGGTGGTGCACAAGGCCGGCGCGGCTCGGGTCAGCCGCCTCGACTTGTGGGGGAGTCGGGGTCGCGAACCGGAAGCGATCGGAAGCTTCTCCGGCGACGGGGTGATCCTGTCCTCCCCGACCGGATCGACGGCCTACTCCCTCTCCGCCGGAGGGCCCATCGTCGTGCCCGGGCTGAACTGCTTTCTCGTCACGCCGATCCTTCCCCACACCCTGTCCGTTCGTCCCCTGGTCGTGCCCGGGGACAGAGAGATCATCGTGACGGCCCTGGACAGGGGCGAGTCCCTCTTCCTCACGGTGGACGGCCAGGACGGGGGTCCCATGAGGGACCGGGATCGACTGGTGGTACGGATGGGCGCTGCTCGAATCCGGCTCGTCCGGCTTCCGGGGCACTCCTTCTTCGCCACTCTCCGCCAGAAGTTGAACTGGGCCGCCCGGCCTGTGGAGGGGGGATGAAGGAATGGATGTGCTTGGCCGGGGACCCGCCGTTGTGGGGTCATTCGCCCGGGGACTGACGCCCCCAGAGTCCCACGTAGAACCGGAAGCCGGCCTCCAGGGACCGGGTGGCGGGCACGACCCCCCGGATCCCTCCCGCGACTTGGCGGTAGACGGCCCGGATCTCCAAGGGGCTCCCGAGAACACCTCCCTGGAAGGACCCCGCCCGGTTGAACACCATGCCCAGGGAGAGTTTGCCCGACGACACCAGGCTTCCCCTGACCAGGACATCCGGATCCGGGAGCGATGAAGCGGCAGGGTCGACTTCTCCGGTTTTCATCGTGAATGCGTCCTGGCCCTTGCGGAAATAGCGGTAGCCGACAAAGAGGGTCAGGGGATCCGTGAGCCGGTACCAAGGTGACAGTTCGACGAGTTGGTAGTCCCCCGGCTTCCATTCAAGTTGAACCTGAGTGTCCAGGGGGGCCATGGCGAAGGTGGGGTCGAAGACCCGCCGAACCGCGGTTCCCTTGAATTGGATGCCGTAACGAAAGTCGGCCCAGAGGCCGAGTCGGCCCCGCCAGTGTCCGTTTGTCCACCCCCGGACCTCCAGGTCGGGCTGGCCGTCCCCGGATCCTGCGTCCATGAAGTTCGCGGGATCGTTCTGAGTCGCCGTCGGGAGCCGGAGGAGCGCCCCGCCGCCGACAACGATGTGGTAGGAGTCCGCTTCGTCCCCCTTCTTCAGAAAGCGTGCGTTGGCTCGGACTTCCACGTCGCCCAGCATCCAGAGGGACTTCCACTTCTCCAAGGGGTGAGACGCGGCGATCCCGAACAAAGAATCGGTGACCAGGCGTTGCAGGTCCTCAAGGTCAAGAAGGGCACCCGACAGGGGAACGGTCGCGGGGGTGCCGAAGATTCCCGCGGCGTGGTAGGCCTCGGAAAGCGCGGTCAGGCGGGCTTGCAGGGCCACGCCCGCGGGGGACCACTCCGCCGGGGCCATCCACGTGCCGTACATGGTGGACAGGGCCTGGTGGAAGCTGTGGGAACTCGTCAGCACTTCCGTCGCCTCCCGGCATTCCGACGACGTCGGATCGCCGGCGCAGGCGCTATTGCGGAACCCTTGATACGCGGAGATGGAGCCCTGAAGGCCCGACAGGAATTCCGAAACGGCGGCCTCGTTGGCAAGGCCTGGGCTGAACCCCGCGTTGACGTCGGCGGAGTCTGCGGCAAAGGAGAAGGCGATCTCGGTCTCGTTCCGCACCAGCGGGACCAGGCCGCCCAAGGTTAGCCAGTCGAAAACCCCTACGTCCACGGAGATGGGGAGACGGACCGAGCTTTTCTCCATCACGGAAGCCATGGAACCGAGGTTCATTGTGTAGGATTCCCCGGAGGCGGTACGCACCGCCGCTTCGAAGCGAGCGAGGGCCGGGAAAATGTTGCTGCCAGCAGGACCCGTGAAGGCCGCGCCCAGGTCTTCCAGCTCGTTGCCGACCGGGCGGGCATCGCCTGGGCGACCGTACCGGGCAGAGAAGATCGAGTAATCGGACCGGATGCCGAGGCGAGCCATCCCCTTGGGCACGAGGGGGGAATAGGGTTCCTGCGTAGCCGACTGGACGGGGGCGGCCAGGGCTACGAGAAACGAGAAGAATAGGGAGGTGGGGCGGAGCACGGCTGAACCGGGTGACGGCGCGCGGGGCGGAAACGGAGCCGTAAGGGGACGGCTACGAAAACTCAAGGTAACAGCTTCCCGTTCCGGCGTTCGGTCCTGCACTGTAGGTCGGCCGGGCCCGATTTGCGCCGACCCATGCCCGGGACTCTGGCGTCGCCGACGTCTGAAATGGCCACGGAGGGACGCCCCGCCGCCCCCCGAAGTCCCTTGGCGGGTCCGAAGGGAAAGCGGGGCCTGCAGCCGGGACCGGGAAAAGGAAGTCACCCAGCCGGGCGATGCCCGGGACTTGGCGGCACGCTTCGTGGCGGAACTTTGGAGCTCCGGTCGCCCTGCCCCAAGCCCCTTGATCACCTTGAGGGGGCTTGGCCGATCCTTCCTTGACATCCTTGCGAGCGTCTCTTTACTCTTCTGGTCCTTGAAGAAGCCCGGAAGTGCCCTGGATGGGGATGTTGCCGTGTCCTAAAGCAGGCCTCCCATGAGTCCTTTCGGGCAACGAGAACGCGGGAATAGCTCAGTTGGTAGAGCACCACCTTGCCAAGGTGGGGGTCGCCGGTTCGAGTCCGGTTTCCCGCTCTTGGTAGAATCGGGCGGCGGCGGTTGTCGTGCCGCCCTTCTTTTGCGCAGGCGCCGTAGCCAAGTGGTAAGGCAGAGGTCTGCAAAACCTCCATTCGGCGGTTCGAATCCGCCCGGCGCCTCTTGCTTGGGGGGCTTGCTCAGGCGGGAGTCGCCACAGGCGGAGGGAGTCACCAGGCGCTTCTACAACGATCCGATCATGCGCCTTGATGCGCGATGCGCGGGGACCATGGCCTACATTCGCTACGCATCCCCAGCCGAAGGAGGACCCCAGGTGTCGGCGCTTCGTGACCGCTATGGCGGTTCCGATGGGCGCTTGGACAACATCCTGAGGATCCACCTCCTGAATCCCCCTTCCCTGGAGCATCACTACCTATTGTACCGGCACCTGATGACGGGGTCTTCGCCTCTGTCCCGGGTTCAGCGGGAAATGATCGCGGTCGCCGTTTCCGCCGAAAACGACTGCTTCTATTGAATCAACCATCACGGAGCGGGTCTCCGTAGGCTCACCGGGAGTGCCGATTTGGCAGAGGCTCTGGCCAGGGGACGTCGAGACGGAATCGGCGAAGCGGATGGCGCCATGTTGGACTACGCGGTTAAGCTGACCCGGCATCCCGGCGCCATGACCCGGGAAGACACCGGGTTGCTCCGGGCGGCGGGCTTTGGCGACCGGGCCATTCTGGATATCTGCCAAGTCGTTTCTTACTACAACTACGTGAACCGGCTGGCCGACGGTCTGGGCGTGGAGCTGGAAGCCCACTGGACCCTCGCAGACCAAATCCTGACCCGGGAAGATTTCGAGGCGCGGCGGCAGAAGCGGAAGATTCCGTCGCCCCGAGGGGCCCCTCCTGTTGACGGCGCGTAACGAACGGGAAGGTCCAGCGCCGTGATCACGATCGACGGCTACCGCCTGACCTTGGGGCAGATCGAGGCGGTGGCGTACGATCGCCTCCCGGTTCGGCTGGCCGCCGAAGCCTTGGAGCAGGTTTGCCGCTCCCGGGCGCTGTTGGACCGCCTCTTGGATGAGGGAATCCCGATCTATGGCGTGACGACCGGCTTCGGAAGGCTGGCCGACATCGCAATCCCGCGCGAGGAACAGCGGGCCCTTCAGAAAAACTTGGTCCGGAGCCATTCGGCCGGGTCGGGGTCCCCGCTCCCCGTTGCGGAGGTACGTGCGATTCTGCTCCTTCGGGCCAATACCCTGGCCCGGGGACATTCCGGCTGCCGTCCCGTGGTGATTGAGCGACTGCTGGACGTCCTCAACCGGGGCATCCACCCCATCGTGCCCGAAATCGGATCCGTCGGCGCCAGCGGCGACTTGGCGCCCCTGGCCCACGTCGCCCTGGGACTGATCGGGGAGGGCAGGGCCGAGAAGGACGGCAAGGTCGGAGAGGCAGGGGCGTTGCTGGCCGAGGCCGGGATTCCCCCTCTGGACCTTGCAGAAAAAGAGGGCGTGGCGCTGATCAACGGGACTCAGGCCACAACCGCGATCGGGGCTCTGGTGCTATGCCGGTTCGGCCGGGCCTTGGACACGGTCGACGTGGCCGGGGCAGCGAGCCTCGAGGGGCTGAAGGGGACCCCGTCCGCGTTCCGACCCGAGATTCAGGCGGTCCGGCCCCATCCAGGGCAGATCGCCAGCGCCCGGCGCCTCCGGGCCCTCTTGAAGGGATCCGAGATTCGGGAGTCCCACCGGGAGGGGGACTCGAGAGTGCAAGACGCCTACTCCCTCCGCTGCATGCCTCAGGTCCACGGGGCCGCCCGGGAAACCCTGGACTATTCCCGCCGAATCCTCACGACGGAAGTCAACTCCACCACCGATAACCCGCTGGTCCTGCCCGACGAGGAGATCGTGCTCAGCGGGGGGAACTTTCACGCCCAGATCATTGCCCAGTGCCTGGACTTGGTGGCCATCGCGGCGGCGGACTTGGCTTCCATCTCCGAACGGCGGATCGACCGGCTTCTCAACCCCGAACTGTCCGGGCTGCCCGGCTTCCTCACCCCTAGGCCCGGGTCCCGCTCGGGCTTCATGATCGCTCAAGTGACCGCCGCCGACGCCCTGGCCGAAATGCGGATTCTCGCGACCCCGGCCAGCATCGATTCCGTGCCGACCAGCGCTTCTCGGGAAGACCACGTTTCCATGGGGATGGCGGCGGCAAGGAAGGTCCGAAGAAGCATGGAGTTGCTGGAAACGGTCCTGGCCATCGAGATCCTGTGCGCTGCCCAGGCCATTGATTTCCACCGGCCCCTCCTCCCCGGCAGAGGGGTGGGACGGGCCCTGGCAATTGTGCGGCGCAACGTCGCCCCCCTGGACGACGACCGGGTGCTGAGCCCCGATATCGCCGCCGTTTCGGACATGGTGCGGGCAGGCACGTTCGCGGCCATTTTCCAGGAACGCAGCGAACCTCCTCCGGAACGGGCAGATAAGGCGGACGACACCGTGAGGCGGAGACGTCGATGACGGGGGAGGGCCGGATCGTGCGGGCGCCTCGGGGACGCGCACTCAGGTGCCGAGGCTGGACCCAGGAGGCGGCGCTTCGAATGCTCATGAACAACCTGGACCCCGCCGTCGCAGAAAACCCGGAGGCGCTGGTGGTGTACGGCGGCACCGGAAAAGCCGCCAGGAACTGGGCCGCATTCGACGCCATCATCGCTGCCCTGAAAGTTCTGGAGGACGACGAGACCCTCTTGGTCCAATCCGGAAAGCCCGTTGCGGTGTTCAGAACCCGGCGAAGCGCGCCTCGCGTCCTCATCGCCAACGGGAACTTGGTGGGCCGCTGGGCCACATGGGAGCACTTCCACGAGTTGGAACGGGCGGGGTTGACGATGTACGGCCAGATGACGGCCGGATCGTGGATCTACATCGGGACGCAGGGGATCCTGCAGGGCACCTACGAGACCTTTGGCGCCATGGCGAAGGCCCACTTCGGAGGAACCCTGGCGGGACGCTGGATCCTCACCGGGGGCATGGGGGGGATGGGGGGCGCCCAGCCCCTCGCGGCCACCATGACCGGCGCAGCAATTCTGGTCGTGGAAGTTGATCCGGAAAGGATCCGTCGCCGGATCGAGACGCGGTACTGCGACAGGATGACCGAGGATCTTGACCAAGCCGTGGCCTGGGTGCTGAAAGCGACAGAAGAAAGAAGAGCGCTGTCGGTGGGCCTGGCCGGGAACTGCGCCCAGGTGCTTCCGGTGCTCCTGGATCGGGGGGTGACCCCGGACATCGTGACCGATCAGACCTCCGCCCACGATCCTCTGGGGGGCTACATTCCGGCCGGGCTTTCTGTCGCTGAAGCCACCGTCCTGCGACAACGGGACCCGAAGGAGTACCGATCGAGGTCGATGGCGTCGATTCGGGTACACTGTGCGGCCATCGTGAAAATGGCGGAGCGGGGGGCTGTGGCGGTTGACTACGGGAACAACCTGCGCGGCTACGCCAAGGACGCCGGGTTCGCGGATGCATTTGCGTATCCCGGCTTCGTTCCGGCTTATGTCCGGCCCCTCTTCTGCAGGGGAAAGGGACCGTTTCGCTGGGTCGCCCTTTCCGGTGATCCCGCTGACATTCACAGAACCGACGACTTGGTACTGGAGATGTTCCCGGAAGACGAGCACCTTTGCCGCTGGATTCGCATGGCCCGGGAACGCGTGGCCTTCCAGGGGCTTCCCGCCCGTATCTGCTGGCTGGGCCAAGGGGAGCGGGCGCGCTTCGGTGTGGCCATCAACGACGGGGTCGCCCGCGGCGAGATCAGCGCTCCGATCGTGATTGGCCGGGACCACCTGGATACGGGCTCCGTGGCGTCCCCGTACCGGGAGACCGAAGGGATGAAGGACGGCACCGACGCCGTTGCCGATTGGCCGGTCCTGAACGCCCTGCTGAGCACCGCGTCGGGGGCAAGCTGGGTGTCCTTCCACCACGGGGGAGGCGTGGGAATCGGCAACTCTCTCCACGCGGGGCAGGTGTTGGTGGCCGACGGAAGCTCGGAGATGCGGACCCGAATCGAGCGGGTGCTGACCAATGATCCTGGGATCGGGGTCGCAAGACACGCGGACGCGGGATACCGAGAAGCGATGGAGACGGTGCGTTCCGCGGGGATCAAGCTTCCGATGGGGTAGGAAGAATCGGGGCGCGGTGGCCGGGTGAGCGAACCCGGGCTGGCTGGAACACCACTTCCGCTTTGAGAGGGGCTATATCCGTCGGGCCAGCGCCTTGGCCACCTTTGCAAAGTTACGGCCGATGTCTTCCTCTCGGGGATGACGCCCGCTCCGTACGACTGGATGGCCTCCGACCAGGACATCGCGTACGGGGTTCTCCGATCCGGAGAAGATCCAGGAATCCAGTACCGCGGGTCCATCCCGACCGACCAGCGTCGAATGCTCCGAATCGAGGACGACCAAGTCGGCTCTCTTTCCGACCGCCACGTCCCCTCCGTTCCACATCAGAGCGCGGCACCCGGCGTGCCACGCGTGCTTCAGCAACGCTCCTCCGGCACCGGACAGGGCGTCACCACCCCCGGAGGCGGGAGGATCCGCATTCTCAGCGAGGTGCGTTTCCGAGTTTCCGCGGCCTCCCTTCTCGGTGAGCACCGTTCGATTCCCGGAGGTGAGGCGCTGCCCGTAGTCGAGAAGCCGCAGCTCCTCAACGGGACTCCGAGACAGGTGACTGTCGGTTCCGACCCCGAATCCGCCCCCCCGGGCGGTGAAGGTCGCAAGAGGGAATAGGCCGTCCGCCAGGTTGGCTTCCGTAGTGGGACACAATCCTGCGATGGCTCCCCGGCGAGCGATAGCCGTGGCTTCCGCCTGGGTGATGTGGGTCGCATGGACCAAACACCAGTGAGCGTCTACGCCTGCGTTGTCCAGAAGCCATTCGACGGGCCTGGCCCCCAGGGTGGCGAGGCACTCCCTGACCTCCCGCTGTTGCTCCGCCACGTGAATGTGGACGGGAGCCCCCCGAGTGCCCTCAAGGAAAGCGGCTACGTTGCGAAACGAAGACTCCGACACCGCCCTCAGGCTGTGGATCGCCCAGCCCAGCCGGTGAGGGCGCAAGTCGGTTTCCAACACTTCGCGGAGTCGAACCACCCCCTCCAGGTCCATTCGGAAGCGGTGTTGGCTTCCCTCCAGCGACTTTCCGCCGAATCCTCCGGTTTCATACACGACCGGCATGTGTACCAAGCCGATGCCGGTCGTTTTTGCCGCTTCAAGAATTCGCCGGCTCATTTCGGCTACATTGTCATAAGCGCCTCCTCCGGGAGGGTGGTGCAAATAGTGAAACTCCCCCACGCAGGTAAAGCCGGTTTTCAACATTTCCACATAGAGCTGGGCTGCAATCCCTTCCACGTCGTCAGGCCCCAGGTGATGCAGGAAGCGATACATCGCCTCTCGCCAGCTCCAGAACGAAGCGGATTTCCGGCCTTCCGCGAGACCCGCCAGCGCCCTTTGAAAGGCGTGGCTGTGTACATTGGGGACGCCAGGAACCGTCCATCCCTTGAACCGTTCAGACCCGGTCCCGGCCCTTCCCGGACAGACCGACTGGATCCTGCCTTGATCGTCAACCCCGATCCGGACATCCCGCTGCCATTGCTCCCCGACCAGAAGCCTGTCGAAATCAAGGATGCGGAGAGCTCCTGGGGATTCATCTCTTTGCACGGGCGTTTCGTTTCCTTATGAGGGGGGTCGGGAGAAGGCGGGTTGGTTGGCGGGTAAGGAGAGTCCCGGTCGTTCCACCCGGCGGATTGCGAAGTGGGACAGATGGATCCATGAATCTGGCATCGTTTTCTGCACCTTCGCAGTAGGCAGGTGCAAGAAAGAGGAGTGACGCTTGTCCGGCCCCAAGTGGGATAGACTCTGGATTGACGTGAATCTGGCGGCGATGACGGACTCCTCTCTGGGGTTGCTGAGGGACGGCGCCATCGCCAGCGCGGACGGCCGCATCGCATGGGTGGGAAGGGCCGCCGATCTTCCAGCACCGGGCCTCTCCGGGGCGGCCGACGTCGTGCGATGCGGTGGGGCGTGGCTGACGCCGGGCCTCATTGACTGTCATACCCACCTTGTCTTCGGCGGAAACCGGACGGAGGACTTTCGCCGGCGGCTCCATGGGGAGTCTTACGAGGACATCGCCCGGTCAGGGGGCGGGATATGGTCCACGGTACTGGCTACGCGCCAGGCCACCCGGGAGGAACTAACGGCGGGAGCGGTGGGGAGAGCCCGGCAATTGATGGCTTGGGGGGTCACGACGATCGAAATCAAGTCCGGCTACGGCCTGGATCTGGAGACGGAGTTGCGGATGTTGGAGATTGCCGCAGGGCTTGCCCGCCTTCTGCCCGTAAGTGTTTCTCCGACGCTTCTTGCGGCCCACACGGTTCCCAGGGAGTACGAGGAGAGACGCGCCCAGTATGTCCGGCACGTGGTCGAAGACATCATCCCGGCGGCTCTGGACCAGGGTATCGCGACGGGGATCGACGCTTTCTGCGAAGGCATCGCCTTCACGCCGGAAGAAGCGCGGACCGTTCTCGAAGCGGGAATCGCTGGCGGCTTGAACGGCCGCCTGCACGCCGACCAGCTCATGGATGCCGGGGGGGCCGCGCTGGCGGCGTCCGTGGGCGCTCACTCGGCGGATCACCTGGAATATCTGTCTCCGGATGCCGTCCCGGCCATGGCCTCCGCCGGGACCGCCGCGGTCCTCCTCCCGGGAGCTGCCTACACACTGGGTTCGCCTCGCATCCCTCCCCTTTCCGTCCTGCGAGAGGCCGGTGTGACCCTTGCCCTGGCCACCGACGCGAATCCGGGATCGTCACCGATCACGAACGTGGGCGTGATTCTGAACTTGGCTTGCATCCTCTTCGGGCTCACCCCCGAAGAGGCGCTTCGGGGATTCACGTCCTCCGCCGCAAGGGTATTGGGGCTCCAGGATCGGGGTACGCTTGAGCCAGGAAAGCGGGCGGATTTTGCGATTTGGGGTGTGCGGGACCTTACCGAGCTGTGCTACTGGATAGGCTTGAGCCCACTCAAGTCCTTGGTAAGGGAAGGAGAACCCGTGTCCGCGCTCGTTTGGCACCGACGCAGTTGAGGGGGCAGGCGCCGACGCTCTGCTACCCCGTGCACTGGTAGATCCGCGGCGCCGGGGGGCAGATCCCCCCGACGAGTCGCGGACTTGGGGTGCTTGTTTCGTGCGGTTAGCCTCCCCGCCGAGGGGGCTTGCGCGTTGGTGGAGTCGCCCGGCCTCGACTGGGGCGTTTTGCGGTGGGCGGGCGGCGGACCTTCGGGGGCGACCGTTTTGTGGTGGGCGGGCGGCGGACTTTCGGGGGCGACCGTTTTGTGGTGGGCGGGCGGCGGACTTTCGGGGGCGACCGTTTTGCGGTGGGCGGGCGGCGGACTTTCGGGGGCGACCGTTTTGCGGTGGGTGGGCGGCGGACCTTCGGGGGCGACCGTTTTGCGGTGGGTGGGCGGCGGACCTTCGGGGGCGACCGTTTTGTGGTGGGTGGGCGGCGGACCTTCGGGGGCGACCGTTTTGCGGTGGGCGGGCGGCGGACCTTCGGGGGCGACCGTTTTGCGGTGGGCGGGCGACTAGTCCGGTAAGAAGGCGAAGGCCGACTGGCAGGGGGACGAACCTTAGGAGGACCCGCGGGACGAACGCGGGCTTTGGGAGGAGTCGTCCCAGCTGACGGCGGCGGCCGCACCCCGCGGGGCGCGCTTCCCGCGGAAGGTTGGGGACGCTGGGGCCTGGCTCGGGCCGACGGCGTGCGGGTGTCCTGACCCGATTCGGGCCGGACCCGAACCCTGGGGCGGGCCGTTCTCCCTTCCGCACCCGACCCCCGGTTTCCCCGCCGGTCCCGCACACCCACCCCCCTCGGATCGGGAGTGCCGTTCCGGGGCACCGCCCGGGAGGTAGGGCGCTCCGGCCCGTTGTCCGTTACGTATACCCTAGGGGATTCCTTGTATCGGGGGCCGAAGAGGGGAGAACGGCGGACGACTTCGACGCTACCCGACCGGTAGCCATAAGGGGATACATAGCCCCAGCGGGACGCATATCCGTAGTCGGGAGAATCGTCCCAGGCCCAATGGCCATAACCCGAATACCAGCCCCATCGGGGATAGCCATAACCCCAGCTGCGATGGAAGGGACCCCGATAGTACGCGTACCGGTGACGATGGCTTTGAAGATAGCGCCGCGACGGCCAACCGACATAGTGCGGGTTCCACCAAGGTCGGTACCCGCCCCACCAAGCGAAGCCTGGTGTGATCGTGGGATAGTGATGCCAGGCGCAATCCGGAAACGCGAGATACCAAAGAGGGTCCCAGCAATTGAAATAGATGAATCCGACCTCGAAGTCGTAGGCTTCGTCGCCGTAGTAGCCGTCGTAGTAATCCGTGTAGCTGAAGCCCAAGGAGATGCCGTAAGGCGACGCACCGAACCCGAAGGAGAACCCCTCATCCGGGGCTGGGTGACCCACAGCCAGTCCGGGGCGGGACCCAACGGCGGGACCCCCATACTCTGCCAAGCCGAGTTGCATTGAAGCGTGAGCGGGGAGCGGGGCTTGACCCTCTGCTGCCCCAGGCAAGGCCAGTACGCCTATCGTGATCAGGAAGTTCTTTCTGTAGGTCATGGGATCCCTTTCCGGAAGTTTGGACTCGCGGAACGTGTGACTGAACCGCTTGAGGAAGCACGGATCATGCCAAGGCCCGGAGACAAGAGACACGATCGCAAATTGCAGCCCGCAAGCCCGGGTTGACGGCGGGAAGCACGGAGAACCAAGCCGGGCTCAAGTCCAACGGAATGCGTGTCGGGCCGCCTGGGCGTGTCCCCGTCCAGGGACGGTTTGTGGCCCATGGGGTAGACAAGGTTTCCGGAGGGCTGGGGCTTACGGAAACAGCCTTTGGTGCGCGAGCAACAGGGCCAGCAGGGCGATGAACGGCGTCGCCACCAACACCAGCTTTCCAACGGTTTCGGCTGCCCGGATCCGGGCTTCTGCGCTCCTGGGCCGGTCCGGTTTTTCCGGGGTACTCACGAATCGCGCGATTCCATTTCCTGATGGGTTATGTTCTGATGGGTTCCGACGGGTGATGGGCATGGGTCTACCTACGGCCCCTCGGCTCGGGAGCCTTGGGGCGACAGAACCGGAAAGCCCCCATGACTTTCGAACCTGAGCCCCGACATTCCATACTGTAAACCCCGCACGTTAATTGTAAGCCCCGAGCGTTCGCGCCGGATTGGGGCTTTTCCCGCCGGAAAAGCCGCGCCTGTCCAGCTTGGGGCGACGTGAACACTTGCGGATCATGGCCGGGAAGTGAATCTTGATTGCTCCGTTGCCGGGCGGGCACGAAGTTTCCGGGCGGCGGGTTTGCACCTTCAGGTCAGCTGCCGGGCCAGAGCCGTCAAGACGCGGGGGCCTTCTCCGTTTGCCCTTTAAGAGGTAAGGGCACGGTGGTGCGATGTTCACCGTTGCCATCCGCGAACAGCCGCCGGCATGGGGACCCGTCAGGATTACGGAAACTCTTGGAGGAACGGCCTGGGGCCCGGAAGGCGGTGCCCGTTCCTGTTCAACTTGCCAACCGCAGTTCAATCCGAAAGCGTTGAGAGGATCGTGACCGATCAACCTCCTCCCGATTCCCGGGAAAGCCAACAGAACGACAGCGTCTCCCCAGTAAACCCGCAGGCGATGCCGAATGAAGCCACGGCCGCTGCCCAGGCGATGCAGTCCGACCCTGCGGGATCCACGCAATCCGGGTCCGCCAACCCCATTGTCGGGGAGCCCGAGGCACGTAAGCGGAGACGGGGCGGGGGCCGCCGTCGGGGTAGGGGCCGGCGGCCACACGACCCGGAACGCGAAGTCCGGGGGAACAACGGAGGAGGTTCCGCTACGGGGGAGCCCCTGGGCGTTCTTGAGGTTCTAACCAGCGGATCAGGCTTCATTCGTCGATCCGAGTCGGGCTACATTCCTGGTAAAAACGACATCTACGTCGGATCCCGCCTCATCCACAGGTTCGGTCTCCGAACCGGAGACGAGCTGTCGGGAATCGTCGGGCGCCGCCCCCGAAACGGAAAGAGTCCTCCCCTCCGCTACCTCAATCTGGTCAATGGCCTGGCTCCCGATAGCGCTGCCGGAAGGCCGGATTTTGATCGGCTGAGTGCCATCCACCCCCGGGAGCAGCTCAAGCTGGAGTGCGGGCGGGTCCTGGGCGGCCAGCCCGACATGACCAACCGCGTGATTGACCTCTTCTGTCCCTTCGGCAAAGGACAGCGAGCCATGATCGTCGCGCCGGCGAAGGCGGGGAAGACGACCATCCTCCAGTCTGTCGCCGAAGGCATCGTCAAGAACCACCCCGAATGCGAACTGATGATTCTTCTCGTGGACGAACGGCCCGAGGAGGTCACGGAAATGGAGGCCGCCGGCTTCGGCGAAGTGATCGCGTCCACCTTCGATCTGACGGCAGACCGCCACTGCCAAGTGGCCGAGATGACGCTGGAGCGGGCCCGCCGGAGGGTCGAGGCGGGGAAGGCCGTGGTCATCATCCTGGATTCGATCACTCGCCTGGCCCGCGCTCACAACACGGTCAAGGAAGGAAGCGGACGGACGCTTTCCGGGGGCCTGGACGCCAGCTCCTTGGAGAAGCCCAAGCGGTTTTTGGGCAGCGCCAGGCTCATCAAGGACGGGCACGGTAGCGGGTCCTTGACGATTATCGCAACGGCGTTGGTGGATACCGGATCCCGCATGGACCAAGTGATCTTCGAGGAGTTCAAGGGGACCGGGAACAGCGAGCTGGTCCTGAGCCGCGAACTCGCCGACCGACGGATTTTTCCCGCCATTGATCTCAAGGCGTCGGCGACCCGGAAGGAGGAGCTGCTTCTGTCCGAAGCGGCCCTCACCATGTCCCGGGCCATGAGGCGCCAGCTTTCCAGCTCCCTGCCGTCGGAGGCCATGGACGAGCTATTGCGGGTCATGCGGCAGACTCGGTCCAACGAAGAACTGGTCGCGCTCGCCCTGAAGAGGTTGTAGGGAGGTCCGCCGCCCCCTACAGGCCAAGCCTCAGGCGGGGATGTCGGGCCCCGCAGAAGGAGGCCCTTGGGAGCTTCCGTTAGCATCCCGTCCCCGCTGGCCGAATCCCGCATGCCGTGGCACCGGCTTCCGCTTCACGAGATCGTTGTCGCTGGTGGGATCAGGGGGGGTCCGGCTCCCATCCGGCGGCGCCTTGATACGCCGCTGGAGTCGGTCCAGGCTTTCCTGCAGCTGCCGGCCCTGGGCGTCTTCCATCCCCAGGGCGGTCCAGCCCAGAAGCGGGTTCCAGCCCAGGTCGGCCCGTTCCGTCCAAGAAACGAAGGATTTTCCCTCCCGTTCTTCGATGGATAGGGTGCCTTCGAAACGGATGGCACCGTCCTCCACTTCCACCACGTAGTCCACACCCTGCGGCGGCCGGAAGCCGGTGAGGGTGAGGGTGCCCGAACCGATCCCGGGGTCGTCCCACACGCGGCGGGCTCCCAGGCCCGATGCGGGTCCCTCCACCCGGGACTCGACATCTCCCCAGGGAGTCCATTCGGCCCACGTCTCCAGATTTCCCAGCAGGGGGAAGATCTCCTCGGGAGAGGCGTCGATTTCCACGGAGCGGGTCACCTGGACGGTTCCGGGAAGCAGAATGCCGACGACGATGAAGAGGGAGAAAAGGATCGCCAAAGCCCCTAGGCTTCCCGCCACCCGTTTCCTGATCGCGCTCATCTCATCGGCTCCGGGCAAGGGGTTGTCCCTCCCGGTGCTCCGGCCCGGCCGCCTATCGCCCGAGTGCCTTCATCCCGATCAGGCCGGCCCGAGCAGGCAGGGTCAAGGCGGCAGCGGGACGCCAGGGAGCCCTCCAGCGAAGACCAGACATGCTCCGCCACCACCCCGTGGCCGTCGGCGTTGGGGTGGATTCCGTCTTCTTGGTTCAGCTGGGGAACGGCCGCCACGCCTTCCAGAAGAAACGGGATCAGAAGCACTCCGCTTTCCTCCGCGATTCGTCTGAAGACATTCCGAAACGACGCTGTGTAGGCGGGCCCCAGGTTCGGGGGGGCCTCCATTCCGGCCAGGACGATTTCGGCTTCCGGGGCGCGCTGCCGCGTCTCCAGCACTATCCACGACAGGTTCTCATACAAGGCCTCCGGGCTCTGGCCCCGGAGACCGTCGTTCGCGCCCAGCTCGACAAAGAGCACCGCGAGAGACGCCCCGTGAAGCGCCAGCAAGCCCGGTAGGCGCGACCGGCCCCCGGCGGAGGTCTCTCCGCTTATCCCCGCGTTGACGACCACGTACGGGTACCCGGCCTCGGCGATCCGACGGCCGATTCGGGCCGGGTAGGCAAGTTCCGGATCCTGTAGTCCGTAGCCTGCGGTGAGGCTGGTCCCGATGAAGACGATTCGTCCCGGGACCGGGCTGTCCGAGGCTTGAGCGGGGACGGCTGCTTCCTCCAGTTCCTCCAGGGCGGGGGTGTCCCGGGGTGTACAGGTTCCCGTGCCTTGATCAGCTTGGAGAACCCCTGCCCTTTCGTCCGGAAGGGCGCCGGATCGGCTGCCCGCTTCTCCGCATGCTCCGAAAGTGGCAGCTCCCAGTGACAGGAGGACCGAAGCCCTGGCGAACAAAGCACGGACGATGATCGAAGCCCGAGGGCTGTCCAGGACATTCATGAGCGGGGGTCGCCCTCTGACGGTACTGAGCGGCATCGATCTGGAGATCCAAGCCCGGGCATTTGTGGCCGTCGTGGGTCCATCGGGTAGCGGAAAAACGACACTACTGGGTCTCCTTGCGGGACTGGACCGCCCGACCACGGGGCAGGTCACCCTGGACGGCCACAACCTGAATGGGTTTACAGAAGATGAACGCGCAAGCTTTCGGGTCAACCGAGTCGGCTTCGTCTTCCAGACCTTTCACCTGCTCCCGACCCTGACCGCCCTGGAAAATGTTCTCGTTCCTCTGGAGCTGGCCGGGGGAGGCCGGCGCTCAGGGGGCGCATCGGCCAGGGACCGGGCATCCGACCTTCTGGAGCGGGTTGGGCTGACCGAACGGGCGGACCACTACCCGGTTCAGCTCTCCGGGGGCGAGAAACAGCGGGTTGCCCTAGCGCGAGCCTTCGCGAACCGACCGCGGATCCTCTTCGCCGACGAGCCCACGGGAAATCTGGACGCCGGAACCGGCGCCACGGTCGTTGCCCTCATGGAAGAGCTCAACCGTCAAGCCGGGACGACGCTCGTGCTGGTCACCCATGACGTCGACCTGGCGGATCGGGCCGACCGGGTCGTGCGCCTTGTCGGAGGCCGAGTTGTTTTTGACGGAACGCCGGGGACGCCGGCGCTTGCCGATGCTCCGCCCGGGGGCGTTCCTCCCGACGGACCCCCGGCTCCGGGCCCGCCGGCAGAGGACGGCCCGGGGTAGGAGAATGGGCTTCTTCGCGGTCCGCATGGCGGCTCGGGAGTGGCGGTTTGCCCTCCGGCGCCTGGGGGTCTACATGACTTCCATTACCGTGGGCGTGGCTGCTCTCGTCGCCCTCCACTCCTTTCGGGACGACGTGGTCCGGTCGATCCACAAGGAGAACCGGAGCCTCTTGGGAGCCGACGCCCGCGTGGGGGCAAACCGGGAGATCCCGGACTCCGTCATGGCGATCGTCGATTCGTTGGTCGGGTTGGGTGCCGAAGCCGCGCGGGTCACTCACACGGTCTCCATGGCCCTTGCGGAGCGCAGCGGCCGAACGCGCTTGGTACAGCTTCGGGGGGTGGAGCCGGGTTTCCCCTTCTACGGTGAAGTCAGCACCGATCCCCCGGGGCTCTGGGACGTTTTGGCGGACGGGGCCGCGCTTGTCGACCCGGCGTTGATGGTTCAGCTCGACCTGGAGATCGGCGACACCGTGCGGGTGGGTGCCGGGAGCTTTCGGGTCCGGGGTACCGTGGCCGGACTACCGACGGACATCGGCCTGCAAGCGGCCATCGGACCCCGCATCTTCATAGTCCGGGATCGGCTCGCCGCCACCGGACTGCTTACGCGGGGCAGCCTGGCCCGCCACAACCTCTACCTTCGCCTCCCGGCAGACGTGGATCCCGACGAAGTGGAAGCCTCCCGGGAGGATGTGCTGCGGGCCACCCAGATCTCCTTCCGGACCCCTGAGGAGCATGTGAGGTCCCTCACCCGTTCTGCGGACTTCCTGGCGGACTTCCTCGGCCTTGTGGGCCTGGCAGCGCTGCTCGTGGGTGGGGTGGGCGTGGGGAGTGCGGTGAGCCTATACGTCCGGGGCAGGCTTACGGCTGCTGCCGTGCTCCGGTGCGTGGGCGCCACCCGGTCGCAGGTCTTCTCCATCTACCTGCTTCAAGCCGGGTGGATGGGACTTCTGGGTTCGGCCCTGGGCGTCGCCGTCGGCCTGGTCGTCCAGCGCTGCCTTCCCCTCCTGATTCGCGACATCCTGCCCGTGTCCGTAGTCGCTTCCGTATCGCTGGAATCTGTCGCCTTCGGCCTTTTCCTGGGGACATGGGTGGCCATCGTCTTCGCCTTGATTCCTCTGGTCGAAGTCCGGAAGGTCACCCCCCTGCGGGCCCTCCGCCACGTCGCCGAAGCCGCGCCTCGGGGGGACTTGGCCCGGAAGGGGTCGATTGCTCTGGTCGCCGCCACGGTTCTGGTGCTCACGGGGCTGGAAGCGCCTTCCCCGGCAGCGGGCCTTGCCTTTGCCGTTGCCCTTTCCGTCGTCGCCGGGGTCCTGTGGTGCGTTGCCCTGGGGCTTGTCCGGGGTACCCGAAGGGTCTTCCCCCGGCGCGCCAGCTACACCGTCAGGCAAGGCGTGGCCAACCTCTTTCGTCCGGGGAACCAGACGGTGGCCGTAACCCTGGCCTTGGGCTTCGGCGTAATGGTGGTGGGGGTGATCCTCCAGGTTCAGCACAACCTGGTCAGAGAGGTGTCCCTGGACAGGGGTCCGAACAGCGCCAACATGCTTCTCTTCGATGTGCAGCCGAACCAGGAAGCGGAGGTGACGGCCCTCCTTGGGGAGTACACGGAGAACCCGCCGGAGGCGGCCCCGGTTGTCACAGCCCGAATCGCCGCGGTGAACGGTCGCCCCGTCGCCGACATCCTGGCGGACACCACGGATGGCGACCGTCCCTCCCGGTGGGCCCTGCGGCGGGAGTACCGCAACACGTACCGCCAGGAGGCGAAGGAGGGCGAAGACATCGTGGCCGGAGTCTGGTGGGACGACGGAGGTCCCCGGTCAACCGGGCTGCCCCGGGTCTCCCTGGAGGAGGAACTGGCCCGGGATCTTCAGGTGAGTACGGGCGACCAGATCACGTGGCGGGTGGGCGGCCTGGATTTCACGAGCGAAGTGACGAGCCTCCGGGACATCGATTGGGACGGCCTGGATGCCCACTTTCCTGTGGTGTTCGAGCCGGGTGTGCTGGAAGACGCACCCCGCACCAGCATCCTGTTGGCGCACATTGCCGGCGAAGAGGCCCGGATGGGCTTCCAGCAGGATCTCGTTCGCCGGTATCCCAACGTGTCGGTGTTGGACCTCTTCACGATCCGGACCACCTTGGAGGCCATTCTCTCCCGGGTCCTTTCCGCCATTCGAATCGTGGCAGGGCTGTGCACGGTGGCGGGGCTGGTCGTGATGACCGGCTCAATCGCCTCCACGAGGGCCCGGCGGCGTCTGGAAGGCGCCCTCCTTCGAACCCTGGGCGCCCGATTTCGCCAGGTCAGGCGGATCCTGCTGATCGAATACGCTGCTCTGGGTACCCTGGCGGCCTTGGCAGGAGGGCTCTTGTCGCTGCTGTTGAGCTGGCTCCTCGTGAGCTTTCAGTTCGACCTGAACTATGTGCCGGCTGTGGGAGCGATGCTCCTGCTGTGGCTGGCGGTCGTGGTCATGACCGTATTGGCCGGACTCGTGAGCGGTGGCAGTCCGGCTCGGAGCACGCCTCTTTCGGTGCTCCGAGCGGCGGCAGAGTAGGCGCGGTCGAATCCGACTGGATGGGAAAGATGATCCTGGCCCGGATGGTCTCGATGTCGGGAACGTGGATTCGGAATATTGGTTGCCCACGCGGGGAAAAACTCGTAATACACAAAAGGGGGTGAGCCGCGGGAAGGCAAATGAGTGCGCCACAAGGGGAGAACTATTTCCGAATCCCGACCCTACCGAGACGCTGTTGATCAGCTTTTCAGCCACGCAGTGATCTGCCATGGCGCCAGGAGCCTGGCGGACCTGGCCAAGCTTGATTTTGCGGCCCTGTTGGAGGAGACCGGTCTGGGCGGAATTGCCGACCAAATCGACCTTGCCCAAGCAATGGGAGCGATTCGTTCCAAGTATCAGGTTGGCCGGGTGTTCTCCGAAGCCCTGGACGCCCTGGACGATCGGCGTCGGGCCATCGCCAGGAAGAGAACCTATGCCGAAGTGCCGGAGAAGCTGGTTGCCCTGGGTCGCGAATTCGGCGTCAGCCGAGAGAGGGCCCGCCAGCTGGAGGTCAACCTCAAGCGGACGATCGAAGCGACGACGGCCTCGGAGATTCGACGAGCTGTCCGGTGGCTTCGTCGCACGATCGGCCCGGCCGCCGCTCCCGGAAAATTCCGAATGACCCTCAATCTGCTCGTCGGGGACGCGCTGACGGAATGGCGGACCGCCGTGGAGGTCGCCGTGATGGCGGAGAGCGGCTACGCGTACCTTGACGGTGTGGTCGGCGACGACACTTTCCGGGAGCTCATCCGCCGAACCCGCCGTCGCGCTAGGGAGTTCGCGGACGGCGTCGGGGTCATCGACGAGCGGGGTCTTCGGGAGGCGTTGGGCGGGGAGAGAGTTCCAGAGTGGGAAAGTTTGGTGCGGAACGCGGGACTGGTGCGCATGGGGACAAGCCTCGTACTTCGCAGCACGCGGCGCGTGCGGGTCTATTTGGCTCTGTGGGAGCTGGGCGATCCGGCGACCCGGGAGACGATTGCCCGGGTTGCCGGGCTTGCGGACAACACGACCCTGTCCAGCCTGTTGTCGTCGGATCCGCTCTTCGTTCGCCTGACCAAGGACAAATGGGGCTTGGCGGCGTGGACCGACGATCCTTACGAGGGCGTCGTTACCGAGATCGTCAAGAGGATCGACCGCGCCGGGGGCGAAATCGGCATCGAAGAACTGCTGAACGACATACCCGAGCGGTTCGATGTCCTGCCGGCAACCGTCAAGAACTACCTGGCGACGAAAAAATTCATCATCACGGGAGGATACGCCCGGGTCGTGTTGGAGCCGTCCGTTCCCCTACAGGACCTTTCGGATGCCCGGGATGTACTCTGGACCCGGAGCGGGGTACCGGTTCTCCGGTTCATCGTTGGGACCCACCACCTGAAGGGCAACAGTCAGAAGGTTCCCGTGGCGGTGGCCCAACACCTGGGCGTAGCCCTGGACGGGTCGACGAAGATTCCGTTCACGCGCCCCGCCGGGGTGGACGCTGCTTCGGTCATCTGGCGGTCATACGACCCCAATGGACCGGAGATCGGGCGGCTTCGCGAGGCCCTTTTGGAATCCGGTGCGTCCCCGGGAGACGAAGTATTCCTGGTCTTGAAGCAGGATGGTCTTCGCCTGCTCTCCGAAGGGTCGACTTTGCTCAAGAGGAAGCCCAGCCGGGGTTGACGATAGGCCTTGGGGGTGGCGAGGGCCCTTGGGGGGAGTGGAAATCCCGCGGTTGTGGCTCCTCCGGCGACCGGGAGTCAGCCGGGGTGTTCGCGGACCCCCCGAGGCCCCACCCGGGATTCGGCTTTGGAGAGCAGCCAGTCCACCGCGACCGCCAGTCCTGCGGACGGAACCGCCCCCGACAGGATCATCACCGGGTCGGCCAGGGTGAGCCCCGCTACGATGGGGTCGCCCAGTCCGCCGGCACCGATGAAGGCCGCGAGGGTGGCGGTGCCCACGTTGATGACCGCCGCCGTGCGGACCCCGGCCATGATGACCGGAGCCGCCAGGGGCAGCCGGATTTTCCACAGGAGCTGCCCTTCGGTCATTCCCAGGGCCCGTCCAGCGGCTACGGCTTGGGGTGCTGCCTCGATGATTCCCGTGTAGGTGTTTCGCAGGATCGGCAGGAGCGAATACAGGAAGAGCGCGGCCACGGCCGGCACAACGCCGATCCCGAAGAGGGGGATCATGAAAGCGAGGAGAGCGATCCCGGGAATGGTCTGAAACAGCCCGGTGATTCCAATGGCCCCCTGGGCCAGGGATCGGCGTCTCTCTAGCAGGACGCCCCCGGGAATGGCCGTCAGAATCGCCGTGACCAGGGAGGTGAACACGAGAAGGAGGTGGCGCACCAGCTGTCTTCCCAATTCGTTGCGGTTGGCCCACATGTACGCCGGCAAGGTCCGCACCGAGCGGGAGGGCGCCGCCCCGGAACGGCGTCCGGCGTCCGGCCCCGAAAGAGGATCCTGCTGGGCCCGGGAGGCTCCGGCTTCCGTCCCGTCGGACAGCCCGATCTCCGCGAGAAGCTCCCTCGCCGCTTCCGGAATGGTCGCCGCTTCGACTTCGACCTTCTCGTTGGCCCTTCGCATGGCCTCCACACCGATCCGGCCGGCCATGCGGGACATGACGAGGACCGCGTCGGGTCGGTCTTCGTAGAAGCTGCGGCTGACCAGGGGGGCCGTTTCGTACGGGGGGAAGAAGTTCCGGTCGTCCGCCAAGACGGCGAGGTCGTATCGGACGATGGCCCCGTCCGTGGCGTAACCGTCGATCACGTCCACTTCGCCCGCAACAAGGGCCTGGTACTTGATGGCCTGAAGTAGGCTCCGGGTTTCCCGGAAGCGGATCCGATACGCCCGGGCGAGCCCGGGGAGGCCGTCGGATCGGCCGAGGAAGTCCGGCGAGAAACCGGCCGTCAACCCCGGCGCGACGTTGGCGAGGTCGGAAAGGGTTCGAATGTTCAGGGAGTCGGCGTCGATTCGGCGCATGGCGACGGCGTAGTCGTTTTCGAACCCCAGGGGAGCCAGCCAGCGAACCCCCCAGCGGGCTTGGAATTCGTCGCTGACCCGCCGATACACGGCGGCCGGGCCGCCTCCTCCTGGGGGCGCCTCGTCCAGGATTGCTGCGAGACCGGTTCCCGTGTATTCGGGGTACATGTCGATGTCGCCCCGGACCAGGGCCCGGAAGACCACTTCCGTTGCGCCCATTCCGACCCGTCTGTCCACCGGGTACCCGTTCTGCTCCAGAAACTGAGCGAACGCTTCGGCCAGGATGTAAGACTCCGCGAAGGGCTTCGATGCGACGACGACGGTCCCGGTGTGGTCCTGTCCAGCTCGCGCCACCGAGGGCCAGGCCGCCCAAAGGCAACCGAATGTCCAGGCCAGGAGGCGGGCCGAACGGGCCCGGAAAGGGGCAGGGCCGTACGGCGGGAGATGTCGCTCGTCCGCCGGGCAGCGCGCGCATTCAGGGCCCCGGACGGTTCCCCGGACCCGGGACGGCGAATGGGTGGAAGAAGGAGCCCTCACAACGACACGCCCGATTTCTCGAGCAGCTCTGCGGCGTATCCGTCGGCCCGGACCCCCAGCGCATCGGCTGGCGCCTCCAGGACGATCTTGCCGGCACGCATGACGGCGATCCGGGTGGCGACCCGAAACGCTTCCGCCAGGTCGTGAGTGACGAGGACGGCGGTCACCCCGGCGGACTTCCGAAGGGCGACGAAGGCCTTCTGGGCTTCGAAACGCGTGATTGCGTCCAGCGCCCCGAAGGGTTCGTCCATGAGAAGGATGTCCGGGTCCGCCGCCATGGCGCGGGCGATGGCGACGCGCTGCCGCTGGCCCCCCGACAGGTCTCGAGGGTAGCGATTTGCAAAAACCCGGGGGGACAACCCTGTCGCCTCCAACGCTCTCCTACCTTGGCCCCTCGCGTCTTTCTGTCCCAGAAGCCCGGGGACCAGGCACGCGTTCGTGAGACAGGTCCAGTGGGGGATGAGGCCGCCGTCCTGCTGCACGTAGCCGATGGAACGGCGGAGGTGGACGGGGTCGGCCGCGTCCACCGATTTCCCCCGCACCAGAACCCGTCCCCGGTCCAGCACCGTGATCCCGTTGATGGACTGAAGCAGGGTGGTTTTGCCCGAACCGCTCTCCCCGACCAAGGCGAGACAGGTGCCAGCCTTCACCCGAAGCGTGACGTCGTCCAGCGCCACCGTCTCTCCGTAGCGTTTCCCGGCTCCTTCGACCCGGATCAGGGCCATGGCTTGCCTTCCCGGATCGCGCGGGACACCCCGTCCGGGTCCACGTTGCCCCCCGAGACCAGGGCTACGACGACATCCCCTGCCGAGAGGGGGATGTGGCCAAACATCAGGGCGGCCGTGGCCGCGGCTCCCGAGGGTTCCACCAGGAGCTTGGCCCGAAGCATGAGGAGGCGCATGGCGGACAGAATCTCCTCGTCGGAGACCAGGACCACGTCTTCGACGAATTCGGCCACGTACCGGTAGGTCAGATCCCCGGCCATCGGAGCCGCCAAGCCGTCGGCGATGGTGTCGGTCGCGTCCAGGCGGGCGGGCCGCCCCAAGTCCAGGCTCCTGCGCATTCCGGGAGCTCCCCCGGGTTCCACCCCGAAGATACGGTGTCCCTTGGCCGTCTTCGCACCCGCGAGCTTGCCCGCCGCCGCCAGAGCTCCGGCGATCCCGGCAATCTGGCCGCCCCCGCCCACGGGCACCACGATGGTGGCAGGCTGGGACAGGGCTTCGTCCAATTCCAGTCCCACCGAGCCCTGGCCGGCGATTACCTGCGGCGAATCGAACGGGTGGAGAAAGACAAGCCGTTCCTCCCTGGCCCTCCTGTGGGCCTCCTGGAATGCATCGGCGGCGCTGCCGTGGAGAACCACGTGCGCCCCGTACCCCCTGGCCGCCAACACCTTCGCTTCGGATGCTCGTTCCGGCATGACCACGACGGCTCGGGTTCCGGCATTCCGGGCCGCCCAGGCTACGGCCTGCGCATGGTTTCCGGCGGAAACGGTGACCACGCCCCGGGCCCGTTCGGCGGGCGTCAGGGCAGCAACGGCGTTGAGGGCGCCCCGCACCTTGAACGAACCGGTCTTCTGCAGGTTTTCGCACTTGAGGTACGCCGTCGTCCCGGTGGGGGCGCCCAGCGTGCGAAAGGAGAGAAGCGGCGTGCGATGAACGGAGTCACCGATCCGGATTCTTGCTGCCTCGAAGTCCTGCCGGGTCAGCCGGGCCATACCGGGTTCCTCCGAATGGACAAGGCATCGTGAGGCTCCCGGACCCCGCCGGGAAGGGCGATGCGAGAAGGCGACAGCGTACGCCGATCGGTTGGCCCAAGACGAGCCCTTGGGGGAAGCAGGCCCGGCGATTGTACTTTCTCACCGAACCCTGTATTATCGGGCCACTGAATCGTAGGCATCGCTTTCCCCTTTACCAGGACAGATCACCGAATGTTCGTCAGCTTGCGGTTGGCCAGGCTGTTCTTGTTCACGATCACCGTCGCCTTCGCATGGCCGGCCGAGGCCCAGGAAGGTACCATCACGGGCCGGGTAACGGACATTGAGACGGGGGAGCCCCTGTTCGGCGCCGCCGTTGAAGTGCTGGGACAGGCGGGTGTGCAGCAGACCGATGATCTCGGCCGTTTCCGGCTGTCGGTCTCTTCGGGAGGCCACTCGGTGGTCGTCGCTCTGATCGGCTACGAGACCCAAAGGGTTGACGGAGTTGACGTCGTCGGGGGAGGAACGGCGGAGGTTGATATCGCCCTCTCGTCCCAGGCTCTCGTCCTCAACCCCGTCGTCGTAACGGCTTCCCGCCGCCAGGAGAAGGCCCTGGATGCGCCCGCCTCGGTTTCCACGGTCTCCTCGAGCGACATCGCCCGGGTCGCGGCGACCACCCCGGCAGAGCATGTGAGGACGCTTCCCGGAATCGATATGGTCCAGACCGGGCTGACCCAGAGCAGCATTGTGGCGCGCGGGTTCAACAATGTCTTTTCGGGAAGCATGCTGACGATCATCGACAATCGGTACGCCCGCTTGCCCTCCCTTCGCTACAACGCGCACAACATGATCCCGACGACGGATCTGGACATCGAACGGATCGAAGTATCCTTGGGGCCCGGTGCCGCCCTATACGGCCCCAACGCGACTTCGGGAGTCATGCACATCATCACTTCCTCTCCCATCGACCGACCGGGAACCACCGTGTCCATGGCGGGGGGGGAGCGGTCTGTCTTTCACGGCCAGTTCCGGACCGCCCACGCCGTGTCCGACCAATTCGGCATGAAGTTCTCCGGTCAGTACTTCCGGGGCGACGACTTCGAATATGTGGACCCCGTGGAGGCGCGGATCGGAAAAACCCGGGACAACCTCAACGAGCGATACTCTGCGGACGCCCGCTTCGACTTCCGCTTTGCCGACGATGCAGACCTCGTCATCGCCGGCGGGCTCAACGTGGCTGCCAGCAGCATCGAGCTCACCGGGGTCGGTGCGGCGCATGCGAACGGATGGGCGACCCGGTATGTGCAGACCCGTTTCTCGGCGGGCCGTTTCTTCGCCCAGGCATTCCTCAACCAGACCGACGCGGGCAACGAGACCGTTCTTCTGCGAACCGATGGCGACAAGATCTCCGACGAATCCCGCGCCTTGGCGTTTCAGATTCAGCATGGATTCGATGTCAAGGACTGGCAGAGCTTCACCTATGGGGTCGACTGGCAACGCGCGGAGCCCCGCACGAACGGGACCATCACGGGACGAAACGAAGACGACGACAACATCAGCGAGGTCGGAGCCTACATACACTCGGAGACGGCTCTCGGGGACAAGCTGGACTTGGTGACGGCCATTCGGGGGGACGACCACAGCCGTCTGGCAGACCCGAACATCTCTCCCCGGGCGGCCCTTGTGTTCAAGCCCGGATCCGACCAGAACTTCCGCCTGACCTTCAACCGGGCTTTCCAAACGCCGGGCACCAACACTTTCTTCCTGGACATCGTGGCGTTCGACCTGAATGAGTTCGGCATTCCGTACAAGCTTCGGGCTTTGGGCGTTCCTCCGGGCGGATTCACGTTCTCCGACCAGTGCGCGGGCGGGCACATGTCCTACTGCATGCGGTCGCCGTTTGCCCCGGGCAAGGTTCCCGCGAATGCGGGGCCGTTCTGGGATGCTCTGGTCGCGCAGCTCCCGCAACTCGATCCCCGGCTGGCAGCCCTGGTCCCGTTCCTGTTGAGGCCGGGAGCGCTTCCCACCGACCCGGCGCTGGGGACGGTGTTCCGTCGCCTGGACCAGCTCGCCGTTGAGACGGGCGGGGACCCGTTCCCCCTGGACGAGAGGGACATCCGCGACATTGCCGACATCAAGCCCACCATTCACAACACCTATGAACTCGGCTACAAGGGATTGATTCGCGACAGGGTCCTTCTGGCTGCCGACGTCTACTTCGCCAACATAGAGAACTTCGTGGGCCCGCTTCGAGTGGAGACGCCCAACGTCTTCCTGGAGCCTGGCAGCGTACAGGCGTTTGTGACGAATCGCTTAGCGACCCTGATTCAGGCCGGGGTGGTGACCCAGAAGCAGGTCGCAGACATCATCGCGGGGCTAGCCGCCGTCCCCTTGGGCACCGTGGTTCCAGACCAGGTTGACGATTCCGACCTCATCTTGACCTACCGGAATTTCGGAGAGGTTGATTACTGGGGAACCGACTTGGCCGCCCAGTTTCTGCTCTCGGACCGGATGCGGATTCGAGGCAACTATTCCTTCCAGAGCGACGAGTGCTTCGACTTCGATCGCGACGGCGTATGCACGACCGCGGGCGATATTGCCCTCAATGCCCCGAATCACAAGGGGTCCGTGGGCTTCACGTTTGATGACCAAGGCGCGGGATTTTCGCTAAACGGGCGTCTGCGGATGTCCGGGGGTTTCCCCATGAACTCAGGCGTGTATGTCGGGGATGTGGACAGCTATCAAGTCGTGGATGCCGGGGTCGGAGTTCGACTTCCATTCCAGCCATCCACCCGGATTACCCTGACCGCGAGCAATCTCCTTGACAACAAGCATCAAGAATTCATCGGTGCACCGGAGCTGGGCAGACTGCTTCTGTTCCGCGTGCGCTACGATTTCTGATGTTCTGAGGATTTGCGCTTCGCCCCCGTGCGTTCGCCGAAATGGTGGCAACGGGGTTGACGGGTATGAGACCGCAGGCGGTTGGCCGACCTTGAAGTACAAGAGCCCCCGGACAAGTTGGTGAGGAGAATTCATGAAAATCGTTCTGGGATACTCAGGGGGCCTTGACACGTCGGTGATCGTGCCGTGGCTGCGGGAAGCGTACGGCGCGGAGGTTATCTGCATGGCTGCAGACGTAGGCCAGGAGGGCGGGGTGGATCGGTTGGCCGGGAAGGCCTTCGCCACGGGCGCTTCCGCGTTCTTCGGAGAAGATCTGAGGGAAGACTTCGTTTCCCAGTACATTCTGCCCGTGATTCGGGCCGGCGCGATCTACAGCAGGAAGTACCTGCTGGGCACCGCCATGGCCCGCCCGCTGATTTCCAGGCGAATGGTGGAGATTGCCCGGGAAACCGGCGCCGACGCCTTGGCCCACGGCTGCACGGGGAAAGGGAACGACCAGCTTCGCTTCGAACTCTCCTTCCACGCCCTGGCCCCCGACTTGGCCGTCATCGCACCCTGGCGAGAGTGGGACATCACCTCCCGGGAAGAGGCCTTGGCCTTTGCCCGCACCCGGGGTATCACCTTGAACGTTGACGAAGACAAGCTCTACTCCCGGGACGAGAACCTGTGGCACACCAGCCACGAAGGAGGTCCTTTGGAGGACCCGGCGAACGTCCCCGACCCGGATGTGTTTCTCAGGACCCGGGATCCTGTGGATGCTCCGGAGGAACCTCTTGACTTGGCGCTGGGCTTCGAGGCGGGCGTTCCGGTTGCGATCGACGGACGGAAGCTTTCACCCCTGCCGCTTCTGGAGGTGCTGAACCGCTTGGGGTCCCGGCACGGCGTGGGCCGGGCCGACGTGATTGAGGACCGGGTTGTGGGCATCAAGTCCCGGGGGGTGTACGAAACCCCGGGGGGAACGGTCCTTCTGACGGCCCTTCAGGAACTGGAACAACTCGTTCTTTCCCGCAGGTCCCTGTCTTTGAAGGATGGGCTGGCCCCCCGCTACGCCGACCTGGTCTACGAAGGCCGATGGTGGACGCCCGAACGCCAAGCGATGGACGCCATGGTGGATTCCCTGATGGCGCCCGTTACCGGGACCGTTCGCCTGCGCCTTTACAAGGGCCAGGTTACCGTGCTTTCCCGAACCAGTCCCACCTCCCTCTACGATCTGGGTTTGGCCTCTTTTGGCGAAAGTGAAGGGTTTGCCCACTCCGACGCCACCGGCTTCGTCAAGCTCTTCGGACTTCCCCTGCGGGCCGTATCGCGGCAGCAGGGTATCGAGGTTCAGCGATCCTCGGGTTCCGGGAGCCCGGGGAATGCCGCGCCCCCGAAACCGGTAGCCGACGGCGACTCCCCCGGGGCGGTGAAGGAGTCTCCTCCCCGGGGCGCCCCGGAGCGGAATCGCGTCCGGGCCGTCTGACCCTTCGTTCTTTGCGCCAGTTGCGCTGCTCCTTCCCGTGAGCCGGTCCGGGCCTGCTTCGGGCTCCGGTGGGGCAGGGCTCCGCCACTCTCTCTGGGGCGGTCGGTTTCAAGGGGAGCTTGGCGAAGAGATGGTGGCCCTCAACCGTTCCCTGGACACGGACTGGCGCCTTTGGCGTCACGATGTTCGCGGAAGTCGAGCGTGGGCGCTGGCCCTCGAACGAGCCGGGGTGTTGTCAACTACGGAGGCCGGGGTCATCGGACGGGGCCTGGATCGGGTGGCGGAACGCCTGGAGGCGCTTCCGGGCCCCGAGGGTTTTCCCGACGAGGACATCCACTCGGTCGTGGAACGCCTCCTCACTGAAACCGTCGGTCCTGTGGGGGGGAAGCTTCACACCGGTCGCTCCCGAAACGACCAGGTCGCGACCGACTTCCGCATGTGGGGTCTTGAAGCCGTCCGCACGCGGGTCAACGAGCTCGCAGCCTTGATCGAAAGCATCGCAAACAAGGCTCGAAGCGTAACCGGCGTGGTCATGCCGGCCTACACCCACCTTCAGCGGGCCCAGCCGGTGCCCGTCGCCCACTGGCTGCTCTCCCTGGCTTGGCCTCTGGTGCGCGACGTGGAGTACCTCGGGACCGTGGCGGGAGCGTGCGACGTCCTGCCCCTGGGTTCGGGTGCGGTTGCCGGCTGCCCCTTCGCCATCGATCGGGAACGGCTGGCCGCCGACCTCGGCTTCAGCCGCGTCTCCGAGAACTCCATCGACACCGTTGCGGACCGAGATTGGGTGGCGGGCCTCCTTTTTGCCGCGGCCATGGCGGGGATTCACCTCTCTCGGATCGCCGAAGACCTGGTTGTCTTTTCCAGCGCCGAGTTCGGGTTCGTCCGCCTTGGGGACGGCTTCACCACGGGATCTTCTCTCATGCCGCAGAAGCGGAACCCCGACGTAGCCGAACTGACCCGGGGCAAATCAGGGCGCCTTGTGGGGAATCTGGTCGGGATCCTTACGGTGCTGAAGGGATTGCCCAGCGGCTACAATCGGGACCTGCAGGAAGACAAGGAGGTGGCGTTCGATTCGATGGACACGCTGGCCCTCGTTCTGCCCGCTATGACAGGGGCGATCCGCAGCATGAGCGTGAACCGCGCCCGAGTCGCCCAAGCCCTAGGCCCCGAGGTCTACGCCACCGATCTTGCCGACTACCTTGTCCGCAAGGGAGTGCCCTTCCGAGAGGGCCACCGGGGGGTCGGGGCGCTGGTTCGGGTTGCTGCCGCTTCGGGGCGGGGGTTGAACGAGCTTGCCCTGGACGAGATGAAGGCGGTCCATCCCGCCTTCGCCGAAGATGTGTTTTCCGTCTTCGATCTTGCCGCTTCAGTGGCGTCCCGCGCAGTTCGCGGGGGCACGGCGGAGGCGGCCCTTCAGATCCAGCTGGAAGCCCTGACCGACTCCCTGGCCACCGCGCGTCGCGGCAGCACGACCAACCCACGGATACCCTAGATGACGCCTTCGACCCAGGCGAGACTGGCCCGTTCGTCCCCGATGAACCTGAAGAATGCGGCGGGCGCATGCGCAGCGCGCTGTGTCGGCTCCGGGATGCGCCTCGGGCTTGGAACGGGCTCGACCGTGGCCCACTTCCTGGCTTCCTTGGGTCGACGAATCGCCAGGGGCGAAGTGTCGGGCGTGGTGGGGGTCCCCACCTCGGTCCGAACGGAGCGGGCAGCCCGGGAGCTGGAGATACCTTTGGGGACGCTGGACGCCCTGGGGGCGCTTGACTTGGCCGTTGATGGGGCGGACGAAGTGGACCCGCAGCTGAATCTCGTCAAGGGATTGGGTGGGGCCCTGTTGCGGGAGAAGATCGTCGTGCAAGCGTCGAAGCGCATGCTGGTCATCGCGGACGAGGGGAAGCTGGTGGGCCGGCTTGGGGAGCGGGTGCCCCTGCCCGTGGAGGCGGTGCCCTTTGGATGCGAGCGTCACTTGGACTGGTTCCGCGCCTTGGGGGCCGACCCGTCGGTTCGGGTCCGGAAGAACGGTGAAGCGTACCGGACCGACAACGGAAACGTGATCATCGACTGTTCCTTCCCCGGCGGCATCGACGATCCGGCCGCGCTGGAAGAGCGTCTCGCCCGCCGAGCAGGCGTGGTGGCGTCGGGGTTGTTCCTGGGGATGGCGGACGAAGCCATCATCGCCGGGAGCACCGGAATTCGCCGCATGAGCCCCGTGGAGCCGTGAGCGTCAAGGTTGCCCCGTCCATCCTGGCGTGCCGCTTTGCGGAGCTGGGCAAGGAGGTGCGGTTAGCCGACCGAGCCGGGGGGGATTGGGTCCATGTGGACGTGATGGACGGCCACTTCGTCCCCAACATCACCGTGGGTCCTCTGATCGTGGAGGCGGTCCGGGAAGTCACATCCCGGCCGGTGGATGCGCACCTCATGATTTCGGATCCGGATCGCTATGCGCCCGCTTTCGCGGAGGCCGGGGCCGACCGGATCACGATCCATGCGGAGGCGACGGTCCACCTCCACCGCACCCTCTCCCTGATCCGCACGCTGGGAAAGGGGGTGGGCGTGGCCGTGAACCCCGCTACGCCCGTCTCGGCCATCGAAGAAGTGCTGGACTGGGTCGACTTGGTTTTGATCATGTCGGTGAACCCGGGCTTCGGGGGCCAGGAGTTCATCCCCCGATCGGTGGCCAAGATTTCCCGCGCCCGAGCCCTCATCGAAGCCCGCAGACCCGGCAAAATCGAGCTCCAGGTGGACGGCGGGGTCAGTCCGGAGACGGCGCCGACCCTCGTCCGGGCAGGGGCCACGGTCCTGGTGGCGGGCTCCTCCGTGTTCGGCCATCCGGGAGGTGTAGCGGCTGGCGTCCAGGCGCTTCGTTCAGCCGTTCAGGGGGTTGACTGGTCGAGTCGGGAGGGCTGAAGGCGCACTCCCCGCTTCTCCGTGCTCCTCAACGAACGCTTCCGCGCCTTCCGGGAGAAGTAGGTTGTCCGCGATTTCGGCAATCTCTTCCGCTTCTCGCCACGCGTGTTCCAGCAACCACAGTTCCCCGTCCAGGGCCCTCCGTTCCTGCTCCTCGTGGAGGGCCATTTCGAGCGCGAGTTTGGTCGGTTTCGGCATCTTGTTGACGTAACCCGGCACACCCTTCTTGTCCCTGAAGCGGTCTCCTTCCGAGACGTCCAGGAGAAACCGGCTCGGATGGCCGAGGGCTTCGATCTCGGTCACGGCTTCCCGAACCGTTTCCCGCTTCCCGCCCATGGCATTCATCTTGGGAAGAATCAGCCCGGCGAAACGACGCGCTTGGCCGCCCTCGTACCACGTCTTTCTTTTTTTCTTCCGGACCTGGATCTTGAAGCCGGGGTCGTCCTCGGTGCGACGGATGCGGGTGCCCAAGAGGTCGATGCGCTTCAGCTTGATGGCACCTCCTTCGTCTGTGCGAAGTTTCACCAGCGTGCGTCCGTTCATCCAAATGTTGTAGAAGTTGCCGACTTGACCGACCACGGCACCGCTGATGATGCCGGCTGCCGCGCCCCCGATCACCACGCCGCCGAAGGCGACCGCAGCGGCGGTTCCGTACAGAATCCGACGGCGGCGGCGACGGCCGAATTGGTCGCCGTAGCGCCAAGCCGCAAACTCCGGGCGAAGGGGTTTGCCGATTCGGACCAGCTCCAACCCCTCCCCGTGGCGCGCCAGACCAATGTTTTCGCTGGATACCCGGACCCGCGTGCTCCGAAAGATCCTTTCGCACGCCTCCACCGCCTCCCAGCGTTCCTCCAGTGGGGTGAGATTCCATCGCTCACACTTCTTGCACACCACCCAGAGACGCCCCTGCGCGGCGTCGAAAGCGAGCCTCCGCCCGACGGGGAAGGTCTCGATCACCTCGTTCGACCCCAGGGGCTTTTTGCAGAACATGCAGACGCTGTACAAGGAGATCCTCTCGCTTCGGAGATTCCTACGCTACTTTTCTGTCCATAACGAACATACGGGGACAGGCCCGCGATTTCTTCCCCCCGAGGAAGGCTTCTTCCTCCGAGTAATCGGACAGATGGTTGTCCCAAGCCTTCGTTCCCCTCATGGAGCCCGACCCAACTTCCGGGCGAGTTCCCCGGCAACCATGAGACCCCGGTGTTACTTTGTCCGTATGAAGATCATCGGTCGCGTCGTCCGTTGGCTGGGAGCCGCCTTCGTGTTAACGGTGCTCCCCTTCTTCCTGCTCATCCGGGGCGGGGTGTTCGCGTACCGCGAGTGGGCGCTGGGGACCTGGCCCTCCATACTTCTTTCGGCGGCCGCCACCGTCCTTCTTCTCGCCCTCTACGCTTGGGGCGCGACCCGCCGCCTCCGGGCGAGGAACGGGATCCGGAAGTTCTTCGTTCGCATGATGGCGGCAGTCGGCGTCGCCTACATCGCGTATGCCCTCGTTTTCGTCGCCGGGGCGAACGTGAAGTCCGACGAAGTGCGGGCCGGGTACACGTCCCTCCATCCCTTGCTCCGGCTAGGGGCGAGCGCCCTCATCCTCGCGGATCCGGCGTCGGTCATCACAGACGCGAAGCGAACGCCCGAGGACTACGCCCTCATGGGCCTATCCGTGAACGAAGCGTCCCTCCACTTCCCGCAGGAGGACGGATTCGTCCACGCCCTGGACCTGAGGACCCTTGGCCGTTCCCGTTGGAGGAACAAGATGGTGGAGATCGGGTTTTGGGCCCTGGGTTTCCATTCCCTGCGCCACGTGGGAACCGCCGATCACCTTCACGTGTCCCTGAGGCTTCCGAAGTAAACCGGGGTGGGGCCTGGCTTGCCCGGGGCTGCGGTACCGTCGCTTTGCGGGTGCGGCGGCCCCCGCCGGATAAGGGCGAGAACCGCCAGCGGTGCCCGAGCCGGTTCCCCCCTTCATCCGATCCGGCTCACGCTTCCGGTGCCTCTTCTTGAATCTCCCTGGCAACCGCCTGAACTTCGTCCAGTACCCGCAACAGGTTCCCGCTCCAGAGCATTCCGATCTCCTCCTCCGAGTACCCCCGCCGGACGAGTTCCAGGGTCACGTTGAAGGTTTCGGAAGCGTCGTTCCAACCGTCCACGCCGCCTCCGCCGTCGAAGTCGGAGCTGATCCCCACATGCTCCAAGCCGATCAGGTTCACCATGTAGTCAATGTGATCGACGAAGTCGGCGACATCCACGGCCGGCGCCTCGAGGTCGTCGATACGCTCGGCGGCCGCCCGCCTGGCTTCCCTGAGCGCCTCCATGTGAGCTTGGCGTTCGGCGTCCGCCATGGCCGCGATCTGTTCTCTGTCCCGGATTTCGAACCCCATTTCGGCAGCGACCTCCTGGAAGATCGCGCGCTCCGATTCCTGACGGACCGCGTTCTTTTCGGCGTTCACGTAGCCGCGAAAGGCCACGGTGTGAACCACCCCGCCGTTCTCGGCGACGGCCCGGAGCTGCTCGTCGTCCAGGTTCCGGCTCACGTCGCTGAGCGCGCGGGCAGACGAATGGGACGCGATGACCGGGGCGCGGCTCAGGGCGATGGTCTCCATGATCGCCGCCTTGGACGGGTGGGAGATGTCCAGCATGATCCCCAGCCGGTTCATCTCCACCACCGCTTGGCGCCCCAGTTCGCTTAACCCTTCGTGGAGCCATACCCCGTCCCGCTCCCCCGTGTTGGAATCGGAAAACTGGCTGTGACCATTGTGGGACAGGGACATGTACCGTCCCCCCAGCTCGTGAAACTCCCTTATCCTCGACAGGTCCAGGCCGACCGGATAGGCGTTCTCGATCCCGATCATCGCGACCTTCTTGCCCGAGGCGGCAATCCGGCGGACGTCTTCCGAGGTGAGGGCCAGCTCAATCCGGTCGGGCGCCATCTCCTCTACCAGGCGGTGGATGGCGTTGAACTTGTCGATCGCGTTCTCGTACGCGGCCGCGTAGCCGTCGTCGGTCAGGGGGCCCTGTCCCGTGTACACGACCAGCCAGGCCACGTCCAGGCCGCCCGCTTCCATCTTGGGCAGGGTGACCTGGGTCGGGAGGTCCATGGTGTAGTTCCGCTCGGCCGTGAAGTTGGCCGTGTTGATGTCGTCGTGGGTGTCCAGGGTGATGACCCGTTCGTGAATGGCCCGGGCCCGCTCAACCAGCTCTTCCTCGGTCTCGGTGGCTGCGGCGGGTTCGTCGCTCCCGGGGTCGCATGATCCGGAAAGGAGGAGGATGAGCGGGAGGGCGAAGTTGGCGAGTCGGCGGGTCTTCATGGGAGGGCTCCCTTGGCCTGGGATGGGTGGATGGCGGACGCAGTGGATAGGTCGCATCTTGATTAGATGGTTGCTCCGTCACAAGGTACAAGGGTTCGGGTCGCGGAGGCGATAAGGATGAGGGCTTGGACAATGGCGATCGGCTAGCCACGCATGACTGACCCGGGTTACCGGCTTCTGGATCTGTTGCTTTTCGGTTTCCACGCCGCGCTCGTGGTCTTCAACGTGGTGGGTTGGGCCTGGCGGAGGACGCGACGTCTTCACCTGTTTACCATCTGCGGGACGATCTTCTCCTGGTTCGGTTTTGGGGCGGTCTACGGATGGGGATACTGTCCCCTGACGGACTGGCACTGGCGGGTGAAGGAAGCGTTGGGTCAGACGGAGCTTCCCGCCTCCTGGCTGAAGTACTACCTCGACCGAGCCACCGGGCTAGCCTGGGATCCTGCGGTGGTGGACACCCTCGTCGTCACCCCGGCACTGGCGGCGCTGGGGCTGTCGGTGTGGCTCAATCTTCGGGACTTGCGTGGGCAGGGTATGCGTAGGCAACCTCCCTTTGGCCAACGTCGGGGAAGTCCGTAGCCGGCGATCAAAATCAACCCGGGGGAGTTATGAACAGGCTGTTTCGGATCTCGTCACCATGCATCGCCGTCCTTCTCGTGGCGGCCACTGCCGCGGGGCAGGAAAGGGAGAATTCCGGGGCTTCCCCCGAGCCCTCCCGGTGGGAAAGCAGCCACTCGATCGTGGTCGGCGGGGAGACGGTCCAATACGACGCGGTGGTCGCGAGTACGGTCCTCAGGGACGCCGACGGCGACGCTGCTGCCGAGCTCTTCTATACAGCCTACTTCAGGACCAACGGGGCGTCGTCGGGGGAGCGGCCCGTCATCTTCTCGTACAACGGCGGGCCCGGTTCGGCGTCTTTCTGGCTCCACATGGGGATCATGGGGCCCCGCCGGGTGGTCACGCCCGATGTGGGTCCTCAAGGGGCCCCTCCGTACCCCCTGGAGGACAACGCCTACACCGTCCTGGACCACGCCGACATCGTCATGGTGGACCCCATCGGCACGGGATTCAGCCATCCCTTGGGGGATACGCCCGGATCCGACTTTTGGGGCATCGACGAAGACGCCCGCTCTCTGGCCCAGTTCATCCGTCGCTTCCTGAGCGAACACGACCGCTGGAACTCCCCCCGGTACCTCTTGGGCGAGAGCTACGGCACGACCCGCTCGGCCGTGCTGGCGAGGCACCTCCAGCGGGCGAACATCGACCTGAACGGGATCGTGCTGGTGTCGGCGGTGCTGCAGTTCAACACGATTCAGTTCGCTCCGGGCGACGATCTCCCGTACATCGTCAACCTTCCGTCCTATGCCGTGACCGCCCGATACCTGGACGCCCTGCCCGGAGACCCTCCCGAAGATTTGGAATCCTTCATGGCCGAGGTGGAGGCGTGGTCCCTGGCCGAATACGCTACGGCTCTCCTGGCTGGCGGAACGCTGGAGCCTTCCGTTCGCGCCCGGGTGGTGGAGCAGATGCACCGCTACACCGGTTTGAGCCGAGACTTCATCGAGAAATCGGATCTCCGCGTGACGGCGCCGGCCTTCGAAGCCGAGCTGCTGCGGGACCAGGGGCGGATCGTGGGACGACTGGACGCCCGATTCACGGGACCTGCCGGGGACGTGTTGCAGCCCCGGCCCTCCCACGACCCCCAGTCCACGGCGATCAGTTCCGCGTACACCTCCGCATTCAACAGCTACCTGCGCGGGGAGCTGGGCTACGACGGGGAGCGGGAGTACGTGTCCAGCGGCGGCACCCGCAACTGGAACTGGGGGCGCCTGGGCGGAGGCGGCGCCTTCGTGAGGGGTGGGGGAACCCCCAACGTTGTGCCCGATCTGGCCGAGGCCATGAAGCGGAATCCGGAGCTGGAAGTCCTCCTGATCAACGGAATCTACGACTTGGCAACCCCCTACTTCGCCGCGGTCTGGTCCATGGATCGCATGGGACTTCCGCCGGAGCTCATGGACAACATTCATCGGGCCGACTTCGCCGCCGGCCACATGATGTACGTGGAGCAGTCCCTACTGCCCCAGTGGAAAGAGACCCTGGACGCCTTCATTCTCCGGACTTCGGGGGGATCCGCGGCTTCCGTGTCCCAGTAGGGGGGGCCTAATGGGGGCGGCCGCCGTTGAGCCACGGCGGCGCTTCCATGTTGCGTTTCAACAAGTCCACCGTGCGGTTGATCACACCCTTCTCTACCGCCGTGCCCTGAAACACGAGAGGTCAGCGGTCCCCGGATCCGCTCTTCATTGATCGCATTATAGTTCTTCATGAGCCCGGGAAACGCGACCGCTGTAACCCCGGCCTGAGGCAGGCGGCGATTCAGGTTATCGCCGAACAGCAGAAGTCCGGAAACCGATGCGGCAACGGCGTCTCGCGCCGCAACCAGAAAGTCCGAAGTGAGCAAAAGGAGCCGCCATCCATCGAAGTCTGCCCGGAGCGTTCAACTGCGGCTCTGAGGCCGCCGCGGTTCCCCCTCCGGGAGGCGGAGGCCATTTTTCGGGCGACGCTTCTGGAGTACGGCCCGGGTTCCGGCCCGGAGCTTCTGGCGGTTTTTCATATGGCCGGGGTGGTGAAATCGGTATACACAGGGGACTTAAAATCCCCCGGGCGCAATCCCATGCGGGTTCGAGTCCCGCCCCCGGCACTCCTCAAATGGGGTATTTGTCGGCTAGTTCCTCCGGTACGACCGCACGGGCGGGAGCCGTGCTCCCGTGCCGCCCGGGGGTTCCTCCTCCCCCACCACGGGGATCCGGAGGGTGCCGATCCCGTCGATGGTGGCCTCGATCACGTCCCCCGGTTGCAGAAAGCGCTGTTCGCCCCGGACCGCGGTGCCCATCCCGACACCCCCTGAGGTTCCGTTGTTGATCACGTCGCCGGGGAACAGGGTGATGATTGATGAGCCGTACTCGATCAGCTCATAAAGGGTGTGAATCATGTCTCCCGCCCGGGCTTCCTGCATCTGCTCCCCGCCTATGCTCAAGGTCTGGCGGAGCTCTTCCATAGGGTCTCCGTAGAACTCCTTCGGCACGATCCACGGCCCCATGGGGGCGAAGGTGTCGTGGCCCTTTCCGACGAACCAGTCCGAGCGAAGCGGGTTCCCGCCGGGTGGGCGTCCACCCCGGTCCGAGACGTCGATGGTTACGGTGTAGCCGAAGATGTAGCTGGGGGCATCCGGCGCCGAAACGTACTTGGCCGTTCGGCCGATCACGGCGCCCAGCTCCACCTCCCAGTCGGTTCGATCCCGGCCAAAGGGGATCACCACCGGGTCGCCGTTGCCGATCACCGCTCCCCGACTGGGCTTGAGGAACAGGTAGGGTACGCCCCGGTTTTCTTGCCGCTGGCGCCGGGCTTCCGCCCGTTCTTCCGGAGTTCCGGTTTCGTTCACGTGGCTGTAGAAGTTGACGGCGGCGTTCAGGATCTTCCCGGGGTACAGGATCGGGGGGAGGGTCCGGATCCCATCCACATCGTGGATGAAACCCGGTCGCGGACCCTCATCAATCACGTTGTTTGCGGCCAGGTGGTCAACGATTTCGTACAGGCGACGCTTGACCCCGTATTCGTACCGGCCGATCAGGTCCAGCATGTCGGTGGGCATGGGGAAGCCCGGGTGTGCCGGATTTCGCTCCAGGGCCCGGTTGGCTTCGCCGATGTCCACGACCACGGCGTCCCGCAGGACCAACCCGATTCTGGCTTCGCCGCCGATCTCGAAGGTGCCGACCTTGAAAGGCTCGGCGATCTCCACCCCGGGCACCTCCTGGGCCGGAGTGGGCGACGTGGCGGCCAAACCTGCGAGCGCGCCTCCTAGCATCCCGACAACGAGCCTGGCTCTCATAGTCCTATAAGTCTCCCGATCCTTGGATCCACAAGTCATGTGGGGCCGGCACGGCTCCGGTTCCGATGTTTCCGGAAGGAAGGCGGCGCTCCGGACCAGGCCGTCCGGCGCCAGCACGACGGTAGCAACGCGTGTACGCTTGACTGTAGCCAGGGATCCGGACACGCATCAAGGCCGGACCGGCTTCGAGACCCGTTCCCCTCAACCGGGCAGGGGACGTGAGACCGGGCGAGGGCCACAAGGGTCCCCGGGGGAATTTCCGCACGGGCAGCCCGATCCCCGCGCTCCTCAAGGTGCTCCGAAGGGCGCCGGGCTGACCGGCCACGACGCAAACCCCGTGCAACTACATAATCGCGTCCAGGTACAGATCGATGCGGAATTGTTTGTCCGGCCCCTTGAGCCCGTGGGAAATGTCCATTCGGATGAGACCGTCCAGGATGCTTCCGCCAACGCCGACGCCGAAGAGGAGATCATCGGCGTCGAAGCTGCTTCTGGAACCGGCCCAGCCGGTGTCCCCGAAAAGGCTCACTCCCGCCCCATCCCAGCTTCGGGCCACCTCGATCCGACCGCGCAGAAAGGACAGCCCCGCCCGGACGGACGCCGGGTACCCCCGCAGGGTACTTGCTCCCAAGAACCAGGAACGTTGAACGGGGGCCTCCCCCCAGGTGGTCCCGCCACCGGCCTCAACGCCCAGGCGCCAACTGCCCCATGCGGTTCCCGCCACGGGGAAAACGGTTCGCACGACGATGCTGGCTTGGCCGTACGTCGACCGGGTGTCCTCCCCGGTGCGGGCGGGTCGCCAGAGGGCACTTCGGCCGTAGAGTTCGACGCCCAGCTGAACCTGCTCGGGATCATGCCCCCACCACGGCAAAAGCCGAAGCTCGGCGCCCGCCTCGTCAACGGGATCGGCGGGGACATTGGACCGGAACTTCCAATCCCCGTCGAATACGCGAAAGAGGGCGAAATCGGTCTCCGCTTCTACGCGATCGTGGCGCTCCCCGTAGGCCCGGAACAAAAAGGACTCCCGGGCGCCCGACGGAGGACGCCACGTCAGATCGGCGCCGGTTGCCCTATAGTACTCCCCGTTGTCCCGCCCGAAGAAAAGGGCGTCCAAGGAATTCCCGAAGCCCAGGTATCCGCCCCGGGGGTTCGTGGCCTGGAGCTCGTGGTAGGCTCCCAGGCTCAGCCGACGGAGGACCGTCGCCCGTTCCAACGTCAGCCGGGCCTTCGGGCGAAGGTCGGCCAACCCGAAGAACCCCGAGACACCCACGGCGTACGGCCCGCCGACGCTGGCCTGGAAGCGCCCGCCTGCGGCCAACCCCTCCACCCGATTGTAGCGGACCAGGTCCGGCCGGGCCCAACCCCAGTTGAAGGCCCAGGGAATTCCCGTCACCTGGGGTGCGGGCAGGTCGGCGAGGCTTCGAAGGTACTCCTCCAAGGCATCGTCCGATGGAAACCCCGGCGCACTTTCCCAGATTGGAGGCGGAAGATGGGGGCTCTCCGCCACTTTCTCCCGCTCCTTGGGCACGATGAGGAGAGACTCCCTTCCTCTCGCGGCTTCCTCGGCATCGTGCATGACCTCGTAGGCCACATCTTCTTCCCCCGAGAGGAGGCGGGCCACGAAGGCCATGGCTTCGGCCCGGGTGGCGAAGTGGACTTCCCTGAGATCGGACGACGAAGCCTCCGCCCGGGGGGCCGAATCCGCCGCGGTGGTGACCGACTCGATGTGGTAGGCGAGGTCCATCGAAACAGGAAACTTGAGAATCCCCGCCGCCGCCTCACCTTCCACCCGCATGCTCCTGGGCAGCCAGACCTCGAAGTCCCAGAGGCCGTAGTCCACAGCGACCATGGTCAGGTCGAAGGTCCAGGGCTTGAAGAGTCCGGGCACGTACCGGAACGTGCCCCGGGCTTCCTCTTCCTGAAGTTCGGGGACGTCGCGGACGGCGTCGAACTGACGACTCAGGCGAAATGCTGCCCGCACGAGAGCCCCCGACCGGGGCTCGATCCACAGGGCTCCGCTGATTCGATGGGCGTCGGCTTCCCGGGGGAGCACATCCAGCCGGACCGCGGAGAGTCCGCGTCCGTCCGGGAGCGACAGGGTGAGGGTGTCTCCGCTCTGGAAGCGGTACAAGGAGTCGGCGCCGTCCGTCAGGGGGTGGGCCAGCCAAAAGGCGTCATCCGTGGGTTGGAACGGGGCCTCGTCCTGATCCGTCATTCCGAAGAGCAGCCGGTCGCCTCCGGGCTCGAAGGGAGCGTCGAAGGGCAGGTCCTCCAACCAATCCAATTCACCTTCCTGAAAAGCCCGGTTCCGACCAGGATACCGGGAACGGGTTCCCAGAACCTGAACGACCGATTCGTAGTCGTGGTCCCAGAAAGCCCGCACCGCGGTCTCGTTGCGGTAGATGACCCGGTCCTTGAGGGGGGTCCGAATCGCGGCGGCGATCCGTTGCTCGATCCGGGCGGTGTAGCGCAGGACGGACTCATCCAGGGTCCTCCAGTTGGTGGCTGCCGCCAGGTACAGGCTCCGGGCGACGGGATCCAGGAAGGCATCGGGGGCCAGGGCCCGGCCCTGGGCGGGACTGACACCGGGGTCCTGGGCCCCCGTGGGTGTGGCGGCTAGGAGTCCCGAGGCGAGAAGGCTGGCCGCGAAGAGGCCCGCGGAGCGAAGGCCGACTAAGGGATGAGCTGGTGAAGCCGTGAACCGGATTCTCCCTTCCTCGGTTGCGCCGGATCCCATCACCGACCCGAGATTCCGAGGTCCGGCGGGGGCGCTCCAGGTTCGAACCGCACTTCGCGAACCTCTTTCCAGGGTACGTAGCGCCACGAGGATTCGCCGGAGCCGGGGAGCCCCGCGGTCGTCGTTCCTTCCCCAGTGGACGGGAAGACAAAAATACCCCTGTTGTCCGGTCCGACGTCATTGGAACCCCTAAGCTCGAAGGCTCTGCCGTCCAGAAGCGTGACCCGGACGCCCAGGTCGGCTTCCCCTCGCTCGATGCGCCGGATGTGCCCGAACTCAATGGTGAACTTCACGTTGTCCGCCTCCCCGTTGAGGAACTCCCAGGACCACTCCTCGTCGGCATCCCACCGGATCCGCCCCTCGATCTCCTCCCCCGAACCGGTTCTCACGGTACCGAAAAGAGGATGGGCCCGGGCGAAAACCCCGTAGTCCCCCCTCTCCTTGGCGGGGTGGAGGTGAAGGACGCTGAACTCCTCCCATGCCACTTCGACCATCCCCAGGGAGGTTTCGGAGATCTTGACCCCTCGGTTTCTCCGGTCTACGTCGTTGGTCCCGGACAATTCCAGCTGTTCACCCGAAGCCAAAGTGACCCGCGCACCCCCGGAGATCCGCTTGATCGCGCGGATCTCCCCGAAGGGGATCTCCAGATCCCTCCGGTCCCGGGAGTCGCCGTCCAGCACGTCCGACTCGAGGCTCTCATCCGAATCCCAGGTGATGTAGCCGGTAAAGCTGCGGCCGAAGCGGTCCGTAACGGTTCCGTGAATACGGGGAGAGTCCGCCCGCCGGCCCGTCGGGGGGGTGGCAAATTCGACCCTCTCCAGTTCGTTCCAATGGACTCGGGTCACGCCCCGTTCCCGGTCGTCCACCACGAGGGCCAGAACCCCGGAGGGCAGGGATGACCGGCTGCGCAGATCGGGGCGGTGAAACATGACCCGGACGGTCTTGGTGCCTTCGTTCGAACCGGCTCCCGGCCGGGTACCCTCGGAGTCGTCGGGGCGCGCTTGGGGCGTCTGGCCGTCCCCGGGCCCCGGATGTCCCGATGCATTTTCGGGCCCGGGGATACCGGAGCGGAGGGTCAGTTCGATGCCGCCGCCTTCGGGAACGGTGATCCCGGCCAACCGTCCGAAGCGGACTTCGGTTGGATCCCGGGAAGAAAAGTCGGGGTCTTCTTCGTCCCACGAAATCCGATACCCCATAAGCTCCAGGGTTCGAACGGGTTGCGCGGTTCCGGTCGCTTGGAGCCACGCCTTGAAGTCTTCGCTCGAGGATTCCTTCGTTCCCTCAAAGATGTCGGCCCAAGTTCCCTTCTCCAACCGGCCCCGATTCGCCCAGCGAATAAAGCCCTCGTAGTGTTCGCCCGAGGCGGAATACACCCGCCCCCAGATCCGCTCTTCATCCTGGCTAGAGGCGGGGGTGGCGGTCAGGGCCGAGGAGACGAGGAGGCATCCCATCACTCTTCGGCGGAACCCGAGACGCATCCGGAATGTGAAATGGGACATTTGGGCTCTCTACGCGGACCTGCGGGTTGGAAGTTTCGGCGGGCGCCTGAAGGGGCGTGGCTTTCGAGAGAGGGTCCGGAGTGCGTACCTTGGGTGAGCCGTTGTCAGTTCGGCAGCGAATCGTCAAGCTCCTATCAGGGAAGACTTCAAGGAATCTCAAAATGAGCACTCGAAAACACATTCTGAAGCTGGCCGTCCTTTGGATCGCATTCGCGGGGTTCGCCTGCGGGGGCGCAAATGAGAACCAGGAGGAGATGTCGGCGGAAACGGACGAAGCGATCGAAGCCGTGGATGCCGTTGGAGAAGAGGGCGCCAATCCACGCTTCGGCGTGTGGCGCATGGAATCCGACGCCCCGCCCCCGGCGAGCAATATCATGACCTACGAGCCCTACGGGGAGGCAGGCATGAAGATCACGGTTGCGTCCACGAGCGCCGACGGCACGGAGTCCGAATGGAGCTACGTTACCCTGTTTGACGGCGTCTTCCGTTCCGTGACCGGCCAGGAAAACGCGGAGACCGCGGTTGAGATCGTTGACGAACGGACCAATCGGATCCTGAACAAGCGGGACGGGGAGGTCGGCCAGATCATCGTCAACGTGCTTTCAGAGGATGGGAACACGATCCACAACGAGTACCGGCGGACCCTGGAAGATGGCACGGAACGGGTGAGCCACGCGGTCTACAGACGAGTCCGGTAGCGGCCGAACGGCAGCCGCAGGGACGTCGCCAGGGCCGAAGCGCCCACAAGGCCGCCTACCGGAGGGCCCCTATGCTACGGAAGACTTCTCCGATTCTCCTGACCGTGACCGCCGTGGTCGCCCTGGCCGCCCTTCCTTCTTCCCTGAGCCCCCAAGATGCTGCCGTCCTCCGGAACCGGGCTCCGGCGTCTTTGTGGGCCCGGAACCTTGACCGGGTCGTTGCTCACCTGGAGCCCGAGCTCCGACGCGCCTTGCTGGAAGGAGAAATCCCGTCGCTGACGGTCGCTCTGACGGACCGGCAGGGGGAGCTCTGGAGCGGGGCATTCGGCGTCTCGAACCTGTGGGCCCGCACGCCCGCGTCAACCCACACCGTGTACCTCATCGGTTCCACCTTCAAGGCCCAGTCCACCGTCGCCCTTCTGCAGCAGATGGAGCGGGGAGCCTTCTCCCTGGACGACCCGGTGAGCGATTATCTGGACGACTTGGTGATTCGGGGCGAAGACCCGAACGATCCGGTGACCTTCCGCCACCTCCTCACCCACACCTCGGGGATGCCCGTTGACTTCGGCCCCCATCCCGTTTGGGGGGAGACCGCGCCCCTTCCGCTGGATCGCTATCTCAGGGATTCACTGCGAGTGGAGGCGCCGCCGCTGCAAGAAGTCGTTTACTCCAACATGGCGTATTCCCTGGTGGGGCACCTCGTAGAGAAATTCTCGGGGGTTCCCTACAAGGCGTACATTCGGCAGGAGGTCTGGGGTGCCTTGGAGATGAATTCGACGGCATTCGATCCGACTCCGGCCATGGTTGAACGGCTTGCGGTGCCCTATGTCCCGGATGAAGGCACGGGGCGCAACGTCCCCGCTGTGCGGCTCAAGGCCAACGTCTGGCCGGCGGGGATCGTCTACGGGACTGTCCTCGACCAGGCGAAGTGGGTGCGCTTCAACCTGGGCGATGGCACCTGGGAGGGGAGACGCCTCTTGAAGGAATCCACCCTGGAAGAGATGCACACCCTTCAGTACGAGTCGCTCGCCGGGGAGCCCATGGGTGGGGGATGGGGCTACCAAGATCCCGGGTACGGCCTGACGTGGTGGGTGTCGACCCACGAGGGAGAGCGATTTTTCGCCCACTCCGGGAGTGTGCCGGGGTACACGGCCTTTGCTTCGGGAAACCGGACCCGGGGGTTCGGAGTTGCCTTCCTCACGAACGGAAACCGGGCCCACCCCCACTTGGTGCGGCTGGCCGTCTTGGCGTTGGACCTGCTGGCGGAGGAACTGGATGCTTCGCGGTAGGAGCGACAATAAGAGGCGGCGGTGCGGCTCGGTTGCGGGCCGCTTCCCCCGTGCCACCGCTCCTTCGGTAGCGTACCCGATCCAGGGTCGGAAAGCGTCGATCGCGATGATCGCGATCGAAACCCCTGAACGGCAACGGTTCGGGTTCCCGAACCCGGCGTGAGGTCGACCGATGCAATTTCTCCTTGATCTTCTCGAAGGCTGGTCTCATCTCCTGGTGGCACTTGCGGTTCTCGCCGCCGTAGCGTGGGCGGTCGATTGGATCACCCGCCGAATGATTCACGGGGCGATCCGGCGCGTCGCCTTCCGGACCCGGTCGACTTGGGACGATCGAGTCCTCGAACGAAGGGTCTTCGCGCGCATCGCCCATGTGGTGCCGGCGGTGGTCATCTACTACGGGATCGGGGTTGCCCTGGGCGTCACCCCCGCGGAAGCGGCGATGGCTGTAGAGCGCGACCCGCTGATCCTCATCTGGACCGTCGTGCGTCGCGTCTCCGCGGCCTTCATCGTGTTGACCCTGGCGAGAGCCGTGAAGGTCTTCCTGGACGCCGTCAACGACATCTACAACGAGGCGTACGCGGAATCGAAGTCCAGACCGGTCAAGGGCTACTTGCAGGTCGTCAGCCTGGCCGTGTACATCGCCGCCGGGGTGATCATCGTCTCGATCCTGGCCGACCGATCTCCCCTGGTTTTTCTCTCCGGTTTGGGGGCATTGGCTGCCGTTCTGATGCTCGTCTTCCGGGATACGATTCTGTCTCTTGTGGCCAGCGTCCAGATCATGTCCAACGACATGATCCGGATTGGCGACTGGGTAGAGATGCCGCAGGCGCACACCGACGGAGACGTCGTCGACATCGCCCTCCACACGGTCAAGGTCCAGAATTGGGACAAGACGATCTCCACGATCCCGACGCACAAGTTCATCAGTGAGTCTTTCAAGAACTGGCGCGGGATGTCGGAGTCGGGGGGACGGCGGATCAAGCGGGCGCTCCGCATCGACATGAGCTCGGTGCGATTCCTGACGGAGGAAGAGACGGAGAAGCTTTCCCGACGAGAGCTCCTGCGCGAATACATGCGGGAGAAGCGGGGGGAGGTCGGCCGTTACAACGCCTCGAAGGGGGACGACAATGGGACCGTGATTCCCGAAGTCCGGCGCCTCACGAACTTGGGCACCTTCCGGGCCTATGTGGCAAAGTACCTGGAGGCACACCCCGCCATCCACCAGGAGATGACCCTCTTGGTCCGCCAGCTTGCGCCGGGACCCCAAGGGATCCCCATCGAGATCTACTGCTTTACCAGCGATACGGCCTGGGCAAACTATGAATCCTTCCAGGCCGATGTCTTCGACCACCTGATCGCGATCCTTCCCGAATTCGGCCTGAAGGTGTTTCAAGCCCCGACGGGAAGGGACTTTGCGAAGATGCTGGCTTGGGGAAACTGATCCCCGGGTCGGGAGGACGTCAGGGGTTGAACCACCACCGAACGAAGTGGCAACCCGCTCCGCAGCACCCCGGAGCCCCCGTTTGCCAAGGGTAAGGAGCCCCGGAGACGTCAATGGTGAGGGTTCGTCACGAGGGTTCCGTTCCGGATGGCCCGCGCTGACGAAGTCGCAGTTGGCCGGACCCCCGTTTACCCGGACCCCGCCCTGAGCGGAGCGATCATGCCGTGGGCAGTCCGTGACGGATGGCCCACTCCATTGCCTCGCTGAAGCGATCCAGCTCGTCCAGGGTCGTGTACACGCTGGGTGAGATCCTGAGCCCTTGGCACTCCTCGTGGCCGATGGGCACGTTGATGATCCTGTGCTCGTTCCAGAGCCAGTTGCTCAGGTCCGCCGTGTCCAGCCCGTCCACGTGGACGTTGCCGATCCCGCAGGCCAAGCCGGGCTTCTGGCTGGTGTTGAGGCGGACCCGGTCGTTCTCCAGGAGACGGTTCGCCCAATAGTCCCGCAGGTAAACCAGGCGGGCCGCCTTCCTGTCGTCCCCGATGCCCTGATGAAAGGTGAGGGCTTCGGCGATGGCCAGATAATTGGCTGCGGGGTGGGTCCCGATCTCCTCGTACTTGCGAATGTCCCCGTCCATGCGCCCCGGTGCCGCCATGAGGGGCCAGATCTTGGGGATGTGGTCCCGACGAACGTACAGGAGCCCCGTTCCGTGGGGGGCGAAGAGCCACTTGTGCAGGCTCGTGGAGTAGTTGTCGCAGTCCAGGTCGGACAGCTTGAAGCTGAAATGGGCCAGAGCGTGGGCGCCGTCAACAATCACGGGAATGTCGTGCCGTCGGGCCATTCGGACCACCTCTTTCACGGGCAGGATCTGTCCCGTCAGGTTGATCATGTGGCACATGAGGATGAGTCGCGTCCGAGGCGTGATGGCCTCCTCAAAGCGACGCACGACCTCCCCGGGGTCCTCCGCCGGCACCGGGACCTTGATCTGTCGCATCACGATTCCCTCCCGCCGCTCTCGCTGCCGGAAGGTGGTGAGCATGCGGCCGTAGTCCTGGGTGGTGGTGAGGACTTCGTCACCCCGCGACAAATCGTAACCGAACTGGCAGGTCTGAAGGCCCTCCGAGGCGTTGCGGGTAAACGCCACCTCTTCCACGTCCACGCCCCACGCCCGAGCCATTCGGGCCCGAACACCCTCCCGCTGAGGCTCGAGGATCTTCCACATGGTGTAGGTGGGGGCCTTGTTGGAATAGTCCAAATGCCGCTTCATGGCGTTCTGGACGAAGGTCGGCGACGGGCTGACACCCCCGTTGTTCAGGTTCACGAGGGAGCGGTCCACCGTGAAGGCCCGGGCGACCTCGGACCAGAAGCTTTCGTCGGAAGCGATCTCCGAAGGAGACCCGGGGTGACCGCCCAGCTCTCGGGCGACGTCCGTCGCGCTGGCATTCAACCCGGGCAGACCGGAAGCTCCCAGCGCGGCTGCCGCCGTTCCCAGAAAGTCCCTACGGTTCGGAACTGCACTCCTCTTTGTCGCCCTTGCGCTCATTCTTGTCCTCCGGAGTGGACTGCCCCTTCGGGCGGACCCGCCCTCTTTGGGTTCGTGTACGTACGCCGGTTCACCATCCCGGCACTCTCGCGAAATTCACCATAAGTCCAAAGCCGGTGAACGGGCAAACCCACCCTGTACCGCCGTCAACGCCGGGCGGACTTATCAGCCCCGCCCCCAAGCGCCGGTCAGCCAGAAGGACAATCCGGGACGGGTAGCAGGCCCTCTGTTCATGGGGAAGTGGAGTTTTCGCGGGGAAGTGGCGTAACTTCATTTTCCGGAAGTCCATTGGAAGTCTTCCCTCAACCCCGGTTCTTTTTCGCTCGATGATTCGAATCCGTTTCCTGGGAACCGCTGCCGCTAGGCCGACGGCAAAGCGGAATGTGTCGGGCATTGCCGTCCGGAGAGAGGGAACGACAATCCTCTGGGACTGCGGGGAGGGGACACAGCGACAGATCATGCGCTTCGGCACGGGCTTTTCGTTCTCCCACATTTTCATTACCCACGCCCATGCCGATCACATCCTCGGTCTACCCGGACTCCTGCGGACCATGGGGCTCCAGGGGAGGGAAGAGAAGATGACCATTTACGGCCCCCGTGGCTCCGGCGCGGTACTGCAGAAGGCGGTCCACCTGGGCGGGGAGTTCGTGACCTTCCCGGTGACGCTGAAGAGCCTGAACCCCGGCGACAGCGTCGACTTCGACGGGTGGTCCGTCCATGCCTTCGCTGCGGATCACCGGGTGGCGGCTCTCGGGTACGCCCTGATCGAGGAGCCCCGCCGGGGTCGCTTCGACCCGGAGGTGGCGCGGCGCCTGGGGGTTCCGGAGGGTCCTCTCCGAGGTCGGCTCCACCGGGGCGAATCCGTCAAGGTGGACGGGAGGGTCATTACGCCGGGCGAAGTGGTGGGGGCCTCTCGGCCCGGGCGCAAGGTGGTCTACGCGGGGGATACCCGGCCGACGTGGACTGCCGTCGCCATGGCGAAAGGTTCGGACCTCCTGATCCACGAAGCCACTTTCGGTATGGACGAACGACGCCGGGCCCGGGAAACGAGGCACTCTACCGCCGTGGAGGCCGCGTGGGTGGCCTCGGAGGCGAAGACCCGACAGCTCGTGCTGACCCACATTTCGGCCCGCTACTCCGCCTCGCCCGGGATCTTGCGGGACCAGGCGCGGGCCATATTCCCGGCTTCGATGGTGGCCTCCGATGGACTCGAAGTCGAAATCGGCTTCGATGGTGGCCTCCGATGGACTCGGAAGTCGAAATCGGCATGAGTGAGCGGGCCTTGGGGTGCCAGTCGGTGGGGAAGGATACGCGGTCACTGTCCACATCCACCGCTGCCAGAGCTGCCAGGCGGTCCCACAAGAGAAACGCCTGTGCGCCCTTGGCGGGCCGATGGAGTCACCACGTTCGGGGCCAACTCCGCCAGAAGCTCGATGTCTTGGGGTCGAGCGGGAGGTATATGACCGCTCCAGCAGAAAATGGTTGAAGGCGCTGGGCTGACCCTTCGGGTTCCCGGCGACAAGTCGGTGAGCCAGCGCGCCCTTATCCTGGCGGCAATGGCGAACGGTGAGAGCCGCATCCGGGGCATCCTTCGGGGGGCGGATCCCGCCGCAACAGGGCGGGCCCTTCGGGCGCTCGGGGCGGAGATATCGTCGCTTGCACCGCCGTTGTCCGGGGTCGTACGGGTTCGAGGATCCGGCCTTCGCTCCTGGCAGGAACCCACGGGACCGTTGGACTTGGAAAACAGCGGAACGGGGGCCCGCTTGTTGGCGGGAGCCCTCGCGGCCCAGCCCATGGAGGCGGTCATCACCGGAGACCCGTCCCTCCTTCGCCGTCCGATGGAGCGGATCGCCATTCCCCTCCGGCAAATGGGGGCTTCCGTTACCTACCTGGGCCGGTCCGGCGTTCTGCCCATCCGCATCACGGGCGGAGCCCTCTCGCCCCTGTCGTACGAGAGTCCCGTGTCGAGCGCCCAGGTCAAGAGCGCCATCCTCTTGGCGGGAGTCGGGTCGGGCGTGGAGGTCAAGGTCCAGGAACCCAGGGCCTCCCGGGACCACACGGAGCGGATGTTGGCCTCCATGGGCGTGGAGGTGGAAAGCGAAGCCCGGGGGGCCGCGCGGGTCGTCCGATTGGTTTCCCCCCCGGAGCGGTTGGCGCCCCTGGACGTGGAAGTGCCCGGCGATTTTTCTTCGGCGGCGTTCTTCCTGGCCTGGGCCGTTCTTTCCGGGAAGCGGTCTTTGGTCGTTCGTTCCGTGGGCCTGAACGAGACCCGGACCGGTTTCCTGAAGGTCCTGTCGCGAATGGGCGTCGCCCTGGGGATTTCTCCAAAGGCGGGTGGGGGTGGGGAGCCCGTGGGGTCCGTCCGGGTGGGGGGGCAGGGAGGGGGGCTGCGGGCGGTGGAAGTTGGGGAGGCCGAAGTCCCCGGAATGATCGACGAGATTCCCATTCTCGCCACGCTGGCGGCCCGCGCCCAGGGGGTTACCAAGATCACAGGGGCCGGGGAGCTGAAGGTGAAGGAGTCGAACCGGCTCCGGGCGCTGGCGTCGAACCTCAGGGAGATCGGAGTTCAAGTGGAGGAGACGTCCGACGGGTTGGAAGTCGAAGGTACCCGACGGCCCCTTCATGGGAGGGTCCCGTGCTTCGGCGACCATAGAATCGCAATGGCCTTCGGAGTACTGGGTGCGACCCCCGGTTGCGACATCGAGGTAGACGACCCCACCGTGGTGGACGTGAGCTTTCCCGGGTTCTGGGAGCTGCTTGCCCGGGTCTGTCGTCCCGGTGCTCCCGCGGGGGAGGGGATGAAGGCGAAAGCCCCACCACGATTCCCCGCCTCCTCTCCGAATTCGAGGGCACAGCCTCCGTGTCTGGTCGTCGCCATTGACGGTCCGGCGGGCTCCGGGAAGTCCACAACCGCCAAGGCCCTGGCAGACCGCCTGGGGTTCCGCCATTTGGATTCGGGGGCGGTCTACCGGGGTGTGGCCCTTGGGATCTTGGAGTCAGGACGCGATCCGGAAGACTCGGCTGGTATTTCTCCCCTGGAACTCGCGGATCTGGGTGTCCAGGTGCGGTGGCGGGATCGAACCCCGGAGATCCGGCTCGGTGGGACGTCCGTGCCCGATTCAGCCCTACGGACAGGCCGGGTAACGTCTCTTGCGTCTCGCATCTCGGGGATGCCGGCGGTCCGCGCCCATCTGCTGGAGTTGCAGCGCGCCGGAGCCCGGGGCCCGGGTCTGGTGGCCGAAGGACGGGACATGGGTACCGTGGTGTTCCCAACCGCTCCGGTAAAGGTGTTCTTGACGGCAAATGTCCGGGAGCGGGCCCGGAGACGCTTGCGCCAAGCTGGCGTAGCGAATCCGGCGGCCTCCCGAATCGAAAGGGAAGTCGCCTTGCTGGCCGAACGGGACAGGCGGGATTCGGAGCGAAAACTCGCACCTTTGAAGCCCGCGCCCGACGCCATTTGCCTGGACACGACGGACATGAAGCCGGAAGACCAGATTGACCGGATCGTGGCGCTGGTGGAAAAGGCTCGTCGGTTCGGGCTCAAATAGCTTCAGGGACGCCCCCGCCGAACCTCAGGGGCCGATGGCCACCCTCCCAAGGCGACCTGGAAGGTTGGTTCCATCGGGCAGTTTTGGCTCCATTGAGCAGTTCTTGTTACATTGGTTTGCTGTCTTTGAATTGAGCGACAAAGGGCGGGAGCAGTCCGTACCGGATCCATCGGGGTTCCCGGGATGTGCCCGTTGCGCGCTCGGAAAAGTCGGTCTTTGGAACCGATGGCGGGACGGTTCCGTAGACCTTGCCCTAACCATTCAGCCCGGCTCGTCCCCAGGTTCTACACCAGCAGCCGGAAGAGTACCGGAGCGCCAGCTAGCCCAGCTGGGGAAGCGCAGCACATGACCGAAACGCAAGAAACCTTCGCAACGCTTGATGGGGCCGAGGGCAGTGTCGCGTCCTCGCCTCGGGGTCGATTTCCATTGAGCAAAGACGACATTTCGCCCGAGCTCTTTCACGACCCCTACGGCGAAGAGGTCCTTGATGTCTCTCGGACCGACTTTGAGGCGATGCTTGCCGAGCATCAGACCGCCAGTGGCGAAATCAGGGAAGGTGAAATCGTCCGGGCCAAGATCTTGAGGATCACGGACTCCGCGGTAATTCTCGAATTCGGCTTCAAGAGTGAAGGTACCGTGCCCCTTGACGAGTTCAAGGTCTCGGATCGGATCGAGCCGGGACAAGAAGTCGAGGTGCTCCTGGAGAGCCTTGAAGACGACGACGGGGTGGTCGTCCTGTCCAAGAAGAAGGCGGACTTCCTCCGGGTATGGGAGTTGATTCGGGATGCCTACGAAAGTGATCGTCCCGTCCAGGGACTGCTGACCCGCAAGATCAAGGGTGGCGTCACCGTGGATATCATGGGCGTGGATGCGTTCCTTCCCGGTTCCCAGATTGCGCTGCGGAGGGTGCCCAACATCGAGGACCTGATCGGCGATACCTACGACTTCAAGATCATCAAGCTCAACAAGCGCCGGCGGAACATCGTCGTATCCCGAAGAGTCATTCTTGAGGACAGGCGGAAAAAGAAGCGCTCAATCCTGGTCAAAGAGCTTCTCGTCGGGCAGGTCAGGGAAGGTGTCGTCAAGAACATCACGGACTTCGGAGCCTTCATTGACCTGGGCGGTCTGGACGGCCTGCTTCACATTACGGACATGTCCTGGGGCCGCGTCGGCCATCCTTCCGAAGTGGTGGAGATCGGTCGCAATCTGGACGTCAAGGTGCTGGACATCGATTGGGACCGGGAGCGCATCTCCTTGGGGCTCAAACAGCTGCTTCCTTATCCATGGACGGACATCGCGGAGCGTTATCCGATAGGGTCCAGGGTTCGCGGAAGAGTTGTCTCCATCACGAACTACGGCGCCTTCGTGGAGCTGCAAAAGGGGGTGGAAGGACTGGTTCACATTTCGGAAATGTCCTGGATTCGAAACGTGCGCCACCCTTCCAAGCTGGTGTCCATCGGCGACGAAATCGACGCGGTCGTCCTTAGGGTTGACCCCAAGGACGAGAAGATTTCCCTGGGCATGAAGCAGATCGAAGAGGACCCGTGGTTGGCCCTTCCCCTGAAGTACCCCACGGGAACCCGCTTGACGGGGACGGCGCGAAACCTGACCTCCTTCGGGGCGTTCGTAGAGATCGAGCCGGGGATCGACGGCCTTGTGCACGTTTCCGACATGAGCTGGACCAAGCGGGTGGAGCACCCCTCCGAGATCGTGCGAAAGGGCGAAGCAATCGACGTCATGGTTCTGGATGTGGATTCGGAAAACAAGCGGATTTCGCTGGGCATCAAGCAACTGCACGATGACCCGTGGCCCGGTTTGGTCATTCGTTTCTCCAAGGACCATGAACAGGAAGGCACGGTGGTTCGGGTTCAGGACAAGGGTGTGGTCGTGGACCTGGGTGACGACGTGGAGGGCTTCGTTCCCGAATCCCACGCGGCGGTCGATCCGGACCGTCTGAGCGACTACTTCCGCCCCGGGGATCTGGTCCCGCTGCGGGTGATTGATTCCAGCGCAGCCGACCGGCGCCTCGTTCTCCAGGTCCTGGAAGCACCCGCTCGGCGCACGGTTGCCGAACCGGCCCAGGCGGAGGCGGGCGTTGACAGGAACGGGAACTCGGGCGAAACGGACGAAGAGGGAAAACTGTGAGGAAGATTTGGAGACTCCAGCGGTTCCCTGACCCCGAAACGTGAAGCGTAGGCTTGCCCTTTTTTTTCTGATCGGTTCCGCTCCGGGGTGCGCAGGAACCGTGCCGCGTTCGGAAGTCGAGCTGGGGGCGGAACAGCGGGTGGAAGAACCGGACAGCCCGGGTTCTTTGCCGGAGGAAGCGGGTAGGCGCGCCGAGGCGCTCTTCCAGGCAGGGGAGATGGAAAGCGCGGCAAGGGAGTTTCTCGCCTTGCCCGCCGAAATGGTCACCGCCGCCGTGGTGGATCGGATGGGAGCCGCGGCTTCGCGGCTGGGTCGCCACGAAATCGCCGCCATCGCCGCCATGGCCGCCGACAATACCGCAGACCCCCGTTTCGGCCCCGTCTTCGCCCAACGCGCGTTCAGCCTCGCCTTGTCCGGGAAACCGGAGGAAGCTCGGGAGTTTGCGATCCGGGCGAGAAACACGGGTGCCAAGGGCCGGGTGGGGCGGATCGCGGCTGCGGTGCTGGACGGCGATCTTTCGTCCGTCATGCTGGACTTTCCGGTCATCGGGGCGGTTCTCCCCGTATCCGGCTCCCCGTCGAACCGGGAGTACGCCCGCCGGTTCATGGAGGGGGCCGAGGTCGCCGCCCAGCTGGCCCGCCGGGCAGGCGTTCCCGTGGAGTGGGTCGTCGAAGACAATCGGGGGACCGTTTCCGGAACCGCCCGTGGGGTCTCGGCGCTTGTCGCGCGCGGGGCCGTTGCCATTCTGGGGCCCCTCGTGGACGAGAACGTATCCGCTGCGGCGCAGGTCAAGCCCCGGGAAGTCGCGCTGTTTTCCCCCACGGCCCGGAGGGTCCCGGTGGAGCAGGGTGGCGTGTACAGCTTGGGAGCCACGGATCCCGGCGCCGCAAGGACGCTGGCCGCAGTGGTGTCGGATCTCGGGTACGGCAACGCCGTGGTTGTTCATCCGGAAACCCCGGGCGAAACCCTGGAGGCGGCGGCCTTCGAGGAGGCGTTTCAGGCTCTGGGGGGGAACGTCCGAAGACGGATTCCCTACGCCCCGGGCACCACCACCTTCGAGGGTCCTCTGGTCAGTACGGGCTCCCTACTTCCCGAGCTTCTGGTCGTGGCGGCACCGGCTGCCGACCTGGAGTTGCTTGCGCCCCAGATTGCCTTTTTCGGCCTTGATACCCTGGGCATCCAGATCGCGGGTACCGCGGCGTGGACGGCCCCGTCCACGATCAGATCGGTGGCCCGCCGCCACACGGATCGGGTCATCGCCGTGAGCCCGGTTCCTACGGGTTCGGCAGAGGACCGGAGCGCCGAATTCGTCGAAGCCTACGAAAACCACTTTCTTCGGACTCTGGATAGTGCCGTGCCTGCCGCCGGGTTCGATCTCTTTCGCATGGCCTTGACCGCGTATGGGGAAGGCCTGCGTACGGCAGAAGAACTGGTTGACGTCCTTGAGGGATTCCGCCGGTTCGAGGGGGTCACGGGGCGTTACTCCGTTGCCGGGAGCCGTCTCGTGCGGGAATTCTTTCCGGTCAGGATCTTTGAAGGTACGCTCCTGCCGGTGGATGCCGAACTGCCGGAGCTTTCTCCGTCGATCCGGAGTGGTGGCCGCTTCCCGCCGGGCGTTTCCTGATGCCTATCGCCTGCTGCGGACGCCTCCGGTGACGACCCAAAAGGCGTTGGAGCGTCTGGAAGCGCTCAAGCTCGAATCCACTTCGGGTGGAGGCGAGGAGCGGGTTCGGGCCCAGCACGCCCGGGGCAAGTTGTCGGCGAGGGAACGGTTGGACCTCCTCCTGGACGACGATTCCTTCGTGGAGATGGACCGGTTCGTTACCCACCGTTCCAGCGACTTCGGGCTTGGCTCCAGGAAGATCCTGGGCGATGGGGTGATCACGGGCTACGGGACGATCCACGGCGGCCTGGCCTACGTCTTTTCTCAAGATTTCACCGTCTTCGGCGGCTCCCTGAGCGAGGCTCACGCGGAGAAGATCGTGAAGGTTCAAGAGATGGCCCTGAAGAACGGTGCGCCGGTCATTGGGCTCAACGATTCCGGGGGAGCCCGAATTCAGGAAGGCGTCGTGTCTCTGGGGGGGTACGCCGACATCTTTCTCCGCAACACGATGGCTTCGGGCGTGATTCCCCAGGTCAGCGTGATCTTGGGTCCCTGTGCGGGTGGGGCGGTCTATTCGCCGGCCATCACCGACCTCGTATACATGGTGCGGGGAACGAGCTTCATGTTCGTGACGGGACCTGGCGTGGTGAAAACCGTCACCCACGAGGAAGTCGACATCGAGGGGCTGGGTGGTGCGGATGTTCATGCGGAGACCTCGGGCGTGGCTCACTTCGCCCATGACACCGAGGCCGAGAGCTTGGCTGCGGTCCGGGAGCTCTTCCGCTACATACCCCGAAACAACGCAGAGCCGCCGCCTTCGGGGGATGGGGTGGATCCTCATGACCGAAGGGACGAGAAGCTGCTCAAAGTGGTGCCCGACAGTCCCAATCGACCCTATGATATGCAAGACGTAATCCGCTCCGTGGTGGATGACGCCGGCTTCTATGAGGTCCACGCCGGCTTTGCCCGCAACCTGTTGACGGGATTTGCTCACCTGGGCGGGCACGCCATCGGCGTCGTCGCAAATCAGCCGGCGGTCTTGGCAGGGGTGCTGGACATAGATTCCTCGGACAAGGGGGCGCGCTTCGTCCGGTTCTGCGACGCCTTCAACATCCCACTCGTCGTCTTCGAAGATGTTCCCGGTTTCCTGCCGGGGGTCGATCAGGAGCACGGCGGGATCATCCGGCACGGGGCCAAGCTTCTATACGCCTTCTGTGAAGCGACCGTGCCCAAGGTCACGGTGATCACCCGGAAGGCCTATGGGGGCGCCTACGACGTCATGAACTCCAAGCATGTCCGGGGCGACGTCAACCTGGCTTGGCCGTCGGCGGAGATCGCCGTCATGGGCCCGAAGGGCGCTGTGGAGATTCTCTTCCGCAAGGAAATCGCCGCGTCAAAAAATCCGGTGGCCATGACCGAAGCGAAAATGGCCGAGTACCGGGAGAAGTTTGCTCATCCTTACATCGCTGCTGCCCGGGGCTACCTGGACGACGTGATCGATCCCCGGGACACCCGCCCCCGCCTGATCAACGCTCTGGATATGCTCTCGGCCAAGCGGGACACGAATCCGCCCAAGAAGCACGGCAACATCCCGTTATGAGGCCCTTGCGCGGGGGACACCGACTGACCCCGCCACTTCCCAGACGGCAACCCCTGTGCGGCCATCCGGCGTCCCAATCTCCGGGAAGCTTGGCCTGCGGGCTCGCCGGGGGCCGTCGAACATTTCGGGGAGAGGGAGGATGTCTACGATGAGGAAGTTGAGGAATCGGCAGCGGTGGGTGGGGTTGGTGATGGGGGTCGTTGCGGGGGTGATCGGCGCCCCGTCTTTCGCCGCGGCTCAGCAGCAGGTGGAATGCGACTGCCCCTCCTTTCGGTTCAACGAGTTTCCAGGCATTGCCGTTGATGCCCGGCCGAAGCTAGGGATTATACTGGAGGCGACGTGGGACCGGGACCTTGAAGATTGGGGTGCTCGGGTGATCAGGGTCTGGGAGGGCGGACCGGCCGCGGAGGCCGGAATCGAAGCGGGCGATGTTGTTGTCTCCGTTGACGGCCACGACCTTGCCAAAGCGCTGGAAGACCAGGTTGAGAGCGGCTTCCGGGAAGGCGAGTCGCTCCCGACGCAGCGCATGATCGCCCTGTCCAGGGAGCTGGAGGAAGGGGATCCCATTGAAGTGGTGGTGGACCGCGAAGGCGAAAGGCTTTCCCTTACGGTGACACCCGAGGTGCTGGACGAGGGAGGCTACTACCGCCCCGATCCTGCCTTCACCGTTCGCCTACGCAGCTTGGGCGATCGACTCCGGGAGTTGACGCACGGGATGGACGATCGGGTTGCGAGGTGGGAAGCGGACCTGACGCTTGGGAACGGCTGGATCCACCATTTCGGGAGCGGCCGGATCTTCGGTCTCGATCTTGTCGATCTTAACCCTGGCCTGGGCGCCTACTTCGGGACCTACAGGGGAGTCTTGGTGGCAGATGTGGCAGAAGACTCCGGCTTGGGCCTTCGCCCCGGTGACGTGGTGGTCGGCGTGGAGGGCCGTGAAGTAGAGGACGCCGAGGAGTTGCGGCGAATCCTTCGTTCGTACGAAGAGGGAGATGAGATGGACTTCAGGATATGGCGCGATGGGGCGGAAACCACCGTAACCGGTTCCCTCTAGCATCCACCAGAAGCTTCCCGGAGGCACCCTGCGTTGATTGAGTCGGTACTGGTGGCCAACCGGGGCGAAATCGCGGTTCGGGTGATTCGGGGGGCGCGGGAGTTGGGGATCCGCACGATCGCCGTGTTTTCCGACGCGGATCGGTCGGCGCCGCACGTGTTGCAGGCCGACGAGGCGTATCCCATCGGGCCTTCCGCGGCCTCGGAGAGCTACCTTGCCATCGACAAGCTCGTTTCGGTGGCGCGAAAGGCGGGGGCTCGGGCCATCCACCCGGGGTACGGGTTCCTCGCCGAGCGGGGGGACTTCGCCGAAGCCGTCGCCCAGGCCGGGATGGTCTTCGTGGGCCCCCCGGTTTCGGCGATCCGGGCCATGGGCGACAAGACGGAGGCCCGTCGACGCATGGATCAAGCAGGTGTGCCCGTCGTTCCCGGCATCCGGACTCCCCTGACTTCGGCCCGGGATGCTCGACGAGCGGCGGAGTCCTTGGGTCTGCCCGTCGTTCTGAAGGCTTCGGCCGGCGGGGGAGGAAAGGGGATGCGCGTCGTCCGGAGGGCTGCGGAGGTCGGGGGAGCGTTCGAGGCCGCGGTGCGGGAAGCCGAGTCGGCCTTCGGAGACGGGAGCGTGTACGCAGAACGTTTTCTGGAGCGGCCCCGGCACGTGGAGATCCAGCTGTTCGGGGATGTTCACGGCAACATCGTGCACCTCTTCGAACGGGAGTGTTCCATTCAGAGACGACACCAGAAACTGATCGAGGAAGCGCCTTCCGCACTCCTCTGCCCCGAAGAACGGGCGCGCATGGGAGAGACGGCCGTCCGGGCGGCTCGGGCCATCGATTACACGGGAGCCGGCACCGTCGAGTTCCTCTACCAGGACGGGGAGTGCTTCTTCCTGGAAATGAACACCCGTCTTCAGGTTGAGCACCCGGTCACCGAAATGGTCACGGGTATCGATTTGGTGGAGTGGCAGTTCCGGGTCGCTTCAGGGGAACCGCTTCCCCTTCGGCAGGAGGAGATCCCCCTTCGGGGCCACGCGGTCGAATGCCGCATCACGGCCGAGTCTCCTTTTGACGGTTTTCTGCCGGCGACCGGGGTTGTCGGGGCGCTGGAGCTTCCGGGGGGTCCCGGCGTCCGCTGGGATGGCGGGATCGCCCAGGGGACGAAGATAGGCCTCCACTACGATCCCCTTCTGGGCAAGTTGGTGACCCACGGCCAGGACCGCGAAACGGCGATTCGGCGCATGCGGCGGGCCCTGGAAGAGTTGCGCATCGGGGGACTCTCTTCAAGCGCTTCCCTGTTGATTCGGATCATGGATGAGCCCGACTTTCTGGCCGGTCGCCTTTCGACTGGATATTTGAAAGACCACCCGGGCCTCTTCGACGACAAACGGTCGGACGAGACCCAGGTTGCCCTGGTCACCGCGGCGGCCCTCCTGGAGCACGGAAGACGGAAGACGCGGGCCGCTCCCCGCATCCGCCCGGGACGATCTCGCTTCCCGGACTGGCGGCGCCGCTTCGTATCGTGACGGAGTCGCCACGCCGGGAGACGCGCTATGTGGTCTCTTTGTCGGGGAAGGAATACGAGGTTGTGATCCACGACGACAACGGGGTTACCGTAGCGGGTCGCCCCTACAGCGCCTCCCTGGCCCCTGCCGGAACGGAGACGTTTTCCCTTCTCCTGAACGGGGCTTCCCGCGCCCTCCTGGCTCGCTCCGTCGGACGGGGCGTCTGGGAGGTAGGGCTGGATGGCTGCACCGTGATCGTGGAGGTTATGGACGAACGGGCGGCGAAGGTCAGGGAGCAGAAGACGGCGGTGGCCGGTGCCAGGGCCTCCGTAGCGCCTTTACGGGCGCCCATGCCGGGTCTGGTCGTTCAGGTGGGCGTGGAGGAAGGCAGCGTCGTTGGGCCGGGCGCTAGGATGGTCATCATCGAGGCCATGAAAATGGAGAACGAGTTGCGGGCAACGGTTGCCGCTCGAGTGGATAAGGTTCGGGTAGCTCCCGGGGACGCCGTGGAGAAGGACCAGGTTCTCGTCGAATTTGCCGAGGTGGCGGCGTGACCGAGGGGCCCCGGGAGGGCACTTTCAAGGCCCTGCCCGGTGGATTTCGGCTCAAGAAAGACTTGGGTGAACCGGGGGAGTTTCCCTTTACGCGGGGAATCCACCGGACCATGTACCGAGGGCGCCGCTGGACAATGCGCCAGTATGCCGGTTTCGGGACAGCGGAGGAGACCAACCGCCGCTACCACTTTCTGTTGAGGAAAGGAACCACGGGCCTGTCCGTCGCTTTCGACCTCCCCACCCAAATGGGGTTCGACTCCGATGCGCCCATGGCGAAAGGGGAAGTCGGACGCGTGGGGGTCGCCATCGATTCTATCGAAGACGCGCGCACCCTCTTTCGGGGCATCGACCTGGGCCGGATCTCCTGCTCCATGACCATCAACGCCACCGCCCCCGTCCTCCTGGCCCTCTACATCGCGGTCGCCGACGAACAGGGCGTGGAGAGGCAACAGCTCAGGGGTACGGTCCAGAACGACATCCTGAAGGAGTACGTTGCCCGGGGTACGTACATCTACCCCGTGGAGCCCTCCCTGCGGCTGGTGAGCGATCTCGTCGCCTTCTGTGCTAAGGAGTTGCCGCGCTGGAACCCGATTTCCGTCTCCGGTTACCACATTCGCGAGGCCGGCTCCACCGCCGCACAAGAGGTTGCCTTCACCCTTTGCAACGGCCTGGAGTACGTCCAGCGGGCCCTTGCCGCCGGGGTTGATCTGGAGGACTTCGCCCCCAGGATTTCCTTTTTCTTTGCGGCTCACAACGACTTGTTCGAAGAAGTGGCCAAGTTTCGGGCGGCCCGGCGTATTTGGGCTCGCCTCATGCGGGGGCGTTTCTCCGCTTCCGACCGCTCTTGCCGCCTTCGCTTTCACACCCAGACCGGCGGTTCCACCCTGACGGCACAACAACCCTTGAACAACGTGGTTCGGGTCACGGTGCAGGCCTTGGCGGGCGTTCTCGGCGGCACTCAGTCCCTCCACACCAACGGCTATGACGAAGCCCTCGCGCTTCCCTCCGCCCAGGCGGCGGCCCTGGCCCTTCGGACCCAGCAGATCCTGGCGGAAGAGTCGGGCGTCACCGCGTGGGCCGATCCCTTGGGGGGCAGCTTCCTCGTTGAACATCTGACCCACCGGCTGGAAGCCAGGGCGCGAATCCACATGGAACGAATTCGGGAGCTGGGAGGGGCATCCGGGGCGATCACCTTCATGCAGGACGAGATCCAGAAGGCGGCCTACCGATATCAGCTTGAAGTGGAGTCGGGGGAGCGAGGGGTGGTCGGCGTGAATCGGTACGAAATGGAAGAAGACCACGCGTTGTCTTTGGGACCCGACTACCTTGAGTTGGAAGCCCGCCAAATCGCCGCCCTGGTCCAGTTCCGGGAGACGCGAGATGACGCGTCGGTGAGGACCCATCTGAACCGGGTTCGGAACGTGGCCCTGGGGGATGCGAACCTGCTCCCGACCCTGATCGAAGCCGTCAAGGGGCGGGTGACCCTGGGGGAGATCAGTGAGGCGCTCCGGAGCGCGTGGGGAACCTATGGAGCGTCCGCCTGACCGTTGTCAACCCCGTGTCGGCGTTTTCGCCGAATCAGGGATTGCGCCGCCCACCTCCGCTCCCAGGAGGATCTGAATCCATGCACACCAGGATAGAAGAAACGAGATTTCTGCTTCACCTAACGCTTGTTGGCGCAAATACATCCCTGGCACAGCCACCATTTGTGCAGGACCAGGAATCTTCATTATTGATGACAAGCCACTGAGTATCGAACCTCTTTTCGATGTGATCGAATCTTCGGTTGCACGTGAATTCAATGGATGGAACGGTGACACGATCGTCAGATGGGATAATGGACAGATCTGGGAACAAATCCAGTACAAGTATGCGTACACATACAAGTATCGCCCGAAGGTCATTGTGTATCGATCAGGCAACGCGTTGCACATGCAGATCGAAGGCATGGATCCGATGGTTGTCCAGCGACTCAAGTAAGAAAGACGCAATCGACGGAAACTCCCCTGACTTGGCGGTGGAAGCGGCATGACCCACGTTGGCGCAGTTCCGTTCACCCTCAAGCGCAGTTCCGACGTCTGGCGGGCCGAGGGCTACACGGCGAAGACGGAAACCGCCCACGGCTTGGCCAGACTGGAAGCGGATCGCTTGGTCATCCAGTGGCGGACTCGCACGGAGACCGAGTCTTTTTACGCAACATCCTACGGTACAAAAGAGGAGATCCATCCCGTCAAGGAAATCTCGATTCCGCTGACCCATGTGGCGAGTGCTTCGGTGCCGCGCCGTTGGTGGAGTTTTCTGACCGGGCCGCGGCTGGAGATTACCGCATCGGACCTCCTGGCCTTCGAGGAGATTGCCGGCGGGCAGGGACTCAGGCTGAAGCATCCCGCCAAGCTGGCATTGCGCATCAAGCGCGCCGACCGCTTGGTCGCCGAGGAGTTTGCTGCGGAGCTCATCCTTGCAGTAGCCAGGCTGCCGGACGGGAAGGGAGATTCGCGGCGGGTCGCCTTGGGGACGGGTGGGCCACCCGGTGGAAACGCGCCCGACTTGCTTGTTGGTTGAGCGGAGGTTGGGCGGGCAGCCTCCGTCCGGGAGAAACAACCGGGCTACCGGCTGGGAAAACGCCGCAGGAGTACCGCTTTTTTCGCCAGGCGTACGGTTCGGATGGGTCCGAAGTAGGTCCCGGCGCCTCCCTTGCCCCTTCCGCAATCACTATGAAGTGGGGCAAATTGTCCCGATCCGGTGTTCACGTAGACCTCATGTTCAATACGTTCGATCTTGGGACAGGGGCCTTCGGACCGGTGGTTTCCCTCAAGCGCGGAGTGGCTTGACGTGCCCGCATATCAGTATGCTTCCGTCCCGCCTAGCGGCGAAAAGATTACCGGTCGGGGAATGCAGCTCTCCATTCCCGATCGGCCGATCATTCCCTTTATCGAAGGAGACGGAATCGGTCCGGACATTTGGGCTGCGACCCGTCGGGTGGTGGATTCGGCGGTGGCGAAGGCGTACCAAGACGACCGCTCGATCGCCTGGATGGAAGTGTACGCGGGCGAAAAGGCGAACCGGCTCGCCGGAGCGTGGCTTCCCCAGGAAACTCTGGAGGCCCTCGCCGAGTTTCGGGTGGCCATCAAGGGCCCCCTCACCACCCCGGTGGGCAGGGGGATCCGCTCCCTGAATGTGATGATCCGGCAGCTCCTTGATCTGTATTCCTGCGTCCGGCCCGTACGTTGGATCCCGGGCGTACCGTCTCCCGTTCGGAACCCTCACGACGTTGACATCGTGATCTTCCGGGAGAACACCGAAGATGTTTACGCCGGCCTCGAATGGGCCTCGGGCACGGCGGAAGCGGACCGCCTCCGCGCCTTCCTGCGGGATCGGATGGGGGCCGAGGTCAGGGAGGGGAGCGGCATCGGGATCAAACCCATCAGTCCTTTCGGCACCAAGCGCCATGTGGGGGCGGCGATTCGGTACGCCCTGGACCGCGGGAGAGAGTCGGTGACCCTGGTGCACAAGGGGAACATCATGAAGTTCACAGAAGGAGCCTTCAGGGACTGGGGGTACGAAGTGGCCCGGGAGCGTTTTCCCGATTCGACGATTTCCGAGTCCCGGCTTTGGGGCGGAGAGGAAGCGGGAGGCCGGGTGGTCATCAAGGATCGGATCGCCGATGCCATGTTCCAGCAGGTGCTATTGCGTCCCAGGGAGTATTCCGTGATCGCCACCCCCAACCTGAACGGGGACTACCTCTCCGATGCTTGCGCGGCCCAGGTCGGGGGGCTGGGGATGGCCCCGGGTGGCAACATCGGCGATTCGGTGGCCCTCTTCGAAGCCACCCACGGGACCGCGCCCAAGTACGCAGGCCAGGACAAAGTGAACCCCGGGTCCCTCATCCTTTCTGCGGTCATGATGCTGGAGCACATGGGCTGGAACGAAGCCGCGCGGGCCATTGACAGGGGACTTGTAGGGGCGGTCGCTGCCCGGACCGTGACGTACGACCTGGAGCGGCAAATGGAAGATGCAACCCGAGTGTCCACCTCCGGCTTCAGCGAGGCCGTCGTCTCTTGCATGGACGATGCCCTTGCCGCCGATCAGCCCGTTGCGCCCTCCCGCACCGGCGCCTAGCGGGAGCCCGAACGTGCGCGTCGAAGCCTGGGCGAAGGCCCCGGACGCGGTCCGGACCCCGCTGTTGGTGGTCCCGGTTACCCGGGGGATGGACGTCTCGAAGCATCCCGTGGTCGACGGGTTGGACCGCCTTGCCGGGGGGGTCTTGGCCCGTGCGGTGGCCGCCGGGGACTTCCAGGGAAATGAAGGCGACCGAGTGATGGGCTATGGCAGCCGGGCTTGGGGGCCCGCGCGGGTGCTCTTCTTGGGCATCGGAGGCCGGGACGCCCTGGGGGCCGGTACGTTCCGGGAGGCTGGGGGGAAGGCCGTTCGGGCCGCGGAGAAGTATCGGCTCCAGTCCCTGGGGTTCTGTCTTGCGCATCTGGACGGTGGGGAGCCGGGGAGATGGGCTCAGGCCGCGGCCGAAGGGCTCGTTCTCGCCTCCTGGTGCTTTGATGAGCTCAAGTCGGCTCTCGGAGGCGACGGCGGCGAACCCCCGGAGCCGCCGGTGGAAGTCGCCATCATCGTGGTCGGCGATTCTCCGGAGGGGGCCGGGGGGGTTCGGATCGGTGCTGCTTTCGCAGCCGGGGAGAACCGCGCGCGCACGCTTCAGGCCCGGCCCGGAAACGTGGCCACGCCCTCCCACCTCGCCCGGGAGGCGGTCAGGATCGCGGACGAAGCCGGGCTCGCGTGGGAGGTTTTGGGACCGTCGGAAATGGAGGCCGAAAGGATGGGCGCGCTGCTTTCGGTCGCCCGAGGATCGGACGAAGAGCCCCGCCTCATCATCCTTCGCCACGATGGGGGCGGGGTCGGCTCCCCGCCTCTCGTGTTGGTGGGGAAGGGTCTTACGTTCGACGCGGGGGGGATCTCGATCAAGCCGGCCAAGGGCATGGAGGAGATGAAGTACGACATGTCCGGCGGGGCCGCCGTTCTGGGCGCCATGCTGGCCATCGGCCGTCTCAAGCTTCCTGTGAACGTGATCGGCATTGTGCCCAGTACGGAGAATCTCCTCAACGGCTCCGCCACCAAGCCCGGCGATGTCGTCCGGAGCCGGGCGGGCAAGACCATAGAGGTGGTCAACACCGATGCGGAGGGCCGCCTGATTCTAGCCGACGCCCTTGATTACGCCTCCCGCTGGGATCCGGCTGCGATCGTTGACTGCGCAACCCTGACGGGGGCGTGTGTCGTGGCCTTGGGGCATCATCACTCGGCGGTGCTGGGGACCGAACCCGAGCTCGTTGCGGAGCTACGGTCCGCCGGTTCCATGGCGGGGCAGCCCTGTTGGCCCCTCCCCTTGGGCCGGGAGTATCGGGCACAACTCGAAAGCGACTGCGCCGATCTCAAGAATATCGGTGGGCGGGCTGCTGGCACGATTACGGCCGCCTGCTTCCTCTCCGAGTTCTTGGGAGACGTGCCGTGGGCGCACCTGGACATCGCAGGAACGGCGTACGGGAAGACGAAGAAGTCCTACCTGAGAGACGGCCCCTTGGGCAATCCCTGCCGGCTTCTACTGGAGTGGGTACGAATGCGGGCGGACACCTGAGGGGCGGGAAGGCCCGGCGGGGAAAGCCGGCGATGTGGCGGTGGCTTCGCGGGTCGTTCCGGCGCTTCTCCCGGGTCGCACTCCCGGCCGTCTTCTTGTTGCTCTTTGCGTCGACGCCCGAAGCGATCGGCCAGGAGCCCCCCGACACCCTGGACCTGCCGCCCGACTCCCTGGTAGTGGATTCGGCGGCCGTTGCGGACAGCCTTCGGGCCGATTCAGTGGCGGTGGACGGCATTCTCGCTGCGGACAGCCTTCCCGCCGATTCGGTGGCGGTGGACAGCATTCTGCCCCCTCCCGTCCTCCCCACGCTTCCCGATCCGGTCGCTTCCGCCATCGCTCCGGGGGTTTGGGAGTGGGACCGGAAGCGCCTTCTCGGGGTGCGGGGCCAAACCCTTTGGGAACTCTTGGCAGAGATCCCGGGTCTTCTGGCGCTCCGGAGCGGAGATTTCGGGTCTTCGGCAGTCGTTTTTCCCGTTGGGTACTCGGGCGGCGGACTCCGCCTCTACTACGACGGTGTCGAGCACCTCCCCCTGGACGGTTCGGTCCCGGATTTGGCCCGGGTCCCCCTGTCCGGGGTAGAACGGGTGCGGGTCGTCCGACGGGCCAGCGGTGTAGAAGTGCACCTCTTTCGTTTCGCCCACGCCAATCCGCGTCCCTATTCTCTCATTGAGGCCGGCAATGGCGATTTGAGCACGAATATCCTGCGGGGGACCTTCTCCTTTCCCAGAGCGTTCCAAGGGAAGGCCGCGCTGGCCATCGAGCGGTTGGACACCCAGGGAAGAGAAACCCCCGGTGCCACGACGGGGGGATGGTTCCGGTACAGCCTCCACCGAGGCGATCGAGCTGGGCTCCGCCTCGAGGTTCGGCGAATGCACTCGGAACGTTCGGATTCGGGGATCTCTCCCGCCGCTGCGAGCCGTTCCGACTGGACCTTACAGGGCAGCTGGACGCCCGCGGACAGCCTCTTGGCGGAGGCGTGGGCCACCGGTGCATCCATCCAACCCGGGGACACGCTGGAAGCCTTTCCCTTTTCCGCCGAGTCGCGGAAACAGTACGGCGTCCGGCTGACGACCCGGCGCGGCAGGCTTTGGGGCCGCACGACGGCGCGCTTCAACGAAGGGGCCGGCGTGGTTGACCGGGAACTTTCCGGGGAGTTTTCTGCCGTGTCTTCCCGATGGGGTGGCGGGAGCGGATACGTGTGGAAGGAGGAGTGGGGTGGCCGTGCGGGTTCGGGCTACGATCTCCGGGCATGGCTCACGCCGGTTTCCTTTGTCACCGTCTTTGCGGAGCAGGGGGACGGAGCCCGCTCGGTGCCGACGCTGCGCCCGTTGCCCCCGAAAGGGGACACCACCGGGGACCCCGATCGGCGGGAGGCCGTCGACAGCATCGGGGACCCCGATGCCGCCGAGGCGCCAGCGATCCGCTTCACCCGGCGATGGAGTGCCCGGTACGGGGTTCGCCTGGCTTGGCGGCGCATCGAGGTTGCCGGGGCCATGGTCTCGGTCAAGGCCGACTCCGTCTGGCCCACGCAGCTCCCCTTCGACCGGGGGGGAGTCGTCCATCCGCAGGCACGGCGGTCGGGTTGGGAAGTCTCGGGAAGGCTGCCCCTGCGGCCCCGGGGGCTGTTTCTCCTGGGGCAGGTGCAGCTCTGGGAGGCGCAGGACTCCCTCGCCCTCTACTTCCCGGATCACCTCTACCAGGGGGCCTTGTCCTTTCACCGCACCTTTCGATCGACGGGGAACTTCGAGCTCTGGGTCGATCTGGGGGTACAGGGGAGGTCCCCCATGACCGTGCCCGTCCCCGGATTGCCCGAAGAGGAAGACGGGGAGCCGATGTCGGGGAGCGCACCCGATGAGGTTGAAGAGGAAGATGCCTGGGGTCCTTCCGTCGTTCCGTTCTACCAGAACTGGTACTTCCGCCTGCAGATGCGGTTCCTGTCCCTGAATGTGTTCGCGACGGTCGAAAATCTGACCTTGAGACCCAACAACCAGGATTTGCCCGGTCGTTTGTTGCCCGGAACCCGGGGCCTTTATGGCGTGAGGTGGACTTTTTGGAACTGAAGGGGCGGAACGTCCGTTGATCCGCAGCATGACGGGGTACGGTGCGGCAGAGGTGGCGCTCGAGGATGGCCGGGTCCTTCGGGTGGAGGTCAAGACGGTCAACCACCGCCACCTCAGTCCGAGCGTCCGGGTTCCCCGGGGGTGGGAAGGCTTGGAGAAGAAAGTTGTGGAAAGGATTCGAGAGACGATTCTTCGAGGTCGGGTCTCCCTGTCGGTGAGTTGCGGGAATGCGGAGCGAGACGATTTCGCAGCTCCGGAGCTGGACTTGGCCCGGGCCCGGAAGTACGCCCAGGGCCTGGAGGAAGCGGCGGCGGAACTGGGCCTGGAAGGTCGATTGAACGTCAACACCCTGGCTCGTTTGCCGGGGGTGTTCCGGACCGAGAAATCGGCAGCGCCTCTGCCCGACGAAGCCGCACTGTTGGGTTGTGTGGGAGATGCCCTCCGGGGCGTCTTGGAGATGCGCGAAGCGGAGGGACGGCGACTGGAGGAGGAGCTGCGGCGGAGCATGGAGCGGATCAAGGGAGAGCTCCATGGGGTGGAAGTCCGAGCCCCGGAGCGGCTGGTGCGGGAGCGGAACCGCTTGCGGGAACGGATCCAGGTGCTTTCGGAATCTGTGGAGACGGACGAGGATCGACTTGCCCGCGAAATCGCCTACTTGGCCGAGAAATGGGACCTCGCCGAGGAAATCGTGCGACTCCGGTCCCACCTCGCCTTCTTCTCGGAAAGCTTGAATCCGGAGGCCGGGGCGAAGGTTGGCAAGCGTCTGAGCTTCGTGGTCCAGGAGATGAACCGGGAAGCGAACACGATCGGGTCGAAGGCCAACGATGCGGGGATTGCGGCTTCGGCGGTGGCTGTCAAGGAAGAGCTGGAACGGATTCGGGAGCAGTTGGAGAACGTGGAGTGAACGCGGGCGGCGTCGGCCTGCTCGTCCTCGTTGGCCCGTCGGGGGCCGGCAAGACCACCCTTGCGGAAGGACTTGTCTGGCGGTACGCGGAACGGTTCAGGCTGTCCGTCTCCGTTACGACCCGGCGTCCCCGCTCCGGGGAGCGGCAGGGCCGGGAGTACCATTTCGTCTCCCGGGGCGACTTCGAAGGGATGATCGAGGCCGGGAAGTTCGCCGAGTGGGCGGAGGTTCACGGGGAGTACTACGGGACCGTGGCGAAGAACCTGGCACCGGCCCCGGCAAACGGCCGTATCCCCGTCCTGGACATTGACGTACAGGGCGCCAGGCAAGTCATGGAGAAGGTACCGGATGCCGTCGTCGTTTTCATTCTCCCTCCCGGCCCCGTCAAGTGGATTGAGCGCCTTTCCGATAGAGGCACGGAGTCTCCCGGAGAAATTGGACGCCGCTTGCGAACGGCGATTGGAGAGCTGAGGTGCACGCCGTCCTTCGAGAAGTTCGTGGTGAACGTGAATCTAGACCGGGCCCTGCGGGAGATCCTCGCCTTCATGAATGAGGGTGCGGACAACGGGTGTGCCGCCGGAAGGGCAGGCCCCCGCCCACCGGAATCTCCGGCCCCCTCGGACGGAAGCCCCTGGGGGCGGTTTCCGGATGTGGCCACCCTTTGCCGGGAACTGGAGATCGGGGCGCTGGCCGAAATCAAGCGTTTGGAAGGGCATCCTGATTCCGCCTCCCCGCGGTCAAGGGTTTGAATCGGGCCTTTGGGGTCCTATACTTGGTGTGGCGTGCTTTGTGGGGCGTGGGGCTCCCACGGGTGCTCCTGTCCCTGCGAATCCTGCCCCCGGCTACAGGGCCCACCCGCCCACACCCGTGGAGGTGCCATAGATGAGGGTCTTCACTCCGGACGAGATTGAGGAGAACAACCAGAGCAAGTACTTGGGTGTCCTTGTGGCCGCCAAGTACGCCCGGGAGCTCAACATGCTTCCCCAGGACGCGATTTCCTTCGGAAACCAGAAAAAGATTTCCACCCGCGCCCTGGAAGCCATTACTTCCGGCAAAGTTGAGTACCGTCTCGTCAAGCGGCGACGGACGGAATCGGAGTAGCCTTTGTCGCCGGGGGAAGCTGTCCCCGACACCCGGGAGCCGGGCCCGCCCTGGAAAGACAAGAAGATCGTGCTGGGGGTCTGTGGGGGCGTCGCGGCGTACAAAGTCGTTCAGGTTGCCCGGGACCTCAGTCTCTACGGGGCCACGGTGGATGTGGTGCTAACCCGCGCGGCCCGCCGCTTCGTCACGCCTCTCTCTTTCGAAGGGGTCACAGGACGCCGGGCTTTCACCGACCTCTTTTCCGCCCGGGAGGCCGCGCTCCATGTGGCGCTAGGGAGTAGCGCCGACTGTGTCTGCGTTGCCCCCGCCACCGCCGACTTCATCGCAAGGGTTGCCGCCGGGCGGGCCAACGACCTGCTGGCTTGCGTCCTTCTGGCGACGGAGGCGCCCGTCGTCGTTGCTCCGGCGATGAACGATCGGATGTTTGCCCACCCCCGGACCCGGGCGAATCTGGCTCATCTGGAAGGGGTGTTGGGGTACCGCCGAACGGGTCCTGCTCGGGGAAGGCTGGCCGCTGGGGAAGGGCGGGGGCGGGGCCGAATGGTTGACCCTGAGGACATCGTGGAGGCGGTGGGGCGGGCCCTCACCGGGGAATCCCGGCTGAGGGGCGCCCAGGTCCTGGTCACGGCGGGACCGACCCGCGAACCCTTGGACCCGGTGCGATACCTGGGCAACCGCTCTTCCGGCAGGATGGGGTTCGCGCTGGCCCGGTCGGCTTGGCGTAGGGGTGCGGAGGTCACGTTGGTCACGGGCCCTTCCCTCCTGACCCCGCCCGGAGGTGTCACGCTGGTCCCCGTCCGGACCGCCGCCCAGATGCGAGACGCGGTGTTGGCCCGGATCGGTGCGGCAGACGTGGCCGTTCACGCTGCCGCCGTTTCGGACTATCGTCCCGCGTTCCCCGCCGCCGGCAAGATCAAGCGGGCCAGGGCGGGGAGCCAGCTGGACGTGAAGCTGGTGGAGAATCCGGACATCGCTGCCGAATCGGGCCCCGCGATGAAGGCCCGAAGCGTGTCGGTGGGCTTTGCCCTGGAGACGTCCGATCTCCTGGTCCGGGCCCAGGAGAAGCTCGTTGCGAAGGGCTTCGACTTCATCGTGGCCAACGCCGCAGGGAAGGAGGGGGTCGGCTTCGAGACCGTCACAAATCGGGTGGCCATCCTGAATCCGGGTCAACCGCCCCTGGAATTGCCTCTCATGTCCAAGTCCGCCGTCGCGGACGAGATCATGGACCGGGTTGAGGATCGGCTCGAAGAAAAACGCCGGGCGTGAGTCGGACGTGAGCACGTCCTGGGAACAGCTAGCGGCCTACCTGGAACAGCGGCGGAGGTTGGGAGAGCCGGGGATCGTACCCACGCGACTGGAGCCCCGGGAGCTGGTGGAGATGGCGGCTTCGTCCCGACGGGCCACCCCTCCCGCGTCGTCCGGGGAAGCGGCTGCTTCCAGGCCCTTGGCGACTGGGCGGCCCGGCACCGACTTCTCGACCGGGCGTGGGGAGGAGCCCCCGCCAGCGGTCGAAGATTCCGACTATCGGGAACTTCGAGACACCGCGCTCTCCTGCACCCGCTGTCGCCTTTCCCAGGGGCGAACCCAGGTGGCGTTCTCGGACGGAAACCCGAAGGGACGCCTCGTGGTTGTGGGAGAGGCCCCCGGTGCCCGGGAGGACGCGACGGGTCGTCCCTTTGTGGGGCAGGCCGGGAAGCTTCTGGACCTCATGCTGGCCTCCGTGGGAATGTCGCGAAAGGACTCGGTGTACATCTGCAACGTCCTCAAGTGTCGCCCCCCGGGCAATCGCAACCCCCTTGCCGACGAGATTGATGCCTGTTCTCCCTTCCTGAAGCGCCAGATCGCCCTGGTCTCCCCGGAGGCGATCCTCGCTGTGGGTTCCTTTGCCGCTCAATGGTTGACCGAGTCAAAGAAGCCACTGGGTAAGCTCCGGGGTACACTGCACGGCTATGAGGGAGTACCCCTGGTGGTCACGTATCACCCGGCAGCGCTGCTCAGGAACCCCGCCTGGAGCCGGCTTGCCTGGGACGACCTGCAGCTTCTCCTGCAAGTCTTGAACGGAAACTGATCGCCCGGCGAACGCAGGCCCCGGTGGACCCCGGTCCGTCGGGTCCGGGCCCGAGGACTTGAACGTGAGCCAGCCCGTCCCCACACCGTCGGCGCGGGGCCCCACCCCATACGACCGCTCCCCGCCTTTTTCGCCCGAGGCGGAGGCCTCGGTGCTGGGGGGGATGCTCATTGACGGTGACGCGGTGGCGCGGGCTCTTGAAGTCGTAAACGACTCCATGTTTTTCCGGGAGGCGAACCGCCGCCTTTTCAGCGCCATGGCCCGACTCTTCGAGAAGGGCGCGGTCCTGGACGTGATCACGGTATCGGAGGAGTTGAAGAGGGTCGGGGAGCTGGAAAACATCGGCGGGCTGGCGTACCTCGCATCCCTCCTGGACGCCGTCCCCACCGCGGCGAACATCGAGTACCACGCCCGCATCGTCCAAGAGAAGGCCCTCCTCCGAAGACTCCTGGATGCGGCCCACGCCATCGTTCGGGATGTCTACGAGCCAGGGGGCAGGACGGTCCACGAGATTCTCGACCAGGCCGAACAGCAAATTCTCGCGGTTTCCGATTCCCGGGATCGGGAAGGTTTCGTGTGGATCAAGGAGATTCTTTGGCCCACCTTCGAGCACATTGAGCTCCTTCAGGCGTCGCCGGGGGAGGTGTCCGGTCTGGCGACCGGCTTCGCCGACCTGGACCGCATGACCACGGGCCTCCAGCCGGGAGACCTCATCATCGTGGCCGGGCGGCCGTCCATGGGCAAAACCTCCTGGGTTCTGAACGTGGCCCAGTCCGTTGCCATCGAACAGGGCGTCCCTGTCGCCATCTTCAGCCTGGAGATGTCGAAGGAACAGCTGGTGCAGCGTTTTCTGTGCGCCGAAGGGAGGGTGGACGCCCTGAAGCTTCGGCGGGGGATCCTTGCATCCGACGAACTGCAACGGCTGGCCACCGCGGCCGGCCACCTGAATACGGCGCCCATCTGGATTGATGACTCTGCGACCTCCAACGTCCTGGAAATGAAGGCGAAATCCAGGCGGCTCAAGGCCGAAAGGGAGGGTCTGGGGTTGGTCGTTGTGGATTACATGCAGCTCATGTCCGGTTCCCAGAAGACCGAGAACCGGGTTCAGGAGGTCAGCCAGATTTCGAGGGGCCTGAAGGCGCTGGCCCGGGAGCTGGAGCTTCCCGTGATTGCTCTGAGCCAGCTGAGTCGCGCCCCGGAGCAGCGTACCGATCGCCGACCTCAGCTCTCCGATCTGCGGGAGAGCGGTTCCATTGAACAGGATGCCGATCTGGTCATGTTCCTGTACCGGCCCGAGTACTACCATGGGCCCGTGGACGAGGACGGCAACAACCTGGAAGGGAAGACGGAACTCATCGTGTCCAAGCAGCGGAACGGACCCACAGGCACGGTGGGGCTCTACTTCCACAAGGCCTACACCCGCTTTGACTCGATATCCCACGTTTCAGAGCCTCACGAAGCCCCGAAATGAACCCCCGCGAAATCGCCGTTCTCGTTCCGGCGGCAGGAACGGGAGCTCGCATGGGAGGCGTCCGCAAGCCCTGGATGGTACTGGCGGGCCGGCCGGTCCTGGAGTGGGCCCTGGCGCCGTTCCTGGCCCGGCGGGACGTAACGGAAGTGGTCGTCGCCCTGGGCCCCCGGTCCGGCGCCAAACGCCTGGCCCGTCTGGACGAGCGGATCCGCACGGTGCCGGGAGGAACCAGCCGCTTCGAATCCGTTGCGAATGCGAGGGACGGCATGGAGTCGGACGCGGGCGTCGTGGCCGTCCATGACGGCGTGCGTCCTTTTCCAGCGCCGGAAGTCGTGGATGCATGCCTTCGGGTTGCCGCCAGGGGTGGGGTGGGGGTGGCGGGGGTTCCCGCCGTGGATACCATCAAGCGGACCGACGTCCGGGGGCGGGTTCTGGAGACGCCCGGGAGAGCAACCCTGTGGCACGCCCAGACGCCTCAGGCCTTCCCCCGAGACCTATTCGTTCGGGCCGTTGACCACTGCCGCACCACGGGATTCGTCCCCACCGACGACGCTTCCATGGCGGAGTCCTTGAATGCGGAAGTGCGGATGGTCCGCGCATCTCCAAAGAACCTGAAAATTACTCATCCCGTCGATCTCGTGATTGCCGAAGCGCTTGTTTCACAGGAATTTGTGTCCTATGCCGGATGAGGACCTACGAGAGGCGCTTCGCCGCCTGAAAAGGGGAGAGCTGATTATCCACCCTACGGAGTCCGTCTACGGCTTCGGCGGGTTCTTGGAAGACGGTGCCTTGGAGGGCCTTCGGGATATGAAGGGCCGGACTTCCGGCGGCTTTGTGATCCTGATTCCTTCCCGGAAGGCCGTCGGCCCGCTCTTGGGTCCGGTGGGACGGACCCTGGCCCGGGCGTTCTGGCCGGGTCCCCTCACCCTCGTCCTGGACGACCCCGACGACAGCTTCCCTTCGGGCGCCAAGGCCGCCGACGGCTCGGTCGCCGTCCGGGTCCCGGGCCAGAGCCGGACCCTGGAGCTCCTGAAGACGGCAGGCCGCCCGATCACGTCCACGTCGGCCAATCCACCCGGTCAGCCCCCCGCCTCAACTCCGGAAGCGGCGCGAGAGGCGGCTCGGGTCCTGGACCGGGAGATGTTTTTCCTGGGCGCGGGAGATCTCCCCTGCGGGATGCCCTCCACCCTGTTGCGCCTGGGGAGGGAGGGTCCCGTCCTGTTGCGCAGGGGCCCGGTGGACGAGGGAGTGCTGAGCGAGGTCCTGGGCTTCGCCCTCCAAGAGGAAAGACCCCGATGACAGGTGACCCCAAGCCCAGGTTGTCGCTTACGTTCGTCTGCACCGGCAACACTTGCCGCTCTCCGATGGCTTTGGCGATCGCAAGGAAGATCGTCGCCGAAAACGAGCTGAACGGAGATCTGAACCGCGTTGCCGTGCGCGCCGCCGGGACGAACGCCTGCCCCGGAGATGTCCCCAGCACCGGGGCTCTCCGGGTGGCGGGGGAAGCGGGACTGAACCTGGAATCGTACCGGAGCACCCGACTCACCCGGGAAGTGGTGAAGGGTTCCGACCTGATCCTGTGCATGGAGTCCGCCCACATGGCGCGAGTCCGGGAGCTGGGCGGGGGGGAGGGAGTTTGCCTCCTCTCGAACGCTGCGGGGACGCGTGGTGAAGTCGGAGATCCCTTTGGGGCGGGAGACGAGACCTACAGGGCGGTGTTCCACGAGCTGGAAGTGCTGGTGGGGGGGCTCTTTGCGCGTCTCTTCACGGAGGGATATCGCAGGCTCGGACGGGGTGCGGTGTACGCCTTGCTGGGGGATCCGGTGGCCCACAGTCTGTCCCCTGCACGCCACAATGCGGCCTTTCGGGCAGCCCGCCGGGACGCGGTCTACTGGGCGCGCCGGACCTCTGCCGCCGAGTGCGGCGCCGTGCTCCGGGCCCTTGCCCTGGACGGGGGTGGGGGGAACGTCACCGTGCCCCACAAGGAACGGGTTCTGCCCTTCCTGGACCGCTGCACGGAAGCCGTTTCCGCCACCGGGGCGTGCAACACCTTTTGGGCCGAGGGAGACACCGTCTGGGGAGACAACACCGATGTCGAGGGCTTTCTGGGCACCTGGACCTGCATCTTCGGGGATGCTCCGAACGACCACGATGTCCTGGTGCTCGGGGCGGGTGGTGCGGCCCGGGCGGTCGTCTTTGCCCTCCTGGGCTCCGTCGGGGTGTCCCGGATCTGGCTCTGGAACCGCACCCCGGCAAGGGCTCGCCTCGTTGCCGACCACTTCGGCGAGGAGCGGCTTCGTCCCGTGGCGGACTGGAAGGGCACGGCGCCCGGGGCGGTCGTCAACGCCACTTCGGTGGGCATGGATGGTCGGTCGGCGCCTGTGGACCTGCGGGGCTTGGCGGCCCGGCCCCGAGGGCTGATCGACTTGGCGTACACGCGGAGTACGACGCCTCTGGTCCGCCAAGCGGTCCATTTGGGGATTCCCGCTGCGGACGGGCGGGACATGCTGCTTCGCCAAGCGGAGGCTTCGTACGCGCGGTGGTTCGGGGAGGCCCCCCCGGCGGGGTGATGGCGTGAGCGCCAAAGCGAACCCCTCCGGAGCCGCGTCGAAGGCTCGACTTTCCGCAAGAATGGCCGGCATCCTCGACTTCCTCCTGCCACCGGCCTGTGCCGGCTGTGGCGGGCCCGCGGACGGGGAGGCCCGGTCTGCGCCGGTGTGCCGGAATTGTCGCCTGGGACTGCCCCCGATCCCTCTACCGGTCTGTGCCCGGTGCGGAGCCCCCGCGGGGACGGGGCGGGCACCGTCTTGCTTCGAGTGTATGGAATGGCCCGAGGTACTGAAGGGGGCCCGAGCCGTGTGCCTCCTGGAGTCCCCGGCTAGGGAGCTGGTGCACGCCCTCAAGTACCAAGGCTGGCGGGGCGTGGGCACCTTCATGGGCGAGGAGATGGCCCGGAGGGCGGAAAGCGCGGTGAGGCGGGCCCATTTCGTCGTTCCGATTCCCACGTCCGCCCGCAACCGCCGGCGCCGGGGATACAATCAGGCCCGGGTCATTGCTCACGCCTTGGCGGAGGGTCTGGAGCTTCCGTTGCTCGGCTGCCTGGAGCGGAGGCGCCAAGGGGGAACCCAAACGGCCTTGAACCCGATGGAACGGCGGGATAACGTCAAAGACGCGTTCGTATTGACCGACGCGCGCCGCGAGGTGGTGAAGGGCCGTCGGCTTGTGCTCGTGGACGATGTGATGACCACCGGTGCCACGATTCAGGCTGCGGTTCGCGCCTTGGCCCCGGGCGGACCCGCCCAGGTCTTTGCATACGCGTTTTCACGCACGGTCCCCATTTCCCTGGAATCAAACTGAACCGAAGGGTCCCGCCGACCCGGGAGCTGACGAACCCCATGGCCATTCGAGTCGCCATAAACGGTTTCGGCCGCATTGGCAGAAACGTCCTTCGCGTGGCGAAGCAGGAGCGCGATACCGATCTGGACGTCGTTGCGATCAACGACATAGCGGAGAACCTCACCCTTGCCCACCTGCTGCAGCACGACTCCGTTCACGGGCGGTATCCGGGGACGGTGGAGGCCTCCCACCGGGGCTTGGTCATAGACGGAGACGAGATTCGGGTTTGTTCCCAGAGGGATCCGGGGCGCCTTCCGTGGCGCGATCTGGACGTAGATGTGGTCGTGGAGGCCACGGGGCGATTCCGAACCCGGGAGCTGGCGTCGAAACATCTGGAAGCGGGCGCCAGGAAGGTGATCATCTCGGCGCCGGCGAAGGGGGTGGACATCACCGTCGTTCTGGGTGTCAACCAGAACCGGTACGACCCCCGGTCCCACCACCTGATTTCCAACGCGAGCTGCACAACCAACTGCCTGGCGCCGGTCGCCAAGGTTCTTTCGGGGCGTTTCGGCTTGGTGCGGGGCTTGGTGACGACCATTCACGCTTACACCAGTGACCAGTCGATCCTGGACGGTCCCCACAAGGACCTTCGCCGGGCCCGGGCGGCGGCCATGAGCATGATTCCCACGACGACCGGGGCCGCCAGGGCGACGGCGTTGGTGCTGCCGCATCTGGAAGGGAAGCTGGACGGGATGGCCATCCGGGTGCCGACGCCCGATGTGTCGGTGGTCGATCTCGTCGCGGAGCTGGAGGGTGGTGTAACGGTTGATGCCGTAAACGACGCCTTCCGGGTTGCAGCGGCGACCGATCTGGAGGGGATCCTGAGGGTGGAAGAGGAGCCGCTGGTGTCCGTGGACTTCACCGGAGACCCTGCGAGCTCCGTGGTGGACGCACCGGCCACCGCGATCATGGCCGGGCGAATGGTGAAGGTCCTTGCTTGGTACGACAATGAATGGGGCTATTCGGCCCGGGTTGTCGACTTGGTCAAGTACGTGGGAGAACGCCTCTCCGCTCAGGTGTGACGGAACCCGGGCTTCATGAACGTCGTTTAGGCGGGTTGGAAGGGGACAACGGGGCAAGGGATGACAAACGATACCGCCGCGGAAGCACCGGTTCGACCGGTGCCGGAATGGGTTCGGCGTCCTCGGTCGAGCAAGGTCCGCGAGCCCGTTCTGCGGGAACTTCCGCCCGACTTCGAGGCTTGGTTCCGGGATCACCGCACGTCCGTGTACCGGTATGTCCGATTCCGAGTTGCCACCCGGGAAGTCGCAGAGGATTTGACTTCCGAAGTCTTCCTCAAAGCCCTTCGATCCCTGAAGAGGTACGATCCGAAGCGGTCAGCCCCCCGCACTTGGCTTCTCCGCATCGCCCGTAACGCAGTGACCGACCACCTCCGGGCCCTCCAGCGGAGGGGTTCGCTCCACGTATCCCTGGACCGGGTGCCCGACTTGGTCTCCCGGGCTCCCTCCCAGGAGGAACGTCTCCTTCGGGAAGAACAGGTGCAGAGCCTGCTGAACGCGGCGGCCGCCTTGCGGGACACGGACCGGGAGGTGCTGTCCCTGAGGTATGGGGCCGGGTTAGCGAACGGAGAGATTGCCGAAGCCCTGAAGATCAGCGTGAACGCGGTGGGCGTACGCCTCCACCGGGCCTTGCGACGGCTCAAACAGGCGGTTGCCGCCGGGAAGAAGTCCTAGATGAACCGGCCCGGTTCCGAATCTCCTTCCGGTGCGCTGCCTTTCGGTTTGGCGGGGTTGGACCGCGACCTGCGAGAGATCGCCATTGAGGAGCGTTGTTCTTTCGGGCCCGAACTTCGAGCGAAGCTGGAGGAGGAGTACCGGCAACTTCGGTCTTGCGGCCATCCCCGATTGCTGTGGCGGATTTCCGGGAGGTGGCTTGCCACAGCTGCGGCGATTCTCATGGTTGCGGGGACGCTGGCCGTTCCTCCAGCCCGGGCTTCCTGGGTGCGGTTGTTTCGGCCTCCTCCCCCCGAACCTGCAGAGCCTGCTGTGCCCGCCGGACTGGGGGATGCCGGGCCTGAGCCCCCCGAGCCCCAAGTGGTGCCGGGGTTCGCCGATCTGGAGTCGGCCGAGGTTCCGGAGACCTTCGCAATCCCATCTCTTCCCACCCCGCCGGAGCCTTCCGACGTGCGCCGCCCGCCGGTATCCGTTCCTCCCACATTTCCCGCGCTCCGGGACAGGGACAAGGCCCGGCGCATCGTGGGCGATGAATACCCGGACTCCCTCCAGCGGCAGGGGATCGGCGGCACGGCGCGGGTGTTGCTTTGGGTGGGTCCCGACGGGTCGGCCGACCACGCCGGAGTCGTCGGGTCTTCAGGCGTTCCGGAGCTGGACACGGCGGCGCTCCGGGCGACCCGGTCGTTTTGGTTCCAGCCGGCAACCCAAGGGGGCCGAGCGGTGGGAACGTGGGTGGAGTTCTCGATCCGTTTTCTACCGGCCGCCAACGCCCAGCCTCACCCGGAGTACCAGGCGTTCCGGATTCTCCTTAGCAACTGATCGTGGTGGGGCGAGTCTCTTCCGGCCTCATAGGGGGCTCGTTCCCGATCTTCCCGACTGGGCTTGGGAGGATGGGTGCGGGCAGGTTCCGGCAACCTTTTTGGCTCCCGAGTCGGCCTTGAAGAAGAACCTTGAGGACCTTGGGGGCAGGGTTCTGGCCGGGGCGGTCGTTGCCCTCAGGGCCGACTTCAACGTCCCGATGGAGGGCAGCCGGGTCGCCGACTCGACTCGGATCGAACGCACGATTCCCACGATCCAGCGCCTTGGGGCCGCGGGGGCTCGGGTTGTCGTCCTTTCCCACCTGGGCCGCCCGGGCGGCCAAGTTCTAGAGAGCCTCACCTTGAAGCCCGTTGCCCGCTGCCTGGAGGATCACCTGGGGCAGACGGTTCGGTTCGTTTCCCGGGGGGAGGGCGCTTTTGTGCGGGACGCTGTCGAACGGCTGGATGGGGGATCGGTTCTGGTGCTGGAAAACACTCGGTTCCTGTCGGGGGAGACGTCCAACGATCCCGATCTGGCAGCCGACTGGGCACAGTGGGCGGACCACTTCGTGATGGACGCCTTCGGTACGGCCCACCGGGCCCACGCCTCCACGGACGGCCTTCCCCGCGCGATAAGGGCAAGGGGGGGTGACGCGGTGGCGGGAGAGCTGATGGAGGCGGAGTTGTCCGTCCTGGGGGCCGCTGTGGAGCGACCTGATCGTCCCTTTGTAGCCGTTCTGGGTGGGGCCAAGGTTTCGGGAAAGATCGGTGTAATGAAGGCCCTCCTGCCCAAGGTCGATGCCCTGCTGGTCGGGGGCGCCATGGCCAACACCTTCTTCTGTGCCATGGGGATGGAAACGGGTCGGTCCCTCGTTGAGACGGACAAGGTTGGCGTGGCTGCTGAGCTTCTGGTGGAGGCCGGGCCCCGCTTGGTCCTCCCCGTCGACTGTACCGCCGCATCGAACCTCGCTTCCGGAGCCGCGACCCGCACCGCCGACCGAAGCGAGATTTCACCCCAGGAGGTCATTGGAGACATCGGCCCGGCAACGGCGGAGCTCTTTGCAAACTTCCTTGCCGATGCGGCCACTGTGGTGTGGAACGGTCCCATGGGTGCCTTCGAGATCGACGGTTTCGGACGCGGGACCCGCCGGATTGCCCAGGCGATGGCGGAGGTGGCGGACTTGGGGGCAACGGTTATCATCGGAGGAGGAGATTCTGTGGCCGCGGTGGCGTCCGCCGGGGTCGCCACCCGCATCAGTCATATTTCAACCGGGGGCGGAGCGTCCCTGGACTTCCTCGCGGGCAGGGCACTCCCTGGCGTCGCGGCGCTTTCGGAGCGGCCGGAGGCCCCCTTCCCGCACCCCGTCCCCAGGCAGGAGGAGGCATGACCACGACGAAGGTTGTCGCAGGGAACTGGAAGATGCACCACGGCCCGGAGGAAGCGTCCCGCTTTTTCTCCCGCTTCCACCCCGACTTGGCCGGGGCCGCCGTTCGCCTCCTCCTGTTCCCTCCGGACCTCGCCCTGGCCGCCTCCCGGGAAAGCGCCCGGATTCCCATCGAATTCGGCGTTCAGAACGTCCACTGGGAGCCCGCAGGCCCATTCACCGGGGAGACCTCCCCCGAGATGGCGAGGGAGGCGGGGGCTTCCTTCGCCCTGGTCGGCCATTCGGAGCGCCGCCACGTCTTCGGGGAGACCGACACCGACGTGAATCGCAAAGTAGGCGCGTCCATACGGGCCGGGCTGAATCCCGTCGTCTGTGTAGGAGAACGTCTGGAGGAGCGCCGGGCAGGCCGGCTGGAGGAAGTGCTCCGACGCCAGGTGGGCGCAACCCTCGGGTCCCTGAAAGAGGCCGCCGAATTCATGATCGCGTATGAGCCGGTTTGGGCCATCGGAACCGGGGAGACCGCGAGCCCCGAAGACGCGGCCGAGGCCCACGGGATCGTGCGAGAAGCCCTGGGCGAAATGGCTGCGGCACCGATCCTCTACGGGGGAAGCGTCAACCCCGGAAACGCTGCCGCACTCATGACCGCGCCCGGAGTCGACGGTGTGTTGGTAGGAGGCGGGAGCCTGGATGCCGTGGGCTTTACCCGGATCGCTCAGGCGGCCGTCCGCTCCGCCATGAGCGTCTAGCCAGCACCTGGCCCCCTTAGGGCGGGTCCCAGGCGGAGGCCCGGACCTCTGCAGGGGTTGACTCCGCTTTCCCCCGGGGGCATGTTGCAGCGTTAGGGGAAGGGAAAATTCGGAGGGCGAGTCATCACGAATGTACGGGTTTCTATTGGGCCTTCTGGTCCTTGACGGCTTTTTTCTGGCGGTGGTCATCCTGCTTCAATCCGGCAAGGGTGGGGGACTGGCCGCTATGGGCGGAGGAGCCGCGGCTGCGGATGTGTTGGGGGGGCGCCAGGCGACCACCCTCCTGACCCGCGCCACATGGACTGCAGGCACGATCTTCATGGTGGTTTCTCTGATTCTGGCCATTATGTCCTCCCGGGCCGCCGCGCCCACGTCGGTGCTGGAGGGGCTGGCCCCACCGACATCGACGGTGCCCCAGCCGGTACTCCCGGAAGTCGTTCCCACCGAAGAAGTGCTGTCGCCGGACGAGAGCACGCCACCTCCTCCCGAAGGTGGGCCGCCGAACGGTTCAAGCCGATAGCAATCTGTCGGCACACGGGGCTCCGTGACCCCTGAGGTTGAGGCTCTTACGCCGACCCACCTCCGGGACGGAGCCCTTGAGCCGGCGGTCATTGAGGACCTGCTCTACCAGGGGTTCCAGGCTCGTCTCCTTGAGAGAAGCGTGCGGGAACTGGTCCGCGCGGGCGATCTGGATTCCCGCTTTGCCGGCTTCACAGTGGATTTCAGGTCCGTTGTCCTGGCTCGGGCCATGCGTTGCGGGGCCGACGGCCGCGGGGACGTATGTTGCCCGGGTCCCCTGTCGCCGGGTCCCTCCCTGGCCTTCGGCGTGACGCCTCTGGAGTTCTTGCGCTATGCGGGCCTGAAGCGCACGAGTGCCAGCGCGGCAAGGTCCGGGGGACGGAGCTGGACCGATCTCCGTAGGGGACTGATCGGGTGGAGTGGTCCTCGGGGCACGATGACCCAAGTGCTCGCCGGAGTCGCACTGGCCTTTCGGCAGAGGAGAGAGAGGCGCGCCGCACTGGTCTTCGAGGACTGGAGAGCAACCCAGACCGGTGCTTGGCACGAAGGAATGAGCTTGGCGGCGGCGCGGAGGGTGCCGTTGATCGTCGTCCTGGCCAGATCCGGCGCCGGGAAAATGAACGGTGGCGCCTGCGGCCTTTCCGACATTGCCGCGAACTACGGCATCGCTGCCGTTTCGGTATCCGAAGAGCCCCACGTCCAGCTCTTCCAGGTGGCGGCGGGGGCGCGCCGCAACGCCGTAGAGGGCAGGGGCCCTACCCTCCTGGGACTCGCGGCCCCGAGAGAGGGAGACCGGTGGGCCGGCCACGACGCTCTTGTCGGCTGGGCAATCGCCCGAGCGGGTCTCTCGGACCGGATCTTGAAGTCGGCCCAAAAAGACGCCCGGATCGGTGTGGAGCACGCGGTTCAGCGCTTGCGAAGGGAACCGGAGTGCGTCCCCCGCGACGCCCTCGCGCCCGTTCACACCGGGGCCGCCCCAATTCCACCCTGGACCCGCTCTCAGGTCCCTCAACCCAACGACCCAACCCACTTCGAGGCTCCGGGAGGCACCCCTGTCCGCTGAGATTCCCGCGCACGTTACCCGAACCCGCTCCGGAGAACCGGTCACCTTCCTGGAAGCGGTGAGCGAAGCCCTCTGGGAAGAGATGGAGCGAGACGACCGGGTGTTTCTCATGGGCGAAGACATCGGTGCCTACGGGGGCGCTTTCAAGGTCACCCGAGGGTTCCTTCGGCACTTCGGCCCGGAGCGGGTCATCGACACGCCGATCTCCGAAGGAGGGTTTACGGGGGCCGCTGCGGGAGCCGCGCACATGGGACTCCGGCCCGTGGTCGAGATGCAGTTCATGGACTTCATATCCCCCGCTTATGATGTTCTGACCAACTACATCGCAACATCCCTGTACCGGGGCGCCGGGGCGCTGCCCCTGGTGGTGCGAGGGCCGGTGGGCGGGGGAAACCGGGGAGGACCCTTCCACTCCCAGAACGTGGAGATGGCCTTTTTCCACACCCCCGGCCTCAAGATTGTCTACCCTTCCAACCCCAAAGACGCCAAGGGGCTCCTGAAGAGCGCGATCCGGGACGACAACCCGGTCATTTTCGAGGAGCACAAGGGCCTCTACCGGGCGCCGTTCTGCCGGGAGGTGCTACCCCGGGACGACTACGCGATCCCGCTGGGGCGGGCCCGTACGGTGTTGGAAGGAAGGGACCTGTCCATCGTTACCTACGGTCTGATGGTTCACCGTTGCCTCGTCGCGGCTGAAGAGCTCGCGAAGGACGGCATCCGGGCCGAAGTCATTGACCTTCGAACCCTCCTCCCCCTGGACGAGGATGCCATTGCGGCTTCGGTCAGGAAAACGGGGAAGCTCCTCATCGTCCACGAAGATACCCGCACCGGCGGCATCGCAGGGGAGATCGCGATCCGGATGAACGAACGGGCATTCGAATGGCTGGACGGGCCGATTCTCCGGGTTACGTCCATTGATTCGCCGGTCCCCTTCAGCGGCGTACTGGAAGACTACTTTCAGCCGTCGGCGAACGATGTGGTGACCGCGGGACGTTACCTTGTCAAGTACTGATGCCGGGATCACCGGAATGAACGCTCACCAAGCCCCCGGAACCGTTGCCGGTTGCCGGGTCGGCCTCCAACAAGCAGATGGGGGAGTTGCGCGTGTCTCGTATTGAAGTTGCCATGCCCCAGATGGGGGAATCCATTGCCGAGGGCACGGTCTCGAAATGGCTGAAGCAGCTCGGAGATCCGGTCGAACGAGACGAGCCGATCCTGGAGATCTCCACCGACAAGGTGGACGCGGAGATTCCATCGCCGTCGGCGGGTACCCTTACGGAGATCCTGGTCGCCGAAGGCGAAACCGTGGAAGTCGGAACCCCCGTCGCCTTTATCGACCCGGGAGCCGGGGCTTCCCAATCTGCTTCTCCAGTACCTGAAACCCAAACGGCAAGCCCCTCCCGCGAAGCCTTGGAACCGGAAGCTGTACCGCCGAAGTCGGGCGGGCACCCAGCCCCCGCTCCGGCGTCTCCGAACCGAGGCGGCGAGGATCCGGAAGCCCTGGAGGCGGCTCGCCCCGCGACCAGTGAGGAGCGCCTGCGAACCCGATCGACGCCGGTGGTCAGGCGGATTGCCGAAGAGGCGGGTGTCGACATCTCTCGGGTTCCCGGGACCGGCCACCTGGGACGGGTCACGAAGGGCGACATCCTTGCGTACATCGAAAGCCGAAGGGCCGCCTCCGCCCCAACCGGGGCTCCCGATCCAACGTCAGCGCCGGATCCGATTGCGGTCCCCGGTTCAACCTCGGTTGCCGAGTCCCCGCCACCGGCTCCCTTCGAGCCCCCTGTCGGGGAGGCCGGGGTCCCGGCCGTGGCAGAGGCTAATTTCTGGGAGCGCTTTCTGGTCGAGGTCCGGCATCCCGTCTTTCCGGTCCGGAAAGGGGACCGGGTCGAACGGATGGACAAGGTGCGCCGCCTGACCGCGGAACACATGGTGCTGGCGAAGCGAATCTCCACCCACGTCCACTCGGTTATCGAGATCGACTTTTCCGCGGTAGACCGAATTCGGCGAGCGAGTCGGTCCCGGTGGGTGGAACAGGGCGCCCGGGTTTCCTACACGGCGTTCGTCGCCTGGGCCTGCTCCCGCATCCTTCGGGACTTTCCCGGGATCAATGGCACGATTTCCGGGGACAACGTCATCTACCGGGGTGCGGTCAACATCGGAATGGCGGTGGATCTGAACCCGGGATTGATCGTCCCGGTCATCCACGATGCCGACCACCTGAGCTTGGTGGGAATCGGGAGGAAGATCATCGACCTGGCCACCCGGGCGAAGTCCCGAGCGCTGTCTCCCCGGGAAATCCAGGGTGCCACCTTCACCATCACCAACCCGGGCGTCCTGGGGACCATTGTGGGAATGCCCATCATTCCCAAGGGGACATCGGCGATTCTGGGCACGGGATCCATCGAGAAACGGGTGGTCGTGGTGGCCGACTCGGAGACCGGCGACGACCTCATGGCGATTCGGAAGCGCTCCTACTTTTCCCTGGGCTATGACCACCGGCTCGTGGACGGAGCCGATTCGGCCCGCTTCTTGTCCCGTCTGAAGGAGCTTCTGGAGGACTTTCCCGGGAAGGCCTGAAAGGGGAGAGATGTTGGCGGGGCGCCCTTCCTGGACGGACCGGACCCTGGCCGTGCGGTATCCGGGACTCACCGGCTACGAACAAGGGCTGGCTCTCCAATCCCGGCTGGTGAAACGGCGGCGACAAGGGCGAATTCCCGATACCCTTCTTTTGCTGGAACATCCCCACGTCATCACCCTGGGTTCGTCGGGTCGCAGGGAGCACATCCTCCTTTCTCCCGAAGAACTGGCGGCCCGAAACGTTGGTCTCCACAAGGCGGGCCGGGGTGGGGACGTGACCTATCACGGTCCGGGGCAGCTCGTCGGCTACCCCGTTTTCGACCTGAAGCCGGACCGCAAGGACCTTCACGCCTACCTGCGGAGCCTTGAACGGGTACTCGTCCGGGCCTTGGGCGCCCTGGGCCTCGAGGCTCGGCGGGGGCGGGCCCGGACCGGCGTCTGGGTGGGGGAATCCAAGGTAGCAGCGATCGGGGTCCGCGTGTCTTCGGGTTGGATATCGTCCCACGGCTTCGCCCTGAACGCGAATACCGACCTCGCGTACTTCGACGCCATCGTGCCCTGCGGCATCCGGAATGACCCGGTGACGAGCCTCAGCAGACTCCTCAAGCGGAAGGTGACTCCCGAAGAGGTGGCGCCCGCCGTCGTCGCAGCCATGGGGGAGCACTTCGGTTACGGGGCCGTGAACGACTCCGGCAGAGGGAACTCCGCGTAGTCCAGGTAGCGTTTCTTCTCTTTCCGCTCCCGGTTCAGCCATTCCACAAAGCCCGAGGGAACGGCTCCCGACGAAGACGACTGCTCTTGAGCGGCCCGGACCGCGAGGCCGTCCACGTATTCGTTCTTCGGGTGGCCCGAGTGTCCCCGGATCCACTCCCAGGCGATATCGTGCGCAGCCGCAAGACGATCCAGCCGCTGCCAAAGTTCCAGGTTCTGAACCGGTCCGCCCTTCCGCTTCCACTTCCGGCGCTTCCACGCGGACATCCACTCCGTGGCCCCCTTAACCAGGTACTGGGAATCGGACACGAACCGGATCTTGCTGGGTGCCTTCAGGGCTTCCAGGGGAAGAATGGCGCTGGTGATCGCCATTCGGTTGTTGGTGGTAGAGGGCCGGGAGGTCCAGATGTCCCGGCGCACCCAGCTCCCGGAACGGCAGAACTCCAGCAACGCCGCCGCGCCTCCGGGTCGGGACCGGCTCGAAAACTGGTTGCCCAGACACGACTCGTCGGCATGAATGCAGATTTCCAAGGATTCCATCCCCATACGCGTCACCCCTAATATGGAAGTGCCGGGAACCACGAGAAGCGACGGAGCCAGGAGCCTGCGCGGCTCCCGTCCCGCCCGAGATCGGGTCGCCATGGCACCGCCGGACAGCGACGCCAATTCCCAGTCCCAGAAGCCCGTTCGGTTGTCGAACCAACCGTCGGCGGTCTCGCAAGAAAAGATACGTGGTTGCTTTGACGCCGGAAGGGTCTGGCGTAGATTCCCGGGTGCCCGGTTCGCCTTCCACCCGCAGAGGTGCCATTGATGTCCGCGTGTCTTCTCCTGGAGGATGGCCGCCGCTTTGACGGCGCTTCCCTCGGTGCGGAAGGGGTAACGGTGGGCGAAGTTATCTTCAACACCTCCATGACCGGATATCAGGAAGTGCTAACCGACCCGTCCTACGCGGGCCAGCTGGTGGCCATGACCTATCCACTGGTCGGCAACTACGGAATCAACGAGGAGGACGGGGAGTCCGCCCGACCCTGGGTTTCGGGATTCATCGTGAGGGAAGCCGCGAGCGCGCCCAGCTCTTGGCGGAGCCGGGCGACCCTGGAAGACTACCTGGTCCGCCACGGGGTGGTGGGGATTCGGGATGTGGACACCCGGGCCCTCACCCGCCATATCCGAAGCCAGGGAGCCATGCGGGGGGGGATCGCCTCCGGAGACACACCCGAAGACGACCTCTTGGATCGGATCCGATCCCACCCCAAGATGGAGGGGCTGGGGCTCGCGTTGGGCGTTTCGGTGGCGGAGGCGTACGTTCTTCCCGCCGCCAAAAGGGAGGCGTACCACGTTGCCGCCTTCGATTTCGGGGTCAAGGCCAGTTCGCTCAGTATGCTCTCCGAAAGGGGCTGTCGAGTGACGGTCCTGCCCGGGGAAACGGAGGCGAGGGAGCTCATTGATCTGGAGCCCGATGGGCTGTTCGTTTCCAACGGTCCGGGGGATCCGAAAGGAGTGGATCGGGCCGGGAAATCGATCCGCGAAGGAGCCACCCGGGGCATCCCGGTCTTCGGGATCTGCTTGGGACACCAGCTGATCGCAAGGGCCTTCGGGGCCGAGACCTTCAAGCTTCCCTTCGGCCATCACGGCGGGAACCATCCGGTTCTGAATCGCGATCGGGGGACCGTCGAAATCACGGCCCAGAACCACGGTTTCGCGGTGCGAGGCGGGGAATGGGACGAGGTTCCCGGCGCCCCGGCGCTTAGGGTAACCCACCAAAACCTTTACGATGGGACGGTGGCGGGGATCGTCCACAAGACGCTTCCCGTCAAATCGGTTCAATACCATCCCGAAGCGGGACCCGGACCCCGCGACAGCCACTATCTATTCGACGATTTCGTGTCCCTCATGGCTGCCGCGCGGCGACGACGGAGCGTAGCGAATCCACCCAAGGAGAAGGCATGACCAAAGCCGACCTTGTTGAGCAGGTCGCGAAAGCCATCGGGCCCGGAGTCACGAAGAAGGACTGCGCCATGGTGGTCAACGGCTTTCTCAATGCCGTGAAACATGCCCTGGCCCAAGGAGACACCATCGAGATTCGGGGCTTCGGCTCCTTCAAGGTGCGTCGGCGGCAGGCGCGCATAGCCCGCAATCCCAAGACCGGGGAGCCTGTTGAGGTGCCGGCTCGCATGATTCCCCTGTTCAAGCCGTCGAAACTCCTTCGGGAGCAGGTTGCCCGCCTGGATGCGTCGGCAAAGGATTCCCAGTCATCCACGTATTCGGATGCCGGCTTGATCTCGTTTTCGGTGCCCGATTCCGCGGGCCGAACGGTCCGGTAGGCGACCCGTGGACGTCACGGTTCTTCTCTTCGCGGGGCACCGGGAGCTGGCCGGTACACCGTCCATCGTCGTCTCCCTGCCGCAACGGGCCACCGTTGATATGCTCCTTTCTGCGCTGCGGGGTCGCGGTGAAGGCTGGGCGGCGCTGCCCCGGAGCGTATCGGTGGCGGTGAACCGGGAGTACGCCGACGGCGATACCGTACTCGTCGAAGGCGATGAGGTTGCGCTGATCCCTCCGGTGGCAGGCGGCTGAAGATGACGTGGACCGACGTGACGTACGTTCCCATCCAACCGGCCGCCGTGCTGGAGCGGGTAGGCGCCTCCGAAGACGGTGCGGTGGCCTTTTTCATGGGCATCGTGCGGAACGCCAACGAGGGACGCCCGGTGTCGGGTCTGGAGTACGACGGCTACCGGCGGATGGCCAAGGCACAGCTTTCCGCCATTGTTGCCGAAGCCGCCGAACGGGCGGAAAGCGACCGGGTGGCCGCCGTTCATCGCTTGGGCCCGTTGGGGATCGGAGAGGTCAGCGTGGCCATCGCCGTGTCCGCCCCCCACAGGGCGCAAGCCTTTGAAGCGGCCCGTTTCGTGATCGAAGAGATCAAGAAGCGGCTCCCGGTGTGGAAACGGGAGCACTACCTGGACGGGGAGACGGCGTGGCTGGACGGTCACGTTCCTGCAACCGAGCGCGGAGGTGTCCGGTGAGGCAAGAGATTCCTTCTGCGACGCATGCCGTCCCCGGGGCCATGGTGGACGGATTCGGAAGGCGGGTGGAGTACCTGCGCATTTCCGTGACGGACAAGTGCAACCTCCGGTGCGTGTATTGCATGCCCGAAGAAGGCCTCCCGTGGCTCCGCCGGGATGAAATCCTCAGCTACGAGGAGATTGCAGAAATCGTGAGGGTCATGGCCGGGATGGGCCTGCGGCGACTTCGTCTGACCGGCGGCGAGCCCCTGGTGCGAAAGGACCTCCCCCGCCTGGTTGCCCTTCTTGCCTCCATCGGCGGAATCGAAGACATCGCCCTTTCCACAAATGCCGTGCTCCTTGCGCCCATGGCCCGAAGGCTTCGCGACGCCGGGGTCAAGCGGGTCAACATCTCCCTGGACTCCCTGGATCCCCGTCGAGCCGACACCATCGCCCGTCGTCCCGGAACCCTTCCCAAGATCATGGCGGGGGTGGAAGCGGCCTACGCAGCGGGCTTCGACCCCATCAAGATCAACGTGGTGCTCATGCGCGGCCAGAATGACGACGAAATCCCGGCTTTTGCCGAGCTTTCCCGGCACCGTCCCTTCCACGTGCGCTTCATCGAGGTCATGCCTACGGAGTCGAACCTGGACCTGAGTGCGTCGAACTTCCTTTCGTGTGACGAAGCCCTGGACGCCCTGAGGGCTGTGGACGCCCTGGAACCGGTCCCCGGACCTCCCGGGAACGGCCCGGCAACATATTACAGCTTCCCGGGGGCACAGGGGACCATCGGGGTCATCACGCCCATGAGTCACAACTTCTGCAGCCGCTGCAACCGAATGCGGCTGACGGCCGACGGACAACTGCGGCCGTGTCTCTTCGGCACGATGCAGACCCCGTTGAGAGGGCCCCTGCGGCGGGGAGAGGATCTGATCCCCTACGTTGCGGAAACCCTGAGGATCAAGCCGGAGAAGCACTTTCTGGTTCAGGGCTCTTCGGTCGGATCAGGAGGCCTGATCGCGTTGTCCCAGACGGGCGGCTGACCGGAACGATCGAAACCTCAAGGAGAAATCTCTCATGGCGGTCAGGAAGATCACGATCGTAGGTGCGGGTCACGTAGGGGAGGTGTGCGCGCAGCGGGTCGCCGAGAAGGAATTGTGCCAGGAAGTCGTTCTCGTGGACATCGTGGAAGGAATCCCCCAAGGGAAGGGCCTGGATCAGTGGGAGAGCGCTCCCTTGGAGGGATTCGACACGCGGGTGACGGGATCGAACGACTACGGCCCTGCCGAAGGATCGGACCTCTTCGTCGTGACCGCGGGGATCGCCCGCAAGCCGGGCATGAGCCGTGACGACCTCTTGCGCACCAACGCCGCCATCGTGCGCTCCGTGAGCGCGGAGATCGCGCGGGTCGCGGCACCCGGCGCCGTGGTCATCGTCGTATCCAATCCCCTGGACGTCATGTGCTGGGTGGCGAAGGAGGCGACCGGCTTCCCCCGGGAGCGGGTGATCGGAATGGCCGGCGTGCTGGATACGGCCCGCTTCCGAGCCTTCATCGCCATGGAACTGGACGTGAGCGTTGAAGACATCCAGGCCCTTGTTCTGGGCGGACACGGAGACACGATGGTCCCCCTGGTGTCCTGTGCTTCCGTCAGCGGCATCCCCCTCTCCCGGCTCATTCCGCCCGATCGGCTGGACGCCTTGATCAAGCGTACCCGGAACGGAGGGGCCGAGATCGTGGCCCACCTCAAGACCGGGAGTGCCTACTATGCCCCATCGGCGGCTGCGGTCCAGATGGTGGAGTCCATTGTGAGAAACAAACGGCGGATCCTACCTGCTGCGGCGTACCTGGAAGGGGAATACGGCCAGGAGGGCATCTATCTGGGTGTCCCCTGCAAGCTGGGAGACGGTGGGATTCTGGAGATCCTGGAGGTTGAGCTGACCGAAAGAGAGGGGGCGTCCCTGGTCCGGAGTGCCGACCACGTTCGGGCTACGATGGCGCGGCTGTGAGCGAACGGGCCGCCGACCTGGACACCGACGCCCCGCCTCTTGACGGCCCACGGAACCGTTCGGGGTCCCCCTGGCCGGCCTGACGAGCGAACACGATAAGGCGGTGATGTTCTTGGGTTTTGCCTCGATCGGCCTTGCCCCGGAGCGGGGTTGCCGTCCCGCTGCGCTCCCTCAGTTTTCACCCGCCCGTCCCCGTTCCACAGTCTCTCTTCCGGGTTGCATGATCTCGTGAAACGCTGGCGCCTTGCCCGAAGGACGGCGTACCTCCTGCTCCCGGCCTGCCCGTTTCTTCAAGGTTGCGGGGACGACGAGGCTCCTACCGTTCCGGAACCCCCGAGGATCGAAGACCTGGTGTTCGCCCCGGAGCTGGACATCGATCTTGAAAAAATGACCCTCCTCCCTTCGGGCCTATACGTCCGAGACTTGGTGGTGGGGGAGGGCCCCGCGGCCGAGACCCAGGTTGGCGCCCGCTTCAACTACGAGGGCTGGCTTCACGACGGAAAGCCGGTGGACAAGGGCGTGTATCCCCCCAACCCGTTCTTTCCAGGGGCGTTTGTCAGCGTGGTGGACGGAGAGCTCTACTACCTGGTCGGGAGTGGCCAGACCCTTGCCGGATGGGACATCGGCCTGGTGGGAGCGCGTGTGGGGGGCAAGCGACAGCTCGTGATCCCGCCCAAACTGGGCTATGGAGCCAACGGGTCTGCAGACGGCAAGGTCCCTCCCTATGGGGTGCTGGTCTACGTGTTCGAAATCCTTGCCGTGGAGCCCTGAAGCGGGACACTCACCGACGGCGTCCCCGGGGACCTTCCCGGATGGACGCGCCCGACCATTCCGCAACGTTGGGGCGGGAATATCCGGGGGAGTATGTACACCGCCTTCGTCAGCTAGGGCTTGGGCAGGGTGACGCCGATTTGGCCCTGGTATTTCCCCTTTCGGTCCGCATAGGTCACTTCCGGTGCCTCGTCGCCCTGGAAAAAGATCAGCTGGGCGATCCCTTCGTCCCCATAGATCCTGGCCGGGAGAGGGGTCGTGTTGGAAATCTCCAGGGTCAGGTACCCCTCCCATGTGGGTTCCAGGGGCGTGACGTTGACGAGGATTCCGCACCGGGCGTAGGTGCTTTTTCCCACGCACAGTACCAGCACGTCCTCAGGGATACGAAACCGCTCCACTGTCCTGGCCAGCGCGAAGGAGTTGGGAGGGATGATGCACTCCCCGGCGCTTACGTCTACGAAGGATCGCTCGTCAAAGACTTTCGGGTCCACGACCAGGTGGTGGACGTTCGTGAACACCTTGAACTCCCGGGCGACTCGAATGTCGTAGCCGAAGGAAGAGAGCCCGTAGGAGATGTTCCCGTTCCTGACCTGAGCCGCTTCGAAAGGTTCGATCATGCCATGGTCGTGGGCCATTCGGCGAATCCAGCGGTCGCTCTTTACGGGCATCGGGCCGGGAGGGCAAAAAGGAAGGGATGGGGTGGGACCGGCGGTCCCCCGGGGCCCGGAGGCCGTCCGGGTGGGAGCGGGCTAGCGGTTGCGGTCTGGCGCCTACGGATGGCCGAAAGAGACGGGAGGATAGCCTGGCAAGACGTGGGGCGCAATATCGCGCAGGCGCCGGCCGGTCTAGGTCGGTACAGCGACGTCTGCCGCTTGGGGCGGCCCGGTCGTGGGGTTGGCGGACCCCGGGGCTGCTTGACCCTTTCGGCTCCGCCTGTATCTTGCTATACGTGCTTTACGCGGCGTTCGTGAAACGTTTCACAAGCCTTGGAGACTCTCAAGTCACTGGGCTCTGTGCGGCCACACGGGCTTTGCGGACCTTCCATTATGGAGATTCGGTGCGGGCGGGGAACCGATACCACCCAATGACGAGATCCTATATACCGATCCTTATCATTCTGGCCGTTTCGGTGGTCAACGCAGTCGGGATGGGTGTGGCGTCCCACATCCTCAACCCCCGTCGTCCCACCCCCCAAAAGGCCATGCCCTATGAATCGGGCATGATCCCCCTGGGAGACACGAGGGCGAGGTTCTCCATCAAGTTCTACATGGTGGCGATCAGCTTCATTGTTTTCGACCTGGAGACCATCTTCCTGGTGCCTTGGGCCGTGCGGATGCGGGAATTGGGCTGGGGCCCCTTCGTGGCGGTCTTCTTGTTCGTGATTGTCCTGGCCGTGGGACTCATCTACGAATGGAAAAAAGGGGGCTTGGAGTGGGACTAGGAACATGGACGGGACCAGGGACATGGAAATAGGTCGTTCGGGCATCTTCGGCGCCGGGACCCCGGCCTTCCTGACCACCAAGCTGGATTTCGTGGTCAACTGGGCTCGGCGGAACTCCCTGTGGCCCATGCCCTTCGGTACCGCTTGCTGTGCCATCGAGATGATGGCCTCGGCGGCCAGTAACTTCGATCTGGCCCGATTCGGCATGGAGCGCATGTCCTTCAGCCCCCGCCAGGCCGACGTGCTGATCTGTGCCGGCCGCGTGCCCTACAAGCTGGCGCCGGTGCTGCGCCGGATTTGGGACCAGATGATGCAGCCCAAGTGGTGCGTCTCCATGGGCGCCTGCGCGTCCTCGGGGGGCGTGTTCGACGTCTACTCAATGGTGCAGGGAATCGACACCATCGTTCCGGTGGACGTCTATATTCCCGGTTGTCCTCCCCGGCCCGAGGGCCTGATCTACGGACTGATGATGGTTCAGGAGAAGATCCGAGGCGAAAGTTTGGCCAACCACGCCGAGCTTCGCCTTGAAGACCCCGAAGCTGCCGGCCGCCCCCGGGCCAGTGAAGAAGAAGTGGCCGAGCTCACGGGCCCCTTCGGGAACTCCACCCAGCAGAACCGGGTCAGTGGGCGGGTGGAAACCGACCCCATTCGGCGACCCGATGACCGGCTTCCATAGGCCCGTGCAAACATTCGGCACCTGGCTGGACGATCGGCATGACCGACGGTAGTCCCGTTGACTTCGGTTGGGTGGCGGAGGGTGTTCGCCCCACGGCGGAGGCGGCTTCTCCTTCTGCTGCGGAGGAAGGTGTCCCGCCCGGCAATCCTTCCGTCACGGCGCTTCGGGAGCACTTTCTCGGGGACATCTTCCGCAACGAGGTGTGTGCCGGCGACCAGGATGTGGTCTATGTGAATCCCGGCCGGATCGTGGAGATCCTGGGCTGGCTTCACCGGGAACCGGATCAGCAGTACGATCACTTGGCCGATCTCACGGCGGTTGACTACGGAGGCGGGAAGCCATTGGAGGTCGTCTACCAGCTCTGGTCCATCCCCCGCCGGAGCGCCCTCCGGGTCAAGTGCGAGCTTCCCCTTTCGGGGTTGGAGATTGAGACCGTTACGGGGATCTGGAAGGGGGCCGACTGGCTTGAACGGGAAGTGTACGATCTCTTCGGAGTCCGCTTCCGGGGCCACCCCGACCTGCGCCGCATCTTGATGCCCGAGAACTACGCCGAAGGACATCCCCTGCGGAAAGACTTTCCCATGCGGGGCCGGTTCTCCCGGGCGGAACAGACCCGCCGGGCCCTGACCCAGGATCCGGAGGACGACTACATCCCGGGCGAGATCGCGGAACGCGTGCCCCAGACGGCGGCCGCCGGCCCCACGGCCACCTCCGGTGACGTGGTGGGGGCTGCCCGGGAAGCCGCTGCCGCCGATGGAGGCGGAGAGGTCTCCTGATGGCCACCAAGACCCTCGAGTACGGCGTGAGCCGGACCCCGGAAATGGGACCGGGCGGGGTCCTGGTGGCCAGCCCGACCGATCCATTTGACGCCCCCGAGCCAGAGCTCGGCTCGGAGACCATGCTGGTGAACGTGGGTCCCCAGCACCCGGCCACCCACGGGGTCCTCAGGCTGGTCGTGGAGCTGGACGGGGAGACGGTGGTCAAGGTCGTGCCCCGAATCGGCTACCTCCACTCTTCCTTCGAAAAGCTGGGGGAGTACCGAAGCTGGAACCAGATCGTCCCCCTGACGGATCGTATGGACTACCTGGCGCCCCTGATCTACAACTGCGCCTACGTCATGGCGGTCGAGAAACTCATGGGAATCGAGGTAACGGATCGTTGCCGCGTCACCCGGGTGATCTGCATGGAGATGGACCGGATCTTCTCCCATCTCCTCTGGCTTGGCACCTGGTCCATTGATGTGGGGGCCTTCACCCCGTTCCTCTACGCCTTCCAGCAAAGGGAGAAGGTCTACAAGCTTCACGAAGCCCTGACGGGGGCGCGAATCACGACCTCGGCCACCCGGATCGGGGGAATGATGGCCGATCTGCCCGAAGGGTGGACCCGGGGGGTGAGGGACTTCGTGAACCACCTTCCAGCCACCCTGGACGAGATCGACGGCCTCCTGAAGCACAACGCCATCCACATCGGCAGGGCCCAAGGGATCGGGGCCATTTCGGCGGAAGAGGCGGTGAACCACGGTCTTACCGGAGCCAATCTCCGGGCCAGCGGCATCCCGTACGATGTGCGCAAGGACCGCCCCTATTACGGCTACGACAACTACGACTTCGAAGTCCCCATCGGTTGTCACGGAGACTGTTACGACCGCTACCTGGTGCGGATGGAGGAGATGCGTCAAAGCATACGGATTCTCCACCAAGCGCTGGACGGACTGCCCGGGGGCCCCATGGACTTGGACGATCCCAGGGTCACCTTGCCGTCCAAGACGGATTGCATGTCGGACATGGAGTCCATGATCCACCACTTCAAGCTTGTCACGGAGGGAATCCCGGCGCCGGCGGAGGACTGTTGGTTCTCCGTTGAGGGCTCAAAGGGAGAGCTGGGGATGTACGTGGTGGGCGACGGCGGGCCCAAGCCGGTGCGGTGGCGCATCCGGCCCCCGTCCTTTGTGAACCTTTCCGCGATTCCCGCCTTGGCCGAGGGACATCTCATGGCCGATCTGATCGTGATCAACGCGAGCCTGGACATCGTTCTAGGGGAAATCGACCGATGAACGGAGCCCCCTTTCGAAACCCGGGATGGGCCGGGAACACCGGGGAATTCGAATTGAACGAAGCCGACGTCCGGGGCATGGATTATGCCGGAGAACGTCCCCTGGACGGAGGACACCCGGCCGTGTCCCCCAGCGTCCCCTACCTGCTCACAGAGAAGGATCCTTCCGCCCCCCTCTTTGAGGGCCCCTACAGGGAGCGCTTCCAGAAGATTCGCAGCCGGTACCCCACGACCCAGGCCGCGCTTCTGCCTGTGCTCAACCTGGCCCAGGAACTGCGAGGCCACATTTCACCCCGGACGATGGACGAGGTGGCCGGCCTTCTCGGCCTGAGCCCCGCCCATGTAAGGGGTGTGGTCTCCTTCTACACGATGTACAACAAGCGTCCCATCGGGCGCTTTCTCATACAGGTGTGCACCAACATTTCCTGCAACCTGTGCGGGGCCGAGGAGGTGCTGGCCGCCTTCCTGGAGCATACCCACACGGAGCTGGGGGAGACATCCGCCGACGGGAACTTCACGGTGGTTGAGGCCGAATGTCTTGCGGCGTGCGGGTTCCCCACCTGTGTGCAGATCAATTCCCGTTACTTCGAAGACGTCAAGGCCAAAGAAGTACCCGATGTGCTCGCTCGCCTGAAGGGCGAACTGGACGACGGCGCGAGCCGGCACCTTTAGGGAACCTACGATGGCGTATCCCTACCGACACGAAAAGGAAGTCAGGATCCTGAGCGAAGGCTTCGGAGATCCTGGCGCTCGTACCCTCCCCGGATGGCGGGAGCGCGGCGGATACAAGGGACTTGCCCGGGTGCTGGAGATCGGAAGAGACAAGACCATTGACGAGGTCAAGGCCTCAGGCTTGCGCGGAAGGGGTGGGGCGGGCTTCCCCACGGGCTTGAAGTGGTCGTTCATGCCGAAAGACGCCCGCCGACCCCACTACTTGCTGTGCAACGCCGACGAATCCGAACCCGGTACGTTCAAGGATCGGGAGATCATCCGCTGGACCCCCCATCAGCTCATCGAGGGTTGCCTCGTGGGTGCCTACGCGATCGGCGCCGAACACTGCTACATCTATCTTCGGGGGGAGTTCTTCGAAACTACCGCCATCCTCGCCCGGGCCGTCGAAGAGGCCTACGAGGCGGGGCTTGCGGGAAGGGACATCCTGGGGTCGGGAGCGGACATTGACATTACCCTTCATGTCGGTGCCGGTGCCTACATTTGCGGCGAAGAGACCGGCCTGATGAGCTCCCTTGAAGGCCGCCGGGGGGAGCCCCGGGTCAAGCCGCCCTTTCCGGCGGCGGCAGGCGCCTTCGGGATGCCGACCACGATCAACAACGTGGAAACCCTTGCGGCGGTGGCCCACATTGCCCGTCACGGGGGGGAGTGGTACCGTCAGTGGGGCACGAAGCGGAGTCCCGGTACCAAGCTCTTCTGCGTCTCCGGGCACGTGAACAAGCCGGGCAACTACGAGCTTCCCCTCGGCTTCCCCCTCATGGAGCTCATTGAAGATGTGTGTGGCGGCGTCCGGGGGGGAAACGCGCTCAAAGCGGTGATTCCGGGGGGCAGTTCGGTCCCCATCATGAGCGCTGGGGACTGCAAGACGTGCACCTTGGACTACGAGGGCTTGGAGGCGTGCGGTTCAATGCTCGGGTGCGCGTCGGTCATCGTGATGGACGAGACCGCCGACATTGTGAAGCAGGTTTGGCGCATGGCTCACTTCTACGCCCACGAGTCGTGCGGGCAGTGCACCCCGTGCCGGGAAGGCACGGCGTGGGCCACCCGGATCCTCCGGCGTATCGAAGACGGTCGGGGGACAGAGGAAGACCTGGATACCCTTCTCCAAATCTCGGACCAAATGACGGGAACGACCATATGCGTCCTTTCGGACTCCCTGGCGGCGCCGGTCATCTCCTCGATTCGGAAATTCCGGGATGACTACCTGGCCCTCATCCGCCGGGGAGAGCGGGTCGGCACCGCATGATTCACCCAGAGGAAGCCAATGCCGGACAACCGTCAAGACGCTGAAACGGTCACCCTGACGATCGATGGCCAAGAGGTCACGGTCCCCGGGGGTACCTCGTTGCTCCGGGCTGCCGAGTCGCTCGGAACCCTTGTCCCCCACTACTGCTACCATCCGGGGCTCTCGGCTCCGGCCCAGTGCAGAATCTGCCTGGTGGAGGTGGAAGGCGCCCCCAAGCTTCAGCCCGCGTGTGTGACCATGGCTCGGGACGGCCAGGTGGTCCGAACCGACAGTTCCGAAGCCGTGAAGATGCGCAAGGGCGTTCTGGAGTTCTACTTGGTGAACCATCCGCTGGACTGTCCCATTTGCGATATGTCGGGGGAGTGCAAGCTTCAGGACTATGTCTTTGTCGAAGGTCGGGAGCGCGGCCGAGGCCGGGAGCCGAAGCGGGTGTTCGGTCGCGACGACTTCGGGGGCGATGTTCTGTACTACGGAGACAGGTGTGTCATGTGCACGCGCTGCGTGCGCTTCATGGACGAGGTAGCTCGGGACTCCCGCCTCACGGTGGTCGAACGGGGGAGCCGCGCCGTCATTGACACCTTCTTCGAACGAGGGCTGGAGGGCGCTTCCTTTGCGGGCAATGTGGTGGACATTTGTCCCGTGGGGGCACTGGTGTCCAAGGATTTTCTGCACAAGGCCAGGGCTTGGGACCTGGATCACACGCCGTCGGTGTGTTCCAGCTGCAGCCAGGGTTGCAACATTGAAGTCCACGTGAGGGACAACCTTGTGCAGCGGCTGAAGCCCCGGGAGAACCAGGAAGTCAACGGCCACTGGATGTGCGACTACGGGCGGGGGAACTTCGAATGGTTGAACCGGCCCGACCGCCTCGAGACGCCGCTGGCCCGTGGCAAATCGAAGCTGCGGCCGGCGGAATGGACGGAAGTATTGGAGGACGTATTTGCGCGCCTCGTCAAGCTTCAGGGCAGGGATGTCGGAGTCGTCGGCTCTGCTTTCTGGTCCAACGAAGGGCTCGGGACCCTTGCTTCCCTGGCCCGCTCGGTGGGCACCGTATCCTACTGTGTCTTCCGGTCGCCCCGAGCGGACGACGAAGATCCGTTGCCGGGCTTCCCTCGGCTGATCCGCCGTCGGGACCTGGCGCCCAACGTTGAAGGCGCGGCCCTCCTGGGCTTCCAGCGGACCGGGGATGACGACGGCTTCGGCGGTCTGGGCGACCTAGCGAAGCACGACGGGGTCCTTGTGGTGCTGGGAGACGAGCTCGGCGACCAGGGGGAAGACTTCGGGGCCGAGGCGCGGTTGTTCGTGTATTTGGGGACGACGGACTCCCCGGCGGCCCGGAATGCGCACTTTGTCCTCCCGGTCACGACTTTTGCCGAGCAGGAAGGCTCGTTCGTCAACGCGCAGGGAAGGGTGCAGCGATTCCAGACGGCGCTTCGGGCCCCCGGAGTGGCGCGGCCGGCCTGGATGATTCTCGGGGCACTGCTTGCGGCGTTGCGCAAAGAAGCGCCAGCACCGCGCCGGGCGGAGGACGCGTTTTCCGCGCTGGCGCAGGATCATCCCGCCTTCTCCGGCCTGAGCTATGCGGATTTGGGCTCCGCCGGGGTTGAGATGCCCTCCCTTGCCGAGATGGGAACGACGGGGGAGAGCCCGTGAACGAGATGAACCAGTTTTCTCCCGCCGAATTCGTGGCGATCGGTGCGGTCAAGGTGATCGCCGTCTTCACCGTCGTGATGCTGGGCGTCGCCTACATGACCCTGGCGGAACGTCGGGTTTCTGCCTTCATACAGGATCGCCTGGGCCCGAACCGGGTGGGGCCCTTCGGTCTGTTGCAGCCGATTGCCGACGGTCTCAAGAATATTCTCAAGGAAGAGACGATGCCGGGTACGGCGGCAAAGTTCTACTTTGTCCTGGGACCGGCCTTGGCCATCATGCCTGCCGTGGTCACCTTCGCCGTGATTCCCGTGGCTTCGCCCCTACCCACGCCGAAGGGGAACGTGGACATGATCGTTGCCGATGTGCCCATCGGCATCCTGTACATTCTCGCCCTATCGTCCCTGGCGGTCTACGGGATCGTCCTCTCCGGCTGGGCCTCCAACAACAAGTATGCTTTTCTGGGCGGGCTCCGGGCCTCGGCCCAGATGATCTCCTACGAAGTCGCCCTGGGGCTGAGCATCATAGCCGTGCTTCTGCTCGCCGGCAACGTCACCCTCACGGAGATGGTCTGGAAGCAGCAGCAACTGGACTTCTGGTTCGTTTTCCCCCTGTCGCTCGCCTTCATCTTCTTTGTGGTGTCCGCTTTTGCAGAGACGAACCGGCTTCCTTTTGATATGCCGGAAGCCGAGTCGGAGCTGATTACCGGGTACCACACGGAGTACTCCGCCATGAAGTTTTCTATGTTCTTCATTGCGGAGTACGCGCACATGCTGACGGCTTCCGCCCTCATGGCGACCCTCTTCTTCGGCGGCTGGGACATCCCCTTCTGGACGGGCGACGACATGTTCTACCACGGAGGCGAGCTGATCCGCGGCTTTGACGCAGCAGGGGTCCCGATCGCTGCCGAACCGAGCGGGCTGAAGACGCTTCTCACCCTTGGCTCTTTCACGTTGAAGACGTCCTTCTTCGTGCTCCTGTACATCTGGATTCGCTGGACCCTTCCCCGCTTCCGCTACGACCAAGTGATGCACCTGGGGTGGAAGGTTTTGCTGCCCGCGTCCCTGGGGTACATCATGCTTGTGGCGGGCACCATGCTGGTTCTGGATCAGGTGGGCGTTTCGTTCGGCTTTTCGTACGGGCTGGTGCTCACCGGAGTGAGTACGCTGGCTGTCTTGGCCTTCCTGTTCGTCGTTGACCGGGATCGAATCATCGCCGGGGCGCACCGGAGGATGGAGGTGACCGGACCCGGAGGTCGGGACGTTCGCTCGAAACCGATTCCACCTTACAGGTAAACACAAGGATCATCGGCCAATGGCGATATCGGTAAAAGTGATGAAACGCCCCGAGGCGGGCCGCACTTCCTACCTGCGGGCGACCCTGAAGGGCATGAGCCTCACCTTCCGACACCTCGTCCGCCCCAAGGCGGTGACCCTGGAGTACCCGGAGGAGCAGCCTGGGCTCCATCCTCGCTGGCGGGGCACGCACAGGATGGAGGTACACGCCGACGGTCGTCCCAAGTGCGTGGCTTGCGGCCTCTGCCCCACGGTTTGCCCCGCCAACTGCATTCGCTTGGTGGGGGGAGAGGACGACCAGGGCAACCGATACCCCATCGTGTACGAGATCGACGAGTTCCGGTGCATCTTCTGCGGCATGTGTCAGGAGGTGTGCCCTGTTGAGGCAATCCACGTGGGCCGACACTTCGAGAACGCGGAATACGACCGGGACCGCTTCGTCTACGACCTGGACCGGCTCATGGAACAGGATCACCCCGTCACACGGCTCTGGGACCCCTCCGATCCGCGTTCCGAATGACCGAGGTCCTCTTCGTTCTGTTCGGGGTCATCGCCGTCGGCAGTGCCGTCGGCGTGGTCATGAGCCGCAGCCCCGTGGGAAGCCTACTCTTCATGGTGGCCACCTTGGCCAGCGTCGCCGGGATTTACGTACTCTTTGAGGCTCACTTTCTGGCGGCGGTACAGGTGATGGTCTATGCGGGTGCCATCATGGTCCTGTTTCTGTTCGTGATCATGCTTCTGAATCTGGGCCACGCCTACCAGGCAGATGTGAAATTCGGCCTGTGGACCCTGTTGTCTCTCGCGGTCACCGGGCTGATGGCCGGGATCCTGTTGAATCGCTTCTGGGATGGGGGAAGGTCGGGCCTGGTCGGCGACTCCGCTGCCGCTGCCATTGACGCCTCGATCCGGGAAAAGGGAGCCGTCGGAGCCATTGCCGATCCCTTGTTTACGGACTACGTCGTCGCCTTCGAGCTCACCGGGCTGTTGCTGCTGGTAGCCATCGTTGCGGCCGTGGTTCTGGCCAAGCCCCGTACCTAACCCCGGGAATCTCCATGCTGACCCAGCCGGCTGTCCTGCTCAGCGTCCTCCTCTTCGCGATCGGCTCCCTGGGCGTGGTCATCCGAAGAAACGCGATCATCATGTTCCTCTGCATTGAGCTCCAGCTGAACGCTGTGAATCTTGCCTTTGTCGCCCTGTCCAGGCACGTCGGCATCGAGGGCCAAGTTTTCGTGTTTTTCGTCATGACCGTCGCCGCCGCTGAGGCCGCGGTAGGCTTGGCCATCATCATCTCGGTCTTCCGTCACTTTGAGACGGTCAACGTGGACAAGTTCAACCTTCTCAAGTGGTGATCCTGTGGAATCCCCGTTGACTGCGGTCGCCGGGCCGGCGACTCCCTTCGCCTTGGTCCGCTCCTTCCAGGAGTCCGGGCAATGGGAACCGGTCCTCCTCTGGCTGATCGTCCTCCTTCCCCTCCTGGGTTTCGCCATCAACGGGGTGCTCGCCTTGAGGGCTGCGGGTCGTTCCGCCGCGGCGCTGCGGGCGGGCCATGCTGACGAACCCTTCCCGGGCGGGGCCCGCCCGTGGACCCACACCCTGCCAAGCTGGGTGGGCCCCGGGGTCATGCTCGTTGCCTTCGTCCTGGCGCTGGTGAACTTCGCCGGGTTGTGGGGGGCCGACCTTCACGAACCCGTGGTTCGTCGCTATTGGAGCTGGATCGCCACCGGTACCCTGCGCATTGATGCTGCCCTGCAGCTTGACCACCTCTCCATGGTGATGCTGCTTGTGGTCACCGGGGTCGGCTTCCTGATCCACGTCTTCAGCGTGGGGTACATGAAGGACGATCCGGGCTATCCCCGCTACTTCGCCTACTTGAACCTGTTCGTCTTCTTCATGCTGGTTCTGGTTCTCGGGGCTGGCTACGCCATGATGTTCGTGGGCTGGGAAGGCGTGGGACTCTGCAGCTACCTCCTGATCGGCTACTGGTTCAGGGATCGGGAGAAGTCCGACGCGGGGAAAAAGGCGTTTATCGTGAACCGGATCGGGGACTTCGGCTTCCTTCTGGCCATGTTCCTCCTCTTCCGGGGGTTCGGGACCCTGGACTTCGTTCCCATCTTTGCCGGGGCCGAGTCGGAGCTCGTCTACGGCGGCTTCGGGGTCACCGTCATCACCCTGTTGCTCTTCTTGGGTGCCGTGGGGAAGAGCGCCCAGGTTCCGCTTCACGTCTGGCTCCCCGACGCCATGGCGGGCCCCACGCCGGTTTCCGCCCTCATTCATGCGGCGACCATGGTGACGGCAGGCGTCTACCTGGTGGCCCGCTCATCGGTTCTGTACGCGCTTGCCCCCACAAGCCAGGCCGTCGTGGCTGGAATCGGGGTGGTGACGGCGCTCTTTGCGGCGACCGTCGCCCTGAAGCAGTACGACATCAAGAAGGTGCTGGCCTACTCCACGGTCTCTCAGCTGGGCTTCATGTTTCTGGGGGCAGGCGTGGGCGCGTTCACGGCGTCCGTCTTCCATTTGGTGACCCACGCATTCTTCAAGGCCCTCCTTTTTCTGGGTGCTGGGGCGGTGATTCACTCCATGCACCAAGCGCTGCACCATTCGAAGGACGATCGGGATCCTCAGGACATGCGCAACATGGGTGGGTTGAAGAAGCGGATGCCCGTGACCTGGGCGGTGATGGGGATCGCAACCCTGGCCATTGCCGGGGTCTGGCCCTTTGCCGGGTTCTTCTCCAAAGACGAGATCATTTGGTATACCGCCGCCTGGGCGGGGGCCGAATCAAATCCCTACCGGGGCCTCTACACCCTGTACTGGGGGGCGGCCCTGGCGACGGCCCTCCTCACCGCATTTTATATGGCCCGTTTGATGATTATGACGTTTCACGGCGCCAGCCGGGCGGGGGAGGGAGGGAAACGCCTCCGAGAGGCGCCCCCCGTCATGACCGTCCCCCTTCTGATTCTCGCCTTCCTTACGGTCGCTGGCGGATGGATCAACGTCCCCGATGCCCTTCAGGGGTCTTTCATGGGCTTGTTCGGGTTCCTTCCGGGCGAATGGCTTCACCACTGGCTGGAGCCCGTAACGGCCGCTGCCAAGGAGATCCAGGTTTCCGGCTTCGGGGAGCCCGCCCACATCGCGCCTCTTGGAGGTGGGGAGTTCTTCTGGGCGTTGGTCTCGACGGCGGCCGCCCTTGCGGTGGTACTTGCCGCCACAGCCGTTCTGCGAAGACGTGCCTACGTTTCGGCGGACAAAGATGCCGGCCCCCGGGGAAGACTCGCGCTTGCCCTCTACAACAAGTGGTACTTCGACGAATTCTACGATCGTTGCATTGTGCGGCCCCTGCTGGCGGGCTCCCGGTGGTGCTGGAAGGTCATAGATACGGTGATCATTGACGGTATTGTAAACTTCGCTGGAAACTTCACCCGCCTTGCCGGCTGGATCACGAGCTTCTTCCAAACCGGCCAGGTGAATACCTACGCCTTCGTGTTCACCTTGGGCGTTCTGTTTGTCCTGGGTGCCACGGTGTTCCGCGGATTGATGCCATGACGGACTTGCTCAATTCGTTCGGCTACGAGGCATGGATCCTCCACGCGCTCGTCTGGGGACCCGTAGCGGGGATGCTCCATGTTCTCGCAGCCCCGAAAGACCGGGCAAAGCACATTGCGTTTCGCTGGTCCGCCGTACTCTTCGTCGTGAGCCTGGGGCTCTGGTGGGCCTTTGATCCGAGTGGCGGCTTTGCCTTCAGATCGTCGGTTCCGTGGATTCGGTCCTGGGGCGCGGAGTATGCCCTGGGCTTGGACGGAATTTCCCTTTTCATGGTACTGCTGACGACGTTCATGACGCCCATCGCGATTCTGGGGTCATTCAAGTACGTCCAGTCCCGCCGAAGGGCGTTCTACGCCCTCATGCTGCTCTTGGAAACGGGGGTGGTCGGCGTCTTTTTGTCCATGGATCTGCTTCTCTTCTACGTGTTTTTCGAGCTCACCCTGGTGCCCATGTACTTCATTGTGGGCATCTGGGGCGGGACGCGAAGGATCTACGCGGCGGTCAAGTTCTTCATCTACACGGCCGTTGGCTCTCTGCTGATGCTCGTTGCCATCCTCTACATATACTTCAGCAGCGGCGCGGATTCTTTTGCCTACGACGCATTCCTGGCCGCCGATCTGACGTTGACCGAGCAACTTTGGCTCTTTGCAGCCTTTGCGCTGGCGTTCGGGATCAAGGTGCCCGTCTTCCCCTTTCACACTTGGCTTCCGGACGCCCATGTGGAGGCCCCCACGCCCGGATCGGTGATCCTGGCCGCCGTGCTGCTCAAGATGGGCGCCTACGGCTTCTTGCGTTTGCTTCTTCCCTTCTTCCCCCATGCCGTCCAGCACCCCACCGTCGTCACGGTCATGATGACCCTGGGGGTCGTGGGAATCATCTATGCAGCCTGGGTCGCTGCGGTTCAGCCGGATGCGAAGAAACTGGTCGCCTATACGTCTGTGGCCCACATGGGGTTCGTCGTGATCGGGGTGTTCGCCCTCACGGTCAACGGCCTGCAGGGCGGCTTGGTGGTCATGATCAGCCACGGCGTGTCAACGGGCACCCTTTTTCTTCTCCTGGGCATGATGTATGAGCGCCGCAAAACCCGCCTGATTCAGGACTTTGGCGGCATTGCCCGCGTGGCCCCCTTCTTTGCCACCGCCTTTGTCATCACCGCCCTGGCTTCGATCGGGCTTCCCGGAACGAGCGGTTTTGTGGGGGAATTCCTGGCTCTTCTGGGGGCCTTTGAGACCCATGCAACGGCTGCGGTCATTGCGGCTTTGGGGGTCATCTTTGCCGCCTATTACATGTTGCCCATGGTACAGCGAATCCTTTTCAACGAGCTCAGCGAACCCGAGAACCGAACCTTTCCGGATCTCTCACGGCGGGAGAAAGTGATCCTGACGCCCCTGGTTGCGCTGATGATCTGGATCGGCGTCCACCCGACCCCTTTCCTGGACCGAATGGGACCGAGCGTTGACCGGGTACTGGAACGAGTGGAGGGCGCACGCACGGGATTTGCTTCCCTCACGCCTGAGCTGGGCGTCCGGCTCGAGGGTTCGATCCCGGAATCGGAGGACTGAACCGTGCTTCTCGACTACACCTCCGGCTTTCACTACGTCCTGGCGCTGCTCCCGGAAGTCGTCCTGTCGGCCTGGGGTATGGTGATTCTGGTGCTCGGTGTTTCCGGAAAGCGGGACGGGGCCCCGGGCCAGGAACTGGGATGGCTTGCCTTGGTCGGAATCGCGGCCGCTGCGATCGCCAACGGCTGGCTCTATTCGGGCGTGACCGAAGAGGGTGCGGCAGCGATGATCGCCGTGGACAAGTTCCGCCTGTTCGCCAACTGGATCTTCCTGCTGGGGGCCGCGTTTTGCATCGTCATTTCCTTGGCCTATGTGGCTAGGCAGAAGCTCCAGGCGGGTGAGTATTACGCGCTAATGCTCTTCGCCACCGTGGGAATGATGTTCATGGCCTCGGCCCGGGATCTGATGATCATCTTTCTGGGCCTGGAGCTCATGTCCATCGGCGTCTATGCCCTCGCCGGGTTCAATCGAAGGGACCGTCGTTCGGCCGAAGCGGGACTCAAGTACTTCCTGCTGGGCGCATTTGCCAGTGGCTTCCTTCTCTTCGGCATCGCTCTTGTGTACGGCGCCACCGGGAGCACGAACATCCATTCCATCGCCGTTGCCGTTCAAGACGGGGCTGTGGCGGGAAGGCTCCTGGTTTCGGGCGTGGCGCTTCTTGCGGTCGGATTCGCCTTCAAGGTGTCGGCGGTTCCCTTCCACATGTGGACGCCGGATGTGTACGAGGGCGCCCCGGCGCCGGTCACCGCATTCATGGCCGCGTCCGTCAAAGCGGCCGCCTTTGTCGCCTTTCTACGGGTGTTCCTGGTCGGTCTTGACGGGGTATACGACCAGTGGTGGGGGGTCCTGTGGTGGATCGCGACCGCCACCATGGTGGTCGGCAACGTAGTGGCCCTGGTTCAGTCCAGTGTCAAGCGGATGCTCGCCTACTCGTCCGTTGCACACGGCGGATACCTTCTCGTGGCGCTTGTGGCGGCCAACGATGCGGCCGCGGCGGGACTTCTGTTCTACCTTCTCGTGTACACCGTGATGAACATCGGGGCGTTTGCCATCGTGGTTGCCGTCGGCAATCAGTCCGAGGGCGGTTCCCGGATCGAGGACTACCGGGACTTCGGGTGGCGGAAACCGGTTCTAGGCGTTTTCATGACCCTTTTTCTTCTTTCTCTTGCGGGCTTCCCAGGGACAGGGGGGTTCATGGCGAAGGTCTTCCTCCTGCAGGGTGCCATGGAGGCCCGGTTGTGGCGGTTGAGCGTGATCCTCGTCGTCACCACGGTGATCTCGTACTGGTACTACCTGCGGGTGGCGTGGTTCATGTGGATGAAGAAGGCTCCGGAGAGGAAGGATGAGCAGAACATCACGCCCTTTGCCACCCATGTCGTGCTCTTCGCTGCCGCTGGGCTCATCCTCCTGACCGGCATCTTTCCCGGAGCCGCTTTGGAGTTGGCGTTGGAGGCGGTTGAAGGGCTGCGTTACGTTGCGGCCGGAATGGGGACGGGCCCCTGAAGCGAAGCGCCATGGACCTCGCGGAGCATATCTTTCGTCAGTATGACATTCGGGGCGTGGTCAATAACGACCTGAATCCCGTCGTGGCTCAAGCGGTGGGGCGGGCCTATGCCTCGGAGTTACGGGAGAGAACGTCGGTTCCTGTGCCCTCTGTCGTGGTGGGAGAGGATAACCGCCCGTCCTCTCGAGGCTTGGCCGCAGGACTGATCCAGGGTCTCAGGGCGGGGGGTTGCGATGTGGTTCATTTGGGCGTCGTCCCCACCCCGGTAACCTACTTCAGCGAATACCTTCTGGCGGCTTCCGGATCGGTCCAGGTCACCGGTTCCCACAACCCGCCCGAGTACAACGGGATCAAGATGACCGTTGGAAGGGCGTCCATTCACGGAGACCGAATACAGCGACTCTTGTGGCGCATTCGGGAGGGCCGTCTGGAAGAAGATGGTGGCTTACCCGTCGGCGCCCTGGAGGTCCGAGATGTATTGCCGGAGTACGTTGCCGACGTAGCGGGACGCTGTCGGATCGCCCGGCCCGTAAGGGTGGTGGTGGACTGCGGAAACGGAACCGGGTCGGTTGTCGCGGTCAAGCTCCTTGAAGCCGTGGGGGGAGAGGTTATTCCCCTCTACTGCGAATCGGACGGCACTTTCCCGAACCATCATCCCGACCCCTCCCAGGATGCGTGCGTGCAAGACCTTGTGGCCACCGTCCGAACCCATGGCGCCGAGCTCGGCATCGGCTTTGACGGCGATGCCGACCGCATCGGGGCGGTGGACGACCGAGGCAACATCGTCCGGGCCGACATCCTGCTCCTTCTCTTCGGCCTGGATCTGCTTCGGCGAAAGGGCCCGGGGGAGAAGCTCATCTTCGACGTGAAGTGCTCTCAGATCCTGCCGGACGAGTTCGAGAAGGCGGGCGGCGTCCCTTCCATGTGGAAGACGGGGCACTCCCTCATCAAAGAAAGGATGAGAGAAACGGGTGCCGCCATCGCGGGAGAGCTTTCCGGCCACCTCTGCTTTGCCGACGACTATTACGGCTTCGACGATGCCCTCTACGCCGCCTGTCGCCTCCTGAAGTTGGTTGCCGACGGGAGAGACTCCCTTTCGGAGATGGCCGGGGCCTTGCCGGCGTACGCTTCGACTCCCGAGCTGAGAGTCGAAGTGGCAGAGGAGGAAAAGTTCGAGCTTGTGGAACGGGCTCGGGTGCACTTCGCCGCCCGTTACAAAGTGAACGCCGTGGACGGGGTGCGCATTCTCTTCGGAGATGGATGGGGGTTGGTCCGGGCTTCCAACACGCAGCCGGTTGTCGTGACGAGGTACGAAGCCAGAAATGCTGAACGACTCCGGGAGATTCAGGACACGGTAGAAGGTTGGCTACGGCGGCAAGGTGTTCAGGTGGAGATCGACTCCTAGGGAACGACATCAGTCGGACTTGAAGGAGCGGACTTTGAAGGGGCGGAGCGGGGACTGTCGGGAGCCTGCTGGGAGTCCTTCCAGGGCCCGTTCAACCATACCCGTGCCCGTATTTCCGTTCCGAGGGAGTGCTCACCCCATCCGCCCCAGAGAGGACAGTTTGGATCGGACTTGCCCTCGTGGTGGCGTGCGACGCGCCTGATTCCCGGTCCCAATCGTCCGTTTCTTCCGACGCTTGGCAGCCATCTCCGTACATCGATGTGACTGCCTTCAGCGAAGCCTTTGAAGTCGTACGTTCCCTGACCTTGGAAGAGAGCGACCAGACGATGGTGCAGCCTAGGGTAACCGCGGTTGGAGGAAGCGAGGAGTAGTTCCTGCTCACGGAGCCCTCGGAGGGCCAAGTAAACCTGTACGATACCGATGTCGGCTCAAGCGCGTTTTCGGCCGCAAGGGCAGGGGGCCCGGGGAGTTTCAGGTTCCCCTTTCCGCTCGGAAGAACCTTGAAGGACACATCATGGTGGTAGATCTGCTCCTTTCACCGTCCTTGAAGCCGATACGATATGGGCCGTCTGGTCGCTCTCGGATACGGTGTACAAGTTTGACCGGAAGGGCTCCCGACTCGCGGCGCTTCCAATGCTGCTTGCTAGGCCGATGGGTACCCTGCCCGGTGCAGAAGATGCCATGATTTCCGAATCCGGGGCCATACAGACGTTGATGGACGCGATCACGCAGATTTCCGACCTATTCGTTCTGGAAAACGGGGATCTGGTGGTCCAGTCGTTTCAGTCAAGGGGGAACGATGCGGTGTGGGACCTCCTGATCCTGGACAGGCAGGGAGAGATCCGCCTGAGCGCCGCCAACATGCCGACTGGCGGGCCTTTCCGCGTCCGCCGTTTGCTTCCTATTGGCCAAACCGCCGAAGCGCTGTGTCCCGCAAGAACACAACCGTCCCACAACCGTCCCGACGGGAAGACGCCAGGGTGGGGAGGGTCTCCCAGCGCTCGGAGAAGTTCGGCAAGAGGGGATGCCTGCTCAGGACAATCAACAAACTCAAAAGGTCGAAACCGCTACATTCCCCAGAGTGTCGGCTTCAATCGTCTCTTCCGTCCAGTAGGGCTCACCGTACTTTCGCCGGATGAGAGAACCGTATGCTGCGTGGATGTAGCGGACTTGGTCAAGAAAGGGCCTGTCTTCCCCGGGGAATACCTCTCCGGCTCCGCTTTTTCCCGAAAACTGGGACCTATAGGACGACAGAGCTTCGATCTTTTGGTCCATTTGGTCGGTGATGTTCACGACGAAGGTCGGCTTGACGGGATGCTCCCGAAAGGCCAGCGCGTAGACGACCTTTGCGGGACGGTGAGAGGGTCCCCTTCCTGGAAAGTTCTTCAGACCCGCCAAGAAGGCGGCATCCCTGACAAGGCGAGCAGCGGTTGCGTGGTCCGGATGTCTCCCACGCGTCGAGTGGGTGACAACGACCCGTGGACGAAGCCTGCGAATCATTCCGGCGACCGCGACCCGGGACGCTTGGTCGTTGGTCAAACCCGAGTCCGGAAGGCCGACACAACGGCGATCCGTCAGCCCCATCACTTCGGCCGCGGCTGCCGCCTCCCGAGCCCGGGAAGCCTTGGTTCCCCGTGAGCCCGCTTCCCCGGCGGTCAAGTCCAACACCCCGGTCCGTTGCCCTGTCTCTGCCGACTTGATGAGAGCGCCACCGCAGAAGATTTCGGCGTCGTCCGGATGGGCCATGATGGCAAGGACGTCCAGGGCTTCGGGGGTCATTCGTACCGCAGGGCGTCCACCGGGTTCAGCTTTGATGCCCGCAAAGCGGGGAGCAACCCAAACAGAATTCCGGTTACGGCCGCTAAGGAGATCGCAGCAAAAACCGACCAGATCGGAATCCGAGTGGGGATAGGCGTGATGGAAGCGACAATCTCCGAAGCGCCCCAACCGACCAGGAGACCGACTGCGCCTCCAAATGCGGTAAGCAGGGATGCCTCGATCAAAAACTGCCACATGATATCCCGCCGGGTTCCGCCTAGGGCTTTCCGTATGCCGATCTCCCGGGTTCGTTCGGTAACGGAGATCAACATGATTCCAATCACACCGATCCCGCCGACCAGCATGCCGATGGAGGAGAGGCCCACCATGGCTGCGAAGAACATTGACGTGAGTTGGTCAAACAAATCAATCATCTGCTCCGTGCGAATGACCGCGAAGTCGTTCTCTTCGCTAGGTCCGAGACCACGCATGGAACGAAGCGTGGATACGATCTGATCCTCCGCATCAGAACGGGTCACGTTCTCCTTGGGCACGACCTGAACCGCCATGAACGTCCAACGATCCCGAGCTTTCAGCCGTTTGTCGGCGGCTGTATAGGGAACGACCCCGAAGTTTTCTTCCAACTCCCCGAAAACATTGTCGGCGGGTTTGAAAACACCGATCACGGTAAAGAGCTCGTTGGCGGCGCGGCGGCCCGCGTTCACCCGGACCCGCTTGCCGATCGGGTCCAGCTGGCCGAAAAGGGCCTCGGCCAGCTTCTCCGATACCGCCATGACCGCTCTGGCCTGATTGATTTCGGCAATCGTAAAGTCCCTGCCGCTGATGAGTTCAGCGTCAATGTACGCTGCCCACCCTGGGGAAGAGGCCCGCCAGTTCACGTCGGTGAGCCAATCGGACTCAAAGCGAATGGCGGCCCTGAAGTCGTACGCGGCGATTGCTTCGGCGACACCGGGAAGACTCTGTATGCGGCGGACTTCCCGATTGCTGATGTCGGGTCGGTTCCACCACGGGGGCCTTCCGGATCCGTCCGTGGAAATGCGCACTTCGGTGAAGTCGAACGGCATCACCACAAAATTGTCGGGTCCCGATGAACTGACCGCATCCAAGACGTCGCTGCGTATTCCGGTGATCAGAGCGGCGATGGTGACCACCACACCGGTACCGACGGCGACGCCCACGACGGCCAGCACGGCCCGAAGCCAGTTTCCGCGGAGGGCGTCGGCGGCGACGCGCAACCCCTCAAAGAGAGCCTTTCCGGTGGAGCCGGTTGGTTCGTTCATTTACTCATACCTCAGAGCTTCTACGGGGTCCAGCCTCGCAGCCCGTGCTGCCGGGTAGACTCCGGAGACGACGCCCACGCCCACGCCCAACATGATTCCGAATACCATCCATTTGGCAGCGACGACTGCGGGCAAGGGTGAGACGGCTCCGACGAGGACGGTGAGCCCGGCCCCGACGCCAACACCGATCATCGCGCCGATTCCGGACAGGGTAATGGTCTCGATCAGCACCTGAACCAAGATGTCGTTGCGACGGGCTCCGATCGCCTTGCGGATGCCGATTTCTCGCGTTCTCTCCATAACGGTCACGAGCATGATGTTCATGATGACGATTCCGCCGACGACCAGGGAGATGCCGACCAAACCTGGCAGCGAAAGAAATAGAATTCGGCTGATGCGATCCCAGAACCCCAAAGATGCTTCGGTGGTCTCGGCCGCAAAGTTGTTCAGCTCCGTCGGCCGCAGCTGCCGCCGGATCCGCATGATCTCCTCGGCCTCCCTTTGGAGGGGGATGACCAACTCGGGAACGTCCGCCTTGATCACGATTTCGTCAACGATGCCGCGAGGATTTACGAAACTCTGTACCGGGGACCGGGCGGGTGCGACGGCCAGGTTGTCCAGAGACTGGCCAAAGAACGATCCCCGCTCTTCCAGGACGCCGATGACCCGAAAGGGGAACCCCCGGATCCGAACCGTCTTGCCCAGGGGGTCGATCGCTCCAAAAAGCGCGTCGGCGGCGGAGTTTCCCAGAACGACCACCGGGGTGCCTCGTTCGGCTTCCATGCCGCTGAATACTCGCCCCCGCTCCACCTTCAGGTTGCGAATCTCGAACATCTCGGCGGTGGAGCCACGGATGCGCACATTCTCAATCTTGAGCCCCTGCGCCGATTCGATTTCGCCCGACCCGCCGGATTCCGCACCGACAATCGAGGGCAGTGTAAGCCGTTCGCGAAGGTGATCCAGGTCTTCGTAGGTGAGTCGGGGAGAACGCCACCATGCTCTGCGTTGTTCGGCAGATGTGTTCAGGTCGTTTCTGGGCCACCGCCTGACCGACACGGTGTTCACACCCAAGATCTTGTCGACAAGGGTTTCGCGTACGTAACGGTCCATCCCCTCAACGACGCCGACCACCAGAACCAGGAACATGACCCCGACAATGACCCCCAAGAGATTGAAGAAGCTCTTGAGCTTCTGGGTTCGGATCTGTTCCGCCGCCAGGCGCACTCCTTCCAGGATTTTCATTCGCCTTGGACCGTCAGCCTGAGCCGTCGGGTGCGGCCCCCGGTTCTGACCGACTGTCTTCCTGAACGTAGTCCCCGTCCGACAGGGTTCTCACTACCTGATAGGGTCCGCTCACCACCGTGTCTCCATCAGAAAGTCCCGAGAGTACTTCGAAGTATTCCTGCCCGGCGATCCCGATCTCTACCGGGGTAAAGGTGACTTGACCCTCCTGAACCACGAACACGCCCTCAACGGGCTCCGGAACAACACCCGCTCCGTCGTCTTCGTCCTCTGTTGGCGTTGTGTCACTGTCGCCAACCGCCGCTGCCGAATCAGGGTCCAGTTCGCGCACGGTCAGGGCGATGATGGGTACGCTCAGCTGGTCAACTCGGGTGGCGGTAATCAAGTCGGCCGTGGCCGACAGGTCGGGGCGAAGTTCGACCAATGCGTCCTGCAGGGTGACGACGACCTCAAAGTCAATGGTGGGCGTCTGCCCCGTGCCCGCTGCCTGGGTGGGGGATCGAATCGCGCTGTTTCCGATCTCCGTCACCACCCCGAGAAACTTCTTGTCGGGAAAGGCATCCAGCTCCACATCCGCACTGTCCCCCAATGAGATTTCGGGCACGTCGGTTTCGTCCACTGCTAGGACGACCTCCATTACCGAAAGGTCCGAAACCGTGAGCACCAAGCTGCCTGGGTTGTTCATGGTCCCCACGATGACCGTTTCGCCCTGTTCGACGTTGAGGCGCGTAACCCGCCCCGATATGGGAGCCCGTATGATCGTCTTGGAGAGCTGGTCGGTCGCCTCTTCGACGGAAGCCTGCGCTTGGTTTACCCCGTACTCGGCGGCCTCCAGGAGGGATCGCTGCACCTCGAGATCGGTCTGGGCGTTCTCCACATCCTGACGGCTCACCAGAAGGGAGTCCCGAGCTCGGAGTGAGGCCATGCGTTCCGCTTCTCGATTGGCACGCCCGAAGTTTGCCTGCACCTGCGCCACTTGGGCTTGGGCCTGGCTGAGCGTTGCCCGGCTCTGGTTCAAGGATGCTTGATATCGACTGGGGTCGAGGCGGAGAAGAATCCGACCCTCCTCGACATCTTCCCCCTCTTCCACGAGCAACTCCGCGACGCGGGCCGAGATGTCCGAGCTGACGTCCACCTTCCGCCGCGCTCTCACGTTTCCACTTGCGGTAACCGTAGCGACCAGATCCCGCCGGTCGACGGTTTCCATGCGGACTTCGATTCCCCGCCCTTGCCCGCCGCCCGATCTCGAGATCGTCATGATTGCGGCGACGGCGAATACGCCGGCTAGGGCGGCTCCGATGATGATTTTCTTTTTGGTTCGCATGGGTGGCGTCTTATGGATTTCTCAGGGGTGTCCCGACCACTGCTTCCAGGTCGGCGACGGCGTCATGGTAGGTGAAGATAGCGACGATGCGTTCCCGGTCTGCTCGGGCCTTGACGGTTTCGGCCTCCACTAAGTCAATAAAGTTGGAGAAACCTAGCCGATATCGTTCCTGGGCAAGGCGGAGCTGCTCGTCCGCCAAGTCCTGGTTCCGTTCTTCGATCTGGGCGCTCTCGTACGCTGTACGAACGACCGCGACCCGAGATTCGATGTCGGCCCGCAGCGCCAGCTCCTGCTCCCGAACCCGGAATCGATTGTCGCTGAGCTCGGCCCTGGCCGTTTCGAGTTCCCGCTGGCGGCTCAAGCCTTGAAACACGGGAATGGAGATGGATAGGGAAGCCGAGGGCGGCTGCCTGGTGAAGTCGAAGGGGAAGGCCTTGTTCTGGTTCCGAATCTGCTCTAGCGCCGAATTAGGCGTGGCCAAACGAGTGCAGTCCTGGGGCGGGAACGGGTCGGTCAGCCGGGCATTGATCTCGTTCTGGAACATGCACTGCTCAATACGAGCCTTACCGGCGGCCACGGCCTGGGCCTCCTGAATGGCGGTACTGCTCGCTTGGCGGGTGAAGCCGCTGAAGCCGGCGGAAAGGGAGATGCTGGGAAAGTAGCTTGAGCGGGCCATGCTCACACCGTAGCGAGCCGCCTCTTCCGTTGCCCGGAGCGCGTCTAGTCCGGGATTTCCACCGATGGCCAACTGGTACAGACTCTCTGCCGTCCATGACGGCTCGGTCACCGCAAAGGCCGTCTCCAAACCCGGTTCGGCGGCCAGTTCCACGCCCATCTGCTGCAGCAACCGGATTCGGGAATTGCGGACCCCGGTTCGGGATTGGAGCAACGTGATCTGGGCCCGTCCTGTGCCGACTTCCGCTTGGTGTACATCAATGGCGTTTCCGGATCCTACCTCCTGACGGCCCTGGGCCAAGCGGAGGTTGAAGCGGGATCGCTCGAGTTCCTGCTGGGCGAGGGTCAGCCCTTCCATCTGGCGCAGGACTTCGAGGTAGGCCTTGGTCACGTTGAGCCGGAGGGTGGCCTCCGAGATGCGCACCTGGGCCTGGGTCGCCTCCCGGCTGCGCTTGGCCTGTCCTGGGGCCATCAGGGTCCGTCCGTCCATCGAGAAATTGAGCCCCGCGCTGTAGGAGCTGAGGTAGAATGACGGCTGATTTCCGAACCCCAGCTGTTCGGCGGTTATGCTTCCGAACCGTTGCTCTCCGGCTCCCTGCCAGGAAAAACTGGAGTTCACCGAAGAGGAGGGCAGCCAGGAGCCGTACGCGGATTTCACGTTCCAGTTCGCCACCGAAATGTCGTTTCTCGTCGCCTGCAGGGAGGGATTGTTGCGAAACGCGATCTCGAGCGCCTCTTCGAGGGTGAGAGACGCGGGAATCCGTTCCTGCCCGTTGGCGGAGGACGGCGAACCGACCAGCAAGAACAGAACCGGCAGCACAAGCGTGCCTTTGGCCAGCGTCGGTTTCACGCGGCTGCGCGCGCCTGGTTTCGTCCGGTTTCGCACCTGGACCTCCTTGAAATTTTCCTGATGGGGTGTAAGTGGGTGGAAGACTCGTGCCCCGTACACGGGGTTGGCCCGGCTAGCGTGAACGGGTCGCTTCCCAATACCGGGCGCTTTCCACCCATATGAGCAAGCCTGGCTCCCATACGACGGCGTTGCCGCTTCGGTTTCGGGTTCGGGGAACGCTACAGCGGACTCGGCGGTCAGCCGCCCGAAACTCGCTGGGCCACGAACCCCATGCCAGGAAGTTCCACGCGCACCAGTCGGCCGCTCCCGTCGAACCACGCCGACCGGGCGCGATCGCCCCCGCCGACAAGGACCCGCATTACCTCGACGGACTCACCGTCCACCTGGATTGTCTCGGGACGGATCTCCGCGCCCGCAACGGCCTCTTCCCGCTCGGACAGGGGTGCCACCGCGTGCAGGGTGCCCGCGTCCTCTCTCTCCAGAAGGAGACCGAGTACGAAGTAATGATGGGCGACGCCATCGTCGAAAATGGCCGTGGATGGACGGGCCCGGTACTCTCTCACCTCTTCGCCCCACGGGGCCACCGTCCGTACTTCGATCCGGCTGCCGGCGCGGAACAACCGAATGGCCAGCGTGTCGGTTCCGGAGATCACCGCTTCGTATCGGGTCAGGGCGAGGGATGGCCCCTGCACCGAAAGCAGGGTCGTCAGCCTACGACCGTCCCGCATGGTGACCGTCCCCTTGGCCAGGGTAATCTGGGCATCACCGGTCCCGCTCCTCTGAATGGTGAACGCCTCCGTGCCCGCTTCGATGCCCTCAATGACAAGCCGAAAGGTCCCGCGGTCCACGAGCTGGTGGCCGAGGACACCTTGGGAGGGGAGCGCGACCAGGGTAGCCGCAGCGATGGCCGCGAACCCGGTTTGCCGCAAGAGCCCGTATCGTGACGAAGGGAGCGAATGATCCATGTACATTGAATCATAATGGGAAAACGAAGGTGTGAGGTCGTCTCAATGGGCTCCGGTTGGCGATTGCCGTGGCCCGGTCGGAGGGTTCGGTCTTGATGAAGCACCCCAGCGTCTCCGGGACAAAGCTGGACGGCGTCGGCCCGTGGGTGTGGATCGGCTGTTTCTGTCTGATCTTGTGGACCCGCTTCCCCTCACCGTGGATCCTGGCCATTGCGTCCGCCCTTGTCTTGGGGGCCGCGGTTCGGCGCCGGAGAAGCTGGCGGGACGGCATCTCGGTCGTCGTTTTGGCTGCCGGCGTTCTGGCAGGGTTTGCCGCTCAGGCCACTGACCGCCGCTTCATTGAGGGGTGGGAAGGCGCCTGGGAACGGAAACAGGAACGCATCGCCGGGCGCCTGGAAGCCGAGTTCGACGCCCTGGTCAGCCGGGGCGACCTCGCGGTGCTACGAGTCTCCAAGGCGGCAAGCTCGAATCTCCCTCGATCGGTTCTCCAGGATTCGCTTCTGACCCTTCTTGAGGAATCGGGCTTGACGTCGGCCGCCGTGTTCGGCCCGGACGGGCGCCTGTCCGTGTGGGCGGGCAGCCACCACGGTCGAATTCCTGCCCAGGTGCTGAACGGATCCAGCCGCCACGCCTTCTCGGGCGCTCCCCTTTTCTCCTATCTGTACTTCGTCGCCAAGATTCCGGACGGGGGAGGAACGGCGGTCGTCAATTCCCTGATGGACTCCGACCTTCCCGAACCCTTTGCCTCCGGTCTGGGAGACTTCGCGTCCCGCCTTCGAGAGCAGACGGGGGAACGGATCGGGATCGCCCCGGCGGACCGGGTGACCGGAACGCGAATCTTCGACTTCGGCTGGCCCGGCGAAACGTTGATGAGCGTAACCGTCGAGGAGTCCAGTCGGGCCGAGCGACGAGGGAAGTACAGAAGGCTGTGGACTCGATTGGTCGTTGCCCTGGCCGCCCTGACCTGGCTGCTTCAGTTTGTCGGCACATCCAGGCGGGAACTGCCGTATTCGCTGGCCGGTCCGACGCTTGCTGCGGCCGTGCTTCCCTTGGATGTGGTTCTGCCGGGGTCGGGGCTAGTAGGCTCAACGACGTTCCTTCTTCCCGGCCCGGTGCCGCTGTCTCTCGGTCGTATCCTTCTGCTGTGTTGGGCCGCCACGCCGTTCCTGGTCTTGGCGGCGTCCAGTCGGAATCCGGGCACCGGATGGGTTACCGCCCCTCTGGCGGTCGCCGTCGGCTTTCCCCTCGTGCTCCATTGGTTCAGGTCGGGTGCTTCCACCGAGCTCCTGGGCACCAGCGAGGGTCAGTGGATCGCCTTCACGTTTTCCCTTGTGACGATCCTGACCCTGCTCCTGGGGGCCGGGCTCAGCTGGAGTGGGCGGTTGAGGTCCCCGGGCATTCCCGCTCTGATCGTATTGGGAGTCGCCGCTGCCGCTTTCCTGGGGCTGGGGACCTCGGCTGGAATCCGGACCGGTCCCCACGTTTCGCTGGCTCGGGCGGCCCTTTGGGCGTTGCCGACGTTTCTGATCGTGCGCGGACTCCCCGCCGGTTCCCGCCGATTGTCGTACATTCGCTGGCTCTGCGCCTTTTGGCTGGCTGGGACCGCCGTTCTGCCCTTCACTTGGAGTATGCGCACCGAGGCCCGGATGGCCATTGCGGAAGCGCAGATGGGACGCCTCGGGATCGCCGACGAACCCTATCTCGATTCCCTTCTCTTTCGGTTCGCCGATCAGGCCGGTTCCCTGGACCTCGGGGGAGCCAACGATGTCGAAATCCTGTATCAGGCATGGATATCCAGCGGGCTCGCCGATGCCGCGGCTCCCGTCTTCCTCACCCTGTGGTCTTCGGACGGAGCTCCCCAACAGGAACTGAGACTTGGCGTGAAGGGCGAGCGCCCCTCCGTCGTCGGGGAGATGCTTCCTTCGCTCCAAATCGCAGGGGTCCGGCGTTACTACCGGTTGGAAGAGGTGGATGTCAGCCACCTCATCTTCTTTCCTCTCTCGGAAGGCCGCCTGGTCACGGCTACCATTCCGCCCCGCCGGACGATCACCCCGCCGTCTGCCATGGTGCCCCTCTTCGCCTTGGTGCAGGAGGTGGACGATCAGGAGTTTCTGACCCTGGCCCGGACCCAGGAGGACGTTTCGTCTCCTGGGGTGCGTTCCGTACAATGGAGCCGGAACGAAGAGGGATGGATGGGGGAAAGCGTGGTCCCGTACCCCGACGGACTCTACGCCGTATTCTACACCATCAGCATTCCCAAGCTCTCGGTCATGCTCGCCCGAGGCACCCTGTTGCTGGCCATGAGCTTGGTCGCCCTGTCGGCGTTTTGGCTCATGAGTGTTGGCGTCTTGGGGGGAGTCCTTCCTTCCTCTGTGGACTGGCGCGGGTTCTTCCAGTCATTTCGGGCTCGGGTGACTTGGACCCTGTTCGGCTTCTTCGTTCTGTCGAGCGCGCTCTTCGGCACGCTGGCCTATCGTACCCTTTCGGGGGCGTCGGAACGCACCGCCACCGCCTTGGCGGAACGCGTGGTCGCCCAGATTGCGGAAGCGTATCAGGAAGAAGGCGGTTCAATGGAGTCCCTGGCCCGGCGAGTGGGCGCGGATCTTCTGGAATACCGCAACGGGGAGCTCGCCGGGGGTTCGGTCAACGAACTCGTTGAGCTTGGCTTGTATGAAACGTGGGTGGATCCGGCAATTTACGAAGCCCTGGAGACCCGCCATCAGCTCAGGGCGTCCAGAGTCGCAAGCCTGGGAGATTGGCGCTACGTCGTCGCCTACCGACGCCTCCCCGACGGGGACATCGTGGCCTCCCCGGTTCCCCTGCGGGCGGGCGCGGCGGCCCTGAGGAGGCGGGACGTGGCCGACCTTCTTGCCTTGGCCGTCGTGCTGGGTCCGGTCCTTTCCCTGGTCCTGGCGCTCTTCGTGGGCCGAGCCCTGACCCGGCCCATCGATACGCTTCAAGTCGCCTCCGAGCGGGTCGGGAGCGGGAACTTGGCTGTGCATTTGCCGGAAGACCGGGTGGACGAATTCGGCTCGGTCTTCGCGGCCTTCAACCGAATGGTGTTGCGGCTGGGGGATGCCCGGCGGGAACTCTTGCAGACGACGAGGCGCACCAAGGCGATCGTTGAAGAAGCGGCAACGGGAGTCATTGCCCTGGACCGGACCGGACGCATCACGGTGGCGAATCCCCAGGCGGAATCGTTGCTCGCTACCTCCCTGGAAGTTGGTGCGGCGATACCCGGGGCGAAGACGTGCGCAGACAAGCTGGCGGGATGGCTGGACGATATTGGAAAGAGCGGCGCGGTGGAGTCGGCCGCCGACTTCGAATGGGGTGACCGGAGGATCCGGGTGCGGGCGAGGCGAATTTCCCAGGAAGGCCATCCGGGAGGCGTAGTGGTGAATTTGGAGGACGTAACGGACGAGTTGCGAAGCGAGCGGATCCTGGCGTGGGGCGAAATGGCCCAGCAAGTGGCCCACGAGGTGAAGAATCCGCTTACGCCCATGAAGTTGTCAGTCCAGCACCTGCTCCGGGCCTGGACGGACAGGCGGGGCGACTTCGATCGCATTCTGAAGCGAAACGTGGGAGCGATCCTCAAGGAGATCGATCGGCTGGCGTCCATAGCCCGGAGTTTCTCCCGCTTGGCGTCTCCGGGAACCGCTGGGGAAGAGGGTCCGGTGGTTTCTGTGGATGTGGCAACGGTGGTTCAGGAGATTCTGAATCTTTACCGGGGCGGCGGTAAGGGGCCCATTCGTCTGAAGAGCGACTTGCCGCCCGGGCCGGTCCTTGCCATGTGCCGCCGAGATGAAATCAAGGAAGTTCTGCTCAACCTCCTTGAGAACGCTCGGGCGGCGATGTCCGAAGGAGGTGCCGTCCGAATCTGCGCAAGGAACGAGGGGGGGCCGGAGCCCCGGGTGGCGATTATGGTCGAAGATGAAGGAACGGGGATTCCTGCGGAACTCCTCCCGCGTATCTTTGAGCCCCAGTTCTCCACCTACTCCACCGGCACCGGCTTGGGGCTTGCCATTGTGAAGCGTTTGGTGGATTCCTGGGGTGGGTTCGTGGAGGTGGAAAGTGAGGTGGGTAGGGGAACGCGGGTTCGGCTCCGGTTGCGAACGGGGTAACCCTATGGGACGGCAGGGCGGAAAGGTCTCGGAATATTGCGATCCCCACGGCGGGCGTTATGATTCCCGCATGCGTACGATCTGGCCCGGCCTGGTGTAAGTGACCCCGTCCGCTCCTGGCGAAATGCCCCCTGCGGAGTTCCGGAAATGGGGCTACCGCTTCGTTGACTGGATGAGCCGCTATCTGGCGGAAGTGGAAGGGTACCCGGTGCTCTCCCGGGTGGAGCCCGGTGAAGTGCGGGCCGGGCTGGGGAGGGCAGCACCCCGGGCGGGGGAAGATGCAGCCGCGATCTTTCGGGACTTCCAGTCGGTGATCCTGCCGGGAATCACGCACTGGAACCATCCGTCTTTCTTCGGCTACTTCGCCACCTCGGGCTCCGGGCCCGGGATCCTGGGGGAGATGTTGGCGGCGGCCCTCAATGTGAATGCCATGGTGTGGAAGAGCTCCCCGGCGGCAACGGAGCTGGAGGAAGTGACCCTGGATTGGCTTCGCCAGTTCGTCGGCCTGCCTCCCGCCTATGTGGGCACGATCAACGATACGGCGTCAACGTCCACCTTCCATGCCCTGGCGGCTGCCCGGGAGCGGCACCTTCCCGAAGCCAGGGACGAGGGGATGTCCGGAGCCCCTCCGGGTAGGGTGTACGCGACTTCGGAAACCCACGCGTCGGTGGCGAAGGCCGTGATCGCACTTGGAATGGGCCGCCGGGGCTTGCGCTGCGTCGCCACAGGCCCGGAGCGCGGAATGGACCCGGCGGCGCTCCATCGCGCCATGGGCCGAGACACGGCTTCCGGCTATCGGCCCCTGGCGGTGGTGGCGACCGTCGGAACCACATCCACGACCGCGGTGGATCCCGTTGACGCGATTGCCGAAGTGGCGGAATCCAGGAACGTGTGGCTCCACGTCGACGCGGCCTACGCCGGCGCTGCGGCTGGCCTTCCCGCCATGAGGCCCTACTTTCGGGGCTGGGAACGGGCGGATTCGATCGTCATCAACCCCCACAAGTGGCTGTTCACCCCCATGGACTGCTCCGCTCTCTACACCCGGGACCGGGAGGCCCTCCGCGCTGCTTTCTCCCTCACTCCCTCCTACCTGGAGACCGGAGAGAAGCAGGTGAACCACCTCATGGACCACGGCCTCGCCCTGGGCCGCCGCTTCCGCTCCCTGAAGCTGTGGTTCGTCATGCGATACTTCGGGGAGGCCGGCCTCCGGGCCCACCTGGCCCGCCATCTGGAGCTCGCGGAGGGCTTGGCCGCTGCCGCTACAGCGGCCCCCGGATGGGAGTGCTGGCGTCCGAACCCCTTCGCCCTCGTGGTGCTCCGATGTGCCCCCGAGGGGGCGGCTCCCCGGGAGCGGGATGGGCTCAACATGGCCATCATGGACCGGGTGAACCAAGGCGGTGCGGCCTTCCTGTCTCACACGGAGATCGACGGGGAGGTATGGCTTCGCTTCGCGATCGGGAACATCCGCACGACCGGGGAACATTTGGACCGGGCCTGGGAAGCCCTTCAGCAGGCGGGAAGGGTTGTGGTCAGTTCACCACGGTAACGGCTTCCGCCAGGACCAGGGCGGACCCCGCGGCCATCTCCCGGTAGTAGCCGACGAACCTCCGGGTTTCGACGGCGTCGTACGCTGCCAAATTCTCGGCCCACCTGTAGGCGATGGGCTGAAAGAGAAGCTCGATTTCTACGGTAAACGGGCCCGCATCCGGGTCCACGGCCACCGAGTAGCGGATCCGGTCGCTCCCGGGCCGGAAGTCGTCGTCCAAGAGAGCGGATCCCTGAACGGCGGCCCGGCTTCCAGCGGCCGCAGCGTCGAAGCCCACCGGAAGAATCCGATTGTCCTTCACCCACTGCTCCGCAGAGGTCAGGCCGGTGGTGACCCCTAAGCCGTCCGTCATGACCGCTTGGTAGACCTGAACCTGATCCGGCGAACGAATCTCCTCGTAGTGGCGCTCGTATCTCGATCCATCCTCGTCGTGGTCGTCCCCGACGACTCGGCCACTGGGCAAAAAAGCCCCCGATTCGAATACCGGGCGGTCGGCTCCGTCGGTAACCGCCACGTGTAGCCATGCCCGTCGGGACGGATAGCCCGTCGGGAACTTGTGGCCGGCTAGATTGCGCACTTCCGCTTCCACGAACACCCGACCGTCCCGGATGGCGGCACTGGATACTTCGACGGTAGCCGTGGCGTTCCTCAGATGTTCTTCCGTGCGCTCCGCCGCCAGCTCCAGCTCCGCAGGCAACGCGGCCACGCCCAACTCCTCCCGATACCGGTTCAGCATGCGGAGCATGAAGAAGTTCCCGCCCCGGAAAACGTGTCTGGACACGGCGGGCCTGGGACGTCCCAGCACTAGGGTCACCGGAACGTCCGCTCCAGCCTCCGGCATGTGGCAGTCCTGGCAGGTCCGGTTTTCCCGGTAGGCGCTCGCCTGCCACTCCAGGTAGGGAACCTGTTCGGGAAACTCCGGTCCCTGGGTGCCGTCGGGACGAAGAGCGTGGGTGAAGAGGGTGTGACAAGAGGCGCACAGCCCGGACGACTGGACATGTGCCGCCTCCTCCGGCCGAAATCCCGTCGCCGAGTGCATGATCCCTGCGCCTCCGGCGTCGGGTTCGAAGGGACCGAACACCGGGCGGCCTGGGCTCTCGTCAATGCGGAATCCCCCCGAATAGCTGTCTTCCGTCTCCAAGCCTTCGGGGGAGATCCGGTGACAGACCGTACAGGATACGCCGTCGGCCGCCAGGGCTGCTTCGCCTTCGGCTGCCTCCGAAATCGGCAAGTTGGCAAACACCAAGCCGACCTGGCTGTCGGACCCAGGGTTTGGGCTTGCCATGGGCATATGGCAACGGGCGCACTGGGCCTGGATGGCCGCCGAAGCTTCTGGATGGTCCATCACCTCCCGTCGCACGGCGGCTTGCCAGTACGGGTCCCGGGCGCTGTTCGCCATCATCGAAGCCCGCCAATCGTGCCCGATGGACGTGTCGGTCCCGTCCGGGGTGCTCACCCCCCTGTGGCAGGCGATGCACCGGTCCGAGGTGGCGAACGGGCCGTCTTCGGGTTCGTCCGTCCAAGCAAGCCCCCCCGCAGCGTCAAGGGGTCCCGTTCGGCTTGTCGCGGCCAGCACGAAGCCGGCCGCAATGGCGATGGGGAAAACGACGGTCGCGCGGTTCATGAGGTCACCAGCCTTCCAGGAATCCACCGTCGAACCAATCCAGGAGGACGTAGGCCACAAACCGCACCGGACGTTCTCCGGCACCGGCGGCGGGGACGAGTACGCCCGCGTTCGCAAGTACATGCTGCCGGGTGTTCAGGGCGACTTGGAGCTGGGGTACGATGTCGGCCTGGGTCCCGCGTTCGCCTTCCAGATCCCCCTTGGCGACGACTTCGACCATGGGGGTCCAAGAACGACCCCAAGGCCCTTGGGAGAAGCTTCGACCGACGGCCAGACGGCCGAAAAGATGGTTCTCTCCCTCTTCATACAGGGGGGCTTCGACGCCTGCCTGGACCTGAAGGAATGCATCTCCGGCCAGGATCTTCCCCGCGGAAGAGAACACCTCCACGGTGGCTCCAGGGTCGCCCAGCCCCTTCGACTCGTCTCCCGAAGGCAGGATCAGCTCACCTCCAAAAGAAAGGATCAATCCCGATTCCAGGCTGTGGAAGACCGCGTGCTTGATCCCCAAGGTCACATCACCCAGCCCCGTGCCCCCGGGATCCATCGGGGTGCCCACGCGTCGTCGGTAGGGGACGACGACTTCCCACTGACTCCTTGGGCCGAAGCGCTTCTCGTAGACGAAGGCACCCCCGAGGTCGCTTTCGCCCTCCAGCCGTACGTCGGCTTCCACGACCCATTCATCTTCCGGATATGCTTTTTCGGTGAATAGCGGGCGGGGCAGGTTCAGCTCCCCCCTGGGCCACGCCGTATCGGTGCAGAGGGTCCGAATGTACCCCATGACGCGCTCAAGCTGCTCGACCGTCAGAGCCCCCCGAAAGGCGGGCATCATCTCGCTGAATCCCCGGATGGGGCCTCCCTCATGAGCCACGGCGATCCAGTCGGCGTCCGGTTCGCGGGCGGCGAAATCGCAGTCCGTGAAATCCGGGAGTGCTTCTTCGAAGGCGAGAAGAGCGGGGTCAACGCCCAGCCCGTCCCCGCCGTGGCAGTTGGCGCAGGCGGCCTGGTACAGGGCGTCGCCAGGGGCGGAAGCCAAGTCCTGGGTGGCCTGTCCCAAAAGATTGGCCGAAGATGCGACGGAAATGCAGAGGATGATTCCCCAGGCAGCGGCAAGGGGATTGATCCGGCGCTTCACGCTTCTCTCACTTCTCTGACCAAATCCACCATGGACTGCTTGGCGTCGCCGAAGAACATCAGGGTGCGTTCCAGGTAGAACAGGTCGTTGTCGATACCCGCAAAGCCCGGGCTCAGAGAGCGCTTCATGACGATCACGTTCCGGGCCCGATCCACATCCAGAATGGGCATCCCGGCAATCACCGAGTCGGGGTCCCGGGCCGCAGGATTCACGACATCGTTGGCGCCGACAATGAGGACCACATCGGTGCCGTCGAATTCGGGGTTGATTTCTTCCAGATCCAGGAGTTGGTCGTAAGATACATCGGCCTCGGCGAGGAGAACGTTCATGTGGCCAGGCATGCGGCCGGCCACCGGGTGAATGCCGAAGCGAACCTTGACGCCTCTTTCCTGAAGCAGGTCGCACACCTTCTTGAGCTCGTGTTGGGCCTGGGCGACCGCCAGACCGTAGCCCGGTACCACCACCACCGAACCGGCATAGGCGAGGACCATCGCCGCCTGCTCCGCGTCCACATCCCGGACCGGGCGTTCTCCTGCCTGAACCCGTGCCTTCGGGCCATCGGAGCCGAATGCCCCGAAGGCCACGTTGCCCAGGGACCGGTTCATGGCCTTGCACATGATTCGGGTCAGGATCAAACCCGATGCACCCACAAGGGCCCCGGCGATGATCAGGATCATGTTGCCCAGGACGAATCCCGTAGCCGCCGCCGCCAGCCCGGAGTAGGAGTTGAGCAAGGACACAACCACCGGCATGTCGGCACCCCCGATGGGGATGACCAGGAGGATGCCCAGAACCAGGGCCGCGCCGGCGAGCAGGAAGTACATCTCCGGGCTGGCGTCGCCGAGGGCGAAGGCCACGCTTGCCACCAGAATTCCGCCAAAGAAGATGGCGTTGAACGATTTCTGAAGTGGGAACGTGACCGGATTTCCGGTGACGACCCCCTGGAGCTTCCCGAAGGCGATCAAGCTCCCCGAGAACGTCACCGCCCCGATGAGCGTCCCCAGGACGATGGTCGTGCCCATCCCGGCCCCCAGGGTGGTGCCACTCCCGACAAGCCTCAGGAATTCCGCACCGGCCACGGCGGCGGACGCGCCTCCCCCGAACCCGTTGAAGATGGCCACAAGCTGGGGCATGGCCGTCATCTGGATTGCCCTTGCCAGGAAGGCACCCGCGACGGCGCCCGTTACGACGGCCGCCGCCACGGTAGGCCAACTCAGAATCTCGTTCTGGAACACGGTCACCAGGACCGCGATCAGCATGGCGAGCGAAGCCCGCGCGTTCCCGGAACGGGCGGTGCCGGGGGACGAGAGCTGTTTGATTCCGGAGACGAATAAGAACGCGGAAAGCAGTAGCGCCAGGTGAGCGACGGTTGAGTTCACGGGAGCCTCATCCTTTCCTGAACATTCGAAGCATCCGGTCGGTCACCATGAAGCCCCCCACGACGTTGATCGTCGCCATGACGATGCCTGCAACACCCAGCCAGCGGACGGCAGGGGTCGTGGCGGCTCCGGTTACGACCAGTGCGCCGATGATGGCGATCCCCGAAATGGCGTTTGCTCCCGACATCAATGGGGTGTGAAGGGTCGGGGGCACCTTCGAGATCACCTCTCTGCCGGCCAGAGTGGCGAGCACGAAAACGTACAAGCCGATCAGCATTTCACTCACTGCTCTTACTCCTTGGCAGCGGCCAGATTCGCTCTGACCCGTTCGTTCTTGATGGCTCCGCCGTGGGAAACACAGGTGGCCGCGGTGATCTCGTCCTGGGGATCGGTTCCGCCTTCGTCGTCAAAGAGATGGCCGACGAAACTGGCCACGTTGCGGGCGTACATCTGGCTTGCGTGGAAGGGCAGGCGCGCCGGAAGGTCCGTCGGTCCCATGACCGTGACCCCTTCGTATACGACGGTTTCTCCCGCCTTGGTGACTTCACAGTTTCCCCCCGACTCCGACGCCAGGTCCATGACCACGCTACCCAGTTGCATGGACTTCACCATCTCCCGGGTAAGAAGTAGCGGGGCGGGCTTCCCCGGAATCTGGGCCGTGGTAATGACCAGTTCGGTTTCCGGAATGTGGGCGGCGATCAGCTCCAGCTCCCTCTGGTGCTGCCCTTCCGAGAGGGCCTTCGCGTAGCCGCCCTCGTCCTCGGCCGTCTCCTCCAGGTCCGCCTCGAGGAATTTGGCTCCCAGGCTCCGGACCTGCTCCTTGACCGCCGGTCGTACGTCAAAGGCGGAAACGACGGCCCCCAGTCGCCGGGCGGTCGCGATGGCTTGAAGACCGGCCACTCCGGCACCCAGGACCATGACGCGGGCGGGACGGATGGTGCCGGCGGCCGTGGTCAGCATGGGGAGGAAGCGGGTCATTGCGTCCGCACCTGCCAGTACGGCCTTGTAGCCTGCCACCGTGGCCTGCGACGAAAGAACATCCATCTTCTGGGCCCTGGTGATCCTGGGGATCAGTTCGACGGCGAAGGCGGTCACGTTCCGGGCTGCCAGCGCCGCGATCAACTCCGGCGGGCCCAAAGGATTCAGGTGGCTTACCAAGGCCGATCCCGGGGGCAGAGCGGCTACTTCCTCCATTGAAGGAGGCAGGACCTTCAAGACCACATCGGCGCCCGTCAGGACCGAATCCCGGTCGGGGACCACCGTCGCCCCCGCTTTCTGAAAGTTCCTATCGGAAAAGGATGCCCTGGTGCCGGCCCCGGCCTGGATGCGGACTTCCCAACCGCGCTTGGAATATTCCCGCACTAAACCGGGCACGAGGGCGACCCGACGCTCTCCCGCCCGGCTTTCCGTCATGACTGCGATTCTCATCGGATTGTGTTCCTCCCGGTAATATGCCGGATCAATTTGCAACCTTTGGCGTCGTTTTTCCAGTCGCCGACCCAAGGCGTCGATCTCCTCAATCGCTCTCATCCGCCCTTATCCCCATGGGGCCTGAATGACTTCCCTTGGGGCCTGATCGACCATGGGTGTGCCCGTTTCGGGCCTTTACCCTAAGCACCGTTTTCCTCCAATGCCCGAGTATCCCCAATGCTTGCCGTTGTCCACTCCTACTGGGTCCACGGAGTCGAGGGCCAACCCGTGCAGGTTGAGGTCAAGGTGCAGACGGGTCTTCCCGTCTTCACGGTGGTCGGCCTCCCCGCAGGTGCGGTTCGGGAGGGAAAGGAGCGGGTATTCGCGGCGCTGGCTCAGACGGGAATGGCCCTTCCGCCCCGACGCATCACGGTCAACTTGGCGCCGGCTGATCTTCCAAAGTCCGGATCGGGGTTCGATCTTCCGATCGCTGTGGCCCTCATTACGGCCCTGGGCCACGTCTCTCCCGATGCCTTGAGCGGGAGCGGGTTTGTCGGGGAGCTGGGCCTGGACGGATCGGTGCGGACCGTGCGAGGTGCAATCGCGCTGGCCATGAGCTGTCGGGCGAATGGGGAGAAGCGTCTCTTCGTCCCCAGCGGGAATGCCCGGGAGGCAGCCGCCGTTCCGGGACTGGAGGTCGTGGGCGTTCGGGCTTTGGACGAGCTCGTCGAATTCTTGTCCGGCAAGCTTCAACTGAAACCGGAACCGAGGGGCCCCCCGGCCCCACCGGCCCATTCCCCCCTGGATCTCCACGATGTAAAGGGACAAGGGTTTGCCAAGCGTGCCCTGGTCATCGCAGCGGCGGGAGGGCACAGTCTTCTCATGTCCGGCCCTCCGGGCTCTGGCAAGACGATGTTGGCCAAACGTTTGCCGGGTCTTCTGCCGCCTTTGGTCGAATCCGAATCCCTCGAAGTGACCCGCGTTCACTCGGTCGCCGGCCTCCTGGACACCGGGAATCCGGTCAAGACCATCCGCCCGTTTCGGGCACCGCACCACACCATATCGGCAGGAGGACTCATCGGCGGGGGAAATCCGCCCCGCCCCGGCGAAATCAGCCTGGCTCATTTGGGGGTCCTTTTCCTGGACGAGCTCCCCGAGTTCAGTCGGTGGGTTCTGGAAACCCTCAGGCAGCCCATTGAGTCCGGCCTCGTGCGGATTTCCAGGGTCCGCCACACGATGACCTTCCCCTCCCGCTTTCAGGTAATCGCGGCCATGAACCCGTGTCCGTGCGGCCTGGGTGGAGAGGACTGCATCTGTCACGATCGGGACATTGCCCGCTATCGGGCGCGCCTTTCCGGCCCTTTGCTGGACCGACTTGACCTTCACGTCCGAATGGGACCGATCACCTGGGAGGAGCTGAGGGGTGGGGCGGTCAAATCCGGCCAGAGCTCGGCAGCGGCCCGAGAGGAGATTGCCGAAGCGAGAAGCCGCCAAGCGGCCCGCTTCCGGGATGCTCACACGCTGAACGCCTTCATGCCGTCCCGAGACGTGCTCGAGGTGTGCCGGCTGACGCCGGCCGCAGACCGCCTTTTCGAGCGCGGAATCCAGGAATTCCGCCTCTCGGCCCGCGGGGTTCACCGAACTCTTCGGGTCGCTCGCACCATCGCCGACTTGGCGGGAGAGGATTGCCTGAACGAACGCCGTATCGCCGAAGCCCTGCAGTTCCGAGGGGGGCTTCCGGCAGAGAACCGGAAGCCTCGCTGAACACCGCATCCCGCCCGCGTGCAACCCTCCAGCCAGGCCCGTTCGGGAGCTCCTGCCAATACAACGAACTTCTTTGGCCATCTTGTTTCCCGACGCGCTCCTGCTGATCTTGCTTGCCAAACTTCGGCAGAGAACTTGCGGAGGCAAGGTGGCGGAATGACACACTACTTCGACTACGCTGCCACTTCGGCTGTCCGGCCCCCGGAAGTCGTCCAGGCCATCGGGGATTTCCTCCGGAACGTCGGGTGTACCCCGGGAAGGGGAGGGCACTCCGGCTCGGTGGAGGCCGCCCGGATCGCCTTCCGTTGCCGCAGGGAGCTGGCGCAGGTCATGGGCTTCTCCGGTGATCCAGGGCGGATCGCCTTCATGCAGAACGCCACCGAAGCCCTGAACACCGCGCTGCATGGCTTCTTGGGGGAGGGGGACACTGTGGTCATCTCCCAGTACGAACACAACGCCGTGCTCCGGCCCGTGTACCACCTGTCTCGGACCCGGAACGTGGAGGTGCGCCTGCTTGCGGGCGACCCTGGGGGTGACTTCGACCTGGACCAGGCGGCCATGCTCCTGGAAGGCGCGCGCCTGTTGGTCATCAATGCGGCTTCGAATGTCCTGGGCACGATGGCACCCTTGGCGTCCTTGGCCCGGATCGCCCATTCGGTTGGCGCCGCGGTGTTGGTCGACGCGGCCCAGTCCGCTGGGCATTCGGACCAAGCGCTGGCCGGGTCGGGTGCCGACATGGTGGCCTTCACGGGCCACAAGGGTCTTCTGGGCCCCCAGGGAACCGGTGGGCTGTGGGTACGAGAGGGGATCGAGATCGACCCGCTTCTCCACGGAGGAACCGGTGGCGATTCCAGGCGCCGGGAGATGCCGCCCAGCCTGCCCGACCGCCTGGAAGCGGGGACGGGAAACGCTCCCGGACTGGCGGGGTTGTTGGCGGGATGCCGCTTTGTCCGGGACAAGGGACTCCCTACGCTCCACGCCCGGGCGATGTCTCTCAAGGCCTCTCTCCTGGACGGCTTCTCGGCCGTTCCCGGCCTCCGGGTGCTGTCGCCACCGGCGCCCGGCGGCATTCCCATCGTGACCGTGAAGGCCGACCATATGGACGCCGGGTCTCTCGCCGAAAGGCTCGACCGGGATCACGAGGTTCGAACCCGCGCCGGACTCCACTGTGCGCCCGAGGTGCATCGGATTCTGGGGACGTACGACGAAGGCGCCGTTCGCTTTTCGATGGGCTGGGCTTCGACCGTTGCGGATGTGGAGGCTGCCGTGGCCGCGGTCGACGCCGTTGTCGGAGCCGTATCCGTGCCCGTCGGTGGACGACGCTGAGGCTCTTCTTCTCCGTTTGGGTTCCCGAGGCCGTTCAGGATCGGCTCTGGGCCACTTTGGCGCCGCTACGGGAGGCTTCGGCGAATGTTCGGTGGGTGCCTCCGGAGCGGTATCACATCACCCTTTGCTTTCTGGGCGATGTCTCCCAGAGTCTCATCCCCCGATTGATCTCCGCCGCCGGAGCGTTGGAACATGAGGCGCCTTTCCGGGTTCGCTTGACAGAGACGGGGACTTTCCCGCCCAGCGGGAAACCGCGCGTACACTGGGTTGGAGCAGAGGCAGAGGGGCTTTCGCGCATTCGGGACACCCTGGCCCGGGAGCTCCGGAAGCGGAACGTCGGCGGCTGTGATGGAATCTTCAGACCCCACGTAACGATAGGACGAAGCAGGCAAGGTTGCCCAGGCGGGCAAGGGGGCGGCAGGCGTGAACTTCGCAGCCATGATTTCGGGGATTTCGGGGTCGGAGCCGTTCACCTGGTCCGGAGCCAGTTGCTTCCCGCCGGGCCCCGCTACACGAATGTTCACAGGACCGCCCTGAGGGTGAGGTGAATCGAAAACATGTCCTTTCCGCCGAAAAAGGGTGTTGCCGTAGCGGGCTTTGCCGCTTTGTCCCTGCTGATCGCCTACGGTGGCTGGAAGTGGGGTTCGGCTGTGTTCCTTCAAGGGGAGACCGGGCTTGGACCTGGTGGAAACGTGGAGGTTGAAAAGGCGACCCCGGAGTTCGCCCGAGTCGCTGGAGAGAAGCTCAACGCATTCCGGGAATCCAGAGCGTCGGAGTTGCGCCTGGAGTCCGTGGAGGTGTCGTCGCTTCTTCTCTATTCTGTCCCGGGAATGATTCCAGACGGGGTGATCGAACCCCAGGTCACCTTTGCCGGGGACAGAATTGTGATCCGCGCGCGAGTGCTGCCCGTGAAGATTCCGAATTTCCCCGAAGAAATCGAAGGGATCTTGGGCGTTCTACCCGATACGGTACCGGTGGAGGTGAACGGCTCTCTGGTGCCCTTGGCCGACGGGGAGGCCATGCTCCTGGTCAGTGGGATCCGGGTCCGGCGAATGCCCATTCCCCGTCGGATCTTCACCGGTCTGATGTCGGCAATGGGACGCCGGAGCGCGCTCGACCTGCCGCCGTCCGCTGTCAGGGTCCCTGTGCCTCGAGGCGTAGGGGGAGTGTACATCGAGGGCGGGCAGCTCGTACTCGTTCGGGCGTGAGCGGACCGCCGGGGGAGGTCGGGATTCTTGGCAAGAATTCTCATCATCGACGATGAAGCGTCGATCCGCGGTGCACTGAGACAGGTTTTCGAGTACGAGGGCCATCGGGTAAAGCTTTCTTCCAACGGTCCCAGCGGGCTGATCGACTACCCCAACTTCAAACCCGACGTAACCCTGCTTGACGTCAAGATGCCCAAGATGGACGGGCTGGAGGTTCTCAGTCGGATCAGAGAGAAGGATTCCATGGCTGTGGTGATCATGGTGTCCGGCCACGGGACCATCGGCACGGCCGTCGAAGCGACCCGAAGGGGTGCGTTCGATTTTCTGGAAAAGCCCCTTGATACGGACCGGCTCCTGGTTACCCTGCGCAACGCCCTGCTGGTTCGTGGACTTTCGGAAAGCGTAGAACGGCTGGAGCACGAAATAGAGGTTCGCCACGAGATGGTGGGGGGGTCCGACGCCCTCAGACAGGTGGTCCAGCGGATCGAGAAGGTCGGGGCTACGGATGCCCGGGCCCTCATTACGGGAGAGAACGGTACCGGGAAGGAGCTGGCGGCGCGGGCCCTTCACCGACTCTCACCTCGGGCGAAACAGCCGTTCGTGGAGGTGAATTGTGCGGCGATCCCGGCGACCCTGATCGAATCCGAACTCTTCGGACATGTGAAGGGCTCGTTTACGGGCGCTCTGTCCGACCGGAAGGGCAAATTCGAGCAGGCGCATCGGGGAACCCTTTTCCTGGACGAGGTGGGGGACATGTCCCTCGCCGCGCAGGCGAAGGTCCTTCGTGCGCTTGAGGAGGGGAACATCACCAGAGTCGGGGGGAGCCGGTCCATCTCGGTTGACGTGCGCGTCATTGCCGCCACGAACAAGGATCTGGAGAAGGAGATCGCCGAGGCAACGTTCAGGGAAGACCTCTACTATCGCCTAAACGTGGTTCCGATCTGGATTCCTCCCCTCAGGGACCGCCGGACGGACATCGCGATGTTGGTCTTCCACTTCGCGAACTTGGTATCCGGGACCGGAAGGGTGCTGCCCAAGCAGTTCAGCGCAGGCGCCCTCGGGGCTCTCGAAAACATGAACTGGCCGGGGAACGTGCGGGAGCTAAAAAACACCGTCGAGCGACTGATGATCCTGAGCGCCGGGGAAACCGTGGAGCGCCAGGACGTGGTCCATCTGGCTTGGGCAGGGGAGGCCAATAACGGAATCCCCAGGAGCATCATGGCGTTGGAAACCTACGGGGAGTTCAAGGATGCGGCCGAAAAGGCATTCATTGAGGCAAAACTCAGGCAACATGGCTGGAACGTCGCAGAGACCGCCCGGCAGATGGACATGCCCCGTTCCAACCTCTACAAGAAAATCGAAAGGCACGGACTGGAGAGGGACACCTAGGAGGAATCATTCCGCGCCCACGGCCCACCCGGCGCTCGTGGGGCAGGACGTCGCGCCCTCTTGGGGCCCGCTTTGGGAAGGCGGAATCGGCCCGGGAAATTCGGCGGGCGTCCGGGCGGGAGCGACGCCTGCCCCTTTCTCCTTCGCCCGTCTTGTGGCAAATTCCCTCCTGTACCCCCAGTGGCAAACGCGTTTGTACTTTGGCGGGAATCGCGTTTCCAGGAAAAACCCAAACGGCTTCCTTATCGCCGTACCCGGGGAGGGCTGTTGACCTCCCGCCTTGAGTGAGAGACTGAGAGATAAAGATGAGATTCGCCTCTCAAGCGAGCCCCGTTGAAGATGCCGTTGAACGGTATCTTCGGGAAATCAGCAAGTACCCTCTGATCAATCGGAAAGAGGAGGCGCGCCTTGCCCGGGGAATCCGCAGGGGCGACGAAGACGCGCTGGACAAGCTCGTTCGTTCCAATCTGCGCTTTGTGGTGTCTGTTTCGAAGAAGTACAGGAATCAGGGGGTTCCCCTGGGGGATCTCATCAGCGAAGGGAACGTCGGCTTGATCCGAGCCGCCCGGAGATTCGACGAAAAGAAGGGTACCCGGTTCATCAGTTACGCGGTGTGGTGGATCCGCCAAGCCATTTTCCAGGCTCTGGCGGAGCAGAGCCGCATTGTTCGCGTTCCCTTGAACCGGGCAGCCGTGCTCCACCGCATAGGACGGTGCAGGTCCGGGTTGCTCCAGGACCTTGGCCGGGATCCGACGGTCGGGGAGATCGCCGAAGGTTTGGAGATCTGCCAGGAGGAAGTGGAACGGACCCTGACGCTTTCCCAGCTCCATCTTTCCCTGGACGCGCCGGTGTCCCCCGAACACGACGACCGCCTCCTTGACTCCCTGCCCGATCCGGTCTCCCGGGCGCCCGATGAAGCAACCTTCGAGAAGGCGCGGGCCGACACCCTGGAGGCGGCTCTTTCCACCCTCAAAGAGCGGGAATCCACCGTCCTGCGCCTTTACTTCGGCCTGGACGGGGAAGCCAAGACGATGGAGGAGATCGGCGTTGTCTTGGGCGTAACCCGGGAGCGAGTCAGGCAGATCAAGGAAGCCGCCTTGGCGCACCTGAAGCGCGCATTGAGGGTTCGGTTTCTCGAGAGCTTCTTCGGCTAGACTCGATCATCTCCACCCGTGAGGAACAGTTACTTCGCTTGCCGGAGCGGTGCCGGGGCCCCCGGTCTCCTGGGGCACCCCGGTCCGCGGTTGACCAGCGCCGTCCGGGTCCGCGTCAATGGCCGCCCAGCCTCTCTTGCGACAAGGGACGGCGCTGGATCCCAAGCCCTCGGGCGCACCGAAACGGGGCGGACGCCTTTCATTGACACGCCCCGGGATACTGATTATCATCTTGTGCTTTGGACCTAACGAATGGGGCTTCTCGCGTCTCCCGGATCGGTCCTTCGCCCATGCGTTACGGATTGTGAGCCGCAATGAAAACCTTCACGCCCAAGAAGAAAGACATCCACCGGACTTGGTGGTTGGTTGACGCCGCCGACAAGCCTCTGGGCAGGCTGGCGACGGAAGTCGCCCGGGTTCTTCGCGGCAAGCACAAGCCGATCTACACCCCGCACCTGGACACGGGGGACCACGTAATTGTCGTCAACGCATCCAGGGTGATCCTTACCGGTCGCAAGGCCGAGCAGAAGACCTACTTTCGCCATTCCGGATACATGGGCGGAGACAAGCATATCCCGTTCCGGAAAATGCTGGAGCGATTTCCGGAACGGGTCGTTGAACTGGCCGTTCGGGGCATGCTCCCGAAGAATAAACTGGGTCGGGAAATGCGACGGAAACTCCGGGTTTACCCAGAAGGCGGTCATCCTCACCAAGCCCAGTGCCCCCGGGTTCTGGAAGTTCGACACCTGCAGGAGAACTCATGACCGATCAAATCAGGACGCGAACCGTGGGACGAAGGAAAACGAGTGTCGCACGGGTCAGCCTGCAACCCGGAGACGGCCGCTGGGCCGTGAACGGACGTGCCCTGGAGGATTACTTTCCAAGGCCCGCCCACCGGGTCCGCATTGAAGATCCCCTTCGCGTGGCCAACGCCGAAGGGAGCTTCGACGTGGATGTCCGCGTGAAGGGTGGGGGGCTGACGGGCCAGGCCGACTCCATCCGAATGGGGATCGCCCGGGCGCTTGTCGCCCAGGACGAGGCGTTGAGAGTGCCGCTTCGGGAAAGCGGGATGCTGACTCGAGATGCCCGAAAAGTCGAACGGAAAAAGCCTGGCCGACCCAAAGCGCGGAAGCGCTTCCAGTTTAGCAAGCGATAGAGCATTGGTGTCATGAATCAAATGGAAAATGGGGTCGGGTTGACCGAGCTCCTTGAAGCCGGGGTCCACTTTGGGCACCAGACCAGGCGTTGGAACCCCAAGATGCGTCCCTTCATTTTCGGGGAGCGTAACGGGATCCACATCATTGACCTTCGCAAGACCCTGGACCGTCTTGCCCTTGCCCGGTCTGCGGTTCGCAAGACCGTTCTGAAGGGCGAAAGGGTTCTCTTCCTTTCCACCAAGCGTCAGCTCAGGACAATCGTTGAAGAGGAGGCTGCGCGCTGCGGGGCCCTCTTCGTGACCGAGCGGTGGTTGGGCGGGATGCTGACGAACTTTCAGACCATTCGTCGCCAGATTCGGAGGATGAAGGAGTTGGAGCGGGGGCAGGAAGAAAACGCCTTTGAGTTTCACACGAAGAAGGAGCGACTCCTCCTGGAGCGGGAGCGCCTCAAACTGGAGAAGTACTTCTCCGGGGTGCGGGACATGGCCCGGTTGCCGGGTGCCGTCTTCGTGGTGGACGCGAAGCGGGAGATCATCGGCGTGCGGGAGGCCCACAGGCTGGGCATCCCGGTTATCGCCATCGCCGACACCAACGTGGATCCCGCTCTGATTGACTACCCCATTCCGGGAAACGACGATGCCATCCGCTCGGTGAGCCTGATCGCAGGGGCGATCGCGGACACCATTCAAACCGCGCGACGGGAAGTACCGGACGATCAGTTGAAGCGCCAGGCAGACCTTGAGGCGACGACCTATTCGACCGAAACGGGCGAAAAGTCGGCCGAGGGTAGGGAGCCCCGTCGACGGCGGCCTCGGAAGAAACGACGGCCCCGACCGGAGGCGATCGCGCAGGTCCGGAAGTCCAAGGGGCGCGGAAGTTCTCCCAAGGGTGTCCAGTCGAGCCAAAAGACTTCCTCTTCGCCCGTCACCGGGAAGTCTGCGGACTGAGGAGAAGGGGGCTCAAGGGATCATCTGGCCGGTGCGGGCGGACCGCTGCCGTCGGGGGTGGGCCATGGGTCCATTCAGTCTCGTGGAGCCACGGGGTTCGCTTCCATTTTGACGAATGGCCCGGTGACGTAATCTTGGAAAGAACTTGCCATCGGAAAGACTCCGCTTATGGGAATTAGTGCGAAACTGGTAAAAGAGCTCCGCGACCGGACCGGCGCGGGCATGATGGACTGCAAGAGGGCACTTCAGGAAACCGGCGGCGATGTGGAAGCCGCCGTTGATTTGCTGAGGAGTAAAGGGGCGGCGAAGGCGGCCAAGCGGGTCGGCAAGTCGGCCAACGAAGGAACCGTCGCAGGATATATCCATCACGGAGGACGGATCGGCGTTCTGGTGGAGCTGAACTGCGAAACGGACTTCGTGGCCAACACTCCGGATTTTCAGACGCTGGCTCGAAATATCGCGATGCACGTTGCCGCATCGAATCCCATCGCCGTGGGAGCGGAAAATGTGGATCCCCAGTTGGTGGAACGTGAGCGGCGCATCTATGCGGAGCAGGCATCGCGAGAAGGCAAACCGGACCACATTCGGAATCGGATCATTGAGGGAAAGCTGAGCAAGTTCTTCAAGGACCGAGTGCTTCTTGACCAGCCCTACATCAAGGACCCTGACAGGAGCGTCGGAGATCTGATTACCGAGGTTTCGGCGAAAACTGGCGAGAAGGTGGAAGTTGCCCGGTTCACCCGCTTTCAGGTCGGGAGCCAGAGGCTCTGAGGGACCGCCAGAGGAGTTTCCGGTACGGTCGCGTTCTCCTGAAGTTGTCGGGCGAAGCCCTTGCGGGAGGAAAGGGCTTCGGCGTCGACCCCAATACTGTGGACCGGATCACCGATGAGCTCCTGGCCATCCACGAATTGGACATTGCCTTGGGACTGGTGATCGGCGGCGGGAACATCGTCCGCGGCACTGCCGCCAGCAAAGACGGCATGGACAGGGTCTCTGCCGACTACATGGGCATGCTGGCGACCATCATCAACGCGCTAGCGGTCCAGAACCAACTGGAACGAAAGGGCGTGGGCACGCGCGTCATGACGGCGATTCGCATGGAGCAGGTTGCCGAACCCTATATTCGCCGACGGGCGGTCCGGCACCTGGAAAAGGGAAGAATAGTGATCTTTGCCGGGGGGACCGGACTCCCCTACTTCTCGACAGACACGGCGGCCGTGCTTCGGGCCATTGAGATGAATGCCGACGTGGTCATCAAGGCCACAAAGGTCGCAGGCGTCTTTACGGCCGACCCCGTCAGTGACCCCTCTGCGGAGTTCATCTCCGACATCTCCTTTCGGGACGTGGTTACCCGGGATCTTCGGGTGATGGACGCGGCCGCGGTTTCTCTTTGCCGGGAGAACGACTTACCCATTATCGTCTTGAACCTGGAAGATCGAGGCTCTGTGCGGAGCGCGATCCGCGGAAAGCGGATCGGTACGCTGGTATCCTGATTCGGCAACGTATCTTTGTCGTTCCGGCCCACAAGGAGAACATTACCGTGTCAATACTGGACGAAACCAAGAAGAAGATGGACGACGCGCTGGCTGCGGTCGGTCGCGACTTCGTGACGGTGCGCACCGGGAAGGCCGTACCGGCCATACTTGACGCCGTTCGGGTTAGGGCATATGGGGGGCAGGTTCCCCTCAACCAGGTCGCAACCGTCACGGCCCCGGATGCCTCTCTCCTCCTCGTTCAGCCCTTCGACCCGTCCCTCATCGGCGAAATCGAAAAAGCCGTGCTTTCGTCCGGGCTGGGACTCAATCCATCCAGCGACGGTTCCGTGGTTCGCGTCCCCGTGCCGCCCCTGAACGAGGAAAGGCGCAGAGAGTATGTTCGCCTTCTCTACAAGATGGCGGAGCAGGGTCGGATTTCGATTCGTCACGCCCGTCAAGCGGCCAACGACCGGGTCAGGTCCCGCACGCTGTCCCACGAGATCGGCGAAGACGAGGGGCACAGACTCCGGGGCAGGGTGCAAAAGTTGACCGACGAATACGTCCGGAAGATCGAAGACCTATTGAACCGAAAGGAACGGGAGGTGATGGAAATCTGAACGACGCTCCGGGTTCCATACTTCCGCTGTCCGATGTCGCCTGACCGAATCGAACGGATCAGGATGAATGGACGTGTGCCGTGTCATCTGGCCGTCATCATGGATGGGAATGGCCGGTGGGCTCGGGAAAAGGGTCTGCCGAGGTACGAGGGACACCGGGCGGGGATCAAGTCGATCCGGGAAGCGGTTCGAGGAGCAAAGGCGGCAGGGGTGGAGATACTCACGCTCTATGCCTTCTCCACGGAGAACTGGAAGCGTCCCAAGAGCGAAGTCATGGCTCTCATGGGCGTACTCCGGGTGTACGCCGATCGGGAGCGGCTCAGCTTGGCCAGGGAGGGTGTGGAGGTGCGGGTTCTAGGGGAGGTCGAACGCCTTGATCGACGCTCGCGCGCGGCTGTGGGTCGAATCGTAACGACGACCCAGGGGAGAAGTGCCCTGCGTCTGAATCTCATGATCTCCTACGGCGGCCGGGAGGATATCGTCCGGGCGGCTCGCAACCTCGCGGCCCAGGCCAGAGACGGCCTGCTGGACCCCGATTCCATTGATGCGGAGACCCTCAAGGGCGCCCTCTTCACTCACGAACTTCCGGATCCGGACCTCCTGATTCGGACTTCGGGTGAATTCCGGATCAGCAACTTTATGCTCTGGCAGGTTGCGTACACCGAACTCTACTTCACCCAGGTATACTGGCCCGACTTCAGACGGGAAGACCTCTTTGACGCCATCCTTGACTACCAGCGCCGGGAACGCCGCTTCGGTAGCGTGACGACGGGATGACCGTGAAAGCGGATCCGACGATGATGTCCGCGGAGCTGCGATCCCGGGTTTTCGTGACGGCGGTCGGGATTCCCGTTGTGGTGTTCATCGCCTACCAAGGCGGCTGGCTGTTGGCGGGGCTCATCGCAGCGGTCGCGGCCGTATCTGCCCGGGAGTTCTATGCCCTGGCGGCGGAGAACGTGGGCAGGCCCTTGGGTTGGTTGGGGATCCCGGCTGCCGCTCTCCTCGTCCTCGTCGCTGAGTACGAACGTACCTTTCCTGCCTGGGGGGACCGGGCCTTGGCGCTTCTCATGCTGCTGGGCCTGTTGACGTCGGCTACGGTCATTTTCAACCGCAGGATTGAAGAAGGCCCTCTCCGCTCGGCGGCAGCCACCGTTTCCGGTGCCCTGTATACGGGAGGGACCCTCTCGTTTGCCCTTCTCCTTCGCAACCTTCCCGAATTTCGAGGAACAGCGCCCGCCGCGCCTTGGGAGGGTCCTTTGCTGCTCCTGTTCCCGCTGTGGATCGTGTGGATCGGCGACGCGGCAGCCTACTGGGTCGGCAAGCAAATGGGGCGGGTTCCCCTCGCCCGCCGGATCAGTCCGGGAAAGACGGTGGAGGGCGGTCTGGCCGGTTTGGTGGGTTCGGTGGCGGCGGGAGGACTCGCCGGATTCGTCCTTGATGATTTCCGGAATTTTCCCATCTCTCCCCTCGCCGGGGGCGTCATCGGGCTCGCGCTGGGGGTGGCAGGCCAGCTGGGCGATCTGGCGGAGTCCGTCCTCAAGAGAGAAGCGGGGCGGAAGGATTCGGGCACCGTCCTCCTGGGGCACGGAGGGGCCCTGGATCGCTTCGATGGCCTCTACTTCGCCATCCCCCTGGCCTACGGACTCGTTCTTCTCAACCAGTACTTCGGGTCATGAAGCGCTTGGCGGTTCTGGGTGCGACGGGTTCCGTCGGCCGCTCCACCCTGTCGGTCGTCAGACGCCACCCGGAGCGGTTCCAAGTCGTGGCGCTTTCTGCCCGGCGGTCGGTGGACGCCCTGAAGAGACTCGCAGACGAGTTCGGCGTGCGCCATGTGGCGGTATCGCATCCTCGGAGCCTTCGAGATCGGCCCGGCCTTCGGGCGGCCGGCTGGCGGATGGGCTCGGAGGCTGTAGCGGAGCTGGCGAGCCTGCCTGGCGTGGACATTGTGGTCAACGCCTTGGTGGGTGCCGCGGGACTCTCCCCGACCCTTGCCGCCCTGGAGGCCGGAAAGCGCTGCGCCCTGGCGAACAAGGAATCGCTGGTCGCGGCGGGGGAAATCGTTCTTGCCGCGGCCCGCCGGGGCGGGGGGGAGCTGGTTCCCGTGGACAGTGAGCACTCGGCCGTCCTCCAGTGCATGGGCGCGGCCCGCGGGGAAGAGATCCGCCGGGTCATCCTGACGGCCAGTGGTGGGCCCTTCCGAACCGCGGATCCCCGGGTCATGGAGGGAGCCACGGCCAGAATGGCGCTGAAGCACCCCACGTGGCAGATGGGCGCCAAGATAACGATCGATTCCGCTACGATGGCCAACAAGGCCCTGGAGGTCATTGAGACCCACTTCCTTTACGGGCTGCCCTACGATCGCATTGATGTCGTCGTGCATCCCACTTCCATCGTGCACTCGTTTGTGGAATTCGTAGACGGATCCGTCCTTGCCCAAATGGGGGAGCCGACGATGGAGCTCCCGATCTTTCACGCCCTCACTTGGCCAGAGAGGATTCCGGATCCGGTGCTCCGGACCTTCGACCCCGTGGGGCTGTCTCCCCTTGCGTTTGCCCCCCTGGACGAGGAGCGGTTCCCCCTCTTCCGCCTGGGGGTCGGAGCCGGTCGTGCCGGGGGTGCTGCCCCCGCCGTGTTCAACGCCGCCAACGAAGTCGCCGTGGAAGCGTTTCTGCGGGGAAAGGTTACCTTTTTCGGTATGAAGGAAGTTGTTTCGGCCACCCTGGCGGCCCTGGAGGGGCGTTCGGCCGAAGACTTGCCGGCCGTCCTGGAAGTGGACGGTGCTGCCCGCCGCCATGCGGCCGCGGCGGTAGAATCCCTCTTCGCTCGGGCCGGATAGAAAACATGACCCTATTGGCCACGATCGTTCTCCTGGGCGTGCTGATCTTCGTTCACGAACTGGGGCACTTCTGGGCCGCCAAAGCCGTCGGTGTCGGTGTCCATCGCTTTTCCATCGGCCTGGGACCCAGGCTCTGGGGGTACACGAAAGGGGAGACCGAATACGTGCTCTCCGCGATCCCTTTGGGCGGGTACGTGAAGATGCAGGGCATGGAGGACGAAGTGATGGAGCACCTGGAGGGACGGGCTTCGGAAGCGTCCCGGAATTCCAGGCCCGGCGACTTCGACGCCAAGCCCATATGGGCCCGAGCCTTCGTGATTTCGGCGGGCGTTGTCATGAACATGCTCTTTGCCGCCCTGGTATTTACCGGCGTTGCGGCCGTCTGGGGTGTCCAGGAGCCGACCACGACCCGGGTCATGGCGGTAGAAGAGCGCACGCTTCCCCAGGGTACGGAGGCCCTGGCGGATCTGGCCCCCGGGGCGAGGGTCGTCAGGGTCGGATCCGTGGAGCCCGAGTCCTGGCAGCAGCTCCGGGGAGCGTTTTTCGAGGCGCCCGCGGGACCCCTTGCGGTCGTCACCGAGGCGCCCGCCGGCGTCTTCGAGGTCGTCATGCCCCCCGACGAAGGAAGCCGTGGGGCACTGGTGGGGTCGTTGTCGGGTTGGGTGGATCCCGTCGTGGGCGCGGTCCAGGAGGGCACCGCCGCCGCTGCCGCCGGCATTGAGCAGGGAGATCGAGTGACGAGCGTGGCCGGGGTGCCCGTCGGAAGCTGGACGGACTTGATAGGGGAAGTTCGATCCCGTCCGGGGGAGCGGCTGGAAGTAGGAGTGCTGCGAGGCGGGGCCGATCTGACCTTCCCGGTCGAACTGGACCAAATCGAAGTCGGGGACACGGGAGAGCGATACGGTCGCCTGGGAATCTACCCGGCGACGGTGCGGGTGGGGCTACGGGAAGCCGTAGCGATCGGCGTGGCGGAAACCATGCGCATCACCCGGGTTATTCTGAGGTTTCTGCGCGATCTCTTCACGCTGGACGTCTCGCCCCGTTCGGTGGGTTCGATTGGAACCATTGCCGTGGCCACGGGGCAGGCGGCCGAACAAGGGTTCCCGAGCTACCTTCGCTTCATGGCTCTTTTCAGCATCAACCTGGCGATCCTCAACATGCTGCCGATCCCCATCCTGGATGGCGGTCATATGGTGTTTTTGGGCGTCGAAATGGTCCGGGGGCAGCGGTTGTCGGTCAAGCAACGGATCCGCTGGAGCCAGGTGGGCCTGGTGGTGGTGATCGGGCTTATGGTGTGGGCTTTGGGGAACGACCTGTTGCGCGTTCTTGGGTTGTAAGTCTGCTCTAGACTTTGAAGGGGGGCCAAGTGCCTAGCGGACGCAAACCTTGATTCCAACCGGGCCTGAGGCTCCGTCGGAATACGAGGGCGCGAAGCGGGTTCTCCGCCCGCCCGCGAGTTATTGCGGGTCGGCCAGAGAGAGGGAGAGTTGAGCCGGGCCGCTGCGTCTCCGGAGTTCCGCTAGGTCCACCACGGGCATCGGACCGTCGGGCTTCGCCACCGTCACCAAGCCCCTGAAGCCCCGTTTCCTCAGCGACAGCTCCATCGCGGTTATGGCGAGTCGGGGGGTGTTCGACTCCTGGGAAAGATGGGCCAGGACCACGGCGGACAGGCGCGGGCTCAGCAACTCGAGCACGAAGCCGACTGCGGCTTGATTCGACAGGTGGCCGTAGTTCGAAGCGATTCGGGCCTTGACGGATTTGGGGTATCCCGCGGACCAGAGCATCTCTTCGTCATGGTTGGACTCGATGATCAAACCGTCGCAGTCGCGCAGGGCGTGCTTTACCTGGACGGTCGGTTTCCCCAAGTCGGTGGCGATGCCAAGCCGCAGACCCGTAGACCGGTCCCCAATGGCGATGGCAACCGGTTCCGAGGCGTCGTGGAGGGTGGTGCAGGGCTCGATGAGAAGGTCGTCCACGGAGAGGGGGTACCCCGGGCGGTAGGTTTCGACAACCTCGTTTCCCTTCAAGAGCTTCTTGCAGGCGTCCCGCGTTCCCGCAGTCATCAGAAGCCGGGTTCCGTGGGTCCGAGCGAAGACCCCCACCCCTCGGGTATGGTCCCCGTGCTCGTGGGTAATCAGGATGGCAGCAAGATCCTTGGGTGCCACACCGACGGAGGCGAGGCGTTTCCCGAGTTCCCGGGCGCTAAAACCGGCGTCAACCAGGATGCGGGTCGAGCCGCCGCTCACGAAGGTGGCGTTACCGCTGCTTCCGCTGCCAAGAACCGAAAAGCGCACCGACTCAGCGAACCGTCTGCCGGGCCCGGAGGGGTGCGGTTTCGGCGAAGGCCCGCCGGAAGAGGTGGCGCATCCCGCTCGTGAGCTTGACTCCCCGCCGCGCCATGACCCGGGCCGTCGTGGTCAGAAAGCGGTCCACGTCGTACGCCTCCAGATCGTCACCGGTGCCCCAAGAGAATGGAGGAACGAACTTGGGTGGCATCCGGCCCCCGAAAACGTTCGATCCCACCCCGACGACCGTACCCGAATTGATGAGCGTACCGATTCCGGTCTTTACGTGGTCGCCCAATAAACAGCCCGCCTTGGTCAGACCGGTGTCGATGGAGCGACCGTTGACCTCGAAACGCACGGAACCGTAGTTGTTCTTGAGATCCGAGTTGGTGGTCAAGGCACCCAGGTTCACCCAGCGTCCGACCACGGAGTGCCCCAGGAAGCCTTCGTGCGCTTTGTTTGTGAATCCGAAGATGATTGAGGACTCCACTTCTCCCCGGATCTTGCAGGAAGGCCCGATGCTCGTGTTCGTAACGAAGCCGCCCAGAATCACGGAATCGGTTCCGACGTACGTCGGGCCCGCCAGGCGGGACGGGGCTTGAACCCGGACGCCGGGGGCCAGAATCACCGGCCCGGCTGTGGTGTCGAAGATCGTGCCCGGCTCGATCACGGCGCCGGACCCCACGGCAACCTTGCCGTCGCCCAAGCGCTGGACCGTTCCGGGGAGTTCCGTGTCCTGGAACCGCTCCCCATCGGCGCGGATACGCGCCTCGTTTCTCGCCATCAGCGCCCAGACCGATTCCAATACCGTCCCGTCGACCGAGACCGCCGGCCATTCGGGGAGCCGTCCGGTGGCCAGGGAACCGGGAAACGGCGTCCCCTCCGGAACCCAGGCGCCCACGGGCTCGGGGCCCGCGACCAACAGTGCGGGTTGACTGCAGACGACGGACGCGCCTTCCGCGGCAACGAAGCGGCTGGAGAGGAACAGTCTGTCGCCCGCTTCAATCGTTGATGGAGGCAGGCACCGGGGAGCTCCCGGTTCGTCGAACCCCTGGAGGTCCTCGTTGGCCAGGTGCCCCCCGCAGGACAGTCCCAATACCCGCTCGGATCTGGCCCTCAGCGTCTCGGTGCCAAAGAGAATTTCACCCGCCGGACGGGTCAGGGTAAAGGGGAGCCAACCCCGGGCCACCTCGTCGTCGAAGAGAAAGAACCGGACCGCCATCAGTCCAGGGAATCGGTCCCGACTTTTTCGTGACGCATGAGGCCCTCGGGCAGTTGCTCCAGGTACTGCTTCATCTTGTCGGCTTCGCTCCTGGGCATGACCAACGTGACGTGGTCCGTCTGAACCACAAGGAGGTTCTGAACCCCCGCCAGAACAATTCGGCCCGACTCGGCAACGACAATGTTTCGGGCCGCGTTCAATAGGAAGACGTCACCTTCGCAGACATTTCCGCCGTCGTCTGCCGCCCGGGTCCGGGACAGAGACTCCCAGCTCCCGACGTCGTCCCACTGGAAGGTGGCGTCAATGGAGCCGACCCGAAGACTCGGCTCCAGAACCGCCACGTCTACCGTGACCGTTTCCGCTTCCCGGAAGAAGGCCGCCACATCTCCCCGCTCAAGGTGATGCAAGGCCCCTCGAATCTCCGGGGAATGGGCCCTCACCTCGTCCAGAAAAGTGGCGACCGGCCAGATGAAGATCCCCGAGTTCCACCGATAGCCCGACGCCACGTAGTGGGCCGCGGTGACGGCGTCGGGTTTCTCGACGAAGGAATCCACCCGGTATGCACTGTGTCCCTCCGGCGCGTCCAGGCTGTCCCCAGGCTTGATGTACCCGTAGCCGGTTTCGGGTCGGTCCGGATGGACCGCAACCGTCAGGAGAAGCTGCTCCTTCTGGGCAACGGCCATGCCGGCCTTCAGCAGATTCCGAAATGCGTCGGGCGGACGAATGAAGTGGTCGGCGTGGAGGGAGACCATGATGGCTTCCGGTTCGGTGTTGGCGATCTCCCAGGCGGCTCGTGCCAGGGCCGGACCGGTTCCTCGGGCGCAGGGCTCCACAAGAAAGGCGTCTCTTTCCAGTCCGGTGGCGGCCCGGATAGGAGCCACCATCTCCTCTGCGGTAAGGATTCTCAGCCGCTCCGGCGGCACGAAGCCCCGAATCCGTTCCAATGTGTCGACGATCAGCGGATCCGGACCGGCGAGGGGCAACAGCTGCTTCGGGCGCGCGGATGTGCTCAAGGGCCAGAAACGGGAACCCGAACCACCTGCGAGGATGGTAACCCACAGCGGGGGCCTCACGGTCACCACGGGGCCTCCTCCGCGATTCGGCCGGGAAAGTGGACGGAAGGGAGGAGGGTCAGGACGCCCTTCATGTACGACGTCTCCGGATTTTCCGTCTCCGCAAGTTCATGTATGACGTCTCCGCAAGGAGAGAAATTTCCATGGTTCAATGGGGAGGGTTGCCCAACCACGTAGCGGGACTTTCGTCTCGTGGGCAAGTTTGACCCCGGGCTCTCTTATCGGTAATCATTCTCCATGAGACATTGTACCCTACTCCTTGCGGTGGCCGCTGGCGCGGTAGCTCTCGTTGCGTGCGGCGACGACCCCTTTGCGGTCCGGTGGGAGGAAAACCCGGACACCGTCCGGTTGTTCGCCCTATCCAGGCCCGAGCCCAACTTGTTCTCGGGTTTCGACTTCCGTCCGCGGCAAGCGGTTCAGATCGAGGCACCGACCACCGGTGGCAACTGGGATTTGGCGGTAGACGTCCTCGATGGACGGTTCGTCTGGCTTCCGCCGGGTGCGCTGGGCGTCACTTCCCAGGCAGGCCTGGCGACCCTGGAAAACGAAACCTTCGCTTCTGCCGCTGGGGCGCCCGCCGACTCGTCACGGTACGTTTCGGACGTCCCGGTTCCGATCCGTACCGATCGAATCTACGTGATTCGCACCCGCCGGCACCCGGGCTACTTTGGTACGCTCTGCAACTACTACGGCAAGATTGAGGCGCTGAACCTGGATCTTGCCTACGGCTCGGTTTCGTTCCAGTACGACGTCAGCGGTGCCTGCAACAGTCGTGATCTGATACCCCCGAGCTGATCCAGGTGCTGGACATCAAGCGAATGCGCGGCGACGCCCAAGGCGTGGTCAGGGCGCTGCGGCGGCGAGGACTGGCCGAAGCGGAAGAATGGATCGCGGGCTTGTTGGAGCGGGATCGGGCCCGACGGGAAGCGCTCCATCAGGTCAACGCTCTCAGGGCCCTACGGAATCGGGTCTCCAAGGAGATCGGGGATGCGAGGCGCCGGGGAGAGGATGCGGATGCGGAGATCGCCCGGATGCGGGGCGTGGGGAATCGCATTGCCGAGCTGGAATCGGTTTCCACCGAGGCGCGCACTTGGATTGAGGAAGAGCTGGCGGCTCTGCCGAACCTTCCCGACGAAAGGGTCCCGGACGGCGGAGTCGAAGCGAACCAGGTTGTTCGAAGCTGGGGGAGCCCGCGTGCGCTTCCCTTTCGGGCCCGGCCTCACTGGGAGCTGGGGGAACGGCTCGGGATCGTGGACTTGGAGGGAGGGGCCAAGGTGTCCGGCTCCGGATTTCCGGTCCTGAAGGGGAAGGGGGCCGCCTTGCAGCGCGGTCTCGTCAACTGGATGATCGCAGTTCATCTGGAACACCACGGGTACCTGGAGCTTCACGTTCCCTACCTGGTGAGGGAGGAAGCCATGAAGGGGACCGGCCAGCTGCCGAAGTTCGCCGAAGAGTCCTATGTGACCCGTCGCGACGGCCTCTGGCTCATCCCCACGGCGGAGGTTCCGGTGACCAACCTCCACCGGGACGAAATCCTGAAGGGGGAATCCCTTCCCCGGAAGTACGTCGCCCATTCTCCCTGCTTCCGAAGGGAAGCGGGTGCCGCGGGGAAGGACACCCGGGGCCTGCTGCGAGTCCATCAGTTCGACAAGGTGGAGCTGGTTCGGTTCGAACGCCCCGAGGCTGCGGGGGCGGCTTTGGAGGAGCTCACGGGTGAAGCGTGCAGGATCCTGGAACTTCTGGACCTTCCACATCGGGTCGTCCTCCTCGCCAGCGGGGACTTGGGCTTTTCCGCCGCCTTGACCTACGACTTGGAGGTTTGGGCGCCGGGCGTGGGCAAGTGGCTGGAAGTCTCCAGTTGTTCCACATTTGGCGCCTACCAAGCCAGGAGGGCGAACATCCGATTTCGGCCCCGCCCCGGGGTCGCAACCGAGTTTGTCCACACCCTCAATGGGTCGGGCCTGGCCTTGCCCAGACTCATGGCCGCGTTGCTCGAGACCCGCCAGCGAAAGGACGGCTCCGTGTGCCTTCCGGAAGTTCTCGCCCCGATCCTGGGCTTCACCGAAATCTTCCCCCGGGAGTGACGGGCCTCGTTCTTTCCCGTCATCGTCCTGGGCACCTTGAGCCGGCTCATGAACCGGGAGGAGGCCATCTGCGGAGAATCTTCCCGTCATCTTGGCGGTTGAAGGCGATGACGAAGCAACGGAGGTCGCGTACAGGGGTCGTCGGCCTGACGCCCCGGACATGGCCTTTCGCGCTGGCGGTTCTCTTCGTGGTGTTGCTGGCCTGGTACATGGTCTATACCGCCGAGATCGTGCGGTCCCGCCAGGCCGATGCCCAGACCTTCACCCGAATCTATGCCCAGGTACAGCGCGGGCTGACGAGCCGGGAGTCCGGAGCGGAGCTGGAGGCGCTGGCCCGTCTGCAACGGTTGATCCTGGAGCTCGGGGTCCCCTTCGTGGTCACCAACGAGCCCGGTGGCGGCTACAACGCCTCTGCGAACTTGCCGTTCCCCGTTTCGGACCCGCCCTCGCCGGAGGAGGAAGAGCGGATTCTGAACTACGCTCGGGAGCTGGACGCTCGCAACCGCCCGGTCGGAGATCCGGGGAGCCAGCTGGTCCACTACGGGATCACCCCGGAAGCGGCCCGGTTGCAGTGGATCCCTTTTCTCTGGGCCTCGGGACTGTTGCTGACCGTGCTGCTTGCGGTAACCGTGTTCCGCTACCAGAGGCGGGCCGCGGCAGAGCTGGCCTGGACGGCCATGGCCCGAGAGCTTGCCCACCAGCTGGGTACCCCCATCAGCTCCCTTCAAGGGTGGACCGAGGTTTTGGGGCTCCCTCCCGGTGGGAGGCCTGGACAGATGTCCAGGACGGAGATTGCTTCGGCCATTGAAGAGGATCTGGTCCGGCTGGAACGGGTCATCCGACGCTTCGAGCTAATCGGGCGAGACCCGGAGCTGAAGCGGGTTTCGCTCAAGGTCGTCATCGCGGAGCTCCGGGCCTACATGGAGGCCCGGCTGCCCAGGATGGGCTCCGGCGTAGCGCTCCACGTCGATGTCCCCGACGACCTGCCCGACATCCAGGGCCACGAAGTGCTCCTCGCGTGGGCGCTGGAAAATGTCGTCAAGAACGCCCTGGACGCCTTGGCCGGGACCGGAGGGGCCATCACCATTTCGGCCCGGCCGGTGGAGGAGCGCTGGGTGGTGCTCAGGGTCAAGGACACCGGGCCGGGTGTGGCATTTCAGGTTCGGGACCGGCTCTTCGAGCCTGGGGTCACGACCAAGAGGGGGGGCTGGGGGGTGGGTCTCACCCTGACGCGCAAGATCGTTGAAGGAGTCCACGGGGGCCGTATGGAGCTTCAGGATGGCCGAGAAAGAGGTGTTACGTTACAAGTTCGCCTTCCTTGTGCGGGCGAGTCCTGACGGCCTTCCCAACTGCATCTCTCCTCGGTGAACCCGCCCTCCCGTTTCGCTCCCCCGCCGACCCCCGTGGGTACGGCCTGGCCCGGGCCCCCGGCGTCCCCGATTGCCCTCAACCCGGAACAGCGGGAGGCGGTTGAGCACTATGAAGGTCCCATCCTTGTCCTCGCTGGCGCCGGGTCCGGAAAAACTCGGGTGCTAACGACCCGGGTCTTTCGGCTGATCACGGAGCACGGCGTCCCTCCAAGCCGGATTCTGGCGGTGACCTTCACCAACAAGGCAGCGGGGGAGATGCGAGACCGGATCGCCGGAATGCTGGGAGGCCAGCCCACGGGAATCTGGATGGGCACGTTTCACGCCCTGGGCGCTCGCCTTCTCCGGCGCCACGCGCCCCGGCTCGGGTGGACGCGCAGCTTCTCCATTTTCGATGCCGAGCAGTCCCTCCGCCAGTTGAAGAGAGCGGTGGTGAAGGTGGGTCTGGATCCGAAACGGTGGTCTCCGAAGGCGCTTCGGGCCCAGGTGTCCGACGCCAAGAACCAGTTGGTGGGGGCCGAAGCATTCGCCAGAAATCACGGTTCGAGCGCCGAGCTCTTTCTGAGGAACGCGGCCCGCGTCTACCCCGTCTATCAGCAGGCCCTCCGAAATCAGGACGCCGTGGATTTCGACGATCTCCTGGTACTGCCTGTGCGGCTTTTCGAACAGGATGAGGGCTTGCTCAGGCGCTACCAAGAGCGGTTCTCCTTCATCCTGGTCGATGAGTACCAGGACACGAACCGGGGCCAGTTCAGATTCCTGGAACTCCTTGCCGCCAAGCACCAGAACCTGATGGTGGTCGGAGACGATGACCAGAGCATCTACGGCTGGCGAGGCGCCGATATCCGGAACATTCTCGATTTCGAGAAAAGCTTCCCCGGCGCTGCGGTCGTGAGGCTGGAGCAGAACTACCGGTCCACACCGGTCATCCTGGCGGCGGCCCATGCCGTGATCCGGCAAAACGAAGGCCGAAGGGAAAAAACGTTGCGTACCGACCGGGTCGGCGGTGCCCCCGTCACCTGCCTGGAGGCCGTCGACGAGATCGACGAGGCTCGCTGGATCGTTGAGGAGATCGAACGTCGGATTCGTTCCGATCCCGGCATCGGCCACCGGGACTTCGCGGTGCTGTATCGGACCAACGCCCAAGCCCGAGCGCTGGAGGATGGCTTCAGGCGGCGGGGCGTACCGTATCAGGTCGTGGGCGGGGTCCGCTTCTACGAGCGCCGGGAGATTCAGGATGTCCTGGCCTACCTTCGCCTGGTGTCGAACCCACGCGACCGAGACGCCTTCGAGCGCGTCGTGAACTATCCCCGTCGGGGGGTGGGCCGAGTCACCCTGGAGCGGCTGTCGGGTTTTGCCGCAGAGGCGGGTGTAGGGCTCTTGGAAGCCGCGGAACGGGCGAATGAGATCCCGAGACTGACCCCCGCTGCTGTTCGCGGGTTGAAGCGTTTTGCGGGCATTGTCCGGCGCTGTTCCGCCCTGGCGGCGCACGGCTCCGTCGGGGAAGTCTTGGAAGCGCTCATCAATGAGACCGACCTCCTCCTCGTTCTGCGCAACGAAGGTCCCGATGGGGAGGACCGAGTCGAAAACGTGGCCGAACTGACGGCCGGAGCCCGGAACTTCGAAGCCGAGGGCGGCATGGATGGGGAAGAGGAGGATCGGAACGCCCTAACCGAACTGGACCTGTTTCTCCAGCAGGTGGCGCTGGTTGCCGATGTGGACCGGCACGATCCCGGGGCCGACGTTGTGACCCTGATGACCCTCCACAACGCCAAGGGGCTCGAGTTCCCCGTCGTCTTCATCAGCGGGTTGGAAGAAGGGCTCTTCCCCCTGGCCCGATCCTACGACGAGCTCCGCCTTCTGGAAGAAGAGCGAAGGCTCTTTTACGTAGGAGTGACCCGGGCCCGGAAGAAGCTCTATCTGACCCACGCGAGGCAGCGGTTCCGAGCCGGAGAGCGCTCCTACAGCGGGCTCTCATCCTTTGTGGAGTGCTTGGAGGACTTGGAGAGGCGGGTCACCGAGCGGATTGGCACCCTGCCGAAGATGTGGAGACGAGGGAATCGAGGGCGAGGGTCCCCGAAGAGACCCGTTGAGCGGGATTTTGGCGACGACGGGTTCGATCAGGACCGGCCGAGGTACACGAAGGGGGAACGGGTGGTACACGAGACCTTCGGGCCGGGGACAATCGTCGAGCTCTCGGGCTTCGGCCGGGACCTGAAAGTTACGGTGGACTTTGTAGACTTCGGGCGAAGGAAGCTGATGGTGCGGTACGCTGCGCTGGAAAGGGACTACGGGGAGTTTTCCGTCCCCGACGATACCGATGAATCATCCTAGCCAACCGTCCGAACCCAAGTCGGTCCGTGGCACCCGGCCCGGGCCCTTCGGACATCCGTTAGGAAGGGTCCGGGTCTTGCGCTGGCGGGTCTTGCGGCCCCGGCGGGCCCCCTCCCGCCGGCTCTTGTTCCAGCCTGTCGGAGAACCCCTCTCCCGCGATCCTCTCCTTGGATCTGTCCTCGTTTCGGCTTCGGCCCCAGCGCAGCAGGTCGGCGCCGGCACGCAACGTCCGGATCTTCGCTGCAGCGTCCAGGATCGCATCTTCTGCCTCCGATTGCGCCAGATCCAGCAAGGCGGAGAGGTCGCCCAGCCTACCCCGAATCGACACCGAAGCGTCGTCAATGCCGGTGGACACATCTCCCAGTACATCGCGTAGCCGGCTCACCTCCGAGCGGAGGGCACCGGTGATGTGATCCAGGTTTCGGGCGGTGCGGTTTGCGTACTTGATCAGGGGAGCCGACCGATCGGCGGCGTCCGCAAGGAACTCGCTCGAGGTGCGTGACAACTTTCGAAGCTCCGCGATAAGGAGTACCAGAACGAACAGGAGGGCCCCCAGCACCACGGTCAGTCCGACCGTCATCCACGCCGATATCGACGCGAGACCGTCGCGCACAAGGGTTACGACCACGGTGTCTTGTGACGCCTGCAGGGTTAGAAACGTCGTTCCGATGCACATGTCTGTGGGCTTCCAGGGTGTGGGTGGCCTCCCAATATGGCCGTTCGCAGCTCCTGTATCCAGGGAAGGGATGGGTACAGATCTACGGCGTAACCCTATATTTTCCGAATCATGCCATCATTCATCGTATCGGGCGGCGAGCAGCTCCGGGGCACCATTCGGCCCGCCGGGAACAAGAACGCGGCCCTTCCCGTTCTGGCGGGGAGTCTTATGGCCGGGGGGCGCGTCACGGTGCGGAATGTCCCCAGGATCCGGGACGTGCTCACCATCTTGGAGATCATGGAGTTCCTGGGGGCTTCTGTGGCCTGGACCGGTCCCAACGATGTGGAGGTAGACGGTCGCAACGTCTCGCCCGACAAGCCCCGCCGCGACCTGGCGGAACGCATCCGAGCCTCGATCCTTCTTGCTGGGCCCTTGTTGGCCCGCTTCGGACGGGTCTTGCTCCCTCCTCCCGGGGGTGATGTCATCGGTCGGCGGCGGCTGGATACCCACCTTCTGGCCTTTCGGGCCCTGGGCGCGTCGGTGGAGATCTCATCGGACCTGAACATCACGGCGCCGAGACTGTCCGGAGCCAACATGTTCCTGGATGAGCCGTCGGTGACCGCCACCGAAAACGCCGTTATGGCGGCGGTCCTTGCGGAGGGCGAAACCGTGATTCGCAACGCAGCCGCCGAGCCTCACGTTCAGGATCTCTGCCGCTTTCTTGGCGCCATGGGAGCCAGGATCGCGGGCATCGGCACGTCCACCTTGGTCATTCGGGGCGTATCTTCCCTGAACGGCGCCGATTTCGAGATCGGATCCGACCACATCGAAACCGGGTCCTTCATCGGCTTGGCCGCCGCGACGAAGAGCCGACTCGTGATCGAGGAGGCTCCGGTCGAACACCTGGACGCCACCTTGATCGGATTTGGCCGCCTGGGGATTGACTGTCGTACGGAAGGGCGACGGCTGACCGTCGACTGCCGTACGACACCGGAGATCCGAATGGATGCCTTCGGACACCTGCCCAAGGTGGACGACGGGCCCTGGCCCGCCTTCCCGGCCGACCTCACCTCCATTGCCGTGGTCGCCGCCACCCAGGCCAGAGGGTCGGTTCTCATCCACGAAAAGATGTTCGAATCGCGGATGTTCTTCACGGACAAGCTGGTGGGAATGGGAGCCCGGATCATCTTGTGCGACCCGCACCGGGTCGTGGTGGTGGGTCCGTCACCCTTGCGCGGTGGGGAAGTGGAAAGCCCCGACATCCGGGCCGGGATGGCGATTCTGATCGCCGCACTGGGGGCCCGGGGAGAAAGCCGAATCCACAATGTCGGGCAGATCGAGCGCGGGTACGAAAGGATCGACAAGCGGCTGGGTACGCTGGGGGCTCGCATCGAGCGCGTGGCGTAGTTGCGGAAACTCAATACGTTGAGCGTCCGGCTGTAATGCTCTTCTTGCATTCCGCTTGGGGCGGGTGGCCGCCTCGAGGCGCCGTTTTGCATTTGCGTCGGTCGAGTCGTCGGTTGCGTTTCGGCTCTGGCCGGGGCCCCGTCCGAGCCGGCAACGAGCGGACGAGAGCGAAGTAGACGAAAGAACTTCCGGCCCGTTCCTCCCGGGGGGCTTTCACTCTCGAGTGCTGTTTCAAGATTCGGCTTGGCCCGCTCAACCAGGCTTGCCCCTTCCAGGTTCCACATCTCGACTTTGGACCCCCTTTCCGCTATAATTTGCGACTGCGGGCCGGGTGTATGCGAAGTCGGCCTTTTCCAAGTAGGGGAGATGGCTTCCCCTGCTTTTTTTGTCCCTCTGGGTGGAGGGATGGGCATGATGCAGAGACAGCCAAAGTTTCAGGCGGAGCTGGAGGGGCGGCTTTCCCGCCTCGGGTATGACCTCGTTCAGCTACAGCTGGCGGGGTCGGTCCGTCGGCCGGTCATCCGGATTCGGGTCGAGCGAGCGGCACTGGATCGTCCCGTTTCCGTGGGCGACTGTGCATCCGTGAGCCGACACCTTGAATCGTGGCTGGACGGGAGCTCCGAAGTGCCGGAGCGGTACATGTTGGAAGTGTCCTCGCCCGGCGTTGAACGGCCCCTGACCCGGGGTCGGGACTTCAAGCGTTTTCGAGGCCGGCGGATATTCGTGGAGGGCAGCGACGTGCTTTGCGGTCGGGCGGCTCGCATGGAGGGGGAGTTGCTCGGCCTGGCGGACGAGGAGGGGGAGGGAGCGGGATCAATTCTGCTTCGGCTGAACGGCGGAGACGAAGTCGAAATCCCGCGGACCCGGGTCAAGGCGGCCCGTTTGGTCTACGAGGGAGGGACCTGATGTCGAACACCGAAGAAATCATCGCTGCCTTTCGGGATTTGGCGGCCACCAAGCGTCTTGATCCCGACGATGTCAACGAACTCATCCGGGACGCGATCCTTGCGGGCCTTGCCCGGATCTATGGCCCCAACGTTGACGCAGAGATCAATATTGATGATGCGACGGGAGGCATTGAGATGGTGGTCCTGAGGCGGGTGGTTCCCACCGTGGAGGACGCTTCCTCGGAAGTCTCCCTGGAAGAAGCCCGATGGGACGACCCCACCTTTGAGGTCGGCGACGTGATGGAGATCCCCGTCAACTTCTCCCAGTTCGGCCGTCACGCCGTGATGGCCGCTAAGCAGTGCATCGTGCAGAAGGTCCGGGAAGGGGAACGGCAGCGGGTTCGCGACGAATACACGGGTCGCGTGGGCGAACTTTTCTCGGGCGAAGTTCAGCAGATCGATCGGGGAAAGCTTGTCCTCATCCTCAACCGTTCCCGGGAGGCGGAGGCCATCATTCCCTGGAAGGAACAGAATCCCCGGGAGCGCTTCCGTCAGGGCGAATCCATCCGGGCAGTTCTGAAAAAGGTCGAAGAGACGCCGAAGGGCCCCCGGCTGGTCTTCTCCCGGGCGGATCCTCTCTTCGTTGCGGCCCTCTTCAATTTGGAAGTGCCGGAGATTGACCAGGGGATCGTTGAAGTCAAGGAGCTGACCCGGGAAGTTGGGGGTCGGACCAAGATCGCGGTCCACAGCAGGGATGACTCCATCGATCCTGTCGGTGCCTGCGTGGGTCTCAAGGGATCCCGTGTTCAGGCCGTCGTTTCGGAGCTGGGTGGGGAGCGGATCGACATCGTGCCGTGGCACCCCGAGCCCGAAATCTTTGCCCGCCGAGCCCTTGCGCCGGCTCGGGTCTCCAAGGTGGTTTCGGATACGGAACGCCAGGTGATCACCGCGATCGTTGATGAGGACCAGTTGTCCCTGGCAATCGGAAGGAACGGCCAGAACGTTCGGCTAGCTTCTCAGCTGATCGGATGGCAGATCGACCTCTACGGTTCCCGGGAGTGGCTTGAGCGTGGGGTCGACATGTCGATCTTCACCGAAGAACGGGGTGACTCCTACGAAACGGCCGACTTCCCCCTGCGAGAGCTGTCCCTGGACTCCGGGACTCTGGCAGCCCTGGAAGGCGCAGGGTATGATAGCTTTCTGGACATCATTGATCTTGAGCGGGCGGACTTCTTGGCTGTAGAAGGAGTCAGCGGCGAAGCGGCCGAACAGCTGCTGGCCCTGGTGGAGGATCTAACCGTGGTTGAAGCGGAGTCAGCGGGTTCCGGCGAAGGAGGAATCGGATCGGACGGCAAGAAGGCGGATGGTGGTAACAGCATCTGAGGCGGCCAGGCTCCTCGGCGGCTTGCGGGCCGACGGAGGAGAGAGGGTCCGAAGGAGTGACAAGGCGTGGCGGGCGATTCCGACGTGGATCCCTCCCGTCGCTTCCGTTGCAGGAAAGGAGTCGGCATGATGCGGGTCCGAGAGTTGGCCGTTGATCTCAAGGTCGGCCCCGATCTGCTACTCCGGTTTCTGCGGGAATCGGGTGTGCGAGTCGGCAATGCAAACGCTCGCCTCGCAGATGCCGACGTGGCGCGGGTTCGTACCCGTCTGGAGCGGGAGCGAAGGGCCGGCCGGGGCCCGGCCCGGGAGGTCGTGCGGATCGCTGTCCAGAAAAGTGAGCCCGTCGGTCGCCGTCGCCGTCGCCGCGTTGCCCCCCCTTCCCGACCGGAGGTCAAGCCTGAGGAAGCCGCCGGGGAGGACGAGCTTGAAGTTCCGGCACACGCGGTGCCGTCCGGGGAATCCCCGCCTGAACCGGAGACCCCCGAAGCGATGTCGAAGAAGTCGGTTGTTTCCCCGGAGGCGGAAGCGATGGATCCGGCGGAGTTGGCCGAAAAAGAGGCCGAGGCCCGGATTCCCGTAGCCGAATCGGCGCCGGTGCAACCTTCCTCTACCGCCCCGATGCCGGTGGTTCGAACCGAGAAACCTGCCCCCATCCGGGAAGGGCTGGCTGGCAGAGTGCTGCCGGCTACGGGCAAGCCTCCCCCGGCGGGACCGGGCGGCAAGGTTCGCGTACAGGCAGAGGGCTACACCTCCGACGGTCGGCGGAAGCAGGCGAAGAAGAAAGGAAAAAGGCGCCGCGCCGGGGATCGTAGTGCCGCACGCGGGAACGTCCAGCGCGTCATGGCGGAGATCAAGGGTGGCGGCAAGAAGCGCCGGAAAGGGAAGAGTGTCCTGGCCGCGGCCAAGCAAGAGAAGGTCGCCGCCGATGAACGGGCGGAGGAGGCCCGCGCCGCGGAGGCCCAGGTCATCCGCGTAAACGAGTTTCTCACGGTTGCCGAGCTTGCCGATCTTGCGGCTGTGACCCCGACCGATATTGTCAGCTCGGCGTTCAAGAATCTGAACCTGATGGTGACCATCAACCAGAGGCTCGACTTTGATCAGATTGAGCTACTTCTGGATGAATTCGGATTCACGGCGGAACTCGAAACCGACTACTTTTCCGACGAAGAGACGTGGGAAGAGGAAGATTCCGCGGACCTTCAGCCCCGGCCGCCGGTCGTTACGGTGATGGGGCACGTAGACCACGGAAAGACCAGACTCCTGGATTGGATCCGCAACACGAATGTTGTGGCCGGTGAAGCGGGGGGGATCACCCAGCACATCGGCGCATATCACGTCGAAGTCGGCGATGGCCGCGCCATTTCGTTTCTGGACACCCCGGGCCACGCTGCCTTCACGGCCATGCGCGCACGAGGTGCCGACATTACGGATCTGGTCGTGTTGGTTGTGGCTGCCGATGACGCGGTCATGCCCCAGACCCGGGAGGCGATCAGCCATGCGAAAAACGCCGGGGTCCCCATGGTGGTGGCGGTCAACAAGATCGACCTCCCGACCTCCGACGCCAAGAAAGTCAAGCAGGACCTTCTTCGGCACGACGTGACCGTTGAGGACTTCGGCGGAGAAACGCTCGTGGCGGAAGTCTCGGCCAAAACCGGCGAAGGAATGGGTGACCTGCTGGAAAAGATCCTTCTTCAGGCCGAGCTTCTTGAGCTGACGGCCAATCCTTCCCGGGACGCCAGGGGGACCGTGGTGGAGGCCGGGCTGGAGGACGGAAGGGGGCCGGTTGCAACCATTCTCGTTCGCCAGGGAACGATAAAAGTCGGCGACAGCTTCGTCGCCGGTCTCTACGACGGCCGCGTTCGCGCCCTCTTTGACGAGCGAGGTCGGCAAGTGGGCTCCGCTAGCCCGGGGACTCCGGTTCAAATCCTGGGTGCGAAAGACGTGCCTCAAGCCGGCGATTTCCTCCAGGTCATGGATGCCGACCGGGCCAAGGTGACCGCCACGAAGCGCCAGCGCTTGAACCGGGAGAAGGAGCTCAGAGTCAGAGGGCAGGGTGTGAAGTTGGGAGACTTTTCCCAGCTGCTTGCCGCAGGGAAGACCGATAGCCTGCGCATCATCATCAAGGGCGATGTGGACGGATCCGTTCAAGCCCTGTCCGACGCGTTGGAGCAGCTTTCCACTTCGGAGGTGCGCGTCCAAGTCATTCACCGAGGTGTGGGTGGGGTCAACGAATCCGACATCATGCTTGCCGTGGCCGCCAAGGCGTTGATCATCGGCTTCGGGGTTCGGCCGGATTCGGGTTCGCGCAAGGTGGCGGGGCGGGAGAACGTTGAAATCCGAATGTATGACGTCATCTATCAGGCCGTTGACGACATGCGGTCGGCTTTGGAAGGACTTCTCACCCCCGAAGAGAAGGAAATCGTTCTGGGGTCGGCCGAAGTCCGAGAGATCTTCAAGATCCGGGGGACCGGAACCATCGCGGGAAGTTACGTTACCGACGGGGTGATACAGCGAAGCGCCAGGGTCCGCCTGCTTCGAAGCGACACGGTGGCGTACGACGGGAAGATCTCTTCCCTGAAGCGCTTCAAGGACGACGTCCAAGAGGTCAAGGAAGGCTTCGAATGCGGGATCGGCATCGCCAACTTCAACGACGTGAAGGTGGGCGACGTGATTGAGACCTATCACATTGAGGAAATTGTCCGGACCTTGACCGAAGCGGCCCAGACTTGAGGAGAATCGGGCGGAGCGATGAGGCCGACGGGCAGTCCGGGAGTTCAACCGCACTTGACTTGCCTTGATCGTCACGGTGTCCACCTGGGAGCTCTCGGTCCCCGCCTCCGGTTCACTCAAGGAGAAACGGTCTGTTCTCCGGTCCGTAAAGGAGCGGCTCGGCAGGATGAACGTCTCTGTCGTGGAGTCGGGACTTCAGGAGATTCGGAATCGGGCCCGGATCTCGGTGGCCTTTCTGGCTGCTCACAACGCCCAGGCCGATTCCATCCTCGCGTCCGTGGATCGGCGCATCGCCGAGACCCGGGGGGCACGAGTGATCCGGAGTTCCACTGAGCGGTTCTGATGCCCGGACGGCGACGTCTTCGTCTCGGGGAGCAACTCCGCCGGGAGCTTTCCGTCAAGATCGGGTCGCTGCGCGACCCGGACGTGGGGCCCGTTACCGTCATGGGGGTTGAGGTCACCGCGGACTTGTGGCTTGCCAGGGTATTCGTGGAGACACATGGCTCGGCGGCCGACCAGGCCCGCACCTTGGAAGCCCTGCGCCGTTCGGCTCCATTCTTGCGTTCTCGTCTGGCCCGGGAGCTCCGGATTCGGCGGATGCCCGAGTTGCGGTTCATGCGGGACAGTTCCGGAGAAACCGGTCGGCGGATTGAGGCCATTCTTCGGGAAGTCTTGCCCGAAGACACTTCGCAAGACCCCGCTTCCGATGTCTCGGGGCCGGCGACTCCGAAGGCCGGAGACGATTCTTGAGGGAAGCCATCGCAGGCGGGTCGGTCTTGCTCGTGGACAAACCGGCCGGTCCCACCTCCCACGATGTGGTGGCCGCCGCCAGGCGGGCCTTCGGAGTTCGCAAGGTAGGCCACGCGGGCACCCTGGACCCCTTTGCGACGGGCCTCCTGGTCCTCGGATTGGGTCGGGGAACGCGCCTTCTCGAGTACTTGGTCGGCCTGGATAAGGTGTACGACGTCACAGTTCGTCTGGGCGTCGCAACCGATTCCCAAGATCTATCGGGAGTCCGGGTCTCCGAAGACGACCGATGGACGGAAGTCAGCCCGGACCGCATCCGGTCCACCGCCGCCGGGTTGGTGGGGACCCTGTTCCTGCGACCCCCGGTGTACTCTGCGGTCAAAGTGGCCGGAGTTCCGGCCTATCGCAGGACGAGGCGCGGGGAGCGGGTAGAGCTCGAGCCCCGAAGAATGATCGTCCGTTCTCTGAAGGTCTTGGAAGTCGCTCCGCCGGACATACGCTTTCGGGTTTCGTGCGCCAGCGGCACCTACATCCGGAGCCTCGCCGTCGAACTTGGGGAGCGGTTGGGTACCGCCTGCCAAGTCGGGGACCTCCGCCGTACCCGGGTGGGGATTTTCCGGGTGGAAGACGCCGCGTCCTTTGCCTCGGTTCGTCGGGCTACTCCGCCGGCGGGCGCCTGGGTGGACCCCGTTTTCGCGCTTTCTCACCTGCCCAGGCGGCGCGTGAGACCGGCCGAAGCCGGGATGCTGGCGGCTGGGAGAGCCATTCCGGCTGACGGCTCCGACTCGGGCCCGGTGGCTTGTGTCCTGTCGGACAGGGAGCTGGTTGCCGTCGGGGCGGTTCGGGACGGGAACCTGGAACCAAAGAAGGTCTTCTGGCGTGGCTGAGGTCCTGAAGGAGGTCTTCGGGCTCCCCCGAGAGGACCGACCCCTCATCGTCACAGTCGGAACGTTTGACGGGGTCCACCTGGGACATTGGCGGGTTCTCCGGAAGATCAGCGCCCGAGCGGCGGCGCGGGGCGGAAGGAGCGTCCTGGTTACCTTCCACCCTCACCCGCTGCGGGTGGTCCGTCCTTCCCACGCCCCCAGCCTCCTCACGACGCCGGAGGAAAAAAAGGAAATATTGGCGTGGAGTGGCCTGGACTATGTCGTTTTCCTGGCCTTCACTCCAGAGTTGAGGAGGTATCCTCCTCGTCGGTTCGTGAAAGAAGTCCTTCTCTCCGGCCTCGGAATGACCGAACTGGTCATCGGCCACGACCACGGCTTCGGGCGGGGCCGATCCGGCAACGTAGCGACCCTTCGGACCATCGCAGCGGAATGCGGCTTCGCGCTGGACGTAGTTCAGGCCGTTTGCATCGGGGACGCCGCTGTCTCGTCTTCCTTCATCCGTCGGGCACTCGTAGCGGGAAGGATCGAGGATGCGAACCAGGCTCTGGGCCGTCCCTACTCTATGGAGGGAACCGTCGTCCGGGGGGACGGCCGCGGCCGGAAAATCGGCTTCCCCACGGCCAACGTACGGGTATCGGGAGAGAACAAGCTAATCCCCGGGGCCGCCATCTATGCTTGCTACGCAACCGTGGCCCGGAAACGGTTCATGGGTGCGCTTCACATCGGTCCCCGCCCCACGTTTCCGGGGGCCGGCGCCAGCTTGGAGGTTTTTCTGCTGGACTTCGACGGAACCCTGTATGGAAAGGATATCCGGCTGGAGCCCGTCAAGCGGCTGCGTTCCGTCGCCGCCTTCGATTCGGCGGGGGATCTGGTCGAGCAGATGCACGCGGATGTGCGGAGGACCCGGGCGGTGCTGGGGTCCCGAGGCGAGCATTTTCGCATGCCGACCGTGTGAACACCCCGGAATGCCAGCCGCGTGAATGCCCTTTCGGGGGAGCCGCCCACTTATGGCCGGCGAGAATCCCAGGTCCTCCAATTCCGTTGCCGGGCTTGGGGGAGCCGATGGGCCTTGTTTCCAGGAGGAACTTCGGCGAAACTAATGGTCTTGAGTTGCATTGAGGCCTTGTCGTCTGCGGAAGCTTCCAAGCCCGGCGGCGATTTTGATCTGGAGCTGCCTCAAGGACGGCGACGAGAAAGGCCGGTAGGCTCGGGTGTCGTTGACCCGGCCAGCATCTTCCGCTGAGGAACATGGAATTCGGATGGGTATCGAAAAAGCAGAGATTATTGAGAAGTACCAACCTCGGGAGAACGGAAGCGGGAGCGTACCCGTTCAGATCGCCCTCCTCACCGCCAGGATCGATCACCTCCGCGGGCACTTCAATGCCCACAAGCACGACCATCACAGCCGCCGCGGCCTCTTGAAGATGGTAGGGCGCAGGCGGCGCCTTCTCGAGTACCTCAAGCGCACTGACTTGGAAAGGTACCGGGATCTGATTCAAGACCTAGGGCTGCGCCATTGACCCACGAGAACGGAGGCGCCCCCAAGTCTTCGCGACTCTTTCGCAATGGCCGCTGTCCCTCCTCGCCGCCGGTTTCTGGCGGCCATTCCGGAAGAGAAATGAATGATCACTAGAATTGAACGCCAGTTTGCCGGCAGGCCCCTCGTATTGGAAGTGGGCCGAATGGCCCGCCTGGCACACGGTTCCTGTCTGGTCCAGTACGGCGAGACCGTCGTTCTGGTAACGGCGACGGTCCAGGACAAGCCGACCCATCTGCCGTTCTTCCCACTGACCGTGGAATACCGGGAAAAGTCCTACGCCGCAGGGAAGATCCCGGGGGGATTCTTCAAAAGAGAAGGAGCTCCCCAGGAAAAGGAAGTGCTGTCGGCAAGGCTGACGGACCGATCCCTCCGTCCACTCTTCCCCAGTGGCTTTTTCTACGAAACCCAGGTTCACGCTTCGATCCTGAGCGCGGACCAAGAAAATGACGCCGATGTGCTGGTCCTGATCGGGGCCTCCGTGGCATTGAACAGCTCCTGCATCCCCTTCCGCACCCCGGTTGCCTCGGTTCGCATCGGCCGGATCCAGGGGAACTGGGTGATCAACCCGACGTTCCGGCAGCTTGAATACGCCGATGTGGACATCGTGGTTGCCGGCTCGGAAAAAGCCATTGTCATGGTGGAAGGCGGGGCCATCCAGGTTCCCGAAAGTGACATTCTCCAGGGTCTTCGAACCGCCCATGAGGCCATTCGGGAGTTGATCGAGATTCAGGGGGAGCTGATCGGGCCCCATCAGGTCCCGGAGATGGTGTGGGAGTCCCGGGAGACGGATGCCGGACTCCGCCAGCGTGTGGAGGGCCTGGTGGAAGACCGGGTGTCGGAAGCGGTGCGGATTCCCGACAAGCAGGAGCGATCGGGGGTTCTTTCCGCGATTGCGAACGATGTGGTGCAACGGTTGGTCCGGGAGCGGGGTGAGGAGGGGGACGAGGGCGGAGACGGCGATGTTCGGGAAGTGATTCGGTCTCTGGAGAAGAAGTTCGTCCGCTCCAGGATTCTGGACGAAGGAGTCCGAGCCGATGGACGGGGCGTTGACGATATCCGCCCGATCGACTGCGAGGTCGGTGTGCTTCCCAGAACTCACGGCTCCGCGCTCTTCACCCGGGGCCAGACCCAGTCCCTGGGGGTTGTGACCCTGGGAACCACCAGGGACGAGCAGCGGATCGATTCCATCGACAGCCCGGAGCAGGTCACCAAGTCATTCATGCTCCACTACAACTTCCCGCCATTTTCCGTAGGGGAGGCGAGGCCGATCCGCTCCACGTCCCGCAGAGAGAAGGGCCACGGAGCCCTGGCGGAACGGGCGATTCAGCCGCTGTTGCCCAGCGTCGAAGACTTTCCCTACACGATCCGGATCGTCTCCGATATTCTGGAATCGAACGGATCGTCTTCGATGGCTTCCGTATGCTCGGCGTCGCTCGCCCTCATGGACGCCGGTGTCCCCGTCGGGGCGGCCTGCGCGGGGGTGGCCATGGGTTTGGTAGTCGAAGGGGGGCGGGTCGCCGTCTTGACCGACATTCTCGGCCTCGAGGACGCCCTGGGCGACATGGATTTCAAAGTGGCGGGCACCCGCCGGGGTGTGACGTCCATCCAGATGGACATCAAGATTGACGGACTGACGACCGAGGTGTTGCAGGAAGCTCTCGAACGAGCCCGGAAGGGCCGCACCCACATCTTGGACCGGATGGACGCCGTCTTGGCGACTTCCCGCACTGACCTCTCCGCCCACGCTCCCCGGATCGTGTCCATCCGGATTAACCCGGAGAAGATCGGCGAAATTATCGGGCCGAAGGGCAAGACGATCCGGGCGATCCAAGACGAGTCCGGCGCGACCATTGAGGTCGATGACGACGGCGTCGTGAAGATCGCTGCGGTCTCCGCCGAAGCCGGGACGAGGGCCCGGGAGATGGTCGAAGCCATTGTCCAGGAACCGGAAGTGGGCAGGATCTACGAGGGACCGGTGAAGAACACCACCACTTTCGGTGCCTTTGTCGAGATCATGCCCGGGGTCGAAGGCCTCTGCCACATCTCGGAGCTCGCGGACCGCCGGGTCGGGAAGACCGAAGACGTGGTCAAGCGGGGAGACCTGGTTCGGGTGAAGCTCCTTTCCATCGACGAGAAGGGGCGCATGCGTCTTTCCAAGCGGGCGGCCGTTGCCGAAGAGAGCGCGAGCGACGCAAAGAAGGTCGGCAGCCGAGGGTAGGGACGCCGCCCCAAGAGGGGAATCGCGGGAATGGTATCTTTCGGTGCCGGAGAAGGCCTCCGGTCGACTCGTCTAGACAACGGCGTGCACGTTCTCACCGATGCCATGCGGGGCGTACGCTCGGTGGCGGCAGGGGTCTGGGTGCGCGGGGGGGCTGCGGGGGAGCCGCCGCAGCTCATGGGGGCCAGTCACCTTCTGGAGCACGTGGTCTTCAAGGGGTCGGTGGGGCGCTCCGCTCGGCAGATCGCCCTGGCCCTGGAGGGTCTGGGCGGGTCTCTGAACGGCTACACCGCCCGCGAACACACGGGCTATCGGGCGCGCCTTCCCGGCGCCCACCTCTCCCGGGCTGTGGAAGTCCTTTCGGACTTGGTGCTGAACCCCCTTCTGCGTCAGGAGGACCTTGACCAGGAAAAAAGCGTCGTTCTTGAGGAGATCGCTGCGCTTGAAGATGCACCCGAAGACTTGGTGTTCGAGGTTCACGACCAACGGATGTGGGGAGAACATCCGTACGGGAGCCCTGTGCTGGGGACTCCCGGCACCCTTGCCGCCATCTCCCGCCGCGACCTCCTCCGCCTCCACCGTCGGAGCTACGTAGGCGCGAACCTGGTCGTTGCTGCGGCCGGGCATGTGGATCACAAGGCGTTCGTCGACTGGGTCAGGGAGGGGTTTGGGGACGCCCCAACCGGGGAAGAGGCGTCTGGCGTCCCCCTCCCGACACAGCCGGAGCCGGGGATGGATCGGGTGGTCCGGGATTCAGGCCAGGTCCACATTGTGACCGGCTGGCCCACGCCGGGCCACGCCCACCCCGACCGGTATGCCCTGGTTCTCCTCTATCAGATCCTTGGAGGCGGAATGAGCTCCAGGTTGTTCCAGCGGGTTCGGGAAGAGCTGGCCCTCGTCTACTCCGTCTATTCTTTTCACTCCACCTATTCCAAAGCCGGGGTCTTCGGCGTCTACGCCGGTACCCGACCAGGCGGGGTGACGGCCACCCTGGACGCGGTCAGGGAGGTGTACCGCCAACTTCGCGGGGCAGGCCCCCGGAAGAGGAGCTCGCCAGCGCCAAAGAACAGGTCAAGGGCCAAATCATGCTTTCCTTCGAGTCCCCCGGCGTCCGCCTCGAACGACTGGCCGACTCCGCCCTTCGCGGAGAGCGCCCCCTTTCCTTTGACCAACTGGTGGAGCGGATCGACGAGGTATCGGTGGCGCAGATCACCCGGGTCGCAGGCACCGTTCTCGGACCAGAATGTGGATACACCCTTTGCCTTGGCCCCGTGGGGTCGGGCCAGGGGTCGCGAACCCCCGGACCCCGGACCGAAACCGGAAGAAAGTAAGCCATGCTTGTAGGCGTGCCCGCAGAGATCAAGAGCAACGAGTATCGGGTTGCCCTTACCCCGGCAGGAGTGGAAGCGCTGGTCCTTTCGGGACAGGAGGTGTTGATCCAGGCCGGAGCCGGTAAGGACAGCGGCTTTACCGACGACTACTATCGCCGGGCCGGGGCAGAGATCGTCGGAACCGCGGAGGAGGTTTGGGCGCGGGCGCGACTGATTTTGAAAGTGAAGGAACCCATCGCTTCCGAATGGCTTCGGATCCGGAAGGATCAGGTCCTCTTCACGTACTTCCACTTCGCCGCTTCCGAGTCTCTGACGCGCGCGGTAATCGACAGCGGGGCCGTGGCCATCGCATACGAGACGGTGGAGGAGAACGGCGAACTTCCTCTTCTGACCCCCATGAGTGAAGTCGCCGGCAGGATGGCCGTTCAGGAAGGGGCAAAGTATCTGGAGCGTCCGTCGGGGGGGTCGGGGATTCTTCTGGGGGGCGTCCCCGGGGTTCTGCCCGCAAAGGTGCTCGTTCTTGGAGGTGGGGTTGTGGGCACCCATGCCGCGAAGATGGCCGCCGGCTTGGGAGCTCGGGTGTCGGTAATGGACATTTCGCTTTCTCGCCTGCGCCATCTAGCCGACATCATGCCTGCCAACGTAAACCTTCTCTACTCCACCCGTTACGCCGTGCGGAAGCAGCTGGGCAGTGCGGACTTGGTGATCGGTGCCGTACTCGTACCGGGGAAGAAAGCGCCCTGCTTGGTGAGGCGAGAAGACCTGGACTTGATGCGGCCAGGATCGGTCATCGTGGATGTGGCCGTCGACCAGGGAGGGTGCGTGGAGACGATTCGGCCCACTACCCACGACGACCCCGTTTACGAGATCGCCGGCGTGGTCCACTACGGCGTCGCCAACATGCCCGGAGCGGTGCCCCGCACGTCCACGCTGGCCCTTACGAACGCGACGCTCCCCTATGTCCTCCAAATCGCCCGGAGCGGCTGGCTGGGCGCGTGCAAGGCGAACGCCGGGTTGGCTGCGGGCGTCAACATTGTCCACGGCAAGGTGGTTCATTCGGGGGTTGCCGATACCTTCGGGATGCCGACGACGTGGTGCACCGGAACCCCGGCTCCGGCAGGCCGGGGGAAGGTCCGGTTCAAGCGCCTGCCGAACAACGGGAATCTCCCCCTTCCGACTCGGGAAACCGAAGGGGCGTCCGGCTACGACATCCGAAGCTGCGAGGCCTTCCGGATCCCTCCGGGGAAAATTCGGACGGCGCCTACCGGGCTGGCCATGGAGTTGCCTCCCGGGGTCGAGTGCCAAGTTCGTCCTCGCTCCGGACTGGCGGCACTGGGGATCACCCTGCCCAATAGTCCGGGAACCATCGATTCCGATTACCGGGGGGAACTCAAGATTCTTCTGCAGAACCTGGGTTCGGATACGGTTGAGGTCCGCAGGGGAGACCGGATCGCCCAGCTCGTCTTTACCCGGTGCCTCGTCCCCCAAGTTGAAGAAGCCGGAACCCTTTCCGAAACCCGGCGGGGTGCCGACGGTTTCGGCAGCACAAGCGTCGCATAGAGACAAGGCTTTCGAAGGTCGGGGAACGATGCAGGGACAGCGGGCCCGAAGGCCTCAATGACGGGCTAAAGAGTAGCGATGTACCCCTTTTTGTTGGGGTTGAAGACAGTTAAATTTCCCCGGTCACCCGGTTTTTCGGCAACTGGGTCTCCCCCTACCTCTGGCATGGGCCCAGAAGGCGGTTACAGCGATTTTCAGTTGGTTGAAATCGAAGCGGTTGATTCCGACGAGTGATATCGGCGTAGACCTCGGAACGGCCAACACGCTGATATGTGTCAAGGGCGAAGGCATCGTTCTGAACCAGCCTTCTGTGGTCGCGGTTGAGCGGGATACCAACCGGCTCGTATGCGTGGGTGCGGACGCCAAGCACATGCTCGGCCGGACGCCCCGGGGTATTGAAGCCATCCGCCCGCTCCGGGACGGCGTCATTGCTGACGTTGACGTCACCGAGCTGATGCTTCGCCACTTCCTGAAACAGGTGACGGCGAACCGCCTCTTTCGAATTAAGCCCAGAATCGTGGTGGGGGTGCCGTCCGGGATCACCGAACTGGAACGGCGGGCGGTACGTTCTTCGGGTCAGGCCGCGGGAGCAAACGAGGTCTATATGGTTGCCGAACCCATGGCGGCCGCCATCGGCGTGGGTCTGCCCGTCGAGACTCCCCGGGGCAACATGATCATCGATATCGGCGGCGGCACCTCGGAGATCGCCGTCATTGCCCTGTCAGGGATTATTTCCGATAGGTCCATTCGGATCGGCGGGGATGAACTGGACAAGTCGATTGTCGCGTTTCTCCGACAGAACCACAACATGCTCATCGGAGAACCGACCGCTGAGGCGATCAAGATGCAGATCGGTTCCGCGATAGAAACCGATCGCGTACCTGAAGAAATTGAAGTGAAAGGCCGGGATCTTGTTTCCGGAATTCCTAAGATGATTGGCATTCATTCCAAGGAGATCAGGGAATCCATGGAAGGGCCCATTCGGGCCCTCGTTGAGGCGGTGCGAGGCGCGCTTGAGATCACTCCTCCCGAGCTTGCCTCCGACATCGTGGATCATGGCATCACGATGACGGGTGGGGGTTCCATGATCCGAGGTCTTGGCAAGTTGATCGAAGCGGAAACCGGTCTGCCCGTACACGTTGACCAGGAACCGATGACGTGCGTGGTTCGCGGGGCAGGGTGCATTCTGGACGAATTCGCCAAGTACCGGGCGGTTCTGGCGACATAAGACGTCGGACTTCGGTGCGATCTCGAACCGAGCCGGTGGCCGGGGTGGGTAGAGTAGGTGGGGGCCGAAGGGGGATGAGGAGGGATTTCCTCGTTCCTTTGGGGTTCGTTCTGGCTTCCCTGATCTTCCTGGTACTTCCGTCGGGAACCCAGCGCTCCATCGGCCACATGGTGAGGAGTTCGGTGCTGATGCCCTTTATCAGAATCAACGAGACCGTGACGCGAGGTCGAGCCCGGGCCCAAGACTTCGATATCCTTCGTAACCAAATGGACTCCCTTCTGACCTTTGCCGCTGCTCAGAGCACCCTGGCCGAGGAAAACACTCAGCTGCGGGGACTCCTTTCCTTGAGGAACCGCGAACCGAGCCGTTTCGTCGCAACCACGATCATCCGGTCGGGAACTTCCGGCGCCGAAAACGTCTTCCAGGTCGATGCCGGGTCTGAAGCCGGGGTCCTGCGCTTCGGTCCCGTGATGACCGAGGTTGGCCTGTTGGGCCAGATTCAGGAGGTTTATTCCCACAGGGCTTTGGGCTTCGATTGGTCCCACCGGGAATTCCGGGTTTCCGCCATGACGGTTGACGGCAGGATCCACGGCCTTGTACAGTCGCAGCCAGGGACCTTTCGGGAACAGGATCGGATGGTGCTCCGGGGAACGGCCTATCTCTCGGAACTTGAGGTGGGAACGGAACTTGTGACCTCGGGCCGTGGCGGGACCTACCCCAGGGGAATTCGAATTGGTTGGGTTTCGGAGGTGGCGGAGACGTTGGCCGGGTGGAGCCACAGCTACTACGTTGACCCGGCGGTCTACCCGGGGCAGGTTACGCACGCCCTCGTGGGGGCGGGTCCAATCCGGAGTTTCCCTTTCGAACCAGAAGAGCCCTCTAGATGAACCCGCGGATGGGGTCGGGGTTCTATTTGGTTTCCGGCCTCGTCCTGTTTCACCTTTTTCTCCGCGTCGGTCTCGGTTTCGGAACCGAGACGCCCGACCTTTGCGTCATGGCGGTCCTCCTCGGGAGTCGCTCCTTGAGCGTCCCGGCGGCGTCGGCCCTGGGGTTCGCCCTGGGCGTGCTGGAGGATGCTTTCGCGACGGCTTCCTTCGGGGCGAGCGTCTTTGCCATGACCCTTGTGGGAGCGGTGGGAGCCAAGGTCTGCAGTCGCTATGACAGTGCTACATTGCGGTTCTTGACGATGTACTTCCTGGTCGGAAAATGGACCCGGGACCTGCTCGCGTGGGTCGTTTCCGATGCCGCGGCCCGATCCCCTTTCGTGGAACAGATGTTTATCGCATCCCCCCTGATGGCGCTCTACGCAGCGGCTGCCGGAGTCGCCGCTCGGTTGCTCTTCGCCTCGGCGTTCAGGGAAGCATGAGAGATTCTCGGGAGCAGAAGCGTCGTGGGACTCAGGCCCGGGTTATCGTCTCGACCCTGTTGGGTTTTCTCTTGATCGTGCTGTTTCGCAACCAGGTTCTCGGTTTCTCCGAATGGCTTCTCCAGTCCGAATCGAATCGCCTCCGGGCGCTCACCGTTCCCGCGCCCCGGGGCATTATCTGGGACCGCTCCGGACGGGCCCTGGCCGACAATGTCCCCGCGTACGCGGTCTGGATCCAGTCCTCCCGGACCGAATCCATGATCGCGACGCTCGATCGGCTTCGAGCACACATGACCCTGTCCGACGAACGCCATGAGTTCCTCACCCGGGAAGCTCGGGCCAATCCGTATAGACGCCTCCTCGTTTCGAAGGACGCTCCCTTCGATGCGGTGGCGGCCTTGGAAGAGCGGCGGTCCGCATTTCCGGGAGTCGTGGTCGAGTATCGGCCCAAGCGGCGTTATCCGGAGGGGGAGCTGGGGGCCCACGTGGTGGGCTACGTCGGGCAGATCAACGAGGAGGAATTGAATTCGCCGGATTTCGAAGGTGCGGGACCGGGTACGATGGTGGGCAGATCCGGTATTGAGGCGATGTACGATCAAGGGCTTCGGGGCAAGGCCGGGACGCGATACGTAGAGGTGGACGCCCTGGGGAGGATCGTTGCTTCGTTCCGCGGGCTATCCAGGGTACCCGAAGAAGCAGGTGCGGATCTGGAGCTGAACCTGGATCTGGAGCTGATGGAGTGGGTCCACTACATCTTTCCCGAGGGAATGAACGGAGCCCTGGTGGCTCTGGAGGTGGAGACGGGCGGGGTTCTGGCCCTGTACTCGATGCCTTCCTTTGACCCCAACCTGTTTACCGGAGAGGTTGACGCTGCGGTGTGGAACCAGCTTCTGGAACACCCGGGAAGCCCTTTGGTCCACCGGGCGGTGGCCGGGAAATACGCCCCGGGCTCGACATGGAAACTGGCCAGCGCGGCCATCGCCCTGGAAGCCGGTGTGGTCACACCGGGGGAGCGTATGCCCGTCTCGTGCCGGGGATCGTTTCAATTCGGTAGCCGCGCGTACCGGTGCTGGTTGCCCGAAGGGCACGGATCCCAGGATCTGGCAGGAGCGATACGAAATTCCTGCAACGTGTACTTCTATCAGCTCGGGCTTCGGGTCGGACTCGAAAGGATGCTGGAAGCCGGAAACCGGATGGGTTTCGGCGGACAGTGCAACATCGATCTTCCACAGGAGGCGGCCGGTACTTTTCCGGAGAGCAAATTGTTCTGGGAGAGACGCTTCGGCTACGAAGCGAGCGAAGGCGAGGTCCTGAATCTGGTACTGGGCCAAGGGCCCAACTCCCAGACCCCTCTGAAGATGGCCCAGTTCTATCTTGCGATAGCCCGCGACGGCTCCGCACCCGCCCCTTCCTTGAACCGATTTGCGGAAGCGGGTGAAGGCTGGCGTCTCGACATTTCTCCGGAGGACCTGGAGACCCTCCGGTACGGACTCCGCCAGGTGGTGGAACCGGGGGGTACCGCGTACATGGCTTCCTTGGAGCACTTCGACTTGATGGGGAAAACCGGCACGGCCCAGTCGGGTGGAGACCGGCTCAGCCACGCCTGGTTTGCCGGTATGGCCGGACTGCGCGATGGGCCCCCCGAGATCGTGGTCGTTGCCCTGGTCGAGTTCGGCGGAAGCGGGTCCGATACGGCGGCACCCCTCGTCGCAAAGACCGCCGACTTCTACCTGCGTGCCAAGCACGGGATCCCCAGAGATACGATCCAGACCCTCTCCGAGTACCTGCGGGCCGGCCGGAACACGGCGTGGGCGAACCGCCGACCGGACAGGTAAGTCAAGGGCCGGACCGGTGATTCAAAGGGGGCCTCCCTGGCTGCGGCACTTTCCCTTCACCGGCACCTTGCTGGTTCTTTCCGCCTGCGGTTTGGGCATGATCTACTCCGCCGGGGAGTTGAACCTGTCTGCGCCGATCACCGAAGGCCTCTGGATCCGCCAGGCGGTTCTGCTTGGGGTGTCCATTGTCGGCTTCCTGATCGTGTGTCGGATTCCCGCTTGGTGGTTCGCCTGGATCGCCAAGCCGGCCTATGTTCTCGCGGTTGGCATTTTGGCTGTCACCCTGCTGGTGGGTACCGGGGTGGGAGCGGCGTCGGGGGTAAAGAGCTTCCTGTCCATCGCAGGGTTTCGGTTTCAGCCCGCCGAGGCCGCCAAGATCGCCACGATTCTGGCCCTGGCCAAGCTGGTTGCCAATCGAAATACGGCTCCCCGGTATCTCCGGGACATGCTCAAGCCGTTGGCGCTCGTGGGGTTGCCCCTGGTCCTGGTCGTTCTTCAACCGGATCTGGGCACTGCACTTGCGTTCGTCGGAATCTTCTTCTTCGTCCTCTTCTGGGCGAAAACCCCCTGGCCCGTCCTCTTATTCGTCGCTTCGCCGGGCATCGCCCTGATTCTGTCGTTTGACGTCAGGGTTTGGTCCGTCTACGCGTTACTGCTGCTTCTGGGGCTCTACCTCTACCGGTTGCGGCTCAATCGGGTCGAATCCCTGGGCGTCGCCCTGGCGAACATCGCCGCCGGAACGGTGGCCCAGCCCCTTTGGAACTCCCTTGCCAGTTATCAGAAAAACCGCATTCTCGTCTTTCTTGACCCCGGCCTGGATCCCCGGGGGGCCGGATGGCAGCTCATTCAGTCGAAGGTCGCGCTGGGAAGTGGGGGCCTGTTCGGGAAGGGGTTTACGGCCGGAACCCAGAAGCGGCTGATGTTCCTTCCGGAACAGCACACGGACTTTGTTTTCAGCATCGTGGGGGAGGAGTTCGGCTTCTTGGGCGCTTCGTTCGTTCTCCTTCTCTTCGTTTTCCTGTTCTTCCGGATGATCCGCATGGCGGAGACGTCCCGGAGTCCCTTTGCCAGTTTGTTCATCTTCGGTACTTTAGGGGCTTGGTTGACCCATGTGTTCGTCAATGTGGGAATGACGATCGGGGTTGTCCCCATCACGGGTATTCCCCTCTTGTTCATCAGCTATGGAGGGTCCTTCCTGATCATGTCGTGGGTCGCCGCCGCCGTCATTACGGGGCTGGCGAGCGAGGATTCCTGACGCGATTGGAGAGAGGGAACGACGGGCTTGGCCTGGTTCCGAAAAAAAAAGAAGCCGCTCACCTCCCAAGGTCGCCGGGAGCTTCCCTCCGATGTATTCGAGAAATGCGGCGGTTGCGGCGAAATCGTCTACCGGGAGCGACTGGCGAAGAATCTGGGGGTTTGCCCGGAGTGCGGGAGCCACTCCCGGATTTCTGCAGATCGGTACGTGGAGTTGCTAGCCGATCCGGGTTCTTTCGAAGAAGAAGACGCCGACATGGCCAGTGGCGACCCTTTGAACTTTGCCGATCTCAAGTCCTACGAAGACCGACTGGAGACGGCACGGCGGAAAACGGGCCGTAACGAAGCTGTCATTACCGGACGGATTCGCATTGAAGGAATTGCCACATCCCTGGCCGTAATGGACTTTGGTTTCATTGGCGGCTCCATGGGATCGGTCGTAGGGGAGAAGATTGCCCGGGCGGGCCGAGATGCCGTGAAACGGGAGATCTCCCTGGTGGTCGTGAGCACGTCGGGTGGCGCGCGCATGATGGAGGGGATCTTCTCCCTGATGCAGATGGCGAAAACCGCCGCGGTATTGGCCCGCCTCCACGAACGGGGTCTTCCGTACATCTCCGTTCTCACGGATCCTACGACGGGCGGCGTGACGGCCTCCTACGCCATGCTGGGCGACGTAAACCTGGCCGAACCCGGTGCATTGATCGGCTTTGCGGGGCCTCGGGTGATCGAGGGGACCATCAAGCAGGAACTGCCGCCCGGCTTTCAGAGCGCCGAATTCCTGGAAGAACACGGAATGGTGGACCGCGTGATTGACCGTCGGGAGCTGAAGAGCACCGTGGCCCGGATCCTTCGCCACCTGCTGGCGGGTCGAAGGAAACGGGGGTGAAAGAGGTCGCTTGGGCCGGGTCACCGGATGCCGCTGGCGGACTCCGTGGTCCCGACCCCCTCATCCAGGCCCTCTTTCCGGGCGCGGAGATGAAGGTCGACTGGGGTCTGGAGCGGATGGAGGCGGCGCTGGATCTCCTGGGGAACCCGCACCGCCGCTACCGAACCCTCCACGTCGGAGGGACCAACGGGAAGGGGTCGGTTGCGTCTACGTGGGCGTCGGTGCTTCGTTGCCAGGGAGAGCGCGTCGGACTGTACACGTCTCCGCATCTCTGCTCCTTTCGGGAACGAATTCTCATCGATGGTGAGCCGCTTGCCGGAGCGTACCTTCTGGACGTGGCGAAGCCGCTTCAACCTCTGGCCCAAGAGCTGGGAATGTCCTTTTTCGAGGCCTCAACGCTTTTGGCCTTCCTGGTCTTTGCCAAACAGGAGGTGGATGTGGCGTGCGTCGAGGTGGGGCTGGGCGGGAGGCTGGACGCGACCAACGTAATCTGTCCGGAAGTCACGGCCGTCACCAACGTGGCCCGAGATCACCTTGAGTATCTGGGGGATTCGCTCCCGGAGATCGCGCGGGAAAAGGCGGGAATCATCAAGCTCGGGGTTCCGGTGGCGACCGCCGAGACCTGTCCCTCCGTGTTGAACGTATTGCGCGCCCGGGCGCAAGAGGCCGAGTCCCCATTTCACGTCGTTGACCCCGAGCGTCACATCTCGAAGCTGCGATTGGGGCTTGGCGGTACCCGCTTTACGTATCGCTCGGAGGAATGGGGCCCCATCGACCTTGCGACGCCGCTTCCTGGGGCCCACCAAGCCGCCAATGCGGCCTTGGCGGTTCGGACGTTGGAACTGCTTCCCACCCCGCCATCCCTAGAAGCGGTTCGGGCCGGGGTTGGCCAGGTGGAGTGGCCCGGCCGCGTCCAGATCCGCCGGTTCGGGGGGTGTCTCTACGTTTTCGATGTGGCTCACAATGCGGCCGGGGTTGGGGCCCTGGCGCGGGTTCTGGCCGAACTGGCGCCTCCCCGACCTCTCGTTGTGCTCGCCGGCGTCCTGGGAGACAAGGACTGGCCCCGCATGTTGCCCCCTCTGGTGGACCTTGCCGACCGGGTTCTCTTCACCGTTCCGACGTCGGCTCCGCCCGGGAGATCTTGGGATCCCTCGCTCGCAGCAGCAGCGGTCGGCGGAGGCCGCTCCATTGAGGTGGAAGAAGCGATCGACGTCGCAGTGGAGAGAGCGGGCAGGATGGCGGCTGGGGGCACGGTCATCGTCACGGGATCGTGCTACACGGTCGGAGACGCGTTGCTGATTCTGGGGATGGGTCCCTTCGGCGGTCCGCTGCGCGGGGAGCCCCCGTCCCCCCTCTCGTCGGTCGATTGCTGGAGGGCGACCCCTTGCGCCCCCGAGGCAACCTCCGAATTGCAACGTCGATCCGTTCGGGATTAGACTTCTGCCCCATGCCCTTCCCAAGACCCATTTCCAAGCTTCCCGGGTTTCGCGACTTCGTCCCGCGGGACCTAGAGGGTCGCAATCACATCTTCGGGACTTGGCGCCAGGTCGCCCGGCGCTTCGGCTTCCAAGAGTATGACGGACCCCCTCTGGAACCGCTGGACCTCTACATTGAGAAGAGCGGGCCTGAGATCGTGGAGCAGCTGTATGAGTTCCGAGACAAGGGAGGACGCAGGGTGGCCCTTCGGCCCGAAATGACGCCGACGTTGGCCCGGATCCTGTCGCAGCGGAGCCGGGGCATGGCGAAACCGGTTCGATGGTTTTCCATTCCGCAGTTATTTCGCTACGAGCGCAGCCAGCGGGGTCGGCTTCGGGAGCACTTTCAGCTCAATGTGGATATCTTGGGCGAAGCCGGGGTGGCCGCCGACGCCGAAGTTTTGGCCGTAGCCATTGACGTCCTTCGAGGCCTGGGGCTGACGCGGGCCGACTTTTCGGCCCGGGTGAACGACCGGAGGCTGGTCATGGCCGTCCTTTCCGCCGCCGGGGTTCCCCTCGAGAAACACGACCAGTGCCTGGCGGTCATCGATCGGGCGGGCCGGATCGGGGCGGCGGGCGTCCGGGAACGGCTTGCGGGTCTTGGCTTGGCGGCGGACGCTGCGACGACGGTGCTGGAGCTCGTCACGGAAGGGGCGTGGGACCGTTTGCAACATCGGTTCTCGAACCAACCCCCCGTCCTGGAGGCGATGGAGCCTCTGCAAGAGTATCGAACGATTCTCGAGGCCATGGGGCTTGGCGACTACCTGCGCTTCGACTTTGCGATCGTGCGGGGCCTTGCGTACTACACGGGCATTGTCTTTGAGCTCTTCGACCGGGAGGGCGCGTTTCGCGCGATTTGCGGTGGAGGAAGGTACGACCACCTCCTTGCCCGGTTCGGAGGAGAGCCTCTCCCCGCGGTCGGATTCGGAATGGGCGACGTCGTCCTAGGTGAGCTCCTGCGGGACCGGGATCTTCTTCCCCGTACGGCGTACCCATGCGACTACTTCGTGGCTTGGGTGGGGCCGGAGCAACGCCCGGCCGGTCTGAGAATGAGCCGTCGCCTGCGGGAAGCCGGATTCTCCGTTCTGTACGACTTGCGGCCCCGAAGCGTCGGAAAGCAGCTCAGGGCCGCCGCCCGCGCAGGCGCGGCCCGGGCCGTCATCCTCGGTCCCGAAGAAGCCACCGCGGGGTCTGTGACCGTGCGAGACCTGAGCACGGGACGGCAAGAGGCCCTGCCGTCGGACGCCCTTTTCACACCCCGGGGGGCACTCCGGTGAGGGACGGCTACCGTTCGGGCAAGGGGGATTCGGAAGACCATCGGGCCGCCCGGGAAGTAATGAACCGGGCCATCCGTCGCCTGACCATACTGGAGTGGCTGATCCTGGCAGGTGCGGCCCTGGCGGCGGCAGTGGGAGGTGGGTTGGCGGCGCTGCTGGTTCGCGGCACCTTGAACCTACCGTTTCGGTTCGCGTGGCCCATCGCGTCGTTCCTTCTATTGGCGATTCCGGGCTTGGTGGTGGTCGTGCGTGGACGGCGGGGGCGGGGTGGGGGAGGGCCTCCCGCAATGGGAGAGGATAAGCGGCTTCTCGATACGGGTGACCGGTAAGGACACGCTCGGATGACGACAAGGAAGCGGTTGACGCTCAGGTCCGAAGACTTTAGCGCGTGGTACAACGAAGTCGTGCAGCGGGCCGAATTGGCCGACTACTCTCCGGTCCGGGGGAGCATGGTCATTCGGCCGTGGGGATTTGGCATCTGGGAGAACATGCAACGGGCCTTGGACGACATGTTCAAGGCTTCGGGGCACCAGAATGCGTACTTTCCGCTGCTCATTCCCATGAGCTTCATCGAGCGGGAGAAGGCCCACGTTGAGGGCTTCAAACCCGAACTGGCCGTGGTCACCCATGCAGGGGGGAAGGAACTGGAGGACCCCTATGTGATCCGCCCCACGTCGGAGACCATCATCTACGCCATGTATGCCAAGTGGGTCCAGAGCTACCGGGATCTGCCCATTCTCTTGAACCAGTGGGGGAATGTCGTGCGATGGGAACTTCGGACCCGCCTCTTCCTGAGGACCGCCGAGTTCCTTTGGCAAGAGGGTCACACGGCCCATGCCACGGAAGAAGAAGCCGAAGAGGAAGCCCGAAGCATGCTGGGCATCTATCGAACCTTCATGGAAGACTGGATGGCCATGCCGCCGCTGACGGGCCTGAAAACGGAGGCGGAAAGATTCGCAGGTGCCGTCCGGAGCTATGCGTGCGAAGCCCTCATGCAGGACCGTAAGGCCCTTCAGGCCGCCACTTCCCACATGCTCGGGCAGAACTTTGCCAGGCAGTTCGATCTGACCTTTCAGAGTAAAGCCGGCCGGGAGGAGTACGCCTGGAACACCTCCTGGGGCGCCTCCACCCGACTCGTCGGCGGGCTGGTCATGACCCACGGGGATGATGCGGGCTTGGTGATTCCTCCCCGCCTGGCCCCGATCCAGGTCGCCGTGATTCCCATCTTCAGGACCGACGACCAACGGTCTCGGCTGTCGGAGAAGGCCCACCAGATCCTAGCCCGCCTGGTCGCCAAGGGGATCCGCGCCACGGTTGACGATCGTCCCCATCTGTCGCCCGGGGCCAAGTTCTTCGAGTGGGAGCGGAAGGGTGTACCGGTGCGGATGGAGATCGGCCCCAGGGACCTGAAAAAGGGCCAAGTTGTTGTGGTTCCTCGGATTGCGTTGGACGACGGACCGCGCAAGAAGTTTCTTTCCGAGGCGAGCGCCCTGGAGGAAATGAACGATCGCCTGGATGCCCTGCAAGCGCATCTCCTAGAAGTGGCCCGGGCCCGGCGGGAAGACGCCTCCGTCCGCCGGAATGTGTCGTCGGCCGAAGAGCTGGGGGCGATGCTGGATGAAGGCGCAGGATTCGTGTACTCGGGCTGGAGCGGGGATCCGGCCGTTGAGGTGCAGGCCAAAGAAGTGGCAAGAGCCACCATCCGGGTCATCCCGGACGAAGAATTCCGTTCCAACGTCGTCCCGGTCCGATGCATCGGTGGGGGTCGGTCTCGCATGGAAGTGGTGTGGGCTCGGGCGTACTGACCCGGGAGGCGGCCGCCTTTCCCCGGCGGAAGGGCGTACTGCATTGCGGGGCCCATTCCCTGACGGCCCTGGCCTCCGCCCAGGGCACGCCCCTGTATGTCTACAACGGGGACAGGATGCTGGCGTGCTTGCAGGCCCTCCGGCAAGCCTTCGCACCCCTGGACTCGATGGTCGCCTACTCGGTCAAGGCGAACCCCGGTTTGGCGGTGCTGGACCTCCTTGCCCGAGAGGGGGTGGGTGCCGATATCGTGAGCGGGGGAGAGCTCTACCGAGCCCTTCGCGCGGGGATCCCGCCCGACCGGGTCGTCTTCGCCGGCGTGGGGAAAACCCGGAAAGAAATGCAGTACGGACTTGAGTCCGGCATCATGGCCTTCCACGTCGAAAGTGCACAGGAGCTGAAAGTCCTGGCTTCCGTGGCCGAAGCGCTTGGGGTTGCGGCCCCGTTCGGAGTGCGGGTCAACCCCCATGTCGAAATCTCCACCCACGAATACATCCGCACGGGCCACGGAGCCGCCAAGTTCGGGGTCTCCCGAAGCGAAGCCGTCGAACTTTACCGCTACGGGGCCCGTCACGGGAGCCTCCGGCCGATCGGGATCAATGTTCATGTCGGGTCGCAAATCCGGGAGACCAAGCCGTTTCTTCGCGCCCTGGACGAGGTATTGGGGGTGGCGGACCAAGTCCGGTGCGAATCAAGTGTGGATCTGAGGTACGTGGACCTGGGCGGGGGATTCGGGATCAGCGAAGGGTCTGCCGGAGCCCTGGATATCCAGTTGTTGGGGCGGGAGGTGGTGGCCCGCCTGCGGGGTCGGGGACTCGGCCTGGTTCTCGAGCCCGGGCGCTTTCTGGTCGGGGACGCCGGGGTGCTCGTGACCCGGGTACTCTACGTAAAGCGGTCCGAAACCAAGACCTTCGTGGTCGTTGATGCGGGGATGACCGAGTTGATCCGCCCGAGCCACTACGGGGGCGTCCACGCCGCTTCCTTGGTTTGCGAGGAGACGGGGGGTCCGGCAGAGCGGGTCGACATTGTCGGGCCCGTTTGTGAGCAGGGGGACTTCCTTGCAAAGGACCGGTACCTGTCCCTGCCGCAACCGGGATCTTTGCTTTGCATTCACCAGGCTGGCGCCTACGGCTTTGCGATGGCCTCGAACTACAACTCCCGGCCCAGACCGGCCGAGGTGCTTGTGCGGGGCGGTCGGGCCAAGGTGATTCGACGCCGGGAGCGCTACTGCGACCTGGTGCGGGGGGAGGCCATTGCCTAGCACCCCCCGCACCTCCTTCATGCTCCGGAAGGTTCTTGACGGGGAGGGGCCGACGTCCGGAGACCGGGGTGGGCGGTTGGCGCCGAACGGGGCGTGCCGCGACCGGATCCTGATCCTTGACTACGGCTCCCAGTTCACTCAGCTGATCGCCCGGTGCATTCGGGAAGCGGGAGTCTACTGCGAGATTCATTCTCCGGCCCGATCTTCGGAGTGGGTTCGGCGCTGGGCCCCCACGGGCATCGTCCTGTCCGGAGGACCGTCTTCGGTCTACGAAAGCGATGGACCCGGGCTTCCTGCCGGACTCCAGGCCCTCCGAGTCCCCGTTTTGGGTATCTGCTACGGCATGCAGCTCCTGGCCCAGAGCGAGGGCGGAAGGGTCATGCCTGGCAAGCGGGAATACGGTCGCGCCCTCTTGCGGATCGCGGAAGGGGAAAGCTGCGAGCTGTTCCACGGCTTCCGTCCCGGAGAAGACATTCCGATTTGGTGCTCTCACGGGGATCATGTCGACGATCCGCCCCCCGGCTTCGTTACCGTCGCGTCTACGGACGATCTCCCCGTCGCCGCCTTTCGCGCCCCGGGACGCTTCTTGTACGGGGTTCAGTTTCACCCGGAGGTGGCCCACACGCCTCGCGGCCAGGAGATCCTAGAGAACTTTCTCTTTCGAATCTGCCGCTGTTCTGCCGACTGGACGCCTCCCGCCTTCGTGGCGGCGTCGGTCGAGGGGATTCGCGCGATGGTCGGAAATGAACGGGTGATCTGCGGTCTTTCGGGGGGCGTGGACTCGGCTGTCGCCGGGACCCTGGTGCACAAGGCGGTCGGCGACCAGCTGGTGTGCATCTTCGTGGACACGGGGCTAATGCGAAAAAACGAGCGGGAAAGCGTGGAACGCATGTTCCGGGAGCACATCGGGATGCGGCTGGTCGTGGCGGACGCAGCACCGGAGTTTCTGCGCGCGCTGGAGGGGGTCGTGGATCCGGAGCGGAAGCGGAAAGTGATCGGGGAGACCTTCATCCGAGTGTTCGAACGCACCACCCGCGACATCGGCGGCACCCCTCGTTTCCTGGTGCAGGGCACCCTCTATCCGGATGTGATCGAGTCGCTGGCGGTTCGGGGGCCTTCGGCCACAATCAAGACCCACCACAACGTTGGCGGATTGCCCGACGACATGCCCTTCAAGCTCATTGAGCCGCTGCGGGAGCTCTTCAAGGACGAAGTGCGGAGGGTCGGCCGCATCCTCGGGTTGGACGAAGCCCTTATCCGGCGCCACCCCTTTCCGGGTCCCGGGCTCGCGATCCGGGTCCTGGGCCCGGTATCGGAGGAGCGGCTGGACATCCTGCGGGAGACCGACGCCATCTATTTGGAGGAGATTCGGGCGGCTGGCCTGTACGACGAAATCTGGCAGGCATTTGCCGTACTTCTGCCGGTTCGGTCGGTGGGCGTGATGGGAGACGCCCGCACGTACGAAAATCTGGTGGCCCTGAGGGCCGTCACCTCCCGGGACGGGATGACCGCGGACTGGTACCCGTACGCCCCGGGGTTCCTGGCCCGGGTTTCGAACCGGATCATCAACGAGGTGGACGGGGTCAACCGGGTTACCTACGACATCAGTTCGAAACCCCCGGCCACAATCGAGTGGGAGTAGGGGACCGGGGGGGGCGTAGCGGCGCCTGAGACCCCGGCCCCGAACTCCGGTCGACGGGTCGGGTCGCTTGCCCATTGGGGACCCGGGGGCTCCGGCTAGGGGGCTCCGGATGAATCCGCCGGTTCGGATCCCCGACCGGCGGAGGGCGAGGATCTCTCTTCCTCCAGCCCATTCTCGATTTCGCCCCACACGCCCTGCATGAAGGTCGGGTCGCCCCCGTGGTTCTCGGCGAAGTGGACGAGCGCCTCAGCGGTCACGCCATGCTCCTGGAGAATACGCTCCCGATCTTCAGGGGAGATGACCCGGTTTCGCGAACGAAGTTCGGCGACCCGCAGGGCCACGTACGTCTGGACGAAGTCCTCCCGGCTGACGACCTCTTCAGGCGCTCCGGAATCGGAGCCGCAGGCTCCGACGAACGGAAAGAAAGCCGCCAGAGCCGCAACGAACACGACGGGAGTCCAACCGGGCGCAAGCGAAACCGGTGCTAGAGGACCCCTCCGGCCCCCACCACGCCTTCTCGTCGGTGGCGGGGCCGGCCTGCGCCGGTCGGGCCGCTTCCGTGATCCCCGGGCCTTCAAGCTGACCGTTCCCGGGTGGCAGCCCTCCACAACAGCCAACACAAGCCCCCGAAGACCAGCGTGCCCACCACCGAGGCCAGGGGTGACCAGATCCCGTCCATCCATACGTGCCCCAGATTCCAGGACGCCGCTGCGTCCTGACTCCCCGTGAGCCGGGTCACCCCGTAGATGGCCCCGCCGATCAGCACGCCCACGAGCGCCGCGCCGGCGATCAGCCCGGAAGCGAAGAGGACGCCCCGTTCCCGCTTCTCCGCCAGCACGCCGTCACCGCCGCTTCCGTTCTTGTACTTCCGGGTCAGCTGGCCGCGCATCAGGCCGCCAATGAAGATCGGGGTCATCAAGGACACCGGCAGATAAACGCCCACCGCAAAGGCCAGGGAGGGAAGCTTGAAGACGAACTCGACCACCGCTGCGATGACGATTCCCAGGAGGACGAATCCCCAGGGCAGGGAAGCGTTCAGGACCCCGTCGATGACCAGCGCCATCAGGGTTGCCTGCGGAGCCGGAAGCCCGTCCGCCGTTCCCAGACCGTAGGATTCGTTGAGAACGACCAGGACGCCGCCCATCACCGCCGCACTGGCCAGCACGCCCATCATTTCCCCCAGCTGCATGCGGCGCGGTGTGGCTCCCACGAGGAAGCCCGTCTTCAGATCTTGGGACGTATCTCCGGCGACCGCGGCGGAGATGCAGACAACGGCGCCGACCATGAGCACCGCCACCTTGGCCGCCGGACTGCCGTCGTTCAGCCCCAATGCGACCCAGATGAGGGACGTGAGAATGAGGGCCGCAATGGTCATCCCGGAAACCGGGTTCGAAGAGGACCCGATCAACCCTACGATCCTGCTTGAAACCGTGACGAAGAAGAAGCTGAAGACCACAATCAGAACCGCGCCCAAGGGTCCCACCGGCACCCCGGGCCAGAGCCACAGGGCAACGGCCATGAGGCCCGCCAGCCCAAGTACTAGCTTTATGGGAAGGTCGCGCTGGGTTCGTAAGACGGCCCCACCGGCTCCCGTGCCTGCGTGGGCCAGTCCCAGTCTGAACGACTCAATGATCGTGGGGAACGACTTGATGAGGGTCACGATGCCCGCGAAGCCCACCGCCCCCGCTCCCACATAGCGAATATAGTTGTCCCAGATGTCCGCCGAAAGCAGCGCCGACATCGGCGTCGTCGCAGGATAAACGACGCCGTTGCCTCCCCATAGGTCAATCAGGGGGATGAGGATCAGCCATGCCAGCGCACTTCCGCCGAACATGACGGCGGCAATTCGGGGCCCGATGATGAAGCCGACCCCCAGGAGCTCCGGCGTAAAGTCGCCCCCGATCTCCGCTTTCCTGGGAAGCGGCAGCGCCGGAGACTCGTTCCAGAGGGCCAAGCCCCTGCGGTTGGCGAAGGCCTGATAGAGGGCGCCCACCGATAGGCCGGAAAAAAGAAGTCGGGCCTTGCTGCCCCCCAGTTCCCCGGCGACCTGGACTTCGGCACAGGCCGTGCCCTCCGGGTACGGGAGCTTCCCGTGTTCTCGGGAAATGAGGTATCGCCGGAGCGGAATCATGAAGAGCACCCCGAGCAGACCTCCGAACGCGGCGATCACCGAAATCTGCAAGAGATCCACGACGATGGCCGGGTCGGTCCGCTGCCACAGAAAGAGGGCCGGAAGGGTAAAAATTACGCCTGCCGCCAACGACTCTCCTGCGGAGCCGATGGTCTGCACCATGTTGGTCTCGAGAATCGATCCGCGCCGAAGGGCCCGGAAGATGGCCACGGCCATCACGGCGGCCGGGATGGACGCGCTGACGGTCAAGCCGACCTTGAGGCCGAGATACGCGTTCGCGGCGCCGAAGACGATGGCGAGAAGGATCCCGATTGCCGCTGCGCGAAGGGTCAGCTCGGGGAGCGAAGTGTTCGGGGAGATGTACGGCCGATAACGGCGCCCATCAACGACTTCGTACGCCTCGGGAGGAAGGCCCTTTCGGGTGGGTGGATCGGTCGGTTTTGCCATGGTCGGCTTCAGGTCGGGGTTGGATAGGTGGGGCTCCGCACGGGCGAACCCGCGACGAACCTAGTCCCAGACTGGGCAGGCTCGACCGGGGCTGTCAACCGCCGGACGGCCATCCACAGCCGACCGATCCACGGCGGCCCGTTTCTTTCATAAGTCGGGTACGCGGGAGCGCTAGGGCTGCCCCACACCCAAGCCATTTTGGCAGATCGCCCTACCCTTTTGGAAGCAGCACCGACAGTTCCTGCCAGAGTGGCAGGCTCATGGCGAAAAGATTGAAGAGAGAGGAGACACACCATATGAACGTGGAACGACTGACCGTCAAAGCCGCCCAGGCCCTTCAGGCCGCCGTCCAGGAGGCCCGGCGTAGAGAGCACCCCGAAGTCCGGGGTCTTCACCTGCTAGGCGTGCTTCTGAAGCAAGAAGGGGGTGTTGTAGCCCCGGTGCTCCAAAAGATGGAGGCCCCGCCCGAACCGGTGGGCCGGGCCGTGGACGCCGAGCTGAAGACGCTCCCTCGGATGACCGGCGGGGCCGATCCGGGGCTTTCCCGCCCCCTCGGGGACGCGCTGGATTCGGCAGAAGCGGCCTCCCGGAAACTCGGGGATGCCTACGTGTCCACCGAGCACCTCCTCCTGGGCATCGCCCAGGGCAAGGGAAGCGCCGCGCGAACCCTGAGCAACCACGGGGTCACGCAACGGCGCCTGGAGGAGGCCCTGGGTGCCGTGCGCGGCTCTCACCGGGTCACGGACCCCCACCCGGAGGAGAAATTCCAGGCCCTGGCTCGCTACTCCCGCGACCTCACGGCCATGGCGCGAAGGGGTAAGCTTGACCCCGTCATCGGGCGGGACGACGAAATCCGCAGAGTGGTCAAGGTGCTGGCCCGTCGAACCAAGAACAACCCCGTGCTCATCGGCGAACCCGGGGTCGGGAAGACGGCCATCGCCGAAGGGCTGGCCCAGCGCATGGTCGCCGGGGACGTTCCGGGCGCCCTGAACGGCAAGACGCTAGCGGCGCTGGACATTTCGGCCATGTTGGCCGGGGCGAAGTACCGCGGCGATTTCGAGGAGCGGATGAAGGCAGTGCTCAAGGAGGTGACGGAGGCGGAGGGCGAGTACGTCCTCTTTATCGACGAGATGCATACCCTGGTGGGGGCTGGGGCCGCCGAAGGGGCGGTCGACGCCGGCAATATGCTCAAGCCGGCCCTGGCACGGGGTGAGCTTCGGGTGGTCGGGGCCATCACGCTGGGCGAATACCGGAAGCACGTGGAGAAGGATCCTGCCCTGGAACGCCGTTTTCAGCCCGTCCTGGTGGTCCCGTCGTCGGTGGAGGATACGATCGCCATCCTTCGGGGACTCAAGGAGCGGTACGAGGTACACCACGGGGTCCGCATCCTTGATGATGCGCTGATCACCGCGGCGAAACTGTCGGATCGCTACGTTGGCGGGAGGTTCCTTCCCGACAAGGCAATCGACCTGATGGACGAAGCGGGGAGTCGCCTCCGCATTGAAATCGACTCTCTTCCCCAAGAAATCGACGAAGTGGAGCGGCGGATCATCCAGCTGGAAATCGAGAAGCAGGCGCTGGCGAGGGAAGACGCGCCGGGGGCTCGGGAGCGCCTGGGCGGGATCGACGCGGAGCTGGCCGAGCTTCGGGAATCCAGCCAAGGGATGAAGGCCAAGTGGCAAGCAGAGAAGGTCCAGATCACTCGGATTCAGGAACTCAAGGAACGGGTCGAGGCCCTTCGGACGGAGGCGGAGCGGGCGGCCCGTACGGGAGAGTTGGAGCGGGCGGCCGAGGTCCAGTACTCTGAGATTCCCGGCGCCCTTCGGGAAATCGAACGGGCGGAGGTCCGGTTGGGCGAACTTCAGGCCGACGGCAAGTTCCTCAAGGAGGAAGTCACTTCTGACGATGTTGCGGAGGTGGTGGCGGAGTGGACGGGCATTCCGGTGACCCGGCTGATGGAGTCCGAGCGGAAGCGGTTGGCCCGCCTGGAGGACCTCTTGGGGAAACGGGTGGTGGGTCAAGCCCGGGCCCTGAGCGCCGTATCCTGTGCCGTGCGCCGGGCCCGCGCCGGAATCCAGGATCCGGACCGACCCATCGGCTCATTCCTGTTCCTGGGGCCCACCGGGGTCGGGAAGACCGAGACCGCCCGCGCCCTGGCCGAGTTTCTCTTTGACGACGAGCGCGCCATGGTACGCATGGACATGTCCGAATACATGGAGGCCCACGCTGTCTCCCGGCTGCTCGGAGCCCCCCCGGGGTACGTGGGCTACGACGAAGGAGGCCAGCTTACGGAGGCGGTCCGGCGACGTCCCCACTCGGTGATTCTCTTCGACGAAGTGGAGAAAGCCCATCCAAAAGTCTTCAACGTTTTCCTGCAGATCCTGGACGACGGGCGCCTCACCGATGGCCAGGGGCGGACCGTGGACTTCCGCAACACGGTCATCATTATGACCTCCAACATCGCCGGATCCGAAATCTTGGCCCGTTCCGGCACCGGAGACTGGGGGGCGGTGGAGGAAAGGGTCCGCATCCGGCTCCGGGAGCACTTCCGCCCCGAATTCCTCAACCGAGTGGACGACGTGGTCGTATTTCGACCCCTCATCCCCCGGGAACTGGAGGCGATCGTGGAGATCCAGCTCGCCCGCGTGGCCCTGCTCGCTGCCCAGCAGGACGTGACCCTCGAGTTTTCCGGGGACGCAAAGGCCCGAATCGCCCGGGAAGGATACGACCCGGCCTTTGGGGCGCGGCCCCTCAAGCGGGCCATTCAGCGCCTGGTCCAGGATCCTCTGGCTATGGGGATTCTGGACGGGGAGATCATTCCGGGCAGCGACGTGCGGGTGGAGGTGGCGGACGGGGAAGGGCTGGTGTTTCGGTCCCCGCGGGCCCGGAAGGAAGCGGTGGCTTGAAGTACGTGGAAACGCTTTTCTCCCTGGGGGCGGTGACGGGAATGCGACGGTGGCGACGATTGGGTGGCAGGGGCCTGGCTATCCTTGCAACCTTGGGCCTCCCCGCGTGCGGCACCGCAGGCGGTCCACTCGAGCCCAATCCGCCGCCAGGGCCTGTGGCGACGGTGGAGATGTTTCTGGATGCGTCCGGTCGTCGAGATCATGCGCTCATGGCGCGACTCTTCGGGACTTCCCAGGGTCCCGTCGGAGACACCGGCGGTGCGCTGGGATGTGCCATCCGGAAGGCAGGGTCGTGGATCGGTCTGGGGGCGAGGTGCCCCACGGCGCCGGAGGTAGAGCTACGCATGGACATCATCGCCCGAATTCTCGAACACGACGCATACCGCATCCGTTCGGAACAACCCGTGGCAGGACGGGATCGGCCCGCGATTCGGGTTGCGGTGGACCTGGAACGGAACGGTCGGGTCGTGGACGGCGTCCCCTTTGTCGTCGTCGGGGTTGGGGATGGACGCTGGCTGATCCAGGAGATCGGACTGGAGCGCGTGACAGGGGGACCGCTCCCGCGACTGGACGGCGCGTGAGGTCACGCTTCGCGAGGGACGTCCCACTTGGTGACGGGGATGGCGATAAGGCGCGAACTCCCGCTACTTCTCCACCAGCTCCACCAGCACGCCCCCTGCAGACCGGGGGTGCAGGAACGCGATTCGGTGACCCCCGGCACCGGTCATGGGTTCCGGAGTGGTGAATTCGTAGCCCTCCCTTTTCAGCGCGTCCATCCGACCGGCCACGTCTCCGACCCGATACGCGACGTGGTGCAGGCCCGGCCCCCGCCCCTCAACGAAGCGAGAAACTCCGCTTTCGGTCTCCAGGGGCACGATGACTTCCACGTTGCCGACGAAGCACACCTCCACATCTTGGGATTCCACCCGCTCCGGCGGGGTCGCCTTCAGGCCGGAAAGGCGCTCCAGGACAGGCACGACGTCCGCAAAGGATCGCGCCGCGATGGCCACGTGATCCAACTCGGGGTCCTCGATGCCCATCTTCATTTTTCGGCTCCCGTATCGGTCGTGTGATTGGCGTCCCCGTGGCCGTCGGCGTGAAGCTCCTCCTGGTCCGGGCCCAAGGGCCAAAACACCGGCCCGTGGCTCAACACCGGCCCGTGGTCCTTTGGCTCGACAATATCCGAACGGGGACCGGGAAGCCGCCAGGGCATGATCCTTTGGCGGGAAGGTCCGGCCCGGCCACCAACTCGATTCGGGCCTCCGGTGCGGTTAGTTTGGGTGGAGTCGCATAAGGAACTCAAGGTCGCGACGGGCGTCGTGGCACCCGTGCCCGAAGGTTGGCGGCACTCCTGCGTCCCCCAAGCGATTTTTCGAAACCGAAGACCTCTTGAACCCAGGACCTCTTGTTAAGGAAAAGCAATAATGGCGGAGAACCCGAACATCGTCACGGTCACGGATGACAACTTCAGCGCTGAAATCGAGGGCCATCACGGCCTTGCCATCGTGGATTTCTGGGCCGAATGGTGCGGTCCCTGCAGGATTGTCGCTCCGGTGGTGAGCGATCTCGCCACCGAGTTTGCCGGGCGAGTCCGGGTGGGGAAGCTGGATGTGGACGAGAACCAGTCCACCTCCATCCGCTTTGGTGTCCGCTCGATTCCCAGCATTCTCTTCTTCAGCGGCGGGAAACACGTGGACACCGTGGTTGGAGCGGTGCCCAAGTCTCAACTGCGTCGGAAAATCGAGGAACACCTCTAGGCGAACGAGCCGTACCGCTCCCCATCGGGGCCAAGCGACCCGGATCCGTACCAGGGCTGGGTCGGGTTACCACTGGGCAGGTGCTGTTAGACCGCCCTCACCGGGCGACCTTGGGGGAATTCAGCGCGCCACGGATGGGAGGATCATCCCTTGAATCCGCTCACACAGCCCTTCCCGAAGCGGCCACACGAGAAGACATATCGATGAAAAAATCTGCCGACCGCATCTTGGCTCAATATGTCGTTGAAAAGGAACTGGCAAAGCGACTTAGGGATGCGACCAAAGAGGAACGGCGGTTTCTCTATTCCGCTGTGTATGATGAACTATTCACCCGTGTTCCCGATCATAACCAGATCCTGGAAAATCAGAACCCGGATATCGCGCGCAGACGTACGTCCAGACAAATGAGTTTACTAAAACCCATGCTCGATCCGGAGATGACCATTTTGGAGATCGGGGCGGGTGGGTGCCATCTAATCCGACGGTTGGAAAAGCGCGTAAGAAAGATCTACGCCATCGATGTGAGCAGGATCATATGCCCGCGCCCTGCCGGGGGGGGGGGGGGGGGGGGAGAGAGAGAAAAAAAATCATAATCTCGGATGGCGTCAGTATTCCAGTTCCGCCGTGCACAGTTGATCTTGCGTTTAGCGATCAAACGATGGAGCACTTGCATCCAGACGACGCCTTGGATCATCTCCGCAATGTGTACGATACACTCAAGCCGGGTGGGCATTATTTATGTAGCACCCCGAACAGGCTCTGCGGCCCTCGCGATATTTCACGATACTTCGACGACACGGCAACCGGGCTGCACTTGAAGGAATATACCTATGAAGAGTTGGAGACGATGTTTCGCAGAGCCGGTTTCCGAAAGTTTCGCGCCCTGATTGGGGTAAGCAGAGTCATTTTTCGTTGCCGGACGGGGTGGTTGCGAAGTTTGGAACGCGCAATTGGTGCTTTGCCCTTTCAGGTCGGAAAGTGGATTGCGCGTCCGCGCTACTTCCTGATCGGACCACTGCTTTTGAATATCCGACTGGTTGCCGAAAAAGGATCCTCCCCCTAATGGGGCGGCGCTGGAGCGCCGCCAATCGCTCTCGGACCTCCGGGTAGATCGAATATCGGGAAGAGCCGAGCTTCGATGCTCTCGATAACTTCCAAAACGGTTAAGCCATTCAGTGTTTCGGCCGGCGATGATGTTGTCGGCCGCCTCGTCGTCGCCCTTGAGCAGCACGTCGGCCGTGCAGATGGTGTAGGGGCCCACTTCTGTCAACTCCTGTCGGGAAGTTGCACCAAGACAATCTAGTTGATATTGTTGCATTTGAATCGATCGGAGCTACTTCAACAGCCAGCGGAGCACCTCCGGAACGGCGAGGACAAGAAGAGTGGACGGAGAAATGATCACGACAGCCAGCACAGGGAAGCCTTCCAGGACATCGCGATTCGGTTGGCCGTTCTTTCGCCGCAACCGGCTACCGAAGGGACAAGAATCGGATGAAGGCACCTCGGAGGAGGGGAATGAAAGGGCCGCCACTGCCTCCTCGGATCGGCCCCCGCAATCCTCGGCCAACGGTCAATTGTCGGTTGCGTTTGGGAGCCCCGAAGGCCGAAGCGCAGATCCCGTAGACCGGCCAGATTGGGACGGGCGACCGCCCACCGAACATCAGCGCCGTAACATCCGGGTGCTGGGTGGCAACCCGGCGGACGTACGGACGAAACAGGAAGCCAGCGATCTCATTGACCGTCTGCGTCGTCTGCAGGGTCCTTCACCCCTTGATCCGTACAAACTGGAGAAGCGGGGGAAAGAAGCCGGCGGCGAAGCGGGGTCGGATTGGAAGTCGGCTCACGATAGTCTTCTGGCTGGCCTGCGCCTTGACCTGCAGCAGTACATCAACGCCACATTGGACAGCCTCAGGTCAATGCTCAGTGAGTCGTGTGGGTCCAAAGGGGGCAGACTCTTCCAGCCTCAGAGGTTGGTTCGAGAGGCAGAGGTACAGCTTGAGCGCCTCCGGGTGTGGCGGCGCAGCGGGCTGCAAGCGGGGGTTCCGATGCCGGAGATCCGCCCGCCGCCACCGGAAGGCGTAACCCAGGGTGTGAGTGGGGGCGGGGGAAGTGTCTCCGAGCGCGGGGATCCTGAGGAGTCTGCCGTCCCCACGGCACGGGAGGGGCCCTCGGGGTGGTGGTTGATAGCTACCTGTTCGGTAATTGTAATCTTGGAGTCGCTTCTCAACGTCTCACTTCTCATGAACGCGTTGGAGACTGGGATACTGGGGGCAATTTTGCTGGCTTTTCTGGTATCTGGGATCAACGTCGGCGGGCTAGGGATCGGCGGCGGTTTGCTGTTTTCTCTGCTTCGAAGGCAGCCTTGGGCCAAGGGTCTTGTGCAGGGAGCGTTTTTTTCTGGGTGGCTGGTCGTCGCGATGGGGTTCAGCCTCATCGCCGGCCGTCACAGGGAGGCGTATTCGCGCATTGTTGAAGCCGTAAGACTCGATCCGACCGGGGCGCGTCCGTCCCCGCAGGAACTGATGCCCGGGATCGCTTTCAATCCCCTGACGTGGGACTTCCAGGCCCTGCTGTTCGCCTTGTTGGGCCTGATTCTGTGTGCCGTGGGCTTCGCCAAGGGCTTTACGTTCATCAAGGCGGGAAAACCCGGTGCGGCGGATGCGAATAGGACGGATGCGAATACCTTGGGGGATGGGGACACGCTCGGGCAAAATGGCCGCGCCGGCGCCGGATCAAACCGTCACGCCGGAACGGACCGTCACATCGTCACGGCCTACGAAGAAGTGCTCAATCAATTCCAAGTCGGCGTCAGTGCCCTGCGCTCCGAAGCGGCGGAATGGTACGGAACCCTCAACCAGAAGAGCCGCGACATTCATCACACGGTCAGCATGATCGCGGATGAGAAGAACCGTCAGGCATGCATGGATTGTGTCACCCACGCCTTCATCCGGGAATACAACAATGAGAACGTCGAAAAAATAGAATTGACAACGGTAGAGGAGTATCGGCAGCAGAAATACTCGGAACCCTTGTTGGTCACCCCATCGGACGCGGGGACGCTCGAAGAAGCCGACGCACTCGCCGCCGAGTGGAGAGAATCCGGACAGGAGGACCTGGAACGGCGGATTACGGAAGCACAGGAGGAAATGATGGCCCTTTGGATTCGCTACTGGCCCCTTATACTCGGCTCGGGTCAGGTCCAGGAAATCGATAAAGGTGGGGTGAAGGGAGTGTATGCAAGGTAGAGCTAATCGAGGCAGAAGAGTATGGGTATGGCCTCTCGTGATAATACTCGCTTCCTTTTTTCTAGCGGGTGTATGCGTGTTTTTTGCGTGGGACACGAATCAACGCAGGGTTGGCCCACCGGACTACTGTCCGACCGGAACCTGGTCGCAGGAGCGGAAAGGCATCCGGATTCCTGGGCACACGGCGATCCTGATCGACACGTCCAACAGGATCGGGACCGAGGACCGGACGCTGGCCTTCGAGGCCGCCACAACCTGGGCCAGGGACCTCGCGCCCTTTCTGCAGCGCCTGTCCATCTACGGGTTGCCCGAGTCCGGTCGGGAAATGAAGCCCAGCAGCGACTCCTTTTGCGTGCCGAAGGAGGGGGACGATGCCAACCTGATTTATGAGCATCCCGTTTTCGTTGAGGCTCAATTTCGCCGCTTTCTGGCGCGTTTGGAATCGATTCTTGCCGAGCTGGTTGATCGTGAAGAGGCGGATCGGTCTCCTATCGCCGAGACCATGGCGGCGTTGGTTGATCAACATGATGATCTGGATTCCTTTCTGATCGTTTCGGACATGCTCCAGAACACGGACGCATGGAGCCATTACTTGAGTCAAGGGAGTGCGACCGAAGCGGCTGTCACCTGCGGTCAAATCACAGCACCGGGGAAAGTGAAGGCGGTCTACGTGTACCACATTGACCGCCAGTTGGAGGTTCAGACTTCGAAGTGGCCGGACGATTGGTGGCGGGAGTGCTTGGCCGACATTGAAACCCGAATGCTCAACGACTCAAGGTAGACGTCAGATCCCGCCCTGGCGCGCGCGGGACGGCCGTCTTCGCGCGTACCATAAGGTCACGATTGCCGCCCGAGAGCGGGCTTCCTGGATCGGGCGGCAATTCTGGTGGACCGCTCCGGGCTTGGGGGGCCCAACTCCGGGCTCACACCCTCAAAGGCAAAGCCCCCTGGCGTCGACGCAAGTTCTCGATAAGGGTGGCCTCTTCTCTTCCTACTCGCATGTGCTCGTGGCGCGGCTGATTTCCGTGACAAACCGCGCACAACGCCTTCAGGTTTGACCGAGCGTTGTTGGTTTTCACGCCGTCGATGTGGTGCACGTGCAGCAGCCGCCGGTGTTCCTTCTCCTTCAGGTCGACGCGACATTCCTCGCATTTGAAGGCATGCTCTTCCTTGTATTCCTTGGAAATGCGATTCCAGTCCGGTCCATACGCTCCATCGGGAGTACCCGCCCGTCGCTTCGGCATCTTCTCGAAGTGCGTGCGGTAGGCGTCAAAGAACTCGCTCCACTTGAATTCCCGAAAAACCCGGGATCGATTCCTCGTGGAGCCTTTGTAGTTCAGATGCCACAGACAGTTCTTGCAGACTCTCAATCTGGCCTTGCCCTCGACAGGATTTCTGTCGTCATCCTGTCCCGTGACATGGAATTCGCCGCCGACATCGTTCGTTGCTACATAGCGCTGGAATCGCCCTTCCTCCTTCATTTCCTGCAAGGTCTTGCAGTCGGCGACATGCACCTTCTTGCCCTTCTTCGCGTCCTGGAGTACGTCCTCAATTCTCCACCCGTGATCCTGAATGTACAGCAATACCTGTCGGCCCTGATAGCTGAGCAATCCCAACTTAGAATCGATCTGGATCTCGGATAAATCAACCGTGATGCCTTCTCCCAGCTGGATGTCGATCGGATCTGGCGGATCGATTCCACGGCGAACATCGATGACCAGATTCGTGAGTACGGACTCCGCTCCCATGCGGTGTACTGCTTCTTCCAGAAGTGAAAAATCGACGTTCAGACGCATGGCAATCACCTCTCCAGAATTCTGCGAATCTGCACTTCGGCGTTGGTCAACACCCGGAACAACACCCGCCTGGACGCATCCGGATCTTCGCGGCCGATCGGGTTCAAAACGACACGGGACGACGAAAAGCCGACTGCGGCGACCTTGCGTTTGACCCAACTCCGATCACTGACGGTCGTGGGAAGCCGATAGACGTGCTCCAGTACCGAGCGGGTGCGTCCTTGCGACAAACGCATGTTGCGGAAGTACGCCTGATCTTCACTGACCCCCTCCCAGTCGGTAGAGGTGTGCCCTTCGATACGCACTCCGTCAATGTTCTCGTCGAACTCCCGGAGCACTCGCAGGTATCGGGGGAAAAAATCGCCTAGAATGGACGCGAAACGGGGCCGTAGGGCAATGGAACCGACCTCGAACAGCACTTCGGGAGACATGAACTCGAATGTCATGGCCTCTAGGTCTATTGCCGCGTCCCACTGCTCCAGATCGTTCTCGAATTCTTGGTGCAGGGCTTGGCTGATGGCGACCTGCCCTTCCCGATACGCCACTGCCACGCCGCGCATGCGGTCCCGATCTTGGGACGCGCTGCGCATGAGCCCGACGGATATGAGCAGGAAGACCATCATCAACCCTGCCATCAGGTCGGAGATCGTCAACCAATGCTCCCCTTCGCCCCCACCGGACCGGTTCGATCCGAACAGACGATCCGCCCACGGGCTCATTGCCAATTTCCTCTCCGGACAATTTCCTTCATCTGCCGCGTGAGCTTCGTATAGTCGGCTACGAACTTACCCGTGATCTGGCTCAACGCGTTGCCCATCTGTTGCATTACCCGGGTCACCTCCTGGGACAGAGCCTCGTCCAGCGCTTCGATCTGTTTGCTTACGCCTTCGCCGGTTCGCGTAACGGCCTCCTGTGTCCCATCCAGCATCGTCTTGACCATGGTATTCGTAGCTTGATCTTGGGCGCTCAACGTCTCCTTCAGTGCAGACTCCAACCGCGACTGCATTCGCAGAATGGCTTCGGCCACATGATCGTGCAGCACTTCTACTTCGTTTTGGATCTTTTGGGACGCCTGTCCCAGGTGCTCCAGCAACTGTCGAGACTTCTCCTGCTGTTCGCCGACGTCGTTCTGCAGCTCGATGAAGTTCTCGCCGGCCAAGCGGACGGCCGCAGCGATGTCCTGCGTCATCGCCTCCACGTGCGCTTGTGTCTGCGGCACCGCTTCCACAGCGCGGTCGCGCAGCTCCGCGAAGGCAGCCAGATGACGTTCGAGCTCTTCGATCTCCCGACCGGCCATTCTTACGATTTCAGTGAGCGCTTCCAGCGTGTCCGGAATTACCTGGGTGCGCTGAGCGATTATCCTCACCGACCCTTCGATCGCCGTGATCTGCCGCACAGAATCGTCGTATAGCTTGTGAAGCTGTTCGAGCTGTCGCCGGTACCCTTCCTGCCATTCCACAAGCCTTCGCACCGAGTCGTCAAGCTTCTTGAAGTTGTCGCCGAACTGCTCCGTCAAGTTCTGGTTGAAGTCGACGATGACCTCCTTCAGCGCCTGAATTACCTGCTCCGTGGCCGACTTGGAGAGCATCTCCGAGAAGGTATGCAGTTGTTCCCACAACTCGGTCTGGAATCGCTTACGGACTTGAGTGTCTTCCCGCCGCCGGTCCGCCATGTCCGTCCGCAGCAGTTTCAGTTGTCCAGCCAGACTGGACTCCTCCTGCCCGGCGATGGCGTCCCGGGTCGTCTCCAGCAGCTCCTTCTGCTGCGTTAGTACGGTAAAGATGTCTTTTGGCCCAACTTCTGTGTCCGCTTCTTCGATGGTTTTGCTCGGCAGAAACACCTCAAAGCCTCGAAAGACTACGCTCGCAAATATGCCGGCGATACTGCTGATGAAGGCGGTCTTCAAGCCTTCCAACAACCCCTCGATGCTCTCGTCTAACTGTCCTGGATCGAAGTCCAGCAGCCCCACCACGATCCCGACGAAGGTGCCGAGGATGCCGAGCGAAGCGAGCAGCGCCGGCGCACGAGACGTCAGGGGCGGAGGCTTTCCTTTCCAAGCAATTGCGAGGCAGAACAAGAAGAGGACAACGATCAGCCACAAGAAGAATTCCGTGACCGCGCTCGGCTCCAGCCCGCGCAGAAGCGACTCAACCCAATTACTCATATCAAAAGTCTACTCATCGTCTTGTAGCCCTCCGTCACCTTCGGGTCGGGTGTTTCGAAATTGGGAGTGCTTGCCGGCGAATCTGCCTGGTGTCCGGCAATGATGCCCTCCCTTGTACCGGAGATCAAATTCCCGGCCCCGAATTTCGGTACGATGGAGCTTCCCTTCAGCGTCGCCATTTCGGATCCGCACTTGAAGGGACGGAAGATAGGAACGACCCCCGGGCCGGCCCGAATTCGATATACTACTTGTTGGCTCCGGGCCCCACGTTTATTTGGCTCCGGGCCGACGTCGCTCCGCACGGGCGGGTTTAATCGAGTCGGGTGGCGAACGGGACCCCGAACCCCGGGGAGACATGGGAAGACTCTTCGTTGTGGCCACCCCCATCGGGAACCTGTCGGACCTGACGGGGCGGACCGGGAAAGTGCTGAAGGCCGCGGACCACCTTCTGGCCGAAGACACCCGGAGGGCCCGGATCCTGCTTCAGCACACGGGTTCGTCGGTCCGTCCCGTGTCCCTACACGCGCACAACGAAGCCAGCCGAGTCGCCCGGGTGCTTCGCTGGCTGGCCCGGGGAGACGACGTGGCCTTGGTGTCGGACGCGGGCACCCCCCTCCTGTCCGACCCCGGGGCGCGGGTCGTTCGAGCGTCCATTGACGGGGGACACGATGTGGTGCCGGTTCCGGGTCCCTCCGCGGTGCTCGCCGGATTGGTGGCCTCCGGGCTACCTTGCGTGCCGTTCACCTTCGTGGGGTTCCTGCCTCGCTCGGCAGTAAAAAGGGAACATGCCCTGAAACAGATCGTCGGTGCCAAGGAGACGACCGTGCTCTTCGAGTCGCCGGTGCGCCTGGTCAGCCTGTTGGAGGCGTTGGCGGCCCTCACCTCTCCGGGGCGTCGCCTTGCCGTCTGCCGGGAAATGACCAAGCGGCACGAGGAGATTTTTCGCGGAACGCCGACAGAGGCGGCTCGCCACTTTCGGGAAACGCCTCCCCGGGGGGAAGTGACCCTGGTGGTTGAAGGTTGCCCGGTGGGGGAAGGGATTTCGACCGACGAGGAGGTTGAAGAACTCGCCACCCGGTTTCTTGCCCAAGGAATGGCGCCGACCGGGGCGGCCAGGAACCTGGCGGCGCGAACGGGCCTATCCAGGCAGGCTGCCTACGACGCCGTACTGGAGGCAAAGCGTCGGCGCCGGAGTACGGGAAAACCGGTTGGGAGAGAAAAATCGGAGGGTGACGAAGGGCCGAACCCCATCCGGGAGAACGATCGGCCATGAGGGATGGGAAGGGCAGGCCGGCGGCGGCCTTCTTCCGGCACCCGGTGAACGGGCGTCCCCCCGGGAAGCCCCTGCGCCGTCGCTTCCTTGCATCCGTTCTTGTCTCGGTGGTCGCTCTATCGGGGAATGGGGTGGCCGTCGGCCAGAGTGCGGGCCCCCTTGCCGTGGCCCGACTCCAGTACGACGGCGGCGGAGACTGGTACGCGAATCCATCCTCCCTTCCGAATCTCCTTGCCGCGGTGCGGGAGCGGACCGGAATCCCCACAGCTGTCCGGGAGACCTCGCTTCGGGCGACGGACCCCTCCCTTCGGGACTTTCCTTTCCTGTATATGACCGGGCACGGAGGTGTGCGGTTCTCTCGGGAAGAGCGGCTCGCGCTGCGTCGGTATCTCCTGGGAGGGGGCTTTCTCCACGCCGACGACAACTACGGGATGGACCCGTCCTTCCGGACGGAGATGGGGCGGATGTTCCCCGACAAGGCACTCGTCGAGCTTCCAGCCACCCACCCGCTCTTCCGCGCCCCGTACGACTTTCCCGAGGGATTGCCCAAGATTCACGAACACGATGGAGGCCCGCCACAAGCGTTCGGTATCTTCCACCAGGAACGGCTCGTGGTCGTCTACACCTACGAATCGGATCTGGGGGACGGTTGGGAGGACGCAGATGTGCACGGAGATCCGGAAGAAGCGAGAGAGGAAGCGCTGCGCATGGGGGTGAACATTTTCGTATACGCGATGGCCCAGGCGGCCCGGGGTTCGTGATGCCGGGGTGGATGGTTGCCCGGGCGCCGGGGCCAGCGATCCGGGCGGGAGAGGTCGGGTGACTCCGGCGGGCGTCAGGATTCAGCGGACGGTCGAAGGGGTTCGGAGACACGTATCCCGGGGGCTGGCTTCCCTTGTGGCAGTGTGGTGCGGGACCGTCGTGTTGACGCTCCTGGTTTTCGCTCCGTTCATTGCCGGGAGCGGCGGTTGGCAGGCGGGAAGCGCCGGTCCCCTGGTCATGGTCATCCTGATCCTCGCCCTGGCCGGGGTCGGCGTTTGGATTTGGGTTCGCCTGGGTAGGCGCTGGTGCGGGGAGCGCCGAATCACGCGTTCCATGGAAGCCGTCTCGGCGCTGGGCGAAGGGGCGGTCCTGGGCACGCTTGAACTCTCCCGATCGGCGCCGACGGGAACCTCCCCCGGGCTCGTCCGGGTCGCCCTGCAGCGGGTCAGCGACCGACTCCCCGAGGACCCGAAGACCCTCGCAGGCGAACTGGGCGAGAAGACCGACCAACTCCTTCGCCGCGGCGGCATCGCCCTGATAGGGGCCGTTGCGACCGGCCTTCTGGTTGCCGTAGTGGCGCCGTCGCGCGCACTGAACGCCTGGAACGGCCTCCTGCACCCCCTGGCCGTGCTGGCGGAGCCCGTGTTGCCGCCGGTTACCGCCGAACCCGGCACGATGGAGGTTCCCCGTGGCACGGTGGTTGAGGTTGGGATCCACGCCCCTTTTCGGGACAACGTGACCCTTCGCTGGGACGTTACGGGTCAAGTCGCAGGCTCCCGCACCGTCCCTCTGTCCGGCGGAACAGGAACGTCCGCCCTGCCGTCCGTTGATGCCGAGATCCGGTACTGGATCCAAGCCCCGGACGGTGCGACGAGCGCCGTCTATTCCCTTGTGCCGGTGGATCCCCTGTTGGTCACCACCTTCACATTGGAGGTGACCTACCCGCCTCACACGGGCCTCCCTTCGGAAACGTACGAGCGGGAGGTGCCCAGGCTGGTGGTTCCCGCGGGCACCCATCTTCGGATCCGGGGCCAGGGGAGCCGGAACATCGGCAAGGGCGGGCTGGTCGACGGCGAAGGCACGACGGTGCTGGAGCTTGAGATTCGGGACACCGACTTCAGCGGAAGCTGGACTCCCGTCCGATCCGGTATCTACACCTGGGGGTTCACCGACGAGATGGATACCCCCGCGTCCGTGTCCCCCGGACCCCTGGATCTGGAGCTGCTTCCCGACCGACCCCCCGAGGTGGAGATCGTGTACCCGGGGCCCGACACCCTGTTGCCCCTGGACCTTCGCCAGCCTCTGGTGATTCAGATCCGGGACGACTACGGAATCGAACGCTTGGAGATCGTCGCCTGGCGGGTCAGTGCCTTCGGCGAGGCCGGGGAGCCTGTGGTTCACAGCATGAGCCTGAGGGGATCGGCCGGTGCCGTCGCGCGTCCGGTGCTGGACGTCTCGGACTGGCGGCTCTTGCCGGGAGACGCGGTTCGTTACCTGGCCCGGTCTACCGATAACCATCCTTCGCGCCAAGTCGGGGAGACCGAGGAGCACGTCCTTCGGATGCCGGCTGCCAGGGAGTTGGAGCGTGTCGTGCAGGAAGAACTGGATCAGGCGGCCGACAGGGTGGAGGCTCTGGCCGACGAGGCCCGCCGTGCCGAAGGGGACGCCCGGGACCTTGAGCGGCGGAGTTCCCAGGATCAAGGGGCCCAGCGGAACGGGGAGGAAGGGGGATTCCAGATACGGGAAGAGCTGACGCAGGTCATTGAACGCCAGGACGAGATCACCGAGGCCGTGGATTCCCTTCAGCGAATGCTGGCCGAGCTGCGGGAAGCCCTGGCGGAAGCGGGCGTGGCTGACCCCGAGTTGAGGGACCGGCTCCAGGGCCTGGAGGACCTGGCGGAGGCGGCCGCCACGGAAGAGAACCGGGACCTTGGGGCCAATCGCCGAGATCCGTTCGAGGGGATGGATCCCCGGGACATTCGTGAGAGGCTGCGCCAAGCCGTGCGGGAACAGGAGCGGCTTCGCCAACGTCTGGAAGACTCGGTGGAGCAGTTCAAGCAGGCGGCGATCGACCAGAACTTTCGGGCGTCCAGCCGGGAAGCGGAGGATCTGTCCCACGAGCAGGAAATCCTCGCCCAGGCCCTGTCGGAAAACGGGGACGAGACCCTTCGGGCCGAGCAACAGGCCGCCCTCGAGGAACGGGCCCGGGAGCTCCAGGCCCAGTTGCAGAGTCTCCAGCAACAGCTTCAGGAAGCCGGCGAACGGCAAGCAAGCGCAGCGGTCGGACAGGCGAAGCACGAGCTGGGTCAGGCCCGCCAGCAGATGCAGGCGGTGCAGGGCGGACAGGAGAGCGCCGCCCGAGCCCAGCAGGCTGCGGGGGATCTGTCCAGCGTATCCGATCAGCTGAACCAAGCCCGGATGCAGATGCAGGAACAGATGTTTCAGGTACTTCAAGACGCGCTGGACCGGACCGCTGCGGGGGCCCTGGCGCTGGCTCGCCGCCAGTCGGAGCTACGGCAGGAAATGCAGGGTGCGGACGCCACGGCACTGGGGGAACTTCGGGCGGACGAGGCGGCCGTCGCCCGGGGGATTCGCAACTTGGTTGAGAACTACGCCGTCGAAACCGAGATGGCCGCCCCGGGGGGAAGAGACCTCCTCGCCGCCGCGGGACAGGCGATGGAACAGCTGGAAAACATGATTGAGGCCATGGGAACCCGCCGCGGGCGAGGTCGCTCCCCCATGGCCGGGGCCGAGACCGTCGTGAGGGCGTTGAACGAGGTGGCGCGCCTCGCCATTACGTCTGGACAACAGGGGGAGGCCCAGGGGGCTACGTCGGCCTCCCAACAGATGATGCAGCAGATCCAGGAGCTGAGTCAGCAGCAGGGTGAAATCATGCAGGATGCGTCTTCCCTGTCCACCATGCAGCTGGGCGAAGAGACGCTGGCCCAGCAGACCGAGAAGGTGGCGGAACGACAGGAGGACGTTGCCCAGACACTGGACCAGCTGTCCGAGGAGCGGGGCCCGGAAGACGACCCGCTGGGAGACCTTTCGGCTTTCGCAGAGGAAGCGCGCCAGCTCGCCGGGGCGCTGGCGGGAGGACGGCTGGATCCAGAGGTGCTCCGACGCCAGGAGCGGCTCTTCCATCGGCTATTGGACGCAGGACGCACCCTGGAGCGGGACGAGGAGTCGGAGGAACGGGAGTCGGAGAGGCCCGGTTCCTTCACGAAGGAGGGTGCTGTCCCCTTGGGTGCCAACGAGCTGGACGCCCTTCGCTTCCGGCTGCCGGGCGCCGCGGCCCTCCGCTCCCTGTCCCCGGCTCAGCGCGCCCTGGTGATCCACTACTTCGAGCGCCTGAACCGAAGGAGCTCAACCGGTTCCGACGGCGGAACGTCTCGGTGACCCGCCGGCTGGGGTCCCACCTGTGGGCCGCTGTTCTCCTGGTCCCTGGTTGCTTGGGGCTATTTTGCGCTACGGCTCACGGGGTGCAGGCGGCGCCCTCCGGGGCTCGGATCGAGGCCCGGATGTTGCGGGAGGCTTCCACCCAAGAGGTTCGGGGCGACCTTGAAGGCGCAGAGGCGACGCTGCGGGCGCTGCTGGAACGCCGGCCCGGTTCGTCGGCCGCCATTTTCGCTTTGGAGCGATTGTTCAGGCATGGCGAACGTATTTCCGCTCTCTTGCCGGTTCTCGATGCCTCCTTGGCAAGGGAGCCGTCGTTCCCCGCCGCTTGGTCCCTGAAGTTGCGCGTGCTTGCGGAGATTGACTCAACCTCTGCTTTGGAGGGCACGGTTCGAGGCTGGATCGGCGCGTCCCCCAGATCCGTGGACCCGTACCGGGAGGGTGCGCGGATCTACTCCTCTGCCTTTGGATTCGACAGGGCGGGCGCCCTGATCAGGGAGGGTTTGGCCCTCCTGGGGGAGCCGCCGGAGCTGCTGGTCGATCTGGGAGAGGTTCACGTGGCCGCCGGACGCACCAAGGAGGGCGCCGAAGTTTGGGCTCGGGTGTTGGGCAGCGATCGGGCTCGGGCTGAGGACGTGTTCCGACGCATCGGGGAGCTGGAGACCGATCGCAGCGCCGTGGTGACCCGGATCTTGGCGGTCTTGGGGGAGGAGCCGACCTTCGTGTCCCGTCTGGAGGTCGGTTCCGAGCTGGCGCTTCGGGAGGGTAGGGTGGAAGACGCAAAGACGCTGGTGCGGCTGGCCATGGCGGACCTCCGGGGTGGGGAAGCCCAAGGATTCCTGAAAGGTTTTGCCCGCAGAGCGGAGGACTTGCAGGTATTCGAGGCGGCCGTTTGGGCCCACGGCCGAAGTCGGGACCTGGCGAACAGCCCCGAAGAAGCCCGGTTGGCCGACGAAAGACTGGCTGCGGCCGCGCTATCCGGTGCCGATACCGTGGCCACGCTCGCCGCCCTGCGGCGGATCAGCGAGCATCATCCCTTGGGCTCCCGGGAACGGGAGGCATCCAGGGTCCGAGCGCTTCGGCTCCTGATTGCGACGGTGGAACCGGAGAACGCGATGCAGGACTTGGCGAGCTTCCGGGATGAGTTCCCGGGCTCTTCCCAGGGGGACGACCTCTCCTCCGCCCTGGCATCCCGATTGCTCGGGCAAGGGATGCGGGAGGCGGCGCTGGAGGTACTGGACGGGATCGAGGGCCCGGCCGCCACCTTGGAGAGAGCATTTCTTCTGTTGGAGAGCGGGGCGTTGGGGGAGGGCATCCAGGCGCTTCAGGAATCGGTTCCGGAGCTGGAGCCGTCGGACGCAACCGAGATCCTGGATCTGGCCCTCGCCCTGGGTCGCCTGACCGCCCAGGGGGCCCGGGTGGCCGTCCGGGCCGCGGTTGCGAATCACAGAGGGGACCGGGAAGGGGGTGTTCGGGCGGTGCTGGAGGGGGTCGATGCGATTCCAGAGGCAGACCGAGCCCCGGTGCTGGCCCTGGGAGCCCGCATCGCGGAGGGAGTGGAACTCCAGAATCTCCAGGACGTGGCCACGAATCTGCGGCGCCGGATCGTTGCGGACCACCCGGATTCGCGGGAGTTCCCCGAGGCGGCGCTGAGGCTTGCTCGCGTCGTCGCCGCCCATCCGGGCGGGGTGGAAGAAGCCGTCCGGATCCTCGAGGGCCTGATCGTGGCTCATCCGGCCAGCCCCGTCGTTCCGGATGCCCGTCGGGAGCTTGCGCGCATCCGGGAAGGACGGTCAGACAAAGGAGCCGCTCTTGCGCGTGGCGGCCCGCGCCTTCATTTCCGAGATGTCGCTCCTGCTGTCCGGGGTCCAGTTGCTGGCCCATGTGATCGGTAGGGAGGGTTTGTCGGACCGTGCACAGGATTGATCCCGGACGATGTCGTTTTCATTCTCCCGTGTTCTTCTGAAGAACGCGATTCCGTTTCTGTGGTTTACCCTCCCCGGTTCGTCGGACGCGGAGGCCCAGCTCCTTCTCGTCCCCATGGACCGCACGCAGGCCAACCACCTCAAGGCATACGGTCTGGCCTACTCGGTTCTGGAGCACGGCGGACGGGCCGAATGGCTTCTCAACTTTCGCGGCGGTTCGTTCCTGCTTCCCGATACGGAGGAGACTCGCCGCCGCGGGGCGTTGGCGGGCGTTACGCTTCAGGCGACCGAAGCCCCCGAAGAAGCCCGGATTCGGGGTACGGTCGCCACGTCCAACATGGAGGTCGTCGTCCTCGAGAAAGCCCCCCGGATCGCCATCTACACCCCTCCCAACAGCGCTCCGTGGGACGACGCCGTCACCATGGCGCTGGAGTACGCCGAGATCCCCTACGACGAAATATGGGACCCCGACGTGCTGCGGGGGGACCTGGGCGAATACGAGTGGCTTCACCTGCACCACGAAGACTTCACGGGTCAGTATTCCAAGTTCTACATCACCTATGCGGGTGCGCCTTGGCTTGAGGAGGAAGTGGCCCGCAATGAGGAAGCGGCCCAAACCCTGGGGTACCCCGACGTGCCCGCGCTCAAGAAGGCCGTGAGCCGCAGAATCCGAGAGTACGTGGAAGCCGGTGGCTTTCTCTTTGCCATGTGTTCCGCTCCCGAAACGCTGGAGTTGGCGTTGGCGGCGGGTCCCGTCGATATCGCGGCCGCCTACTCCGACGGGACGCCCCCCGACCCCGACGCCACGAGCAAGGCCGACTGGGACCGGGCCATGGCCTTCCAGGGAGCCGAGATTCAGATTTCTCCCTCGGTCAACGCGTTCTCGAACATCGACGGCCACCAAGTCAACACGCCGTGGCGCAGGGAGTTGGGCGCGTTCACGTTGTTCGGGTTTTCGGCCAAGTTCGATCCGGTTCCTGCCATGCTGACCCAGAGCCACGAAGCCGTCTTGCCGGACTTTTTCGGCCTGACCACGTCTTTTTCTGCAGACCGCCTCAAGCCCGGAGTGGTGCAGCTCGCCAGTGACGGGTCCAGGGCCAAGTACATCCACGGTCGGGCAGGCGAAGGGACGTGGACCTACTACGGCGGACATGATCCAGAGGACCCGGAGCATCAGATCGGAGACGCTCCGACGGATCTGGCACTCTACCCCAACTCTCCCGGGTACCGCCTGATCCTGAACAACGTGCTCTTTCCCGCCGCGAAGAAGAAGAAGCTAAAGACGTGATGGCGCTCCCCCTCCGGCTCGCGCCGGAGGCCGCCCGGGTGATCCGCGAAGAAGTGGCCCGGGCCGGGGGCAGAGAGGTTTCCTTTCTCGCCGAAGTCACCCGGGATCGGGTGATCGCTGCGCCCAGGGCGGTCGCGCGGGGTAACCGGGCCGCCGTTCTCGCCGTGGCCCGGGACGCGCCGGAAGGCGGGTTGATGCTCCACAACCACCCGTCGGGACTTCTGGAGCCCTCGGACGCCGACTTGACCGTTGCCGCCCGCCTTCACGACGAGGGAATCGGAACGGCCATCGTCAACAACGCCGTCAATCGAATATACGTCGTGGTGGAGCCGCCCGAATCCCGCCAAATTGAGGCGTTGAATGCCGATGAATTGTCCGATCTCCTGGGACCGGCGGGGCCCCTTTCGACCCTTCCCGGCTACGAAGACCGGATCGGCCAGAGAAGGATGCTGCGCTTCGTGACGGGGCGCTTCAACGAGGGGGGCGTGGGCCTGGTAGAGGCGGGTACGGGCACGGGTAAGTCCCTTGCCTACTTGGTGCCGGCGGTTCGATGGGCGGTCCGAAACGGGGAACGGGTCGTGGTGTCCACGAACACGATCAACCTTCAGGAGCAGCTCGCGGGCAAGGACCTGGGCTTGACCGAGAAGGTTCTGGGCGAGCGCCTGAAGTGGGCCCTGGTGAAGGGAAGGGGAAACTATGTTTCGATTCGCCGGGCCCAATTGGCGGCTGAATCGGCCCGGGATCTTTTCGCTGACGACAGATCCGGTGAACTGGCCGCGATCCTCGATTGGCTGGAGCGCACCCAGGACGGCTCCCGAAGCGACCTTTCCTTCACGCCGGCTGGGGAAGTGTGGGACGAGGTAAAGAGTGAGACGGATGCCTGCCTTCGGACTCGGTGTCCTCTCTTCCAGGAGTGCCATTACCAGCGCTCCCGCAGGGACGCCGCAGGCGCAGATCTCCTGGTCGTCAACCACGCCCTGTTTTTTTCCGATTTGGCCGTTCGCATCGCCACCGAGAACTTCCGAGACGGGGCCGTCCTGCCTCCCTACCGGCGGGTCATCTTCGACGAAGCCCACCACCTGGAGGACGCAGCCACGGCCCGCCTGGGCACCGAGATCACGAGAGCCGGGTTGTTCCGGGCGCTGTCCCGGCTGGATCGGAGGGGCAAGGGCATCCTGAGTTCCCTTGAGGCAACGCTGAAGACCACAGGTGGCTCCCTGGCCTCCCCGCTGCTCCTGAAGCGGATTCGCGACCGCACCCGCCGAAGGGTAGAGAAACTCCGGAACGACTTGCGTTCCTTCTTCGACCTCATCGAACCCTGGACGGAGGCCCACGCCGCATCCGGCAGTGTTCGGTTGGGCGGTCCTCCGGGGGGACTAGAGCCGACCTCGGTGTCCGGAATCCGTGAATCTCTCGACCGTACGCTCATCGCGCTGGGTGACCTCGGGCGGGAGCTTACGTCGCTCTACGCACGAATCAACGCTCAGGGCGAATCGGGGGTGGCCCTGGAGGGCCGCCTCCTGGACCTCCGGGCTTCGAAAACCCGACTGGAGAGCGGGGAGCGCGCGCTGCGCCTCTGTCTTCTTCCCGGCAAGGAGGATTCGGAGCGGGTGCGGTGGCTTGAAGTGCGTCGCTCCGGCAGGCCAGGTTTCGGAAACCTCGTCATGGCGACGGCCACCGTGGACCTGGGACCCCTCTTGGCCGAGTCTCTTTTCGGAAACACCAAGACCGTGGTGCTGACCTCGGCGACCCTGGCCACGAAGGGCGACTTCAGCTACTTGAAGGGGCGGCTGGGCCTGGACGGCGCTTCTCCTCCCGCGGTGGATGGGGACGGAGGAAGGGGTCGTCCGACCCCCGTTTCCGGGACACCCGAGGAGGTTCCAGGCGACCTTCCGAACGAGCCACCCGATGTAGCCCAAGTGGTCGTCCAGTCCCCCTTCGACTTTGAATCCCGGAGCCGCCTGGTGGTTCCTACGGACCTGCCCGGTCCCGGCGGGGAGCGGAAGATCATGGAAGCCTACCACCGGGCGACTGCAAACGTGATCTACGAGGTCGCGGCCGCTTCGGGCGGCGGTCTCTTCGCCTTGTTCACCTCCTTTGCTGCCCTCCGAGCGGCAGCTTCGGCGTTGCGGGCAAGGGGAGCCGAGGGGCGGTGGCCCCTCTTCGTGCAAGGGGAGGGCGGCCGCTCCCGCTTTCTCCGGGAGTTCATTGCGTCGGGGGCGGGCGTGCTCTTGGGCACCGCGTCCTTTTGGGAGGGCGTGGACGTACCCGGGGAGCCGTTGCGAGCCCTGGTCATCCAGAAACTTCCCTTCCGGGTTCCGACGGAGCCCATTACGGAAGCTCGGGTGGAGGCGATGGAAAGACGGGGACAGAACCCGTTCTTGGAGTTCATGGTCCCGGAAGCGGCCATTCGCCTGAAGCAGGGAATCGGGCGGCTCATTCGGTCGAGAACCGATCGAGGCGTGGTCGTACTCCTGGACGACCGGATCTTGAAGAAGCGATACGGTCGAATCCTTCGGAAAGCGCTTCCACCCATGCCCCTCATCAGAGGACCGTGGGCAGAAGCCAAACGACATGTGACCCGCTTCTACGAAGCGTAGGGCCCCGGAACGCACCTCCCAAACGGGGCCCACGCCCTCCCGCGCCGGTTTTCTATTTCTTGTAACGGAGGGCTTCGAGCCAATAGATTCCCCAAGCGTCCGGCCCAGGTTCCAAGGATCGGCGAAATCGAAGCGAGAAGGATCCGCCCCTGCGACGCTTCGGCCAACGCCGCGCGCGCTTGGCTCCGACGCGGTGCGCCACTCCCCGTACTTTCCCCGAAACCAAGCAGACACCATGAAGAAGGCTCTCGGTCTCCTTTCCGGATTCGCGCTCCTCGTCCTGGCTGCGGTTGCATTTCGAACCGCTTCCCAGGGGTGGGCAGGGGATCACACCGATGTCGGCTTTTGGTGGACTGTCATTGCGAGCCTTCTCGCCATTGCCGGGATCGGGGCGCTGGCTGGAACGTTCATCCACTCCCGGCGGCCCGGCTGAAGTGGGGACCCGGCGGCCCGGCAAGATCGTCTGCGTGGGAAGGAATTATGCCGGTCACGCGGCCGAAATGGGCAACGCGGTCCCCCGGGAGCCGCTCCTCTTCTTCAAGCCTCCTTCTTCCGTCATTTTCTCCGGGGAGCCCATCCGGATTCCTCCTGATGTGGGGCGGGTGGAGTTCGAGGGTGAGATCGGGGTGATTCTGGGTCGGCGCTGTCGCCGGGTTTCCCAGGCAGAAGCGTGGTCGTGCGTTGAAGGGTTTGTCGCAGTTAACGACGTGACGGCCCGCGACCTGCAAAGAAGGGACAGCCAGTGGACCCGGGCGAAGGGACTGGACCGCTTCTGTCCTGTCGGAAATGTCGTTGACGCTTCGTCTGTGGATCCCGGCAGCCTTTCCGTGACGGTGTCGGTGAACGGGCAAGATCGGCAGCGGGGGACGGCCCGGGAAATGGTGTTCTCGATTCCCCACTTGGTAAGCTACATTTCCCATCTCATGACCCTGGACGCGGGGGACCTCATCGCGACGGGCACGCCCGAAGGGGTGGGCCCTCTGTCGCCCGGCGATGTCGTGAGCGTGGTCCTCTCGTGCGGCTCCCGGGTTTCGAACCCCGTCGAAGATGGGGAGCCCGTGACGTGGGGTGGGTGATCCCCGATGGGAACCTGTCCGATCGGGTCGGGGTAGCATTCCGATGATGCCAGACGCCGAGGACCGCCCGCGCCGACTTCGCGGCAATCGCTCTTTGGGGAGCCGGGACCGGACGCCCGATGTCGCCGGCCTCGCAATCTCGGTCCTCGCCCACCTCGCCGTGATCGCCCTTTACCCCTTCTTTACCGGGTCCGATTCCCCCTCCTCGCTTTCATCACCCTCCTTGCCGGTCACCCCCGAACCGGGGGGCACCCAGGTCGTACGGATTGTTGAAGTCGCGACGCCGGCACCGGGAGACCCCGTCAATCCCCTGGAGATCGACGATCCGGCCGACCCCGATATCGTGCCGGATGTTCCCGAAATCGAAGGCGAGGGCTTCCGCCTGCCGGAGAGGTACCGTTCGGCGGGGGAGCGATTGCGCGTGGGGCGAGGCGATCCCCGCCTCTGGCAGCCGCTTCCCCCCGAACTGGTCGAACCGACCCGGGAACAGATCCTGAGGGTTCAGCTTCTCGCCGAGATTGCGTCCATGCACGACTCCGCCGTTGCCGAAGCCGAACGGGAGAGACGGGCGTTGGACTGGACCCGCACCGATGAAGACGGGAACAGGTGGGGGGTGTCGCCGGGGCGAATCCATCTGGGGAAGTTTTCGGTGCCGCTGCCCTTCGGCTTCGGTCCGCCGCCCGATTACAGCGGCGACCAGGCCGAGATGGCCTTTCGCCTGAACGACATTGACCGGGCCGCAGGGACCCGTGCCCTCCGGCAAAGCTGGAAGGAGCGGTCGGAAGTCATGAGACAGCGGCGGGAGGAAGAGAGGAAGGCCGCGGAGGAGAGGGAACAGGGGACGGAAGGCAAACCCCCTCCGCCGGTGAAGCCCGACACCACTTCGGCCCGCCGGAATCGGGGATGACGTCCCGTCGACCGGCGGGATCGGAGCCCGGCTCCCCGCCCGATCATCACCTGGAGCTTCCCGCGACCTTCAACCATCGTGGGGCAGAGGAGCGGATCCGTCGGCTCTGGGAAGCGGGGGACTCCTTTGCGGCTTCCGCTCAAGACGCCAAGAAGCGGGAGCCCTATGTGATCGTGATCCCTCCACCCAACGTGACCGCCGTCCTTCACATGGGTCACGGCTTGAACAACACGATTCAGGATGTCCTCATTCGATGGCGGCGGATGCAGGGCCGAACCGCCCTTTGGGTGCCCGGCACCGATCACGCCGGCATCGCAACCCAAAACGTGGTTGAAAGACGGCTGGCCGCCGAGGGGAAGACCCGATACGACCTGGGACGGGAAGCCTTCGCTCGGCGGGTGTGGGACCACGTGGAGCCGACAGGGGAGCGGATCCTCGCGCAGCTCAAGGCGATCGGTTGCAGCTGTGACTGGAATCGGGCTCGGTTCACGCTTGACGAAGGTTTAACAAGATCCGTAAGGGAAATATTCGTAAGACTTTACGAAGACGATCTAATCTATCGCGGTAGGTATGTCATCAACTGGTGTCCCCGCTGCCTGACGGCCCTTTCCAACGAGGAAGCGGAGGGCTCGGAGCGAAAGGGTCACCTGTGGCACCTCCGCTATCCGCTTGCGCCCGGCCACGAAACGGCCGCTGCCCGGACCCAGGCGGCCGGCGCCCAGTCGGTCGGTCGGCTCCCCGATGGTCGCTGGTACCTCGTGGTTTCCACCACCCGGCCCGAGACCATGCTGGGGGACACGGGCGTTGCCGTCGGTCCCGGCGACGACCGCTACCGGGGCTTGGTGGGAGCGGTCGTGGAGCTGCCCCTGACGGGCCGGAAGGTTCCCATCGTCGCCGACGAATCCGTTCGGGCCGATTTCGGCACCGGCATTGTAAAGGTGACCCCCGCCCACGACCTCAGCGACTTCGAGATCGCGGCGCGTACGGGGCTGGAGGTCCTGGACATCATGACGGAGCGGGCCACCACAAACGACAACGTGCCCCAGCCGTTCCGGGGCCTCCGTCGGTCCGACGCGCGAAGTGCCGTGCTTTCCGCTCTGGAGGCGGAGGGCCTCGTCGCCGGGCGGGACGCCCACCTCCACACGGTGCCCCGGTGCTACCGGTGCGATGCCCTCGTGGAGCCCCGCCTGAGCGAGCAGTGGTTCGTGCGGATGAAAGCGCTGGCCCAACCTGCGCTGGAGGCCTCCCGAACGGGCGCCGTCACCTTCGCTCCGCTTCGATGGACCCGGGTCTACGAACGTTGGATGGAAGACATCCGGGATTGGTGCATTTCCCGGCAGCTGTGGTGGGGTCACCGGATCCCGGTCTGGTACTGCCAAGATTGCGGTCACGTGTCGGTTCCCAGGGAAGATCCGGAGTCCTGCGCTTCTTGCGGCAGCACCCTCTTGGAGCAGGATCCGGATGTCCTGGACACGTGGTTCTCGTCTTGGCTCTGGCCCTTTTCCGTCTTCGGTTGGCCTGGGGAGAGCGAAGACCTGGAGACATTCTACCCCGGACACGCCCTCTCCACGGCGCCAGAAATCCTCTTTTTCTGGGTTGCCCGCATGATCATGTCGGGCTGCCACGTCATGGGGGAGGTCCCCTTTCAAAGGGTATACCTCCACGGGACCGTGCGGGACACCCAGGGGCGCAAGATGTCCAAGTCCTTGGGAAACGGAATCGACCCCATGGAAGTCGTGGAGCGATACGGGGCGGACGCCCTGCGTTTCACCCTCGTTGCGGGCGCTGGGGTCGGCGCCGACATCCGCCTGGACCCCAAGAACCTCGAGGCCGCTTTCGCACCCGGAAGGAATTTCGTCAACAAGCTGTGGAACGCAGGGCGCTTCGTCGTCATGAGCCTTGGCAAGGACCCGGTTCTCCCCCTGGAGGAAGCGGCGGGCGAATTCCAACTGGAGGACAGGTGGATCCTGTCCCGCCTGCAGTTCGCGGCTCGAAGGGCGGATGAAGAGCTGGAAGCCTTTAGGATGCACGGGGCCGCAGAGGTCCTGCGCGAACTCTTCTGGAGCGAGTTCGCCGACTGGTACCTGGAGTCCGTCAAGGACCGCCTCCAGGAAAACGGCCCTGGCCGGAAGGTGGCGTGCTCCGTCCTTCGTCACGTCCTGGAAGAAGTCATCCGCCTCCTCCACCCCATCGTGCCGTTTGTGACGGAGGAGCTGTGGAGCCTCCTTCCCGGGTCGGAAGACGGAGACAACCGCCGCCTCCTTATCGTAGCCCCGTGGCCCGAGCCCTCCCGGGAGCTTGTGGATGAAGAAGCCGAGCGCCGCTTCAAGTGGTTGCAGGAGCTGGTCGTCAGGGTCCGGAGCCTGCGAAAGGAGTACCGCGTGGGGGAGGGGCAAGAGGTTTCGCTCCTGGTCACCGGCGGGAGCCGTGCCCACGTCTTGAAGGGGCGGGAGGCGTTCCTGCGGAGGCTGGCGCGGGTTGGCAGCGTGGAGGCGTCGGCACCGGCCCCGGGCGCGGTGGGTGCCAGCGCCGTGCTTCAGGACGGAACGGAGCTCTTCCTTCCCCTGGAAGGTGTCATTGATGTCAACAGGGAGCGGAACCGCCTGACCCGGGAGATTGAGCGCCTCATGGTCGGGCTGAAGCGATCCCGGGCCAGGCTGGCCAATGACAAATTTGTGGGGAGGGCACCGTCCGACGTGGTCGAACGGGAACGGGAGAAGGCAGATTCCTGGGCCCGCCGCGTTCGGAAGCTTCAGGAGAAACGAGCGTCGTTGGAAGGCGCGTAGCTCGTGCTCTGCCGGCGTTTTTCCGTCCTGTTCCTGCTGCTTTCCGGGGGGGCCTGCGCCCGTCCGGAGTCTCCACCGGGGGGACCGGAAGACCGGCTTCCGCCTATTGTCGTGGAAACCTCGCCCGATACCTTTGCCCTCGTCGAAGCGGGCCTGCGGGAGTTTCGCTTCCGGTTCAGCGAACGGATCAGCGAACGGCCAACTTCGGGCACGCTGAACGATGCGGTGGTGGTCTCCCCGTCTGCCGGGAACGTGCGGGTTCGCCACAGCCGAGACGGGATCTCGGTCGAGGTTCAGGAGGGGCTGCTCCCAGGGCGAGTCTACAGGATCACGGTCCTCCCGGTCATTGGCGACATGTTTGGAAACCGCCTCCGGGATCCCTTCGACCTCGTAATTTCAACCGGTGAGGAATTCGTGTCCAATGTTGTCGCCGGCATCGTGGAGGACCGGGTAACCGGATCCGCTCGGGAAGGCATCCGGGTGGAAGCCCTCTTCTCCGGGGAAAGCGACACGGTCACGCACTGGAACCTCAGCGACCCGAGAGGAATTTTCTCCCTGCGATACGTTCCGACCGGTCCATTCCAAGTCAGGGCCTGGCAAGACAGGAACCGGGACGGAGAGATGACCCCCGGGGAGCCCCGGGCCCCATACGAACCGGGGGAGCTGCCGAATCCTCCCGATACCAGCTTCACCGTACTCTCCCTGATCGAACCCGACACCACCCAGGCCCAGCTGGCCAGGGTCGTGGTGGAAGATTCGGTCACGCTTCAGTTCGAGTTCGACGACTATCTGGATCCGGCGCTGCCCGGCGTCGTCATTCAGGCTTCGCTGAGCTGGGAGAGCGAAGAGGGCGACACGGTGACGGTGTCTCTACGCGTTTTCCACGAACACGAGTATCGAATATGGGAGTCCGAGCGGGCGGATTCCACGGCTGCGGCGGAAGCGGCTGCCCAGGAACAGATCGAAGCCCTCCCCGAGGATGCCGCCGACGATCTTGAGGTCGTTGACAACCGGGGTCCCGTCGGGCTGTCCGGGCTTCTTCTTCCCGCTCAGACGCTGAAGGGCGTCCTGGAAGACGGCCTGGAAGTCGGTGTGCCCTACCAGGCCGCCGTTCAGGGGGTCGTAAACATCGCCGGCGTATCCGGCGGTGGGGGCACGGCGCTGGTCGTCTGGGAACTTCCCCCGGTGGATACGACGGCTGCCGATAGCACCGCGGTCGCGGACACAAGCGGGGCGGTTCCCGACACGAGTCAGGTTGGGGACACAAGCGGGGCGGTTCCCGATACGAGCCAGGTCGCGGACACAAGCGGGGCGGTTCTGCCCCGACCCCGGCGGGATGCGGTGCCACGACCTGCCTTCGTCCTGCTGCCCTACCTTCGCTCCCTTCTCGGTTCCGCCCGCCGTCCCTAACCCGGTGGCCGATCGCCCCGACCCCCGCCGGTTGATCCCGGGCGTTGACCGCCTCCTCGCCCGCCCCTGGTGCCGCGAACTCGTGGAAATCCACGGTCGCCCCTGGGTCACCCGGCGCCTCCGGGCCGTCCTGGAGCGGCTGAGGGAAGGCCGGTCCCCGGTCCCCGGGTCGGATGCGGATTTCGCCCGCCTGGTGGGGTCCGAAGTGGCCCAGGCGACCGCGCCCTCTCTGCGGCCCGTCATCAATGCCACTGGGGTGGTTCTTCACACGAACCTGGGCCGGGCTCCCCTCTCCGCCGAGGCCCGCGAAGCGATGGCGGCGGCCACAGGCTACGGAAACGTGGAGCTTGACCTACAGACAGGTGAAAGGGGTTCGCGATACGATCACTGCGTGGGGCTCATTCGGGAGCTCACGGGCGCGGATGACGCCGTCGTCGTCAACAACGGGGCGGCGGCGGTGGCCCTGGCCCTGGCCGCCCTTGCGGGGGGGAAACGAGTCGTGATCTCCCACGGCGAACTGGTGGAGATCGGCGGCGGTTTTCGGATTCCCGAGGTGGTGGAAGCGGCTGGGGCTCGGTTGGTCTCCGTCGGGACGACCAACCGGACTCGCCTCGCCGACTACGCCCGGGCGCTCGAAGGCGGGGGTGCGGGCGCGATCCTGAAGGTTCACCGGTCCAACTTCCGAATCTCGGGGTTCACCGAGGAGGTGGAACTCCCCGAACTGGTGCCGCTGGGGGCGAAGACAGGGACCCCCGTGATCCACGATTTGGGATCCGGTCTCTTGGTCGATAGCGTCGGGCTGGGCCTTCCCCACGAGCCCCTCCCGGCCGATAGCGTTGCTGCCGGGGCGGACTTGGTAGCCTTTTCCGGAGACAAGCTCCTCGGGGGTCCGCAAGCGGGCGTCCTCGCGGGGATCCGGGCGGGCGTAGCCCGAACCAAAACCCATCCTCTTTGCAGGGCGTTCAGGTGCGACAAGGTCACCTTGGCGGGTCTGGAAGCGACGCTTTCGCTGTATCGGGACCCGGAGCGGGCCAAAGAGCGAATCCCGGTCCTCCGCATGATCACGGCGCTCCCGGCAGAGCTGGAAGAGAGAGCCCTCGCGGTGTTGGATCAAGCAGGGAAACGGAACGCCGACGTAGCGGCCTTGGACGCCGACGTGGCGGCCGGGGAGTCCCTGGTGGGCGGGGGGACCGTTCCCGGAGAGGGACTTCCCACCGTCGTTCTCCGCCTCCCGGCCGGTTCCGCTTCCCGTGCCTGGATGGCGGCCCTACGTGCTCACGAGCCCCCGGTCATCGCCCGAAACCATAGGGGCGAAATCCTCATCGACCTTAGGACCGTCCCACCCGAGCAGGACGGGGTGGTGGCGTCGGCGCTGGCCGCGCTGGCTACAGGGGTATCCCGATGGGAGCCCGTGCAATGAAGGGCCGGAGGGCCGTCTTCGTGGACAGAGATGGAACCATCGTTGGGGAAAGGCACTACTTGGCCGACCCCGCCGATGTCGCCCTGGTGCCCGGTGCTCCCGAAGCCCTCCTCCGCATGCGGGCGGCGGGACTGGCCCTGGTCTTGGTGACCAACCAGTCGGGAATCGGTCGCGGTCTCTACGGGCTGGAGGACTACTTGCGGGTCAAGGCGGAGGTGGATCGGCAACTCGCACATGCCGGCGTCGTCATGGACGGGACCTACTATTGTCCCGATGCGCCCGGGATGGCGGATCTGGAAGCGACCTGCCGCAAACCGAGCCCGGTCATGTACCGGAAGGCAGCCGTCGACCTGGGGCTGGAGACCCGAGATTCCTATTACGTGGGCGACAAAATGAGCGACGTACTGCCAGCGGGGGTCTTTGGCGGCACGGGAATCCTGGTTCGCACCGGGTACGGGAAGGAGGAGGAGGGTAGGCTGGCCGAACGGGAAGGCGCGCTTGCCGGGATGTACCGGGTCGTGGACGATCTGACGGCAGCCGCCGACCTAATCGACTTCCTGGAAGGAGGGCGTTTTTCGGGGGCGGCGTCCGTTGACCCCGTTTTGCCCAGTCGGTAACTTCGAATTTGTTGTTCCTGGAGATACGCATGCCCGGGGCGCCCAGGTTTGGCCGTCGCTACGGGAAGCACCATAAGGATCGGAAGACCGCCATGGATCTGACCCTCACACCGAATGCCGCAAAAAAGGTACAGGGGTTTCTTCAGGAACACGGCGGCACCCCGGACGCGGGGCTTCGAGTCGCGGTGTTGCCGGGTGGTTGCTCCGGTTTCCAGTACGGCGTGGACATTGATGGGGGTCCGGAGGGGGATGACGAGATCCTGGAACGGCACGGCATCAGGATTTTCGTAGACCCGTTCAGTGCGCAGTATTTGGAAGGCATAGAGATTGACTACGTTACATCCATGATGGGGTCCAATTTTTCCTTCAGGAATCCCCAGGCCACGGGGGGATGCGGCTGCGGAAGCTCCTTTACCGTATAGGGTAGGCGATTGGATGTCCTCACCTTTACCGAGGGAGCCTTTGCGGAAAACACGTTCCTCGTAGTCTGTGCGGACGGTCGCTCCGCGATCCTGGTCGATCCGGGAGCCGCCACAGCTGCCGCCTTGAGCCGAGCACGAGCGCGGAAGCTGGAGATAACGGCGATTCTTCTCACCCACGCGCACCTGGACCACATTGAGGGCGTGGCCCTGGCCCGAAGGACGACGGGAGCGCCCGTCCACCTTCATCCCGGGGACCGGGTCTTGTACGACGGGGCCGCGGCCCAGGCAGCTTCCTTCGGTCTGTCCTTCCAACCGCCGCCTCCCCCGGATGCGGACCTTACTCCCGATTCCGTGCTCGCATTCGGAGGTTCGGAGTTCAAGGTGGTGTTCGTTCCCGGTCATGCTCCGGGCCACGTCATGTTCGTTTCCAGGTCGGAGCCGATTGCCCTGGTCGGAGATGTGATCTTCCTCGGTTCCATCGGGAGAACCGACCTGCCTGGGGGGGATTACCGCACCTTGATGGAATCGATCCGCTCCCGGGTGCTTGCACTGCCTCCGGAAACCCGCCTCTACCCCGGACACGGACCCGATACCACGGTGGGCCACGAGATCCGCACCAACCCCTTCGTCATCTCCCTTCACGGGGGGGAGTTTGTGTGAGGGTTTCCTTCGCCGCCTTTGCGTCCGGCTCCGGGAGCAATTTGGAGGCCCTGTTCCGCCGCGAAGAAGGGGGAGCGGCATATCGAATCGACCTACTTGTCACGGACCGATCCTGCGAAGCGGAGGAACGGGCCCGGGCCAGAGGATGCGCCATGCGCCGGGTTCCCTTCCGGGGCCGGAGCTCCGAAGAGACAGGCGCCGAAATCGAGGACGTGCTCCAGTGCCAGGGGATCGGGGGCGTCCTCCTTGCTGGTTTCTTGAAACCTCTTCCCGCATCGGTATGCCGGGCGTATCGGGGAAGAATCCTGAACATCCACCCGGCCCTCCTTCCGTCCTTCGGGGGGAAGGGTATGTGGGGAAGACGGGTTCACGAAGCCGTTCTCCGATCCGGGGCCAAGCTTTCCGGGCCCACCGTCCACTACGTGAACGAGCGCTATGACGAAGGAAGAATCCTGGCCCAGTGGCCCGTTCCCGTACTTTCCGGGGACACTCCCCGGGCCCTGGCCGCCCGGGTTCTGGACGTGGAACACATCCTCTACCCCGAGGCGGCCGACGCCCTGGCCAAGGGGCTGATTTCCGGAGAGGAGGCTCCGCCGTTTCAGTGGCCGGGTCGCGTGGAAATGGAAGGCTCGGCGGACTCGGCGAGGAGGGTCGCACCCGGAAGATCAGGAAGCTCGGAGGGCGCAGCCGCAGCCGGCGGGGCGGCGAATCTTCAGCGGCAGATCCGGGCGGCCTTCGGAGGCTTCGGAGGCACCGGTGATTAGGGGCAGAGCCTTGCTCAGCGTGTCCGATAAGACGGGGATCGCGGCCTTTGGGGGAGCCCTGGCAAAGCGGGGCTGGGAGGTCCTTTCCACCGGAGGCACGGCGAGGGCTCTGGAGGAGGCGGGCGTCCGGGTCACGGAAGTCGCCCGGACGACGGGTCACTCGGAGATGATGGACGGCCGGGTCAAGACCCTCCATCCCGCCATTCACGCCGGGATTCTCGCGCGCCGGGACCACCCAGGAGACATGGAGGAGCTGGCCCGCCGGGGCTACGGTCCCATCGACCTGGTGGCCGTCAACCTGTATCCCTTTCCCCATGGGGAACCTTGGCTCGGCAAGGCCGGTGGCGGACGCGTGGACACTGTGGCGACATCCGGCGCTACGCCGGAGCTGGCCATGGCGGATGTGGACATCGGGGGCCCGACGCTCCTTCGAGCCGCTGCCAAGAACCATTTCTGGGTGTGGGTGGTGGTGGATCCGGGAGACTACGACGACGTTCTGCACGTGCTCTCCACGGGTATCAACGAAGAAACAAGGGCGCTCTTCCGGCGGCGACTTGCTGCCAAGGCGTTCCGGAAGGTCTCTTGCTACGACCGGGCCGTGGCGACCTATCTCGCCGGAACGAATCAATCCGGGGAAGCAGCAGCCGAGCCCGGGAGAGCCCCAGCGGGGGGGGAGTCCTTGCTGGCGGTGGGGGAGCGGACGGCGGCTTGGATAGTAGACGGGAATACAACGGCCGAAGCTGTCTTGCGGTTTCCGCGTCGTCGTCGCCTTCGGTATGGAGAGAACCCGGGTCAGTCCGCGGTCTTCTGCACGCCGGCGGGCAAACGCCAAGGAGTGGCGGCCCTTGTGCAGCACCACGGCAGGGAACTCTCCTACAACAACATTCTGGACCTTGACGGTGCCCTCCTGACCCTGGCGCCCTTTGCATTCGTTCCGGAGGCCGCCGCATGCCTTGTCAAGCATACGACGCCTTGCGGCCTGGCCGTGCGACCCTCGCTCCCCGCGGCTTTCGAGCGAGCTCGGGATACCGACCCGGCCTCGGCGTTCGGTTCGGTCGTTGCCGTGAACCGTCCTGTCTGCCGGGGCACCGCTGCGAAGATCGGGTCCATGTTCGTGGAGTGCGTTGCAGCCCCCGGCTTCTCCGCCGGGGCACGAGAGATCCTCACTCGAAAGAAACACCTCCGCCTCCTGACCTTCCCCGCAGACGAAGAGACCCACCCCCGGGAGCACAAGGGCACAGATTGGTGGCACGGGGCGGGGGACGTTGCCCGAGCAGGCGCCCGTTTTCTGGCGGCCTATACGGCCTTGCCCGAGGGTGTGGCCCTGCGTTCTGTCTATGGGGGGGTGTTGGCCCAGGCGCTCCCGGCTCCAGGTTTCTTCGGCCTGGATGATCCGACCTGGGAGGTGGTTACGGAAAGACGGCCGACCGTCCAGGAGTGGAACGACCTTTCCTTTGCGTGGGCCGCCGTTGCCGGGGTGAAGTCCAACGCCATCGTCTTGGCCAAGGAGAGCGCCACGGTAGGGATTGGCACCGGCCAGACGAGCAGGGTGGATTCGGCCAAAATCGCGATCCGAAAAGCTCGGGAAGCCGGCCTGGCAGGGACTCTGAAAGGGGCGTCTCTCGCGTCGGACGCTTTCTTTCCCTTCCGCGACGGTGTGGAGGTTGTCGCGCGGGCCGGCGTGCGTGCGATCGTCCAGCCGGGCGGCTCGGTGCGGGACAGGGAGGTGGTTGCCGCCGCCGAGGGACACGGGATCGCCATGGTGTTTACCGGCACGAGGTGCTTCCGCCACTGAAGACCTTACCCATCGGTTCCCGGGGGAGCGCGGACGTCCGCCATGGGGAGGTCCTTCCCTTCCGTGCCCTCGGTTTCGCATGTGCTGGGGTGGGTTCCCGAGGTCCGCTTCAAGCCACGGTCCCCTTGAAGCGACCTGGCCGAGACCCCACCTTATCGCAGCTCGGGAGGGGTGGCAGAGCGGCTCAATGCACCGGTCTTGAAAACCGGCGTCCGACAAGGACACGCGGGTTCGAATCCCGCCCCCTCCGCTTGGGCGGAGGCCCTCCGGGGTCGCACACGGGGTTTCTCGGTCCGTCCATCCGTATCCGGGTAACTTCCCGGAATCGCACGATCCGAACCGCAGCGCGAAGGCGGAGATCCTTGGCCAGGAAGACGCTCGAGGTTGACATAGGTGGCGTGAAGGTGGGCGGCGAGAACCCCGTCGTCGTCCAGTCCATGACCAACACCGACACCGCCGACCCGGCGGCGACGGCCGCCCAGGTGAAAGCCCTGGCGGATGCGGGCAGCGAGCTGGTCCGGGTTACCGTGAACAACAAGCAGGCCACCCAGGCGGTGCCGGAGCTGTTCCAGCGCCTCGCCGACTTGGGCTGTTCCGTGCCCGTCGTCGGGGACTTCCACTACAACGGCCACATCCTTCTCCGGGACTATCCCCGAGCGGCGGCGCTGCTGGGGAAATACCGAATCAACCCTGGGAACGTGGGAACGAGCCGTCGTGACAAGAATTTCCAGACGATCGTCCGCATCGCCATGGACCACGGAAAGGCCATCCGCATCGGCGTGAACTGGGGCTCCCTGGACCAGAGGCTCTTGACCGAGCTGATGGACAGGAACGCCAAGCGGGCCGACCCGAAGGATGCCGGCCAAGTGCTGCGGGACACCATCGTGGAGAGCGCGGTCCGATCGGCCGACCTGGCCGTGGAAACCGGTCTCGCCCCCGACAGGATCGTTCTAAGCGCCAAGGTGTCGGGGGTTCGAGATCTGATCGCCGTCTACCGACAGCTCGCTCCCCGGCGGGAGCACGCCCTCCATCTGGGCCTCACGGAGGCGGGGATGGGTTCCAGGGGGGTCATCGCGACGGCGACGGCCCTGGCCCCCCTTCTGATCGAGGGCATCGGAGACACGATTCGGGTCTCCCTCACGCCCCGTCCCGGCGGGGACAGGACCGAGGAGGTTCGAGTCGCCCAGCAGATCCTCCAGGCCCTCGAGATCCGGAGCTTCGAACCCCGGGTGACGGCCTGTCCAGGGTGTGGTCGCACTTCGAGCACATTCTTTCAGGAAATGACGGAAGACATTCAGAGCTACATTCGAATGCGGATGCCCGAATGGAAGCAACGGTTCCCCGGCGTAGAGGAACTCAACATTGCGGTGATGGGATGCGTGGTGAACGGACCTGGTGAGTCCAAGCATGCCCACCTGGGGATTTCCCTCCCCGGCAACTTTGAGGAACCCAAGGCCCCCGTATACGCCGACGGAGCCCACCTCCGGACGCTGAAGGGCAAAGGAATCGTGGAGCAGTTCAAGAGGATCCTGGACGACTATGTGGTTCGCAAATTCGGTCCCGGAGCGGTGGTGTCAGAACGCGTAGAGAGGGACGCATCCCTCTCCGACGTATCCGCCGGGTCCGGGATTTCGCGTCCGTGAAGCGGAGCCGCTCGCATGGAAGCGCCGGTTTCCGGTCGGAGGGAAGGATTCGGGACAACCCGGTGACGGGCGCAAAGTTTCATGGAACCTCGAGACGACTTTGAGGTACTGGTGAGGAGACGGGTCAGGCGGTACCTACAAGGTGGGTTGCGACAGGGGTCGCAAGGGGGCTAGGGGGAGGCGAGAAGCATGGTTTTGGATTAGAACTTTCTTCAGGAGAGCATGTGGCCTATGGCGTATTCCCGGTCTACGCTTCGAATACTTACCGTTGTCATTCTTATTGCGGGGTTCGCCGCAGCCATTTACTGGCGCATTCGTCCGGACACCGAAGATGGCCAGGAGGAGGCCCCTTCGGCCGAAGAGGCTCAGGTGGTCCAATCGGTTCAGGAGCAGTTCAACACCGAAGTTCCCCAGCCTGTGACCGGCGCAGTCGTCGTGCGGGATACGCTTAGAATTTCCGTGACCGCCGAAGGCAGGGCAGAGCCGTTCCGGACGGTCCAGCTTACGGCCCGGGCGTCGGGGATCGTGGCATCGGTTTTCGTTCGGGAAAACCAAGCCGTGGGTGGAGGCAACCTCCTCGTCCAAATCGACTCCACGGAGTACGCCTTGTTGGTGGCGGCCAAAGCCGCGGCACTTCTGAAGGCAGAAGCCGACTATCAAGCCCTGGTTCTGTTCGACGAAGAGATGGAGGACGAGACGGCGCGGACCCGGCGCGATCGCTTTGCCCGCTCGGCGACGGGGTTGGACCAAGCGGAAGTGGAACACCGGCAAGCCCTGCTGAACCTGGCAAAGACCTCGGTAAAGGCGCCATTCGGCGGCCGGATCGCCAACCTGCAAGTTGTGCCGGGCCAGTTTGTCCGGGAGGGCGACGAACTTCTGACCCTTGTGGATCTGGACCCCATCAAGGTTGAGGTTCAGGTGTTGGGAACCGAGGTCGTGTACTTGGATGAAGGGCGAGCCGCCAAGCTGAACTTCACGGCCTTTCCGGATCGCACCTTTGTCGGCCGCATCGAGACCATGAACCCCGTGGTTGACGAGAACACCCGTACCGCCCGGGTGACGGTTCACATCCCCAACCCGCAGGGCCGGGTCAAGCCGGGCATGTACGCCGAAGCCGATCTCGAAGCGCAGCACTTCCCGGGTCGGATTCTTGTTCCCAGATCCGCGATTCTGGAGCGAGGGGACCGGCGCCCCATGCTCTTCGTCTTCGAGGACGGCAGGGCCCAATGGCGGTATGTCACCCCGGGCTTGGAGAACGATACCCACGTCGAGCTTCTGGAGGGGGACGAGGATTGGGTGGAGCCGGGGGAAATCGTTCTGGTGGACGGGCACCACTACCTGACCCACGACGCGGCGGTGGAATTGATCGACGACTCGGTGGGCGGGGGTGGCCGATGACGACCCGAAACGGCCTTGGCCGCCAAGTCGTCGGAGCCCAAGTCCCCCTTCTGGGACTTGCGCTCCCACTGCTGGCGTCGGCCATCCTGATTGAAACGGGATCCGTTGCGGCGATCCAGCAGGACCAGGAAGTCACCATTCTAACCCTAGGCGATGCCCTTGAGCGGGCGGCCCTGCACAACCCCCAGTACAGGCAAGTCGTCAATCAGCTGGAGCTGGCAGGTCCCGCGGAACGAGAAGCCTGGGGAGCGTTCCTTCCCGATCTCCGTTTCAGCTACGGGACCACCCAGAGCTTCAGCAGACAGGAGACGGCCGTCGACTTCTTCGGCGAATCCATCGCGAACCCCTCGGTGGAAACCCGGGTGTCGTCCTACGCGAACCAGGCGGTTTCGGCAAGCCTGGACCTTTTCAGAGGAGGAAGCAGATTCCACGCCTTGGGTGAAGCCAGGGCGCAAGCCCGGGTCAACCGCCGAATTGGGGAAAGGGAGCTGAACCGAGTATCGGCGGAGGTTCTTCGCCAGTTCCTGGCGGTCCAGCGCCAGAAAGCCCGCTTGGCGGTAGAGCTGGAGCTTGTCGCAGCCCGGGAACGGGACGTTGAGGTGATCCAGAGGCGTTTCGAGCTTGCTTCCGTGGGTCGTTCCGACCTCCTTGCCACCGAGCTGGAGCTGGACGCCCAGCGAATGGCGGTGACTCGGGCTCAAGGGGATTTTGCCAAAGGCCTGCTGGCTCTGAAGAAGGTCATCGGAGACCCGGGTCTGGGCCCCATCAATGTGGAAGAGCAGGAGCCTGAACCCTTCGACCCGGAGACGCTGGATGTGAACGCTTTGGTTCTCAGGGCGATCCGGGAGAACCCCCGGGTGGGGGAAGCGGAGGCATCCCTGGCTTTGCGGCAGGCGGGGCTCAGGGCTCAACAGTCCCGTCGCTGGCCGTCTCTGTCGATTAGCACCGGCGTGACTCGGGGTTCATACGGGAGGGACCAGAAAGCCCTCTTCGACCTGAACCCGGGTGACCTCAGCGGCAGTGTGTCGATGAGCATCTCGATTCCCGTCTTCACGCGCTTCGAGACGACGCGAGCCATTGGCGAGGCCCGCATACAGGTGCGGAACGCGGCAGAAGTCATTCGCCAGACCGAGTTGGAACTGCGAGAGGAAATCGGGGCCCGGTACGTCGACCTACAGACCGCGTGGGCCGGCGTTCGGGAGCGGTCGAGGCGTCGGGAGTTCGCCGACGAACGGCTGCGCATCGTTCGGGAAGAGTACCGCTTGGCGACCAAGAGCATCGAGGACCTCCAGGCCGCGATCCGGGAGCAGGCGTCGGCACTCCGCGACGCGGAGGACCAGCGGTACGAGTTCGCCACTGCGCTCGTGGGGCTGTACGAAGCGGCGGGCTTCGTCTCCATCGGGGGTCCAACCCTGGGAAACATCTCCACCGACCCGGAACGAGACTGACCCATGTCAGTACCCCGAACCTCCATTCGTCGTCCCGTTGCCGTCGCCATGCTCGTGTTGGCCGTCGTGCTCCTGGGCGCAATCTCGTACGTGCGCCTTCCGATCGACCTCCTTCCCGACGTGAGCTTCCCCCGGCTGGTGATTCACACGGGATATCCGGATGTAGCGCCGGCCGAAGTCGAACGGCTGATCACGGAGCGGGTGGAGCCCCAGGCGGCTGCGGTGCCGGGAGTGGAAAAGGTGACTTCCGTTTCCCAGGAGGGGGTGAGTCTCGTCACCCTGCGCTTCGCCTGGGGTACGGACATGGACTTCGCAAGCCTGAATGTTCGGGAGCGCTTGGACAACATTCGGGAGCAGCTTCCCGAGACCTCCCAGCGCCCCACCATCCTCAGGGTCGATCCCCAGGCCGAGCCGATTCTCACGGTTTCCCTCACAGGTGGGCGAGACCTGTGGCAGAACAAGGAAATCGCAGAGACCGTCTTTCGCCGTCGCCTGGAGCAGCTGGACGGGGTCGCTCAAGCGTCGGTGACCGGGGGGCTTGACCGCGAAATCCACGTGGACGTGGACCCGGCGAAGTTGGAAGCGTACGACATCACCCTAGAGGAGGTGTCCACGGCCCTGGGGCAGGCCAACTACTCCGCGCCCGGCGGGACGATTCTTCGGGGACGCTACCGCTATCCCCTCCGCACCCTGGGGGAGTTCCAGACCGTCGCCGAAATCGGCGATGTCGTTGTGAGCGGGCAAGATCCGGCAGTCCCAGGGCCGTCCGCTGGGGCCGGACAGGGGGAAGAAACCGAATCCCAGTACCGATTGGTCCGCCTCTCGGACATCGCCGCGGTGGTGGATGGCTTCGCCGAACGGGAAGCCATTGCCCGCTACGACGGATCCGAGGCCGTGGGGCTTCTGGTCTTCAAGGAAGCGGGTGCCAACACGGTTGCGGTGTCCGAGTCCGTCGAAGAGACCCTGGGGCTCCTCCGGGAGCAGTACCCCGAATTCACGGTTGAGATCGCGTCCAACCAGGCGACCTTCATCGCCGATTCCATCAGCAACGTGATCCAGGCCCTGATCCTGGGCGGGGTCTTGGCCTTCGTGGTCCTCTTCTTCTTTCTTCGCGACCCCCGCTACCCCGTCGCCGTGGCCCTTGCGATTCCCATTTCGGTGATCGCCACCTTCGCGCTGATGGACGCGTTCGGCGTGTCGCTGAACATCATGAGCCTGGGAGGGCTCGCGCTGGGGGTCGGGATGCTGGTGGATAATTCGATCATCGTCCTCGAAAATGTCTTCCGGCACCGGGAATCGGGTGTCGAGGCCCATGAAGCCGCCGCGAAGGGCGCGGAAGAGGTCCAGGGCGCCATCACGGCCTCTACCCTCACGACCATCTCCGTGTTCGGCCCCATCATCTATGTGGAGGGCGTGGCGGGTGAGCTATTCGGCTCTCTTTCCCTTGCGGTGGCTTTCTCGCTCCTGGCGAGCCTGGCGGTGGCCATCACCCTTCTTCCCACCATGGCAGGCCACTTCACCGGAAGGGGTGCCAGATCCGAGGACAGACCGGACGACCGACTGCTCTGGCCCTCGTCTTTCCGGATCCGGGCGGTTCGGATCTTGGCCTGGATCCCCTACTTTCCGTTCTGGCTTCTGGGCACCATCGTCTCCGCAGGGCGCCAGCTGCTGGTCTTCTGGGCAGGGTTGGCGGGCCGGGTCCTGATCGCGACGCTTTCCCCGTTTTTTCGAGTGTTCGACCGGGGCTTCCGCGTCTTTGCCGCTTGGTACCACGACAAGCTAGCCCTGGCGCTGGACCGGCGGGGTGCGGTCATTATTGCCGCCGCCAGCGCCCTCGGGGGTTCTGTCCTCCTGGCCCTCGCCTTGGATCGGGATCTCCTTCCCGATGTGGACCAAGGGGCTTTTGATGTCCGCATCGAACTCCCCGAGGGGATCTCCCTCGAGGCGACCGCCGAAGCCGCGACGGCTGTCGAGCGCCTTCTCCTTGACGACCCCGAGGTGGCCGCCGTCTTCAGTCGTGTCGGCAGAGACGTGCAGGCCCGGGGTAGCGAAAGGGAGGCGTCCGGGGTCAATACGGCGTTGCTCCAGGTCCGTCTGGAGGATGGGGCCGTCACGGACCGGGTGATCGGCCGGGCCCGGGAGATGACGCGCAATTTTCCTTCCGGAGCGCTTTCCTTCGAGACCGGTCAGGCCACGGCCCTGGGTCAGATTCTGGGGGGTTCCGAATCGGATATCTCCGTCCGCGTGCGGAGCGAAGACTTGGACGGGGCCTACCGCTATGCGGAAGAGGTTCAGAGCCGGCTCTCCCGGTTGTCGGGGATCCAGAATGTTCGCATTGGTTCCGAGAGGGGTCAGCCCCAGTACCAGGTCACCATCGACCGGGAGGCCGTGGCTCGGTACAACCTGGATCCGCGGCGGGTGGCGGAGACCATCTCGACCGCCATGCGGGGGGACTTGGCCACGGAATTCGTGGATTTTGACCGCAAGATCGCCGTCATGGTGCGTCTCCCGGACCTGTTGCGCTACGACGCCGGGACCCTGGATGTCCTACAGATCTCGGGAATCCCCCTTCGGGAACTGGTTTCCGTTCGGGAAACGGTGGGTCCGGCGGAGATCCGACGGGAGGACCAGGGCCGGGTTGTCACCGTCTATGCCGACGTCGCATCGGGGGGTTTGGCGGAGGCCGTCGTCGCAATCGAGGCGGCCATGGCCGAGTTGCCGCCCCCCCCGGGAGTGCGAATGGAAGTGGGAGGCGAGAACGAGGAAATGCGGCGCTCCTTCCGGGATCTCGCCTTCGCATTTGCCCTTGCGCTGCTCCTGGTCTACATGATTCTGGCGGCCCAGTTCGAGTCCTTCATCCACCCCTTCACGATCTTGATGGCGGTACCCCTGGCGGTAACGGGGGCGGTACTGGCCCTGGTCATCGCGGGGCAGGGACTGAACACGATGAGCCTGATCGGAGTGGTGATCCTGGTGGGAATTGTCGTCAACGACGCCATTGTCAAGGTGGACTTCATCAACCAGGCCCGGGCCCGGGGAAGGAGCCTCCGCGACGCGATCCTGAGGGCGGGCGAAGTTCGGCTCCGGCCCATCGTCATGACTACGGTCACCACGGTGCTGGGACTTCTTCCCATGGCCCTGGGAATCGGGCGCGGCGCCGACCTGCGGGCGCCGATGGCCGTGGCGGTGATCGGGGGACTCATCGTCGCCACCGCCCTCACCCTGGTCGTCGTTCCCGTCGTCTACTCTTTGGCCGAGGACTTCCGTGTGTTCCTGCGCCGTCGTTTCGGGGCAGCCGGGGTGCCTGCCGATTCCCGTTCGGGAATCGCCTCATGATCGGCCTGAGCGTTCGCCGCCCCGTCGCCGTGGCCATGGGCTACCTTGCCGTCGGATTCCTGGGCTTGGCGGCTTGGCGGAACATTCCCATCGAACTTCTTCCCGACACCGACCTGCCCCGCTTGACCGTGAGTGGCTACTGGCCCGGAGCCTCTCCGGAAACGGTAGAGGCGTTCCTCACATCCCCCTTGGAAGCGACCATCCAGTTGGTTCAGGGCGTGGACAAAGTGGTTTCCCGTTCTCAGGAGCAATCTGCCTGGATCGAGGTGGAGTTCGCCCGCGATACGGACATGGACTTTGCCCGGCTGGATCTGTCGGAACGACTGGCGGCCTTGGAGGAATCGGAGCTCCCTCCTGGCGTGAGAAGAGTCACGGTGGAGCCCTACGTGCCCCAAGAGTTCGAAGCCCAGAGCCGCGGGTTCATGATCTACACCTTCACGGGGGCCCGAACCCTGGAGTCTCTCCGCCAGCACCTGAACGACTACGTGGTTCCGGAGCTGAATCAAGTGGAAGGCGTCGCCGTCGCCACCGCCTACGGTGGACGAGAACGGGTCTTGGAAGTCGAGTTGGACCGGGAGCGCATGGCCGACCTGGGGGTGAGTCCGGCGATGGTGCGACAGAAGCTGGGCGGCTTGGACTTGGTCCAGGAAGCCGGAACCGTGCGTTCCGGGGACCGGCAGTGGACGGTGACGATCCAGAACCGGCCCGCGTCTGCGGAGGATATTCGCAATGCGGTCGTCAGCAGCGACCGGAACCGCATCGTTCGAATCTCCGACGTTGCCACCGTCCGGGACACGTATGAAGACATCGAGAATCACTATCGGGTCAACGGACGACCGGCGGTCCAAGTCAGCATTATGAAGGAAATCGGCACCAATACGGTTCGGGTGGCCGACCGCGTCAAGGAACGGATGGCGGCCGTTGAGCTGCGCAATCCCCCCAACACCCAATTTGTTCTGGACAGGGACGAAAGCAAGGAGATTCGCCGCCAGCTCTCCGACCTTCGGAACCGAGCCATGATTTCCGTGGTGGTGATCTTTTTCGTTCTTCTCCTGTTCCTCCGTTCCTTCCGATCCGCCGTTGTGGTTTTCGCCACCATCGCCTTTTCGATTCTCATCGCGCTCAACCTCATCTACTTCTGGGGCCTCTCCCTGAACCTCCTGACCTTGATGGGGCTGGCCATGGGGTTCGGGCTGATTGTGGACAACTCCATCGTGGTTCTGGAGAACGTCTACCGGCGATGGCAGGCCGGAAGAACGGCCGAGGACGCTATCCGGGAGGGCGCCTCTCGGGTGGTGCTTCCGATACTGGCCGCTACTGCGACCACCCTCATCGTGTTTGTGCCATTCGTGTACATGCAGGACGAACTCAGGGTCTACTACGTCCCCCTGGCGATCGTCGTCGCCCTGACCCTGCTGGCGTCGTTGGCGGTGGCCTTCAGTTTCATTCCCGCTCTTCTCAACCGGCTGTTGCCCTCCCGAAGCGCCCCTCCGGCTGGAGACCGGTCAGGCCGTCCCCCCTTCTATGAGCGGTTCTATCGAGGTCTGGTGGTCCGCACCCTCCGGTGGCCGTGGATGACCGTGTTGATCGGCCTGAGTGCGCTGGGGGGATCGTACTTCCTTTTCCAACAATATGTGACCCGGGGGGTGGTCTGGGGTGGAGCCTGGGGCCAGGATACCTACATTTCCATACAGATTGAGCTGCCGCGGGGCTCGGACATTGAGCGCACGGATGAACTGACCCGGTACTTCGAAGAGCGTCTCCGCCAGATGCCCGAAGTTGAGCAGTTCGTTTCGCGAATCCGGGGGGAGGGGAGCTACACCCGGGTGACCTTCCCCGATTCCTTGGAACACACCGGGGTCCCTGTGAGCATCAAGGACCAGCTATACGCCTTTTCCCTGGGTTTCTCCGGCGCGGAAGTGAGGGTCTACGGCTTTGGTCCCTCTTTTTACGGGGGGGGTGGGTCGGTTCCCAGCTACAACATTCAAATCCTGGGGTACAACTACGAAATGGTGCGGGACATCGCCCAGGACATCGGAACTCGGTTGGGTCGGCTCCCCCGGGTCAACGAAGTGAACACAAATTCCACCGGGAACTGGTTCGACCGGGAACGGGCTTCCGAATTCGCGGTGAACGTCCGTCGCGACGTCGTCTCACGTCACGATCTTACCGTGGCGCAGCTCGTGAGCCAGATCGGGGCGGGCGTCAGGGGCCAGGTTAGCCAGAGTCAGATCAAGATCGGGGGGGAGGAAATTCGCTACGACGTCAAACTGGAGGGCAACCGGAATGTGGATCTGGTCGAGCTCCGGCAGACCCTCATCGTCACCCCGGAAGGGCGGCCTGTTCGCCTCGGGGAACTGGTGGACATCCGGTCCAGGGATGTCCTGGCCACCATCAACCGGGAAGACCAGCAGTACCAGCGTACCGTGAGCTATGATTTTCGGGGACCCTACAAGCTGGGCGACCTGGTTCACACCACCGTGATTGAGTCCACCGAGGTGCCGCCCGGGTATTCGGTTGAGAAGCGCGACACATGGGGGTGGTCCCAGGAGGAACGGAACCAGATCTACTTGGTGCTCGCCATCTCCATCTTTCTGGTGTACATGGTCACCGCGGCCCTTTTCGAGTCCCTTCTGCTTCCCTTGTGTGTCCTCTTGGCCGTGCCCATGGCCCTCATCGGCGTTTTTCTCATTTTCTTCTTTCTGGACGCCCAGTTCACCCGGGAGGCGTACATCGGGGTGATCATGATGGGCGGAATTGTCGTCAACAATGCGATCCTTCTGGTGGACCACGTGAGTCGCCTGAGAAGCGACCACGGCATGGCCCTGGAACCCGCCATCGTCCGGGGCACGGTGGAGCGGGTGCGCCCCATCCTCATGACCTCGGTCACGACGATCTTGGGCATGCTGCCCTTGGTCCTCTTGAGTGACACCGCCAACTCCAACATCTGGAATGCCCTGGCCTACTCCTTGGTCGGGGGGCTCCTGTCTTCCACTTTTCTGGTGCTCACGGCGACGCCCGCCCTGTACTTTCTCTTTGAGCGTCGCAGGGGTGCCCGGGGGAAGGCACCCCTGCAGGCGGGCTCACCCGTTGCCTGACCCGATGCCCCAACGGTGTCCCCCTGATTCCTTCGACCTTTTCGGCCCGCGCTCTGCACTCCCTGTCTCATGAGACTTCGTTTCGCGCCTTCTCCCACCGGGGACCTCCACGTAGGCGGAGCCCGCACGGCTCTCTTCAACTGGCTCTTGGCCCGCCAGGGAGGCGGCAGTTTCGTCCTCCGAATCGAAGATACGGACCGGGAGCGAAGTCGGAGCGAACACGTTCGGGCCATCGTGAAGGGCTTGATGTGGCTTGGCCTGGATTGGGACGAGGGGCCTGTGTTTCAAGCAGAGGGAATGGAGCGTCACCGCCAAATGGGGTTGGAACTCTTGGAGCGGGGGCTTGCGTATCGGGACTTCACACCCCCTGCCGAATTCGCGAGGGCAAGGGAAAAAGCGGTCTCCCAGGGAGCTGGAACGACGTCGCGCCTCCCCAGGGCCCTGGCGGAGCGGGTCTCCCGGGAAGAAGGAGACCGAAGAGCGGCGGTGGGAGAGGACTTTGCCGTGAGGTTCCGGATACCGGGCGGGTCTACGACCTGGAACGACCTGGTTCGGGGTCGAACCGACTTCAAGAACGGAGAAATCGACGACTTCGTGATTCTCCGCAGCGATGGCACCCCTACTTACAACCTGGCGGTGGTGTCGGACGACCGCGACATGGGGATCACCCACGTCATTCGGGGAGACGACCACATTTCCAATACGCCGAAGCAAATTCTGCTCTACCGGGCGCTGGGCAAGCCCGTCCCCGCTTTCGGACATCTGCCCATGATTCTGGGATCCGATGGGAGACGCCTTTCCAAGCGCCACGGCGCCCGGTCGGTGGCGTCCTACGCCGCGGAGGGCTTCTTCCCGGAAGCGATGGTCAACTTCCTGGCGCTGCTGGGCTGGTCTCCGGGGACGGACCAAGAGGCGCTGTCCCGAAAGGAGCTGATCACCCGGTTTTCGCTGGAGCGAGTCCTGAAAAAGAGCGCCGTCTTCGACGAGGCGAAGCTCCGCTGGCTGAACGGCCGCTACATGGCGCAAATGGGATTGAAGGCGCTGGCCCGGGAGCTGCGGCGAACGTTGGCCCAGGACAGGGCTGAACCGGTCCCGCCTGGTGACGGCAACCCTGGGGTAGAGGCGTCCGATGCCTCTCCCCTCTTGACCCGGGAAGCGTTCCAACGGATGACGGCCGCCCTTGTCCCCAGGAGCCGCACGCTGGCCGAGATGGCTAAGCTGGCCCGTCCCTATGTCGGCCCGGTCCGGGGATACGAAGAGAAGGTGGCGCGAAGGACTTGGCACCGGGACCCGGAGAGGGCGGTGGAGATTCTTTCGGCCACCCGGGAGGTCCTGGCCCGGGTTTCATGGACGGGAGAGGCGCTGGAGGGGGAAATGCGTGGCTTGGCGGAGGAACTGGGGGTAGCTGCGGGCAAAGTCTTCCAGCCGCTCCGTCTGGCCCTGACGGGATCGGGGGCCAGCCCGGGCATCTTCGATGTGTTGCTGATCCTGGGGCGGAAGCGTTCCGTTCGACGGGTGGAGGAGGCCGTCTCCGCCATTCGGATGTCCGCTGTCGCACCCGGGGCTCCATAGAGAACTGCAAACGGCAGCCCACGAGAGAACGAGGACGAACGGATAACGGGAAGGCGCGCGGGGGATCCGGTTGCTCCCGGGTACCGTGGCGTATATGTTTTCCCTCCGAACCGCTGCAGCCCCCTCGCGGCAGAGAATGCGAAACGCTTCGAAATCCGGCTTGTCCTCTGCCGACTCAAACGGTTTACGCGTCACATCGGGTCTGACCGGTACTGAGCGCAAGATCCTGGACTTCATGGTGTTGTACCTGCGTCGGAATACGTACCAGCCGTCGATCCGGGAGATTGGAGAGCGGTTCGGGATCAAGAGTACCAAGACGGTTTCGGAACACCTTCAGGCCCTGGAGGACAAGGGGTTTCTGGAGCGTGACCCATCCCGATCCCGGGGTGTCAAGATCATCGGCATTGACCTCAGCCCCCAGATCGTCTCCGTGCCGTACTACCGCGATCTCGGGGAGGCGGCGACCGGTTTCAGGTCGAATCAGGCGGTCCTCCACATCTCCATGGACCGGCGGCTGGTCAGTGGGCAGGGTTGCTTCATGGTTCGGAGTCCACGGAATCGGCTCGCGTCGGTGGGGATCTATGAGGGGGATGCCCTGGTCATTGAACCGGTTCTGGCAGAAGAACTGAAGGATGGCGAAATCATCGTGGCCGGCGTGGGAGCGGCCCCGGACTACTACCGGTTGCGGAAGGCGAGTTCTCGCGTCTTCCTTCACCCGGTTGACGGGGGAGAAGCCCCCGTGCGGGAAAGAGAGCCGACCTCGCTCGTACTGATGGGACGGGTGGCGGCCATCTACCGTCGGTTCGAAAACGGCCCCCTGTCGTCTGCCACGGCCCACTAGCGGCCGTTTGCCGACGTCGGCCGTTTCCCGCTCCCAGGGGCGCTTGGCTTCGGCCGTTTCCGTTTCGCCTTTCCAGGACGGCGGCCGCCAGGATCGGGCATGGATGGCCCGCGCGCTGGAATTGGCCCGAATCGGTGGGGTGCGGGGAGAGGTACCCGTCGGCGCCGTGATCGTTCGGGATCGGAAGGTCCTGGCCGAATCTCACAATCGAACGGTGGCTTGGTCCGACCCCACGGCCCACGCGGAGGTGGTGGCCATCCGAAAAGCGGCTGGGCGCATAGGAGACTGGCGCCTGAGTGACTGCACCCTTTACGTAACCCTGGAGCCCTGTGCCCAGTGCGCCGGGGCCATTGTCCTGGCCCGAATCGCCCGGCTGGTCTTTGGCGCCCCGGATCCGAAGGCGGGGATGGCGGGAAGCCACGAGAACCTGGTCCGGGACCCGAGGCTGAACCACCAGGCCGAAGTGCTGGGCGATGTGCTTGGTTCCGAGTCCGCCCGGCTGCTCCGGAGATTCTTTCGGTCCCGACGGGGAAGGGGCCGTAAGGAAATCTAGACGGTCTCTTCTTCTTTGACCGGCGTGCCAAACACTCGGAGGATTCCTGCCAGTAGCGCGACCCCGACCAGAAGCGCGATCCAGTTGGGCAGACCCAGGGCGGTCCCCACGCTTCCCAGGGTCAGCCCGACCCCGCCGACCAGCAAGGCGTAGGGCAGCTGCGTTCGCACATGGTCCACATGGTCGCAGGCGGATGCGGTGGAAGACAGCACCGTCGTGTCCGAGATGGGGGAGCAGTGGTCGCCCCATATGGCGCCGGCCAGCACGGAGCTCGTTGTGCCTAGCAAGATGCCGAAATGCGTGCCGTCGGCGAAGCCGGACCCTCCGGCCAGGGAAACGGTCAGCGGCACCACCAGCGGGATCAGGATGGCCATGGTCGTCCACGAGGTTCCCGTCGCGAAGGCCATGGCTCCCGATGTGACGAATACAAGGGCCGGGAGAAGGAACAGGGGCAGGTTGCCGCTGAGTAGCTGGGACAGGTAGTCTGCCGTCCCTACGTCCTTCGTAACGGCTCCCAGAGACCAGGCCAAGGTGAGAATCACCATGGCGATCATCATGGCCTTTACGCCGCTGAGCCAAGCGTCAATGCATTCCCGCACGGTGAGCAGTCGTTGGCCGACAGAGAGAAAAGCGGCTGCCAAGCATCCTGCAAGAGATCCCCAGAGCAGGGTCTTGAAAGGGTCGGCCGCTCCGAAGATGTCTCTCATCGACGCGGCGGAACCCGCTTCGGCCCGCCCAGAAGCATACAGCCCCCCCAGGACGACCAGGACCACGGTGAGCACGGGGATCCCGGCGTTCCACCCCCTCAGGGGCGTCCCCTCCCGCACGTCCAGGAAGCTACTGGAAGTGTCGGTGGCGAGCATGGCCCCCGGACGGTGGAGCCCTTTCCCCGCCGCCGCCCTTGCCTCGGCCCCGGCCATGGCCCCGAAATCCCGGTTCATCCAGGAGGTAAGGAAAACGAAGGCGAGGGCCAATAGGGGGTAGAAGAGGTACGGAATGGTCTGAATGAAGACCCAGTACGGGCTCAGGTCTCCCAAGAAGACCGCGTCTCTACCTGTCGCTTCAGTGGCTGCCGCCTGGAGGCCACTCCCGATGAGGGAGACTTCGTAGCCGACCCACGTGGAGACGGGCACCAGCGCCGCCACCGGCGCAGCCGTCGAGTCGACCAGGTATGCCAGCTTTTCCCGGGACACCTTGAGCTTGTCCGTGATTGCGCGCATCGTGTTGCCCACAACCAGCGTATTTGCATAGTCGTCGAAAAAGATGGCAAGGCCGGCCAGGGCCGTGGCGATCTTTCCCCGGCGGCGGTTTCTTGCGAGGGGCGCGACGGCGCGGACCACCCCCAGGGTGCCGCCGTTCCGGCCGATCATCCCGACCATGCCCCCCAACAACAAACTGAAGATCACGATCTGAGTGTGGCCACTGTCCGTGTCCGACAGCGCCCCGACGACGTACTGGTCAACCAAGCGCCATGTCGCCTGAACCGGATTGTAGCCTGCCACGGCAAGGGCGCCCAGCCAGATGCCGGCCAGCAGGGCGGTGATGACCTCCCTGAAGACGAGGGCGAGAAGAATCGCAACCAGGGGAGGCAGGAGGGAAAACCACCCGGGAACCAAGGGCGGGGAGAACTCAAGTACCGTGTCTCCCGCCCGGATGGAGAGGGGCAGATCGGCTCGGGAGGCGACCGACAGGTTCCGAAACTCCCGGGTCTCTTCCCCCGCCACCGGTCCGGACGCCAAAAGGTCTCCTCGGGCGTTCCGGACCTCCACCTCCAGGATGGCAGCCCCGGTTCCCCCCCGTACGGAGAGGGTGAAGGGGATCGACCCCAATATGACCTTGGGACCCTCCGTCACTTCCTGGGCGCGAACATCCGAGGCCAAGGAGGCCGCGAGAAGGAGCGCCGGTATCAACCAACCTGCCATACGGACCATGGGATTCCCCGTTTGCTTGGGCTTCCGTGGGGTGCGGGTGTTCCCGGACTTATGCCAGGATACTGCCCCAATCATGTTGGCCGGGCGGCTCGGGGGCAATTACCTTGTCGGCCGTCCTCGGCCTGCGGATGGCTGGAGATTCGGTTCCGGACTGGAGCGGGAGATTACCCCGTGGCGGCTGCAAAATCCACAGTGCTCATGGACGGCGTCGCCGTACGCCGGGCCGTGGACAGGATGGCCCGCGAGGTTTTGGAAACGCGAGTGGGCACCGAGCGTATGGTTCTCATCGGGATCCAGAGAAGGGGCGTCTACCTGGGGGAGATGCTCGGGCAGGCCATCGCTCGGGCGGAGGGCGAGGAGGTGCCGGCAGGGACCCTGGACATCACCTTGTACCGCGACGACCTGATGACGCTGGGGCCGCGGCCTCTGGTGGGAGAGACCCGGCTGCCTCCCAAGGGCATCGACAACCTGGCCGTCATCCTTGTCGATGATGTCCTGTACACCGGGCGCACGGCGCGAGCGGCCCTCAACGAACTCATGGACTGGGGTCGGCCCGCACGGATCGTGCTGTGTGTCCTCGTGGATCGGGGCGAGCGGGAGCTTCCGATCCAGCCCGACATCGTTGGCCGGGAGTTCCAGGTACCGTCGGCCCAGCGCGTCGACGTACTCGTCCCTGAACTGGACGGAGACTTGGCCGTCGTTCTCACGCACCCGGAGGAGTTCCGGTGAGCCGTTCCGATTCGGTGCTAGGCAAGGACCTGATCGGGCTGGAGCCCCTGTCGGCGGACCAGATTCGCGTCATCCTGGACACAGCCGAGCCCTTCAAGGAGATCTCGGAGCGGCGGATCAAGAAGGTCCCGGTGCTGCGGGGAAAGACCATCGTCAACCTCTTCTTCGAGCCCTCTACCCGGACGCGGATTTCCTTTGAGTTCGCCGAAAAGCGGCTGTCTGCCGACACCGTCAACATCGGAGCAAACCGCTCTTCCGTCTCCAAGGGGGAGACCTTGGTCGACACGGCGCGCAACCTGGAGGCCATGCGCATCGACATGGTGGTCATGCGCCACTGGTCCGCGGGAGCCGCGTCCTTCTTGGCCGCCCGGATTCCATCCCACGTGATTAACGCCGGGGACGGGGCCCACGAGCACCCGACCCAGGGTCTGTTGGACATCCTGACTCTCCGGGACCATTTCGGCAGCTTGGAGGGGCTCCGGGTGTGCATCGTCGGCGACATTCTCCACTCCCGAGTGGCTCGGTCCAGCGTGTACGGCCTGGTCAAGCTCGGAGCCGAAGTCGCGGTCTGCGGGCCCCGGACCTTGTTGCCAACGGGGATCGGGGCGTTGGGCGTCGAGGTTTTCGACCGTCTGGACGAGGCTCTGGCGTGGGCCGACGCCGTGAGTGTCCTGCGCCTTCAGTTGGAGCGCATGCAGGACGGATTCGTGCCGTCGCTGCGAGAGTACAGCCGGGTCTTCGGAGTGACCCGAAGCCGACTGGAACGGGCGGGTCGGGAGATTCTGATTCTGCATCCCGGACCGATCAACCGGGGGGTTGAAATCGACTCGGACGTAGCCGACGGGCCCCACTCCGTGATTCTTCGGCAAGTGACGAACGGCGTAGCCGTCCGGATGGCGGTCCTATACCTCCTGGCCGGTGGAAAGTCCCACCTCGCCGAGTCGGCCAAGGCCGGAGCTCGAAAGTAGCCGCTGTGGGGCGCCTGTTGATCCGGGGCGGACGGGTGATCGATCCGGGCCGGGGGATGGATCTGCGGGGCGACGTGCTCCTGGAGGGGGACCAGGTGGCGGCCGTGGGTCCGGAACTCGAGGCGAAAGGGGCCAAAGTGCTGGACGCCCGAGGAATGGTGGTCGCTCCTGGGTTCGTAGACCCTCATGCGCACCTGTGCGAGCCAGGCCGGGAACACCGAGAAACCATTTCCAGTGGGGCTCGCGCGGCGGCGGCGGGGGGCTACACGGCGGTCTGTGCCATGCCCGACACCGACCCGGTCACCGACGACCCGGCGACAGTGGGGTTCGTGGTGGCCGAAGGGTTGCGGGCGAACGGAGCCCGGGTGTTTCCGGCGGTTGCCCTCTCGGTGGGCCGCAAAGGCGAACGTCTCACCGAGTTCGGTGAGGTCATGGAGGCGGGCGCGGTGGCGGTAACCGAGGGAGGACGTCCGGTTCGATCTTCGGTGCTCATGCGCCTCGCCCTGGAATACGCCCGGTCCTTCGGGGTTCCGATTCTTTCTCACTCGGAAGACGCGTATCTGTCCGAGGGTGGGGTCATTCACGAAGGGGTCATGTCCACGCGTCTGGGACTGCGGGGAAAACCCGCCGTTGCGGAGGAGATCGGGGTTGCCCGAGACTTGGCGCTGGCGGGTGCGGTCCAAGGGCGCATTCACATTCAGCGGGTCTCCACAGGAGCTGCCACGGACCTCATCCGACGGGCCAAGGAGAGGGGTGTCCGGGTCACCGCCGAAGCCACCCCTCACCACCTTCTCCTTTCCCACGTGGCCCTCGCCGGGTACGGCACCGAGTACAAGGTGGACCCGCCCCTTCGGCCCCGTCGCGACGTGGACGCAATGCGGAAGGCGCTGGTCCAAGGGGTGATTGACTGCGTTGCCACCGACCATTCCCCCCGGCACTACGACGAAAAGGAGCAGGCCTTTGACGATGCGCCCTTTGGCGCCGTGGGCTTCGAGACGACGTTTGCGGTCCTGCACACCTGCCTTGTCCTAGGAGGTGTGCTTGACCTACCGACGCTTCTGGAACGCATGTCCGCGGGTCCGGCTCGGGCTTTGGGCTTGCCGGAAACGGGCTTCCGACCGGGGTGCACGGCGGATTTGGTGCTCATCAACCCGGCCCTGGAATGGTCAATTGACGCCGGGGCGTTTCTTTCCAGAAGCCGGAACACCGTCTTTGACGGCATGAAGGTCGTGGGCCGGGTGGTCCGCACCCTGGTAGGGGGGGAGACCGTCTGGACGTTGCCTACTCCCGGGAGCGCACCATCCGGTCCAACTGTGACTTGATCCTGCCCGCTTTGTTGGGGTGCAGAATACGGCGACTGGCCGCCCGGTCCACGAGGGCGACGGCATTCCGTCGCCATTTTTCGGCCTGTTGCCGAGAGCCGGCTTCCCGAACCCGGCGGATCGCCGTGCGGATACGGGACTTGGCACTCCGGTTGCGGGAACGAGCCACCCTGCTGAGTTCCATCCGCTTCTTCGCGCTCTTGATGTTCGGCATGCTTGAACGTTCCGCTCCCGATTCGTTTTCGTTTCTGCTGGGCTGCATCCGGCCGCCCGATCCAGCCACCCCTGGCCCCGACGGGCTGACCACCCCGTCGGACGGGTGAATCTCCTCAGTCATCCCCGCCTTCGGTGTTCCCCACCTTCCGTGATAACGATAGAATCATCCGAAGCGCCGATCAACCGCCTTAGGAGCGACGAATATCTCCGCATCCCCCGGTTTCCACCGGCGAACAGGTCCCTCATCGGGGGGCGGGGGACTGGAACCGCTCAAGTGGGTTCTCTAACTTCGCGCCATGGATTTTCTACTGATCACGTCTGTCCTGCTCTTTTCCGTCGTCGTCCATGAGGTCGCTCACGCATGGCAGGCTTTGAGGGAAGGGGACCCCACAGCTCGCGACATGGGCCGGATCACGCTGAATCCGTTTCCCCATCTTGATCTCGTGGGATCCTTCATCGTCCCCCTCGCACTGTACCTTCTACCCGGCGATTTTCTCTTCGGATGGGCGAAACCCGTTCCCGTGAATCCCCGGAACTACCGAAACTACCGTATCGGAGACATTCGCGTGTCGTTGGCGGGTATCGTCGCCAACTTGGCCCTGGTTGTCCTGTGCGTTTTGGCCCTGGGCATGCTTTCCCGGGTCGCAGGAGATCCAGTGATCTCGGGCCAAATCGGTTCAAGTATTTCGAAGATATTGACCTATGGCCTCTTGATAAATCTGATTCTAGCATACTTCAACCTACTCCCGATTCCGCCCCTTGATGGTTCCCACGTTGTCTATCACCTGCTTCCGCCCGCTTTAGGGACCCGATACCGGTCGGTGAGGTGGCACGGCTTGATCTTCCTTTTCCTCCTGTTCGGTTTCTTCACCGACGTGTTCTCTGTGGTATTCGCCCCCGTGGGCTTGGCCTTCAACTGGCTTTTAGGGGTGGCCCTGGGGTGACGACGTCCGCTGTCCTTTCGAAGCTGGGCGTCTCCGACCCGTCCGTCGCCACCGACCTCCTCTTCATCGAGACCGATCGCTTCAACGGGCCCCTGGACCTGCTTCTCCATCTGGTCCGCATCCAGGACATCGACATCTTCGACATTCCCATCGCCCGGATCACTGGTCAGTTTCTGGCGGCCATCGAGCAGCTGGAGGAAAAGGGCCTCGACGAAGCCGGAGAATTTCTGGAGATGGCGGCTTCCTTGGTGCACATCAAGGCCGGAATGCTCCTTCCCAAGCCCGCCGACGATGAAGACTTTGATCCCCGGGCCGAACTGGTGAGTCGGCTCATGGAGTACGAGCTGGTTCGGGAGATTGCGAGCCGCCTCCGGATCGCCGAAAACGACCGCTGCCACCGTTTCGGGAAGGGCTATTTCCCCCCCCGTCCCAAGCCCCGGGTAGCCGATGCTCCCCTGGACGTCACCTGGGAGGCGGTGTTCAAAGCCGCCCTCCGCACTGACCCGCCCAAGGAGCCCCGGAGGCACCGAATGACCCCGCGCTCCGTCGCTCTGAAGGACAAGGTGAAGCTGATCGTCGGAACCATGAGAAAGGTGCGCCGGATCGAATTCTCGAAGCTGGTGGCGCCCTGGAAGCAGCGCACCCACGGGGTCATGACGCTTTTGGCCGGCCTGGAGCTGGGGCGGAGGCGGATTGTCTCCTTGAAGCAGAGAAAACCCTTCTCCCCGTTGTGGATCTACAGGGGCGAGAACTTGAACGGCAATGGGCTGGAGAGGGAATCCCGATCTCGGAAGCAGGGGTCCCCGGGCCTCCAGGCGCCGAGGGGGATCGAGTGAGGAACGCCGCGGTGGTGGAAGCGATTCTCTTCGCCAGCGACGCGCCGCTGACCGCGGACGAGATCGCTTGTGCCGAAGAAGCCCTGGACGAAGACGCCGTCGAAGCGGCCCTGGCCGTACTCAAGGCGGAGTATGACGAATCCGGTCGGGCCTTCGAACTTCGGAAGGTGGCGGACGGAGTGCAGCTCATGACCCGGCCGGAGTTTGCCCCCTGCCTGGAGCGCTTCGACGCCGTCGCACCGCCATCCCGCCTTTCTGGACCCGCTTTGGAAGCCCTGGCGATCGTGGCCTATCGCCAGCCCGTGAGTCGCGTTGAGATCGATTACGTTCGGGGCGTCAACTCCACGGGCGTGGTCCGAACCCTGTTGGACCGAGAGCTGATTCGGGTGGTGGGACGCGGGGAGGGGGTGGGGCGTCCGGTCCTCTACGGCACGTCTTCCAAATTCATGGAGCACTTCGGTTTCGCGTCCATGGACGACCTTCCCAGACCCGAGGAACTGCCGTTCGTTCTCCGGGAACGCCCCCCTCTGCGGGAATCGACGACCCCCTCCGACCCGGAAGCGGGCGAGTGAAACGGAATCTGGGCCCCGGTCCGGTACGTCTCCAGAAGTACCTTTCCCGGACGGGTGCCGTCTCCCGGAGACAAGGGGAGGCGATGATCGAGGAAGGCCGTGTCCGGATCAACGGGGCCCGGGTGACCGTACCGGGAGTTCGGGTTACGCCGGGAGTGGACACCGTTGTACTGGACGGGAGAATCGTCGAGCCTGCGCCCCTCCGCTGGATCGTTTTTCACAAGCCGAACGGGGTTCTGTGCACCCGAAGCGATCTTCACGGAGGCGAGACCATCTACGATGTGCTTCCCGGTTGGGTCTCGGTCTCGGGCCTTCGATACGTGGGACGTCTTGACCGAGACACCTGCGGTCTGCTGCTCCTCACCAACGATGGGGACTTGGCCGCGGCCCTTGCTCACCCTCGGGGGCGGGTTGAAAGGGAATACCTGGCGTCGATCAAGGGCTCCATCACGGCTCGGGGACTCCGGGCGTTGAAGCGGGGTGTTGGACTCGAAGACGGCTTTGCTCGGCCCAGGCGAGTCCGGAGGGTTCGGTTGGCGTCGGGGGCATGGGGCGTGCGGCTCGTCCTCGCCGAGGGAAGAAAGCGGGAGGTGCGGCGGCTCTTGAAGGCGGTGGGACACCCCGCACTGGCCCTGTCCCGCATCCGTTTCGGGCCCTTCCGCCTGGAGGGACTGAAGCCCGGGGATTGGCGGCCTGCTCGGGTTTCGGAGCTCAGGCAGGCGAGGGCGATGGTTCGTTTCTCGGGAAAGAACCGGGGAGGCACCTCCCGTGTCTGAACCGAAGCCCAGAGTCGTAGAACACCCCCTGATTCGCCATAAGGTGGCCTGTCTCCGGGACAAGCACACGCCCCGGCAGCGGTTCCGGGAGTTGTTGGGAGAGATTGCCGCTTTCTTGACCTACGAGGCCACGATCGGACTCAGGGAGGATGAGGTGATCGTTGAGACCCCTCTTGAGATCACGACCGGTCGATCCGTTCGGGAGGACGCGTTGGTCCTTGTTCCCATCCTGCGGGCCGGCCTGGGGATGGTGGAAGGGATCCTCCGCCTCCTCCCCGCGGCCCGAGTGGGCCATGTGGGGCTTCAGCGCGACGAAGAGACGCTGGAGCCCATCCGCTACTACGGGAAAATCCCTCCCGGACCCGAGCGCCTGACGTTTCTTGTCGTCGATCCCATGCTGGCCACCGGTGGTTCTGCTTCGGCTGCCTTGGCTTGGCTGAAGGAGAACGGGGCTCGCGACATCCGGTTCATGTGTGTGGTGGCCGCACCCGAGGGCGCCGCTCGTCTGGCCCGAGACCACTCGGATGTCCCTGTGTACGCGGCCGTACTTGACCGGCAGCTCAACGACAAGGGCTACATTCTGCCGGGACTGGGGGATGCGGGAGACCGCTTGTACGGGACGGTGTAGACGTGACCCGGGGGGTCGGTCGGCTGCTTCTTCACCTTGATTGTCACTCCACAGCGGTTGAACTTGGTGGGCGGGCCCATAGCTCAGGCGGTTAGAGCAGCGGACTCATAATCCGATGGTCGGGGGTTCAAGTCCCTCTGGGCCCACTGGTACGAAGCCGGTTCTCCAGTCCTGTGCCCGGTTGATCTACCGGGCACAGGACGTTAACCTGGGGGCCGGTTCCGCAACTCTTCTACGGCTTCAAGGCGGCCGCAGTTGCTCTTTCGACACGCCACCCATTGGGATGCCCGCCGCGCGGGAACGGCCCTTCTGGTCCTGCTCCAGATCGCCGCTTCCGTGGCGCTGAGTCCTGCTGACGCCCTTATGGACCGAGCGGGCACCGGCTCGTCCGCGCATGTTGAAGTGCCTGGAAGCGAGGACTGTCCGGCCAGCCATACCCACCTCTTCTGCCAAGTGATGCGGTCCCTGGGGGAAGCGGGTGCGGCCCGTCGCATTGACGTGGCAGAAATGCCGGCGCCCCTGGCGCCGTATCCCGTTGCCCGCTCCGGGGATGTCGGGGTTGGGGACCGGGCTTTTCTGATCAGTTCCGTGATTCCCAGGGGTCCTCCTTCCGTCTGACCCCGCTTCGGAGCGCCGGCTCCGGATTCCTTTGCTTCATCCGTTTCGTCGGCCCTGGAAACCCGGTTTTCCGGGGCCCGTCCGGTTCTGTTTGTTGCGGACTCAACCTTGCGGTTCGCACCCCCGGATGCTTCCAACGGGCAATCCCTCAAGGAAGCCATGAAAATCACCCCATCCCAGTTTTGCCGCTCTGCCCGCCGGTTTTGGAGCCCGATCCCCTTCGCGCTCACGGTCGGCTGTGCCGCTTCGTTTGCGGGAAACCCTGCTTCGGCACAGGTACCGGAGCACGCCAGAGAGATCGAAGGGATCATTCGGGACGCCAGGACCCAAGATCCCCTCGCCGGTTCCACGGTCTTCTTGATGGGTACGAGAACGATTGCGGTTACTCATCAAGACGGGTCTTTCCACCTCGTGGGGGTAGAAGCCGGGACCCACTTCATTCGCGTTGAGCGCCTGGGATATCGCAGTGAGGTGGTGGAGGTTTCCTTGGGACCCGAATCGGGGCTCGTGATCGTGGAACTCCACCCGTCGCCCATCAGCATCCACGGGATGGTCGTGACCGCTGCTTTGACGGAACGGGGGGCGAACGAGGTGCTGCGGCCGGCCAACGTCATGGCCGGCGACGAAATGCAGTATCGGCTCCGGGGGACGGTAGCCGAGACCCTGGCCCTGGAACCAGGGCTTGCCGCGACGAGCACGGGCCCGGCTACGGCGCGACCCGTGATCCGCGGTCTCAGCGGTGACCGGGTTCTCATGCTGGAAGACGGCGCCCGGGTGGGGGACGTTTCGAACAGCGGGGCGGACCATGCGACCGCGATCACTCCGTTTGCCGCCCGGCGGATTGAGGTCGTGCGGGGTCCTTCGGCCCTTCTGTACGGCAGCAATGCTCTTGGGGGGGTCATCAACGTGATTCGGGATGAAATCCCCTCCTCGGTGCCCCATCACCCCACGGGATCGGCGCTTCTCCGAACCCGCACGGTCAGCGGTTCCGTGGTGGGCAGCGCCGCGGCGACGTTCGGCGTGACGAACCGGATCCCGCTGCGGCTCGAAGCAACCGCGCGGACCGCCGACGACTTGGACACGCCGGTCGGCCGCCTTCAAAACACCGATTCCGAAGTCCTCAGCGGAGGAGCGGGCACGGCCTACGTATCGGACTGGGGTCATGCGGGCGCCTCGTTCCGGGCGTATCGAAACAAATATGGAATCCCGGGCGGGTTTGTCGGAGGTCACGTGGCAGGCGTGCGCGTCGAGATGGAGCGCATGTCCACCAAGTTTCGAGCGGTCGTCGACCGGCCGATTGGACCCTTCGCCTCCGTGGAAGCCGACGGGACGTACACCTGGTACCGGCATAAGGAGCTGGAGCCGCCCGATATCCTGGGCACCCTCTTCAAGCTTCAGACCCTGAGCGGAGACATTCTGGCCCGCCACGGAGCCCAGGGACCGTTCTCGGCGGGGGCAGTCGGCGCCCGAATCTCCTGGGAGGACTTCGGTTTCGGTGGGAGTCTCTCCACCCCGAACGCTCGGCGGAACACGGCGGCCGCCTACATCTTCGAAGAGATTGACCTGGACCCGGTTCGGATCGAAGCGGGGCTGCGGTACGACTGGGTGCAGGCGAGGCCCCTTCAGAAGGATCCGGAATCGGACATCGGAGCGATCCGGGATCGGGTCTTTCAGGCCGCCTCTGCCTCTTTTGGGCTCCTCTACCGAGCCGGGTCTTTCGTGACGGCGGGCGTAAGCGTCGCTCGGGCGTTTCGAACGCCGGACATCCACGAGCTCTACTCCCAGGGACCCCACCTGGCGGCCTATTCTTTCGAGGTCGGCAACCCGTCTCTGAACACGGAGGTGGGGACCGGGCTCGACCTCTTCGTCCGGCTCGGGAGCGACCGCATGAACGCCGAGCTCAACGGCTTCTACAACAGGATTTCCGGCTACATCTACGGAGAGCAGACGGGCCAAGTCAGCCGAGTTCTGCTTCCGGTCTACCAGTTCCGGGGCAACAACGCGCACCTTGCCGGTCTTGAAGGGAGCGTCAACGTAGATGCCGGGGGAGGACTGCTGGTGCAGGGGGTTGCGTCGTTCGTTCAGGGGAGCTTGACGGAAACCGGCGACCCGCTTCCCCTGATTCCGCCCCTTCAGGGCCTTGCTGCCGTGGAGTACGACCGTCCGACGTTTTTTCTCCGAACCGAAGCGGAGCTGGCGGCCCGACAGAACCGCATCGGGGCTTTCGAGTCCCAAACGGAAGGCTACGCGGTCTTCCATATCGCTGGAGGGGCGCGACTGACCGTAGCGGGTCGGCTGAATGTCCTCACCCTGAGCTTGGAAAACCTTACCAACAAGGAGTATCGAAACCACCTCTCGCGGATCAAGGAGCTTATGCCCGAAGCCGGAAGAGGACTGAGCGCAACCTACCGCATCGTCTTCTGACAGCCCACTTCGAGGGTGCGAAGGAGCGAGGCTGGGCGCGCTTTCTGTACAACCACACTCTATTTACAACAACCATAGGAGAAGCACAGTGAAGAAAATCAGCAAGAAAAACCTGCTCGTCGTCATGGTGACCGGGATGCTGGCCTTGGCCGGGTGCGACGAAGATCTCACCGAGCCCGAAGAAGACCACGCCGAGCCCGACGGCGTGCAGCTCGTCATGAACGGTCAGACTCTCGCATCCTATGACGGGCACGATCAGACCTGGACCAGCGGACTGGAAGTTGCCGTCGGCGAAGAAACGGCACACATCGGGGTCATTTTTGTGGACCACGACGGCGACGCCATTCCGATTGACGACGATCTTTACCTGGATGCCCAGGTCCAGGATGAGTCCATTGCCGACTTCCACCAAGATGAGCCCGGGGAGTTCGGAGGCCACCTGGACGGAATCGCAGCGGGTCGAACCGGGATTGCATTTCGGCTCATGCACGGAACCGTCGGATCGGGTCACCCGGACTTTGAGACCACTCCGGTCGGAGTTCAAGTTGTGTTGGAGCAAAATTAGAGAAAGAAAAAGGAGGCGGATTCTCCCCCTTTGACGGCGCCTCAACCAGACATGTCCGACCCGCCCGTCTGCCCACCGAAAAACCTGCGCCGCAACCTGCCTGCCCGGAAGTGGCGGCGCAGGTCGGGGCGAGACGGCTGGGCCTTGTCGGACGGCTGAACCCTGGGGTACCTGTGCACGGGAGACACTTGCACGGGTACCCCAGGGGGAGCGGCGGCCCCGCGCGTAGTGCGCGGGATGTCCCGCCCCCCCCTTGCGGGCGACTCGTGCGGAGCGGGCACCTCAGGGCTACGATTCCTTTATCCACGCCAATGGCCTTCCTCCCAAGGGCCACGGTTTGCGTCTTGTTGACACCACCCAACGCCCCATGGTCAAGGAGGCCCCGAACAAAATGCGATTCCGTTTCGTCTGTGCTGCGGTGCCAACGTTGGTCGGCCTCTTTGCCGTCCTTCCCGCAACTGCCCAAAATGTGCCTTCTTCGGCGTTCCAAGCCATGGATTTCCGACACATCGGCCCGGTTGGGAACCGCGTCACTTCGGTGGCGGGGGTGCCGGGCGACCCGCTGACCTATTACGCGGGCGCCGCTTCGGGCGGACTCTGGAAGACGGAGGACGGGGGTGTCAATTGGAGGCCCGTCTTTGACGACCAGCCGGTTCACGCTATCGGGGAAGTGGAGGTCTCGGCCTCCGATCCCAACCTCGTGTGGGTGGGAACCGGGGAGCCCTTCATTCGCTCCAACGTGTCCATCGGGAACGGCGTCTGGAAGTCCGTGGATGCGGGGGAGACATGGACCCACATGGGGCTTGAGGGGACGGGTCGGATCAGCCGCATCATCGTTCATCCGACGAACCCGGACGTCGTGTACGCCGCGGCCATCGGACACGGCTATGCGCCTCAGCGAGCGCGGGGGATCTTCCGCACCATGGACGGCGGCGAGACCTGGGAGCACGTGCTCTTCGTGGACGACGAGACCGGTGCCAGCGACTTGGTCATGGACCCTGCCAATCCTCGCACGCTCTTCACGGGCACTTGGCAGATCGCCATCCGGACGTGGACCCGGAAGTCCGGCGGGCCGGGCAGCGCCGTCCACGTCTCCCGGGACGGTGGAACCACGTGGATGCGGATGGAAGGAAACGGCTTGCCCGAGCGCGAAATCGGCAAGATCGCCCTGTGCATGAGCGCCGACGACCCGGGGCGGGTCTACGCGCTCATTGAGACGGGCGACGGCGTGCCTTGGGAGGGCGGCGACACCGACGGAGGCGAACTCTGGCGCTCCGACGACGGGGGGCGCAGCTGGTCCCTCACGAGCTACAACCGGGACTTGGCCGGGCGCACGGCCTACTACACGCGCTGCGAGGTGAATCCGGACGACGCCGACGAAGCCTACTTCCTGGCTGCGGCCTACAGCACCACCTTGGACGGTGGGGTGACGTCGACGGCGGCGCCGTTCCTTCAAGGCCCCGTATGGGACCACCACGACATGTGGATCGACCCCGGCGACGGGGACCGCCAGATCGTGGCCGGCGACGGCGGGCTCGCCATTTCCCGGAACCGGGGGGAGACTTGGTACCGGGTACAGTTGCCCATCGCGCAGATGTACCACGTCACGGTGGACAACGCGATCCCCTACAACGTCATGGGCAACCGCCAGGATGGTCCCTCCACCCGGGGGCCCAGCAACAGCCGCACCGGGGGCCTCTTCCTGTCCGGGATTCCCCGGGGGATGTGGCACACGGTGGGGGGCGGGGAATCCGGCTTCGCCACCCCTGACCCCACGAATCACAACATCGTGTGGTCCAGCGCTTCAGGGGCGGGGGGTGGCGGGGGCATCGTCTCCCGCTGGGACGCGCGTACCCGCCAGTACCGGGAGGTCGAAGTCTGGCCGGAGTCCACCATCGGCCATCCCGCGGACAGCCTTCGCTATCGATTCCAGTGGACCTTCCCGCTTCTGATCTCCCCTCACGATCCGAACACCGTGTATGTGACCAGCCAGCATGTTCATCGCACCACGAACCGGGGGCAGAGTTGGGAGGTGATCAGCCCGGATCTCAGCACCAATAACCGGGAGCGCATGGGCATCAGCGGGGGACTCACCCCCGACAACATCGGGGTGGAGTACTGTTGCGTGATCTACGCCTTCGACGAATCCCCCCTGGAGCCCGGCGTCCTGTGGGCGGGCACCAACGACGGGCTCGTGCACGTCAGCCGGGACGGGGGAGAAAGCTGGATCAACGTGACCGCAAACATCCCGGACCTGCTCCCGGATGGGGTGGTAAGAGGAATCGACGCCTCCCGTCACGCCACGGGGAAGGCGTACATGGTCATTGAACACCACCAGGTCGGGAACTTCGAAGCCCGGGCGTACCGGACGGAGGACTATGGGGAGAGCTGGACCCGGATTACGAACGGCATCGACGACGGTGTTCTGAGCTACACCCGGAGCATCCACGAAGACCCGGTGCGGCCCGGCCTCCTGTACCTGGGGACCGAAGCGTCCCTGTACGTCTCCTTCGATGACGGTGAACAGTGGCAATCGCTCCATACCCACAACCTGCCCCATACGCCGATGTACGGCTTGGTCGTGCAGGAGCACTTCAACGACTTGGTGGTGGGGACCTACGGGCGGGGATTTTGGATCCTGGACGACGTGACGCCGCTCCAACAGCTCACCCCAGAAGTCGCCGCTCGGCCGGTCCACCTCTTTGAGCCTCGGGCTGCCTACCGCTTCCGGCCTGTGTCCGAGCCCTTCACCATGTTCGACGACCAGTCCGATGGGGAAAACCCGCCGTACGGAGCTTCGATTAACTATTGGCTCGGCGGGGAGACGGAAGACAGCGTGAAGGTCGAAGTCTCGAACGCTAGCGGCGAAGTTGTGCGGACGCTGGAAGGAACCGGAGAAGCGGGGGTGAATCGGGTCTGGTGGAACTTGGCGGGTGAATCGGCAACCGAGGTCCGCTTGCGTACCAAGCCCCTGTTCGCCGAAGACATCGATCTGGGGGATGAGCGATGGCGGCCGCTCCCGAGTGTTCTTGGCGGTCCCGGCGGTACAGCAACCGTTCTGCAGCCCCCCGGGGTGTACACCCTTACCCTGAAGGTTGGGGATGAGACCTTCCGACAGACCCTTGAGGTACGGAAGGATCCCCACTCGGAGGGCACCCTCGGGGACATTCGCGCCCAGCTGGCCATGCTGGCGGACATCCGCGCCGACTACGAGACCGCGGCCGCCTTGGTCAACCGAGTGGAGTGGGTCCGTCGGCAGCTTCTGGACGTGAAGGCCGTGCTGGAGGACCGGGACGACGCCAGCGCCGCCGCCCTGGTTGCCGCCGCCGACTCCCTGAACGAACGCTTCGTCGCGGCGGAGCAGGGGCTTTTCCAGATGCGCGCAACCGGCACGGGCCAGGACGGTATCCGCTATCCTACCCGCCTCTTGGAGCGCTTGACCTATCTCTTCAATACCGTGGCGGTGGGGGACTTTCGTCCCACGGACTCCCAAGGGGAGGTCCACGCCGTCCTGAAGGAACGGCTGGAGCGGATCCGGGTTGCACTGGAGGCGCTGTTGGAAAATGATCTGGCGGAGTTCAACCGGCGAATTCAGACGCTGGGAATGGGTGTGGTCTCGTGAGGGTAAGTGCGGATTCGGTTCCTCGGGGGAGACGATGGGGGGCACTGGAGCGGTCGCACCGCGTTGGGTTCCGTGTTGGCATTGTGTAATAAGTACAGTTATAGCATATACTTACGGCCATTTTTGGATGGTCCGCCATTCGCCACTGGCAAAATTTATCTTGCGTTTCTCCGTTTCTCTATGTATTCTTTTACGTAAGCTTCAGAAACGGAGCTGCAAGAAGAAGGCCGGGATAGAGTCCGGCGACTAGGTGGCATCACTGACAAGAAGGAGTGAAGTACGATGCTGAAAAAGGCTTCCAGGAAAGCGATGTGTGCCGGTGGGGTTCCTTCTGTAGCGATTCCCCGGGCTCGGACACTGGGTGCGACCGGATAGGCCCAGGCTGTAAGTCCTACATCTGCTCCGTTGAGATACGGTAATCGGAGGGTGCTTACTTATCCCTTTGGCATGGAAAAAAATAGGATGGCGAAATCGAAATGGCGGGGTTTCGTTCGTGGCATTTTCGGGGGCTGAGGGGGAGGGGAAATCGTCTCCGGGAGTGGTGAGCTTCGGCTACCTTGCCCACGATGGAAGTCATGGTTCATGTGAGGAACCACCTCTGAACAGGCAGGATGCAAGTGTCATGACCAACTTTCCAAGAGCAACAAGCTGGGCTCGTGTGTTGTTCCCGATCTTTCTCTTGTCAATTGGGCAAGGATGTGATCGAGCTCCGCAGGTGGTGGTACACCCAACCAATCAGAACTTTCCTCCACCTAATGCCGTTCCGATTGTCCCAGACACAATTCCAGTGGGGTTGTCACCGGATCGTCTTGCCACTTGGACAGCTGCGCGCTACAGCTTAGAGAATGCCAAAACATTGTATTGACTTGGAATTCCAACAGGAGAAGGGCCAGAGCTTTTTGGTCAAATAGATGATGTTGTTCTAAGCCGCGATAATCATCTCTTTGTTTTAGACGGGCATGCCCAGAAAGTTCGTATTTTTGATTTGACTGGGCAGTTTGTGGCGGATTTCGGCGGTCTGGGTGACGGACCTGAAGAGTTACGCGGTGCATATGAGATTGTAAAAGAAGAGTCTGGAAATATATTGCTACTTGGTACTGGTCGCCAAATAAAGGTGTTTCATCCTATTGCTTCAGACTACCGCTACCGGGAGACCCGCCCCATTCCGCTTTCTGGCGGCAGATTTTGCATAACAGGGTCGGGACGCACAATTGTTGCCGGTGCGGACACTAGATCCGATCGCAACGTGATCCTACATGAGATTCCTTCTCGGACTGGGGAGACGGTCAGGAGTTTTGGCGTAGGATATCTGGATTCATCGCTGTTGGTCCGTCATATGATGGCTAACCGCGGGCCGGTAGCATGTGTCGACTATCAGGGAACAGAATCGGTGGTTCATGCATTTGCCCCCTTGAGTTTTCTGCGACTGATGAGCCTTGTTGACGGCTCTGTATTTTGGACCGCTCAGTTGATGGATCACCGTCAGCTAATGATGGAGTCAGATCGAACTGGATTTACCCAGAACGCCCTGACGGATTGGGATATAGTTGTATCGTTGTTGCCGTACTTGGGATCCCATCTCTTGTTGCAAGTTCAACGTTTTAGGGAAATGACACCGGAAGAAATCAGAAAAGGCGGTAGGCCCGAATCGACCTTTTCTACTTACTTGCTTGACTTACCAACCGGGAGAGGAGCGAGAGTGGCTACCGGTCCTTCGCGGATCGTGGGAATTAATGAGAGCCGGTATGCCGTGGTAAGCAGTGACCCTTATCCGCAAATTGAGGTTCGTGCCTTGGAGATTGGGGGAATACAACATTGACCGATAAGCGTCTGTATTTTGGAACAGTGGCTGTGGGGTTGACACTGGGTTTGTTACTCGGAGTTCGCGGGATGCTTCCAACCCCGGCGATTGAGATCACATGGCGTGTGCCATGGAGCGACGACAGCTCCTTTATTCCGTCGGCATCTCTTGCCGGGGGTGAGGAGGTTCTTTTTGTATATTTGGGGGCTTCGTCTTGTGTGTGGTCCAACGTAGGTGATTTGCCGGAGGCCGTACGTAGCATTAGGAACCAGTGGTACGAATTTGCAAGAGCGAACGGAAAAGGGTTTGCTACAGTGGGCGTTGCACGAGACGTTATTGTTGATGAAGGTATGAAACACTTGACGAAGTATGGATTGTTTGACGAAGTAGTGGCAGGTCGTGGATGGTTGAACATCGGTTTTTTCAAGTATGTGTATGGAGAGATGGCGGGGCCTGCGGCAACACCTCAAGTACTCATCATTGAACGTACTGTGAACCGCATAGCTGGTCAGACGTGGATCAGCAACGAACAAGTTGTACACCGCTTTGTTGGAGCTAACGAAATACTGAATGAATTGGGGTCAGAGTGACTTGGATCCGTGTACCCGAGGAGTGGCGGCGAAGGCAAGGGGCCTTCTAGCTAGAAGCTTGTGACCTCGCGTTGGACTGTGGCCGGATTGTTTGGAGCTGATCAAGGACGTTGTCGATTGTCACGGCCCTGAATTCGACGAAGCGAACCTGGAGGCAACCCCGGGGTTCCTCCCTTCGCGCCAAATGCCCGCGCCTTCAGCGCGTATGGATTCGAACCGGATTACGTGCTCCAGCTGGATCGGATCGTTTGCGAGATGACGATATGACCGCGTACGCTGAGCTCGGCCCGGAGTCCGGTTCGGGTTGAGCCACAGACGGGTACGCATCCTTCCCAAAGCCTTTCCCTTCTGGCCATCCGCGGTCTGGCTGCCCTAAGTTTGGAATCGTTGGCACAGAGGGCTCAACGAGATATCGTAGTTAGCTGTCCTTGTAGGCTGAAAGCGTGAAGCTTCCCACTACGATCCCTGAAAAACGAATGTGACTCGCCCATGACCCGGGAGCACTCTTCCCTTACCCTTAGCGTTATTAGGGGCCTTCTTCTCGCAATGGCCCTCCTGGCCTCCGTGCTATTGCCGCCTTCTCCCGAGGCCCGGGCCCAGAACGCCCCCCCGGAAGCCAGCTCCAACGGCGAAGCCGCGTCTACAGAAGCCAGTACCGCCATCGCGGCGCGAACCGGCAATCCCCCTGTGATCGACGGCGTGCTCGACGAGCCGGCTTGGCTGGCCGCCCAGCCGCTGACGGACTTCGTGCAGCGGGAGCCTGCCGACGGCCAACCCGCATCGGAGCGCACCGAACTACGGATCCTCTTCGACGCAGACGCGGTGTACGTGGCCGCCTGGGCCTACGATTCCCAGGCCAAGGAAATCGTGCCTGGCGAGTCCATCCGGGACTACGAGGTCACCGACGCCGACGCCATCCTGATGGTCTTCGACACCTACAACGACCAACAGAACGGCTTCGTCTTCGGCACCACTCCGGCAGGGATCGAGTATGACGGACAGGTGGCTGCGCAGGGAAGCGGGGGTGGCTTCTTCCTGGGCGGGGGCGGGAACAACCAGAGGCGGTTCCAGGCCGGCGCCGGCGGAGGCTTCAACAAGAACTGGGATGGCAGTTGGACCGTCGCCACGTCCCGGGACGGCGAAGGCTGGTACGCCGAGTTCCGCATCCCCTTCAGCACCCTTCGGTACGGCTCGGAAACAGACACCTGGGGCTTCAACGTCTCCCGTCGTATCCGTCGCCTGAACGAAGAAGACTTCTGGTCCGCCGTGCCCCGGGAATTCGGTCTCTATCGCCTAGACTTTGCTGGGCAGCTGGCCGGTGTGGTGCCCCCCTTCCGGCGGGCTGCAACGGTCACCCCCTACATCCTGGGCTCCTCCGTTCGAGATTATGAGGATCCTGGTCAGACGTCTTTCGGACGAGACGCGGAGTTTGGCGGCGAAGCCAAGGTGCAGGTCACGCAGGGACTGACCTTGGACGTGACCGCGAACACGGACTTCGCCCAGGTGGAGGTGGACGACCAGCAGGTCAACCTGACCCGGTTCTCGCTTCTTTTTCCGGAAAAGCGTCCCTTCTTCTTGGAGAACGCGGGGTTCTTCACCGTCGGGTCCGGGGGCGCCGATCTCTTCTTCAGCCGCCGCATCGGTATCTCGGGGGGGCACCCGGTTCCCATCAAGGGTGGAGGCCGTCTATCTGGCCGATTGGTGGGGCTGAACGTGGGGTTGCTGCACATCCGGACCGACGGCGCCGACTTGGGGAGCCCCGAGAACGATTACTCCGTCGCCCGAATAGCCAAGGAGCTGCCGAACCGCTCCCGCCTGGGGGCCCTTTTCGTGAACCGGGGGAGCAACTTTGCCGGGGACTACAACCGCACCTATGCGGTGGACGGGCGCCTGGGGATCGGTGATCAGATCACGGTGACTTCTTTTGTGGCCCAAACCGAAACTCCCGATCTGGAAGGGGCCGACCACGCTTGGGACCTGACGGCGGGGTGGAGCAGCCGGAGCTGGCGGGCCAATGCTCAAGTCCGGGAGATCGGAGAGCACTTCAACCCGGAAGTGGGCTTTCTGCCCCGGGACGGTCACCGTTACTACCAAGTGTTTGGAATGCGGAACATTCGTCCCCAACGCTTCTTCCGGGAGATCCGGCCCCATATCTCCTACTACACGTACAGGAGCAACCGGGAGGGCGTGACAAGCGGCTTCCAGGAGTCATCCCGCTGGCACATCGACAGCCACTGGGAGTGGCCCTCCGGCATGGAGTTGCACACCGGCGCCAACTACGTGACGGAAGGCCTCTACGAATCCTTCGAGATTCCGGGAACCGAAGTCATGGTCCCAGAAGGGACCTACAGCGGTTGGGAGTCCCAGGTTGTCTTCTTCACAGACCGCTCCCGGATCCTGTCTCTGAACTCCCGCTTCAACTGGGGCGGCTTCCTATCGGGGAACAAGAAAACAACCAGCGCCGACGTCACCATCCGCCGGGGCACCCGGTCCAGCGCAACGCTGCGCGTCGCGTACAACGACGTGAACCTTCCCCAGGGCGATTTCACGACAACCCTGGCCGGAGTCAACCTGGGCTACTTCTTCACGCCCAGGATCTACCTCCAGTCCCTGGTTCAGTACTCCGACCAGATCGACACCTGGTCGGCCAACGTCCGCTTCGGATGGCTGAACACGGCTGGAACCGGTCTGTTCATCGTCTACAACGAGGTGCAGGGCATCGGGGACCTGACGGGGCCACTGGGCCGCTCGGTCTTCCTGAAGTTCACCCGCCAGATGAACGTCTTCGGGGGATAACGAGCGTCCATGGAACCAACCCCTGATCTTCCCCGGTACCGGGCCCGATTGCTCGTCAGTGTTCTCTTGGCTGGACTGTTTATTACGGCGCTGGTCTGGAGTGCGCTGAACGGGTTTCGGGTCCGCCCGGGTGGGTCCGTTCAGAACGGTGAAGCCACTGGGGTTGCCGTGCCCCAAGCGGAAGCTCCCCCAGGGACCCCGGTCTACACAGATGTGCTGTCGGTCTATGACGCCGACTTCCGGGCTGGCCAGTGGTTTGTGCTGGATCGTCGCCAAGACCGGGTCCACCGATTCGATGCCGGCGGAAGAAGTATCGGTTCGTTCGGTCGGTCGGGAAGCGGCCCCGGTGAGTTCAGGGCTCCCGAAGCGCTTGCCGTTCACGGCGATACGCTCGTGGTCGCGGAGCTCAACGGCCAAGTTCACTGGTTCGACCCGAAGGGTGGCTACATCGAGTCTCGAAGGGTAAGGGTGAACGGCTGCCCGGCTTTCGGCTTGTTCGACGTTGAGTCGTCCCCTGCAGGCGTTCTCTATCTAGGCGTGTGTCCCCTCGCGGGCACGCAAGGAGCTCGGGTGCTCCAAGAGGCTCGGGTGCTCTTGGAAATGCCGCCCGGCTCCTTTCGAACCCTTGCGGTATATCGCTACGAACAGGGAGGAGGGAGAGCACTGAGTTTTTCCTTCCAACCGGTGCTGAGCCCTCATCCCCGGGGCTTTGTCTTCGGCTCTGCGGGCGAAGACTGCCTGCAGCTTTTCAACCTCCAGGGGCTGCTGTTGGATTCTCTCTGCCACCGATGGATCGAAAAGTTGCCGTTGCCGGAAAACTGGCGGGAAACGCGTGAAGAGATGGAGCAACACGCCAAGCGAGCCGGCCTGGGCGTGGAAGCGCTGGATGCTCAGCTGCCATTCTATGACATCTTCGTAACCGAGAATGGGCGCTTGGTCTATGTGTCTCCGGCACCGGAAGGCGACGGAATGCGACGTCTTCTCGTCCGTGAAGACGTCGCCAGTGCGGTTCGTGCAGTCGAGCTGGAGGTCGCGGCGGCACCCTTCGTCGCTGTTGGCGAGAGTACCGTCTTGGCCGCATGGGAAGATCTAGAAGGCATGAGGATTGCCGTGTACCCTTGGTCTCTTTCGGAGAACTAACGTGACGACGACGGTGGGTACGAAGGGGGAAGAAGTCTCGATTTGCGACTTGCGGGTTTCCTATCGCACTCGGTTTCGCCGCCACGCCGTACTGAAGGGAGCCGAACTCACGGCGCATCCAGGTGAGGTAACGGCCATCGTCGGTGCCAACGGGGCGGGGAAGACCACCTTGTTTCGCGCCTTGCTCGGCTTCTTGACCCCGAATCACGGATACTGCTCGGTCAGCGGCCTGTCTTCCGACCAGTACCGTCAGAAGTATGGCATTGGATACCTTCCCGAATCCTGCGTCTTTCCGCGGAAGTGGTCGGCCCGGGATCTGCTGGCGCGGGGCGCGGATCTCGCCGTGGCACCTTCGGATCGCCCGGGTGCGTACGCGGCCGCCGTTGCGAGAACCGGTTTCGACCGCGCCACCCTTTCCAAGCCGGCCCGCCTGTGCTCCAAGGGCAACAAGCGGCGTCTCGTCCTGGCCTACGCCCTCCTCGGCGACCCCGGCCTCGTCGTCCTTGACGAACCGTTTTCAGGGCTTGATCCCCCTTCCCGCTCGGCGCTCCGAAAGGAAATCCACGCAATGAAATCCCGGTCTGCGACGGTATTGCTTGCCAGTCACAACCTTGACGAAGTCGGTCGGCTGGCGGACCGAGTGTTCATTCTGAAAGCGGGTCGGACACGTCTCGTTGAGGCAACGACCAAGGGGAAGCCTACACCATACCTCGACCTTGAAGCCGCGCTGTTGCCCGAAGGAGATGCCCCATGACCCACCACCGGGCACTCTTTCCGGTTTGGGCCCGCATTCCGGTCCTGATTTCGGAGCGGGCCGGTGCGCTCCTCGTCGTGACGGCCGCGCTGGGGATCACTTTTTGGGGGATCCCTCTCTTTGTCGGGAGAGTTCCCAATAAAGAAAGCATCGAAGTCAGTGTTTTGTTTTCGGGCTTCGGGTATGCCATCCTCTTCGCGTCGAGAGTGGTGTGCGGGGATCTGGTTTCTGGCCCGTCCCAGCTCTGGTTGCAGAAGCCCGTTCGCCCTGTCCCCTTCTACCTGCGCAGGTTCGCGGAAGCGCTTGCCGCGGCCACGGCTCTGACTGCGGGCTTGGCCCTTGCCGTTCGCGCGTCCGGTGCGCTGGCCGGGTGGCCCGCCACCGGATTGTTCATTCCCCTTCAGTCAATCTTTCCGTTTTTTGCAGCTGCCTGCGTTGCGTTTGGACTCTCCCCTTGGCTGTTTCGCGGCGCCGGGCTGGTGGCGGCAGCCATCGTGCTCACAGGGGGCACTATGAACGATAATCTATCCGTTCAAGTCGACGCTTTCGGTTCCATGACGCCGCTTGTGCAAGCCCTGATGTTCCCGCTGGGAACGGGTAAGCTTTCCGGCTACTTGGCCGGGGAGACTTCGGTTTTCCCCTGGGGTTACCTTGTGCAGGCAATCGTGTACTCGGTGGCTTGGATCGCCATCGGGGCCGCCGGGACGTGGCGAGTCACGACCAAGAAGGGCTTGATCCCTCCCTTTCAGTCAAACTGAACACGACGCCTAGAGACGGAAATCTCCTTGGCCCCCGGCACTGCGTACTTTTCGTTGGGGGGGGGATGGGTAGGTAGGGAACTAACCCGACCCTTCGTCCTCCGTGTTCGCCGCCTGAAAAGCCTCCGCAAAGTCGGCCAGCCGGTCGCGGAGTACGGCGTTCATGGCGTCCGCCGTTGCTCCTGCGTCGGTGACACCCACGGAGGTTGTGAACCAAGTGACCGCTTCGGACAGGGTGATCTGGGTGTCCCGGATCATCTGGGTCGCCTGCTGGACCCGAACCGAAACGGCGTAGCCCACCATCCCGGCAACCCCGCCGCCGCACTGGAAGGTGATCCTTAGCTCCGGGAGACCGGAGCTCCCCAGCATCTCCCGCTCCGTGAGCAGCGGAACCCCGGCTTCGCCTAGAATTTCTTCCGAATCGGCCCGGATGGATTCCGCGGACACCCCGGCCCCGTCGCACCCTTCGTTGGTCTCCGCGCGGAGGTGGACCCCGCCCAGTCCGTCCAGGGTGTACCGGTTCCACTCCGTGTCTTGGGCCGCCCCGGACCCGGGAGCCAGGAGCAGCGCCATCCCGGCCGCGAGATGGGCTCCGACCGACACGGCGGGGCGACCTGCTGACTGTCGCTGGCGCGACCTTGCCCTTGGTGAGACGCGACGTCGTGTCATTTTCTACCGACTGCCTCCGCAGGACCTGCACTCGTGGTTGTTTCGGGAGCCCAGCTTCTCCAAGAGCACGGCGGTCGCGGGAAGAGGCTGGGCCCGCTGTTCGGGACTGTTGGCCAAGTCCGCCGTGGTCTGGCCCCTGCGGCTGATGGCGAAGATGTCTGCGCCCTGTTCCACGAGGTAGAGGATCGTCTCGTTGTCGCCCCGGGCGGCGGCGTGGTGGATGGCGTTGTATCCGTCCTTATCCCGCAGGTTCGGATCAACCCCCAGCTCCTCGACCAGGTAGCGAATGGCCGGGAGCCATCCATCGGGCACGCTCCGGTGTTGCTGCGCCACCCGGGAGGTCCCGAACCCGACCCCGGCCGCCGCATGGAGAGGGTGAACCGCCGGCCCACCCACCGGAACCGGCGCCAGCCCCGATGGGTCGGCGGGCGTATCGTCGGGGCGGGTGTCGGGGAAGTTCGGATCGAAGAAGCGGCGACGATCGGGCAACTTGATCGTCCAGATGTTCGGATCGGCCCCGTATTCCACCAGGAGACGCATGGCCCGGACATCGGCGGCGTAGGCGGCCCGCCAAAAAGGCGTCGCGCCGGTGAAGTCCACCCCCATGCGTCCGGCGTTGTAGGCCGCGTACCAGATGTGGGTGGTCGTCCGCTGATTCGGATCGGCACCCGCCTCCAGAAGAAGCTTCATGAGGTCCATGTAGCTCGTTTCCTGCTGGCGAAACGCCTGGGGTTGGGGATACCAAGTCCGCAGGGACCATTCGATGTTCAGCGTGGCGAAGAGAGGACCGGCCCCGTCGTCGCTGACCACGTTGGGATCGGCGCCCCGCTCCAGGAGGTCCCTTGCCATGTCGTAGTTGCCATTGATGACGGCCACGAGCATGGGGCTGGAGTGATCGCCCGCCGTGACTTGGTCAACGTCGGCGCCCGCGTCCGCCAGTAGCGCGGCGGTGCTCCGGTGGCCCTCTCGGGCTGCGTAGTGAAGGGCCGTGAAGCCCCCCTGCTTCCCGATCTGTTGGGCGGAGGTCAAGGCCTTTACCGGGGGAGTTGGAGGGGGAGTGGGCTCTGGACCCTGCGTGCCTGGCTCCGCATTTGCAGCGGCCGCGGGCGGGGGGTTGTTGCCCGGCTGGGGTGCTCCCGAAGGGGGCTCGGCGCCGGGAGCCTCGGGCTCTTCTTCTTCCGGTTCCGGTTCCTCGGCGGCTGCCCGGATCCGTGCCCGGGTTCGCCGCTCGTCTCGAAAGCGCTGATCCAGGATTTCGTAGTCCTTGACCGCCGTGGTGAGGGATGGATCGGCGCCCGCGGCGATCAGAGCCCCAAGGGCCGCATCCGCCTCCCGGACAGCGGCGAACATGAGGGGCGTGCGCTTGGCGAAACCGTCTCTTGCGTCAACGTCTCCCCCCCGGGCGGCCAAGGCTTCCACCACTTGGGCCGCATCGGCATCGGCTGCGAAATGTATGGCCGTGACCCCCGTCGTGGTGAACCGGTTCGGATCTGCTCCCGCCTCCAGAAGGACGCCGGCCACTTCCGAATGACCTGCCCGGCTTGCCAGGTGGAGCGGCGTGTAGCCGCCAAGGCGCGTCGCGACTCGCACCGAAGCGCCCGCGTAAAGGAGCGTGCGGGCGATTTCGACGTCGTTGTTGCTTGCGGCCCAGTGAAGCGCGGTCATGCCGTCACTCTGGGCGGCATTGACATCGGCACCCTTCCGGAGAAGCGCACGGACCGATTCCAGGTCACCCCGCTCCGCGGCGTCCGCCACCGGGGCATCGGCAGACGCCATCGCGTCGGGGGCCGACCCTGGGGCGCAGACGGGCCGCTCACACCCCCGGGTGTCCTCGGCGGGCTTGGCCCCCATAACAGTGAGGGCTCCGGTCAGAGCCACGAAGGGCAACACGGCCCCGAATCGTCTTTTCAGCATTTCTTCCCCCTTAGCTTCTCTTGCGCTGGCCGACGGATCAGACGTTTGTCCGGATTTCCCCCACTAGAACGCCAACACGCCGGTGCTGTTTCCGAAGCGCTCAATGTCGTCGGCTCCCAGCTTGTGCAACATGTGCAACATGGCGTTTGCCATAGGTGTGCCTGTCTGGGCCCGGATATGCTGTCCGCCTTCAAGCGCCCCGTTTGCGCCTCCCACCAGGAACAGGGGGCAACGGGTGTGGTTGTGCAGGTTGCTGTCGGCCATGGCCGAGCCGTACACGATCATCGTCTTGTCCAAGAGGGTGCCATCTCCCTCCGTGGCGCTCTTCAGCTTCTCGAGGAAGTAGGGAACCATGGAGATGTGGTATTCGTTGATCCGGGCGAACTGCTTTACCCTGTCCTCCCGACCGCCGTGGTGGGACGCCGCGTGGAAGGGGGTGTCAACACCGGACTCAGGGTAGACTCTGGGGGAGGCATCCCGGCCCAGCTTCAAGGAGAACACCCGGGTCGTGTCCGATCGGAAGGCCAGAACCTGGAGGTCAAACATGAGCTTCACGTGTTCCTCGAAAGAATCGGGCACGCCGACCGGAGCCTCCGGAATCTGGCGCTCCTCTCCGCTGGAGTTTTGGGCCTCAATCCGTTGGATGCGCTGCTCCAGCTCCCTGATGTTCTGGGCGTATTGATCCAAGCGGTGCACATCGTCGGGGTGCAGCTCCCTGCGCAACGACGACATTTCCCCCATGACCCAGTCCAGAATGCTGCGATCCGTTGTGAGGCGCTCCGCCCGCTGCTCCGGGGTGCCGCCGGCTCCGAAAAGCTGCTCGAAAACGGCCCGGGGATCCCGAATCATCGGCAGGGGTTGGGTGGGAGAGGCCCAGCTGATGGTGTCGGTGTAGACGCAAGCGTACCCGTAGGCGCAACCCCCGGCTTGGTCTACGTTCTCGATGGAAAGCTGCAGGGAGGGAATCGGCGTGTCATTGCCGAAGCGCTGCACGTACATCTGGTCAAGGGAAGTACCGACTCGAACATCGGACCCCTCGGTCTGTTTCGGGTGCGACTGCGTCAAAAATACCGCACTTGTGCGGAAGTGATCTCCCCCGATCTCGCTGGGCGCGTAGGCGTCGGCCATGCGAGCGTCGGTGTCGCTGATGATCGTGAGATAGTCCCGGAACGGCTCCAGGGGCTTCAGGCTGCTGGGTGAGAGATCGAAATCACGTCCCGTTTCGGCGGGCGCCCAAAGGTTCTTCGACGCGCCCCAATCGTTGCACCCCGCAGCGCCGTGGACTTGTTCGATGCAGACCAGGCGGGTGCGCGCCGCGGCTTTGCCATTGGGCGTACGCGCCCAAAGTCGACCTGCCGGCACCATGGCATCCATGAGGGGCAGGCCGATGGCGGCCCCCGCTCCCTTGAGCATCGTGCGTCTTGAAATGTGCTTTCCGGTGATGATTTTCATCGGTGGACCTCTTTTGTGTGGGCGTCTTCAGTCTTGTTCTGGTTCTCCGCCATTTTCCGCTTCTCCGTCTGCGATTTCGTCGGTGCGGGCCATCCGGAACGGGGGGCTGCCGACGACTCCCAACACGAAAGAGGAGATGCGGTAGTCGTCTGCGGCGGCGTTCCGAGCGATGTCCCGGATGGTCGGCATATCGTAGTACTCTACCCGTCGGCCCAGGGCGTAGGCCATCAGGTTCTCGGTAAATGTTCGGACGAAGACCTCCCGAAGTCGGAGTAGGGCTTCCCTGAGATCGGCGGGACCTGCGAGATCCGTTCCGTCGTACATCACGCTTACCGGGTCCACCGCATTGCCTTCATCCCGGATTCGCCATGCCCCCGTTACGTCGAAGTTCTCAAGAGAGAGCCCCAAGGGGTCGATCACCGCATGACAGGAGGTGCATGCCGGGTTGGCCCGATGCTCTTCCAGGCGCTCCCGAACGGTAAAGAACCGTCCTTCGTCGGCCTCCGCGGTTTCCTCGAAGGCCGGAATGTCCGGGGGTGGCGGGGGAGGCGGTGCCCCCAGGAAAACCTCCAACACCCACTTGCCCCGCAACACGGGAGAAGTCCGGTCGGGATGAGAAGTCAGCGTGAGGATACTCCCATGCCCCAGCAGGCCCCGCCGACGGTCCATCGGGTAGCGGACCTTCTTGAAGGCGGGCCCGGTGATCCCGGTCATGCCGTAGTGCCGGGCGAGACGCTCGTTGACGAAGGTGTAGTCGGCCGTAAGCAGCTCGAGGACGGGTCGGTCTTCCCTGACCAGGTTGGCAAAGAAGAGCTCCGTTTCCCTGTGCATGGCGTCCGCGAGGGTCTGGTCAAAGTAGGGGTAAGTGAGGGCATCCGGATGAATCTTCTCCAGGTCTTGGAGTCGAAGCCACTGGGCGGCAAAGCGAACGGCCAGAGCCTCCGCCCGGGGGTCCGCCAACATCCTTCGTGCTTGGCGTTCCAGTTCGCCCGGGTCCGACAGGTCTCCTCCTTGGGCCAGCTCCATAAGCGTCTGGTCGGGCGGTGCCCCCCAGAGAAAGAAAGAAAGGCGAGAGGCCAAGTCGGCATCTCCTATCGCATAAATCCCCGAAGGTCCCACTTCCGCGGGCTGTCGCTCCATCCGGAAAAGAAAGTGCGGGCTGGCCAGGATGGCCTGAAGGGCCGTGCGGACCCCCTTTTCGAAGCCCCCGTCGGTTGCTCCCATCTCGTAGAACTCGAGAAGGCCGTCCAAGTCCTCCTCCCGGACGGGGCGACGATACGCCTTCGCCGCCAAGCGGGCGATGATCTCCCTTGCGCACGGCCGGGCCTCGTCGGGCGACGTGGGTCGGCAGGTGAAGACGGCTCGCCGGGCCGGCGTGTCCGAGACCCCCGTCACCCCGAACGGTCCCAGAACGGTGAGCCTCTGGAGGTGTTGCTGCGTCGTGACGCCAAGGCCGATCCCGATCTGTCCGTCGGCCAGCGTATGATCAATGGGCCGGACCAAGTCGTCCACCACCCCTTCAAACTGGCGGATAAAGGCCACCGAGACGCGTTTCGGCCCGGCGGTCACGTAGATCGAGTCACTGCGGATGTTGAGCCCTGTGGGCTCCGATTCGGACATCCAGCGATCAATGGTCAGAAGGGCGACCCGGGCCCCATCAACGGAGACTTCGATCTGTTCCGTCCCGAAGGTTCGGCCAAAGACCTCCCCCTCAACGGCCGCGTAGGGCATGATGTGGAAGACGTACTCCCCGTCTGCCGGGAAGTTGTGCACGACGGAGAGGCCGCCCCGAGTCCCGACCGGCGCTCCGGCCACCCGGTCCTTCTGGGACGCGATCCGGGGGACCCGGTAAATGGAGGACGCGATCTCGGCTTCCGGGTCCCCCAGCGCCAACCGGCTGATCTGGCCCGCGGCGCGGAGGTACCCCTCCATGACCGTGGCCGAAGGCATCTGGACATCGGCGATGTTGTCGAAGTTGGCGCTCTTGGTATCCAGGGGAAGGAAAGCGCTCACGTCGATCTTCAAGCCCAAGAGGTCTTCGACCGCCCGGGTGTACTCGGCCCGATTGAGACGCTGGAAGGTTCGCCTGCCTGGATTCGGTTCGGCTGTCGCGATCCGGTCCATGACCGACTCGAGCTCTGTCGCGGTTTCGGAGAGAACCGCAGCTTCGGGCCGCCGCGCTCCCCGGGGAGGCATCATTCCTGCCCTGAGTTTGCGGATCATCTTCTCGATGGTGGGCCGCCGCTTCGCAGCGTCGGCAAGATCGAAACCTTCGAGAACCAAGTCGCCCCGCCGGCTGCGTTCGTTGTGACACCGGGTGCAGTATCGCTCGACGACGTCGTTGACTTCGGCTTCAGGGACGACAAGGCCGGCGTCGGAAGGGAAAGGCGAAGCCCCGAACGGAGCGGGGACCGGATGCCCGGCATCGGTGGCGAACCCCAGGCCCACAATACTCGCCACCACCAGGGCAAGTGCGTATCTGCTCATGTGCGCGTCTCCCTGATTCTCGTTTGATTCCAATTCATTGCAAGATAGGGGAAGCGATTTCGTTTTCGCCAGTACCGGAATTCGGAGTCGCTTGAGCTTTCCTTGCCCCGGCTGAACCGAAACGGTATGCTTTTCGGGCTACATTTCCTGTGCTGTCAAGGAAGGATCAGCGTGGCTGTTTCTCGTATTCGGGCTCGCAGGTCGGAAATCTTGATCTGGGCCTTGGCCGTCCCCTTGATGTTTGCCCATCGGTTTCCCGCCGCCGCCCAGGAGGGCGAAGCCAGGGTTGTCCAGGTCACCGCCCATGTCCTGGACGTGGGGAGCCGGACGGCGATCACGGGTGCCGTCATTGAGTTGTCCGGGGTCGCAAACCGCTATGTGACGGATGACGTCGGACGCGCGTCCTTTGATGCGGTCCTGGGGGAATACGTGCTCACCGCTCGGGCGGCCGGTTACCGGACCCTCCAGGGAGATTTCAGCGTGATGCGGCCGGGAAGCTTTGTCCTCCATATGATGCAGGCCGATCTGGAGGATCCCGGGGCGCCTTCCCGTCTCCTGGTCAGCGTATTCGATTCGGAGACCGGGCGCGCGATTGAAGGCGCCGTCGTTTCACTCCCCTCGGGAGGACGTGTGGCAACCGATGCCCGCGGGCGGGCCGGGTTCTCCAATCCCGGCTCCCGGCTCACCCGAGTGACGGTGGAGATGATCGGCTACGCAAGGCGCACCGAGCCCGTCTCCCTTCACCCGGGCCAGACGACCGCCCTTGAAGTTGCAATGACCGTCGAGGCCGTTCCGTTGCGGCCCATCACGGTGGAGGTGCGCTCCCGGTTTCTGGAACTGCATGGGGTCTACCGGCGGATGGACCAGGGGATACTCACCCGCATGGTCACGCGGGAGATGATTGAACGGCAGGGGTCTCCCCGCATATCGGATGTGTTTTCCCACGTTCCCGGGCTTAGGGTCAGACGGCAGGGATCGTCCGTAGGGGGCGCGGCCTTTCGGTCGGTCCTGTATGCTCCCCGGAACTGCCCTTTGTCGATCTTTGTGGATGGCGTGGAGTGGAACCCCGACTGGGAGGGCTCCGTAGACATCGACAGCATTCCACCCGAGTGGGTGGAAATTGCGGAAATCTACTGGGGGTTGCAAACGCCTCCCGAGTACAGCTTTCGCGGCAAGAACGGCTGCGGAGCGGTTCTCATCTGGACGAAAAACAGGAGCGGTTACGGGAGCCAGTGAGCCGTCGCGATGAGTTGACGCTTGGCCGACTGGATCGGCCATCCCCACCCGCAACGTCGAAAATGAATTGTTAAGGAGAAAGCGCAAATGAATCCTCTTGAAGCCGGAACCCGGGCTCCGGAATTCTCCTTGTTGTCGGCCCTGGGGAAGGAGCCGGTGACCCTGTCCGGACACCGGGGGGAGCCGGTGGTCCTCCTGTTCGTGCCCTTGGCTTTTTCCGGCACGTGCACGGAGGAGCTCTGTCACATATCCGAGAACTGGCAGGTCTGGGGGGAGTTGGGTGCAGCGATCTGCGGGATCAGCGTTGACTCCCCGTTCGTGAACCGGAAGTGGGCCGAAGAGATGGGCGTGCTGTTCCCGGTCCTTTCCGACTTCAACAAGGAGGCCGCTTCAGCCTACGGCGTGCTCCAGGAAGACTTCTTCGGGCTGAGGGGCGTGGCGAAGCGTTCGGCGTTCGTGGTGGACGGGGTCGGACAGATCCGATTCGCTTGGGTTAGCGAGGATCCGGGGGTGCTTCCTCCCTTCGACGAGATCGTGGAGGCGGTTCGAGCCCTGGGTTGACGTATGGTCCGCACGGTGACTTCGGGGGTGGTGGTGTGCGCGCTGCTGGGCGCAGGCGCTCCCGGTTCGTCCTCCGGCCAGAGCGGGCATCCGGGGTCCGTCACCTTCGTCGGTGAGGTAATCGACACCTATTGGGGCAATCCGGTGGCGGGTGCCGTGGTGCGCCTATCGGGGCCGGACGGGTCGATCGTGGCGGGCATTACCGGCGAAACGGGGAGGTTCAGCATCTCGGAAGTGCCGCCCGGGCCAAAGGAGGTTTCCGTCACGAGGATCGGGTATGCCGACCTGATTCAGGTTCTGGACATTAGGGACGGGCAGTTCGTGGAAATCGCGGTGATCCCCAAGCCCGTCGTGCTGGAGGGAATCGAGGTCTACGTCGACAGGCTGGAAACGCGTCTTCGCGAGCTTCCCTTTGCGACCCGCACCTTCGACGAAGTCTCCCTCCGATTCGCCCCCGACATGAACGTTGCCTCCTACCTTGACAGCCAGCCCGGCTTCGAATTTGCTCCTTGCTTTGAGGGAAGCTCGGGAACGGGGTTGATGGCCCGGCGGCGGGACTGCATCCGGATTCGGGGAGCCACGCTGCAAAGACCCAGAATCTTTGTTGACGACGCCCCTGCCTTTGGCGGTGTCCCGGAACTGGCGAGCTTGCCCACCACGGAAGTGTACCGGGTGGAGTGGATTCGGGGTTGCGCCCAGATTCGCATCTACACGATCACGTATGCCGAGAGGACGGCGAGCCGTCCCAGGCCTCTGCTCCCGATCGTCTGCTGACTGCGGGGCTCCTTGGCTGTATGTTGGCCAGCGCCTGTGTGTTGGCCAGCCGCTCCGGCGCCTCCGCATAAGGTGGCCGCCATCCGCGACCCCACGCCCGAAGCCGAATAAGTGTTTCCCGCGTTCGAGTCCGGCTGGGTGGGGATTGCGTCGGAGTCTCAAATGTCCTGGGTAGGTGTCCTCCGCAAGCCCTTCAATCGCGACCGCCTTTTCTTCGCTTCCAGGCGTTTTTGCTTCTCGTGCGGGGGGATCCCCGTCGGGATCCGGGGTCTGGGTGTCCGGCGCCGGGCGTCAAGTTTCCGCATCAGTCTACGGACGGCCTCTTCCCGATTTTGCCTTTGGGACCGAAACTTCCGGGACGTGACCACGACCCCCGTCGGCTTGTGGGTCAGGCGAACCCCCGATTCCACCTTGTTCTGGTGTTGTCCGCCTTTTCCACCGGCGCGAAAGGTATCGATCCGGCACTGGGCCAGCAGGCGGTCCCGATCGTGGTTTCGAGCGGATACCTTTCCCGGGTCGGTGTGCCCGACAGAAGCTTTCCGCAGGGAGGGTTTCTCCATTAGACTCAAGTCCGCTTCGGCACCCTTCCTTCAGGGAGATTGATGGTCTTCGACCGACTGGATCGGAATCCAGGCCTTCGCTTCATCTTTACACTGGCGGTTTTGGTCATCCTGATCCAGGGATTGCGGCTGACCCAGCCGATCATGCTGCCCATCGCCTTCGCCGCGTTCTTGGCCATGATCAGCCTGCCGGTCGTTTTCTGGCTGCAGAAGAAACGGATTCCCCTGCAGGTGGCGATTCTCCTCACCGTCCTGGCCGTGGTTGCCGTCTTCGGGCTCTTGATCCTGCTGGCCAGCCAGCAGTTCGCCGAGCTTCAGGCTCGGGGCCCGGCCTATATCGTCGCGATCCGGGGGCAGGTGGACGAAGTACTCCGGCTCCTTGAAGTTCGGTGGCCGTTCTTGGGCGAAACGAGGGCCAGTGTGATGGAGTTTCTGGTCCCCGAAAACCTGCTGGGGCTTCTGGATGCCCAGACCCTGCTGGCCGTGGCCGGGGGGACCTTCACGAGGGCCCTTTCCATCGTGTCCACCACCTTCCTCGTCTTCCTGATCCTCTATTTCGCATTGGGGGAAGCCGCCGTGTTGCCCCGGAAGCTCCGGGCCATTGCCGGCCGGCGAATGGCCTACGATGAACGTTCCGGGAAGATCGTCAGCGAGGTCCAGAAGTACTTGGGAATCAAGACGGTGACCAGCCTCACCACCGGGGTTTTGCTGGGTGTTTGGACGTGGCTGCTGGGCCTGGACTCACCCATCCTCCTGGGTCTCATTGCCTTCGTCCTCAACTACGTTCCCACGATCGGCTCGGTGGTCGCCTCGATACCGGCCGTGCTTCTGGCCCTGGTGGAGTTCGATCCCCTTGGCGTCAGCGTTGTGGGCTTTGATTTTCAGCGCGCCTTCGTCACGAGCCTGGGCTACATGGCCGTGAACATCGTACTGGGGAACTGGCTCGAGCCGATCTTCGTGGGACGGCGCCTGGGCCTTTCCACCTTGGTCGTGGTCCTCTCCCTGGTCTTTTGGGGCTGGCTGTGGGGGGCTGCGGGAGCGCTGCTCTCGGTTCCCCTTACCATGGTTGTAAAAATCATGCTGGATAACACCCGGGATCTGAAGTGGATCGCCGTGCTCCTGGACAAGAACGCCCCTCAGGAAGTCCTTGCCGACAGTGAGGAGGCGTCGTGAAGCTCCCGGGGCTGGACAAGCTTCCTGGACACGCCCGAATATGGGTGTTCGGGACGGATCGTGAGCTCCAGGGTCCGGAAACGGCAGCGCTGCTCCGGGCGGTAGACGGCTTCCTGGAAGCCTGGACCGCCCACGGCGTTCCCCTCCGGGCCGCTCGATCCTGGCGCTACGGCCGATTCCTGGTTGTAGGTGCCGACGAAGACGCCGCTCCTCCATCGGGATGCTCCATAGACGCCCTTGTTCGCCGGCTGAAGGAGGTTGAGGACGGGCTGGGTTTTCGCTTTGTAGGCAACGAAGCGGTCTGGTACCGCGACTTCCGGGGAGAGATCCGGCATACGTCACGCCCCGGGTTCCGCGCCCTTGTCCGGAAGGGACGGGTAACCCGCGAATCCGTGGTTTTCGACAACTCAATCACCAGGCTGGCGGAGTTACGGGGGAGTCGTTGGGAGGGTCCGGCTTCCGGGCGCTGGCAGGCGGCGTTTTTCCGGTAGGTTGATTCGGGACCGGGTTTTCCGATCCCAGTGGGCACAAAACGAGGCCGACGGTTTTCCGCCGACCCCGCTTTGTGACTGCGTGAGCTCCCGGTCGTCAGGACGTCCCTCCTACCCGGGTCACGTTCTCCGCCGCCGGTCCCTTCTCCCCGCTGACCATGTCGAATTCGACTTGATCGCCTTCCGACAAGCTTCGAAAACCGTCGCTTTGAATAGACGAATAGTGGACGAAACAGTCCCGATCACCGGTTTCGGGACTGATGAAACCGAATCCCTTCTCGTCGTTGAACCATTTCACGGTTCCGGTGGTCCGCATCCTCTCGCTCCTTCGTGTCTACAGTTGGGGTGTGTCCGGCCCTCGCCGTCCACGACGGCCGCCCGGCGGGCCACTGAACCTTTTTCGGCTAGGCGCTACCGAGATCGTGAGCATCAGCCTATGCGGTTGGGGGGGTCACGTCAACCGGGGAGTGCGTCCGAAAACCGGACCGACCCACCGCCCAGCCAAGGTAGGCCGCCATCGTCTCTTCACACCAATACCGCAGGCGGCCCGCGTGGAGGCCCAGGAATCCGACATGCCAGCCGTGCTCGGGTCAGCTGGAGACGGAGGTGGGCGGACCGTCCCCAGGCGAGGACCGGAGGCCGAGCGGGTTTAGTAGTCGTCCGCGTCTGCGAACCCGTGGAGCGGGGCCAGCCCGTGACGGACCAGGGCGTCGTAGCCAATCTGCATGTACCCCCGTTCGGCGGAACCTTTGAGTCCGTGGAGGACGAGGACGACGGGCCGTCCGGATTCCGCGCAGTGCCTCGACACGGCAAGATCCAGGAAGTCTCCGTCGGGCAATACCTACCGGACGGGGTCCAGGGCACGGGAACGCTTGGTCGCAGGAGCTTCCCCAATACCGTCTGTATGGTCTTCTCCGCGCAGAAGAAGGGGGCGCTTCCAACGTCCCGAAGATGCTATCTTTCACGTTCATTCGGGTTCGATACCGATTTCTCTGGGGTGGACACGGGCCGGTGCGGAAACTGGGAAATCGCCCCTGCCGTATGACGAATCGCCCCTGCAGTTACGACGATTGGGGAGGGGTCATGAATCAATGTGACGGTATATTGTCCCCCTGGAAGCCCTCGGGGACCTTCGGGGGATTCGCAGTTCTGCTTCTGGCGGTTTCTGCGATCGGCGGGGGTGTACCCGGAACCGCAGCCGCGCAGGAAACGGTATCCGGCGGAGGCATGGGGGAGGGTCCCGCCCTCTTGAGTCAGGTGGTTGGGGTCGCGCTGGAACGCAATCGGGACGTGCGGGACGCGGAGTACCAGCTGTCCCTGGCGGAAGCCCGGGTTACGGAGGCGTGGAGCAGTGTGTATCCAACCGTGTCGCTCTCAAGTTCCTTCGTCAGGAACATCGCGCCTCAGGTGAGTTTTCTCCCCGCCCAGATCTTCGACCCCTCCGCGGCCCAGGGCGAGTTCATTCCCGTTCAGTTCGGTGCGGACAACATCTGGAACCTGTCCATCAATGCGGAACAACCTCTGTTCGAACCCGAAGTCTTCGTGGGCGTGGGTGCCGCCGCGGGCTTTCGGGGACTGCAGCGGGAAATCCTCCGGGAACGAACCCAGCAAGCCGTCACCCGGGTACGAATCGCCTTCTACGGCCTCCTTCTGGCCCAGGAAGAGGTACGTCTGACCGAGAACTCTCTGCTTCGCGTGCGTCAAGCCCTCGAGGAGACAAAGGCGATGAACGAGGCCGGATTGGCTCAGACCTACGACGTACTCCGCCTGCAAGTAGAGCTCGCGAATCTCGAACCCGAGTTGGGACGCGCGCAGAATCGCCGAACGGCCGCGCGACGGACCCTGGCTGCGGAGCTCGACCTGGATCCCGAATCGGAACTGGAGGTGGCAGGCGCTCTGGCCCGAATGGACCTGAACGATCTCGCCGCCAACACTCCGGCGAACCAGGACATTCTGGCCTTCGTCGGGGCTTCGGCGGCTGAAGACGCGGACCAAGCGGGCTTCGTCCGCCAGTGGTTGGCCGATAGATCTCAGGTGCGCCAACTCGAAATCACCGAAGACTTGAGGCGGATCGAGCTTCGGATCGAACAGGTGGCCTATTTGCCCAGCGTGTTCGCCTTCGGGACCTACGGCTTGGCCGCCCAGCAAAACGGGGCACCCGACTTCTTCGGGAGCAGCGACCAACGCGGATCCACGAAGCAGATCGGGCTCCGGGTCAGCTTCCCCATCTTCTCGGGTTTTAGCCGCGATGCCCGGATCAACCAGCGGAGGGCGGCGCTGCGCCAGGCGGAAGTCCAGGCGAGCGCAGTGGCGGACCAAGCGGAGGTCCAGATTCGCAACTTGGTTGACCAGGTTCGGGAAGCCCGGGCTCGGTCGGGCGGCCAGCGCCTTGCCGTCTCCCAAGCGCAGCGGGGGTACGCGATCGCCAGCGCGCAGTACAGCGAAGGCATGGGGAGTCGGCTTGAACGGACCGATGCGGAAATGGCGTTGCGTCAGAGTGAATTCAACTATGCCCAGGCGGTGTACGACTACCTGACTTCGCGGGCTCGTCTCGACGAAGCCGTCGGCCAGGTTCCCTTGGTCGACACCCGGTCGACAGGGTCCGGAGCGGATAGGAGGGGGAGATGAAAGGAACGAGGAGGAGGAGATTTTTGAAGCGAGAGACCGCCGGGGTGGTCTCCCGGGTGGCCCGCGCTCCCGCCCCCGCCAAGTGGATCTTGGCTGCCGGGGCGGTGGGAATGGTTTTCGGGTGCGGTGGGGCTCAGGCGGACCGGGCGCCCGATCCGGACCAGAGCTCTGTTCGAGTCGTCAACGTCGAAGTTGAGCGGGTTGAACCCCGGAATTTTACTCGCACCATTCGGCTGACCGGGGTCGTCCAGGCCATGCGGGATGTTCTGGTTTCTGCGGAGGAGTCGGGGGTCGTGCGCCAGATCGTTCGCGACAAGGGCCTCCCGATTCGTTCAGGAGCCGCCATCCTCAAGCTGGACGACGGAATCCTCTTGGCCCAGGTCCGAACCGCAACGGCCCAGGCGGAGCTGGCCCAAGTGCTGTGGGAGCGCAGGAAGAAACTGTACGAGGAAGATGAAATTGGCTCCGAAGTGAGCTACCTGGAAGCGAAGTACGGGGCTGAACAGGCACTGGGCAACTTGGCCGCGCTGCAAACGCGTCTTGCGCGTACAACGGTTTCTGCGCCCATCAACGGGGTGCTGGATGCCCGCTTCGTCGAGGTCGGATCCATGGTTTCGCCGGGAACGCCCGTCGCCCGGATCGTTCAAATGGACTCCGTCAAGGTCGTGGCCGGGGTCCCCGAGCGGTTCGCCCTCGACATCGTGACGGGAGCCAACGCCACCGTGTCTTTCGATGTCCTTGAGGGCGATGATTTCGCCGGCAACATTGCCTACGTCGGGGCCGCGGTGGAACCGGATAGCCGTACGTTCCCGGTTGAGCTGGTGCTGCCCAATCCGGGCAGGCGGATCAAGCCGGAAATGATCGCCGAAATCACCGTAGTGCAGCAGGAGCTGAAGGACGCGATTGTGGTCCCCCAACAGGCGCTCGTGTCCATGGAGGAGGGGTACGTCATCTTTGTGGTCGACGGGTCGGGCGACGAAGTGCGGGCGGATGCCCGCTCGGTGCAAATCGTTGCTGCCCAGGGGAATGAAGCCATCATCGGATCGGGACTGCACCAGGGGGACCGGGTTGTCGTGGTGGGCCAGCAGGGCCTCACCGACGGGGACCGGGTTCAGGTCGTGGTGAACGAGCCTCGGAGGGAGTCATGAACGACGATCGGGGGGAAAGCCGGGTGAACCGTACCCCGAAGTCCTTCAAGGAATTCCGTCTTACATCCTTCGCCGTTGATCACGCGACCTCGGTGATCGTGTTGTTCGTCTTTGTCACGATTGCGGGGCTCCTGTCCTATAGGGCGATTCCCAAGGAGTCGTTTCCCGAAATCGAATCCGCCTTCATCGCGGTCAACACCATCTATGCAGGTGTGTCACCGGACGACATGGAGAGCCTCGTCACCCGGAAGATCGAGGAGGAGCTCAACACGATTTCCGACATCGCGGAGCTGACGTCGACGTCCGTGGAGGGCTATTCGTCCGTTGTCGCGGAATTCGATTCCGACGTTCGGGTGAGCGAAGCCCTGCAGAAGGTTCGGGAAAAGGTGGACCTGGCCCGGCCGGAATTGCCTTCCGACGCCGAGGATCCGACCATCTTCGAGTTTTCCATGAGCGATGCGCCCGTTATGCGGGTGAACTTGGCCGGGGGCTACGGGTTGGTCAGGCTGAAGGAGCTCGGGGAGGAGCTTCAAGAGCGCATCGAGTCCATTCCGGCGGTCCTTCGCGTGGATCTGAGAGGAGGTTTGGAACGGGAAGTAAGGGTTGATGTCGACCTGGGTAAGCTGAAGTACTACAACGTTTCCTTTGGCGATGTTCTGGACGCCATTCGCCTGGAAAACGTGAACATTCCGGGTGGATCGATCGATGTAAACGGCATGAAATACCTGGTACGGGTGGACGGGGAGTTCGATACCCCTTCGCTGATCCAGGACTTGGTTGTAAAGACGGTGAACGGACGCCCCGTCTACGTTCGGGATATCGCAGCAGTCGAGTTCGGTTTCGCCGAACGGGAGACGTACGCCCGCCTGGGGGAAGAACCGGTGGTCACACTGGATGTGATCAAGCGATCCGGCGAGAACATCATCGCCACCGCCGAGGCAGTTCGCGCGGAGATCGAGGCCATGCGACGGCTCTTCCCACCGTCCACGGTGGTGTCGATCACGTCCGACATGTCCCAGGACATCGGGAACATGGTCAGCAGCCTCGAGAACAACATCATCTCGGGTCTGTTGTTGATCGTGGGCGTTCTTCTCTTCGTCCTGGGTCTCCGCACGTCCGTGTTCGTGGCCCTGTCCATCCCCACGTCCATGTTCCTCTCTTTTGTCCTCCTCCGGGTGCTCGGGGTATCGATGAACATGGTGGTGCTGTTTTCCCTCATCCTTGCTCTGGGAATGTTGGTGGACAACGCCATTGTAATTGTGGAAAACATCTACCGCTTCATCGAAGAGGGGTGGGATCGGAAGACGGCGGCAAAAAAAGCCACGGGTGAGGTTGCGATTCCGGTGATCGCCGCCACGGCGACGACCTTGGCAGCCTTCACCCCGCTGCTGTTTTGGCCCGGCTTCGTGGGGGAGTTCATGGGCTATCTGCCGATGACCCTCATCATCACCCTTTCCAGCTCCCTGTTCGTCGCCCTGGTGATCGTTCCCACCCTTTGTTCCCTTTTCCTCCGTCCGGAGGGTGCCCCGGTCCGGCCCCTGAGCCGGGGCGCCCGGCTCGGGCTCTTGGCATTGACGGCCATCGCGCTGCTGTTGGTCGCTTCTGTCAACCCCCTTACGGCGCTTGTTTTTGCCGCCACCGCCGTCGGCCTCCGGTTTCTCCATACCCGGCTCCTGGACCGCATTGGAAGGGCGTTCATGGCGGACGGGTTCCCCCGGTTGGTCCGCTGGTACGAACGGCGTCTGATCTGGTGTCTGAATCACCGAAAGACGGTGCTCGGAGGCTCCTTGATGGCCTTTGTGCTGACCCTGTTCGTATACGGGGCCTTCGCGCCACCGGTAGAGTATTTCCCCGAGGACATTCCTCCCAGGAGCCTCTACGTGGCCATCGAGGCTCCGACGGGCACCTCGGCGGATGTGACCAACAGCTACGCGTCCCGCTTGAAGGCCCAGATTGACGGCATCGAAGGCGTCGCCGACGCCACGTCCGTCGTGACGACGGTGGGCTCCACAGGGGGCAACCCCATGGAAGGGACCGGCCCGACGGGCCCCGAGTCCGGGCGTATCTCCCTGAGCATGATCGATTTTCAAGATCGCCGGTTCGACGTGTTCAACACCCTTCGGGACATGCAGGCGACGGTGGGGACCCGTTTGGCGGGCGCGGAAGTGCGGGTGGACAAAATCACGGAAGGGCCGCCGTCTGGGCCGCCTGTCAACATTGAGATCACCGGTGAGGACCCGTCGCGACTCAAGACTTTGGCGGACGAGGCGATCAATTTGATCGAAAACTCTCCCGTCTACTCCCTCCTGGTGGGCCTTGAGAGTGATATGAACGACGCCCGTCCGGAGCTACAGGTCGTGGTTGACCGGGAGCGGGCCAGTCTCTATGGACTCTCGACCAACGATGTGGGATTTGCCGTGAGAGGGGCCATTAACGGGCTCGAGGCGGCCAAGTACCGCACCGGCAACGACGAATACGACATTATCGTGCGCCTCCGAGAAGCAGACCGACAGGAGCTCGCGGCGCTGGGCAGACTGACGGTCTTTTCGGAAGGGGACCAGATCCCCCTGCTTTCGGTTGCCGACTGGACGGTCGGGGAGGGGTACGGCTCGATCCGGCGCAAGGACATGGACCGGGTGGCCACGATCAGTGCTGAAGTTGCCGCCGGACACAATGGAAACCAGGTTCGGGAGGGTGTGAAGGGGGTCCTCGCGGGCTTTTCGGAGGGCCTCCCTCCCGGGTATGCCCTGCAGTTCACGGGCGAACAGGAGGACCAACAGGAAGCCATGGACTTTCTCTTGGGCGCTTTCATGGCGGCCCTCATGCTGATCGCTCTGATCCTGGTCTCCCAGTTCAACTCGGTGATCAAACCGGTGATCATCCTATCGTCGGTGATCATGTCCACGATCGGTGTCCTCATCGGTCTGATGGTGTTTCAGATGCCCTTCGTGATCATCATGACCGGCGTAGGCGTCATCTCTCTTGCCGGGATCGTCGTGAACAACGCCATCGTCCTCATCGACTATGTCGATGTCCTCCGCCGCCGGGACCGCATGCCTCAGCGGGCAGCCCTGATCCAAGGCGGCAAGACCCGGCTGCGGCCCGTTCTGCTCACGGCCTTGACCACCGCGCTGGGCCTGATTCCATTGGCCGTAGGTCTGAACTTCGACTTCTTCGGTCTGTTCGGGAGCCTGTCGCCCGACTTGTTCTGGGGCGGGGAGCAGGCTGCGTGGTGGGGTCCCATGGCCGTCGCGGTGATTGTGGGAATCCTGTTCGCCACCTTCCTGACCCTCATCTTGGTCCCGGTCTTGTACAGTATTGTGGACGATTTCGCTGCCTACGTCCGGGGCCATGTCGCCCAGGACGCATGAGGAAGAATCTCCCGTGGACCCGGACTTGCCCGTTTATGCGCCGCCCCTCCCGCCGGAAGCGAGCCGGGAGCGGCCATCGTGAGAAGTTGAAACCGGAGCGTATCATGACCCAGTTGTTGCGAGCGGTACCCACCTCGGTTCTCGTGTCCCTGTCGGCCCTTGCATGTGCGCCGGAATCAGCGCCGGAAATCGTTCTCTCCCGGGATGTCGTCACCACCGGGACGGGGATGGTGGTGTCGGCCTACCCGGATGCAAGCGAGATTGGGGCCCGCGTACTTCGGGAGGGAGGAAACGCCGTGGACGCCGCCATCGCGGTCGGCTTCGCCCTGGCGGTTACGCACCCCGTGGCGGGGAACATCGGTGGCGGAGGATTCATGGTGATCCGCTTCCCCGACGGAAGCGCTACGACCCTGGACTTCCGGGAGAAGGCGCCCTTGAAGGCGCACCCGGAGATGTTTTTGGAAGACGGGGCGTACTCGTACCAGGTCCACCACCGCAGCCACTTGGCCGTGGGCGTACCTGGGACCGTGGCGGGCTTCGCTTTGGCCCACGAGAAGTACGGGTCGGCGGCCTGGCCCGATCTCGTTGATCCCTCCACGAGGCTGGCCCGGGACGGTTTCGGGGTGAGCGAGCGGCTGGCCGCCTCCCTGGAGCGGATGTTGCCGGCATTCCAGGACTATCCGGCGTCGTACGCTCAGTTTTCGAAGGACGGAGCGTCGTACGAAGTCGGGGATACGCTGATCCAAGCGGATCTGGCGGCGACCCTGGAGCGGATCCGCGACCAGGGGAGGGATGGCTTCTATACGGGAACGACGGCCCGCCTTTTGGCCGAGGAGATGGTCCGGGGCGGCGGTTGGATCACTGAAGAGGATCTTGCCCGCTATCAGGCCCGGGAGCGGGAACCCGTTCGGGGTACCTATCGGGAATTCGAAATCATCAGCATGCCGCCGCCGTCCTCAGGGGGCACCGCGTTGGTGGAGATGCTCAACCTGCTCGAAGGCTATGACTTGGCCGCCATGGGTCACAACAGTCCCGAATATGCCCATTACCTCATCGAATCCATGCGTCGAGCATTTCGGGACCGAGCCACCTTCCTCGCCGACCCCGACTTTGCCGATGTGCCCGTAGCTCGTTTGACCAGCAAGGCGTACGCGAACGAGGTCCGGACGACCATCCAGGCGGGGGCGGCCAGCGTATCCAGCCCCGCAGACGTCCAAGTCGTCCCGCCCGAAAGCTCCGAGACGACGCACTACTCGGTGGTGGACGGGAACGGAATGGCCGTGGCCGTGACTTACACCCTGGAAGGCGGGTACGGTTCGTACATCACGGTTCCGGGCGCCGGGTTCCTTCTGAACAACGAGATGGGTGACTTCAACGGTCAACCCGGCCTTACCGATACCCGGGGTCTGATCGGAACCGACGCCAATCTGGCGCGACCGGAACAGCGTATGCTGTCTTCCATGACCCCCACCATCCTCGTCCGTGGCGGGGAGCTCGCGGCCGTGATTGGAAGCCCCGGGGGCCGCACGATCATCAACACGGTGCTTCAGATCGTGTTGAACAGGGTAGATTTCGGCCAACCTCCCTTGGAGGCTGTGTCCGCCAAGCGATTGCACCATCAATGGCTTCCCGACGCGGCTCGCTTGGAAGCGGGCTTGATGTCTGATGCGGACGCGATGCTCCTGGAGGGGATGGGCCACGAGATCGCCTGGAGCCAACGCCAAGGAATCGCCCACTGTATCTTCGTGGACGATTTCGGTCGTTTGGTGGGGGTGCCCGATCCCCGGGACTCCGACGGTACGGCGGGCGGGTATTAGACGGCAGGCGGGTCTTCGCGAGGGCTTGGGGCCGGATCCGACCTTGGGGGACGGCGATGTTCGTCGTCTGGCAGAGCGGTTTCGGGCTTGAAGGTAAGAGAAGTCGGACGGTGTGCCGGCGATTAGTGAGCGTCGGACATTGAGTCCAGGATGCCGTACCTTCCCATCCGCATTGGACCGCCGCCAAGAAACAGTCTAACACCCACGGATAAGGCAAGGAATGACGTGATTCCGGGGAACTCCCCGGGGGAAGCGTCCCCACGCTCAGGCCGAACCCGTTGGTACTGAACCTCCAAGAACGGGCGAAAGCTTAACGGATATCCGGTCAACTGGCGGGCATATGCGGCCGTCACGACCAGCCACCGAGATGCTCCGACGGCCTCCGCATGGTGATCATATCGAAAGATGCTGTCGTCGGTCCTGGTGTACTCCGGGCGGGTCGCGTACTCCAGACGCAAATGTGGCTGATGGCCGTCCAAATCATACCTGGCTTCCGTGAGGAAGCTGAAATACTCTTCTCCGCTCCCTGACCTGCTTCGAGAAAGCTCGGTAAGCGAGTACAGATCTCCTGATCTCGTGGGTCCCTCGTAGCGAAGCGCCCCGTTCAGGAGCCGGGTCGTTTCTTCTCTGCCGTCATGGTCCTCATGGGCCTCGGTCACGTCGGCGACGGAAGCGGATGCCTCCCACGCGCCCGCGCCGCGTTCTCCCGAGGTCCATCTGCGAATCAGACGACCCGACCAGGAATTGCCGAAGTCGTCAATATTCGACATGTCGTATGGACCCGTTGGTTCGGTTCCTCCGAAGACGCCCGCTTCTACGCTCCATCCCTTCCGGCGCCAGACGCCATTCAGAGTCCATCGCTCTAGTATCTGGGAGAGATGGTGATTCGTCGGGTACTTCAGGCTGGGACGGCTCATCGGGTCGTCGGTGCCGTAAGGGGCGAATCCCTTTCCCGCTGACAGCGAAACGTCGTTGCCCCGGAGGTTCCAAAGATTCAGGCTGAGCATGAGTTCGTGGAAGAGCGTATGCGGATGGCGCTTGTCTATGAAGCCTTCTCCCCAGGCACCGGGGTTGAGCTCGCCTGACTCCAGAGTCACGCCTTCAAGATTGAACGTCGAGCGCAGAACCAAGTAGTGTCCCGGACTTGCGAGGTGGGTCATGAGCGTTGGCTGGGTCAGGTACGCCTCGGTGGCGCGAAGCGGATAGTCCTCCCTGTCGTCGGGTGCCAAGGCCGTGACGACGGGAAACACCTGTCCCATTCCGGTCAAGCCCCATTTTCCCATTGAGAGTCGAAACATGGGGTGCTGCATGGTGTGTCGGGCCCCGGTCCCTGCTGCTGCGGGCGGATGTTGTGCCCATGCCCGGGAGAAAAGTGGCGCTGTAAACGAAACCGCGGTGACAGTCCATGCGATCGCTAGGGTTTGACGTTTGCAAGTGAACATGACAGGAGACCTCCCTGTTGCGGAAGAGCTTCGCCTCATAGAAGGAAGGTCAGAGCGGGAGAGGCGCTACCGATCCACGATCCTGACCAGGAGGTTGAGGCGAAGGGTAACGGGGACGCGGACGCGATGAAGCGGTGAGCTGAAGTCAAGCTATTTCCGCTGACCGGACTGGCCAGGGGCATTTCCAGGTTTCAGCAGAATTCGGGCCTGTCGACTCGCCGTTTTGGGGTCGGCCTTCCCTTCGCTGCGCTTCATGACTTCTCCCACGAAGAAGTTCAAGAGCCCTCGCTTCCCGTTTCGGTAGGCCACCGCCTTGTCGGGGAAATCCTCGATGATTTCCTCTAGAATGGCGTTCAGGGTATTCTCATCCCGGGTCTCGGTCAGGTCCAGCTTCCCGCGTACGTCCAGGAAAGCTCCGCCTTGGGCGAGAAGGACCTCCAGAACGGCCCGGCCCTTGCGGCGCGACAGGCCGCCCTCGTCCACAGCCCGGGCCAAGTCGGCGAGCGCTTGGGGGTGCAAGCGCGCCAAGTCACCGCCGCCATCCGCGCCAACGACGCGCGCCACTTCGTTGACGAGCCACGAAGCCAGAGAACGAGCTCCCGCCGGATAGCTGTCGGCAGCGGCCCGGAACACGGCGGTCCGCTCCGGAGACCGAGCGAGGCTCGCCGCCGTGGTGTTCGGGACCCCTTGGGACACGAAACCCTGGAAGCGGGTCCGCTCTTCTTCCGATCGGAAGGCGTGACCGGAGGCCGTGCGGAACGCGCCTCCGGTCGATCCCCCGGACGTTGCCGTCGCTTGCGAATTCGCTTGTGACATTGCAGCGCTTCCGTACGAAATCGCCTTGGGGGGGGCGGCCGGGGTCGCAGTTCCCGTCTTGGCACCCGAGATCTGGCGGGACTTCCTCCTCCAGCCGTTCCGAAGCGTCACCGTTCGGTTGAAGACCGGCTTCTCGGCGCTGGAGTCCAGGGGATCGGAGAAGAAGTACCCGTGGCGCTCGAACTGGTAGTGGGTTCCGGGGGCCGATCCGGCGACGCCGGGCTCAACCAGGGCGTCGGTCACCACCCGTTCCGAGTTCGGGTTCAGGGTCTGCATGAAGTCGCTGGAAGCGAGGGGATCCGGTACGGCGAAGAGGCGGCCCAAGAGGCGAACTTCGGCGGAAACCGCTCCCGCTCCCGCCACCCAGTGAATGGTCCCCTGAATCTTTCGGCCGTCCGAAGTTTTTGCCCCCCGGGAAGCGGGGTCGAAGGTACAGCGAAGTTCGGTTACCCGGCCCGAGGTCGGGTCTTTCACCACCGACTCGCAACGGATCACGCATGCGTACTTGAGCCTGACCTCCCCGCCAGGGACCAATCGGCGAAAGCCCGGCGGGGGTACCTCTGCGAAGTCTTCTCGGTCGATGTAGACGACCCGCCCGAAGGGAAGTTCCCGGGTGCCGGGCTTCCCGACATCTCTTGGAAAGCTGGGCGCCGAGAAACTTTCCTCTTGCCCCTCTGGATAATTGGTGATGACAACCTTCAAGGGGTCGAGGACGCAGAAAGCCCGGGGAGCTTTGCGGTTCAGGTCGTTTCGGATGATGAAGTCGAACTTTCCCGCGTCCACCCGGGAGGCGGCTTTGGCAACCCCCACCATGCGACATAGATCCCGAATCGCTTCGGGCGTGACGCCCCGCCGTCGGAGTCCGGCCAGGGTGGGCATGCGGGGATCGTCCCACCCCCGCACCCGTCCCTCTTCCACCAAGAGGCGCAACTTTCGCTTGCTCGTGATCACGTAGTCCAGAACGAGGCGCGCGAATTCGGTCTGCTCCGGCCGAGGCGAAGGTGCGTCCACGTGTTCCAGCAGCCAGTCGTAGATTTCCCGGTTGTTGTCGAATTCCAGCGTGCACAGGGAGTGGGTCACGCCCTCAATGGAGTCGGACAGGCAATGGGCGAAGTCGTAAAGGGGGTAAATCGCCCACGTATTGCCCCGGCGGTAGTGACGCACGGCCCGGCGAATGCGGTATAGGATGGGGTCGCGCATCACCATGTTGGGGTGGGCCATGTCGATTTTGGCTCGAAGGACATGGCTCCCGTCGGGGAATTCGCCCTTCTTCATACGCATGAAGAGGTCCCGGTTCTCCGGGAAGGACCGGTTCCGGTACGGGCTGTTCGTCCCCGGGCGAGTCACCGTGCCCCGCTGTTCCCGGATTTCCGCTTCGGAAGACGCGTCTACGTACGCAAGGCCCTTTCTCACCAACACCAGGGCGAAGGAGAACAGCTTCTCGAAGTAATCCGAAGCGTGGTAGAGGTGCTCCCCCCAATCGAAGCCCAGCCATCGAATGTCCCGCTTCATCGCTTCGGCGTATTCGACCTTTTCGGTGCCGGGGTTGGTGTCGTCGAAGCGGAGGTGGCAGCGCCCGCCCGGATACTCGGAAGCGATGCCGAAATTGAGGCAGATGGCCTTGGCGTGGCCGATGTGTAGAAACCCGTTGGGCTCAGGGGGAAAGCGAGTGACGATTTTCCCGCCGTACTTTCCTTTTTCCCAGTCCCGGGAGATCATGCTTCGGATGAAGTCCATGCCGGAAAGCTAACGAGTCGTTCCTGAAGGGGTACCGCCTGCCCGGGACGGTTCGTATTCTTGACCCCTACACCCGAGATTCAACAGGGAAATCTCCAGGAGGAAGCTTCATGTCTCATCGATCGGCCGTTTTCGCCGGGGTGTTCTGTGGTGCCATGGCGCTCATTGCGGACGGAACGGAAGCCCAGACCCAAAAACCCGTTCTCCACGGAAAGGACTGGATCGCCATTACCGGGAAGCCCTTGGGGGCGACCGCTGGAGCCATGACGTTCCTCAAGGGCGGCAACGCCGTAGACGCCGCGGCCGCCATGCTGGGCGCGACCGCCACCATGTGGGACGTCCTGGGTTGGGGCGGCGAAACCCAGGCCCTCATCTACAACCCGGAAACCGGCGAAGTGATCGGCGTCAACGCTCTGGGAACGGCGCCCACCGGCGCTACGCCCGCGTTCTTTGCGGAGCAAGGCATGGAGGTTCCGCCGGCCCACGGGCCCCTCGCTGCGGTCACGCCGGGCACGCCGGGGGGCCTCATGGTCATGCTGGCCGAGTTCGGCAGACTCGGCCTGGCCGATGTCCTGGCACCGGCGATCGACATGGCGCGGGGGTACCCGATCGAGGCCCAGGCTGCCAATGCCATGGAAAGAGAAAAGGACCGTTTGGCGGAGTGGCCCTATTCCAAGGCTGTTTTTCTGCCGAATTTCGGGGGTGACCGGGCCGCCCCGGCCGCAGGCGAGCTCTTTGTCCAAACGGATCTGGCCCGAACCCTGGAGAAGCTGGTCGAGGCGGAAGCCCAGGCACTTGCCGCAGGAGCCTCTCGCAAGGAAGCCATCCTCGCCGCATACGACCGCTTCTACAGAGGCGACATTGCCCGTGAGTTCGTTCGAGGATCTCAGGAGCAAGGAGGCCTGCATACCCTCCAGGATCTGTCCGAATGGGAGGTCTATCTGGAGCAGCCCGTCACGACTTCCTACAAGGGGGTTGACGTCTACAAGCTCACCACCTGGGTGCAAGGTCCCGTTCTTCTCCAGGCCTTGAACATCGTGGAAAGTTTGGATGTCGCCTCTATGGGATATAACTCAACCCAATACATCCACACCCTGTACCAAACCATGAATTTGGCTTTTGCCGACCGGGATTTCTACTACGGGGACCCCTATTTCCCGCCGGAGGAGCCCGTGGAGGGCCTCCTGTCCAAGGAATACGCACGGTCCAGGGCAGGGGAAATCAATTGGAAGGAAAACGATCCCCATGTTCGTCCGGGGGATCCCTACCCATTCCAGGACGAGACCAACCCCTTCCTGCACTTCATAGAGGACTGGCACGCAAGCCCCGTCGCCGCGCCCCAGGCGACGGAACCCGGCTTCAATGAGGCGTTCTATGCCGGGACCACTACGATTCAGGCCGCCGACGCAGACGGCTGGGTGGTTTCCGTCACGCCCTCCGGCGGCTGGATCCCGGCGGTCATTGCCGGCCGAACCGGAATCGGGATGAGCCAACGAATGCAGAGCTTCGTCCTGGAAGAGCGGTCGGGGCCGTATAACGTCCTGGAACCGGGGAAGCGGCCCCGCGCGACGTTGACGCCGTCCCTCGCCCTCAAGGACGGCCGGCCCTTCCTATCCTTTGCGGTTCAAGGAGGGGACGGGCAGGATCAGAACCTGCTCCAGTTTTTCCTGAATGTGGTTGAATTCGGAATGAACGTTCAGGAAGCGGCCGAAGCTCCCAACTTCAACAGCTATCAGATGCGAAGCTCCTTCGGTGCCCACGAATCTAGGCCCGGCCGTGTTCTCCTGAACGACGAAATCCCGCCTTGGGTTCGAACCGAACTGCGGAAAATGGGGTACGATCTGACCTTCGCTTCCCGTACTTCAGGACCCATCAACGCAATCTTTTTCGACGCGGAGACGGGCACCATGTGGGGCGGTTCCAGCAATCACGGAGAAGACTACGGAATCGCTTGGTAGGGTCTGGCAATCTCCGTCTTTGACCGCGCTCAAGCCATCGGCTCACAATAGAGGGGCAAGTAAACTCACAGTACGCTACGAATAAGGCTGCGGCCACGATCACACGGGATCGTCGGTCGGGGACCGTCAACGCAAAGTTTCGGCGGGCCAGCTGGAAACTCCGTAAAGTATATCCTGTTCTACCGGTGGCCAGGGCACGAGAGATCGGCTGCCAACCTGGATCTCACTGGAACCTCTTGTGGACGACCTGGAAATGGGGGCCGCGTTGCACGTCATTAACGACGGGGTGAACCCGCTCCTGGACCGGCGCTTCCCGGTTCCGTTCGACCGGATCAAGCCTGCCCACGTGGAGCCAGCGGTTTCGGAGGCCCTGAAGCGAGCTTGGGACAGGATCGACGATCTGGGGGCGGGTACCGAAGCGCCCAGCGCCCGAATCCTAAAGGATCTGGACGCGGTCACCGAGGACGTCGCCCGGACTTGGGCACCCATCTCCCACCTCAACAACGTGAACGCCCCACCGGCGTATCGGGAGGCGTACGCTTCCCAGCTTGCGGAAATCACGCGGTTCTGGAGTCGTCTGTTACACCACGAGGGGCTCTTCAAGCGGCTCCGGGACTTCAGGACCTCGCCTGCGGGAAACGCGCTCACGGGACTTGAAGCCCGCCACATGGAAAAGACGCTGGAGGAGTTCTGCCGTGCGGGGGCGGAGTTGCTGCCGCCGGAGAGAAAGTTACTGGAGGAGATGCAGGTCGAACTGTCCGAGCTCGGCCGAAAATTCGAAGAGAACCTAATGGATGAAACGGCCGCCTTCGAGAAGTTGGTTCTGCATCGGGAATCCCTGGCCGGGTTGCCGGACACTGCCCTGGAGCGGGCCGCCCAGCTCGCGGAAGCGCGGGGAAAAGAAGGCTGGCTCCTGACGCTGGACATGCCCAGCGTCGAAGCGGTACTCAAACACGCCGAAGACCGATCCCTCCGGAAAGAGATCCACAAGGCCTACCTTGACCGGTGTACCTCCGGCGGGCGGGACAACCGGCGGCTGATCCCCAGAATCCTTGAACTGAGGCGGCGGCTCGCGTCCTGCCTGGGTTACGACGACTTCCCGGACTATCGTCTGAAGACGGCCATGGCCCGTTCCGGCCGAAGGGTGAAAGGGTTCCTGGACGAGCTCACCCACGCGACTCGTCCCTTCTACCAGCGGGACGCCGGAGAGCTGGAAGCCCAGGCGCGGCGTTTCGGGCTCGGTGCGCTCGAACCCTGGGACGTGTCCTACCTGATGGAGAAGACCCGGAAGGAACGGTTCGATCTGGACGACGAGATGCTCCGGCCTTGGTTCCCCCTGACCGAGGTCCAGTCCGGCCTCTTCGAGATTGCGAAGCGCCTCTTCGGACTCTCGGTGGAAGAAGTGGAGAACCCTGGGGTGTGGCACCCCGATGTGACCTACTTCGAAGTCCGCGACCCGACGGGGCGCCACCTGGGGTCGTTCTACGCCGACTGGTTCCCCAGGGAAACCAAGCGGCAGGGGGCCTGGATGGACAGCCTGGTATCGGGAGGTCCTCGTCCCGGGGGATGGGAGCCCCATCTCGCCTTTATCGGAGGGAACTTCAGTCCGCCCGCGGGGAAGCGGCCGGCCCTCCTCACCCACCAGGAGGTGCGGACGCTGTTCCACGAATTCGGCCATCTCCTGCATCACGTCACGTCCGAAGTGGAAATCCCCGCTCGTGGCGGGGTCAACGTAGCCCGGGACTGGGTAGAAGTGCCTTCCCAGATCATGGAGAACTGGACCTGGAAGCGGGAAGCCCTGGACATCTTTGCCCGTCACTATGAAACCGGAGTCCCGTTGCCTGCCGAAATTCTGAACCGGCTCGTTTCGGCAAGGCGGTTCATGGGCGGGTGGCTCCAAATGAGACAGCTCTCCTTTGCGACACTGGACCTTGAACTCCATCGCCGCTACGACGAGGGGGTACCGGTGATGGCGTTTGGTGCGGAAGTCTTCCGGCGATTCGTGCCGTCGGATCGATTCGTCAAGCGTCACATCCTTCCGTCGTTTTCCCACCTTTTCGCCGGCGGGTACGCGTCGGCGTACTACGCCTACCTCTGGTCGGAGACCCTGGAAGCGGACGCCTTCTCACGCTTCGAAGGGGAGGGCGTCTTGAACCCGGCGACGGGGAAGGATTTTCTGGACAGCGTTCTCTCCCAGGGGGATCGCCGGGATCCGGAGGTGTTGTTCAGGGACTTCATGGGACGGGATCCGGATACGGGGGCCCTGATCCGAAGGAACCTGGGGGAGGGTCCGTCTACCTCCCCGGACGAATCTCCTTAAGACCGAATCAGGTTCCTGAGGCGGTCGAGACTGTATCCGAAGTCCGGTGTTACGGTCAGCAGATCTCCAATCGGATCTTGCTTTCGGTGGGCCATCCGCTGGGGCATCGACTTGATCGTGTGATCGGAGATGGCCAGCGCTTCGTGCACTTCCCGCCATTCCAGCGGCGCGGACACCGGGGCTCCCGGCCTCGGCCGAACGCAGTAGGGAGCCACGATCAGGCGTCCGTATCCGTTTTGGAGGAAGTCGATGTAGACCTTGCCGTCTCGTTGAGAAGGCCGCCGGGCGACCGTCGCTAGGTCGGGAAGCTCCCGCACGGCCGCCAGCGCCAGGATCTGGGCCATGTTTCGCGAATGTTCGTAGGTGACCTGCCGGCCCAGCGGGATCATGATGTGGAGCCCGGTTGACCCGCTGGTCTTTACGAAGGCGGGCAGCGTGATGGCGTCGCAGAGCTCCTTGAGGAACAACGCGATCTTCACCACGTCCCCGAACGGGGCGTCTTTCGGGTCCAGATCAAGGACACAGAAGTCCGGACGGGCGATGTCCGAGACCCGGCTCATCCAGATGTGAAGGGGGATGCTCCCGCTATTGGCCAGATAGAGGAGGGAATCTTCGTCTTCTGCCACGAAGTAATCCAGCTCCCGCTCGGATCCCTCCCTGTACAGTCGAACCCGCCGGATCCAGTCGGGGGCGAAGCCGGGCGCGTTCTTCTGGAAGAAGGACTTGCCGTGAATCCCGTCGGGAAACCGGGTCAACACGACCGCCCGGTCCGCAAGGTGGGGGAGAATCCAGGGTGCGATCGCCCGGTAGTAGTCGATCAGGTTCCCCTTCGTGTAGCCGTCTTCGGGCCAGAAGGGCTTGTCCAGGTTGGAAAAGTGAATGGGGCGCGCCCGGACCGGTTCTTCCGGTTCTTCCGGTTCGGGAAGGGATCGCCCAGCGGGCGTCAGGAGGCACTCCGCCGGGGCCTTGTCGGGGCGCAGGCGCACAAAAGAGGCGTGCCGTAGGAGGCCGGCTTCCGTCATTTCCTTGTATCGCACTTCGGCGACCCGCACGGGGGCGACCCAATGGTGATCGCCGCTTCCGGCCGCGCTGCTTCCCTCGGGCGGCGGGGATTCGGGAAGACTCCGCAGATCCCCTCCCAGATCCTTCAAGAGGCGATTCGAAAAGCCCGTTCCCACTCGCCCCACGTACACAAGGGTGCCGCTGTCGTACTGAGCGAGATGAATGGCGCCGAAGCCGGTTCCTCCTAGAGCGGCCTCCGTGAACCCGTGGATGACGAAGTCCCCGGAGCGAACGTCTCGCACCTTGAGCCAGGCGCGACTGCGCCGGCCTACGTAGACCGAATCGGCCCGTTTTCCGACGATTCCCTCGAGCCCCAGGCCGGACACATGTCCGAACATGGCCTCGCCCTCTTCGTGAATGTGGTCGGAGTAACGAATGGGCCCGACGGTGGGGAGGAGGTCCCGCAGGAGTGCCTTTCGCTTCGCAAGCGGCAGGCCTCGTAGGTCGAATCCCTCGAACGCCAGCAGGTCGAAGGCATAGTACGTTGCAGGCAGCTCGGCAGCCGCCCGATCGATGTCGGTTCTACGCCGAAGGCGGCCCCGCTTCTGGATCAGGTGGAATCTGGGAATCCCCCCTCCGTCGCTGACGACGACTTCCCCGTCCATGACAACCGCCCGGTAGGGAAGGCCGCGCACCGCCCGAGCCACATCGGGAAAAACCGGGGTGAGGCGCTTGCGATTTCTGGAAATCAGGCGCGCTCTTCCGCCTTCTCCTTCGGCGAGCATCCTGTACCCGTCGTACTTGATCTCGAAGAGCCACCCCTTCCGGGAAAACGGCTCCTCCAGGGACCCGGCCTTCATGACTTCGATTTCTTCGGCGCGTACGCTGGTTCGTGGGGCGCCGAGTTCAGCGCACCGCCTCCGGATCGCGGCACCGAAGTCTCCTCCCGTGCCCAGCTTCTCGACCGTCAGTCCGGAGAAAACCGAATCGTCAGGGTACGCGGCGGTGCTCCCCCGGGCGTCCTCGTATGCGTCCCGTTCCTTGATGAGAAGCCAGTGCCTGCCCTCTCCTGCCTTCGTTCTTACCAGAGTCCAGCGGCCTCGCAGCTTGTAGCCGTGAAGGTCAAAAAGAAGCTTTCCCTTGCGCATCCCTTCGTCAGCGTCTTCAACGGGCGTCCACACTCCCCGGTCCCAGATGATGGTGGGCCCGGCCCCGTAGTTGCCTGGAGGAATCACGCCTTCGAAATCCGCGTACTCCAAGGGGTGATCTTCTACGTGCACCGCCAAACGTTTGTCGGCTTGATTGGGGGACGGCCCCCTGGGCACGGCCCACGATACCAGGGCCCCGTTCATCTCCAGCCGGAGATCCCAGTGGAGGGAGGAGGCGCGGTGCTTATGGACCACAAAGAGCCCGTTCCCGACCGCCGTTGCACCGCCGAACGGCTCGCTCGTCCCGGAGGCCGATCGCTTGGCTCGGTACTCGTCCAGCCGTCCTTCAGGTCCCACTCGGCCTCCGGCCGGTTTCCTTGCATCCATGACCAGGAAAACGATAGTTTTGGGTATGACTGTCCGCCCGATTGCCACATCGACGATTTCGTTCGGCTTGGTCTCCTTGCCCGTCAAACTTTACGCGACCGGCCAGTCGTCCTCAAAGGTCCGCTTCAACTGGATCAACCGTGAAACGGGGTCGCGGGTCAAGCAGCAGTACGTGGACAGCCACAGCGGTGAGGTCGTCCCCAGGGAGAACATGATCAAGGGATACGAGTTCGCCAAGAACCGATACGTGACCTTCGAGGCCGACGAACTCAAGGCGATGGAAGCCGAGTCGACGCAGTCCATTGAGATCACCGAGTTCGTGCCGTCGCAGCAAGTCACCCGGCTCTACCTGGACCGGGCGTACTACCTGGGTCCGGAAAAGGGGGGTGCCCGGGCGTACCGGCTTCTGTCCGCCGCGCTGCGCGACTCGGGCAAGGTGGCCCTCGCCAAGTACTCGGCCCGCGGAAAGCAGTACTTGGTGACCATCCGCCCCATCGCAGATGGATTGCTCCTGGAGCAGCTTCGCTACTCCCACGAGCTCCGTTCATTCGACGACGTGCCCCGCCAGAAGGGGGAGGTGAGCGATACCGAACTCGCCCTGGCGAAGCAGCTCATTGAACAGGGATCCGCCGAAACCTTCGATCCCGCGCAGTATCGAGACGAAGTCAATGAACGGGTACAGGCCCTCATTGACCGGAAGATCCAGGGCGAACAAATCACGTTGGCGGCGCGGGAAGAGCCGGAAGCCAAGATCATCGACCTGATGGAGGCCCTGAAGTCCAGCCTTGCCGCCGACAGAGACCGGAGGAAGGAGCGGGAGGGCGCCCAAGGAGTCAAGAAAGCCGCGACCGGCTGAATTGGAACCCGCTCCCGCCATACCCGCTCCCGGCCAAGGCGGCGGGCGGATCCCCAACGTCCGATTCCCACGGGACCTGGGCCCCTTCCTGGCCGGCGCCGACCCGCGGGAGGTCGTTTCCCCTTATCCCTCCCGGAAGATCCAGACCCGGATCAGAACCGCTCCCCAGACCAGGCCGACGGCGCCCCAAACTAGCTTGGCGTACAAAGGCGGCAAATCCAGGCCTGCCTGAATGATCAGGCCTCCGCCTGCTGTGAGCAGAAGCGTTCCGATGAAGAAGGCCGTGTCCTCCCAATGAGAACGTCGGCGGTTCGGGTCTTTGGGCTGGGTTCCAGACATGACTTCGGATACGGTGGCGGGGTTAGACCCCTTTACGATGGGATGATTTTCGAGCCGCCGCCACACATGGCACTCCCGACCGCGCTGGAACGGCGCCCGGACCGCGGTTAGCTTCTCCGTGTGGAAAGCGACGCTTCAGCTTTCTTTTTGCGCCCGTAGCTCAGCTGGATAGAGCATCGGCCTTCTAAGCCGAGGGTCCCAGGTTCGAATCCTGGCGGGCGTACTGCATACCGCGCGGGGGATCAGCGCTCCGGCACCGCCTCCATCAGAATCCCCAAGGCATTGCGGAGCGCTCTGTCTCCGGGACCGGCCCCGCTGTAGTGGCCCAACCGTACGACCACCAGGTCGTGAGACGGGACGATGATGGTCCGCTGGCCGCCTGCCCCCGCCATGTAGAAGGCGCTCTCGGGCACGGGTAGCTGGCTTTCTCCGTTGACCCAGAAGAAACCGCCTCCGTATACGTTACGCCCGTCCGCCTCCCAGGCGGGGGCCACGGTGGAGACGTAGTCCACGTATCCCTCGGGGAGAATCCGCTCCCCGTTCGCTACTCCGTCGGTCAGATACAAATTGCCCAGTCGCGCCCAGTCCCGGCCGCTGCCGAACTCGTAGCCCTGCAATAGGAAGTTGCCATAGGGGTCGGTCTCCGGAATCAGGTTGCGGATGCCGAGCTTGTCGAAAAGGTGCCGTTGGGGAAACAAGGCGTAGTTTTCCCCCAGCTGCTCCACACCCAGCCGGACCAAGTAGTTCGTGATTACGGGGTCGGAGTTTCGGTAGCGACCCACCGTGTTAGGCTCCCACTGAAGATCTTTCCCCGCCGCCCACTTGAACGAATTCACGGTTCCCGTATACACGTACAGGTGGTCGGGGTATCCGATCCCTGGATCGAAGTCCGGGTCCTGGGGAGCCCGAAACCGCAGGCCCGAGGACATTCTCATGATGTCGCCAATCCGAATCTGTGCCCGGGGATCCCCTTCGGACTGCCACTCCGGAACCGGCGCGGGTTGCCAGAGCTGGAAGATGCCCTTTTGGATCAGCACGGCCATGAGCGTACCGGTAAGGCTCTTCCCCATGGACCAGCTCTCCAGAGGCGTGGTGGGGTCAATGCCGTCCCGGTACCGTTCGCCAATCAGTCTGCCCCGATGGGCGACCACGAAAGCAGCGGTCATGGCTTCCGGCGGATCAAAGGCCGAGTCCACCGCCCGGGCGACCCCCTCCATGTCCACATCGGGGGGGAACGGTTCGTCAGGAAGCCGGTCTCCCATGGGCCACGGGGTCGTCTCCGGATCGGGAAGGTTCGGGACGACCTCAACGGCTTCATAGTAGGGCTCGGATTCTCCGACGGGCAATGCCACACAGCCTTGTCCACCGTGGCGTATTGCGGACCGCACCGTCCCATCCGGGAGCGTGAGGTGAATCCGTTCGTTCTCGTAGTCCACCACCGTGTCCGTCACGGCGGCCCGATGCTCCGCCGGGGCACTAAAAAAACCGGTGTGCGCCGCTGCGAACTCCGGATCAAGCCCGGAAAGGAAGACATTGGAACAGAGGATCTTGGCGAAACCGGCAGTTCCATGGACCAGGGGATCTCCAGGCGGAATCGCCCACTCTCCGGGCAGTTCAAGAGACGTTCCCCGGGCGATCAAGGCTGCTTGGGCGTCATCAACGGAACTCTGGCCTTGGGGTCCGCAACCGAGAGCAAGCGGGGCGAAAACAGAGAAAAGGACGAGCCGGTTCATGCGTGTACTCCAGTTCCTATAGGAAGAAGAATGGGAGCCCTTGAGCGCGACTGCACCTCTCCCAGGGTCCGTTTCGGCGAATCTATGGAAAGAGACGGCAAGAGACAGAATACGAGGGCCGCTTCGGGTCGAACAAGTACCCTTCGGGATTCCCGGACAAGCGCCCTCTTTGGGGAATCTCCGTCCAGCGTCCGCCCTCCGGGGACGTCAGGGAGGAACACTATGGGACACGAGAGGCTACAGCCCCGGCGGGGAACATCGAGAAAACGGACCCCGTAAGGGGCGGATCCTCGAAGGGGTGTACGATTCGTCGGATCGTGTTATCTTGATGCGTCCG
>OY730414.1:1762500-2574459 GCA_963422615.1 Longimicrobiales bacterium
AGTCTTTTCCACAGGTTTCTTTCGGAAGAGACGGCCCGGGCCCGGAGGGATGCAGACATGACCATTGGGGTGGTGGACGGTGCCGTGAGGCCCCGGGCGAAAGACCTGGGACTCTTGGCCGATTTTCTTCGCAAGGTGAGGGGTCCGGCGGGTCTTGCAGTGACCAAAGCGGACGCCCCCGGTTTCAACCTTGAGCATCTGCGAATCGCAGAAGATCGATTCGGGTTGTCAGCCTTTGCGGTGTCGGCAAAAGTCGGCACGGGTTTGGAGACGTTCCTTACTTTCGTGCGGTCGCGTCTTTCCGAAGGCCCTTTTCTCTACCCCCAGGACGATGTTGCGGACTTGCCCACCAGATTCTTCGTCCAGGAACTCATCAGAGAAACGATTTTCGAACAGTATCACCAGGAACTCCCCTATTCGGTCGCCGTACACGTGGAGGAGTTCCTTGAAGACGAAGATCCGATCTACATCGCGGCAACCCTTTACGCAGAACGGAAATCCCAGAAAGGGATGCTCATCGGGAAGGGTGGCTCCGGGATCAAGGCCCTGGGCGGCGCGGCCCGCCGGAAGATCGAGCGCCTTCTGGGCAAGCGGGTGTACCTCAACTTGTGGATAAAGGTCTGGGAGGGATGGCGCCGCAAGAAAAAGGGTCTCATGAAATTCGGCTACGCTGCACCCGATGAGAAGCGGAGCTAGCGCTTCTTGGCGGAGGGCGGGCGTCCCGCTTCTGCTGACGTTATCCAACTTTTCCCTTGCGGGTGCCTCCGGCCAGGAGGTCGGGGAGGGGGCTGGGGCTCAGGAGGGAGCCCTCTTCCTTTTGCTCCCCGTAGGTGCCCAGGGAGTGGGGCTGGGTCGGGCGATGACGGCGCTTCCGAGCGAAGAGGGCGCGTTTTGGAACCCGGCCGCGTTGGCGGAGCAGACCCAGCGAAGGGCGATGGTGTATCGCGGGGATCAGCTGGCTGGAGAAGCGACTGCCGTGAACCTGCTGTTTCCTTGGAGGCGGGTGGGGACTTTTGGTCTTTCCTACTTCCTCCTGGACATCGGCGACCAGGATCTGCGGGACGAGTTCGGAAACGTCCTGGGTGCGATCTCGGTTCGTAATCATCTCGGGGTGGCAAGCTTCGGCTGGTCTTTCATGGGCGGGATCCACGTGGGCATCAACATGAAGCGGGTTCAGTTCAGGGTGGAGTGCCGGGGGCAGTGTCCGGATCTGGAAACGACCAGCGCTGCGTACGCCATGGATGTGGGATTGCAGGCAGAGCCCTTTGCCAGGATCCCCCTTCGGTTCGGATGGATGCTGGCCCATGCGGGAACCGACTTTCAGGTCGTCAACGAAGAGCAGTCGGACCCCTTGCCGACCCGGCTTCGCTTCGCCGCCGCATACGAAGTTCTGCACCACTTTCTTGCCGAAGAGCCCATGGACCTCTGGGTCGCGCTGGAAGGGGAGGACCGAGCCAGGGACCTGGGCTCCCCGTCATTCTACGCGGGCCTGAGTTTCTCAGCCGCCGACCTCTTTTTCGTGCGGGCCGGATATGTCCATGGGGAGTTGGACCAAACCGACGGGGCGTCCGCCGGCGTCGGGTTCCGCTTCGACCGGTTTGACCTGAACCTGGCCAAGTCCCTCGTCCGTTCTACGGTGACGGGGGAGAGCGAGCCGATCCACGTCACCTTTGGTGTAGCCTTTTAGCGTTGGACGGACCCCAAAATTTGCCTCTCAATCGCCCTTTGCGGTTAAGGTTCGGCGCATGAGGCTCCTCTTCGTTCTCTGGATGCCCGCAACCGTCTTGGGTGCTGCCGCTCCTGCTGTGACGATGTCGGCTCAGGAAGCGGGAGCTTCGTTGTTGGGTGCAGGCTTTCCGGGCCGGAGGGTTGCTCCGTTGCTGGCGCGGATCGCTCCGCCCCCATGCCCGCCGGGCGCGCCGGGAGGGCTGGGCATCAAACTGTGCAGCCGCCCCGGTTTCGACGCTCTGGCTGGGCCCGAAGCCCGTCCAGGGTACCTAGAATCCGAGAACCGTCCCCGGATTCCGGCCCCGATCCGGCACTCGGGTCAGGGCGAAGCCTTTCTGTATTCCCTGGTCGTCCCGGGGCTCTCCCAATACCGGTTGGGTACCCGCCGCTGGATCGCTTACGCCGGACTGGAGGCCGTGTCCGCGCTTCTGTACTTCCGTTTTCGGGCAGATGCCAGAAGGTCCCGCGCCGCCTATCGAGACTTCGCGTGGGAACGGGCTCGCCTGGGGATGAGCCCGGGGCCCCGCCGGGACGGGGACTTTTTCTACTACGAAGTCCTCTCGAAGTGGGACGCTTCCGGGGCATGGGACTCGGATTCTTCCCTTCAAGGGCTGCAGCCCGAAACGGATCCGAGCACCTACAACGGGTCGGTCTGGGCCCTGGCGGTTGAGATCTTTTCCCTTGACCCGTCGGTGCCGGAGCGATCTCCGGGATACGTCCGGGCCCTGGACTACTACCGGACGCGGGGATACGGCGCCCCGTTCCTTTGGGCCTGGATGGGAAAGGGCGCCCGGACTCGTTACGGGGAGCTGATTTCCGAGAGCGATCATCGTTCTCGAAGCATCCGCCGAGCCCTTTGGGTGCTGGTCGCCAACCACATGGTCAGCGCGATCGACGGATTGATCATGGTTCGGCTGGGGACCCAGCCGCATACGGATCGGACCGAGCTGGTCTTCTCCGTCGGCACCTCTTGAGAACACGTCGGCGCCGAGGCCGGTCGGCTTTCGGCCGGGAGCCCGAGGGTCTGCCGGTCCTGAACACCGCCTTCACAGGGCGGCGGTCCCTCGTTTTTTCGTCGGCGTCTTCGTGGAAAGGCCCCTTTCCGGGCGAGGTTTCGGGGGTCCACGGCGTGCCGGGCCTTCTTTATGTTTCGGAGCGAAGATTTGAGGCGGAGAAAATTTGGCGCCTTTGTCGACCTTACCCTGAAGGGAAGCGTTCGTGAGTCCCATGGGAACGATTCAGGAAAGACTCCAGCGTCTCGAAGTCATGATTCGACGGATAGAAGAACTTCGGGGGTATCTTTGACATTGCCGGGAGAAGCGACCGGATCCGGGTCCTTGATCAGGCGATGGCCGGCCACGGGTTTTGGGAAAATCGAGATGAAGCCCGTCGCGTCATCGCCGAAGCCAATGAACTCAAGGGGTGGGTGGAGCCGTGGAAGGCACTCTTCGAGAAGGGGGTGGAGCTTGCCGAGATGGGCGACCTCTTGGCGGGAGAAGAAGATTCCGACCTGGAAGAGGAGTGGAAGCACGAGGTGGATTGCCTGGAGCAGGAGCTCGACCGGCTTGAGCTTCGGACCATGCTTCAGGGAGAGGACGACCATCGGGAGGCCATGCTGACCATCCACCCGGGCGCGGGTGGACTGGAATCTCAGGACTGGGCGGAAATGCTCTCCCGCATGTACGGGCGGTGGGCGGAGCGGCGGGGGTATGGCGTGAAGCTCTTGGACATTCAACCGGGAGAAGAAGCCGGGATCAAGAGCGCGACCCTGGAGATCAAGGGAGACCATGCCTACGGCTACCTGCGGGCGGAGAGGGGGGTGCACCGCCTTGTCCGGATTTCTCCCTTCGACTCCCAGTCCCGGCGGCACACGTCCTTTGCCTCCGTGTTCGTCTACCCGTTACTGGACGACGAGATCGAGATCGAAATTGACGACGGCGATCTCCGAATCGACACGTTTCGGGCATCCGGGGCCGGGGGGCAACACGTCAACAAAACGGACTCGGCGATCCGGATCACCCACGAACCGACGGGAATCGTGGTCTCCTGCCAGCAAGAGCGTTCTCAGCACAAGAACCGATCCACGGCGATGAAGATGCTTGGAGCCGCCCTCTACCAAAGGGCCCGGGAAAAAAAGGAGAGGGACAAGCAGGCTCTGGAAGCCTCGAAAACCGAGATCGCTTGGGGCAACCAGATCCGGTCCTACGTCTTCGCCCCCTACACGATGGTCAACGACCACCGGACCGACGTGAAGCGGAGCGACGTCAACGGCGTGATGGATGGCGCCATAGACCCCTTCATCGAAGCCTACCTGAAGAAGTTCGGAGCGCGAGTCGCATGACCGAGCGTCTGGCCGAAGACCTGCCGCGGATGATGAGGAAGCGGCTGCAGAAGCTGACGAAGCTGAAGGAGCGGGGTATCGAGCCCTTTGCCTACTCGTATCCGGTCACCCATCACGCCGTCCCGTCGGTGGTCCGATTCGAAAAAGACGAGCGGGCCGGTGCCCTGCTGGAAGGAAAGGGGGAGGCGGGCCGTTGGGCGGGCCGGATGGTGAGCCTTCGATCCCATGGGAGGAGTGCCTTCGCGGATCTGGAGGACCAAACCGGCCGAATTCAGGTGTATTTCCAGCGGAATGTCCTGGGAGAGGACGCCTACTCCCTTCTGGACTTGCTGGACCTGGGTGACTGGATCGGAGTAGCGGGCTGCCTTTTCCGGACCCGGGCAGGTCAAGTCACGGTTCGCACCGACGCGCTCTGCCTGCTTTCCAAGTCAATCCGTCCCCTTCCTCTGGGCAAGGTAGAAATGGCCGAAGGAGCGGATGCGGCCACCATCTATTCGGGATTCGCCAACCGGGAGCGCCGCTACCGGCAGCGGTACGCGGATCTGGCCGTGAATCCGGAAGTCCGGGAGGTGTTCCGGGCCCGAACCCGAATCATCACCACGGCCCGGCGGTTCTTGGACGACCTCGGCTTTATGGAGGTTGAGACCCCCGTCCTTCAGCCCCTGTACGGTGGCGCGTCGGCTCGACCTTTCGTGACCCGTCATCTGGCCCTTGACCGTATGCTCTATCTTCGAATTGCCGACGAACTGTATCTGAAGCGCCTCATCGTCGGCGGCTTGAACCGGGTCTACGAGATCTCCAAGGACTTCCGAAACGAGGGAATCGACCGATTCCACAATCCCGAATTCACCATGCTGGAGTTCTACCAGGCATTTGCGGATTATGAGGATATGATGGAAATGGTGGAGCGCCTCATAGGAACCATGGCCCAGGCGGCGAAGGGAAGTCGGAGAATCTTGTACCAGGGGGCGGAGATCGACTTCGAGCCGCCCTTTGCCCGTCTTTCCTTTCTGGAGGGACTCCGAGAGGCGATGGGGTCCGATCCGCTGGCGCTTTCGGTGGCGGAGGCCCGTTCCCGGGCCAAAGCCTTGGGGGCAGAGGGGCTCGAAGGTGCCGGAAGGGGCAAGCTCCTGGACGCCTTGTTCGGGGTGCTGGTCCAGCCTGATCTCGTCCAACCAACTTTTGTCACCGATCACCCGCAAGAGTTGAGCCCTCTAGCCAAGGCGAAGCGCGGAGCCCCTCACCTGTCGGAGCGGTTCGAGTTGTTCGTCGCCGGGCAAGAAATGGCCAACGCCTTCAGCGAGCTGAACGACCCCATCGTACAGAGAGCGCGCTTCGAAGACCAGGCTGCCCTTGGGGCGGCCGGGGACGAAGAGGCCCAGGTGGTCGACGAGGACTACATCCGGGCCTTGGAATATGGACTGCCTCCGACGGGGGGCGTCGGCGTCGGCGTGGATCGCCTGGTCATGGTGTTGACGAACCAGGCTTCGATCCGTGACGTGATCCTTTTCCCGACGCTGAGGGACCCGGAATGAACTTCCGGATCGGGCTTGCCTGGTTTCTAGCTCGCCGCTACCTCGCCTCCCGTAGGGGTGGGAGGCTGCTGTCCTTCATCACTTGGATCGCCCTGTGTGGCATTGTCGTTGGGGTGACAGCTCTGGTCGTCGTGATCGGCGTGATGACCGGCATGCAGAACGAACTGCGCGAGAAGATCCTGGGGTCGAATCCCCACGTGATCGTTCGCCAGTCCGGGGCTTCGTTGCGCATCGACGACTGGCGGCGGGTCGTCGCGGAGGCGGAAGCCGTGGAAGGCGTCATCTCCGCATCGCCTGTCGCTTTAACCCGAGTGGGCTTGTACAGATCCGAGTATGCGGAGGTGATTGACCTATACGGCGTGGATCTGAAGGGGGATGGGGTTCCAGTCACTCCCCTGGAGGACAGCCTGCGAGCGGAGCACATTTCCCTTCGGAGGTCCCCGGGCGGAATTGCGCCCATCGTCCTGGGGAGCGGGATCGCCGAACGAATGGCCCTGGTGGTGGGGGACACGGTCACGGTCATCTCCCTGGAGAACTTCCAAATTGGGCCCCTCGGGGAACTGGCGCCTCGGATGGTTGAATGGGAGGTTTCGGGGACTTTTTCCACGGGTATGTACGACTACGACCTCCGCAACGGGTACGCCACCCTGGAGGACGTGCAGGACCTCCTGGACATCGGGGAGGATGTGGCGGCTTTCGTAGGGGTTCGAACAGAGGACCCGTGGAATGCGGCATCGGTCGCAGATGCCGTCCGCCAGGCCTTGGGGTGGCCCTACTTCGTTGACCCTTGGACCCACTCCAACCGGCAGCTTTTCTCGGCTCTCAAGCTGGAGAAGCTGGCCATGGGTGTGATTCTGTCCCTGATTGTCCTTGTGGCCGCCTTCAACATTGTGAGCACCCTGGTCATGGTGGTGGTCAACCGGACGCGGGAAATCGGCATCCTGAAGGCGATGGGGCTCACCCGAAAGGAGACGCTTCTTGCCTTCATTTTGCAGGGGGTCTGGATCGGGGTCATCGGTACCTTCGCGGGGATCGCCCTGGGACTGGGTCTCGCATTTCTCATTGAGCGGTACCGTCTGATCCCCATACCGCCCGACATCTACTTCGTGGACCGTCTGCCGGTAGACTTGTCTCCCTGGGACATCGTATGGATTGCCGGGGTCAGCCTCCTGATCTCCGTCGCTGCCACGATCTATCCCGCGCGGCGGGCTTCGGCCCTGGAGTCTGTGGAGGCCATCCGCCATGAGTGAGCCGTGAAGCCGGCCCCCGTAATGGCCCGGGACCTGCACCGATCCTACCCGGGTGTGTCCGGCAGAGCCCTTCCCATCCTCCGAGGCGTAAACCTTTCGGTGGCGCCGGGAGAGGCGGTTGCCATCGTAGGCGCCAGCGGTGCGGGAAAGTCCACCCTTCTGCATCTTCTGGGCGCGCTCGACCGACCGACGAGGGGATCGGTCCGGGTAGCCGGGATGGATGTAGGATCCGCGAGCGAAGAAGAGGCGGCCCGGCTGCGAAACAGCCGAATCGGCCTGGTCTTTCAGTTTCACCACCTCCTGAGGGAATTCACGGCGCTGGAAAACGTCATGATGCCGGCCCTAATCCGGGGGGAGGACAAGACGGTGGCGCGGGATTCGGCTGCCGATCTCCTTATGCAAGTCGGGCTTCAAGAGCGAAGCGGCCACAAGCCCTTCGAGCTCTCGGGCGGTGAGCAGCAAAGGGTGGCGGTGGCTCGCGCCCTGGTGAACCGGCCCATCGTCGTCTTGGCCGACGAGCCTACGGGCAACTTGGATCCCCGGACCAGCGAGGATGTTCACGACATCCTGTTCGACTTGAAAAAACGCCATGGTGTTGCGCTGGTCGTCGTGACCCATAACCGTGAGTTGGCGTTCAGGACGGAGAGGGCTCTGAAGTTGAGCGAGGGAGTTCTGAAAGATGCATGATCCCGAAAGAGTCTGTGACGGGCCGAGTTGCTCAAACCCCGCAGTCGTTCACCTTGCTCAAATCGAAAACGGAAAAGTTTCCAATACGAAGTACTGGTGCAAGTCATGCGCGGAGGCAAAGGGCATCAGCACCAAAACGCCCTCCAGCTTCGAACGTTCGGACGCCGCCGCCGAAGAATCCTGTACGTTTTGCGACACGACCATGAAAGACTTCAAGGACACCGGCCTGCTTGGGTGCCCGCACTGTTACACTTCGTTCGAACCCGGCCTTCGCCGCCTCCTGAACCGTATCCATGGGTCAAGCCAGCATCTGGGAAAGGTATACCTTCCGCCCGATCCGTCGGCCCGGGATCTGGATGCGCGGGTCCAGGCCTTGCGCCGGCGCCTTCGGAGGGCGGTGGATGCTGAAGACTTTGAGCGGGCGGCGCTGCTTCGCGATCGGATCCGGGAGCTGGAGCCGGCCGGGTAGTCATGAGTGACCTACAAGCGAACCCCGATTTCGGCTTGGGTTGGCTGGATGGGGCGGGCCCGTACTCCGACATCGTGCTTTCCACCCGGGTTCGTCTCGCCAGGAACCTCCAGGGCCACCCGTACGTATGCCGAGCGAGCGACGAAGACCGAAAGGCCGTCTTTGACGCCGTGGCCGGAGCGATCGAAAAGACGTCTTTCGCTGGAGGAGGCGCCGTCCTTTTCCGCATGGAGGAAATGAAGCATCGCAACCGCCACATCTTTTTGGAACGACGGCTGGTTTCCAGGGACCTTCTGGATAAAGAGACCGGCAAGCCTTCCCCGGGAACGGCGGTCTTCGTGTTTTCCGGTAACCCTGCCAGTATGATGGTCAATGAGGAGGATCACCTGCGCCTCCAGTGCCTCGTGTCGGGCCTTCGCTTCATGGAGGCGTGGGGCTTGGCGGACCGGCTGGACGAAGAGATCAGCCCGTATTTGTTCTTGGCATATCACCGGGAGTTCGGATATCTGACTTCCTGTCCGACGAACGCGGGAACCGGTCTTCGGGCGTCCGCACTTGCGCACCTGCCGGGCCTTGTCCTGACCAAGGAATTCGAGAAGGTCTTCAGGGGTATCGCCCAGGTCGGGCTCACGGTTCGCGGCCTCCACGGGGAGGGGTCCGAAGTGATGGGGAACTTCTTCCAGATATCCAACCAGACCACCTTGGGGAAGAGCGAGGAGGACTTGGTGGACCACCTGGCTCAGGTCGTTGGCATGGTCATTCAAACGGAACTCCAGGCGCGACAGATTCTGATGCGGGACGCCGCATCTGTGACGGAGGACAAGGTATGGCGGGCGTACGGGCTGCTCCGCTATGCCCGGAGTCTCCCTTATAGAGAGTTGATAAACCTTTTGTCGGGGGTCCGGTTGGGCGTTTCCCTGAAAATTCTGCCGAGCCTGCGTGTTTCCATGCTGAACGAGCTGATGATCTTTTCGCAGACTGCCCATCTTGAAGAGGCGGCAGGGAAGGAGCTCTCCAAGCTGGAGCGGCACGCGCAACGGGCCGAATACGTGCGAGCGGTGTTGCGTGAAGGACGGGGAGGCATCCCTTTCGATCCCACCGGGTGAGGATGAATTCTGTATATTGGGGGGTGGCAGCCGGTGGGCCGTGGCCGGTCAGCAGGCTTCGGAGGAAGCGAGCGAAATGAACTACAACTTCACGGAACGAGTGCGGAAGGTACTGTCGATGGCCCGCCAGGAAGCCATCCGGTTCCAGCACGACTACGTCGGTACCGAACACATCCTGCTGGGTCTGATTCGGGAAGGGGAAGGCGTGGCCGCCCGCGTCTTGGGTAACCTGAATGTGGATCTGGAGCGGATCCACAAGCGGGTGGAGGAATCGGTGCGCAAGGGAAAGGCCACCATTGCCCTGGGGGAGTTGCCGTATACGTCCCCGGCCAAGAAGGTTCTGGAGTTCGCAATGGCCGAGGCCCGCGAACTGAACCATTCCTATGTGGGTACCGAACACCTGCTCCTGGGGCTTCTCCGAGAGGACAAGGGAATCGCCGCCCAGGTCCTCAATTCGCTGGGTGCCGCGATTGAAGAAGCTCGAGCCGAGACCCTCAAGGTTTTGGGCTCGGATACGAGTGCGGAGGGGACCGCAGGTACCCCCGGTGGGAGCGGATTGAGTCCCGCCGCAAGCGCCGGTTCCCGGCCTTCCGGAGGGGAAAAGAAATCCAAGACCCCGGCCCTTGACCACTTCTGTCGGGACCTTACGGGGTTGGCCCGTCGAGGGGAGCTGGATCCCGTCATCGGACGGGAGCGAGAGATTTCCCGAGCCGTCGAGATCCTGTGTCGCAGGAAGAAGAACAACCCGGTGCTCATCGGAGAGCCGGGGGTTGGAAAAACCGCAATCGTAGAGGGTCTCGCCCAGCTCATTGCCAGGGGCGAAGTTACCGAAGGGCTCCGGAGCCACCGTGTCCTCGCGCTTGATATGGCCGCCGTGATCGCCGGTACCAAGTACCGGGGACAGTTCGAAGAGCGGCTCAAGGCGGTGGTGAACGAGATCTCTCAGAACCGAAATGTGATCCTGTTCCTGGACGAGCTCCACACGTTGGTGGGCGCCGGCGCTGCCGAGGGGGCGGTCGACGCTTCCAACATGCTCAAGCCGTCCCTGGCCCGGGGAGAGCTCCAGTGTATCGGCGCCTCCACTCCCAACGAATACCGAAGGTACGTTGAGAAGGACGGGGCCCTGGAACGCCGCTTTCAACCGGTGGTCGTCAATCCTCCCACCGTCGAGGAGACCGTGGAAATCCTTCGGGGTCTCAGGTGCCACTACGAAGACCACCACAAAGTTACCATCCCGGACGAAGCCCTCGCTCACGCGTCGCGACTCTCCGACCGGTACATCACGGATCGGTTCCTCCCGGACAAGGCGATCGACGTGATTGACGAGGCCGGAGCCCGGACGAGGATCGCGAGCCAAGTGCCGCCTCCCGAAGTTGAGGAGCTCAAGGCCGAACTTGCGGAGGTGGTGCAGCGCAAGGAAGAGGCGATTCGGAACCAGAACTTCGAGCGGGCAGCCCGGCTTCGGGACGAGGAACGGGCGCTCCATGCGCGCATCCGGGAGGAAAGGGCGGCGTGGGAGGAGGAGCGGAAGCGCTTTCGGCCGGAGATCACCCCGGAAGACGTGTCCTTCATCGTGAGCCGATGGACGGGCATTCCGGTTACCCGGATCCGACAGGCGGAGACCGAACGCCTCGTGAGCATGGAAGAAGAACTGCACAAGCGCGTGGTCGGCCAGCACGACGCAATTGCGGCCATCTCGAGGGCCATCCGTCGGAGCCGAGCCGGTCTGAGGGATCCGCGCCGACCGATCGGTTCCTTCATCTTCTCCGGCCCCACGGGGGTCGGGAAGACCGAGCTTGCCCGTACGTTGGCGGAGTTCCTCTTCGCGGATCGGGACGCCTTGATCCGCGTCGACATGAGCGAATACATGGAGAAGTTTTCGATTTCCCGCTTGATCGGAGCTCCCCCGGGGTACGTGGGGTACGACGATTCGGGCGCGCTCACGAAGGCAGTGCGCCGGCGGCCCTATTCCGTGGTCCTCTTCGACGAAATCGAAAAAGCCCACCCCGATGTGTTCAATCTCCTTCTGCAAGTCCTGGACGAGGGCCATCTGACCGACAACTACGGCCGGGCGATCGACTTCAGGAACACAGTGCTGATCATGACGTCCAATCTGGGCGGGAGAGAGATCTCGAAAGGTGGTCTGGGCTTCCGCCAGGGGGACCCCCAGTCCAGCTACAAGATCATGCGGGATAAGGTCATGGACGAAATCGAGCGGGCGTTCAATCCGGAGTTTCTGAACCGGGTGGACGACACCATCGTCTTCCATCCGTTGAGTCGGCGGGAGATCGGGATCATCGTCCACATCCTTCTGGAAGACCTGAAGACGCGTCTGGCCCGAGAAGAGATCACTCTGGAGCTGACGGAGGCTGCCGTGGACTTCCTGGTCCACCGTGGCTATGACGAGAAGTTCGGCGCCCGGCCCCTCAAGCGAGCCATACGGCGGTTTCTGGAGGACCCCCTGTCGGAGAAGATATTGCTGGCCGAATACGGCTCGGGGGAAGAAATCGAAGTCGGCGTAACCGCGGACGGAGACGCGCTTTCCTTTGGAGTGGCGTCGCCGACGAAAACGTGATCTCGAACCGGCGTTGCGGCAGTGCCGTGCGGACGGGGGTCGTCCTACTGGCGGCCTTTGTGGGGGGGGTTCCTTTGACGGGGACGGCTCAGGCGCCCGGCGGACAGGAACAGCTGGTGCGGATCGATTCCCTGGCGGTGCGGGGCGTCCGGCGGCTTGCGTCGGCGGATGTGGTCGGAGTTTCGGGGATTCGGCCCGGTACGCTCAATAGCTGGATCGACATCCAACGGGCCATCAAGAATCTCTGGGCCACGGGCCAGTACGAGGACGTGTCGGTCAAGCTGGACGAATCGGGAGGTCGCAACACCCTGATTCTGGAGGTCACGGAACGGAACGTCACCCGGTTGGTCCGCATCACCGGCCTGGAGTCCGTCTCCGAGAGTGAGGTCATGGAAGAGGCCGGGTTGGAAGAAGGCGTCCCGGTTTCCAGGAACCGTTTGGCAAAGGCCCAGGGGTTCATTCGGGAAGAGCTGCGGCGCCAGGGCGTGCCCTTTGCCCGGATTGAGGAACGGCTGGAGCCCGTCCCCGGGGAAGAGGGTCGGGTGGACATCGTCTTGGAGGTTGACGAAGGCCAGAAGGTCACCGTTTCAGAGATCGCCTTCTCCGGCAACGAGCGCTTTTCCGACGAAGAGCTCCGGGGGGCCATGACGACTAAGTCCGAGGGCTTCTTGTGGTTCCGAGGCGGAGAGTACGACGACCTCAACTTTGAAATGGACCTTGCTGAGTCCCTTCCCAGGCGCTATCGGCAGCACGGGTACCTCGATTTTCAAGTCCTGGGCGACACGCTCATCGTCGATCCCACGTCCGGGAAAGCGCGCATAGAAACGAGAGTCGACGAAGGGGCCCAGTACCGCTTGGCGAGCTTCGAGATCGAAGGGAACACCGCTTTCGAGACCGAGCAGCTCCAGGCGTACTTCAAGGAGGATTCGGGCGGGCTTCTTTCGGCTCTGGGGATCGGAAGGGATCAAGATCAGGACGGAGAGCGCGTTTTTGACGCCATCGGATTCGAAGAGGCGGCCCAGCAGGTGCGGGAGCTCTATTCCAACGAGGGGTACCTCTACGCTCAGGTTGAGCCATTCTGGGAACGAACCGATGAAGAGGTAGACGAACACCCGACGATCCGGGCGGGATGGCGCATCAATGAGCAATCCCAGGCCTACGTCAACCGGATCATCATTGAAGGAAACGACTTCACCTACGACCGCGTCATCCGGGAGAAGATCTTTCTACTCCCTGGCGACGTCTACAGCCAGTCGCGGCTGCTTCAGTCATACCAGAACATCCAGTCCCTGGGCTTCTTCGAGACACCGATGCCCGCGCCCGAAATCCGCCCGACGGAAACGGGCGATGTGGACATCATCTTCACAGTGACGGAAAAACAGACGGGCTCCGTTCAGTTCGGCACGGCGGTGGGGGGGGGTGTGGGCCTATCGGGCTTCCTGGGCTACGACCAGCCCAATTTGTTCGGCCAGGCGAAGGCCGGCAGCTTTCGGTGGGACTTTGGGCGCTACATCCGAAGCTTGACCCTCACGGCTACGGATCCGGCGTTGTTCCAGTCCACGGTGAGCGGCTCCATATCCCTTTTCAACTCCACCGACCGTTTCTTCCAATTCGCTACGGGAAGGAGGAGAAGGGCCGGGTTCACCACGCGGGTTGGCGTACCCTTTCCCGGCTCTTTGCGAACAAGGGTGTTCTTTGGATATTCGCTTTCGCGCACCCGATATGAGCAGTTCAACAATGCTGACGACACATCGCTTTTTGGACTGCCGCCGGGCACCCTGAGCTCCTTTTCCGTGGGCATCACCCGCCGCACCTTGAACCATCCCCTGTTTCCAACTTCCGGTTCCATGCAGACGTTGAACGCCGAGCTGAACGGCGGACCGCTGGGCGGAGCCGGGGACTTCGTAAAGCACACGGCGGAGACCCAATGGATGATTCCCATTGGAAGCTTGGGCGGAGATGGCGCCACGCCCTCAGGGGTTCAATTCGCCCTGGGTCTCAGCATGAGAGGCGGCGCCCTGTTCGGAGATGCTTCTCGCTTCCCCTTCGAGTCTTTCTGGATGGGGGGCGTCCAATTCGGCCAGCCGCTCAGGGGATACGACGAGACGTCCATCACGCCTAGGGGCTACTTTCCGGAGCGGGGCGGGGGAATCGCCCAGATCGAGCGACTGGGAGACGCGTACTTTTCTGCCACCGCCGAGGTGAAGACCGTCATCAATTCCAACATCGGCCTTTCGGCGTTCTTTGACGCGGGGAACCTCTGGGCGGACCCCGGCGACTTGAACACATCCAAGCTGTTTCGGGGAACGGGTTTCGGCGTTCAGCTCATGACGCCCTTCGGCCCCTTGGGGGTGGACTTGGCCTACGGCTTCGACAGGGCCGAACCCGGGTGGCAGGCGCACTTCAAGATGGGGCCGACCTTCTAATGGGCATTCGACGATGAACCTTCGGGCTCCGGCGAAGATGGGTGCGGAGGGCCGTTGGACCCGACCGTCACGGCCGCCGACAGGAACCAAGTTGCGGAACGACCGCAACAGAAGCTGCCGTTCTGCGTCGATGCAGACGGCTTCGAATCGGATTTCACTGGAGAGTTAGAAAATGCGTCGTTCGTGGTTAGGCATCGCCGTGGCACCGTCTCTGCTTCTGTTGCCGGGCAAGAGCGAGGAGGGCAACGGCGTGGCTGCCGCCCTGCCTGAAGCACAGCCGACGAAGGTGGGCTGGGTCGATTCCAACGAGATCCTGGTTCAGTACCCTAGGTACCAGGAAGCCCAGAAGGCCCTTGAAGCGAGCCTTCAGGGCTACGGAACCGAGGTCCAGCAGCTCAACGCCGATATGCAGGCTGCGGTTGAGGAGTACCAGCAGCAACAGCTGACCATGACGCCGGAGGCTCGGCAGAGCCGCGAAGAAGAACTTCGCAACCGGCAGCGGTCCATACAGCAGCGGACCCAGCAGCTGGAGGCCGAAGCCCAGCAGCGGCGGGCCGAAGTGCTCCAGCCCGTCATGGAAGCCATCACCGCGGTCATCGAGGAGATTCGGGTGGAAGGAAGCTATGCCATGATTCTGGACTCCGCTTCCCAAGCCATCATTTCGGCGGATCCGGCGTTGGAGCTGACCCAGGAAGTTCTCGACAGACTGGAGCGTTCAGGAGGGAGCGGGTCGGAACCGGGGCGATGAATCTCGGGCTCCACAACGGAGTCAACTTTGAGCCCCGTCGCCGCATTGCCCCTTCGGGCCTTCTGAAACTTCCCCACCTGGCTCGTCCCGGCAGGGCCCGTGGAGGTGTAGCGGGTACGTGACGTGAGCATGCTGACGCTGGCGGACGCCGAGAAGTTGACCGCCGGGCGAATCTTCGGAGACGACAGTGTGGCTTTCCAGAAGATCTCGCCGATCTACGATGCGGGTCCGGAGGACATGGCGTTCCTTGCCGATCGACGGTATGCGGAACACCTCTCGGTTTGTCCAAGCCGGGCGCTCCTCGTCAGCGAAGCCCTGGGCTCCTTGGAAGGCGGGCCTACGAACCGGCTGGTCGTGCCGGATCCTCATGCAGCCCTGGTCGTCCTTCTGCCGGTTCTGCACCCAGAGCCCAAGCAGAGATGGGGAATTCACCCCACGGCTGTCATCCATGCTTCCGCCACTGTGGACAAGCGGGTCGCGATCGGCCCCAACGTCGTGATCGGCGCCGACGTTTCCGTGGGGCAAAGTGTGGACATCGGAGCGAACTGCGTCGTAGGCGCCGGCGTCTCCATCGGCACCGGGACAACCTTGTTTCCGAACGTGACGATCTACGCCCGCTCGGCTCTGGGAGAACGAGTGATCGTTCACGCGGGCACCCGGATCGGGGTTGACGGATTCGGCTACGTTCGCTCCACCGGGGCGATCGTGAAGGTGCCCCAGATGGGAGACTGTGTGATTGAAAACGACGTGGAGATCGGCGCGAACTGCACGATCGACCGAGGATCCATCGGTAGAACGGTCGTCGGCACCGGCTCGAAGCTGGACAACCTGGTTCACATCGCGCACAACGTCGTCATCGGACCCCGGTCGATTCTTGTCGCCCAGGTGGGGGTAGCGGGCTCCACCCGTACCGGGGAAGGGGTCGCCATGGGGGGGCAAGCCGGGCTGGTGGGACACCTGAAGATTGGTGCGGGAGCCCGCATTGGCGCTCAGGCGGGGGTCATCGGGGATGTGGCCCCGGGACAAGTGGTTTCGGGGTACCCGGCCCGGGACCACAGGACCTACCTCAAGGCCATGGCCCGGATCATGCGGATGCCGGACCTTCTGAAGCGGGTCGACCGAATTGAACGCCGTCTCCAACCCGGAGGCGCCACTAGCCCGGAAGATCCTGGCTGATGTCTTGGCGGTACGCGATACCGTTGTCGTTAGATTCGAGACGTACCCGCGCGACCCCGGTGCTCCGGACCGCGCCAATCCTCCACCCAAACCGCATCTCCTGCTTGCCAAATGGCCCGCGAAAACCAGCACACTCTTGCTCAAGAGACCCATCTGGAGGGCATCGGATTGCATTCCGGAAAGAGGAGCAGGATCACGATCAAGCCTTCCCCCGAAGGGTCTGGAATCGTGTTCCGGCGCACCGACGTGGCAGGCGAGCCGGAAGTTCCTGCTTCTCTGGGCTACGTGACGGGGACCGCCTTGGGCACGACGCTAGGCGCTGGGGGTACGGAGATCCTGACGGTTGAACATGTGCTGGCCGCGCTGGCTGCGCTCGAGGTGGACAACGCGCTGCTTGAGCTGGACGGCCCCGAGCCGCCCATCCTGGACGGGAGTTTTTCTCCGTACGTGGACGCAATCTGGAAAGTCGGCCGGATCGCCCAGCGGGCCAAGGCCAACCTGATCCATGTATCCGAGGTGATCACGGTTGCCGAAGGCGAAGGGGCTTCGTACGTGGCGGTTCCCGACGACGAATTTCGTATCTCGGCCACGATTGACTTCGCTCACCAAGCCATCGGCCGCCAGCACGGCGCCTTCGGAGTTGACGAAAGGCGATTCCGAACCCAGCTGGCGTCCGCCCGAACCTTCGGTTTCAAGGCAGACGCGAAATCCCTTCACGCCCGCGGCTTGGCCCTGGGGGCTTCCCTCACGAACACGGTGATCCTGGACGGGGCGGGCGTGATGAACCAGAGCCTCCGGCATCCGGACGAATTCCTCCGCCACAAGGTCGGAGACATCGTAGGTGACCTCGCGCTCCTGGGGGGAAGGTTCCGGGGTCATGTCGTCGCCGAACGACCCAGCCACCGCGGGAACGTGAGTCTGGCCCGGGTCATTCGGAGCCAGCATGACCGGAACCGCCGTGCCCGCATCGTTGACATCCGGCGCATCAAAGAGTATCTCCCCCACCGCTACCCCATGCTCCTGGTTGACCGGATTGTTGAGTTCGAACCGGGGAAGCGCATCGTTGGGCTCAAGAACGTAACGATCAACGAGCCTTTCTTCGGCGGGCACTTCCCGGATCATCCGATTATGCCTGGGGTTCTCATCATAGAAGCAATGGGCCAGGTCGGCGGACTTCTCTTGATGGACGCCGTCGAAAATCCCGAAGACAAGGTCGTGTACTTCATGTCCTTGGACAACGTAAAGTGGCGACACCCGGTTGTGCCGGGGGATCAGATCCTCTTCGATTTGGAGATGCTCAACCTCCGGCGTCACGTCTGCAGGATGAAGGGAAAGGGCACCGTGGACGGAAAGACTGTGGCCGAAGCCGAAATGACAGCAAGGATCGTAAACCGATGAGGGGAACGTCAGCCGATTTCGGCGCGACGACCAAGATCCATGAGACGGCGATTACTGATCCTTCCGCCGAGCTGGAGCACGGCGTGGAAATCGGCCCTTTCGCGATTGTGGGCTGCGGCGTCCGGATCGGCGCGAACACCCGGATTGGCCCGCGTGTTCTGATCCAAGGCAACACCACGATCGGGAACAACTGCCAGATCGCAAATGGTGCGGTCCTGGGAACGGACCCTCAGGACATGAAGTACGAAGGAGAGGAGACGTTCCTGGAAGTCGGGGACCGGACCGTGATCCGGGAGTTTGCAACGCTGAACCGAGGGACGGCCGCTTCGGGGCATACGGTCGTGGGCTCGGACTGTCTCCTGATGGCGTATAGCCACATTGCTCACGACTGCGAGGTGGGGAACCATGTCGTCATCTCCAACGCGACAAACATGGCAGGGCACGTTACGATTGAGGACTGGGCGATTGTCAGCGGTCTTGTGGCCATCCACCAGTTCGTGCGGATCGGCGCCCACGCCTTTGTCGGGGGCGGCTCCAGGATTGCCAAGGATGTGCCTCCGTACTGTCGGGTGGCGGGGAATCGCTCCCCTAAGCTCTATGGGCTCAACACAGTGGGGATGGAGCGAAGGGGGGTTTCCGCCTCCGTCCGCCGCAGCCTCAAGAAAACGTATCGAATCCTCTTCCAGTCGCATCTGAATCTATCCCAGGCCATCTTGTGCGTGGAAGCGGAACCGGACCTCAAGTGCCCCGAGGTGGGTTACTTTCTTGACTTCATCCGGAACAGCAAACGCGGCATCACCTTCTGATCCCGGGCGCGGACCGGGGATCGGGGTTGTCGGTGTGGGTGCCCTGGGCCGCCACCATGCTCGCATCGTCCGGGATCTGGAAGGAGTCGTCTCGTCGGGCGTCTTCGACACCGACAAACGGCGGGGCGCGGTCGTGGCCCGGTCCCTGGGCGTTCAAGCCAGGTCCTCTTTGGAAGAGCTCCTGGCCGCCAGCGACGGAGTGGTGGTTGCCGTGCCCACGAGGGCCCACGAAGCCGTATCATGCGAAGCCATTGGGGCCGGGGTTCACGTTTTCGTGGAAAAACCCCTGGCCCCCGATCTGGAGAGCGCCGACCGGATGATCGCGGCGGCTCGGGATCGGGGCCTGGTCATTCAAGTCGGACATGTGGAGCGATTCAACCCGGTGGTGGTTGCGGCCCGGCTCTACCTGGACCAGCCCCTGTTTGTGGAGTCGCACCGTCTGGCGCCCTTTACCCACCGTTCTTTGGACGTGGCCGTGGTGTCGGACTTGATGATTCACGACGTGGACCTCGTGGGGAGCTTGGTGGGGACGTCGGTGACCAGCTTGGCAGCCGCGGGGGTGCCCGTTCTCTCTCCCTATCCGGATGTCGCCAACGCTCGCTTGGGATTCGAAGGCGGAGCCGTTGCCAACCTGACGGCCAGCCGCGTTTCGGTCACGAAGGTGAGGAAGCTGCGGGTATGGCAGCGGTCCGGCTACGTTTCTCTGGATTTGGCCGGGAGGAGCGGGGTGTTCTATCGGCTGAAGGACGGCGTTTCTCCCTTTGACCGGCCGCCTCCGTCTCCAGAAGCGCCCACGTTGCCCGGTCTGGCGTCCATCGTGGACCGGATTCCGATTCTGGGCGATGATTCCGAGCCCCTCGCCGCCGAGCTGGGCTCATTTCGCGACGCCATCGAGGGTCTGGCGCCGCCTCCCGTCACCGGCGACGATGGACGCCGGGCTCTGGAACTTTCCCTGGCCATTGAACAACAGATTGAGGAACATGTCGCTCATACGGGTTCGGCGCCGTCGTAAGCGGGAGTGGATCAACGTGAAGAAGGGGAAATCCCCGGGGACCCTCGTCCTTCTCCTGGGGGTCGTCCTGGTGGCGATCTGGTTTCTTGGACGGGCGTTCTGACCGAGGGGATTCCCCGCCCCGGGTCGGCTCGTTCGCCGCGGCTGCGCCGGGTGATGATCCTCGCGGGCGAAGCCTCCGGGGACGCCTATGGCGCCCGGGTTGCCCTGGAGATTCGCCGCCGGTGGCCTGGCGCCGAGATGGAGGGATTGGGGGGCGAACACATGGCTGCTGCAGGGGTTCGCCTTCTCATGGATCTGGATCAGTTGGCGGTCATGGGGTTCGTTGAGGTGGTCAAGCGGCTTCGATTCTTCCTGCGTCTCGAGAGGCGGCTGAAGCGCCGTCTCGCTCAAGGCCGCTTTGACTTGGTGCTGCCCATCGACTACCCGGGTCTCAACCTGAGAATCGCCGCCGAAGCAACCGGCCTCGGGATTCCGGTCCTGTACTACGTCGGACCACAGGTCTGGGCCTGGAGGGCCGGGCGCGCCAAGCGGTTGTCCCGGATGGCGACCCGGATCGCGGTGATCCTCCCGTTCGAGGCGAAGCTTTACGAAGCGCGAGGAGGGCACGCGGAGTTCGTCGGCCACCCGCTGCTGGACGAGGTGGACCGAGCCGACCCCGGAGAGCTGGCCCGGGAACTCGGCGTGGATCCGGACACCCCGGTCTTGGCCCTCTTTCCAGGATCTCGGTGGCAGGAACTGGAACGCCACACACGTCCCTTCACGGCGACCGCTCTGGAACTCCAGCGGCGTATCCCTGCGCTCAACGTGGTGGTGGGCAAGTCCTCCTCTCTTCCCGAGTCGGCGTACCAGCCCTTTCCGTTTCCGGTGACGGAAGACGGCGCCTCCCTGCGAGCCCTGGCCACTGCCGGCTTGGTCAAGTCGGGAACAAGTACCCTTGAGGCGGCCCTTTCGAATCTGCCGTTCGTGGTTGCGTACGTGACCCACCCCGTGACCTACTTCTTGGCGCGTCGGTTGGTACGGGTCCCGCATGTCGCGTTGGCAAACCTGGTTGTCGGCAGGCGGGTCGTGCCGGAGTTCCTGCAAGAAGAAGCAAACCCCGGGTCCCTTGCCGACGCCCTGGAACCTCTCCTCGACAAGTCCACGTCCGAACGCCGAGCCATGCTTGCCGGCCTGGGATCCATGCGAGCGGCCTTGGGCAGACCCGGCGCGGCGGCAAGGGTGGCAGATCTGGTGGAAGAGGTCCTTCAGGAAAGTGGCAACCGAGCAGGGGCATGACCGTTGTCGGGGTCCGCAAGGCAGTGCAGGACCTGTGGTTCTGCGGCCCGAAGGGCTGGGGGACGAGGCTACTCCTCGCTTTCTTGGCGCCCGTCCAGTATCCGTTTCGCCTGGCCGTCGGGGTCCGGAACGCCTGGTACGACCGGAAGGCGCAGCCTCCTCTTGTCCTGCCTGTGATTTCGGTCGGCAACCTGACCGTCGGAGGAACAGGGAAGACCCCCGTGATCCGCTGGCTCCGGGATTGGTTGTCCGGCACCGGTGTCAAGGTGGCCGTCGTGACCCGGGGCTATGGCGGAGACGAAGACGCCCTGTACCGGCGCTGGTTCGACCCGGACACCGTCTTCGCGGGGGCCGACCGGAAGAAGCAGGTGCATGACGTCCATGAAAGGGGCTACGAACTGGCGCTCCTGGACGACGGCTTCCAGCACAGATCCCTTGGCCGATCGCTGGACATCCTTCTGGTGGCCGCCGAAGATTCGCCTCGGGTTCGCCTCCTCCCTGGAGGCCCCTACCGGGAACCCCTCTCGGCGGCCAGGCGGGCGACCCATGTCTTGGTGGTCCGTCGTACCGCTCCCCCCGGCGCAGCAGCGGTTTGGCGGAAGACCCTGGCCCGGGTCGTGCCGGGGGTGCCCGTACTGGATGTGGAAATGGAAATGGGAGGGTGGAGCGACTTGGCGGGCACCCCAGCGCGCCCGCCAAGGGGGGGAGTGTTGGCGACATGCGCGATCGCTCGGCCCAAGGCCTTTGCGATCGGCCTGGAGCGAATGTTGCCCGACGCGAAGGTAGAGTTGTTGTCCTTCGCCGATCATCACGCCTATACGGCGCGCGACGTATCCACTTTGCTCTCCCGTCGGGGCGACAGGACCATCGTTTGCACGGCAAAGGATGCCGTCAAACTCGCCTCCTTCGGGGAACTCCGACCCCACTGCACGGTGGTGGGGTTCCAGGTAACCGGTGAGCCGGAGGAGCCCCTTCGGGGCGCCCTCGCGGAGGTGGTGCGGAACCCGTGCTCATTTCCATAGTCTCCGTAGGGAGGGCCGGGAACTTGGCTCCCTTGATCCGGGAATACGAACAGCGGGCGGCCAGGTATTGGCGGTTCGAGTCGGTGGAGGTTCGCCAAGGGCGGGGAAGGTCCGCTGCGGAAATCCTTTGCCGGGAAGGAGACGCTATTCTGGCTCGATTGCGTCCCGGCTTCGTCAAGGTTGCCACTACCCGGGTCGGGGACGGTCTTTCTTCCACCGAAATGGCCCGGTGGCTGGGCCGACTGAGCCGGGGACCGGAACGGGGCGTTCACTTCCTCATCGGGGGTGCCTTCGGTCTCGACCCCACCCTTCGGAAGGCGTGCGGTCTCGCCTTGTCCCTTTCCGCCCTGACCCTTCCCCACGACCTTGCCCGCCTCGTGCTGGCGGAGCAGCTCTATCGGGCGGGAACCATCCTCCGGAACGAACCCTATCACAAGGGGCCGTAAGTGAAGCGAACTCCGTGGTTCCGGGACTGGTTCGCCGGTGAGTACTACATGGCTCTGTATCCCCACCGGGATGGGGCGGAGGCCCGCCGGGCCGTTCAGCTGCTCCGGGACACAACGGGCGGCAAACCCGGTACCCGAGTTCTGGATCTGGCCTGCGGAGCGGGTCGGCACTTGCTCGAACTTCGTCGCATCGGATATCGGGCTACGGGGCTGGACCTTTCTTTCCGGATGCTCAAGACCGCCCGAGGCACGGTTCCGGCCGCCGCCCTGGTGCAGAGCGACATGCGGTTCCTTCCGTTCCGTTCCGGATCTTTCGAAATGGTCACGTCATACTTTACGTCCTTCGGATATTTCGACGATGAGGGTGACGATCTTCGGGTTCTGCACGAGGTGCGAAGGGTCCTCAGTCCCGGCGGCGCCCTGCTCCTTGACTTCATGAACGCCGAAGAAGTGGTCGCGAATCTGAAGAGAAAGGACCGGCGGACGGTCTCGGGGATGGATGTGGTCCAGGAACGGCGGTTGATCGAAGACGGACGGGTCGTGGAAAAGCGGATCATCATCGGTCCGCGCGACGGTGCACCGGAGCAGCGTTTCGTTGAGCGGGTCCGGATGTACCGGCCTGGAGAGCTGGCCTCCATGATGACGGAGGCCCGCCTGGACCCCGGTCCGGTCTTCGGCGGGTACGACCGCTCCCCGTTTTCTTCGGCGACGTCTCCTCGCTACATCGTGGTGGCCAACGCCTCTCGATAATGCGCATTCTGACCCGTCCCCTCGGGGGATCACGGCTCGTCCGAGCGTACCTGGACGAGCGAAAGGAGGCCGCCCCCTTCTACCGCGGTTCCCCCTTCGATCCTGAAACCTACCGGAACAAGGCGGAAGCGCTGGACCGAGTCGCCCAAGTCGGATGGCGAGAGCGCTCGGGGCACAAGATTCGGCCTGTAGGGCCCCGAGCCCGGGTGGCGCTCCGGGAGGTAATCCGGGCGAACGGCTACTTCGTAACCACAGGGCAACAGCCAGGGCTCTTCGGCGGGCCCCTCTATAGCCTCTACAAGGCCCTGACCGCGGTTCGTCTGGCGGAAGCCCTGGAACCCGTGACCGGCAAGCCCGTGATGCCTCTCTTCTGGGTCGCTTCCGAGGACCATGATTGGGAGGAGGCGAACCACGTCCACGTGATTGATGGTGGCAACGAGCTCCACCGCTTGACCTTGGGGCCGGAAGGCGGAAGCGGGATGCGTCCTCTCGGGGAGGTGCGACTGGGAGAGAAAGTGGGGGAGGTTGTCGGCAAAATGGCTCGCCTGTTTCCTCGCAACGACTTCCACGCCCGAAACGTCGCGTTGTTACGGGAGGCGTTCCACCCGGGAGCCACCCTGGCCTCCGGCTTTTCGGATCTCATGGCGGAGCTGTTGAGGGATACGCCCATCGGTCTGGTCAATGCCGGAGACCCGGCGCTGAAAGAGGCTTCCATACCCCTCCTTCGAGCCGAAGCCGAGGATTCGGTTGCCGGGGAAACGGTGCTGAACGAGACCGCGCGGGCTCTCGAGGATGCGGGATACGCGCTTCAGGTCCCTCTGATTCCGGGCGCCGTCAACCTGTTCGTCCACGGGGAAGAAGGGCGGGACCGGCTCCAGCGAACCGACGACGGTTTCAGGCTCCGGCGCTCTGGACGGAGACTTTCCCGGCGTCAGGTTTTTGAGCTGATCAACGACCACCCCGGCGCCGTGTCTCCCAATGTCCTTCTCCGCCCGGTGGTCGAAGGCTTCCTGTTCCCCACGCTGGCCTACGTGGGAGGTCCGGGGGAGCTGGCCTATTTCGGACAGCTGGCGGGGTTCTTCGAGCGTCACGGTGTGGGGTCTCCCGTCGTCTTCCCCCGGGCCTCCCTCCTGGTGGTGGAAGGCAAGGTGGAGAAAGTCCTGGAGAAGTTCGCCTTGGCCCCGGACGATCTTCGGGACGGGGATGGACTTGTGAATCGCTTCGCCAGAGAAGAAGTGCCGAAAGAGGTGCGAAGAGCCGTGGGTCGCTGGAAAGGGGCCGTCGGCTCCCATGCGGGTGACATGGCCATGCGGGTAACGGAGGTTGATCCGACCCTGAAGGGTGCCGTGGCGGGAGCCCGAAACTCCGGCTTGGCCGCTCTGGAAGCGCTGGAAAGAAAGATCGTTCGAGCCGTCAAGCGCCAAAACGAGATATCGTGGAGCCAGATCGGTAAGGCCCAGGTCAACCTGTGGCCCGGCGGCAAGCCCCAGGACCGGATGTTGAGCCCCCTGCAGTACTTCATGCGCTACGGAGACGGCTTCTTGGACTTGGCATTCCGGGGCGTCCATTTGGCTCCGTCCATTCAAAGAGGGTAGCTTCCACCCATGTGGCCGATCCTGTTCGTTCTCGTCCTCTTGATCCCCATTCTCGCCATCGTCCTGGACTCCCAGGTGGGGAAGGCGTTTGCCAGGCGGCTGGAACGCCGGAGCCTAGGGGAGGGGGAACGAGCTATGCACGACAGGCTGATCTATCTGGAAGGAGAAGTCCATCGTCTCGGGCGGGAGGTGGACCGGCTTGAGGAAGAAGGCCGGTTTCTCCAGAAGCTCATGGTTGACCGCCCGAGTTCCGAAGCGCTTCCATCCGGGAAAAAAAGCGAATCCTGACCCCCCCGAACTCGGTCTTCTGAGTTGGCGGCGCTTCACGTAGCTTCCGGGATCTTCGTAAGCCGGGTCCTCGGACTCGCTCGGGAGTGGTTCCTGGCCCGCTGCTTCGGGAACGGGCCCTTGGCAGACGCTTGGAGCGCGGCGCTCAAGATCCCCAATGTGGTTCAGAACCTTTTGGGGGAGGGAAGCCTGAGCGCTTCCTTCATCCCGGTCTATGCCCGGTTGCTCGAGGAAGGCCGGGAAGAAGAAGCCGGTCGAGTGGCCGGCGCCGTTCTCGGGATTGTGGTGACCCTGGCGGGCGGGCTGGCCGTCGTAGGCGCATGGGCCGCGCCTTTGCTCACCCGGGTGATCGTGTTCGGCTTCGCCGGTGACGATCGGGCCGATGTGGTCACCGGTCTCCTTGGAATTCTGTTTCCCATGACGGCGGTGCTTGTGCTCTCCGCATGGGCTGTGGGCATCCTCAACAGCCACCGCAGATTTTTCGCTTCCTATGTGGCCCCGTCGCTGTGGAACCTGTCGATGATCGGGTTTCTGGTCGTCGCGGGAAGCCGAGGCATCATGGGCGTGGATCTGGTTGTCGCCCTCGGTTGGGGAGCCCTGACAGGGGGGGTTCTTCAAGTCCTGTTCCAGCTCTCGTTCATGCGCCGGTACTTGAAGGGTGTCGTGCCCTCTCTGGGGAGGGGAGTCAGGGAGGTCCGAACGGTAATCTCCAATTTTCTTCCCGCCGTCGCCGCCCGGGGGGCCGTCAATCTGAGCGGCCTGCTTGACACGTTTCTGGCGTCTTTGCTGACACAGGGAGCCAATGCCCTCATTCGATATGCCACCACGCTGTACGTTCTGCCCATATCTCTCTTCGGAATGTCCATTGCCGCTGCCGAGCTCCCGGAACTTTCCCGGAAGGGGATAACCCGACTAGACGAGGTCCGCAGCCGAACGGAACAGGCGATCAGTAGGGTGCTGTTCTGGCTGGTGCCGTCTTCCGTCGGCTACGTGATCTTCCGGGAGGAAGTCATGGCGGTGTACCGAAGCGGCTCCTTCGGGGCCGCCGACGCCACGGCGGTGGGATGGGTTCTTGCCGTCTACACGCTTGGCCTTCCCGCTTCGGGTGCTTCTCGGGTTCTCTCTTCCGCCTTCTTCAGTCTGGGAGACACCCGCACTCCAGCCCGCATCAGCGTGGCCCGAATCGGGGTGTCCGCCCTGGTCGGCGTCTCTCTCATGTTCCCCCTGGACGGGATCCGCATCGGCGGCTTGGGCCTGGGAGCGGCGGGCCTTGCCGCCGGGGCCTCCCTAGGTGGTTGGATGGAGCTTTCCCTGCTGCGCAGGAAACTTTGCAAGCGTCTTTCCGGGCTGTCCCTTCAGGGAAGAACGGGACTGCGCTACCTCTTCGCAGCCGGAGTTGCCGCCGGGGTGGGCCTCGTGGGGAAGGCGCTGCTCCCGACCGTGCACCCGGTCCTTCAGGCCCTGGGGACACTCCTTCCGTTCGGAGTCGCGTATCTGCTCTTGACCCGGGCGCTGGGCGTGCTACCCGTGACCGTCCGCGCGCGGATTCGGAGAATCTTCTCCCGAAACAGGGATCGGACGCCCTGAAATGGGGACTCCGGATGACAGCGCCATCAACTTGCGACCGAGCGGCTTTGCTCCGGAAGTCGGCCTCCCTCAAAGGGGGGACAGGACCGTTGGGTCGGCGGGGATTCCCTTTGACCCGACCCGGGTGAATCGACTGCCGGAAAAGCCCGGCGTGTACCTCTTCAGAAGCGCTCGGGAGGAAATCCTGTACGTGGGGAAGGCCAAGGTACTTCGCGCCCGGGTCCGGTCCTACCTGACAAAAGGGGGGCGCTCGGAAATCAAGACCCGGGAGCTGGTTCGCCTGGCCGAAACGGTGGAAACCTTCGTCGTGGGTTCGGAAGCGGAAGCCCTGATCCTCGAAGCGAACCTCATCAAGGAGCACCGGCCTCGATTCAACATTCAACTCCGGGACGACAAGACCTACCCGTACGTCAAAGTCACGGTGAACGAACCCTTTCCTCGGGCCTACGTAACCCGGCGGCTGCGCAGGGATGGCGCCCGCTACTTTGGCCCGTTCGTGTCCGTCGCCCGGATGCGGCAGGCCCTCGAAGCCGTCAAGCGGATCTACGCCGTCCGCTCATGCAGGTACGATCTTCCCGGGGAGGTTCCTGCTCGGCCCTGCCTCGACCACCACATCGGACGGTGCATGGCTCCCTGCGCCGAGTTGCAGTCCCAGCGGGACTACCGGAGCATGATTGGCGAAGTGGTTCGGATCCTGTCCGGAGACGTGGCGGAGATTCAAGTTCAGATTGAAGAAGAGATGCGTAAGGCGTCTCGGGACATGGAGTTCGAGAGGGCCACCCACCTGAGGGATGTCCTTTTCGGCTTGGACGCCATTGCCCGCCTGCAACGGGTCCAGGTTGTTGGTGGAGGGGACCAGGACGTCGTGGGTTTGGCCCGAGACGGCGCCCGAGCCGCCGTCGTGACCCTTCAGGTCCGAGGTGGGGTTCTCGTGGGACGGTACATTCGCTTTCTGATCGGTGTGGACGGCGAACCGGATCCGGTCCTGCTTTCGCGCTTCGCGTCACACGCGTACCTGTCAAGCGGGTCGGCGGCGTTTGAGCAGTTGCCCCGGGAAGTGCTCTTTCCGGTCGACTTCGATGACCTGAAGCTCCTGGAGCGCGTACTGACCACCCGAGCCTCCCGAAGGGTCTTCGTTCGGGTTCCGAAGCGGGGTGCCAAGGTTCGCCTTCTCGACTTGGCGGCGGCCAACGCCCGCCACGCGCTGAGTGACCGGACGAGAAGGGGAGAAGTCCGCTGGATTCGGACGGACGACGTCCTCTACGAACTTCAGGAACGCTTGGACCTCAAGGGGGTGCCTCGCCTGATCGTTTGTTTCGATGTTTCCCACACTCAGGGCTCCGAGACCGTCGCGAGTGCGGTTCTATTCGAGAACGGAGAGCCCAAGAAATCGGCCTACCGGCACATGAGGATCCGGGGAAAACCCGGCAATGACGACTATCGCTCCATGGCCGAAGCCGTCCGAAGGTACTTCGCCCGGAAGCTGACGGAAGAAGGTCCCCTCCCGGACCTTGTGGTGATTGACGGGGGCAGGGGACAGCTTCGGGCGGCCCAGAAGGCCCTGCACGACCTGAGTTGTGCGGGCGTCCCCCTGGCTGCTTTGGCGAAGAGGCACGATCTCGTCTACAGGCCGGAGAAGGAAGAAGCACTCCGTATCCCCGCGACTTCGCCTTCCCTTCACCTGATGCAGCGCGTGCGAGACGAGGCGCATCGGTTCGCCGTCGGCTACAACCGCAAGCTGCGTTCGCGGCGAACGCTACGCTCGGAGTTGGGGGACATTCCCGGCGTGGGGCCGAAGCGGCAGCAAGCGCTCCTGTCACGCTTCGGCTCCGTGCGAGGGGTCCGAGACGCCACCCCGGCCGAGATCGGCCGGGTCCCCGGTTTCAGCGAAGCCATGGGGGTGCGCATTCTGACGTGGCTGAAGGGCGGGGGCCGATAGCCCAGTCCATGCGGGGGGAAATTGCCGGCGTGCTCACGCTGGGCCGCTCTCATCTCGAAATCGTCCGAACCGATCGCCTCAAGGGGTGCGGGGGCGCAGGCACGGTCTTCAGGCGTTCGGTCATTCCCCGTAATCGGCTCCTGTACGGCTCCGCCCCAGGGGTCGTTCCTGATGCAGGCTTCGGCTTCAAATGTTATGTTGGATGCTCCGGGCGCCGGGGGTGCGTCCAAGGAGAACGTCCAGAGGAACTCACGGTGAATGATCTCAGGAGGGTTGGCGTGACGAAGGTTCGCATGGGACTCCCGATCGTGGTTGCAAGTGCACTGGTGCTGGTCGGTTGCGCGTCCGGTTCCGGCGGTAGCAGCGTGGAGGAGGGGAATCCTCCTCGGGACAATGGCCACACGAGGAGTGCCGAGTTGTTTTTGACCCAAGCCCGGACCCTGGGTGACGTCTCTCGGTTCGGTCAAGCCCTGGCCGCTGCCAACAACTCCATTCTTGAAGAACCCCAGAACCCGATGGGCTATTTCCAGGCGGGCAGAGCCCAAATCGGCTTGGAGGACTATGTCGCCGCCGATACCCTCTTTGCCATTGCGATGGAACTCTACCCCGCCTACGAAGAGGAAGTAAGGGTGGAGCGGGAGGCCGCCTGGATCGACCTTTTCAACCGGGCGATTGAGCCCCTTGACGCCGGCGATGCCGATGAAGGCGTGCGTCTTCTGGAGGCCGCCGAGGCCATTTTCCATCGGCGGCGCCCCGAGGCTCTGATCAATTTGGGGGTCAGCTATAGCAACACGGGGCGGACGGCCGACGCCATTGATGCGTACGGGGCCGCGCTTGACATCATCCGGGGTCCCCATAGGACGGTCGTGGACAGCGCGACGGCCGCCGGCTGGGTCGCGAGGGAGCAGAGCGTGACCTTCAACCGGGCGCAGCTGCTGAGTCAAGCCGAACGGTATGCCGAAGCCGCCCAAGAATACGAAATCTATCTGGAGTCGAATCCGGGAGACGTAGGGACGCTCTCCAGCTTGGCCTCCGTTATGTCCCAGTCCGGCATGACCGATTCGGCCCAGGCCATCTACGACGGTCTCCTCTCCGATCCCGATCTGGGGATTCGGGAGTACTTCAACATCGGGGTGGGGCTGTACACGGCCCAAGTCTTCGAGAGGGCGGCAGAAGCGTTCCGCAGGGTGGCGGAAGTGGCTCCGGAAAACCGGGACGCCGTCTACAATCTTTCCCAGTCGTTGTATGAAGCCGAGGATTGGGAGGCCCTGTTGCCGGTCGCCAGAAGCTTGGTTGAGCTGGACGGCTACAACGCGGACAGCTATACGACCCTCGCTCAGGCCCTGATCAACACCGACGCCGAGCAGGAAGCCGTGGACGTCCTGACGGTCCGGGAAGACCTGCCCTTCCGCCTTGAAGGAAGTCAGCTTCAACCCCGAAGTTCAGGAGGGGCTTCGGTTTCCGGGCAGCTGGTCAACAACTCTTTGGAGCCGGGTACAACGGTTGTAATCCGGGTTCACTTCAATGGTGACGACGGCGCCGAAATCGGTTCGGCCGAGGTCCGCGTGACGGCCCCCGAGCAGGATTGTGCGGCCGGCGACGAGTTGCCCGAACTTGATGATTCCGAAGAGGTAAAGGCGGAACTGGCTTGTGCCGACCGAAGGGAGCCATTCCGGGCCGACTTGACCAGCGACGAAAGCGTCCTGGGATTCTACTTTGAGTACGTGGAGATCGTCTCCCCCAGATAACGTTTCGCAGCAGTCCCGCGGGAGTAGCTCAGGCGGTAGAGCATCAGCTTCCCAAGCTGAGGGTCGCGGGTTCGAGTCCCGTCTCCCGCTTTCCACCCTTGATCCTGGTGGCTTACTTGAGGCGGGCCGGGAACGCCGATTCCTCTGACCGTCGGTCCGTTGGCGCGCGCTGGGTCTCCCTTCTACCTTGATGGGAACCCTCCGCGCGGATGCGGATCCAGCTTCTCCTTCCAACCGGGACGTTGTTTCGATGCGCAAATCAATCTTTTCCTTGCTCCTGGCGTTCCTTCCGACTGCCCTGCCGACCGCCGGGCAGATTCCCACCTTGGAATTGGAGAGCCGCGTGGAAGCGGCTCGAAACGCGACCGATCTGAACGTCCTTCTCCGGGGTGCATCGGCAGCCCGGCTGCTGAGTGAGTTCACCCTAGCGGAGAGTCTCCTGGAGAGGGCCACGCAGAGTTTACGGCAGGCAGATGACGCTTGGGTGAACGAAATGATCTTCTTCGCCTTGGCGTCGGGGCAGGGGGTCAATGGCATGCAAAGGGCTTTCCGGTCGGCCCGCAGCCGGGTTCGCATGACGCCTCAGCAGATTGCATCGGTGACCAACACCTTTCCGGTGCTTCTCATCGGAGGGGAGTTCGACGAGATGATCCTGCAGTTCTCCCCGGATCATCCCGATCCCCAGTATCGGTGTGCCTGCTTGGCGGAAAAGGCCTGGGTACACAGGGTCGCGGGCCGGTTGCACCAATCACGGATTCTATGGGGGGAATTGGTTTCCGCCTGGGATCGCAATCCCCTGGAGTTCGACAGTCCCGACGCCCAGGCCAACTGGCAGGGTCAGTATGCTCGTAACTTGGCCCGGGCAGGAAGAAACGACGACGCCCGGAAGGCCCTGGATGAGGCGATGTCCATGCCCGTCAGTGACGAATGGCGCCCGACCGTCCAGCGTCGCTGGGCCCAGACCTACGCGGAACTGGGCGAAGTGGAGGAAGCGGTCGCCCTCCTTGAGCCCCTTGTTGGTTCCACTCTGGTAACGACCCACAGCCTGGCAACCCGTTACACTTGGGAGCCGGTCCGGGACAACCTCACGTTTCAGGAGATGATCGCCCGGCACCACTGAAGCCGGGAGGGAGCGGTCTGTTCCTCCGCGCTCTCCCCATTTCCCGAAAGATCTCATCCATGGTTCGAATCGGGGAAATCGGCTCCGGATCCATCGCGGAAGCCCTTGAGCTTCGCATCGGAACCCGGATCCTGACCGTCAACGGAGAGCGGGTTCGCGATTCCCTGGACTTCTGGTTCCTGGCCGCGGAAGACGAGCTGGAGCTGGGGGCCGTTGACCCGGATGGCAACCCCGTTGTCTACACCCTCTCCCGGGATCCTTCAGAGAGCCTGGGAATCGTCCCGGCTCGGGACAAAATTCGGGAGTGCGCGAACGAGTGTGTCTTCTGCTTCATCGACGGAAACCCTCCGGAAGCCCGGGCACCCCTTTGGGTTCGGGACGATGACTTTCGCCTCTCCTTCACCTATGGCAGCTACGTCACGCTGACCAACCTGGGGCCCCAGGGACTCTGTCGCCTTGTGGATCAGCGGATATCCCCGCTGTACGTGAGCGTCCACGCCACGAACCCCGACGTGCGGATCCGCCTCCTGAAGAACGATCGGGCCGGTCTGATCCTGGAGCAACTGGACACCCTGCTTCAGGGCGGGTTGCAGCTTCACACCCAAATCGTCCTTTGTCCGGGATGGAACGACAAAGAGGAACTGGACCGCACGATTCGGGAGCTCTACGACCTGGGTTCCGGTGTGCTTTCCTTGTCCGTTGTTCCCGTCGGCCTCACCCGCTACAATGTGAACCGTCCCGTGCGATTGCTTCGGGTGCAGGAAGCAGAGGGGGCTTTGCGCCAGACCGAAGCCGTCCGAACCAGGGCGCTTCGTGAGCGCGGGCATTCCTGGTGTTACGCCGCCGATGAGCTCTTCCTGATTGCCGAGCGGAACGTGCCTCCCGCGAGCTACTACGACGAGTGGCCCCTTCTGGAAAACGGGGTAGGGGCCTTGCGAACCCTCATTGACGGGTTTGAGACCGGGAAGGCCCGTTTGGCGCCTGTCCCCGGGGTGGACCGGGTGCGCATCGTGACGGGCGATTCCATGGGTTCCGTCTTCGCGAACTTCATCCCGTTCATTTCCCGGAAGATGGAATGTCCGGTGGAGGTGGTCCACGTGGAGAACCGCTACTTCGGACCGACCGTAACCGTAGCCGGCCTTCTTGCCGGGGAGGACATTCTGAAACGAGCGGGGGATTCGGCGAAGGGCGACTTGGTGCTGTTGCCGGGGGAGGCACTCAACGACGATCTCGTCTTCATTGACGGTCTTCCCCTCTCCCAGGTGGTGAAACGGCTGGCTCCCGCTGCGGTGAGGTCAGGTTACGAACTCACCGAAACCCTGCTCCGGTCATGAGTCTTCCGGTGGTCGCCGTCGTGGGGCGGCCCAACGTGGGCAAGTCCACCTTCTTCAACCGGGCGGTCGGAAAGCGAACGGCCATCGTGGACGACACGCCCGGGGTAACCCGCGACCGGAACTTCGGACGCGCGGAGTGGAACGGCCATCCGTTCTTTCTGGTGGACACCGGGGGTGTGGTCGAAGGTTCGAACCGGATCATGGACCGCCGGGTCCGGGAGCAAGCCCTGGCCGCCGTCCAGGAAGCGGATGTCGTCTTGTTCCTCGTGGATTCCAAGACCGGCGTCCACCCCCTGGATCAGAAACTCTCGGAGGTGTTGCGCAAGACCGCCAAACCCGTGCTGCTGACCGTCAACAAGGTGGACAACCTTCCGCTGGAACGATCTCATTTGGACTTCTGGGCGTTGGGCATGGGGGAGCCCCTTCCCGTGAGCGCAACCGCCGGAAGGGGATTCGGGGACCTGTTTGACCTTCTGATCCCCTTGCTTCCCCAGGACACCTGGGAACCCGAACCCAACGATATCCGGGTCGCGGTCATCGGAAAGCCGAACGCCGGAAAGTCGTCCTTCGTGAACCGACTCTTCGGGGAGGAGCGGGTCTTGGTGAGCGAATCCGCGGGCACGACCCGGGATCCCATTGACCTTGCCCTCACCTACCACGGTCAGAGTCTCGCCTTCGTGGACACGGCCGGACTGAAGCGCCATGCCCGCATCAAGGATTCCCTGGAGTACTACGCCAGCCTCCGTACCGTCCGGGTCGTACAGGATGCCGATGTCTGTCTGGTCCTGGTTGACAGCGCAGAAGGGCTGCACGTCCAGGACATCAAAGTCGCGGAGACCGCCTGGTCGGCCGGTTGCGGACTCATCATGGTGTGCAACAAGTGGGACCTGGTGGACAAGGACACCCGTTCGGCCGCGAATTTCGAGCGGGAGGCCGGGCGTCGGGCGCCCTTTCTGAAGGATGTTCCCTTCTTGTTCGTTTCCGCCTTGACGGGTTTTCGGATCCGGAAGGCGCTTGACTTGGTGCTCCAGGTGGCCGAGACGCGGCGCAAGCGCATCTCCACCGGGGAGGTGAACGAGGCCGTCCAGACCTTGGTCCGGCTCAAGCCCCCTCCCCAGTCCAGAGGACGTCCGGTCAAGCTCAAGTACGCTACCCAGGCTCGCGTCGCCCCTCCTACGTTCATTCTGTTCTCGAACCGCCCCAACGACATTCCCGTCCACTATCGGCGTTACATTGCGAATTCGTTGCGAACTCGTTGGAACTTCGCGGGCACGCCGGTCCGGGTCAGGTTTCGCAGGAGTGGGGAGTAATTCGTCGGCGGGAGGCGTCAAGACACAACCGTGACGAGCGTACCGTTTCTGCTGGCGCCGGTTGCGTATGCCGTCGGGGCGATCCCCGCATCGTACTGGATCGGTCGCGTATTCTACAAGAAGGACCTCTCGAAGCTGGGTAGCGGAAACCTTGGCGCGACGAACGCCTTCCGGGTGCTGGGCTGGCGGGCCGCTCTGCCTGTGGTCGTCGTCGATGTGTTCAAGGGCTTTGGGCCCGCGTGGTGGTTTCCCCAACTGGACGGGCGGGATGCAGTCTCCTGGGCTGTCCTCTACGGCGGGATCGCAATTGTTGGCCACGTCTTGTCCTTTTGGGTCGGTTTTCGGGGGGGAAAAGGCGTTGCGACCAGTGCCGGCGTGCTGGCCGCTCTGGCCCCCGCCGCCCTGGCTGCGGGGTTCGGCGTATGGGTGTTGACCGCCCTGGGCACCCGTATCGTCTCGTTGGCCTCCATCGCTGCGGTGCTGGCGGTTCCCATCGCCGCTTGGCTGCTTCCGGGAACGGAGCCGGTCCTGCAAGGGTTTCTCTTGTCCTTGGCCTTGTTCGTTGTGTGGGCCCACCGCTCGAACATCCGGCGCCTGCTGGAAGGAAGGGAACCCCGGATGGGAGGTTGGGGGCGCCGGGCGGGGAAGCGCCGGGTGGGTCAGGAAACTCGAGAAGTCGACCTCGGAGATCGGAGGGCGTTCCGAGCTTCCGATCGGGAAGCGGAACGGGGACGGCGTGAATGACAGACGCGTGGCCGTGATCGGCGCGGGCTCGTGGGGCACGACCCTGGCCAACCTCCTCGCCGCGTCTGGTGCCCACGTGCGTCTATGGGCCCGGGAAACGGAGGTAGCAGATTCCTTCCACGCCATCGGGGAGAACTCCCTCTACTTGGACGGGGTTCCACTGAGTCGTTGCCGCCTCTCCGTGACCAATTCCCTGTATGAGGCCCTTCGAGGATCGGAAGCCGTGGTCTGGGCCTGTCCGGTCCAGTTCTCGGCTGCGGTGCTCGCAGAAGCAGCCCCTTTCCTGCCGGCAGACGCCATGGTGGTGACGTGTTCCAAGGGAATTGAGGTGAAGACGCTGCGGCGGATGGACGAACTCTTTTCGGAAGTTCTCCCCCGGGCGCAGGCGCGGCGGCTCTGCGTCCTTTCGGGTCCCAGCTTCGCCCGGGAGGTCTCCTCCGGTGCCCCGACCGCCGTCGTCGTGGCCAGCCGCGACCGGGCCTCCCGCCTTCGGGCCCAAGCCCTCTTCCAGGGAGAGCGCTTCCGCGTCTACACGAATTCCGATGTCGTGGGTGTGGAGCTGGGCGGGGCTCTGAAGAACGTCATTGCTCTCGCCGCCGGGGTGGCTGCAGGACTTGGACTGGGGCACAATGCGGTCGCTGCGCTGATGACTCGGGGGCTGGCCGAAATGAGCCGCCTCGGCGTGGCCATGGGGGCCCGGCCCGCGACCTTTGCGGGGCTGGCGGGGATGGGGGACTTGGTCCTTACTTGTACCGGAGGTCTGAGCAGGAACCGAGCCGTCGGACTTCGCTTGGGGCAGGGCGATTCAATCGGCATGATTCTGGAGGACACGCACTCGGTGGCAGAGGGCGTCGCCACGGTGCGCGCGGTCCACCGTCTCGCCCGGGAGCTTTCGGTAGAGATGCCGGTGTCAGCCGAGGTCTTCCGGATCGTGGCCCGAAACGCCGACCCCATGGATGCCCTGAACCGTTTGATGACCCGGCAACCCCGATCCGAGGGTCCAGACCCGGAATCCCCCTAGACCGACTATGGAAACTTGATCCCATGGAGCCGATCGCCAAGAAGACCTACTACTCGATCGGGGAAGTGAGCGAACTGACGGGCCTCAAAGCCCAGGTTCTCCGATATTGGGAGACCCAGTTTGACACGATTTCGCCGCCCAAGAACCGGGGAGGACGCCGCGTTTACCGTACGGGCGAAATCGAGATGATCCTCTTGGTGAAGCACCTTCTGTACGAGAAGCGCTTCACGATCGAGGGAGCGAAGCAGAGGCTCAAGGAAATGCAGCAGGACGGAAAATTTGCCGATGCGCAGAAACTGAACGCCGAGCCCGCAGTCTTGGCCTCCATCAAGGAAGGGCTCATGGCGGTCCGCGAAGTGTTGACCCTTCCCGAAAGCTGAACCCAGGCGCTTCCGTGCGCATTCTCTGCACCAACGACGACGGCTATTTGTCCCCGGGAATTCGGGTTCTGGCCGAGGCGTCCCATGCCATCGGATCCGTGGATGTCGTGGCCCCAGACCGGGAGCAGAGCGCGTCCAGCAACGCGCTGACCCTCCATCGACCCCTTCGCAAGCGGAAGACACCCGACGGGGCCACCATCGTAGACGGCACCCCCACAGACTGCGTGATTCTCGCCGTCAGCGACTTTCTTGATCACCGTCCGGATCTATGCGTTTCCGGGATCAACTCCGGCCCCAACATGGGAGAGGATGTACTCTATTCGGGTACCGTGGCCGCGGCGATGGAGGCTACGATCATGGGGATTCCCGCCGTCGCCTTCTCCTATGTGGGACGGGTGGAGGAACTGGAGGGGTGGCAGGCGGTGGTCGCCCGCCTCCTGGCCCAGATCGTGGCAAAAGGGATTCCCGTTCACGAATTGCTGAACATCAACCTTCCCGCCCTGCCGCCCGAAAGAGTCAAGGGGGTGCGCGTGACGACTCTGGGGAGGCGCCGATACACGGAGGCGATCACCCGGGCGCCCGACCCCTCCGGGCGGGAGTACTACTGGATCGGCGGGGGGACCACGAGCTGGGACGGTGAACCCGACGCCGACTTCCGTGCGGTGAGGGAAGGGTACATCTCCGTAACCCCCCTTCACTTGGACCTTACCAGCTATCCCCGGCTGGGCGAAATTCGGGGGTGGGACCTCCACATCCATGAAGCACTGGATCGGTAACACCCTCCGGGGCATGTGTATGGGGTTGGCCGACGCAATCCCCGGCGTCTCCGGCGCCACGGTGGCTCTCGTCTTCGGCATCTATCCCCGCCTCATCAACGCCGTTGCGGGCATGCGAATCGGCCTCCTCAAGCGGTTACGGACGCGGGCGTTTCGGCGCCGCCTGGCGCAAGCGCTGATAGACCCGGAACGACTCGGGAAGGATCAGGACGGGGCCGACGCAAGCCGCCTGTTGTTGCTTGCGTCCCTGGGGCTTGGGATCCTTCCGGCGCTTGCGACCGGGGCTTCCTTCCTTCCGGGGCTCCTGGACCTGTACCCGGCCCAAATGCGGGGGCTCTTTCTTGGCCTCGTTTTGGCCTCGGTGACGATTCCGGTCCGGACAATCAAGCACAAGAAACCCCTGTGGGGGTTCGTGGCGGTGGGCACCGCCTTGGTCACGGCGTGGTTCGTGGGGCTGCCGGAGCGCACCGCCGGACACGCTCGGGGAAGGGTCACCCTGGAGTTTGCCGCTCCGCTTGAGAGCGATATCGTGCTCACGCCTCGGAACCTGAGCCTAGTGGCGCCGGACCCGGATGGTCACACGGGAGTCGTCTACGGGGTTGCAACGTCCGTGGTCGTCCCCGCGGGATCCGTCTTCGTACAAGCGGAAATCATGTCCCGGCGGGCGGGCGTGGACGGAAACCTGGCCGCGGGCGCCATTCGAGAGGCAAGGGGCTCGGTGCCGGTGTCGTCCGTGTCCCAGCCAGAGCCACTTCGCGGCGGGAGGGATCCCAGCTTGGCCTTCGTGTTTGTCGCGGGCGTCCTGGCGATTTCGGCCATGAGCCTACCGGGTCTTTCTGGGGCCTTCGTGCTTCTGCTCCTGGGATTGTACCACTTCGTGACCCACTCCCTCAGGCTCGCCATCTTCAGCGGAGATCCGGGGGCTGCTTGGGTCGTCGCGACCATGGGCGTGGCCATGACCTTGGGGTTGCTCACCTTCGCCCGGGTTGTGAAGCGGATGTTCTGCCGTTGGCGTGACGCTACCCTGGCTGCCCTGGTGGGGCTGATCCTCGGTTCTCTCAGGAAACTCTGGCCCTTTGTGGAATACGATCAGGAAGGGCGGGAGGTGATGACCCTTCCCGGAGCGGCGGACCCAGATACGGGGATGGTGCTGGTCCTGTTCCTGGCGGGCGTTGGAACGGTAGCGGCACTGGGGGCAACGGCGGGGCGGGGGAAGCAAAAAACCCTTTAGGGGCCGGGCATGACCCTCAGGGCATCCGGACCACCCGCCGATTCGCCGATTGATCTCCGCGTTCGGACGCCGCTCAGTCGGCGGGCTCCCGCTCGATCCACGAGGAGATGATCCCGGCAAGGGAACCGATCAAACCCAGGGAGAGCACAACCAGCCACAACGAGACCAGCTTGCCCGCGGTGGTCACCGGGTGGTGATCTCCAAAGCCGGCCGATTCCGCTCCGAACAGGGTGGAAACCGACCAGGACAGGGCGTCTTCGGCGGTATGGATGTTCGCGCTGGCGACCCCGCTCTCAACGCCCAACACGACAAAGCTGCTCGTCAGCATGGAGATGACGATTAGCGAGAAAACCGTGGCCACCAGGGATCGGGTACGGTCCACATTGAAGTACGTGGCGATTCCGTGAACACCCCGAGTCGTTGAGCGGATGATCCGGATCATCATGAACAGCCGAAGCGCTCGGAGGGGTCTTAAGAAACCCACACTGGGAATGGATGCAACCAAGTCTGCCCACCCCCACCGCAACCAGCCGGTTTTCGAGGGCGCGCGGTAAAGATCCCAAGCTGCCTTGCCCCAGAACATGGCGCAAACCGCCAAGTCCACCCATTCCGCAAGTTCGTGAAATTCCTCACCGGGGGACGACATCTCCCGGAGCCCGAAGACGACCAAAGAACCCATGGCCAGCAAGGCGAACAGACTCTCCATGATGATCTGGGGACCGGAAAGTGTGCCAGGCTGGGTGGATCCGCTCCCCGGCGTCACCGGGCTCCTCGGGTCCGGCATCGGACCAGGAAGTCGTCGATGGACACGATCGGCTTTCCGTACTTCCGGGCCGTTCGGGCTTTGACCGACGCGCTGGACACGTCCGAGGCCACAAGAACGTCGCAATTCCCCTTGGTTACACTCGGGACGGGCCTCCATCCGTTTTCGCCAGCGAGATCCTGCAGTTGGCTTCGACGCCATAACCGGCCTTGAACCATGGCCTGCCCCGTAAAGCAGATTCGCATCCCCGGAGACCAGTCCGGCCCGCCCGCACAAGGTGTCGGCTCGGGAACGCTCGACGCGTCGACCCGAAGCTGGACCGCGATCCGCTGGAGAATTCTGTGTTCGGCGTCGCTGACGAATCCGTCGCGCTCGGCGGCATCGACCATGCTCCGGAAGTAGGCGCGGTGAACCTCCTGCTGTCTGGATCGAGTCAGACCCCAAGCCCTCGCAAGCTTGTCCATCTCGGACCGCTCCGCCCGATCGATGACGCCGTCGTCCAGCACCCAATCCAGCGCGTCAAGGTAACAGATCGTCGCCTCGTCTCCGAACGCGTAGGTGGACCTGCCGACAACCCGGTGCATGAGACTGGCCTCCGCATCCGCAAGTCCCCGGCGGTGCGTTCGCGGGGTGGCAAACGGGACAGTCCCCTCCACCAACGTGGGATGGGCGGGCAGGTTGCGATCCTTGAACCCCAATCGCTTGGCGAGTTCGGCGGTACAGCGAGCGTCGGCCAGGGCCCGGTGGGCGCGGGTCAGATGTATTCCCGCCTCCTGGCAGGCCTCGTTCAGTTTGGCACGGGTCGCGCTCAGCGTGCACCAGCCTTGGCCAAATTCGATCGGTACGCCCTGCCGCTCGAACTCATAGCGAATCATGCGCGTGTCGAAGGGCAGGTTGTGGGCGATCAGAACCGCCCCGCGCAATCGCCGGGCCACGGCAGGAAGCACGTCTGCAAAAACCGGGGCCAGCTCCACCATCCCGGCTGTGATTCCGTGTACGCCGGTCGGACCCACATCCCGTTCCGGGTTAACCAGGGTGTCGTACTCGTCCACTGTCTCCCAGGTCTCCCGGTCAAGGGCGACGATCGCAATCTCGACGACCCGATCCCGCCTGCCGAATCCGGTGGTCTCCACATCGACCGCCGCGAGCTTCGGGCGCTGCTCAAGTACGCTTCGCATGTTCGAATGATGGCAATAGGGATGTCTGCCTAGTGTCCCCGCCAGGACTCGAACCTGGGGCCTACTGCTTAGGAGGCAGTCGCTCTATCCACCTGAGCTACGGGGACTGATCGTAGGTAAAGAACCAGGGCAATTTGACGGGGTGGCCATCGAATCTCAAGCAGGTGGGTGATGGCTGGGTGGCACCGATCCCGGTGACGGAGCAGGCCGAACCGTCCAGCTTGCCGCGAATCCCCACTCGGCGCTAGATTTCCTCTGGTGGTTTCTCCCGGGGAGCCGTCGCCCGGAAATCAAAGTTGGCCGTGACGGTGAGAGGGGTAGCTGTGAGGGATCAGCGGGACGAACGGGAGCGAGACGCACGGGAAGTGTCGGTCAACCTGAACCTTACTCTTCCCGGCGCGGCGGACGGGAGCGGGGAAGCGAACGCCCCTCCGGCGAAGGTGAGCCATGAGCCTCGCTATTCCGCGGGGCTGGGCTACGGGTTGTGGTGCGCGGGCTTGGTGGGGGCGTGTGGCATCCACCGCTTTTACGTGGGCAAGGTTGGCACTGGCTTGCTATGGCTATTGACGTTCGGGTTGCTGGGAATCGGACAGATTTTTGATCTCTTTACGATGAGGTCGCTCGTACGCGACGCCAACCTTCGGGAGGGCTTTACTCTCCATCCCCGACAGTTGACGGGAGCCCAAAGGCATGCCCAGCTCAACCAAGGCACGTCCCAGCGCATTCCGCCGCAGAGTCTCCGCCAGCAGTTGCTGCACGCGGCAGTGAGAAACGGGGGGGAGCTCACGGTGACCCAGGGCGTTATGGAGACCGGCAGGGACTTTGATGAGATTGAGAAGGCTCTGGCGGAGATGGCGGATAGAGGGTACGTGGATGTGGACAACGCGCCCGGCAGCGGGGTGGTCGTCTACCGCTTTGCGGAGATGCGCGGAGGTCGTAGTTCCGGCTGAACCTTTGACCCCACGACCCCCCGAAGTCCCTTATTTGCACGGTGGAAGAGAGATATTCCGATGGTGATGAAGACGCTGTTTTTCCTAGCGGTCGGGGTCCAGGCCGCCCCGGAGCGAATCGACGTGACGCCGGCCCGCGTGGCCCTGGAAGTGGGGGAGACTGTCGCCCTCACGGCCCGGGCTGTTGCCGTAGACGGCACCCCGCTGGCCGACGCGGCGGTGGTTTGGTTTGCCACCCCTCCCGAAGTTGTGGACATAGACCAAGCCGGGCAGGTGAGGGCCGTCTCCCCGGGCGAAGCCCGGGTGGCCGCCCGGATCGGCAACGTCATGGGTTTTACGACCGTGGTCGTTCACCCGGCGCCAGCCGCTGAAATTGTTGCGTCCCTCCCGGCGGAGGTTCTTGCTCCCGGAACGAGCGCCCCCCTCCGAGTGACGGCGCTTGACCAAGACGGGGAAGCCGTCCCTTCCGCCGTGATCTTCTCGTCCAGTAACGAAGGCGTCGCGGCGGTGGATGCGACGGGGCGGGTCTTCGCCCTTGCCGTGGGCGTGGCGGAGATCGGGGCCGCGTCGGGCAATGCTTCAGCCTCTGTGCGACTGGAGGTCGGCGGCACCCCCCCGGATCGAATCACGTTGAGCCCCCGGGACGCCCAGGTCCGCACCGGAGATGTGGTGCGCTTTCGGGCCCAGGCCAGCGGGGGCGCGACCGAAACGACGCTTTATCCGGCGTGGAGCGTGGACGGAAGCGGTGCCCAGATTGAGGCCGAAGGCGCGGAGGGAGTCTTTGTCGCGGAAGACCCGGGAACGTACCGGGTCACGGCCTTTGTGGGGGAGGATCGGGCCGTCACCGCCTTGATCAACGTTTCGGCCCGGATTGAGGAGGCCGAATTGGTGAAGGTGGGAAGGGGTGCTGCCGCAGACCATCACTCGGGCGACACATGGGTGTTCGAAGGGGTCGACGGTAGGGATTATGCCTATGTCGGAACCTTCATGTACGATTGGATGAAGGCGTGGGACGTGACCGACCCCGGTTCGCCCGTCCTCACCGACTCGGTTCAGCTGGACGCCCGCCGGATCAACGACGTGAAGATTCATGCAAGCAATCGGATCGGCATCCTTACCCGGGAAGGGGCCTCGGACCGCCAAAACGGAGTCGTGGTCCTGGATCTTTCGAATCCGGCTCACCCGTCGGTCCTTTCCGAGTACAAGCGCACCGTGCCCGGGGGCGTTCACAACGTGTGGATCGAAGGCGATCTCGTCTACGCGGTTCACAACGGAACGAGCGACATCCACATCATCGACGTCTCCGACCCGGCGGCCCCGGACGAGGTCGGGCGCTGGGGTCTTCCGGATTCCCCGTCCAAGTCCCTCCACGACGTGATCGTTCAGGACGGATACGCGTACCTTTCCTATTGGGACGACGGCGCGGTCATGCTGGATGTGGGCGCCGGTACGCATGGCGGAACGCCGACGGAGCCCCGTTTCGTTTCCCGTTTCAGGTACCCGACCGGGAACACCCACACCGCATGGCGGGCGGGACGTTACCTCTTTGTCGGCGACGAGATCTTTCCGTCCGACTGGAACGCCGATGCCCCCATTGAGGCTCGGGGGTACGTTCATGTTCTGGATATGCAGAACCCGGAGCGGCCGGTCGAAGTTGCGAGGTACGAGGTGCCAGAGGCCGGAGCCCACAACATCTGGGTCGAGGGAGACCGGCTATACGTCGGTTACTACCAGGCGGGTCTCCGGGTTCTGGACATCTCCGGGGAGCTTCGGGGCGACCTGTATCGCCAGGGGCGAGAGATCGCGGTTCTCAAAACCACGGACGGGGAGTCCACCGTGCCCAACTGGGGCATGACCTGGGGTGCCCAGATTCACAAGGGCAACATCTTCACTTCGGATCTGAACTCGGGGTTGTGGATCGTCAAGCTGGTGGAAGGACCAAGGATAATTTCCTGAAGGTCCGGATCCCGGAATTCGACTTCTCGGGCGCGCGAAGCCGGGTCGCTGTTCTCGCTTGGCAGACGCCGGTGGTTCCCTTGGGAACCCGAGGCGTCCAGCTTGATCGGGACGTCCGCGCCTACGAAGGCCAGCGCCGAGACGGTGCCGGCGCTGTCGTCCTGAAGCTCGAATCCCTTCAGAACACGGGTTCCTTCAAGGTACGGGGCGCCGCAAACCGCCTTGCGAAGCTGTCGGCGGCGGAGCGGGGTCGGGGTGTTGTGGCCGTTTCCTCTGGAAACCACGGCAAGGCGGTGGCGGAAGTGAGTCGCCAGATGGGCGTTTCCGCTACGGTTTGTGTTCCGGAGTGGACAGACCCTTCCAAGCTTCAGGCGATCCGGGCGTCGGGCGCGCGCGTCGTGTGTGCGGGGCCGGCCTACGACGACGCCGAAGAAGAAGCGGCAAGCCTTGCCGCCGCCGGAGAGCGGACTCTGGTCCACCCCTTTGACGACCCGGATATCATTGAGGGGCAGGGAACCATCGGCTTGGAAGTCATGGAGCAGTTTCCCTGCGTGGAAGAAGTGATCGTACCCTTGTCCGGCGGCGGTCTGGTGGCCGGCGTGGGTCTGGCAGTCAGGGAACACGGGATTCGTGTGGTCGCCGTATCTGCCGAACGGGCCTCCGTCATGCATCACAGCATTGCGGAAGGTCACCCGGTCGAAGTTCCGGACCGAGCCACGGTCGCGTCGGCCCTTTCCGGGGGCATTGGATTGCAGAATCGGTACACGTTCGAAATCGTCGAAGATGTGGTGGCCGAGCATGTGGTCGTGTGTGAAGAGGACATCCGCAGCGCCGTGGTCCGGGCCTTCCGGGAGCACCACTTGGTCGTGGAAGGTGGGGGCGCTGTGGGGCTGGCGGCCCTGTGGTCCGGCTATCAGCCCCAAGGTCCTGCGGCCGTCATCGTTTCCGGAGGCAATATAGATCCGGCTGCACTGACCGGGCTCCTTGAAGCGGCCCCTTGAGTTTTCCGACCCCGCAGAGATCCATCGTGCCCCGATGGAGCCGAGCCGTCGGCCAGGGCCGCAATCCCCTAGCGGACCCGAACGATCACAATCCGGGCCGCGCCTCCGGTTACGGAAACTTCCACTTCCATCCCATCTCCTTGACCGTCGGACTCGAAGTCGTGGAAGCGGATTCCCGCCGGCGCCAGATCCCCGGTGTACGTCGCGCTTTCGAAGCCCACCGGGGCGACTCCCGTGTGGAACCAGGGGTATTCGCCTTCCGGTTGGTGCTGCGGACGAAACAGGTCGGTGGTTGCCGACGGAAAGTCGTAGGTGCGGAAGGAGCGTTCCGGTCCGGGAGCGCCGGTGCCGACTAGCATCATGGCAGCAGCATACTGCTCAAGAAGAACCGACAGGGCATGTCCGGTCACTTCCTGGATTCCCTGTATGCCCGCCGATGCCATCGCCGGGTCGTTCAGCGCGGAGAAGAACGAGCCGTCGGCCTTGTTGCCGGCATCCCCGTAGGCGTCGCCCAAGAACCTGTGGAAGTGCCAGGAGGTTCCGTAGAACGTGTGTTCGTCCGAAGGGTTTGTGGACAGGGAATTGATCGGTGAAGCATACGAGAGGATCGTTCTCGCCAGCCGGAGGAGCATTCCGTAGTTCTCGGGCGTAATGATCAAACCCGACCGAGGCGGGTACGCGTCTCGGTTCAGAAGCGCCCCCTGGGCCACGCCCCCCACGGCTTCCATCGCCATTCGCGAGGAAATCTCCGCCGCGATCTCCGCCGAACCTTCCTCGATCCAACTCGGTTGGAACCCTTGCGATTTCAACCGCTTGTACAGGGAGCTCACGTGCTTGACTTCGTGCACCATCGTTGGCAGCGCCTGGTAATGGCCGTCTTGGGGCGCGCCTCCGACGGCGTCAAACATGCTCTCGTTGAAGTAGATCAGCTCCATTTCGTTGGACCAGAAACACCGGCTGACGTTGAAGAAATCCCCCGCCCAAACAAACGCGGCAATACCTTCCGAGACCACGGGAGATACGAACACGGTTATCCTTCCATCCCCGTTCATATCCGACACGCCGCCGAAGTACTCCTCAATGGTTCGGGCCCCGTAGGCGTCATAGTAGTCGAGAACCTGGGTGGTATCGTCGGTATCGATGGGGTCGATGGCCTGTTGCACCGAGTCCTGGTAGATGGCCAAGTCATCACTATAGGCCACGAGGAGGGCGGGCACGGCGTCGGGTGCGGGCGCTTGGCATGCCTCTCCCGACCGGCTGCTGTCATAGGGGCGAACGAGAATCCGGTCCGGGGGCGGATGCTGATCGGCAGCGATTCGGGCATCGCCCGCAGCATTTCCTAAATCGGGTAGGATCGCCTCGGGGCCCAACTCCCGAAGGAGACGACGGGCCTGGGACTGCAGCTCTTCGTGGAAGCGGGCGGTCCGATCCGCCCGGCGGAGGCCTTCCTCAAGCTCGAGAATCGGCCCCATCTGGGCACCCAAGGATGCCGAAGTCGCCCTGGGGACTCCGAGCCCCGGTGACGAACGGAGATCTCGGACTGTCCGGATCCCGAGCGAGGTTGCCCTCATTGCGGAGGCCCGGCCCTTCTCCGTGATCTTGACCACCGCCGCCGCCGGAAAGAAGCTCGTGGACACCTCGGTGCGGACGACGCCGATCCGGTACCGGTCTCCCGCGTTCCCCGCCGGAATAAACGGGGGGCAGGTGAATCCCTGGACGGGACTCATCGCCTTGACCCCGCCGGACTCCAGTTGAATGGGCGCCTCGCACACTTGAAGGCTGAGCTCCTCGGTTGCCTCAAGGCCTGCGGCGTCCCGTACCCGGACAATGAAGGTGCTGGTGCCCGAATCGGCGGCCGTTCCCAGGATGGCGCCTTCGGGATGCAGCTCAAGTCCGGAGGGCAGGGAACCGGAAGCCAGGGACCAGGTCCAAGGAGCGGTCCCCCCGATCACTTCCAGCGCCTCCCGGTACGGAACGGAGATGCGGGCCCGATCCAGAGTGGATGTTCGCACCGCCAACAGCGGGTCGGTGGCGGTGACCGTGAAGTCAACCTGCAAGGTGCCGCCGACGGCAGCTCGAAGAACCTGGATACCGACGTCCTCGCCCAAGGTCCAGCGCGTCCGAGCTTGCCCGGATGCGTCGGTGGTCCCGGTGCGGGGTGCGATCTGGCCCCCGCCGGAGATGACTTCGAAAGCGACCTGGACCCCCTGGATCGGCGTGCCTCCGGCGTCCTCCACCTGGACGATGGGGTCCTGCAGGAGGACAGACAGCGCAGGCGCGGTCTGGGAATCGCCAGCCACCGTTTTCAACCCCGCTGGCTCCAGCTCGACGTTCAGAGAAGCGCTGCCGGAAACCGTCTCGTGCGAGGCCCGGATTGCGGTCCGGCCGGGGCCCGTCACGGTGGCCAACCCTGAAGCGGAAATCTCGGCCACCGCTTCGGCGCCCGACGTCCACAGGACCTTGGCACCTGGAATCGCCGTCCCCGTGTTGTCCAAGACCTGGGCATCGTACTGAATCGTCTCCCCCACGGTCTGGCCAACCATATTGGAAGGGGAGACCACGACGGTGGCGGGGGTTGGAGGAGCCGTGCCGTCCCCACAGGATGTGACCGTGAGAAGCGTCGCAAACAGGGCCGCATGGCCGCTTCGGAAATGGATCGTTTTGGGGGCAACCCGAACGGCCATTTCAGCAATCTTCATTGTCTTTCAACCTTTGGGTCGGAAAGTCGCGGGGCTTACTGTTTGTTACAGTACAACCTACATTTCGGAAGTTTCAAGAAACCGAACGGGATCCTCAGATCCCCAGATCAGGCGAGTAAACCTCCGGGTACCCCCATGGCGACCAGTTACCGCAAGCCCGGGTCTCGTCCCAAGAGGCCCACAAACCCCGTTGACCAGGAAGATGCATTCGTTGCGACCACGCTTGAAGTCAGCAACTGGGCCCAACGAAATCGTCCCATCCTGACCCTGGGTGCAGTTGTGCTGGCCCTGGGTGTGGCCGCATTCGTCTACTATGGACGGTACAAGGAAACCCTCAACGCCACGGCCGCGGCTCAGCTGGAGCAGCTTCAGCAGCGTCTGGATACGGGAGACCAGATCGGTGTACAGGCAGACCTCCAACTCTTTTTGGAGCGGTTCGCCGGTACACCTTTCGCAGACGAGGCCCGGATTACCCTCGCGCAAGTCACCACCGAACTGGGAGACCCGGAGGCTGCCGAGGAGATTCTGGCCCCCGCGGCCCGGGATGTGAGAAGCCCGCTGGGTGCCCAAGCCGCCGGCCTGCTCGCCGCGATCTCCGAGGATACCGGGAACCTTCGGGCGGCGGAGGGACTCTACCTTCGCCTTGCAGACCGGGCCACGCTTGGCTTCCAGGTGCACGATGCTCTGGCCGACGCGGCGCGGATCCGCCGGACAACGGGGGACGTTGCGGGTGCGCTGGTCCTGTACGACCGCCTACTGGAGGAAATGGACCCGTCGGATCTGGCCCGAGGTGTGGCGGAGATGCGCCGGGCCGAGATCGCGGTCCAACTGCGGTGAAGGGAAGGGGACCGGAGGAGTTCCTCAGGGTCCCCTTTGGTTCAGCACCTTCAGTTGGACTCCCCGGAGGCAGCGCTGCCACCAAGGGGTCGGCCAATCCCGAGACTGGACGGCTAGGCCTCGGTTGATGTAGTAGACATAAACGGCCGCTACTCTCCCCGATGCCCTGATGCGGCGACACTCCGCCATGGCCGCCTGAGCGTCACCCTCTCCCGAGTAGTGACTCCAGAGCGGGGAGTTCTGGAGCATGTCGGAAACAATCACCATCGAGTCCAGGCTGTCCCTGGCTTGGGCCAAGCGGGCCATGACCTCAACGAGGGGAGACTGGGGCGCTTCGCCGCGGTTGACGAGCCCCTCGAACGTTTCCTCGAGTTTGTTCAGCCACCGCTCGAAATCGATCTGGACCCACCGCGGATTGGCATAGATCCTGTTGGCCATGGCGCCCTGAAGCGGAACGCACCGCCGGTCATCCGCTGCCGAAGCAACGGTCCCGTCTTCGGCCAATCCGTGCATGGTGACCAACTGAAGGCGCGGCACCTCGGTGGTGTCCCGGAACAGCGCCTCGATTCGAGAGAATGCGCGCGCGCCGTCCTCCGGCGAGATCTCGTTGGACGTATCCACCAGAAGGGCGGTGTGACCTGGAATCTTCCAACCCTCGTGAAGCCAGAAGTCGGGCTTCGGGCAGTAGTCGGGCGGACGGACTTTCCTGCTGTCAAAGAACCAGACCGCGAAGCCGACGATCACGAGACCGGAAAGCGCAAACAGGAGCTTTTTCACCGATCATCAGGCGCAAACAGGATGTTCGTAGCGCTTCCACGCTTCGTTCAGTTCGCGGAGGGCGTTGACGAGGGCGTCTCCCAGCTCCTTCTTCCCCGACTTTTCCCATCGATCCATGAGTTCATTGGCCTTCTTGAGCTCTTTCGGCTCCTGTGGCTGCTGGGGTTCGGAAAATCGCTCTCGGCGGTGTTGGGTGACGGTCTCTCCATCGATTTTGTCCGCATGTTGACGGTTGTATGCGTCAACGAAACAGTGCTCCAGATGATGCATACAGCGATTCCGATGGTCCCCCTGCATCTTCTCCAAGAATTCGTTTACGCGGCGCAGGTCATGACCAAGTTCCTCGAACCAGCGGACGATCTTCTCGCGGCGGTCTTCCATCCGATTCTGGTATTCAATCAGAAGGCCCTCAAACGCTTGCTGATAGAGTAAGCTACCGGTTGAGCTCCGTTCCTTGTCTTCGTTCCGTCCAGCCTCCTGGTCGAACTTGAACCCCTTCCAGAAGCCGACGGCACAGAGGCAGAGGCCGAGAATGGCAAACAGGAGGGGCTGGAGCTCCCAGGTGAGAGGGTTGGCCCCGACCCCGGCAAACACTTCCCGAAACGGGGGCGGGGGCGCAGGGCCCCCGGCGGCTACCTGCAGCTCGTTGGCCTCGATCATCCGGGTAAAAGTCTCCCGGTGCCGTCCAAGCAAGTGGTTGAACCAAAGGGCAGCCGTCCCGGCGATCCCTGCGAAAATCCCGAACGGAACGGCCGTTCTCGTATGGCGCCGGATCAATGCTGTCAGGCGGCCGGAGCCCGCACCCAAAAACCCCACGTTGATCACGGACACGAGGACCGCCAAGAGAAACGCGCTCAACGCACCCCCGGGGAGGGCGTCCATGAGCAGACCGATATTCACGACCGCCTCCCCCAGTATGCAGGCGGCCAGCCAGCCCACCAAGTCCAGGGTTCCACCCCTCTCGCTCGAGCCGCCGACGGCTCCCCGGTTCCGATTCTGCTTCTGCTTCAGCGGGATTCCTCGCTGCCGCTTGAAGCGAAGTCTTTCGCAGGCCACCTCGAATTCCTGGATCTGCACCGTCGGATTCCACTCCGGTCGTCTATCCAGTCGTTGCCCGAGCCGATCCCGGAGCGGAAGGAGAAAATTTTGAGAATCGTGCTCCAGTCCGGAGAGCAAGCGTCGATGCGCCGTCTTCCAATCGCCGTTGGCATTTCTGCCCGCCTCGGCACCCCGGTCGTCAAGGGCGGGTCGGTCAAGGGGCGAACTTCCCCCCGGGAGTCGGTGACCATTCGCTCCCTGCGCGGCCTGGACAGCCGCCGAATCGGAACCCGCCAAACGATCCCAATCGCCGTCCGGGGAAAGCGCTCCAGCTCCGTTATCGGGTGATCGCGCATCGGGCGATCGGACTGACGCATCAAGAAGGGATTCTCCGGTTTCCCGCTCGGCCGCCGAGCTGAAGTCTCCATCCGGAGGCGGGGAGCGATCGGAGTTCAACTGACCCCTTGTGGACCGAAACCTGGACGGCTTCACGGGGTGACGCGGTGGGTTCATTCCCATTGTTGGTTCACTTCGATTCGAAGGGTCGCGAGGAAGTCCCTCAAAATAGGGTATGTCAACCTGGGGATGGCGCCAAGGCTTGCCGAACCCGGCAGAATCTTCAAGTTGAAGTTCGTATAATATATATTATGTAAAGTTTATACGTGGCGTTTCGATTGCCGCCGGGAAGTTACCTTTTGCCTGGGTGGAAAGAGGGAGCCGCCCAAAAAGGGAGCAAGGCCGAAATGAAAGATTGCTGGGATCGCCGCCCTTCCCTCGCCCGCGAGCCGCGGGAAGTGCTGATGGAGGAGGACCCACAATGAGAGAAGGCCGCCCGACCTTTGGGATCGCGCCGCCGCCATAAGCATTGGGATCGCCGCCATTGGGATCGCCACCTGGGCCCCGGAGACCCCGGACCCCCCCGCCCAGGAGTGGGAGGAGTGGGAGGCCGCGGAAGCTGCGAGGGAAGCGGAAGCCGCAAAGAAGTAACCCACCCCCGGGTCGGAGCCGGAAAGGGTCCTTCTCCGTGCGCTTTACCGAAACAGCGCCTCGATCCGATCCGCGAGAGCGGTGCTCATGGGCGCGCTCGACAAGTTGGCCACGATGGCCACGATGAGTCCCGTTTCCCGGTTGAGGGTGAGAACGGTTCTCCCGCCGACCGAGCCCCCCGTGTGGGAAACGACGATCTCGTTCCGGTCGTTTACGGCGGTTCGCCAGCCGATTCCGTAGCCGGTCTCGTCCCCATTGGAAAGGGTCTGGGACGTAAAGAGCATTTCCAGCGTTTCGGCCTCAAGATACCCAGCGCTCCGGTGGGCGCTGGCGAAAGTCAGGAGGTCTTCCGGGGTCGACAGAAAGCCCCCGCCCGCCCACTTGTAGCTGTTGTCCACGTACGGAGCGTTGAGGATCCGACCGTCGGCACCCCGGTGATAGAAACGGGTTCTGTGGGCGATGATGCTGTCGGGGTGGTCGGCAACGGTGTGTCGCATGCCCAGGGACTTGAAGACGGCCCGGTCTATGTACGCCAAAAAGGGTTCTCCGCTCGCTCCCTCCACGACCGCACTGATCAAGTTCCAGCCGTAGCTGGAATAGGAGTACGCCGTCCCGGGCTCGTGAATAAGGGAATCTCGACGAAAGATCGCCAAGCCGGCAAGAACCGAAGGATATGGCACGGACGAGAGGTTCTCGGCACCCCGGTAGTGACGGATTCCACCCAGGTGCCCGGCCAGCAGCCTCGTTGTGACCGGCCACCGCTTCTCCGGGAAGGACGGCACGTACGCCTGGACCGGTGCATCCAGGTCCAAATGACCGGCCTCAACAAGGACGGCCACGGCCGCCGCCGTAAAGGGCTTGGAGACGCTTCCCACGCGGAACTTCGTCAAGGGGGTCACGAGAACGCCATGGGACAGGTCGGAGAAGCCGAAACCTTCCGACCAGAGGACCCGGGCGTTCTCCCCCACCGCTACAGACAACCCGGGAATGGCTTCGGCGTCCATGAGGGAGTCCAGGAGGGCGCGAGCGGTGACAACCGCCTCTCGGTGCGTGGTGGGGACAGCGCTTTCGAGGCGCGCTTGACCTGCCCCTGGCGCGGAAAGTGCGAAGAGCAACAGCAGGGACCCGGTCCACGGCGACCCGGAACGCCACTGGGCAAACAGGGGGAAGATCATGCGCTCCATCTCTCCATCGTATGGGTTATCCCGGAAGAAGGCTGCGAAGGACGAACCCGATGTTTGCGGGCCGCTCCGCCAGTCGGCGGACATACCAGGGAAACCAGTGTTCACCGTAGCTGATCAACACCCGGATCCCCCGGTTCTCCCGAGCGAGGCGGTTCTGCTCCTCCCGAGCGATTCCGTAGAGCATCTGGTATTCGTAGGCGTCCGGGGTCAGCCCTGCGCCCGCAGCCCAGTCGTCAATGCGATGGATCAGGGCTCGGTCGTGGGTGGCGAAGCCGGCCCGCAACCCGGCTTGACGGGCGTCGGGAGCCAGCACGCGGACCGCCAAGTCGAAGAAGGCTTGGTCTACGTCCCGCTTCTGGGGCAAGGCAACGTTGGTCGGCTCGGCGTAAGCGCCCTTGACCAAGCGGATGGAAGGACCCATGGGAACCAGGGACTCCAGGTCCTGGGCCGTACGGTACAAATACGCTTGCAGGCAGACCCCGAAGTTGTTGTGATCCCTGCGTATGGCCCGATACACTTCAAGCGTTGGGTCAACGTACCGGCTGTACTCCATGTCTAGCCAAACCCGGTTCCCCAGGGATTCGGCGGTTTCGACAATCCGCCGCACGTTCTTTTCGGCCAGGTCCAGCCCCAGATCCAGTCCAAGGTGGGTGGGCTTGAGGGAGAGTTCGGCATCCAGACCTCGGGCGGAGACCTCACGCGCCGCGTCTACATAGTGATTCGCGACGGCCTCGGCCTCGGCCTCATTGGCGACATTTTCTCCCAGGAAGGTGACGAGAGCGGGGATCCTTCGGGCCCTCGCCAAGTCCTCCGCCGCCTTGAGAGCGTCTCCCAGCGCCTCCCCTGGCATGAAACGACGAACCGCCCGGCGTACGAAGCCGTAGCGGGGCAACGTCCTCCGGCACCACTCATTCTCCGAGATCCACAACAGGGTTGAGCGCATTGGGGATAACGGTGACACCATCTTACCCTCAGGCGCCAGTCCTATCGGCTGGGCGAGACTCCTGGCTCAGTGCCACCAAGACCCTGGCAATCCGCGCGGTCGTCGCTTCCAGGGCTTCTTCCCTCTCGTGGCGGCGATCGTGAACCCCGAAGTGAATCGGTTCCCCGAAGCGCACCGACACCCGGGCCCGGGTGGGCCGGCGACTCCAACGGGGCCAAGCCCGGAATGAACCCGCAATGCCGCACGGTACTACCGGTACCCCGGCTTTCAAGATCAGTCGGACCGTTCCCCTGCGGAAAGGCTGGAGGGTCCCGTCCCAACTCCGTTCTCCTTCCGGGTAGATGCCCACAGCTTCTCCCCGTTTCAGGAGCCGGAGGGCGATTCGTACGACCTGGGGATCAACCCGGTACCTTCGCGCCGGGATCGCGTTGATTCTGGGTAACAGCCAGCGGAAGACCGGGCCGGAGGAAAACTGGGTGCTCTTGGTGAAGGTATGGACGGTCCGGTGACAGCTCCCTTGGACGAGGAGCGGATCCAGAGTGCCCTGATGGTTCGCAATCAACAGGAAGGGACCCCGTTCGGGGATGTTCTCCCTTCCGGTCACTTCCAGGCGAACGAGAATCCCCACCACGCCCCTGACCACCCACCTGAAAACAGAATACCAGTTCATGCCCGTGGCCCCCCTCCCCGGGATTGGGGCGCGAATCCCCTTCGGTTTCCCGGAAGACCGACTTATCTCAGGCGGCCGCCCCGGATTCAGGCTCTGGAGCCGCACGACCGCGTCACGATGGCCGGCTGAAACTCCACGACGTCCCCACGGCCTGCCCGATGGTACGTTTCCCGAACAAGGCTTCGCAGCAGATCCTCCCATCGTTTCGGGGAATCTGTGGTGAAACGGAACTGCACAAGCCGGTTCCCGGGCAAGGAAATCTGCAGCGCGGACGAGGAGCTCTGCAGGGCCCGAAGCTCCAGATAGCCCCACCGACCCCCGCGGCGTCGCCCGTCCTGGACGGTAAGGGCTTCCCGGTTCGCCGTCACCCTCCCGGGAACCTCCGGGCTCATGGTCTCGGAAAATCCCCGCAGGACCCCTCGGTGCCATACGGGCTCCTCGGAAATCCGCCAGGAAACCATTGTCCGGGCGGAGTATTCCAGGGTCCCGTCCGCCCGGAAGGTCTGCGGGGAGATGGGTCCGCCGCGCCGCTCTATCTCCCGGGACAACGCCGAAGCGGTTACCCGGCGCCGCCGACCGCCCGCGGACGTAGAGAACAGTTGGTCGCCCCTTCGCCGGATTCGGGTTCCGCAGGAACGGCACCACGCCCGGTCCCCTTCCCCGTTCATCGGGTCGTGGCCGCAGCCGGGGCATCGGTAGCAAAGGTCCTTGAGCGCCACGGTGCCCCGCTCAAAGCCTTCCCAGAAGGTCCAGGACCCGGAACTTCCAAACCCGCCACACGGCTTCCAGAAGGATCGACTTCGACATCTTCGATTCCCCGCTCTCCCGCTCGGTGAAGACGAAGGGGACCTCTCGGAGCGTGAAGCCCTTTCGCCAAGCCCGCAGTTTGAGTTCGATCTGGAAGCTGTACCCGTTGGATTCGATCCTGTCGAGTTCGACGGACTCGATCACCTCTCGCCGAAAGGCGTTGAAGCCCCCCGTGGCGTCCCGGACCGGCAGTCTCGTGACGACCCGGGCGTACCACGATCCGAAGAGGCTGATCAGAAGTCGGCTGACGGGCCAGTTCACCACCGTGATTCTACCCTCCACATAGCGGGAACCCACCACCACATCGGCATTCTCGCTCCCGGCCAGCAGGACGGGCAACGTTTCGGGAGGATGGGACAGGTCCGCGTCCATTTCGATGAAGATATCGAAACCCCGATTCAGGCCCCACTTGAACCCGGCGACGTACGCGGCGCCCAGGCCGAGTTTTCCGGGTCGGTGGAGAACGGCCACGCGTTCGTTTCCGGCGGCAAGGGCGTCGGCCGTGTTCCCGGTCCCGTCCGGGGAGTTGTCATCGACCACGAGGATGTGGAACCCGTCGCCCTGTTCCAGGACACGGGGCACGATACGAGGGAGGCTTTCGCGCTCGTTGTAGGTGGGGATAACCACCAGAACTCTGGAAGGGCTACTCATCCTTTGTCATGCTTGGTGGGACGGCGTTTCCCCGGCGGTCTCCCGATCGGGAAGTCGAGGCTTCCGAAGAAGAATCACGCCCGCTGCGGCTCCCGCCAACTCGACGGCGGTGATCCAGATGCGTTGAGCAACGGCCAAAACCACGCTCCCTTCCATGCCCAGAGTCGGCACCAGGAAAGCCGCCAGGGAAGCCTCGCGGACCCCTGCACCGGCGGGTGCGAAGATGGAAATGTAGCCCAGGAAGTACGCGCCCGCGAAAGCGGTGACAGCGGTTGAGAACGGGACCTCCATCCCCAGTCCCCGACCCAGAAAAAAGAAGGCAAGTCCATAGACGAACCAGTTCGATGTGTACGCGGAAAGCCATCGGAGAAGCCGTTTCCCCTCCGGGGAGGTCGGCTCCCCTGGCTCGCCACGTCGGCGAAGCGTCCATGCCAGGATGGACTGGAGACCTCCGAATCGAACGAAGGCGGCCAGCCCCAGGAAGAGGGCTACCCCTGCCGCGATGCTCCACCCCGGGGGGACCCGGGCGAGCCGGGAGGCGGTCCATCCACCCACGAATGCGGCGCCCAGGAGGTGCAGAATCTGGCCGGCCACCGCCGACCCCACGGCCAGCGTTCCGGAAATCCCCCGGCGCCGGACAAGGAGCACCAAGCCCGCCAAATGCAAGATCTTGCCGGGCACGTAGCGGCCCATGTTCGAGACAAAGACCATGGAAGCGACCGTCGGCAAGGGAATGGCGGGGCCTCCGAAGTCGACGAGGAGCCGGGACCAGAACCAAGCCCCGAGGGAGAACGCAACCAGGAGTAGCGCGACGGAGAGGGCCAGAAGCGGAATGTCGGTGTCAACCACCCCTCTCCATTCCACGGCGCCCACATCGGCGAGGGAGACGCCGACGATCCCCCGAAGGATGAGCCAAGTGATGGCACCCGTGCCGACCAGCTTGAGAAGAAGCGTCCCTGCCGGCCTGAACCGGGAAGTCATCTGGCGGACGAGGGGCGATCCGGAGGCGGGGTCGCGCCATCTTCGGGACCGGGGTCGTTACGGGCTCGCTGTTGGCGCGAGGACAGGAAGGAAGCCAACAGCATGAAAACGACCGCCACGGCCGACGCGCCGGTGATTCGCAAGGCGCTCCGAACCGAAGGGGCCGTAAATCGTAGCGTTACCCGGTGTTCTCCAGCTTCGGGAATCTCCACCGCCTGCAAGGTGAGGTTCACCCGATGTACCGGCACCGATTCTCCGTTCACTTCCGCGATCCAACCCGGGAACCAGTTCTCGGAAACAACCAAGAGTCCTGGTCCGTCGCTCCGAACTCGCAGCCGTCGGTAGTCCGGTTCATTGGCTTCCCACACCACGAGGCCGCCTACCCCGCTCCGCAACGCCTTGGCTTGGGCTGTCGGCGCCAGAATGGCCTCCCGGCCGGGGTTGAAGTCAGGAGAGAGAATTCGCGCCAGGGCGGAATCGTCGTCCATTGGCACCGCCGTCCCCACGACCCAGGCCCGGTCCAGGCCGGGGTATGCATAGACGGTCTCGGCCCCGGACGGGGTCCCAGCCGTGCTCAGAACCCGGGCACCGGGGAACGGAGGACCCCCCGCGGTTTCCTCGGGCCACACCAGGTACTTGACGTTCAGCATTCGAAGGATGTTGGGGTGGCGAGTGTTCGCGCCCAGGCGTCGGCTCCCTTCCAGCCCCAACAACTTGCGGTACCGGGCCAAGTCGTTCGGGTGATGACCCGCAACCAAGTCCAGGCCGAACATCGCGAATTCCACGTTCTGGTCGTTTCCCCGCAGGTCGGAGACCCGGAAAGGCGGTTCATTCTCGCGTTGTTCCCCGAGGAAGCGGGTGTTGGCGGTCGGGGCCGCCCACATGTGAAAATCGAAAGTGCGGATGAATGTCCGGTCGACCCGCCCCAAGTCCACCGCGACCAGCCCGGCCAGAACGGCCAGGGCGGCAATCACGGGAACCCTGCCCTCAACTACGGCCCAAATCAGGCCCACGGACAGCGCCCCCAAGAGGAGGGCGATCCCGAAGCCCCGGGTGATCGCGGGGGAAAGGGCGGCAAGGACCGCTGCGCTTCGCGGGCTGGCGTCAGGATATACCAGCGTCATCCATATCCGCTCCAGGAATCCCGAGGATTGGCAAAGGAATCCCAAGAAGAAGAGCCCGAAGAGTACCAGGAGAGCCCGGCCACGGGCGTCGCGGAAAAACGAGCCGGCGGATCGGCTTCCCCGGACGAGGTCGTCCACCCCGAAGGCAAAGAGGGTGGTCACGCCGAAGCTGACCAGAAAAGCCGCAACGGCGGGAACCCGGAAGAGGCGAATTCCCGGAACGACCTCGTAGAAAACCCGCCACACCGGGGTGTGAGCCCCCAGGGCAAAGAGAAGCCAGAGGCCGCCCAGACAGAACATGAACCCCCGAATCCCCCGTTTCCTCCGTCCGAAAAGGGCGAAAACCGCGAAGACGAGGACGGTGACACCCAGGTACTCATGGTTCAGTTTCAGGGCGTTACGCCCCCAGTAGGTTCCCTGGACTCCGTTGACCTCTGCCGCACTACTGCCCACGAACTCGGGCACGACCATCCCGAAGACTTCCTCGGGGTGGAGGGACCAGGAGCGGGAGTAGGCGAGGGCTTCCTCGGGGGAAGCTTCTACGGTGGTTGTCGTTCGTCGGGACGATTCCGCGACGTATCGGGCGGCCGGCAGGAGCTGAAACGCTGCCAGCCCCGCGCCCACGAGCGCACTTCCCAAAAACAGAGCAAGGGGAAAAACCGCCCGTGCCCCTCCCCGAGCAAACCGCTTGCCCTCGGTTCCGAGGGTCGTGGAACGCCCCCTGAGAATCCAGGTCGTTCGGAATACCGCGTAGGCACCCACCGACAAGAAGAGGAAGTACGCCGTCTGAAACTGTGTGGTTAGACACGTCAGGGCCACGGCGCCAGCCAGGGCCGCCCCGGCGCGGCCGGAAGGCTTGCGAAAGAGGGACTCGACGGCCCAGAAAACCAAGGGAGCCAGGGCAGCCACCATGAGCTTCCCGTCGTTGCCTGGCAGAACGAGGGTCACGACCACCGGCGCCATCAGCCAAGCCAGGCCGCTCAGCGTAGCCGCGGACCGGCCCAGCCCCAGGCTTCGGGTCCATCCGTACATGAAGAAGCCCCCGGCAAGCACGTGCAACACCAGTTTCCATCCGAGAGCCCGATAGGGTTCGCTGATGAAGTAGAGGAGGCTGGTGGGGTAAACGGAGTCGCCGGCCGCAAGGGCTTCAATGAAGGGAATCCCCCCAAGCAGACGAGGGTTCCAGAGGGGGAAGTCACCCCTCTGCAGCTGTTCGGCGAAGTACGCCCGGGCCATGTACCCGAGGGCGAAGGAGTCTTCTCCGTAGAGCATTCGGTCGGAGAAGATGAACTCCCCGAAGAGAACCGCGATCGTCAGAAGAAAGATCCCGGGGGGCAACCACCCCGGCACCCGAAGCGTCCGGGGGGGCGGGGAAGGTCTTGCCCGTCGGTCCGTGATCTTTCTTGCCCTCGGTTTCTTGCGGCTAGCCATGATTCCTTTCGATAAGTTCCGCGTAGACTTCCAGATGGCGTTCCACCAGCCGGGCGTTGCTCCATCGGCTCACGACCCGCTGCCGAGCGGTGATCCCGCGCTCTGGAAGGCGCGGGTCGGAAAGAAGACGGAGAACGGTCGCCGCCAGAGCTTCCGGATCCCTCGGCGAAAAGAGTCCCCCGACCGCGTCGTTGACGATTTCCGGCAATCCTCCCACCCGGGAAGCGGCGACGGGCAGGCCGCAAGCCATGGACTCCAGCGCCGCCACCGACGTGGCTTCCATGAGAGAGGGAAAGATGGCCAAGTCACACGAAGACAGAAGGCCGGGCATCTCTTCGTGAGGCCGGGCTCCGAGAAATGTGATTCGATCCCCCACGCCCAAGTCGCGAGCGAGTCCTTTGAGTTTTTCTCTCTCGGGCCCATCCCCGATAATCAGCGCATCCACATCAACGGCAGCGGCGAGGGTCGGAAAGGCCCGGACGAAAAACTCAACCCCGTTCTTGGCGAAGAGCCGTCTGGGAACCACCAAGCGGCGCCGGCCCGATCGGGGCCGGGGGAAGGAGCTGGTTGACGGCTTGAAGATGCCGGTTTCGACACCGTTGACCAGAACTTCGACTGCAATATCTCTCCCAAGGCCTTCGGCAACGTCGGCTATCTCTTTGCTGGCAGAAAATTTGTGATCACTCTTCTCGATCAGTTTGGCAAGTCCGGCGCCCATGACCCGTCGAGCGGACAGTCGGAGGAAATGGGACGTGTGGAGGGTCGAGACCAGGGGGGTGCTCGTTCCGGCCAGCGCGAGAGCGCAAGGGAGGATCGACGGGAATGCCTGGGCGTGCACGATGTCGGCGTCGTCGGTCACGGATCGGGTGCGGCCCGTTGAACCAACCGCATGCGCGAACCATCCCCAGGGGGTCCGGGCCGGCAGCCGGGTGCGAAGGATCCGGATTCCCTGGGCAAACTCCTCTGGCGGCAGGCCAGGCCGGGAAAGGGACGTCACCACGGTGACCGAATGCCCGCGGTCGGCCAAGCCCTTGCAGAGGTAGTGGACGTGACTCTCCAGGCCTCCCACTTCAGGCGGATAGTACACGCAGTGGATCACCACCTTCATGGACCGGTCCAATCTTCCAACTCTCTGGGCGCGCCAGTCAGACCGGCAAGGAGGATGTCGGCGATGCGATCCCCGGCCCGACCGTCCCCGTACGGATTTTCGGTTGGGATTTGAGGAACGTCTCCGGACAGGTGTCTCGAGGCTTCTGCCAGAATTCGGGCCGGTTGGGTGCCCACCAACGTGGCGGCGCCGGCTCGCACGGCCTCCGGACGCTCGGTCACGTCCCGCAAGACCAGCGTGTGGACCCCGAAAGCCGGGGCCTCTTCCTGGATGCCGCCGGAGTCCGTCAGGACGAGGGACCCGTGGCGGAGCGCCGCCAGGAGGTCCCCGTAGCCGAGCGGCTCCACAAGGTGAATCCTGGCCCGAGACCCCAGAATCCGATCTGCCGGAAATCGCACTTGGGGGTTGGGGTGGACGGGGCAGAGAACCTCGACGTCCGGGAACCGCTCCACCAACCGAGCAACGGCCCCGAACACCCCTTCCAGCGGGGGACCGAAGGACTCGCGTCGATGAGCCGTGAGGAGAACCAGGCGCCGGCCGGAGCCGATCAAGCGGGCAAGGCGTGGGTTCTTCACCGGAAATGGCCGGGCGCTCATTTCGTGCAGTGCATCCACCACCGTATTGCCGGTAACAAAGATCCGGGTATCGGAGACCCCTTCCCGCTTCAGGTTGTCCGCTGCCGACCGGGTCGGCGCAAAACAGAAGTCGGAGACGGTGTCGGTCATGCGGCGGAGCATCTCTTCCGGGAAGGGAGACCACTTCTCGTGGCTTCGCAGACCGGCTTCCACGTGGGCGAGCCGACCGCGCTGGAAAAACGTGACGACGGCGGCGAAGAACACCGTCGCCGTATCCCCCTGAACGATCGTCACATGGGGCGCGAAATCGGCGGCGATCTCCCGCAGGCCGTCCAGGCAGGCGTGGCCGATGTCGTAGAGGCTCTGCCCCTGGGTCATCAGCTCCAGATCGTAGTCCGGCTCGAGGTCGAAATCGGCCAGCACCTGGTCGGTCATTTCGGTGTGCTGCCCGGTGACCACGAGGCGTTGGTCGCTCCCTCCCCTGGCTTCCAGCGCGCGGATTACCGGCGCCATCTTGATCGCCTCCGGCCTGGTGCCGATGACGGAGAGAATTCTGGGAGAAGAAAGAACCGGAGTCGGTTCCTCACGCTCCCGCAGGCCGGGCATATGCAATCACTCCGTTGGACCCGAGCCGTGCTTGCGAAGCGCATCCAGCTCGTCGCGAACCCCGGCAATCATCTCCGCCAGGAATCCGGCCAGGAAACAGAGAGCACCGACGGTGATCAGCAGTATGACCAGATAGAGGAGCGGACGAAAGCCTTGGCCCAGCCCGTAACGGGCGTAGAGGGCGGCGACCCCCAGCAGCACTCCGGAACCGACGAGGAGCAGGCCCGGAACCCCGAAGGCCAACATGGGCTTGCGCGAGAACCGGATCTGAAACCAAACGGAGGCCAAGTCCAGGAACCCGCCCAGGACTCGGCTTGCGCGAGAGTACTTGGGGTCTCCAGACCTTCTAGGGTACAGGGCAATGTTGATCTCCGTGACGCTGAAGCCCTTCATGTGGGCCATGACCACAAAGAACCGGTGCCAGTCGTGGCGGAGGTGTAGAGTGCCAAGAATGTCCGCCCGGAACGCCTTCATGGAGTTCAGGTCGTTGACCGGAACATCAAAGATGCGACGGCTCAGGGCGTTGTAGATCGAAGAGACGACTCGTTTGTCGTAGGCCCCGATTTTCCGGCCCGTGACGACGTCCCATCCCTCGTTCAGTTTATCCAGGAAGCGCGGGATTTCCTCGGGCAAATGCTGAAGGTCGGCGTCAAAGAGAACGAGGTACTTCCGGTCGGTGGCTCGGGCCGCCGTGAGCAGGGCTTCTGTCTTGCCCCTGTTGGCTCTGTGACGGAGGACCCTCAAGGGCTCCCAGTCCGCTCCCTCGGATTCGGCCAATGCCCCCGTGCCATCCGTTGAGCCGTCGTCAACGATGATGACTTCTCCGGAAAGGCCGTGGACATCGAACGCGGTCCGGAGCTCCCCGACCAGATCCGGGATGTTGGAGGCTTCGTCGTAGGCGGGAACCACCACGGCGAAGTCGTCGTAGGCGGTTCGTTCAAGCAGATTGGCCAATGGAAACATCCCCGGGAGCGTGTCCGTTCGACCCGCGCACGGATTGCGCGAGCTAGAAGCGTTTTCGCATCCTCGCCGGAACAATCCCCAGGTGGTCCCGGTACTTTGCCACCGTGCGGCGAGCAATCTTTACGCCATCGCTCTTTAGAAGGTTCACGATCGCTCGGTCCGTCAAGGGGTTCCGAGAATCCTCGTCATCTACCAAGTTCTTGATTCTGGCGCGTACGCCCCGAGAGGAGACATCCCTTCCCATGACCGTGGGGAGACCACTGGAGAAGAAGTACTTGAGAGGAAACATCCCGGTGGGCGTCTGCACGTACTTCCCGGCGGTGACGCGGGAAACCGTGGATTCGGCTGTACCGATGTGTTCCGCGACCTCTCGAAGGGTCAAGGGCTTGAGATGCTGAACCCCCTTGTCGAAGAAGTTCGCCTGGCGGTCCACGATGAACCGCATGACCGATAGCATGGTCTGGCGGCGCTGCTCCATGACTTGGATCAACCAGCTCGCTGCGTTCAGTTTTTGGGAAATGAACTCCTTGTTCCGCCCGGTAAAGCTTCCCCTGTCGGCGGCCACCTCCCGGTAGGAGCGAGAGAGCCGCAATCTCGGCACACTGGTGTCATTGACGAAGACCATGTATTCCCCGCCGACTCGTTCCAGGATCAGATCCGGGACGACGTAAGGGTCGGGGTCTGCGGCGTACTTGCGCCCCGGCCTGAGGTCCAGCTTGGCAATTTCGTCGGCAATCTTCTGAATCTCCCGAAGCGTGACCTCCAGAATTCGAGAGAGCTCCGTCCAGCGACGGTTGAGGAAGGCGTCGAAGTGAGCGCTGGCAATCCGATAGGCCAGCGTATCTTCCCTACCCTCTTGCTTCAGCTGAATCCGGAGGCACTCCCCAAGCGTCCGGGCCCCGACCCCGGTCGGGTCCAGCCCTTGGACCACCTGGAGCACGGCCTCCACCTCCTCGACACTGTAGGGGGCAAAGAGCCACGCCAGCTCCTTGAGCTCGGCTTCCCGCGCATCGTCGTCTTCGATCTCCCGGGCCTGCTCCAACCAGATCTTGCGGATTTCTTCGGTAAGTCCGTCAAGACTCCGGGTGATCTCCTTGACGGAACAGCCAAGGAACCCGTCGTCGTCGATATTTCCGATGATCTCGTCCGCAACTCGAAGCTGGCGCTGATCCAGGCGGAGGAGGCGGATCTGCTCTTCCAGATGATCATGGAGCCCGAGGGACTCAACGGCCGTGGGCTGAAACGGTTCCGTGGGGTCGTAGCGTTGCCGGGATCCGCCTACATCGAAACCGTCCAGCAGGATTTCTTCCCAGTCAACCTCGTCTTCCGCGTCCTCCGAATCGTCCCGGCCCTCTTCGTCAAGCGGGAGATCATCTTCGTTGTCGGCCTCGGACAACTCGAGGAAGGGGTTTTCGGAGAGCTCCTGTTCCAGGTGGACCTGAAGATCCAGCAGAGGCATGTGGAGCAACTCCATCGCCCGATACAGGCGTGGATTGGTCCTGACTTCCGGCCGTTGCTCGGGGCCTTGGTACAGGCCGCGTTCGGTTCTGCTCAAGGGAGAGTCAGGTTTCCGGGTGGGGGAACCTTGCTCTCATTCGAGACGTCAGAGATGGCCCCAGGTAGAGTGCGGCCACCTCATCGTCCCACACGAGTTCCGGAACCGTCCCGCCGATCCGTATTCGGCCCTCGTACATGATGTAGGCCCGGTCCACGATCTCCAGGGTCTGTTCCACGTTGTGATCGGAGATGATCACCCCGATGTCCCGGGTTCTGAGCTGGGAGACGATCTCCTGAATGTCGTGCAAGGCGATGGGATCAATGCCGGCGAACGGCTCGTCCAGCAACATGAACTTGGGCCGCTGCACCAGAGCCCGCGTGATTTCCAGACGTCGGCGTTCGCCTCCCGAAAGCGAATACGCCTTGGCGTTGCGCAGGTGACCGATGGAAAGCTCGGCCAGAAGCGCTTCAAGTCGTTGGGCTCGCTCCTTCCGGGTAAGGTCCAGGGTCTCCAGAATGGCCATGACGTTCTGGGCAACCGTAAGCCTGCGGAACACGGAAGGTTCTTGAGCCAGGTAGCCGACGCCCATCCGGGCCCGCTTGTACATGGGAACCGGCGTCAACTCGGCGTCATCCAGGAATACCCTGCCCTCGTCGGGCGAAATCAACCCGACCAACATGTAGAACGTGGTGGTCTTCCCCGCTCCGTTGGGTCCCAGGAGCCCCACGATTTGTCGTTGTCCGACCACGATATCAACGTCCGAAACGACCCGCCGCTTCTTGTAGATCTTGGTCAGGCCCTCCCCCCGCAGGACCGAAGACGGAGCGATCATTTCGATTCGCCCTTCCCCGGAAGGGACGGCCGACGGGAGCTCCGCGGCGGAGAGGAAGTATCGGTGGGCGTCGCCGTCGAATCTGCATCGGCCACCGTGGAGTCCGCAGGAATCGCCGGCGGCAGCGGCTCGAAGTGGTACCCCATCGTCTGGCCCTCAACCTCCATCAGGGTCACCTCGCCCGCGTCCAGATATACCGTAATCTCCTCCCCTGCGACGAGGTGCAGGGCAAGCGGCCCGACCGGTTCCCCGGGGGTCGTATCCGACGGCGGAAGCCTATAAAGGCTACGGGCGTTCCCCGTCGACGTGAGGGATTCCAAGCGAGAGCCATTCACTGATGCGGCGACTTCACCGCTCTCCGGATTCGGAGGCAGGAAGCGGGCAACGATGGTCTCGCCCTCCATCCAGTCCTTTCTGGCGATTTCCGGAATGATTTCGGCGTCCAAAGAATCCTCCGGCGTCTCGCCGGCAGGCGTCCGAACGGCTTCCGCGCGGGCGGAACCCACCGCGGCAACCAACTCGAGAACTTGGCCGGGCGACAGAACATCGATGGAATCGGCCATGAGACCAAAGTTGTCCGCCAGGACCGAGGGCTGCCGAGACAGAGAATACGCCGCTGGCTCCAGGGCACCAGTTTCCCGGGATTGCGACTGCAATCTCCGAACGCGATCCAGGTCGGCGGGGGTGAGCCCCAGCCCGAGGGAATCCCCGGACGGATCTCGATTCACGCCGGGCAGCTCCGGAATTTCGCGAACGCCGACCAAACGAGCCGCCTGGCCGTCCTTCAGAAACACGCGGATGGCGGGGGCCCGCATCACGATCGTGCTGCCAACAAGATCCGCATCCCCCCGAGCCAGGATTTCCTCGTCGCGGCCCGTGGAGGGCAAGACGGCGATGTGTCGAGCGGTCAGGACAAAGCGGCGATCTTCGACCCGGGGGTTACCAACCAGGGACATGTTGCCTGTCTCTTGGTCGAACTCCAGAGAATCTCCTACGGCGCGGAGGGAATCCCGGGTGATCACCACGCCTCCGCGAGCTCGAAAATACTTGCGACCGTCGACAATGAACCGCTCGGCGTCGATCTCGTATGGCGCCGGGGGGACGGAGTCCGGGGAGGCCGGTTCGCCCTCAATACTGCCCGGGACACCGGCTTCCGCCCCCGAGTCCGACGGCGACGCGTCTTCCCCCTCCCCCTGGGATTCCGGTGTCTCCCCTCGGTAAACCGGGTAGACCGTTGCCCGAGGGTCGCCTTGATAGACGATCATCCGGTCCAGGAGCCGGAATTCCGAAGCTCGGTTGAAGACCAGCTGTTCCCCCCGGATCACGGTGCCGTTTCTTCGGTCCGTTACCTTCACATTCCCCGACGCGCGCAGTTCCCGGTCGTCGCTCAGGTAATCGGCCCGATCGGCTTCGAGTTCGGTACCCAGGTCCCAGAAGTGGACATCTCCGAACAGCTGAAGCAGGTTGCTGGATTCGAAGACGACGGCTGAATCAGCCAGGAAACTCGCGCCGTCGCCGCACCGATAATCGACGCCCCCCGAAGCGTGGTGCCGGTAATACAGAGAATCGACGCGCATGCTGTAGGAGTAGCCACCCACTTGTTGGAGTCCGCAGCCGGCGGACTGCCTGGCCAGGGCCACCTCCGGGAAGAGTAGGACGGCCAGGGCCAAGATCGGGAGCCTTCCCAACCGGGAAAGAGATTTCCTCCCCGGACACGTCCCCCGGGGCGTCTTCCGGCCCCAACCCTCCCTTCCCGGAAACCTCATCTAGAAGCGCATCCACTTCCCTGGGATCCCGTCTCCCGCGTGCCCCAGATCGTCACGTTCTCGAAAGACATATCGGCTTGGAATCGATCTCCTTCGACGGTGCACCCACCTTCCTTTACGACCACGGCCGAGTCCGTCCAGATCCGGTCCGCGCTGGGCGCGAAAATCAACTCCTTGCTCCGGATCTCCCGGTCTTGCTCCGGAATGACGAGGATCGCGTTCCCCGACGCCCACAGTTCATCGGTAGGTTGGCTCAACCTTCCCGAATCCGCCGTGATTTCGGCCCTCCTCATGCCCCGTTCATCGAAAATCAGGAGTGTGAGTCCGGCAATCTTTGCGTGAGTCGAGTCGTTCCACATGAACATGCTGTCGGCCCGCAACAAGGCTTCCCGGATCCCCTCTCGCGAAATGTTCCGCCTGACTTCGTAGGTGATGTGGTCGGCGTCAACGGCCGCCAGTTCCGTCGGGGCCGCTTCGTCGGAAGCGTTCGTACACGCCGAGAACGCCCCCGTCAGCGCCGGGAGCATCCGAAGGGCAAGGGTCGACCCAAAGGGTCGGCGCGAGGGTGGCATCAGCCCGCTCCAGCCCGGAGTAGATCGTGAAGGTGAACGATTCCCAATAGGCCGGTCTCGTCTGCGACGGGCAGCGCCATGATGCCGAACTCCTCCATGCGCCGCAGCGCCACGGCGCCCAGCTCATCGGGCGACGCGGTCTTGGGCGATCGGGTCATGAACCGGGAGACGGGGATCTCGAGGAAGTCCCCGGTTCGTTCCATAAGCCGGGTGAGGTCTCCAGCGGTGACCACCCCGACCACCGCGCGATCCTCGTCAATTACGGGCACGGTACCCCTCATTCGGGCAAGAGGGACGATGACCTCCCGCGCCGGCACATGGGGGGACACGGCCGGATAGTCGTCCGACTCCATGACGTCCTCCACTTGAAGAGTGAGGCGTCGGCCCAGAGAACCTCCTGGGTGAATCCGAGCAAAGTCTTCCGGGCAGAAGCCCCGCCTTCCCAGCGATGCGACCGCCAAGGCATCGCCCATCGCCAGGGCGGCGGTGGTAGAGGAAGTGGGTGCCAAGTCCATGGGACACGCCTCGGCCTTGACGCTACAGTCCAGGAGGACGGAAGCTCGCCGTGCCAAGGGGGAAGCAGGATTCCCGACAAGGGCGACGATGGGAATCTCTTGAATCTCGGCAAAATCCAGCAACCCGTCCAGCTCGGCAGTGGAGCCGCTCTTCGACAGGAGAATCATGATGTCGTCGGGACCGACGATTCCCAGGTCGCCGTGAATTCCTTCGACGGGATGGAGGAAGACGGCGGGGGTGCCCGTGGACGTGAGCGTGGCGGCTACCTTCCGGGCGATGAGCCCCGACTTGCCGACCCCCGACAAGACGGCCCTACCCCTGGAGGCGGAGATCAGGTCCACGGCGCGGAGAAATCCTTCGCCAAGGCGATCGGCGAGCGCGGCCACGGCTTGGGATTCCAGGCACAGAACCCGTTTGCCCTCCTCGAGGGCCACGTTCCCCGCCAGATCAGGTGATGCGCGCGCGACAATACGCTTCGACCAGTCCATTCCATTCCCCACGGGCCTTCAAGAGGGCTTCGGCGAATTCCCGAACGGCACCCCGTCCCCCCTCTCTCCGGCTCTGCCAAGTCGCCGTCCGGCACACCTCCGGCACCCCGTTGGAAACCGTCGCCGGCAAGCCCGCCTTCCGCAACACAGGCAGATCCGCCAGGTCGTCGCCTAGGAGGGCCACCTCGGGCCAATTGATCTGTTTCGAGGCAAGGATCTCTTCCAGAATCGGCAACTTTCGGGCATCGGGGTCCTGGAAGACATCGGTAATTCCGAGCTCGGCTGCCCGCAGCCCCGTTGCCTGAGAGAATCGTCCCGAGACGATGGCGATGTGGAGTCCTGCTTTCGCCATCAGCTTAATGCCGATCCCGTCCTGCACGTCGAACCGTTTGAGTTCGACGGCTTCGCCTTTCCGGGTGGCACCCACATACAGTCCGCCGTCCGTCAAAACGCCGTCCACATCCAACACAACGAGGCGGATCCGCCGGGCCGTCGCCGTGGGAATTGTCATGGGGCCGGACGTCACAGTACGCGGCCCGGGAAGAGGACGCCACGGATGGCCGTCGCCGCCTGAAGCAGTGGAAACAACCTGTCCAAGGGGAGCATGTTCGCGCCGTCGGAGGGGGCCGAAGCCGGGTTCGGATGGACCTCCAGAAAAAGACCGTCGCAGCCCGCCGCGACGGCTCCCCGAACCAGCGGGTCGGTGTGTTCGGGGGCTCCGCCGGTGGATCCGCCCCTGCCCAGTCCCGGCTGCTGCACCGAGTGGGTTCCGTCAAAGATCACCGGAACCCCGGTCGCCTTCCGAATGCGCGAAAAGGTCCGCATGTCCACCACCAGGTCCCCGTAGCCGAAGGCCGTCCCCCGCTCGGTGACCGTAACCCGGGACGCACCTGCCGAACGGACCTTTTCGACCGCCCCGGCCATTGCTTCCGGGGAAACCCACTGCCCCTTCTTGATGTTCACCGCCCTGCCGGTTCGCCCGGCCGCCAGGAGCAGGTCCGTTTGTCTGCAAAGGAAGGCGGGAATCTGGATCACGTCGGCCACCCGGGCGACGGCATCGGCCTGGGCCGGATCGTGAATGTCCGTCAGGATCGGGAGTCCCGTTTCCTCCTGAACGATCTTGAGGAGGTCCAGGCCCGCCGCCAACCCCGGCCCCCGGGGAGACCCCAGCCGGGAACGATTCGCCTTGTCGAAAGAAGCCTTGAACACGACGGGTGTACCGCAACCTCGCCCGGCGGTCCGGACGGCCCTGGCGACGGCTACGTTCAGGGCATCGTCTTCCAGAACACAGGGACCCGCAAAGAGGGTGAAGGCATCCAGGTCCGACACCGCGTCACGTCCTCAAGGCGGCCGTTTTCGGGTTGGGCGCCCCCGAAGTCCGGGCCGCTCCAGCCGCGACAAACGAGGAAAAGAGCGGATGCGCCCGGTTGGGCCGGCTCTTCAGCTCCGGGTGGAACTGTCCGGCCACGAACCAGGGATGGTCCGGCAGCTCGATCATTTCCACGAGCTTCCCGTCCAGGGAGGTGGCGGAAAGGGAAAGTCCTCCGGCCTCCAAGCGCCGCCGGTAGTCGTTGTTGACCTCGTAGCGGTGACGATGCCGCTCGACGATCTGCCCACTGCCATAGATTCCCGCGGATTTCGAACCCGGCATCAGCCGCGCCGCGTAGGCGCCCAGCCTCATGGTCCCGCCCTTCTTCGTCACGTTGCGCTGCGCGTCCATGAGGCAGATCACCGCATGGGGCGTGTCCGGGTCGAACTCGTAGGAGTGCGCCGTCTCCAGGCCGCAGACATTGCGGGCGAACTCGATCACCGCGCACTGAAGCCCCAGGCAGATTCCCAGGAAAGGAAGGTCGTTCCCACGGGCCCATCGGATGGCCCTCACCATTCCCTCGATGCCCCGGCCTCCGAAGCCCCCGGGCACAAGGAGGCCGTCGTAGTCGGCGAGGAACCCCGGGTCGCGATTCTCTTCCAGTTCTTCGCTTCGGATCCAACCGATTTCGACTCGAACATCGTTCTCGATCCCTCCGTGGATCAGGGCCTGCTGCACAGACTTGTAGGCATCCACCAGCTCCGTGTACTTGCCCACGACGGCGATTCGGACCGTCCCTCGGGTGGGAGCCTTGATCCGCTCCACAATCGTGGTCCAATGGGTCAAGTCGGGCGCCGGGGCTTCGATCCGGAGGCGGGCGAGGACGAAGTCGTCAAGACGCTGGCGTCTGAATTCGAGGGGAACCTCGTAGATGGTCTCGACGTCCCGGGCTTCAATGACCCCGGCAGGATCAACGTTGGTGAAGCCCGCAATCTTTGCTTTGACCTCGTCGTCCAGGGGGTGTTCCGTGCGGCAAATCAGGACGGTAGGCTGGATCCCGGTCTGCATCAGCTCCCGGGCCGAGTGCTGGGTGGGCTTGGTCTTCAGTTCGTTGGCCGCCCGGATGTAGGGCACCAAGGTGAGATGGAGGTGGGCGACTCTCCCGGGCCCCACGTCCTGGCGGAACTGCCGAATCGCCTCCAGGAAGGGCAGGCTCTCGATGTCTCCGACGGTTCCGCCGACTTCGCTGATCACGACATCGTGGCCCTCCGAGAGGAGGAGCACGCACCGCTTGATCTCGTCGGTGATGTGGGGGACTACCTGAACCGTCTGCCCCAGGTAGTCGCCCCGGCGTTCCCGATCAATGACCGTCCGGTAGATCCGCCCCGTCGTGGTGTTGTTGGACTGGCGAAGGCTCGCATCAACGAAGCGCTCGTAGTGTCCCAGGTCCAGGTCCGTCTCCGCCCCGTCCTCGGTGACGAAGACTTCTCCGTGCTGGAACGGGGACAGGGTACCGGGATCGACGTTGATGTAGGGGTCCAGCTTCTGAAGCGTGACCTTCAGCCCCCGTTCCTTCAGCAGGAGTCCCAGAGAGGCCGCGGCGATCCCCTTCCCTAGCGACGATACAACCCCGCCGGTGACAAAGATGTAACGTGTGCGACGGGATGAGATCGGAGTCATGCTCTTGACTGCTTACCCCTTCTTGGCGTGTCACGCGGTAGGCCCCCCGACCTCACATCGGTCGCGGCGGAATGTTTGCTGCTTGCCTCCTCCTCCCGCAAACGATTCTCCATCCTGGCCAGATCCTCCGGGGTGTCTACGCCTCTCGCTGCCTTTTCCACCAACGCCACTCCGATTGTCATGCCATTTTCGAGAGCGCGAAGCTGTTCCAAACCCTCCTCCATCTCCAAAGGGGAGGGCTCCAGTTCGGCCCACCGTTCCAGGGCCGAACGTCGGTATGCGTAGACCCCGACGTGCCTGAGGTGGACCCCTGCCCGCCAACGATGGTTTCGGTTGAAGCCTTCGCGCCTGAAGGGAATCGGTGCCCGGGAGAAATATAACGCACCGCCCTGGCCGGTTCGCACGACCTTCACCACGGAGGCGTCCAGGAGCTCTTCCCTTCCACCAATCGGTGTGGCACACGTGCCCACTTGGAACCCCCTCTCGACCATGGAGACCGCTCCCCTCACGGCGTCGGGGGCCACCAGCGGCTCATCCCCCTGGATGTTCACGATCACGTCGAACGGAGCGCCGACGCGTATTGCCGTTTCCCGGACGCGGTCGCTCCCGGAGGGATGCTCGGAAGACGTAATCAAGACTTCCGCACCGGCCCGGTGACAGACCTCCGCCACCTCCCCGGAGTCCGTCGCGACGACGACTCGGTCAAGAACGGTCATGGCTTGCGCTCGCTTCCACACGCGTACGACCAGGGGAACGCCCAAGAGGAGCCGAAGGGGCTTCCGCGGAAGACGGGTGGCGCCCAGGCGGGCCGGGATCACGCCCAACACGCTCATGGTATGCGGGACGGCCTGCCGCCGTCCGTTTCGGCCTTGAAGTTCACGGTGAGAAGCTATCCGGAATGCGCACTCCGGTGCAAACGGCCAGGTCTCCCTATCGCCCGCGACAGAAAAGCCCATATTGGACGACGGACGACTCGGGGTCGGCCCTCCTACGCCTCACCCGATGGCTTGGTGTCCTAAGACACACACCCAGAGTGGGCACCGTGGGGCCCAGTTCCCGGATTGCCGCGATGCTGATCCCCGCTTCCCGAGGGCGTGCAGGGACCCGGCGACACAATGAGGCGCGTGACCCCGGCCCGCCGCAGTCGCCGGGCGTCACCCCGTCGTTTCGGAAGACGCGGGGGTTTCTCCCAGACTTTCGAAGATCTGAACCAAGTTGCAGGTATAAGGAATCGTAATTGTTGATGACTGCAAACATGGGGTGCTCCGAAGGACCGGAAACGCGAACCCCAGTCGGGATCCTCATCACAATCTAGGCGGAAACCACGAGCATGTACGACAGATGCCTTGTATGCGGCCGCGGTTTTGCCCCCAACGACGTCCTGGAATCCCTGGGTCGGGGCCGACGGGTTGCCTATGACCTCGGTGAAAGCCGTCTATGGGTGATCTGCACCTCGTGTCGGCGGTGGTCCCTGTGCCCTTTGGAGTCGCGGTGGGAAGCCTTGGAGGAGCTGGAGAAGCTGGTGAGCGACGTGGGGCGTCCCTTGGCTCGAACCGACAATGTGGCCCTCTTTCGGGTCGGGTCCCTGGAAGTCGTTCGCGTCGGCCAAGCGGGACTTCGGGAGGAGGCGTGGTGGCGCTTTGGCAAAGAGCTCCAGGGTCGGAGGGAGCGCTACAGGAAACTCTCCGCTGCGGGAACCATTGGCGCCACGGCCGCCATAGCGGGATCCTGGGCTACGGGAGGCATGAGTTTCCTCGTCGCGTGGCTGCTCTGGGATCAAGCCCCGACAGCGGTGACGCGGGGCGCCCGGTGGTTCCGCTTCGGGACCACGGCCTGGCAGGGGGTCGGCAAGTGCCGGCGCTGTGGTAGGGCCATCGGCGGGGTACGGTTTGCCCAGCGGGGACAACTGGTCTTGGGTATCGGGGAGGCGTCCCCTGTGGTTCTCGTCGGCTGTCCTGCCTGCCGGAAACGACCGGACAGCGGACTCCTTCTCCAAGGGCAGGAGGGCAACCGGGTGCTCCGGAGGGTATTGGCGTATCACCACTTTTCCGGTGCATCGGAACGGCGCGTCCAAGGAGCGACTCGCCTCATCCAGGTCCTTGGGGGACCGGAGAGACTGTCCTCCCGTTTGCTCAAGGACGGAAGGACGTTGAGTGGTGTCGGCGCTACCGGGGCGATCGCTCTGGAAATCTCCATCCACAAGGAACGGGAGCGACGCCTGCTGCAGATGGAGCTCGCGGAACTTGAGGCCCACTGGCGAAGGGAGGAGGAGCTGGCTAGGATCATTGACGAAGAACTCTCGTTCGCCTCCTTTGGGGGAGCGATCCGGCGAAAAATCCCACCTTCGATTTCGTCTTCGGACTTGGCTTCGGAGGCATCCGGTCCGCTGGCGCATCCGCAAAGAGAACAGTGATCGCCTGGGCAATCTCCCGGTCGGCTGCCCTTTCGTTCCTCTTCGGCCTCTCCTTCCTTTCCGGGGCACCGCTTTTCGGGGCGCCGTCCGCAACCCGACCCCAGGAAACGGTCTCCCCCTACGGGGATTTGGCGGCCTTCCTCCGCTACTTTGAGCCGGAGCGGGCCGCGAACCTAGGGTTGGGCGGCTTCGCGGAACGGGTGGACGATCTCAGCGAGGAGGGGCTGGCCGGCCGGGCCCTAGGGTACCGGGACTTCCGGGCCCGCCTCTCGTTTTCCGGTGCAGATTTGTTTCCGAACGCACCCGGGGACCTGGCTCCGATCCTCGACGCCGACCGGTTCCTTGCCCGCCGGATCGCCAACTTCTCGAGCGTACGTTCCCAGGCCCGTTCCCCGCTGTACTACATTCGCGCCGTTTCCCGGGCCTTGGTGCACGTGGAATTGAACCCGGCCTTGGGGGAGAGCGAAAGGAGGCGGGCCCTGACGGTACGCGCCCGACAGCTTCCCCACGCCTTGGAGTCGGCTAGAAGCGCCGTGGTGAACCCTCCTGCGATTTTGACCCGGCAAGCAATCCAAGAAGGAAGGGAGACGGAAAACTGGATCGGGACCCTCCTGGTCCGCTACGCAGCACTTCCGGAATCCGGGGAGAAGTGGGCCCTCGATCAGGCCCTCTCCGACTTGAGGGCTGCGCTGAACGGGTACGTGAACGAGCTGGACACCGATATCCTCCCCCTTTCAAGGGGAAGGGAAGGCCTGGGAGAAGAATCCGTCTCCGCGATCGCCCGTACCTTCGGGTTCGACGGCGTGTATCACGCCCTGGAGACCCTGGGTCGGGCGGTCCAGGAAACCACGGCCGATCTGGACCAGAGACTCGCGGCGATGGGGATGGACAGGCGGGCCGTCCAGGCGCCCGGTCAACCCCTCCGCCCCGTCGACATTCCCTTGTTCACATGGGAGCTGTCCCGCCAGTGGCCCGAAGAGGTGGACCCCCGGATCGGGGTCGACTTCGGGCCCCCGCTTTCAGGCTTCCCGGGAGCATTGGCCACCGTTTGGCCCGGGGTCGGACGGTCTTCTGCCCATAGCGTGCGGCTGTACGCGGTCCGGAATGGCTCCATCTCCCGCGAAGGGATTCTAGAGCTGGCGGTCGCCCAGGCCTGGGGGTACCACGGGTTGGCGAGGGGCCTTTCGCCGGTTCGTGAAGGTGACGACGTCGGGAACATCCGGCTCCTCATGGCTTGGGACGGACTCTCCGGCCCGGTTGGGTGGTTTACCTTGGCGACCAGGCACCGGTACAGTTCCGACGGGCCACCCGCCTTTGGAGCTGGAAATCACGCGGCCAACCAAGCTGTCCTCGAAGCCGAAGCCGCCCGTTCGGCCGCTGGTGTGCACCTCGGGGAGACCACCGCCGATGAGGCGGTCGCGCGCTTGGCGACCATCGCTGGGATCCCCCGGGAGGGGGCCCGCCGACTCCTCACGGGTCACCTTTCGGATCCCGCCGACATCTTCGCCCCAGCAGTTGGTTTCGTCCTTTACGAGATTTGGCGGCGACGGGGCGAACCGGATCCCATGGGGTTCTTTGCAGAGCTGTTGAAGCGTTGAGGCACCCTGGGAGCGCACGTCATGGGACAACTTTCGGGAAGCGGGCCTCACCGTGACGATGTTACCTTCCACATTCCGTCCACATTCCATTTACTGGCTCCATCTTGGGAAACCCGACCCCCAAGGGCAGCTCCCGATGGCGGCCCCGACCGACGTGACGTGTGGTGCCGACACTGACAAAGAAAACCTGCATTTTCCGAGCCTCGTTTCTTGCCGTTGCCCTCCTGGCGACCCTCACCTTGCCGCCGCACCTCCAGGGCCAGGACCCGACCCCTCCCGGGGAAGATCCGGCAGTCCGGTCCCTGCTGGCGTCTATGGACACCAGCGAGATCCGGTCCCTGCTGGCGTTTCTGGAAACCGAAGAAGCCCGGGTCTTCCTCAACGCCTTTCGAACCATTTCCCGGTACCACCCGTCCTCACCCGAGGAGCCAAGTCTATGGGAGGGTGCCACCAACGGGCTGATTGAGGCGCTTGACGACCCCTACACGAATGTCTTCACTCCGGACCAGTACGGCCGGTTCAGGGAAACCAACACCGGGGATTACGCCGGGATCGGCGTTCAGATCACCCGTCTGGGGGGGCGAGTAACCGTGACCGCGGTGTTCAGGGAGACGCCTGCCGAGCGCGCGGGGATGGTGGTTGGAGATCAGATCGTATGGGTGGAGGGCGACGATGCCTCCGACTGGTCTCTGGATCAGGCCCGGGATGCCATTCGGGGGGAGCCGGGATCCGTCGTCGAACTCCGGTTGGCCCGGGATGGCTTCGACGCACTCATCCCCATGTCCATAGAGCGCGATAACGTACACGTGTCCGCGGTGGCGGCGGCCTTCATTGAGGAAGGCGTGGCCCACGTTGCCGTCGACCGGTTCGCCCGGGGTGTAGTCGGCGAACTCGAGGACGCGCTTACGGAGTTCGGCAGTGCACGGGCCTTTATTTTGGACATGCGCGGGAATCCCGGGGGATACCTGGACGAAGCCCTCCAGGTGGCGGATCTCTTTCTGGCCCCGGGCCAGACCTTGGCGAGCGCCGAGATGAAGAATCACCGGGGTGACGTCGAGAAGCCTGCTTGGTCGGCCCAGAGCCCGGCGCGGATTCCGGACAAGCCCCTTATCGTGTTGGTGGACCGGTTTACCGCTTCGGCAGCGGAGATCGTCACCGGAGCCTTGCAGGACCATGACCGGGCCCTGGTCCTGGGGGAGAGAACGCTCGGCAAGGGCGCCATTCAGTCCGTCTACCCTCTGTACGCGGGCCGCCAAATCAGCATCACCACCGGATCATGGTACACATCTCTCGGCCGGTCGCTCCACCGGCCCCGACACCGAGACGGCACCCTCAAGCCGGAGGGGGATGAGAACCGGGAGCGGGTGGCGACGGCGGCTGGAAGGCAGCTGGAGAGCGGGGGGGGAATTTTTCCCGACCTCGAGATAGCGGACGACACCCTCGCGGCGGAGGAGCGGGCGTTGCTGAACAACGCCAACCGGGCCCAGGCCCCCTTCTCTCTTCGGATTCAGGAATACGCGTTCGAACTTGCCAAGGAAGCCCTGGAATCGAGGCGGGTCGATCGGCTCCCCTCCTCCGCCTTTGACGGTTTGGCCGAGAGCTTGGTGGAGGCTGGAATGGACCCGGAGGTCGTCGGCGACCCGGTGGCTCGGGCCTACCTCGACTGGAGGGTGCAGGTCGTATACCTGAGCCGAGCGAACGCCCGCGGACTCGCCCTCAAGGTTCAATCCGAACGGGACCGGGTCCTCGCAGAGGCGTTGCGCTTGGCGCGCTCGGTCACCACATCGGCGGAGTTGTTCGCTCCCGCCACCCGAACCGAAGGCTGATCCTCGTTTCCCACCGGTGGCGGCCGGCAGCCCCCCATCTCTCGCCGCTGGTGGTGGCTCGGCAGCGGGGTCGGGTCGGGCGTAGGAACCCGGGTTCCCCAATCCACCGGTCTTTCATCCCTCGCTGCGGGGGTGGAACCGGCGGTGGGTTTTGCGTAGGTGCTCCAGGTCCAGGTGAGTGTAGATCTGGGTGGTGGTGATGTTCGCGTGCCCCAGGAGCTCCTGAACGGCTGCCAGATCTGCCCCTCCTTCCAACATGTGGGTCGCAAAGGAGTGCCGGAGGGTGTGGGGAGATATCTTGCGTTTGATGCCGGCGCGATGGGCCGCCCGGGAAACAATCGTCCACACGGACATGCGACTGAGGGGACTCCCTTGCTGGTTCAGAAAGACCATACCCCGGCCCCGGCCTCTATCCAACCGGGAGCGAACGGCCTCCAAGTACCGGCCGACCACGGTGAGTGCCATCGTTCCTATGGGGACCAAGCGTTCTTTTCCGCCCTTTCCGAGCACCAAGCAGCACTCATGGGCAAGGTCCAAGTGCTGAAGGGCCAATCCGGTCAGCTCGCTGACGCGCACGCCCGTCGCGTAGAGGAGCTCCAATACGGCTCGGTCTCTCCAGTAGACCCGTGAATCCAGATCGACGGACTCGACGATGCGGGCTGCCTCGGTCTTGCTGAGAAACTCCGGAAGCTTCTTTGCCGCGGCAGGGCGGTCCATGCGTTCGGTTGGGTCTTCCTCAACGATCCCCTCGGCCACCAGGAAGGCGAAGAAGGCGCGAAGCGCCGATTGGGCTCTCCGGACCGAAGAAGGAGCCAAGCCGTTCTCCTGCAAATGCGCTACGTAGGCGTGGAGGTGCCGGTGGTTGACCGTAGTCAGCCGAGATCGGCCTGCGTCGTCCAGGTAGGCCACGAACCGATTGATGTCGCTTCGGTAGGACTCGCAGGTACGGTGTCGCAGGCCTCGCTCCAGGGCGAGAAAGTCCAGGAAGTGTTCGACGTGAAATCGCCGCTGGCGGGCCTCGGCCTTCGATTCCCGCCTCACGACGATCCAGATGCTTCCTCTGTCGATCCCTTGTGACGCGTCTTCCACCAGAGGACGACAACCAGGGCGGCGAGGAGCACCGACGCCGCGGCCAAGCCCCGGTTCATCCGTTTGACTGCCGCGACCACGGCCTCCAGGTTATCGCCGGCCGGATAGCCGACAAGAACCAGCGCCCCGTACCAGATGGCCGAAGCCAGCAAGATCGGTGGCACGACCCGAAGTGGCCGCTGGCGGGTCACACCGGCAAAGACGGGAACCAGGGCTCGGAAGCCCGGGAGAAAGCGGGCGACGAAAATGGCCATCACGCCCCAACGTTCGTAAAAGGACTCCAGCCGTTTCATTTGCTTGGTCGGCATGAGGCGGCGCCCTCGGCCCTTGAAAAAGAAGTCAGGTCCGTATCGCCGTCCCGCAGCGTAAACCGCGGTCGCGCCTGCGGTGTTGAACGCCCACACGGAAAGGAACATTCCCACCGGGTGAACCGCGCCCAACCCCGCGACAAAACCCCCGACCAAGACGAAAGTATCCGCCGGTACCACGGGGAAGACGTTCTCTAGCGCCGCCCCGGCAGACAAGAGGACGCAGACCAGGAAGGGCGAGAGGCCGTTCAGAAAGGCGAGGGCCTCTTCCATGAAGGGCTACCCGGGGTGCCCCGGTTCTCGGGCCAACGCCGCGATGGCCTGAACGGCGATCCCTTCCCCGCGCCCGATCCATCCCATCCCCTCGTTGGTCTTCCCCTTGACCGACACCCGACCGGGGGCGACCTCCATCCGATGTGCCAGCGCGGTCCTCATTTCCACTGCCCGAGCCCGGATCTTCGGACGTTCGCAAATCACCGTGACGTCGACGTTTCCCACCCGCCACGCCGCACGGTGAACCAGATCTACGGTTCGGGACAACAGCTCCATGGAATCAGCGTCCGCCACGCCGCCACGCCCGGGGGGAAGTGGCTCCCAATGTCTCCCAGGGAGGCGGCCCCGAGGAGGGCATCCATGACCGCATGGGCAACCGCGTCGCCGTCCGAGAAACCCCTCAGGCCGGGAATGCCCGGAAAACGAACCCCGCCCAATACCAGCGTCCGATCCGGATCGAACCGGTGCGAATCGTACCCGGTCCCGACCCGTACGACGGGATGGATCACGCTACGCCCCGTATCTCCGAATGGCGAGGCATACGTTGTGTCCCCCGAAACCGAAAGAATTGGTCAAAGCGACGGATACGGGGCGTTCAATCATGCCGCCGTGGGCGTACTCCAGGTCGCAGGCCTCGTCCTTCTCGGAGAAGTTGATCGTCGGAGGAATCTTCCCCGTCCGGCACGCGAGTACGCAAACCGCCGCCTCCAGAGCCCCCGCAGCCCCCAGGAGGTGTCCCGTCATGGACTTGGTTGACCCCACGACCACCTCGTAGGCCCGCGGGCCCAGCACAGCCTTGATCGCCTTCGTCTCGGCCGCGTCGTTCCGGGGAGTCGACGTGCCGTGGGCGTTGATATAGTCCACATCGTCCGGGCCGATTCCCGCGTCCCGGAGGGCCATTCGCATCGCAAGCTGAGCCCCTCGAGCCTCAGGGGGGGGGGCGGTGACGTGGTGGGCGTCTCCGGAAAGGCCGAAGCCGATCACCTCTCCCAGAATCGTTGCGCCCCGAGCCCGGGCATGCTTCATCTCTTCCAGAAGAAGACACGCCGCGCCTTCGCCGATCACGAAGCCGTCTCGGCCGGCGTCAAACGGCCGACTGGCCCCGGCCGGATCGTCGTTCCGGGTGGACATCGCCTTCATGGAGGCGAAGCCGGCAATCGTCAGGGGAGTTACGCTCGCTTCGGCGCCCCCCGCAAGCATCAGGTCGGCGTCTCCCCGCTCAATATATCTGGCCGCGTTCCCGATCGCGTGGGCGCTGGACGCACACGCTGAAACGGTGGCGTAGTTGGGTCCTTGCAGTCCGTATCGAATCGAGACCAACCCCGCCGCGATGTCGGGAATGAACATGGGTACAAAGAACGGGCTGACCCGTTCCGGTCCCCGGGTCAGCAAGGTCCGGCAGTTGGACTCGAAGGTGTCGATTCCGCCAATCCCGCTCCCGATGATCACGCCAAAGGCAAACGGGGATACGCTCGGCGGCGGTCCCGAAAGTCCGCCCGACGCCATGGCCTGATCGGCGGCCGCAATCGCCAGCTGGGCAAACCTGTCGTATCGGCGGACTTCCTTTCGGCCCAGGTATGCGGCCGCATCAAAGTCCTTGATCTCGCAAGCGATCCGGGTGGAAAAGCGCTCGTCGGGATCAAAGTGGGTGATAGGGCCTCCCCCCGGCGTACCCGCCAGGAGGGCGTCCCACGTGGACGCAACCTCCAGTCCAACCGGGCTCACCATACCCAACCCGGTGATGGCCACCCGCCTCCGACGCCCTGCGTTATTCATGGCCCCAGCAAACGGAATGGACGGCAAGGCGAATGCCCCGTCGCCCGAAGGCTCGGCACTTCCCCTCCCCGCCACCTCCGCCTACGAGCGGACGTGCTCCTTGATGTAGGAAACGGCGTCCTTGACGGTGCGCATCTGTTCGGCGTCTTCGTCGGGAATGTCGATTGAAAACTCTTCCTCGAACGCCATGACAAGCTCGACCGTGTCCAGGGAGTCGGCGCCCAAGTCTTCAACGAACGAAGCCTCCGGAGTGATCTTGTCGGCTTCAACGCCGAGCTCATTGATGATGATTTCCCTGACCTTGGCTTCCGCGTCGGACATGGTTTCGTTCTCCATCGTCGGATGTGTGCTTGAAGTGTATATCGGCCCGTCGGCCGCCCTGTCGGCAAGAGCAATGCGTCGCGGCTCCAGCGACGGGTCGCTACATCGCCATGCCCCCGTCAACCACGATGATCTGGCCCGTAATGTAACGCGCCCCCGGACCCGCCAGGAACCGAACCACACCGGCCACGTCCGCGGGCTCCCCCAGAGAGGCAAGAGGGATTCGGCTTCGTAAGTCCCGTACCCGTGCCTCGTCCAGCCCGGCGGTCATGTCGGTACGGATGAAACCCGGCGCCACTGCGTTGCAACGGACGTTGCGGGAGGCCAGCTCCTTGGCGACCGATTTCGTCAGCCCGTGGAGTCCCGCCTTTGAGGCCGCGTAGTTGGCCTGTCCGGCATTTCCCGTAAGGCCGACGACGGAGCTGACGTTGATGATGGATCCCGTACGCCGCTTCATCATTCCCCGAGCGACGGACCGGACCATGTGGAAAGCTCCGCCCAGATTGGTGGCGAGGACCCGGGACCAGTCTTCATCCCGCAGCCGGAGGAGGATATTGTCCCTAGTGATTCCTGCGTTGTTGACCAGGGTGGAAACCGGGCCCTGCTCCCTTTCCACCCCCGCTACGGTTTCCTTGCATTGAGCGGAGTCGGCCACGTCACAGGCATATCCGAAATGGCCTTGCCCGGGCAGCCCCGCCGCCGCTTCCGCGGCCTGCGCGCCGTCTCTTGACACCACGGCAACTCGAGCACCTGCCCCGGAAAGAGCCTGGGCAACGGCCAATCCGATCCCCCGCGATCCCCCCGTTACGATGGCGACGGATCCTGTCAGTTCGGCACCTCCCGTCATCGGAAAGCCTCCAAGGATTCAAGTGACTTTCGGGTTCCCAGGGGATACGTGGGTACGCCCCTTGCATTTCGCCGGTTGAGACCCGTCAGCACCGACCCCGGACCCAGCTCGGCGAACCGCGCCACCCCGAGAGACCGGAGGCGGGCAACGCACTCGATCCAACGGACTGGGGAAGTGAGTTGGCGAACCAAGAGCTCCCGGATCCGACCGGGATCCCGGACGGCTTCGGCCGTGACGTTGGAAACCACCGGGAAGGTCGGCGGATCAAACGACATGCGGTTCAGCTCCTCCCTGAACGCCTGGGCGGCGGGCGCCATGAGTGGAGAGTGGAAGGCTGCGGAGACCTTGAGGGGGAGGACCCGCTTCGCCCCCTTCCGCTTCGCGGCGGCGGCAACGGTCACGACCCCCTCACGTTCCCCGCTCACGACAACTTGACCCCTTGCGTTCAAATTCGCCGGAACGACCACCATCCCCGCCTCTGCCGCTTCCCTGCACAGCTCCGATACGGCCTCCCCGTCCAGACCGATCACCGCCGCCATGATCCCCGGTGCGGTGCTCCCGGCCCGGGCCATGAGCTCTCCTCGGCACCGAACGGCCCGAAGGCCCTCCGCGAAGGAGTAGGTCCCCGCTGCGGCGTGAGCCGACAGCTCCCCCAGGGAGTGGCCTGCCGCCGCCGTTACCGGCCCCAGCGCCTCCCCGAGAACCCGGTACACGGCCAGTGAATGAACGTAGAGGGCAGGCTGGGCGTTCTCCGTGGCCGTGAGGGCGTCGCCGGGACCGTCCCACATGAGCTGGGAAAGACCGAAGCCCAAGATGTCGTCGGCTTCTTCGAAGGTCCGCCCGGCTGCAGAAAAACCGGCCGCAAGGTCTCGACCCATCCCCACTTTCTGAGATCCCTGGCCGGGAAACAGCAAACCCGTGCTCACCTGCGGACTCCCCCTCTCCCGTTCTTGCACGCCCCTGGCCGTTTCGTCTTCCGCACTACCAACGCATGGCCATGGCGCCCCAGGTAAGGCCGGCTCCGAATGCGGTCATCAGGATCAGGGAACCCGGCCCGACGCGTCCTTGCTCCTGGGCTTCGTCCAGGGCGACAGGTATGGTGGCCGAGGAGATGTTGCCATATCGATGAAGATTGACGAAAACCTTGTCCATGGGGATTCCGGCGTGCTTCGCCGTCGACTTGATGATCCTGGAGTTGGCCTGGTGGGGAACCATGAGGTCGACGTCGGCGGAGTCCAGCCCGGCGTCGGCCAGTACTCGGAAACCCGCGTCGGCCATGGACCGAACCGCCGACTTGAACACTTCTCGGCCGGACATACGCAACAGGTGCTCCTTGTTCCGGAGCGCCGCTTCGTCCAACGGCTTGGCACTCCCGCCGGCTGGCCGCTCCAGCAGGGACGCCAAGTCCCCGTTCGACCGATGGAAGCTGGACAGGATGCCCGAGCCGTTCTCAGTCCCTCCCACCACGGCGGCCCCAGCCCCATCCCCGAAGAGGATACAGGTGGCCCGGTCCTCCCAGTCGATGATGGAGGACATCTTCTCTGTCGAAACCACCAAAATCGCCTCTCCCCTGCCCGCGGCCAGGTATCCCTCCGCGACCGAAAGCGCGTAGAGAAAGCCCGAACACGCTGCGTGCAGATCGAAGGCAGGGCAGGTCCGGGAAGCTCCGATGCGGGACTGGATCTCGCACGCTGTGGAAGGCAGCCACTTGTCAGGGGTCGCCGTCGTAACGATGAGCAGATCGATGTCGGCCGGTTCCAGCCCGGCCTTGACAAGGGCGACCCGGGCCGCGCGTTCCCCCATGTCCACGGCGGTCATGTCCGCGGGCGCGATTCGCCGTTCCAGGATTCCCGTGCGTTCCCGGATCCACGCGTCGTCGGTATCCACCATGCGCTCCAGGTCGGCGTTCGAGAGGACGGGATCGGGGAGGAAACGGGCTGTGGCCGAAATCCGTGCCAGCGGGGCGCGCGGGGTCATGAGCGGGGCTGCATTCTCGACGCGAGGTCCCGGGCGATGTGGGCAACCATGCCGCTGCGAACGGCCCGAGCCGCCACCCCGATGGCGGCGCTGATCGCCCGTGGAGGGGATTTTCCGTGGCAGATGATGCTCACCCCGTTCACTCCCAGAAGGGGCGCCCCGCCGTACTCTGCATAGTCGAAGACGCGGAACACATCTTCAAGGTCCGGGTCCAGGCGATCGGGGTCCATGCGGGAACGGAGGTTGTGCACCAGAAAACCGGCGACGGACTCGTAGAATTTCAGCAGGATGTTTCCACAGAAGCCGTCGCAGACGAGAACATCACACGCATGGTGGATGATGTCCCGGCCCTCGATGTTGCCGACGAAATCCAAATCGCTCTCCGCGAGAAGTCGATGGGCTTCCTGAACGACTTCGGATCCCTTCACCGCCTCCGCCCCCACATTCAACAGTCCCACTCGAGGACTCCGGACTCCCTGGAGGTCGTGCATGTAGACCGCGCCCAAGCGAGAAAATTGAAGCAGGTGATGCGGCTTGCAATCGACGTTGGCCCCGGCGTCGACCAATAGCGTGGGCCCCCTGGAGGTGGGCAGCAGGGCCCCGACGGTAGGGCGATCGACCCCGGCGAGGGCACGGAGGACCAGTAGGGAACCGGCCATGACGGCCCCCGTCGAGCCTGCGGACACGAAAGCGTCGGCCTCTCCGCGCTTCTGCAAACCCAGACCCACGCTGATGGAGGAACGGGGCCGACGGCGAAAGGCCGACGCCGGAGCGTCGTTGGAGGTGATCTGGTCCGGGGCGTGGACCACGGTGATCCGGTCCCGGTCAAGGTCCCTCCCGTCGGAACATCTCCCCAGAGACTTCGCGACAACCGCCTCGTCTCCGACGAGCAGTACCCTCAGGCCGGGATCGGCCTTGACGGCTTCGACGGCTCCAACGACCTCACTGGACGGAGCACTGTCCGTTCCCATCGCGTCCAGAGCGATCCGCATCGGGATGACTTCAGGAACGGTAGGTTACGCTTGTTCCACGTCGTAGATCCGTCTGCCGCGGTATATGCCCGATGTAGGGCAGACGCGGTGACGCCGCTTTGGATCGCCGGTCTTTGAGCACGTCCCCAGGGTCACTTTCTTTGCCTTGTAGTGGGTGCGACGCTTGCGCTTCCGCTGCTTGGATACCCGTTTCTTCGGGACGGCCATTGTACGTGTTTTCCTAGTCGGTTTGAATGGCTCTCAGCGCCGACCACCTGGGGTCGACATCGCTTCCCGGCCCGCTTCCTACATGCTCAAAACGATCCGCCGGGAGACCGCAATGCGTGCAGCAACCTTCTTCTTGGTCGGGAAGGAAGTATCGCGGTACCTCCAGTACGACTTCTTCCCGCACTGCCTCTTCCACGTCCACCGTGGTCGACCATTGACCGAAGACCCGCACGTCCGGATCCCCCTTATCCTCGCCCCCGTCCAGAACGTAGACCAGGGAGAAGGACCTCCGAATAGGGAGACGGACTTCTTCCAGGCAGCGGTCGCAATCACGCAAAACCGGGGCGTGCCAAGAACCCCGAACCACGAAGCCTCCTTCTGCGGTCATGGCCGCCGAACCCACGACCTCCACCGCACTCGAAAACTTCAGATCGCAGCCTGCCCAGAGATCCGCGTCGGGGGGGATCGCCCCCCTCAGCCCGATCCTCCGGCTCTGCCTCAGGCGAAGTAGATCAACCTTCAACATAGCGAAAGAATACGGAAAAGGCGGGAAGCATGTCAACAAACGGAAAGTATTCAGGGAAACCGGAGCGGGTTAGCCACGTTCGCTACCCCGGGGGCCGGGATCTTCGATCCGGAAACGGGAAATCGGAAAAGAAGAAATCGATCTCACTTCTGGCGTTCTCGTCCGAATCGGACCCATGGATGGCGTTCCGTTCTTTCGATTCGGCGTAAAGTCGACGCACGGTTCCGGCGGCGGCCTCCTCCGGGTCCGTGGCTCCGATTTCCTGGCGAAGACGGCGAACCGCTTCCGGCGCTTCCAGCGCCATGGGAATGCAAGGTCCCGAAGTCATGAACGCAACCAGGGAAGGAAAGAAGGGACGCGCCTTGTGGACTTCGTAGAAGGAGCGAGCTTCGGCCGCGGTCATCGTCACCATGCGCATGGCCGCAATCGAGAAGCCGGCAGACTCCAGGTGGGCGATGATTTTCCCGGCCTTGCCGCTCCCGGCAGCGTCGGGCTTGATGATGGCCAAGGTGTAGTTCACGACTCGGGATGATGGCAAATGGGAAGTTGACGGATCGCATACACAAAGGGACCGTATACACAAGCGGAGCGACGAGCGCCGGTCAACTCAGACGATGTCACTTCGTGGACACGATCGCCCCGACGAAGGCCCGCAATACGGTGGCCCGTTCCAAGAAGCCGATCAGCTCTCCTTCTCTGACGACGGGCAGCTGCGCCATTCCTCGGGCGATCATGGACCGGCTGGCTTCGAGGAGGCCTTCCTCCGGGGACGCGCACATTACGGAACGAGCCATTACCTCACGAGCGGCGAGGCGACGGAGGGTGAAGGGCTCAGCGCCTTTGGCGTCGGGCAGGACGTGGGGGAGGACATCGTCGGCTGTGACCACGCCCAGCACTTCAAGATTCTTGCCCACAACAGGAACGGAGGAGAGTCCCCGCCGGATCATGAGGTGCTGGATTTCGGTGATGGGCGTGCCGGGATAGATGCGGTAGGAAAGAAGGGTCAGCGCGTCCCCCACCGTCACCCGAGTCTTGACGGCGCTCTCGGCAAAATCCCTGGACGAGAGCAGCTTCTCCGCCTCGTCGGGCCCGGCGCCTTCCCGGAGACTGGTTGACCAACGCCGTAGGACGGGACCCAGAAACAGGTTCACGGACGGAACCGGTAGCCCCCACGCGATCCAGGTGAAGGGCCCCGACACCTGTGCTTCTCCGTCTCCACTCGGCAAGCCCAAGACCAACCCAGGACCCGGCTCCCCCTCTTCGCTCCCCAGATCCAAAAGGCGGGCATGCGCTGTGAGGGAAAGGTCCCGGGGCGCCGAATCGGGTCCCGTCATCCGCTGAACCGCCCGGCAAAGGGGATGCCCGGATTCCAACTTCTCCACCGCCCCGAACAGGCAACTCCGAACACTTCCGGCCACCCCGGTTACCATCCGGGGTTCGACCAAGAGTTGAGCGAGCTTCATCGTACCCGCCGAGCGGGATCAGGACGTACCCTCTTGGCCCAGGGCCTCTCTGACGAGCACGGCGATGTCCGCAGGACGCTTCGCGACCCTGATTCCATTGTCTTCGAATGCCTTCGTCTTTTCCGCTGCGGTACCAGATGACCCGCTGATGATAGCGCCGGCGTGACCCATGCGCGTCCCAGGCGGTGCCGTTCGGCCTGCGATAAACCCGACCACCGGGATGCGCAAGTGCTCACGAACCCACTCGGCAGCCTCTTGCTCGGCGGTTCCACCGATCTCCCCGATCATTACAACCGCCTCGGTATCGCCGTCGGCGGCAAAAGCCGCGAGACAGTCCACGAAACTGGTTCCCACCAGAGGGTCGCCGCCGATTCCCACGCAGGTCGTCTGCCCCAGGCCGCTGTGGGTGAGGTGGTATACCGCCTCGTAGGTCAGGGTCCCCGACCTAGAGATCAGGCCCACCGGGCCGGGCGTCACGATCCGCCCCGGGATGATCCCCAGCTTGGCCTTGCCGGGAGAGATGATCCCCGGGCAGTTGGGGCCCAGAATCCGGCTTCCCCGGTCCCGGGCCAAGGCGTGAGCCCGAGTCATGTCCAGAACCGGGATCCCTTCCGTGACACACACGACAAAGGCGATGCCCGCATCCGCGGCTTCCATAATCGCATCTGCCGCGAAACGGGGCGGAACGTAGATGACCGATGCGTTGGCGCCCGTCTCTGCCACCGCGTCGAACACGGTATCGAAGACGGGTACCGAGCGGCCGGGTCCCTGGAAGCTTCGGCCCCCCTTCCCCGGGGTGACCCCACCGACGATGTCCGTTCCATACGCCATCATCTGACGGGTGTGGAAGGAACCGTCCCGTCCCGTGATCCCCTGGACGATCACCCGGCTATTCCGGTCAACGTAGATCGACATTTTTCTCCTGCCGGCGTCTGGGTGCCCCTTGCGCGTGTCCCCTCCGTGGGCGTCTCCGATGGCCCGCCACCAACGGGGAAGTCACGCGGACATCTGTACCGCGCTCCGGACCGCTTCGTCCATGGAGACCGCCGCGGCAAAGCCCGCCTGATTCAAGATGTCTCGGGCGAGCGCTTCGTTGGTCCCCGTAAGGCGAATCACCAAGGGGGTCCGGATATCGAGCTTCCCCACCGCCTCCGTGATTCCCCTGGCGACATCGTCACAGCGGGTGATCCCCCCGAAGATATTGAACAGGATCACGTTTACGCCGGGGTCCGAAGTGATGATCTCCAGGGCCGCCACGACCTTGTCCGGGTTGGACGAACCTCCGATGTCAAGGAAGTTGGCGGGCTCTCCGCCGTAGTACTTGACGAGGTCCATCGTCGCCATCGCCAGCCCAGCCCCGTTGACACAACAGCCGACATTTCCGCCCAGCTTCACGAAGCTCAGGCCCGCTTCCCGGGCGTGGACATCGGCCCAGGCTTCCGCGTCGGGGTCCCGAAGGGCCTCAATGTCCGGCCTCCGGAACAGCTCGTTGTCGTCAATACTCATCTTGGCATCGATCGCCTTGATTTCCCCTTCGTCCGTGGAAATGAGGGGATTGATTTCTGCCATGGACGCGCCATTTCCGACGAACGCGTCGTACAGCTTGGAGATTAGCCGGGCGGCCTGCCGGACCCGGGCCGGATGGCGGTAGAGCTTACCGGCAAGACCGTATACCTGGTGGGCAAGGAGGCCATAACGGGGGTCCACGCCGACCCTGTGGATCGCTTCGGGATTCGTGGCCGCCACTTCCTCGATATCCACCCCGCCCTTGGCGGAAACCATGAAGACGGGGCACTGCGCTTTCCGGTCCACGAGCACCCCGACATACGCCTCCGACGCGATTTTCTCGGCGGGGGAAACCAGGACCTTCCGGACGGTAAGGCCTTTGATCTTCATCCCCAGAATCGCAGACGCGTGTCGGGCTGCTTCTTCCGCGTTCTCCGCCAGCTTGACCCCACCGGCCTTCCCTCGGCCTCCTGAATGGACTTGAGCCTTTACGACGACGTGTCCTCCATACTTCTCGGCCAGATCGCGGACGCTTTCGGAATCGGCAGCGACTTGGCCGGGGTTGACGGGCACTCCCGCGGCGCGAAAGAGCTCCTTGGCTTGGTGTTCGTGCAGGTCCATGGGGAGAAGGTCAGGAGAAAGAGAAGAATCGAACGATCAAGGTAGGCTTCGATAAGATGGCAACCGAGGGATTCGGCGCAACTCCGCAAGGACGACCCGGCGGGGAACCGATTCATGTCCGAGTCCTCAAGGGGCCATATTACGAGTCCGCCCGGCGAAGCCGTATGTTGAGTCCGGGTGGCGCGTGAGGCCCAAAGGTAAGGGTCTCCGACACCATATTTCGGAGCGACCCAGCAACCAGGCCCCGGAAAACACTCCATGTCACGAACCCGATGGCCGCTCTACCTGGACCACGCTGCCACCACGCCCCTACGCCCCGAAGTCCTCCAAGTCATGATGGCGTGCCAAGAGGAAGACTGGGGCAATCCTTCAAGCAGCCACGCGTGGGGACGGCGGGCCCGGCAACGCCTGGACGAAGCCAGGGCTTCGGTGGCAGAGTCTCTGGGAGCCCCGTCGGCTCGGGTGTTCTTTACTCGGGGGGGCACCGAATCCGACAACTTGGCCGTCCTGGGCCGAACGAGGAGCCGACGGGGCCAAGATCCCGGGTCTCCCGTTGTGGTCACCTCCGCCGTTGAGCACCCGGCGGTCTTTGCGGCGGCGCTCCGGGCGGTCAGGGAAGGAGCACGCCATATCATCACGGGTTTCGACGCCGGAGAATTCGACTTCGACGCCTTTCGGAGGGCGGTACGGAAGGACCCCGCGGTCGCGTCGTACATGTGGGTGAACAACGAGACCGGCCTCCGGCTCCCTCTTGAAGAAATTGCGGCCGAATGCCGGCATCTGGGGGTCCCGCTCCACAGCGACGCGGTTCAGGCCGTCGGCAAGATTCCCCTGTCGCTGGAGGCAACTCCTGTGAACCTCCTCACGGTTACGGGCCATAAGATGTACGGCCCCAAGGGAACGGGTGCCCTCATCCAGACGGACTCGGTGGAACTCCTCCCTCTCCACTTCGGGGGGGATCAGGAAGGAGGATTGCGGCCGGGAACGGAGGATGTCGCCGGCGCGGTCGGGCTGGCAGAGGCGGTCCGCTTGGCGGTTGCCGAACAGCCCGAAGAGTCGGCCCGGCTCCAGGCCCTGAGGGTGGAGGTGGAATCACGGCTCTTGGAACAGATTCCCGATCTTCGGATCTATGGAAGGGAGTCCTCCCGGGCTCCTCACATCCTGTCGCTGGGGATTCCCGGGGTCGACCCGGACACGCTCTTGGCGGCGCTGGACGCGTCCGGAATCGCCGCTTCCGGCGGTTCAGCCTGTGCCAGCGGATCGACGGTACGGAGCCGGACCCTTGCAGCCCTGTACCCAAACGATGATGCGGCGTCCCTCCGCTTGAGCTTCGGACGACTCACGGAGGAGCGGCACATCGATTCCATTGTCCAGGGTGTGGCGACGGCCATCTCCCGCACCCGGGAACTCTTGCCTTCATGACCCTAAGCATCGGGCGGCGCCGGATCCTGGTGGCCATGTCCGGCGGCGTAGATTCCTCCGTCGCGGCATCCATGCTTGTAGAAGCAGGGCACGATGTCATTGGTGCCACCATGAAGACGTTCTGTTACAGCGGCCCCCTGACCCAGGCGAAGACGTGCTGCGGCCTGGACGGCATCCGGGATGCCCGGACGGTGGCGAACAGGCTGGGAATCCCCCACTACGTCTTTGACGTTGAAGAGGAATTCACCCGGGACGTAATCGACGACTTCGTCGAAGAGTATGCTCGGGGAAGAACCCCAAACCCCTGCGTCCGCTGCAATTCCAACACCAAGTTTCTGGACCTCTTCCGGCGGGGTCGCGTGCTCGGTTGCGACGGGGTGGCGTCGGGCCACTACGCCCGCCTGGAGAGATCCGGCGCCCGAAGCCGACTGCTTCGAGGTGCAGACCGGGCCAAGGACCAGTCCTACTTCCTGTGGGGCCTTCCCGTCGGCTTTCTGGAAAGGCTCCACTTCCCCCTGGGGAACCTGACCAAGCGGGAAGTTCGGGAACGGGCCCGCTCTCTCGGCCTCATCACGGCTGACAAACCGGAGTCCCAAGAAATTTGCTTCGTACCGACAGGGAACTATCGGGACCTGCTGAGACGGCGGCTCCTTCCCACCCATGCGGCCCTGGCCCCCGGGACCATCGTCGATACCAGGGGCCGGGTCGTCGGTCGGCATGACGGCTATTCTGGATTCACCGTGGGTCAGCGGAAGGGAATCGGAGGCGGGCGGCCGGAACCGTGGTATGTGCTGGAAATCCGGCCGGAGACCCGGCAGGTGGTCGTCGGTCCAAAACGCCTCTTGTACATAAAACGAGCAACCGTCGGAGACTTGAACTGGCTCGCCCCAACGCCGAAGCCGGGAACCCACCTCCACGTACAGATTCGCTACCGGTCCCCTGCCCTGTCGTGCCGCGTGGAAGCCTGCACGGAAGAGAGGCTGGAACTCTCGTTCCAGGAGTCGGCGGGGGCCGTCACGCCGGGGCAGTCAAGCGTGCTGTTCGACGGCAATCGGGTCCTGGGAGGAGGCAGGATCCACGCCGTACCGAACGCCAGCCGTCGAGCCGAATCCGAGTTTCTCCCCGGCAGGACGCAGCGGAAGCGACCGAGAGGGACAACCGCACCTCCGGTCGGCAACCCAGGGGGCTGAACGGAGCGACCGGGAACCCTACTCCGGGTCTCTCAGGGGACCGAGCGGGTGCGGGTCCAAACGTTTCCGTCCCCTACCATTTCATCCCCGCGGAGTTGGCAAGATCCCGGATCTGACCTTCCTGCTCCCGGGTCAGGGATTCGGGGATCTCCACCTTGACCTCGACGAACTGGTCCCCCATCCGACCTTCCCCATGAATCCCCTGTCCCCTGATCCTGAACCGAGTCCCCGGTTGGGTGCCCGGGGGAATGCGGAGGACCACCTTTTTCCCCGAGATCGTACCGACCCGAACCTTCGAACCCAGCGTGGCCTGGGCCAGATTCACGGGGACCGTCACGAGTATGTCCTTCCCTTCCCTGCGGAAGAACCGGTGCGGCTTCACCTTGAAGGTGATCACCAAGTCCCCGGGCGCACCCCCCTTCTCGCCTCGCTCCCCCTGCCCGGTCAGCCGCACTCTGGAGCCGGTTCCAACACCGACCGGAACGGACACCTGAATCTTGCGGCTCTGGTGGACTTTCCCGGAGCCCTGGCACGCGTCGCAAGCCTTGTCGGCCTTCCGACCGCGGCCCATGCAGGCGGGACACGGCCGTTTCACGGCGAACCCGCCCTGCCCGAAGGAGACACTGCCGGCTCCCTTGCATTCCGCGCACATCTTCCACGCCGCCCCGCGGGCTGCCCCCGACCCCCTGCAGACCACGCACTCCTCGGTGATGGGAACGGAAATCGGAATCTTGCCGCCTCTGACCGCGGTCAGGAACGGGACCTCAACGCTGTATTCGACGTTTCGTCCCTTGCTGGGCCCCGTCCTGGTATTGGTGGGGGCTTCACTCTTCCCCCGTTCAAAGATGGACGAGAAGAGGTCGGAGAATCCCCCCAGCCCTCCCAAATCTTCGAAGGAAAAGCTGGTTGACCCCGATGACGCCCCCGGCGATCGGGGGCTGCCCTGGCCACCTCCGAAGCCGAAGGCACCCAGCTTCCGCATCTGGTCGTACTTCTTTCGCTTCTTCGGATCCGAGAGGACCGCGTTGGCTTCCCCGATTTCCTTGAAGCGTTCGGACGCCTTCGAATCCTTGGGATTGGCGTCGGGATGATACCGTTTCGCCAACTTCCGGTAAGCCTTCTTGATCGTCTCATCGTCGGCTTTTTCGCCAACTCCGAGGATCTCATAATAGTCCTTGTCGGTGGTCGTCATGGACTTCAGTTCGCTACCCGACTTTGAAAACGCTCACCCGGGCCGGGCGGATGAGCTGTCCTTCAAGGACATACCCTCGCTGAAATACCCGCTCAACCAAGTCGTCGTCCTCTTCCGACTCCGCGGTCACCCGCATCATGGCCTCCATGGTGTTCGGGTCAAACCTCTCCCCCGTCGGATCGACGAAATCGACGCCGATGTCCTTCAAGATCCGAAAGAATTTTTGTTCCACCAAGCTGGCCCCCTCCACGACTGCCTCTGCAGAAGCGGGGGCATCGGGATTCCAGGCGGAGACCCGCTGCAGGTCGTCCAGGGGCTCGAGAAGGCGGGACACGAGATTGGCCTGGGCCCGGGCCCAGCGGCCTCGCAACCGGCCCTCCGTTCGCTTCCTGTAGTTGTCGAAGTCCGCGGCGAGGCGGAGTTGCTGGTCTCTCGCCAAGTCCCGCTCGGCTCGGAGGCGTTCGGCCTCGTCCACCTCGGGAGAGAATTCTTCCGTTCCGGCGGTTGCCTGGGAGGCGTCAATGGCCGCTTCGCCCAGCGGCGTCTCCCCTTCGGGAACCTCCGGTTGACTCTTCCCGGCTTCCCCGGGTCCTCCCGCCTGGTTCTGCGCCCGGGCGCTCGTGTCGTCGTTCATCGTCCTTCCAACCGTTGTGTTGAAGTTCAGCATCCTGCGGTTCACCGAACCAGGGTCCGGTAGCTCCAGAGGTAATCAATCATCGAATAGACCGTCAGGAAGACGGCCACTGCCAGCATGACCGCGACCCAGGTCGAATGAAAGGCCCGCCACACGCCCCAAACCCCGCCGGACCATTCCGCTGCCATGCTGGAACGGAGGAGGGGATACCAGAGCAGGAGGCCACCGACAAAGAAGTTCTGGGTCAATGCCTTGTACTTCCCCGACCGGCCCGCGGAGATCACGACCCCTTGGCGAACCGCATAACCCCGGAACAGGGTAACAAGGAATTCCCGCCCGAACACCACCACCATTACCCAGAGCGGCAGGGTTCCCCACCCGGGTACCGCACTGATGTCGTCCGTCCGCCTGGAGATGATGTAGAAGGGAATGAATGTGCTGGCGAGGAGCAGTTTGTCGGCGATGGGATCCAGCAGCTTCCCCATGTTGGTGATCAACCCATGTTTCCGGGCTACATACCCGTCCCAGAGGTCGGAGAACGCCGCAAGCATGAACAGAACGAAGGCCGCGTAGCGGCTTGCCCCTCGGGTTGAGAGCGCCAGGTAGCCAATGGCCGGGCAAACTGCGATCCGCGCCACAGTGATCGCGTTGGGCAGATTCAAACGCGCTCCACCCTTTTTTGCAGCTCCTCCTCCATCCGGGTAAGGATCGCTGCAGCCTGCCTTCTCAGCATCGACCGGGGCTCCCAGGCCGTGAAGTCCCGGAGCAACGTGACCGCGTCAACCGTTCCGGGTTCCCCAGCCAGGTGCCCTAGGGCTGCAAGCCGCCGGAAGGCGTTGGGGCTGAAGAGGTTCCGGCGGTGCCGGAGAAGTTGGTCGCGAAGCACCAAAGCCGTCAGGGCGCCCGCTGCGCCGACACCCAGCAGGAACAAACCGGCTCTACGAAGGCCGCGGTTCATGAGCCTCCGATTCTTGTTCCGGCCACGAAAGAAGTCGTGGCGCTGCGCATTTCCCGCCGACCTGCAAGGGCTTCGCCAATGGTCGTTCCGTCCACGTACTCCAGGTCGCTGCCCACGGGAATGCCCCGCGCCAACCGGGTCACCCGTAGGGGATGGGAACGCAGCAGGTTCTCCAGGTACACGGCGGTCGCTTCACCCTCCACGCTGGCGTTTGTCGCCAGGATGACTTCCTTCACCTCTCCTGCGGAGGCCTCGATTCGCCCGAGCAGGCCCTCGATGTTGAGCTTGTCGGGGCCAATCCCGTCAAGGGGAGAGAGGTGCCCACCCAATACGTGGAAGGCTCCCCTATATTGGCCGGTTCGATCAATGGCCCCAACTTCGTACGCTTCTTCAACCACGCAGATTACGCCCTTATCGCGAGAGGGGTCCCGGCAGACCGAACAGAGGCTGGTGTCGCAGTAGTTTCCGCAGACCGGACAAGGATGGACTCGGTCAGCCACGTCCCCCAGGACGGCCGCCAAGCGGCGCATGTCCTTCTTGGGACCCTTGACCAAGTGATGGGCAAGACGCAGCGCCGTTTTTGCGCCGATCCCCGGGAGCCGTCCCAGTTCTCGAATGAGGTTCTCGATTGCCGACACGGCCGGAAAGCGCGAACCCTACAGCAGCCCTGAAAGGTTGGCAGGGAGTCCCCCGGCCGCTTGCCGCATGTGCTCTTCCGAGAACCCGCGGGCGCGGTTCTGGGCAGCCACCACCGCCGCGACGATGAGGTCTTCCAGCATCTCCGCGTCTTCCGGGTCGATTACCTCCGGGTCGATGGAAAGGCCCTTCAGATCTCCCTTACCCGTCACTCGAGCGGTGACCATGCCTCCTCCTGCGGAAGCTTCCAACTCCTCCGCTTCCAGACTGTCCTGAAGCTCCTTCATTCTGGCTTGAAGGTGCTGACCCATCTTCATGAGTTGCTGGATATTCGTCATCCCTCTGCCCTGGCAATGATTTCCTTGAGGTTCCTCTACCTGCGGTTCACGAGTCCACGAAATCAAGGTCCAGCTCCGCAACGGCCCCCTTGACGAACGGCGCCCGTTCGATCAGCTCCGCCAGTCGAGTTCCGCGAATTGCCTCCTCCGCCCCTTCGGAATTTTTTTTCTCATCCAAGGGCGCACTTTCGTCGCTCTCAAGTGCAATCTCAACAGAATCGCGGCCCGAAGAAAGGGCCAGACCTCGCCGCAACGTGGCCAAGACAGAGGGGTCGCGAACCCGATCAAGAGCCGGTCCCGGTGGGATCTTAAGCGACAAACCGTTCGTGGTCTCCCGCACTTCGGAAGCCCGAAGAAAGGGCGTGAGTCCGGGAGGAATCGACGCCGGACCGGCAAGGTACGCCTGCCAGGCGGCAAGGAGCGGGCCGGAACCGGGAACACCGGGGGCGTCGGAAGACCGGGACGAGCTCGGAGAACGGGGCTCCGACGCCGTCGCTTCCGGTTTCTTGCGAACGGAAGCCGCTCCTGGGCGAACCGTCGCCGATCGGTGCCCCGTCCCGGACCGGGAGGCGGCAACCGGTACAACCTTCTCTTCGGCGCTGGCGGTCCGGTCCGACGGGAGGACCGACAGGGAAGCGGAAGACCCCGCCGACGGCACCCCCTGCTTGCCAGCCGGTGCGGAGCTCCGCGCCGGGGCTCCGCCCAAGGCTTGGATGATCTCCTCCAGCTCCACGGTGCGATCCATGTAGCTCATCCGAAGGAGAAGCATCTCCACCAGGACCCGAGGTCTGCCTGTGCGCCTCAAGCTCCCGTCGGCCTCCAGAGCCGTGGCCATGGCGAGCATGCGCACCAGGTCCCCCGGCGAGAACCCAGCGGCCCGCTGGGCGAATCCTTCTCGGAGCTCCCTCCCCATGTCGCCCGAGGCCGCGTTGGCGTCCAGGGAGATGCGGAGGAGAAGCCGGAGCTTTTCCGTGAGCCCCCGGTAGAACTCGACCAGGTCATAACCTTCGTCTACGAGCGCCTCCACGAAGTCGAAGACCGCCCCGTGGCGACGTTCGATGACCAGGTCGAAAAACTCCAGGTACCGTTCTTCGGCGACGACCCCGAGGACGCGCACGACCGAGTCGATGGTGAGCTCCTTGTCCGACAGGGCGAGAACTTGATCCAGAAGCGACAGTCCATCGCGCATTCCCCCGTTCGCTTTTCGAGCGACGGCTCGCAGGGCTTCCGGACTGGACGGAATGCCCTCCGCCTCCAAGACTTCCTCCAGCCGCCCCATGATGTCGGCAACCCCGATACGCCTGAAGTCGAAACGCTGACACCGAGACAGAATCGGAGAGGCCATCTGCAGGATCTTCTGCGGCTCGGTGGTGGCAAAAACAAAGATCACCCGGGGAGGCGGCTCCTCCAGAATCTTGAGGAGGGCGTTCCACGCTTCTCGGGTAAGCATATGCGCTTCGTCGAGGATGTAGACCTTATGGCGGTGCTCCGCCGAGGGGGCGTACATGGCCCGCTCCCGTAGCTGGCGGGCATCTTCCACGCCCCGGTTCGAAGCGGCGTCGACCTCGACCACATCGAGAGAGGTGTGACCCGCCCAGATGCGGCCGCAGTTCTCGCAGCTTCCGCACGGCTCCCCCTCCGGCGTGCGGTTCGGGCAGTTGAGCGACATCGCGAGGATTCTGGCCAGCGTGGTCTTGCCAACGCCCCTGGGGCCGCAAAAGAGATAGGCGTGCCCGACCCGGTCTCCGGCGACGGCCCGCTTGAGGGTCTCGGACACGTGCTCTTGGGTCGCCACCTCCCGGAAACGGCGGGGCCGGTACGTTCGGGCTAGGGCGAGATGTGACAAGGCACTCGTGGCTCAAAGGACGGAACGTCGCAATGGACGGAAACGTCGGGCTCCTCAATGATCCGAGCGGAGGGAAAAGTGCCCCAGGCACTCCGCGACAGCGTTCACCACACTTACCGCTGCTACCTGCGGGGTCCTGACGGGGTTCATGGGCTCCGACTCCGCGGACCTGGGGCACCTACCATAATGTACCCGAATTCGAGCTTGGCCGTCAACGCCGACAAGCCCGATGTTATCCGTACCCGGGGACTCCGGTGGGCGCGGCCATACACGCTTCAATGCGCCGTATCTTCATCTCGGCGCCCGGGACACAGACCTGGGTGCGCAACGGACGCTTGGGGGAGCCATTTCGTGAATCAGGTTGGCAGTCACGCCCGGCTGCCCGATGGGACGCCGACGATGGGCTCTCCCACCGGTTAGCTTCCGGGCCGCCATGCATCGGGAATGTGATCGATTTGGGGACCCTCCCTCGTAATCTCCACGGCAACGGCGTCGAAACGGTAGGCGGTGCCAGGCCGACCATTCTCGTAGACCCAGCGCCGTGCCGCCGTCTCCACTGCCCGCCTCTTGAGCCGTCGGACCGGCTCCAGCGGTGCCCCTCCGGTCGTTGTCGTTCGGGTCTTCACTTCTACGAAGGCCACCAAGTCGTCCCGACACGCCACGAGGTCGATCTCCTTGGGGCCAGCCCGATAGTTCCGGGCGAGAATCGTCCATCCCTGCCCGGAGAGGTAGGCCGCTGCCAGCTCCTCCCCGTGCTGCCCCACCTGCCTCCGCCGGACATCCTTCTTCATCCGTTCGGATCTCCTTATCCGAGGTGCATCCCACGTGTGGATCACGTGGGATAAGGCTAAAGAGCAAATCCGGGCGAAAGAATCGCTGGACGAGCCTACTTCGGAGAGCCCCCGGTACCGGGAAGGCCACCATCGTCCCCGGCCAAAGCGCGTCCGATGGCCGTTGCGATGGAACCACACTGGGCCACCAGCTCCCGGAACTGGTCCGGGTACAAGCTTTGGGCACCATCGGACAGGGCCGCCGGAGGGTCTGGATGAACTTCGATCATGAGGCCGTCCGCTCCCGCCGCCACGGCCGCTCGAGCCATGGGGATGACTTTGGACCGCATGCCTGTCCCGTGGCTGGGATCGGCGACAATGGGAAGGTGGGTCAGCGACTTCACGAGAGGAATTGCGGTCAGATCAAGGAGATTGCGGGTCTGCCGGTCGAAGCTGCGAACGCCCCGTTCGCAGAGAATCACCTGGGAATTTCCCTCGTTCAGCAGGTATTCTGCAGCCAGAAGCAATTCGGTGATCGTCGCCGACATTCCCCGCTTGAGCAGCACAGGCCTTCCGGCCCGGCCCACCCGCTTCAGCAGAGGATAGTTCTGCATGTTCCGGGCACCGATCTGGATCACGTCGGCATACTCGCCCACCATCGCTACGCTGTCCGAATCCACCGCCTCGGTCACGACGGCCAAGCCCGTTTGCTCTCGCGCTTCGGCCAGGAGTTCCAATCCCTTCCGCCCCAAGCCCTGGAATGAATAGGGGGAGGTTCTGGGCTTGAAGGCTCCGCCTCTCAACACCCGGGCTCCCGCGTCTCGAACCTGGGCGGCAATGTCCAGGATCTGATCCCGCCCCTCAACGGCACACGGGCCCGCCATGAGCACGACTTCCGGCCCCCCCAAGACGGCACCATTCCCCAGCCTCACAACGGTGCCCTCTTCCCGCCACTCCCGGGAAACCTGCTTGTACGGCCTGCTGACCTTGAGGACCTCCCGAACGCCAGGAAGGCCCTCAAGCCGGGCCGAATCCACCTGTCGGTCGTTTCCGACGAGACAGATGGCCGTACGCTGGCGTCCCGGGATGGGTCGGGCTTCATAGCCCATCGCGTCGATGGTATCGGTGACGCGGCGGATCTCCTCGGGCGTGGCCCGGTGGTGCATTACGATGAGCATCGGCGTCGTCCGGCTGTCACCCGCTGGGTCTCCTGGGAGCCCGCCTTCCCTCCTCTTACCTCGAACTCCTGGCCATCTTCCGCGCAGATCACGGTGCCGCCGTAACCGGCCTCTCGAACCAGGGCAGGTGTCGATTCCGGGTCAAGGGGCGGGTAGAGGTGAGTCAGGATGAGGAGGCCCGGTCGGGCGGTCCGTGCCAGGGCGGCGACGGAAGTCGGGGAAAGATGGTTGTCCGCCTTGGGGGGGTCCGCGTACCCACATTCGCTGACAAGGACATCCACGCCCTTGAAGAACGCGCCCAGCGCAGGTTCGGGTCCCGTGTCACCCGTGTATCCGGCAGATCCGCTCCCCAGCCGGGTGCGGACGGCCACCGAACTGCGGGTGTGCCGGGTGGGAACGAAACGGATGTTCATGGACGCCGCCTCGTCGGTCCAGCTTCCTCGGCAAGACACCTCATGGTAGGTCAGTTCGAAGCCGGGATCAACCATGAACCCCCCATAGGCGACCCGGAGGGCCTCCACACGGGCCCCCAGCCCCGGAGGCCCCAGAATCCGCAGCGGTCGGCTTCTGGGGGCCGGAAGGGCCCGTTTGAAAGCGAAGAGCAGGTGGGGGAGGTCGCCAAAGTGATCCGTGTGATAGTGGCTGAACACCAGATGAGTGATCTTCCACCACGGTTTCCCGTGGCGGGCCATGCCGTGGACGGACCCGGGACCTGCATCCAGGAGGAGCCGGGTGTTGCCCGCCTCCAGGAGGTGGCACGGCGAAGCGCGGCCGGGCGACGGGACCAGGGTTCCCGAGCCGATGACGGTGAGCATGGGGTTCACCCGACCGGGCCCGTCGCTTCCAAGCGAACCCCGACGATGGAAGAGACCCCGGGTTCTTCCATCGTGACGCCGTAGATCCAATCCGCCGCCTCGATGGTCCTTGGATTGTGGGTGATCACAACGAACTGGGTCTGCGCTTTGAACCCTTGGAGTAACCGAATGAAGCGACCGATGTTGGATTCATCCAGGGGAGCGTCCACTTCGTCCAGGATACAAAAGGGGCTGGGTTTGACCAAATAGATTCCAAAGAGAAGCGACAGGGCCGTGAGGGCCCGCTCCCCGCCGGAGAGCAGGTCGATCCGCTGGGTTCGCTTGCCCCCGGGGGCGGCGTGGATCTCGACAGGGGATTCCAAGGGACGATCGGGATCCGCCAGGCGAAGGTTCGCTTCGCCCCCGTCGAAAAGGTGCCGGAAGGTTCGCCGAAAGTTTTCCCGAATCGCTTCGAAGCTCCCCATGAACAGCTGGGTGGCCGTTTCGTTGATCCGGCGGATCGCCGAACGGAGGTCGTTGCCGGCCCGAACCAAGTCCTCCCTTTGCCGGGAAAGAAACTCGAGGCGAGCGCTCTCTTCGGCGTGTTCTTCCACTGCCAGCATGTTCACCGGACCCATCCGATTCAGCCGGCCCACGATCCCGGTCAGCTCGGTCTTCAAGTCCTCCGGAGGGCCTTTCACTATTTCAGTCTCCTGGATCAGGGCTTCCAAGGGCCGATTCCACTCGGCCTCCAGACGCTCCCCGATCCGCATCGCCTGGTTTCTGATGTCCTGCCGTCGTAACTCCAGCTCGTGCCGGCGGTCGGCAGCCGCGCGTTCCGCACTCCGAGTCTCCCCTACCCGGCGTTCTGCGGAGGTCACGGCTTCGGACGCGATCTGGAGCGCTTGTTTCCGGGCTTCCAGGACGTCCTTGGCGTCGTCACGCTTCGAGAAGAGCTGCTGAAGGGCGGCCTGGCCATCCCGGCGGATCCTCCGAAGTCGAACCAGCTCTTCCTCCAGATCCCGGGTCTCCCGGTCAAGCTCGGCAATCCGGACTCCGGTCCGGTCCACGGTTTCTTCCAAGTCCGAGATCCGCCCGCGAAGGCGTTCCGCTTCGTTTTCCAGACGTGCCGACCGAATCGCCGTCTCCGATTCGGCCTCCCTGGCCCTCTCCCACTTGTCCTCAGAGGCGGATTGGTCCTCCCTGCGCCGCTCCAGCCTGGTGGCAAGGGCAGTCTCTTCCTGCCGCAGCCGGGTCAGCGCCGCCTTGGCAGCTCCTTCCCGATCGTCGGCTCTGTCTCGGGCCGCACGAGTGCCCTCCAGCTGCCGGGAGATCTCTTCCTGGTGGCGATCCAGGCGCTGTTGCCGGTCGGAATGGGCCGTGGCCTCTGCTTCAGCCGCCCGGGCTTCGTCCCGGGCTTCAAGAAGGCGCTCCGACGCCGCCCGCGTTTCCTCCTCGCATTCTCCGTATTCCCTCTCCAGCTCGGTGCGGGCCGCCTGCACGTCTTCCAGTTTCCGACGGGCGGCTTCGCACGCGAAGCCAAGGGACTTGATGCGTTCCCTCCGCTCGAGTCGTCCCCCGGCGGCGCCTCGGGGCAGGAGGTGTATCGCTCCCCGTACGTCGATCCGGACTTCGCCCTCGGCGTCGGTCGAAACTGAAGACCGGGAGGCCGGATTCAGACCATTCCCGATCTTCAGGCCACCCAAGAGAGCTCGGACCCACGGGGCTCCGGCTCCGGTCGCCGAAACGCCAACGGGCAGCGCCCCCCGGGATTCGGGGGCCCTCTCTCTGGGGAGCAACACCAGCCCCGCCGCACTCTCGGTCTCCGTGTACCATTGTTGGATTCGACCCGCGTCTTCCCTGCTGCGGAGCACCAGGGCAAAACCGAACCGGCCCAGGACAGCGTCCACGATCCGGGCGGAAGGGGGGCCCGCAACCCGCACAAAGTCCGACAGGACCCCGAGAACCTGAATCGGAAACGCCTTGCAGGCGGCTGCGGCCAGGGCTTCTGCTCCCTCCCCGGTCGCCGTCAGCCTCCGAAGGGCGTCCGCCTCCGCCTCCAGGGCCGTGAGCCGGGGTTCCGTCTCCTTCTCCCGAACCCGGACCGTCTCCAGCCGCTCCCGAAGAAGGCCCAAACGGCGGCGGGAATTCGCGAGGGCTCCGGAAGCTTCTTGCGCACCCACTGCCAGCACCGTCCGCCGGTCGGAAAACAGATCCCCCTTGGAGCGGAGGTCCCGCTGGGCCCCCGCCCCTTCCCGCGCCACCCGGGAGAGGCGCGTGAGCCGGCGCCCCATCTCTTCGGCCTGAATCCGGGCGCTCTCCCTGTCCCCCTCAATTCGCGCGATTCTCCTCGTAACGGTTCGGCACTGCACTTCCAGTTCCCGAACCCGGCCTTGGGCGACCTCCCGCTGTTTCCTGATCTCGGCCGCAGACTTCTTGTATTTTGCGAGGTTTGAACGCACAACTTCAATATCTGCTAGACGTTGCGCGAAATGATCTCGCAAAGAAGAGAGCTCGTCATCGGATCGGGTTCGAAACTTCGAGAGCCCCGCTTGTTCGTTGGAAATCTGGGCCAGGCGGCGTTTCCCATGGGTGATTCGCTCCTCGGCGACCGCCACCTCCATCTCGACCCGATACAGTTCCGACCCCACGGCGTCCAGCGAGCTGGCCGATTCGACGCGAGCCCTTTCTGCCTCCATTTGAACCAAGCGGGCCTGTTCGAGATCCGCCTCCGCGACCCGGAGGCGAGCCTTCGCTCCCACGCCGTCCGCTTGACTGGACTTCAGCTCCCCATCGACTCGAGAGAGACGGGCGTCCAGCTCCTCCAGGCCGTTCTTTGCCAACGTGACTTCAACCTGGATCCGCCGGGACTGTAGCTTCTCGTACCGTTGGGCTTTTCCTTTCTGACGAGCCAGGGACCGGACCTTGGTCCGGACCTCTGCGATCACGTCTTCAATGCGCCGGAGGTCCGCTTCGGAGGTCTTAAGGCGACGGACAGCGACCCGCCTTCGGTCTTTGTACTTGCCGATCCCGGCCGCCTCTTCAAAGAGAAACCGGCGCTCGTCCGCCCGCTCGGACAAGATGGCGTCAATCATGCGAATCTCGATTACCGAGTAGGCGTTGGCGCCCAGCCCCGTATCCCGACACAGGTCTACAATGTCCCGAAGCCGACAGGCGGTGCGGTTGAGGCGGTAATCACTCCCCCCGTCCCGGTAGACGGTTCGGCCGATCTCAACTTCTTCGAAGGGAACGGGGAGCAGCCCGTCCTCGTTGGACACGACCATGGAGACGGACCCCCGATTCACGGGTTTGCGGGAGACCGTCCCCTGGAAGATCACTTCTTCCATCCTCGCACCCCGTACGGCCGAGGGGCGCTGTTCTCCCAGGACCCAGCGGATCGCGTCGCCGATATTGGACTTTCCGCACCCGTTGGGACCCACGACCGCCGTAATCCCGTCGTGGAACTCCACACGCGTGGGATACGGAAAAGACTTGAAGCCGTGAACCTGAAGGGACCTCAGCTTCATTCGGAGAGTTTTCCGGAAAACGGATCGGCCGAGGAACCGCCTTTCTCGTTTCCGATGACGACGAACGGAGCGTCTCCCCAAAGCTCTTCCAGGCGGTAGAAGCCCCTGACCGCCGGATGGAAGACATGGACGACCCAGTCGACATAATCCAGCAACACCCACCGCCCCTGATCCAGGCCTTCCACGTGTTCGGGCCGATCTCCGTCTCGCTTCGCCGAGTCGATGATGTGTTCGGCGACCGCTCGAACCTGGACGTCCGAACGCCCGGTGGCGATCACGAAGAAGTCGGTGGCCGACGACAGGTTGCGAAGATCCATGACCGTGACGTCCTCGGCTTTTCTGTCCAGGGCGTACCGAACGGCTCCCTGAACCTGGGCCGGCATACCGAACGCTTCCCGCTCCCCATCCGCGGGTGTGGTTCGGGGACCCGTCAAATCGCCTCGGCCTTGACGACCACCCTCACCTCGACCTCGACCTCCGCAGCCAGGCGAATGGGAATCCGGTACTCGCCCACCTCCTTGATCGGTTCGCCGAGAACAACGGACTTCCTGTCCAACTCGAAGTCGATGCCCGATTCCTGGGCGCACTCCCCGATTTCGCGCCGGGTGACGGACCCGAACAGCCGCCCCTCTTCGTTGGCGAAGGCCGTGATGGTGAATGTCTTGCCTTCCAGCTGGGACGCCCGTCGGTTGCCCTCCAGGTGCTCCTTGCGCAACCTCTCGCCCCGGTGGCGCTGCTCTTCCTCAATTCTCTGGACACTGGATGGAGAAGCCACGTAGGCCAGGCCTCGGGGAATCAGGTAGTTGCGGGCGTAGCCGGGCTTCACGTTCACTAGCCCACCCACGGGGCCCAGTTTGTCGACCGCTTCACGCAGAATCAGCTTCATCGGTTCTTTCCGTCCAGCCTGGACCTCAGGCCAAGTGATCCTTGGTATAGGGGAGCAGAGCCAGGTATCTGGCCCGCTTGATTGCCGTGCCAAGTCGACGCTGAAAGCGGGCCGTGACTTTCGTGGTCCGCTTCGGCAGAATTTTCCCTTGCTCGGTGAGAAAGCGGGACAGCGTCGCGACGTCCTTGTAGTTCAACAGGACGACCGGAGGCCCCTCGAAGCGTCGGCGGCGACCCCGAACCCCCGAATACACCGGTGGGGCCGACACCACGACCGGTTTCGCTTCCTCGTCTCGGTCCTGAGATTCCCGCACCTCGCCCCGGTCCGGGGTTTCCTCTCTTTCCGGATTCGAAGAAACCACCGGTCGTTCTGCAAAGACGGAGGCGCCCGATGTAGGCTGGCCATGGTTGAGCACGACCAGGTACCGCATGGTCTCCTCGTCAAGCTTGAGCAGTCGTTCGAATTCGGGAAGGGCCGAGGGCTCGGCGGAGACATGGGCAACGACAAAGTAGCCGATCTCCGCCTTGTTGACGGGGTACACAAGGCGGCGGACGCCCCAGTGGTCTACCGTGGTGACTTCGCCGCCAAGCCGAGCGTGGAAGGTGTCCAACTTGGCATTGACGGCGTCCAGGTCCAAGGCGGCGTCCAGGATGTAGACGATCTCGTATGCTGTCATGCAGGCTTGTTCGCTCTCATTCGGGGGAAGCGACGGAATCCGCGTCTCATGTCGAATTCTTACCGATGACGAAGTATAGTACAGGCCAACTCCAAGGTGGAAGAACCCGTCTGACTCCGTCCCTTCCCGGCTCCACCCCGGGGCAGCCCGGACTCCGCCGGCGCCGAACCCGAAGGGTCCAGCTCCGTTTCCTGTCGCCGGCAAGAACGCTTTCTCAAACGTGCATCCGGTGGCCGGGGGCGAGAAGCGCCGCTGGAATGCCCGCCACAAAACAAGCATCTTGATTCTGGCGGAGAAAGCCTACCTTTTGTACCTTCGCCAACTACTGGAACGAAAGAGCGCACCTACATGGACTTTACATTCGTCGGCACTTCCGACAACTCGACCTTCGGCTGGTTTGCCCAAGGGCTACGTGAAGTGATGGAGTCGGAAGGCCATCGCTATACCCACGACGTCCACAACGCCAAATTGGTGTTGAACTTCTTCCCCATGGGAAAGCCACGCCCTGCCCGCCGCCGGGCTCAGGCCGTCTTCGTGTGTGCCGTGACGGAGTTTCCCGATCCGTTCACCGACCCGATCCCCCAGGGATATCCCACCTTGGTTCGCGCCTTGGCCAATCTGGCGGTGGGTCTGATCCCGGGCCGCAACGGGTGTCCGGATGTTCACTTTGTCACCCTGGAACAAGGGCACTACACGATATCGGGCAATCTGGACCGGAAAAGCTACTTCCAGCAGGTGTACAGGCGGATCCATCCCCTCGCCTCTTCTACCTTGGTTATCGAGAACTTTTTCGAACCGGACCTTCCGGAGGCCCTGTGGAACGGGGACGAGCTCACGGAATCCATCTACCGGGCCGGCCAGAAACTGGCCGGTCTTGACCTTCTACCGGCTCCCTTTCCCATGGACCGGCTCCTGCCCGAACGGGACTTCCGCCACGTGAAGCGCCTGTTCGGAATCGGGGGTCTCTCGTACGGCAACGTGTCGGCTCGCTACGACGGAGACTGGTTCTGGATGAGTGCCAGTGGTGTGGACAAATCCAACCTCCGGGAGATCGGCCATCACATCCTGATGGTGAAGGACTACGACCCGGTGCGGAACGGCATGCGGGTAGGGCATCCGCCCGGCGTGGCTCAGCCGCGTCGGGTTTCGGTGGATGCCATCGAACACTGGATGATCTACCGGGAACACCCGGAGGTCGGCGCGATCCTCCACGTTCACGGTTGGATGGACGGCATCGTGTCCACGGAGTTCAACTACCCCTGCGGGACCCGCGAACTGGGCCAGGCCGTTGCGGATCTGGTGCGGGAAGCCGACGATCCCGGTCGTTGTGTTGTCGGACTCAAGAATCACGGCCTGACGATCACCGGCAAGGGCCTGGATGAGATCTTCGAGCGGATCGAAGGGAACATTCTCCCTACGGTGCCGATGGACTAGCTACGGTGCCGACGGACTAGCGCCGGACGGCGGATCCCCAGAGGTGCGGGGCGTCCGGCATCCGGGGGAGCTCCCCGGAAGGGCAGATGGGCCGGGGCGGAAGGGGCCTGCCTCGCTTTGGACGCAACCGGGCGTTTCGCCTTCAGGGTTCGGCGAGCTCCTCGGGCTCCGCCGGAATCGCGGCCTGGACCGACGGGACCAGTTCCAGATACCTGCCATAGCCCCACTTCGCCTCGTCCAGGTTGAGACGCTCAATATTGGTGTGGGCGTGGCGCTCTTCCCCTGGGGCAAACCCGATGGTGGGAATGCCCCGAATCCCGTGGGTCCACCCTCCATCGGTGGCGAACGTCCAAGGCCGGATGCGGGCCCAGCCCCCGCCGTCTCGGGATCCAACCGCTCGGGCGGCCGCCACGACGATCGGATGACGAGGATCCATCAAGAAGCCCGGGCTGAGGATCCGCCGCTCCTCCTCTGCTCCGGTGTAGCTGCGCTGAACCTCGGTGGCGAGTCGGAACTCCACGTTCGGCTCCGAAGGGTCCGGTTGCTTCGGAGAATCTACGACGGAGGCCCCCCCGTCCAGGTGGGGGCGGACTGCGTCCCGAAGGCGGGCCAACAAGGTCTCTTCCCCGTCCGAAGGGAGGATTCGCCAGTCCAGGGTCACGGTGACCCTGTCGGGAATCACATTCAGACTGGCCGGAGCGGCTCCGATCCCGGTGGGGACGACGGAGGACGCGCCCAGAACTTCGTCCCGTTCCTGATTCGCCGCGAGGTCCCGCACTCCGGCGAGGATGGCCGGAACCCGGTCCAGGGCGTTTCGGGCCCGCTCCGGCGCCGACGCGTGGCCTGCCAGTCCGCGGGCCACGACCTCGATTTCGGCCCGGCCCCGGTGCCCGATGGCGATGTCCCCGTGGGTGGATTCTCCGATGATGACCGCTCCGGGGCGAAGGCCCCCGTCCGGACGCGTCAGGTGGTCCATTCCCCAGCCCCCCCGCTCTTCATAAACGGGATGGGCCACGATGATGTCTCCCGTGGTCTTCCCTCGAAGGGCGGCCCCCACGTAGGTCTGTAAGGCCAGGGGGCCCTTGATGTCCATCGCGCCCCGGCCGTGAAGGCACCCGTTCGCGATCACGGCGTCGAAGGGGGGATATTCCCACTCCCCGGGGTCGCCGGCGGCTACCATGTCCAGATGGGCGCTCAGCATCACCGCAGGCGCATCCCCGTCTCCTTCGACGACCCCCACAACGTTGCCCACATCATCCGTATACGCCTCGTCGTAGCCCAGCGATTCCATCTCTGCGACGACGCGCCTGGCCAGATCCCCCTCTTCGCCGGGCAGGGACGGAATGCGAATCAGGTCTTGGGCGAAGGCAATCGCTCGATCAAAGGATATCATCCTCCGCTCACGAACCAGGGCGCCAGGACCAGAGACACGACGCTCATGAGCTTGATCAGGATGTTCAGGGACGGCCCGGACGTGTCCTTGAAGGGATCGCCTACGGTGTCCCCGACTACGGCCGCCTTGTGAGGGCCGGATCCCTTTCCGCCGTGGGCTCCCCCCTCAATGTACTTCTTGGCATTGTCCCACGCGCCGCCAGCGTTGGCCATGAAGAGAGCCATGAGTACCCCTGTAACCGTGGCGCCGGCCAGGAGGCCACCCAACGCTTCAACCCCCAGGAAGCGCCCCACGATTACCGGGGCCAGAACGGCGGTGATGCCGGGTAGCAACATTTCCCGGAGGGCCGCACGGGTGGAAATGTCCACGCAGCGGGCCGAGTCGGGTTTGGCCGTCCCCTCCATCAGCCCCGGGATCTCCCGGAATTGGCGGCGCACCTCGTCCACCATGCCCGCGGCCGCCCTCCCCACCGCTGTCATGGTGAAGGCGCCCACCAGGAAGGGCAGCATGCCACCGATGAAGAGGCCGATCACCACCATGGGATCGGCGATGTTGATCCCCGTTTCCCGGAGCCCCACGCTGGAGGTGTAGGCCGAAAAGAGAGCCAGGGCCGTGAGGGCGGCCGATCCGATGGCAAAACCCTTGCCGATCGCGGCCGTGGTGTTTCCTATGGCGTCGAGCGAATCCGTCACCTTTCGGGTTTCAGGCCCCAGGCCCGCCATCTCGCTAATGCCGCCGGCGTTGTCGGCCACGGGTCCGTACGCATCCACCGACATTGTGGCCCCGACCGTGGCCAGCATCCCCACGGCCGCGATCCCGATCCCGTAGAGACCGCTCGCCAAAAAGGAAACGAAGATGGCGGCGCAAATGAGAAGGAGGGGAATGGCGGTCGACTCCATCCCTACCGCCAAACCCGTGATGATGTTGGTTGCTGAACCGGTCTCCGAGGAGGCTGCGATCTTCCGAACCGGTCGCCCCCCGGTGTAGTACTCCGTGACAGAGCCGATGAGGATCCCGACCAGGGTCCCGGCCAGGATGGCCCAGAAGGGGCCCATCGGGGAGCGGGCGGTTCCGGTAATCGGGTCGATGATGTTCATGTCCATCCCCCGAACGACGAAGAACATGGCGACCAGGAACAATCCCGCGGCGATGAAGGTTACGTTCCGCAGGGCCGCACCGGGCTCGGCGCGCTCCAGGAGCTTCATGGTTCCGATGGCGATTACCGAACAAACCAAGCCGACGAGCACGGTGATGACGGGGAGCGCGACGGCCTGGATGGTGCTCGTGGCAAGGGCCACCGAGGTGGCGCCGATGGCAATCGTCGCCACGATGGACCCCACGTAGGACTCGAAAATGTCGGCGCCCATCCCCGCCACGTCTCCCACGTTGTCTCCCACGTTGTCGGCGATGGTGGCCGGATTTCGGGGGTCGTCTTCGGGGATTCCCGCTTCCACCTTTCCTACCAAGTCCGCGCCCACGTCGGCGGCTTTAGTAAAGATGCCACCCCCCACCCGGGCGAAGAGGGCGATGGAGGAAGCCCCCATGGCAAAGCCCGAGACGACCTCGGCAAAGCGGGGCAGGTCGTTCGTGCCCGGAATCGCGTCGGCTGCCAGCAGCCCGTAAAGGGCGCCGATCCCGAGCAGCCCCAGGGCAGCCACCGAAAGACCCATCACAGCGCCCCCGAAGAACGCGATGCGCAGGGCTTTGCCCTGCCCTTCCCGGTTCGCCGCCGCCGAAGTGCGCACATTGGCCCGCGTGGCCGCCTTCATTCCGAAGAAGCCGGCCAGAACGCTGCTGAGCGCCCCTGCAACGTACGCAACCGCCGTCGCCCCGCCGATGGCCGCATAGAGAAGCCCGGTCACCAGGGCAACGAAGACGGCGAGGACGGTGTATTCCCGGCGGAGGAACGCCATCGCCCCGTCGTGGATCTGGTCCGCAAGTTCTTTCATGGCGTCGGTGCCGCTGGGCTGACTTGACAGGTAGCGGTAGACGCCCAGCGCGGTGAGTAGCCCCAGGATTCCCACCACCCAGGACCATTCGGTCAAAACCAGAAGCTGATCAATCACGATCTCTACTTCCTTATGGTTGAAATTATTCTGTCGTTACGAATTCCAGGCCGCGTCCTAGGGACCCCCCTCGAATCGTCCAAGAATGCAAACAACTCCTCATTGGTTGAACCGATTCATGACGGCCGCCACACCTTCGCCAACCCAGACCCCGACGGCCTCGCTCAGCTCCGAAAGCAGCGCCTCCATCCGGCCCTCGTCCTCTCCCGGCATGACGCCAAGAACCCAGTCGGCCCGGTCCGTGCCCGGAGGCGGGGCTCCCACGCCGATTCGGAGGCGGGGGTAACCCTGCGACCCCAAGGCTTCGTTCACGGACGCCAGCCCCCGGTGACCTCCCGAACCTCCTCCCGGTCGAAACCGAACTCGGCCCACCGCCAAGTTGATGTCATCGGCTACGACGAGAAGGTCCCTCTCAAACTCAAATCCCCGGATTTTCCACAGGGTCGTCAAGGCCAGACCGCTTCGGTTCACGTAGGTGCGGGGCTTGAGCAAGCGAACCCTCCACCCGGCGGTCTCCCCCGAAGCCTCCCACGCCCTCCGCTTTCGCCGAAATGGGCCGAAGCCTTGGTCGAAGGCAAAGCGATCAAGGACCCACCACCCCACATTGTGACGGGTGCGGGCGTATTCAAGTCCCGGATTTCCGAGACCCAAGACAACCTTGACACGGGGAGCCGGAGTGCGCAGAAGCCGCATCGGCGACCGGGGTCAGCCCCCGATCCTATCCGAACTCCCCGGTGGGAAACGCCTCCCCGGGGGAGACCTCCTCCTCTTCGTCCACCAGTTCTTGGGACACGCTTGGCGCTGCCACCCCACAGATGGTCTTCCCGGCATCGGCGAGGCTCTCCACACCATCGGGCATTTCGATGTCACCGGCGCGGATCACGTCGCCAACGGCCAACGCAGTCACGTCCACATCAATTCCTTCCGGGATCATGGAGGGAATACACTTGACCGGGAGGCTGTGAACAACTTGGTCCAAGACGCCACCGCTGTTTCGGACACCATCCGCGATGCCGGTGAAGCGGAGCGGGACTTGTACCTCAATGGGCACGCCCCGCCGGACTCGAATGAAATCGACATGGAGCAGCTCGGAACGGTACGGGTGTACCTGAATCTCCCGGACCAAACCCCGCTCGGCGGAGCCGTCATCCACGTGCAAGTCCAGGATCGTGTTGTCGACGGAAATCGACTGGAAGAGGTTCAGGACCTCCCGGGTCTCCATGGACACCAGCACAGGCGTGTCTCCCCCGCCGTAGATGACGCCGGGTACGCGGCCCGCACGACGGAGCTTGCGCGCGGTTTCCTTCCCCGATCGGGCACGGGTCTCAAGTTTCAGTTTTGTTTCCATAAATGGCTTTCCAGGATCGCGAAGTCGGTTTTCGGGCCAGGGGAACCCGGGTCGGGCCGCTCCCGCTCTTCCACAAGCTCGAACAACTGGCTGACCGATTCGTTGGAATGGATGTAGGTGATGGCCCGGGCCAGCAAGTCGCCAATGGAAAGCACCTTCATGCGGCGGAACTTCTTGGCGGCGGAAATGGCGATGGTGTTGGTCACAACGAGCTCCTCAAGGGGAGCGCGGGAGAGCTTGGCCACGGCATCTCCGGACAGGAGGGCATGGGTCGCCGCGACGTATACGGAGCGAGCTCCCCGATCAATGAGGGCCTGCACGGCCTGAGCGATGGTCCCCCCCGTGTCGATCATGTCGTCGGTAATCAGGCAGGTTCTGTCCTCCACTTCTCCAACGACATCCAGCACTTCGGCGACATTGGCCAACGGACGACGCTTGTCAATGATCGCGAAGGAAGCCCCGAGGCGCCTGGCGAAGCCCCGGGCCATTTTCGCCGAACCTACATCGGGGGCCACCACGACCAGATCCCGGAAAGCCTTCTCCCGAAAATAGGCCGTAAACACGGGCGCCGCGTAGAGGTGGTCGACGGGGATGTCAAAGAAGCCTTGGATCTGGTGTTGGTGGAAGTCGATGCTCACGACCCGGTCGGCTCCGGCAGCCACGATCATGTTGGCCGTCAGTTTGGCGCCGATGGCGACGCGGGGCTGGTCCTTTCTGTCCTGGCGGCCGTATCCGAAGTAAGGAACGACCGCGGTCACCCGGGCCGCCGAAGCCCGCTTCGCCGCGTCAATCAGGAGAAGCAGCTCCATGATGTTGTCCGCATTGGTCACCGTCGGCTGGATGATGAATACATCCCGCCCCCTGGCGTTGCGATCGATCCTGACAAAGATCTCCCCGTCGACGAAATTTCGGACCGTGGCCCCTTCCACCGACGTGTTCAGGAGGGTTGCGATCTCTCGGGCCAGGGGCCGGTTGGCCCGCCCCGTGAGGAGAAGGAGGGGCCCGCGCCGATACGTATCATCCATGAAAAAGCAGGAGTTGGTGACGAGTCCGCGGGACAGCCCAAGATCGTAGGCGGCCAAAGAGTATAGATTTTGCCCTGCTGGTCGTCAACTAACGACGCTCCAATCCGGTCGGGAGCGCCTCCGACGGCGGTTCCGGATCCGGGGCGAGAACGGCGAAACGGCGGCGGCGCTGGACCGGGGAGCGGCCCGGGACAGAGGCTTCCACCACAAGGTCGTAGGTCCCGGGATCAAGACCCGGCAGACGGATTCGAAAAGCACGGAAGAAGGGCTGGGGCCGATCCGGCCCGGGCTCTTCCCACGCCACGACGACTTCGTCCGGCGGCTGCCCGAACCCCAGGCGTCGCAACATTCGGGTAACCCATCCTTCGTCTTTTCCTTCCACCCAGGCCCGAAACCCGACGACCTCCGACCGGAAACCCAGACCGTAGATTTCGAAAGCCACACCCAACGCCTCATGGGCTCCGACATTCGGTGTCGCCCTCAAGGATTCGACCATCGCCGCAAAGTGGAGGGGTTCCCTCCCCAAGGCCGCCGACTCCCGGTTCGGCAATTCGCCTCCCACGGCCTCTTGCCCCCGGGGCCTCTCCCGTTCCGCTGCCGCTTCTCCCTTCGCGGGTCCTCCCGACCCGTCCGCCCCTTCCCCGGTGGGCTCCAAGAGCATCAGGTCGGAAATGGCCAAGACATCCGGAGGGATCGGCCTCAATGGCACGCCACTGCGAAAACGGTAGGCGCTTCGAAGCCCCGGTATCCAGACCTCGAAGCTCACGATTCCCCAATCGGAACCCGGGGCCCGCCCGGAGAGCCGCACCGGCCGGTTTGCGGCCGCCGGGGTACGAACGTCCAGCGCCAGCACGCCGTCGCTTTCCAGGAACAGCCCCGCCTCTCCCTCCTTAGGAACGGGGGAATCGGCGTCGAGGACGGGCACCCGGGCGGACGCGGCGATGACGACCCCATCGGGCCGCCAGAACCGTCCCATCTGCCCTTCCAGCGCACCCAGGGAGTCAAGATACGGAGGGAGATACTTGCTCTGGGCATGGCCGGGCGCCAGCTCCCAAACGACAGGAGTGTCGCTTTGGGTGCCGTCTAGTGGGGGACCCAGGACCTCCCGGGGAGGAAAGGTCCTGAGGGCGCCGGGAAGGTCGCGCCCGATCACGCTGGAAGACATCCGACTCCCTCCGGGCCAGGACCGCTCCCAAGCCACGGACCATCCATAACGAACGAGGACTTCCGTCAGGTCCCGGCCCCACCTCATCTGGTGAGGGCTCCTCGATTCTTCGGAACTCATGGCGTAGGTCCAGCGACCAAGGTGTCCGGTCCACCTGTCATTGGCTTCAACCAGAAAGAGCGGGTCCGCCAGCATCCAGAGCCGTGCCACCCCCCGGATTGAGTCGGGCTGTTTCGCAAGCCAGTGTCGGGTATCGCGGTCCAGAACGGGATCCGGTCCGACCCATACGGACCGCAACTCCCGAGGCATGGCCGCGAGGGCCCGCCCGAAGGCCACCTCTGCGGCTCCCGTACGCCCTTGGGGGTGGCGAACCAGGCCCAAGTAGGCGTCGCACCGCCATCGTTGCGGAAGGACACAGGACCCCACCAGGGACCCGGCGTCGGTCAGCCGACCCGCCTCCGCCAGGTAGCGGACGCGCTGGCCGAAAATCCAGTGATCGCCGGGAATTGCTTCGGCGAGAACCGAAAGGGAGGCAAGCAGCTCTCCGCGCGCGCTTTCGACCGCTTCCGGCTCCTCGGCCGGGGGAATGGCCGCATCCCCTTCATCCCAAACGCACAGGCGACCGACCACCTCATCGCACGGGCCTTCCCCACCCCGGATTCGGGTGCGGGGGAGTTCCCGGGCGCGACGCCGCTCGAAGCGAGCTTGGAGTTCTCGAGCCTCCCGGCGAAGGCTACCGGAATCCGGAGCGGCTTGCCGAAGAACAGGCGGGCCCAGATACCCCGGGGAGGCGGGAGGTCGGACGGTCGGCACGTTCGACAAGACGACGGCGAGGGTGATGGAGAAAAACATTGTCTGTCGACAGTTCGTACGCTTCCAGGTTAGGATCCACGGGAAACCGCCGGGGCGGCCCGGAACGGCGGGACGAAGTTCACCGGGGTGCCCCGGCACCGGAACACCCCCCGTTGCCCGGAACGTGACGGCGGACGGTCCCATCCAGCGAGAACATGGACACAACAAAGCCGGCGGCGAAAGAAGCTAGGAAGAAGTCCGGTGTCGTCGCATCCCAGGGCGTGACCCTCCGGGACTTCCTGGTTTTTCAGGTGAAGCTGGCCCTGGAAGGCTTCAAGGACTTTCTGGCGATCAACCTTTCCATCGTCGCGATCATCATCGATCTCCTCACCGGGCGCGGGCGGCGTCCCCGGCGCTTCTACTCCATCGTCCGTATGAGCCAGACCTTCGACAGGTGGCTGAACCTCCACAACATGAAGGCGATGAAAGGGGCGGAGACCGAGCAGCGGGAGGGCTCAGGGGACAGCGAAGCGTCGTCTGCGACGGATGCAGACACCTGGATCCATCAGTTTGAGGAGCGGGTGCGCCGGGAGGAGGGGATACCGGACAAGCGGAAACAGCGCGGGGAGGATACGGAGTTGTAGCTGCATGCCCGAAACTTCCGGGCCCAAGTTGGCCCGGGTGGATTCGAACCACCACCGCCGGTTCCAAAGACCGGTGTCCTGCCATTAGACGACGGGCCAGTGATCCGAACCCTAGCAGAGGATCCCTACCGGATTCAACCCCACAGGACGGATTCCACTTCCTCCCCGGGCTTTCGAAATTCAACCTTCGGCCCGCGATCGCGGACCCCCGTTCCTTCCCAATCTTGAGCTCGAAGAAGCGGGAACATATGTTTACCCTTTGGGTCCGGAAGCGCTCAAGCCCCCGTACACGGCGGACAAGCGCAAGTTTGACCGGTGGAACGTCGCGGCTGGGCCCCGACGACGACGCGAGCCGGCATCGCAGTCAAGGTGGGAACCACCAGCACGGCGGAGACCCCGGCCATGGCACGAAGGCGCGCCGCTCCCCGCTCTACATCCCCCCCTCTTCCAGTGGGAAAGACCCCGAAGACGGCCGAGCCGCTTCCCGTGAGACGAGCCACCACCGCGCCCGCTTCCGCCAGGGCGGCCCGAGCCTTCGCCAAGAGAGGAATCCGCCGGAAGATCACGCCCTCGAAGTCGTTCTCCTGGAGGGGGGCAAGGGTCATCCATTCTCCCGATTCCGGCCCTAGGAACTGGAACGAGGGAACCGGCAACTTCAGTTTCCTGGACGCCTCCCGGTACGCGGCACCGGTCCGGACCCGCTCCCGCGGAATCGCGACCACGACTTGGGCGGCCGGCGGGGGGCGACAGGTCAACAGCCGGTCACCCCGCCCCCACGCCAGAGCGGCAGGCGCCCCGGTGCAGAAGAAGGGCACATCCGCCCCGATGCATCCGCCGAGCCGGATCAGCTCCTCGGCCCGGAGGGGTTCGCCATACATGGCGTTGAGGGCCATGAGGGCTCCCGCGGCGTCCGACGAACCACCGCCCAGTCCGGTTCCCGCTGGAATAGACTTGGTGAGCACGATGGAGACCGCCGCCTCGATCCCGGTGGCGCGGAAAAAGGCCCGGGCAGATCGGACGACGGTGTTGTCTTCCGGCGCTCCCAGGTCCTCGGGGGGCTCGTCAAGTCCGGGAACGTTCTTCTGCCTGACTTCAAAACCGATCCCCTCGGCTCCGTTCCGAACCTCCACTCGGTCGTAGAGCCCAATGGCCAGAAAGAAGGTTTCGATCTGGTGGTGACCCGATTCCTCTCGCGCCAAGATTCGCAGAAACAGGTTCACTTTGGCGGGACATGCCACCGATACCGTCGTCAAGGTAGGTCCGCACCTGGCCGGTTCCTCCCGGAGGAGCCCTGCCCCGAAATGTCTTTGAGCGAAACGCCCAGGCGGCGAGCATACCACAAGCCCATCAAGGTGATGGGGAAGAAGCTTCCCAAGTGCCAACCGACGGCGAATCCGAGGGCAGGCGCGGTCGCTACACCATAGACGTTCACGAGAGCGATCTTGGCCCCGGCCTGGAGGGTGCCGAAATATCCGGGAGCCGCGGGCACGGTAACGGCCAAGGCAATGGTCGCGTTCGTGAACAGGGCGGCGGTATAGGGAAGGCGGATATCGAAGGCCAGAAATCCGATCCAGAACGAGAGAGACTGGAGGGCCCATAACCCCAGGCTCCAGAGCAGAGCCGGGAGGAACAAGCGCCACCCCCGCAGGGAGGCAAGCCCTTCGACAAAGCCGGTCATGGCGGCCACGAGGCTTGCAGCTCGGCGAGCCGACAGCCGCCGTTTTGCCACCCGGCGGAAGACCTCTACGCTTCCGCCCGGAAAGAAGATGAGAAGGACCGTACCGGCGAGGATAAGCCCGAGAAGCAAGGAAACGGTTCGAATGCCTTGGACCACGGGTCCCGGAAGGGCGTCGGCCGGGAAACCCGGGCTCCCCACTGCTACAAAGAGGAGAATCAGAATGGCCACGCCGTCCATGAAACGTTCAACCACCAAGGTCGCAAAGGCGGAAGTGGCAGAAACCGGCTCCAAGCGGCTGTAGGCGAAGGCACGGGCGAATTCGCCGACCCGTCCCGTCGGCAGAAGGTTGTTGGCCATGAAGCCGGTGCACACCGCGGCGAAACGGGAGCGAAAGGGGCTGCGGGGCTGGACGGGCGCCAGGTAGAATCGCCAGCGCACCGCTCGAACCGCGAAACCGGCGGTCGTGACCGCGACGGCAAGGGACAGGAGGACGACGTCGGCTCCCCGAATTCGGCTCCAGACTTCCTCCGGATTCTCGTTCCTGAAGAGCCACCAAATCAGGAACGCCGCGATGCCCAGCCCAAGGAGCGGCTTCCAGAAACGCATCAAGGCAAAGGTGCGCAGAACGGACGGGCCTCAGAACCCCAGGGGCGGAATCCAGTCGCCGGGCCGACGAACCCGGGCCGGACCCTGGGTCACGATCTCCTTCATCTCCCGGACCGCTCGTTCCAGCCCCACGAAGACGGACCTACTGATCACGCTGTGGCCAATGTTCAGCTCCTCTAGATGGGGCAACGCCGCGACGGGCACGACATTTTCGTACGTGAGTCCATGTCCGGCGTGAACCGCCAGCCCCACCGCGTGCCCATGGACGGCGGCGTCCGCCAGGCGGGTCAGCTGGGCGGCCCTTTCCCTCCCTCTCGGCGCGTTGGCGTATTCTCCCGTGTGCAGTTCGACGGCGTTCGCGCCCAGCCCGACCGAATGGTCCAGCGCCTCCCGATCCGGATCCACAAATAGAGAGGTTCGAATCCCTCGGGATTCAAGGCGCCGGAGGGCGGAGTGCACCGCACTCTGCACGGACTCCGAAGCCAGATCGAGGCCCCCTTCCGTGGTCACTTCCTCCCTCTTCTCGGGGACCAGGGTAGCCTGTATCGGCCCCAGTTCCACCGCCAGGTCGACGACGGATTCGGACGCCGCCAGCTCGAAGTTGACGCCGGTGCGAACCGTTTCCGCCAGGAGGTACACATCCCGATCCTGTATGTGGCGCCTGTCTTCCCTCAGGTGAATGGTGATGCCGTCCGCGCCTCCCAGCTCGGCAAGGACAGCCGCCCGGACCGGATCCGGTTCGTCGGTGCGGCGAGCCTGCCGCACCGTTGCCACGTGGTCGATGTTGATGTAGAGCCTCATGCTGTCGATTCCCCCTCCCAAACGGTCAACTGCCGCGACGAAGCCCCTTCGCGGGCATTCCACCACCATTGTCCGGGCCGCAGGAGAAGCTCAACCTCATCAACCCAGCGCCCGTTCTGGCAGTGTACAAGGATTTCGGTTTGACTCAACCGCACCGGCGTCCCGAATGGATGACCTCCGCGTTCCGCACAGGGGCCGGGTGGGTTTCCTCACGTAATGCGCACGCCGTCCCGGGTGCCCAAACGGCCGACCAGGGCCGCCGACCCCCGAACCACGACCCGCACCCTCCCTCCCACCTGAACGCGAGACAACACCTCCCCCTCCCTGTACAGCGCGGCCAGGGTACTTCCGTCTCCCGCCGGAAACTCAACCTGAACCTGCTTCATCCGGTCCCGAATCCGGGCCGCCAGCATTTCACGAAGGGGTGTCATTGTCGCCGGCGCCCTGGCAGACGTGAAGACGGCCGGGTGTTTCCGGGACCCGAGGGTTCGCCTCTTCAGCGCTAGAAGATCTCCACCGTCCAGAAGGTCGATCTTGTGAAACACCCGGACCCGGGGACGCCCTTCCAGCCCCAGCTCATCCAGAACCCATCGAACGACCCGCCTCTGAGCTTCCCGATCCGGGTGCGACGAATCAATTACGTGGAGCACAACGTCGGCTTCCCGGGCTTCTTCCAACGTGGAACGGAAGGACGCGACCAAGTGGTGAGGGAGTTTGCGAATGAATCCAACCGTGTCGGTGACCAGGGCCTCGTGTCCGCCGTCCAGGGTCACAAGACGGGTCGAGGGGTCCAGGGTCGCGAACAGCTGGTCTTCCACGAACTGCTTCGCTCCCGAAAGGGCCTGAAGCAGAGATGACTTCCCTGCGTTGGTGTACCCGACCAGGGCCGCCCTGAATCGCCCCGTCCGACCCTTCCGCTGCGTGGCCCGGGCCCGGGCGACATCCTTCATCTTGCGGCGCAGTTCCGCAATTCGAATTCCAATGAGTCGACGGTCCGTCTCGAGTTGGGTCTCTCCCGGACCCCGGAGCCCGATGCCGCCCCGGATCCGGGACAGGTGGCTCCACATCCGCAGCAGCCTGGGCAGCAGGTACTGAAGCTGGGCCAACTCAACCTGCATGCGAGCTTCGTACGTCCTGGCACGCGTCGCGAAGATATCCAGAATGAGTTCCGCCCGATCCATGATCCGTACTCGGCACAGGTCTTCCAAGTTCTTGCCCTGGGCGGGGGTCAGCTCGTCGTCGAAGATCACCAAGTCCGCATTCAGCTCCCTCACCCGTTCGGCGAGCTCCCGGGCCTTCCCTTGACCCAGGAAGTAGCGGGGCTGAGGCGATCGCAGCCGCTGGACCAGGGTTCCGGCAACGATGCCTCCCGCCGTAGCGGTAAGGCGGCCGAGCTCCGCCAGGTGTTTTTCCGCCTCCTCGGGGTGTTCCTGCGTCCGCGGCGTACCCACCAGAACCGCCCGCTCCAAGGGCACTCTCTGGTCAAGAAGTTGAGTGGGAATAGACGCTACCTCCTCTTTCGCTTCCGCCCCCATTCCGGCAGGCGCTGCCGGAGGCCGGATTTTCCGCCAGAAGAAAGGGAGCAGAAGCCTTCGCTCATCCCGCCGGCCCGCGGTCGACCACGGCCCCCTTCCGATCGTCGCCACCCCCTTCCCTGACTTCTCCTTCCGAACCCATGGTTTCCGAACCCATGGTCATCTCTGTCGCCAGGTCCATGAGGGCGGCCCGGTTGTTCACCGATGGATCTTCCCATACGGCCTGCAGTAGGCGCCGGAGGACGATCCCGATTCCGGGACCGGGGGGCCACCCCAGGCGGAGAAGGTCTCTGCCACGGACCGCCAGGTCTGCCAAGGACAGGGGAACGCCTGCCCGCAAATCGTCTTCAACGCATTTCATAACCCGTCCGGCGTCGTCCCCACCTTCGGCAGAGGCTCCCGAACCCCCCAAGGCGGCCCATATACGGAAGACATCCCGAAGTCCGTCTCGACCGATCCCGGCCATCCATCTTCGCCTCTCGACCGGGTCGTCAAGGATGTCCGGATGCGGGCCGGAACCTCCGTCCACGGCGATGGCAATCCGCTTCACTTCGGCCTTCGAGAATCGAAGCCGGAGCAGAAGGGTGGACACAAAGACCCGGGATGCCGCCCGACCCAACCCGAAGAGCAACAGGACGGACATGCGAAGGATCGGCTGAAGGGATTTGTCCTCGTCCGGGGAAGATCCGATCGCATCCACGGCGGCGAGGGCTTCGGGCCCAAGGGGGCGACCCAGCTCCGGCAGAAGTTGCTGCAGCGCTCCGGAACTCCGGTACAGTTCGAGAGCCCGGGAGGGCCTGGCGCACCCCATGACCTTCATAAGCTCTTCCCGTACCCTTTCCTGGGACAGGTGGGACAGGCCGAATATGGCGTCCACCATCCCGTCCCAGGTGTCGCCGTCGATCTCCAGACGGAGGGCGCCGGCGAACCTCAACCCCCGGAGCACTCGGAGGTAGTCCTCCCTGAACCGCTGGGACGCAGACCCGACGGTGCGGAGCACACCCGCCCTCAGGTCCCTCAGCCCACCGTGAGGGTCCCGCAACTCGCACAGTATCGGGTGCCAAGCCATGGCGTTGATGGTGAAGTCGCGGCGAGCCAGGTCTTCCTCCAGACTGTCGGAAAAGGCAACCGTAGCCTTGCGCCCGCAGGTGGTGATATCCCGGCGAAACGTGGTGACTTCGTACAGGACCCCGTTGCGGCCGAAGATGCCTACGGTACCGTATTCCGGGCCAAGAGGGACGGTCCGCCGAAACAGCCGCTTCATCTCCTCCGGTCTCGCCCGGGTCGCCAGATCCCAGTCCTCCGAGCTCCCGCCTCTCTTCAGGATCTCGTCCCTGACGGCCCCTCCCACGGCCCATGTTTCAAAACCCGCGTCTTCAAGCCGTTCTGACAGCTCCCGCACCGCGGCGGGGACTTCCAACCGGATCCTCACCCGGCCAGTACCGCTCCCCCGTTGATGTTCACGATCTCGCCCGTGATGTGACGTGCAAACCGGGAACAGAGCAGGACAACGGGACCGGCCACATCCTCGGCCGTGGCCACCCTCCCAAGGGGAATGGCCTCCTTGATGTCCGCCCGGGCGAGGGCGTCAAGAGACATTTCGGTATCCACCCACCCCGGGGCCACCGCGTTCACCGTGATGTCCCGTCCACCCACCTCCACACACAGCCCCTTGACCAAGGAAATGATCGCTCCCTTGGTCGCCGCGTAGTCCCCGTGGTATGCCTCTCCCCGCTGCCCCGCAGTGGACGCCACGAGAACGACGCGTCCCCCGACACCGATGCGCCGCAAGGCTTCTCGGGTTGAATAGAAGATGGAGTTCAGGTTCACGGCGAGGGTCCGGTGCCAGCGGTCATGATCCATTTCCGCCAGCGGGACGTCTTCAACGGGCCAGATTCCTGCGTTCCCCACGAAGACATCCAGGCCTCCGAATGCAGAATCCACGCGGCCGAACAGCCGGTCCACGGTCCTTGGATCCGCCAAGTCCCCACCCTCCGCCCAGCCCTTCACTCCTGCTCCCTCCACCGCGCTTACCACCTCCAGCGCCTCGGCTCTGCGGCGATGATAGGAAATCCCTACGTTGGCCCCGGCCCGCGCAAAAAGCCGGGCGGCAGCGGCACCGATCCCCCTGGAACCTCCCGTTACGAGGACCCGCTTCCCCGCCAATCCCAGGTCCAGCCCGCTCACGCCAGTGCCTGTCTCCCGCCCAGCTCCGCGGTCCGCCTCGCGATCTTGCGGAGCTCCTCCGCGGTGCCGCCCTCCGACAGCGTCCACAGACACGCGTAGGTAATGTACGCGTCGGCTGCGAGGAGCGAAAAAGCAGCGGCCTGGTCCTTCGGATCCCCTTCCAAGCACGCCCGTATTCCAGCGTCCGCTGCGGCCAGAAAACCACGGAGGGAGACGGGGCTGCCGGCTTGCACTTGCAGATACGGTCGAAATGCCTCGGGTACCGGGGGATTTCGCGCCTCAATCCATTCGCCGACGTTCATTGCGCCGACGTTCGTTGGGAGGATTCCGAAATCAGGCGCTTCATGAAATCGGCCCCCGCCCGGATTGCGTCGTTGATCCGCTCCGGCTCGGCAACGCCTGCCTGCGCCATGTGAGGCCTCCCTCCCCCCCTGCCGCCCACCACCGCCGCGACCTCCTTGATCAAGACGTCCGCCTTCACACCTGCGGCGATCGCCCGATCCGTAGCAAAGACAAGGAGGGCGTACTTCTCCCCCGGCATTTCCGCCCCCACGACCGCCACCCCGATCTTCGAGGACTCCCGGAAGGCGTCTCCCCACCCCCGAGCATCCCCGGGACTTCGCACCTTCAGGCGGACCCCTCGGTAGATCGCAGGACGGCCATCCACGGTAAATCCATCTTCCGCCACGACTTCCCCGCCGCTGCCTTGATGCCTCAGCCCTTCAACCCACTCCTCCAGTTCGGCGTTCTCCGCCATGAGCTGCCTTACCCGCTTCTCAAGGTTGGCCGGCGCAGTCTTCATGAAGGCCGCCAGGGCCTGGATACGATCCTTGTATGAATTCAGGTACAGGTAGGCCGCCCGACCCGTCACGGCTTCCAGGCGTCTCACCCCGGCTGCAACGCCGGTCTCCGAAGTCACCTTGAAGACGCCAACCTCACCCGTATACCGGACGTGGGTCCCCCCGCAGAGCTCCGTGCTGACTCCGGGTATCTCCACGACCCGAACTTCGCTGTCGTACTTCTCTCCGAAAAGGGCCATTGCCCCCGCCTTCACCGCGACCTCATAAGGCTGGACGCGGATGCGCACGGGATGACAGGCCCGGATCGACTCATTCACGCGGGCTTCGACCGCTTCGAGCTCCGCATCCGCCAAAGGTGCCGTGTGCGCGAAGTCGAAGCGAAGGCGGTCCGGGGCCACGAGCGACCCCCGCTGCCTGACGTGGCTACCCAGGACCGACCGCAGGGCCTCGTGGAGCAGATGGGTTGCTGTATGGTTGCGTTCGGTGTCGTGCCGCACGTCAGCCGCCACCCGAGCGGTGACTTCCGATCCCTTGACGGAAGCTCCCGGAAAGTCTCCCGTCGGGCGGCCGTGAACCCCCAGCAACTCCCCGGAACGGGTGACCCCTTCCACCTCCATGCTCCATTCGGGGGTCCAGACGCTCCCCCGATCCGACACCTGGCCTCCCCCCTCCGCGTAGAAGGGATGCGCTTCCAGGATGAGCTTGACCAGACCCCCGCCCAAGTCGCGAAAGGCGAGCACCCGGGTGGAGGCGGTCAGGGAATCGTACCCGACGAAGGTCTGTCCAGTTTCGAGATCGTCCACGACCGTGAAAGGCAGGGAACCGGTATCTGTCAATGTCAACGCGACATCCGGGCCCCCGTCCTTGGATCTTCTGTCGGCGCGGGAACGCTCTCTTTGGACGGCAAGGGCCTTTTCGAAGCCCTCAATGTCCACGTCGTAACCCCTTTCGTCGGCCATGATCCGGGTAAGGTCGGCGGGAAAGCCGTAGGTATCATAAAGGCGAAAAACCTCGGCACCCGGGACGACCGGACGGTGCGAACCCTCCGAGCGCAACCGAGGCGCAACCCTGCGCAGCCGTTCCACGCCGCCGTCGATCGTCGCCAGAAAACGCTCCTCCTCCCGCCGGGTGGCGGCCAGAATCGATTCTCGCTGGACTTCCAGCTCGGGGTAGGCGTCCGCCATCCCGTCAACGACCGATTCGACCACCTGAACGAGCGCGGGCTCCCTCTGGCCCAAAAGCCACCCGTGGCGAACGCCCCGCCGGAGGATTCTCCGGAGGACGTACCCTCGTCCTTCGTTGGCCGGGAACACGCCGTCGGCAAGGAGAAAGGCGACCGCCCTCGCATGGTCCGCCAGCACTCGGTAGGAGACCCCTTCCCCCGTATCCGCGCGGTAGGGGCGTCCGGTAATTCCGGCGACCCGGGCCAAAAGGGGAAGAAACAGGTCCGTCTCGTAGTTCGTGCTGACACCTTGGAGCACGGTGGCGATGCGCTCCAGCCCGGCACCCGTATCGATACTCGGAGCCGGAAGGATGTGCAACGCTCCCGACGGGTCCCGGTCGAACTGCATGAAGACCAAATTCCACAGCTCCAGGAACTCACCGGCTTCGCCCCGTTGCTCAAACTCCCGGGTGCCGGGGGCGATCCCGCGTTCCTTCGCCGGGCGGAGATCGTAGTGGATCTCGGAGCAAGGGCCACACGGACCCGTGTCCGCCATCTGCCAGAAGTTGTCCTTGTCGCCCAGACAGTGAATTCGTTCAGGAGCGACCCCGGCCACGTCGGTCCAAAGACGAGCCGCTTCGTTGTCGGTGTGGTGGACGGTAACGAACAGGCGGTCGGGATTGAGGCCGAGGGCCTCGGTGAGAAACTCCCATGCATACGCCACGGCTTCCGGCTTGAAGTAGTCGCCGAAAGAAAAATTGCCCAGCATCTCGAAGAAGGTATGATGCCGGGCCGTCCGGCCCACCTCTTCCAGGTCGTTGTGTTTTCCACCCGCCCGTATGCACTTCTGAGCGGTAACCGCTCGCTTGAAGAGCAACGCCTCCGAGCCGAGAAAGACTCCCTTGAACTGGACCATTCCGGCATTGGTAAAGAGCAAGGTGGGGTCCCCCGCCGGGACGAGCGGAGAACTCGGGCAGATCTCGTGGCCCCGGGCCTGGAAGAAGTCGAGAAACTTCTGGCGGATCTCGGCGGAATTCATCGGGATCGGAGGGCGAACAAGGACGGGTTACCGGTGGAACCGTGGAAGGTAGACCAACCTGCCCGGCACCGCTTCAGACCACCTTTACCGCCGGAGTCTCTCCTTGTTTCTTCGGGCCTTTCCTCTTCGGGCCATCGGCCACCGCCTTGGCTTCGCGGATACCCAGGGCGACCAGAAGGCGGGCCTCAATCTTCTCCGCCACATCCGGGTTCTCTTTCAGGAAGGTCCGCACCTTTTCCTTCCCCTGCCCCAGCCGAAGGTCACCAAGGGAAAACCATGCCCCGGACTTGGCCACAATGCCCTGTTCAACCCCCAGGTCGATGAGCAGCCCGATATGGCTGATTCCCTGGGCGTAGAGAATGTCGAATTCGGCTTTTTTGAATGGGGGAGCGCACTTGTTTTTCACGACCTTTACCCGGGTCCGGTTGCCAATAATGTCTTGGCCATTCTTGAGCGCCCCGATTCTCCGGATGTCCATGCGCAGGGAGGCGTAGAATTTGAGAGCCCGACCGCCGGAGGTGGTCTCGGGACTTCCGAACATCACGCCAATTTTTTCACGGATCTGGTTGGTAAAGATGACGACCGCGTTGGAACGGTTGACGGCCCCGGTCAACTTTCGTAGGGCTTGGCTCATGAGGCGGGCTTGGAGCCCCACGTGGGAGTCCCCCATCTCTCCTTCGATTTCCGCCTTGGGGACGAGCGCCGCAACCGAATCAATCACGATTACCTCCACTGCGTTGCTGCGAATCAGCACCTCCGCAATCTCCAGGGCCTGTTCACCCGTGTCCGGCTGAGAGACCAGGAGATCGTCCACATCCACCCCAAGCTTGCGAGCATACTGGACATCCAGAGCATGCTCGGCGTCAATGAAGGCCGCGATGCCGCCACCCACCTGAGCGTTGGCAATCACGTGAAGACAGAGGGTGGTCTTGCCAGAGGACTCGGGGCCATAGACTTCGGTGATCCTGCCTCGGGGAACCCCGCCGATCCCGATCGCCGCATCCAGGTTGATCGCCCCGGTGGAGATGCTTTCGATCTGGAGCGCGGCCCGATCGGCGCCCATGCGCATGATGGCCCCCTTTCCGTGGGACCGCTCAATCTGAGTCAGAGCCGTGGCAAGCGCTCGACTCTGCAGCTCCTTGCTGTTCTTCCTGGAGATCTGCTTGTTCGTCATGTTGGCCTTATCCTGGCGGGGAGGTCAAATGAGGTAACGGTGCTTGGGCAAGAAGCTGTCCGACTTGGCCGGGCAAATCCATGCTCAATGGAGCCAACCCCATCAGATCCGGATTCGCCGGATCCGGGAGACGGGTTGAGCTGTCTGCCAAGCTGTAAAGCTGTACCCGGCGGAACTAGCCTCGAGTCCGCTGCAAGCCGTGTTCGTACCCTTGCCACACACCCGGTCTCACGGGCACATAGATCATGTCGAACGGCCGGTCCCGGGAGCGCTCGGCGAAGATCGGCACCTCGCCCTGGATTCCAACTCTCATGATGTCATCGCAATCCAGGCGGAGCGGGTTGCCCGACTTGCTGTACTCCCGGTTGTCAAAGTCGATCGGCTCGTTGTCGACGAACCAATCTCGGCCCTGCGCGTAGGCGCCCGCGAAGACGATCCCCGGCCTAAGAACCCGGATCGAAACCCTTGACGGACCCACCAGCGTGTCCTGCTGAGCGGTAACCAGAACTTCGACCTCTCCTCCGGTCGAGAGGCAGAGGGTCGCCGGCGTACCGGATGGCATCGGCGGTTCGATCAGGCGCTCAACGGCGACGGTATCCACCACCCTGACCGTATCCGGAGGCGGAGGCGGAAGCATGACTGTATCCAATGCTCGATCCATCAGCTGGCCCTTGCACAGGCCTCGGTCGGCCCCGCAGAAAGCCACCGAAGCCAAGACCCCGTACTTCTGGCTACGGAAGGTGGAAAACTCGTCGTAGTCCAATCCCAGGGCAAATGCGCCCACTCGGATTCCTCCCAGGTCCAGTTGTACGCCGGCGTTGGCGTCAAAGCCGTTGTATTCTCCCATAAAACCCAAGAGTCGTCCGCTGCCCAAATCGAAGTGAACTGCGGTTCCCGCAAAGATTCCTCCGGAAGCAACGACTCCGTAGAACTCCTGATCTTCACCCTTCGAGAAAAGGCCGCTGCCCCACCCCAGGTTCACCGTGACGTCATACCTCGGAAGAAATCCGAAATCAAGGCCCGGAAGCTGTCCCGTCGCAACCAAATACGGGGTCAGGTTCGTGCTGAACTCGTCCGTCGTCCTGGTCGTCTTGGCGATTCGGGAATCGGGGTAGCCCAGGCGGTTGGGTTGGAAGTCGTCCGAGAAGTTCTGGAAGGTGGGAGATGAGACGTAACGGGCGCCCACCGCCAGGTCGATGCCCCGGACAGAGGAAGGCAACAGGGAGATGCGCCCGAAACCGCCAATCAAATTGCCCCCGTCTTCGGGATCGTCGTAGTGCTGAAGCGTGGCCCCCAACTCCAGCCGGTCAAAGAGTCCAATCGTCAAGGATCCGTCGGACAACCACCGTTCGTAGGGCTGCCCTCTACCGATCACGACCCCCGACTGGTTGATGATGAGCCGCTGGGCGACAGACACGCCAAACCCGGAGTAGGTACCCGTAATGGCCATGTGGGGCAGAACGGTGGCCACCGGAACATCCATGAGGCCGGAACCGTATCGGAGCGTGCTGGGCATCTTGGTCGTCTGGGAAAACGCTCCCGGAGCCAAGCCTGCGAGGCCCAAACTCACAACAACAACAGCGCGGAAATTCGCTAAGCGGAACATCATCAGTTTCTCTCCTGTTCGGAAAACTAAGAATTCCCTGCTAACTTACCTAAGCGTCAGGGGGAACGCAGGTCAAGCGCCCTCCGCGCCGGGGCCCCGTAACCCGCCTCCCCGTATGGAACCGGGGGAACCCGTCGGCTGTGTGCGGTCCGCAAGCCGAAGGCCTTGGGCGTCAGTCGGCATCGGAGTGCCGCTCTTCGTGAAATCCCTGAAGCTGCTTCAGGCCCCTGGCAATGCGCCAGACCCAGAACAGGATCAAGACCCAGAACAGACCGTAGGCCGCAAATACATGCAGATAGGGACGCAAGGCACCCCGACCCACCTCTTGGGCCAGCAACAGGACCGGGTCGGTCGGCAGGAGGGGGAGGAGCACGCAAAACCGTTGGATCATGGCGAGACTCCGGTGCTTTCCCGAAAACGAGCCGCCTGGAGCCGCCTGGAGGCGTGCTCGACGGAGTAGCGGAGGCTGAAGAGTCCGAGAAACAGCAGGGTAAACCCGCCCAGCGAAGTGAGCAGGGTTGCGAGCATGTCGGGATGGAGGGTGGGACCCTCCGGTTTGATGACGACAGCCTCCGGATGGAGGGACCTGAACCAGGAAACGCTCACGTGGATCAAAGGAATGTTCAGGGAACCGAAGACGGCCACCACCGCAGCGAAACGCCGGCCCTTCCTCGGATCCGCCATGGAGCCCCGCACCAGGAAATACCCCAGGTAGGTGAACCACAGCAACAAGGTGAGCGTAAGACGGGGCTCCCAGGTCCAGTACGTTCCCCACGCGACCCGCGCCCAGAGGGGGCCCGATGTCAGCATGATTGCGCCGAAGACCAGTCCCCCTTCGGCAGCCGCCACCGCCGCCGCATCCGCCCGGTCGTCCCCCAGCCAGAGGTAGGCCAAGCTCGCAAGAGCCACCAGCCCGAAGGCGAGAAAGGTGGTCCAGGCCGCGGGCACATGGATGTAGAAGATCCGCTGGACCACGCCCATGGACGCCTCCGTCGGCACCCAGAACACCACCATCCAGTGGGCAACGAGAATCGCGACGACACCTACCGAAGCGAGGAGGAGCCCCGCAACCCTGGCCTTCCGCAAATTCACTCCCGGCCCTCCTTCCCGTCCTTGACGCGTCGTTCCGGTCCTGGAACTTCGCCTCCCGTATCCGGCCTCGCCCCTACTCGTCTATTCGTCGGCAACATGGCGGAACAAAACCGTCCCGGCGACGGCGGACCCCACGGCGAAAGCCCAAAGGAACCGCACCGGACCCGAAATTTCAAGCCAGGGTCGTTCCAGTAGGATCCGGGACGTGGCGGTCGCCCCGAAAAAAACCACCGGAACAAGGAGAGGAAAGGTGAGGACGGGCAAGAGGGTGTCGCCCAGGGTGCTGTGGTTCGAGACGCGACCGAAGAAGGTGCCCGTTACAGCCAACCCGATGGTGCCGGGCAGGAAGACCGCTCCGTGCCACGCCAGCGGGCCCGGGGAACGGATCTCCATGAACGTGGTCAGCGCGAAAAAGGCCAACATCGTCACGAACCAGACAAGAACCCAGTTGGCCGCCGTCTTCCCGAGGAAGATGGCCCCTCGGGAGACGGGAGTGAGGAGGACATGTCGGAACGCGCCGTCGTTTTCTTCCGTGTCGAAAGCGCGTCCTGCACCGGCAGTCACCGCGAACAGGGTCGTCAGCCAGACGAGCCCGGCGACAAGACCCCGAACCTCCAAATGGGCCAAGTTCAGGGACACGGAGAACAGAAGGGCGGAGAGGACGACGAAGGCGATCATCGCCAGGAGCCGACTCCCTGAGCGCAGCTCAAGGCGAAGGTCCTTGAGGGCGATCATGCAGCCCCACCGAAGCTCCCTCACGAACGGTCCCGGGCGAAACTCGCTCCGAACAACGGGACCACGTCTTCGACCCGCCGATCCGCCGTCGGGCCGTCCAGCACCTTCCGGCCGTCCCTTAGCACCACCATCCGGTCGGCAAGTTTCAGACCCCGAGGAATGTCGTGGGTCACGAGAACGACGATCTTTCCCTCCAGCCGAATGGCCCGAAGAACGGTTTCCAGATCCGCCACACCGCCGGGGTCCAGGCCCGTGAAGGGCTCATCCAGGAAAAGGATTTCCGGATTATGCAGGAGCGACCGGGCCAGCGCCACCCGCTGGCGTTGACCCCGAGACAAGATCGCGGTCCGGGTGTCCGCAACCTCCGCCGCGCAGACCTGCTCCAGGACCTCGATGAGTGCCGCCCGACTCCCGGGCGACCCCTGAAGCGACGCGAAGAAACGGAGATTTTCCGATACGGAAAGGTTCCCGTAGAGGCCGGTCCGGTGAGAGACCAAGCCGATCCGGGCCCGCCATGCGGGGTCTCCCCCGGATACGACCGCACCGTCAAAGAAAACCCGCCCCCGATCAGGCCTTCGCTCCCCGCTGAGCGTTCTCAGCAACGTGGACTTCCCCGCCGCGTTGGGCCCGAACACGGCCAGAATTTCGTGCCCCCGGGCGGAGACATCCACACCCCTCAAAGCCCTCGTGGCGCCGTAGTCACACACGAGACCCCGACCCTCAAGGGTCAAGGGTCGGTTCCATCTGTCGGTATTCCCCCGCCTGCGCTTGCCCGTGCAGCCGGGAGGCCCTGGCCACAATCGCCGCAGAATCGGGCCCCGGAGCGATTCACGTGACCGCAAACGGTGCATTCGAGGCCCTCCCGGAGGGCTCGACGAATCCGGGCGATTTCCTCTTCCAGCTCCTGGTTCACCCTTTCCGCGACCCCGGGGCCATCGTCCGGCTTCGCCGGTCCCAGGTGACGGAGGGCTTCCTGAGAGAGCTCCGCCTTCAGACGTTCGTAATCGTCCCCGACCACCTTTTCCGTGGCCCGATCGTATTCCAGGTCGTGGAGCGCGGTGAGGGCGACCCGGCGCCGGTGGACAGCCTCGTCATAGGGGTCGTCGTCCCCCTTGTACGAGGGCGTGCCCCGACCTGAGAACACGGGCTCCAGAATGTATAGCGCCACACCGGCGGAGAGGAGGATCCAACCGATGAACACCGTCATGCGGCTTGGCCAGCCGTCCCGGACAAAGGGAGCCCGGAGGCGACCCGGGAAGCAGGGGCTCGGGCTCGGGGCCCGCCGACGGGCCAGAGGCCGATCAGGGTTCCGACAGCTACAATCATCCCGCCACACCATATCCAAGGCACGAGGGGAAGGACCTTGAACTCGAAGGTGACCCGCTCCGTACCGCTTTCCAAGTCCACGTCTCGCGGGATCACGTAGAGGTCTTCCAGCAGCGTGCTCCGGATGCCGACCTCCGTGGACGCTTCATCCATAACCGGATAGAAACGCCGCTCCGGCCTCATGATCTTGACCCGCTCATCCCCCCGGTACACCGTCAACAGCGCCGTCCAGCGCCAGTCATTTTCCCTGACGGCGTCGTCCGTCCGGGGCCGGGAGTGGGAAAGACTCTCATAGACCAGGCGGTACTCGTGGCCGAAGGCGGACCGGATCGTCGCAGACTGTCCCGGAACCAGTTCCCGGACGGCATTCGTGTCGAAGGCCGAACCGGCAAAACCCGTAAAGATCACGACGACGCCGACGTGAACGATGTAGCCCCCCCAGCGGTGACGGTTCCGTCTTACCAAGCTGCGAAGGGCGCTCAAATTCCCCTCCCCCGCAATCCGGGCCCTGGTTTTCGTCCCCTTCCAAAACTCCCTGACGACGATGGTCATGACAAAGACGGCGATGGAAAAGGTGGCCAAGACGGTGGCGTGACGAATCCCCGAAACCGCCAAGGCAACCAGCATGCTCAGGCCAGCCGCAGCGGGAAGGGTGAAGTTCTTCCGCAAGTTCCTCCGGGAAGCGCGCCGCCACGCAATCACCGGACCAATTCCCATCAGCAGCAACAGGATCAGCCCGACGGGAACGTTCACCCGGTTGTAGAAGGGGGGACCTACGTTGATCTTCTGTCCGAAGAAGCCTTCGGTGATCAGTGGAAAGAGAGTCCCCCACATCACCGCGAAGGTAATGCCTACAAGCAACAGATTGTTGAACAGAAAGGCCGATTCGCGAGACAGGAAGGACTGGATGTGGTTCTCGCTCCGCAGGGACGGCAGGCGATGCAGAATGAGAACGGCACACACCGCAATGAGTCCACCCATGAAGCCCAGGAAGATGTAGGCAATCTTCAGGTTTTCGGCAAAGCTGTGCACCGACTCAATGAGTCCCGACCGGGTCAGGAAGGTGGCAAAGATCGTCAGCAGGAAAGTGATCACCACCAGGACCATGTTCCAGACCTTCAGCATCCCCCGGTTTTCCTGAATCTGGATGGAGTGGAGGAATGCCGTGGCGGTCAGCCAGGGCAACAGGGACGCATTTTCAACCGGGTCCCAAAACCAGTATCCGCCCCACCCGAGTTCTTCGTAGGCCCACCGCATGCCGAAAATGATTCCGTTGGTGAGGAAGAACCAGCTGAGAAGAATCCAGCGCCGGGTGACCGCAATCCATCGGGAGTCCAGCCGGTTGGTCAGGAGAGCGGCGACGGCAAAGGCGAACGGTACCGCAAAGGCCGTGAATCCCAGATACAGCGTTGGGGGATGGATGGTCATCCAGTAGTTCTGGAGCTGGGGATTCAGACCTCGGCCGTTGGCGGGCGTAAAGCCGACGAGCTCAAAGGGGTTGACCCCGGCAAAGAGCAGGACCAGGAGGAGGAAGGAGAGAAGGGCGAGGAGGGTCCCGGTCACGAAGGGCATGAACTCCCGGTTCCGCCGACGGTTCTGGAACACGGCGATGGAAGTGAAAACCGAGAGCAGGAGCGTCCAGAAAACGAGGGAGCCCCTCTGGCCGGCCCACAGCCCGGCGATCTTGAAATACGTGCCCAGCTCCCGGTTCGAGTAGTTGGCGACGTACCAGTACTCGTAGCGGTTGCCCAAGAAGGCAGCGATGATCCCAAGGGAGGTGAGGGTGAGGAGCAGGGTGAGCACGTAGGCCGTGCGCTCTCCGCTGAGAACGAAGTCGCTCCTGCCGGTCCTTCCTCCTGCAAACGAAAGAACGGCTCCCCAAAGCGCGGCGGGAAGAGCGATCCAAAGGGCGATTTCGCCCAGGATCGTCACGTAGCCAGCTCCTCCTTGGCGGCCTCGTACCGACTGCCGCACTTCGTCAGAACCGTATGGGCGCGGAAAGTCCCATCGAGCCCGAGGCTCCCCTCAAGGACGACCTCCGCCTGGTCGTTGAAGGTGTCGGGCAGGACGTCTTCATAGCGAACCGACAGGGTCACGTCGTCGTGTTCCAGATCCGCAACCCGGAACGCATGGGCGGACCGGTTCCCCCGCCCCCGCTCCCACGATCCCTCCACGACCCGTCCGCTGACCTTTACACCCAGATTCCGAAAGGTGGGGTCGGCTTCGACCCGCTCCAGGAGCTCAACGGGCGTCAGGTAGTACACCATGCTGTCCCTGATTCCTGTCGCCATCAGGTACGCCACCACCACCGCAACCCCCACCAAGCCGACGAAGAATCGACCATTCTTCATAGCTGACGTGCTCCTCTCCATGCTATTGGACATGGCGTATGCTTACGGGACATCGCGCCCCCCCTCCCGGTCCGATTCATGGAAGTGCGACGCAGCGACCGGCAGGCCCCTGAATATACTCGACCAGAGGGCATGGGCGACAAGTCCGTCCCGCTCCAGGGTCATTCCTCCGGTTCGGCGGTGGCAAGGGTCCCTCGGACGGCCTTGTCCCATCCGGCGAGGAGGGCTGCCCGTTCCCGGGAGTCCAGGGTCGGAACGAACGTTCGTGCCGGTGCGAAGGCTCGACGAAAATCTTCCGGGGAACTCCAGACCCCGGTGTGAAGACCCGCCAAGCCAGCGGCCCCCAATGCCGTGGTCTCCACCATCGCCGAACGCCGGACTGGTACACCCAGCACGCCGGCCATGAACCCCATGAGCCAGTCGTTTCTCGCGACGCCTCCGTCAACCCTCAGCGCGTCCGCTCGAAGCCCGGCTTCCCGCTCCATGGCCTCCAAGACATCCCGGGTGCCGTACGCCATCGCTTCCAGGGCGGCTCGGGCCAGGTGGCTGGCCGTGGTCCCGCGAGTCAGCCCCGTGATCAACCCCCGGGCGCTGGGGCGCCAGTAAGGAGACCCCAGGCCCGCAAAGGCTGGCACCATGTAAACTCCGTCGTTTCCGCCAAGCGAACTGGCCATCTCCTCGCTCCGAGACGCCTCGCTAAGGAGCGCCAAGCCGTCACGCAACCATTGGATGGCCGCACCGGCCGTAAGGATCGACCCCTCCAGAGCGTACGCGGGCCTCCCCCAAGCGTCGCAGGCCGCGGTGGTGAGCAACCCGCGGGAGGGCGGAGATCGCTTGGAACCCGTGTTGAAGAGCAGGAAGGCGCCGGTACCGTAGGTGCACTTCCCCGTTCCCGCGACCCAACATCCCTGGCCGTACAGCGCGGCCTGCTGGTCGCCGACGACACCGCCGATGGGAATCTCCACGCCCAGAATGTCGCCGTCCGCAAGTCCGAAGTCTCCCGAGCTGGGACGCACTTCCGGCAGGATCCGGCCGGGAACGCCCATCAGGTCCAGGAGCTCCCTGTTCCAGCCACCTTCGTCCAGGTCGAAGAGCAAGGTGCGGGAGGCATTGGTGGGATCCGTGGCGTGGACGGCTCCGCCCGTCAGGCGGGCGATCAGCCAGGCATCGATGGTCCCCGCTGCCAGCTCCCCCGACCGCGCCCGGGCGGCGAGGGCCGGATCGGATTCGAAGAGCCACCGGAGCTTGGTTCCCGAGAAGTAGGGGTCAAGGAGTAACCCGGTTCTTCGGCGAATCATGTCTTCGTGTCCTGCATCTCTCATCCCCCGGCACATGGAGGAGGTGCGCCGGTCCTGCCATACGATCGCCCGGTGCAGAGGCTCTAGCGTCTCCGGATCCCACACCACGACCGTTTCGCGCTGGTTCGCGATTCCCACGCCCGCAACCTGGGTATCGGCAGCGGCCAAGGCGCGGCGAGCCACCCGCGCGGTCACCGTCCAGATCTCTTCCGGATCGTGCTCAACCCGACCAGGGGCCGGAAAGTACTGGGTGAACTCCGAGTAGGCCCTTCCAAGGACTTCCCCCTCCGCCGAGACGACAAGGGCCGCCGAACCGGTCGTGCCCTGGTCCAGCGCGAGAACCGCACGAGGCTTCACCGCCCGAGCCTCTTGATCCTCCCCGGGGCGTACTGAAGCCCCAGATCGGGGAGGAGGTCGAACAGCGTGAAGACGGAAAGACCCACGACGGCGTAGTAGTCCCCCTCGATTCTCTCGACCAGGGCAGAACCGTACCCCATGATGCCGTAGGCGGCGGCCTTGTCCAGCGGCTCTCCGGATTCGACGTAGTCTTCGATCAGCGCCGGGGCCAGAGGTCGGAAGAGGACCCGGGCGGTGGCCACTCCGGACACGCACTCCCCTTCCCTGGCCAAGGCCAAGCCGGAAAAGACCTGGTGGACGTTGCCCGACAGGGCATTGAGCATTTCTGAAGCTTCGGTCTCGTCCCGCGGCTTCTCGAGCACGCGGCCCGCCATTACCGCCACCGTATCTCCGCCGATGATCAGTGCGTCGGGGTGGCTCCGGGCGGGGAGCCGGACTTTCTCTCGGGCCAGCCGCTCCACATACCTGAAAGGCGGCTCCGTCGGGCGTCTCCGTTCCTCCATATCGGCGGGCAGGGTAACAAAGGAAATTCCCAGCATTCGCAGAACCCAGGCTCTCCTGGGAGAGGCAGACGCCAGAACGACGCGCAAAGAAAAGTCACCGGAGGTCAAGTTGCTAACGGTCTACGACCAGTGTCACCGGTCCATCGTTCACAAGAGCCAACTCCATGACAGCACCAAAGCGCCCGGTCCGAACCCGCCCGGGAAGGCGTTTTCCCAGCGCCTTGACGAAGGCGTCGTAGAGAGGCGCGGCGACCTCGGGCCGGGCCGCCCTTACGAAGGATGGCCTTCGCCCTTTACTCGCGTCCCCGTACAGTGTGAACTGGCTCACAACGAGGACTTCTCCCCCCGAATCAACGACCGAGCGGTTCATCCGGCCCTGGGTGTCAGAGAAGATCCGAAGGCTGGCCACCTTATCCGCCATCCATAGAACCGGCTTCCGGTCATCCGATTCCGAAAAAGCGGCGAGAACAACCAACCCGGGTCCGATCGCCCCCAGGACCTCTGCCCGGGATCGCACCGACGCCTCCGTAACCCGCTGGAGAACAATTCTCACTCAACTTTCCCGGTATCCCGGTCCACCGGGTGCACCCGCGCCTTCATTCTACCGTAACCGACTTTGCCAAGTTGCGCGGCTGATCCACGTCGCACCCTCGCAGAACCGCGATGTGATAGGCAAGAAGCTGAAGAGGGATAACCGCCAGCACGGGCATCAGCGGAGAGATCGTGTGGGGTATGAGAATGGTCTCGTCCAACCGGTCATTGATCTCGTGATTTTCGTCGCTGACCAAAGCGATTACGCGACCACCTCGAGCCTTGACTTCTTCAATGTTCGAAAGCGTCTTGGCAAATATGGGGTCCCGGGGCGCCGAAACCAATACAGGCATGTTCTTGTCGATCAACGCAATGGGGCCGTGTTTCATTTCGGCAGCCGGATAGCCCTCTGCGTGAATGTAACTGATCTCCTTCAGTTTCAGGGCCCCTTCAAGGGCCACGGGAAACTGGTATCCTCGTCCCAGAAAGAGAAAGCTCGACGCGTCCCGATAGCGATTCGCCAATTCCTTGATCTGATCATTCAGCTTCAGCACTTCCCGAACCTTATCGGGCAATTGACGGAGATGTCGCACCAGCTTATGCCCCTGGATAAACGACATGCTCCGTCGCCGCGCCAAATACAACGTGAAAAGGGCAAGAGCAGCGACCTGGCTCGTGAAGGCCTTGGTCGACGCTACGCCGATCTCCGGACCGGCGTGCAGATAGATCCCCACATCCGTCTCGGCGGTGATGCTCGACCCCACCGTGTTCGTGATGCCCATCGTGCGGCATCCTCGAAGCCTTGCCTCCCGGAGAGCAGCCAGGGTGTCGGCCGTCTCTCCGGACTGGCTGATCCCCATCACCAAGGTGTTCAAGGGCAAGACGGGACTCCGGTACCGAAATTCGGATGCATATTCCACCGTGACCTGGACGCGGGCCAACTCCTCCAGCATGCGAGCACCAATCAGTCCCGCGTGCCAGCTCGTGCCGCAGGCCACGATGACGATTCGGTCTATGGCCAGACGCTCCCCTTCGGGATTGGCAAAACCTCCCAGCCTGGAGGTGCCCTTCTCTTCCACCAGCCGACCTCGCAAGACATTCAATAAAGAGGTCGGTTGTTCCTGAATCTCCTTGTACATGAAATGGTCGTGACCGTTCTTGCTAATCTCTTCCACATCCCAGGAAACGACCTCAAGTTTTTGCCTGGTTACGCGACGGGCCGGATCGAAGGTTCGATAGCCTCCCGGCTCAAAGACGGCGGAATCTCCGTCTCGCAGACGAACTACCTCCCGCGTGTGCGGGACAATGGCGGCCATGTCCGATGCCACAAAGTATTCATGGTTCTGACCGATGCCCAGTAGAATCGGACTCCCGTTTCGGGCCACCACGATTTTGTTCGGATCCCGGGAGCTCACTACCGCGACCCCGTACGTTCCCTCGATCTGGGAAAGGGCAACGGCCAAAGCATCTTCCAAGAGCTCGGTTTCCCGAAACGCCAAGTCGATGAGGTGTACAAGAACCTCCGTGTCGGTTTCGCTTCGGAATTCATACCCCAGTTTTCGCAATTTCGCCTTTTGCACGGAAGCATTTTCGATGATTCCGTTGTGGACCAAGGCGATGTCGCGGGATGCCGAAAAATGGGGATGGGCGTTGACTTTGTTGGGTGCCCCGTGCGTGGCCCAGCGGGTATGGGCGATCCCGCAGGTCCCGACGGGCATCCGACCGTTGAGGCCCTCTTCAAGCTTGCCAATCTTTCCCGAACGCTTTTTCGTAACCAGCTCGTTGTCGGGCGTCAGGACCGTGAGGCCCGCCGAATCGTAGCCCCTGTATTCCAGACGCTTCAGCCCCTCGATGAGGAGCGGACCTGCCTCCCGGTGTCCCAGGTACCCGATGATTCCGCACATTTGCCGCGTTTACCGATTTTGTTTTCTAGGGGGACCAACAGAAGGCGCACGGTCCCAAAACCGGGACGCACGGAAGCAGTGTAAGCTCAAGATGAAACAGTGTTCCTGTCAATAGCTCGGCGGGCCAGGTGCACCAGCCCGCGGGCCGCCGACAACTCGGGAGCTTCGGCAATCAAGCGCACAACCGGCTCCGTTCCCGAAGGCCTGACGTGAAGCCAGCTTCGCTTCTGCGGCCATTCGAGCCGGAGGCCGTCGGTGTCGTCTCGCACCCCGGTCGGCAGCTTCCGGACCAGGGCCGCGTAAACGGCCGAGAGGGACGCACGGGAGAGGGACATCTTTTCCTTGACGATTCGGTAGGAAGGAATCCCCTTCACGCGCGTTGACAGTGGCGTGTCGGGGTCATCCACCAGGTACTGGAGCAGGAGCGCCGTCCCGGCAGACGCGTCCCGGGTATAGTGCAGGGCCGGTACCAAGACGCCACCATTCCCCTCCCCGCCCACCGCCGCGCCTTCCCGGATCATGCGGGAAGCTACGTTGACTTCCCCAACCGGGGTTCGGACGACCCGGCACCCGTAATCCGCCGCCACATCCTCCACGACCCGGCTCGTGGACAGGTTCGTCACCACCGTCCCCGGCAGACGCTGCAGCACCACCTCGGTTGCAAGCGCGAGGGTGAGATCCTCACCCAGGGGAGATCCCTTCTCGTCAACCAGCGCCAATCGATCGACATCCGGATCCACGGCGAAGCCGATCCGAGCCCCCGATTCGACGACCAGCCGGCCCAGATCTGCCAAGTTGTCGGCCGTCGGCTCGGGATTTCGTTTGAACCTGCCGTCGGGCGTCGTACCGATCGCGCAGACTTCACATCCGAAGCGGGCCAAGAGGTCCGGCATGATGACACCTCCCGCTCCATTCACGCAGTCCAGCGCAACCCGGATCCTTTGGCGCCGAATCCCTTCCACATCCAGGAACGGCAGGGCCAGAATGCGCTCCACGTGCCGCGCCACCGCTCCGGCGTCCCGGTCCGGCTTTCGCAGCCGGTCCCAAGGCACACGATCCGGGTCCCGGTCTCCCAAGAACGCCAGGAAGCGGCTCATCCGCTCCGGCGGGAGAAAGGTCCCCGCGCCGGTGGCGAACTTGAGAGCATTCCAGTCCGCGGGATTGTGACTGGCCGTCACCACGATCCCCCCGGCAGCTCCGGCATCCGAGACGGCCATCAAGACAGTGGGTGTTGGGACGACGCCCAGCTCCGTGACCCGGCAGCCGACCGAAAGCAAGCCCGCCACGACGGCTCGCTGAAGCATCGGCCCCGAGGTTCGTGAGTCTCGTCCTACCAGGATCCGCTCACCGTCCCCCTCCTCCCGGAGGAAGGTTCCGTACGCCGCTCCCAGTCCGGCAACCAGCTCCGGCGTGAGCAAGTCCCCGCCCTTGCCGCGAAAACCGGAGACGCTCGTCATGAGTTCGGCGGGGAGCTGAACGGGCATGGCGCATGATCCAAACGAGAGGGGCGGGAACCCGGAACCGACAGCGGGAAACTACACAGGTAGGGTCAGGGATCAACCGGACGGGTCGGGTTCATGAATCAACCGACCCCCCGTTCTCTCGCAATACGGCGGGCGCTGGGCTAGCTTTGCGCGGGTTCGGGCACCGGACCTGCCGGACCTGCCGGACCGCTGGCCTGAAGGCCGACGCCAACCCCTGCTTGAGAGGGTCACGTGACACCTATCCGCTTCGAGACCCGCTGCGTCCACGCCGGCCAGGGCCCCGAGCCGGTTACGGGAGCGATCGCGACCCCGGTCTTCCAGACCTCAACGTATGTCCAGGCGGGGTTGGGGCAGCACACGGGCTATGAGTACGCCCGCCTTCAGAACCCGACCCGGGAGGCATCGGAGGCCAACATCGCGGCCCTGGAAAACGGTCGATTCGGCATTGCCTTTTCCAGCGGCCTTGCCGCCCTCGAATGCCTGGTAAAGACCGCGGCGGCGGGGGGCCATGTGGTCAGCGAAGAAAACACCTACGGCGGTACGACTCGGATGTTCGTCCACGTGCTGACTCACCTGGGAATCGACGTCACGCTGGTGGACTGTCGCGACCTGGACGCGGTGCAGGAAGCAACGCGATCCGAAACGAAGCTCATCCTGGTGGAAACGCCGTCGAATCCCCTCATGCGCATCACGGACATCTCCGCTGTCGCCAACATTGCCCGGCGCACCGGCGCGTTCCTATGCGTGGACAACACCTTCGCTTCGCCCTACAACCAGAACCCACTGGATCTAGGCGCCGACGTCGTCCTACACTCCACGACCAAGTATCTGAACGGCCATTCCGACGTGCTGGGGGGCATCCTCGTCCTCAACGACGAAGCCCTTGCCGAAGACATCACCTTCGTGCGCAAGTCCACGGGGCCCATCCCCGGGCCCATGGATTCCTGGCTGATCCTTCGGGGCACCAAGACCCATCACGTTCGCATGGAGCGTCACAACGAGAACGGTCGTCGGATCGCCGAATTCCTGGAAACCCTGCCCTGCGTCCGAGCCGTATACTACCCTGGGCTTCCCTCGCATCCCCAGCATGAGCTGGCCAAGCGTCAAATGAAAGGATTCTCGGCCATGGTGTCTGCGGAATTGAGCCAAGGAAATGCCAAGCAACTCGTGGAGCGCACCCGGATCTTTCGCTTGGCCGAAAGCCTGGGCGGTGTGGAGTCCATGATCAGCGTGCCCGCCATAATGACCCACGCGGCCGTTCCCCGTGAGCAGCGGCGCAGAATGGGCATCACCGACGGTCTGGTGCGCTTCTCCGTCGGCATTGAACACGGAGATGATTTGGTAGAAGATCTGACCCGAGCTCTGCGTATCTGAGCGTTCAGGACACTAGAGAACGGGAGCGATACGGCAACGTTGTCGCAGGTGATGGCGGCCGAACCGTCCCCCACCGTCCCCCTCAAGCGCAAATAAGGGAAGAACGACCATGGCGGCAAATCACTTCGATGACACCCAGAGTCGCAGGACCCGTGACTACGCCCGAAGCCGTCGCATTCTGACGGATATTTCGTCCCGAGCCTGGGAGCACAGCGCCGACAGGGCGGCGTTGGCGGCGCTGCGAAAGCTCCCCCTGTTCGATCGGGTTCTCCGGTCTCTCTTCGGCTTCTTCGGCGAAAAGCCCATCCGCTTGGCGTTCCAGGCCAACGCGGTGGAGGTGGGCCCCAACCAGTTCCCCCGGATCTGGGAGCTGTACGGGGAGGTCCTCCATACCCTGGACGCCCCGGAGCGCTACCCCCTCTTCGTCTCCCAGAACCCCATCGTCAATGCCGGCGCCTACGGAATGGCCGAGCCGTTCATCATCCTCAATTCAGGCACGATACGGCTCCTGGACGACCAACAAGTGTCCTACGTTATGGGCCATGAAGTGGGCCACATCATGAGCGACCATGTCCTTTACCGAACCATGACGGTCTTGCTCATCGCCCTGGCGAGGATGGGATTTCCCATCGTGGGCCTGGCGGCCCGCGCGATCCTGGTCGGACTCCTGGAATGGTCCCGCAAGAGCGAGCTTTCCGCCGACCGCGCCGGACTGCTGGCCATCCAGAACCCGAATGACGTCATGGAGACGATGCTGAGAATGGCGGGCGGCGGGAACGAGAACGAGACCTCTCTCCCCGACTTCATTCACCAAGCCGAGGCGTACCGGGAATCGGGTGACTTGGCGGACCAAGTCTTCAAGGTCCTGAACTTGATTGCCCAGAGCCATCCCTTCTGGGTGCTCCGCCTTTCCGAACTGCGCGGCTGGATCGAAGACGGCTCCTACGACCGGGTCGTTCGGGGCGAGTACCCCAGGCGCGGGGAGCCCGACCCGGCATACGGACAGGACCTGGCGGACGCCGCCGCCGCGTACAAGACGGGGGCGAAGGATTTCCTGGACCAGATGTCCGGGGCTGCCAAGCGGGTGGGAGAGAGCTTCATGGAGTCCTTCAGGAAGTGACCCCGTCCATGCGCATCCTGGTCGTTGGCAACGGCGGGCGAGAACATGCCCTCCTGTGGAAGCTGCGGAAGGACGCCCCGGGCGCTTCCTTCTTCGCAACCCGCCCCAACGGCGGGATGAGACGCCTCTGCGCCGGCGTGGATATCTCCCCGGTCGAGGTAGAACCCCTTGCGGGGTGGGCGTCAAGAAACCAGATCGACTTGGCCGTCATCGGGCCCGAGGCTCCGTTGGCCGCAGGTCTGGCCGACAGCATGGCACGCCGCGGCGTGCCCGTATTCGGACCGTCGGCCGGGGCGGCCCGAATCGAGGCCAGCAAGGCGTTCGCGAAGAACCTGATGGCGGGAGCCGGGGTCCCCACCGCCGACTACGAAGTCCATTCGGATGCGGGGGAGGCGGCAGCTCACATCCGCTCCCGGGGTGCGCCCGTGGTCGTCAAGGCGTCGGGGTTGGCCGCTGGAAAGGGGGCCTTCGTGTGCGACACGGTCCCCCAAGCCCTGGAGGCCGTCAGACGCGTCTTTTCCGGAGCCTTCGGAAGCGCCGGGAAACGGGTGGTGGTGGAAGAGTACCTCGAAGGAGAGGAGCTCTCCCTCTTCTACCTGACAGATGGGGAAGACTTCGTACCCTTGCTCCCCGCCCAGGATCACAAGCGGATCGGAGAAGGAGACACGGGTCCGAACACGGGAGGGATGGGAGCCTATGCACCCGTGAGCTTCGTCACGGCGGCCCTCATCTCGGGCGTGAGCGAGAAGATCGTGTTGCCTGTGCTTCGGGCCTTGGCCGATGGGGGAACGCCCTTCCGGGGGATTCTGTACGCGGGGCTCATGATCACCCCCGGGGGTCCGAAGGTGGTGGAGTTCAACTGTAGGTTCGGCGACCCGGAAGCCCAGGCAGTGCTTCCCCTGCTCTCCTCGTCCCTTCTGGAACCCATGATCGCGATTGCCGAAGGGACGGGCTTGAAAGACTACGCCCCGGTCTTCCGAAAGGGAGCGGCTGTGACGACCGTTCTGGCCGCCCCCGGCTACCCCGGTTCCTACCCGAAGGGGGTCGAAATCTCGATCCCTCCCCTTGCGGAAGGGACCTTCGTTTTTCACGCGGGTACTTCCCTGAACCGTTCGGGTCGGTTGGTCACAACCGGTGGCAGGGTTTTGGCCGTGACGGCGGTGGACCCGGATTTCCATCGGGCCTGCGCATCCAGCCGGACGGCAGCCCAGGCCATCCAGTTCCAAGGAAAGCAGTTTCGGAAGGACATCGGATGGCGGGAAACCGAACGAAAACGCTGGCACCGGGGGGCCGGCAAATCCCGGGCCGAAACGACGGGACGGGAAGCGACACCCATCGCAACCAACAGGAACACAAGGAGGGATTCTTGGTCATCACCACAACACCTACGCTCCAAGACCGAAGGTCCGGGATTACCTGGGGATCGTGACGGGGGAGGCGATCATCGGAGCCAATATCATCAAGGATTTTCTGGCCGGAATCAGAGACATCGTCGGCGGGCGCTCGGGCGCGTATGAAAAGGCGCTCCGGACGGCTCGGGAAGAGGCCCTGCGGGACATGGCCACAGAGGCGCGCGGCCGGGGCGCCGACGCCATTATCGGGGTAGACCTGGATTACGAAGTCATCGGGTCTGGAAACGGGATGCTCATGGTATCGGCCAGCGGGACCGCGGTAGCCCTGGAGTAGCCCGTTGCCCGAGCTCCCCGAGGCCGAAACCATCGCAATAGGGCTCAACGAGATCCTCCCGGGAAGAAGCGTGGAGGACGTGATGGTCCTGCGAGACGATGTGGTGAATGGTTCGCCCCATCAATTCGCCCGAGCCGTGCGCGGAAGGCGTTTCCAGGCGGTGGACCGACGGGGCAAGAACGTGATCTTCGCCTTTCTCGACCGAACCCGGATCGTGGTGAACCTGGGCATGACAGGGCGCATCTTTTGCGTCCCCCAAGCGGGCGCGCCTTCCTTGGCCACGCATCCTGCGGTGGTCTTCCGCCTGGACGACGGCCGTTCTCTCACCTATGATGACGCCCGCCGCTTCGGCCGCCTGACCTGCTTCCCCCCCGGACCGGAATGGACCCGGTGGTCCCGTCGGCTGGGTTCGGAGCCCCTCGCCCAGTCCTTTACCGGCCGGCGGTTGCGCGCCATCTTGGCCGGGTCGGCGTCCCCGGTACGGTCTCTGTTGCTTGACCAGAAGAAGATTGCGGGCCTGGGAAACATTTATGCGCTGGAAGCCCTCTGGTCGGCCCGAATTCACCCGCGAACGCCATCGAATCTGGTGGACCCGGCGGCCGTGACCCGCCTTCACCGGGCAATCCGCAAGATCCTTCGCCAAGCCATCCGGGCGAGAGGCACGACGTTCCGCGACTACCGGACGGCCGGCGGCCAAGAGGGAGAATTCGGACCCGCGCTTCGGGTCTACGGGCGAGCGGGTAGGCCTTGCCGGCACTGCAAGAAGGCCATCCGGCGAATCGTATTTGCGGGCCGACCCTCGTTTCATTGTCCTGCTTGCCAGAATCGAGACTTCGAACTCCGGGCGGCCCTGAGCACAGCCAAGCCCCAGGGGACGGCCAAGGCCCCGTAATGCGCCCGGGCTCGGTCTTGTCGTCCCCCCGCCGTCGGCTCCTCATCCGCGGGATCCTGGGCGCCGTTGCGCTTCCGGGGTCGTCCCCGGCGCAGCCGGCGGAGCCCCTCCACGCCCAGGTATCGCCCCATCCTCCGGCCCCCGGAGAGTCGCTTCCCGTCGTTCGCCATACCCTGGAGAACGGCATGACCTTTCTCATTCTTGCGCGGCCCCGGTCTCCCACGGCCGCCTTGGTCGTCCACTACCCCGTAGGGTCCATTCACGAGCATCTGGGCAATACGGGCATCGCTCACGTCCTGGAGCACATGATGTTCAAGGGCACGGAAGAAATCGGAACGACCGACTGGACCCGGGAAGCCCTTCTCTTGAACGCCGTGGACCTCGCCAGGGACTCCATGATCCGGGAACTTGCTTCCGGCCGGCCGGATTCGGCCCGGATCCAGGAGATGCGAGGGGTGATCCGAGCGCTGGAAGACCAGGCCCAGGCCTACACCGTGCCCAACGAATTCGATCGCATTCTTTCGGCCGAAGGTGCCCGAGGGCTGAACGCAACCACGTCCTACGAAGCGACCCGCTATTTCGTCGAGTTGCCGGCGAACCGGGTCGAGCTGTGGTTCGCCCTGGAGTCGGACCGGATGGCGAACCCCGTGTTTCGCGAATTCTTCACGGAACTGGACGTGGTCATGGAGGAACGGCGCATGCGCCTGGAGACCAGCCCGGGGGGCGTTCTCGAGAACGCGCTCCTGGCCACCGCGTTTCAGGTCCACCCCTATGGCGTGCCGGTGATCGGCCACGCCAGCGACCTCGATTTTCTTACGCGGAAGCAGGCAATGGACTACTTTCGCCGCCACTATGGCCCTCGGAACGCCGTGGCCGCCATCGTCGGGGATGTGGACGTGGAGCAGGTCAAGACGTGGGCCGACGCCTACTTCGCCCCCCTGCTCTCCGGGGCCCCCCTTCCTCCCGTCCTGGCCCGGGAACCGGAACAGTCCGGGGAACGGAGGGTCACCGTCGATTTCGACGCCGAGCCCCGCCTCATGATCGGCTGGCGGGCCGTTTCGGGGCTCCACCCGGATGCCCCCGCCCTTTCCATGCTCGCATCCGTCCTCACCGGCGGCAGAACCACGCGCCTGTATCGACGGCTGGTCGTCGAAGACCGGTCAGCCGTCCACGTGAGCGCGCACTTGAGCCCCGGCTTCTCTCACCCCCGGCTCGTCGTCGTCGGGGCGGTGGTCCGGTCTCCCCACACCCCGGAGGAAATCGAGCGGGCCATTTACGAAGAAATCGAAAACATCAAGGACGGGGGTCTCCATCCCCTGGCCCTGGTTCGGATCAGGAACCAGCTTCGCGCGGGCGAATTTCGCAGGTTGGCCTCGAACCTGCAGCTGGCCGGTCAAATCGCCGAATCGGAGGCGGCCCTGGGTGACTGGCGAGAGATCTTCCGCTTGTCCGCCCGGATCATGGACGTGACCCTGGAGGACGTCCAGCGCGTCGCTCGAACGTATCTCACGCCCCGTTCCCGGACCGTGGCAACCCTGGTGAAGAGGGCTCCCTCGTGACCCCGGCAAGAATCGCCGTTGGCGTCGCCCGACGCCTCCCGACCGGGATCGCCCTCCTCCCGGCGCTTGCCCTTTTGTCGCTGACCTCCCAGGCCGTCTTGCCCTTTCCCGCCAGAGCCCAGGATTCGGTCCGGGAACGCATCGACGCCATCCGATTCCCCGAAGTCCGCTTCGCTCCCCCGCAAGCCCACCACGAGGAAATCCGAGGCGTTCCGGTCTACTACGTACAAGACGGTGCCCTGCCCCTCGTCACCTTCTACGCGGCGTTCAAGGGCGGGGTGCGCCGCCTCTCGAGAGACTACTTCGCGGCAGCGTCGGCCCTTCCGGGCTTGATGAGAACCGGCGGGACCGCCGCGCTCCCCCCCGACTCCGTCGACGGCCGTATCGAGCTCTTGGCCCTGTCCATGAGTTTCGGCCAGGGGGGCGGAAGTGTGTCTTCCTGGGTCAATACCCTTTCCGACAACCTGGATGAGGCCGCGTCTCTCTGGACAGACATGCTGCGCCGTCCCCGCTTCGACTCCGCCCAGGTGGCGCTCTGGCGCGGCGCGGAGCTGGAGCGCGTCCGCCGGCGCAGGGACGACCCCGCTTCCCTGGCCTTCGGCCTCTTCAATCGGATCATGTATGGCAGCCACCCCGTCGGCTGGCAGATGACTCCGGCAGATCTGAAGCCCGACGATTTGACCGGGGAAAAGCTGCGCTTCGTTCACGAGGCCATGATCTGCCCGGACAACATGATGCTGGGAGTCATAGGAGATGTGGACCGGAAGCGGGCGCGGGCCCTGGTAGAGGAGATGCTGGACGGCTGGCCACCGTGCTCCGGTGGACTCCGGGAGGACCCGGTCCCCGATATCCGAGAGGGCCCGGGTGTCTTCGTTCTGCACAGAGAGATCCAGCAGAGTGTCGTCGTTCTGGCCCACGCCACGTCCGTAAGGCAAGGCGACCGCGATGCGTACTTCGCTTCTCGAATCGGAAACGCGATCCTCGGGGCGTCCGGCTTTTCCAGTCGCCTCGTTAACGAAGTGCGAACCCGGCACGGCTTGGCTTACACCGCCTCCTCCCTCTGGACGGTCTCGCAGAAGCACGATGGGCTCGTGGGCGCCCTGACCCGGACCAAACCGGAAAGCACCCTGGCCGCCACTCGCCTCATGCTGGAAGTCATCCAGTCCATGCGGTCGGCCCCCCCGTTCGACCATGAGATTTCTCATGCGGTCGCCGAGGTAGAAAATGGTTTCGTGTTCAACTTCCAGTCGCCGTTTCAGATCGTCGCCCGCAGGATGGCCTACCGAAGTCTGGGACTTGGCGAAGACTGGCTCCAACGGTACCTGGACGGGATCCGCCAGGTGACCCCCAAGGACGTCCAGGATGTCTTCCGAAAAGAAGTGGACCCGCAGCAGATGACCATTCTGTTGGTCGGAGACACGGCTCGCTTCGACGGCTCCCCTTCGGAACTGGGAACCGTTACGGTTTTGGAAGAACCCCTTCCGCCTCCGGAGCCGCGCCCTTGGACGCCACGTGAATCGCCGCGATCCCGGCGGTAAGGCGGAACCATCCCACCGAAGTGAACCCAACGTCACAAAGGAGTTCCGCGAGGTCTTCCGGAGGGGGAAACTGCCTCACGGACTTCGGAAGGTAGCTGTAAGCCCAAGGGTGACCGGAGACCACCCTTCCCACTGTGGGCAGAATGCGGTTGAAGTAGAGGAGGTACGCGACCCGGAACAGTCTGCCGATGGGCACGGTGAAGTCCAGGACCACCAGACGGCCCTCGGGGGCCAGCACCCGATGGAGCTCCCGGCATCCCGTCGCCAGATCTGAAAGGTTTCGCGCGCCGAAACCAACCGTGGCTCCGGCGAAAACAGCGTCGGGAAACGGAAGGCGCTGCGTGTCTCCGCACGTTGGAAACACAGGAGCGCTACGGATCTTGGACCGGCCCTGCTCAAGCATGGGAAGGGCGAAGTCCGCACCCACCACCCGGCCTCCGAACCCGGGCTGTCCAGCGAGTTCCAGAGCCAAGTCAAGGGTGCCGGCACACGCGTCCAGGTAGAGTCCCCCGGGCTCACGATCCCAGGCCAGCTCCCGAATGGCCCGCTGGCGCCACTTACGGTCGATTCTCAGGCTCAGGACGCGATTGAGCAGGTCGTAGCGGGGAGCGATCTCCCCGAAGATCGTTCGCACTTGCCGGGCCCGCTCCCGTCCGACGGCTGGCTCCGCGTCCCTTGAAGCAGTCAAGCAACGTAACTCCAGGTCGGAAGGCGCGGCGTCGGAACCGAAGGGGTCCCAATAAGGTAGACAACCCGTAAGAAGAGCTCCAGCGCCGGAGCCCAGGTGAACCGGACAAGGAAACCGAACGTAAACGTACATGGTGTTACAGTCCGCTTCCCAAACACGCCAACCGGCCGGGAAAGTCTTTGAGCCCACGGCGGAAACCTCCGAATTTGGACAACTCTGTTCCCACCGACAGAATGTTGGCGGCCCAAGCTGCCAGTGGCCGAGAGGGCCGGGAAAGGGCGTTTCGCGAACTTCTCCGCCGATACGAAAGGCCGGTTTTTTCCCTGATCTATCGCATGGTGCGGGACCGGGGTCTCGCGGAAGACCTGGCCCAGGAAGCATTCGTCCGCGCCTTCAACGCCATCGGCAGCTATAATCCGGCATACAAGTTCTCGAACTGGATCTTCAAGATCGCGAACAACCTCACCATCGATCATCTGCGCAAGAAACGGATCGAAACCATCTCCATCCATGGATCTCCCCACGCGGTGACAAGAGAGGAACAGGCCCAAACCCGCCTAGTGGTGGAATCAACGGACGAACGTCCCGATGCATATGTGGAGAACCGGGAATTGGGCAACCAGATCGAAGCGGCGATCGGCAACCTGCGGCCCGCGTACCGAACCGCCATTCTTCTTCGCCATGTGGAGGGGTACTCCTACGGCGAAATTTCCCAGATCATGGAGTTGCCCCTGGGAACGGTGAAGACTTACATCCATCGGGCTCGGCTGGAGCTAAAAGAAGCTCTGGCTCCCCTCAAACAATAGTCGGTCCGGGTGCGAAGCCGGGAGGCAGCTGGGTGAAACCCGTAACCGCAGCGGAGCGTAATGGGCGAAGGGCCCGGGGGGAGACGGGGTTTACCGCGACCAACTCGGAGATGACAATGTGTTGACGAGACAAACGGTGCGGATTCTTTCGTACCTTGACGGGGAGCTATCCGCTGGGGAGCGGGCCGACTTGGAGGCCGAAGCGGCCCGTGACCCCAAGATGGCCGAGGCGGTTGCGTCTTTCCGCGCTCTCGCGATAACGCTCGGCGAACTCGGATCCTTCCAACCGTCCTCGGACTTCGGGGCACGGGTACTGGCATCCCTGCACATGCGGACAAGCATGTGGACGCGCCTCCGGGGTTGGCTCCCAGGCGCCCGCAGCCCCATCCCGCCCAACCCGCTCACGGCTTTCCTGGAGCAAGAGCTGTCCAAGCGGCAAGCCCGGACTCTGGCAGCGCTTCTCTCCAGCAACCCGGAAGTGGAAGCCGCCGCGATCCATTGGCGGAAACTGTTCGGCAAACTCGAAAGACTTCCCGCTTTCGCTCCGCTCACGGGCTTCTCCCAGGAGGTCCTGGCTCGCCTCAAAGTGGTCCCGCCGACCCGTTGGCACCGCCTTCTGGCTCGGGTGCGGGAACTTCGGTCCCGCCGTCTACAATGGATGGCAGCGGCGTCAGGGGCCGCCCTCGCGCCGACGGCGGTCGTTTCCGTAGCGATCTACATGGTTCTCAGCCATCCTCTGGTGACCCTCACCGGCTTGGGGAAGTTCGCGTGGACAAAGGCTACCGCAGCCTTGGCGAAGCTGTTCGGTGCACTCGTCGGCAGTGCAGCGGGAAGTCCTGCGGCGCAAGAAGTCTACAGGTTCGTGACCGGCCTGGCCTCACCCCGGTCAACCGTGGCAACCGTCGTGGTTCTCTTCGGAGGTCTCACGCTACTTTCCGGCTGGATCCTATACAGGAATATCGTCAACGACCCCGGAATGGATCGCCAACATGTACCGGTCTAGCCCTACCCCGGCCGTGCCCATTCTCACGGCTGCCGCCCTTCTCCTGGGCGTAGCGGCCGCCGAGGGACGGCAAAGCTCCATCGTATCCAGCCAAGTGGCGATATCTGCTTCCGAAGCCGCGCTTCACTTGGATTTTTCCGACGGTGAAGGCCTGAACATCACGTTGAGCGACGGAGTCGCCACTGTGAATGGCGAAGCCTTGGGGAGTTATGACGTCGGTGGCGCTGCGGACCGGGCGTGGCGGGGGCTGTTGGCGGATGTTCGTTCTCTTGCCGACGGGCCGCTGGCCCGGGAACTGGAACGGTGGCGACCCGATCCGAACGGGGCGGCGGCCGATCTGGAGCTTCTCCGGAACCTGAATGGCCTCCTGGATGAAGCTGTCGGCGGGGCCACCGGGCAGGACCGCCAAGATCGGAACGATGGCCCGGCCCAACCTTTGGCCGACCTCTTGGAGATCATTGCGCGAGACAACTACGCCGAGGGACTGGGGGAGGCCCTGGAAGACATTGACCTAGGTTCCCTGGATATCCGGCTGAACGAAGACCACGTGGTTCCCCAGGGGACTCTGGTCGAAGGCGGCATCCTGGTCGCGGGTGCGGGTCTGGACATCCGAGGCAGGGTGGGCGCGGATGTGGTCGTCCTGAACGGGGTCATGAACCTTGGAGAAGGAGGACGGATCGACGGAAACGTCTATCTGATCGAGTCCGAAATGGAGCGCCGGGACGGCTGGGTGCAGGGCGAAGTCGTGGATGTGCTGCGCAGGAAAAGAATTCGGGACCGGGACCGGGTCATGGCCGAAGTTCGGCGGGAACTGGAGCAGATGGACCGGCGCACGGGCAGTTCGCCCAACCGCAACCCTAGGGGCTTCCTCGAGCGGGTCGGCCGGGCCCTGGGGGGCGTGTTCGAAGCCTTGGTGAGCTTCATGTTTCTGGGTTTCCTGGCCCTGGCCCTGAGGAGGTTCGCGGGAAGCCGCATGGACGCGGTCGCCCGGGCCGTCGAGTGCTATCCCGCTCGGAGCGCAGGGGTCGGTTTTGCAGGCGGTTTCTTGATCATCCCCGTATACCTTCTGGGGATCGTGGTGTTGGCGATCTCCGTGGCGGGCAGTCCGGCTCTGCTCCTTTGGGTACCCTTCTTCCCCCTTGCCGTGTTCGCTGCGGGGCTCGCGGGCTTCCTGAGCGTGGGCCACTACGTGGGACGACGAATCCTTGACCAGGAGTTCCAGTGGCTCCCCTGGCCCGATCGTCACAACGCACTCCACGTGAAGATGGTGGGGGTCGGGGCGCTTCTCGCTCCCTTCGCCGCCGGCAGCGTGATTCGAAGCATTCCCGACGTCGGGTGGCTCGGCGGCGTCGTGCAAGGGCTCGGCGCCCTTGCGTGTTTGGCCGCAGTCGTCTTGGGTCTGGGCGCCGTAATCGTCACCCGGGGCGGTACCTACACGGCTTCCCCGGAGTCCCCGTTCGCCGACGACTTGGACTCGGACCCCTGGTTTCGGAAGGCAGGGACCGAGGAAGAACCGGTTCCCTGGGCCACCTCAACGGAATCCGGCAATGTCGGGACGGATGGGACAAAGGAACCCGACGCGCCTGACACGGGGGCGAAGTGAACGTGCTTTCAATTCCCCGGATTCGAGCCTACGTCCTTCTTTCCGGCCTAATCCTCCCCAGTGCCAGTGCCGCGGGTGCCCCTGAAGCTCGGGGACAGACCTGGAAGACCGTCACCGCCGCCAGAATGATTACAGACGAAAAACTTTTGCGAGTGCGGATCAGCTACGGCGCTGCGGTTCTGAAGCTCGGGCGAAGCGATGCCGGACTACTCTACAGGGCGGTTCTTCGGGTCGATGAAGAAGCCGAGCCCGTCATCGAGTACGACCACGAGCACGTTCACCTGGGCGTCTCGAACCGAGAACGAAGGGGGATCGGTTGGGGCGACTCCGGGAACCGGACCTCCGGGAATTCAATGGACCTGGAGTTGTCCCGGGAAGTCCCCTTGGAAGTGGATCTGGACTTCGGGGCCGGCCGGGCCGATTTGGACCTGACGGGACTTCCGCTTCGGCGCCTGGAACTGAACACCGGCGTAGCCGAGACGGTGCTCTACATCAATGAACTAAACCCGGAGACGATGGAGTCGGCCGTTTTCGCTGCAGGTGCTGCCGATTTTCACATCCGCGGCATGGGGAATCTGAACGCCAAGACCGTTACCGTAAAGGCAGGCATCAGCTCCGTAACCCTGGGCCTGGATGGCGAATGGCCGCGCGAAAGCCGCCTGTTCGTTGACATGGGACTGGGCGCCCTGCAACTCATCATACCCGAGTCCCTTGGGGTGCAGGTGCGGAAGCACGGCAGTTTCCTTGCTTCCTTCGACACCGATGGGCTGGTTGAGCGGGAAGGCACCTATCAGTCTGCGAATTGGGCTGTCGCCGATCGCAGTTTGGACATTGAGATCTCCGCAGCCATGGGGAGCATCGATTTGACGTGGATCCGCTGACCTGCTTGAATCCCGGGCGGGGAGTGACAACCGTCTTGACCCGTTGCTGTTATTATTACAGGAGATACGAGAGCAACAACCATCCCCCGGACGGCCGAGGGGGAGCTGCTGGGCGGAGGGAAGCATGATCGGAACTCTGTTGACATTTCTGGCCGTGGGGATCTTCAGCATCGTCGTTGCCTGGATCGTCCTTTCGGTCGTTGGCTCACTCCTTGGTTTGACGCTAGGGATTGCTGGGTTTCTGCTCACGAAAGTCGTGCCGATCATGCTGGTGGGCTGGGTCGTCCTGAAGCTCCTCGCCAGAGTGCGAAGGAGCAGCGCCCTGTCGGCGTCGGACCGCCAATGGCTGGAGGGGGGCTAAGGGACTTTCGTTCCGTCCCAGCTGCCCCGGGGGAGATTCCACTGCCGGCTTGGATTCCCCTACCCGCCTCACCTGCGTGTCGGAAGTGCCTCCAGAGCGGCAAGCAGCCGATCACCCACCCTCTTCAGGGCGATTCCGGCCGGGGATTCGGGGGCGGACAGCACGGTCGGCCTGCCTTCGTCTCCTGCCTTCCGAACCGCCAGATCAAGGGGGACACTCCCCAGTAGGGGAACCGAGAACTCCCGAGCCAGAGCTGCCCCACCCCCGCGCCCAAAGAGGTCCACGACGTCTTCGGAGCCCGGAATCCGAAAACCGCACATGTTTTCCACGATTCCCAGCACCCGGGTGTTGACCCGCTCAAACATTTTCACGCCCCGGCGCACATCTCCGGTCGCCACTTTTTGGGGCGTGGTGACCATCAAAGCGCCGTCCAGATCAACGGTCTGAACCAGAGACAGTTGGGCGTCTCCCGTCCCTGGAGGCAGGTCTACAACCATCAGGTCCAGCCGGCCCCACGACACCTGCTCCAGAAACTGTTTGAGGATCCCGGAGATCAGGGGACCCCGCATGATGGCGGGCTGTTCCCGCTCCAGAAGGAAACCCAGACTCATGAGCCGAACCCCGTGGGCTCGAAGAGGGACGATCATCTCCGACCCCTTGGCCCCGGAGACAGCGGGGCGGCGCTCCTCCCCGAACATGATCGGAATGTTGGGGCCGTAGATGTCCGCATCCAGGAGACCCACCGTGAGCCCCCTGGAAGTCGCGTGAGCGGCCAAGTTCGTCGCCACCATAGACTTCCCAACCCCCCCCTTGCCCGAACTGACAGCGACGACCCGGGTCACGCCCGCCAGAATGCCCGGCCTGGGCTTCGGGGCGGGCACGGATCCCGGCCTAAGCTCCGGCGCCTTTCCCCCCGGTGGGGTTTGAGGCAACTGAACATCCACCTTGACCCGCTTGATACCTTCCACCGCCTCTGCCGCAACCCGGGCCTGCCGGACCAGAGCTCCGGGATCGCCCCGATGGAGGGAAAAGGAGAATCGGGCCTTCCCCGCAGCGTCAACGGAGACCTCCCCGACTTGGCCACCCGCAACGACATCCCGTCCGGTGTTTGGATTCACCACCCCGGTCAGGGCCCGGGTTATGGCAGCGACCCGTCCGTTCTGGTTCATGTACCGGCCCCTACCCTCAACACCTCGGGTTTCTTGGCCCGCAATCCGCGTTCGGTCCCTCGCTCAAAGGTCATCATGGATACTACCCTTCGGCCTTTCCCAGCGTCAACGGCTGAGGAAGAGGAGACTTCGGATAAGGAAGAGTGGGCTTCGTTCTCCTCTTTAGTCTCTTTGTCCTCCCCGGTTGTGTTTCCCCCGCTTCCAAGTGAAACTTCCTGTTGCCCCGGTGGGACCCAAAGTTCCCCGGGTGGGGCCCCATGCACCGAACGATGACTCGGTCAAGACCCGGGCTTGAATTCCGCCATCTCACGATTTGGGAAAAATCGTATGTCTGGAACGACCCGCGTTCCCCATCCTGTCAACGAACCTGTCTTTTCCTACGCCCCCGGAACTCCGGAGCGGGCGAAGCTGAAAGCCGCCCTGCGAAGGATGTCGGACCCAACCACGGACATCCCCGTCATCATCGGGGGCGAAGAAATCCGTACGGGCCGAACCCACGCGATTCATGCTCCCCACGACCACGGCCTGCGCTTGGGTCAATGGCACGCTGCCGGCGCCGCCGAGGCGCAAAGGGCCATCAAGAACACCCTCTCTGCCCGTCGGGAGTGGGCCTCTTGGCCCTGGGAGGACCGGGCCGCGGTGTTTTTGAAGGCGGCGGAAATCCTTTCCACCCGATGGCGCGCCACGCTCAACGCCGCGACCATGCTGGGACAAAGCAAGACCGCGTTCCAGACCGAGATCGACGCCGCCTGTGAAATGATCGACTTCTTCCGCTACGGCGCCCACTTTGCGGAACAGCTCTTCGATCAGCAACCTTTCTCCGAGAAGGGCGTATGGAATCGCATTGATTACCGGCCCTTGGAAGGCTTCGTGTACGCGGTCAGCCCCTTCAACTTCACAGCCATCGGCGGAAACCTGGCCGGCTTGCCGGCACTGGTGGGATGCGGGGTCCTGTGGAAGCCGTCCAAGCACGCCGTGCTCTCGGGATACTACACTTACAAGCTGCTTGAAGAGGCCGGCCTCCCCCCCGGCGTGATCAACTTCGTGCCTGGGGATCCCGTCGAAGTTACCCTGGCCGCGCTGGAGCATCCCGACTTCGCCGGACTCCACTTCACAGGTTCCACGGACGTTTTCCGCACCCTCTGGACCACGGTGGGTCGGAACATCGCCTCGTATCGCTCCTATCCCCGCTTGGTAGGGGAGACCGGGGGCAAGGACTTTATCGTCGCCCACCCGTCGGCCGATCCGGATGCGCTGCGCACCGCCATCGTCCGGGGAGCCTTTGAGTACCAGGGGCAAAAATGTTCCGCCGCTTCCAGGGCGTACGTTCCCGAATCCGTCTGGGAACAGATCGGGGATTCGTTGGCTTCCGAAACCGAGGCGCTGGCCATGGGTGACCCTGCGGACTTCCGGAATTTCGTCAATGCCGTCATCGATGAAGGGGCCTTCAAGAAGATCACGGCCTATATCGACCGGGCCCAGGGGAGCGCCGATGCGGAAGTCATCGCAGGGGGGCGCTATTCGGATGCGAATGGGTGGTTCATCCGTCCTACGATCATTCGGGCAAGAAATCCCGGTCACGAGTCCATGTGCGACGAGATCTTCGGTCCGGTGATTTCGATTTACGTCTATCCTGACAAGGCCTGGGCGGAGACCTTGGACATCGTCGATTCCACATCTCCCTACGGCCTCACGGGAGCGGTTTTCTCCCGAGACCGGGCCGGCGTGCGGGAAGCAACGGACCGCCTACAGTACGCCGCCGGCAACTTCTACATCAACGACAAGCCTACGGGGGCCGTCGTGGGACAGCAGCCCTTCGGCGGCGGACGGGCTTCCGGAACCAATGACAAGGCGGGTTCGGCCTTCAACCTCATGAGGTGGCTGACGCCTCGTACCATCAAGGAAAACCTGTCCCCACCCACCCGCCACGAATACCCCTTCATGGCGGAGGAGTAGCGGGCCCGTCGGTACCGGCGGAAGCGCGCCGGCGGGAGGGGCTCCCAAGGTGCAACGATTGGGTACGCTTACGCGGGCTCGCTGCCAGAGGCAGTCAGGGCTGCGGCCGCAGCCCCGAAGTCGGCCTTGAGGTCTTCCAGGTCTTCCAGGCCCACCGAGATCCGTACGAAGCCATCGGGGATGCCCAGGGCATGGCGTTCCGTGGGCGTCAGGTCCGCATGGGATGTGTAGCGGGGCTGGGATACCAGGGTCTCTACGCCACCCAAGGAGGGGGCCGGGAGAGCCAGCTTCAGGTTCGCAGAAAACTGGTCCGCGGCGACTCCGCCTCCTTCCAGAACGATGGAAACCACGCCTCCGTATCCGTTCAGCACTCGTTTCGCCTCCTGGTGGTCGGGATGACTCGGGAGACCGGGGTAGATCACCCGTCGCACACCCTGGATTCCGGCAAACCACTCCGCAAGGGCCAGGGCCGCCCGGTTGTGGCCGTCCATCCTGGCAGGAAGCGTGCGGATGCCCCGATCCAGGAGCCAGGCCGCCTGGGGATCCAGAGACGGACCGTACAACTTCATGGTCTTCGACACCCCGGCGATCAGGGCCCGACTTCCCGCCACGACCCCGCCGATCAGGTCGGAGTGCCCGCCCAAGTACTTGGTCGCCGAATGGATGACCGCGTCCACCCCGTGGTCGGCGGCGCGAAGGTTTACCGGCGTAGCGAACGTGACGTCTGCGGCAAGGACCGCCCCGGCCTCCAGCGCGGCTGCCCGAGCCGGTCCGATGTCGAAAACCCGGAGAGCTGGATTCGTGGGCATCTCGAAGTACACCACTCGGGTACGGGGGGTCAGCGCCGCCCTCCAAGCGTCGGGATCCTCCGGGTCCACAAAGTCGGTCTTGATTCCCCGTTTGGACAGTTCATCGGCGAGGAGAGTCCGAGTCGCGCCGTAAAGGTAGCGGCTGGCGACCACATGGTCTCCGGATTTCGTGAGGGACAGCAAGGTCATGGAAATGGCCGCCATGCCGCTGGCGAGAACCAGCGCCGCCTCCGTCCCTTCCAGGGCGGCAACCTTTGCGGCAGCCGCAAGTTGGTTCGGGTTGTTGCCGTAGCGGCTGTACAGTAGATTGACCCCGTCACCGGGCCCGGACCAACGAAACGTCGAGCTCCGAACGATGGGCGCGACCACCGGTTGTCCGGGCTCGACGACCGAATGTCCGGCGTGAACCGCGTTCGTCGCCGGGCGCAGGTCTCCGATTCCGCATCTCCGATCAACCTTCATGGGTTCCTCCACGGTGGGGCGAGCGCACTCAGGGCCGAGGCGACCCCGCTCCTTTCCCGGTAAGCGAGACGGCGACCGACGAGCTTCCGCAGCAGTCTTTCGCCTTGGTTTCCCAACGTGGCAACCGAGTCGCCAGGGGCGATCTGCTGCCGCCGCTCCAGGGTCTCCCAGACGCGCCGTTCCCCTGCCGAAGCCTGTCCCAGTAGCTGGAAACAGCCCGTGCCTACATCGCACACCGCCGCCAGCCCCTGACGACCTAGAACTTCCTTGACCGCGTGGCGCTGGACATCGCCGGACGCCCGGAAGAGGAAGAAGGCGTTCCGGGGTCGGTCGGGTCTCATATACCGAAGGAGAAGTTTCGCCACGACTTCGTCGGCACAACTGAAGTCCAGAACCCGAATCTGGGTGAAATCAATGAGAGAAACGGACAGGGAGTGAAGGCCGACCAGCCGCCCCTCGATCGCCGCCCGCACGGCCCGACCGGTTGGGCGCGTGACGAGGTTGGGGTGCAGCGACGCAACTGTGCCTCGTACAAGGGTGCTGACGTCGATACTGATTGGGCTGGCCCGGCCTTCGATCATGGGTCCCGCTGGGGAAGAATGATGTTGATCTGGGCCCCGGGAAATTCGCACAAGGCATCCTCAACGGGAGACATCCGGATCCAGGACGGCGTGTCGGAGAGGCGCGCCGTACCGCTTCGGATGGACAGCAGGCCGCCCCAGCGGCCCACCTGTTTGCGAATCTGTTTGATTCCCTGGCCCCTTCCCGTGTCCGGAAAGCGGGTGAGCCCCATGAGGAAGGCAGCTTCCAGGGCCGTGACGTCTCCCCAACGGTCCCCGAAGCGACCCGAGTGCTCGTCGGCAAGAGAAGCCCGGAATCCCCGTCCGATGTCGGACACGGCGATCACGACCACTTGTCGCCCCAAGCGCTGGCTCCAGTTGTAGGACTGGACCGCCACCCAGCCGGGACCCTCGGCGTGCTCAATAATGTTCTGGCAGACCTCGGAGAGAATTACCGAAAACTGAACCACCGCCGCCGGAGAATACCGCAAGGTCTTGGACAAGATGGCCCCGGCCCGAGACTGAACCCGCTCTACGACTTGGTGAACATCGGAGTTCGTGGTCACCGAAGTGATTTCCAACAGTACGTCCGAAGCCCGGGAAGGACGGCGCCCCGCCTTCGGAAGAGGGGGATCGAAGACCCCGTTGGCCGCTTCCGAAAAGCCCATTCGGCTCAGGTAGCCCGTCACTTCCTGATGGTCGGGCAATGATATCCTGGGGGCTAGCCCACTCCTGCGTCCGACAACTCGGCCCGCTGCAAGGAGCCCGATCATGCCGTTGGGATCGATCCAACGGAGGCGCCTTGCGTCAAATAGGACCGGCCCCGGCTCGCAGCACCCGGCCCCTTGGTACAGGGTCTCGATGTTCCGGTAGTCCAGAGAGGGGGGGATGTTGAGAATTCGCAAGTCAGGCTTCCCGCGCAGAAGCATCGAACCAAAGGGCGCCCGCCCGTTCCTTGGCGGCCTAGAACCCAGGATCTCACGAGCCCCCGGGGCGAAAAATCCAAACGCCTTGTTCGCGCATATGACCCGTGTCCAAGCTCCGGGCCCACGCCCCACCCGAAAGAAGGTAACCCAAGTCGGACCCGGTGTCCTTGGGGCCTCAGTGGCGTCCAAACGTGGTTCGCGCAAAGATCCCGGCGGCGCCGACCAGCCCCGCCGTCTCCGGGCGCTGGGCAGACAGGATGCGGCAGGCTTGGAACGCCGAACGAAAGGCACGCCGGCCCACTTCCCTGCGCAAGGGCTGGAACAGGCGCTCCCCGGCCCGGGTCACGCCGCCGGTCATGACGATGACGTCCGGGTTGAAGAGGTTGACCAGGTTCGCAACCGCCACCCCAAGAATCCGTGCCGTTTCCAACAGGACCTGGTTTGCGTAGCGGTCACCTGCGTCGGCCGCCTCACAAACCATCTCGGCCGTGATGCGGGCCGGATCGCGACCCGCAAGTTCGGTGAGGGAGGAGACGGCGCCCTCTTCGATGCCCTCCACGGCCCGGGCGGCGATTCCGGGTCCCGCCGCATAGGCCTCGACACAGCCTAGGGAGCCGCATGCGCAACGGCGCCCGGCAAAGTCTACGGACATGTGCCCGACTTCTCCGGCGGCCCCGGATGCGCCCCGGTAGACTTCACCGTCAAGGATCATTCCGCCCCCAATCCCGGTCCCCAAGGTGAGGCAGATGAGCCGGTCCGCCAACCGACCGGCGCCCAGCCACCACTCCCCGTATGCGGCACAGTTGGCATCGTTGTCCAGCGTCGCCGGAAGGCCCGTTGCTTCCGAGACCAGATCCCGGAGCGGAACGTTCTTCCACCCGAGGTTCGGGGATTCCAGGACGGTGCCGGAGGTCCGGTCCAGGGGACCCGGGGATGCGATGCCGATTCCCGCCACACCTCCCGCCACCCCCGCACCCCCGGCCGGGTCCGTCTCCCCACCGTTCAACCCCGCCCAGGAGTCCCGAACCATGGCGGCAATTCGGTCCACCGCCGAAGCAGGCCCCAGTTCCGGCCGAGTGGGCGCCGTCCTCACCTCCGACGGATCCCCGCCCGCGAACGGGACCATCCCCGTCCGCAGGTGCGTCCCCCCGAGGTCAACCGCGGCAATCCAGCGGAACGGATCCGCCATGGCAAACTTTCGCTGGAGGCCGAGCCCCGGGGCTGCATGATACGGGTCGCCGTTCCGCGGCTCCGCCATGGCAAACTCCCGGCAAAACACGAATCCGGGCCGACGTCATCAACGTGAGGGGTCCAGCTGCAGCACGGCCATGAACGCCTCTTGGGGAATCTCCACCGAGCCCACCTGCTTCATTCGCTTTTTCCCCTCTCTCTGACGCTCGAGAAGCTTTCGCTTCCGCGTGATGTCGCCCCCGTAGCATTTGGCCGTCACATTCTTGCGCACGGCCTTGACCGTCTCCCGGGCAATCACCTGGTTGCCGACAGCTGCCTGAAGAGCGACCTCGAACTGCTGCCGGGGGATCAGCTCCTTCAGCTTGCGGGCGAGGGAGCGACCGTGACGGTAGGCATTGTCCCTGTGGAGGATCACCGAAAACGCGTCGACGGGGTCTCCGTTCACCTTGACGTCCAGCCGTACAAGATCTCCCGTCCGGTATTCCTGGAACTCGTAGTCCAGAGCCGCGTAGCCCCGGGTGCTTCCCTTGAGCCGGTCGTAGAAGTCGAGGACGATCTCGGCCAGAGGCAGCTCAAACTCCATTTCCACCCGGCGGGGATCGACATAGCTCATCCCTCCAAACACCCCGCGCCGCTCGTGGCAGAGCTTCTGTACGTTCCCGATGTACCCGGAGGGCACCAAGATGCGGGCCTTCACCAAAGGTTCGGCAATGGACTCAATGAGGGCCCGGTCCGGAAGCCGGGTCGGGTTTTCGACGCTGAGCACGGTTCCGTCTGCCATGGAGACCCGGTACTCCACGTTGGGAACCGTGGTGATGAGCTTCACATCGAATTCCCGGTCCAGCCGCTCCTGGACGATCTCAAGATGGAGAAGCCCCAGGAACCCGCACCGGAACCCGAATCCCAGGGCCCGGGAGGTCTCGGGCTCGAACTGGAGGGCCGCGTCGTTCAGTTTGAGCCGCTGGAGGGCGTCCCCGAGTTCTCCGTAGTGGTCCGAATCGGCGGGATAGAGGCCGGCGAAGACCATCGGCCTCACCTCCTGATATCCCGGGAGCAGCTCTTCGGCTGGATTGCGAGCGTCAAGAACCGTGTCTCCCGCGCGGGTGTCGGACACGGCCTTGATGGCCGCCACGAGGTAACCCACTTCCCCGGGGCCCAGAGCATCGCGCGGAACTCGCCCCAGGCGCTGGTGCCCCACCTCCGTTACCTCATAGCGGGTGTCCACGGCGCCAAAGGCGATGGACATGCCCGGGCAAACCGTGCCGTCAAAGACCCGGATGCTGGGGATGGCCCCCAGGTACGGGTCGTAGTACGAGTCGAAGATCAACGCCCTAAGCGGAGCGCCGGGGTCGCCCGCAGGCGGGGGGACCCGGTCCACCACGGCTTCCAGCACTGCTTCGACACCCCAACCCTCTTTTGCGCTGGCTTCCAGGATCGAAGCCGGAGGAACGCCGATGAGTTCCGCGACTTCTTCCCGGCGCCGCTGGGGTTCGGCTCCCGGAAGGTCGATCTTGTTGAGGACGGGAATGATTTCCAGGTCGGCATCCAGGGCGAGAAACAGGTTCGACAGGGTTTGGGCCTGGACGCCCTGCGTGGCGTCTACCACTAGAACCGCGCCTTCGCAAGCCGCCAAGGAACGGGATACCTCGTAGGTGAAATCCACGTGTCCGGGGGTGTCGATCAGATTGAGTTCGTACTCCTGGCCGTCCCCGGAGCGGTACGACATGCGGATCGCATGGAGCTTGATGGTGATGCCCCGCTCCCGCTCCAGTTCGTTGGAATCCAGGACCTGTTCCCGCATCTGACGGCTGTCCAGGGTGGCCGTGGCTTCCAGAAGCCGGTCGGCCAGGGTGGACTTCCCGTGGTCGATGTGGGCGATGATGCAGAAGTTGCGAATGAGGTCGGTTCGCACGGAAGATACGGCCCTGAGTCGTGGAAGGCGGGCGCCGCCGGAGCATATTAACATATGGACTTTCTGGTGCCCATGTCCTGGTGGACGGACCCGCAAGTGCAAGCTCGGGTATATTGCGGGCCCTGGCCCGTCACCTTCGGTTCGTGGAGTTGCTCATGACCCAGTGGGAAAACAAGATTGCAGTCGTGTTCTTGGGAGCGCTGGCTTTCGCTGCTCCCGCGGGTTCGGTCCAGGGCCAGCCGGGCACCGTTGCGGGAACCGTTACCGACGCCGCTACCGGTCAGCCCCTTGCCGGGGCTCAGGTCCACATCCCCGCTCTGGCCACTGGCGCCCTGTCCCGCCCGGAGGGCCGCTTCGTCCTCACGGACGTGCCCCCGGGCACGCACGAACTGGAAGTGGACCTGATCGGCTACGTGCCCCTCACCCGGACCGTCAGCGTGGCCGCCAACGAAACCGTGATCCTCGGGCTGCGGCTGCACGCGACGGCCCTCCCGCTCCCGGAGATTGTGGTCACGGGGACGGCGTTCGAGGAATCTCCCGTCACCCTCCCCTACGCCGTCACCGTATCGGGGCGCCGGACCCTGGCGGAACAAGGGTCCCCCCAGGCCGTGGACTTCTTCAAGAACCTGGGCGCGAGCCACGGGATCATCGGGGAGCGCCAGAGCTGGTACAACTCCGGCCAAGCCGCCACCGTACCGGAGACCGTGGCCAACGTCAACCTGCGGGGCTTGGGCTCGTCCCGCACCCTCGTGTTGCTCAACGGACGCCGCCAAGTGTACGTGCCGGCCCGGCTCATTGGAGGCCGCTTCGTCGACGTCAACGCCTTTCCGTCCGTCGCCCTGGACCGGATCGAGGTGCTGAAGGAAGGCGCTTCGGCGATCTACGGCTCGGATGCGGTGGCAGGTGTCGCCAACTTCATGACCCGCAAAGACTTCGAAGGATTCGAAGTCTCGGGGGCCCACGAGTACTTCAGGGGTTCGGGGGACACGAATGCCGGAGGCATTTGGGGCCGGCCCCTAGGCGGACGCGCGCACGCCGTCGTCTCGGCAGAGGTGTGGGTACGGCAGGCCCTGAGGTCCCGGGACCGGGACTGGGCCCTTCGCCCCTTCACCCCCGGTGGTGGTGCTTGGTCCTATACCGGCAACCCGGGCGCGTTTCTTTTCCCCGAGCTGACCGGAAGCGAAACCAAAGAAGAGTTCGTCACTGCCCTCGTCGACGCCCAGTTCGGCGACGGCAGCGGCGTCTTCATCGACCCCAACTGCGAGAACTTCGGCGGCCACCTGGAAAACGAAACCTGCCGCTTTCGCTACCAGCCGTGGGACAATCTCCTGGAGGCTTCGCGCCATGTCCGGGCGTTCGCCGAACTCAACGGCAGCCGGGACCGGTTGAACTACCACCTGGAAGCCCTGTGGTCCGAGGCCACGACCCCCGACTGGGTCACAACCCCGTCGTACCCGCCCATCTCTCCGTACAACGGTGTCCAGGTGATCGAGCCCGGAAACCCCGGGCGACAGGCATTCTGCCGAAATTATGCCCAAGCGGCCGGGTTCGCCTCCGAATCCGGCTGCCTGGGCAACGATTGGTACTTTTATGGTCGCCTGGTCGGGAACAGCGGTCCCGGGCGGACGTTGCGCCGGGGCTCCCGCACCCAACGGATTGCGGCCTCCCTGGAGCGGGAGATCGAGCTCCCCGGAGGGCGGGATGCGAACCTTGACCTGGCCTTCAGCTTTTCCCGCTCCGCCGGAAACATGAACTTGCCGGCGGAATACGCCTACCGAAAGTTTCTCGCCTTCCGGGGGTTCGGCGGCCCGAACTGCGGGGTCGGCGTGGTACGCGATCCCGAGAGCCCTTCCGGGATGGCCCTGGGAGCCCTGAACGGCGCCGTGGCCGGCCAGGGGGGCTGCCTGTACTACAATCCTTTCAGCAATGCCCACGCGTACTCCCGCCAGCCGGGCGCCCGGTACGAGAACCAAGCGAACCCGGATTACGTCGCCGGACTCGAGAACAGCCCCGAGCTGATCGACTGGATCAACGCCGAAGTCGACCTTGACAACACGGCGAACCTGTGGGTAGCCGACGCGATGCTGAAGGGAGACTTGGTTGAGGACAGGGTCAGATACGCTACCGGTTACCAGTTTCGTTTGCTTGATGTATCGGCCACCCCGAACCGGCCCGGGGACTTGTCGGTCAACCCCTGCCCCGTGCCGGGAGACACGAGCTGCCTGGAGAAGGTCGGTCCGTTCACGTTCACGACGGGATTCTACCCGTATGACGACGTGCAGACGGTACACAGGCTGTTCGCCGAGTTCCCGGTTAGCCTGGGACCGAGGGTCAACGGGCAGGTCGCGGCAAACTACGAGTTCCACAAGGTGGCGAGCAGCTTCGACCCCAAGGTTGCCGTGCGGGTGCAGCTCGCGGACCCCTTGGTGTTTCGCGCCTCGGTCCAGACAACCTTCCGGACGCCCTCGGTGGATGACGTGAACGAAGACGGGACCACGTCCCTTGAATACGTGACGGAAGCGGGGATTTACAAGGCCGTGGACACCTTCGGCAGCGACGAGTTGGAACCCGAGCGGGCCTTCACCTACAACGCGGGCCTCAACCTCCTGCTAACCCGCCTGCGGGCATCCCTTGACTATTGGCGGTACGACTTCGAGAACGTGATCGACGTTCTGCCCCAAAGTGGGGTCACCCGCCTCTACGACATGGGCGGAGCGGCCCGGGCAGCCGTACGGGAATTCGTCACTTGCCCCGACGGACAGGGAACGGGCACCTGTGAAGCCGCGGGCATCGAGCGAATCCGGGTGAATCTCATCAACTGGCCGGGCATCGAAACGTCGGGCTTCGACTGGCACCTGAGCACCCGTTTGCCGGCGAACGCGGGCATCATCTCTCTGGGTACCGACGGTACGTATACGCGCAGTTTCTACGTGAAGGCCCTTCAACTGAACGGTGTGGAGATCCATTCCGCCCAGGACGGCGTCGGAAAGCTCAACTGGTTCTCCCCCATTGCACCGCCGCTTCCCAGCTGGAAGTTGCGCGTGACCGCGGGCTACCACGTGGGCGGATACAGCTTGGTCACCTACCTGAACTCCATCTCGTCCTACATCAATCAAGCCTTCCCGGACACGAAGTTCGAGCGTATCGACAGGTTCATCACGTGGGATGTGAGCCTTCTGCAGCGGATGTCCGACGGAATTGACGTCTCCCTGTCGGCGCTGAACCTCCTGGGCTCGGATCCACCCCCGGTCAACTGGGAGCAGGGCTACGACGGGTTCACCCACAATCCCAAGGGCCGCCGCGTGAAGATGTCCCTCACCTATCGCTTCGGAGACAGATAGATGGGGGACGGCGGTCCCCAAGGGAGCTCCTTCGTCAAAAGGGGTTTCGTCCGCTCTACACGCATGCCCGCCGGATGCCCTCCACGGCCGCTCCCAGAGCCCCCACCGCTTCGTCCAGTTGGGGATTCGTCACGTAGGGTGCCGGACCCAGGCGGAGGACGGTACCCCGGTAGTCGGTGAACACCCGACGTCTTCGTAGCGCGACGGAGATCTCCCGGGCGTGAGGCGTCTCCAGAGCAAGGAAACCGCCCCTTCGTCGGAGCGGGAGGGAGCGGTCCCGGGTCAGGACGGCGGGATCCAGATCCAGGTTGTCGATCCCGACCGCGAGACGCCGGATCTGGGCCTGGTTCCGCTCCCGGAGTCGGCCCACTCCGAGGCGGTTATCCCGGAAGAATCCGAAGACAGACGCCGCGCGATAGTGACTGACAGGATCGTAGGTGGAGCCCGCGAAGCGGAGGTGTCCGGCTCCGTAACCCGTCTCCCCCGCTTCCGGGCGACGGGCAAGCGCTCCGAATTCGGCAAACCAGCCCGTCAGAACGGGTCGCAGCGTGCAGTGCTCCGGAAACCGGAGGAAGGCGTTCCCTTCCCCCAATTGGCAGTACTTGTAGCCGCCGCCCACGACGAACGCCCCGTCCAACTCCATTTTGCTGACCGAGAAGGGAACCACATTGACGGCGTGGTAGGCGTCCACGAGCATTTCGGCGCCCACCCGCGCGCACGCTCGGGCCATGGCATCCATCCCGTCAACGATCCGGGCATCGCGAAAAAGGACCGATGAGACGAGGACCGCCGCCGTCCGATCGTCTACGGACTCCGTGATCGCTTCTGCAACGGAAACATCTCCGCCGACGGGAACCTTGGCGACGTCAATGCCTTCGCTCCGGAGGCGGTCCAGCTGGCGGCGAATGGTATGGAACTCCCCATCGGTGGTGACCAGCCGAGGCCGCTCTTTCAGGGGGAGGGCCGAAAGGAACCGCGTGACCAATTCGTGGGTGTTCTGGCCAAGGGCGATGTGACCGTGGGCGTCGTCCAGGAGACGGCGATATCCGGCCCGTACTTTGTCCGCGATTTCGAAGGCGCGGTCCCACTTGTCATCAACGTACCGGGCGGCGTCCAGCCAGGCCCGCTGCTGGGCCGCAAAGGCGACGTCGGGCCAAGCTTGGTGAGAGTGGCCCGTGAGGAGCACCCGATCCGAGACCCGAAAGCGGGAGTAGTGACGGGCCAGAGATTCGGGCGTGATGGGTTCCGGAGTCCGAGCGTTCACGTCCCGGGTTCAAGCGTCGAAGGGAAGCACGGCACGCCCTTTTTCGCCAACTACAAGACGGCCCGGATCGCCCATAGATCCGGGAACGCGGGCTTGCCCAAAGTCGTGATCAGGTACTCGGCACCGGTCGAACCCCCCGTGCCGCCCCTACTCCCAATGGTGCGCTGCACCATCTTCACGTGCCGGTACCTCCATTCCTGGAAGCCCTCGTCCAGGTCCACCAGGCGCTCGCACAAACCGGAGAGTTCCGGGTCCGTACGGTAGATCCGGACCAAGGCTTCCTGAACGTCCCGGTCGGATACGACGGTCTCCGTAACCTTCCGTTCAAGAACGCCGGCGGGAATCGCGTATCCCCTGTCGGCCAGAAAGTGAAGGAAAGCGTCCCACAGGGTGGGCTCCGCAAATCGCCGCTCCAGGCGGCGGCGCTCCACACACGCCTCGGGAAAGCCGCGGAGAATGGCAGGTCGCTTTTCGCCTAGAACACACTCCAGCTCCCGAAACTGGGCCGACTGGAATCCGCTCGCCGACTCCAGGCGATCCCGGAAGGAATTGAACTCCACGGGCGTCATGGTCTCCAATACGTCCAGCTGGGCGACCAGAACCTTGAGAATCGTAAGCACGCGCTTGAGGGAAGCCGCGGCTCGGTGTCCGGCCCCTTTCGCCAGAAGCGCGCATACGTGGTCCAGTTCCTGGAGGACGACCTTGAACCAGAGCTCATAGACCTGGTGGATCACGATGAACAGCATTTCGTCGTGCTCCTCCGGATCCGCGAGGGGGGACTGAAGGGAAAGCAGTTCGGGGACTTTGAGGTAGCTCTGGTAGGTAACGAAGCCTTGGTGTCGGTTGCCTTCATGTCGGTTCATCGCCCAGGCTCCTTGGGTCGGAAGGAGGTGGATGGAGGTCGGGCGGGGCCCCTAGTCGCCTGCGCTCCCGGGTCGCCTCATCGTCGGGTCCGGATGGGCCCGTTCACTCAGCCGAGCCCGCCGCCGACCCGAAGCGCGGCGTGTATTCGTTGAGGGATTCGTACGGATTGGGCCACGGCAACGGGTACGCCAAGGCGTATGCCGCGTGTCGAACCCAGTAGGGATCCCACAGGTGAGCTCGGGCCATGAGGCACAGATCGGCTCGGCCCGCCGCGATGATCCCGTTGACGTCTTCAAAGGAGGAGATGTTGCCCACGGCCATCGTGGGGATCCCGGCTTCGTGGCGAATCCGATCCGCAAACGGGGTCTGAAACTGGCGCCCGTAGCGGGGTTCCTGATAGGGCACAGTCTGCCCGGCGGAGACATCCACAATGTCGCAGCCAGAGGCCTTCAGAGCCCGGGCGATTTGTACGGCGTCTTCCGGTACGGTGCCCCCGGGCCACCAGTCAACGGCCGAGATGCGAACCGAAAGGGGCCTTTCTTCGGGCCACGCGGCCCGTACCGCCGCAAGAACGCGAAGCGGAAAGCGGAGGCGATTCTCCAGATTCCCTCCGTACGGATGGGGCCGCAGGTTGGTCAGGGGAGACAGAAAGCCGGCCAGCAGATAGCCGTGGGCCATGTGGATCTCCAGAAGGTCGAAGCCAGCTTCCAGGGCCATGACGGTGGCACCCTCGAAGTCGGCCACCAGCGCGTCCATGCCCGCCTCGTCCAGCGGCTCCGGAGCGGGGCTGTGGTCGAAGTACCCGACGGGGGAAGCCGACACGATGGGCCAACCCCCTTCTTCCAGGGGCTCGTTAGATCCCTCCCAGTCCAGCCGGGTGGCGCCCTTTCGTCCAGCGTGACCCAGCTGAATGCCGATCTTGGCATCGCTGAAGCGGTGAACGAATTCCACGAGCCGTCGCCAAGGGTCCAGGTGTTCAACTCGATACAACCCCGCACACCCCGGCGAGATCCGCCCGTTCCGAGCGACGGCGGTCATCTCGGCCATCACGAGCCCCGCGCCTCCGACGGCCCGGGACCCGAGGTTGACCAAGTGCCAGTCGTTGATCTGCCCGTCTTCGGCAGAATACTGGCACATGGCCGACACCCCCACCCGGTTTGCCAGCGTCATCTCTCGCAAACGAAAGGGAGTAAAGAGCGGAGGGGGCGGCTTGGTCCTTCCGGTTCCCCGGTCAACCCCCAGGGAAGCCTCGTGAGAGGCGATCGTGCGTCCCGTCTGGGCCCGGGCCTGGTCGGCTACCCAGCGGTCTACCTCCTCCACAAAGCCCGGGTCCCGTTCCCGAAGGTTCTCGTGGGAGATGCGCAGGCTCCGGGTGAGAAGGGAGAAGGCGAACTGGATCGGCTCCATGCGAAGATACCGCTCCGTGTCCTCGAACCACTGGAGGCTGGCCTGAGCGGCCCGCTGGAGGGACTCGACAGGGGGACGGCGCTCTGCCTCGTAGGCCACCAGCGCCTCTGCCACGTTGGCCGTACGATCCAGGGCCTCCGCCAGGGCGATCCCGTCCAGCAAGGCCAAGCGGGTGCCGGATCCCACGGAGAAATGAGCGGTGTGAGCTGCGTCTCCGAGCAGCACGACATGGCCCCCGGGACCCCCTCCTGCCCGGCCCAAGGGAACCGACCAGCGGAGGTTGCGAACCGTCGGAAAGCCGCGCCAGACCGAGTGGTTCAGGACCAGGGGGTGGCCGTCCAGCTCCTCGGCGAAGAGCCGGGACAGAAAGCGGACGGTGTCCTCTTCTCCGGCCGTGTCCATCCTCGCCCGCCGCCACGTCTGTTCCGTGGCCTCCACGATGAAGGTAGCATTGCCCAAGGTGTCGTACGGGTAGGCGTGCACCCGCCAGAGGCCGTGGCTGTCTTCCTTGAAGTAGAAGGTAAAGGCGGAAAAGGGCTGCGTGGTGCCCAACCAGACGAAGCGGTTGGGCCGGAGGTCGATCGCGGGTTCGAAGGTCCCGGCAAACCGGCGACGCACCGTGCTGTTGACCCCGTCGGCCCCGACGACGAGGTCCGCGTCCAGGTAGGGGGTCAGGTCGCGGACATCCGTGCCGAAGTGGAGCTGGACCCCGATTTGCACGCAACGCCTGTGCAGCAGGAAGAGAAGCGCCCGCCGGGACAGCCCCGCAAAGCCGTGGCCTGTCGATTGCAAGCGCCGGCCCCGATAGTGGATGTGGATGTCGTCCCAGTGGTGGAAGCCCTTCTCGATGGCCCGGTGGGTCTCGGGATCCGATTCGGCCACCTCCTGAAGCGCCGCATCGGAGAAGACAACCCCAAAGCCGAAGGTGTCCCCCGGGCGATTGCGCTCGAAGACCGCGACCCTGCGGGAAGGATCCGACTTCTTCAGGAGGATCGCCGCGTAGAGTCCCCCCGGCCCCCCTCCGACCACGTTGACCCTCATGGGGTGCCCTTCAGGATCGCATCCCCGATGATCAGGTGCTGGATCTCGGTCGTTCCCTCGTAGATTCGCAACGCCCGAACGCTTCGGTAAAGGTGCTCGACCGGGTGGTCCGTCAGCATCCCCCTTCCCCCGAGAATCTGGACGGCCCGGTCTACGATGCGCTGGGCGGCTTCAGTGGAGAACGCCTTGGCCATCGCCGCTTCCACGGTGATCCGCGGTGATCCGCGGTCCTTCTCCCAGGCGGCCCTGTAGGTCAATAGACGTCCGGCGGTCAACTCCATGGCCGACAAGGACAACTTCTCCTGGACGAGCTGAAACGACCCCAAGGCCTTGCCGAATTGCTTCCTTTGCCGGGCGTGGCACACGGCTTCCCGGAGCGCTCTGCCCGCCATGCCGCACGCAGCCGCGGCGACCGTGGGCCGCAACCGATCCAGGGTCGCCATGCCGACCTTGAAGCCGCCCCCCTCTTCCCCCAGAAGGGCCCAGGCCGGAAGACGGCAGTCGCGGAACCGGATCTCCCCCAACGGGTGAGGAACGCTCATGATCAAGGGACGAACGAATTCAACCCCGTCTCCTTGAGCGGGCGCGAGGAAGCAAGAGATGCCCCGGGTGGCCGGGACGGCCTTGGCGCCGGACGCCGTCTTGACCCCTCTGCCGCCGGTCTTCGCAAAAACGACGTAGAAGTCGGCGATACCCGCGTTGGAGATGAAGGTCTTACGCCCGCTCAGCCGGTATCCGTCCCCTTCCCGGAAGGCCCGGGTGGTCATGGAAGCCACGTCGGAGCCGGCGTCCTGCTCGGTCATGGCGAAGGCCCCCATGGCCTCCCCAGCCAGGGCCCGCCGCCCCCATCCGCCGGGGTCCCGACCCAGGATCAGGCCTGGGACCGCGCTCAGGGCCTGCAGGGCGAAGACGGCATCTGCCAGGGGAGACCACCACGCCAGCACCTCCCGGGCGACCAGGCAGCCCCGGACATCCCCATCGCCGACGGGCCGAAACAGCCCCGCCCGGCCCATCAGGGATACCAGCTCCTTGGCCCGAACTCGTGCGGCTGCGTCGGTCTGCGGACCGGGACCCTCGCCGAAGTGTTCTTCGCAAAATGCGATGACCCGCTCCCGATACTCCCTGTGGGCGGACTCGACAAAGGCGGCAACCGGCTCCAGTGAGAGTCCGCCGTCGTCAAACAAACCGGGCTCTCCGCTTTTCCTTGAACGCTTGGTACGCCTCTTGGAAGTTGGAATTCAGCATACACCCGGCCTGGGCCCGGGCTTCGGCTTCGAGCGCTCCTTCCAGCTCCATGTGCGCTTCCCGGTTCAAAGCGTCCTTGGTGACCTCCAGGGCGAAGGAAGGTCCCCGGGCCAGCGCTTCGGCAAATGCAGTGGCCGCCGCAGACACGTCGGCGTCCGGAACGACCCGGTTGTAGAGCCCGATTCGGTGAGCTTCCCGGGCATCCATGAACTCCCCCGACATGAGAAGCTCGGTTGCCCTTCCCAGACCGACGATCCGGGGCAGCATCCAGGCTGCACCCATATCCGCGCCGGAGAGCCCGACGCGAGAGAAGAGGAAGGCGATCCGGGCCGACTCGGCGGCAATGCGCACGTCGCACGCGGTGGCAATGACCGCGCCTGCGCCGGCCACGGTTCCGTTCAGCGCCGCCACGACGGGCTTGGGACAACGCCGAATCGCCAGGATCAGATCGCAGGTCATGCGGGTGAAGTCCAGCAGCCCCTCGAAGTCCCGTTCGAAGAGGGCGCCGATGATTTCCTCCACATCCCCCCCGGTGCAGAATCCCCGCCCGGCCCCGGTGATGACCACGGCCCGGACAGCCGGTTCCCCGCCAAGGGACCGGAAGGCGTTCCGCAGCTCGTCGTAGACCTCGAATGTGAGGGCGTTCAGCCGCTCGGGGCGGTTCAGCGTAATCCGGGCGACGGAGGTTTCGGGGTCCACAGCCAGCAGAAAAGACCGGGGCGGATCAAGGCGGGGTGACGGGCCGGACATGGGGGAGTGGCAGCCTGGGATGACGGGAAGACTCGGTGGGGAGACCCCGTAAAGTATAAGGCTCGGGCCCCCGTATCGGTCAGCGATTCTGTGCGGCGCCAATCACCGCCGTAGCCTGGATTTCAACCACCGCATCGGGGTGTACCAGCTCCCGGACCGCCAGGAGGGCCATGGCCGGAAAGTGCCTTCCGAAGACCCTTCTGTATTCTGCGCCGATCTCCGCCAGGGACCCGCGGTAGGCGGCCATGTCCGTAACATAGATGGTCAGACGACCGACATCGGCGACCGCTCCCCCGGCCTCCGCCACGACCCGCGCCACGTTCGCCAGGGCGACACCGAATTGTTCCGCCAACCCGCTCCCGACGATTCTGCCCTGACGGTCCGCGCCAATCTGCCCGGCAACGAAGAGGACCCTGCCCCCGGGAGGAGAGAGCATGCCGTGGTTCCAGCCCCGGGGACAGCCCAGTTCGATGGGGTTCTTGATCTCGAAGCTCACCGGAGAAGCCCCCCGCCATCTATGATAAGAGAACTGCCCTGAAACGAAGCCGATTCGTCGGCGACAAAGGTCATGACCGCGCGGGCCACCTCCCGGGCGGTCACCAAACGGCCCTCGGGCTGCATCTTCGCCAGGTTGGCGCGCACTTCCTCAGGATCCCGACCCGTCGCCGCGGCGATCCGCCGTACGCTCTCGTCCGTCATGGGCGTATCCACGTAGCCGGGGCATACGGCGTTCACCGTCACTCCGGTTCCAGCCAGTTCGGCCGCCAGGCAGCGGGTCATTCCCAGAAGGGCGTGCTTGGAAGCCGCATAGGCGGCGATGTACCTGGCTCCGGAATGGCTCGCTACCGACGCCATGTTTACGATTCGTCCCCACCCGCGGTGCAACATGGCGGGCAGGAACGCTTGGGTACAGAGGAAGGGCCCGGTCGCGTTCACCCGGTGGATGAACTCCCATTCGTTCAGGGTGATTTTCCGGAAGGGCCCGGACCGGGCGACTCCGGCATTGTTCACCAAGATGTCCACAGGTCCGAATACGCTCCGGGATTCGTCGGCAAGGGCCCGAACGGCGTGAGGATCGGCAACATCACACACCGTGGCGTGGACAGCACCGCCCCCGGCGCGCACCTCATCGGCCACGGCTTCAACCTGGTCGCGGCTTCGGGCGGCCACCACGACCCTCCCCCCCGAAGACGCCAGGGCCCGAGCCACCGCGGCTCCGATCCCCCTTCCACCCCCCGTCACCACGGCCGTTTTCCCTACCGGCGTCACGGGCCCTCCAGGGAGACCGGGTCCGAATCCGGTGGGCCCTCCGGGGAATCCCGGTCCAACTCAAAGCGGGCCGCGACTGCGTCCACCACGATCTTCCCCAGGACCTCAATCGTGCGCCTTCCCTCTTCCCGGGTGGCCGAGGCAGGATCGCCGCAGTAGGCGTCCGGGATGCCCGCCGCCTCGAAGGTGGCAATCCCGTCCCCGATCGGGGCCGTCAGAGACACGGCGTGCCTGGGAAGCTTGCGCCTGATACGATCCCGGACCATCTGGGGCGCGGCCGCCATGACCACGGAGGTCTCGTAGCGACCCCCGTGACAAGCGCCGCTCCGGAACTCCTCGGTCAGACGGAGAGCCCACGGCCTGCGCGTGACGTCGGGGAAGATCACGGGCATGGGCCCCGAGCAGGCCGCAGCACCCTCGCGAAGGGAGCGGAGGTGGGTCGGGTCCAGGTGGGCGTTGACCAATACCAGGGCCGCGGCGCCCTGGTTCCCGAGGGATCCGGCCACATCTGCTACCCATGCAGAAACCGTACCGGGGCGGAGGGAAATCGTTCCCGGGAACCCCGAGGCGAAGGGGGCCGCCGTGTACACAAAGGGGGGCAGAACGAGGGGGTGGAATCCGAGGCCCCGGAGGCCGGCCAAGGCCGCCGTCGCCGCCGCTTGGGCGATCACCCCATCGGTGATGAGGGGGAGGTGGGCACCGTGGGCCTCAACGGCACCCACGGGCAAAAGGGCGATCACCGCTGCAGATCCATGGGCGGAGACGGTTCGACTCCCCTGCCCGACCAAACCGAGGTCGGCCAGTTCGGTCCATGTCGCATCACCCCATCTGTGGCTGTCCATTGATCGTGGCTCCATGGTCCCGAACCTGAACGAGTCGCACCGTCGCCCGGCGAGCCTGATCAACTTCGGCGACGTCCTTCGGAGCCAGCGGGCCATCCGGCCCGCAGTGGCGTCCGCGCTTATCAACATACGGAACCCGGCCGGCCGGCGCCGTCTAGGAAATCATCGGGTTATCGCGCAGATTGTACCTGGTGGATGCCCCCCCGGGGACTCATGTCGGACAACCAGGTCTTGCTTGCGGGGCTGCCCTGTATCCCGTACATGGAGATGTTTCACTCGTGCCGTCCGATCCGCCGAACCCCCTGAACATCGCAGATTACTTCCTGGATGACCGGATTCGGGAAGGGCTGGGAGACCGGATCGCCATTCGAACGGGACCCGAGACGCATACCTACGCCGAACTCCAGGCCCGGGCCAACCGCTTTGCCAACGTTTTGGGGAACATGGGCGTCGAGCCCGGACAAAGGGTCCTGGTGGGACTCCCCGACATTCCCGACTTTCCCGCCACTCTCTTTGGAACCCTGAAGCGGGGCGCCGTTGCGGTCATGGTGAACCCCCTCCTCAACGAGGCCCGAATCCGCGACTTCCTGGACGACACAGGGGCAACGGCAGCCGTCGGCCACGCCGACCAAGCCGACACATTCTCCCGAGCGACCCAAAGGGCCCGCCGCCCGGTCGCACTCCTGGTCCTCGGAACCCAAGCAGGCGAAGACGCCGTCGCCCGAGCATCCCCGGACTTCTCGAACTTCCCGTCCCGTCCCGAAGATCCCGCGATCTGGCTCTTCTCCGGCGGGACGACCGGGCGCCCCAAGGGCGTGGTCCAGGGCCACGCGTCCTTCGTCAACTCTACGGAGTGCTACGCAAAGGGCGTCCTGGGCTACACCGCGCACGACATCACCCTGTCCGTGCCCAAACTCTACTTCGGCTACGCCACCGGATCCAACCTCTTCTTTCCGTTTGCCGTAGGGGCGTCGGCCGTACTCTTCCCGGAGCGATGCACCGCCGCGACCCTGTTCCGGGAGATCAAACGCCACCGCCCGACCCTCTTGATCAATGTCCCGACCATGGTCAACCACATGGTTTCGCATCCCGAAGCCCCCACCCGGGACCTGCGCAGTTTGCGGCTTGCCACCTCCGCGGGAGAGCCCCTTTCCCCGGATCTCCACCGGCGCTGGAACGATACCTTCGGGATTGAGCTCCTGGATGGCTTGGGCACCGCCGAAATGTGGCACATTTTCATCTCCAACCGTCCGGGCGCGGTCCGTCCCGGGACTCTCGGGACGGCGGTTTCCGGTTTCGAGGTCCGACTCCTGGACGACGAAGGCCGGGAGGTCGCTCCGGGAGAAGTGGGTCGGATGCGGGTCCGCGGCGGTTCCCTCGCACGGGGATACTGGCAGCGTCCCCGGGAGACGGGTCGGGCGTTTGTAGGAGGATGGTACGTTTCGGGGGACATGCTCACCCGGGACGCGGACGGGTACTTCACCTACCGGGGCAGAGCCGACGACCTGCTCAAAGTTTCGGGAAAGTGGCTGTCGCCCCGGGAGGTGGAGGACTGCCTGCTGACCTGTGGCGGAGTGAAGGAAGTTGCCGTGGTGGGAATCCAAGGGGAAGCCGGGCTGACCAAGCCCGAAGCCTTTGTCGTCCTGGCGCCGGGAACGGACCCCCAAGACATCGGCAGGACGCTTCAGGAGCACGTGAAACAGGAGTTGGAACCCTTCAAGTATCCCCGCAGGGTACACGTCCTTGACGAACTTCCGAGAACGCACTTGGGTAAAGTGGATCGGGGCGCCCTCAAGCGGGGTCGCCCCCCGACCGGCCATTCAAGGAGACAACAGCGTTGACTTCCCCGCTCCGCATCCCCGTAATCGTCGGCTCCGCCCGCCGGGGCCGCCAGTCGATCAAGGTCGCCCACTTCGTCCGGAAGCGGTTGCAACAGGCGGGGATCGACCCGCCGCTCCTGGACTTGGCCAAAATCCGGCTCCCCATCATGGAGGAACGCCTGCACAAGCGGGACGACCCACCCCCGGGGCTGGTCCCGTTTTCGGAGGCGGTGGCCGAGGGTGACGCGGTCGTGGTCGTGAGCCCGGAGTACCACGGCTCCATTCCGGGCGTCCTCAAGAACGCTCTGGACTACTTGCGGGGAGAGTGGGACAGGAAGCCGGTGGGTATCATCACCGTGTCGGGAGGCGGCTTCGGGGGTGTCCAGGTCCACAATCACCTCCAACTTCTCTTCTTGCGCTTGAAGGCGCTCCCGGTCGCCGCCATGGCCGTCTCCCACGTGTCTCAGAGCTTTGCCGGGGACGGATCCCCCAAGGAGGAGCGCTATGAGACATCGTTCAACCAGTTCTTGGAAACTCTCCAGTGGTATGCCGACGCCATCGGAGCCGCCAAGGAGTAGCCATATGGGACCGAAAAAGGAGTTTGGCATGCCCACCCATCCCACACCCCGGGGCGCCCAATGCAACCGGATCCCGCACCGGAGCGGGTCTTCCCCCCGTCGAGCGTTCCGGCATGGGATCGCTGCGTATAGGATCGCCGCGATCTTGGCGGCGGTTTTTGTGGGGGGAGGAATCGGGACGACAAAGGTCGAAGCCCAGGCGTCTTCTGCGGATTTGGCGGCTGCAATGCTCGAAGCCGCGCTGGAACTCGAGAATCTCGGCGACGAGGCCGTCGCCGAGGCGCTCTATCGGCACATTGCGGACCGCTTTTCGGACACGCCCGCCGCAGAGACAGCCCGCGCGCGCCTGGGAGAGGCGGAACGCACTCATGAGGGGTTGGGCGGAGCGACCGAACTCAAGGTCTGGTCGTCGCTCTTCGGACTCTGGCTGGGTGTGCAGGTCCCATTCGCCCTGGCCACAGAAAGCTCGGCGGCGTTCGGTCTGGGGCTCCTTGTGGGCGGTCCGGTGGGCTATATGACGGGCAATGCGTACGCCAGATCCCGTCCCTTGAGCCGGGGGCAGGCGCGCGCCATCACGTGGGGCGGAACGTGGGGAGCACTTCAGGGATTCGGCTGGGCCAACGCCCTTGACGTGGGCCAAGATTCCGAAGGCTCCAATAACGCCCTTTCGGCCTTCATGATCGGGGGCGGGCTCGCGGGGGTCGCCGTTGGCGCCTGGATTTCGGAACGGCAGATTTCCGACGGAGTCGCCACCTCGGCGTCGACGGGCAGCCTTTGGGGTGCCTGGATCGGAGGTGCCGGTTCGCACGTCTTGGGCCAGACGGGGAATGCGGTCTGGTACAGCGCCGTGCTGACCGGAAACGCCGGGCTGGTGGCGGGTGCGTGGGCCGGACGACAGTGGGGAATGAGTCGGAGGCGCGCGCGCCTCATCAGCATCCTGGGGGTCGTCGGAGGCTTCGGCGGCCTGGGCGTAGCGCTTATCACCGACTCCAGCAGCGACCGAGTCGTCATGGCCCAGCCATTGGCGGGAAGCATTTTGGGCTTGGCCATCGGCGCGGGCGTCACCCAATCCCGGAGGGAGGAAGAAGGGAGGGAGGACGCCGACAGGGATCTCTTTGCGCCCGGCGCACTTCTGAATCTGTCGAAGGGGCGCTGGTCGGTGGCTGCGCCCCTTCCCCTTCCGGCTCCGGTCCGGGCTTCGGACCCTCGGCGAGGGACGCCCGAGACGGTGTGGAGGGTTCCGTTGCTTCACATGCGGTTCTGACCGCAGATTTTCCATGGCAACGAACGAAACGTTCACCCCCCACCGAGACCGAAGAACGGACCTGCTGGACCCCGCCACACTGGCCCAGCTCGGGGGAATTGATATTGTCGCCCGCCAAGTGGTCCACGGCTTCCTCCTCGGACTTCACAGGTCTCCGAACCGGGGTTTCTCGGCCGAATTCGCCGAACTTCGGGCCTATCAGCCGGGCGACGACCTGCGGACCCTGGACTGGCGCATGTTCGCCCGGTCCGACCGCTTCTACGTGAAGCAGTACGAGGAGGAAACGAACCTCCGAGCATACCTGCTCCTGGACGTGAGCGAATCCATGGCCTGGTCCTCCCGACCGGGCCTCCCTTCGAAGCTCTGGTACGCCAAGCACTTGGCTGCGGCTGTGTCGTTGATCTTGACCCGACAGGGCGACATCGTGGGCCTCATGGCCTTCCGAGAAAAAATCGTTCGCCAGATCCGGGCGCGGGGGGGCAAGGTGCACTGGCGCACCCTTTTGCGGCACCTGGACGCCCTGGAGAGCGGCGGCAGAACCGACGCGGAATCGGCGATTCGGAACGTGGCCATGCGGCTGAAACGCAGGGGATTGGTGATCCTCATCTCCGATCTCCTGGTCAATCCAGCGGAGACCGCAAGGGCCTTGATCTACCTTCAGCACACCGGTCACGAAGTTCTCGTATTCCACGTCATTGACCCCGGGGAGCGGGATCTGCCCACCACCGGCGAAACCCGGTTCGTTGACCCGGAAACGGGGGATTCGCTTCGGGTCTCGGTGGCAGACGTCCGGCGCCAGTACAAGGATGCGGTAGAGAACGCCGTCGCCGAGTGGACGCGTGCGCTTACCCGCCGGAGAATCGCCTACACCACGATCAACACGGACGAACCCCTCTCTCGGGCCCTTCGCTTCTACCTCTGGAAGCGCCAGCGTCTCCCCTGATGGGCTTTCTCAATCCTCTCTTTCTCCTGGCCGGTACGGCGGTGGTGGTCCCCGTCATCCTCCACCTCTTCTATCGTCAGGAGAGCAAGACCTTCCCCTTTCCCGCCATTCGGTACCTGCTTCGGACGGAGAAGGAGCACGCTCGCCAGATTCGCACGCAGCAGCTCCTCCTCCTTCTCCTCCGAATCGCCATCGTGGTGCTCCTGGTCCTCTCGGGCGCCCGGGTCCACCTTTCGGGCCCGGGGGGCAGCCACGACCCGACCGCGCTGGCTCTGGTCCTCGACAACTCGATGAGCACCACCATCATCAGGGGCGGACGCCCGAGCCTGGACTTCCTCAAGGACCAGGCCCGACAAAGCGCTACGGGTGCGGGCCACGACGACGTCATCTGGGTCGTCCGGGCGGGCACGCCGTGGGAGCGGGCGGTTCCCGGAAGCGGGTTTCAGGCGCTGGCGGCCATAGACGCGACCGAACCCGGTCACGGACCGGGCGACCTGATCCAAGCGATCGAGAGGGCATTGGCGTTGGTCGGGCAGAGCGACCTGCCGGGACGGGAAGTTCATGTCTTCACGGACTTGCAGGCCACGGCCTTCTCCAGACCGATTCCGAATGGAGACGGGACACCGGTCGTCGTCTTCGGAACGCCGGCGGCAAACCTCTGGAACCGCAGCATCCAGAGGGTGTCTGTCGGCGGGGGCATCCCGCCCCTTGCTGGACGACCCACCTATGTGTCGGTCTCCCTCTCGGGAGCCCGCGAAGAAACGGTGGATGTTCGGCTCTACGTTGGCGATCAGGTGCGGGCCACCGCCCCGGCACCCGTCGGCACGACCCTCCAGCTTCCGGTCGGCCCGCTTCCCCCGGGGAGCGTGGAAGGATACGTGGAAATCGACCCCGACGCGCTGACCGCCGACGATCGCCGCTACTTCTCCTTTACGGTTCGGGACCCTACCCCCGTCGCCGTATTCGGGAATTCTCCATTCTTTCTCACCGAGGCCCTGGCGGTTCTGGAGGATAGCGATCGGATTGTCCTGGGAGAGGCCGACCCCGCCGTCACGATCGTCAGCGTCGGCGGGGAGGGGTTGGAGCGGCGAACCCCGACCCAAGGCGTCGTCGTCTTCCCCCTCGCGGACCCGGCCCGTCTACCCGCCTTGAACCGCCACCTGGCCAACGCGGGGATTCCCTTCCGATACCTGCCCGGATCCAACGAAGGGTCCCGGATCGCGTCGGCCCACTTCCCCGTCAACCTGACCGGGCTGGAGATCTCCCGCTTTTTCCCCGTGGTGCCGATAGACGGACCCTTGGCCGCTGCCGGGACTGGGAGTCGGGGGAATGGAGACCGGACGAGGGCCGATTCGGAAGCCGGGGGAGCCTTCCCCTCCGCCCCGACCGCCGTCGTGACCCTGACCAGCGGCGATCCCTGGCTGCTGGCGGGAACGGCTCCGGCGGGACCCTATGTCCTCCTGGCCTCTCCCGTGGACGAGCCGTCCACAAGCCTCCCGGTCTCCGCCGCCATGATCCCGCTTCTGGAGTGGTCCATTGATCGCTGGCTGAAGGGCGGGGGTGAGGAGGGGCCGGTCATGGCCGGATCCAGCGTTCGGCCACCCCCCGCCGCAACCGTCGTCCGGGATCCGGAGGGCACCGCCCATCCCGTCGACGGGAGCCAACCCTTCCGGGACACCCGGAGAGCCGGCTTCTACCGATTCCTGGCCGGGGACAGCCTTCTCGAGACGCTGCCGGTAAACCCGCCCCCCGCCGAAATGGATCTCACGCCGGTTTCCGAGACCGAACTTAAGGCCGTCATTCCGGGAATCGCGGCCATCGTGGATGACGCAGCGTCGTGGCCGGGGAGCATATTCCGCGTCGGGCGGGGCCCGGAGCCATGGCGCCTTTTGGCCGCCTTGCTCGTGCTGCTTCTGGTTGCCGAAAGCGCCACCGCCGCTTCCCGGAGGCTCCGATCCCGTCCCGGGACGGAAACTCCTTCCACCCCACCGGCCCATGATTCTCGGTCCCGCAAGAGCCGTACCCGGGGCGCTCCTGTTCAGCCCGGTGGGTAAGGGTACCCGCCACCCGGCGGTCGCGGCCATCGCAAGGACCGACGCCTTTCGAGAACTGGTCGGGAATCTCCCGGGACCCGGTGAAGAGATAACCGCGGGCGGCGCGATCGGCTCCCTCTCCCTGGCTGCGGTCGCGGCCCTCGCCCGTCGACTGCCCAGCCGACTCTGGGTGGTGACGGCGTCTTCCCCCCGGGAAGCGGAGGAGCACATGGGCGACCTCACGACCCTCATGGGCCCCGAAGCGGTGGCGTATTACCCCCAGCGCGAAAGATCTTCTCCGGACAAGGACAACACCCACGCCGAGTTCTCGGGACAGCGGGTGGAAGCCGTCGAATCCCTTCTGGCAGGGAGGGCGCGGGTTCTCGTCGCCACCGAACGATCCCTTCAGGAAGTGGCCCCTATTCCCGACGAGCTGGCCCAACTCCGATTCACCGTTGCAGCAGGACAGCAGCTGGGCAGAGATGTGCTGATCAATGCCCTGAACAGCCGGGGCTTCAAGCGAGCGCCGGTTGTCGAGGAGATCGGACAATACGCCGTGCGGGGGGGCCTCATCGACTTCTTCTCCTTTGGTTCGGCGGGGCCCGCGCGGGTGGAGTTCAGGGGAGACGAAGTCGCTTCCACACGGCTCTTCGACATCCTGGACCAGCGATCCACAGAACCGGTTGAGCACGTCGATATCCTGCCCATCGACTTCCGGAGAGGGGCGGAGCCGGGGCGGGCGACCCCTTGCTCTCTTCTGAACCGCCTCACCCGGGACACCACCTTGGTCCGGACGGAGCTTTCCGAGTGGGAGGACGCGGCCGAGACGGCGTGGCGCCGGGCCAAGGACGGTTACGAGGAGGATCGGCACCACGGAAACCCGGGCATTGCGCCAGAGACCCTCTTCCTGAATCCAAGGGAGTTTTTCACCCGAGCCGCCGGGCTTCCCGGGCTGGTCTTCGCCGCGGAGCCGATCGGCGAGCCGGTCTTCCCCACCCTTCCGCCTCCTCCCGTCGAGCGGGACGTCCGCCGACTGCGATCCTTTTTGGCCGACGCGGCCAAGGAAGCGGCCGAGACCCTGATCCTGTGCGACAACGCAGGCCAAGCCGCCCGCCTGGAGGAGCTGGTCTCGGACCGAAGGGGAACCGTTCCGCGAAACTGCCACTTCGTCGTCGGCTCCCTCAGCGCCGGCTTCCGCCTCCGCGACCCTGCGCTCAGGGTAAACGTCCTTACCGACCACGAGATCTTCCGGCGCAAACGCAGGATCGGGCGAGGCCGACGGTTTCGGGGAGCCGCGTCTCTGGAGAGCCTCGCTCAGCTGTCGCCGGGGGATTACGTCGTCCACATGGACCACGGCATCGGGCGCTTTCAGGGGTTGGAAAGGATGGTGGTCGGGGGTGAGCCCATCGAGGTGATGGTCATCGCCTACGACCGGGACGAGCTGTTGAGGGTCCCCGTCCATCGCCTGGACCAAGTGGAGCGCTGGATCGGTGCCGACCCGGACGCCAGGCCCGTCCGCGTTCACCGGATCGGCGGCAAGCGCTGGAAAGCCCTCAAGGAGAATACCGAGACGGCAATCCACCAGATGACCGCCGAGCTCCTGGAGCTCTATGCCGCCCGTCAATCCCGTATTGGACACGCCTTCCCGCAGGACACCCGCTGGCAGCGGGAAATGGAGGCGTCCTTCCTCTATGAGGACACACCGGACCAGCGGCTGGCAGTGGAGGCGATCAAGAAGGACATGGAATCCCCGAAAGTCATGGACCGGCTGGTGTGCGGGGATGTGGGGTACGGCAAGACCGAGGTGGCCATCCGGGCTGCCTTCAAGGCCGTTCAGGACGGGAAGCAGGTCGCCGTGCTTGCCCCCACCACGGTCCTGGTGGCGCAGCACGCCCGAACCTTCGGAGAGCGGCTGGCAGACTACCCGGTGCGAACGGCTTCCCTCTCCCGCTTCGACGCCCCCAGCCTCCAGCGTAAGGTCGTCAAGGCGCTCCGGGACGGATCCTTGGACATCGTCATTGGTACCCATCGCCTCATTTCCGGCGATGTGGGCTTCAAGGATCTGGGGCTGGTCATTATCGACGAGGAGCAACGCTTGGGCGTCCGCCAGAAGGAGCGCTTGAAGCGGCTACGAGCCATGGTGGACGTGCTCACCCTCTCCGCCACGCCCATCCCCAGAACCCTCTACATGTCCTTGGCCGGCATCCGGGACCTATCGCTGATTCGCACCCCGCCCCGGGACCGAATGCCCGTCGTTACCCACGTCGTTCCGTGGAGCGATCACTTGATATCGGAGGCTTGTCGGCATGAACTGGACCGAGGAGGCCAAGTCTTCTTCCTGCACAATCGAGTCCAGACCATCGACACGATAAGAGAAAGAGTCCGCAGGCTGGTGCACCCGGCGACCGTTGATGTGGCGCACGGTCAGATGGGCAGCCGGATGCTGGATCGGGTCATGACCCGCTTCACCGAAGGCGACACCGACGTTCTGGTTTGTTCTTCCATCATCGAGAACGGGTTGGATGTGGCCAACGCCAACACCCTGATCGTGGACCGAGCCGACCGCTTCGGCCTCTCCCAGCTGTACCAGATTCGGGGCAGGGTCGGCAGGTCGGACCGGCGGGCGTACTGTTATCTGATCGCGCCCGACGCAATCTCTCCGGATGCCGAGAAGCGCCTCCGTGTGTTGGAACACTACACCGAGCTGGGCAGTGGCTACCAGATCGCCCTGCGAGACTTGGAGGTCAGGGGCGCCGGGAACCTTTTGGGCGAGGACCAGTCCGGCTTTGCCCACGCGGTCGGCCTGGACACCTACCTCCGCCTTGTGGAGCAAACGGTTCAGCGTTTGCGGGAGGGAAAGAATCGGACGGAGTATCCACGCCCCGAGGTTACCATGGACGTTGGCGCGTATCTGCCCGACGAGTACGTGGCCGATTCCCGCCAGAAGCTCCATCTCTATCGCCGTCTCTCCAAGGTTTCGCAGCGCGGCGAAATAGAGGACCTGGCAGAAGAGATGACCGACCGCTTCGGCCGACTTCCAGCCCCTGCGAGGCGGTTGTTGGACCAGTTCCTTTTGGGAATCGCCGGGCGAAGGGCCGGTGCCGATCATGTGCTGGTTCGGGAGCACCGGGTTCGGGTGAACTTTCGGGCCGGTGTCATGCCCCGGGTATCGGCGCTGGAGGAGGCCCTGAATGGAGAGAGAGTCTCCGCGCAGGTGCGCAGGGTTGCACCGTTCTCTATTGTCTTTGAATGCTACGACCCGGAACGCACAGCCGCCGTCGTGGTACGGGCACTGGACGCCCTCGGGACGTCCCCTCACCCGGACCGGGACATCTCGCATGCGCAGACGGCGTGGGCGGCCCCCTAGTGGGACGCCCACGGGGATCGGGTGACCGAAATCGTATGCGCGATCCGAAGCGTCGGTGTGCCGTCCGGTCGCGTCAACGACGCCAAGCCCCCAAGAATCACGGAATACAGGGACGAATCATGGTGCATTCCCTCTTCCGCCCCGAACGGCGGGTACGGGCAAGAGCCCCCGGACGATGGGCCACCGCCTGCGGGGTGGCCCTGTTTGCGGCGGCGTGCGGCTCCAGTACGCTGGCGGAAGCTGACGGACGCCGCTTCAATGTCGAAGACGCCGCCCGGCTGATCGCCAGCCATAGCAGCATTCCCGGAGACACCCAGGTGGTTCGGGTCGTCGCCGAGCTCTGGGTGGACTACACCCTTCTCGCCAACCACCTCCGCTTCGACTCCTCCCTCCGGTCCCTGGATGTGGGCCCCCTTGTTCGGCTGCCCCTGGAGGAAGGCATGCTGGCTCGCTTGAGCCAAGAAGTGGTCCAGGCCGACACGGTCGTGAGCGACGAAGAGTTGATGGAACGGTTCGCAGCGGACATGCCGGGTGCCCGGGCCACCGCGTCCCAGATCCTGGTTCCCCTCCCCGGAAGGGCGACGGCGCGTCAGAGAGACAGCGCCTTCGCCGTTGCGCAAGGGTTGCGGGGACGGGTCGTCGCGGGTGAGGATTTCGGCACCCTCGCGGCCCGGCACAGTGGCGATCCGGGAAGCGCCCGGCGAGGCGGACGTTTGGGAACTTTCGAACGGGGCCAAATGCTCGGGCCCGTGGACGAGGCGGTCTTTCGCCTGCAGCCGGGAGATCTGAGCGACCCGGTTGAATCCGTGCTGGGGTACCATATCCTGCGCCTGGATGCCCTCGAGGTTCCCGACCTCGCGGACGTCGGAGATGCGTTTCGTGGCCAGATCCAGCGGGAGCGACTGGCCGAAGCCGAGGCCGCCTATATCATGGTTCTTGACTCCGCCGCCGGACTTACGCTTGCCGACAACGCGCTCACGATCACCCGGGCCCTGGCGGAAACGTCCCCCTCCCACCTGCCGAAGCGGGCTGCTGGGCGGCCCCTGCTCACCTGGATGGGCGGCGCCTATACGGCAGGCGATTTCATGACCCTGATCCGTTACTCCCCAGAGGGGATCGTGGGACAAGTGGCAGCGGCGACGGACGAGGAGCTGGAAGCCCAGCTGAGGCGCCTGGGCAGGCAGGCACTGTTGATCGAAGAGGCTCGGGCGCGGGGGCTCGCACCCTCGGAGGTCCGGGCGGATTCGGTAGCCGAAGCGACCCGGTCGGCGATCCGGGAGCGGGCGCGAATCCTCAGCCTCATGCCCCCAAGGTCCGGCGCGGACCCGGGGGAACCGGAGGGCATGGACCCGGCATCGGAAGGGTTGGAGGGTACCGCCGGGGTTGCGCAGACCGCCCAAGCCCGGGTCGAAGCGGCGCTCATCCGGATCGTTTCCGGCCAACAGGAGATCGTCCCCCTTGGCAACGTTACTTTTCTTCTGAGAAATCAAGGTCCCTGGCGTATCAACCAAGCCCGGATCGAAGTTACCGTTGAGCGGGTCCGGGCCCTCCGATCGCCTTGAGACACCCCCGACCCCCAAGCACCCGAGGCCCTGGGCACCCGTCATGAACGCTGCCTTCCCCGTCCGATCCACGCCTTGGCCGACGCCTTTCCCGGCCTGTCTCCTGATCGCACTTCTCCTGCCCTTCTCCCCCGGAGCTCTGCAAAGCCAAGAGAGGCAGGTGGACCGGGTCGTGGCGGTTGTGGGAGATTCGGCGGTCCTGCTGTCCCAGCTGCTTCAGCAAGAAAACGAACGGCGGGCCCAGGGGCTTCCCGTCCCCCGGGAAGGAACTCCGCAGCGGAACGACTTTCTTCAAGAGATACTTGACGAACTGGTGAGCAACCAGCTCCTGCTTCAGGCGGCAATCCAGGATACCCTTTTGGAGGTGGACGACACTCGAGTGGAAGAATCCCTTCAGGAACGCATTACCCAGATCGAAAGCAGCTTCGGAGGCAGAGCCGAGATGGAACGGACGCTTCGGCAGGAAGGGCTTTCGCTCCAGAGCTACCGGGAAATGATCCGGGATCAGATTGGCCAGCAGCAGCTGATCGGCCTGTACATCGCCCGCCACGGCGGCGACCGTGCCGTTGAAGTCACCGAAGAGGAAATGCGAGCCTTCTTTCAGGCTGAGCAGGGATTTCTTCAGGATCGTCCCGCCACGATCACCTTCAAGCAGGTCGTCCTCACCGTTGCTCCCTCCGATTCGGCTGTGGCGGAGGCCCGGGCCAGGATCGAAGGGCTTCTGGCGCGCGCCCGGGCCGGAGAGGACTTCGGCGAGCTAGCCACGGAGCACTCCGACGACCCGGGGTCCGCCCAGGCCGGAGGCGACCTGGGCTGGTTCCGACGGGGGAGCTTCGCCGAGGCGTTCGAGGAAGCGGCCTTCCGTCTGCTTGCGGGGGAGGTCAGCGAGGTGGTGGAGACCCCCTTCGGGTTCCACATCATCCGGGTGGAGCGGGTGCGCTTCGCGGAGCGACAGGCCAGACACATTCTGATCCGCCCGCGGATCGAAGCCGCCGACATCGACCGAACCCGCCAGCTAGCCGAGGCGCTCGGGGTCCGGGCTCAAGGCGAAGACTTCCAGGCCCTGATTGACGAGCATCACAACCCCTTTGTTTTCCCCTTCCGAGCCGACTCCGCGACCGTCCCTCAGGCGCAGATGGGCGAGATGTTGCCACCCGCCTACGTGACCGCCTTGGCCAACCGATCGGCGGGGGAGGTCGTGGGTCCGGTTCGTTTCGCCTTTCGGGGCGAGGAGCACTTTGCCCTGGTGAAGATCCTGGAGCTCCGGGATGCAGGCGCGTACATCTTCGAAGACCTGGAGCCTCAGATCCGGACCAGCCTGATGCGGCAGAAGCGGATTGAAGCCCTGGTCGCGGATCTCCGGTCCAAGACCTACGTCAAGCTCCAGGTCAACTGATCCGTTTGGTGGACGGCGCAGGATCGACGGAACGGGTACGGCTGGCCATCACCCTGGGCGACCCTCGAGGAATCGGGCCGGAGGTGGCGGAAAAGGCCATCGCGGCCACGCAAGGGGGTGGGTACACGGCCCTGGTGATCGGGCCGGAGGCGTTCCGGGCAACATTTGCGAACCTCGCCGAGGGGGTCACCTTCGAGGCCGTGGACGGTGGCAACGTCAACCTGTCTCCGGGAAGAGCGGCGGGCTTGGCGATAGAGGGCGCCGCGAAACTGGCGCTTGGAGGTGAAATGGACGCGGTGGTCACGGCACCGATCCACAAACCGGGGCTTGCTCGAGCGGGCTACCTCCCGGGTCACACCGAGATGCTGACGGCGCTGTCCGGTGCTACGGAGACGGGGATGCTGATGTGCGACGAAGGCACGGGTGAACCGTGGGGTCCTCCCAAGGGAGTTCCCGGAGACGCGGGGGCGGAACCGGATTCCGAGGGCGAGGACGACGCCATGCCGGGGAACGGAAGTGGGAATCCAGGCAGAACCGAAGCAGGGCGGCGACGCGCCGTAGATCCCGTACCGTGGCAAAGGGCTTCTCGGACGCCCAAGCGCGTCCTTCTCGCAACGATACACGTCCCGTTGGCCCGGGTGCCCGAACTGGTGACCGTGGAGCTTCTTGTCTCCCAGACCCGGTTGCTGGCCGCCGCATTAAACTCGAGCTGGGGGCTGAAGGAACCCAGGATCGCCCTTTGCGCCCTCAACCCCCACGCGTCGGACGGCGGCCTGTTCGGTTGCGAAGAACGGGATGTATATGCTCCCGCCCTGGCCGCGCTGGCCGGATTACCCGGGTCCGTGAAGGGCCCCCTGCCCGCCGACACGGTGTTTGCCCGAGCCTTCGGCGGGGAATTCGACGCCGTTGTCGCCCCCTATCACGACGTGGGAATGGCCGCATTCAAGACGGCGGCTTTTGGCCGGGGGGTCAACGTGACCCTCGGCCTGCCCTTCGTGCGCACATCTCCCGATCACGGAACTGCCTTCGACATTGCCGGACGGAACGCGGCCGACCCATCCTCCATGATCCAGGCCATCCGGCTGGCCGCGCGGCTGGCCCATCCGTCTCGAACGCAATGGCGACGGAGGGGGTCGTGGTAGGCCGAAGTCCAACCGGAAGACCCACCCCACGTCCGGCGATCCCCTCCTTTCGGGGGCACGACGAGCTCCGAGCCTCCCTCCGCCGGGCTCTGGAGCGCCACCTCCTGCCGACCACGGTCCTCATCCACGGCATCCCCGGGTGCGGGAAACAGTCCCTCGCGCTGTGGCTCGCCCGAACCCGCCTCTGCACCGAGCCGGCAAAGCCCTGCGACCACTGCAAGAGCTGCCGGATGGCGCTCCGGTTGGAGCACCCGGACATCCACTGGTACTTCCCCCTGCCCCGACCGAAGGGCGGCGCTACCAGTCCCAAGAAGCTGGCAGAAGCCCTGGAAGACGCTCGCTGCCAGAAGCTGGCCGAATTCCGGGAACACCCCCTCCGCACCGAAGCGGACACCGAAGTAAAGGGAATCTATCTGGCCGCCGTCCTCGCGCTGCGGCGGCGGGCCCATCAACGGCCGGCGATGGGCGAAGAGCAGCTCTTCGTGATCGGAGACGCCGAGTACCTGGTCCCCCAGGAGGCAAGCCCGGAGGCGGCCAATGCACTGCTCAAACTGCTGGAAGAACCCCCGAACGGGTGCCTTTTCTTTCTTACTTCCGGCAGGCCGGGCAGACTCTTGGACACGATTCGCTCCCGGGCCCTCCCCGTCCACCTCCCTCCCCTGCCCATCTCGGACGTGTCGGCGTTTCTGGAACAAGAATGCCGGGTCACCCCCTCCGCGGCGAAGCGGGCGGCGGTATTGTCCCAGGGGTCCATCGGACGAGCCCTGGGATTCCTGGACGCGGAAGGAATCCACTCGGAGCACCGAAAACGCTCCCTGGAACTGCTCCGGGCGGCCGTCACCGGGCGGCGGGCGGCCTCTTATGCGATGGCCCTTACCTTTGGGCCGGGCGGCGCTCGGGGGCTGCTAGGCTTGCTGGGGGCCTTGCAGCTGTGGATTCGCGACCTGACCGCCGTCGGCCTGGGCTGCGAGGACAAGGTCATCAACACCGGCGAACTGGCGTTTCTGCGAGAAACGGCCCGGCGATTCCCCATCACCCCGAGCCATGGAACCCAGGCCGTCGATCGGGTCGAGGATGTCCGGGCCCTCGCCCTGGGAAACGTGAACCCCCAGCTCCTGATTTCCACTCTCCTCGTGGAACTGGAGAAAACCCTGACCCGAACGGCTCGTTCATGAACGAGCCCAAACGGCGGGCTTCGGCTCCCTCGTTGGAGGTACGCCCGCGCGAACCCCTTACCCACTTGGACCCCCACGGCAAAGCGACGATGGTGGACGTCACGGTCAAGACCGTGACCCGCAGGAAGGCCATAGCCCGGGGTGTCCTCCGCTGCTCCCGAGAAGCATTCCGACTCCTGACAGAGGGCGGAAACCCCAAGGGGGACGTGGAACAGGTCGCTCGGATCGCAGGAATCATGGGCGGCAAGAGAACGGGGGAGCTCATCCCTCTCTGTCATCTGCTCCCGGCCGTCAGCGTGGACGTGAGGGTTGAACCGGACGCGTCGCTGCCCGGGCTAGAGGTCACGGCCACGGCGTCCATCACCGGTCAGACCGGCGTGGAAATGGAGGCACTTACCGCCGTTTCGGTGGCGCTCCTTGCCGGCTACGACATGCTCAAGGCAACCGATCGGGGAATGACGATCGAATCGGTTCAACTGGTGGAGAAGTCCGGAGGCCGCTCGGGAGCGTGGCGTCGGGACGAATAGGCGAAGCGGGGGTGGTGCGCGCCTGCGCGCTTCCGGATCACTCCTCTTGGCGGCCAAGCGGGGGGATTCGCAGGGTGTCTCCCGGCTGGACCTGGGCGTCTTCGGACAGTTCGTTGTAGCGAAGTAGCCGATCCACCCCGATGTTGTACCAACTGGCGATCATCCAGAGGCTCTCGCCTCTGGCGAACAAATGGAAGACGTCGTTTGCCTCAAGGGCGGATGGCGGGCCGGACCCGACGACATCGGCATCCCTGTCCCTGCGGGCAGACGGCCCGTCAGAGCGGGGAATCACCAGGACCGTGCCGATTCCCAACCGACGGGGTGCGATCCCCGGGTTCGCACCCAGAAGACCGGCAACCGAAACCCCGTAGATCCGGGCGATGTGGGACAGGGTTTCACCCGCAACAACCCTGTGCTCCGTGAACGTCACCCGTTCCTCCGGCGGGACCGCGGCAAACCGAGCCGGGAAGGTCCGCCCCAAGCCCGCAGGGAGGCGAATCCGGGTTGATTCGCCCGCCGGCGTAAGTCCCCGAAGCAGCTGGGGGTTCAACCCTCGGACTTCCTCTTCCGTCGTACCCGCCACCTCGGCCACGACATCCAACGTCGCTGCGCCTTGGACGGTCACAACGTCAAAGGCCTGGGGTGGGTCCTTGACGTAGCCGGTCAGTCCGATGGCACTGGGGTCGTTGGCCGCGCGGACGGCAGCCAGATATTTGGGGATGAAGTCCCGGGTCTCGGCGGGAAGTTCGTCCTGGATCCGCAAAAAGAGGGCGTCGTCCCGGGGGCGTCCGTCTCCGTGCTCTTGAATGATCCGCTCCAACCGACCCGGTCCGCCGTTGTAGGCCGCCAGCGCCAGGAACCAGGAGCCGAACTGCGTGTGCAGTCGGGAGAGATAGTCAACGGCCAAAGGGGTAGCGGCATAGGGATCGAAGCGCTGGTCAACCACCGCGTTCACCCGGAGGCCGAGCCACCGGGCCGTGGCGGGCATGAACTGCCACAGGCCGCCCGCGCCGGCCGGAGATAGGGCGATGGGATAGTAGGAGGCCTCGATGATGGGGAGGTGGCGAAGCGACAGAGGGAGTCCGCGGGCAAGCAACTCGTCAACAACGAAGTCTTCGTACCGTCCCATTCGGACGAGGGACCGCTGGAAACTGCCCTGTCCCCTCGTCCGCCAGTAGTTCAGCCACCAGTCGATCCGTTCTTCAATCCCCTCATCCCTCACCCATGGGGAGGTCAGGATCGCGTCGTCCCTCCCTCCCACGAGCGGGGACACGCTGGGCGCCGGTACTACGGTGCGCTTCCGTGGCGGCTCTTCCTCCTCCACGTCTCTCGCGTCGCCCTCCCCGGGATACCGAGTATCGGCGGGCAGCGAAGGGGTCGGCGGCGGCGGCGGGGGAAGCTGCCTTGCACACCCGATCAGAAGAAAAAAGACGAAGACAACAAAGAGGCCTCGGCTCGGCATGGGGACGGTGGGCAGAGCCCTCCCCGCACCCGGAACGCGCCGCAGGGTCCGTAGACGCGGACGGAACGTTCCCCCGGGGAACCGCCCCGACGGGTCCGGAAGTCGGTGGGCAGGAAGTGCCGACCCATGCCGTCCGAATCGTTTCGCAGTCGGGTGTAACGGAGTCGGCACGGGCTTCCTCCCCGGGTTTTGGTCCGGCGCCGAGCCTGATCCCCACGCTCAGTGGGTGTAGTTGGGCGCCTCGCGGGTTATCGTGACGTCGTGGGGGTGGGACTCCCGCAAACCGCCGGGGGTAACCCGTACGAACCGGGCCGTTCGGCGAAGCTCCTTCAACGAGGGGGCACCACAGTACCCCATGCCGCTGCGCAGACCACCCACGAGCTGGAAGAGGGTGTCGGACACGGGACCCCTGTAGGGAACCCGGGCTTCGATTCCCTCGGGCACCAGCTTCCCGGCCTCGCTCTTGCTTGTCTGGAAGTAGCGGTCCGCCGAACCCTCTTCCATGGCCGAGAGGGACCCCATCCCCCGCACGATCTTGAATCGGCGACCCTCCAGAAGAAACGCTTCTCCCGGCGATTCCTCCGTGCCGGCCAGAACCGAGCCCATCATGACGCTCCCCGCTCCTCCGGCGAGGGCCTTGACGACATCCCCCGAATACCGGATCCCGCCATCGGCAATCACCGGAACACCCCCCCCCGTCCCCTCCACGGCGTCCATCACGGCCGTCAACTGAGGCAACCCGACCCCCGTCACGACCCGGGTCGTGCAGATGGAACCGGGTCCCACGCCAACCTTGACGGCATCGGCACCCCGCTCAACGAGCGCCTTCGCGCCGTCAGCCGTCGCAACATTGCCCGCCACCAGATCCGGGTCCGGGAAGGCTTGCCGGATTCGGGCCACGGCCCGGAGAACGCCTTCCGAATGCCCGTGGGCGGTGTCCACGACGAGAAAGTCCACACCGGCGTTCACCAGCTCTCGGGCCCGGTCCAGATCCGTCTTCGCGGCCCCGATTGCCGCTCCCACCCGAAGGCGCCCGTGCTCGTCCTTGCAGGCCTTGGGAAACTGGCGGCGCTTGAAGATGTCCTTGACCGTAATCAGTCCTTCAAGCTCCCCTTGAGCGTTCACCACGGGCAGCTTTTCGATGCGGTGCCGGTGCAGGATTTCTTCGGCTTCCTCCAGGGTCGTTCCCACGGGCGCGGTGACCAGCCCTTCCGAGGTCATGAGCGCCGCAACCGGCCGATCCAGATCCGTTTCGAACTGAAGGTCCCGGTTGGTGATGATGCCCACCAGCCTCCCGTCCGCTTCCACAATGGGAACCCCGCTGATGGAAAACCGGGCCATCAGCTCATGGGCGGCGTGAAGAGACGCGCCGGGCTTCAAAGTGATCGGGTTGAGGATCATGCCGCTCTCCGACCGCTTGACCCGGTCCACCTCCTCCGCCTGCCGGTCAACCGACATGTTCTTGTGGATCACCCCTACGCCCCCCTCCCGGGCCACGGCAATGGCCATGCGGGCCTCCGTCACGGTGTCCATGGCGGCGGAGACCAAGGGAATCTGAAGCGGGATGCGGCGGGTCAGCCAAGTGGAGGTGTCCGTATCCTTGGGGTGGACACAAGAGTAGCCCGGTACGAGAAGAACATCATCAAAGGTGAGGGCTTCCCGAAAGGACCGGGGCGGGACCTTGACGCTTCCCAACCTCAGCGGCTCCCGGGGTCGCCCGCTCTTCCTCGGTGAGACATGGGGTCCACCTCTTGACCTCTCTCGGCTTCGGCACCGGAACTCCGCTTGGGGTCGCCCTCGCCTCCCTTTCCTCCTTCGGTGATCTCCTCAAGAATCTGTCGGCCCGCCCGGGCCACGCCGTTCAAAGCGCGGTCGGCGGCGGCGATCAACTGGAACGCCTCTCGCAACTTCGACGGGTTGAAAGCCCGCTTGCGGAGCCCGTCTTCCAACCCTTCTGCCAATCGCTGGAATCCGGTAACCTGCTTGGCCAGGTCTTCTGGCGCGTACTTGGACTCAAGGAACTCAAGGTAGTCCAGAACTTGGTAGACCTGGGCCTCGGGGAGGCTGTCAATTTTCCGCATCACTCGGGCTCGCAAGACATCATGCATGATAAAAGAAAGCCGCAAGAGGGCCGAAAACGCAAGGCGGGGTTATCTTGGAGTTCGTATTGGGCGCTTCCCGGGCGCCCTTGCTTTTCAGAGCGCTGGACTTGTTCCTCTACGAGGTAGGACTCCATGTCGTCCGCCAGGGAGTATCGCTTCCTACCCCTTCGAAAGGCTCCTCTCGAGGGGAGCGTGGAACGTCGTTACGACCAGTGGATCGCCCAGCTGGAGGAGGAGCTGGACGACCCAGACACGGACCGCAATGAGTTTTGCCGACGCGTTCTGGAGGAAATCTACTTTCCCCCGGGGTGGCAGGGAGCCAGGGCCAGAACCGGGGGTGGGTCCCCTGTGCCTCGGATTCTTTTGGACCAACTGGACCCTCGAAGCGTCACCCTGGAACCGGAGTATTACTTCGAAACCGACCTGGACCGTTACTATCAGGTCAAGCCCCTCATCTGGCTGTGGGAGATGTTCGACAAGAGCCTTCTGGGCGAAAACGTGCGTCTGGGCGTGAAGTTTCGACGCATGCTGGCCAAGCGAATCTTCAGAAGCTGCGGAATGAACTTCAAGGCGTTCCACTTCGTGAAGTTGACCTTCGGGTATGGATTGGAGGTCGGTGACGACGTGGTCATCCACCGCCACGTCCTGCTGGACGACCGGGGCGGAATCAAGATCGGGGATGGCGCCTCGATCTCCGACTTCGCAAACGTCTACTCCCACAGTCATCACATCGCCGAAGGGCGGGACGTGCGCACCGCTCGAACCGAAATCGGGGACGGGGTGCGGATCGCCTACCACGCCACGGTTCTCGCCGGCACGACCCTGGCCCCCAATTCCATGATCGGCGCCGGGGCCCTGGTGACGCGGGACACGGAATCGGACACCGTCTATGTGGGTGTGCCCGCCAAGGCGGTGACGAGGAAGCCGAACCGACGACGACCCCCACCGACCCCGGACCCCTTGGCAGATCCTTGAGCCTCGAAAGCCCGGGCCCCGGGGTCCGCGGAGACGATCGGGACGACAATGACGCAGGGGATTTCGGGCGAATCGTCCGCCACGTTCGCGCTGGAACGGAGGTGCGACGGCGCCTCCCCGAAACGTGCGGGGAGGACATCCTCGCAGCCGCGAAGGCCATCGCCCAAGCGTTACAGGGGGGCAACAAGCTCCTGCTGTGCGGCAACGGGGGGAGCGCGGCCGACAGCCAGCACATCGCCGCCGAGTTCGTGAGCTCCCTTCGTCCGGGCGATCCTCGACCCGCCCTGCCCGCCCTAGCCTTGACGACCGACACCTCGTTTCTGACCGCATTTGCCAACGACTTCGACTTCGCAGGGGTTTTCGCGCGGCAGGTACAGGCCCTGGGAACACCCGGCGACGTTCTCATGGGAATCAGCACCAGCGGCGACTCAGAAAACGTCGTGAAGGCGGCCGCACGCGCAAGAGCGAACGGCATTTTCTCCGTCGGCCTCACCGGCCGGGACGGCGGCAAACTCGCCGCCCTTTCGGACATCTGCATTCGGGTCCCCAGCGGCCGAACGCAGCTCATCCAGGAGGCTCACATCGCGATCGGGCACATCTTGTGCGACCTCGTGGAAGGGTATTGCTCAGCCCGAAGCGGACGGTAGGCAAAGGAACGCCCCCCGCTCCTCCACCTCCCCTCCTTCGACCATCCCTCCCAGCACCTGGGCGAATCTCGCCTTCATGACCCGTCCCGTCCTCTTGAACCCCAGGGCCCCACGGGCGTTGCCAATGGCCTCGTCTTCCCCAATTCCGTGGCTGGCCCGGATGGCATGGCGCAGCGCAAGGGCGATTTCCTCCGGCGCGATCACAGCGGCCCTGAGCATGCCGGCGCAATGACGGAACGTTTTCAGTTCGTGGCCAGGACGCCACAGAAAATCCCCCTTCTTCAAGAAAGCCCCTTGCCAGGTCCCCAGCCGCACCGCTTCCGCGACCCGCTTCCGATTCTGTTCGGTCCGACTGACGCCAACGGCCGAAACGATTCGCCCGGCCACCTCGTCGATGTGCACCGGACTCTCGACCCTTACGACTTCTTCGATCCACTTCAGCAGGCGCGGACGGGCCACTTGGTGGAAATCCAAGCCGTCGAGATGGATTTCCACAAGCGCCATCTCGTAGGGGACAGCGCTCCCTACCCGCTCCTCTTCGATCTTCGGCCTGACCCGGATCAAGGGTTGGGACCGAGTGGGAGACGGTAGGGATTCGACGCGAGGCAAGCCACCCGACGCTTTTCGGATGGCTTCTTCGGCCCTTTCCAGCTCCCGAGCCGGATGTCGAAACCAGTCCGTGCTCCAAATCCGGTGGATCCTCCACCCCAACCCCTCCAGGACCTGTTGGCGCAGGCGGTCCCGATCCCGGGCGGAGCGAGCGCTGTGGTACGCGGCGCCGTCGCATTCAATCCCCAGGAGATACCGCCCGGGCCGCTGGGGGTCCACCACGGCCAAGTCGATGAAAAAGCCCGCCGAGCCCACTTGATGATCCACCGTGTGGCCTCGGGCCCGCAGGGCCGAAGCCACGGCCTCTTCAAAGGGGGAATCGGCACTCCGGCCGGTGACCTCGGGAACGTCCAGTGACCCGGTTTCGGCGTACTTCAGAAAGGTCTTGAGGGCCCGAACCCCCCGGGCGTTCGAACGCTTCAGGTCCAGGTCGTGGGCGACGAAGTTCGAATGGACCACGCAACGCCGGCGCGCGCGGGTGATCAGGACGTTGAGGCGTCGCTCTCCGCCGTCGCGGTTGAGGGGACCGAAGGCCATGGACATGTACCCCCCTTTCCGTTTGCCGTAGCCCACGCTAATGAAGATCACGTCCCGCTCGTCCCCCTGAACATTCTCCAGATTCTTGACGAAGAAGGGCTCTTCGGGGTGAGCACTGAAGAACGCCTCATGGGACAGATTCCTGCGCCTGAGCATCTCGAGCTCGTCTTCAATCCGCCGGGCCTGCGCCAGGCTGAAGGTCGCAACCCCGAGCGTCAGATACGGATACCGCTCTGCGTGTTCCATGACGGCTTGGGCCACGGCCTTGGCTTCGTCTCGATTGACGCGGCCCCCCGACCCGGGCTGGTAGTACATTTCCGGCTCGTGGCGCAGCTGGAGTCCGCTGGCCTCCCGTTCCTTGTCCGGACTGGGGAAGACCACGAGACGGTTATCATAGAATTCGTGGTTCGACACGGCGATCAGGGACTCATGGCGGCTTCGGTAGTGCCAGCGCAGGGTCTTCTCGGGCGCGCCCTGGGCACAGAACATGCCCAGGATGCTCTCGAGGTCCGCGGTCTCGGACCTCTCTTGGTTTTCGTCTTCCTTCACGCGGTCGAAAAAGGATGTCGGGGGCAGCTGCTTGCTGTCGCCCACCACGACGGCCTGCCGGGCCCGTAGGATAGCGCCCAGGGCTTCCGCCGGTCGTACCTGGCTGGCCTCGTCGAAGACGACGAGATCAAAGCGAACCGATCCGGGTGGAATGTACTTGGCGATGGACAGCGGGCTCATCATGAATACCGGCTTGATCTGCTGGATCGGGTTGCCCGCCTGCACCATGAGCTTGCGCAGAGGAAGGTGGCGGGTCTTCTTCTCGAACTCCCGCCGCAAGGTGCCCAACTGGCCGCCCCCATGCCCCCGAGGAATGCGGCCCCAGTGGAGCTGAGCGACCCGGCCTTGATCGTGGCGAAACGCGTCCCGATCCAGCGCGCGGAACCGGTCGATGACCCCCTGGTGCGCACTCCCGTCGAACTCGTTCAGAATGGGACGCTCCCGGAAGGCGCGCCCGAGCCATGCCTCGTAGGCGTGGCACTCAAAGAGACCGACCAGCTTCGTCCCTGCTGCTTCCCAGTAGGCGGCCACCTCGGCCACGCTCTCCAGGCCCAGCTCGGCGAGACGTTTCTCGACTTGGCTGAAGCCAACCACATCGTGCAGGGAATCCACCTGCTCCCGCGCAGCATCCAACCAGCGTTCCTCCTCCGAAAAGGGGCGTTCACCGGGGGCAGAGCCTTCTTGGAACCGGGCGGGGCTCATCTCCAGAACTTGGGCCACAGCGCTGAAGCAGGCCGAATACTCATCCGCCGAGGCCCGGCACGCCAAGGCGTCGCCTTCAAGCTTCGTCCGGTCGCCATCTCGGTCCAGCAGGTCGTGGACGCACCGGTCAACGGATTCGTTCTCCGTCTCCCAGTGTAGTTCGAGAAGCCACTTTCCGGTCTCCGCCAACACCCGGTAGGTCGCCCTCTCCCGGTTCAGCCCCAGACCCGGCAAGAGGCTCGAAATGAGTTCATCGGACTCCCGGATGCCCTCGTCCAGGCGCTGCACCCGAAGGATCGCATCCACCAGGGCCAGCTGCTTTCCCGCCGCCGGAAGACCCTTCTGGCAGAGCCCGCGCAAGGCGTTGCGGGCCCTTCGATACTCACCTGAGAAGACCCGCCACCACTTGCGCTCGTAGCCGGCCAAGCCGGCCCGGAAGGCCAGTACATTTGCGCTCCATGCTTCCGGAATGAGCACGGCGTCGTACTCGGAACGGACCCGGGTGATTTCCGCCGCCTTCCGGATCACACCCTCGATCTCGGGAGCCCGGGCCGACCAGTCCCTATTCCGGTGATCCGCACTCCCCAAGGGCGGCGCGTCAATGACCCTGCGGGCGGTGCGAATCAACACCTCCGCCTCCGCCGGATCCGGATCCCCGAAGTCCAGCTCCGGCTCCAAGACGTGGCGAAGGGTTTCGGCGCAACGGCGGTGTTGTGCGAGGGCGGTCGAAGCTCGGGTAAGCGTCTTGGCAACGACCCGGCGGTCCGCCGGAAGGAATGACGTCCGGCCGCTCACCCAGAAGACGTGTTCGCGGGGGACACCGATCTTGGCAACGAGATTCTGCAGCTCCTGCGTTTTGTCCCGGCCAGTCTCGAAGTCCATCCGGTTCCACGAAGACGCGGCCCCCAGGGAGAGTTCCGGTCGTTGCGCCGGCAGGCCGGATTCCACCGCTCGGGCTCGCCCGATCAACGCATTGGGAGTGAACCCGCTGTCTCCGATCGGCGAATTGACGGCAACGGCGTATTCGTTGAGGCGCCTGACCGACTCCTTCAGGCGGATGCGGTCCTGGGCAGGATCTCCCAGTTCCGGCTCCCCCAGCCTCACGGTGCGTTTAAGCTCGTCAAGAACAGCCCGCTTGTTGGCTTTATGGCTGTGCAGCTCCAGGCAGGCGTCCCCGATGTGAACCGCGTCCATGCGGCGCTTGACGACCTCCAGGGCGGCCATCTTTTCCGCCACGAAGAGAACCTTCTTGTCGTCCGCAATCGCATCGGCCAGCAAGTTCGTGATCGTCTGGGACTTGCCCGTTCCCGGCGGGCCCTGGATGACCAGGTTGCGGCCCTTCTTGACGTCGATGACCGCGAGGGTCTGGGAGCTGTCGGAGTCCACGACTTGGCGGGTGTCGGGAACCTCGGGATGGTCGTCCAGATGAGCGTGGTCGGGGATGGAGGATTCCTCTTCCTGGAAGCCCGTACCGTAGAGGGCCTGGATGACCGGGTGATGGCTGGGTTGATAGTCATCCGGCCAGCGGTCCGGCTCCAGGTCCTTGTAGATGAGCAGTTTGCTGAACGAGAAGAACCCCAAGTGGACGGCAAGGGCATCGACGGACCACCCCTTCCGGTCTGCAACCGCCTCCCCGACCCCGTTGAAGTAGTCTTCGAGCTCCAGATCTTCCGGGTCGGGGAGCTCGGGAAGCCGGATCCCGAAGTCCCCGCCGAGCTTGGTTTCCAGGGAGAGGTTGGCGTCGATCTCCTCCTTCGTCCACGCCACCTTGAAGCGGGCGCGGGCCGAGGCGCGGGACAGCTCCACCGGAACCAGCACCAGGGGCGCCATTCGCTTTGTGTCGCTCCCATCCGATTCGTACCACCGGAGCATGCCCAGGCCGAAGTAGAGAATGTTGACGCCCTGTTCTTCGATGGACGTCCGGGCATGGCGCAGGGTGTTGCGCAAGAAACGATCAAGCTGGTCCTTGGGGTAGGCCGTCTGAAGCTTGTTGTCGGTATGGTGCTCTGGAACCGGAGCGTCTTCGGCCGCATGTCCCTCCCAAAAGAATTCGTCCGCTTCTACGGGGTGTTCCCCTGCGACCGGGTGTTCCCCTGCAACATGGCCATCCGCCGGCGGGTCCTTCGGGGCGGCCAGAAAGTACATGGCGCGCTCCTTGCGGACGAGGATTCGGAAGATCTCCCGGGGAAGCTCCTGGACGATTTCCACCCCGCGCGCCTTCAGTGGACGGAAGTTCAGGAGCGGATTGCGCAGCGTCAGGTCCAGCAGATCCTGACGGGAGTCTTCCAGCTTCTTCGCGATGTCCTTGGCGGAAACCGCCGCCGGTTCCGCCGAAGGAGTCTCGGAGGTCATCAGCCCTCTCTGGACCCGTACCGCTCCCTCAGTTCGCCGACCACCGCCGGATCCGCCAGGGTCGTGGTATCCCCCAGGGTCCTTCCGGCCGCGATGTCTCCCAGAAGCCGACGCATGATCTTCCCCGAACGGGTCTTGGGGAGGTCGGCGGTGAAGAGAACCGCTTCCGGGCGGGCGATCGGGCCGATGCTGTCCGCCACGTGGGCCTTGAGTTCGGCCTTCAGATCCTCGTTCCCCTCTTTGTCTCCCATGAGGGTGACGAAGGCGGCGATGGCCTGCCCCTTCACCTCGTGAGGCTGACCGACCACTGCGGCCTCGGCAACGGCGGGGTGCTCCACCAGGGCGCTCTCCACCTCCATGGTCCCGATTCGGTGACCCGATACGTTCAAGACATCGTCCACCCGTCCCAGAATCCACAGGTAACCGTCCTCATCCCGCTTGGCCCCGTCTCCGGCGAAGTACACTCCCTCCCACTTGGACCAGTACTGCCGGCGGTACCGTTCGTCATCCCCGTAAAGGGTCCTCAACATGGCGGGCCAGGGACGGGGAATGGCCAGGTAGCCCGCGTCTGCAGACTCCCCGGCGTCGTTCAGAAGGGCCACCTGGATCCCCGGAAAAGGGCGGCAAGCGCTGCCGGGCCGGGTGTGAGTAATCCCGGGTATGGGCGTGATCATGATCGCCCCGGTTTCGGTCTGCCACCACGTATCCACGATGGGGCACCGCTCCCCGCCGATCACCCGGTGGTACCACATCCAGGCTTCCGGGTTGATGGGCTCCCCCACGGTCCCCAGGAGGCGAAGGCCGGTCAGATCGTGCCGACCCGGCCACTCCTCCCCCCACCGCATGAAGGCGCGGATCGCCGTGGGTGCGGTGTAGAAGATCGTGACGCTTTGTTGCTGACAGATTTGCCAGCATCGGTCCTGGCCGGGCCAGTCGGGCGCCCCTTCATACATGACCACGGTAGCCCCGGCGGCGAGGGGGCCGTACACGACGTAACTGTGCCCGGTGACCCAGCCCACATCTGCGGTGCACCAGAATACGTCGTCCTCCTTCAAGTCGAAGACCATCTTCATGGTCGCGTGAACCTGGGTCAGGTATCCTCCTGTCGTGTGAACCACCCCCTTGGGCTTCCCGGTGGTTCCCGACGTGTAGAGGATGTAGAGAGGATCCTCGGCGTCCATGGCTTCGGCTTCACACGAGTCATCCGCTCCGGCTGCCAAGTCATGGTACCAGGAGTCGCGGCCAGGGACCATGTTGATGGATCCGTCTCTCTCCGCTTCCCTCCCCACAACCACGACATGCTCGATGCCGGGACAGTCCCGGACCGCCCGATCCGCCTTCTTCTTGAGGGGCACACGCGCCCCTCGCCGGTACCCAAAGTCCGCCGTGATCAGCACCCTGGCTCCCGCATCATTGATGCGGTCCCTCAAGGACGCCGAGCTGAAGCCCCCGAAGACCACCGAATGCGGAGCTCCGATCCTGGCGCAGGCCAGCATGGCGAAGACGGCTTCGGGAATCATGGGCAGATAGATCGCAACCCGATCCCCCTTTCCCACCCCCAGCTTCTTGAGGACCGTGGCGAACCGTCCTGCTTCCCGTTTCAGATCGGCATACGAGAACGTCCGGCGATCTCCCGGCTCGCCCTCCCAAATCAGCGCCATCTTGTTCCGACGGGAGCCCTGTAGATGCCGGTCCACGCAGTTGTAGCAGACGTTGAGCGTACCGCCGCCAAACCATTCGGCTCGAGGGGGTTCCCACTTCAATACCCGATCCCATTTCTTGAACCACGCCAGCTCGGTTGCCCACTCCGCCCAGAACGCTTCGTAATCCTCGGCTTCCTCGTACACCGTGGGGTCGGAGACCCGCGCCTCCTGGGCGAAGCTCGGCGGCGGGCTGAACGTTCGATTTTCGGTGAGTAGCGCATCAAGGGTGGCTCCATCATCGGGCATCGCTGAACCTCGCTGGATTCGAAGGGGTCAAAGCGGGCCGCCAAAGAAGCCCTCATCGGACCCCAAGACAGGGGAAGAAGTTGGCCAAAAGGGGGAGGAGGGAGGGTCCTTGGAAGGGGTTGGGACGGTCGGGGGAGGTTCGAAAAGTACGGGATCCGCGAGTGGGGCCGCCTTGGGGGTTCGGCCCTCCCGTCCGCCCTCAGCCTCACGGGAGGTCCTCCCCAAGAAAAGATCTGCGCCCCGGGTGGACTCCCGCCAGAACGATCCCATGATCGGCTCGGGCGGAAGCGCAGCCAAACCGGTCCGCGAACCCTCAGGCGCGGGGTCTCCTGCGCGCCCGCCCCAACGCCGAACGCAAACGGCGACGCAGCTCCACGCCAGACATGGTGTCCAAGGTACGCTCTGCCGTACGACGAGAGTTCCATCGAACGTCCACAAGGGAGACGGAATCGCCGCTTCGGCCCCCGCCCAGATCTTCCAGGGTCAAGTAGAACCGCCCCTTGTAGTCGCCGCCCTCCTCCCCGGTAACCCGCGCCATCCACGGATCTCCACGGCCATCGACGAACTCTCGCACGGAACCTCCGGTTGGTCGGCTGGGGACTCAATCAAACATACATAGAGAGGGACCGACGGAGGAACCCGGATAAGGCGAACGAACAAGGAAGATTCCTGGCTCCTCCTCTTCTTCGCGAAGCGGCGAATGACCGGCGGCGTTACCGTTCCCCCGCCTCCGGGCTACGCTCGTTCGGCCCGGAGCTTCTCCTGGTGGCGCACCTCGGGAAATTCGTAGTAGAGGAGGCCCTCTTCGCTGATGTCGGATCGCACCCTGAAGCCGTCGTCCATTTTTGTCAGGAGGGCTTCGGCTGCGGGTAGCGACAAGTTAAGCTCGGTGGCAACTTCCGTGACCGTAAGAATTCCGTCCCGCTGGGTCGCGAGCCCCAGGACCCCTTGGTGAAGCCCCTGAAGCTCCGCACGACGCCGCTCCTGGAGGCTATTCCAGCCCCACAAGAACAACCCCGAACCGAACATCCCGATAAGGGAACCAACGAAGATGGGCGGCCCGTCCCCTCCCAAAATGCCCGCGGTGATAATGAGGGTAGCCAGCACCCCCATCAGTCCCCCGACAATCCGTCTCCCGACCCCGCTTCGGGGAAGGGGCACCGAAGCCGAAGGCGGTGTCCCCGAAGAAAGAACCGGAACGGGTCGTTCCTCGATCGGGGCGGTCTGGACTTTGGCTGGTTCGCGGGCGTGCTCCCATCCGAAACCGCAACGGGCACAGACCTGGTGTTTGCGGCGGGCGGCGTAATAGAAGACGCCCCCGATCCCGTAGGAAAAAAAACTCAGCCCCGCCAGCAGGCCGACGTTTCCTGCCTTGCGAAAGTACGGAATAGCATCCCCCCGGTACCCGCAACGGGGACACTGTAGAAGATGCCTCGAGGGGACGGCGGGAACCCGAGGCCTACCCGCGACCGCTCCGCAGGTCGGGCATCGCTTCTCGTCGTCCTGGAAGGTTTCTCCACACGTCGAACACCGCATCAGATCCTTGATCCCTTCACCCACAAGTCGCCCTGAACCCGCCTTTGACACCCTTAGCTCCGTCTTCCAGTACGATGCCCCCATTCCGAAGATTCACCCGGGCTAGGTAGGGTACGACCCGGCCAATCAGATTACATTGACTGGGCACGAGGGCAACACCTTGTCTACTGGACTATGGCCATTCATCGGATGATCCGCGCTCTAATTCCACTCTTGATACCAAGTTTGACCGTCGGAGGTCCCGCTTTCGCCCAATCGATTCCTTCTCCGTACCGCTACATCGAAAACGGACAGGAAGCGGGCGTTCTCGCAGGCACCCTCTTCCTTACCCGGGGATCTTGGGACCTGGCCCCCGAGTCGGGGAACTTCCTGGGCGGACGCTACCTCATCGAGGTCAGCGGTCCCCTCTTCATGGAGGGGTTGCTCACGTATCTGCCCACGTCGAGGAAGGTGATCGACCCGCGCCGCTCCGAGGGCGACCGAGCCATCGGCAAGACGGATGCTCACATCGTCATGGCCGAAGCGCGCCTGTCCTTCAGCTTGACGGGGCGCAGGACCTGGCACGGGTTGAGTCCTCACCTCTTCATCGGGGGAGGCGTAGCCACCGATGCCGCCGGTTCGAGTAAATTGGAAGAAGTGCTCTTGCAAGATGACCGTTTCGACTTCGGAACCAACTTCACCGTCTCCGCCGGCACGGGACTCCGGTTCGCGCTGTCGTCGAAGATCATGCTTCGGCTGGACCCGTCCATGATTCTGTGGCGGATCGACACCCCGGCGGGATTCGACGATCCGGTCAAGGGGCTGGGCACGCAAGACGAGCCCGTTGCGGAGCGAGAGTGGATCAATGGGTACGCCCTCACTCTGGGCGTCGCTTGGCGGTTCTGAATCCGGGAACACGGGAGATGGCCGATTTCGAACGCCTCGAAGCCGATTGGCTTTCCTACGACGAAGCCCGAGCCCGGATTCTCTCGATGGCCTCCCCCCTGTCCACGGAAACTCTCCCCCCCGGAGAGGCGCTTGGGCGCTCCCTCTCGGCCCCGGTCCATGCCAAGGCCACGCTCCCGGCTTGGCGGAACAGCGCCATGGACGGCTTCTCGGTACGCAGCGAAGACCTGGATGGGGGGGACCGGACGGAGCTCCGACTCCCCGTAGCGGAGAGGAGAGCGTACCCCGGTTCGGTCCCGATGACAGGAGTGCCGAAGGGATCGGCCGTGCGGATCATGACGGGGGGACCCGTCCCCGACGGCTTCGACTCGGTGATTCGCGTAGAGCACACGGACGGAGGGGCGGTGCCTGGCTTCGTGGTGATTCGGCGCACCGACGACCGGGGAAAGCACGTGCGGCGGCCCGGTCAGGACACGCGATTCGGAGAAGAAATGGTTCCCGCGGGAACCGTCGTCCACTCGGGATCCCTGCCGGTCATCCTTGCGAGCGGATGCGCCTCCGTACCGGTCTTCCGTCGACCCCGGGTCGGCGTGCTGTCCAGCGGGGACGAGCTGGTCGGCCCGGGCGACTTCGAGCTCGTAACGGAGGGGAAGGCCATCCCGGACACCAACAAGAGCATGATTGCCGCCGCCGTCTCCGAGATGGGGGGAGATCCGGTTGACCTGGGTGTGGCAGCCGACGACCCGGCCGATCTGGAGAAAAGACTGCGGGCGGCCGAGGGTCTGGACCTCCTTGTTACGACGGGAGGGGCGTCCATGGGAGAGCGGGACTTGGTGAAGCGCGTATTGATGAAGCTTTCATTCCGCCTCTCCTTCTGGCGGGTCCGGATTCGTCCGGGCAGTCCGCTTTCTCTGGGGCACCTGTCCCTGGGAAACCGGGAAATCCCGGTATTCAGCCTCCCCGGGAACCCGGCATCCGCATTCGTCACCTTTCACGTGTTCGTGGCGCCCTATTTGCGGGCCCGATTGGGTTCATCCCGGCCGACCGGAACCCGGATCGTCGCCCGAACCGACACCAAATTGACCTCCCCTGGCTCGCTGACCCATTTTTACCGGGTTCGCCTCAACCCTCCGGGAAAGCCGGACGAAGGTGTCCGCTGTTCGCTAACCGGGCCCCAGGGTAGCGGCTTGGTGCGGTCGCTCCGGGATGCCGACGGACTCGCGATCGTTCCCGAGGGCACCCGCCACATCGGGCCCGGGGAGCCCGTTTCCGTCATCCTTCTGCCGGGTGCCAAGTAAATGCCAGAAGGACCCCGCCTCCGGAGCTCCTCCGCTCCATGGACGCGCCATTGAAGCCCCGGGTCTCCCGCAGGGCCGGGCGGCGACCGGTCGATTTTCTCCTGGGCCTTCTGCTTCTTCTGGCTTCCCTCGCCCAAGCGTGTCAGACACCCCAGTGGCCCGTTGAAGGCCCCCTACGGTCTCCGTACGGCATCCGCATGGAGGGAGCGCTCACGGGCCTTCACCGGGGGGTGGACATCGCCGCCGACGTCGGTACGCCCGTGCGGCCGCTACTGAGCGGCCGGGTTCGCTTCGCCGGGACGATGGACGGGTACGGCCACGTCGTATGGATCGACCACGGCACCGACCTGCTCTCCGTCTATGCCCACCTCTCCCAGATTACCGTCGAAGCAGGCCAGGAGGTCAACAAGGGCACGATTGTCGGCAGGACGGGCCAGTCGGGAAACACCACCGGACCCCACCTTCATCTGGAAGTATGGCGCTGGGGTCGAGAAGTGGACCCGGTCCAGTTTCTCGGAGGACCTCCCGGGGACTAGCTTCCTCCCTCGCCCGTGCAGGCGTTCGAACGCTCCGCCGAACCTCTCGAGCTCAAGACTCGCGCAGCTCTCGAATGGCCTTGGTAAGCTCGGGAACGACCTCGAACACGTCCCCCACGATTCCGTAGTCGGCCACCCCGAAGATCGGGGCGTCCGCATCTCGGTTCACGGATACGATGACTTCGGAGGTCCGCATTCCCGCCAGATGCTGGATCGCCCCCGAAATCCCCAGGGCGAAGTACAGCTTCGGCGTCACGGTCTTCCCCGTCTGGCCGACCTGCTCCGAGTGAGGGCGCCATCCCGCATCGACGACGGCCCGGGAAGCCCCCAGGGCGGCCGCCTCTCCCAAGGCATCCCGAAGAGCACCGAGGAGGTGCCAGTTCTCGGGCCCCTTCATACCCCGTCCGCCCGAGACCACGACGGCGGCCTCCGAGACGTCGATGGCAGCACCCTCGGATGCCTCGAATCCCTTGACCCGGTAGCCCCCGGGGCAGGGGGTCGTTTCGGTACGCACCGTCTCCAGGACTACAGCGTCCCGGGACGCTTCCAACCCGGGAAACACATTGGGCCGGACGGAAACCAGGGCGGGCGCCATCGGGATCCGCACCCGGGCGAGGGCTTTTCCGGCAAAAACGGGACGGGTGGCCACAATTTCCCCGCTGTCGACTTCCAGCGCCGTCACGTCGCTGAGAAGGGGAGATTCCAGCTTGGCCGCCACCCTGGGGGCCAGGTCCTTCCCCCGGGCGGTCGCCGCGAAGAGAACCGCCCCATACCTGTGTCGGCCGATGTGGTCTGCCAGGAGACCGGCCCGGACATCGACCCGACCCGGTCCCAGGTCGTCGGACTCGATCCCCACAATCCGGTCGGCTCCGAAGAACGCCAAGCCCGACGCCGCGTTCGCCGTCCCGAGTTGTCCCGTGGCAACGGCATGGAGCGAACTCCCCAGGGCGTCGGCCACGCCCCTGGCCGCCGACACCACCTCTTTCGACACGCTCCCCAGAACACCGTTCTTCAACTCCGCCACGGCCAGGACATCATTCATGCCTGTCCATCTCCACCGTCATGTTCCCTTCTCCTTCCCCTTCTCCCCAAAACCCTTCGCCGACCCGTGGAGGCCAAGCCGCCATGGAGACACGCCCGGTCTTGCCCATGCATTCCTTATGTGCCCCGTAGGACCCGACCCAAAGGGCATCACCCCGTTCACCCCGTAATCCTGGATCCTAGATGACTTTTGCTTCTTCGCGAAGGAGCCGGACCAGCTCCGCCACCGCGGAGGGACCTTCCCCGACGATGCGCCCTGGGGGCCGCTTCGGTGGATAGTCCAGTCGCTCAACAACGAAGCCAGGTGCGACTTCCGGGGCGTCCTTCTCTTCCATCGGCTTTCTCTTCGCGGCCATAATGCCCCTCAGCGAAGCATACCGGGGCTCGTACTTTCCCTTGGTTACGGTCGCCACGGCTGGCAGGTCCATCTCAACCACCTCCTGTCCACCTTCGACGGCCCTCCGACAGGTCACCACCCCCTCGGAAATGTCCATGGCGGTGACCGCTGTCGCGCACGGCCGACCCAACAACTCCGCCACCATGGCCCCGACCTGCTGCTGGTCGTCGTCCACGGCCTTGACCCCGAACAATACGAGTCCCGCATCCGAGGCGGCCAATTCGGAAACGAGCACCCGCGCCGTCGCCCACCCGTCCATGGTGGGCTCGCCCCGCAGGAGTACCGCCTCGTCGGCGCCGATGGCGAGGCCCGAACGGAGCGTCTCCTTCGCCACCTCTCCACCGTACGTCAGAAGCACTACCTTGCCCTTCCCCGTCTCTTCCGCGAGCTGGAGGGCGGCCTCAATCGCAAACTCGTCATAGGGGTTGACGACGTACTTCACCCCTCCCCGCTCCAGATCCTGCCCGTCGGCCGCAATCCGGATCCGGGTCTCCGTGTCGGGTACCCGCTTCACGCACACGGTGATGTTCACTGGATCAGAGCTCCGGTCACGGCGAAACTCGCCGCCGCGATGCCTCCGCCCAACAGAGCGTACGGCAGCTGGGTTCGCACATGGTCCACATGATCTGTGGCGGCCGCCATCGAAGATATGATCGTCGTGTCGCTGACGGGAGAACAATGGTCGCCGAAGATTCCCCCGGAGAGGGCTGCCGCGAGAAAGGGCGCGGCGGGAAAGCCGAGGGTCTCGGCGGCTGGCACCGCGATGGGAATCATGATGGCAAAGGTGCCCCAACTGGATCCGATGGAAAACGCGATCACCGACGATACGATGAAGACGAGGGGGAGGAAGGCCGCTGCCGGCATTACGCCCCCGGTGATTCGGGCCACATAGTCACCCGTTCCCAGGTTGTCGGCGACATCGCCCAAGGTCAGGGCGAGGAGGAGGATCAGGGCCAGAGGAACCAAGCCGCCCGCCCCCCGGAGGGCAATCCGGACGAGCTGGTCCACGGAGTAGGCTCTCTGGGCCAGCAAGAGAAGCCAAGCGACCCCCAGGGCGCCCAACGAGGCCCAAAGAACGGAGGTGGAGCCCGATCCTTCGCTCAAGATCCCATTCCCCGTCACCCAAAGCCCGAAGGGCATCAGGGCCACAAGGACCAGGACGGGAAGCACCATATTGACACCCCGGAGCGGAATTGGTGGGTCCCCGTCTCCACCAAGGACGCCCTCGCCCATCATGGGGACCGCCCCCGGGCGGAGCACTTCCCCCTTGGCTGCCCGTGCCTCTGCCTTCTTCATGGGACCCCAGTCCAGCTTCAGGAGGATGACCATGAGGGCCAGAATCACCGCCGCAAAGGCATAGAAGTTGAAGAGGATCGAATGCAGGAAGACGCCCAGGGGGTCCGCCACACCCGCGCTGTCCAGGAGACCCAGATTGAACGCGCCCCAGGCGTTGAGGGGAATCAGGATGCAGATCGGGGCGCTGGTGGAATCGATGAGGTAGGCCAGCTTCTCTCTGGAGGTCCGGTAACGATCGAAGAGAGGGCGAGAAACGGAGCCGGCAACCAGCACGGTGATGTTGGACTCAATGAAGATGACGACCCCGATCAGCCACGCGAGGAGCTGGGCCCGGCGGCCGTTGGTCACCCACCGGTTCCGCTCCAGCCAGGACACGAATCCCGCGACTCCCCCAGAAGCCCCCAGGGTGGCGATGAGGGCGCCCATCACCAGGGTGAACAGGATCACCCGGGCGTCTCCCGGAGACCCGAGAACCCGGACCGCGGACTCCACCGATTCCGCCAAGCCCGAAGCGAAGTTCCATCCCTGGAGAATGGACCAGCCAAGCCAGATGCCTCCGGCCAGAGACAGGTACACCTGCCTCGTGGCGACGGCCAGGCCGATGGCCAGGATGGGCGGCAGTAGGGAAACCCAGGTGGGATCGGTCATCGCTTCCCGCGTAGCCCTTCCTTCGGGTTCATGGCTCTTCGTTCCGCCGTAGGAGTACGGCGTCGAAGGAGAAGCCCGTGGCGATCCAGCCGACGGTTCGATCTTCCAGCGTGATGCTTCTGAGCAACAGAAGGGCCGACAGGGTATCGCCCGACAGATCCAGGGCCAGGACATCGCCGGGGACGTCCACCCGTTCCGTTTCGTTGAAGCGAAACGACCCGGCCGCAGGGACCCTGCCCGGCTGCTCCGCCCGTTCAATCAGCGGAGCCACGGAAGCCCGGGCTTCTTCACGGTCCCCCAGCCTCAAGACGAGGGCGAGACTGTCCTGGGATAGGGCGACTTGAAGGGGATCACCCCCGACCTGCACCTCCCCGTTTCCCTCTCCGATAACCATCCGTTCGAATCCCACGACCGAAACCGGTTCTCGGCGGCCCGCCAAGCGGATCTGGACGGACCGACCGCCCGGAGCCGGGCGAAGGCCCAACTCCTGCAAGATTCGGGACACCTCCTGGTCCGCTCCGGACGCCGTGTCCGCGACCGGGAGTCCTCCGTCCATCCACGGCTGCAGGGCCGAGGTCCCATGGTTTTCCACCAGGTACCGAACCGCGCCCTCGACCTGCAACCAATCCTCGAAAGGAATCTCCCAAGGACCCGGCGAAACCTCGTCGTCGGACAGGACCCCGCTGGCGGACAGGATTCCCTCGATCCGCGACACTTGGCTCCTCTCGGCGACGGAGTACGCAGACCAGGGTCCGACAAACGTGATCGCGCCGACGACGGCCAGCGAGAAGGGGATTCCCCTGATTTCCCTCGTTCGCGTGACGATGTGGTAGATGGCGGTGCCGGCGAGCCACACGGCCAAGACGCCCAGGAGGTACCGCCTTTCGGTGATCCCGTATTGCTGGAATCGCTGCCAGAGTGCCAGGAGAACCATGACGGCAGAAGGCAGGATCGATATCCAGAACGCGAGGGCATAGCGGTGGATCCAGCCGCGCTCTTCCCTGAGGCGTTCCGGATGTACCATGAGGAGGGAAAAGATGCCGCCAACCGCCAGGCTCGACACCAGGTAGCTGATCCATCCGCTGGGCCATGTTCCCGTAACGAGGATCTTTCCCATGTAGACGGTCAGGATGGTGACGTAAACCGCAACCAGCGGAAGCATGACGTACTGGGAGAAGACTTTCAGTCCCGCCGGATACTCCCGGTTCCGCTCCAGGTCGGCAAAGTCGGAAGGCACGCCCGCCAGAAAGAACAGTGGATGGACGATGAAGGCGTTGAGGAAGAAAAGTCTCTCGTAGGTCTCATCGGGGACGGCAATGCCGAGAAGGTTGTCGATGGCGGCGAGGGCCAGGGCAAGCCCCAGGTAGAGGGCACCGGCGTAGATGCCCGCCAGACCAAAACGAAAGAAGAGGGCCCGGTTGAACTGCCAGAAGCCGTTGGGTTCCCTGACCCCCAGGTAGGGAACCATGGCCGCCGCCATGTGGAGCGTGGCGCTGAGGTGAAAGTACCGCTGGACCTGGCTCTCGTCCTCCCAACGCCCGAACAGGAAATAGAGGACGACGAGAAAGGCCGCACTCAGTCCATTGAAGATCCAACGGGACCCGGAAGCCACCCGATGCCGTTCACCAAGGAGGACGACGGAGGTGAAGAGCGGCAACCCCAAGCTCCCCGCAAAAAACAGCCGCAACCAGGGTCCTTCCCCTTCCGAACCCACGACCAGGATTCCGGCAAAGCTGGCTGTAATCCCGCAGATGACGGCCCCGGGGAACCGCTTTGCCGCCCGCTTCACCGCGTCAACGATGCCTTGAAGGAAACGAAAGTTCATGAAGCCTCCTTGAGGATCTGGGATCGAAAACATGGAATCGAAAACAAGAAGCTACCATCTCGGCGGCTTCACCGCCGGATGTCCCTTGAGGAAGAAACGTAACGGCCAGTCCGCCGCTCTGGACACGCCGATCCGCCCAGAAACACCCACGTCGGAGTCCCGAACCCTTCGGCCTTCCAGGAGTCGCACCGGAGGGTCGGCCAAGAGGTGGCCATTGTGATGCAGACTGAGCCCCAGAGCCTGGGCCAACCGTCCCGGACCGTTGCACAGGTCCGCGTTCCGTCCCCGCCGCTCTGCCATCCCGTCCAGTCCGGACAGGGGCTCCAAAGCCCGAACCAGCACAGCTTCCGGGACCCCCTTCTTGCCGGTGACCACGTTGGCGCAATGGTGAACACCGTAGGAAAGGTAGACGTAGAGCGTCCCTGGTTCTCCGAACATGGCTTCGTTGCGAGCGGTCCTCCCCACGGAGGCCCGGGCGTGGCTGGCCGGATCGGCAAAACCCAGATACGCCTCCGTTTCCACGATCACTCCGCTGGTCTCCAGGCCGTCCACTGTGGAATACAGGACCGCGCCCAGGAGACTCCGGGCCGCTTCCCTGCAGCCCGTCTCCAGAAAGTTGACCGGAAAACGGCTGGCTTTCAAAAAAGCGCGGCCGATCCCAAGTCGAACGGCGGCGAGCTCCGTCTCAGTCGCGGCTACCACCGCGCCCTCGGGTCAGGCGAGCGGCCCCCCGAAGCAGGCCCACCCATCCGGACGACCCCCTGGGTTCGGACCCAGGGGCCTCATCAGGGCCGGAATCGGGATCCGTACTCTCCTTCGGCGAGGGCCCCTTGTCGGGTGGATCTGGCCCGCCGATTTCTTCCGATGGGGCGGCTCCGGCGGGAGAGGTGTGCGCGCCATTCCCGGCCCGGCGTCTCGTGGTGGGACGACCGGCGCTGTCGTTTGCAGAATCGCTCGGGTTGGCGACCGCCTCCTCCGGCACGACCCGAAGGGCGCGGGTCCTGCGCTCGTAGTCTTCCTTCCACGCGACCCGAACCTGCTGGGCTCTCGCCGGGGGCAGGAGCGTGTCGATCTTCTCGGGATCGTCCCGAAAGATCGTGAACAGACGGGTCCCGAAAGCCTTCACGAGGGCTTCCGCCGTCCGTACACCCACGCCCCGATAGCGGTTCGCCAGGTAGCTCTTGATGGCGTCACGGGTCGTCGGCAAGCCCAAGGCCTTCGAATCCACCTCGGCGGGCACTTCGCTTTCCCCCCTCTTCCCCGTGGAAGGGGAGGTTTTCGCAGGACGGGACCCGGCGCCCTTTCCCTTGCTCTTCGTCGACCTCCGGTTCCTCTCCGAACGGTCGGATCCCGTTCGTGAAGTCCCGCCGGCGGAGGAGGCAGGACGCACTCGGTAGTTCCCCGAATCCTGGCGTTCCAGAGCGACGGCCCCCTCCTTTTCGGCGTATAGGAGAAACTTGCTGAATTTGGAGAAGCCAAAGGCACCTTCGTCGAAGCCGCGGTCCAGTGCAAGGAGTCTTCGCTTGAGGTCCGCGTCCCGGACATCAACCTTACCTTCCCCGCCCAACTCCTTCAGTGCCCGCCGCAGCAGATCCAGGGCCGGAGCCGTATCCGCCGTATCCCGGGGGTGACCGGCGTCCCGGGTAGGCGGGCGACTCCTTCCCTCCCCCTCCTTGCGGCTTCCCTTGCGGCTTCCGCCCGCCGCGCCCGTCCGGCGGGAGGCGGGGACCCGCCGTCCCTTTCGGGGGGTTTCTTCTCCATTGCGAGCTGGATCCGCCCCCCGGGACGGTTGGGTTCCGGCTGCCTTCTCCGGTGGGGAAATTAGGTACTGTCCGTTTTCTCCCCGTTGGATTCCGAGAAGTCCCTTGTTCGCCGCTTCGACCAGGAACTTCGAAAACTTCTTGAACCCGAAGTTCCGTTCGCTGAAGCTGGGGGAAATCTCCATCATGACTTGTTTCAGCCGATCCGAACGCATGATGTCCCCCCGTTCGGTCATGCGTCCCAGCGCCTCCTCTACGCATTGCCACGGGTCGGGGGCCCCCACCCCACGCTCCTTGCTCAGGCCCGTCAGCGCGGTGTAGGAATAGTACTCATCGCAGTTCTGGACGAGGATGTCCGAGCTGGATTCTTGAATTCCGATCCCGATCACGTACTTCCCGTACTCCTTGAGCTTCAGGACCAGGCTGGAGAAGTCGGAATCACCGGTGAGGAGGATGAACGTTCCGATTTCGGGACGGATGAAGACGAGCTCAATGCCGTCGATGGCCATCCGGATATCGGTGGCGTTTTTCTTCGAGCTTCCGTAGGCGGGCGCGAAGATGAGATCGATGGACGCCTCGGACAAGGGAACGATGTACTGGGGGTACCGGCGCCAGTCTGCGTAGGCCCGCTGGACCGTCACCTTTCCCTTGATAATGTCCGAATCCAGCAGGTTTTTCAGCTCTTTGGCGAGATCGCTCCGCATGCCCATCGTGACATTGTCGAAATCAATGAGCAGGGCGGCGTTGGGAGCCTCCCCGGAAGCCGGCCGACTGGAGTCGGTGTGAGGAAATCTCATATAGGGATTCACCATGTTGGTCGTGGATTTTGCCCGTGTTTTCGCTCCTCCGCTGGGCGGTTCGGTCGGTTCGACAGTACGAGCCTTGCCAGCTCGGCCCGATTGACCCTTCCGGTGTCGGCAAGGGGGAGGTCATCCATGAAGCTAACAAGATCGGGCAGCTTGTATTCCGTCAGGGTCAGGGCGCACCATTCCCGCAGCTCCCCTTCATCAACGATCCCTCCCTCAACCCGGACGACGCAGGCGCAAACCGCCTCCCCCAGGATATCGTCGGGAATGCCGGTCACGGCAGCCCGCTCGACGGCAGGGTGGGCCATGAGGCGGTCTTCCACCTCCCAGGGGTGGACGTTGGAGCCCCCCCGGATCACCACGTCCTCGGGCCGACCCACTAGATGGAGGTAGCCCTCCTTGTCCATCATGCCCAGGTCCCCGGTCCGCAGGTAGCCATCCGGATCGATGACCGCCGCCGTCGCCCCCGGCTGGCGGGAGTACCGAAGCATCACCCCCGGACCCCTGACCCGAATTTCGCCTAGGCTCTCCGGAGGAAGGAGGGACCCGTCGTCTCCGGTCACCCGGACGGTCGTTCCCGCAATGGCCCGGCCCACGGTGAACGAACGCTTTTCTCGAGGATCGCTTGGACGGCTCATCGCAAGGGTGGAGGCAGCCTCGGTCAGGGAATAGGCGACCAGCAAGGGCACGCCAAAGCCCTCTTCGATGCGCCGCGCCAAGTTGCTCCGCATAGGTGCCCCCGATGCGAGGCAGACGCGCACGGAGCCGGGAGGCCGCCCTCGGCGCTCGATCTCTTGGAGTACCGTCGCGAACAAGGTGGGCACTCCGTAGTGGACGGTGGCTTGGTGACGCTCCGCCAAGTCGAAAGTGGTCGCGGGCTCGAAGTCGTCCTGCAGCACAAGGCTCGCGCCTCCCAGTAACGTTCCCATGAGTCCGGGACCCAGGCCAAAGACGGAAAAGAGGGCCGTAACGCCCGCCACCACATCGCCGGCAACGAGCCCCGCCACCCTTGCGGTCTCCCCGGAAGCGTAGAGGACGTTCCGGTGGCTGAGCTCAACCCCCTTGGGCTTGCCCGTCGTCCCAGAAGTGTAGACGACGGCGAAAGGGTCGTCCGGGCCCGACTGGAAGGCGGCAAGATCCCGTCCCCTTCCTGCGGACAGCAGGTCCTCCCACTGGAAGATCCTGTCGTCGTACCAGAGGTCCTCCTGTCCCACCGTGACCAAGTGGCAGAGGCGGGGCAACTCAACCAGAAGATCCTCGAATCGCTGAAGGAAGTCGATGCCGTAGGCGTCTTCTGCCGAGATCGCGCAGGTCGCTCCCGAGTGCCGAAGCATGTAGCGCAGTTCGGCGAGGGTCAGGCGCGGATCCAGCGGCACGATGGTCGCCCCCAGCCTTGCCGCGGCAAATGCCGCCACCGCGAACTCGGGCCACGCCGGGAGAACCAGAGCAACCCGGTCCCCCGCCGCGATCCCTAGATGCGCCAGGGACGCCGCCAGTGCCTCCGCTTGGCGTTCCGTTTGGCCGTAAGTCAGGCGGGAATCGGGGGACAGGAGGAAGGGTGCCTCGGGGTCGCTGGCCGCGCGACGGGCCAGAACCGATGAGACTGTGAGGTCCAGGGAAGGTGCCTCCATGTCCTCTCCGGCCATCACGACACGGGCTGCCACAACAACGGGGTCGCCCGACTTCCGGGAGCCCCCAGACCACAGATCCTCGTCGCTTGGGGCACTTGAGTCAAATGGCAACCCCTCTCACGGGGACCCAGTGGACCTACGATTCGCGACCCATCCCTCCAGAATGCCGACAACTTCCCTCCCCGGAACGGGAACGGCGGGTCCCAGGGGGCTCACCTTTCCCACTTCCTTCAGAAGGACCAGGTGGACAACCCCGTCCCGGACCTTCTTGTCCCGGGCCATGAGGGCGGCCAGCCGTTCGGCCTCCATCAGTCCGGCGGGATCGGAGGGCAGGCCGAAGGCCTGCACCATGGCCCGGATTTCGCTCCCAGTGCCCGGCGCGGTGACCCCCAGCGCTTCGCCAATTCGGGCTTCCGCCACCATCCCCGCGGCGACGGCATGGCCGTGAGAGAGGGTGTAGCCCGAAGCCGCTTCCAGCGCGTGTCCCACCGTGTGGCCGAAGTTCAGAATTTGGCGGGCACCGACCTCGAATTCGTCGGCGGACACGACCCCCGCCTTGAGCTCGACGGAACGAACCACCGCCCGCGCCACGTCGTCCGGGTTCCCCGACAGAAGGGACGGGGCCCGCCGGATCAGCCACTCGGCATAGGCGTCGTCAAGGATTACGCCGTGCTTGATGGCCTCCGCAAACCCCTCCGCCCTGCGCGCCTTGTCCAGCGTACCCAGGAAGTCGGGATCCGCCAGAACCGCAGCAGGCGGATGAAAGGCTCCGACCATGTTCTTGGCGACCGGGTGATCCACCCCCGTCTTCCCCCCAACGGAGGCGTCGATCATGGCCAGGGTTGTCGTGGGAACCTGCACGAAGGGAACGCTCCGCATGTAGGTGGCCGCCACGAACCCGGCGACGTCTCCCACGACCCCGCCTCCCAGGGATACCACGCAACTGTCCCGTCCCAACCCGGCTTCCACCAGGGCGTCGGTCAGATCCGCCCACGTCTCTCGCGTCTTGTTGGATTCCCCGGGCGGGAAGGTGACGGGAACCGCGTCGATCCCTTCCCCACGAAGGTCAGCCCCAACCGGAAGGCCCCAGAGGGAAGCGACGGTTTCATCGGAGATGAGGGCGCAGCGCCCCGCCGAGGCTGCTTGGGCGACCATCCCGGGAAGGCGGGTTCGGACCCCGGACCCGACATGGACGATGTAGTTGCCACCGACCGAGGAAACCGGAACTTCCGCCTGGCGCTTCAGGGAATACCTCGACCTGTGGCCACGATGCGGACCGGGCTCCGGGGCGGCCTTCCCACCGTCACCTCTGTGCCGGGCCGCCCCTCCAGCTCCATGGGCACAATCCGAGCTCCCGGGGGAATCGCCGGCGCTCCGGCCGCCCACGTTGCGAAGGCATCCCGGCTGGCCTGGTCGTCCCAAAGGATAACCCAGCGAAGGGTCCAAGCGTCGTCCGTCCGGTAGAGTCCGTACTGGTCTCCGGCCCACCCCTTCGAGAATGCGCGGCTGGCCGGGTCCCCGCCCCACGCTTCCAACAACACCCCCATCTCCAGATAGCCCAGGTTGTCCTGGAAGACCGGGGCCCTTCGCTCGAAGGCCAGGCGAACCGGGAGGTCCGCCGGAAAAGAAAGCAGTCGGCTTGGATCGAACACCTGTTCCGTCGAGACGGGAAGGTGAGGACCCAGGGGCGAAGATCGGATCTCGGTCTCCCGCCAAACGTCGACCACGAACTGAGCGCCCTTCAGATAGGGGTAGAGAAGGGCCTCCCGCACCACCGTTGGCGCTTCGGCGAGGCGGGGGTAGCGGGACGCAACCTCCGCCAGGGCGACCTCCGCCAGGGCGTCGAAGTTCGGCAGCTCTTCAAGCTTCACGTCCCTTCCTCTGGCCCGGCTCATTGCCCATTCCGTGGCCACCACGGTGGCGTGACCCTCAATCGCCGCCATCGCCGCCGAGCGGGCATCGTTCCCCCGTTCGGGAGCCGTCAGGGAATCGAGGCTCCGGTGCTGGTCCTGGAGGGCATGTACCAACTCGTGGACCAAGACCGGCTCCAGCATTTCTTCCGGCTGATCGTCCACCAGGAACAGGGCCGTCGAATCGGGTTCATAGTATCCGGCAACCTGTTCCAGGTACACAGACAGGAGAAGGTCCCTCAGGTCCAGTCCCGGCTCCACCAATCCCAAGAGGGCGTACGAGGCCACAATGTGCCGGGCCGTCGCCTCCGACACTTCTTCGTCCATCTTGGCCAAAAGGTAGCCCTGAAGGGCTTCGCGGCTCCTCCGCACGACCCGGACGACCCGGCGAAGTTCCATCCCGGACCGCCGCTCCACTTGGGGCAGAAGGCGGACAGCCAAGGCTTCCAGCTCGGGCGCATCCCCTTGAATGAGGGCCGATCCGGCTTGGCTTTGCGGCGCACACGTCGGCAAGAGGCACGCGCCGACCCCGAGAGCGCCGAACAATCGGTAGAAGCTCATTCCTATGAACGCTCATCCCGGACGGGACTTCCGTCAAGCCGCCAAGACCCCACGCGGGTGCCTTCGCCGATCCCGACGGGACCGGTACGCTGAACTTACTTGCGCCCGTGCGGTCCTCTTCGGATCCAGCCCGGCCGGCGGCCTTCATCCGACCCGCCGGGACCGCTCCCGGGAAGGCATTGTCGTTGCTGAATGGTCACCTATGGGGCTGCTACAGGGCTACCGTGCCGGAGGCCCCAGCCTCCGATCGGCCTCCGATGCCAACGTTCCGGAACCCGGGACAGAAGACGATGGTAAATTGAAGCTTGTCAAGATGAGTCGGATGGGCCGAAGGTTGGGAGAAGCGTGACCCGAACACGAGGCGATGAAATGAGGGCGATGTTGAAATCGGTTCGAGGCAGACTTCGAGGGGTGTCGGTTCCCCCTGTCGTCTGGTTCGGGCTTCTCTTCTTGCTCGCGGTCGGTGGGGGGATGGCCGTGGGTGCCTGGCGGAACCTCTGCACCGACTGTCCCTCCATCGCCCAGATCTACACCTACGAAGCGAGCCAGACAAGCAAGATCTACGCGAGGGACTCCCGTCTGGTGGCGGAAATCGGGGTGGAGCGCCGAACGCTTGTTTCCCTCTCAAGTCTTCCGCCCCATGTCCCTCAGGCATTCATCGCCATTGAAGACAGACGCTTCTACGAGCACCAGGGCCTGGACTGGAGGGGCATTGCCCGGGCCGTGATCGGGGCCATCCGGACCCGTTCCCTGTCTGGCGGCGGCGGAAGCACCATTACCCAACAGCTCGCCCGCAACATGTGGACCGATCGTCTCGGCTTCGAGAAACGGATCCTCCGAAAGATGAAGGAATGGCAGGTCGCCCGGGCTCTGGAGCGCGCGTATACCAAAGACCAGATCCTCGAGGCATACATGAATCAAATCGGGTATGCTCATGGCTGGTATGGACTTCAGACGGCTTCACGAAACTACTTTGGGAAGAACGCAATCGACATGAATCCGGCGGAGGGAGCGCTTCTCGCGGCGATTGCGAACCTTCCGGAACGGTATACGCCCTTCAGGCACCCCGACGCCGCGGTACGCCGACGGAACCTGGTTCTCACGCAGATGGCTCTGCAGGGATACCTCACCGAAGCGGAAGCCGCCCGTTGGAAGGGGGAGCCTGTGCCCCTACAGCGGGCCCGGAGCGTGGAGGCCCCGGCTCCCTACTTCACGGAATGGGTCCGGGGCATCCTGGACGATCGCTTCGGCAGAAAGCTCTATACGGCGGGCCTCAAGATCCATACGACCCTGGACCTGGACATGCAGGCGGCAGCGGTGGCGGCAATGGAGAATGGGTGGAACCGGATTGAAGCTCGGCCCGGATTTTCTCATCCCACTTATCAAGCGTTTGCAGACAGTGTGCAGGGCGTGGATCTGGAAGACATCCCGTACGTTCAGGGGATGTTCATTGCCGCCGACCCCTGGACTGGCCATGTCCGGGCCATGATCGGGGGACGCGACCACACCCATTCCAAGTTCAACCGGTCCACCCAGGCTTTGCGCCAAGCGGGATCGGCTTTCAAACCGTTTGTCTACGCCGCGGCCCTGGAGAGCGGAATCCCGGCGTCCGAGGTCGTCGTGGACGGGCCCGTCGTGCTGGACCAAGCAGACGGCTCGGTGTGGCGGCCTGCCAACTACCATCCGGAATTCAGAGGCCCGATCACGATTCGGGAAGGCCTGCGCCTGTCCATCAACATGATCGCCATAAAGCTCGGGCAGCGCGTCGGCTTCGAATCCGTCGCCCAGACGGCCCGCCGACTCGGAATCCGGACCCAAATCGAGCGGTTCCCCTCCACCGCGATCGGCGCCGCCGAAGTGATCCCGATCCAGATGCTGGAGGCATATTCGACCTTTGCCACGTTGGGAATGCGGGTGCGCCCCTTCCCCATCGTGCGGGTGGAAAGCGCAGAGGGCGAAATCCTCTGGGAGCCCAGGCCCGACCCGACCCGGGTCCTGGACCCCTCCGTCGCCCGGATCTCGGTTTCTCTCCTTGAAGACGTCGTCGCGAACGGTACGGGCCACGCGGGCATCCGCGTCTCGGCAGAACTTCCGTACGACGTTCCCGCCGCCGGGAAGACGGGAACCACGAACGAGGGAAGCAACGTCTGGTTCGTCGGCTTCACCCCCAACTTGGTGGCCGCTGTCTGGTTCGGCATGGACCTGCCGGTGTCCATCGTGAACTTGGCCACGGGGGGGGGACTTGCGGCTCCCGTTTGGGGCGAATTCATGAAGCAGGTGTACTACGGCCTCCCTCCCGAAGGGGAAGAGGGGAGCCGCAGCAGCCTCCCCGGGGACGAGAGGAAGAAGCGAGAAACAATCCCCCTGCTGCCCGTGCCCGATCCGTGGCCCGTCCCCCATGGACTTGTTTCTCTGCGCGTCGATGGTAAGACGGGTCTCGTCGCTTCCCGGTGGTGCCCGGCCGACGAAGCCTACGACGAACTCTACCTTCCCGGAACCGAGCCCACCCAGGCCTGCGACCGACAGAGCCGGTCCGCGTTTCCGGGCCGGATTCCCGACCCACTGCCGAGGAACCCATGACCACCGGACCCGCGACTCGCACCTTCATTTTTGAGACCACCCACCACGCCATGTGGGCAGAAGACGTGGCGAAGGAACAGGCTATTTCTGCCGAAGTGGTTCCCGCCCCGCCTGAAGCGGGTGCCAAGTGCGGGGTCGCACTGCGCACTCTGGCCGATCAAGCGGAGGCCCTGGCCCGAGCCCTGGGGCAGGAGGGGATCGCGTACCAGATCGTCGGTTGACCTTGGGGGGACTTCCCCCGCGGGAGGCGTTGATCACGGAGACGGTGGGGGCGTCTCCGGCGTAATCCTCTCCAAGATCAGGGGCATCGGTTCCGGTGGGTTCGAGTCGGTCAGGCCGACGGCCCGGTTGACGGCGCGTACCCCCAGGGCCAAGCCTCCTTCGTCAGCCGCGTGGACCACGGCAAGGGGCTGACCCCTGGACACCCGGTCTCCCACCCCCACCTTCAGGTCGAACCCGCACCGGGGGTCGATCGCCTGGTCCTGCCTGGTCCTGCCTCCTTTGAGGGCGATGAGGCCATAGCCCAGCTCCCGGGGGTCCACCTCCGACACGAACCCCTCCCGGCCTGCGGGAGCAATCGTCGTACAGGGCGCTGGCGCGGGGCCATCCCCGCCCCTGAGGAAATCGGTGCTCCCGCCCTGAGCCGCTACGAGTCGCCCGAAACGCTCCAGGGCTCCCCCGCCCGCCAAGGCCTGACCCGCCCTCCGGCACCCCTCTTCGACATCCGAGACCACCCCCCCGACTACCGCCATTTCCGCGGTCAGCCGGAGGGACAGCTCCCGGAGGTCCGGTGGGCCGCCGCCGGACAAGCACGCCACCGCCTCCCGAACCTCCAAGCTGTTCCCGACGGTGTACCCCAGGGGCCGGTCCATGGCTGAAAGGACTGCCGTAACGCCGAGTCCCCGAGCCGCCGCGACCCGTACCATCGTCCGAGCCAGCGCTCTCGCCTGAGAAATGTCCGGCAGGAACGCCCCCCGCCCCGCCTTTACGTCCAAGACAAGGCCGTCGAGACCCTCCGCCAACTTCTTCGACAGGATCGATGCGGTAATGAGGGGCAAGGATGCCACCGTTCCCGTGACGTCCCGGAGGGCGTAGAGTCGCCGATCCAAGGGAGCGATTTCGTCAGTCTGGCCGATCATGGCGCATCCTGTGGCGCGAAGGACCTGACGGAAACGGCGCAGGGAAATCCGGGTCTGGAAGCCGGGAATGGACTCCATCTTGTCCAGGGTTCCCCCCGTGTGTCCGAGACTACGCCCGGACATCATGGGGACCACCAAACCAAGTTCGGCCGCGAGAGGCACCAGGACGAGGGAGACCTTATCCCCCACTCCACCCGTGGAATGCTTGTCAACCCAAGGATCCGAAGAGCCCGCAAAGCCGACGGGATCCGGGACTCCCCCACCCCGATCCGCCCCTCCGGCCCCCACCTCTGGCCGCGGTCCGCCGTCAACCCGGATCGCACGACCTCGATCCAGAACCTTGCCCGAGTGGAGCATTACCTCTACGAGAACATTCAGCTCTTCTTCGGAGAGGCCGTTGAAGTAGATCGCCATGAGAAAAGCGGCCATCTGGTGATCTCCCACCGCGCCGCCCATGTACGCGCGCAAGAATCCTTCCAGCGCGTCGGGCGGGAGCTCATGCCCGTCTCTCTTTCGCGCGATGACCCGCTGTGGGATCAATGTGAACGCCTCCCCAAGGCTCAGACCCGGACAACCGGGGTCAGGTAACCGCGGCCGCCTTCTTGCCCGGTCCTTCTGGACGCGTCGGGGGCTCCCAGTCCTTCAATCCCTTTACGTACCGGTTGAGCCACCGAATCTCTTCCACCAACAACGTCCGCCGGTGCCGGGGCTCTCGGATCCCGTGACCTTCTCTGGGGAAGAGGACGAACCGGGCTTCCACGCCCAAGTGGCGCAAGCCCGCGAAGAAGTTCATGGACTGCTCCATCGTGTCGGTTCGGTCTTCCGCACCGTGGAAGAGGATCGTCGGGGTTCGGACTTTGTCCAAGTGGCTATACGCGGACCGTTCCGTCCAGAATTCTCGGTTCGACCAGGGGTCGCCTCCCAAGTACCAGCGCACCACATCGAAGTTGAACCCCGATCCGAACTCGCTCCGCCAATCGGCAACCATCGCCCCCAGGCTCGCCGCCTTGAATCTGTCCGTGCGGGTAATCGTCCACCCTCCGAGGATCCCCCCGTAGCTCCATCCCTTGACCGCCAGGGAATCCGGATGGGCAATCCCTTGGGCCAGGATCCGGTCAACCCCGCTCATCAGGTCTTCGTAGTCGCCTCCCCCAATGTCGTTCACGTTCCCGCGCAGAAACGCATCTCCGTACCCCGAGGAGCCTCGTACGTTGGGCTGGAGGACCGCGTACCCCTGGGCAACCAGGAGCTGGGCGTCGGCATCGAAGCCGCGGGTGAAGACGCCCGCGGGTCCCCCATGAATCTCAAGCACCGCGGCACCGGGTCCTCCCCGGTCCCGGGGGGCGTACAGGAGCCCTTCGATCTCGAGGCCGTCCGAGCTTTCCCAGCGAATGAGTTCGGGCTCCGCCAAGTCCTTTTGGGCGAGCCCGGGATTGGCTTCGGTCAGGCGGATCCGAGCGTCCGGCTGCTCCAGGTCGGCGAGCCAGAGATCGCCCGGAGCGGAGGGACTCGTATACTCGAACGCGACCGAGCCGTGGTAGGCGTCAAACGACACGCCCGCCACAATCCCCGGCTCGAAGGTCATTTGTTCCACTTCTCCGGACCGTACGGCGAGACGGAACAGGTTCGCATCGGTGCGCACCAGGGCGACGAAATCGATGGAACGCCCGCCGGGATTCCACTTGTATCCCCGAAGATCGCCTTCGAAGTCGGGAAGGAGCTGCCGGACCTCCCCGGAAGGGATGTCGTAGTGGTAGAGGTTCCCCTGGTCGAGCACCCATGCCTCCAAGTCGGGCGCCACGAAGGTGATTGCCCTTCCGTCGGGCGACCAAGCCAACTGCGATTCAGGCGCGTCGTTTTCGGTGATCGCGACTTCTTCGCCGCTCCCAATCGACAACAGCACCACTTCGGCCAAGTGGGCCGCGTTCCGCCGGTTTTCGCTTCGGTGGACGTAGGCGAGGTGGTTCCCATCCGGAGAAGGGGCAAAATCGCTGATTCGACGCCCCGCAGACGTAAGGCGGGTGGCCAACCGGGGTACGTCCCCAAGGTCAACCGAGACCCTCCAGACCCCGTTCCAGGAACCCCGGGTCTGTCCGTTGGACCCTTCGTCCACGAATACCGCGTCGTCTCCATTCTTGCGTTCCTTCTTTGCGTCCGAAGGAAGGGAATCGTCGGCAAGAAAAAAGAGCGAAGCCCCGGCATCCCCCCAGCGGTACCGCCCCACTGCGGTAGGATGCTTCGTCAGCTGAACGGCCTCTCCCCCATCCGCCGGCAGGACAAAGAGCTGCCGGACGGGATCCTCCTCCCCCGCCGGGCGGGTAAACGCTACCCACCGGCCGTCGGGCGACCACTCCGGGCTTCGGTCGTCGGCCGATCCGGTAAAGGGTCGAGGGCCCTCGCCGTCGGCGCCGACCACCCAAATCCTGCTATTTCGCTTGTTTTTCTCCCAGTCGAGATCGCTCTTGACGAAGAGAACCCGGGATCCGTCGGGGGCAAGCTTCGGTCCGGAAACCCGGACCAGATCGATCGCGTCGTCGAAGGTAAACGTGCCCTCGGGGGGCTCCTGGCCCCCGGATGGATGCGCCGTGGCGGCCCGACCCAGCAGCGGGTCCGCAACGCCCGCCAGCGAAAAGGAAACCAAACCGACCTGCAGGACGATGATTCGCTCCACGGTCTTCAAGGGCACGCCACGCTCCGCGTTTGGTATTTGAACCGCGACCCGAAAGGACCCGCGAGATCCTGCTGACGAATGGGAATGATCAGTTCAAGGATCTCACCGGGGCTAACCGGAAGCGATTCGGTAAAGAAATCGGCCCCGGCAAGGAACTTCACCCTGAGCTGAATGGTCGGGAGAAACCATCGAACTCGGAAGGTCGCCTGTCCCTTTCCGGGAACAATCCCCAAGCGCCTCGAAGCCCCTGCCCGGGCCGTATATACGGTGACTTGGTTGAAGTTCCGATTGTCGATGATAATTTCGATTTCGTCTGACAAGGTTGAGCCGGGATCCATCGGGTGCATCCCCCCTCTCCGGGTCGCACACCCGGCCAGCGTCGCAAGAAGAACGATGGCGATGGGAAGCACGAGGCCCCAAAAGCGAAACCGGCGTTCGGCGTTGTCTGCCACAGGTGGCTCCGGCAAGTGACGCGGGGGTTCAGCGGGCTTCAAGGGGCCGGTAGTCCCGGCGCCCCGGGCCCAGGAAGACTTGACGCGGGCGAGCAATCTTCTGCTCCGGGTCCCGGATCATCTCCTCCCACTGGGCGAGCCACCCAACCGTCCGGGGAATGGCGAAGAGGACGGGAAACAACTCGATCGGGAACCCCATCGCTTGATAGATCAACCCCGAGTAGAAATCCACGTTCGGGTACAGATTCCGCTGGACGAAATACGCTTCCCCAAGGGCGATCTTCTCCAGCTCCAGGGCGATGTCCAGAAGGGGGTTTCGGCCCGTGGCGGCGAAGACTTCCTCGGCGGTCCGCTTGATGATCGCCGCCCGGGGGTCGTAGGCCTTGTAGACGCGGTGGCCAAATCCCATTAGGCGCCGTTCTCCCCTGCGAACGCTGGCGATGAACGCGGGAATGTTGTCGGTCGTTCCGATCTCGGTGAGCATCCGCAGGACGGCCTCGTTGGCCCCCCCGTGAAGGGGACCGTAAAGGGCTGCCATTGCCCCGGCCATCGCGGAAAACGGGTCGACCCGGGAGCTGCCGATGACCCGCATGGCCGTCGTGGAGCAGTTCTGCTCATGATCGGCGTGAAGGATGAACAGCACATCCAGAGCCCGCTCCAGAACGGGATTCGGACGGTACTCCCGACCCCCGATCCGGAAAAGCATGTTCAGGAAGTTGGCCGTGTACGAGAGCTCATTCTCGGGATAGACGTAGGGGAGACCCCTGTGGTGACGGTAGGTAAAGGCCGCCAGGGTGGGCATCTTGGCCAACAGCCGGTTCATCTGGGCCCAGCGGTTGTCCCCATCCTCTACCTCCCTGGCCTCCGGGTAGAAGGTGGAAAGAGCAGCCACGGTAGAAATCATCATGCCCATGGCGTGGGCATTGTACCTGAACCCCTGCAGGATGGTCAGGACGTTCTCGTGAACGTAGGTGTGGTAGGCCACCTCGCGGACGAAATCCTCCAGTTCCGTCCGGCTGGGAAGCTCCCCCTTGAGGATCAGGTATGCGACTTCCAGGAAGGTGGACCGCTCCGCCAGCTGCTCAATGGGGTACCCCCGATACTCCAATACCCCCCGGCTGCCGTCGACATCGGTGATCCGGCTGGTCGTGAATGCCGTGTTGGTGAACCCGGGGTCGTAGGACATCATTCCGAAGTCGTCCTTGTGGACCCTGATTTCACGCAGGTCCATGGCGCGGATGACGTCGCCTTTGCGGATGTCCAGCTCGTAAACCTGCCCGGTACGGTTGTCCGTGACGGTCAGAGTGTTTTTCGAGTCGTGCTCGGGCATCTGGTCTCCGGAGCTAGCCGGGTGCCGAAAGATGGGGCGGCGGAGGAGGCACTGGCGGTGAAGGAGGGCCTCAATTGTACCATGTTGAAGATCCGGCCAACAGGGAACCCCAAGGATTTTCGCGGAAAACGCGGGCCCCCGGCGCTCAAGGGGCCCCGGGGCGGATCAGGGCTCGATTCTCTCGAACAAGCCGCGGTTCCCTGCCGCGTCGAAAGCGATCACATCGTAGGGCTGCGGATTTCGCCCTTCCATTCCGGGTGAGCCGATGGGCATGCCCGGCACGGCGAGGCCGGCAACGTCCGGCGCTTCGTTCAGAAGGGCTTGAATGACGCGAGCGGGTACGTGGCCCTCCACAACATAGTCCCCGATCCACGCCGTATGGCAGGAGGCAAGGTCTCCCGGGACGCCCGCACGGCGCTTGACCTCGTTCATGTCCGCCACGTCTTCCACCGTCACGGCGAAGCCCGCTGCTTCCAGATGGGTGACCCATTTCGCACAACAGCCGCAGGTGGGCGACTTGTAGACATGGGCCGAGGGCACGTCCTCGTCGGAGAACCGATTCTCCGGCGTGGCCTCCCCGGAAGGGCGAGTCCCCGCAAAGAGCCCCGCGGCAACCCCCCCTGCCAACAGGCCCGGTACGACCAGCTTTTTCGTGATCATGGTCTCCCCTCTCCATCCAATTTCGTCCAAGTTCGTTCGGGATCGGCTTCGCTCCCAGCGATATCCCATCGCGTTCGGTCAGCATCCCGCATCGCTGATGCAAAACTGTAGCAAAACAGAAATATAGTCGGACACCCGAACGAACCGGAAGCGATGCGCCCGTTCGTCTTCCCCCGATGCCCAACCTGTCCCGGACGATTTCCCGGGTCACAGACCCCTCGGCCGTTACGGCCTCCTTGCGCACCCCGCCGGCCTTCGGCAGGATGACCGACGCGGAGTCGTTCCAGAAGTCGTTCCCGGGCTGGCTCTCCGGACCCCCAAGCGAAGCCCTGGCATGGTCCCGGCGCCAGCCCCGATGCCCCCAACTCCAGTCCAAGCCCATTCCATGAAACCACGGTACTCCCATGTCTTCGGCAGCAGCGCCTTGATTCTCCGATATCTCTCGATCTTCGTTCTTCTGCTCCTTCTTCCCGTCCCCGGAGCCGGGCAACAGGGGCCCCAAGAGGCGTCCTACGACTACTGGCGCTTCAACCGCGAGGTCATCCGCCGCGGGATGCAGGCCGTGTTCCTGTGCAACGGTCTGTTCACTTCCAACCGGACCCTGGAACAGGTCTTCGCCCAAGAGATGGCCTACATCTCCCAGCCGGTCGGCACGGCAGCGGGGGGCGACTATGAAGTCGACCGGGCTCGCAAGGCCGTGGCGATCGGAACCCCCGGGGCCGTTCCCGTCATGCGGGCCGCCTTTCGGGAAGGGCTGGGGTGCGTCGTCCTGGCCCCCGACCAGACCTTCGAAGACATCGAGAGCCTACCGGTGTTGAACATGGCGCCCCTGCCCCTCCCTGGGGACGCGGCTCGGATTCCGTGGCCCGACGGCGACCTGGTGGAAGACCTTCCCCTTCCCAGGGGCGTGGACGCCGCCGCTCTTCAGGCAGCATCGACCTGGGCTTTCGAACGGGCGTCGCCGGAACAGGTCACCCTGAGCCTCCTGGTCGTGCAGGGCGGGAAGATCATCCACGAGCGATACGCTCCCGGCGTGAATGTCTCAACCCGCACCCGGACCTGGTCCACGGCAAAGAGCATCGCTGTGACGCTCATCGGCATCCTGGCCGACCAGGGTCGGTTGGACCTGGATGCCCCCCTTGGCATTGATTGGCTGCCCGGGCCCGCCTCCCCCGAAACCGATCCTCGGTCGGATATCACGCTTCGACATGTCCTCAACATGTCCAGCGGCCTGTTCCCGGTGGACAACCAGGGGCTAGAATACGCGACCGGTTCGGGCCTGGCCTACTGGGCCGGGGCAAGCTCTGTGGCGGGTGCCCGCCGCAGAGCTCTGGTTCGCAAGCCAGGCACGACTTGGGACTACGAGAACTACGATACCCTGCTGGGCATCTACGCGATGAAGCTGGCCCTGGGCGGCGATTACCTGTTTTTCCCCCGCCGGGCGCTTCTGGACCGCATCGGGATGAGGAACACCCTGTTGAGCGTGGACCGTTTCGGTGACTTCATCCTGAGCAGCCAGGTCTACACCAACGCTCGAGACCTCGCCCGGTTCGGACTCCTCTACTTGAACGGAGGCATGTGGAACGGAGAACGGCTCCTTTCACAGGAGTGGATCGACTTCGTGCGCACCCCCGCTCCGTCGACCGCCGACAGGGGGAGATTCTACGGCGGTCAGTGGTGGCTGGTCCCCGACGACCGTACCGACGTCCCCGCTGAAGCCTACGCCACCGCTGGAAACCGGGGACAGTTCGTCGTGGTCGTTCCGACTCACGACTTGGTGATCGTCCGCCGGGGACTGGATTACGGCCGCCAGGGGTTCAACCGGTGGGACCTCACCCGGGAGGTCCTCAAGGCGATCCGGCCGGAAACCATTGAGGGGTGAGGCGCGGGCGCTCCAGGGCCTCCAGGGCGAAAAAACCGCGTCGCGGCCCAGGAGAGCCCCCGTCGCCGATCCCGCTCCCAGGGGCAGTCGGCCCGTGCCGGAACGCCAGCAGGGAAGCGGTTCCGGGGACCCGTAATGAGGACCCGATTGGGTTGCCCTTAAGTTGCCCGAAGCAACAGGCCGCTTGCGCGGTGAAATCGCAATATGCCGAGGGAGGGACTCGAACCCTCACGCCCGCAAGGGCAAAGGTTTTTGAGACCTTCGCGTCTACCGGTTTCGCCACCTCGGCCAGAGTGTAAGCGCCAGATATTCTACCTTTATTGAACTGAATCGTGAAGGCAATGCCTGGATCCTTGCGTCCGACCGTTCAGGTTCCTGCGTTCGCGGTCTCCCGGAAGCCGGCGGCCCCGGACTCCGCGGGGTCCGCCGCTGCCTCTACCTCTAGCTTCCTCTCGCTGTAATCCTGCCCTCGCCCGGAGCCGATTCCCCATGTCCAAACGCCTGTCCGACCCCTTCGGTGCCCTCACTGCAGTTGACCTCTCGGAAGGACCGACTTCGTTCTACCGCCTGGGCCGCCTCGAGGAGGAGGGCTTGGTCGCCTCTCTGGACCGCCTGCCTTTCTCCATCCGCGTTCTCCTGGAGAACGTGCTTCGGAACGCGGGAGACGGATACGTTTCCCGCGAACACGTGGAAACCGTGGCGTCCTGGAACCCGGTCAACTCGGGCTCAAACGTCCCCTTTATGCCCGCGAGGGTGGTCCTCCAGGACTTCACAGGTGTGCCCGCCGTCGTGGACCTCGCCTCCATGAGAGACGGGATCCAGGAGATGGGGGAGGAACCCGGGAGGATCAACCCCCTCGTCCCGGCGGACCTGGTCATTGACCACTCCGTGCAAGTGGACTACTTCGGGACCGGATTCGCCTTCGAGAAGAATGTGGCCCGGGAGTATGAACGCAATCGGGAGCGATACGCCCTCCTGCGCTGGGCCCAGGGGGCCTTTGAAAACTACCGGGTGGTTCCCCCGGGGACAGGGATCGTCCATCAAGTGAACCTCGAGTACCTGGCAGCGGTGATCCAGCGTCGCGAACAGGCCGGATCCTCTCTCGCCTATCCCGATACCCTGGTCGGCACCGACTCTCATACCACGATGATCAACGGGCTGGGCGTGTTGGGCTGGGGGGTCGGCGGGATCGAAGCCGAAGCCGTCCTGCTGGGACAGCCGTATTACATGCTCCTGCCCGAGGTGGTGGGCGTGAAGTTCAAGGGCACCTTGGCGGAAGGCGCAACCGCCACCGATCTCGTTCTCCGGGTGACGGAGATGCTGCGAGACCACGGGGTCGTGGGACGGTTTGTGGAGTACTACGGACAGGGGTTGTCCGGCTTGAGTCTTCCCGACAAGGCCACCCTCGCGAACATGTCGCCGGAGTACGGCGCCACGGTAGGATTCTTCCCCGTGGATGCAGAGACGCTTCGCTACCTGGCAGGCACGGGGAGGAGCTCGGCATTGGTGGAGCGGGTGGAACGGATCACCAAGGCCCAGGGCCTGTTCCGCACCGACGACACCCCCGACCCGGCATACTCGTCCACCTTGGAGCTGGATCTTTCCACGATTGAGCCAAGCCTGGCCGGACCCAAACGCCCCCAAGACAGAATCGCCCTTCGGAACATCGGCCGCGCCTTTCCGCGCAGCCTTCCAAGCCTCCGTCCCTCGCGTCTCGGCATTCCCGCCGGCGGCGCCCGGAACGGAGAGCACCCGCCGGCGCGGCGGGAAACGGTCGAAATCGAGATGGACGGTCAGAAGATGGAGATCGGGGACGGCACGATCGTGGTCGCGGCCATCACCAGCTGCACCAACACTTCGAACCCTTCCGTCATGGTCGGTGCAGGTCTCATGGCAAAGAAGGCCCGGGCTCTGGGGCTGGAAGTGAAGCCCTGGGTGAAAACGAGCATGGCCCCGGGGTCTCAGGTGGTAACCGACTACCTGGAGGCGGCAGGCCTGATGAAGTACCTGGACGAACTGAAGTTCAACTTGGTGGGATACGGGTGCACAACCTGCATCGGCAACAGCGGTCCCCTGCCCGGCCCGGTCGCCGATGCCACCTCGAAGAACGGTCTCGTCGTGGCTTCCATTCTGTCCGGAAACCGGAATTTCGAAGCCCGGATCCACAGCCTTGTCCGGGCGAACTACCTGGCTTCCCCCATGCTGGTCGTGGCCTTTGCCCTGGCGGGCCGAATCGACACGGACCTGTACAAGGAGCCCCTGGGACGGGACCAGAGAGGCCGCCCGGTTTTTCTGGCCGACATCTGGCCGTCTGCGGAGGAGATTCGGGATACCGTGACGGCTTCCCTGAAGCCCGAGATGTACCGCAAACGCTACGCTCGTGTCTTCGACGGAGACGAACACTGGCGGGCCCTCCCCCTCCCGGAAGGCGGGAGGAACTACGACTGGGACCCCGAATCCACCTACATCCGGAACCCCCCGTTCTTTCGCGAGATGCGCCCGGAAGCGCCGCCTCCGGAAAATGTGGCTGGCGCCCGGGTTCTGGCCCTCCTCGGCCACACCGTCACGACCGACCACATCTCGCCCGCCGGTGCGATTCCCAAGGACGAGCCCGCCGGGCTGTACCTGCGGGAGAGGGGTGTCGACCCGATACGCTTCAACACCTTCGGATCCCGGCGGGGCAACCACGAGGTCATGATGCGGGGAACCTTCGCCAATGTGCGCATGAGGAACCTACTGCTGGACGGGAAGGAGGGGGGATACACCCTCCACCTGCCCAGCGGAGAGGTCATGCCCATCTTTGATGCCGCCATGCGGTACCGGGCCGCCGGGACCCCCCTCATTGTGATCGCGGGCCGAGAATATGGGACAGGGAGCTCCCGGGACTGGGCAGCCAAGGGAACGCTCTTGCTGGGCGTGAGGGCTGTAATTGCGGAAAGTTACGAACGAATTCACCGTTCGAATCTAGTGGGGATGGGGGTCCTTCCCCTTCGTTTCAGGGCCGGAGAAAGCGCCCGGAGTCTGGAACTGACCGGGCTGGAGACCTTCGACATCCGGGGAATCGCCAACGGACTGGAAGCGGGCGGCACGGTGGAGGTGACCGCCACCCGGGATGACGGTTCGCGCCAGGTCTTTCCTGCCGAAGTGAGGCTTGAATCGGAGGTGGAGGTGCGGTACTACCGGAACGGAGGGATCCTCCACACGGTTCTGCGAAAGCTGGCTGCGGGGGCAATGTAAGCCGCCTGGAGAGGGCTACCCGCAGGGCGGCGCCGCCGGGCGCGGTTCACGGAAGGCCGAGGCAAGGCGGTCCTCTCCTTCATGCCCCCAACGGGAGGGACGGAGAGCGGGCGGAGGCGCAGCGGCGAAAATCACCCAGGATGGCCCGCCGTCTCGTGGGATCGGCGGGTCTGTTCCAGGCCGCCCTCTGCCCGCAACGCCAGGGGTGGCCCCAGTACTTCCCGGGCCACGATGGCCCGCCGCAAGGCGGTTATGCTCCCGAATCCGAGTTCCCCCGCTGTGGGCGGGGCACCGGTATGAGAACCGGCTTCCCCCACCGGTTCCCTCTGGGTCTCCGTCTTCCTCCGCCCCGCTGGGAAAGCGGAATGCACATCACGCCCCCTGGGCGGGCGGGGCGCTTCAGGATGCTCAGGAGGAAGAGGCCGGGGATCCCGGGATCGGATCGGCCCATCCCAACCTACAGACCTGGGCGCGGACGGCAGCTCCCCAGGTTCCTCCACCGACACCGAGGCGAACGGGTCCTCAGGTTCGGGTTGGGGCGCCCGGGGAGGGGGGGGGTGAGAACGCTCTCCCCCGATCAGGACCTCGAGCTCTCTGCGCATCGCCTCCGGTAATCCGTCGTAGGCCGAGGGCGTAGGCGCCCGGGAACGAGCCGTCGGCCCTTCCGAGGACGGGCCCGCCCCCGGAAGGGTCCTTCCCTCCGCCGGATCCGGCAACCCGTCCGGCTCGAGACCGCCGTACTCGTGTTGCGGATCGGCACCCGCCAGGTCGCCCCCGCTCTTTCTTGCCTTCGCTCTGCGAACACCGTCCAGAATCGACAGGAGAATAAGGACGAGTACGAAAAGGAGCTGGGGATCCACGGGTCGGACCTCAGGACTCGTTTTCGAGTGAAGTCGTGTCCGCCGTCGCGATCGCCTTCCGCATGTCGGTGTCCGACTCGATGTTCCGGTACTTGGCGTAGTCCATGATGCCCAGGTTGCCGCTCCGGAAGGCATCGGCCATGGCAAGGGGAATCTTTGCTTCCGCCGCAACCACTTCGGCGCGCATCTCCCCCACCCTGGCCTTCATTTCCTGTTCCCTGGCCAGGGCCATGGCCCGGCGCTCCTCGGCGCGAGCCTGGGCAACCCGCTTGTCGGCCTCCGCCTGGTCGGTCTGCAGCTCCGCCCCGATATTCTTTCCGACATCCACATCGGCGATGTCGATGGACAGGATTTCGAAGGCGGTGCCGGAGTCCAGTCCCTTCTGGAGGACGGTCTTGGAAATCACATCCGGATTTTCCAGGACGCTCTTGTGGGTGTCGGCCGAGCCGATCGTCGAGACGATGCCTTCGCCCACCCGAGCCAAGATGGTCTCTTCACCGGCGCCCCCCACGAGACGGTTGATGTTCGCCCGAACCGTGACCCGGGCCACCGCGATCAGCTGAATTCCGTCCTTTGCCATGGCCGCGACCCTGGGCGTCTGCACGACCTTGGGATTCACCGAAACCTGGACCGCTTCGAAGACATCCCGGCCGGCCAGGTCGATGGCCGCAGCCTGTTGAAACGGCAGGTCAATGGTGGCCTTGTCGGCACTGATCAGGGCCCGCACGACCCGATCCACATCCCCTCCGGCCAAGTAGTGGGCTTCCAGGTGGGCGACGTCCAGGGGCAGCCCGGCCTTGGTCGAAGCGATGAGCGGCCGCACGACCGCCGGTGGGCTGACCTTGCGGAGACGCATCCCCACCAAGCTCCCCAAGCCGAGGCTCACTCCGGAAAAGATCGCTTCGATCCACAGGCGGACCGGCACCGCCCAGCTCAGGACCAGGAGTACAACGGCGACCAATACCAGGATCGTGATCGTGGCGGTTCCGAATAACATTAGGGAGTCCCCTTTTTGCTCAGGTTGAACTGTCGAATCAGGTTGGCTTGATGGCACGCACAATGTGCCGATATCCTTCTGCGCTCAAGATTTGGATCTTGGTACCTTCCTCAATCCACTCGCTTTCCGAAACCACGTCCATCCGCTCTTCCCCGAAGAGGCCCACGCCCGCCGGACGAAGCGCCGTAATGGCCACGCCCTCCGCTCCTTCCAAATCGGAACGCACGTCCGCCGAGGTGTAGCCCTCGTTCCGGTCTGTGGACGCCGGAAGGAGAACGCCGCTGCGCTTCAGCCGCCAGCTCCCGGGGATGGAACGAACGAGGACCCACGCCGTGACGACCACCAGGAGGAGGGTTGTGCTCAACACTCCTGCGGCTCGGCTGAAGTCACTCTGGGTGGGAAGGTCGCCGATTTGGGCCATATAGATCCCCGCCAGGAAGACGAGCGTGCCCGCGATTCCGAAGATTCCGAAGCCCGGAATCAGCAGCACTTCAACTCCAACCAGCACGATACCCGCGCCAACGAGGATGATGTCTTCGGCTCCGGCGAGGCCCACCAGAAGGTGAGATCCGAAGAAGAGGGCCAGGGACAGAATCCCCGCCGCCCCGGCCCAACCGAATCCCGCCGTCTTGATCTCCACAATCAGACCGAGAAAGCCGATGGACAGAAGGAACGGCACAATGACCGGGTTGGTGAAGAAGCGAACAATCCGTTCCGCCCAGTTTACCTGCGCTTCGGCTATGACTGCGGATTCAACCCCCAAAAGGCCCAAGACACCATCCAAATCCGCGACCTCCCGGGCATACCCGAGGGCCACCGCCTCTTCGGTCGTGAGGGTGAGGAGCTTGCCCGCTTCGATGACTCCTTCAATGGCCAGATCCTCGTCCACCATCGCCTCGGCGACCGCCGGGTCCAGACCTCGGGCCTCGGCCAGGGCCCTCATGCGACCCCGCATGGCCGAGACGATCTTCTCCGACGCCTTGGTCCCCTGACCGTCCACCGGGGTGACGGCGCCCATGACGGCGCCCGTCCTCATGAGGATCTCATCTGCGGCCAGCGCGATCATGGCTCCCGCCGAGTAGGCGAACATGTTCACATAGGCATACACCCGCACTTGCGACCGGCTGATCGCTCCGGTAATCCGTTCGGCCGCGTCCACCCGTCCACCCGGCGTCTCGATGTCCAGAATCACGGCCCGGGCCCCGGACGCCGCGGCTTCGGCCAAGGCCCGTTCGATGAACGGCGCGAGTCCCATCTCGACGGTGCCATTCACAGGAACGCGAACCACCGTGTCCTGCCCCGCCAAGGGCGCGGCCACCGCAATGAGCCCGAAGGCAAGCGCAAGAGTTCGGCCCGGCGTAAATGAATGCGTCATGACACCCGCTTCCTGTAAAGCCAACTTGGCCATCGGCCGTTCCCGGCCCTCCGTCGGCTACCAATACGCTTCCGGAGCCAAAAACAATCTACGCACAAGCGGACTTCCCCGCCCGGGCGGTTGCGTTCTTTTGGGCGCCCCGTTCTTGGGGCAGCCAACACTTCCACAGTTGCCGGGCACATGCCCTCTACATGCCTCAGGGAAGAAACACGCCCAGAAGCCTACAAGCGTAGTATGCCCGCTGGACCGCCCTGGCTAGATCGCCGGATTCGATCGCCTTTCTTGCTCCGAAGACGAGCCGCCACGACCGAAGGTGAAGTTGGGTACCGTTCCCGGACTCAAAGGGCGCCAGGGCCTCTTCCGCAGCGTGGAGGAGGGACAGGGCGACGGTTCGCGGGAGGGTCTCCCGGAGGGCATCGGCCCCTCGCATGGCCATTAGGGCGGACCCGGTCCAGTCCTGGAGGGAGTACGCCTTCTCCGCATCCGCCAACCTGTGCGCCGCTTCGCTTACGGGGAGCGCCAGGTGAAGCGGAAGGGGTCCGGGAACCGCCCGGGCTTCCGCCAATGCCGAGCGCACCAAGTCCAAGAGGGATCGAGCCACGGACCGAGATACGTCCGGCACCCGGGTTCGGACCTGATCGTAAAGCGCCTCCCGGATCCGCCTGCCCCGGGGAATCCCGTAGTCCCACGAGGCGGCCCACTGCGTCACGAGATCTTGCACTTCCGGTCGGGCCCCACCAACGACTTCGTCCAGTCTTGGCAAGGGAACGACAAGGTCGAGAGCGGAACGGGTTTCGGGGAATACCAAGGGATCCGGCGCCGTGATGTTCGCCCGGCATGCCAGGAGGGACATCGCGGTAAGGACCAAACCCGCCCCGATCGATTTCGCGCCCGTCCTGTTCACAGCCCTCCCGTTGATCGTACCGGCTCCCCGTGTCGGCCCGGCCAGAACCCATTCAAGACCGCCTCATTGTCAAGGTGATGAAGACGGAAGATAACGCTTCGGGCCTCTTTCGCGGGGTGGCCCATAATTTGCGGAGTCGCCAATAAGCCCGCCCACAAGAGTCGCCCACACGTGGAGATCGAAGAAGCGAAGCTCACCGGAGGGAACCCCCGGGGACCCGTGTTATCTTTTCACCGTCCCGCAAGCTCGGAACTTCATTCAAGGATCCCCAGGTGGCCCGATGTCCGAAAACGTACTCGTCCGCTACACCACGGATGAGGGTGTCGCGCTGATCACCCTCGACGACCCGCCCGCCAACACGTACACCCACGAGATGATGCGCCAGCTTGACGAGGCGATTCTGAAGGCCCGCTTCGACGATGGCGTTCACGTAATCGTCCTTACCGGGGAAGGAGAAAAGTTTTTCTCGGCGGGGGCAAACATCGGAATGCTCGCCCAGGTCACGGTCGGCTTCAAATACGGTTTCTGCCTTCACGCGAACGAAACCCTGAACCGTCTGGAGCACACGCCCAAGCTCGTGATCGCCGCCCTGAACGGCCATACCGTAGGGGGCGGCCTGGAGATCGCCATGGCCGCCGACCTGCGCATTGCTCGGGCCGGTCCGGGGAAGGTCGGCCTCCCCGAAGTCAACCTGGGGGTTTTACCCGGAACCGGGGGGACGCAGCGCCTCGCCCGCTTGGTGGGCAAGGCCCGCGCCATCGAACTCATGGCAACCGGGCAAACCTTCGACTTCGAGCGTGCGCTTGCCCTGGGCATCGTCACCCAGGTCTGGGAGACCCGCACCCACGGGGAATTCATGACCCGGATCGTGGAGTACGCACGTCGGTTCTGCCCTCCCGGCGCGGCGTCGAGGGCCGTGGGCGCCATCAAGCGTTCCGTTCAAACCGGGGCGGAAGTGGCTTTCGAGACGGCCCTGGCCTTGGAGCGGGAGCTGCAGCAGCAGCTCTTCGCCAGCGAAGACGCCGGGGAAGGGCTCAAGGCCTACGTCGAGCGGCGCAAGCCCGAATTCACGGGAAGCTGACGGTGGCCGATGCCCTCCGCACCCGGCTGTGGATCGGGAACGAATGGGCCGACGCCCGGGGCGGGAACACCTTCCCCTCGGTGAACCCGGCCACGGGCCAGGTCATCGCCGAGGTGGCGGAGGCTCGGACGGAAGATGTGGGTCGAGCCGTAGAAGCGGCCCGGACGACCTTCGCCAATCATCGCTGGCGACGAATGAATCCCCACAAGCGTTCGCGTCTTCTTTGGAAGCTGGCCGACAAGGTTGACGAGAACGCCGACGCCCTGGGCCTTCTGGAAACGCGGGACAACGGCAAGCCCTATTTCGAAGCGCGGAACATCGACATCCCCGGTGCGATCCAGACCCTTCGCTACTACGCCGGCCTGGCCGACAAGGTTCAGGGAGACACCCTGCCCGTACCCGGACCCTTCCTCAACTACACGTTGCGAGAACCCGTAGGCGTGGTCGGAGCCATCATTCCGTGGAACTTCCCCCTCTCCATGGCCGTGTGGAAAGCCGCCCCTGCCCTTGCTTGCGGGAACACGGTCGTGTTGAAGCCGGCGGAGGAGACACCTCTGACCGCCCTTCGCTTTGGGGAGCTGGCGGCAGAAGCGGGATTTCCGCCCGGCGCTCTGAACGTCGTGCCGGGCTTCGGAGAGACCGCGGGGGCGGCTCTGGTTCGCCACCCTGGGGTGGATGCGATCTCCTTCACCGGCTCCACCGAGGTCGGGAAGATCGTCATGCGGGAGGCGGCCGGTACGCTCAAGAAGGTCTCCCTGGAGCTGGGCGGAAAGTCCCCCAACATCGTCTTCGCCGACGCCGACCTGGATCAGGCCGTGAAGGGCGCCTCCTCGGGGGTATTCTATGGGAAGGGCGAAGTCTGCGCTGCCGGGAGCCGCATCCTGGTTGAAGCGGGGATTCATGACCGTTTCGTCGAGCGCTTGGCGGAACGGGCCGCCCGGGCCACCGTGGGAGACCCCATGGACCCCACCACCCGCCTTGGCGCCATCGTGAGTGACGCCCAGCTTGACCGCATTCTGGGGTACATCGAAGCGGGGAAGCGGGACGGCGCCACCCTGGTGGTCGGCGGGGAGCGGATCACCCTGAACGACCGGGGGAACTTCGTCAACGCGACCGTCTTTTCGGAGGTTGATCCTGCCATGACCATCGCCCGGGAAGAGATTTTCGGACCGGTCGCAGCCGTCATTCGCTTCGAGGACACGAACGACGCCATCCAGAAGGCAAACGATTCCTGTTACGGGCTCGCGGCGGGGGTCTGGACGCGGGACGTAGGCAAAGCCCACCGCATGGCGGCGGAGATCGACGCGGGCACGGTCTGGATCAACACCTACAACCAATACGCGCCGGCATCTCCCTTCGGGGGGTACAAAGAGAGCGGGTTCGGGCGGGATCTCGGCTTTCAGTCGGCCCTAGAGAAGTACACCCAACTGAAGAGCGTCTGGGTGGCCCTGGACCGGTAGCGGTCCGCCACCCCGGCCAAGACCTCAAGGAGAAACGAGCGCGCTTATGCGCGAAGCGTGGATCATCGACGCGGTTCGCACCCCAATAGGCCGTCACGGCGGAGCCCTCGCCCCGGTCCGTCCCGACGACCTGGCCGCGGTGACCATCAGAGCCCTGCTCAACCGCAACCCGTTCCCCGCGGAAGCCCTGGACGACGTGATCTTCGGGTGTACCAACCAGGCGGGAGAAGACAACCGCAACGTGGCCAGGATGGCCCTCCTGAGCGCGGGTGTCCCCGTAGCGGTTCCGGGGCAGACCGTAAACCGGCTGTGCGGCTCCGGCCTGGAGGCCGTACGCGCCGCCTTCCACGTGATTCGGGCCGACGAGGGCTCGGCCTTCATCGCCGGAGGCGTCGAATCCATGAGCCGGGCGCCCTTTGTCATGCTGAAGCCGGAGCGGGCGTACAGCCGCGGGGTGCCCGAAGTCGCCGACACGGTTTTGGGTTGGCGCTTCCCCAACCCCCGGTTTCCCGCTGAATGGACCCTGAGCCTGGGACGAACGGCGGAAGTCGTTGCCCGGGAATTCGGCGTGACCCGAGAGGCGCAGGACGCCTTCGCCCTTTCGAGCCAGCGGAAGGCCCAGGCCGCCATGCAGGGCGGTCGATTCGCTCCCGAGATGGTTCCGGTCTCCGTCAACCGGGGAGGAGGCGCCTCGGCGGCCGTGGTATCCAGGGACGAACACCCCCGGCCCGACGTCACGGCCGAGGCCCTGGCCGGACTGCGCCCGGTCTTCGAGGCGGACGGTACGGTCACGGCCGGCAATTCCTCGGGGATCAACGACGGAGCGGCCGCCCTTCTTATCGTGGAGGCCCGAACGGCCGCCGCCCGGGGCTTGGCACCCATGGCGGTCATCCGAGGGACCGCAGTGGCGGGCGTCGATCCGCAGCGCATGGGAATCGGGCCGATTTCCGCTTCCCGGAGGTGCCTCGAGCGGGCAGGGGTCGGGGTTCGCGAGGTTGAGCTAGTCGAGCTGAACGAAGCCTTTGCGGCCCAGGCACTCCCCTGCATGAGGGCGCTGGAGCTGGATCCGGCCAAGGTCAACGTCAACGGCGGCGCCATCGCGCTGGGTCACCCCGTGGGATGTTCGGGTGCCCGCATCCTGACCACCCTGGTGCACGAGATGGCCCGCCGAGACGCCGGACTGGGGCTGGCGACCCTGTGCGTCGGCGTCGGACAGGGCATCGCGGCCTTGGTCGGGAGGAGCTGAGGCGTGAACTCCGAGATTGGCCAAGTGGTGGTCGCCGGCGCGGGAACCATGGGCCACGGGATCGCCCAGGTCGCGGCCCTTGCGGGCCACGCCGCCGTGCTGTACGACATTGATCGGGAGCAGCTCCGCCGCGGCTTGGCTCGGATTGCCGCCAACCTGGACAAAGGGGTTCGCTTGGGGAAGGTGGACACCGCTGCCCGGGATGGCGCGCTGGCGCGTCTCCAGGGAACGTCGTCCCTGGAAAAGGCCGTCGCAGGAGCGGATTTGGTCATCGAAGCCGCGCCCGAGGTCCTGTCCATCAAGGTCGGCCTCTTTCGGGACGTGGCCGATTTCGTCTCGGCAGACGCCGTCCTCGCCACCAACACGTCCTCCCTCTCCGTCACGGAGATCGGCGCGGATCTCCCCACCCCGGAGCGATTCCTGGGTCTCCACTTCTTCAACCCCGTCCACATCATGGCCCTGGTGGAAGTCGTGAAGGGCGAGCGAACGGACCCCGATGTGCTGGACCGCTGCCTTAGGTTCGTGCGGGGACTCGGAAAAGAGCCCGTAGTCGTTTCCGATTCGCCGGGCTTCGCCTCTTCCCGGTTGGGGATCATCCTGGGGCTTGAGGCGATTCGCATGGTGGAGGCAGGCGTGGCCACGGCCAAGGACATCGATACGGCCATGGAGCTGGGCTACCGGCACCCGGTGGGCCCCCTTCGCCTTACCGACCTGGTCGGGTTGGACGTCCGCCTGGACATCGCTCGGTACCTTCACGATGCCCTGGGTTCGGAAGCGTTTCGTCCCCCGGGACTTCTGGAGCGGATGGTGGCGGCGGGAGATCTGGGGAAGAAGTCGGGCCGGGGGTTCTACGATTGGAAGGGTGAAGCGTGACGTTCGATACGGTCCTGCTCTCCGTTCGGGATGCGGTGGCCGAAGTGGTCATCAACCGACCGGACAAGCTGAACGCCCTCAACCAGACGGTGCGCCGGGAGCTTGCCCAGGCCTTCGACCTCCTGGCAAAAGAAGCCGATGTCAAGGTGGCCATCCTGTGCGGGGCCGGAGACAAGGCTTTCGTGGCCGGGGCCGACGTGAAGGAATTCGCGGCCCGGAGCCCCCGAGAACAGCGGGAGCTCTATCGACGCCGACGGGTGTACGACTCTCTGGCGGATTTCCCCAAGCCGGTGATCTGCGCGATTCGGGGCTTTTGTCTGGGGGGCGGGAACGAACTCGCCCTCGCCTGCGACATCCGGGTCGCCGATTCCACGGCTCGTTTCGGACAGTTCGAAATCCGGTTGGGATTGATCCCCGGCGCCGGGGGAACCCAGCGGTTGGCCCGCCTTGTGGGACCCGGTCAAGCCCTCCGAATCGGCCTGTGTGGTGACTTCATCGATGCCGCGGAAGCGTACCGAATCGGCCTTGTGGAATTCCTGACGGAAAAAGGGCGGCATCTGGAAAAGGCTCGGGCGATCGCCGCCCGGATGGCCCGTTGGAGCCCCGGGGCGCTCATGCGGGTCAAGCGGGCCGTGAAGGAAGCCCATGAGCACCACCTCACCGACGGACTCGCTCTGGAAAAGGAGCTGTTCCTGGAAGCGTTCGAATCCCAGGACGGGAGGGAGGGCGTGGCGGCCTTCGTGGAGAAGCGCCGACCGGTGTTCAAGGGACGGTAAGCGTCGCAGACAGCAAGCGTCATAGTACGATGTCTCCGCCTGGGTCCCGCTTTCCGAGCCGTTCCAGCCGCTCCCGGGCATTCTCCAACCTCGCTTCGCGCAGGCCGGGGTCGGGGGTCGCGGTCTCCCAGGCGGGGCTTCCGTCGTCCAGAACCCGAACCCGCAGGACGTCTCCTTCCGCAACGGGACCCGGAAGCAGGCCGCGGTGCAACTTCGCGTCCGGGTGCGAATCGACGTCGGGGACGAGGACGACGATGCCGTCTTCGATCCGGTCCACCCCGTAGATCCGCTCGGCTTCCTTCACCGTCCCTTACCCTCCGGCGGCGTCCGAAAGGACAACTTCGTGACGCCCGTCCGGGAAGCCCAGCACCGTGACGGAGCCGTCCCGGTCGGTCCGGTAAACGTGCTCGGTAAACAACGAGAACGCAGCGAGAGCCTCGGGAGCGGGGTGGCCATAGCCATTGCTCCCCAAGGAAATCACAACGACTTCTGGGCGGGTGGCCCGCAGAAAGGCCGGCGTGAATCCGTTGTGGCTCCCGTGGTGGGGTGCTTTGAGGACCGTAACGTCGGGCACCGCCCCCTTCCCGACGAGGAAATTCAGCTGTTCGACTTCGGAGTCCCCGGTGAGAAGGGATGCGAACGCCCCGTATCGCACCAGAAGAGCCACCGAACGGTTGTTTTGGTCTGTCGAATGGACCGGAAGGAGCGGGAGAACTTCGACGACGGCTGCACCCAGACGGATCCTTCTGGGTTCCGCGTTCAGATAGGTGATCTCCGGACGGGCTTCAAGCGCCTGCATGAGCCTGGTATAGGTCGCCGTCGTGTGGGGCTTCCCGTTGTCCATGTAGAACCGGACCGGGAATGCGGCGAGGACGCCGGCCATGCCACCGATGTGATCGGCGTGGGGGTGGGTGGCAACCAGGAGGTCGATGGAGGTTACGCCCCGTTCTTTCAGGGCCTGGACGAGCTGGCGCCTTCCGGCATCAACGAGGGCGGTTCGGCCACCCGGCTCCTGGATCAGCACCGCGTCGGCCTGCCCGACATCCAGGAAGGTGATTTGTAGCGGTGGGGTCGTGTCTTGGGGCGCGGCAACGGCCAACCGGGCCACCAGTTGAGCGCCAAGAACAATGCTCCAGGGATTCATGCGTCATCTCCACGGCGGACCGGGGCGGGACTCCCCGGTGGATCACGGACCGGCACCTGACCTCAGGATGCCGGCACAACCTGTTGCTTCGCAAGGACCTATTGGGTGCGTCGCTGTTCGTCACTCGGGGAGGCGTCGCCCGAACCCTCAAGCCTCCCCTCGCACATTCCGCTCAACGGGGATAGAATCGAACCGACAGCGGTTCAAATTCGCCCGCCGAAACGCTTCTCACTCTCCGCGCTTCACAATGTCCCCACTCGTCTGGCGCCGGATCATCTGGTGCTACCATCTGCTCTTCCTGGCCGCCGTCACGTGGCCGGGCCAAGAGGTCATCCGTTCGGCCAAGCCCTTCGTTTTCGGGCTTCCCCTGCAGATGGCGTGGATCTCGGCCTGGATCCTGGGCAGCTTCGTGGCCCTGTGGCGCCTGGATTCGGCCCGAACCCGGGCGGCCGGCGATCGGTCCCTGACGGACCGGCCCTCCGGCCCGGGACCCGGTGAGAGCCGGCTGCCGCCCGGTTCGCCAAGCGGACAGGACCATGGATAGGCATACCCTCATCACGGTCATCGTCTTCGCCTACCTGGCCATGACCCTGGCCGTGGGGCTCCTGGCGGGGCGCCGGGCGTCCCGGACCGTCCAGGGCTACGTGGCCGGCGACCGAAACTTCGGGCTTCTGGTCATGTACTTCATCACGGGAGCGACGGTCTTCTCCGCCTTTGCTTTCCTGGGCGGTCCCGGATGGGCCTACTCTCGGGGTGCCGCCGCGTTCTACATCCTGTCCTACGGGGTTCTGGGCATGGCCCCCTGGTACGGAATGGGCCCCAAGGCCGCGGCCCTGGGACGGAGGTTCGGTTTCGTCACCCAGTCCCAGCTTCTGGTGGGCCGGTTCCCTTCAAGGAAACTGTCGGCCCTCATGGCGATCCTGACGCTGGTCGCCTTCGTTCCTTACGTGACCATCCAGATGCGCGGCGCCGGAATCGTAATCGAAGCGGTGACCGGCGGGCGCATTCCCCTGGCAGCGGGTGCGGCCTTTGCCTACGGAATCGTGCTCGTGTACGTACTGGCCAGAGGCGTATCTGCGGTGGGTTGGACGAACACCTTCCAGGGGGTGTTCATGGTGACGATCGCGTGGGCACTGGGGATCTATCTCCCCTACCGGCTCTACGGCGGGGTGGGCCCCATGTTCGACCACATCCTCGCCGCCCGACCCGAGTTGCTGGCCCTGCCCGGACTGGACGGCGACGGAGGCCCCTGGAGCTGGGGCGCGTATTCGTCGTCCATTATCGTAAGCGCCGTGGGCTTGACGATGTGGCCGCACTTGTTCATGAAGGCGTTCACGGCGAAGAGCGACGACACCATCCGCCGAACGGTGATTCTCTTTCCCACGTTCCAGCTCTTCCTCATCCCCGTCTTTCTCATCGGATTCGCGGGTGTGCTGTTCCCCGAATCGCCTGAAAAGAGCGATTTCATCCTGCCGTTCCTGATCCTGCGCACCGATCTGCCGGCACTTGTTGTCGGCCTTTTTTGCGCCGGCGCCCTTTCGGCGTCCATGTCCACAGGAGACGCCCTCCTTCACGGGGCTGCGTCGGTGACCGTGGAAGACGGCGTGCAACCCTTCCTGAAGCTTTCCGACCGAGCCCGGAGACGGACCATACGCGTTCTGGTCGTGGCCGTGGGTGTGGTTGCGTACGGGTTCGCCCTGAACGAGACGTCTTCTTTGGTGGACCTCCTTCTCGCCTCCTACGGGATCATCTGCCAGTTCATGCCATCGCTACTGGCGGCCATGTACTGGAAGCGGGCCACCACGGCCGGCGTCGTTTCCGGACTGGTGTGCGGGTCCGTGACTGCCGTGTTCTTCTTCCTATTCCCCGAGCTCAAGCCCTTGGGACTTCACGAGGGCCTCCTGGGACTGGCGGTACACGTGCCGGTACTGTTGGCCGTGAGCTGGTTCGGCGAGCCCCAGAGCACCCGGCACGCCAGCCGCTTCGTCGATGTGTGACTCCGGCGACGGGGGGCTCCTCAAGACGGCGGCATAGAGGCGGGATGGGCCGAAGCCCAGGAGGCGCGGACGGGGAGCTGATGTCGTACGGTGAGGGATCCGATCCCTGCGCTTACCCGTACTTGCTTGTGACATCGGTTTGCGCAGGACCCGAAAGGAGTCGGAATTCGTCGCGGCGCAACAGGGGGTCGTCCCGTAGATCCAGGCGCAGACCGGTCCGCTTGCCGAGTCTCCTCAGGAAATCGGGTTCGTTTTCCACCACTTGCAGGGCCACTTGGGGGTGAACCCGCACCAGGAGCTGTTTCTCGTTCCCCAGAGCGGCCCGGCGAATGCACCGTTCGATTTCCCGCAGCAGGGTCGGTGCCGACCACACTCGGCCGTTTCCTTCGCACCCGGTGCAGGGCTCGGTCAGGGCATGGAGGAGGGACGGACGAACCCGCTGGCGGCTCATTTCGATCAGGCCCAGGGGAGAGACTTCCCAGGTCCGGGTTCGGGCCCGGTCCCGGCCCAAGTGGCTCCTCAGCTCGTGGAGCACCCGGTCCCGGTTTTCCTGGGCGTCCATGTCGATGAAGTCGATGACGATAATGCCCCCGATGTCCCGAAGCCTGAGCTGTCTCGCGATCTCCCGGGCCGCGTCCAGATTGGTCCGGAGAATGGTGTGATCCGGATCCTTCTTCTTCCCTTTCCCGGTAAAGCGTCCGGTGTTCACGTCCACGGCGACCAGAGCTTCGGTCTGCTCGATGATTACGTGTCCCCCCGACGGAAGCTCGACCCGGCGCTCGAAGGCTTGCTGGATGTCTCTTTCGATTCCAGCGTGGTCGAACAAGGGCTTCCGGGCACCGTAGTAGTGGATCCGGTCCAGGAGGTCGGGATCGAAGGCCCGCACGTACTGGACGATCTGTTTGTGGACTTCCCGGCTGTCAGACGTTACCGCGTCGAACTTGTCGGTAAAGAGGTCTCGGATTACCCCGGAGACCAGCCTCGAATCTTGGTGAACCAGGGCGGGTGCCTCGGCCTTCCCAGCCTTGGCCCGGATGGATCCCCACTGCCGGTGGAGCCGCCGGAATTCCTGTTCAAGCTTTTCCTGGGTAAGCTCTTCGCCGGCGGTACGCACGATGACCCCGGCCGCATCGCCGTCGACCACCGCCCGGGCCATCTTGCGCAGTCGCTCCCTCTCCCCCCGCTGATCAATCTTGCGACTGACCCCGATGTGATCCGAAGCGGGCATGTAGACCAAAAAACGTCCCGGTAGGGAGATCTGGGTCGTGACCCGGGGCCCCTTCGTCGAAATGGGTTCTTTTGTAACCTTGACCAGAAGGGTCTGGCCCCTGCTCAGGACATCCTGGACCCGGGATGGGGTCCGTCGGCGACCGCGCCCGCCATTGCTTCCGTCTTCGGTGGTGTCCTCTTCGTCACGGGTCAAGTCCGACACATGGAGGAACGCCGCCTTTTCCTCCCCGATGTCCACGAAGGCCGCCTGAATGCCCGGAAGAACCGCCTCGACGCGGCCCAGAAAGATGTCTCCCACGAGTCGGCCTTGGTCGGGCCGGTCGAACATGAGTTCCGTAAGCCTTCCGTCTTCCTTGATCGCGACCCAAGACTCCCCTTCGGAGGTACTGATGAGAATTTCTCTCTTCAATATCGAATCTCCCGCGGCCCGTCGCCGGAAGATCCCCTGGCGTCCCGGAGACACAACCGCATCACGGGTCCGACGCTCTCAGCAGGTGGCGGCCAATGACCATCTTTTGGATTTCGCTTGTTCCTTCTCCGATTTCGCAGGCCTTCGCATCCCGCATCATGCGCTCGACCGGGTAATCGGAGGTATAACCGGCCGCCCCGAGAAACCGGACCGCCGCCCGGGCCGCCTTCATGGCCAGCTCCGAGGCGAAGAGCTTCGCCATGGCGGCTTCTTTGGCGTACGGTTGGCCCAGGTCTTTTAGCCACGCCGCATGATAGGTCAGGTGACGGGCGGCTTCGACCTCGGCTGCCAGCTCGGCCAAACCGAACCGAACTTCCTGAAACTCCCGAACCGGCCTGGAAAACTGGCGCCTGCGAACCGTGTACCGTATCGCCGCCTCGACGGCGCCCTGGGCAAGCCCCAGAGAAAGGGCCGCGATCCCGATTCTCCCCGCATCCAGGGTGACCATGAAGTTGGCGAAGCCCTGCCCTTCCTGCCCCAGGCGTTGATCTTCGCCGACCCAGGCGTCTTGAAGGTACAGCTCCCGGGTATCCGAGGCGCGCCAGCCGAGCTTGTCCTCCTTCTCGCCCGCGGTGACCCCCTTCGTGTAGGGAAGCTCGGGCCGGTGACCGACCCCTATTCGTTCGGCTTCGTTCACGTCGGTGGTGGGCTTGCAGATCACGAAGTTCGTGATTCCCCCATGTCCAGCCCCCGGATCGGTCACCGCGGTCACCACAAAAACCTCGCCCACGCCCCCGTGGGTGATGAATATCTTGCTGCCGTTGATCCTGTAGCCGCCGTCCTCCACCACCGCTTTCGTCCGGGTTCCCGACGCGTCGGACCCGGCAGACGGCTCGGTCAGCCCGAAACCTCCGAGAACCTGTCCCGACGCCAGGAGCGGTACGAACCGGGCCTTCTGGGATTCCGTTCCGAAGGTCAGGATGGGAGAGGTTCCCAGAGTCGTGTGGGCGGAGACGGTAATGGCATGGCTGGCATCGGCCTTGGCGAGTTCCTCGATGACAAGGACATAGCTCCGGTAATCTCGGCCCATTCCCCCCAGCTCCCGGGGCACCGGGACGCCCAGCCAGCCCCTCTCGCCCATAGCCCTGACGTTGTCCCAGGGGAAGCAGGCGGTTTCGTCCAGCTCCCGGGCCACCGGCGCGACGGATGTGGCGGCGAACCGGCGGACATCGGCTTGCAGATCAAGGTGGGCACTGTCCAGATATGGATGCATGAAATGGAACAAGAAAGCGATCGGGCCCCGCCTGACTAGGCCTAGTTGCCCCGGCGGCGCTCACAACGGTCGCACGATTCGCAAGAATTCGACGCGGGCACTTCTCCAAGATAACGCAATAGGGCAGCCCTACGGCATCCTCCCCGCAGACAGTAGTTCCGCATGGCCGCGAGCCGCTTCAGTGCTTGTTTCCGGGCAGCGAAGAGAGGGGCCAGGTCGGGCGGGCACCCTGTCAGGGTCATGAACGGACCGCGGGATCGAACCTGATGTTGGTTGCCAACCGAACGACCCGGACGAGTGTCGGAACCCGGGGGACCCCGGCCGGGAGGAAAGCCCTCGTCATCCCCGTCCAGTACGTTCTGGATCCACTCGGCGAAGGCCGGTTCCATGCGGATCGCCCCCGAACGAGCAAGCCACTTCAGGCAGTGCAGGTTTCGGGTTCCGGGGCCGACCCCGGCCTTGGCACCGACGCGGACGGCGCCCGACCTCGGGAACCCGAGCTTCTTTAGTAGCCGGATCACGTCGGCAGGAGGGGGATAAGAGCGTTCGAGAAACGCTTTCGGCACCTTCCAGTCATGCCGGTGGACAAAGCCCAGCGCCAGGGACGGGGCCCCGTCCCGGCCGGCTCGTCCCGCTTCCTGATAGTAGCTCTCCAGGGAACCGGGGAAGGCGTAGTGGAAGACGGCCCGCACATCTCCCCGGTCGATGCCCATGCCGAAGGCACAGGTGGCGACCACAACGTTGGACTCCCCGGACATGAACCGTTCCTGAACGCCCTGCCGCTCCTCACCGGGAAGGGCAGCGTGGTACGCTTCCCCGATCACCCCCAGGCTCCCCAGGGCACGCCGGACGCTCACCACCAGCCGCCGGGTCGGGGCGTAGACAATGACGGCCTTTCCCGCGCTCTCCGAAGGCGCGCGCCGGATCAGGCGGACCATGGCACGAACCCGTTCGGCGCCTGTGCGCAGCCGGATGACCCGCCAGCGGATGTTGGGCCGGTCGAAGGAGGTGACGATCCTGAGTGGGTCGGTCATCCCCAGCACCTGAACGATGTCGTCCCGGACGGCTGGCGTGGCGGTCGCGGTGACGGCAAGAAACGGGGCGGACGCGATGGCCCGAAGACGGCGGATACGCCTGAAGGCGGGGCGGAAGTCGTGGCCCCACTCTGAAATGCAGTGGGCCTCATCCACGGTGATCAGAGAGACAGAGGCCGACGCCAGGATGTTCCGCAGACGGGTCGCCTCAAGGCGCTCCGGGGAGCAGAAGAGCAAGTCGAGATGTCCTTCCGCAATGGCGTGTTCGCTTCGCCGCTGGGCCTCCCTGGGGTCCTGGGACGTGAGGGAGGCCGCCCGCAGCCCGAGACGCCGAGCCCGATCCACTTGGTCCTGCATGAGGGAGATGAGGGGGCTCACCACAACCACCAAGCCGTCGAAAACGAACGCGGGCAGCTGGTAGCAAAGCGTCTTCCCGCCGCCGGTGGGCAGCACACCCAGGGCGTCCCGCCCCGAAAGAACGCCGCAGATCAGGTGTTCCTGCCCTGGTCTGAAGCGGTCGAACCCGAAACGCTCCCGAAGGATCGCCCGGGCCGCCGAAGGCGCATAGGAAGTTCGTTCCGGTCTCACATCGGGAAATCAATCCAGATCTGGCGGGCGCGGGAATGACGGTGGGGGCCGGGGAGCGCCTTGCGTCATGCTCCCAGGCTCCGATCGGACGTAATGGGACCGCTCGCCCCCCAACCCGCCGATCCGGGGCCGGACCGTAGGGGATGGCGTGCGCCACCGAAGGGAGGGGCCGCACCCTCGGACTTGGCAGGCGGATACGGGGCATATTGTTCCCGTGAGCGGCGTCTTTGCCGCCGGCATTCTTGGCACCTCCTTGTTGGGAGGGCACGCCATGAAAAGCAGCGCGTGGAATATGGCGGGTAGCGCCGCGGCCGTGTTTCTGGTCTTCGGGCTGGCCGCGTGTGACACATCGACCGGTTCCCGGGCTGTGTGACCTCGACGAGGAGGACGACACCGATCCCGACTCCCCGGAGGGGGCGGTCAGGCCTAGGTCCGCTTGATGACCCGGGCAGCTTCGTGGCTGTTGCTGGCGGCCAGAATCGCGATTACTTGAGAAACCGCAGCCCCAACCCCGCAGCCAGCACCCCGATCCCCGCCCAAATCAGCCACCTCCACCCCAGGGCCATTCCGGCGAAGGCCAAGCTCGCCCCGATGGCAAAAAGGCGAACTCTCCACCCAAGGAACCTGTCGTCCTTCTCGGAACGCTGTCGCGAAGGCCGAAACATGCTACCCGTCCGTCTCCTTCGCACCTAGGAAGTCGTCAACCCCTCGCCGGCATTCTTCGGTGTGGCGAGCAACGACGTTGACTTCGGCGCCCCGGGCGATCGCATCTTCGAATCCCGTTCCGTCCAAACCGTAGAGAAGCCGTTTGGTCAGAGCAACGGCAGTCGGGGGTCGGCCCGCCAGATCCGCCAGGTATTCTTGAACTGTCGCCGGAAACGCCGCTGCCCGAAACACCTGGTTGACCAACCCCAAGGATGCCGCCTCTTCCGCCCCGATCCGGTGTCCTCCCAGCAGGAGCTCGAAAGCGGCCGACTCCCTCACCTTTCTCTTGAGGATCGCCATGACCACCGCCGGGACAAAGCCCAGGTGGATTTCGGGGTATCCGAAGCGGGCCTCTTCGTGGGCGATGACCAGGTCGCACGCCGAGGCCAGACCGCACCCGCCGCCCAAGGCTCGCCCCGTGACGACGGCGACCACGGGCTTGGTCAAGCGTCGGATCTTGATGAACACATCCCCCAGCGCCTGAGCTTGGGCCAGCGCCAACTCCGGCCCTCGGGCCCGGGAGGCCGCGACCTCGGCCAAGTCGGCTCCGGCACAGAAATCCCGTCCGGCACCCCGGAGAGCAAGGACTCGCACCGCCGGATCCGCCCCGAACCGGGACAGGAACCCAGAGAGCTCGTTGATCATGCTGGAAGTGAGGGCATTCCGCTTCCAAGGGCGATTCAGGGTCAGGTAGGCAACGCCGGCAACGGCCTCCGCCAGAACCGGAGATTCACCCTTCATTCCCACCGACCCCACCTGTCCAATGCGGCTTTCTGCCGCCCTGCCTCCCTTTGGTTGGACACGCCGATCGCCCGCAGACGAGGGGTGACCGCCCCGCCCCGCGTTCCGCGCCCCCGGGTGTCGGCCCCGGCCTCGTACCCTCTTGGCGACGTCGGGCGGCACACCGACCTCCATGCGGAGCATGGCGGTACTGAACACTTTGCCCTGGGCGTCGGTCTTGAGAGACACCGTTCCACCCCCGTCCAGGGCCCCGTGCAGGAGAAAGTTCAGCGCGTGAAGGCGGGGAAGCTCGAAGCGCTCCACCTTCCCCTTCACAAGGCTTCCAAAATGCTCCGCTACCCGGTCTACCGTAAGCTGTTCCAGAAGAATCGGATAGTCTTCCGGATCATACGCGATGACGCCCACGTTCGCCGTGTTCCCCTTGTCTCCCGAGCGGGCGTGGGCGAGCTCCAGCAGGGGCACCTTCATATCGGAAGGAAGTCCACCGACAGAAAGGGTTCCACTGCGGTACGATCAATCAGGGCAGGCCAGTAGGCCATGATCTCCCGGACCCGGGGTCGACCCCCCGAGAAACCGGTGACCGACGGAGGGCCCGTCAACAAGAGAGGCGCGATTTCGCGAGTAAACCGCGCCACCGCGTTCCGGTCTTGGCTCCTCACGCCCACCCGAAGTTGGACTTCCGGCAAGTCCGGGGGCGGCACTCCGGCAAGGTGGCCGTGGGTGGACTCCCATCCCACCAGCTCCGTGAGCACCTTGTCGAAAGCCAGTCCGTAACGGTCCAGCCGCTCCCGAAGGATCTGCGCCGCCGCCCGCGCCTTCGCCGCCGCGTCGGGCCAGGCATAGATCAGGGTCCCCACCGCCTTGTATCCCGCCGAATAGGCAACGGATACCTTGAGGAATGGGGTTGCCGGCCGACCCCGGACACCGTCCACCCGGACCCGGTCCCCACCCTCGTCCGACAGGCGGACCCTCGTGAAATCGGCGATCACGTCTGGGGTAATGTACTCGGAAGGATCGCCCATCTCGTAGACGATCTGCTCGGCGACCGTGCGCGCGGTCACCGCACCACCGGAGCCCGGGTGCTTGGTGACGACGAAGTCGCCTCCGGGCCGGGCCTCGATGACGGGGAATCCGACCTCCGCCAAGTTGGAGAGGTTCCACCACTCCGCCGAGCAGTTGCCGCCGCTGGCCTGAGCGCCACACTCGTTGATGTGACCGGCCACGACCCCAGCGGCCAGAAGATCGTAGGTGTCCCAGGGCCAGCCGAACTCCCGCACCATGGGGCCGTAGGTCAGCGCGGTGTCCGTCGAACGTCCCGTTACGATCACCTGTGCCCCCCCCTCCAAAGCCCTCACGATGGGGCGGGCCCCCATGTAGACGTTGGCGCTCCGGACCCGGTCCCGGATCTGCTTCAGAGGCTCGCCCGTCTCCATGTTCGCCAGGAGGTGTCCAGCCGCAAGAAGGGCATCCAGGCGCTCCATCAAGTCGTCTCCGGTTACCACCGCAATCCGGACTTGCCCGCCACCGACCCCTACCCGTCGGCCCGCTTGGGCCACCGCGCGTCCACACTCGACCGGATTCACACCCCCGGCGTTGGACACGATCTTGATGTTCCGCTCCACGCACGTCGGGAGGATGCGCTCCATAAGGGACACGAAGTCCCGGGCGTATCCGGTGGCCGGATCTCGGAGCCGCTGTTTCTGCAGGATGGACATGGTGACTTCGGCGAGGTAGTCCAGCACGAGGTAGTCGATGGCTCCGCCTTCCACTTGGCGCACAGGCGCCTCGGGGTCGTCGCCCCAGAAGCCCTGCCCGGCGGCAATCCGCACCATGGGTCTCGTCACGGATTCCTCTCCCGGGCGGCGCGAAGCCCACGCCCTTCCGGTCCCCCGGTCTGACCCGGCGGACTCCCGGGCTGCACGGCGTCCGGGAAGGGCTCGGGCGGCTCTTCCCCCAGCCCCAAAGGAAGCGCAAAGGGGCCCAGGTGGGGTCCGGGGTTGTTCCGGGCGGCGCGAAGCAAGAGCGTGAGTACGCCTCGGAGCTCCTCCGGAAGGACCACCGCGTCCACGAAACCCCGGGCAGCGGCGAAACGCGCGTCCAGCTGACGGTCGTATTCTGCCCGAACCCTGTCCATCCGTGCCGCCAGCTCCTCGTCCGGGGCCTTGCCCTCGGCCTCAAGCCGTTCCAGCTGGGTGCCGAATAGGGCGACTACGGCGCTCTCCCCTTCCATGACCCCCATGCGCCCGGAAGGCAGCGTGAGGATGAAATCGGGGTCGAAGCCCTGCCCCGCCATGGCATAGTAACCCGCACCGGAAGCGTGGTTCAAAGTGAGGACCAGTTTCGGTACCGTTGCCGCGGCCATGGCCTCCACGAAGCGGGCACCCGCCCGGATGATCCCGCTGTGCTCCGCCTTGGCCCCCACCATGAATCCGGAGACATCCTGAACAAAGAGGATAGGAAGCCTCAAGCGATTCATCGTCTCAATGAAGTACGCAGCCTTCTCCGCCGACTCCCTGTACACGATGCCCCCGAAGCGGGGCGGTCCCGGGCGGGCGTCCTTGACCATACGCCGTCGGTTCGCGATCACGGCGGTCACGATCCCGGAGACGGTACCGGTACCGCAGATCAGCTCACGGGCATATCCCGACTGAAATTCGGAGAAACTTCCACCGTCCAGGATGACGTCCAACACCGCCCCCATGTCGTAGGGCCTCCGATGATCGTCCGGGAGCAAGTCGTACAGGTCGGTGGCCGGGCGGGACGGAGCCTGTCCGCCGGCCGAGGTAGGCGCGGCGGGCGGGCCTTCCGAATCGGGCGCGGGCGGGCCTTCCGGAGCCATTGCAACCCCAGGCGGGGCCGAAACGCCGTCGGATCGGGGTCCGACTCTTGGGGTCCTTTCCGCCCCGAAACCTGGAAGCCCTGGGAGGGCCGAGACCAAGCTCCTCAGCTTCGCGATGCACGCTTCGTCCGAAGCGACCCTATAGTGCGCCACACCGCTCACCTCCACATGGACGGCGGCCCCTCCCAACGATTCCCTGTCCATCGTCCGACCGGTGGCCCCCCGGACCAGATTCGGACCCCCCAGCCCCATGAAGCTGGTTCCCTCCACCATGACGATGATGTCCGACAGGGCCGGAAGGTAGGCCCCTCCGGCAATGCACGGCCCCATGACCGCCGCGAACTGGGGAACCTTCAGGTACCGGCGCATAATGGTGTTGTAGTAGAAGATCCGTGCGGCGCCGTATTTTCCTGGAAAGACTCCCTCCTGATAGGGCAGGTTCACCCCCGCAGAATCCACCAGGTAGAGAATGGGAATCCGGCACCGCATTGCAATCTCCTGGGCCCGGAGAATCTTGCTGATTGTCTCCGGCCACCACGATCCGGCCTTGACTGTTGCATCGTTGGCAACGACCACCACCTCCCGACCCGCCACAACCCCCACGCCAGTGACCACTCCTGCCCCCGGCGCCTCCCCGTCGTAGCGGTCGTGGGCGACGAGCAGACCGACCTCGACCCAGGTGGCATCCCGATCCAAGAGCAGACCCACGCGGTCCCGGGCGATGAGCTTCCCCTGCGCCCTCTGCCGCCGGATTCGCTTGACTCCGCCCCCCAACCGCAACCGCCCGCGAAGGGCCAGAAGTTCCCGGCTCAGCTCGGCCAGACGACCCGCACGGCCCGCGAGATCTTCCGGGACGGGCTCCACCTAGTACGGATCCTCCCGCTCGGCAAACCAACTCCGAATGTACTCAACGGCCTCCGTGGTCGTGGTTCCCGGCCCGAAGAGCCGCCCTACGCCCTCCGTCCGCAGCGCATCGGCGTCCCGTTCGGGGATGATCCCGCCACCGGTCAGCAGGACATGTTCCAGGCCTTCGCCGTCCAGCAACTGCCGCACCCGGGGGAACAAGGTCATGTGTGCGCCGGACAGGATCGACATCGCCACCACATCCACGTCTTCCTGAATCGCAGCAGCAGCGACCATCTCGGGGGTCTGGTGGAGGCCTGTGTAGATCACTTCGAATCCGGCGTCCCGGAAGGCGGAGGCGATCACTTTGGCTCCCCGGTCGTGACCGTCCAGGCCCGGCTTCGCCACCAGGACGCGTACCTTCCTATCCGGCTGGGGCATAAAGTGGCGCTCTTGATCGGTTCGGGGTTGCGCATGGACCTCATGCCAAGCTAAGCGATCAAGCCAAGCCTGGCGAAGAAGAAAGTTCTTCGGCTCCGCGGCCGGATAGGTTCCAGCCCGGGAGCGCCCAAGTGGGAATGGGCGGTACCCCAGGGACGCGGGATGGCTGCCCCGCGGCCTGCTGGATGACCCCACACGGGGCCCCCTTCCCGGCTCCCTTCGTCTCCGTCAAGTTGGATGAAATCCCTCAGGAAAAGTACTATTGAGCCGCGGCAGTCCCTTTCCCCTGTGCGTTTTCGGCCCAATCGGCCCAATCTGCCCCTCCGGTGTCCTCCCTTGACCCGTATTGAACCTTCGCTTCTTGATCTGTACGTCCGAAAAGTCGGTGAGGAGCACGTGCGGCGAAATGTCCACTTGGGACCTAGGACCACCTTCAAGATCGGCGGTCCCGCGGACCTATACTGCCGAGCGCGCTCAGCCCGCGAACTTCGCCGAGCCGTCGTCACGGCCCGCGAATTGGGGCTTCCCTGCTTCGTCCTGGGCCGTGGGGCCAACATTCTGGTCGGAGACCCCGGATTCCGGGGCGTGGTCGTCCGGTGCGACATTTCCACCCTTGAATTTCTTCCCGAAGGCCGGATCGTGGCCGGCGCCGGACTGGACACCTTTCCGGACCTGATCCATGCCACCGTGGTCCGCGGCCTTGGCGGCGTTCACCACTTTGTGGGCATCCCCAGTACGGTCGGGGGCGCGGTGTGGCAGAACCTCCACTTCCTCTCCCCCGCGCCCGAGCGGGAACGAACGGTTTTCTGGGCCGAAGTGATGGAGGGCGCAACGATCCTGACCCCCGGGGGGGAGGTTCGCCGGGTTGGACCGGACTACTTCCGATTCGGATACGACTACAGCGCAATCCACGACACAGGCGACCTGGTCCTGGATGTATCCCTCAAACTCAAACCCGCACCGGTGGCCGAGCTCCGGCGGGTGATTCGGGAGAACCTCGCTTGGCGGGACGAACGGCACCCGGACCTGTGGCTCTACCCTTGCGCGGGCTCCATCTTCAAGAAGATTGAAGGGATCGGCGCGGGTCGGCTGATTGATGAATGCGGACTGAAGGGGCACGTTCATGGGGCTGCCCAGATCTTCCACAAGCACGCCAACATCATCGTGAATCTGGGTGGGGCAACGGCCCAAGACGTCCGAGCCCTGATCGATCTGGCCCAGTCCGTGGTGTTGAAGGAAACGGGATACGAACTGGAACCCGAGATCAGCTTTATCGGGGACTTCTGACCCAGCGGAACCCGAGTCGCACCTTCAGGCTCGGAAGCCCTTGGCCAGGGCCCGGACCACATCCGGGTCCACTCGGTGTCCCCCGCGGAAGGAACGCCGCTCAGGAGCGATGCCCGCCGCCGCCAAGCGCTCGTCCTGGCGCCGCTGGTACTCTGGCTGGGAGGCTGGGTCCTCGTCTCCGAACACGAGCGTCACCCTCGTCCCGGCCAAGCGGTCCTCGATCTTCGGATCCGGGGGCAGGTATTCTCCCCACAACACGAGCTCGTCCGCCACTGTGGTCCCCAGGGCTGCCCACCGAGCCGCCGTATGGGCACCCTGGGAGAACCCCAGAACCACGGTCTTCGGACGTCTCCTGTTCCCGTTTCCAACAAGGACCCGGGCGGCGAGCCCGTCCAGGTACCTCACATAATCCCGAACTTCGTTCTTCCGGTCGGTTCGTGTCATCCAGCTTGCCCCGACCCTGATTTCGGCACCGTGCCGTCCAGGAGCCGGGTCGATATAGAACCGGCTCAGCGCCTCGGGTGCCACGACCACACCGCCGACCTCGACCACGCCCGCAAAACGGCGAATGAACCGGTTCGCGAGCTGGCGGTAACCGTGACAAACGAACCAGAGCTGCGTCGTGGCGTCGCACAGTTCACCCAGCTGAAAGAAGCGGGCCGTGCGGACAACCTGGATGTGTCTCTCCACAAGAGCGGATCCGGCCGCCTCCCGTTTCACGACTCCGACGGCCCCCTTCCGAGTGGTCCGTCGGATGGCGTCGCAGACCCGAAGGAGACCCGCACAAGAGGCCCCCGGAGCCGATTCCACACGCGGATCAAAAGGAGGATCGCAACCGCGCCCAGCCCCGCAGCCAACCCCCACCACAATCCCGCGGGTCCCATCCCTTGGCCAAAGCCGAACCACAGGCTTACGGGCATTCCCACCAGCCAAAAGCCGAGAAGGTTGTACATCAAGGGCCGTAACGTATCCGCTACGCCCCGGAGCACACCCGCGCACACCACCTGGATTCCGTCGAACAGCTGGAAGACGCCGGCGATCGGCAGCAGTGCTGCGGCCACCGCAATCACAGCGGCCATGTCTGTAAATTGAACCGAAAGCTGTTCGGGAAGCCCGAGAAACACCGACGCACTGACCGACATGGTCAGACAACCAACCATCAAAGCCGCCCCCGCGAAGCGCCGCGCCCTTTCGGGATCCTCTGCTCCCACCGACTTGCCCACGAGAACCGCACCCGCCTGGGCGATCCCCACGGGAACCATGAACGTAAGTGCCGCCAAGTTGACCGCGATTTGGTGCCCGGCCATCGCCTCGGCACCCAGCCAGCCCATGAGGATTCCGATGGTCCCGAAGGCGCCGAACTCAAGCCCCAAGTGGATGCCGATGGGAGCACCCACCCGAACCATGCCGAATAGGGGCCGCCGTTCCAAGACATCCCGCCGAACCCGGCGGAGGTAGGGGGACAAGCTCGGCCAAGCCAGTCCCAACGCGCCGATCCACATGAACCAGCGGGAGATGGCGGTGGCCCATCCCGAACCGATTGCGCCCATCGCCGGCGCGCCCAAATTGCCGAAAACCAGGACCCAGTTGGCGAACGCGTTCAGCAGATTTGCCAACACGACGATCCAGACCACCGGCGCGACCCGACCGACGGCCTGAAGGCTTTGGCGGAAAACGATAAACCCGTAAAAGGGGAGCATCCCGGCGATCAGGGCGCGGGCATATCCGGCGGCCAGGGGAACGACTTCTTCCGGCTGCCGCAACGCGTTGAGCACCGGTCCAGCCATTGCGAGGGCCATGGAGGTCAGAAGCGCGAGAACCAAAGCGAGAACGAGCCCCCGCTGGACCGCGACTTCGATGCCGTCTTCGTCCTCGGCGCCGAATGCCTGGGAGACGATGGGGTCCAGCGCCAGCAGAAGGCCCAGACCGAAGACCGAAATTCCGAAGAAATAGAGGTTACCCAGGGCCACAGCGGCAAGATCGGGCGCAGAGACCCGTCCGACCATGGCCGTATCCACCACGCCCTGGAACACGATCCCGACCTGCACCACTGCCACCGGGAGCGCGAGAGAAACGAGGCGGCGGAGCTCGGAGCCCCCGGGACGAAAGCTGAGGAGGCTCGGGGCAGCCGATCTGGAGCGCATTGAAATGGCGTCGGGGGCGCGGTTTGCAGTCGGGAGGACGGGGTAGCCGTCAAGGCGAGCCCGGGGACAGCTCTACGTTACAACAAACGCCAGCCCCCGATGGGCCGACCGCAATTCGGGACGGCCGAGCTCATCCTCAATCTCCGGCGGCACCCTCGGCCTCCGTGCCATCGAGCCAGAACGGCTCCTCTGCCCGATATGGATTCTCATCCCGTTCTTTCGGGGGGCCCCGGTCGATCAAGCCGAAGCGGCGTACGAAGCCCGCGAGCCTGCGAGCTTCGGCCGCAAGCGCTTCGGTCGCAAGGCCCATCAGGGTCGTCCCGCCGGTGACATTCAAAATGACCTCGTCCGCGCCAACAAAGTGCCCGCGCGCAGCCGCCACCAACCGCTCAATCTCCCCTCGACCGCCATAGGGGTCGTCCAGACGAAGCCGCTTGATCGCGCCCCCGTATGTGGCGGCGGATGCGGCCTCCTCGATCTTCGTCTCCGACTCTCTAGAACAGATGACCAGGCACAAGGTCGGCTCTCCGATATCTTGTGCCGCCCGGCACGCCTGCAATGCGCTGAAGAGCACCCCGGGACGCATACCGATGGGGCTGACCAGGATCCGGCCTGTCCCTTGGCCAAGGGACAGGGAAACGTCCGGGCAGAAGTGGAGGGTGTTCTTCCAGTGGTACTCAATGCATTCGATCTTTTTCTTGAATTCTCTTCTCCCTACCAGGATTGGGGAGGCACTCCGAGATGGGCGGATTCGGGGCGAAGCTCCTCGAGCTGCCGCCAGAAGTTCCCCCCAAGCCCCTTTTGTTGTTCCGTTATACCGTCCCTGAGGTCGGGAGTTCCCGGGGCTGGGCCCGATCGCGCCCAGCAGACCCGCTCCGGTCCTCTATGCCATCAAGACCCTTTGGCATCTCGTTGGCTGGCATTCCGGACATCGAACCGCATCGGGAGGGCCTGCATACCGTGATGTTTTCCGGGTGGCGGTTTGACCGGAGCCGGGGCGGGATCACGCACCGGATGGATTGGGCGGCGATTTCGGTTCTGGGTCTGACCGCCCTGGCCATGGGGGTCTATCTTCGGGGTTCTCCCGTCTACCCCAAGCCGAATCGCACCCCGACACTCAAGATCGGCCAGTACTTCAGGTATTTGGCCGCTTCTTTCACGAAACGGTCTTCTTCCTTTTTCAAGTTTGATTCCAGTTCGTCAAGAAGGGATTGGGGCACGTCTGTTCCTGGAATGAGGATACTTTTCAGGCTCGCTTCAGGCTCTCCCGCGAAAGCGACGCCAAGATCAAGAAAAAGTCCCAAACCAGACGCCCCCCCTACGGAGAGGCTACTCATCGCATAGGGCATCGCCTTACGGGAGGTTTGCGTGCCCTTGATCCCCTTCAACCCGGCTTTGCCATAGCTGTATTTTATGCCTCCCAGATCAATGCCCGCCCCTTCGTCCAGGGTGACTTCGGCCACAACTTCGTTCGGCCGGTAGAGTAAGCCGCCGCCGATCCGGAATAACCCGCCTAGCGAAAAGTCTGCCCCGACGGTGTACCAGTTCTTCGGCAGCTCCAGGGTTGCGCTGGCAACGCCGTCAATCTCAAAATGTTTTGCGGCATCCAGCTTGATGGGTAACAGCCCGTAGCCGGCACGAAGTCTCACGGCAGCGGTTCCCAGAGAGACCTCGGGACCCGCCCCGATTGTCCCCACCCTTGCGGAGAACGCAACCTTTTGGGCTAGGGCGCTATCGGGAAGGCCGAATGATGAGATTGCGCTCAGCGCTATTAGCGCTATTGCAAGAACGGAAACGCGACTGGCTCGTGTTGCTCGGTGGGGGGTACTTTCCCTCTTTGGCTGTACGATCGTCATGTATTGCCTAGACCTTGTCTTTAACCGTGCGATGCCAACATACCCTGCCACCAGGCTGAACTGGAAGGATGCAAGGTAAAGCCGAACCCAAGCATTTCTCAAGGAATCGGGGCGCCCGGATTCGAACCGGGGACCTCCTGCTCCCAAAGCAGGCGCGCTACCGAACTGCGCCACGCCCCGTCAAAGCTTCCGTCAGTGGAGCTGGGACCCAAACTCGCCTTTTTGCTCCCCGTTGGGTAGGTGGGAACCCCAGGGGAAGCGTTGACCCGCCCTCTCAAGCTCGGCGAAATTGTCCATGCGTTCCGACCTCTTCTCGTGCGACCCCCGGGGCTCGCCTCCCGTCTACCGGAGAACCGCCGCAGTGATTCAGAGATCGAAGGGGAAGGTCCCGGGATCGGTCCCCGTTCTGTCGAAAGGGAAACGCTCCAAGCTACCACCGTTGGCGGTGCCGCCGCTCCTTGTTCTGTTCCTGCTGGCCGTCGCCTCCCCCCTCACCGGCGCCCAGGCCCCCGGTTCGGAAACCCGCGGGGCCACGGGGGTCCATTCCTCCCCGCCACGGCAACAGAATCCGGCGCCCGGGGAGGAGATCGAGCCTACCCAAGCCGTGCCCGGCGCGTCTCTTTCGGTTTACCTTCTCACCGCCGAGCCCGGCGACGCCATCTGGGAGCTTTTCGGCCACAATGCCCTTCTCGTCCGGGATCGGTTGACGGGGCGGGACCACGCATTCAACTACGGAATCTTCGACTTCCGCGCCCCGAATTTCTATCTGCACTTCCTTCGGGGCGAGATGACGTACGCCGTCGCATCGGTATCTTTGGATCGCTTCCTCGCCGGATACCGAGGGACGAACCGGCGGGTGTGGGCGCAAGAACTTGACCTGGAAGTCGCCCAGAAGGCGGAACTCTTTCTGCTTCTGCAAACCGCGGCCCTTCCGGAAAACCGCTTCTACCGGTACCACTACTTCCTGAACAACTGCTCAACCAAGCTGCGCGACGCTTTGGACACCGTCCTCAACGGTCAGCTCCGTCGGGCAACGGAGCCCGCCCCGTCTCAAGCGACTTGGAGGGACCATACCCGCCGCCTTACCGCGACCAGCCTCATGGGCTACCTGGGAATCCAACTTCTGCTGGGCCCCAGGGGCGACGAACCCACAACCCCTTGGGAAGAGATGTGGGTCCCCATGAAGCTCCGGGACCAGGTGGGGGCCCTTGTCGTCACGAAGAGCGACGGAACCCGGGCTCCCCTGGTGCGCAGTGAAGAGGTGTGGGTGGCGTCCACCCGGGAGCCCGAACCCGTGGCCCCGCCATCCTTCAACCTTCTCTTTCCCCTGTTCGGGCTGGGCGTGGGACTGATCTTCGTGCTCTTGGGGTACTGGGCCGAAGAGGGGAGTGGGCTGAGTAGAGCCGCCCTGGGCTTCGCCGGCTTCGCCTGGGGAGGGTTCTGTTCCGTCGTGACGCTGCTCATTGTGTTCATGCACTGGACCGCCCACGAGTTCCTGTACCTGAACCAGAACATTCTCGTCTTCAACCCCGCCGGCCTCGGGCTGGCCGTTCTGGTTCCCCGCGCGGTCCAGCGCATGGAGACCCGTCCGTGGGACCGGAGGGTCTCGGCATTCGCCGTCGCCTTGGTATTGGCGGCCCTGATCCTGTCCCTGCTTCCGGGTCTGTCCCAGGGGAACCAGGAGTGGATCGCCTTTGCGCTACCCGTCCACCTGTCGGTCTGGTGGGTTGTAAACCGGATTCTGAGGACCGAGCACGCCCTCATCTACTCTGCCGCTGCCGGCCCTTTGCGCTGAGCGGCCGGCAGACGACCCGGCACGGCAAGAAACCGCGCCAGGGCCCGGAAGGCCTTGCCCCGATGGCTTCGCAGGTCCTTTTCAATTGAGGAGAGCTCTGCGTAGGACCGACCCGTCTCATCGTCAAAGAACAAGGGGTCATACCCAAAGCCCCCCGTTCCCCGGGCGGCAACCAGAATCCATCCTGAAGCCTCGCCTCGGAAGTGGGCCAAGGAGTCCGGCGCCCAGGGCAGAAAACAGGTGGCGACGCAGACGTAGCGGGCTCGGCGCCGGGCGGGAGACAGGCCGCTCAGCAACGCCACCAGGTGCCGGTTGTTGGCTTCATTCCGGCTCAGTTCGGGATAGACCCCCGGAGGAGCAAAGCGCTTGGTGTGAACACCCGGCCGTCCACCCAGGGCATCAACCTCCAGGCCGGAATCGTCGGCGACGGTAGGGAGGCCGCACTTCCTGCCGAAGTAGCGGGCCTTGGCGGCGGCGTTCTCTTCGAAGGTGGTGAAGCACTCCAGCACCTCTTCCTCTTCGGATGCGGGGATCCCCATCTCTTCGGGAGTCACAAGGCAAACACCTCTCCCCGCAACCGAGATGCCCGGGTCGGCGTACACGTCGTCCCCCCTGCCTGCGCCCGGCGGAGCGCCGGGGGCGGGTTCGTCGGCCCGTTGCACCCCCGTCCCCCAGGGGAACGCCCCCAGGATGCGCCTCACTTCCGCCGCCTTGTGGACGCTCCGGGTCGCCAGGAGGAGCTTCACGATGGGACCTCGGAGAGGACTGCGATCGCACCCGGGACCACGGTCTTCCCGAAACAGACCCGGCCCGACCCCTGGGCGTTGCCGCCCGCATCCCTCTTGAAGGACCCGGGCGCGATCGGGTCCCGCCTCTCCCCTTTCATCTTCCCCTCCGAACCCTCTCTGCCAGGGCACTCGTCGAATGGCCAGCGACAATAGGGATCGTGACGACGGATCCTCCCTGCTCCTTCACCACCGTCCCCCCGACGACCTCCCGTTCGCGATAATCCCCCCCTTTCACAAGCACGTCGGGGAGTAGCGCGATCACCAGCGCCTCCGGCGTGTCCTCTTCGAAGAGGGTCACGCCATCGACGGACTCCAGCGCCGCGATCACGGTGGCTCGCGCCTCCTGATCCACGAAAGGGCGGCCAGGCCCCTTCCCCATGCGACGGACGGACGCGTCGGTATTGACGGCGACCAGGAGGGCGTCTCCCATCCGGCGGGCCAGGTCCAGGCACTCAACGTGGCCGCGGTGGAGGAGATCAAAGCAACCATTGGTGAAGACCAAACGGAACGGTCGCCCCGGACCGAAGCGCTCCACGGCCCGACGCCGGGACAGGACCTTGGAAGCAGGGCTACGCAGGATCCCCGGGGCGGAACTCATGACCGGGAGGGACCCCGGCGCCTGTCCCAGCTGGGGCCCGTCCGGACTTGGCCGACCCGGTCAGCATCGGAGGTCCCGACGATCCGGTTGGGAGCCCTGACCACTCCAGTCAAACAGTCTTCAGAAGAACTGGAATACAAGGAAAGCAGCCAGGATGATCGTTACCCAGAGCACCATGCTTCCCGCCGGCCAGCTCCGAGCCAGAACCCCCCTGGGACCGTGAGACTGAAAGGCACCCCGGAGCACGCCCCGCACCGTCTCGGCCACCATCGCCCGGAAGGCGCTGTCCAGGGCCGAGACCGCCCCACCCAACCTCTGCACCACGCCGGGAGCCAACCGCCGGTACACCCAGTCCACGTCCAGATTCACCGATGGGATCTCGGCCGGGTAGATCTTCCACAGGTGGAACGCCGCGACCGCTGCGATGGCAAACAGGAGGAGTTGCAGCTGGGTCAGGACATGGGTGACGTCGTAGGGACTGTAGTCCACCGGGAAGGGAAGGAGGTTGTACAGCACGCCGGGCCAGACCCCGATGACCACGCAGCCTGCAGCCGCAATCCCCATGGCGGCGATCATGTTCCAAGGGGGCTCCCGGGTGCGGATCCCGGAGTCGTGGGCAAAGAAGGCAAAGTACGGGATCTTGATCCCCGCGTGCTCCACGACGCCGGCCGAAGCAAAGAGCATGACGGGCCAGATCCAAAGATGCCCCTCTTCCAGGAGGGCCGACATGATCATGGACTTGGACACGAAGCCGTTGAAAAGGGGAACCGCCGAGATCGACATCGCACCCACAATGCACAAGGTCGCCGTCACGGGCATGGTCTTGTAGAGTCCGCCCAGGTCCGACGCCTTCGTCCTGCCCGTCATGTGCATGACGGCTCCCACGGACATAAAGAGAAGGCCCTTGAAGAGCACGTCGTTGAAGGCATGGGCCACCGCCCCGTTCACGGCGAGCGCACTGCCCACGCCGACCCCGCAGACCATGAAACCGATCTGGTTGATCATGGAATACCCCAGGGTTCGGCGCAGATCGTTCTCGATGACCGCGTAGAAGATGGGGAAGCAGGCCATCGCGGCCCCGATGAAGACGAGGACCTCCGTTCCCGGGAATCCCCGGGCCAAGGCGTACACGGCCACCTTGGTCGTGAATGCGCTCAAGAAGACCGTGCCCGTGGCCGTCCCTTCGGGGTAGGCGTCGATCAGCCAGCTGTGGGCCAGGGGAAAGGCCGCCTTCACCCCCACGGCAAGGAAGATGAGCCATCCGGACAGCCCTTCCAGGCCGACGAAGTTGAAGGACAGGTCGCCCGTCTGGTGCACCCGCACCATGGCCCCCGCAAGGAGGGTCACCCCGGAGATCACATGGACCAAGAGGTAGCGCATTCCCGCCCGAATCGAGGCCGACGTCTTCCGGGTCCAGATCAGGAAGACCGAACTGATCGCCAGAAGCTCCCAGAAGACAAACAGGGAAATGAAGTCCCCGGCAAAGACCGCCCCCAGAGCACTCCCGGCGTAGACCAGGGCCGATACGTGCTGGACCGTATCGCCGTCCTCCTTCTTCAGGTGGAGGGCGTAGGTAACCGCGATAAAGGCGGCCAGGTGAAAGAGATACCCGAAGAGGAGGCTCAATCGGTCGGCGCGAACCGGAGTGAGAAGATATCCCAGAAACTCGTATTGGAGCGCGTGGCCCTCCGACACCCCCGACATGTTGAGGGCCCCGACAACGGGAATGAGGAGGAGGAGCACCTTGCGCACGGGTCCCCGGAAGAGGGGCACCAACAGCGCACCGGCGAAGAAGACCAGGAATGGAGGAAGGCTACCCATCATCGTAGTAGTCCTCCGACCGCATGACCAAACGCCGAAGTCCCTTTGAGATCAGGATCAACCCGGCAATCCCCAGGAAACCCAACACAGGGTAGAATATGGGTGCCGCCTCCCACGGGTGATGCCGGTCGCGTTGGAAGAGCAAGTCGGCCGCCGCCACCCCTGCACAGACGATGAAGAAGCATCGAAGAATGAGCTTCGCCGCCCTGGGGGGAACACTGTTGGCCCGGTGCCCACCGTCCTCTCCGTTCTTCTGTCCGGGATCCCCGGCAGGCGCGCGCGCCCCGTCGCCCTTCACGGTCCGACCACCATGGACATGAGCCGAAAGAAGGGCTCGGGATAGACGAAGAGAAACAGGCAGGCCGCGGCCGTGGTCACAATGGCAGCCAGCGAAAACGGCGGCGCCTCCCGGATACCCTCGGGGTCTCCCCGACCTCCCGCCTTGAAGAAGAATCCCTTGAGGGGAATCTCCATCAGGTAGGCCAGAGAGAGGAGGGAGCTGAGCATGAGCACGGCAACCAAGCCGACTTGCCCCGCTTCCAGGGAGCCCAGGCCCAGGAACCATTTGCTCCATGAGCCTCCCGCGGGGGGAAGCCCCACAATCGAAAGCGTTCCGATAAAGAACGCACAGAAGGTCACGGGCATGGTGCGGCCCAGCCCCTTCAGGCGACTGACCTCCGTCTCGTGGGCCGCCACCATGATGGCGCCCGCACAGAAGAACAGCGTGATCTTGCCGAAGGCGTGCATGGCAATGTGCATCCCCCCGCCTATGATCCCCCAGCGGTTGGCCAGCATGGCCCCCAGGACCACGTACGAGAGCTGGCTGATGGTGGAGTAGGCCAGGCGGGCTTTGAGGTTGTCCTTGGTGAACGCCACAAGGGACCCCAGGATGATCGTCGCCGCGGCGACCCACATGAGCCACAGGGAAGCTCCGGTTTCCGTGATGACCTCAATGCCGAAGACGTAGACGGCGATTTTCAGGATCGCAAAAACGCCCGCCTTCACAACGGCTACGGCGTGAAGGAGCGCGCTCACCGGGGTCGGAGCGACCATGGCCGCCGGCAACCACCGGTGGAAAGGCATCACGGCGGCCTTGCCAATCCCGAAGACGAAGAGGGCGAGGAGAACGGTGAGCATCCCCCCGGAGAGGCCGGTCAGAATCCCCCCGGGTTGGAAGTCCAGCGTTCCTGCGATCCGGTAGGTCCAGACGATCGCCAGGAGCTGGAAGACGATGGACGTGGAAAACAGGATCCCCAGGTACACCCGTCCCGCCCGTTTTGCGGCTTCCGTGCCTGCGTGGGTCACCAGGGGGAAGGTGGTCAGAGAGAGGATCTCGTAGAAGAGGAAGAGGGTGAATAGGTTCGCCGAGAAGGCAACCCCCATCACCGACGCGATGGCATACGCGAAGAAGACGTAGAAACGAGTCTGGTTCTTCTCTTCGTGTCCCCGCATGTAGCCGATCGAGTACAGGGTGGTCACGAACCAGAGGAAGGAAGCGACGAGGGCGAAGAGAACGCCCAGGGGCTCGGCCTCCAGGGCAACGGGAATCCCCGGAAAGGGCTCTGCAAGCTCCACGGAAGGACGGGCACCCTGGGTCACGGCGGCATGGATCCGGAATACGACGCCGAAAAGGACTCCTGCGGCGACCAGGCTGGCCGCTTCCCGAAGGTTGGGACGGTTGCGCAGAACGACGATGAACACAGCCCCCGCCGCAGGAACCAGAAGCGACAGGACCAGCAGGGTCTGGACGTTCACGAGACGGCCTCCCGGAACGCGCCTCTGAGGCGCGGAATACCGGCGGCACACCCTGCCGGCAGAGGACGGGGCAACGCCCGCCTCACGAGACGGCCTCCATCAGCATCCGGGCAGCGCTTTCGGCGGCGCCGATGGTGCGGCCCGCGTTGATCCCGAAGTACACATTGAGGAAGATCAAGGCCCACGTGGGGGCCAACAGGACGAAAGGGGCTTCGGCAACCTTCTCGTCTCCCCGGGGAAACTCCCGAAAGTAGGCCGACTCCACGACCCTCCACACGTAAACCAGGGCCATGACCGATGTGACCAGGACGATCCCCGCCACGGGCCACCAACCCTTCTCGAGCGCGCCCAGAATCAGGTACCACTTGCTGATGAAGCCCACGGTGAGGGGCACGCCGACCAGACTCAGGCCCCCGGCGACGAAGGCCGCCATCGTCAAGGGCATGCGCTTCCCCAGGCCGGCCATGGCGTCGATGTGAACGGAGCCGATCCGGTAGGCCACGCATCCCAGGACCATGAACAGGGCACCCTTCATGAGGGCGTGGTTGAAGAGGTGGAGGAGGGTCGCCGTCAACCCGGTCACCGAAGCGAAGGAGAGACCGAGGATCATGTAGCCGATCTGCGCCACCGAGGAGTACGCCAGCAGTCGCTTCACGTTTACCTGGAAGATGGCCACGAGAGACATGCTGAAGATGGCCACGACGGCGAGAAGCAGGAGGATCCGGTCCAACCTCATGACATCGAAGGAAAAGGCGGCACCGAAGAGAGTCAGGCTGAACCGCAGGAGCATGTACACGGCGACCTTGGTAGCCGTCGCCGCGAGAAAGGCCGTCACCGCGGAGGGTGCAAAGGTGTAGGCGTTCGGAAGCCAGAGGTGGAGGGGGAAGAGGGCCAGCTTCAGGAAGAACCCGACGGCCAGAAAGCCATAGGCCACCTTGACCGTCCGGGTATCGGCGATCTCGGGGATGCGTTCCGCGAGGTCTGCCATGTTCAGGGTGCCCGTCATCGCGTAAAGGAGGCCGATGCCGATGACGATGAAGGTGGCGCCGATGGAGCCCATGACCAGGTACCGGAAGGCCGCCGTCAATGCCCGCCGATCCTGCCCCAGGGAGATCAGGGCATACGCCGAAAGGGAGGAGATCTCCAGAAAAACAAAGACGTTGAAGACATCTCCTGTCGCGGCGATGCCCAGGAGCCCCGCGAGGCACAGGAGAAAGGCCGCATAGAAGAGAGGGATGCGCCGGGCTTCCACCTCCCGTTCCACGCTGGCCTGGGCGTAGGGGGCCACCATGGCGGCGACGGTCGACACGAGGACCAGAACCCAGGCGTTGACCGCATCGATCCGGTACTCAATCCCGAACGGGGGCGGCCAACCCCCGACGGCGTACGACAAGGGACCCGAGGCAAGGACGGTGGCCAGGAGGTTGAGGGAAATGAAGAGGGCGGACAGGCTCCCGAAAACCGCCAGGGTCCAGGCCACCTTCCCGTGCCGCACGAGGAAGCAGAATGGCGCCAACAGGAGGGGCACGACCACCTGGAGAATCGGAAAGTGTTCGGCCATCAGTGCCCCTTTTCCGTTTCGATCCGGTGGATCTCGTCCTCTTCCACCGTCCCGTACGCCTCTTTGATGCGCACCACCAGCGCCAATCCCACCGAGGTGGTGGCGATGCCCACCACGATGGCGGTGAGGATAAGCACGTGGGGAAGCGGGTTTGAGTAGACGGCCCCGGGGTCATCCAGAAGGATGGGCGCGGTGCCCCCGGTGATTCGCCCCATGCTGATGTAGAGCATGAATACGGACGTCTGGAAAATACTCAGACCGACAAGCTTCTTGATCAGATTCCCTCGGGATATGAGGATGTAGAAGCCCACCATCATGAGGAAGATGACGATCCAGTAGTTGTAGGAGGAAACGACCTGGTCAACGAGGAGGTTCACGGATCGCTCCTCTTCCGTCCGGCAAAGAGGTAGAAGATCGTCACCATGACGCCGAACACGGTCACCAGAACCCCGGCCTCCACCCCCAGGATCCCGTAGTGCTGGCCGTGCTTTGGGTCGTGGGACAGGATGCCGTATTCCAGGTAGTTCACCCCCAAGGCTAGGGTCACGACTCCGACACCCGCGAAGATCAGCACGCCCAGGGCGGCACACGTTTGTACGAACCATGGAGGCAGGACCCGCTGAACGGCGTCCAGACCGTAGACCAAGGCAAGGAGGACAAAGGCCGCCGCGAGGATCACACCCGCTTGAAACCCCCCTCCCGGACTGTAGTCCCCATGAAAGTGGACATAGAGCGCAAAGGTGACGATAAAGGGCGTCAGGACCTTGGCGCCCACTCGCAGGATGACCTCTTCCCTCACGCCTTCGACCCCCCGTTTTCCCTACTTGTGCGACGCCTCGCCCCACCGGAGAGAAGGAGCATCACGGCCACCGCGGCGGCAAACACCACGGTCGTCTCTCCCAGGGTGTCGTACCCCCGGTAGGACGCCAGAACCGCGGTCACAACATTGGGCACACCGGTCTCGTGGAGACCTTCTTCCAGATAGTGGTCGGCGACGTGGTGGTGGACCGGGTTGGAGGGGTCCCCGAAGGGCGGGAGGTCCGTGGTGCCGTAGACCAGGACGCCGCCGGTCACCAGGACGACGATCAGCGGGAGAAGGGCCGGGCGGGCGGGCTTCTTTTCCCGGTGACCCACCAGGGCCAGGGCCCCCAGAAAGAGCACGGTGGAGATCCCTGCCCCCACCGCCGCTTCGGTGAAGGCGACGTCCACCGCATCCATCACGGTGAACAGGCCCGCCGAAAGGAGCGAATAGATCCCGGCCAGCATGACGACGGCGAAGAGGTTGCGGACCCTGAGAAGCGCAAGCGCCGTCGCCGCCAGCAACGTCAACAACACGAGGTCGGTCAGGGTCTGGATGGCTGGCCTCCTTCCGAGCCTTCTCCGGCCCTGTCCCGGGTGTACGGCCGAATCCCCACATGAAGCGCGGCCTTCGCCAGGGCATACGAGGAAATGGGGCTGGTGAAACACAGGAGCAAGAGAATCAAGCCCAGGCGAACCACGATCAGGGGGTCGCCGGCGCGGAAACACAGCCCCACGAGGATCAGCCCCGCACCCATGGTGTCGGTCATGCTCCCTGCGTGCATGCGGGTGAAGACGTCGGGCAGGCGGAGCATTCCCAGCGCCCCCGTCAGGGTGAAAAACGCCCCCGCAAGGAGAAGCACCCACGCCAACACGTCCATGACCGCGCCCGTCATTCGGCGTCTGCGGCGTCTGTTGAACCCTCGCCCGGGGCCTCGGCCCCCAGGTCGCCGTATTCGAAGTACTTCAGCACGGCGATGGTGCCGATGAAGTTGATCAGGGTGTAGACAAGGGCTAGGTCAAGGAAGTCGGGGCGGCCGGAGAGGAAGCCCAGGACGGCAATAAGCACCACCGTCATGGTGCCGATGTTGTTCAACGCCAGAACCCGGTCGTACGCCGTCGGGCCCAAGAGGGCCCGGCACATGACCAGGGCCATCGCCACCAACAGGGCCACCGCCACCACCGTGAACATGGTCAGGAGCTCGGTCCCTCCAGAACCGTAACGCGTCGGTTCATCTCGTTCTCTTCGGAGCCGTCAACTTCGCTCCGGGCGATGGCGTGGACTTCGAAATCGTCTCCGTTAATCCCGGTCGTCACCGTACCCGGGGTCAGGGTGATGGAGTTGGCATAGATGAAGCGGCCCAGATCCGTCTTTTGAGAGGAGCGGAATTGCACCACGGCGGGATCCAGGGAAAGGCGGGGCGACAAGATCATTCGGGCGACCCGGACGTTGGAACGCAGGATCTGCCACAGAAGCCAGGGAATGTAGGCAAGGGCCCGCCCAGCCAGGTGGAAAGGAACCGACTCGGCGTCCAGGGTTCGCATGCGCACGGCAACATAAACGGCAAGGGTACATGTCCCTGCCCCGAAGATGAGGAGGAGCCGACTTTCCCAGTGTCCCGATAGCAACAGCCAACCAATGAACAGGATCACCCAAAGTCCCAGGATTCTGCTCAAAACCGTGGACCTCCTTCCAGGCACGGATTTTCAGGAGGGTGGCCAAGCGCTGCGTTTGCCCGATACATAATCGGAGCGAATCTACCAGTTGGACTGGGCCCCGTCCACTATTTCCTGGACAAGGAGCTCAATGGCTTCGTTTCGTCCCACGTCCTCCGTCTCGCTTGCGTCTAGGTACTGGCCCCGCACGCGAAGCTGGGACTGGTCCCACAGGATGACATTCTCCGCCCGATCCAGAATTTCCACCGAGACGACAAGGACAACCTCCCGCTGCAGGACCTGGACACTCTCGGTCTGGGCGCCCCGCTGATAGAGAGGAGCCGTCAGTTCGTAGCTGCGAATGGACCCGGAAACCACTGCATCCGCCGACTCCTCCCCGCCCTGGGTCAAGCCGAGGGAACGCGGAAGCTGGCGGAGAAGGGCCTGATGGACCTCCTGGGTCAGCTCGAACCTGTTCGTTTCGTTCTCAAAGGGAATGACGGCAAGCGTACGAACGTGTTCGGGGAACCCCGCACCCGCCGAAAAGGAGTAGTTGCACCCGCCCGCGCCCAAAGCGGTGGCGACCACCGAAGCAGCGGCAACGACGTTCGAAGGACAGAGGAAGCGGAGGGACAAGAACGGGCCGTTTCGCCTACGGACCGCTCGGGTCCCAGATATCCGGTGGGAAGACATCCACATATTCGAAGGACTCGAGGTTGAGCTTGAGTTCGCGAAAGTCCAGCAGATTACGATAGGTGGCCTGTGCGGGATAGGGCCGTTTGTCCCGGAAAGAAACGGAAACCCGTTCCACGACCGACCCACCGGCGAGAAACTCCGCCTCTACGACGACCCCGTCACGAATGCGGAAGCGCACCTGATCCCCTTGAGGAAGCCGGAAGTCGACCTCTGTTTCTCCCCCGTCCTGGCGCCCCCCCAGGAATTGGGCGTTGCCGCCGGGACGAAGTACCCCGAGGACCGCCCACAACAAGGGAGGCGGCGGGACGAGCTCGGTCGGAACCGCCTGGGGAATCTTCAGATGGTCCTCCACCAGCGCGGCGACGGCAGCCGTCTCCCCGTTGTCCAGGAAGAGGTCCAGCCGCGCCCGGTAGGGCGGCTCGATGCGGGCGACCCCCTCCCCCGATCCCCGGAAGTCGGGCTCCTGGACACGCCACTCAAAAAGGAGTCGAGCCGGCTGGAGGAGCCGGGTCTCGTATTCGGCGACCAGGGCGACTTGCCGAATGTCCTCCGGCGACGCCGGGGCCAGGACAGGCCCGGGGGATTCAGGGTCGGAGGGCTTCGCACATGCCAGTGTCGCCGCTGCGCCGATCCAGGTGACGAGACCGCACCCGGTGAAACGCGCCGCCCTCCTCCCTACCCCCGATTCGGGGCCTCCCCTAGCTTCTTCGGTCATGCCTTCCAAACCCGTCTTCCTGGTGTCCGATGTTCACTTGGGTGCCGTCCCATCCGACACCGAAGCAGCCTTTCGGCGCTGGCTGCGACACGTAAAGAAATCGGGAAGCCGGCTGGTCATCAACGGGGACCTCTTCGATTTCTGGTTCGAGTACGGCAAGGTGGTGCTTAGGGAGCACGTCCGGGTCCTCGCCCTTCTTGCGGAGCTGGTCGAGTCCGGCCTGCCCGTGCTCATCATGGGGGGCAATCACGACTGGTGGGGCAGCGACTTCCTGACCGAAGATCTGGGACTGGATTTCCACCGGAATCCCGTGCGGCTGCGCCTTCAAGGCCGGTCGGTCCTGCTCGCCCACGGGGATGGTCTGGGACGGGGAGACCTGGGGTACCGAACGCTCCGCATCTTGTTGCGAGGTCGCCCGACGCGCTGGCTCTTCCGCTGGCTGCATCCGGACCTGGGCGCATCCCTTGCCCGACGCGTGTCGAGAACCCGGCCCGCCCCGGGCGGGCCCGCCGGGGATGGGGAACCTTGCAATAGGCGGGCCGGATTTCTTGCTCGGTGGGCCGCCTCTCGGCTGGAGGCGGACCCCTCCCTGGACATGGTCGCCCTGGGCCATTCCCACCAGCCGGTCGTCACCGAGATCGGCCCCGGCCGGTACTACGTCAACTCCGGCGACTGGGTCGTTCACCGGACCTACGTAACCATCAACGCGTCGGGATTGCCCACGCTCCAGACCTGGGACGGGTAGGCGGCGGGGCCTGAGCGCCCGGAAGCGCACCGCGATGCACATCGCCCTTCGGGTCCCCGCGGCCGGGTTCACCCTGCCGGGATCCGTATGCCCACCTCGAGGACTCCTCCCGTCGGGTCCCCTTCGACAGTGAGCGGATCAGGAAAATCCTGAAGATGAGCCGAAACAAAGGCGTCCAGCCCGGAGACGAGAAGGGTGAAAATCACCACGGCCATCCAGTCTTCCCTTTGCTCTTTCCTGGCAGAAACGAGCCCACGGGCTAGGGCAACGTCTTCGTGTTCCTCGAGCTGAGCGGCGACCTCTTCCACGTCGGAAACCCCCTGAGCCATGAGCTGCGCGGTCACCCGACGCTCCCAAAGGTCGGCCTGTCTCCGGGCCGTGCCCAGCCGGCGCACCGTCTTGAAAAGCATCCACCCGGCCATGGATTCCACGCCGAAGTAGAAGGCTCCCCGGGTCAGGGACCCGGATACCGTGTGTCCCCACCCGGGAATCAGAACGCCCCGCAAGAACGCCCCCGACGGTGAGGAGACCCGGGCTACGGAGTCCGGCACCGCCAAAGTATCCCCGATCTCCTGGGCCTCCCCCGGCTGGGCGGCGCCGTTGAGCGCAGCGGCAACCACCAGAAAAAAAACCCCGATTCCCCGGGAGCCAGCGCTCGACCTCTTCTGGAACACCCAGTTAAGCACGCGCCGGCCTAACCACGGGGCGGCACCAGGATGGGAAGGGCCGCGGGAACCACCTCGATCCGAAGCTCATCTGCTGGCTCGGCGATCGGCTCTCCGTCCAGCTCGAACCGCAGGGGCGCGTCCCCCCGGCTACGAATCACGATTTCTTCGGCCGGGAGCATGGTTACAATTTCCGACTCACCGTGGGTCCCCCGAATCACCTTCGGCACCAGCCCAGAGATTTCGCGGAGCTTCATCCCCGGGAAATGGCACAGGTCCAACTTTCCGTCCGCCGGCAGCGCAGCGGGATTTATCTTGAATCCGCCGCCGATGGAGGGGCCCACCGTGATCACCGCCAGGGTCGTCCGGCCCGAAATCGCGACGTCCTCCCGCCCCGCTACCTCGATCTGAATGTCCGGAGGCCGAAACGTCGCCAGAGCATTCAGGAAGGCCGCCAAATATTGCGCCAGGCCCGGGAGGAAGGAGAACCTGGACCGGCAGCGCAGGACCTCTACGTCCACCCCCACGCCCAGCAGGTTCACGAAAGCCCGCTCCCGGTTGCCCCACCGTACCCTGCCCACGTCGAAGCACTCCACGGCGCCTCCCTCCAAGACCGCCACCACCTCTGCCGGGCTCCGCCCCCCGCCAATCATCTGAAAAAAGTCGTTGCCCGTTCCCGCGGGGAACACCGCGATCCGGGGCATCGGGCCCGCGGGGTCGGCCAGGAGCCCGTTGGCGACTTCGTGGATGGTCCCATCTCCCCCGACGATCAAGATTCGGCCCGCGCGCCGCGCAACCGCCTCTCGAGCGAGCTGGACCGCGTGCCCGCGCCCTCGGGTGTGGTGGACCTCCCGGGGCACAGAAGCGGCGTCCAAGGCCGCGAGAAGCCCGGAAACCGCCTTTCTTCGCCGGCCGCCGGACGAACCCGGGTTGACGACGACAAAAACCGAATCCGCGTCCATGGTCAAACATAATCCAAAGGTCAAAGCGGGAGGCACCTGACTTCGGACCCACTCCGACGGGCTGACCCAGACCCGATCTGCCGGCCCCAAGCCCATCTATACAACCTTGGGGCAGAGCCTGGGTGGCGGGAGCGTGTGGGAATCGAACCCACCCACCCGGGTTTTAGCCGGGCGCACTGGTTTTGAAGACCAGACGGAACACCAGTTCCGATCCGCCCCCGCAATCCCCCCCTGGGCCTAGCCACAAGCGAGCCGGGATCCCTTGGCCTAGCTGCTAGCTGGCCCGACATGTGAATGGGACAACCCCGTTCGCATCGGGGATGCGTCCGGCGAGGCCCCGTTCAACCCGCGCTCATGCCCGGGGGACATTGTCAGGATCCCGGGCGGAGTGCAACCGTTCTTCCACCCGCCGGAAGGCGGCGGCCAGCTCCGAGCGCAGCAGGGCGAAGCGCCTTCGGACATCGGGACGCCCCTGAAGACGGAGGAAGAGGGCGGTGTCTTCCCGTACCTCGTTTGCCATCTCCAGCCAGTGCAGAGCGATGTATCCGCACGCCGGCGCCAGCAGCGCGACGGCCGCAGCCCCAAGGGCACCGGAAACGGCATAGGCGAGAACAACCCACAGGGCCCAGGCCGCAATCACCCCGAAGAACAGGGCCGTCAGCTTGTAGGTGGCCGTCGTCTCGAATTCGGGCTTGAGCTTCCGGACGACGAACCCCGGAAGCCAGGCCACCAGAGCCCACAGCGTGCAGCCGGCCAAGGCGAAGGGAAGGCCCAGCATCAGGAGGGTGCCCCGAACGGCGATGTAGCGGGCAATGGGCATGAGGCCGTACCGAGGGGGAACCTCCCCCTCCCCCGCTCCGATGTAGGCGTGGAGGGCCGCGTACCGCTCGACCTTGCCGACCAGGGCATTATGTTCTTCGGGCGACTCCCGACGTATCCACTCCAGCCCCGCTGCGAAGCGTTGCAAGCGCGGAAAGCGAGTCCCCAGCCGGGAGCGGGCCCGCCACGGAACCCAACCCGATTCCCGCACGTACAGCTGCTCCGCCAGCTCCACGACGGCCCGGTCGTCAGGGTGCACGAAGTTGAGCGTCTGCGCCTGAACGCCGACTTCGATCCGCCGGGTGAGCATCCGTACCGCCATTACCGGGTCGTGGTGGTAGGCATGTTCCAGGTCTCCGCAGGAGAACGGAGAACCGAAGCGGACAGCGACGGCCGTCCTGGCCCGTTCCTTGCGAGAATAGGTGATCCCGACGGGAACGATGGATAGCCCCAGACGCCAACCGGCCGCTTCCTCCGCCTGCAGGGCAATGCGTGCTGCGCCGGTTCGCAACTCCACCAAACGGAACTCGGAATGGCTCCGGCCCTCCGGGTAGATCTGGATTGCGCCGCCGCCCAGGAGGACCCGAATCGCGGATTGAAACATGTCTTCATTGTGGTGCATCGCCTCCTCATCGTCCTGCCGTCGGTACACGGGAATGCCGCCCAGGACTCGGAGAACGCTGCCCAGGAGGATCTGGTCAAAGAGGGGAGCCCGGGCCAAAGGGCGGGCAACCCGTTCGCTGCACCGGAAGATGAGGAGCGGATCGACGAGGCTGTTCGGGTGGTTCGCCGTGATGAGAAGCGGGCCGTCGGGCAGCGAAGGTCCGTGGCGATCGACCCGGTAGAACAGCCCGGCGGCCCCGCCGACGATGCGGGTGATAAGCTTCGCAATCCGGCCCGGCGATCCGTTCAACGTCAACGACTCCCATTTCTATCGGAACCAAAAGTCCTCTCTTCCGGGACCCGCTCCGAATCGTTCTTCTCACGAGGACCCGTTATCTTGGCAGCAGAACCGTACGATCCGCCACTTGCCACTTGTAACGAGACTTGACCTGGGTGATCCCGGACCCCTTGATTCAGAGGCAACCCCCCGCCGGAAGAGCCCCAGGGAGATCCGGCGATCCCGGTGAGGTCCCCGACATTCTCCGTAATCCTGGAATCCCCCTGGACCTGGGCTGGGTGCGGCGAATCCGCGTCAACCGCAGCGCGGCGGAACACCGGGCCCGGACGCTGACCAGACGGCGATCCGTCAAGAAGGCGTGGCAAGCCGGGTGGTTGCTTCGGGCCGTCACCATGATCGATCTCACCACCTTGGCGGGAGATGACACGCCCGGCCGGGTCCGGCGTCTCTGTGGCAAGGCGAGGCGGCCGCTCCGGGTCGACCTTCTCAAGGCCATGGGGGTTCCTCTGGAGGAAGTTTCAGCTGCCGCCGTGTGCGTGTACCACGGGATGGTGGAGACGGCGGTCCAGGCCCTGAAGGGCAGCGGAATTCCCGTCGCCGCCGTTTCCACCGGCTTTCCGGCGGGGTTGTCACCTTTGAGCGTGAAGGTCATGGAAGTCCGCAAGTCCGTCGCAGCGGGGGCCCGAGAGGTGGACGTGGTGATCACCCGAAGTGCGGTCCTGCGAGGCGACTGGCAGGGGCTGTACGATCAGGTGGCAACCTATCGGGAGGCGTGCGACAGGGCCCACATGAAGGTCATTCTGGCAACCGGAGACCTGGGGACGCTGGCAAACGCGGGTAAAGCAGCCACCGTGGCCATGATGGCGGGGGCCGACTTCGTGAAGACCTCGACGGGGAAAGAACCCGTCAACGCAACCCTGCCCGTCGGTCTCGTCATGGCTCGGTCGGTTCGCGATTACTACCGGGCTACCGGGAACCGGGTCGGCCTCAAGGCCGCCGGGGGCCTCCGAACCGCCCGAGATGCACTTTCCTGGCTGGTTCTCGTAAAGGAAGAGCTGGGGAGCGCCTGGATGGACCCCCGCCTCTTCCGCATCGGGGCCAGTTCCCTTTTGGCCGATGTGGAGCGGCAGCTCGAACACCACGTCACCGGCCGCTACTCGGCTTTTCATCGTCACGCGCTGGGATAGATCGTCATGATCCACAAGCAACCCCTTACCCGTACACCCGAACCCCCGGGACCTTGCCCGTGACCCGGGTGCGGGAGGCGTTCCGGAAGCCCGGCTACGGACCCGCGCCGGAGAGCGACCGCAGGGTGACCGCGTGGCTTCAGGATGGGAAACGTTCCTTCACCCACTACATCGGGGGCGCATGGACCCCCGGTGACGGGCCCCTTCGGGAGACCCACTGTCCCGCCGACGGCCAACGGCTCGCCCGCTTCCGTTGCGGTACCGACGACGACGTGGACCGGGCCGTGTCCGCAGCAGCAGCCGCCCAGCCGATGTGGCAGAAAGCCGGAGGGCACACCCGGGCCCGGCATCTGTACCGGATTGCCCGTCAGATTCAGAAGCGTTCCCGCCACTTCGCCGTGATCGAGTCCCTGGACAACGGCAAGGCCATCCGGGAGTCCCGGGATCTGGACGTTCCCCTTGCTGCCCGCCACTTCTATCACCATGCCGGCTGGGCGCAGCTCTCCTTGGCCGGCTTCCCCGGCTACGAGCCCGCGGGGGTTGCCGGGCAGATCATCCCCTGGAACTTCCCGCTCCTCATGCTGGCATGGAAGGTGGCCCCTGCCCTGGCCGCCGGATGCACCGTGGTTCTCAAACCCGCCGAATACACCCCCCTTTCGGCCCTCCTGTTCGCCGAAGTGGCGCACGAATCCGGTCTGCCCCCGGGTGTGCTGAACGTGGTAACGGGGAACGGGGACACCGGAGCCGCGCTGGTGCGTCACTCCGGCGTCGCCAAGGTGGCTTTCACCGGCTCCACGGAGGTGGGGAAAGGAATCCGGAGGGTCACGGCCGGATCGGGCAAACAGCTGTCCCTCGAGCTGGGCGGCAAGTCCCCTTTTGTCGTATTCGACACCGCCGACCTGGACGCCGCCGTTGAGGGCGTGGTGGACGGCATCTGGCTGAATCAGGGGCAGGTGTGTTGTGCAGGCTCCAGGCTCCTGATCCAGGAAACCGTAGAAAGGGAGTTCCTCACCCGGTTGCGGGCGCGGATGGAAACCCTCCGCGTGGGCCACCCCCTGGACAAGTCCATCGACATGGGCGCGGTCGTGGACCGGGTCCAGCTGGACCGGATTCAGGGATACCTGGCGTCCGGAAGAGCGGACGGAGCCGCCGTGTGGCAACCCCCCTTGGAGATGCCGAAGGACGGGCTGTTCCTTCCTCCTACGCTTTGCACGGGAGCCCCGATCTCCAGTCCGATCGCCACGGAGGAGGTGTTCGGGCCCGTCGTGGTGAGCTTTACCTTCCGCACCCCGGCAGAGGCCGTCGCCCTGGCCAACGATACCCGCTACGGATTGGCGGCCAGCGTATGGACCGAAGATCTGAACCTGGCCCTGGATTTGGCGCCCGCCATCCATGCCGGAACCGTGTGGGTGAACTGCACCAACCTCTTCGACGCGGCTTCGGGGTTCGGAGGATATCGAGAATCGGGATTCGGTCGGGAGGGAGGACGAGAAGGGATGTGGGAGTACCTGAAGCCGGTCCCCAGACCTGGTACGCCCGCTTGCGCCCCCTCCCCGAGGTCGGGCGTGTCCAGAGCCCCGAATGACGGGCGTACCCAGGCGACCCCCGCAAGCTTCCTCGCAGCCGAGCCGACACCCCCCTCCGCATCGGAGAGCATCGATCGCACCCGGAAGCTGTGGATCGGTGGGAAGCAGAAGCGACCCGACGGGGGAGATTCCCTCACCGTACGGGACCGGTCGGGTGCGCCCCTTACGGAGGCGCCCAGGGGGAACCGCAAGGATGTGCGGGACGCCGTCGAAGCCGCGCGGAAAGCCCGGGGTCCGTGGGCAGCGACCAGCGGACACCTCCGGGCCCAAATCCTGTACTACGCCGCCGAGAACCTAGCCGCCCGAGAAAAGGAATTCGCCGAGAGTCTGGATCGGGCCACGGGCGTCGGCGAAGAGGCCGCGGTAACCGAGGTGGCCGCCGCCGTCCAAGCCCTCTTCACCTTTGCCGCCTGGGCCGACAAGTACGACGGCAGGGTGCATTCGACCCCGTTTCGCAACGTTACCCTGGCCATGAACGAGCCCGTCGGCACCGTGTCCATCCGTTGTGGAGACGAGGCGCCCCTGGCGGGCGCCGTGGGTCCCCTGGCCGCCTGCCTCTCCCAAGGGAATGTTGCCGTTGCCGTGGTCTCCGCCCGATTCCCCGTTCCCGCGCTGGACTTGGTTCAAGTCTTTGAGACTTCCGACGTATTCCCCGGCAGCATCAACGTCGTTTCGGGGATTCACCAGGAAGTCATGCCGACGCTGGCGGCCCACGACGATGTGGACCAGCTGTGGGATCTGGTGGGAGACGAATTGTCCGGGGAGGCCGAGCGTCTGTCGGCGGGGAACCTGAAGCGCGTCTGGGTGGACCGGGAAGGCGTCGTGGACTGGACGGCCCTCCAGGGCCGCGAGTGCGAGTTCCTTCTCCGCAAGGCGACCCGGGTCAAGAACATCTGGGTTCCCTACGGAGCATAGGTTCGCCCTCGCTTCGCCCCGCTTACCGGAAAGAATCGATCAACTCACGAGCCTCCGGTCTTCAATGGGCTCCAACCCCTCCCGAATCAACAGTTCGTTGAGTCGGCCCAGATCCCGCCGGATGACGATTTCCATCTGGGCCATCTGCTCATCCAGCAGGCTGGAGAGGTGCCGGAAAACCTCGTACGACTGGTCGGTGGGCCGGTTCTCCGAGCTTTCGACCACGCCCAGAAGGGCCGCGAGCTTATTGTTCAGCTTGATGGGATAGTTCAGGGGGTCCTGGTTGCTCTGGTTCTTCACCTGGTAGATCTCGGCCTCTACCACATCCAGATTCTCCCGTACGACGTCGGCCTGGACCGTAACGTCCCCGTCGTCGGTCTCTTCCAAGCGCTCCGAAATCTGTCCCTCGATGTCTCGAACCTTGATCACGGCCTCATTCGCCACGGAAACCCGGTCCCGGATTTCAATGGCCAGGTCGAAGCGCTCCCGTAGGTCCGCAACCGTCACGCCCTCCAGGTTCGGGTTGATCCGGATCTCGAAATCCCGGGTCTGGGGGGGGCCTCCGTCCACCGACATCCGGACGGTGTATACGCCCGGTACCGCCACGGGACCCGTGGGTCGGGCCGCCCACATGATCCGGCCTTCGAAATCCGTCCAGGCCGGATACCGCATATTCCAGCGGAAGGCGTGGGAACCCTGCTTGACCGAAGGCTTCGCGTCTCCACCCCCTCCGAAGAAGCGGGCAAAAGGACTGTCATCCTCCGCTTCCTCCTCCTCGTCGTCGGCCGTGCCCTCGAAGGAGCGGATCAGGGCCCCCTCCCCATCCAGCACTTCCAGGGTCACGTTTTCCGCGTCTTCGGCCAGGTAGTAGCGGAAAGGAACTCCGAAGTCGATCCCTCGCACGGGGTCGGGAGAGTCGAAGAGCCACGATCGGGCGGCGGCGACCTCGTCGTTCATTTGACGCAAGGGGCCGATTCCCTCCAGGACCCAGAAGGAGCGTCCGTGGGTGGCGATCACCAGATCGTTCTCCTCCACCACCAGATCCGAAACCTGAAGGACAGGAAGGTTGAGGGACAAAGGCTGCCACCGGTTCCCGTCGTCGAAGGATACGTACACGGTCCGCTCGGAAGCGGCGTAGAGAAGCCCGGGACGACGGGGATCTTCCCGGGTCGCCCGGATGAAGTCGTCGCCCGGCAGACCTCCGGTGATCCGCGCCCACGTGTGGCCGAAGTCCTCCGTCTTCCATATGTACGGGCTTCGGTCGTCCTCCACCAAGTACCGAATGCCCGAGACGTACGCCTTGCCCGGGGTGTTGGGCGAAGCCTCGACGGTGTTGATGCGCACGAAGTCCGGAGCATCCGGGGGCGTGACGTCGGTCCAGTTCAGACCGCCATCCCGGGTGAGGTGAACGAGCCCGTCGTCGGAGCCCGCCCAGATCACGTCGGGATCGTGGTACGAGGGTGCGATCGCAAAGACCGTGGCATACGTCTCCACGCCCGTTTGATCCTTCGTGATGGGCCCCCCGGAAGCCCCCATTGTCATGGGGTCGGCTCGGGTGAGGTCCGGGCTGATCTGCTCCCATTGCTGACCTTCCGTCGTCGTCTTCCAGACCTTCTGCGTGCCCGTGTAGAGCACATCGGGATCGTGATGGGAAAATACGATGGGGAACGTCCACTGGACCCGCTCGATCAGATCCTCCGAGGACTGGCCCATCGGGTTTTCGGGCCAGACGTTCACGGACCGGGTTGCGCCGGTGGTCATGTCGAAGCGGGAGAGGCTGCCACCATAGCAACCGGCATAGAAGACATTCAGATTGACGGGGTTGGGCGCCACATATCCGCTTTCACACCCACCGACCGCGTAGTACCACGCCCGGCTCCCCGGTCCCCGGGCCGCCATCTGGTTCCAGCCTCGGACGGGAATGCACGCCGTGGAGTTGTCCTGCTGGCCGCCACAGATGTGATACGGCGTGTGCTCCGTGGTGACCACCCGGTAGAACTGGGCCGTGGAATAGTCCTGGTCCGTCCAGGACCCCCCCCCGTTGAAGGACACGTTGGCGCCGCCGTCGTTCCCGTTGACCATGCGCTCCGGGTCGTCGGGAGCAATCCAGAGGTCGTGGTTATCTCCGTGGGGCACCCGAATGGCTTGCGGGAAGGTCTCTCCCCCGTCCGTGGACCGGTAGAAGCCCGTGTTGAGGGCATACATGACATCTTCGTTCTGGGGGTCGGCGTAAACTCGAGTGTAATAGAACGCCCGCTGCCGAAGCTTTCGTTCGTTGTTCACCTTTTCCCAACTGGCTCCCGCATCGTCGGATCGCCACACGCCCCCGTCGGGTTCGTGCTCGATCAGGGCCCAGACCCGGTTCGGGTTCGCCGGGGACACGGCCACGCCGATCTTGCCCACGGGTCCGTCCCCGAGCCCCACATTATCGGTGATTTCCGTCCAGGTCTCCCCTCCGTCGAGGGACTTGAAGAGGCCGCTGTCGTCGCCCCCCGACGACATTCCCCAGGAGCGCCGCCACGCCTCCCACACCGAGGCGTACAGGACATCCGGATTCGTGGCATCCACGCTGATGTCCACTGCACCGGCCCGATCGCTCCGGTAGAGTACCCTTCGCCACGTTTGCCCCCCGTCGGTGGTCTTGAAAACCCCCCGTTCGGGGTTCTCCGCCGAGTGCTTGCCGAAGGCGGCGGCCCAGGCCACGTCGCAGTCGTCCGGGTGGATACGGATGCGGGCGATGTTCTGGGTTTCCCGCAACCCGATGTGCTCCCATGTCTTGCCGCCGTCGGTCGACTTGTAGGCCCCGTCTCCCTGTTGGATATTGCCGCGAAGCTGCGTCTCACCGGTTCCCATATACACGATGTCCGGGTCGTTCCGGCACACCTGTACGGCCCCGATGGAGGCACTGTTGATTTGCCCGTCGGTGACCGGGGTCCAGTTCTGTCCGGCGTCCGTGGTCTTCCAGAGTCCCCCACCCGTCGTGCCCATGTAGTATTCCAGCGGTCTGGCCTGGGAACCCGCAACGGCGATCGATCGCCCGCCTCGGGGTGGGCCCACGTTTCGCCACTCGAGGGAGCCCCAGAAGGCTTCCGAGTACACCTCCTGAGCCGACGCCTGGGTGGAACCGACGAAGGCCGCGAGAGCCGCGAGGGCCGAAGCCACGAAAAGCCGTGGGAAAGCGATGGGTAGCAAACGAGACATGGGCCGAAGCTGCTCCTTATGCATGTTTGTGGCACGGGAGGTGTGACACGGAAAGTCTTGAGCGAACGCGCATGATGATAGGGTACTTTGGTCGGAAATGCGAACCCCGGGGCGGGCTCTCGGTCCGGCCAATCCCCGAGATGATCGAGACAATACTCAAGCCCATCTATATCCGCACCCGGCTGGCGGAGGAGCCCCCTGACGCACCAGCTGGTTGTTCACCCAACCCCGGAGTACCGGCCGACCATCGTGCTGCGCCGACTGAAACACCTGCACGTCCGGGTGCGCCGTTCAGGGTGAGGCCGTACGAAGAACTCTTGCCTTGCCGCGCCTTGCTGTCCGGTTATCTGCCAACGGGAATCCTGAAGATGGGCACCAGCGTGCCGACGGGTTGGCCGTCGTCACCGTTTTCCGCGTCCTGCCCCCCCGCAGAAACCACCCGGTTCACGGCAAGGTAGATCGCACCCACCCCCAAAGCACCCGTGAGTCCCGTCCGCCAAGGCGACAGCTCCCTGGCCATCAACTCCTGCAGTCCGTCTCTGGGAATGGCAATCGTCTGGCGAAAGGCGCGAGTTCCGGTGAATTCGGAGGAAATCCGCATTGTCGTCACGGAAAGAAAGAGGGAGTCTTCCCCGGCGCCCACGAGACGTCCGTCGTACGTTCGAGTCAATCGGCCGGTCCGGTCGCTGAGGCGTATCGCCTCTTCCGCATTCAAAGTAGCGCGAACATCACTTCCCACGCCCGGGGTGCCACCGTGAAGCGGAGCGTAGACGTAACAACCCGCCATTCCGACGAAAGCCGCCGGAAGTACAACCGCACGGACAAGCCAACCACGTGTCGAACCATTCATGCCCGGAGACCTCGAGACCCTAAAGAAGCTCAAATTCCCGGAGGACTCTTTGATTGAACAAGTAAATGTAGCGAACCGGGTCTTCGATCATGGCCTCGATGTTCCCGTCAAAGGTTGCGGAATCGTCAAGATGCACCCGCAGGCGGACTGAAACCGTCATGGAGTCCACAGGAATGCCCAGGAGGAAAAACCGGTGGTCACCACTGATGTCCCAGCGATCCTCAAAAGGAAGAGAAACTACGGACGTGTCGGCGTTGAAAACCTCAACCCTAAATTCTCCGCCCTCGTTACGAGCTGCCAGGAATTCAGTAGACGTGACAATCGTGAAGGCTTCAGCGTCCCCGTCCAACCTGATCCGAATCGTGTCCGGGGTCGGATCGCCGAACCAGTCGCAAGCCCCCATCAAGCCCGCCAGAACCGTACAGAACGTCAGGGGAAGAAATCTTCTCATCGCTACAGCCTTCTTCAGAGCTAAGGCCCTTATGACGAGGTTTAGATGTAAGTGAGTCAAAAACTACTCAACAATCTACCAAACAAATCAATGTGTGCTTCGCGATGCGTGCTACGTCTGCCCCGACCCGGTGGGCGTAAGGGGGAGACCCAAAGTTTGGTCTCCCCCTTACGCCCACATTCAAAATGACTGCTACCCCGCACAGGGATGATTGGCATTCTCCGGGTGGTGACAGTTTGCTTCAATCTCAATTCGGGTGATCGGAAGCATGGTTCCGGGCTTGTTCGCTGCCGGCGAATCCGAAAGCCAATTGCTGCTCGGCGTGCCGAAGCGGTAGTGGTCCTGCAGACGTTTGAACTGGAGGAACAAGTTCACCCGTCGCTCATGCTGCAACATTTCCACTGCCGGAATCTGACCCGAGTACGGGGTGAGGTCGTCCAACCCCTTGCGGATCATGTTGATGTGATTGGAAAAACCCGTTTCATCCCCATTCGCGAGAGCTGCTTCGGCCAAGATCAGGCGAAGCCCACGCTCACTCACGATGGTCAGAGGAGAGTATGACCCCCCAGCCAGGAATTCGTCCACCCTGGCCTTGTAGCGGGTATCCAGGACCCCTTCAATCGGGTCCTGGAGGATGTGTTTTTCGATTTTTTTGTCGACGTTCTGGGTTGCGTAGTCAGGGCCGATCTGCAACTCGCCCCGCTCGTTCACCTGGAAGGCCAGGTTACTGGATACGGTGGACGAGCTGTAGCTGAACCGGTACGCCCAGTCGGTTCCCGCCACATCGGACAGTACCGCCGAGGCGTCGCTATTGGCCTCGCCGTCGTTGATGAGAGGATTCCCCGGCACCGACCCGGACGGATTCAAAAGGTCCCAGATGGCCCGCTGGTGATACGCCTGGGCTCGGGCCGCCCGGGCCTGTATCGCTGTCTCGCCCCCTTCCGCCATCGCGTCGGTAAAGTAGGAAATGGCTTGGTCAAAAACGCCCCTCATTCCTGCTTCCCCAATGAGGGGACCGGGTTCCGTCCGGTCGCTGAAGGCAAAGTCGTCAAACATCTGGGCGATGGTGGAGTAGACCACTCCCGCATAGAGGTTTGCGCGCGCCAAGCCCTCCTTTAGCGCCGCGTTGCCCGCATTTTCGGCAATGTGACCCTCCATAAGGTCCACGGTAGCCCAAGCCATCCAACGGCCCTGGGCGATGCTCGGAAACGAGCCGTCAACAAACTCGTTCCCGGTGTTGCCCGGCTTCCCCAGGTCCAGCTCAAGCCAAGCGTCCCGGGAGCCGATCCAGGTAATCTCGTCCCCAACCGTGGAGAAAGCTGCGTAGATAGAAGCCACGCCCCGAGCCACCGTCGCCTGGGACCCATTCACCACGGAAGCCGCCGTCTCAATCAGTTCAATGTCTGCTTGTACCATGGCGTTCGGATTGTCAACGTCCAGGATGTCACATGCACCTAGAAGGACGGTGACGCCAACACCCCCAAGGATCAACTTCGATGTCTTGATCATCATTTTTTTCGCCTCTCCTTATTAAAAGCCCACGCGGAGGGACAAGGTAAACCGGCGGGGGATCGGAACCCCGAAGGCTTCCGTTCCGGTGAGGAAGTTGCAGTTCACACCGCCGCCCGTACATGTACTTGTGGGATTGATCTCGGGATCAATCCCTCTATAGTCTCCGAAAACCCACAGCCTGACATTCCGACCGCCCGCCGTGACGGTGGCGTTGCTCAGGCCCAGATTCTCGACGAAGTCAGAAGGGACCCGGTACGACAGGGAAATCTCCCGCCAGCGTACGAAGTCGGAAGTCCAGATTTGGTTCATGCCCGACATGGGAGCCAAAGCCCGGAGTTCCTTCGCCCATGTGAGTGCTGCTTCCAGCCGCTGTTGGGCCGTTGACGCGGGGTTCTGAAGGACGGATGCCACATGCGCGGTTGCAGGCACGTTTCTGCCGATCACGGCGTTGGCTTGGCGGAACGCGCCCGTCAAGTCCTGGGTGTGAAAGTTCCCGGCCTTGTATTCGAAGTTGCTGGACAACTCGAAGTTGCTCAAGAAGCTGATGTCGAAACCGAAGGAACCGGCAAAGTCGGGCGTGGGCTTCCCGATGTACGAGTCCAGGTACACCGACGATCCCTCTGGGCACCCCAGGGGAATGACCTCGAACTCGGACGGGTTGCGGGGCTCGCTAAAGTACTCAAGGGCCTGGGCCTGGGTGGGCTCCAGACAGGACGTACCCGAAATATCCAACGGAATCGCCATGTTCGGGTCCAGCACCGCACCGAAGAACGAACCCGGTGCAAAGCCTTCCTTAAGGAAGTTCCGGTAACGGGGGTAGGACCCCCCGGTCTTGAGGGGAGGCGCACCCCCCATGTCCGTCACGATTTCGTCAATCCATGCCGTATTGGCAAACAGACTGATTGCGAGGTTCTCGGAGTTGTAGGCCTGCGTCGTCAGGGATATTTCGAATCCCTTCGCATCCAGCTGGCCAATGTTATCCAGCTGCGTTGCGGTGAAACCGCCGGTGACCGGGAACTGGCGCGCGACGAGCGCGTCGTTCGTCACCCGGTCCCAGAACGTGAAGTCAACCCCGACCCGGTCGTTCCAAAGACCGAACTCTGCCCCGACTTCCCATTCATCCGATGTTTCGGGCGCCAGAGCCTGGTTCCCAAGGTTACCCGGCTGCAGGCCCGGACCCACTTCCGAAGGAAGGGGATTGTAGGTCGTGAACTTATCAAAGGCCCCGGGCTGAAGCCCGGAACGGCCCCACGCACTCCGAAGCCGGAACGTAGAGAGCGTCTCGTAGTCCCAGTCGAAGAGGTCCGTGGGAACGATGGAGATCGCCGCCTTCGGGTAGGTCGCCGTCTCAAAGTCTTCACCGAAGGCGCTGTTCGCGTCAAAGCGAGCCCCAAGGGTGAGGAAAGCCCAATCTTGGTAGCCAAGCTGTTCTTGAATGTAGACGCCTGCGTTGACTTCTTTACTCCAGGACTCGGAAGTGTACTGTTCCGCACCGGCATCCGCGACTTCCAAACCCGGACCGGGGAAATCCTCACCGCCACCGCCGTTGAAGGTGTTTTCACTAACGAATCCCTGGGTTCCTACGAGGGTGGTGCTGGTAAAATCGTCGGCAAAATCCCGGTCATAAGAGACCTTGAAGTCTCCCGTAACTTCTCGGTGATTCCGGTCGCCGAAATCCCGGTTCCCCTCCGTGTAGTAGGTTGAGAAGCCGTCCTTGTTCCAGCCGTAAGGGAAGAAGGATATGTTTCGGCCGTTGGTCATGTCCACGCCGTAGGTGCCATCAAAAACCAGCCCGTCTAGAATGGTCCAGTTGGCATTCACACTGCCGACGAAGTGCTCCACAGATTCCAGTACGTCCCGGTGACCAGCCTCCCTGAGCGTGGCGAAGGCCAGGCTGCCGTAGCGGTTATTTTCGTCTGCAAGACGCAGCTGCCCCATGAGGCCCAGGGAGAAAACGCCGAAAATGTTGTTCCCGCCCGCCAAGGCGCTCTGGCTCGATTCAGAGTAGGAACCGCTGACCCGTAGGCGCATGTTGTCAAAGGGGAAGATGCTCAAGTTCACCGTCCCCTGGCGGCGGACGATGGTGTCTTCGTTCTTGATGAAGTCCGGATCCTCAAAGCCAAAGGGACCGTTTTCATTGTAGTACCGGCCCGAGGCGTAGTATCGAATGAGGTCGCCACCGCCGGAAACCGAGCCCGCGTAGGTCTGGCCGTAGCCCGTGTTGTAGAAATCGTCCATGTACTGAGTCTCGTGGACTTCGTACGGCTGGAGACTGACGCCCCAGCGCGACTGCATGCGGGCCACCTCTTCCGCATTCCTGGGAAAGTCGGCGTGGGGAATGAACCGATCCAGGGGAGCCCTCACAGCGGTCTGGTCGGTCTGTAACGACCACCGGGGCGCGCCCTGCTGGCCGCGCTTGGTGAAGATCTGGATCACGCCGTTGGACGCCTCCGTACCGTAGAGGGTCGCAGCAGCCGCGCCCTTCAGAATCTCGATCCGTTCAATTGAGCCTGGATCAATGTCGTCGATTCGCCGCGTCTGGGCCTGACCTGCGCCCCAACTGCCGCCGGCGCCCCGGTCAATGCGCACGCCGTCCAGGTAGATGATCGGCTCATTCGACTGGGAGAGGGATGCGGAGCCGCGAATTCGAATGCGCCCGCCCGCCCCCGTATCTCCCCCACCGGGAAGGCCGACGACGCCCGCTTCACGACCCTGAAGAACATCGCTGAAGCTCGTGATGGGCGCGTCTTGCAGGTTTGACACATCCACCGTGGCAATGGAGTTCCCGAGCTTCTTCTTTTCGGTGGCCACGCCTGTCCCGGTCACCACGATCTGGTCCAGGGTGATGGCGGTTACCGACATCAAAAAATTCGCGGTAGCGGTTTCGCCGGCCGTAACCGTGATTGTCTGCGATCCGGAGCGATACCCCACCAGCTCGGCGATGACGGTGATCTCACCTGCCGGGGCGTTTACCAACACGAACCGGCCACTGCTGTTCGTAAGCGTTCCCAAGCCGGAACCTTCGACATAGACCTGGGCCGACTCCAGAGGCCGAGCCGAACCTGCGTCGGTGACCGTCCCGATGACGGTCCCCGTCGACTGGGCCTCTGCAGACCTCGCCGCCGGCCCGAGGGCAAAGCCGACCATAACGGCCAGGCAAAGCACCACGCCCCGATTCCGAAGCCTCTTTTCCTTCCAAACAAGTTTACGTGTCATTTAGCTGTCCTCCGTCAGAGAGTTTAGACACGAGGTACACCCCATTTATGTAATCCGGGTACTTCCCGGTCAGGGCCATGGCCCAGCCTATAGTGGATACGTTCTTCGTTCTTGTAGCTCCCCATCCCGGGGCAAGTTACCCACCACCGCTCCGCTGTCAAGAATATCCGAGAACATCCCCTGCTGCTGCCAGAAAACGAAATCCATCTACCGTAGAAATTCTGCTTCCGACCAACCCTCATTCGAGGCAACCCCCTCATCCCACCCTCGCCACGACCTCGATTTCCACATCTACGTTCTTGGGCAGGCCCGCCACGGCCACCGTCGCCCGGGCAGGCCGATGGCCTCCGAAGTGGCGCTCGTAGGTGGCATTCATCTCCCCGAAGTGGGCCATGTCCGACAGGAACACCGTGGTCTTCACGACGGTCCGGAGGCTTCCGCCTGCCGCCACCAGCACCGCTCCCAGGTTCTTCAGTACCTGGTCGGTCTGGGCCCCAACGCCACCCTCCACCAGGGCCCCGGTCTCCGGGTCCAAGGGAATCTGGCCGGAAGCAAAGATCCATCCGTCCGTCACGACGGCCTGGGAGTAGGGTCCGATCGCGCCGGGGGCGTCTTCGGTGTGAACGGCGGTGAGGCGGGTCATCGGGCTCGTCTCGTTCGGTGATGTGGATGTCAACCTATTGTGACCCTATCGGGGGCGCCAGGGAGAAAGTGCCCCCTCGAAGGGAAATGTGCAACTCCGCGTTCGGTCCGGCCGTTTGGGCTGCCCCGGGGGCCAACCGCCGCCACCTCACTGTTGGGGACGCTCTTCCTTCAGGGACGCTTCGATCTCCGAAGGCGTCACCGTCGCCACCCCCACCTTCCCCACCCCCACAGCGGCCGCGTGGGCGGCCAGATGCACCGCTTCCACCATGGCGGCCCCCGCCCCGGAGGAGACGGCCACCACGGCCGTCACGGTGTCCCCCGCCCCCGAGACGTCATACACTGACCGGGCCCGAACCCGAACCCGCCGCGAAACGCCTCCGGGAGACGCCAGCACCATTCCCTGATCTCCCAGGGTAAGGAGGAAGTGGTCGGAGGCCGCCCGGCGCCGGACACCTTCCATCCACTCCACGTCGAAAGGGCGGGCGGGTTCCCCCAGGGCCCCTTCCAGTTCGCTCCGGTTGGGCTTGAATACCGTGGCACCCCCGAAAGACAAGAAGTTTCGCCGCTTGGGATCCACGATCGCGGGAACACCCAGGGTGGACGCGGCATCCAGGGAATGGCGAATGCAGGCGGGCGACAGGACGCCCTTGTTGTAATCGGCCAGAACCAGGAAGTCTGCGTTGGGGAGCCGTTCGTCCAGGCGGGCCCTCAGGGCTTCTTGGGTCGCGTCCGAAACGGGCCCATCCCGCTCCCGGTCCACCCTGACCACCTGCTGGCCCCGCGCCAAGACGCGGGTCTTGACCGTGGTGGGACGGCGGCCATCCGAGACCAGATGAAGGTCCACACCCCTCGCCTCCAGCGCGCGGCGGACGGTCCGTCCCCCTTCGTCCGGGGCGACCACGCCGATCAGATCGCACCGGGCGCCCAGCGTGCGAACGTTGGCGGCCACATTGCCCGCCCCCCCCGCCGCATCCCACTCGTTTTCCACCCGCACCACCGGGACGGGGGCTTCGGGGGACACGCGCTCCACGGGTCCCTCCAAGTACCGGTCCAGCATGACGTCTCCCAGCACCACGACCCGGACGGCGCTGAAACGGGCGGCGAGATCCAGGAAGCGGGGAGGCTTCACCGAACCTCCCCCCATTCGCTCAAGTCGAACACCGAAACCCGCACCCGCTCCGCTTCCGGGTCGGTCCACCCGAGCATCAGTCGGTTCGAACCCAACCGGGCGATGCGGGGGAAGCCGGAGGCCCGGCTTTCGGATGAAACCGCAAGGGGGCGAAGGTCCCCGGGCACGCCGTCGGGGGAAACGCGGCGGCTCAGGATTGCGGCCCCTTGTCGGCTCCGTTCCAGCCACGTCACCAGCGCGGAGCCGTCGTCCAGCAGCACCACGTCCACCCGACCCGAAGGCTGCCCCGCGTCCACCCGGCTGGGCGCCCGGAAGCTTTCGGCCCCGTCAAAGGAGAAGGCTACGTTCACTCTGGCCTCCCCGTCGGGCGCCGTGAACCACGCGACGACAACCTGGCTCCCCCGGGCATCCAGGGCCGGACCGTTCACGGGACAGCCGCCGATCACCCAGCCGTCTTCGTAAACAGGCACGCTCCGGGTCCAATCGGACCCCAGCCGCCGGGTCACGTGGATGTCGCGGACTTCTCCTTCGGCCCGGTTTCGGAACGCGACGACCGGTGTGCCGTCGGCCACGACCGCATCGGTCTGGCAGCACTCGCAGGTCTGGGCGTCCAACACGGTTTCCGAACCCGCCGGACCGGAGATCGGGAGCCCCCGGGTTCGGATGGACATGGTCCCGTCCTCTTCCACCATGGCCCTGCCGTCCAGCCAAGCGACCTGAATCCCTTCCGCCGTCTTGAAGATGGATACGAAGCCGTGCTCGGTCGGGGTTCCGTCGTCGTGCGGCACCCAGGGCTCGGACCAAGTTGCCCCGAAGTCGTCCGACCAGACGATCCGGACCCCGTAGTCGTAGCCGCCCTGGTCCCCCCGCTGCAGCCAGTGGGCCACCAGCTGGTCCCCGAAAGCCCGGATCGAAGGGAAGTCCGCCCAGTTGACGAAGAAGTCGTCTCCTCGGGCCACCGTGACGACGGGGCTCCACTCTCCGTCAAAGAAGGAGGCGGCCAAGCGGTGGCCTGACGGTGCAGGCTCGATCCAGCTCATCCAGACCCCGGTCTCCGTTGACGCCAGAAAGGGCTCACCACTTGCGGATGCCGCCGGAACGGGAATGGCGCTTCCTAAGCCCCCCGACGGAGGCTGCGGATCATCGTCGTCGGGCGCGCACGCCCCCAAAGCAAGCAGCAAACCCCAGGCAGAGGCGAGAGACGCCCGTTTCGGGCCACGCACGGCCTCGTCGGGGAACGGAACTGTGGTCATGGCAGTCTCGTTGGTGTATGTATGAATGGGCGGACGGCGGCACGGCGGGGGCAGTGAAAGGACCTCGGTCCCGGCCTACGTGTATGTTATGAGTGTGGGCTTCCCGCTTGTAGGGACGCGCAAGTACCTGAACTTGGAGAGGAACTCATGGTTTCGGCGATAGGGATGACAGGTACTACCGGGCACAGCGGCATCCGCATGTTCGCAGGGGCGTGCGGGCTCGCACTCCTCCTTTTCCTTCCCCTGGCCCTGGCACCACCGGCTTCGGCCCAATACTTCGGACGCAACAAGGTCCAGTATGAGGAGTTCGACTTCAAGGTGCTGAAGACGGCGAACTGGGAGATTCACTACTATGCCGAGGCCGAAGCGCCCGTTGAAGACATCGCGCGCCTCGCCGAGCGGTGGTACGAACGCCTCGCCCGGACGTTTCAGCATGACTTTGATGCCCCGAAGCCTCTGATCATCTACGCCGACCACCCCGACTTCCAGCAAACCAACACCCTCTCCGGGGCGATCGGCCAGGGAACCGGGGGCGTAACCGAGTCCCTCAAGAACCGGGTCATCATGCCCCTGACCGCCTCTTACCGGGAGACGGACCGGATACTCGGCCACGAACTGGTCCACGCGTTCCAGTACAACATCGCCCAGAGCCGCAGCGGGGGTGGGATTATGAGGCTCGCCCGCATGCCCCTTTGGGTGGTTGAAGGGATGGCCGAGTACATGTCGATGGGAAGGGAGCACCCCCATACGGCCATGTGGCTCCGGGACCACATTTTGAGGGACGAAAAGCCCACTTTGAAGGAGATCACCCGGAACCCGAAGTACTTCGCATACCGCTTCGGACAGGGCCTCATCTCCTACCTGGGGGGCACCTACGGGGACGACGCGGTCCAGGACATGTTTCGCATGGCCCTCCAAGGAGGGTGGGAAGCGGCGATCGAACAGGTCTTCGCCATGCCGGAAGACAGCCTGGCCATGCAGTGGTGGGACGCCGTGGAGGCCGAGTACCGCCCCCTCATGGCCGGCAAAACCGACCCCCACGAAACCGGGAATGTTCTTCTGTGTGGGGAGTGCGGCTCCGGTCGGGTCAACGTGGCTCCTTCCCTGAGCCCCGACGGACGCTACATCGTCTTCCAGTCGGAGAAGGATCTCTTCTCTATGGACATGTTCCTGGCGGAGACGGAGACCGGTCGGATTCTGCGTCCGCTTCAGCGGAATCAGACCCCCTACATTGATGGCATCCGGTACATCGACTCCAGCGGAACCTGGTCCCCCGACGGCAGGAAGCTTGCCTTCGTGATTCTGGCCGACGGGAACAATCAACTGGTGATCCTGGACGTTCAGAGCGGGGATCTGGAGCAGCGGATCGAGGTCGAAGCGCTGGGGGCAATCCAGAATCCGGCGTGGTCTCCCGACGGGAGGCAGATCGCCTTTTCAGGACTCAAGGGCGGGATCACCGACCTCTATCTCTACGACCTGGACACCGGTGGCGTACAGCAGCTCACCGACGACAAGCACGCCGACCTTCACGCCGCTTGGTCCCCAGACGGGCGGACCCTGGTCTTCGTATCGGATCGGGACGAGAACACGGATTTTTCCGAACTGACCTTCGGCAACTACATCCTGTCCTTCCTGGACGTGGAAACGCTGGCGGTCGAGTCCAGAACGGTCTTCGCCGGCGCGAAACACGTGAATCCCATATACGACCGAACCGGGGACGGGGTGTACTTCGTCTCCGACCCCGACGGGTTTCCCGACATCTTCCATCTGAATCTGCTGGATGGAGAGACGCTTCGGATCACCCGGGCCGCCACTGGGGTCAGCGGCATCACCATGCTGTCGCCGACCTTCTCGTATTCTCCGGAAAGGGACCTGCTGGCCTTCTCGGTCTTTCATGAACGGGGTTACATCGTCAACACAGCCACGCCGGACGAGATATCGACCTATTCGGACGTGGTCGCCGACGCCGGACCCCATCCGGGACGCTTCCTCCCGCCGGCTCAGCCGGGCATCGGGAGCCGGGTTGGCAGGTACTTGGAAGACCAGTACACGGGGCTCGTGTCCGACAGCGTGTACACGGGCAGCCAAGCGGAAAACTACGAGGCTTCTTTGCAGCTCGACTACATCGGCCAGCCGTCCATCGGGGTTGGCGCCGACGCGTTCGGATCCTACATCGGGGGCGGCACGTCGGCATACTTCAGCGACATGCTGGGCAATCGGTCTCTCGGGGTCCGTTTGAGCGCCAACGGAACGATCAAGGACATCGGCGGGCAGGTCTTCTACCTGAACCAGAAGAAACGGTGGAACTGGGGCGTGGGCGTCCAGCACACACCGTTCCTCCGGCAGTACTACGGACGGGGCCCCACCTCAGTCAGACTGATCCGACACCGCACCTTTATCGACGCCGCCCAGGGGATCCTGGCCTTCCCGTTGTCGTCAACCCGGCGGATCGAAGGCGGGTTCGGCTTTACGCGGTACAGCTATGACGTGGAGCAGGATATCTACTACCTCGATGCCTGGGGCCGAGTCGTGGACTTGGAACGAACGGCCGTGGATGAGTATGAGCGGGATCCATTGAACCTGGCTTCCGCTTCTTTGGCGTTCGTCGGAGACAACTCCTTTTCGGCGTTCACAGGCCCCGTGCGGGGCGAGCGCTTCCGCATCGGCTCCCAGGCATATGTCGGCACCGTCAACTTCAACGTCCTTACCTTCGACTACCGCCGCTACTTCAACAACGGGGGCCCCGTGACTCTGGCGGCTCGGGGACTCCACATCGGGCGCTACGGCGATATTCAGAAGCTGGACGAGAAACACCTCGGGACGTACTTTTTGGGCTTCGAGACGCTAATCCGGGGCTATGCCTTCGAATCCTTCAACCAGCGTCAAGAGTGTTCGGTCAGCCTGCGCGGATCCAGCTGCCCCGAGATCGACCGGCTCTTCGGGCACCGCCTGGGCGTGGCCAACGTCGAGCTCCGATTCCCCTTCACGGGGATCGAAGAATTCGGACTGGTCAACTTCCCTTACATCCCCATCGAATTCACGGCCTTCACAGATGTGGGCTTGGCGTGGGACAGCGAACGCCCGGGGGCCCTCGTTTGGTCCCGGGAATCCGCGGAACGCATCCCCTTGGTGAGCAGCGGCTTCTCCGCGCGCTTCAACGTCTTGGGATTCCTGATCCTGGAAGGGTACTACGCGTACCCGTGGCAACGCCCGGGAAAGGGTTGGCATTGGGGCTTCCATATCGCCCCCGGATGGTGAAACTCCGGGTGGCAGCCGCCACGTTGGCGGACGGGGTGAAGATGCCGGCGGTCCGCCAGGGCGGCCGAGCGCGCCCCGCCTGCTATGGCGGCCGAGCCCCGGAGAGGATCAGAACACCTCGATTTTGAGGTAACGGCCGGGGTTCGCCTTTACGTCGTCAAGGAGCACTCGGAGGCTTTCGGCCGCGGCTGTGACGGAGTTGTAGAGGGCGTCGTTTGCCGAGAGCTGGCCCAGCGTACCCTCCCCCTGTTCCACCCTCGCCAAAAGGGTGTTTAGCGACGCGACGGCTTCTTCGGTCGTGCCGGACACTCGGTCCAGGGTGGACAAGGCGGATTCGGCCGACGCGAGGGTGCGGGTCCATTCCGGAGCCCCCGTGACCCCCTCTACGTTTTCCGCGGACCGCCTCAGGCTCTCCGTCAGCGACCGAAGCTGGTCGGTCTGGCTTCCGGTCAGGGCTGCCAGATCGTTGAGAATATCTCGAAGGGAAGCCACGGAGGAAACGACATCCGTCACCGCCGAATCCGAAAGGAGGGCCTGGATCCTGGCGAGCACATCTCCCGCCCCGACCGTCAGATCTCCGGCAGAGTCCAAGACGCCGCCAACCACTTCTCCCGGGATTTCCCCGTGAGGTGCGACAAAGCCTTCTCCGGTACCGGGAACGACGGACACGACCATTCCCCCCAGGATCCCGCTGGACGAGAGTTCACTCCGGGAACCCGTGGGGATCGACCATCTGCCTTCGATTTCCAGGGTGATCAAGACCCCGCCGGGATCCAGGTCGAAGCGGTGGACCCGCCCGATGTTGATGCCACGCATCTGCACGGGATCTCCTCTTCGGATTCCCTGAGCATCTTCCACCCGGGTCGCGACCATGTAGCGGCCCCGGAAGGTCGCAGGACTGGTCATGAAGAACAGGACCGTGAAGAATCCGACGATTCCCAGGATCACGAAGACCCCTACGCGGAACTCCCTGGTCCTGGGCGTCGGCGGAACGGCGCGAAGGACGTCCCGTTCGGAAGGCCGGGGGCTGGCGGGGGCTGCGGTATCGTTCATGACATCTCCACTACGTCAAGGGCGGCCTGGGCGGCCTCCCGGTCCACGAATGCTTTGACCACCGGATCGGCGTCGGTTCGGAACCGGGCGGGAGTCCCGCAGAACCGAATGCGCCCGCCCTCCAGCATCGCCACCCGGTCGCACATCCAAAGGGCGCCTTCCACGTCGTGAGTGACGATCATGGAGGTGACCCGCAACTCTTGCGAAAGCCCCTTGATCAGTCGCTCCACGGCCGCAGTATTGACCGGATCGAGGCCCGTGGTGGGCTCGTCCCAAAGAAGAATGCTGGGTCGGCCCACGATGGCCCGGGCGATCCCGACCCGCTTCTTCATTCCTCCCGAGAGCTCGGCGGGCATTTTGGAGAGGACGGCACCGGGCTCCAGGTTCACCAGTTCCACCGCTTCCCAAACCGCTTGCGCCGTCTCCCGCCTCCCCATCCGCCCAAGGCGGTCCGCAGGCAACCCCATCTCCACGTTTCGGTAAACGTTCATGGAGTCAAAGAGGGCGGCATTCTGGAAGACGTACCCCACCAACTCCCGAACCCGCTTCAGGGCACCTCTGCCCCCGAAGTAAACCGACCTCCCGTTCACCTCCACGTCTCCAAGGTCGGGGACGATCAGGCCGATGGTGGTCTTGAGCAACACGCTCTTGCCCGTCCCCGAAGGGCCGAAGAGGGCAAACATCTCCCCCGAATGGACGTCCAGGTCAATGCCCGTCAACACCGGGTGGTCGAAGGCCTTGTGGGTATTGCGAAAGCGAATGACTGGGGTGGAGGTCATTGGATGGGCGGTCGGCTGGATCGCGGCAGACGGGGTAAGCTCACTGGAGGAACAGGGGCGGAAAGAGGGCATCCAGGATCAGGATGGTGAGGGTCTGGAACATGACCGAGGCCGTGGTGGTTCGGCCCACCCCGGCTGCGCCTCCCGCCGTGCGGAACCCCATGTGAATCGCGATCACCGGGATGGCGAATCCGAAAGCCAGCGCCTTCATGAAGGAATAGAACAGGTCCCAGGAGTGCCAGAACAGACGGGCGCCGTAGAGGAAGGTTTCGAAGCTGAGACCGACCGACAGCTGAGCCGCGATCATCCCCGAGAACATCCCGACGGCGTTCGAGATGCCCACCAGAAGGGGCATGACCAAGAGTCCGGCGAGGATGCGCGGCGCCGCGAGGATGATCACCGGATCCCGCCCCAGGGAATAGTAGGCGTCGATCTGTTCCGAGACGACCATGGTGCCCAGTTCGGCGGTGATCCGGGCGCCGACTCTCCCCACAAGGACGATGGCCGTGAGCACGGGGGCGAGTTCCAGAACGATGCTCGTGACGGTCACGCTGCCCAGCACGTACAGGGGGATCATGGCCGTGATCTGGTAGCCGCCCTGCTGGGACGTGACGATCCCGGACAGAAGGGCCGTGACCAGGACGATGGGGATGCTCTGCACGCCCATTACGTAGAGCTGACGCACGAATTCCCGGAATGAAACGCGCAGGCGCACCAGGGCGACAAAGGTGGACCCAACCAGCAGCCCCAGCTGGCCGGCGTGCCCGGCCCAGTCTTCCCAGCGCCGTCCGATGGCGCCTACGGCGCGACCCAGTCCGGAATCCGTCACCGACCGGCCGAGGTACCGGGCCTCCGCCGAAGCCTTGGCGGACCCACGAGAAACCCCGCGGAAAAGGTCTGATCGTTGATCGTCTCCGAGTGCAGTTCAAGCCGGTACTGAACAAAGGGGGTGACCACCGGCACGCTCGGGAACCGAATACCGAAAACGAAGTTGCCGTCCCAGTCCTTCGTCGGCCCGCCCTCTTCCGCCTGGAAGCGCCTAAACGAGGCGCCTATGCCCACGTACGTCGGCCCGCGAGTCACGCCGAGCTCCGTCCCCACTTCCCCCAGGGAGCACGTCTCGCAGTTCGGGAAGAAGCGATCATAGGTTCCGGCAACCAACAGTCCTTCGAAGACAAATCCCAAGTCGATCTCCCCCCTTCCGCCGACCCCGAAGGTCCCGCCAACAAGCCCCCTCTGGTAGACTCCGTGACCCCCAACCCGAAACTGCGCCGAAGCCGGGGAAGGCAGAGACTGGATCACCGAGGCGCCCATCAGCACCGCCAGCAGAGGTGCCAATCGCCGTAGGGACAAGTATCGTCCGGCGTTGAGCTGAAACAACGGCGCCTCCTCTTTGGACATTTGATCCCCAACGTTGATGCCTAAAGGTTGGGCCGGGTGATCCACCAGTGACGGTTGTCTCCCCGCTGCGCCCCCGAGGCCCGCTACGCCCAAAGGCAGTATGATTGGCGGAGCGACCCCGTCTCCCGGATGAGCCCGAACTGACTGCTTAAGGGAACCGACTGCTAAAGGAATGTACCGAAACCGCACCTTTTCCGTCGCCGCTTTCGCCGGGGGGGCCGGCCTGGCCGCGCTCCTCGTCTTTCCCGCGGAGGGGCTAGGGCCCACGCGCCCCGCGGGGGCAGGCGACCCCACGGACCCGAAGGGCCGCCCGGCCCTTCACCCATTCCGCCTTTCCATCGCCGATGTCCAGGTAACCGCTTCGGGAATGGAGGTCACGATCCGGTTCTTTTGGGACGACCTGCAGTTTGCCCTTATGGAAAGGACATCGGACATGGATTTCCGCCTGGCCGAAACCGACGAAGTCGACGGGGTCGTTCAGCGGTACATCAACGAGATGTTCGTCATTCGGGACGACGGCGGCCCCGTGATTCCGGGAACCGTGAGGAAACGAGGGATTGAGGAAGCCCTCATACCCGACGAAGTCATGTGGTGGTACCGCCTCGATTACCCGCTCCCCGCGACGGTCGAAAGGATCCGGGTCCGGAACCGGCTCCTCTTCAACATGTTCGAGGACCAGCGCAACATCGTCCACTTGAAGACCCGGAGCGGCAAGGAGAGAGCCTATACGTTCGGATGGGACAGGGACAGCTTGGTCGCCGGCGTCACCTGACCGCACGGACAGTCCGAACCGCTCGGGGACCACCGCCACCCGTGAGATCATCGTCTACCCGGGGTCACGACGGAGGTTCCGGTGTCACCCGGGCCGGAGCGGGAAGACGGGCCACCCTCCATCTTCCAGAAAACGATTCCCCCGGCCTGCTGTCCCACCTCCACTTCTGCCACCCGCTGGAAAGTAGAAAGATCGAAGACGTCTACCTTTCCCGGCTCCGCCCCTACCCCCTCCACAGAAACGAAGGCATAGCGCCCATCGGAGCTCACGACCACGCCGTGGGTCACGCTGGTGGACGACGGGACCGTGGCGACGGACCGACCCACTCGAAGGTCGAAGAATTGGACGCCGGCACCCTGTTTGAGCGTGGCCACCAGGAGGCCGTCATCGGGAGTCAGGGCAAGGTTGTACGGACCGGCCCCCGTTTCGAAACTCCGATTCAGGGACCCGGACGCCAAGTCGATCTCCAGGATGCGGTTCCCTCCGTTGCACGCCACCAGGATCGAGCCGCCCCGGTGCGCGGGCACCACCCAGGTGGGGGCGCAGGAGGGGGGTTCGGATCCGGACGAACCCATCCTCCCATGAGGACCCGAACCTTCGGCGGATTCTCGTGGCAGCGGCCCTTCCCTTCCGGAAGCAACAGAAAAGCGTCTGCCGACCGTGAAGCTGCGGGTGTCCACCTCGACGACCTGGTCGTCCATCATGCACGCCGAGTACAGGAAGTCGCCGGCGGCGTCCAGACGGGCGCCGTGGGGCATCACGCACGTCTCGATCTGCTCCACCTCGATCATCGCGGGGGTGTAGACCACCGAGATCGTGGACGGCACCCTTTCGCCATGAAGGTTGAAGTTGGCCACGAAGGCGTAGAGACCGTCCGGAGTGACGTCCAACGTGGCGGGAAAGTAGCCCAGGAGAACCGGATCGCCCGCCAAGGTGTCGGGGCCGGCGTGGAACTTCCAGAGCTTCCCGTCCGGTACGCCGTGCCCGGTGGTCAGGAAGATGAACCGGCCGTCGGAAGATACATTGAGGCCATGCGGCCCCTCGATTTCGGTCGCCATCTCTCCGACGGGAAGGGTCCGATCCAGGGCCGCACCCTTCGGTCCGAACCGGATCCGATGCAACAGATCCGCCGACTCGGCGGCGACGTACACGTAGTAGGTGGCCGCGGGCAGATCCTGGGCGGCCCCGGGAGCGGCGCCAAGGGAAAACAGGAACAGCCCGGCGCAAGCGGATGGGAACCTGAAACTCACCTGCGATCCTCCTTCTGCGTTGAGGCGTGGTTTGCTGGTTCGGGTGCAGTCGTAGAATCCGGTCGGGGGCATCCAGGGATCATCAAAAAGGCGCCGATGACCCGTTGCCTTGAGGCGAAGGGTAGAGCCAGCTTGTTCGGCAGGGCAAGATCCCGACCCAGACGTTGCCGGGCCGATGTTCCCCGTTCCCGGTAAATTCAGGCGAACCTCCCGAACTCCCATGACCCGTTTCCCCACCCCAGTGAAATCCAACTCCATGCCGGCGGAAATTCCCCGAAGGAGTCGGGAACTCCGGCCGGGGCCTCCGGAAGCTCCCGCTCGCCTGGACCGTTGTCCGGACCAGGTGTGGGAGCCCCGAAACGGCCGCTTATCCTGCTACTTCGCGCCGCGCCAGCCTACCCCGGCGGTCAAAGGCCTTCCGTGATCCAGCTCATCGCCGTGGTGGGTATCTCCCTAACGGTTTCCTTTTTGTGCTCGGTGCTCGAGGCCGTCCTGCTGTCCGTCAACCCCGCCTACATCGCCCTTCTTCAGGACCGGGGTGAGCGGGCCGGCGACATCCTCCATCGGATGAAACGGAACATCGACAAGCCGGTAGCGGCCATTCTCACCCTCAACACCATCGCTCACACCGTCGGCGCTACCTGGGCCGGGGCCATCGCGGCGCAAATCTTTGCGGACAACCGGATCGGCGTCTTCTCCGCGGTTCTGACGCTTGCCGTTCTCGTGTTCTCGGAGATCATCCCCAAGACCTTTGGCGCCACCTTCTGGAAGGGACTGGCCCGGCCGGCCGCGCACGTTCTTCGCCTCATGGTCTTCACCCTGAATCCCGTCCTCGTCCCCCTTGGTTTCTTGAGCCGATGGATCACCCCAAAGGGGGCAAGCCAGGTCACGATCAGCCGCGCGGAGATCGAAGTCCTGGCCGAAATCGGACACCGTGAAGGCACCATTGACGAAGACGAATTCCTGGTCATGTCGAACGTCATGCGGCTTGACGGAATCACCGCCAGCGAGGTCATGACGCCCCGGATCGACATTGTCGCCGTGCCCGCGGACGCCACCGTCGAAGAAGCAATGGACGTCATGATCGACCGGGGGAAGCTCCGCCTCCCGGTTTACGAGACCAACCTGGACCGGATCGTGGGCGTGCTCTTGGCGCGGGATCTCTGGCGGGCCGCCCGGGAGGGACGGGAAAACGTGCTGGACGTCACGCGCACCGTGCAGTTCTCCCCCGCATCCAAGACCGTGGAAGACCTCATTCGGGAGATGCGGGCGAAGCGGACGAACATGGTGATCATCCTGGACGAGTTCGGTGGAACGGCGGGGCTGGTCACCCTGGAAGACCTGATCGAAGAGATCATCGGGGAGATCCGCGACGAACACGAAACGGACGAACCCCGGGAGTTCCAGAGGCTGGGAGACGGCCGAACCCTCATCTGGGGAGGAACCGCGGTGAAGGATGTGGAGGAACGACTGGGAATCGAATTGGGGGAGGATTTCGACACCCTGGGCGGCTACGTCTTTGGCGCTCTGGACCGGGTCGGAAAGACCGGGGACACCGTGGACGTTGGCAATGGCCGACTCCGGATTGCCAAAGTGCGGGGCCGGCGGATCGAGTACTTGCTCTTCTCCCCTGAAGGTCCAAGCTCCTGACGCCTCCCGGGGCGGTCTCTTCGGGGGACAGGGGCACCCGGAGCCGTAACCGATCCGAAGATGCAGATGGGCAGACATGCCAAATAAGATCCGGCTCGAAATCCACTGCGCATCTGCGATTCCAGGAGCCGGGCGCCCGGTCAACCCCTTCCTGACTTTCCCCTTGGCTTCAGGACCCCCCAGCTCCGGCGGGGTCCCCGTCGTCCCCGGAGGGTTGCCGGCCCGCCCGCTTCAACTCCCGCTCCTCCTGCCAAAACGACAGCGCGAGGAGAACGGCGCCGCAACTGATCGCCATATCCGCCACGTTGAAGATCGGCCAGTGCATGAAGCCGAGATCGATGGGACCGATGAAATCGACAACGCCCCGGTCCCATCGGACCCGGTCAATCAAGTTGCCCAGGGCGCCGGAGATAATCAGGGAAAGCGCGATGATCCGGGTGGGGTCCCGGTCATTGGCACGGGCGATGAGGGCAACCATGAGTCCCAGGGCGAACAGGGTTACCGGAATGAAGAACCAGCGGGGATCGTTACCGATGGAGATCCCGAAGGCCGCTCCCCGGTTGAACGCCAGGGTAAGGGGCACGTACCCGCCCATGAAGTCGGGCCAGGGACCGCTTCGCAGGGCCTCCAAAGCCCAACGCTTGGTGAAAACGTCGGCCAGCAGGATCAGCGGAAGACCGATACCCAGTGTGATCAGCTTTCGCTTCACGTAACTCCAAGGGTCCTTTGGGGGAAATGGAGGCGGCGGGAGTCGAACCCGCGTCCGCGAATGGATCCTTCGAAACGTCTACGTGCGTAGATCGCCGTTCGCTTCACGACCGGGGGAGGTCGGCGAACCACCCCTCCCGGGCTAGCCACCTGGGTGTCTCGCCCCTCGGTTCGGTAGCCGAAACCGACGGACCAGCCCGAATCGTCGACGCTTCCTCGGCTCGCCTCGGGCGAGCAAACCGGGAAACGGACCGCGTTGTTTACGCGGCCAGGGCCAAGTCAGAGTTGGCAGTTATTATGATTTCCGGAAGGATTTGCGAGGTTCCCGGACCTCGGCACGCAGCTTCAAGATCACCAGACACGTCGAAACCGTGTCGCCCCCTTGTTGTCAATCAACGGCCGGCGGACACCCGGGTACGCCCCGGCGTGCCCAGAAACCGCTCAACATCCTAACACCGCGTCAGCGCCCTGTAAAGCGTCCCCTGTACCGGCCCGGGCCCCCTAGAGAAGCCGACGGGGGGCCACCCCTTCGGGGGCGCCTCGGGCAGCCCTCAACCTGGAAGTCACTGAACATCCTGACCGAATGGGACCCCAGGCCGATCCCCGGACGGCGGGGCTGCCCCGACCCGGCCCGCCCGGGCCAGATAGCCCTCCAGAAGCGTCCGTACTTCCCGCAGGTCCCGGACCTGGAAGAGGCGCTGGCGCAGCGGGCGCCCGTCCGGCAGGCCTTTCGTATACCAGCCCAGGTGCTTCCGGAACTCCCGAATCGCCTTTTCCACATCGCATTCGAAGGCAATCGCGTTCTCGGCGTGTTCGATGCAGATCGCGAACCGAGTGCGGACCCCCGGGTCTCCGGGGACGGGCAAGCCGTCCAGGGCAGCTCGGGCTTGCCGAAAGAGCCAAGGCGCGCCGTGAGAACCCCTCGCGATCATGATTCCTTCACACCCGGTCCGCTCTCTCATGCTCTGGGCGTCTTGCCCGGAGCGGACATCGCCGTTTCCGATCACGGGAACATCCAGCGTGCGAACGAGGGTTCCGATCTCTTCCCACCGGGCGAGCCCGGAGTACATGTCGGCGCGCGTTCGGGGGTGAAGCGTCACCATCCGGGAGCCGGCCTCCTGGCACACCAGGCCGATCCTGCCGGGGTCGCGGGTCGCCTCGTCGAAGCCGGAGCGGATCTTGGTGGTCACCGGAAGGGGCGTGGCGTCCGCCACGGCGCGAACAATCCGGCTCACGAGTTTCATGTCCCGAAGGCACCCGGATCCGCCGTTCCTCTTGACGACCTTCTTGACAGGACACCCAAAGTTGATGTCGATGAAGTCGGGGCCGTACACCTCGGTGACCAGCGCGGCCGCGTCCGCCATACTTCCCGGGTCGGCCCCGAAGATCTGAACCCCGATGGGGCGCTCTTCTTCGTGGAAGCGCAGGTACTTCGCGGTCTTCTTGCTGTCCCGTACGATCCCTTCGGCGCTCACGAACTCCGTGAGCACCACATCCGCTCCGAATCTCCGGCACAATCGCCGAAAGGGGGACTCGGAAACCCCGGCTTGGGGAGCCAGAAACAGCGGAGTGCGATAGGTAGACCCCTCGCTTCGGATCCCATTCAACCCCATCGGGAGGCCGCCGAAAAGGCACTTGTCCAAGGCCTCATCCCCACCCGTGATCAAGACGCCCCTACTTGGTAACAAACATCTTGATCCAGGCGGCTCTTTGCCCACTCACCTGCATCTGAACGAAGTACACTCCCGAAGCGACCTGGTTGCCCGTCCTGTCGCGTCCGTCCCAATAGGCCTCGTAGGACCCCGGCGACGTGTACTCCAGCTGGAGGACCGGCAGCCCGGCTCCGCCCGGATGGCCCAGGGCGAGAGGCGCTGCGACGAACTGTTGAAGGATGTTGAAGATGCGCACGGACACCGTGACGGTCTCCCCCTCCGAAAAGAGCTCCTCCGACAGCTCAAAGGGGATTCGCGTCTCGGGGTTGAAGGGGTTCGGGTAGTTCTGTTCCAGCCGAAATTTGCCCCCCTTTTCGTCCCCCGGCGGCGGCCCCTGCTGAGCAACCAAGCTCGCCGGGCCACCGGAACACAAGACGACGACGGCGCAGAGAATGCGCCTCAAGAAAGTTCCGGCCTTCGGGTTCGCAGCGTTCGTGGTATCGCCCCTCCAGGTTCTGCGGGGTCGTCGCCACCTGCACCCCAATGTTGAAGGGAAAGGGTGATCCGGTCAATGAAGTCGGCTGGAATCTCCGGGGGCGTTGCCCGACCCGTTCCGGGCGGAATTCCGTCTTCCCGTGGCTTCATCTCTTGTCGCCCTCCCCCTTCCTTCGCCCGTCGGTAGGCCGTCTTCCTATACGACTCTAGGTACCGCCGGTGTCCCGGAAAGGTTGCAGACAACTTCTTTCTTAGGCCCGATTGGCCGATCGGGACGACCCGAAGCCGGTCACGCCCCGGCGACCCTGCGACCGGAAGCCTGACGGACCGTAACCCCCCGGCCATCAAGATACGCGAGGATGGGCATGAGGTGTTTACGCGTAACGGGAATGACCTCCCTGAAGTCGGCTGGGCCCAGCCCCTCCCTTCCGCCGAACCGCCGAACCACTTCGGCGGAGATCCGGTTCAGAGCCTCGGTGGTGACCCAGTAGGCATCCCCAAGGAGGCGAATCTGTCCCTGGCCCGCCATGAACCCGAGGACGGCGCCGATTCGGGGATCGTCCGCCAGTTGGGCCGCCAGCTCCTTCGTAGACGGGCCTTGCAACCCTCGGGTCCGGAGAATCTTCGTGAGCTGGTCGGCCAGCACCGTCTCGTCCGGAGAAAGGGCGGCCTTGAAGCCCGGAAGGCGAGCCGACTTGCCTTCGACGACCAAGCGGCCTTTCCGAACCAGCCGGGCGGCCAGACCGTCGGCCAGCTTGGCGTGGATCCGCCCGGGGAGTGCGGTGCGGAGAACCCGCAACGGCGCCCCAGCTTCAAGAGGGTGAAGGCCGTGATAGGCGTCTACGGCCTCCAGGATGCGAGTCTCGCCCCGGGACACGAGGTCCGAATCAAACAGCGTGCCGCCCAGCTGCCAGGTCAGACCCGGGGGCAGCTTGTGGGTGGCCTCCTTCCAACCCGCTTGAACCCCCAGGGCAACCCCATCCAGACCCGCCCACCCGGCCAGGAACACGGCACCCCGCACCGCGTCTGTCCCCCTCCGGGCCAGGGCTGCCAGGGCTGCCCGCTCCCTTCCGGAAAGGCGCTTCCTCTTCGGGGGAGACGGCTCCAGTACCACCCCGCCCGCGATGGTGGTGACGGGCGAATAGGATCGAATGACGAAGCGATCGCCGGAGCGGGCCACGATGTGGGCCTCCAGCCTGAGCTGAGCAAGCGCGCTCTCCCCGGGCTCCACGGCGGAAAGTCCGAAAAGGGCGACTCGGGCCATGACCTCGACCGTGCCCAAGTGAACCCGGACCCGCTGGCCCGCTTTTACGCGCCAACTGCTGCCTTCCAGCACGGTCAGCTCCACGGTGAGCATCATGGACGGGGTCCAGGCCGAGGTGGAAACCAGCACATCTCCCCGGGCGACCATCCCCCGTCGGACGGCGGCTCCCGTCAGCGCCACGGCGGTCCGCATGCCCGCCTCCGCGTGGTCCACCGCCTCTCCATGGACCTGGACGGCCCGGACCCGCGCTTCTTCACCTCGGGGCAGAATCCGCACGATCCCCCCCCGGGGCAGGCGGCCGGACCAGAGGGTGCCCGTCACCACGGTGCCCGCTCCCTCCAGGGCGAAGACCCGGTCGACGGGGAGCCGGACCAAGTCGTCCCCGGCCCGGCCACGGGCCATAGAACCGCACCGTAGCAGAGCCCGGGACAGGGCTTCCACGCCCGCCCCCGTCTCGACCGAAGTGGGCACGATCTCCGCGCTTTCGTAAGGAGTCCCGGCCAAAAAATCCTCCACGTCCTCCCTCACCAGATCGAGCCACTCAGGCTCCACCAAGTCCGCCTTGGTGATGGCCACCACCATCCCCGCGACTCCCAGGAGTCTTACGATTGCCAAGTGCTCCCGGGTCTGGGGCATGACGCCTTCGTCGGCGGCCACAACCATGAGAACGATATCCATCCCCGCCGCGCCGGCCACCATGGTCTTGACAAAACCCTCGTGGCCCGGGACATCGACGATCCCGAAGGCACAGCCTTCGCCCGGGTCATAACGGGCGAAGCCGAGCTCGATGGTGATGCCCCGCCTCTTTTCCTCGGCCAGCCGGTCGGTGTCGACGCCGGAAAGGGCCCGAACCAGGGATGTCTTGCCGTGATCAATGTGGCCGGCAGTGCCCAGGATCAGGCTAGCGGGAGTCGGGGACATACCGATCGGCCCGAGAGCACGAGGGGCGAAACTGGAAGAAGCGGAAGGAGCGGGGGCGACGACCGCCTAGCATATGGACGGTGATGAAGTCCTCGAGGAGGGACAGATGAGCTCGAGGCTTGACCAGACGCCGGGGGACTTCGCCCAGTAGGAAGCGGCGAAGGTCCACCCGAGATCGGGGACCGACGAGCCGGGACCCGCTGACGGCCCCGCAACCGGAACAGCGTACGCCGCCGGCCATCAGATCGAAACGCCCCGGTTCTTCATCTTCCAGGAATCGGCCGCAGGCGGTACAGGCCTCAAGCTCGGGGCCGAAGCCCAGAAGGCCGACCATCTGCCAGACCAGCGCCAGCAACTCCCCTGCAAGATCTTTCCGCCCGGTCGCCTCGAGGCGGTCCAGACCTGCGGAAAGGACCTCGTACAGTTCGCCGGGGGGTTCCTGGGCCGCGTGGCGAAGCACGAGTTCGCCGGCCATCGAAGCCCCCGCCAGACGCCCGACGTCTCCGGCCAACCCGAAGCGGGTCCTCTGCAGCGTAAATTCTCGGAGGGACTGGAGTTCGCGGCTTCGCCGAACCGAGAGGACAGCCACGCCTTCCCCGAAGGTCACCAGGGCACCCCTTCCCCGAGAGGCCCCCCGGCGCACCCCCCTCGCCATCACCCCGACCAGGCCCAGGCCCTGGGTATAGAACCGGAGGACCCGACTGGTCTCGGAGTACGGATGGGCTCGAAGCAGGATCGCCCGGGTCGTCACCAAAGACATGTTAGGGACGCTACACTCCGATTCTTGCGAGAAGTCGGCGACGGCGGCGACGGTACTCCTCGGCCTCAACCCTTCCTTCGCTCCAAGCTTCGTCCAGCCGGGCAACTTCAATGAGCAGCTGCTGTCGGGCACCGGGGACCGGGGCGACATCTCTCTGGGTACGGGCGGTCAGCAGGGCCCCGGCTGCGGTCAGCACCAGCGCCAGGATGGCCGCCAGCAGAGGAATGGCTTCCGTGGGAGAGATGGATGTCCCCACTGCGACGGTCACGACCGTTGGAGCCAGGTCGCGCCCCGCGAAGCGCCGGTAGGTGTTCTCCGCCAGTTCGACGGCTTCTACGGGAGCAAGACCCGTGACGGAGAGGTCGCCGATCGGCTCCCGAATCAGCAGTTCCATGGATCCCGCCGGAGATTCCACCGGAATGACGATGCTGTCCTCTGGAACCCGGTAGCGGATCAGGTAGACGCTCTCCCCGGGCGGAATCGGGGCGGAGGCGTGAACCCTGCCGCCGCGAAAGGAAGCGGCATCCGGCGGAAGGTCGCTCTGGCCTGCCCTGAAGTCGACGGCGCCCAGGGGCAGCGTTTGGGACCAACTGGCCCCTCCTTCCCCGGCAACGAGGGTGAACCCGGTTCCATTTTGTAGCTCAAAGAGATCCGTCGCCATCCAACCCGGTTCGGGAGTCGCCCGCTCCAGAAAGAGGTTCCGGACCCGGAGGACCGGTACGCCCGCGAGTCCCACGACCGAGCTAGGGTACGCCTGGATGACGTAGGCATCCGCTTCCGGCGCCTGGCTACCGACGAAGACCTCCCCGAAGTAGAGGACGTTCTCGTAGCGGACCGAAGCAAAGAAAACATCCGTCCCTTCGGAGTTTGCCGCCGCTGGCATCCGGATCTCGAAGGTACCCCCCCGATCCACCGAAACGCTATCGATCCCTCGGGATTCCAGCGCCGACACCCTGTGAAGCACCACGGTGCCGCTGTCTGCGAGTTCCCTCCCGATCCTGACTTCACCCGAGAGGGTGAGGCCTTCGGGCTCCCGGATTTGCGGGTCCTGGGGCCGGGTGACGTCCACGGTGGGGTTCGGAACACCCTGATGGAAGGGGGGAGCGGACCCCATCGGCAGCCCGGGCTGGGGGAGGGTCGCCTGCCCCCCGTAGGCCGCAAACACGGCGAGGACCGGGCCAACCGCCGACCAGCGAACCCGTCTCAGTGCTCGAACCGGCCCAGGTCCTCGGGCCGTAGGTTTCGCAGGTGTTGTTCCAGCGCTTCCCCGCTCATTCGGCCTTCGTCTTTGTCCGGGGTCTCCTGGCTTTCGTTCTTCCCCCCACCGGACATGGACTCCAGCAGGGCGTCTTCGGCAAAGATGCGGGCTTCGGTCCTGAGGGCGATGGCGATGGAATCGGAAGGCCTCGCGTCTACGGAAATCAGGTCCCCACCTCGGTCGATGATCAACTCGGCAAAATAGGTGCGGTCCTCCACGCGGGTGATCAGGACCCTCCGAAGGGTCCCGCCCAAACCCCCCAGGATCGAAATCAGGAGATCGTGGGTGAGCGGGCGCGGGCACGCCACCCCGCCCAGCTGGATGGCAATGGCGCTGGCCTCCCCCGGCCCGATCCATATGGGGAGGAAGCGGTTACTGCCGATCTCCTTGAGAATGACCACGGGTGTGTTGGACGTTCGGTCGAACGCAAGGCTCTGCACGTTGACCTCGATCACCTGTCCTCCTTAGTGCCTCATCCCGGGAGCGCTATCGTCTCGGATATCCCTAGACATGGAGATTCTTATCCGCGGTCAGCATCCCAGCACCGTCTTCAGGTCAGCCACGCGATCGGTGCGCTCCCACGGGAAGTATCGAATCTGTCGGCCGCAGGGGTTCGCCGCCTCACCCCAGCTTCCGGGCGAAAGGCCAGGAGGGCCGACCGAAGGCTCCCGGCCAAAGTGCCCGTAGGCAGCGGTTCGGGCAAAGATCGGGTCCCTTAGGCGGAGCTCCTGGATAATGCGCCTGGGCCGGAAGTCGAACACCGCCCTCACGGCTCGAGCAAGCGCTTCGTCCGGCACGCACCCGGTGCCGAAGGAGTCCACGGACACCTGGACGGGATTCTCTTCGCCGATTGCGTACGCAAGCTGGATTTCGCATCGGGTCGCGGCGCCGGCCGCCACCACGTTCTTGGCGGCCCACCTAGCCGCGTAGGCCGCCGACCGGTCCACCTTGCTGGCGTCCTTTCCCGAAAAGGCGCCGCCCCCGTGGCGGCTCATCCCGCCATAGGTGTCGACGATGATCTTGCGACCCGTCAACCCCGCGTCTCCCTGGGGACCGCCCTTGACAAAGCTTCCACTGGGATTGACGAGGCACGTGGTGCCATCGGGATCGAACCAAGCCGACAGGGCCGGCCGGATCACCTTGGAGATCAATTCCTGGGCGATCTGTTCCTGGGTCACGCACGGTTCGTGCTGCGCGCTGAGCACGACGGTCTTGACACAATCCGGTTTCGTCCCGGCGTACTGGAACGTCACCTGGGCCTTGCCGTCGGGCCGAAGCCAGGGCACCGCCTTGGATTTCCGGACCTCCGCCAGCCTGCGCGTCAGGGCGTGGGCGGCGGCAATGGGTGCCGGCATCTTTTCTGGCGTTTCGTCGCAGGCAAATCCGAACATCATGCCCTGATCGCCCGCACCTCCCCGGTCCACGCTCGCTTTGATTTCAGGGGACTGGGCGTCAATGGCCGTCAGTACCCCGCACGTATTGCCGTCGATCCCGTACTCCGCCTGGTCGTAGCCGATGTCCACAAGGGTCTTGCGAACCAATTTGGGAAAGTCTACCCGAGCTTCCGAGGTTATCTCCCCGGCAACCAAAGCCAAACCGGTGGTCACGAGGGTTTCGCAGGCCACGCGCCCACGCGGGTCGTCGGCGAGGACCGCGTCCAGGACGGCATCGGAAATCTGGTCGGCGATTTTGTCCGGGTGCCCTTCGGTGACGGATTCCGAGGTGAAGCAGCGGGGGCTCACGGTACGGCCGCCCCCGGGACGGGCGGAAGAAGAAGGTGGCATATGGAGATTCGAGTTTATTGGGGAGACTTGGGGCCTCAGCTCGAGAAGTCGGGCGGCGGGCGGTGGTCTTTTCGTCGCTTGCGGTCCCGCTTGAGGATGCGTTTGACGTGCTGGTCCAGCTCGTCCAGGGCGCCGCGAAAATTCGAAGCCGTCCCCCGGGCGACCACCGGCTGCCGACGCCGCCGCGCAATGATGGCCTCGGCGATGCGGAAACGCCCTTCCGATCGGAAGACGAAGCCCACGTCCATCACGGCCGGGTCGAAGCGGGGCCACCGCCCGGCGAGGCGTTCCGCTTGGTCCCGGATATCGGAGCTGATTTCGCAACCTTGCGCTGTAATCCGTGTCGGCATCCTAGAACCTCCCAGGCCTTCCGGTCCCCAGGCTGAATCGGCACTCCCGCCAAGCTCTCCTTGTGGGTCCGAATTTAGCCCGATCTATCGGCTTGTGCGATCTTCTTCCGTACCCTATGGGTACGAATTCTGCCTTACCTTACGGGCACAGAATCGGTTGCGACGCCCCTCCCAATGGGGGGTTGGGCTTCAGCGTCCTTCCCAAAGGGAGGTCAACAGCCGTTCGAAGGCATCGGCAACCCCTTCCCAGGAATACGCCTTCGCCATCAAGTGGGCCGCCCGGCCCATGCGGTCCCGATTCCCGGGCTCCAGGATCTGCGCCAGGGCCTCTGCCAGGGCATCCACATCGCCGTGGGGCACGAGGAGGCCGGTTTCCCCGTGGCGGACGGTCTCCCGCAGCCCTGGAGAGTCGGAGGCGACCGTGGCCGTCCCACACGCCGATGCCTCGATGCTTGCAATGCCCCATCCCTCTTTGGGGGAGGTGAGGACATGAACCCAGGACCTGGACAGGAGCTCGCCCTTCTCGGCATCCGAAACGAATCCGGCAAACCGAACCCGGTTCCGGATCCCGAGCTGCCGAACGATGGCCTCCAAACGCTTCCGGGCGTCCCCCCGTCCGGCAATGACCAACTCCAGTTCCATACCTCCGTCCAGCAGCCGGGAAACGGCCTTCAGGACCAAGTCGATTCGCTTGTACCGCTGTAGGCGCCCCAGGTAGACCACGGTGGGAACGGAGAATCGAGTGGCGGTCGGCTGGAGGCCCTCCAGGGCTACACCATTGCGAATTACCGTGATCCGGGAGGGATCCAGGCCCCGGCGGACCAGGTCTTCCCGCGTACTATTCGAGACAGCAACGCACGGCAGGCCCCGGTACACCGCCGGAATGACCCGCTCGAAGAGCCACGTGGCCCCGGCGAGGGCCAAGTTCGCTTGCTGAAACGCGGTGGTCCCGAAGAGATGGTGTACCAAGAGGAGAGGCTTGGCCCCTGGGACCCATTGCGGCGCGAGTATGGGAACCTTGTTCAGATTCTCGACGACCACATCGAAGGGTTCGTCCTCCAGGTGCCGCCAGTAGTGGAGGGGCGCTGCCAAGTTGAAGGTGTACCGTCGGCCGGTTCGGTGTATCCGGATCCCGTCCATCTCCGCCGTCCCTTCCCCCGACGGCCAGTTGGAGCAGAGAAGCGTGACCCGGTGGCCCCTCCGAGCGAGCCGACCAAAGACCTGGTGCAGGTGTTCCTCCGCACCCCCAGCGTTGGGGTTGTGGCGGTCCTGCCAGTTCGCCACGAGGATCCGAAGCCGGCTTCGGGTCATCCGCGTCGGGGAAACCCGGGGGCTCGGTCGGCCCGGGACGCTCGGAAGACCGCGTCCAGAACACCGTTGACAAAGCGGGACGACTCGGCCCCCCCGTAGCGTTCGGCCAGCCGGACCGACTCCTGGATCGCAACCTTCCCCGGAATGCTCTTCAGGCAGAGAAGTTCCGTGGCACCCAGGCGCAGGACCCCCCGGTCCATCAGGGGAAGACGGCCCAATCGCCAGTTGTCCATGGCGTCCGAGATGGCGTCGTCGATCCGGTGCCGGTTGTCCCCGAAGTTCCGCACCAGGCGCTCCAGGTAGCGGATTCGGCGGGGGGAGACGAGGCGCTGTTCCAGGGTCTCCGCGAGGGCGTCTTCCAGGCCGATGGCCCCACCCTCCGCTTCCCATCGGTAGTGGACCTGGAGAAACCAAGCCCGCGACCGGCTTCGGTCCCGCCGTCGTCTCGTGTCCAATGGCGGGGTCAAGATCGGGGAGAGGAATCGAGCCGCAGCATGTCGAGGGCTGCTTGGGCGAATTCGGCGCCCTTGTTGGCACCGAGGACATCGGCGCGCTCCATGGCCTGTTCGCCGTTCTCCGTGGCCAGAACCCCGAAGATGACGGGAATTTTTGCGGTCAGAGCCACCCGTCCCAATCCGTCGCTGGCTTGGCCCGCGACGTAGTCGAAGTGCGCCGTCTCCCCGCGAATCACGCATCCGATGGCGACGATGGCGTCGTACCCGCCCAGGTCGGCAATCCGACGCGCGGCTTGGGGCAACTCCCAGGCGCCCGGCACGTACAGCACGGTGATCCGGTCTTCCGGAACGCCCCTGGCCAGCAGGTGTTCCCGGGCCCCCGCCAGAAGCTGCTCCGTGATCATGTTGTTGAAGCGGGCAACGAGGAGGGCGATCCGCGGGTCGAGGGGTTGGGTCACTGGGGTTCTTGCCTTTCTTCCCTAAGGTCCGGGGGGGACGTTCCCACCGGGATCGGGCTGCCCGGGGCCACGACCTGGCCGTTCAGGCGCACTCCGGTGAAGGGCTCCCTTCCCACGATTTCCAGGGCGTACCCGTCCAGGCCCACGATGTGGCGCCGACTGTTCGTGAGAAGACGGACGGTGGTCAGCCCCAGGTCAAGGAGGATCTGGGCGCCAATTCCGTAGTCCCGAAGGACCTGACCGGGAGGCGGCGGGTCCGCGGACTGGCTGGCCTCGGCGCCGCGTAGTCGCTCGATCAGCCGATCGCCCGCCCGGTCCCTGTGAAGGTACACGATGACCCCCTCTTCTTCTGCCTGGATGCGCGCCATTGCACCCAGGAGGAGCCCATTCGGCTCGTCCAGAGAAACAAAGGTGTCCCCCATGGGGTCCTCGGCGTGCATCCGAACCAGAATGTTCTCCTTCCCCTCCACGTCGCCGTTCACCAGGGCGAGATGAACCCGGTCGTCGATCTCGCTGCGGTAGCCGATTGCCCGAAATTCTCCCGAAGCCGTTCGGAGGGGGGCCTCTACGACCCGCCTCACCAAGCGTTCCCGGGACAGCCGGTGCGCGACGAGCTGCTCGACGGTGATGAACTTGAGGTCGTGCTTGCGCGCCATCACCTCCAGCTCGTTCCGTCTGGCCATGGTCCCGTCTTCATTCAGGATTTCGCAGATGACCCCGACGGCGGTCAGTCCCGCCAACCGGGCCAGGTCCACGGCGGCTTCGGTTTGGCCCACGCGGCGGAGCACGCCCCCCCGGCGCGCCCGAAGGGGGAACACGTGGCCGGGGCGTCTGAGGTCTTCCGGGCCCGAAGCAGGATCAACCAGAACTTCCACGGTCTTGGCCCTGTCGTGGGCGGAGATGCCGGTGGTGACGCCGAAACGGCGGTGGGCGTCCACGGAGACGGTAAAGGCAGTCCCCTCAGGGTCGGTATTGCGCGGCGTCATCGGGGGCAGCTCCAGGGCGTCTGCCCGCTCGGGGGTCATGGAAACGCAGATGAGCCCTCGGCCGAAGCGCGTCATGAAGTTGATCAGCTCAGGGGTGATCTTCTCCGCCGCGCAGACCAGATCTCCCTCGTTCTCCCGATCTTCGTCGTCGGCAACGATGACCAACTCGCCTTGGGCAATCCGGTGGATCGCCTCGGGGACGGAATCAAAGGGCACGGACGCGGTTCCTCCGGGGAGGGAAATTCCCCTCATCCATCATCCGCCGCACGTACTTGCCGATCAGGTCTGCCTCCACGTTCACGGGAGAACCGGGCGTCAGGGCCGAAAAGTTGGTGTGCCGCCACGTAAAGGGTACGATCGCCACCTGGCAAACCCGGCCCGGGCCCAAGCGGTTCACCGTGAGGCTGACCCCGTTGACGGTGATGGAGCCGTAGGGCACCGTTACAGAAAACACGTCGTCCGGCAAATTGAAGTTGTGGAATCGGGTGTTCCCTTCGGACGTGCGCTCCAAGAAGGTGCCCAGTCCGTCTACGTGTCCCTGGACCCAGTGCCCGTTCAGGCGATCGCCGACCCGAATCGCTCGCTCCAGATTCACCGGGGAGCCCGGTTGATACCGGTCGGCGATGGTGCGCTCCAAGGTGGATGCGCCCGCTTCCACGGTGAAGGAGCCCTCGCCTTGTGCACAGACGGTCAAGCACGCCCCGTCCACGGCTACGGACTGTCCGGGGACCAAATTCCGGGCGAAGGAAGCGGTGATGACCAGGATCCGGCCGCTCTCTCCTTCCTTCACGCCGACAACTTTGCCTACCGATTCCACGATTCCGGTGAACACGTCAGCCTCCCCGGTCCCAAACGATGAGGGTGTCGTCCCCGAATCTTGCGGGATCGAGGCGAAGCTTCCAACCGCCAAAGGAGCGGGCGGGCGCCTTGACATTCAGGAAATCGGCAACGGGAAATGCCGGAATCCCTTTGCCGCCCACGAAGAGGGGCGCGACGAAGATGTAAATTCGGTCCACGAGGCCTCCGGCGAGCAGAGAGACGGCCAACGTCCCGCCCCCCTCGCAGAGGACGCTGGTCAGTCCGCGCCGCGCCAAGCGCTGGAAGAGCTCCCGGAGATCCAGGCGGGTGCCTGCGACGGGTACAGCCAGGACATCGGCGCGCCCCCCCAGTCGGTCCCGAAGGCCGGGTGCTTCGCAAGAGGACGTCACCACCAGGGTGGGAGGATCGTCGGCCAATACTTGAGCCGACCCCGGAACTTCTCCTCTCCGATCCAGGATGATCCGCACCGGAAGGATCCTGGGAACAACGGATCCCCGAGCCGTCAAACGGGGGTCATCTGCCTTCCAGGTTCTGGTGCCCACGAGAATCCCGTCGAACCCGGCCCGAAGGCGGTGCACCTCCTCCCGGGCCTCCCTCCCCGTCAGCCACACCCGTTGCCCCCCGGCAGGGGCGATGCGCCCGTCCAGACTCATTGCCAGTTTGAGGCCAACAAAGGGCCGGATGGCTTTCCGGGTGTGGAAGAATACCGGGTTCTCCGCAGCCCAGTGAGCCCGGTGCCCGAAGGGTCCGTCAACCCGGCAGCCCCGGTGCCGGAGCCACGCCCCGCCTCCCCCCGACTCCGGCCCGGGATCGGCCGCCCAGTAGACCACTCTCGACACGCCCGCGGAGCGAATGGCCTCCGTACAAGGCGGTGTCTTCCCCGTGTGGCGGCAAGGCTCCAGACTGGTGTACAGGGTGGCGTCCCGGGCGTCCCCCGAAACAGCCAGGGCCGCGGCCTCCGCGTGGGGGCCCCCAAACTCCTCATGGCAGGCTTCCGCAAGAACACGTTGGTTCCTCGCGACCACCGCGCCCACCATGGGGTTCGGATGGACCCGCCCCCACCCTTTCCGACCCAACGCGACCGCGCGGGCAAGAAGGCGCCGGTCCGGTGGGTCAAGCCGACCCCCTCCGGACAGGGGTATCAAAGCGTGATCCGGAATGCGGAGACGGCAAACCACGTCCGGTCACCCGGAGCAAAGGCGCCCAAGCGGTCGGGGAACGGGTCGTCAACGCCCTCCGCAAGGCCGGCTTCCAGAGACACCTGGGCGATCACGAAGTTGAACCACGCAGCGGCAAAAAAGAGCTTCCGCTCCGTACGTATGTGTTGCTTCGCGGACGCAGGGATTCCGGTGACCGCGACGCGGGCGTTCCCTTCGTATCGGTCCAAGCCGACCCCGCCCATAATCCCCACCACAAACCAGTTTTTCCCGGCCACGGCCCGCAAGGACGAGACCGTGAGGTCTGTCTCCACTTCCCCGGGATTCCCTTGAGAGATGGAACCCGCACGGATATCTCCGTGCCAGCGACGTACGGCAGAAACGGAAACTCCAGGGAGCATGAAGGACTCCCGCACGAGACCGATTCGGGTCCCAACGCCGAAGCTGGAGGGCGAACCGCTCAGGGCGACGTTTCCCGGCAGGCGGAGGTAGGCGTAGGAGGCCACGACATCGACCGCCAGCACGCCGCCTGCGACAGGCGTCAACCGGAAACCGTCCAGAACCGTGGCAGCGGCGGCGGCCCGCAATCCGAAGATCGAGAACGCCTCCCGTTCGCCAAGGTCCTTCGCCTGAGAACCCGCGATCCGTGGCATCGACATCTTTGTCCCCAGCGCCGACAGGGAAAGGCCGATCCTGGGGGTCATGCCCAGCCGCCGCCCCATGGTGCTGGGAGAGCCGGGAATGTCGCTCCCCAGGGCCGAAGCGAGGCCGAAGCCCTGCTGCATGGCCATGGCTGCGAGGGCGAGTTCCCGGCAAGGGGGCACCCATCGACCTTCACTCACCGCGCACCGGTCCGCCAAATCCACGACGTCCCGGGTGCCGGCGTCAGGGACGACGGTCTGAGCCCCGCCCCCCTGAGTCGGCCCAAAGGTGAGGGCGAGAAGGAGGGCCGAGAAGCCGATCCAGGGATGGGCCGCCGCAACGGGCGCCGGGGGCACAGAAGGGTCCGCCCAACGACGAACGTCCCAACCGTCCCCGGTCAGCATTGCCCGACGAGCTCCACCCGGGTTCCACGGACCACCTCACCCAGCGGCCAGCCTTCGTCTCCCAGCTCGGCCAACAGGGAAGCCTCTCGGTCGGGGGCGATTACCAGAATCATGCCAATGCCCATATTGAACACGCGGTACATCTCCCGCCGGTCCACCCCGCCGGCTTCTTCGAGCACGCGGAACACCGCGGGCACCACCCACGAGGCACAGTCGATGCGGGCCCCGAGCCCGGGGGGCAGAACCCGGGGGAGGTTCCCCTCAATGCCGCCACCGGTAATGTGAGCCATGGCCTTGACCCCCCCTCCTTCAAGCAAGGGAGCCACCAGCCCAACGTAGGATCGGTGCACCCGGAGGAGCACCTCGGCCACAGACGCCCCTTCGCCCGGGAAGTCATGGTCGACATTCAACCCCATGCGACCGAATACGATGTTTCTTGCCAAGGTGAATCCGTTGGTGTGAAGGCCCGAAGATGGAAGGGCGACGAGCCGATCCCCAGGCCGCACGGCGGAGCCGTCAATCAGGCGGGAGCGCTCCACAAGGCCGACCACGAAGCCCGCCAAGTCGTACTCTCCGTCGTTGTAGAAGTCCGGCATCTGGGCGGTCTCGCCTCCGAGGAGGACGCAGGCGTTCTCCCGGCAGGCGCGGGAAATCCCGCTCACAACCGCGGGAACCACCCCGTCTTCCAGAGCCCCCACGGCCAAGTAGTCGAGGAAAAAGAGCGGCCGGGCTCCTTGCACCAGAATATCGTTTACGCAGTGATTGACCAAGTCCTGCCCCACCGTGTCGTGTCGGCCCGCCGCGAAGGCCACCTTGAGCTTGGTCCCCACCCCGTCGGCACTCGACACCAGCACGGGCTGGTTCAGGGCATCGGGCAGGGCGTAGAGGCCTCCGAACGCCCCGAGTTTCGACAAGGTGTTCTTGTCTCCCGAAGCGGCCAGGAGCGGCCAGAGGGCTCGTCTGGTCCGCTCTGCCGCATCCAAGTCTACCCCCGCTTCCCGGTAGGTGACAGGACCCTTCGAAGACGGCCGGGGAATCATGGCCCACCCCCGGGAGGCCCGGCTCGAGTAGGAAGTCATATCCCGAAGGTCTCGGGCCCTTTCCTCGATGTCCCGGGCGCGGAGCCTGCGGAACCGGTTGACGGAGAACGCCTCGACCGCGTACGAGCCCATGACGGATCCGTACACCACGGCGCGTTTCAAGTCTTCTCGTTTCCGAGATCCGGCCTTTTCCAGGTAGCCCAGGAATCCTCCGGCAAAGGCATCGCCCGCTCCCGTCGGATCGATCACTTCTTCCACGAGATACCCGGGGGTTTGGAAGACCCAGCCCGGCGCGAAGAGCGTCGCACCGTGCACCCCCTTCTTGACCACCACCAAGCCGGGTCCCCGATCCTGAATCCACCGAGCGGCCCGGACCAGGTTCGTCTTCCCGGCAAGCTGCATTGCCTCTTCGTCGTTCACGAAGAGTATGTTCACCCGGCCCAGGAGTTCTATCAAATCGTCGCGGGCGCCCTCGATCCAGAAGTTCATGGTGTCGGCCGCAACGAGTCCGGGAGCCCGCATCTGATTCAGAACCTTGAGCTGGAGGACCGGGTCGATGTTGCCCAGGAAGACCACCTCCGCGTCTCGATACCCAAGGGGGACCTCCGGGTCGAAGGACCCGAAGACGCCCAAGCGGGTCTCCTTCGTGTCCCGGGAAACGAAGCCTTCGTGGTACCTCCCGGCCCAAAAAAAACTCTCCCCCGGAACCTGCTCCAGGCCGGTGAAATCGACGCCTCTTTCTTTCAGGAAACGGAGCTCTTCCAAGGGGTAATCGGAGCCCACGACGGCGACGACCCGGACATCGGTGAAGAACGACGCGGCGGCACCGAAGAACACCGCCGAGCCGCCGATCACCCCGTCAACCCGGGTAGCGGGCGTCTCCACCGCGTCCAGGGCAACACTGCCGACAACCAGTACGGCCATGACGCTTCTCTTATGAACTTGTGGCAGCGCCAGCCACAGGATCTTCGTGGACTTGGCCGGCAATCCCGTCGCCAACGGTGCCGAGCGGACCCTCGTGACCGGGGGAGGTTCGGTCCATCCGTTCGGGGGCGGAGACGCCCAGCACAAGAAGGCCATTGCGCAGAACGATCCTCGCGGCGTCCGCCAGGGCCAAGCGCGCCGCCCGCATCCGGTCGTCGTCTACCAGGACCGCCAACTTCGGGTCCCGGGACGGGTTTCCGGCGTGATACCATGAGTTGACCAAGCCGGCGGTCCTTTCCAGGTAGTCGCATACGATATGGGGTGCCCGGCCACCGGTACTTCGCCGCAACATCCCGGGAAACTCCGCGAGCTGCTTGGCGAGCTCCCGCTCGGCCGGGTGGACGAGGAGCGACAGATCGGCTTCGCCCGCAACCGCCCGGGTTTTTCCGGCGCGGACGAACACACTGCACAGCCGGGCGTGGGCGTATTGGACCTTGTAGACGGGGTTCTTGTCCGACCGATCCAGGGCCACGTCCAGGTCAACGGTCAGGTGGGCTTCGGGACGGCGCATGAGGAAGAAGTACCGGGCCACATCTCTCCCGACCTCCCCGACCAAGTCCGCCAACGTGGTGTAGGAGCCGGCCCTCTTCGAGAATCGGACTTCCGCGCCGTCCCGCTCCACGGTCACCATCTGATGCAGGACGTATTCGGGATATCCGGATGGCCTTCCAAGCGCGCGGAGTCCCGCCCTGACCCGGTCCACGGTGCTGTGGTGGTCCGCACCCTGGACGTTGATCACATGTCGGAAGCCCCTCTCCCATTTGGACATATGGTACGCCACGTCGGGAAGGAAATAGGTAGGCGACCCATTGCGCTTGACCATGACCCGGTCCTTTTGATCCCCGAACGCCGATGTCCTGAGCCAGATCGCATCGTCCTTTTCATAGGTGAGTCCCGTTTGGTCCAGAGCTCGGATCGTCGCCTGGATCCGGCCATCGGCGTACAGACGGGTCTCCGGGTAGAACTCGTCGAAGTAAACGCCGAACTGCTCGAGATCCTCCCTCTGTTCCCTGCGCAAGACGTCGATGGCGAAGCGACGTACCGCTTCGGGGGGGTCGTCGTTCCGGTCGTCTTCGAACTCCCCCTCCCAGCGGCCCAAAAGGGCCCGGGCAATCTCGGTGATGTATTCCCCCGCGTAGCCACCGGGAGGAAGCACCCAGTCCCGGCCCCGCAGCTGGCGGCAGCGGGCGTGCACGCTTGCGGTCAGCCGGTCCACTTGGCCGCCGGCGTCGTTGAAGTAGAACTCCCGGTGGACATCCCACCCCGACCAATCCAGGAGGTTGGAGATCGCGTCTCCCAGGGCCGCCTGGCGGCCGTGTCCCAGGTGCAGGGGACCCGTCGGGTTGGCGGAGACGAACTCCACCATGATGGGCCGTCCCTTGCCCTCGTCGCTGCGACCATACCGGTCGTCCTGTATGAGGATCCGGTCGAGGCCGGCGCCCAGGGCCGCCGCGCCCAGATGGAAGTTAAGAAAGCCGGGTCCGGCAACCTCGACGCGGTCCACCCCCTCGATGGATCCCAGCCGATCCGCCAGCTCTCGGGCAACTTCCCGGGGGGAGCGCCGGAGCCGGGAGGCAAGGGCCAGGGCAACATTCGACGCAAGGTCACCGTGGCTGGGGTCCCTGGGCCGACCCAGACGAACCTGGACGTTGCCGGCACCCAGATCCAGGGCGGCCCCTCGCAGGGCGTTCGCGATCCGTTCCGCGGACATGGCCCCTCAGCCGTCCCGGGAGCCGCCGGCTTTCGATTCCGAAGCCCGGGTCGACGCATCGCCCTTCTCGGTCGCCGCGCCCTTGCCCGCCGGGGAGGCCTTTTCCGTGGACCCCGTGGCCTTTGCCGATGCCGACTTCTCGGATCCCTTCTCGGCTCCCGCCGCTTTGGGCGCGTCCTGCTCGGCTCTTTTCCTATACGCTTCGGAGCGGTAGTCGGTGATGTAGAACCCTTCACCCTTGAATAGCAGGCCGCCCCCTCCGGAGATCAGTCGGCGGGCATCTTGGCCGCATGCAGGACAGGGAGCGCCCGGCGTATCGCTCATCTTCTGGAAGACTTCGAACTCGCAACCGCATTCGTCGCATCGGTATTCGTAGGTGGGCATTGGCGTCAAGCGGTAGTTCGTTTGCTGGGACAAGGCACTTTCCGGCAGGATCCGGCCGGGTACGCCCATCCGCTCAATTGCGTCCCAGCTCGGGAGACTTCGGGCCGAAGCCGGCATGTACCCCTGAATCTAAGCGAACCGCTCGCCAGTGGATGCCGGTTGACGGGCAGTGTCGGCTGCGCGGCAACTTGATCTCGTCCGGCTGGCCCGGCCAGACCCCCGCCCGATGGCCTCCCGCAGGGGACGAACCGTTCCTGAAAATCCTGGAAGCAGACGCTCGATTTGGCTATGTTGCGACCTGCGTCGGTTGACGCCCGCTCGGGGACGAAGGCCGGCAGATGGTTTCGGCGATTTGTGGCGTATTGCGGCCTGGAAACAGCTAAAAAGCCACCCGGGTGACGGATCTTCCTGCGCGAATCTTGCGGTCGCAAGGTTCGCCCCCCGACCCGGGGCCTGCTGTTCTCGGATCTTTCCGCACCGCCTGACCTCGCCTGATCGGAACATTCGGGAGGAGCCTTGGGGAGGCCCTAGGTCGCTTCCCGGGGAAGCAGGTGCGAATATGTGGGGAAAGACCAGCAGATGCACCCTGGAGAGGATTCTCGAAGAGCGGATCCTTGTCCTGGACGGCGCGATGGGCACGATGATCCAGGGGTATGGTCTGTCGGAAGCGGACTTCCGGGGGAATTGCTTCCCATCCCCCCCCACCCCCCTTCTCGGCAACCCCGATGTGCTCAGCCTGACCCGTCCCGACGTAATCGGCGAAATTCACAGGGCCTACCTGGAGGCGGGGGCCGACATCGTCGAGACCAACACCTTCAGCGCCACCCGTTTGCCTATGTCCGACTACGGGGTCCAGGACGCCGTGCCGGAGATGAACTTGGCCGCCGCCCACATCGCGCGCCGGGCCGCCGACGACTTCACCACCCGGACCCCCGAGAAGCCCCGTTTCGTGGCCGGCGTTCTGGGACCGACGAACCGGACGGCATCAATCTCCCCGGACGTGGACGACCCGAGCGCCCGAAACGTCACCTTCGATGAACTCCGCTTCGCCTACGGGGAGCAGGCTCGCGCCCTGATCCAAGGGGGAGTGGACCTCCTCATGGTGGAAACCGTCTTCGACACGCTCAACGCCAAGGCGGCCCTCTTTGCCATCCACCGGGAGATGGAGCGGGCGGGGGTTCGCCTCCCCGTCATGGTTTCGGGGACGATCACGGACCAGAGCGGGCGCACGCTCACCGGTCAGACGCCGGAAGCGTTCTACAACTCGGTGCGCCACGGAGCCTCGTTGTCGGTCGGACTCAACTGCGCTTTGGGTCCCCACGCCCTGCGCCCCTACCTCCAAACCCTGGGGAGGGTGTGCGAAGGCTGGGTGAGCTGCCATCCCAACGCGGGACTTCCCAATGCCTTCGGTGACTACGACCTCTCTCCCCCGGCAATGGCGGGTACGCTGGGGGACTTCGCCCGGGCCGGGCTGCTCAACATTGTCGGCGGCTGTTGCGGCACCACCCCGGAACACATCGCCGCCGTGGCAGCCGCGGTAGACGGCGTCCCTCCCCGGGAGCGCCCGAAGCCCCCCCCTCACACGCGCTTGGCAGGCCTGGAACCCCTGAACATCGGCCCCGGCTCCCTGTTCGTGAACGTCGGGGAGCGCACGAACGTGACCGGCTCCCGGCGCTTCGCCCGCTTGATCCGGAACCGCGACTACGAAGCGGCCCTCGATGTGGCCCGGGAACAGGTGCGCAACGGCGCCCAGATCCTCGACGTGAACATGGACGAGGGCCTGCTGGACTCCGAAGCCGCCATGGTTCGCTTCCTGAACTTGGTGGCCTCGGAGCCCGAGATCTCCCGGGTGCCCGTCATGATCGACTCCTCCCGGTGGGAGGTGGTCGAAAAGGGGCTCCAGTGCGTCCAGGGAAAGGGCGTGGTCAACTCCATCAGCCTGAAGGACGGCGAAGCGGCGTTCCGGAAGAAAGCCCGCCTCGTCCGCCGCTACGGGGCCGCGGTGGTCGTCATGGCCTTCGATGAAGGGGGCCAAGCGACGACGGCAGCCCGCAAAGTGGAGATCTGTACCCGTTCCTACGAAATCCTGACCCGGGAGGTGGGCGTCCCTCCGGAAGACATCATCTTCGATCCCAATATCTTCGCTGTCGCGACCGGGATCCCCGAGCACGACGAATACGCGGTGGCGTTCTTTGAGGCCGTGCGCCGAATCAAGGCATCCCTCCCCCGGGCCCTGGTGAGCGGAGGCGTGAGCAATGTCTCCTTCTCCTACCGGGGCAGTCCCGGGGTCCGGGAAGCCATGCACTCGGCCTTCCTCTACCACGGGATCCGGGCCGGCCTGGACATGGGAATCGTGAATGCCGGCGCCATTGCCGTCTATGACGACATCCCCGCGGAGCTCCTCCGGGCTGTGGAGGACGTGCTGCTCAACCGGGGCCGAGGGGCTACCGAACGGCTGACGGCGCTGGCGAAACGGTATCGGGGAGGCGCGGGCGACGACTCGGAGGATCCGGCCTGGAGGGCCGAGCCGGTGGCGTACCGGTTGCGGCACGCCCTGGTCCACGGGATCACGGACCACATCGAAGAGGATACGGAAGAGGCCCGTCTTTCGGCGGACCGGGCGCTTCACGTCATCGAGGGACCCCTGATGGCCGGAATGAACGCCGTCGGCGACCTCTTCGGATCCGGGAAGATGTTCCTACCGCAGGTGGTGAAGAGCGCCCGGGTCATGAAGCGGGCGGTGGCCCACCTCGTGCCCCACCTTGAACGAGAGAAGCCCGCAGAAGCCAGTCCCTCCGCCGGGCGCATCGTCTTGGCAACGGTGAAAGGAGACGTTCACGACATCGGCAAGAAGATCGTCGGCGTCGTCCTGCGGTGCAACAACTACGAGGTATTCGACCTGGGCGTCATGGTGCCGGCGGAAACGATCCTGGAACACGTCCGCAAGGTAGACGCCCACATTGTCGGTCTGTCGGGTCTGATCACCCCGAGCCTGGACGAGATGGTCCATGTGGCGTCAGAAATGGACCGGACCGGGATGAACGTGCCTCTTCTCATCGGCGGGGCGGCCACCTCCCGGGTTCACACGGCCGTCAAGATCGAAGCCCGGTATTCGGGCGCCACCGTCCACGTCACGGACGCGTCTCGATGCGCCGGGATCGCGGGGAAGCTCCTGGACGCGGGCAGCCGCAGGGCGTACACGGCCAGCATTCGCGAAGCATACGAAGGGATTCGTCGGGAACGGGGCTCAACTCGAAAGCGGGCCCCTCTCCTCCCGTTGGGAGCGGCGCGGGCGAACCGACTCGGGCTGGACTGGAATCGGTACTCTCCGGTGCGGCCCATCTTTACCGGTCACCGGATGTTCCCCGCGGCCGGAACGGAGGCCGTGGCGGGAGGTCACGGGCCTTCGGCGGCACCCAGGGCGCCCGCCTCCGAATCGTACGACCTGAGTGAACTGAGCGACCGAATCGACTGGACACCCTTCTTCCGGGTCTGGGAGCTGAAGGGGGCCTTCCCGGAGATCCTGGACGATCCCGAAAAAGGAAGCCAAGCCCGGAGTCTTTACGCCGATGCTCTGACCCTCCTGCAACGCTTCCGCCACGAAGGACTGCTGGCGGCCCGGGCCGTTGTCGGTCTCTATCCGGCCAACACCGACGGGGACAACATCTGCGTCTATGGCGACGAGTCCCGCCGGGAGCCCCTGGCCGTCTTTCCCTGCCTTCGCCAGCAGTTCGAAAAGGGGAAAGGGCGACCCAACCTGTCCCTGGCCGACTTCGTTGCGCCGGCGGAACGGGGCATCCGGGACTACGTGGGTGCCTTTGTGGTAACCGCCGGGAAGGGTGTTGCGGCCCTCTGCGACCGGTTCGAGGCCGCGGGCGACGACTATCAGAGCATTCTGACCCAAGCCCTTGCGGACCGCCTTGTGGAGGCATTCGCCGAACGGATGCACGAACGGGTGCGAAGGGAGTTCTGGGGGTATGCGTCCGGGGAAGCGCTGACCAACCGCCAGCTCATTGCCGAAGAATACGGGGGCATTCGACCCGCTCCCGGATACCCGGCGTGCCCGGACCACTCGGAGAAGAGAAAGATCTTCGACCTCCTGGGCGCCGATGCCATCGGGGTTTCCCTGACCGAAAACTGCGCCATGTACCCCGCCGCGACCGTCTCCGGACTCTACATCGGACACCCGCACAGCTTCTACTTCGGGGTCGGTCGCATTGGCGCCGATCAGCTGGAGGACTATGCGGCTCGGAAGGGGATGGCCGTGGACGAAGCGGCCCGCTGGCTCCGCCCCCACTTGGTGGAAAGACCCGACTCCATTGGCTGACCTGGGAGAAATGCTGTCCGACGGCCGGGTCCACGTCATGGACGGGGCCATGGGGACCATGCTGTACGCCCGGGGGGTCTTCGTGAACGTCTGCTACGACGAGCTCAACGTCACCCATCCGGGTTTGGTGGCGCGCGTACACGAGCAGTACGTTCGCGCGGGCGCCGAGATTATCGAGACCAACACCTTCGGGGCGAACCCGGTCAAGCTGTCGTCGTACGGACTGGAGGATCGAACCGAGGCTCTCAACCGGCGGGCCGCCGAGATCGCCCTGCAAGCCGCGGATGGCGTGGCCGCCGTAGTGGGGGCGGTGGGACCGCTGGGCGTCCGCCTGGAACCCCTGGGCCCTACGGCGCTGGAGGAGGCCCGGGCGTATTACGGCCGTCAAGTGGACGGGCTGCTGCAGGGTGGGGTTCACGGCTTCCTGCTGGAGACCTTCTCGGACATTAGCGAGCTGGAGCAGGCGTTTCGGGCAGTCCGGAACCGCACCGACCTACCCGTCGTGGTACAGGTCACCGTGGGCGAAGACTGCGCCACCAGCTACGGCGCCACGGTGGAACAGGCGGCCCGGGCGGCGGCAGGGTGGGGGGTTCAGGCGGTGGGGATCAACTGTTCCGTGGGACCGGCCGTCATCCTGGACGGGATCGAGCGCATGGCCCGGGTCACCCCCCTGCCCCTTTCGGCCCTACCCAACGCCGGCCTGCCCCGGGCTGTCGGAGACCGCAAGATGTACCTTGCCGGCCCCGAGTACATGGCCCAGTACGCCCGTCGCCTCATCGGGGCCGGCGCCCGGATCGTTGGCGGCTGCTGCGGCACGACCCCGGAGCACATCCGCCGGATCCGGGAGGAAGTCGCCGCCATTCAGCCTCGAACGCCGTCCGTCTCCGTGATCCGGACAGGGCCCGAGAGCTCGACCCGCAAGCCGGAACCGCCTCTGGAGGCCCGCTCCCGCTTGGGGGAGCGCCTCGCTCGAGGGGACTTCGTCACCTCGGTTCGGATCTTGCCTCCCCGGGGGTGGGACGCCTCCTCAATTCTGGACGAATGCCGTGCCCTGGCCGCGGCCGGCGTCGATGTGGCCAGCGTCTACGAAGACCGAAACGCGGCCCGGTTGAGCGCGCTTTCCACGGCCGCCCTCATTGCCCGCGCCGGCGCCATCGAGCCCGTGTTTCACTACACCTGCCGGGATCGGACCCTCTTCGAGATGATCAGCGACCTTCTGGGCGCCCGGGCATCGGGGTTGCCCAACATCCTGCTCCTGACCGGTGATCCGCCCGGCGGCGGCCCCTACCCCGACTTCAGGTCGGTCGTGGACATCGACTCCATCGGGCTCACCAACGTCGTCACGGGTCTGAACGCCGGGGTCGACCCCTCCGGGAATGAAATCGGCAACTCCACCGGGTTTGTGGCGGGCGTGGCCCTCAACCAGGGGGCTCGAAACCGGGAACGGGAACTGGGACGCTTCCGCTGGAAGGTGGAAGCCGGTGCCCACTACGCCATGACCCAGCCGGTATTCGATGCAGAGCACCTTTTGGATTTTCTCAGGCAGGCCGACGTCCGGATTCCGATCTTGGCCGGCGTTCTTCCGCTCAACGGACCCCGGCAAGCCGAGTTCCTGCAAAACGAAGTCCCGGGGGTCTACGTCCCGGGAGAGATCGTGGAGCGGATGCGCCGGGCAGGGGCAACCAGCGCCGAACGCGCCTGTGCGGAAGGCATGGAGATCGCCCGGGAAGTTGTCCGGGCCCTCCGCCCGGTCTTGGCGGGAATTCACGTGGCAACCCATCAACCGGGCGCGGATCCTGCATTGTCGCTTCTGGACGCGCTTGGACCGCTTGTCTGACCCCCGTTGGGCACCCGACGGCCGGGCACCCGACGGCCCCTCACCGCCTTTGCCGCGCACAGGTCCGGGACGCGCCTCCCGGCGCTTGATCGGCCGCGCCGTCGGGTTCCTCTAGGATCGGGCCCTTTCGTACCCCTGCGACTCCCGCCGAACCCCCGTCGCCTCCACGACCCGCCGCAGACGCGCAGACGCCCCACGGCTTCCGACGTTGCTCACATAAACCTTTTCCGCGCCGGCGTCCCTCATTCTCCGGATCGTGCGGGCACAGATCTCTTCCGCAACCGCCCCTGCGCCGAACTCCCGGGTGAGCGCCGCTGCGGGAACCGGAAAAAATCGCCCCAGGCGCTCCAGGGTGCGGGGGTTCGCGCTCCGGTAGAAGAAGACTCCGTAGACGACGGGCAAGGTGACGCCTAGGCGCGCCAGCTCGGCCTGGAAGCGTTCGACCTGTTCCAGGGAATGATGGGAGACCACCTGGGTCAGGACGAAGTCGGCAGTAAAGCCCTCGTCCGCAATGAAGCGGGCCTGCTGTTCCGGGTCTCGGTGGGGGTTCGCCCATCCACCCAGAGGCAGGGTCGGCTGTTCGCGCCGGAGGATCCCGCGAAGATCCTTTCCGTGGGGCACGCACCGGGGCGCCCCCCGGGCCCGGTCTCCCCCTACCACCGCAAGGCCGGCCACGCCCAGGCTCGCCGCCCGCTTCGCGAAGAGGCGGCAGTAGGCCAAGGGGTGCTTGCACGTCAGGAAGGGAACCACGGTGCCTAAGCCCACGTCCCCGCCCAGGTTGGCACCCAGGTGGGCCAAGCTCTCCTCTTCCGCCGCTCCCAAGGCGTCGTCGGTAAGGAGAATGAAGGTGTTCTCTCTCACCAAGCGCTGCATGGCGTGGTACATGTCGATCCAGACGTTCATGCTGCGGGCGGTGTCCAGGCCGGAGCGAGGAGGCCTGAGTTCGGTGCCGACCAGGGGACCCGGCTCCCCAAGGCGCTTCATGAGTCCCCGATTCTCCGAAGGGCGGACGGTCATCGGCGCATCAAGTCTTCCAGCGCCTCCGCATCGGCGGGGAGGTTGCGGGTCAGCACTTCCGCGCCGTCTTCGGTAATCAGCACGTCGTCCTCGATACGGACGGCCGTCCCCTCCAGCCCGGGAAGCCCAGGGCAGGTTCCCGGGCGAAAGTAGAGACCGGGCTCGACGGTGAACGCCATTCCAGGGCGAAGCCTCACGGGACCGCCCGGGTCCTCGTAGGCCCCGACATCGTGGGTGTCCAGGCCGAGCCAGTGGGAGGTCCCATGGGGAAAATAGGGACGGTAGGCCTTCTGCTCCAAAACTTCTTCGACCGTGTCCCGGACCACCCCCAGGGAGACCAACCCCTCCGCAAGGGTTCGAACGGTCTCTTGGTGGACTTCCGCCAGGGATCCACCCGGTCTGCACACTGCCAAGCCCGCCCCGTGAGCCCGCAGAACGATGTCGTATACCTCCCGCCGGCTCCCCTCCAGCCGTCCCCCGGCAGGGACGGTTCGAGTGATATCCGCAGCATAGAATTCGTACTCTGCGCCGGCATCCACCAGCACCAGGTCCCCGGGGCCGATGCGGGAATCGTTGGCTCCGTAATGAAGGGTGCAGCCGTTCACGCCGGCAGCAACGATGGTGGCAAAGGCCGGACCCTTGGCCCCCCTGCGGCGAAATCCCCCTTCCATGGCCGCCTCCACCTCCCATTCCCCGACGCCAGGACGAACGGTCGCCAGCGCTTCCCGAAAGGCGGCCATCGAAATGCGGGCGGCCTCCTTCATGCGAACGATTTCGGAGTGATCCTTGCGGACCCGCAGTTCGTCCAGCACCACCCCGGGATCCGCCACCCCGTGAGCTCCGGCACCGTGTCGGGCCCGCCTAGCCCGCCCGGCGGCGAGGGCCTCCCGCACAGCCCGATCACAGATTTTCGAAGCGCCCAGGCGGTAGTGGATCCGATCTCCACCGGATAGCAGTCCGGGCCCCCGGTCGGGAAAATCCCGCAGCAAGTACACGGCGTCCGCGCCGAAGGCGGCTTTCACTTCATCCGCATCCCGCCCAGGACCCGTCCACACCTCCTGTTTCGGGTCCCGTCCCGGCACGAACAGGACGAACCTGTGCTTCTCGGCAAAACCCCGCAGAAGCGCGATGCAACCGGGGTCGTCCCAACCCGTCGTGTAGAAGAGCTCCGAATCCGGGCGGTAGCGGTACTCGGAGTCCCCGTTCTTGAACCGGATCGGCGACGCCGGCAAGAGCATGGACCCGTCTTCAAGGCGGGAAAGCACGGCGTCGCGTCGACTCGCGAAGGGAAGCGGAGGGAGGTCGGTCATGGGACGACCCGCAACTCGGGATGAGGTAAGATGCCGTGCAAATGTAGTCATATCGGGAATCGTCCCGTATACTTCCAGGACAAATCCTCGCAGTGGAGGTGCCCCGTCAGCGGTTCGGCCCACCCGTTCATCATTCCCGTTCGTCTGGCCACGGCGATCTTCCTTTCCGTGGGGGCTCCGTCTGCCGTTGACGCCCAGGTTCTCCGGGGCCGGCTCGTGGGGGCCGACGACGGCAATGGGATCGGCGGCGCCATGCTCACGCTGGTGGACCGGAGCGGGCGCATGGCCGAGCGGGTTCTCAGCCGGGACAACGGCGTCTTCGAGGTCCGGGCAGCCGAGCCTGGGGAATACCGGTTGAAGGCCGAGCGGATCGGGTACGAGACCACCTTCTCCGATTACGTCCGCTTGGCCGCCGCAGACACCCTGGCGCTCCGGATGGTGGCCCGGGTGGAGGCTATCTCGTTGCAGGGAATCGAAACGGAGGCGGATCGCCGCTGCCGGGTGCGCCCCGAAGAAGGTCTCGCCGTGACCCGCGTCTGGAACGAAGCCCGAAAGGCCCTGGCCGCGGCGGCGTGGACCCAGGACCGGGGCATGTACCGCTACGAGATGATGGGGATCACCCGCCAGCTGGACCGGAAGGGCCACACCGTGATCTCCGAAGACCGAAGCTACCGACAGGGCTACCGCAAGGCCCCGTTCGTGTCTGTGCCGGCCGATGAGCTGATCGAAGGAGGATTTGCCACCTTCTCGGCCACGGAGTCCGTGTATCGCGCCCCGGACGCGGGGGTTCTCCTGTCCAATCCTTTCCTGGACACCCATTGCTTTCGGCTGAAAAGGGACGAGGACGAAGCGCCGGGGTTGATCGGTCTCGCCTTCGAACCGGTGCCCGGCCGGCGGGTCGCGGAGATCGCGGGCACGTTGTGGATCGATCCCGTCACATCCCGACTGAAGTGGCTGGGCTTCCTGTACCGGAATCTGGACATTCCCGATGTGCTCCTCCCCAGCTCTCCCGGGGGCCGAGTCGACTTTCAACATCTCCCCAACGGAACCTGGATCGTGAATTCCTGGTGGATCCGGATGCCCCGGGGCGGTTCGGAGATCCAGCCGTTGTCGGGTCGCCTCGTGACCACCCTGCAGGGAGCAACGATTCAGGGGGGCGAGGTTCTCAGAGTCCACGGCAACGAAGGGGTGGTCCTCCAGGCCGACACCGGAGGGCGCATTGCCGGCATCGTCTTCGACAGCCTGCACGCGGGGCTCCCGGGGGCCCGGGTGTTCATCGCCGGATCCGGGACGGAGACGACGACGGGTCCCGACGGCCGTTTCGAGCTGACGCACCTCGAATCCGGGCGCTATTCGGTCAACTTCACCCACCCCTACCTGGAGCGCTTCTCGTATCGGGCGGCGCCCTTCGAAGTGGAGGTCGTGGAAGACGCGAAGACCCCGGCCCAGGTCAACTTCGCCGCGCCAACCCTCGGGCGGGTCATCGCCAGTCTTTGCCGCGACGTCGAGCGCCCCAACGACGCGGCCCCTGCGGGGGGGAGCATCGTCCGGTCCGCGGGCATTCTCGTGGGACGGGTGACGGACGCGGCGGGCCGCCCCGTTTCCGGGGTTACGGTCGGGGTTTTTTCCAGGGTGTACGACATCAGGACGGACCGGGAGACGCCCACCGAAACCACGCGGTTGCGGGAAGGGCGCATCGGAGCGGGAACGACGACCAACGCCCTGGGGTTCTATAGGGCGTGTTGGGTTCCCGTCGATACTTCATTGGAGGTGGCCATCCTGGGGGACGACGAAGTCTCACGGGACCTTGAGCTTGAAGCCGCGTATACCATGTCCGACCTCATCGCCAGGCGGAAACGGACGATCATCATCTCGTCTGATCTTCCTTACGAGATCCTGGACCTGCGGATCGAGCGCGGCGAGAAGCCTTGAACGCACCCGGCTTCCGTTGCACCCCGAGTCCAGCGCGGCTCCTGGCCCTCGCGGTGGTCGTCCTCTCGCCCCCTCCGCTCTTCGGGGTCCAGAATGAAGCCCGCGACACGGTGGCCCTTGCTCCCATCGTCGTGTCGGTGCTGCGGTCCCCCGCCCTTTTGGAGAGCCTCCCCTTTTCCGCTTCCGTCCTCGCAGGACGGAGCCTGAAGGAGGGGAGCACCGGTCTCTTCATTGAAGAGGCGCTGCACGGCTTGCCCGGGGTGCGGGTGCAGAACCGCTACAATCCGGCCGTGGGGGAGCGCATCTCCATTCGCGGGTTCGGCGCCCGCTCCCAGTTCGGTATCCGGGGACTCAAGGTCCTCGTAGACGGCATTCCGGCCACCCTGCCCGACGGCCAGTCCACCTTGGATCACCTGGACATCGGTTCCCTGGGGCGGGTCGAAGCCCTGCGGGGGCCAGCCGCCGCGCTCTACGGGAACGGGGCCGGGGGAGTCCTTCTGTTCCGGAGCACCGAACCCTATGAGGGGGCCTATCACCAGGGGGGGACCGTCGTTGTCGGTTCGGACGGCCTGTATCGGATCCAAGCCACGGGTTCGGGCACCGCAGGAGGGCTGGGATTTCGGGGGAGCGTGGCCAGGAACCGCTTCGACGGATTCCGGGACAACGACTCGGATTCGGGGGAAAACCCGTACAGCCGAGCAGACCGTACGATCGTCAACGCCCGGTTGGCGTCCGCCCTGGCCGGCGGCACCTTCGCCTTCCAGATCAGTGGCCTGGAGCTTGACGCTCTCAACCCCGGCTCCCTTCCCGGGGAGCTCTTCGGCGCCGGGAGCCGGCAGGCCTGGGGGTTCAACGTAGCCCGCCGGACCCGGAAGCATGTGCGGCAGGCCCAGGCAGGGGTCAGCTGGCAGGGGCTCCTGGGTCATATGGAGGGCATTTTGTCCGCCTACGGGGTCAGGCGCGAACTGGACAATCCCATCCCCACTCAGGTAATCGACCTCACCAGAAACGGCGGGGGCGTGCGCCTGGTGCTGGCGCACGTGTGGGACGGCGGGACCCGGCTGGACTTCGGACTGGAGGGCGAAATCCAGGATGACGATCGCAAGAACTTCGCGAACGAGGACGGGGAGGCCGGCGACCTTGCGCTGAATCAGCAGGAACGGGTGCTAGCCGGCGCGGCGTTCGGCCTGTTTCGCCTTCCCTTGGCGGGTCGGCTCCACCTTACCGGGGCCCTCCGATTCGACCATTTCAGTTTCCGCGCCGACGACCGCTTCGTCACGATCGACAACCCGGACGACTCGGGAAGCCGGAACTTGGCCACAATGAGCCCATCCTTGGGTGCCCACCTGGACCTTGGCGATCACGGCCTCTTCGCGTCGGTCGCCCGTTCCTTCGAAACCCCAACGACGACGGAGCTCGCCAACCGGCCCGATCGGGCGGGTGGCTTCAACCCCGACCTGACGCCGCAGTACGGCTGGACGGTGGACGTAGGGGTCAGGGGCACATGGCGCGGCCTCCTTGCCTACGACGTCGCCGCCTTCTCCTCCCGACTCCAGAACCAGCTGCTCCCCTTCGAGGTGCCGTCGGCGCCGGGGCGCCGGTTCTTCCAGAACGCCGGAAGGTCAAGAATCCGGGGCTTCGAGGTGTCCGCCCGGGCGGTGTTGTTGTCGTCCCTGACAGGACGCCTCGCCTACGGCTACATCGACGCCCGGTTCACCGATTTCACCACAAGGGGTGGTTCCTTTGACGGCAACCGGATTCCCGGTGTTGCGCCCCACCGGTTGGAGGCCGCGCTTCGGGGCGGCCGCGGGCCCTGGTTCGGGGAGGTTCGCATGGAAGTGCGGGACGACGTACCCGCCAACGATGGCAACGACGCCTTCGCTAACGGCTACGTCCTGGTAGATGTTCGGCTCGGAGCCCACGAGCTCCGGATCCGGAACTTCCGGTTCTCTCCTTTCGCGGGCGTGACCAACGTCACCGACACGCACTACGCCTCATCGGTGGTGGTCAACGCCTTCGGGGGACGCTACTTCGAGCCGGGTCCGGACCGCGGTGGGTACCTCGGTCTCTCCTTGGGGTGGGACACCGGACCGGAACCGGCAGACCGTCCGAGTCGGCAGCCTAACCCGGACCCTCGCGCGTCGTACACCCCGTATCGTCACTGACGAGCCATAGGCTGTTCCCCACCGGGCGTTCGCCGGTGGGGTCGGAGGGCCGGTTGGCGAGGCGACCCCGAAGGGAAATCGCCGAGGAGCCGCCCCCGTCCAAGTTGATAGCATCGTCCACTCCCAGGGCCAAAAACAGGTCCGTGAGCTCCGGCAGCGACATTCCCACCGACCGGGGAGCCTGGCGCCCGTCCACAACGGCGAGCCAGAAAACCCCTTCCTCGCGATTGAAGCCCGCTCCCGTGCGGGGATGGCGGTCGGCCGCGAAGGACGGCAACACCTCGGACCGTAGGTAGCCCCCCGGTCGGCCACCGTCGAGAAGTTCCGGAAAACCGCTCACGACCTGCAGGGAGTGGGGGCGGCTGCCCATACTCAGGACCTCGAAGCCGAATCTCACGCGGCCCGGTTCTTCCCGCACCGGTATGCCAATCCACGGCGCCTGTCCCGCCCGCCAAGCCAGTGCGGGCCGCCCGGCGAAGCGCTGGGTGGTTGACGTGACCTCCGAACCCAAGGGGATTCCTCCCTCCCCAAAGAAGTCCCCGTTCACCCCAGCGAGCACCCTGGCTGGCAAGGGCGGAAACATCTGGGAGACGGACATGCGCCGGCGGGTGACACCGTCCGCTTCGACCGCAGGGACGACCAGGAGGCTCACATCGCAACGCCGCAGATCCGCAGAAACCAAATGAACCGCCCACGGTCCTTGAGGGGACCACACGTATCGGTAGAAAACCCCGTCGCCCAGCCGAAGCGACCGAAGGGAATCGGGAGCCAGCTGTTCCAGGGCTCGGGGAGGGAGTGGCGGGACCCTCCCGGCGGGCTGGTCCGGGGCCGTGCAGGTCCACAGCAACGTGAGCTGGACCGCCACAACCCAGGGAAGCCAAACGGATGTTCGTGACCGGTTCGAGAAAAGGGACACGGGCTTTAGCGGTGAAACCTCTGCATGGAGACGCGCGTCGGAGGGAAGGGCTTGTAAACCTGTGGATTCAAGGGAATCACCAAGTCGGCTCCGGAAGCGGCCCACCAGCCACAAGCAGCCGCTGAGCCGGAACACCGAATCCCCGTCCAGGTTATACTCCCGGCCATGCTTTGTTTCTCCCCCTTGTGCGATCCCCTTCACCGGTTCCCTCCCCATGTCCCTCATCCGTGCCGTACCGTCACCTCCCGACCCCTTTTCCACCCGGGCGAGCTCCCTGTCGTTTGTCCTCCGCGGGGTCCTCTGCTTTTTCGCTGCGGGGACCCTCGCAACAACCGGAACCGCTTCTGGCCAATATCACATCGGGGTTTCCCTAGGGGGGGCGAGCACCCTCGCCTTGGTCGCCGAACACCGCTGGAACCGCCAAGGTCTGGAAGTGCAGGCGGGAACGTGGCGGCTCCGGGATTTCAGCTTGTCCTTGACCGCCAAGCAGTACGTGGGCTCCAGCGCCGTTGAACCCTTCCTGGGAGTCGGGCTCTGGGGCATGGTTGTCCGCCCCGGAGAGGGGACGGGGTTCGGGCTGATCGGACGGCTCCCTGTCGGACTGAACTGGAAGCCATCGGAAGCGCACTCGGTGGCACTGACGGTTTACCTGAACCGGGCTCTGGCCCTCCGGCGCCCGGACCCGGAGGACCGCCGTCCTCCCCGCTCCACCATCATTCCCCTGCCGGAGTTCAGCTATCGGTGGCGGCAAGAGGGAAGATAGCGGCCAAAGTGTATCTGCAGGATTGCATCCTGTTCTCCTGCCGCCATGCACCATAGTGCGAATGCCCACCGTTGGTTCTTATACGTTGGCACACACTTCGTCAATGTCCGTCACCCTGAAGTGAAGCCGGATAGTCTGACCTGTCCGTTCCGAGGAGACAAGTTCGATATTCGACCCCAGGTCGCCGGACACCGGGTCCTCGGTAAGTACAAAATTTGCCTCCGACCACTTTGTCTCGCCCTTGTCCTGAAAGTAGAGGCCTATTGAATAGCGCTCCCCGATAACCAAACCGTCCAGAGCAACCTGGCCATTCACAAATGCATGGTTGGACCACTGGTCACCCATCCGCTTGAAGTAGAACGGATAGTTTACTTGGACCGTGACCTCCCCGCAGACGATATCCAATGCAAGTTCCAGTCGGACGCGGTCCGGATCTTCGGAAGGAAGGGAGACGTTCACCTTTTGCCCGCAGTTGAAAGAACCCTCGGCCATCACCCTGAGGTCCCGGACCGAACTAACGGTGTAGCTCACTTGTCCGACGTCGCGTGGAAAGCCGTAGAGCGACAGCACCTGACCCTTGAACGCACGTTCTTTCCTGAACCCTCTGGCAGAGAAAGCAACCTTGAGCTCTTCCTTCGGCACCCGGTCGAACCGAATCTCGGTACCGGCGTCCGCCCCACAAATTTTTGAGCTGGCAACCAACCAGCCCAAACTGAAGTAGGAGAAGTGACGGGTCTCAAAGCTCACAGCGAGCGTTGCAGATGCCGGGCGTCCGTTCCCTACGGGCCCGGCTTGGACCGTAATCTCGCCTTCTCGTTTCCACTCTCCCGCTCCGGGAACCAAGCTCCAAAAGGGAATCAAATCCCCGGCGCGAACCAATGCTCCCGTCTCCGGGTTGAACGTCCCTCGGGGAATGGAGAGCTCAATCTGGGCACCTTTCGACAGATTCGCGGCTTCCCGACCCGACGCGTCTTTCAACTCAACAGAAGTAAAGCCGGCCGTTACAAACGCCCCGCCCTCCCCTTCGTCACCCACGTTGAAATGATCAAATCCACCCGGAAACGCCGCCAGAGAAGATTCGGTCTCGCTGTTGAAATAGGTCACCGACACGGAAAGATCGCCTTGAAGGGGGTTGCCATCAAAATCCGCAAGCTTGGTCCCTTCGGGCACATGCACTCGGGCCGCAGCGCCGCTTTCCGACTCGGTCGGAGTGGTAACGGTTACAGGTGCAGCTGTCTCTCCGGTAGAGGACGCCTGACCGGTTTTCTTGTAAACTCCTGCCGCGCCCTCCGGTGGGTTATCAACGCTGACAAGCATAACCTGTACCGCATGTGCGCCTGATTCTTCCACGGCCACTGTGGCCAGGGTTTCCAGATAGCCTTCCGTCTTCACATGCAGGGTGAACCGAAAGGGATTTGCCCGGGTTGGCGTCTCCCCGTCGCGAATGCCCAGCTGAAGACCGCCGACCTTCGTGGTGGCCTCTGTAATCCTATCGAAAAAAAGCGGATCAATAACCGAATTGGCATCGCTACCGCCAATCGTAACCGAGGTCTTGCGGGTCACCAACTCCCGGGTTTCAGCATCCAGAATCTGCACTCCCACCGTGGTCTCGAGGCCCGGAACATTGATAACAACGTCAATGCTGTTCTCAAGGTCTCTTATTTTGGTCAGGTCACAGGCCGAGAGCCCTGCCAGCAGCAAAAGCATACTGGTAAATCCGGTTCGGAAACGAGTACGCATGGATCCTTATTCCTTTATGATCGAATTGCAAGGCCAATCGAAATGACTGGATAGATTCGAATCTCGTTCAAAGCTTCCTGAACGGTCGCGGTCGCCTCGGTCATGGGCTCAATCATGCCCGTCCCCCTCACATTGCGGACCTGCACCGGACCGGAAAAAAGGATTCCAGCATCAAGGGTCAGGCCGATCCGGCGGCTGCCGCTCGCTACATTTCCGATTCCGACACCGGCGTACGGGGCGATCGTCCGGTCATGGGACAGGTCCACCGCAAGGGTCCCCACTTGCGCCTTCGTGAAGGTGCGCGACTTGATCGTGTAGTCCTCCAGAGCTTCCAAGGAAGCCCGGGCGTTCACCCCGTTGTACATCAAGCCTCCGGTCAGGCGAAACCAATGGCCAAAAGGCATGAAGTCCGCAAAGAGTTGGGCGGAGGCAAATCGTGCCTCAACGGAGACGTCCAGGTCGATGGTTTCGTTTTCGAAGGTGATCTCGCGGTTCAAGGGGAAATAGGATCCACCGGCCCGGATCGCGAGGGGCCCTCTGAATTGGTGCGCCACCTCAACCCCGGCCCCCAAGGAGCCTGCCCGGAGCGCAAACCCAGTCTGGGCAGCAGCAGAGCCGGGAGGGAGCGATGCCAGCAGGAAAGCCACTGTGGTGGCCCACGGCCGCTTTGCTAAAAGTATTCTCCGGATGATCATGCTCAGACTCGAATCTCCCGCCGAAATGGCAAGCCCGGGTGGGGCTCCTCATAGGTAGAGCCACCTCAACGTAAGCGAATCACTGCAAACCGCAAAACCGCCGTGGGCTGGATCAGAGCCGTTCCGGCTCGTCCCACGTTTCCGACCAGAAGCGATCTTCTTCCCCGCGGATGTCTTCCATGTCCAGGGGTTTGTCCTTTGGGTTTGAAAGGCGTCCGTGTTCCTCGATTTCGCGGACGTCGTCGTTCGACAGGCGGCGCCGAGCGGTGCGTCGCCGCGTGTGCAGGTGCAGCCGCCGGCGGGCCGCCAGACCCGCCCCCAAGGCCAGGACGGTCAACCCGAGAAAGAACGCCTCCATCACGCGACTGGGGTCATCCCCACGTACTTGAGTCCGCTTCCGGTGTTGAACAGGACGACTTCGTCCGAAGCATCCAGGAGCTCCATCTCCCGCAGCTTCGGCAACGCCGCCGCCGTAGCCCCCCCTTCCGGGGCCGCAAAGATCCCGGTCGCGGCTCCTATAATCTGAACCCAGGCCGCCATCTCCCTGTCGGGAACCGCGACGGCGCCCCCCCCCGACTCCCGCAGGGCTCGGAGGATGAGAAAATCCCCTATGGCACCGGGGACGCGCAGGCCCGAGGCGTAGGTCACGGCGTGCTCCCACGTACCCGCCTCATCCCGACCCTCTTCCCACGCTCGCACCACCGGCGCACACCCCGAAGCCTGCACCGAGAACATCTTCGGACGCTCCGACCCGATCCAGCCGAGCTGCTCCATCTCGGCGAAGGCCTTCCACATGCCGATCAGCCCTGTGCCCCCACCCGTCGGGTAGACGATGGCACTGGGCAATCTCCCACCCAGCTGTTCGAAAAGCTCGTACCCCATCGTCTTCTTCCCCTCCACCCGGTAGGGCTCCTTCAAGGTGGACAAGTCCCACCACCCGTGCTGATCGCACCCCTGGCGCACCACCCTTCCGCAGTCGCTGATCAATCCGTCGATCAGACGCAGGTTGGCACCCAGAGCCCGGGTCTCGGCCAGGATCGGGGCGGGTGTGTCCCCAGGCACCACGACATGAACCGCCAGTCCCGCCGCAGCCCCGTAGGCGGCGCTGGCACTCCCGGCGTTCCCAGCGGAAGGAATCGCGAGCGCTGGCGCCCCAAGCTCAAGGGCCCGAGATACCGCCACGCTGAGTCCCCGGTCCTTGAAAGACCCCGTCGGATTCTGACCTTCGTCCTTGATCCACAGGCGGGCGACTTCCATTTTGCGGGCCAGCCGCGACGACTCCACCAGGGGGGTGAAGCCTTCTCCCAAAGTGATTTGGCAGGCTCTATTCCGAACCGGCAGGACCTCTTCGTATCGCCAGATGCTGGGGCGCCGACCGGGGAGGGCACCGGGAGTGAAGCAATTCCGCATCGCGTCCAGGTCGTAACGGGCGAAGAGGGGCTTCCCTGCGGACGAGAGTCCGATCCGCTGTTCGGACTCGAAGGTCGCTCCGGTGGCGCTGCAGTCCAGGCGGATCGCGCCGGGTAGGCTATCTGGGAGGGGATTCATTCGGACCTGACCTGGGGAATCGTTGGGCGGACGGAGTTGAGCAGCCGGAAGGTTGGAAGCACGGGGCTCGCGACCGGAGATGCGAGGCCGTCTGTGCACCGCTGCGTCCCTAAGCTGGCAGTCTGCATTCCGGAACGAAACCCCTTGAACCTCCAGGCAACCATCGGCCCGTGGAACCGCGTCTCAAGGCACGACCACGGAAATCCCGGCTTGCCCGGGGCCACAGAGCAACGGGATCCCCAGGCCATTGAAGCGCATCTGATTCGCAAAGCGTGCGAGGGAGACGAACGAGCCGTCCGGGCTCTCTATGACCGCTACGCCCCCCGGGTGTACGCGGTGGTCCGACGCATTGCCGGAACGGACGACTTGGCCCAGGACTTCGCACAGGAGACCTGGATCCGGGCCATTCGGGCCTTGCCCAGTTTCCGGGGCGACGCTCGGTTTTCCACCTGGCTGCACCGGATCGCCGTCAACACGGCGCTCCAGGAGGTCAGGAAGGCGAAGGGGAGTTGGCGGCGGGAGACATCGATGTCGGATGTCATCCCCGTGGCTCCCCGGATTGGGGATGTGCTGTTGGAGCAGAAGGTGGCGAAGGCGCTGGACCGGCTGCCCCGAGGCATGAGGAAGGTGATGATCCTCCACGATATCGAGGGTTACACACACCAAGAGATCGGCACGGCCCTGGGCGTGGCTCCGGGCACGTCGAAGTCACAGCTGTTCAAGGCGCGGGCGAAAATGCGGCGCATGCTCCGCGCGTACGAGGGCGAACCCAGGGAAGCAGAGGCATGGAGCGGCTGAATCTCGAACAGTTGGCACGGTTGGTAGATGAACCGCCCACCCCGGAGGAGCGGGCGATTCTCGACGCAAACCCCCATCTTCAACGGGAGCTGGCGGCCCTCAAGAACCAGACCCGAGCGCTCAAGAACCTCCCTGCGGTTCTTCCGCCCCCCGGACGGTGGAACGAATTGGAGGCCAAGCTTGTGGCTGCCGGTCTCATCGATCGCAGGAGGGGAAAGACGGTTGTCCTGCGGAAGTGGATCCAAGCCGCCGCCGCCCTGGTTCTCTTCACCGGAGGTACGGTCTTCGGATGGGGTGTGGCCTCGGCCCCGGAGCCAGCGCCGGAACTTCAGGCAGGTGCCGGTCTCCCGGCCCCCGAAACGCCTTCTTTCGCGTCCCTTGAAGAAGCAAGAAGGGCGGTCCAGACAGCAGAACGGCAGTGGATCCGGGCCTACGGGGAGTACCGGCGCCTGGCCGACGGCCGAAGCCAGCGAACCCCCCCCGGGGATGCGGCGTCCCGTCTCGCCGCGATCGAGGCCCTGGTTGCCACAAGTCGAGCCGCCGTGGAGGCGTCGCCAGCGGACGTCTTCTTCAACGGATTCTTGGTGAGCACCCTGGCGGAGAGACAACAGATGCTCCGACAGATCAGCCGGGAAGATTGGCACTGATCCCCGTGGACCGCCGCACCCTTGTTGTGCTCGGGACTGCCCTGGTCACGTCCCTTCCGAGCCTCGGACGGGCCCAGGAGCTCGACACCGCCTCGTGGGAGAGGGGGTGGATCGGCGTCCGCTTCGACCTGAGCACCGTGACCGGGCCGGGAGCAGGCAGGAACCCGCCCTCCTCCGCAATCCTCATCACCGAGGTCTACCGAAGCGGCCCTGCCGATCTGGGTGGACTTCTCCCGGGCGACCGAGTCCTGACTGTGGACGGCAGGTCCCTGCCGACCTACGACGCCTGGATGCGCTATCTGGCCAATGTAGCTCCCGGGCAGACCCTCCGCTTGAGGCTGGATCGAAACAACCGGGAACAGGAGGCCACGATCGTCGTCGGCCCCCGGCCTTCGTCGATGTCGCCGGAATCCGTCCTGGACCGGGCCGCTCGTGTCCGGGAAAGACTATTCCGGAGCATCGACTCTCTCTTGGAGGCCGTCGTCGCGGACGGGCAGGAAAATGGTTTGCGATTTCGAAGTGGCGTGTTTCCCCGGGGCCTCTTGCAAGCGGACAGCGAACTCGTACAGGAGGGCAGCGAAGAAGACTCCTTGTCCCGCTTCCCAATGGCCGAAGGCCAGGTCCTCAACGAAGGCGGCCTTCGTCCGGCGGCGGCGGACGAAGGTCCGGCTTGGAGCCGAGGAAGTGAGGATTCGGAGTGGCCGCGCCTTCTGAGTCCTTACATCCTGGAGGGCTCCTTCATCCTGGGGGGGGCCCGGGCACGAAGCCTTACCGAGGAGCTGGGACACTACTTCGGCGTTCCGTCCGGCGTCCTCCTCACCGATGTGATCAACCTGAGTCCGGCATGGCGAGCGGGGCTCCGTCCGGGGGACGTCATCGTCTCCGCCGACGACAGGAGCTTGGCCACGGTAGCGGAGTTGAGGGGGGTGCTGGCGGGAACTCCCGTCCCCTTCGAACTTACGGTGATCCGACGGGGAACGACCCGTCGGCTCTGGTACCCCCGTCCCCGCCAGTAGGGAAGGAGCACCTCCTTAGGCGTGCGGGGTGCGCGGTTACGGTGCCCCTCTTTGACCGAGTGGGGGGGCGGAGAATACCCTGACCACTCCCCCCTCTTCACTTCGGGATCGTTGAGGCCCCCTTACTCGTACCGAAGGGCGTCAATGGGATCCAGGAGGGACGCGCGCCGGGCCGGCCATATCCCGAAAAACAGCCCGATGGCAGCGGAAAACCCGAGTGCCGTGGCAACGGCTCCCGGGGCAACGGCCGTATTCCACTCGGCGACCCGGGTAATCAGTTCCGCGCCTCCCGCCCCGGTCAGGACCCCCAGAGTCCCCCCCAAGACACAGAGCACCAACGCCTCGATGAGGAACTGGAAGAGGATCGTCTTTCGGGTCGCGCCCAGGGCCTTCCGGATACCGATCTCGCGGGTCCGCTCCGTGACGCTCACCAGCATGATGTTCATGATGCCGATGCCCCCCACCAGCAAGCTGATCCCCGCGATCCCGGCCAGGAGCAGGCTGAAGGTTTGTTGGGTTTCGCTGAAGGTCTCCAGGATGTCGGAAGATCTCTGGATGCTGAAGTCGGCCTCCTCGCTAGGAAGAATGCGGTGTTCGCGCCGGATCACCTGGTCGATTTCCGCCCAGGCCGGTTCCAGTTGTTCGGGCGACGGCGCGGCCACGTAGATCGAACGCAACCAGTCCCGTCCCCCCATGACCCGGTACATGGCCGTAGAGAGGGGGATGAATATCTGGTCGTCGGGCCGCATCCACATGGCGCCCCCTTTTTCCTTCAGGACGCCGACCACCTCGAAGGGGATTCCCCGGATCTGGATGGTGCGACCCACGAGGAGCCCCGGAGGAGTCCCCAAATCCTCGGGCACATTGGAGCCCAGAACCGCCACCCGCCGCTTCCCCTGCACTTCGCCGTAGTGGAAGAAGCGACCGTATTCGGGCAGATGGTTGTAGGTGGAGAAGTAGGAAGGCCATGTTCCCACCACGGAATTCGAAGAATTCCAGCGTAGGTAGGACACCTGAAGGCGACTCTCGATCTCGGGGGCAATCTCGTACCGACTTCCGAGCTGGTTCCTCAACGCCTCGGCATCGTCCAATCCCAGGCGGCGACTGCCGCTCGCGACACCCCGGAAGAACCCTTGGCCGGGCCGAACCGTCAGAATGTTGGTCCCCATGGTCTCAATCTGCTCCTGGACCCTTCGCTGAGCCCCCTCCCCCAGGGCGACCATGGTGATCACCGCGGCAGAACCGATCACGATGCCCAGGGTGGTAAGGGCGGAGCGAAGCGCGTTGGCGCGAATTGAGGCCAGCGCGACCACAAGGGTTTCCTTGATGATGAACATTGAAGTGGTTCCTCTCCCGGCTCAGCCGCCGAAGGGTCTTCCCCCCATCCTGTTTCGGATACGGTTGATCCGGTCCTGCTGCTGGGCCTGGAGCTGAGCCGCACCGATAAGAGCAAGCTCCTCTCCCTCCTCCAGGCCGGCAACGATCTCGGCGTAATCCCAGTCGCTCAAGCCCATTATGACGGGTCGAGCCTCAATATTCCCGGCTTGGTCAACGACGAACGCGACGGCGGGCTGGTACGCCGGATCGCCAGTTGAACCCCCTAGCGCGACACCCCATCCCCCCCCGGTACCATTTCCCCCCTGGGGGGAGACAGCGGGCCCTCCGGAAATCGGATCCCTCCCCCCGGCCCTTTCTCCGTCCGGGGCCTCGGCCGCCAGGGGCGCTTCCCCGCCCTGGTCTTGGCGCCGGTTCCGCACGGAGGCGAACAGGGTCCTCGCCGAATCCTGCGTGATCTCGCCCGATTCCAACCGAGCCCGAATCCCGGCCAGCGCGGATCCGCCGGGACCACCGCCTTGCCGGGTGGCGCTCGGCCCCGCACCCGGAATACCGCTGTTGGGCGTCCCGGCGCCGCCGGCCCGGGCGGCCGCCTGAGCCATGAGGGCGCCCCAGGCAGTGCGATCAATGGACACGCTTTGAGGATCCAGGCCCAGCACCTCGGCGGCAGGCGCCAACTCCCGGGGTTGCACCACCGCGTTGTTTGGAACGGTTAGGGTCGCGATTCGCTGGTCCACCAGAACCTCCACCTCGGCGTTCATCCCGGGCTTGAGCAAGCCGGCGCGGTTGTCCAACAGAACGATCACGGGAAACATGGTGACGTTCTGTACCACGACCGCCTGGGGTTCGACCTTTTCGATCTCTCCCTGGAAGGTCCGATCCGAAAACGCCTCGACGCTGACCGTTGCGGTCATGCCCGCGGTGAGCTGACCCACATCCGTTTCGTCCACAAGGGTGCGAACCCGCATGTCGGCCAGGTTCGCCATGACGAAGAGCGTCGTGCCCCCGGAAACATTCCCCGTGGCCGACTGGATCACCTGACCATCCTCCACGCTCTTTTCGAGAATCGTGCCCGCCATGGGCGCGCGGATGGTGACGTCGGTCAGTCGAAGCTCGGCCAACTCCAAGTTGGTCTGGGCTCGCACCAGGGCCGCCAGAGCGTTGGCGTTTTCCAGCTCCTGGGACTCGTACTCCTGGGCGGTAATGACTTCGGATTCCAGAAGTTCCGCGGAGCGGTCAAGGCGGGCCTGGGCAATGGCCAAGCGGGCCTCGGCGACATCAAGATCCGCAACCGCCTGGTCGTGGGCATTCTCCACGTCCCGGGGGTCGACGGAAGCCAGAAGCGCACCGGGTTCGACTTCGTCGCCGGAATCGACGTAGAGCTGGAGGATCTCGCCCGACGCCTTGGATTTGACTTCGACCTTGCGAACCGGTTCCAGCTCTCCGGACGCCTCGGCGGTGATCCTCAGGTCCCGGAATTCGGCGGGTGTGGTTTGGATGACGACGCCCGCGTTTTCCTCTCCGGAGGCGCACGCCGCCAGCGCCCCCATGGAGAAGATCGCGCCTACCCGGGCCACGGTGAGCGCCCGCTTTCGGGGCCGGCTGTCGTGCATACCGGGAGCCGGAAGCTGTCGTCTCCGGCTTGCCCGATCAGGGTTTGAAGAGGTCATTGGATTCTCGCTCCGTCGTTCCGGAAATCCCGCTCGATCAGTCCGTCCTTCAGATGTATCTGGCGGGACGCAGACGCTGCTATATCGCCTTCGTGGGTCACAAGGACGATGGTTTGTCCCCCCCGGTTCAACGCAACCAGGATGTCCACGATTTCCTGAGTGGTCCGGGAGTCCAGGTTCCCCGTCGGCTCGTCAGCCAGCAACAGTGCGGGATCGTTGACCAAGGCACGGGCAATGGCGACGCGCTGGCGCTGGCCACCAGAGAGCTCCGGCGGCTTGTGATCCATCCGGTCCCCCAATCCCACCCTGTCCAGCTTTTCTTCGGCGCGCCGCCTCCTCTCCTTGGCGGATGTGCCCGCGTAGATCAGCGGGAGCTCGACATTGTGAAGGGACGTCGCCCGCGGGAGGAGGTTGAAGGTCTGGAAGACGAACCCGATATCCCGATTGCGAACCCGGGCCAGCTGATCGTCCGACAGCTCCGATACCCTCCGGTTGTTGAGCCAGTATTCCCCCCCCGTAGGCGTGTCGAGACAGCCGACGAGGTTCATGAAGGTGGACTTCCCGCTCCCCGAGGGTCCCATGATTGCCACAAACTCACCGCGGCGAATTACCAGGTCCACGTTCCGAACGGCCTTCACGGTCTCGGCCCCCAGGACATAGTACTTCCGCAGTCCTTCGGTACGGATGACGACATCGTTCCCCGTTCCCCCACCGCCGTTGCCCATCTTTCTCCCTCCTGTTTCTCCGTACTGTGTCAAAGTTCCCTCCCTACGATCGATTCGAGCTCCGCTTTCGCGAGCAAGTAGTCGTACCGGGCCGACACCACGTCGGCTTGTGCCTGGTCCAGCGCGACCTGGCTCGTGATCACGTCCAGGATCGTGGACATCTGCACGGCGTACCGCTCCCGAATGAGCCGCAGGTCTTCTTCCGCCACGACCACCGCCTCCCTGGCGATCGCAATGGCCTGCTCCTGGGTTTCCAGGGTCCTCAAGGCCGCGTCCACTTCTTGACGGACACTCCGCCGGGCGTCCTCCTCGGTGAGCCGGGCCACGCGCCGGTTGCCCGACGCCTGATTCACGTTCTCCGAACGCTGGAATCCGTCAAAGAGCTGGTAGCTACCCGACAGGCGCAGGTTCCAGCTTGCGTTGCCCCCTTGAAACGCCGGCTCCTGGTTGGCCCACGTGTACCCCGAAGACACCGACAGGGAGGGAAGATACGAACTTCTCGCGTTCCCCACGGAGGCGTCGGCCACCGCCGCTGCCGCCTCCGCGGACAGGACGGCCGGCGAAACCGATTCGGCCAGGGCAATGATCTCTTCTTCTTCAAGAGCAAGGGGAGCTGGATCCAGATTCCCGGGCGGGAGGGGCACGATCGGCTCGTCCGCGCCCACCTGCCGGCCCAAGGCAAACTGCGCCGCGCGAAGCTGGTTCCGGGCTTGGAGAAGCACCTGGCGGGCATTCGCCAGCTCCAGCCGGGTGCGGAGGCTGTCTGATCGGGTGCCGGTGCCCACCCGGACCCGGGTCCGGGTGATCTCGAGGCTCTCTTCCGCCCTGGCCACGCTTGCTTCCGCCACTTCCACCAGTTCGGCTTGGCGCAGGGAGTTCATGAAGAGCGTCCGGGTCTGCAACAGCACCGTGAAGCGCTGATTCCGCATTCGCGCCTCCGCTTCCAGGATCCCGAAGGCCGTGCGATCCAGTTCGTAGAACCTCCGGCCACCCTGGAATACCTGGTATGAAGCGCTGAGAGACGCGTTGTACGAATCGTTGCTTCCGCTTACCACGCGCTGGGTCGCCGGGTCGAAGCGATCCTGGCTCTGCACCGACGCCCCGGAGCCCACGCTGACGTTGGGGAGAAACGACCCCCAGGCCCGGCGCCGGGTTCCACCGGCGTTGGTAAGGTCGGCCTGGCTGCGGGCCAGCTGGGGGCTGTGCACGAGGGAAAGCTCCAGGGCCTCTTCCAGGGAAAGGGGCGCACCCTCCTCCTGGGCCCGTCCGGGGGCAGCGAGGGCCAGAAGCACCAGTCCCGGTGCAACCATCGTCATCCTTGTCAGCATTTCACCGTCCTCCCCTACTTCCTGAACGGCCCCCATCTCGTCGATCTTCCCGGGAGCTCCGTTCGCCGTCTCTGTTTCGGTCTTGGTATCGAACGGCCAGGAGAGAGTCGTACGTGGCCTCCTGGGCTGGCGACAGGACGGACTTGATGGAATCCCGGGTGCTCCGGATTAGGGCCCGCTGTCTCGGAGCGTACGCCCCTTGAAACTCTTCGTCCAAGGCCCGCATCCGGGCTCTGAAGTGCCGAATGATCTCGTCGACCTGGACCCGTCGTTCCGGCTCCAGACCCACCTCGTCGATGACCATGCGGCGGCCTTCCTGGCCCCCGTCTCCTCGGCTTCTCGCCTCTTCCGCCAAGGCGGCGGCCACCTGCCTCTTCTGCCACGCCATGCCCCCCAGAAACCCTGCGGCAAGGGTCAGAACGAGAAGGGCGGACGACAGCAGGCGAGGGTTCTTCAATTGAGCCATTACGGATCATTCCCTTCCACGAGAGCCATGAACGCGATCGGGCTCGCGTGCAGCTCCCCCTGCATGACCGCCTGAAAGGAGCCGTCCCCCACCTCGTCTCCCAGGACGTCCTCAAGCGCCAGAGGAGGGGCCGCAGGAGCGGGGCCCCGATTCGCTTCGCTTCCGATCAGGAGGGCGGCGATCACCGCTGCAGCGAGCGCGACGGGGATCAAGCTCCGGGACCAGCTGGAGAGGACCGCCGCCACCGGCTGCTGCGCTTGCCGACGTCGCGTAGCCAGTTCGAATACAGCTCGGGCAAGCACGGCCGCATGAAACCGGTCCCAGTATCTCGGGTCGTCCCAAGCCGGGTCTGCGACCCCGATGCCCTTGAATCGATCTTCGTTTCCAGTACCCACTCCTGGACGTTCCCCTTCCCGGTTCACGGTTCCTTGACGTCCCTCCACTCGGCCAACTGTATCCGCAATGCCTTTCTCGCAAAGTGGAGGTGCGACCTTACGGTTCCCTGCGGGATGCCCAAACGCTCCGAGATTTCTCTGTGCTTCCAGCCCTCCAGGTCGTGGAGCAGGACGATTTCCCGTTGTACCTCCGTCAGCGTGCTCAACGCCTCGTTCAGCCGGCTCCGAAGCTCGGAAATGTACGCCGCCTTGGCCGGACTCGGGCCCCGCGTCTTCGCGCTCGCCGGAATCTGTTCCCCCATCCGCAACTTTCTCCGGCGAACGAGGTTCCGGGAGCGGTTCCTCACAATCGCCAGAAACCACCCCGCGAATCGGCTCGGGTTCCGGCAATCGTCCAGCCGCTGCAACGCGACCAGAAACGACTCCTGGGCCGCATCCTCGGCGTCATGGTGTTTCCCGGACACTGCCAAGGCGACGGCGTAGGCGGGTCTTTGGTAACGCCGGACCAGCTCTCCGAACGCTTCACTTTCGCCGGACCGAACCATCGTCACCAACTCCCCGTCGGATAACTCCCTCATTTCCTGGAACAAGACACGTAGGGAGCCTTTCCCGTTGAGGCCACTTCGCCTTCCCTCGTTTCGGACGAGAGCCCACGAACCGGCGTTCGTCCCCGGCGGTATCGGTTCCGTTCCCGACCCCCAGAGCGAAGGCGCGGGTCCGCAGGGACAACTCACCACCCTCTGTGGCCCCGGGACCTCCTCCGGCGGGAGGCCCTTCGACCCCGGCGCCGCTTCGGTTTTTCGGGTTCCCGCAGGGCCTCCCCTATGACCGCGACCAGGGTGTCCTCTGCTACTTCAGCCAGCCCTTTCGCTACTACGTAGGCGGTGTGCGTGGGGTTTGGCCGACCCTCAGGAGCCTCCACGGCCAGGCTCAGCAGTGGGGCGCCTGGGCCAACACCGGAGCCCACCGTGACGGCGCCCTTCAGGTGCACGGTCCAGACGGCGCCACCGACCGTGACCTCCCGGGATCGCACCGGGCAAGCGGAGCCGGCGGGGCTCCGGACCGGAAGATGGGACCCTTCCCGCGGGGACCCGGATTCTCCCAGATTCGCAGGCGGGGGCGCTCCCCCCGGAGAATCCCGACGGGCAGGAGCGGGCGTGGCCGTCTGCGCGTCCTTGCCGGAACCGGCGACGGGCGGGGCCCGCTTGGGAACGGCCCGAACGGAAGCAGGGCGGGCAGGCTCGGGAGACGTTGCAGCGGAGTCTCCCCGGGCTTTCCGGCCGCGGGTGGGGTGGGAGGTCACCGGTCCGCACCACCCCCAGGGAGGGTCGGGTCCGCCGGGCTGGCATCCATCGGAGACCGGCTCTCAGCCCGGCGGGTGATAAGGCACGGCGTCTTCGCCGAAGAACAGGCGGATGTACTTGGCCTGAATGGGCGTAACCTTGCGAACCGCCCAGACGAGCTGAACCTGGTCGGGCTCACCGGGCCGGAACCCCAGGCGCAAACCCGCTTCGCGGGGAAGCCGGTTCCCCTTCCGATGGTTGCAGGTGGAGCAGGCCGTGACAACGTTGTCCCATGAGTTTCCGCCGCCTCGGGAGATGGGGAGAATGTGGTCTCGGGTAAGGAACTCCCGCTTATGCAAATCGCTCTTTTGCCGGCCGCAATAGCAGCACGCGTAGCCGTCCCTGGCGAAGAGGAACGTGTTCGTCACTTGCCTCCTGAACCGCCGGGGAACGTGAACGTACCGCACCAGGCGGATCACCAGCGGAAAGGGATGGTGGGAACGCACGGACCGGAAGGCCCGCCGGGCGTCGGCTTCCAGCACCTCGGCCTTTTCTTCCAGGACCAGTCGGATCGCTCTCCTCCCAGGGACGATCATCAAGGGCTCGTACGACGCGTTCAAAGCCAGGCAACTCACCGGTTTGCTCCTTGCGGGCGTCTTCGGGTGACCCTGGACGTTAACGCATCCGCCCGCGACGAAAAGGCCGGCCTCCCCTTGACCTCACATGAGCTGCAAAGGGTCTCGATCCAGCTCCATCCGGACATCGGCCCCCTTCAGTTCGAACTCGGATGCCACCGCCCGAAGCATTCGACCCACATCGGCGGCGCTTCCCCGAAGGAGAAGATGCCACCGGAAGCGTTCCCGAAGTTTTTCGATGGGGGCCGGTGCGGGCCCTAACACTTCCGGGCGGGACCCCGGGCGCCGGCGGAACCAGGTCCCCAGACGTTCGGTGTTGGCAAGGGCATCCTCCCGATTCGGACTGCTCACGAGGACCCTGGCCATGCGGACCCGGGGCGGATAGGGAGGATCCCTCCGGCCCTCTAGCTCCCGTTCCACGAACCCACGGTAGTCGTGGCCCACGGCTGCCCGAATGACGTAATGGTCCGGCACGTAGGTCTGAATCACGACCTCTCCCGGCAGCCGCCCCCGACCCGCTCGCCCCGCCACCTGAGCCAGGAGCTGGAAGGTCCGCTCGGCGCTCCTGAAGTCGGGCAGGTGCAATCCCACGTCGGCGTTGATGACCCCCACCAGGGTGACCCGGTGGAAGTCCAGACCCTTGGCGATCATCTGGGTCCCCAACAGAATGTCTACCGATCCATCCCGAAGACGGCCCAGAATCTCGTGGTGGGACCACTTTCCCCTGGTCGTATCCATATCCATGCGGGCGATCCGGGCCCCCGGGAGGCTCTCGACCAGGATCCGCTCCACCTGTTCGGTCCCGAGGCCCCCGTACCACAACGCCCGAGATCCGCACCGGGCGCAGCGCTCCGGCGGGGCTTCGGTGTGGCCGCAGTGATGGCACGCCAGCCGGCGCCGACCTCGGTGGAGGGTCATGGAGACGGAGCAGCGGGGACATTCCGCGACGTCCCCGCAGTCGTCGCACAGGGCGAAGGTGGCGTACCCCCTGCGATTGAGGAGGAGGATCGTCTGCTCCTTTCGGGAGAGGCGCAAATGGATGGCTTCCGAAAGTCGGGGAGACAGAACCCGCTCCGGCGGCTTGGGGGCGCCGACCGGCCCGACGGGTCCGGAGGAGGGGATCGGCGCAACCGGCCCAACTATTGAGGCCGTCCCGGAACCCCCCTTCTTCTTCATGTCCACGACGCGAACCTGGGGGAGGACGCCTCCCCCCACCCGGTCGGGCAGGGAGAGCAGGCCGTACTTCTCCGCCTGCGCATTGGTCCAGCTCTCCAGTGAGGGCGTGGCTGAACCGAGAACGCAGACAGCCCCCGCGCGAGCGGCCCGAACCACCGCGACATCGCGAGCGTTGTACCGGGGGACGTCCGACTGCTTGTAGCTGCCGTCGTGCTCCTCGTCCACAATGATGGCTCCGGGCCGGAGCACGGGGGCGAACACGGCAGAGCGGGCGCCGATCGCGATCCGTTTGTCCCCGGACTTGATCTGGCACCAGGCATCGAAACGCTCCCCGTCGGAGAGTCCCGAATGCATCACGGCCACTTGATTCCCGAAGGCCCCCCGGAAGCTGGAAACCGTCTGGGGCGTCAGTGCGATTTCGGGAACCAGAACCACCCCACTTTCGCCCCTGGCCAGCACTCGCTTCAGCAGCTCCACGTACACCAGCGTCTTGCCGGAGCCCGTCACGCCGTGAAGCAGGAAGGTACCCCCTCCTCCTTCCAGGGCGTCCGCCAGACGCGCCACGACCCGGCGCTGGTCGGGCGTGGGGATGGGACCGGGGCGGCCCTCCCCGGCCTGATCCCGGAACGGGTCCCGAAAGACGACCTCTTTCTCGAACTCGGCCACTCCCTTGTCCACCAGTCCCCGGATCACGCTTCTGGCGAAGCCGTTGTCAAGCAGCGCCGCCAGGGGCTGACGTCCGCCCGATTCTTGTAACCGTTCGAAGGCTTCCCGCTGCCGCTTGGCCCTACCGAACGTCTGTTCCAGTTCGTCCAGGGTTTCGATGGGACGAGTGATCCGAACGACGGACCGGGTGCGAGAGGCCGGCAGCTTCGGGGGCTTCGTCACGTGGCCCACCGCGCCCCGTTCCACCAATCGGCGTACGTTGGCCCAGAAGGCGCTCCCCCCGACCTCCCGACGGACACCCGCCGCCGACCGTCCCTCCGGACGACCGGAGACCGCGGCCAGGATCCGGGCTTCTCCAGGGGAAAGGGCCTCGTCGGAGCCCGGCGAACGTAGGGGAACCAGAAGGTTCCGGGACGCGTCGGCCATGCGGGCGGGCAGCATGCTCCGGAGCACAACCCCCAAGGGGGCCACGTAGTACCCCGCGATCCAGTGGGCCAGCTCCAACAGCCCGCCAACCAACGAAGGCTCCGTATCGATTACGGACAGAACATTCCGCACCCCGGGCACCTGCTTTCCCGGACCGAGCACCCAGCCAACCAGGGTCCGGTTGCCGAAGGGGACCATGACTCGGGTACCGGCCCGGGGGATTGCTCCCGGGATCCGGTAGTTGAACGCCCGGCGCAGCGGAACCGGCAACGCCACCTCTACGAAGGAAGCGCCGGTACCGGACATCACCTGCCGGTCCTGGGGCCTCCCAGGGCCCGAATCAGGCGGGGGGAAACAGGAAGACGCTTTCCTGGGGTTGGTCCACCGTGACTTCCGGGCCGTCCGGTCCCATGTAGACGTTGATCTCGGTGCGGATCCCCACTTCGTTCGGGATGTAGATCCCCGGTTCGATGGAGAAGCCTACCCCCGGGACCAGGACGCGGTCGTCCCGGGATTCGAGGTTGTCCAGGTTGGGACCGCGGCCGTGGATGTCCCGGTCGATGGAATGTCCCGTGCGGTGAACGAAGGACTCTCCGTAACCCGCCGCCCGGATGACGCCCCGGGCCACATCGTCCACTTCGAAGCCACGGATGACTTCTCCCCGGGCAAAGCGCGATCGCAGCGACGCCACCACGGCGTCCCGGGCCGCTCTTACGATCTCCCAGAGTTCACCGATTCGCCGGGGCAGTTCGGCACCCAGGAAGGCCATCCAGGTTTGATCGGCCGGCACCGAGTCCTCGTGGAGGGCTCCCCACAGGTCAACGAGGAGGAGATCCCCGGCCCGGATGGGTTCGCCCACCTCTCCCGGGTCGTAGTGGGGGTCCGCCGCCGAAGGCCCAATGGCCACGATACAGTCCGCCTGGGCCGGCGCTCCCCGCCGGACCAGTTCGGCCCGAATCCACCCGGCGAGGGCGCCCTCTGTCACCGTCTCTCCTCGGTGTACCCGGTCTGCGGCCCGGGCAAAGGCGTCTCGGGCCAGGAGTTTGACCCGCTGGGACGCCCGACCGTGCTCCTCCCGCTGGGAGGGTGTCCACACGGCGTAGAAGGAGGACACCAGGTTGCCGGAACTCTGAAGTTCGACGCCCGCGTCGCCCAGGAGATCCCTCATGCCGGCAGGGAGGAGGTCCAGGTAGGGAACACCACCACGAGCCGATGTCTCCGCCGCCACTCGGGCACACCCCTCCAGAAGGGCTCGAATCCCCTCTTCCATCGACTGCCAGCTCGAATAGGTTGTTCTTGGCCAGTCGAGGTGGCGCCACGAAGACTGTTCGATCGCGTGGATCAGGAGTCGGGGCCGCCCGGAGGCGGGAACGAAGGCGAATCCCCGCCGGGTGGTCCACTCCAGCCCGAGGAGGGAGCGACCAATGGGGTTACGGTCCTTGAAGTCGAAGAGGAGCCAACCGTCCAACCCCTGTTCCCGGAGGGCGGCCTGGACCCGGGCGACACCCTCGTCGGTCGCGAGCACCGCCGAAGTCATGCCCGGGCTCATGCCTCCGCCTCCTCCATTGCGTCGAACTCCGCCAGGGCTGCGTTCAACCGTTCCCTGTCCTCGTCAGAAAGATCGCTACCGTCCGAAACCTCCCCGGGTCCCTTGAGGCGCCGGAGAACCACGACGACCAACCCCAGCCCCAGGAAAAGCGCCGCGGGAGGCATGACCCAGGCCCATAGTCCGGCTCCACTCCTCTTCGGAAAGGCCCGGTACTCCTCCCCGTAGGCGGCGACGACCCGTTCCACCAAACTGTCGGCGCTCAGTCCCTGGCGGGCCCCCGCTTCGATGCTGTCCCGGAGGGCACGGGCGTTCGTCGTGGGGCAGACCTCCAGCATCAAGCCCGGGCAGAAGGGGGAGCGAAGCTTGGAAACCGCTTCCCGGGCCGCCGGATCGGGTTGCGCGGACGGGTGTTCCTGGGCTTCCAGGCGGGCTGCGAGAACCGGGACGGCCGACGGAAGCTCGGGATGCCCCGACGAGAGCGGGGCTGGCGCGGGGGCGATCGCAACGTGAAACAGCACGGCCGACGAAAGAAAAAACCAAGAGAAAACGGGAGCCCGGATCATGAGGGGCCCGTACCGAGAAAGGCATCAGCAGCTTGGGCCAGCGGCGTATCTTTCGGGTCCGCCACCCTGGAATCCCGGCCCACGAACAGTAACAAGGCCCCCGCCCACGGCGTCACGGCTCGGCAGACACGCGCCCGAGTCAAGGTCGTATTGGACTTTGTCATCGGGGGTGTCTTTCCCTGGGGCGGCGTGCGTGAACGGTTTTCAACCATAACAAGCCCACGGGAGGAAGCGTAAGGCCGAACCAGTCGGTCACCCAAGCGGGCGGGCGGTCACCCAAAGCGGGCGTATTCGCACCGCAACACCCGCGCCGGTGCACCCGCGAACGGAACGCCTCCTCATCCGACAGCAGCCGAACCCTCCGCCGGCACGCCCGCCAGGGCCCGGACGACGGCGACACACCCCGCGCCGGTGCGCCCGGGATCGTACCCCCCTTCCAGGAAGACCACGACCCGGCCCTCACACCAGCGATCGGCCGCCTCGATCACCCGAAGGGTCATCCAGTGGAGGTCTTCGGGCTCCAGGAGCTGGCCGCCCAAAGGATCGCCGGCAAGGACGTCGAAGCCTGCGGAAACCAGGACAAAATCGGGATCGGACCGGGAAACGGCCGCATCCAGGGCCTTCCCGAAGACCTTCAGATAGTTCTCCCGGGAGGTTCCCGCAGGGAGGGGGACGTTCAAGGTGAACCCCTCCCCCGCCCCGGTGCCGGTCTCGTCCGCGGCGCCGGTACCGGGATAGTGGGGGTACTGATGGAGGGAAAGGAAGAACACGGCGGGGTCGTCGTAGAAGATGTCCTGGGTTCCGTTTCCGTGGTGGACGTCCCAGTCCACGATGAGCACCCGCCGGGCCTGGTTCCGAGCACGGAGAGTCGCCGCCGCAATGGCAACACTGTTGAAGAGACAGAAGCCCATCGCCCGATCGGGGGTCGCGTGATGCCCCGGGGGCCTCCCCGCAACGAATGCGTTCCGGTACACGCCCTTCGCAACGGTGCTGACGGCGTCAAGCCCCGCTCCAACCGTCCCCAGGACCGCATCCCATGACGCGGTGGAAACGCGGGTGTCGGTGTCCCCAGCGACGGCGACGGATTTCCCCCGCCTCCCCGCTTCCCCGACGGCATCCCGCACCGCCTCAACCAGCGACGAAGCGTGGACCAAAGCCAAGTCATCCTCCGTAGCGGCCCCGGGCTGGGCGTACGCCACCCTCTCGTGCAGGGCTGGAAGGTCGCTTGCGATCGCGGACGCCAGGGCCCGGAGGCGGCCCTGATGCTCTGGATGGCCCCAGCCCGGGTCGTGGAGCACCGCGGCACCGTGGAGGAAAAAGCCGGTCAAGGCGGTGGTCTTGGAACCCGGTATTCCCGTTTCGGAGGGGCTGGAAACCGGAGTCATCCGGGTTGAAGATACAGCTGCAAGGCCGGGGGCCGCTCCACCTCAACGGCATACCCCTGGAGGTCGCGTTGGGCGTAACCTATTGCCGCAGCGACTTCTAGAAGCTCTGCCGTATAGCCGTCAAACGAATCCAAGTCGGGTACCCAAAACTCCAGCAACCTTCCCGATGGGAGTTCGCCGGCAAGGATGATGTGTCGACGAGTTGCCGACCCTCCCTCAAACAGCTTGAATTTCGCTGCGCGAAGCGAATCAAGGAAGGGGCCCGTCGGATGACGGCTCCGCCGCCAAGTCAAAGACCGCGACCATGGGTAGTCCTTCGCCGAATCGTTCCCAAACACCGATCACCCCAGAACAAAAGACGCCCAGATCCGTGCCGATGAAAAGCTGATCAGGGTTCCCAGGATCTAGAAGAATTGCGTTCACTGGATGATCAGGACGATTGCCCGTGATGTCATGCCACGTGTGAGTTGGACCAGCTCGCGCCAGCGTCACGAGTTACGCTGACAAAACCCCACTCTGCAGTGTAGACTACTCCAGCAGCAGAGCGAGCAGGTCCAATTGCGGTAAAGAGATCATTGGAGGCTCTGTGAATTGGTTCCCAGAGTTCCCCACCGTCCCGAGTTCGGTCGAGTCGCTCAGTACCGAAGTATGGAACGGCCGAATCAAAGGGGATCCATCACGAGCGGCGGAATAAACGCGGCTTCGTCTTCAAGGTCGATACGACTCCCATGGGAATCAAGCGCTTCAGGGCAGCGCACGATAGGCACGCGCCTATACAGTCAAGCTCGAAGCGACGACGCGCCGCACGGACGACGAACAACAATCAGGACACAGTCAGGGTTGGGATACCCGGGCAGTTACGATTTGACTATGTAGTAGTGATTGGAGAAATCGGATTTGATGAGGTTCTCGGGATGATCCGCGAGAAATTCGTCAATGGCGCGAGTCGAACCCGGTCATTCATCGAGACCATATTCGTCAAAAGAGATGATTCCTCCTGGTACTACGTAACAATATAGATTCTCCAAAGCACATTTGTAAGATTCGTACAAGTCCAAGTCGAGATGCAACATAACAATTGGATGACCGGGATAGTGGGGCAGAGTGTCCTTGATGTCGCCGGAAACGATAGCGTGAATCTGACCACCGTGAATGCGCGCGCCTGACGTCCAACTTCAATGTCACCCGGTCGGCAATCCGAAGGAATTTACGCAGCCTGAGTCTGGTACGGTTCAAAATTTGTCTGTGCTCCTTCAGGATTCATACCTGGAACAAGGAAAGTATTGAGGGAACTCTATCGGCGGAATCAGGTGTTTTTGTTATCCTGATGTGATGTTTTCAGTTCACAAGGGGTAGGGGGGCGGTGATTCATAGCTTGACCGGGCAAGAATTTTCGGCAACCCGACGCTGTTCTCGTCCCATTTCGTGCCTCCCGTCCACCCTTTCGCTGCCAACGGACGCACTTATCCCGCCAACCATGCAAAAACCGCTCTGCACCTCCACCCCGTCCGCCCGGGCCAGGCGCTCCTGGATGCTCAGCACCTCGGGACGCCGGATCCGAAGCGCGGTTACCGCGTCCACGGCCGCGCTCGTGGCCGACAGGGTCGTCAAGTAGGGGACCCGGCAGGTGACCGCCGCCCGGCGCATGGCATAACCGTCGTACTGGGACTTCTTCCCCAGCGGTGTGTTGATCAGGAGGCCGACGCCTCCGCTCACGATCCGATCCACGATGTCGGGACGCCCTTCCCCCACCTTGTAGATGCGCTCGCAAGCCACGCCCAGCTGGTTCAGGTAGCTTCGGGTACCCCGGGTCGCGTAGATGGAAAACCCCAGGTCGGCCAAGCGCCGCACGAGGGGCGTGACGGCAGGCTTGTCGTCGTCGTTGACGGTAACGATCACGGACTTGTCTTCGTGTTCGCCGGGAAGCGGGTTCCCCGCCGACGCCTGCGCCTTGGCGAAGGCCATCCCGAAGGAGTCGTCCACCCCCATGGCTTCTCCCGTGGATCGCATCTCCGGCCCCAGCAGGGTGTCCACGTCGAATCGGTCGAACGGAAACACGGCTTCCTTGACCGCAACGCCGTGGACCTGGGGTTCCGAAGGTACGTTCATCCCCGCCAGCCGTTCCCCAGTCATGACCCGAGCCGCCAGCCGAGCTAGGGGTACGCCCGTGGCCTTCCCAACGAAGGGAACGGTTCGAGATGCCCGCGGGTTCACCTCGATGACGTACACCCGACCCCCCTTTACGGCGAACTGAACGTTGAGGAGGCCGACCACACCCAGCTCCCGGGCGAAGCGGCGGGTCAGGTCGCGCATCTCGTCCAGCTCTTCCGGGCTCAGCCGGTAGGGAGGAAGCACGCAGGCCGAGTCTCCCGAGTGCACGCCCGCGTCCTCGATGTGCTGCATGACGCCCCCGATAACGACATCCGTTCCGTCCGAGAGGGCGTCGACATCGGCCTCGAAGGCGTCTTCCAGGAAACGGTCGATCAGCACCGGGTGGTCCGGTGAGGCCCTCACCGCCCGACCAAAGTAGCCCCTCAGGGACGCTTCGTCGTACACGATCTCCATGGCCCGGCCACCGAGAACGTACGAGGGGCGAACCAAAACCGGAAAGCCCACCGAGCGGGCGGTGCGGATCGCTTCCGCTTCGCTTCGGGCGGTTCCGTTCCTGGGGACCCGGGCACCGATCCGGCGACAGACTTCCTCGAAGCGGCGCCGGTCCTCGGCCCGGTCGATGGCGTCGACGGACGTGCCAAGGACAGGAACGCCCAGGGCCTCCAGCCCCCGGGCCAGATTCAGGGGGGTCTGGCCGCCCAGCTGAACGATCACGCCCTCGGGCCGCTCCAGCTTGACGATCTCGACCACGTCTTCCAGGGTCACGGGCTCGAAGTAGAGCTTGTCGGCCACGTCGAAGTCGGTGGAGACCGTTTCGGGGTTGGAGTTGATCATGATGGTCTCGAAGCCGGCCTCCTTCAGGGCGAGAACGGCCTGGACGCAACAGTAGTCGAACTCGATTCCCTGTCCGATGCGGTTCGGGCCGCTCCCCAGAATGACGACCTTGCGCCGGCCGGAGGGCTTCGACTCGTCCTCGGATTCGTAGCACGAGTAGTAGTAGGGCGTTTCGGCCGGAAATTCCCCTGCGCAGGTGTCGACGGCGCTGTAGGTCGGATGGATCTCCCAGGCCCACCGGCAAGCCCGAACGATCTCTTCGTCCTCACCTAGGAGGGCGGCGAGCTGGGCGTCGGAGAAGCCTTCCCGCTTCATGCGGCGCAGGGAGGCCGGGTCCACCCGGGGGAGGTCCGAGAACCAGCGCTCCAGCCCCACGATCTGGCGCAGCTGGTCCAGGAACCACGGATCGATGCCCGTTGCCCGGTGGAGCCTCTCGATCGGGATGCCGGCCTCCAGGCCTCGCTTGATCTGATACTTCCGCCGGGTTGTGGGCCTCCGAAGGGCCTGAACCAGCTCGTCCGGGTCCTCGGACCGGAGGCCATCTTCTTCCAGGGTCTTTCCCGTCGTCCAGCCGGCACGACCCGCCTCCAGCCCCCGCAGTCCCTTCTGCCAGGCTGAGCGAAAGGTGCGCCCGATGGCCATCGTCTCTCCGACGGACTTCATCTGGACGCCCAGGGTGTCGCCCGTTTCGGGGAACTTCTCGAAGGCGAAGCGGGGAAACTTCACGACCACGTAGTCCAGCGCGGGTTCGAACGAAGCGGGCGTGGTCTTTGTGATGTCGTTGGGGAGCTCGTGCAGGTGGTAGCCCACCGCCAGCTTGGCCCCCACGCGGGCGATGGGGAACCCCGTGGCCTTGGACGCCAGCGCCGAGGACCGGGAGACCCGGGGGTTCATCTCCACCACCAGCATCTCCCCATCCTGGGGATTCACGGCGAACTGGATGTTGCAGCCCCCGGCCTCCACACCGATCTCTCGAATGATGGCGATGGCGGCGTCGCGCATGGACTGGTATTCGGGATCGGAGAGGGTCTGGGCGGGCGCGACGGTCACGGAGTCCCCCGTGTGCACGCCCATGGGATCGAAGTTCTCGATGGAGCAGACCACGATCACGTTGTCCAGCCCGTCCCGGACCACCTCCAGCTCGTACTCCTTCCAGCCCATCACGCCCCGGTCAATCAGAACTTCGCCGATTCGGCTGGCTTCCAGGCCCGTGCGAACCTGGGCCTTGAACTCGGCCAGGTTATAGGCGATACCGCCTCCGGTGCCCCCCAGGGTGAAGGACGGACGAACGATGGCCGGATAGCCCGTTTCCGAGACGATGGCCAGCCCTTCCTCCACCGCTCGGGCGGTGCCACCCCGGGGAACGGACAAACCGATCCGGCTCATGGCGGCGGCGAACGCCTCCCGGTCCTCGGCCATCCGGATGGAACGTGCGTTCGCACCGATGAGCTCGATGCCGTGCTCCTTCAGCACTCCCGCGCCGTCGAGGTCCATGGCGACGTTGAGGGCGGTCTGGCCCCCCATGGTGGGGAGGAGAGCGTCGGGCTGCTCCCGTTCGATGACCCGGGTGACCCACGCCGGGGAAAGGGGCTCGATGTAGGTGCGGTCGGCCAAGTCCGGGGCGGTCATGATAGTCGCCGGATTCGAGTTGACCAGGATGACCCGGTATCCTTCCTCCTTGAGGGCCCGAACCGCCTGGGTACCCGAGTAGTCGAACTCGCACGCCTGCCCGATGACGATCGGGCCGGATCCCAGAATGAGGACGGACTGGATGTCCGTTCGTTTAGGCAACTTCGCTTTGCGCTCGGGTCTTGCCCGATTCCATTTTCATGGCGGTGCGAAGCGCAACGAAGAAACCGCCCCAAACGTACGCCATGATCACGATCATCGTGATCCAGGTCGCCGTCGTCACGGCTTCGGGTTCACTGTCATTGAAGCGCAGTCCAAAAACGGTCCGGGTTCGCGCCCAGCGGGGATCCGGCGGGCCTCGCTGCTCCAAGAAACGTGCCACTCAAGCCGCGCGCACGCAAGGCGAAGGGCCTGAGGATCCGGTAAGCCTACAGCCTACAAGCAATCCGCCGGGCTCATGGGCTGGAAGGCGCCACCAACCGCAAACCCACCACGCGCCTTGCCCCGGAAGCCGGATCCGCTTCGACGCCCCACGCGTGGGTCGGGGTCGCCTCCCGGAGTCCGAACCCGGCGGGAAGCAGGACCCGTCGGGGGGCCGACGTGTTGTCGCCCCGAACAAGAGAATACCACACCGACGACCCGCCGACGGCTTCGGCGGTGAGGATCCAGACTTCGCCGAAGGTCGTCGCGATCAGGGCTCGGGCGGCAGGGTAGAATTCGGGGAGGTAAACGGCCGCACGGGCCGCCTCTCGCACGGCCTCGGGCGCCAAGGGACGGCCGCTCTCCACCCGCTGCAACACAGCCAGCGCCTCTTTCGAAAACCGCTCCACCGCCTCGTCCTGGAGCTCCTGCGATAGGGGCACCCTCGGCAAATCAACGCTGCGGTGCCAGACCGTGTCGCCTTCAGCCGTCACCTCGATCAGCTCGATTCGGCCCGGACCCAGATTCCGGCGCAGGACACCGGCCCTGCCGACGGAGGCGTCAAGGTACATCAAGTCGAAGTCTCCGAAGGACTGGATACTATAGAACGCAGGTGGGAAATCCGGGTCTTGCCCCAGCCGCACACCCAAGGCCATGTGGGCCATGTTGAGCACCGCCACCGTGTCCTGGGTCCACCCCTCCCCGGACCTTGTAAGGCGAACGACCGCTTGGCGCGCCGGGGCTCGTTCGCCGCCCCATCCCAGCAGGAACCGGGCGCTGGGAAGTTTCGTCACGGCAAAAAAGCTGCGGTCCGGCAGGACCGCCTGGACATTCAGGGCGCCAGGAGGGGCGTCCGCCATCTCCGCCAGCGCTCCGTCTCCCGTGAACCTTGCGAACCCTAGGCGGGACCGGACCCAAAAGCCGGAACCCGTGTCGTCGGCGCCAACCCCCAGGGGAGGAGCCCCAAAATCCGCCAGCTCCCCGTCCCCCGCGACCTCTCTCACAAACCCGCCTCGGGGCGTCCAGAGGGTCAGTCTGCGAACCCTCGGCTCACTAACCATGATCCGGGCGCCGTCCTTGCTGAAACGGACGCTGCCGACTGTTCCGAACTCCAGGTCACCCTGTCCCCTTCCAAGGAGTTCGAAGTCCTTGCGCGCACTCCACGATTGGCCGGCGACGGCACCATCGGCAACGATGCCGAAGGTAAGGGCGGCAACGGCCAGCAAGGGCAGCTTCATTCGAGGCAAGATTCGAGGCAAGACGAAGGCGATCGCCAACCCCTCCCTATCGCGACGGATCCGGATCCTCGTTCGGTGCACGGACCAGCTTCCGGCCCACGACGTAGTTGATGTCCAAAGAATCCTCCCGAACGCCCCAGACGTGGGTTGCAGTTCCGTCGTACATGGCAAAACCGGTAGGTAACAAAACTCTTTTCGCCGGCGACGTAGTGTCGCCGCGACCGATCGCGTACCACACCGCAAGGGTGTCCACCTTCTCGAAGGTCCTCAGCCAAATGTCGCCGGATGTAGTGCCCACCATCCGGGATACACCTGGAACCGGATCGGGGAGGTAGACCGCTTCCTCCACCATCCGGCGGGCCCTCGCTTCGGACAGGAACTCCGATTCAAGGGCCGCCCTTCTGTGCACCAACCGCGTAAGGGTTTCTACCAGCTCCTCGGCCCGAGCGGGGTCCATGGGCACAACCGGGAGGGACAAACGACGGTGCCAAGTTGTATCTCCCGCAACCGTCACCTCCGAGAGCACGACCTGGCCCCCCTCCCCATTTCTCCGTGCAACGACGACCGCGCCCGTGCGGGGGTCGTAGTAGCTCAGGTCATAATCCCCGTACGCCTGAACGGAGAAAAACCCGACAACTCCCGACTCGGGGTCGTCCCCCTGGATGTTCAAGCCCTGATTCGTCATGTCCAGGACAACGACCGTATCCATCAACCACTGTCCCTGGTCCTGGGCAGCATGGAAGACCGGAAGATCGAGGACGGGATCGTCACCGTGCCAACCCTCCACGACTCCCGGCGGGATCACCGGCGTGGCCAGGTAACCGCCGTCCAAGAGGGCCTCGGCTCGCAGCCGAAAGCCCCGGAAACTCAAGGTCGACGGCAGATCCGGGACGGTTTCCAAAAGGGCACCGTCGGCGGCGAAGCGCGTGAAGCGCCGTTGGTCCTGCACGTAGAAGCTCATGGAGTCGACGTGGACCCGGTGCGGAACCCTGAACTCTCCGGGTCCCTCTCCCCACCTGCCTACCGTGACCAGCCGGGTCCCCGTGGGCGCCCAGAGGGTCAGGCGGGCCTCGTAGGGCTCCAGGACGAAGACCCGAGCGCCCTCCACCCGGACCTGGGACACCACGCCAAACAAGGCGTCGCCCTCCAGGGCATCGCCGATCTCGAATTCAACTTCGGTGGTCCACGTCTGGGCTTCGTCCGCCGGTTCCTCAACCGACTCGCAGGCACCCGAAAGGAGCAACGGAACGGTTGCCCACAGGGACGGGGACGGGCGAAGGAGGTACGGCCTCATCCTGCCCAAAGCCTTCGAAAGGATTTCCCGGGGAGATCGATTTCGCCCACAAGGGCGCCGTCGCACTTTCGCCTCAGGAACCGGCGCTCACCCCGAAAGGCGAGATAAAACAAGCCGTCTGCCGAGAGCGTCCCACCCTTGGCCACTGCGTCCAAAGCATCGCCTTCCACTGCCGCCTGTTGGGCGTCCGCCATTGATTCGGAACACACTCCCCCACCCAGACCGCAGAAACAGTGTTTGTGGTCGTCGTGTTTAAAAGGTTCGTCCGCACAGGTGTTGCCACCAAAGCCGTCTCCGTACTCACACGAGCCAATGCCGACGTGAGGGCAATACCCGTGGCAAGTGGAGCAGTTGCCTGTGGGCGGGGGCTGCTGCGCCACAGCTGGCGCGGGTCGGTTGAGAACAACCACAACCGCAAAGAAAACTGCCACCAGGGCTCGAAGTGCAGCCCGAACTGTGACGGCTGGATCGAAAACGGTAAGGGACAAGCCATTGGCCATCGGAACCTCCAGCATAGGGATTTACTTCCTCCCAGGAGGTCCTTCCTCCGACACAGCACCGTAACCGGTTGTCGTTCCCTGTGTCAAGAAAACGTCCCCAGCAACCCGCCTGCGAACAGCAAACCGGAGCTCCGAACCAAAGTCGCCGCGGCGTCCGCAGCGTCCGCCCGGGAATCAGCGGGACGTCCGCCGGTCCGACCCTCGCACGCCCAACACGTCCGCAACGCTCCGGAGCCCGTCAATCACGTTGCGGATGTGGACGTTCCGGTCCAGTCCGATCAGCTTGATTCCCCGATATACATCGTCCCGAAGAACCCCTGCCGCGAACGACTTGTCCTTCAGCTTTTTCACCACGGACTTGGGCTTCAGGTCGTCGATCCCGTTGGGGCGGACCAGGCAACAGGCATAGATCAGGCCGCTCAGCTCGTCGCAGGCGAAGAGGACCCGGTCCAGGGGCGTCTCGGGAGGCACGTCGGTTCGGTCCGGGTAGGCGTGGGCCAGGATTGCCCGAACCACCGCTTCCGGGTACTGGAGTTCGCGAAGTCGCTCGACTCCCTTGTGGGGGTGCTCGTCCGGGTACCTTTCCCAGTCCAAGTCGTGCAGCAGACCGGCCAACCCCCACAGCTCCTCGTCCTCGCCCATGAGCCGGGCGTAGTGCCGGACCGCCGCCTCTACAGCGTACATGTGCTTCTTGAGGCCCTCGTTTTGAACCCATGATTCAAGAAGCGTGATGGCGTCGGGCCGGGTGGGCATGTCAAAATCCTCTCATGCGAAAAGGGGCGGGCGGCGTGCGGGAATGATGCAGCTGCGCGCGGGTGAGTCATCGCGCAAGTGGATCATACCGTGCTGGAAGGGCACAAGTGGGAGACGGCGCACTGGTGGCAGCGCGGACGCCGGGCGGGGCAGATTTGGCGCCCGTGGTAGATGAGCAGATGGGCGAGCATGGTCCAGACCCGGACCGGGAAGAGCGCCATGAGGTCCTTCTCAATCTTGTCGGGGTTCGTTTCCCCGGTGAATCCCAGACGCCGGGACAGTCGCTTCACGTGGGTGTCCACGACGACGCCTTCGTCGATTCCGAAGGCGTTCCCCAGGATCACGTTCGCGGTCTTGCGGCCGATCCCCGGCATGGCGGAGAGGGCCTTCATGTTCCTGGGCATTTCCCCGCCGTGCTCTTGGTTCAAGACGGTGGCCATCCCCACGAGACTCCGGGCCTTGTTGCGGTAGAAACCCGTGGAGCGGATCACCTCTTCCAGCGCTTCCCGGGAGGCCTCGGCCAGAGACCGGGGATCCGGATAGCGGCGGAACAACTCGGGCGTCACCTTGTTGACCCGCACGTCGGTACACCGGGCGGAAAGGATGGTCGCCACGGCCAGTTCAAAAGGCGATTCGTGGTTCAACGCGCACGTCGCGTCCGGGTATTCCTGAAGGAGAAGTTCGTAGACCTGTGCGGCCCGTTCCTTCGCGGCCTTCCTGGATTCGGGGGGCATAGGGTTGGCCCTTACTCGTTAGGGAGATTCGAGTCCTAGGGGGCGGACGTCAAGCATGATTCAAGCCCTAGAGGATGACGTACGGCAGCGCCGTCGGCCGGGTGCCTCCGCGTTCTTCGCACGAAGGAGAGGGGTTCGCCGGGCATCCTGCCTGGGGGGTCGCCTCTGGCGCTTCTGACGCCCGCCGCGCCACCGTCGCGCGTAGGCACAGGGCCACCAGCTTGTAGACCTCCGCCGGGGTGCGAACTCCCAGCAGGCCGTCCAACTCCGCACCCGGGAGGGCAGTCTCGAACTCCCGGCCGCCTTCCCTTGCTGGCTCCACCGCCCATTCGGGAAGGGAAGCGAGGGGCTGGGGGGGCACAGGCACGAAGCGGTATCCGGGGCGGCCCTCCCGGATCCCCGCCACCACGGCGATCTCCAAAATGCCGCTCTCGTGTGCGGCCCAGAAGAAGCCGTCCCCAGATTCTGGACCGTCGGCACCCTGCTCTTCGATCCAGACCATGTGCCTGGGAAACTGGACGTAGCCCCCCCGTTCTAGAAGGGTCCCCTCCCACCCCGGCTCCCCGATTTCTTCCTTCAAGAGGCGACGCAGGGTTCGGGCGGAAACCAGAGTGACGGAACAGCCCCTCCGCCACATGTGGTAGGCGAAGTACAGGACGCCTCCGTGGTCGCCGGCGAATTCGGGTCCGGCATCGTCGGGCCGCAGCTCTGCCAGGGTTCCTTGAGCCGCCCCCAGCATGGCGAACGCTGCCGGGTTGCCCAGGTCCGCCCCCCGCTCCTGGGCCTCGGCCTCCACGGCGCGAAAGCGCTGAAGCGGAAAGGCGGGATCCGGGAAGACCATTTCGTAGGGCGTCAGGCGGGCGTATGCGTCGTGAACGGCCATCGGGGGTTACTGCGTCTGCCTCGTCTGGCCAAGGGTTGTTCGGGCCGGCTGCGTGGCCTCGGGATCCTGAACCCGGGAGGCGAGCCAGCGGTTCGAGGCAATCAGAATCACGATCACGACGGCAAACTGGATGAGAACCGTCCCGACGTTGTACGGAGAGAAGAGCGTCCAAGTCTCCTCGAGGCTGTCACCTCGAGCTTGGTACAGCCACCAGACCAGGAGCACGACAGCCTCGACCACCACAAAACGCACGGCCCAGTCCCACCAGCGGCCGATTCTCACGTCGGAGTCCGGAGTGTTGATGAAGGTTTCGCGCCACTTGGTCACGCCGTACTTCAGCACGGCGCACGCGAAGAAGAGGCCCGAGAGCATCAGGCCCACACCCCAGACCCAATCCTGGTTCTGGAAGATGCCGATCCGGAGCGCCGAAGGGATGCCCAGGAGGAAGCCCGCGGTCCCGACGGCCGCGATCGCCCGGCCCCGGGTCAGCCCCAGGTCCATGAGGACCCGCGCCGCCAGCTCGATCATCGCCACCAGGCTGGACCAAGCGGCGAAGACCAGGGCCAGGAAGAAGAGGGCCATGAAGAACCGCCCGCCCGGGATCTGGGCGAAGAGCTGGGGCACCCAAATGAAAGTGAGCCCCTCGTTGCCCGCCCCCACGATTTCTCCCGCGGCCGCCGGCATGACCGAAAAGATCGTGCAGAGCACCATGATCCCGGCTAAAAGGGACATGGAGTTGTTTCCGAAGCCAATGACGAAGGCGTTCAGGGCCGTGTCTTCCCGGGCTCGCATGTAGAAGGCGTACGACAGCACAAGACCCCATCCGGCTCCCGTGTCCCATGCGTTCTGGGTCAGGGCCTCCAACCAGATCTGCACGTCGCCCAGGGCGCTGAAGTCGGGCGTGAAGAGGAAGGCCAGTCCTTCCGAGGCCCCGGGCAGAGTCACGGCCTTCACCGCCAGGACCACGACCAGAATCACCAGGGACGGGATCAGGAACTTGGCCGCCGTTTCGATCCCGCGAACCCCCTTGGAGACGACAAAGACGCCCAGTCCCACGGCGAATCCGTGGAAGAGGATCGCCTGGGGCGTGGAGTTGAAGGCGTCCCAGAACGCCCCGGGTACTTCGGTCGGGAGGGCCCCGGTCAGGGTGGCGGTGAAGAACCGGATCGTCCATCCCATGACGACCGAGTAGTAGAACATGATTGCCGTGGCGACCCAGGCAACCCAAGCCCCCATCCAGGCGAATCGCGGTCCCATCGTCTTGACGAAGGAACCGATCGTTCCCCGACGCGTCCCCTTCCCCATCCCGAATTCCAGGATCAGCAGGGGAATCGACCAGAGGAGCAGGAAGACGGCCCACGCCACCAGAAACGTCCCGCCCCCGTTCGAAGCGGCGATGCGGGGAAACCGCCAAATGTTCCCGGTACCGATGGCCATGCCGAGCATGGCGAGGAGCATACCCCATCGAGAACTGAAGACCCTGGACCTGGAAGACACCGAGCATCGACTCCTTGATTGGAGGGACGGAAGAGATCAGCCTATCAAGTCCCCGCGCTTTCGGCCATATCCCACGTCTTCCCGGCCGTCTGGGAACCATCCCGGCCGTCTGGGAACCACAGTCTTCTGTTGCAGTACGGCGGGACGGTCCGCCCGACCCCGACCCTGCTCCGGGGCTATCGCAACCGCTCCCGGATCCACGCCTCCACATGGTCCAGTCCGACCCGTTCCTGCAGGAGGCTGTCCCGGTCCCGGATCGTGACGCTTGCGTCTTCCTCGGTCTTTCCGTCTATGGTGATGCACCAGGGAGTTCCCGCCTCGTCCTGCCTGCGGTAGCGGCGCCCGATGGACCCGGCCTGGTCGTAGAAGGACGGGATGCGGGCCCGGCGGAGGGCATCGTGAAGCCGAGAGGCCGTCTCGGGCATTCCGTGCTTCTTTACCAAGGGGAAGACCGCGGCCTTGATGGGCGCCAGGCGCGGGTGGATGGCCAGGACGACCCGGGTCTCCCCCCCCACCTCCTCCTCCCGGTACGCGTCCACCAGCACGACCAGGACTGCCCGCCCGACTCCCATGGCGGTCTCGACCACGTAGGGGATGAATCGTCTGGCCGACCCGGGATCGATGTAGAGGAGCCGCTTCCCGGAGAATTCCTGGTGCCGGGAGAGGTCGAAGTCGGTCCGGTTGTGAACGCCTTCCAACTCCTGCCAGCCGAAGGGAAACTCGTATTCGATGTCCAGCGCGGCCTTGGCATAATGGGCGAGCTGGCCGGAGCCATGTTCGGCGAAGCGCAACTTTGCCGGACAGATCCCCAACTCGTGGTGCCAGGCCAGCCTCTGGTCCCGCCAGTAGGCGAACCATTCATCGTCGGAACCGGGCTCCACGAAGAACTGCATCTCCGCCTGCTCGAACTCCCGGGTTCGGAAGATGAAGTTGCCCGGGGTGATCTCGTTCCGGAACGCCTTCCCCAGCTGGGCGATCCCGAAGGGCACCCGCTTCCGAGAAGTCTGCTGGACATTCAGGAAGTTCACGTAGGTTCCCTGGGCCGTCTCGGGGCGCAGGTAGACGACGGAAGCGTCCTCTTCCACCGGACCCATGAAGGTCTTGAACATCAGGTTGAAGAGGCGGGGCTCCCCGATCTCGCAGTCTTTGTAGGCTCCGGGGGCGACGGAGGGCTTCCTAGGGCAACGGCTCTCTTTCAGCGCGTCCGCGCGCCACCGCCGCTTGCACATCTTGCACTCCAGAAGGGGGTCGGCAAAGCCGTCCACGTGTCCGGACGCCTCCCACACCCGGGGATGCATGAGAATCCCCGCGTCCAGCCCTTCGACGTCGTCCCGGGCGTGGACCATGGCAGACCACCACGCTTCGGCGACGTTTCTGCGCAACTCCACCCCCAGAGGCCCGTAGTCCCACACCGATGCCGCGCCACCGTAAATCTCCGACGACTGAAAAACGAAGCCCCGCCGCTTGCACAGCGAGACGATTCTGTCCATCCGGTTCGGCACGTTTCCCATAAATCCCGTTGCTCCGTGAGGTCGGGCCCACCGCCCAAGGCGAGCCGGGCGATCCCTTCAGGGGCTCCGCCGGGCGAAGTCCCCCGCCGTGGGAGGCTCAATTCCCACCACTGCGGCGCTCCAGGCCCAGAGTCGCTCCTGGTCACCTTCGTCAAGGGCCGGGACGGACGGGGTCGCGGGCGACCGCTTGCTGAAGTACGCGCCGTTCAAGTTTTCCCCAAGCCGTCCCGCCACCAATTCCGCCAGGATCGGTCCCGCCTTCGCCGCCCCCCGGGCCACAAGGCCCGCCCCGGGGATGCCCCCCATATAGTCGCGGAACAGCCCCGTGTCGTACACGCCGGGGTGAAGTGCCAGGGCCTCCACGCCCGTTTCCGCCGTTCGCCTCCCCAAGGCCTTGGTGAAGAGGACGTTGGCCAGCTTGCTCTGCTGGTAGGCCCGGAGCCGCCGGTAGCGCTTTCGCTTGAAGTTCGGGTCGTCGAAATCGAAGGCCGGGCCGAAGTGCGCCCCGGACGATACCGTCACGATGCGGGCCGGGCTGGGGGCCCGACGCAGCAGGGGCAACAGCAGGCAGGTCAAGAGGAAGTGGGCCAAGTGGGTCACGGCCAGCTGCAGCTCGAAGCCGTCCCGACTTTCGGCCCTCCTGCGCGGAATCACGGCGGCGTTGTTGATCAGTCCCGTCAGGGCAACCTCCCATTCGGCGATCCGGGCGGCTGCGCCACGCACCGAGTCGAAGGAAGACAGATCGGCGACGACGACGCGGTGGGGCTCCGAACCGGCGGGGGCGGCCAGGGTCCGGAGCGCCTCTTCGCCCCGGTTCTTGCTCCGGCAAACCAGGATCACGGCGGGGCCGGCGGCGGCGATCCGCTGCGCGGCAGCCAGGCCGATTCCCCGGTTCCCCCCGGTGATGGCGATCATCCCCAATGGTGTCTTCTCCCGAGCGGGGGCGTTCGTTTGTGGATCCGGCACAAAACGGCGGCCCGAACTGTGCGCCCGGAAACCTCGCCCGGACCCGGCGTTTCCGCCAGCGGGTCAGGTGCCGACGCCCCAGCTCTTCTGTCAGGGCACCAGCCCCTTCTGTGGAGCACGGTCTTGCCCCGGGTGCCCGCGCCGTCAAGCTTTCGGGCGAAACCATGATGAACCGTGACGCTGCCCGGATGGGAAGAGAACGCGCCGATACCATCGGCGTGGAGCCGTTCGACACCGGCTACGGCGCCGGACTCGAGATTCAGGAGGATGCCCCGGTCCTCGAGTGCGAACTCGTGGAGGACGATGGCCGGTTCCGGGTTCATCGGCCGACCGCTGCCGATCGACCTTCGCATCTGTGCTTCATTGACGGCGTGATGCGGACCGAGGCTCGACTGACCCGCACCGGCTCGGAAGGAGAAACCCGGGTGGGACTGGCGGGGAGCTGGGCCGCCGGAGTGGTGCGGATTGCCGAGGGACAACCGGCCCGGATCGATCAGGTGCAGACCGGCCGCACGGTCATCTTTACCGGCGGAGGTGCGGTGCGGCTTCCTCCCCACAGGGACGGGTGGGCGTGGACCCCGGGCTCGGTGGAGGGGATGGAGATCGAAGCGGCCCGGGAACAGCTCAGACGGCTCATGCGGGACGCGGAGATGCGGATCGCCGACGACGTCTGTGCCCAAGGTTGGCTTCCGGTCTTCGACGGTCCCCTGCACGGGATATGGCGGAACCGGGCATCACCGGTGATCGGGTATGTCAAGACGCACCACCGCCGCACCCTGGCTCCCGAACCCTGGAGCCGGGTCCCCTTGTTGTCCCCAGGGGAGCGATCGAGCCTCTTCGCCATGGGAGACGATCTGTACGGGAGTTATCTTCGCATCGGCACCGCCGGGCCCTGGGCGAGTCCCTGGGCGGGGATCGTCCGGATCGAGGCCCCCGCCCGGGTCGGACGGGAAGCGGCCATCGGAGCCCTTGACGGAGCCGCGAGCTGGCTCCCCGATTTCGCGTCGCCCCTTCACAGGGACGCCCGGGCACCCGTCAACCTGACGCCGGTCTCGGGATTGGAACGCAGGCTGCATCATTTACTGGGAGATTCGCGCTTGGCGCTTCGGGCCGTTCGAGAGACCGTCCTTCGTTTCAACCGCCGAGAGGGTTCTGCATGAGCGACTTGACATGCAGGATCGGGCTGGTTGACGGGTCCAAGGGGAGCGACACCCGGACCTTCCAGGTTGTGCTGGACCCGGACGCCTTCATCCAGCTTGACGAGCTCGTCGCCGTCGCAAGCCAGCTTCCCGACGGTGCCCGCTTGACCCACTACGGCATCGTCACCGAGCTGCGGTCTCGTTTTGAAGGTGCGGAGTATCCGTCCGACACGGGACGGGTCGCAGGCGGCACCCTCCCGGCAGAGCACGTGCGCCTTGCCGAGGTTCGAGTGCTCCGGGTCGTACCGGAGGTATTTGTGGCTCCCCATGCCGGTGCGTCGGTGGTACGCGCCACGGGGAAGGACCGGGAGGCCGCTCTCTTCGAGGATGAAATGACGAGGGGGAAGCTCCCGGTGGGGATCGACCTGGGCGGCTCCCCGGTGTATGCGGACATGCGCTTCGTGGATGGCCGCTCCGGGGGTCATGTGTCCATTTCGGGGATCTCCGGGGTTGCAACGAAGACCTCGTACGCGCTGTTCCTGCTGTACCAGCTGCTGGAGACGAAACGGGGAATGGATCTGCTGGGAGGGCGAGCCCGACAGCAGAGCGTGCGGGCCCTGGTGTTCAATACCAAGGGGGAGGACCTGCTTCACATCGACCGTCCCAACGCCGAGTTCGAGGGCAAATCCAAAGCCCGCCAACAGTGGCGAGCCCTGGGGGTGGACGAGCCGGGGCCCTTCCGTTCGGTCCGCCTCTACGCCCCCCGTCCGTCGGGGGCTTCGGGGAGCACGGTTCCAGGCGTGAAAACGCGCAAGACGTGTGACGTCGAAGCGTACGGCTGGACGCCGGAACAGTTCGTCCGGGAGCAGCTCCTCCAGTTCTGCTTCACCTCCGAGGACGAACGCGCCACCCAGGTCGGCTTCGTGGAACAGCAGTTCCGCATTCAGCTCCTGCGGGGTCTGCGGCGCCTGGAAGGAGATCCGACCGGGGCGATCGTGATCGCGCGGGAAGTCCCCCCGGGCACAGGCTTCAACCCGGACCGGCTGGCCGAACGAGAGCCGCCGGAGGCGGCCGGCGGCGCGGGACACACCGTCCGTGACTTCGGCGACTTCATCGACCTGGCCGAAGGCATTGCTTCCGGGGACGACGACGCCAGGGTGAACGCCTGGTTCGGTCGCACCCAATCCGGCACCCGGCAGGCGTTCCTACGGAGGCTCCTCCGGCTGAGGCGCCACATCGGCCCCCTGGTGGCGTGCGGCCTGGAGCCCATCTCTTCGGAGAACCGGAAGCTCCACGTGGTGGACATCTCGACCCTCCACGACGATGCCCAGCGCTTCGTGGTCGGGGCGCTCCTGGACCACATCTGGCGGGAGAAACAGGGCACCGGGCGAACGCCCCTCCGTTTCGTCGTCCTGGACGAGCTCAACAAGTACGCCCCCGCCCGGGGGTTCTCGCCCCTCAAGGAGCTCCTCGTGGACATCGCCGAACGAGGCCGCTCCCTGGGGGTGCTCCTCATCGGCGCCCAACAGGCGGCCTCGGCGGTGGCGCAGGCACTGCCCCGAAACGCCTCTCTCAAGGTGGCCGGGCGCCTGGACGCGAGCGAATCCGACGCCTACCGCTTCCTCACGCCGGCGTTGCGGGAGCGGGCCTCCCGCTTCATGCCGGGCACCATGGTCGTGTCGCAGCCGATCGTTCCGGAGCCCGTGCCGGTGCGCTTTCCCTTCCCGCCCTTCGCCACCAACCCGGACGAGGCGAAGGCGGACGAAAGCGGGGAGCAGCGCCAGTTCGACGATCTCCTTCGCAACGTCAAGGCCTTCACCGGGCCGAAGCCGGAACTATGAGTCGGCTTTGCTTTTCCGAGCCGTGAGGCTCCTCCACACGTCGGACTGGCACCTGGGGGCCAAGCTGGGCCGTCACGACCGCACCCCGGACCAGCTGGTCGCGATCCGGGCCCTGCTGCGGATCGCCGAATCCGCCCGCCCGGACCTGATTCTGCACACGGGCGACCTGTTCGACGCGTCCCGACCGCCGTACCGGGCCCTGGAACTCGGTGTCCGAGCCCTGCGACGGCTTTCTCAAGTCGCGCCCACGGTGGTGCTGGCAGGAAATCACGACTCCCCGGCCCTGCTTCGGGTGATCGACGATCTGGCCGGATTGGCAACGCCCCGGCGGTTGTCGTTGGTGACCGAGCCCCAGGTCGTGTCGTTTTCGGAGGTCGCGAACGAACGGGTGGCCGTGGCGTGCGTGCCCTTCATCTTCCCCAGCGCCGTGGCGAACTACGCAACGGGCGATCCGGCCCGGTTCGAAGGCGTCTATGCGGACGGCATCCGGACCCTGAACGACCGCCTGCTCGAGGAGGCGGAGCGGGAGGCGGGAGGGCACGGCATTGTTCTCTATGCCGCCCATCTCCACGTGCACGGTGCCCGTCCGGGCACCTCTGAGCGGCGCCTCACCGTGGGTGAAGACTACGCCACCCACACGGCGGGCCTGCAGCGGGCCCTGTACTGCGCCTTCGGGCACATTCACGACCCGCAGCTCCTCCCGGGCGCGGCCGCTCGAGGGCGCTACGCCGGCTCCCTGATCCCCCTCGACTTCGGTGAAGGCCACCAAGCGAAGCAAGCGGTGCTGGTCACGATCCAAGACGATGTGGACGTCGCGACCCTGGATCTGCCCCCGGGGCGGCCCCTCACCACGTTCGTCGGGTCCATGGACGAGCTGGAGGAACGGGCCGCCGACGGCGGGCTGGACGGCTGCATTCTGAAGGCCCGGATCGTTTCTTCCGACCCCATACCGGACCTTGCGGACCGTCTGGCGGAATGGTCGCCGGGGTGCGCGGTGTTCAACCTGGCCAACGACGTCGCCAACCGGACGGTGAAGGAGATTTCCCAAACCGGGGACGGGGACCCCGGGGTCGGGGAACTCTTCGCCGAGTGGCGAAGTGTGGCCGCTCGCGGCATCAAGGCACCCGACGAGGTCGTGTGCCGGCTTTTTGAGCAGGGCCTGGGCGCAGCTGGACAAGACGCGAAGCCCGACTTCGGGGTGACTTCTCTTCTCGCCCAGGCTCGGAAAACCCTCGACTCCTTGGCGGCGAAGGACTGAAATGCGTCCGGTGGAACTCACCATCCAAGGGCTCCGCTCCTTCCGCGCACCGGTAACGATCAACTTCACCGGCCGGGATCACCTGGCCATCGTCGGAGACACGGGCGCGGGAAAGTCGTCAATCCTGGAAGCGATCACCTACGCTTTGTACGGAAAGGTGTCCTTCTCCGCGCAGGCAAACCAGGAACTGATGAACGACGCCTCCGCAGATCTTCGGGTCGTGTTGCGCTTCCGGGTCTCCGGCGAGACGTGGGAAGTCGCCCGCACCCTGCGGCGAGACGGACGGGGAACGGTCCGGCCGAGGGGCGTCCAGCTCCGGCGATTGGACGAGGACGCCGCCGAGCAGATCGAGGGGGTGCGCCAGGTCAACGATCGGATCATGGGGCTGATCGGCCTGGACAGCGAGGCCTTTCTTCGCACAGTGATTCTCCCTCAGGGCCGTTTCGCCCGCCTCCTGGTTGAGGACAAGCCGAGTGAGCGGAGCCGGATCCTCAGGCAGGTCTGGCGAACGGATGAACTGGAAGCGGTGGGCACCCTCGCCGAAGCGGCCCACAGGGAGGTCGTCCGCTTGAAGGACCGCCTGGATCACGCCGCTTCCGCGTACCCGGAAGACCTGGCGGCGCATCTCGAACAGCTGAACCGGATCCAGCAGGAGGAAGCGCGCCGGGCCGCCGCCGCTTCGGCCATGAGGGACCAAGCGGCCGGGGCTCGGGATGCGCTTCTGGACGCGCGACGTACCCACCGAACCGCTTCCGCCGTCGCCCGGACGCTTCGCCTATCGAAGATCGACCAGGCGGAGAAGCGCTTGGCGCCGATCGAGAGGATTTCGCGCCGCATTCAGGAAGAGGACGAATCGCTGGCCCAGCAGCAGGCCGGGGTCCGGGACGCCCTGGGGAGCATTCCGGAGGGGGACGGCCCCGTCTCGGGGGAAGTCGCAGAGGCCCTGACCAAGTTGAAGGACATCGTCGCCCTCGCCCGGAAGGCCGTCGAAGCCGCAGATCGGTTGCGGGACGGGATGCAGGCTTCTTCGGAAAGAAGCGCAGAGGCGGAACGGGCCGCAGAGGCGGAACGGAGGGCGACGGAGAAGCTGAAGTGCCATGGAGCGGGGAAGCAGCCCCTTGTCGAAGCCTTCGATTTGGCGCGGGCCCGCCGGTTGGCGGTGAAGCACGCGTATCAGAAATGCGAAGAGCAGAAGGCCGTGCTGGCCCGGGGAGAAGAACACTTGAGCGCGCTTCGAAAGGAAGCGTCGCAGCTGGCGGGACGTCTGGAAGCCGCCCGGGAAGAAGAACGTCACGCCAAAGAAGCCGCCATCGCCGCCCAGGCCAGTCTCGCGACTGCCCAGCGCTTCGACTCCGCCGCAGCCGCAGCCCGGGACCTGCTTCCCGGAAACGAATGTCCGGTCTGTCTGCGGAGCCTTCCCACCGACTGGAAAGCGCCGCCGGACGGAGACCTGAAGGAGGCGGAAGCCGAGGCGGTGGCAAATCGGGCCCAAGCCGAAAACGCGGGAAAGCAGGTGGCCGAACTGGCAGAGCGGCTGCGAGGGGCCCGGCTGCGAACGGGGGAGGACGAAGAAGCCGTCGCCGCGGCGAAAACGGCCTGGAGGGGGGGGCTGACGGCGCTGGCGGCGGAATCCGGAATCGACCCGGATGCTCCCCTTCTACCCCTGGACGCCCTACTGGTACCCCTGGACGAGGCCCTTCGGGGGGCTTCGGAGGCCCTGGCGGGCCACGACAAGGAACACGAAAGACTCTCCGTGGAAGCAACCGGTGCGGCCAAGGCAGCCGCCCGGGCCATGGAAGCCGCGGTCGGCGCAGAAGCCTGGGTCCGGAATGCCCGTGGAGCCGCTGCTTCGGCCTTGGGACATCTACGCGACACGGTCCGGACGGTACCGTCACCCTACCGCCCCCGCCTGGACCTCCCCCCGGGCCCCGACGAGCTGCGGGATGTGGACACGACGCCGGTCGACGACCAGATCATGGCGGCGACGGAACGTCGAAACGTCCTTGCCTACCGGGAGGCCCAGCGACGTCGTCTGAGAGAGGAGCTGGATCGGGTCGAGAAGACGCGGACTGCCCTGGCCCGCCGCCGAGACCGGGAGGTCGTGCAACCGATCCAGGCGATCCTGGTCGGGCTCAACCACCACCGCGATGCCCTCATGAACGCCATTCGGGATCTGGAACTGGATCCCGAGGCCCCCGGTCCCCCCGTTGCGGACATTCCTGGACTGCAGTCTTCCATCGACGCCCTCCGAACCACGACCACCGAGGTCCTGCGCGCCGCCGCCCAGGGAGCCGAAACGGCGGAGGCGGGGGCGAACGCCGCCTCGGCAACCCTGGAAGGGATCAAGCGACAGCTTGACGGAGACTTCGACGGAAGCGCCGCAGATGCCGTCGTAGAGGCCACCGTTGCGGCCACCGAAGAGGCCCGTTTTCGAGCCCGTCGGGCCCTGGAGGACGCGGAGGCCTTCACCCGGATTCTCGACAAGGTACGCCGCCTTCGGACGATCCTGGGGGAAGCGACGGAGCTGGCGCGGGCCCTGAGAGACCTGGACGCCGCCCTCAAGCCGGGAGCCTTCCTGAAGTGGCTGACGCTGCGCCGATCCCGGATCCTTCTGGTCCACGCCTCCCGAATGCTACGCGAAATGAGTGGGGGCAGGTACGGCTTTGCGGACCCCGGAGAAACGGAAGAGTGGCGGGTCCTGGATCACGACTCCATGCAACCCCGCTCCCCTGCCAGTCTGTCTGGAGGAGAGCAGTTCATCGCTTCCTTGGCCCTGGCCCTGGGCATGGTGGAGATGATGGCCCGGAGTGGAGGACGCCTGGAGGCGCTGTTTCTGGACGAAGGCTTCGGCTCTCTGGACCGCAACAACCTGGACGCCGCGATTCAGGCCCTGGGAACGACCGCCGCGGGGGGACGCATGGTCGGGGTGATCTCTCACGTCCGGGCGGTGGCCGAACAGATCGATCACGTGCTCTCCGTGCGTCGGAGCGCCACCGGCAGCCAGGCCGTCTGGCTGTCGTCCGACCAGCGCAGACAACTGTCCCGACCGCACGTAGGGTGGGAGGGTCCCTTCTCCGAGAGCCCCACTTCCATGGAAGGGCTGTTGGAGTAGCCAGCGAAACCCTCCTGCACACCTGGGGAAGCATGGACCAATGGAGACCATCGGCGCATATTGGAAGGGTCAGCTTGGGGGTCCCCCTTTTTTGACCTTCCGGGAGAGCCCGTCCTCCGGCGGCCCGGCCATGGGCGCGGGGGCCCTCCCAGGGTTGGCTTGGACGGGCGTGGCGGTCACACGGTCGCTGCGGTGGAGGACCGAACTTCCAGAGGATGCGATGAAACTGAATTTTACCGATCGGGCCCGGGACATGGTCTTGTCGTTCATGGATCAGGAGGAGGACGGGCCCCAAGCCCTGAGGATCGCGGTGGAGGGGAGTCCCTTTGCCCCGAACTACCAGCTCACCTTGGTCGAGGCAGCTGCCCGGACGAAGTCGGACCTGGAGGTGAGCGCGGGATCCTTCACGGTGCTGGTGGACGAAGCCAGCGTGAACCGTCTGGACGGAGCCAGGGTGGACTTCGTGGAGACCATCCAGGAGAGCGGGTTCCAGATTACGCCGGACCCCGACGCCGTGAAGGCGGCCATTGACGAAGCGGGCCCGGCAGGGGAGCTGGCGGACCGGGTTCGCCAAGTCCTGGACACGGAAATCAACCCTGCGGTCGCCTCCCACGGGGGCGCCATCAACCTTGTGGACGTACAGGGGACCGAAGTCTTCATTGAGATGTCGGGAGGCTGTCAAGGGTGTGCCATGTCCCGCATGACGTTGCGCCAGGGCGTGGAGCGGATGGTCTCCCAGTCGGTCCCGGAGGTCTCGGCCATCCACGACGTTACGGACCACATGAGCGGAGAGAACCCCTACTTTACGTGACGGCCCCACAGGCGGTGCGCCGACTTGGGGACCCGAGGGAGTGTCGCTCCCCCTGTCGGAGGGGAATGATCGACTCCCCGTAGCCCCGTGGCCCCCAAGAAGCCAGAGCCGCCGACACCGAGGCCTTTTCGGCGGCCTCCCGGCCTTCGGCAATTATCGTCTGGACGCCTATGGCCCATCGCACCCTGATCCGGAATGCCCAGGTGGTTCTGCCCGGCGAAACGGTCCGGACCCACGTATTGCTGGAAGGCAGCCGCATTGCTGTGGTGGGTGCCCCGCCGACCCTTCGCGCCCACGAGACCGTCGACGCGTCGGGGCTCCACCTCCTGCCGGGCGTGATCGACGGCCACGTCCACTTTCGGGAACCGGGCCTCACGCACAAGGAGGACCTGCACACGGGCAGCCTGGCGTGCGCAGCCGGGGGTGTAACCTCTTTCCTGGACATGCCCAACACCGTGCCCCAGACCGTGACGACCGAAGCCGTTGCGGCCAAGCTGGCCCTGGGAGCGCGCAAGTGCGTGGTGAATTACGGCTTCTACATCGGGGCCACGACGGACAACCTGGCCGAGCTCCAGAAGGCGTCCCGGACGCCCGGGATCAAGGTCTTTGTCGGATCCAGCACGGGGAACCTGCTCGTCAACGACCCGGACCGCCTGGAGAAAATCTTCGCGCGGACCTCCCTCCCAATCGCCGCCCACTGCGAAGACGAAGCCACGATTCAAGCCAACCGGATGCGGCTGGACCCGCCGTTCACGGTCCGCGACCACTCCCGAATCCGGGACCGGCGGGCGGCCGCAGTGGCCACGACACGGATCACGGAGTTGGCCCGACGCCACGGACATCGCCTTCACGTTCTCCACGTCTCAACGGCGGAGGAAGTCCCCATCATCGCCGATCACGGGAACCTGATCACGGCCGAGGCCTGTCCCCATCACCTGTTCCTGGACACCCGGGACTACGACCGCCTGGGCACCCGGGGACAGATGAACCCATCCCTGAAAGAGGAGGCGGACCGGACCGCCCTGTGGCGGGGCCTCAAGGACGGCGTCATCCCCATCGTGGCGACCGACCACGCCCCCCACAGCTTGGAAGAGAAGCGGGTGCCCTACCCGGCGTCCCCGTCGGGGGTGCCGGCCGTCGATGTATTGCTTCCCCTCTTTCTGAACGAGGTCAACCGGGGCAGGTGCACGCTCCAGGAGCTCGCAGCGTGGCTGAGCGACAGCCCCGCTCGAACGTGGGACGTGGTGGGCAAGGGACGAATCGAGGAGGGCTTCGACGCCGACCTGGTTCTGGTGGACTTGGCCCTGACGCGGGAAGTCAGGGACGAGGAACAGCTCACCCGGTGCGGGTGGAGCCCCTGGCACGGCACCGTTCTGAAGGGCTGGCCCGTGCGCACCTGGGTGGGAGGACGCACCGTCTTCGCCCAAGGTCGGGTGGACCCCGAGCCGCGGGGCCGGGAGATCGTCTTCGACCCCCAGCGAGGCGGATACTGGGGAACGTAAGAAGGCTGACGGTTCCGAACGCGGCACAAAACGGGTTGCGCCACCAACGTCGTCCTCACGCTTGGCGATCGCCGGGGTCCAGCCCCGCCACAATCATTGGCGGCAAATTATCGGCCGCGATCCAGCGTGCCGACCAGCGGATAGTGGTCGGAACCGAACGTACGGTCCAGGCGGCGGTACTCGCACCGCCAGGCGGACGGAAGGCGGAACAGCAAATGGTCCGAAGGACGAAGCCAGCCGCCGATCTCGAAGTGGTGGGTGGGTTGCGGGTCGGGATCCCGAGGTCGGGGACACCGCTCCCGAGCCAGTTTGTACGCCGCCTCCCGGCGTCCCAGGACCCACGTATTGAAGTCTCCGCCCAGGACGAGGGCTTCTTCCTGTCCGTCCGCCGGGAGCGTGGACAGAAGGCCCCGCATCTGACGTCTCCGGGACCGCCCCAGGCTTCGCCAGGCCCGTCGCCAGGGGGCCCGGTTGTCCAGGTGCAGGGAGCAGAACGTCACCGCCAAAGCCCCCAGGGTAGCCTTCGCCGTCACTGCAACCCTGCGCTGGCGCTCGAAGGGCAGTTCAACCGCCCGAGGCGACGAGAGGGGCACATTTGCCAGGATCGCGTTTCCCCGGTCTTCAGGGGTGCCACCGCCGGGCCTACCGTTCCTCATGGAGGGGACATACAGGAGAGAGAGGCCCCTGTCCCGGGCAAAGGAGACGATGCAGGTCCGTCCCTCGTCCCTGGGGCGGGCGCTGATGCGGGGAGCCCAGGCCGATCCGGGAGCCAGCTGAGGAACGTGGGCGTCCCCGGAGAACACTTCCTGCAGCAGCACCACAACGGGTCCGGCCGAGCGCTCCCGCAGGTAGCGCCAGAACCCCCGAAGCGCTCCGCCCCCGCACTGGGCGTTCCAGGACGCCACCGTCAGGGGCAGCTGGGAGCCCGTTCCCGAAGGGGCGGCGCGGCGATCCACCGGCTCCGATTTCGCGCCTCGAGTTGCACGGTTCGGTTTCTCGGGCCGATCCCCCGGGGCCGACGACCCCACCTCGAAAGCCACTCGAACCGGCCCCACTCCCCGCCGCCAGCGCCGAAGCACGGGCCGGTCGTCGGGTGGGGCCGCAGCTGCCCAGGAAATGGCAGGAACCGGGCGACCGTTCAGGTCCAGACTACGCATCCAGGGCTCATTCATGATTATCGGAGAGATGTCACAAACTCTGTCACCTCCGGACAAGTGTTCTAGCCATTGTCGGTAAGCGGTACCGGATCTTACCCAACGCAAGGGCTCTGGATCTGGCCAGACTGTGTTGTAAGCGGGCGTTTCCCGATACCGCGCTTGGTCGCTGGAGCGTGTTCAGTATCGAAGCCGCGAAAACCGGTGGCCACTGCTGAATCGAACGCCACACGCGCAGAGAAGGCGGAGGTCACAGAAGACAGGGAACGAGTCTGGATGCATTTTGAAAGGAGAATCGGAGATCTGGCTCAAAGGTACATACGTGAACACGAAGCAACCGGATACGCGTTGATGAACACGATTACGGACATCGCAACCCGCCCAAATCGTCTGAACAATGGTAGCAGATACAAATTTCTTCGGCGGGAGTGGCACACGCTACAGAGCCCGGCGGGCAATTGGCTGAGAAACTTCAGCCACTTGGTGAAGACCGACGGAAACAATGGCAAGAACGTCTTCGAGAAGTACCTCGAAGATCCACACGCCGGGAGGCTTCGACGAACCCATGATGGGTAGCCGGAAGCCGACCGTTCTGATCATTTGCGACGGGTGGGGTGTCGGGGCGTCGGATCCTGCGGAAGTCGAGCGCCAGGGGAACGCCGTTGCCATGGCCCACACACCTGTGCGAGACCGCCTCATCGCCGAATATCCCTGGTGCCTCCTTGCGACCGCCGGAGAAGCGGTGGGACTTCCGCCGGGTCAGATGGGGAACTCGGAGGTCGGTCACCTGAACCTGGGAGCCGGGCGAATCGTTCTCCAAGACGTCTCCCGCATCTCCATGGCGATCCGGGACGGGACCTTCTTCCGGACTCCGGCCCTGACGGAACTGGCGGCGATCCTGCGCGGCTCCGGCGGCGCCCTCCATTTGGTGGGCCTCTGTTCCGACGGCGGCGTACACAGCCACATCGGCCACCTTCGGGCCCTCTTGCAGTGGGCGGATGGGGCCCGACTTCCGGTGCGGATCCACTGTATCACCGACGGGCGGGACACGTCCCCCACCTCTGGTGTTCGGTGGATCACCGAGGTGGAGGCCTGGGCAAAGGAATGTCGGGATGCGCGCATCGTCAGCGTGTCGGGCCGGTATTTCGCCATGGATCGGGACAAGAGGTGGTCCCGTACGGAGTCGGCGTACCGGGCGATCGCGGAGGGGGCGGGACCGGAATCGGGGGTGACCTCGGTGGCCGGACGGGCGTCCACCTTCGTCGAGCGTTGCTACCAGCAAGGCACGACGGATGAGTTTCTTCCCCCCGCCGTGATTTCCGGGTTCGGGTCCGCCGGCTCCCGGGCCGGGGACAGGGGCGTCCGCCCTCCGACGGGAATCGGAGCCGGGGACGGCATCCTCTTCTTCAACTTCCGGGCTGACCGAGCCCGCCAGCTCACGGAAGCCCTCGTCGCAAAAACCTTTCTCCCTTTCGGCCGGTCTCTAGGACCGCTCGGCCCCTTCGTGGCCATGACCCGCTACGAAGACGACTTTCCTCACCCGGTGCTCTTCCCCTCCCAGGTCCCGACGCGCACGCTGGGCGAGGTGCTGTCCCGGGCCGGCCGGACCCAGCTCCGGATGGCGGAGACGGAGAAGTACCCCCACGTCACCTACTTCTTCAACGGGGGTGTCGAGGAGCCCTTCCCGGGAGAGAGACGCCACCTGATTCCCTCCCCCCGGGTAGCGACCTACGACATGAAGCCCGAGATGAGCGCACTGGAGCTGACGGAGGCCCTCCTGTCCCGTCTGGAGGAAGGGCGCCACGACTTCGTCCTCGTCAACTACGCGAACGCGGACATGGTGGGTCACACGGGGAGCATCCCGGCGACAATCGCCGCCGTGGAGACAGTGGACGCCTGCGTGGGCAGGGTGCTGGAGCGCATCTTCGAGGGGGGGGGAACCGCCCTGGTTACCGCCGATCACGGAAATGCCGAGAAAATGCTGGACGACAACGGCCGACCGTTCACGGCCCACACCTCCTTTCCCGTGCGGCTGTTTCACGTCTCCTCCGGCCCCACCCAGGTCCGGCTCCGGGACGGAATCCTCGCGGACGTGGCCCCTACGATCCTGGACCTCATGGACCTCCGGACACCCCCGGAAATGACGGGACGCAGCCTGGTGTCCCGGCCCTCCCCGCCTTGCCGGCCCGGGGCTCCCCGTGATACCGTGGGCGGTTGCGCCGAAATGGAACCGGACGCCCGGCCAACAAAACGGAACCGCCATTGATTTCTGACAATCCGTACACCCGCATCACCGACCGCATCACCGACCGTCTGGGACGTCTCATCTCGTGGTTGGCCCTGGTCATGGTGTTGATCGGCGCGTACAACGCCCTCGCCCGGTACCTGGGGCGCTTCACCGGTACCCATCTGAGCTCCAACCTGTACCTGGAACTTCAATGGTACCTCTTCTCCCTCCTCTTCCTACTGGGAGCCGGGTACGCGCTGAAGGAAGACGCCCATGTCCGGGTTGACGTGGTCTACGGCCGGTTGAGGCGGAGGGCGCGGGCGCGAATCAACGTGATCGGTTCGGCCTTCATGCTGATCCCCTTCTGCATCTTTGTCCTCTGGGTGTCGTGGCCCTCGATCCGAAACTCCTGGGCCATCCGGGAGGTCTCTCCCGACCCGGGAGGGCTCCCTCGCTATCCGATGAAGGCCGTCATTCTGGCCTGCTTCGTCTTGTTGCTGGCGCAGGGCGTGGCCGAATTGACCCGGGACGCCGGGGTTCTCCGTAGGCGCAGCGGCCTGGGCGGGGGCGACGGGGGCCAAGGAACGGACGGTCAAGCGGGAAGACGGGCGGACGACCCGGGAGACGGAAGTCCCGGGGGCAACGGGGGCCAGGACGGGCCGACCGTCGCGCACGCCGAAACCCCACACACCGAAGAAGTCGACGGGTAAATGGAAGCCTCCATCCTCGCTCCGCTGATGTTCGTCGTGGTTTTCCTGATCATCTTCATCGGATATCCCGTTGCCTTCGCCCTGGGCGGGGCCTCTCTCCTTTTCGCCTTCATCGGCGTCCAGTTCGGCTTCTTCGACTGGAACCTTCTCTATGCCATGCCGGAGCGGATCTTCGGGGTGATGTCGAACTACACCCTGCTCGCCGTTCCGTTCTTCATCTTCATGGGCCTGGTGTTGGAGAAGGCAAAGTTGGCCGAGGACCTGCTGACCACCATCGGCACCCTCTTCGGGAAGCTTCGCGGGGGCTTGGCCCTGGGCGTGGTGTTGGTGGGCGCGATGCTTGCCGCCGCCACAGGCGTCGTCGGAGCCTCGGTCGTGGCCATGGGCAGCATCTCCCTGCCCGTCATGCTCCGATACAACTACTCGAAACAGCTGTCCTCGGGGGTCATTCTGGCGTCGGGCACCCTGGGGCAGATCATCCCCCCGAGCATTGTCTTGGTCGTCCTGGCCGACCAGCTGGGGATCTCCGTTGGCGACCTCTTCGTCGGCGGCTTGGTGCCCGGCCTCATGCTGGCGGGCATGTACGCCCTGTACGTGGCTTCGGTGGCCACCGTGAAGCCCGAGGCGGCGCCCGCACTCCCCAGGGCAATGACGGACATCCCCCTGACCGTCCTCCTCCGCCAGGTCTTTCTGGTGCTCCTGCCTCCCCTTCTCCTCATCCTGATCGTCTTGGGGTCGATTTTCGCCGGAGCGGCAACGCCCACAGAGGCCGGGGCCATCGGCTCCGTCGGTGCCCTCGCCCTTGCCGGTGTCCGGGGCCGTCTCTCCATGAACGTGGTTCGGGAAACGTGCATCGCCACCACCAAGCTCACGACCATGGTCATGTTCCTGCTGATCGGGTCGACGGCCTTCGCCTTGGTCTTTCGGGGGCTCTACGGGGACATCTGGATCGAAACCCTGCTCACGAACCTCCCTGGGGGCCGGATCGGCCTTCTCCTGGTGGCCAACCTGGTGATCTTCGTCCTCGGGTTTTTCCTGGACTTCTTCGAAATCGCCTTCATCATCATCCCCTTGCTGGCCCCGGCGGCTTCCCTATTGGGCATTGACCTGGTGTGGTTCGGGGTCATGATCGGAATGAACCTCCAGACTTCGTTCCTGACGCCCCCTTTCGGCTTCGCCCTCTTCTACCTGCGAGGCGTGGCTCCCCCTTCGGTGAAGACGACGGACCTCTATCGGGCCGTCATCCCCTTCATCGCCATTCAGATCATCGGGCTGCTCCTGATCGTCCAGTGGCCGGAGCTGGTGACCGGGCTGGTGGAGCTGATGAACTCCCAGCCCACTCCCGGGCAGCCGTAGCTGCGGGTACCCGCACCGGGACTGGATTCAAAGCAGACAGGAACCGTCCCACTCCCGGGAGCGGGACACCTCAGCCCCTCGCCCGCGCAGCCATCCAAGGGTAAGGACCGGCCGTCCCCGGTCCCGCCGAACCCGACCCTTACCCGCTCCGGCCCGGGTTTCCGCCGAATGCGAAGTTGGCATACCGCAGTTCGCTCGTGCCGAACCAACGGTGGGAGGCGTCCCGGAAGCCCCGCCAGTGGTCGTAGACTTCCCTGTACTGCGGGTTCTCGTCCGCATAGTCGTTGAGGATTTCCTCAATGGTCGTACGCGCCAGTGCCATGATCTCATCGGAGAAGGATCGGAGCTCGACCCCCGCCGCTAGAAGACGACCCAGGGCCGCCGGATTCTTGGCGTCGTACGTGTAGAGCATCCTGCGGGCCGACGCCTGGGCGGCCACTTCGAAGACGGCCTGGTAGTCCGTGGGCAGGGCGTCCCACGCGGCCCGGTTGACCTGATACGACATCGACGCACAAGGCTCCCACCAGCCCGGGTAGTAGTAATAGCGAGCAGCCTGATGAAGACCGAGCTTTTCGTCGTCGTAGGGGCCCACCCACTCGGTGGCGTCAATGGCACCCCGTTCCAAGGCCGGGTAGATCTCTCCCCCCGCCAGAACCTGCACGGTGACCCCCATCCGGTCCATCACGTCCCCGCCCAGCCCGGGGATCCGCATCCTGAGGCCGCGAAGATCCTCTGGAGAATTCACCTCTCTGCGGAACCATCCGCCCATCTGGCCACCCGTGTTTCCGGCGGGAAAGCTGATGATCCCGAAGTCCGCAAACACGCCCCGGATGACCTCTCCGCCCCCCCCTTCGTTCAACCAGGCATCCTGCTGGCGCGCCGTCATTCCGAAGGGCACACCGGCATCGAAGGCCAGGGCCTGGTTCTTCCCCGTGTAGTAGTAGCTCGTGCTCTGGCCGACCTGCACCGTGCCCTGCTGCACCGCGTCCATGACCTGAAGCCCGGGAACCAGTTCACCTGCCGGATACGGACGAATCTGGAAACGGCCTCCGGTGAGGGACGCCGTGACTTCACCCAGCATCTCGGCAGACCCCCAGATCGTGTCCAGGCCTCGGGGAAAGCTAGACGCCAGCCTCCACATCACCCGGGGGCGGGTCTGCACGGCGGGCGCACCCACCCCGTCTTCCCGCTCCCCGCAAGCCGCGGCGAGCCCGGCGGCCCCCACCACGCCGGCGGCGGCGCGGCCCAGGAACCCGCGCCGACCGACGGAACCGTCCTCCTGACTCGGGATTTCCGTGACCGGTTCCGTCTCCGCTTTCTTCTTCTCGCTCATGGGGGCCTCCCTGGGGGGTTCCTTAAGGGTCGGCAGACCCCTCCCTGGGCCCACCGGTCACCGTGAAGGTAGCACCTGGGCGAGGAGATCGGCGAGTCAGTCCCGCTCCGCCGGCCCCCCGCCCAGTTCCCTTCGTACTTCCGCCTTGGCCCCCCCGGGGGCTTCTGCCTTAGTCCCCGACGAGCCCCTCAAGGTTGCGTCCTCAGGGACTTGGGGGCCAAGACACACCCCAAGCGCCCCCTTTTCCCTCTAGCGCTGCCAGGCGGATGCGTCTGGAATGCCCCGGCTGACCTGGATCTCGAGGTTCGGGTCCTGCAGCATGGCGGCCAGGCCGGACCCGGCCTGAGCGGCGGTGGTCGACCAGTCTCGGAAAATGCCCCGGACCCGACCGGTGACGGTATTCCGCACAAGGGCCGCGGTGCGGTCACTGTTTCCGTCGAGAATCGCGGATCCGCCCGGCCCGGCCAGCGTAATGCTTGCCAGAGCACCGGCCCACTCCGGCCGCGCCGGAAGCCCGAATACGAAGGACGCGCCGCCGTCCCCGTCGACAATTTCGTGCATGTCGAAGTTCACCGAGAAGAGGACGTCCCCCGCCCCATTCCTCCCGGTGATCCGATGGGAGCCACCCCCAACGGGAAGCGACGGAGGGGCATTCGTCACGAAGGCCGGCTCGAGAAACGGCTTGTCGTCGGCGTCCGTGCCCCCCCAGAGCAGCAGCACCCGCTCCGGCGCTTGGGCGGCCAGGGCTCCCGCGTTATTCAGGCGGAACCGGAGCGCGTTGGCAAAGTGGAAGTCGCTGATCCAGTCCGGGGGACCGCAGTAGCTCATTACATCCGTCATGCTGGGCGAGACGAGGCGGTCTGCCTGGAAGTCGTACCCCCACACGCCGCTGTTGCCTCCCGGGTAGGGGAAGCCGGAGTCCGTGCCGGCCGGATCGCCGCACGGCGCGTGCAAGAGGCTCAGGTTGTGACCCAGTTCGTGCGCGATCACGTTGGGCTGGAGGCCTGAAACGCTCAAGTATCCCTCAAGCAATGCCATACCTCCCCCGCCGCGCAAGACGCCCATGTAGTACCCGGTATCGCCTTCCGCCGTCCTGATCAGCTGCAATTCACGAAGCAAAGAAAACCCGCTCCAGACAGTCGGTTCATGTGATGTCCACAGGGGCTCCCGGATGGTAAGCTTGAGGTCCCCTACCGGCAGGAGCGTCCAGGTTGGGTGCAGCATGGGGTCTTCCGGCGTCAGGGCGTTCGTCTGCTTCACGATTGACGAATCCGCCGGTTCATACTGCCAAATAAATGGAACCAGTGTAAAGTCCAGCACCGGCAGGGTATGGACGTCCAGGGGAGTGCGTCCCGTCTCGGGGATGCGCGATGGGATCCCCAGGGCCGGGTCCAGGGTGCCCCCCGGGTCAATCTCCACGACCATTTCCGCTCCGGGAGCGATCACCGACGCCGGAATCTCCACATTGGCCGACGTCGAAAGGTTACCCTCGTCCACATCGGCCGGAATGAAGGCGGTCCCCTCCGCAATGTCGGCCACATGCTCCCGGCCGCCGGAGTAGAACGTGGCCCGAACGGGGGGAAGACGGACATTTCCGGCGTCCTTTGCCGTCACGAACACCCGCAACAGGGCCGGATCCCCCGCGACCAGGGGAACGGGGAAGGCCATCGACTGCACCGCCTGCGTCAGGTATACCGGTACCGGGGAGTCGGCGCCCGTATCGCAAAGAATGACGCGGCGCTTCGGGATGCCGTCCAGCCATGCCTGAAAGTCTTCGTCCCGGGGAGCACACAGTTTGGTTCCGCCGAGAATCAGGGATTTCAAATTGATGCGGGTCAGCTCCTCGGGAAGCGCCCCGGCCATACCCGTGTTGTGGGAAAGGTTCAGGTGCCACAGTTGGCCAAGCTCCCCCAGCTCCGCCGGAATCTTCCCGGTGAGTTCATTCCCGCTGAAATCCAGTCTTTCCAGTAGGGGGAGCTGGCCCAGCTCGGCCGGGATCTCTCCGGTGAGTTCGTTGTCGGAAAGATCCAGGTCCCACAGTTCGCCAAGCTCCCCCAGCTCGGCCGGGATCTCTCCGGTGAGTTCGTTGTCGGAAAGATCCAGGTCCCACAGTTGGCCAAGCTCCCCCAGCTCCGCCGGAATCTCCCCGGTCAGGGAGTTGTCGTCGAGATCCAGATACTTCAGGTTGGAAATCTCCCCCAACTTCGCCGGAATCTCCCCGGTCAAGTTGTTTCCTGATAGACTCAGACCCACCACGCCGTCGTCGACCGTGACCCCGTACCAGAATCCCAGGGGTTCGTCCGTTTTCCAATTTTCGTTGACTTTCCAGGATTCCCCCCCCGTGGCATCGAAAAACGCGATTAGCGCGTCCCGATCCTCCTCATTGCCGCCGCCCGTCGCGATCGCCTCGATCTTGACCGATATGTTGGCCGCCGTGACCGTGAGGGTTTGGGACCCCGTTTCCTCCCCCAGCGTCCAGGCTGTCTGCGCCATCCCGACGGAGTCGCTTTCGGTCGTAGCGGGATTCGCCTGCCCGTGGCCTTCCCCCACCGTGAACGCTATTGTTGCTCCCTCTACCGAGGACCCACCGGTATCAATCACCCGCACGACAATGGCTTCCGGCAGGGTAGTCCCCCGCCCGGCTCGCTGCCCGTCGCCGGAAACGGCCAGCAAGACACCCGGCTCCTGGGCAACCGTGACCGTCGCCGTCGCGGTCAAGTTTTCGAAGGTAGCCATGACGGACCCGGACCCGTTCGCCACCGCCGTCACCACGCCGTCGGGCCCGACGGTGAAGACATCGGGCTGGCTGCTGGACCAGCTCACCTTTCCGCTGTACGCCGCCCCATTCTGATCCTTGACAGCTGCGGTGAAGGACGTCGTTTGGCCCAGGAACGTGAGTTTCGCCGACTCCGGCGCAATCGTGAGGGTCGCCGCGCGGGGTGGGGCGGTGGGATCGTCCCTACAGGCGGCCAACGTCGTGAGGGCGATCAGCCCCGCCACTCGCCAGAAATGGAGGATTTCCGTTTTCGGAAGACCGGAAAGACATACCATGACAGGATTCTTCCTTGTGTTTGTCGCGGCTCGGGAGACCGACGGTCTGGCCCTCGGGCCCCGGCACCCGCTACGCGGTAGGTTACACTCCCGGGGAAGCGGGCGTTCCCGGAGCTACCCCCCTCGGATCACGCCCGGTTCCCCGGGTGGCGGATCCGGGCTCGGAGTTGTGATCCGGCCCTCGGGGGGACAGCAACGTGGGCTTCTGGCGCCCGACAGCGTCAAGCTCATCGAATTCGCGAAATTGATGATGCGGATGGGTGGAACGCCTCTAGCGCAGCCAGGCGGATGCGTCCGGGATGCCCGGGCTGATTTGACCTCGAGGGTCGGATCCCGCAAGGGAGGCGGCGAACCCGGATTCGGTTCGGGCCGCCGAGGTCGGCCAGTTCCGCAGGATGCCCCGCACCCGGCCCGTGGCCGAATCCCGAAGAAGGGCCGCGGTGCGGTCGCTGTTTGTCAAGGACCACGGAGCCGCCCGACCCGGCCAGGGTGATGCTCGCCAAGGTTGAGCGTCTTCGCTCGGGGGCCCGTCGAGGTCTCCGGCCAGGAGGCGGGTGTGAGTGCGCGTGCCCTACCCGGGTCACGCCCCGGGCTGGCCGAATATCTCGGGGTACCGAGCCGTCTGTTTCGGGATGGACTCGTCGTAGCGGATCACGACGACGCGGTATCCCAGGCCGATGAGATCTCTGCGGACCTGGCGGTCCTTCTCCGCCTGACGCGGTTCGTCATGGACGGAGCCGTCACAAAAGACGCAAACGTTCGGTTTGTAGAAGAAATCCGGGATGCAGCGCGCGTCCCGGATCGGCCGTTGGGCATGGTCCGGCAGTTTGAGGTGGTTGTCGGCCAGAACGGCCAGAAAGCGCCGTTCCAACGGCGACCGGGAATCGGTCAGGGAATGCAACCGGGCCAGATGCTCCTCTTGCCCGCGGCCGCCGACGCGGGGCTTCACCTTGCTGGTTGCCAAGCGCAACAAGAGGTCCCGAATGCGATGTCGATCCAGATCAAGGGCTTCGAACTGATTGCCGAAGCTCATCAGGCACTCGTAGCACGCCGCCTGGCACCGGGGGTGCAGGTCATTACCCTCCCCATCAAAGTGGCAAAGGTAGAGGGCCCGGCGAGCGACCCGGGCAACCGCATCCGGTTCCTCCACCAGCCGTCGAAGCGCGCCAGCACCTCCCTCTGCGGTTTCATACAGGAGCAGTGCGCGAAATCTGTCCTTCCCGATGCGCTGCGCCCGCAGTTCGGACTCCTCAAGCTCGAATTCCTGCTCGCACCCCCGCTGAATGGCATACTGTAGGGACACCTGAAGCTCGGTGTCCGACTGCAAGCCGGAATCCTGGAATCGGACAAGCAGAAGATTGTGCGTCGCTTCCACGGCCAGCTTGATTCGGGCCACTTTCTGCGGTGACGCCTGATCAAGACTCTTGGCCTTCCCATCGGAAACGAGTGCGCCCGATTCCATGTCCACGAGGAAACCGTCGTGGCTCCCCCCCCGCCAGCCGTGATTGAGCCGGAGCAAGGACGCCGAAGGAGCGTAGATCACGCGCAGAAGGCAGGAATGTCCCGACACTACGTCTGCTTCCCGCTTTCGGTTCTGCGCCGAAGCCTGGGCAAACCGGAAACAGGTCTCCACATCATATCCGCGCCGTTTCCGCTCCTCCTCATCGCAGGTAATGCGTTCCCGGCGCCGTACGCCGACGTTCGGCATGTCGAGAGAATGGGCAACATGACTGTTTTCCCCATCGAAACGGACCCGGCAAACAGGGCAAACATCCAGATCGCCGTCACAAAAGGCGCCGCAAGAACGGCACAGCCTCCGTTCCTTGCGACGCTCGGCCAGCCCACCGGTGGGCATCTGAAGACGGATCACCTCCCACTTGGCGCCTTCGTGGTAGACGACGTTGTTGGGCCCGAACTCTCGCAACGCAAGAAAACGCGGACGGGAAACGAACTCCCCGCCCTCACCGCGGGGAATCCAGGCGCGAACCGGCAGGGCCGGAAAGTTGTAGCCGGGCAGAAATCCTTCGCTGGCAAGGTAACGGTACGGATAGAAGTCACTCTCTTCTCGATTCACATGGATTTGCAAGAGAAGGTTGCGCTGGCGAATCGCCTCCTTCTGTCGTCTTTCTGCAGACTTCTGATCTTTGGAATTCCGTGCCCGCAAAAGGTCGTTCTGGGCGGCCGCCAGTTGCCGCATCGCCGAACCGTAAAGTTCTCTCCAACGCTTGAAAGCTCGGTCGAAGCACATCGGCGCTTCCTCCAGAACCCGGTCGATCCACTCGTCCAGTTTCCAGCCTTCTTCTTCAAGCCGCTTCACGTCGGACGCAAGTATTGTATGGACCCTTGTCGCGACCCGGCCTCTCCTCCCCGGATCCAGGCGTATCTGGCGGGCGGCATTCGGGTTCAGCTCCAAGTCTCCCGAATCGATGTCGATGACTTCGGAGATGGCGTTGCCAAGGGGAAGGCGAACCGCAGCCAGCCAGACGGCGTGCACATGGGCGCGAAGCAGCCCTTCGTTGGTAAGGTCCAGTCGGGGCGGACGAACAGCACCCGCCACCATGGCTTCCCTGTTGCGAAAGTAGTACCGGTCGTGGTTTCTCACCGCCCCGCAGTACGTCACAATCAATCCCGGCTGGCCCTGGCGTCCCGCGCGCCCGCTTCGCTGCGCATAGTTGGAGGGCGTGGGCGGGGCGTTGCGCATATGCACAACGTCCAGGTCGGCGATGTCGATCCCGAGCTCCATCGTCGGGGAGCACACCATGTAAGGCAAACGCCGTCCCAGATCCGCTTCCTTGTGCGTATCGACAGTCTCCCATCGGAAGCGGCGCTCCCGGCGCTCCCGCTCCCCGGACTCAACCACCTGGGCCGTGTGTTCCCGGGCCTCGAAGCCGGCGAGATCACCTCCAGCATTCTGGTAGAAACCCTTGAAGTACGGATTCGTCTGCGGGGTCGAGGCAACGTAGCCTCCCTCCTCGGATCGGCGAGCGTAGAACGGATCGGGCGAAGGGGGCGTGCCGTCGCCCTGTCGCCATCTCAGGCACGACGCATCCAGCTGAACCGTCTCCCGGCCCCAATGAACTTCGCAGGACACGAATCCATGCCCGGTGAGCAGGGCCAGAAATCCGCCCAGGAACGGCTCGTACTCGTGGGCCGAAAGATCAAAACGTCGAGCCAAAAACCGGCCGATGGCGCTTCGGCTCCCGAGGCTGGGGAAGGAGGGGAACGGCTTGGACGGACCGGGACGTGCAAAGCGGGTTGCCGGCTGAAGCTCGTTGACCTCCGGGTCCAGACCCCAGAATTCGTTCAGATGCTGTTCGGCCCGGCGGCGGATCTGCTGCTGCCTCGTTTCCTGCAAACAAGGCACCGAAATCGCGAACTTGCGCCGAAGCTGGTTGAGCACCGCCTGGGTCGCTTCCCTTCGCTCACCCGGGATGCGGGCCATCGCCTTCGGATGGAACCCCCAGTGCACGTCCTCTGCGACGAGCGCTTCCAAACCCCTGTAGTCGATGCGAAGCAAGCCGACATCCTCGAGATTGGGATGCACGACCCGCCACCCCCGACGCAGGTCGTCGTAGATGCGGTACTCGGTCACCTCCTCAAAGGTGCGCCACACGTCCTGGGCCGCCTTCGAACGAGGATCAATCCCGGGGGTGCGGGCGATGTCCCGGAGTGCCAGGCCACAGGCCTGGATCACCTCGCCGGCGACCTGATCGAAACGAAGGACAGGTTGGCGCTTCAGCGCCGTATACAGGGCAGAACGAAGGAGGCCGACATGGACAAAATCGTTGAAGTGCCCCGCCTGCAGTGACGCGTCCTGGCGGTTGTCGGTAAAGGTAAGAAGCTTGTCCCGGGGTGCGCCCTGGGCGCCAGCGTGCCGGAGCACCGAAGTTGCCAAGACCGTGGTTGCACTGCTTCGGCCTTCGTTGGACAGAGAAGCGAGCTTTCGGAAGTCACGGGCACGGGCATCGTAGAACTCCCCGCAGCGGAGGCAGATGTACAGGGTCTTGGCTTGCCACCACGCCTTGATCGACCCGCTTCTCTCCGAGCCGTACACTCCTTTCTTGCTCACCGACACGGGTTTGGGCACCCGGTCCCGCCACTGGGGCTTGATCCGACCCTGGGCGTCCAGCCACTCCGCCGGAAGTTGACTCGGGTTCCAGTCTTGCGCGCTGGCCAACATCAGATAGCCCGGCTGTTGGCCGTCCTGGACCAGCATTCCGCTTACCGGATGGGGCTTGAACCGATCCTCGCCTCGCAACAAGTGGTAGTAGTCCTGGCCGCAGTGTCGACAAAACCGAATAGGCGCGAACAAACGCCCGCCGCTTGCAAATACCTGGCCGTCCAGGGAAAAAGCCCGGCGGTCCGGGGGTTCCAGAGTCGAAAAGAGCACACCGCCCTGTCCAACGAATTGGTGCAGCTTGAAGGCAAAGGGGGCGGTCCCGGAATTCCCGTTGCCGACGCCGTCCGGATTCAGCAGCCCACGCAGATACTCATCGCAGGCCTCCTGGGCGACGCCCGTTGCGCGCGCCAGTTCCTGGGCAGCCTCCCCCAGGGTTCGGGGTGTCCGGCGCTTCCAGCCTCCGTTCTCCCGCTCAATGCCGAAGTGCCTTTCCATCCAGCGGGCAACCGGATGGCGGGCAGGACGATCGGAGCGAGGAGGGAATCGAACCGGGCTGGGGGAGTCGTCCATCCTTTGCGCCAACGGTGCCGCCAACGCCGCCGTGAGCTCCTGCCGTGAAGGCGCTGCGCCTTCGGTCGTCGGCTGCAGGGTCTCTTCAATTACTTGCTCGGCGTCAAGGGTTCGGCCGAACAAGCGAGACGAAAACTCCGCGACCGCCCGCCTTCGTTGCGCCGGCAAAGCCGTACCGCTGGAAATCATTGTGGCGCTTGTACCGACCTGGATCAAATCTTCTCCGGCACAGCGTTCCTTGAGACGGCGGATCAGCATCGCCACATCCGCACCCTGCCGCCCGCGATAGGTGTGCATCTCATCGAAAACAAGGAATCGAAGTCTTCCCCGGGCGCTGTCCAGCGCCGCCTGATCGTCGGGCCGGACCAGCATCAGCTCGGCCATGACGTAGTTGGTGAGCAGGATATGCGGGGGTGACTTGCGAAGGCCGTCCCGCTCTTCCCCCCGGGTTGCCCCCGTGTACCTTGCAAACGATACCGGAAAGGGTTCGCCCGTGCCCTCCTCGTAGCCCTTCTTGTAGTTCTCCAGGGCCTGGTACTGGGAGTTGACCAGGGCGTTCATGGGATAGACCACCAGGGCGGTCATCGAGGCGTCCTTGTCCGGCCGGCGGACAACGGAATCGATGATGGGGAGAAAGTAGGTCAGGCTCTTTCCCGACCCCGTGCCGCTGGTGACAACAAAACTACGTCCTTGCGCGGCCAGGCGGACCGCCTCTTCTTGATGCGCATACAAGTGAACCGCCTCCCCGCTCTCGGTGCGGAAGATCCTGGCCGTCTTGTCCTGGATCACCCCTTGACGGGCCAGGTCGTCGACGGTGTTCCCGCGAACGTACGAGGGGCTGATCTGCAAAAGCGGATCCGGCCAAAGGTGCCCCGCTTCCAACGCCTGGTCCACGTACTCTCGAGCTCGGTCGTCCGCGATTTCGATGAAGGATGTGATGAAGTCGCGATAGTCCCCGACGACCGATTTGTACAGTTCGAAGACGCTCACTTACGAAGACCGTACCGAATTGCTCACCAAGTTCGGCACCTTGCCGCTGGCCATCTGGTCGAATGCATCAAGGACGTAGCGCTTGGTTCTGTATTCGCTGAACTCCTTGATCTCGTTCTTCTTCAAGGTCGGGAACGTGGCACCTGGAACGGGTGCGTCAAGGATGTACTCCAGGTCCGGTCGTTCCAGCCCGTACATATGCGCGTAGACCGCATCCAGCTCGCACTTCAGGCAATGACGGCGGTTTTCGTCCCAAACAAAGGGGGGACCCTTGTACCCCAGGTCGGTGGCGAAACCTTCCATGTCGTGGGCCGTGTAGGTGAGCTCCAGGACCCGGGGAATGACCAGCTCGGCGTAGGTGATTCCGGAACTTGCGACGTCCAGGTACGCCTCCGGGGGCAGGACGGGGAGCTGCTTGACGATGAAGAGGCTCATGTGAGTGCCGCCGACGGAGAGTCGGGTCGCCCAGTCCAAAGGGATGCAGTTCATGTTGGCTATTACAAGCGCGGAAGCGATGGTTCTCGCTTGCTCATATCTCAAGACGGTGGCAGTATGGCCCACGGCGCTCTCCGACACAGTACTTGCCACCATGGTACGCTCGTTTGTGGCGTTGGTTATGTCCCGAAAGATCTGAAGCCACCGATCCCCATCTTTGAGGTGAATGAGAGGTGCCCCCTCGTTCATGGCGAACCCCGGTAGGATCGTTGCGATTGAGGTTCGCTCGTTTGTAGCTGCTGCGATATTTCGGAAGGCAAGAAGCCAACCCAGATATTGCGGCCAGTGGCGCCAACAGCGGCGTAAGGAATCATCGCAGCGATACCTGTTCGCTGGTCTGTCGCTCGGCAAATATCGCGGAGCAGCAGTTGCCAACCAGCTGGGCAAGGCGGGCGAGTGTCTGTCTGTCTGTCTGTCTGTCTGTCTGTCTGTCTGTCTGTCTGTGAACATATGTTTATTCAGTCTTTTCAAGACTTCCGCTTCGGGCACCCAATACCGGGGCAGCACAACCTTTGCCGGCTCGGCCTTTTCTTCCGACGTCACGCTCCGGGCCTGTCCCTTCCTGGTGCGCGCTTCCGGAACATCTTCGAAGGTCGCAAACCTGTGGTCGTACTGGTGAAACAGCTTGGCTTCGTAGAGGGGTAGATAGCGTTCCCCGTCTTTCGTGTACACATTGCCCTCCCGTTGCCATTCCGATTCTTTCAGCTGCGCACCGGTGCGGAACAGGCCGGAGTCATTGGCCATATCGAACATCCTTTGGAATGCTATTCCCCATGGGTTTCCCGACGAACGAAGACGTTTCCGTCTAGCGTGAAGCCTTCGGCCTCCAGCTCCTCTTGGGTCTTGAAGAGGTGAGAGTCGTTGGCCATGTGGAACATCGACTGGAAGCGAATTCCCCAGGGATTGTGCTCTTCGGCTGGCCCCCCCCCCATTTTGCGCGTCGCGCACCAGCACCCCGGCTTTGCGGTACATTTTGCGCGCGATCTCCATGTCCCTGCGGGTTCGGAACACAGGACAGGTGCGGGTGTTGGGGTTGAAGAGGGCGAAGTCGGCGGGAGACAGGGCGAACCGGCGCTCCGGGTCCCGGAGCGCTTCGGTCTGGTGGAGGAAGAACGCGAACTCGGCGTGTTTTGCCGGACGGTCGGCCCCACAAAGGGTAAGCAATGAAAACTTCAACCGGCTGTCGATAGCCGGAAAAACCTTCTCCCGGTTTTCGAAGTCGAACAGGCTGACCAGCCTCAGGTCATCAACCACCGCTCTGAAGAAGGTTTTCGTTGAGTGGTCGGTGGCGATCCCCGTGGGGACAATCACCCCGGCCCGCCCCTCTCCATGCATCAACCGCAGGCCCGTCTCGGCGAAGATGGCGTAGGTATTCACATCCCCATGAGCGGTCAGGGGAAAGCGGCCCCCCTGGCGCACAAAGCGGCTGGTGGACTCGGCCCGGTGCACCGCCTTTCGGAACTCGGCCGCCAGGGACGGGTTGCGCTGCGGCAATTCCCGCAAGAGCCGCCCCCGCGCTGCTTTGTTGGGTGCGCGTGCAATACCCCGGTCGCGGCCGGCAAAGAACTCCTTCTCCTGGAGCTTGATGCGCTCCCACGGGGGGTTCGACAGCACCACGTCGAAGCCCGACGATCCGGGGCCCCGGTCCTCGAAGACGTCGGGGAACTCCAGGGGCCAGTGGAAGAAGTTGTGCTGCGCCGCAAGTCTCTCTGCCATCTCAACGGCGGATGGGTCGTCCAACCTGCCGGCGAGGTGGTCCACGAGGGTGGAAGTGGTAATGTGCCCCAGACCGGGTCGCAACCGCTGGAAGAAGGCCGCCGTCCAGAGATCGCAGGCTTGGCGTTGATGCCTCCAACTCGGGTCCTCCAGCCGATCGGCGAAGATGGAGCGTTTGCGCTGGATGTGCCGGGAAGAATCGTGGCCGACCGCATCGATTTTGCGAACCCGAGCCGCCCCGGATCGAAGTCCGCCGGTCAACTCCTGCAAAGGGAAGTCGAGCTGGCCCTTCCGCTGGGTGCGGTTGCGCTTTTTCAGCCCTGTCGAAGTCTTCTTGTGGTCATCCGACACCGGACTGAACGCCCCGTCCGGAATTCCTTCGCGAAGTCCGCCCAGGCCGAAAACCCCCAGGAGGGAGTCCCCGCACCGGATTCGGTGGTCCAGGAAGGTGAGGGGCTTGTCGGTCTGGTGGCTTTCGATCCAGAGGGCGACGCGGCAGAGGTCCACCGCCAGAGGATTCTTGTCGACGCCGTAGATCGAATGGGCGACCACGTCCCGGATCGCTTCCCGAACCCGTTCCGGGGCCGGCTCCTCTTCCCCGGTGCGGATCCTTGCCAGCTCCTTGCCCAACCGCCGGGCCGCCGCAAGGAGGAAGTGCCCCGAGCCGCAGGCCGGATCGCACACCCGGATCGACAGGACCGCCGTTTCCCTTTCTCGTCCCGGTCACACGCCTCCAGCCGTTCTTGCAGCACGGGATCGAGGGCAGACCGGAGCAGCTCGGCAACCAGCTCCGGCGGCGTGTAGTAGGACCCGGTGGACTTTCGCTCGGAGCCCAGGCCGAGCTTGAAGCGCGGGGATCCATCCGTCTCCGTCACCAGCGGCCGGAACTCCAGCAGGCTCTCGTAGACGGAGCCCAGCTCTTCGACATCCAGCGCGGCGTAGTTCACCCGTCGCGGCGGCGCGGAGGCGTCCTCTCGGTAGCGGGCCAAGGGCTCGAATCCCTCCAGGAAGTCCCGATTGGAGATCGTGAATTCGTCCAGGGACTGGCGCTCGAAGAGGTCGCCGTTCAACACGGGCAGTCCCAGCAGGCCGGCCATTCGCTCCTCATTCGCCTCCTGGCTCGGGGCCTCCGCCCGGAGCACCCGCCAGAGCACGCGCAGGGACTGCCACAGGTCATCGTGGCCCTCGCCCGTGTACTGCGGCTGATCAAGGCGGCGGATCAGGCGGACAACGCCATAGTGGTTTCGATAAAGCGCGTTGGTGCCGAGCAAGCCCCGATCTTCGGCGACCAGCAGAAAGAGCAGCCGGTAGATCAGCGTCAGCAGCTGGCGGTAGAGTTCTTCTGCCGCGATGAGGCGATCCGGGTCCTCGCAGGAAGGCGCCACCCGGCGGCGAAGGTCCTCGTTGGCGGAATGGGACAAGAACCCGTTGGCCAGCGCCTGAATGCTGTCCTCGACCCCGTCGCGGAGCTTGTCACGAATGCGACCCCCCTGCTCCAGGGAGTGCTGGTAGTAGCCCTCCAGCCGGCAATCGCTCGCGTCCTCTGTGCTGGTGGGCAGACGGCTCCGGTGCAAAAGCCGGTAGAGGGCCTCGAAGTCTTCGAAGCGCTGTTCTTCGAGGATTTCCAGCAAGTTGAACTCGATGTACGCCTGCCGGCTGATGTTCGTGCAGTCCCGCAGCAGTCGGAGCGTGGTTCCGTTGGTCACCACACCCCACAGGGCTTCGGTGCGATTGAGGTACTCTTGCAAGAGGGCGTGGGGGGACATCCGGGGCCGACCCGACACCGGAATGCGCCCCAGTTCCTGACGGACGCCGACGATGTGGACGGGGGGAGCCGACGCCCCTTGGCCCGCGCGGTGGGAGATCCAGAAGGTCAGCCCGTCCAGGTCGTATGCCCGCCGGTTGTACTGGAGATCGTAGTCCAGCAGCCCCAAGAAGGGGATGACCCACGCGTCCCGGGTGACGCTCGTTGCCGGGCCATTCGCCGGGGTCCGGTCCAGGCGGCGCTGGAAGATCGACCAGAGCTGGCGGGCATCGGAAAGCGACCGAGCCACATGGTCGGTCAGATACCGAGCCGAAGGCTGCCGTTCCCGGACAACTCGGCCACCCGTCCCGCCTCCCCAATGCGAAAAGCCGGAGAAGTCGGCCGCCTTCTGCCCCGGCAGCTCCCCGGCCCGTACCTGGTCCAGCAGGTCCGGGGCGAAGAGCCCTCCTTCGAGCCGAATGGACGGGTATGGGGACGTCAAGGTCAGACTACGGGTTGCAGAATCAGGATTCCGATCAGGTCCGGTGGGGGCTGGGGCTCGAAGAACATCCCCCGCACCTTCATCCCCACCGACTTGCGGACCCGCTTGTGGCTGGCCAGAAGGGTTCTGGCTCGATCCTTCATCGCCGCCTCAAGGCCGCTTTGAAGGGCATCCCACGAATCCAGGGCCAGCCGGACCAGCTCCTTTTTCTCCGCCAAGGGTACGTTGGCATCGGGACGGGCGGAGACCAGAAGCTCACGCGCTTCGGCCTCCTGCAGCCACCGGGGCGAACGCCCGTCGGGAAGTCCCTTCACCCCTTGGATCCGCACTTCCTCGGACAGCAGCGGCGTCCGGTCGGGCTGCTTGAGCAGGTACCGGGCCCGCAAGAGGAACAAGGTTCGCATTCGGCGCACGGCTCGGGTCCGGACGACGCCGCAACGGGTGGCGGTTGCATCCCCTTTCTTTTCGATGGCTTCTTCCAGGATGTACCGGGCGAGGGACCCCACGAAGGGATGGTTGCGGCCAACGTATTCGGCCCCTTCGGGGGTTGGCGAAGCAAAGCTCATCGGCCACTCCGACCGCCCGGAAGGCACGCAGATCCGGATCGGATCCGGCATGTTGGCCCGAGACGGGGGACCGACCGGCATGCAATATATGTCCGGTCGCTTCTTGTCCCTCCGAATGCCCAGGCCCAGGCGCTGCCCGGCGGCAAGGACAAACCGCCTCACGGCCTTGGGATCGCCCAGCACATCGTCGGTCGCTTCCAACTCCAGGCGAACCCGCTCCGGCTTGATGGCCCGCTGGGCGAACCGGGTGCGGTTGGTTTTCTCCCGCTCGACATCCCGGTCCCACCGGCGATGCAGATCCTTCACCTTCTTCTCGGATTCCACAAGATCAAGGGCCAGCTGGCCCGCGGCCGAACCGCCCTTGAGAAACAGCTCGGCCAGCAGGGCTTCCGTCACCGTCCGGTTCTCTTGAGGTACGGGCACATACGTGCCCAGGACCTTGTGAATCTTGCGAGCCTTGTCCAGGAGCACTCTCAGCAAAGCACCGTCGATGGGACTGGTTCGGCAGTAGTACCGAATCGCCCTCACACCCGGTTTCCTCTGGCCATACCGGTCCACCCGTCCTTCCCGCTGCTCCAGGCGGTTCGGATTCCACGGAAGGTCGTAGTGCAAAACGGCGCTGAATCCGTTTTGCAGGTTCACCCCCTCGCTCAGACAATCCGTCGCCACAAGAACCCGGCAGGGATGGTCTTCCAGTTCCCGCACCATGGTGCGCCGTTCCTCGTGCCCGATCCGGCCGGTAATCGACAGAAGCCGCACATCCTTGTGACGGGGTCGCAGAATCCGGGTAAGCCCGCAAGCCACATACTCTGCCGTGGCGACGAAGCGGCACCACACAATGGGGTGATATCCGTTGCGAATCAGCTGGGAAATAATTTCGCCGCACCGAATCAGCTTGTGATCTTCGGGAGAATCGCGGAGCTTTCTTGCGGCTCGCACAAGGTTGCCCAGCCTTTGTCCGCCGGGATCCATGTGGGCGATCGCGGCCCCGACGGATCCGACGGGTTCCTCATCGTCCGGATAGGGGGCAGACGCCGCCACCTCGTCCAAGAGGGGCTCCCCCATGTGCCCGTTCACCGTGGCGGCACCCTTGCGGGCCATGAGGGTCGCTTCGGCGGCCGCAGGACTGGACATCACGCAGCGGAGGAGCTGCAAGGCACCCCAGTATTGGACCCTTCGCCGGCGCTCGTCCAAATCCGCTCCGGTGGCCACGATTTCCCTGCAGAACCGGTAGGCGCGATCGAACAGACGGGCGTAGGCCCCGGAAAGCGCATAAGTCTCGTCCGATGGAATTCGCCGGGGGAAGACCGATTCCCCCTCCCAATCCTTCTCGATGTCGCGGCGGGTCCGCTGCACATAATGGCGGGCGAGCTGCTTACGCCGCCCTTCGTTGAGGGACGACGTATCCCACTCGGCAAATGCCGGCTGGAGAAGGGCGATCAGGGACCGGAACGCTTGCTCGATGCCGCTGTGGGGCGTCGCCGTCAGGAGGATGAGGTGTTGTGCGTCCCTGGCGGATATTTGCCGAACCAATTCGTGTCTCTGTTGTTGACCCCCTTCGTGTCTCTTCGCCGCCCCGTGGGCCTCGTCCACGATGACCAGATCCGGCAAGTCTTGCAGAAACGCGTGCCGGTTTCTGTCCGTCTTCACGAAGTCGATGCTGGTGACGTGAATCGGATAGTGGCGCCACACGCTCTCGGTGGCCGGCTTATGCCGCTCCAGGCGACCCAAGGTCCCCGAGCGGATGACGACCGCCCCGAGACCGAACTTCTCCTCCATCTCCCGCCGCCACTGGTCGCAGAGATTCGGGGGACAAACGACGCTCATGCTTCCTATCTCGCCTCTGTCGAAGAGCTCTCTGGCGACCAGCAGCGCTTCGATCGTCTTTCCGACCCCGACGTCGTCGGCGATCAGGAGACGCACGGCATCCAGGCGCAGAGCCATGAGCAGAGGCACGAACTGGTAGAGCCGAGGGCGAACCGAGATTCTGCCCAGGGAGCGAAACGGCGCTGCGCCCTCTCGCAGCGTGAGGCGGGACGCCTGCCAAAGGAGGTCGGCGCGGGCGACATCGGCAATGTCCTCCACCCGGGGAAGGGGAAACGTCGCCGGACGAACGGTTTCTTCCGGCAGGGTTTCTTTGACGAAGCTCCCCAGCTCCTTGTGAACGGCAACCACGTCGTCCGCAACGCCGGTGAGGGGTCGAAGCCGGTGAAGCTGCGGGTCGGCACTGGGCAACAACACCCAGTCCCGGTTCCTGCACCGAACGATCGACCCTGGATTCGGATTCACCTTGGCTTTCCGAACCTCGGTCGCCGTGTCACCCGAACCTTCGGCACGGACCCTCGGCATGTGGGGGCCGGGAGGGGCGAAGGCGCCCGGATGGCAATGTCACCGTCGAGCGGGATTTCGAGGAGACCATCCTTGAGAAGCCGTGTCCGCCAGGCCCTCACGTCCTGTCCCAGGTCGATTCGCTCCCTCTCGTGCACCCTATAGTCATGACCATGGTCACAATCCTGGCAGTATCTGTGCGACTCTGCAAAGACAGGACGTTGGCACTACACGCCGAAATGGCGGTTCCGCGCTGATGGGCTGGGGGGCGAGATGGAGATCCTCAGGGATCGCCGACCCCTCCTCCCCCCACTTCCCCCACCCCTTCCGGTCCCGCGGTCCCCCGAATGTAGAGTTCTCGCTTCGGGTAGGGAATTTCCACGCCCTCGGCGGCAAAGGCGGCCAGGGCCTTCTCCGTGATCTCGTCGGAGATCTTTCGCCTGGACCGGGCCTCATGGATCCACACCCGCAGCTGCAGGTTCACTTCCGAGGGTCCGAACCCCCGGACGATCACGAAGGGAGTCGGCGTCAGCTGCACGCCCTTCACCTGGCTCGCCGCCTGGACCAGGAGCTCCTTGGCCCGCTCCAGGTCCGACTCGTAGGCCACGGAAAACGGGATTCGGAGGCGGATGTCCTCCCCCGACATGGTGTAGTTGATGATGTCGCGCTGCATGATCTCGTTGTTGGGAACCACCACCACCAGATTGTCCGGGTTGCGGACCTTGGTCGCACGAAGCCCGATCTCGATCACATCGCCCCACGTTCCCGTCTCGTTCGGCGCGGTCCAGAGCTCAATCCGGTCCCCGACCTGGAAGGGGCGATCCAGAATGAGGAGGACCCCGGCGATCAGGTTGGACAGGGTGTCCTTTGCGGCCAGGGACAGGGCCAGGCCCATCACCCCGGCACCCCCCAGGATGGGGGTGATGTCCACGCCCAAATGGCTCAGGGCCAGGATCACCCCCAGGGATATCACGAGGAATCGGACGATCCAGTTGATCAGGGGAAGCGCGGTCTTGTCGAGGGTCCCCCCGGAGCGGTCGAGCACCTGGGACTCCACGGCCCTCAAAAGGACAGCCACGAACTTGCTGACAGGAAAGAAGACGAGGCCCAGCCACAACGCCACCACCCATTCGGCCGGCCTCGGGATCTGCCCCCCTTCGCCGGGAAGGAACCAGATGATACAGAGGCGCCAAAGGGCCCAAGCCACCACCGAAAGCAGGAGCGTCGTGCGGAGCGCCCGAACGGCATAGTCGTCCAGCTTGGTCTCCGTCCGGGCCGCCCACCGCTTTTCGGCCCGCCGCAGAACGCTCCGAATGACGAAGTACGTCACGCCCGCCAGAACCAGGGCGCCAAAGCTGGGCGCCCATCTGGGTCCGGCGAACGCGACCATGGCATTCCACCATTCCCGAATGTCGATCCAGCCTAGATCGAAACCCAGGGCCTGCAATGGCACCTCCTCGAAGGACAATTCGGGGCGGCACCGCCGCCAAGAGACGTGATTTTCACGTTAGACAATGAATACAATGAATACTGGCTTTGAACGAAGCCCGAAACGAGCTGGCCCGCACCCGGCCGGCAGCGGGCGCATGTGATGATGGCGGAGCCCGCGCCCTAGGGCCGTTCCTTCAAGGCCCGAGTGCCCCCGTTCAGGGCATAGGTTTCGTATCCGGCGGTCTGGAACATCTGCGCCAGCAAGGTGGACTGAACCCCGTTGTCGCAGAAAAGCACATACTGGCGGTCCTTGTCCAGGGTTGACGCCAGCTCTGGAACTTCGTCGGGCGTCACCCGCAGGGAACCGGGATATCGCCATCCGTCATCTTGATGGGAAAGGCGACAATCGATCACCCCGGCGCTCTCGGGCAGATCGTCGATTCGAACGTAGTCCCGGTTCAGGTCGGCGGTGGTAACGGCGCGGAGGTCCAGTACCGATCGCTCCCCGACAGCGCTGCCGATGAGATCCGGGGCCAGGGACGCCGCTTCGTTGTCGACGGCGCGCTTCTTGGCCGCCGTGACGGGCCTCCCGTCCAGGATTGCGCAGTATTCCTTGATGCGCGCCGAAAGCGCCGCCGTACCGATCCGCTCCGCGATACGGATGATTTCCTCCTTGTCGAAGCCGATCAACGGGCGCAGGATCGGAAGTGACGCCGCCGCCTCGATCGCAAGGAGGTTCGATAAGGTCTGGGACGACACCTGCCCAAGGGATTCCCCTGTGACCACCGCTTTCGCGCCGGTCTCCCCCGCCACTTCTTCGGCCGCGCGATACATCAAGCGTTTCAGGACGACCTGCCAGTACCGGGGCGTGACCCGCCGTCGAAGCATGCGAACGGCTTCCTGAAAGTCGACGACATGAATTCGGGGACGATCTCCGTAACTCCAACGGTCCGCCAGCACCTTGGCTACCCGAACCACGGAGCCTTCGAACGCCGGACCGGCCAGGTTGCAGAACACATAGTCCAGTGCAACCCCCCTCTTGAGGATCAACCAAGCGGCCACCGCGGAGTCGAAGCCGCCCGAGATCAGGCAGACGGCCCTTCCCTGCACGCCCAGGGGCAAGCCCCCGGGTCCCTGGATCCGGCCCTCGAAGAGGCAGGCCTCGTCGTCCCGAACCTCAACCGAGACGGTGACCTCCGGTTCTGTCAGATCGACGGTTCCGTACGGATTCAAGGCCGCGCCCAACTGCTCCCGGATGTCCTGGGACGAGAAGGGGTGGCGTCCGTTTCGCCGAGCCGCCACGGCGTACCTTCGCCCAGCCACCGCCTTCCGGTAGCGTTCGTGTCCCACTCGAACGATGGCCTCCAGGTCGGCCGGCACGACGGCGTCCACCTTCGAGAAGGAACCGATCCCGAAGACCCGAGCCACACCCGCGACGGCCTCCGTTTCTAGGGTTTCGACGTAGATGCGGCTCCACCGGTTGAGAACCTTGGCCTGGGCTCCTTCGGAGCTCAGCGCATCGGACAGATTGTGGACCAAGCGGCTATGGAATCGGCGCCGGGTGCGGTTCGACTTCCGGGTCACTTCCGAAGCCAGCCGGACGAGAAACCGGTCCACAGCCCGCAGCCTAGTTCCAGGAAAGGCCGCGCAACTTCTCCACGTCCAGATTCCCGCCGCTCAGCACGCACACGGTCCTGGTGCCGGGCGGCGCGTCCACCCGACCCTGGAGGAGAACGGCAACAGACGCCGCCGCCGCACCCTCAGCCACCACCTTGGCCCGGGTCATCAGCCACAAGACAGCGTCGAAGATCCGGGGGTCGGGCAAGGTCACGATCTCGTCCACGAAGCGGGAGACCACCGACCGGGTGTTTGCCCCGACCCGCTTCACCCGGAGCCCGTCGATCGCGCAGTCGACTTCGTCCAGGACGACCCGGTGTCCCGCCTCCACGCTCCGCTTCATCGCCGGTGCCCCGGACGACTCCACCCCCACCACCCGGACCCCGGGATCGATGGACTTTACCGCCATGGAAATCCCGGAGATAAGTCCCCCGCCCCCGATCGGTACGATCACCAGCTCCGTCTCCGGAAAGTCCTCCATGACCTCCAGCCCCACGGTTCCCTGGCCGGCGATGAGATCCGGGTCGTCGAAGGGGTGGATGTAGGTGTAGCCCTCGGATTCCACGAGCTCCAGCGCCCTCTCGTTGGCCTCATCCCAGATCGTGCCGTGAAGGATGACCCTGGCGCCGTAGCCCTCCGTGGCGGCCACCTTGGAGGGCGTCGCGTTTTCCGCCATCACGACGACGGCGCGGACCCCATACCGACGGGCGGCCAGGGCCACGCCCTGGGAGTGGTTTCCCGCGGACGAACAGATGACCCCCCGGGCCCGCTCCTCTTGGGAGAGGCACGCGATCTTGTTCAACGGCCCCCGAATCTTGTAGGAACCGCCGCGCTGGAAGAGCTCGGCCTTGAGGCGCACATCGAAGCCGCACGCTTCGTTCAAGGACCGGCACGTCAGCAAGGGCGTGCGGTAGACGTGAGGGCGGACGTGCTCGTACGCCGCCTGGAAGTCTGCCCGGGTAAGGGACAGCTCAGGTCCGCCACCGACCTCCGGGACCTGTCTGCCGGACGTCCTCGACCGGGAGACGGAAGCCGGGCTCCCCCCAGCTCCGGAAGCGGCTGACTCCCTCACGAACGGATCCCCGGCAGGCGCAGCGGGCCCCCCAGCCAGCCCCGAACCCCGTGGGGACGGTAGGGCGCCTCCAGTTCCGCACACTCCTCGTCCGAAAGAACCAGGTCCACCGCCCGGATCGCCGAATCCAGCTGCTCCACCCGGGTGAACCCCACGATCGGTGCGGCGACGGCGGGCCTGGATAGCAACCACGCCAGCGCGACCTGGGCCGGTTCCAAGCCCCGGCGCGCCGCCACCCGAACCGTGGCATCCACCACCTCCCAGTCCGATTCGTGGTCGTAGAGCTGGTCCGCAAGCGGAGCGTCGAACTCGTCCCGGAGGGAGGCGTCGCTACGGCCCCGGGTGCGCTTCCCCCCCAAGAGGCCCCGGGCCAGAGGCGACCACGGGATCACGCCGAGCCCCTGGTCCACGCAGAGAGGGAGCATCTCACGCTCCTCTTCCCTGTACACCAAGTTGTAGTGGTTCTGCATGGAGACAAACCGGGCCCAGCCGTTGCGTTCCGAGACCGACAGGGCCTTCATGAGCTCCCACGCGAACATCGAGCTGGCCCCCAGATAGAGCACCTTGCCGTCTTGCACCAGCCGGTCCAGGGCGGCCAGGGTTTCCTCCACCGGGGTGTTCGGGTCGGCCCGGTGAATCTGATAAAGGTCAATCCGTTCCAGCCCCAGTCGCCGCAAACTGGCTTCGCAAGACTGGACGATGTGCTTGCGCGAGAGACCCCCCCGGTTCGGCCCTTCTCCCATTTTCATTCGCACCTTGGTGGCGACCACGGCCTCGTCACGGTCTGCGAACTCCCGGACGGCCTTGCCGGTGATCACCTCGCTCACGCCCAGGGAGTACACATCCGCGGTGTCGAAGAAGTTGATGCCCAGCTCCACGGCCCGGCGGAAGAAGGGCATGGCTTCGTCCTCTTCCAGTACCCAGGGACGCCACTTCTTGCTGCCGAAGCTCATGCAGCCAAGGGCGATCCGGGAGACCATGAGGCCGCTTTCGCCGAGACGGACGTAGTTCAAGGGAAGGGCCCCCAAAAAGGGTCGTGTGGGGTAACGTCAACTGCCGGCCCCAGGATGCTCGCACCGGGAGACAGGAATCGCAAGAAGACCTGGTCCGCCTGCGTCGCCCAGCGGTTGACGACGACATGAGGACCGGAACCCGCCGCACCGACCTTGGCCCGGACACCCCCGCATGGTACACTCCTCCAAAGCTTGGCGGTTTCGGCCCCCGATCCGGCCGATAGGGCCCTCTGAAGCCCGATCCGCCGAGTTCCCCGCCGCGCCGGGTAACCGGCCCATTCAATACCGATTCCGACGGCAAGTGAGGTCCCCTTGTTCCCCTGGTTTTTCAAATTCGCCCCCCCATCCGCCCCGCGCCCCCGTCCTTCCGATCGGCCGCCCTCCGATCCTGTAGGAAGGTCAGAAATCCCTGTCCGCCTTCGACGCCTGATCGCCCCCTTCGGGCCTCCCATTCCCACTGGGCTTGCCGCGCTGTCCTTCCTCCTCTCCGGGTTCGCCGCGGTGGGGATGTCCCGCGCCGCCACAGCCCAAGAGGAGGACGCCTACATCTGGCTGGAGGAAGTAGAAGGGGAACGGGCTTTGGCTTGGGCCGTCGAACAGAGCGAAAGCACGCTGCGCGAATTCGAAGCGCTTCCCATCTTCGGCGAGCTGGAACGAGCTGCTCTGGAGGTCTTGGCCTCCTCGGACCGAATCGCCTATCCCAGTGTCCGCGGCGGCCATATCTACAACTTCTGGTCGGACTCTCGCCATCCTCGGGGGGTCTACCGGCGGACATCCTGGGACGCCTATCTGTCGGGTGAGCCGGCTTGGGAGACCGTTCTGGACATCGACGCCCTCGCCGAAGCGGAAGACGTTCCGTGGACCTACCGGGGCATGTCCTGTCTCCCACCCGAAGACCGCCACTGTCTCGTCGCCCTTTCCCGGGGCGGTGCGGACGCGGTCGAAACCAGAGAGTTCGACCTGGCGGCCAAGGCATTCGTGGACGACGGCTTCTTCTTGCCCGAAGCCAAGGGAGGGGCGTCCTTCATCGATTCGGAGACGGTGCTCGTCGCGACGGACTTCGGCCCCGGCACGTTGACCACGTCCGGCTATCCCCGCCAAGTCCGCCTTTGGCGGCGAGGCACGTCCCCAGGAGAGGCGGAGATACGCTACGAGGCGCCGGAGACGGATATGGCGGTGTCCGCCGGCACCTGGAAAATCGGCGGCGATCCCTACGGCGTGATCACGCACTTCCAGACCATCTTCGAGCGCACGAGTTACATCCTCATCAACGGTGAACTGCGGCAGATCGAAACGCCAGCGGATGCCACTACCTTCATCTCCGGGGATTATTTGGTCGTTCGCACGGTGTCGGAGTGGACCGTAGGCGGCCGAACCTTCTCGCCGGCCACCGTCGTGGCCATCGGGGTTCATGCCTTCCTGGCAGGGGAACGGGACTTTGAGGTTGTCGCCGAATCCGAGGACAAAAGGGTGGTTCAGGGAGCTTCGGCAACCCGGGACCACTTGCTGGTGAGCGTCCTGGACAACGTCCAGGGGGAGCTCTGGCGTTATTCTCGAACAGACGGGAAATGGACCGGTGAAAGGCTCCCTGCGCCCCCGATGGGATCCTTGAACGTTGTGGCGACGGACGATCAGTCGAACCGGTTCTTCTTCACCTACAGCGGCTTCACCCAGCCGACCACTCTCTACTTGGCCGAAGAGGACGGTCGGATTCGGGAGGTGCGGCAGCTACCCGACATGTTCGAAGCCTCCGATTTGGTGGTTGAACAGCACCACGCGGTTTCGGCAGACGGTACTGAGATTCCGTTCTTCATCGTCCACCGGGAGAATATCTCTCACAACGGCACCAACCCTACGCTCCTGACCGCCTACGGTGGCTTTCAAATTTCCAGGACCGCAGGATACAGCGCCCTGGCGGGCAAGGCGTGGATGGAGCGGGGCGGCGTTTACGTTCTGGCGAACATCCGGGGCGGCGGGGAGTTCGGCCCCGCATGGTGGCGCGCGGCTCTGAAAGAGAACCGGCAACGGGCCTACGACGACTTCCTCGCGGTCGCGGAGTGGCTCGTGGACCACGGGCTCACTTCTCCCCGGCACCTGGGCATCCAGGGAGGCTCCAACGGGGGACTTCTGGTGGGTGCGGCCATGACCCAGCGCCCAGACCTGTTCAACGCGGTCGTCGCCCAGGTTCCGTTGCTAGACATGCGCCGGTACCACACGCTGCTGGCAGGAGCAAGCTGGATGGCGGAGTACGGGGATCCCGACGACCCCCTGGAGTGGGCGTACATCGGGGAGTATTCCCCCTACCAGAACGTGCAACCCGGCGTGGCGTACCCCCGTCCCCTGTTCACAACCACGACCCGGGACGATCGGGTGCATCCCGGCCACGCCCGCAAGATGGCGGCGAAGATGACGGACATGGGACACGACGTTCTCTACTATGAGACCACGGAGGGGGGCCACGGTGCCGGCGTGACCCCGGCCCAGCGCGCGAGGATGTACGCGCTGATCTACTCGTACCTGTGGAACCGGCTGGGGCCACCCGCCGGCGTGTCTTGAGGGAGTCAACCACCCGCCGTCAGAGCAGCGGTGGCATGGGGTTGTCGATTGTGCCGACTTCCTCTTCGGCCGCCGAGAGGCCCTTCTCTGGAGCATCCCGCATGACGAGCTCGAATTTGCGCTTGGTCGCGCCCACCTCGTGCCGGGCGAGCAGATCCGCAAGCTTTTGGCCGTTCATCAGCGCGACCGGGGAAGCGTCCGAACGCTCGGCCTCTCTGCGGGCGCCCCTGCTGAAGTCGCTGGTCGTGATGATCAGCCCCTGCTCGTGGGCGCCCAAGCTGCCGCGCACCTGCTGGATGACGGGTGCGGGTACGTTGGCCTTCCAACGCTTTGCCTGCACGGCCATCCGAATGCGGACGACATCGCCGACGACGAGATCGCCCCGTACATCGACGCCGCCGTCGCCGCCAAGAGGCGTCACTTCGACTTCCTCAAAGCCCATCTTGCGGAGCAGCTGTCCCACAAGACCCTCGAAGTCGGCCGGCGAACCCTTGCGGGCCCGATCAAGGAGCTCGGCCCGGGCGCTGCGATTGTGCTCTTTGATCCGGCCAAAGATATCGGAGGGGTCTTCCGTTTCGTCCTCCCCGGGGGTCTTCCGTTTCGTCCTCTTCGGGGGGGGGCTTTCGGGGGGTCCTTCTTTTCGTTCTTTCCGTGAGGGCAGGACGGGGCCAACCGTTCCGCCCTTGCCCTTGGGCGGCCTTGATCCAACAACCGTGTAGACACCAGGAGCCGTGCGCAGGAAGCGGGATTTCGGATTGTGCTTGATGTCCGCACTGATCCCCGCATTCACGGTGGCCAAAGGGGTTTTTCCGCTTGTTTGCCAAAGGCCTTGGCCAATCACGCGGTCGGTGATCTCGTTGTAGTGAAGCGGCTTCCCGGCTTCCCGAAGGACTAGGTAGGCGGCCTCAATCACCGTCATTTCACCACTTCCCGAAATGTCACCAAGCAAAGTCTACAACCCCCCATCAGCAGCTCACGCACCGATGGTTGTTCTTCGCCCCCAGCCTCTCCAGCAAGGCCACGGTCTCCGGAAAGGGCTGGATCCTCTGCACGGGGCCGTTGGCCATGTCGACGGCCGTCTGGCCGCTTCGGGCCACGGCGGTGACGTCGGCGCCCTGTTCTACCAAGTACAGGATCATCTCGTTGTCTCCCCGGGCCGCGGCATGGTGAACGGGCGTGAAGCCGTTGTGGTCCCGCTGGTTCACGTCGGCGCCCAGCTCTTCCACGAGAAACCGGAGTGCGGGAAGCCAGCCACCGGGGGCGTGACGGTGGGAGTTTCCCGCAAACCCCTGCCCGTACCCGACCCCTGCCGCGGCGTGGATCGGGTAGACGGCGGGTCCGCCCACGGGCACGGGGGGCAGCCCCGAGTCGTCCGTCGTGTCCCCGCGACCGAACCGGCGCTGGGGCACCTTGATCGTGGGAAGATGGGGGTCGGCGCCGTACGCCAGCAGCAGTTTCATGGCAGGAAGATCGGTGGCGTGCACCGCCCGCCAGAACGGGGTGGCGCCGGTGCGGTCCACACCCAGAAGGTCCCGGTTGTAGGTGGTGTACCAAAGGGTGCGGCGGAGCCGGGCGTTCACGTCGGCCCCGGCGTCCAGCAGCGCTCGCATGAGCTCCAGATAGCCGATCTCCTGCTGCTGGTAGACCAGGGGTTGGGGATGCCGGGCCTTGGGCGCCCAGTGCAGGTTGAGCACGGCGTAAAGGGGCGTGGCCCCGGCGTCACTCCCCAAGTTCGGGTCGGCCCCTCGTCGCAACAGCAGGGCCACGAGGTCGAAGTAGCCGTTGATCGCGGCCATCAACATGGGCGTGGTACCGTCGGCAGCGCTGGGAAGGTCGATGTCCGCCCCGCCGTTCAAGAGGGCCTCAACCGTGGCCCCGTGACCTTCCCGGGCCGCCAAGTGCAGGGCCGACAAGCCGCCATGCGTGCCCACCAGACCGGCGAAGTTGAGGGGCACGGGCTCCCCGGTCCGCTGCCGGGCTTCCAAGGCCTCTCGGGCGGCGTCCCGAGCCTGAACTTCCCGGGAAGCGCCCCCGCCCGAAGACGCCGTAGAACGGCGGACTTGAACCGCCGAGCGGTCGCCGCCTCCGGCCCGCGAACGGCTCCGGTCTCCTTGATCCGGCGGCTCCCCACCCCCTTCGGCCGCAAGCTCACCTCCCGCCCGGAGCCGCGCGATCTCCGCCCGCCGACGCCCCTCCGCCATCCGGTCGACAATGTCCCGCTCAACCAGATCGATCACTCCCCCGGTCGCCCGGACATCGGCCCCGGCCCCGAGCAACGCCACGACCGCTTCTGCGCGGCCCAGCGCGGCGGCGAACATGAGGGGCGTCTGTGCCCACTGGGGCTCCCTCGCGTCCACGGAAGCGCCGTGGTCCAACAACGCTGTCACCGCCTGCACGTCCCCCGACGCCGCGGCAAAGTGCAACGGGGACGCTCCGGTCGTCGTGAGGGCGGTCACCTTGGCACCCGCCCGGACCAGGAGGTTCACGACCTCGCCCTGACCCTCCTTGGCCGCCACGTGAAGGGGCGTGTGGGCCCCCAGACGGGTTCCCGACTCCAAATCGGCTCCGGCCCGGATGAGGGCTCGGGCCATCTCCCCGCTTCCGTGGAAAGCCGCCCAGTGGAGGCCGGTCATGCCGTCCCCATGGGCCGCGTCCACATCGGCGCCCTCTTGCAGCAGCGCCCGCACGGTCTCCGCATCGCCCCGCCTCGCCGCGTCGGCAACCGGCGCATCCGGGGACCCTTCTTCCTCCAAACTGGAGGCCGGCCCCCCGGCCAGCCCCGCTCCGACTCTCTCGACGGACAAAACGCCGAGCTCGGGCCGCAGTGCCAAGCCTACAAGGAGAACAACGCCCAGGACGTGCACTCGCAACCCGTGTGCGACCATTTCCTACGGCCTCCTATCCTGAAAGGGAGAACGCTCCCGTGCTGTCGCCGAAGCGCTCCACATCGTCCATGCCCAGCTTGTGCATGAAACCGAGCATCACGTTGGCCATGGGGGTGCCGGGCTCCGCCCGAAGGTGAAGGTTGCCGTCCAGGCGCCCGTTGGCCCCGCCCACCACGAAGAGAGGGCAGCGCTTGTGGTTGTGCACGTTGGAGTCGCCCATGGGCGAACCATAGATGACCATGGTCTGGTCCAGGAGGGTTTCGTCCCCAACCCGGATACTCTTCAGCCGATCAAGAAAGTAGGGGACCAAGCCCACATGGTAGCGATTGATTTCGGCGAACTCCAAGACGTTCGAAGGCGTGCCGCCGTGGTGGGAAGCGGGGTGGAAGCCCTTTTCGACCCCGCTCTCGGGATAGACCCGGCTGGAGGCGTCCCGGCCCATCTTGAAAGAGAAGACCCGGGTCACATCCGACTCGAAGGCCAGGGCCTGAAGGTCGAACATGAGCTTCACGTGCTCATCAAAGGAATCGGGCACGCCTGCCGGGGCCCCGGGCAGCTCCCTCGCCTCCCCGCTTTGGTTCCGCTCGACCACGCGCTGAATCCGCCGCTCGATCTCCCGGACGTTGTCCAGATAGCGGTCCATGCGACGCCGGTCTTCGGGGTCCAGGGCTCGCTGGAGGGCGCGCACTTCGCCCACGACGAAGTCGAGGATACTCCGGCTTGCCTGCCGTCTCGACCGACGGGCCTCAGGCGTACCCCCGGCCCCGAATAGCTGGTCGAAGGCCACCCGGGGGTCGCGCACCATGGGGAGAGGCTGGTCGGGTGCCGCCCACGAAATCGTGTCCGTGTACACGCAGGCGTATCCGTAGGCGCAACCGCCCGCTTGGTCCACATTCTCAATGCACAGCTGCATGGACGGGATGGGGGTGTCCTGGCCGAAACGGCGGGCGTACAGCTGATCCATGGATGTGCCCACGTACACATCCGAGCTCTCCGTCTGCTTCGGGTGGGCCTGGGTGAGAAACGTTGCGCTCGACCGGAAATGGTCGCCGCCGATTTCCTTCGGCTTCGTCGCCTCGGCCCCCCGGACATCCGTGTCGCTTATGATCGTGAGGACATCCCTGTACGGCTCCATGGCCCTCAGGACGCTGGAGCCGAAGTCGAATTCCTTCCCGGTTGTGGGTGGGGACCAAAGGTGCTGGGTCGCCCCCCAGGCGTTGCTCCCGGCCGCGCCGTGAACCATCTCGATGGCAACGAGGCGGGTTCGGTCCAGCTTCGCCCGGGCCCGAGTGGCGGCCCACGCCTCTCCCGCCGGGATCATGGCGTCAAGGAAGGGAAGGGCGACGGTCCCCCCGAAGCCTCGAAGGAACGTCCTTCGGGGCAGGTGCTTGCCTGTCAGGACGTTCACGAAGCCCCTCCTTCCCTCTCCTCCGGGAGCTCACCGGCCGCAGAAGAGGGAGCCCTCTTCATTTGGAAGGCATGACTGCCGACCACTCCCAGGATGAATTCGGACATGCGATACTCCTGTTCTCCGGCCAGCCGCGCAACACGCCTCACGGCGGGCATATCGTAGGGCTCCAGGCGTCGCCCGAGGGCGTAGGCCAGGAGGTTCTCGGTGAACGTGCGCACCAAGGGCTCGGGCCTCCGAAGCAGCGCCGAACGCAGGTCACTCGGTGAAGCCACAGGCGTGCCGTCGTACAACGCCCCGGCAGCGTCGACGGGCACCCCCTGGTCCTTGATCCGCCACGCGCCGGTGACGTCGAAGTTCTCCAGGGCGAGACCGATGGGATCGATCACCCGATGGCAGGAGCTGCAGGCCGGGTTGGCCCGATGCGCTTCCATCCGCTCCCTGACGGTAAGAAAGCGGCCCTCCTCCACCGCCTCCTCCTCCAGCTCGGGCACATCGGGAGGCGGCGGAGGAGGAGGCGTCCCCAACAGCACCTCCATGACCCACTTGCCCCGGAGCACGGGCGAAGTCCGGCCCGCATGGGACGTGAGGGTAAGGATGCTCCCGTGGCCCAAAAGGCCCCGTCTTTCGGGATTCAAGTAGTCCACCCGCTGAAACCGGCTCCCCGCCACGCCCGGGATTCCGTAGTGCCGGGCAAGACGCTCGTTGGCAAAGGTGTAGTCGGCCGTGAACAGCTCGAAGAAGGGCCTGTCCTCCCGGATCAAGAAATCGAAGAAGAGCGCCGTCTCTCTCCCCATGGCCCGCTTGAGCTGCGCGTCGAAGTCGGGATCGACCCGCACATCGGGCTGGATCTTCTCCAAATCCTGGAGACGAAGCCACTGGGCCGCGAAGCGGGTCGAAAGGGCCGAAGCCCGATCGTCCCGCAGCATCCGTCGCACTTGCTCCTCCAACAGCACCGGATCGGACAGCCGCCCCTCCCTGGCGGCCGCCATGAGCACCTCATCGGGGCCCGATCCCCACAAGAAAAAGGAGAGCCGAGCCGCCAGATCCACGTCGCTGATCCGGTACGCGCCCTTCTCCGTTCCCGCATCGCCCGGCGGCTCTTCGAACCGGAAAATGAAGTGGGGACTCGCCAAGATGCCCTCCAGGGCCATGCGGACCCCGTCCTCGAACCCCCCCGCCGCTGCCCCGGCGCGGTAGAGCTCCAGGAGGGCCTCGACGTCCTGTCGGGTCAGGGACCTCCTGTAGGCCTGATTGCCCAACCGAACGACGATTTCCCGGGCGCAGGGCAAGGCTTCGGATGGAGACGGGGGACGGCAGGAAAAGACCCGAGCCCGGCTGGGCGTCTCGGAGACGCCGACGGAATTGTAGGGACCGCCCACCGCCAAGTCCCGAAGGTGAGGCAAGGCGGTGAAACCGTACGCCCCAGCGATGCTCGTGCTTGCCAGGGACCAGTCGTGAGGGGAGATCAGGTCCTGGAGGGGCCCCTCGACCCGGCGAATAAAGGCCGCCGATACCTGGCGGGGACCGGCATCCACGAACACGCGCCCCGTCCGGATGTTGACCCCGTCCGGATCCGACGCGTGCATCCAGCGGCTCACCTCCAGGACAGCAACCGGATCTCCGTCGACCGAAATCTCGAGAAGCTCCGGCTCCCCCTCTCTCGTGTGGAGGGCGTTGCGGCCATTGCCGAAGAGGGCGCCCGTGGTTTCGTGGTGGAAGGAGACCCGGAATTCGTATTCGCCGTCGGCAGGGAAGTTGTGCACGACCGACACCCCGCCCCGGGTCCCGTAGGGAGCTCCCTCAACCCGCTCCGTCTGGGAAGCCCACCGAGACACCCGGTACGTCGACTCGGTGGGGGTCACGTAGGGGTCGCCCAGGGCCAAGCGACTGACTTCGGCAGCGGCCCGAAGGTATCCGTCCGCCAGGGTGGCGGAGAGAAGCTGCACGTCGGCGATATTGTCGAAGTTGGCGCTCTTGGTGTCCAGGGGCAGGTACTTTCCCGCGTCGACGTCGAGGTCCAGAAGGTCCCGGATTGACGCCTGGTACTCGGCCCGGTTGAGGCGCTGGAAGGTACGCCGCCCCGGGTTGGGGTTGGCCGCCCAGGCCCGATCCAACTGGGCTTCTAGAGACCCGGCCAACGCGGCCAGGACCTCTTCCCCGGGTCTGCGGGACCCCGCCGGAGGCATCATGCCGGCACGAAGCTTGCGGACGATGCGTTCGGCGAGTTCGGCGTTCGCAGCCGCGTTGCCCGCATCGAAACGCTCCAGGGACATGTCCCCTCGAAGACGACGGTCGTTGTGGCAGCGAAGGCAGTACGCCTCAATGACTTCGTTTTCGGGGACGCCCCCTGCGCGAACCGGATCCCCACCGGATCCTCCCCTCACCGCGGGAGGGGCACCGCCGTCGTCCCGGTCCGCATCCGTCGGACCGGGCACATGCCGCGTCGTACCGAAGGCGGCGGCCCCGGCACTCGCCAGCAACAGGAGAACCGGATACCTCAACCCGCCCAAGCCGGTCAACAGGAAACGCAGTTGTGGTTGTTCACCGCCCCCAGGCTTTCGAGCAGGGCGAGGGCCTCCGGGAAGGGCTGGATGCGTTGGACCGGTCCGTTGGCCATGTCCGCAGTCGTCTGGCCGCCCCGACTCACTGCCCCAACGTCGGCCCCTTGATCCACCAGGTACCGGATGAGCTCGTTGTCCCCGCGAGCCGCCGCGTGGTGAAGAGGGCTGTATCCGTCGTGGTCCCGCGCGTTCACATCGGCACCGGTCTCCTCAACCAGAAAGCGGACCGCCGGAAGCCACCCGTCGGGAACGTGGCGGTGGGCATTGCCCGCGAAGCCCTGGCCATACCCGACCCCAGAGGCAGCGTGAATCGGATGGACCGCCGGGCCGCCGACGGGCACGGGAGGCAACCCGGAGGCGTCGGGTTCGTCCCCGCCCCGCTGGAACCGGCGCGAAGGAACCTTCTCGGTGGGAATGTGCGGGTCGGCGCCGTAGGCCAGAAGCAGCTTCATGGCGTCCACATCCAGGGCATAGGCGGCCCGCCAGAAGGGCGTCGCCCCCTTCGTGTCGATCTGAAGGAGGTCGAAGTTGAACGACATGAACCAGAGGTGCTTCGCCAGGCGTGCGTTCACGTCGGCCCCCGCATCCAGCAATTTACGAAGCACGTCCATGTACGTGTGATCCTGCTGCATATAGGCGTGCTGCTGGGGATAGCGGGACTTCGGCGCCCAGTGGGTGTTGATGGCCGCGAAGAGCGGTGTGGCGCCCGCGTGGCTCCCCAGGTTGGGGTCCGCGCCGCGCTCCAGGAGGAGGATGGCCAGATCGAAGTGGCCGTTGACGGTCGCCATGAGCATGGGGCTGGTTCCGTCGCCCGCGCTCACTTGATCCGGGTCTGCGCCTCCATCGATCAGGGCGAGGGCCGTCTCGACGTGTCCTTCCCGAGTCGCATGGAGAAGGGCGGTAAGTCCCCCGTGGCCGCCTACCAGTTCCCCGTACGACAGGGGTTCCGGCTCTTCGATCATCCGGGTTTCGCTCTCCCGTCGAGAAGCCGCTTCCGCCAGAGCCCGCTGGGAATCCACGCGGGCCTGGGTGTTCTCCGCCTCTCGACCTGCCTCCCCCTGCCGGTTCCCTTTCCCTCGTCCCCGCTCCGTTGGCCGGGCATCCGCCCGGGCGCCGGGCCCGCGAACCTGGCCTCCTGCCTGGATACGCCTGTTTCGCTCCGCGCGCTCGATCCGATCGCGGACGGCCCGAGCCGCCACGTCGATCACCTTCGTGCGGATCGAGGGGTCGGCCCCCGCCTCCAGAAGAGTGCGGACCACCCCGGTCCGCCCCCGGAAAGCGGCAAACATGAGGGGGGTCTGCCCCCACGAGGTTTCCGTCGCGTTTACTTCGGCACCCCCTGCGACCAAGGCGGTCACGGCCCGCTCACTCCCCGACGCGGCGGCGAGGTGGAGAGGCCGGGCGCCGCCGGTTCCCAGCGTCGATACGGAAGGATCGGCTCCGGCGCCCAGGAGAAGCGCCACCACGTCCCCAGCTCCGGTTTCGCTGGCCATATGGAGGGCGGTGTAGCGCCCGATCCGGGTCCCGGCGTGGATGTTCGCGCCTGCACCCAGGAGGGTTCGGACGAGAGCCAGATCCCCGTTCCGGCTCGCCCAGTGCAGGGCGGTCATCCCGTCCCCCTGGGCGGCATTGACATCCGCCCCTGCGGCGAGGAGCGACCGGACGGCCTCCCCGTCCCCCCGCATGGCCGCGTCCGCGACCGGAGCGTCGAGGTGCGCCCCCGGAAGGAAGAACAGGAGCGCCAGGGCGCCCCAGGGCCACGCCGTTCGCAGATTCGCGCGCATCGGCCCCTCAAACGGCAAGGGCAAAGTCGCCCGTGCTGTTTCCGAAGCGTTCGAGGTCGTCCATTCCGAGTCGGTGGGCCAACCCGAGCATGACGTTGGCCATGGGGGTCCCCGGCCTCGCCCGCACGTGGAGGTTCCCTTCCAAGCCGCCGTTCGCTCCCCCGGCCACAAAGAGGGGGCAGCGCTTGTGGTTGTGGACGTTCGGATCTCCCATGGGCGACCCGTAGAGGATCATCGTCCGGTCAAGAAGGTGGGCATCCCCTTCCATCGTATTGCGGAGCCGGTCCAGGAAGTAGGGAAGCATGCTCACGTGATACCGGTTGATCCGGGAGAAGTCGGTGATGTTCTGTTCGTTGCCTCCGTGGTGGGAAGCCGGGTGGAAGGGCTTGTCCACGCCACTCTCCGGGAAGACGCGAGCGGAAGAATCCCGACCCATCTTGAAGGAGAAGACCCGGGTCACGTCCGACGCAAAGGCGAGGGCCTGAAGATCGAACATGAGCTTCACGTGCTCCTCGAAGGAGTCGGGGACTCCGGCCGGGGACTCCGGAAGCTCCCGCCACTCCCCGCTTTCGTTCCGGGCCTCCACCGTCTGGATCCGGCGCTCGAGCTCCCGCACGTTGTCCAGGTAACGGTCCAGGCGAATCAAGTCCGCCGGTCCCAGCTCCCGCTTCAGCCGGGAGACCCGTCCGGCAATGAAGTCCAGGATGCTCCGGTTGACCCGACGGCGGGAGGCCCGTTCTTCCGGGCTCCCCCCCGCTCCGAAGAGCTGGTCGAAGGCCACCCGGGGATCCCTCACCATGGGCAGGGGATCGGTGGGGGAGGCCCAGCTGATGGTGTCCGTATAGACGCACGCGTACCCGTAGGCGCAGCCGCCGGACTGGTCCACGTTCTCGATGCAGAGCTGCATGGAGGGAATGGGCGTGTCCTGGCCGAAGCGCTGGGCGTACATCTGGTCCAGGGACGTACCGACAAAGATGTCGGAGCCCTCGGTCTGCTTGGGGTGGGCCTGGGTCAGGAAGGTGGCGCTGGATCGGAAGTGGTCGCCACCGATCTCCTTGGGCTTGGTGGCCTCCGCCGGCTCCACATCCGTGTCGCTGATGATGGTGAGGTACTTCCGGTAGGGCTCCAGGGGACTCAGGGAGCTCGGCCCCAGATCGAAGTTCCGCCCCGTCCCGGCCGGGGACCAATAGTTCCGGGTGGCGCCCCATTCGTTGCTTCCCGCCGCCCCGTGGACCATCTCGATGGCGACCAAGCGGGTGGGTCCACCGACGGCGGCGCTGGCCTGTCCCGCCGGAATCATGGCGTCGAGAAACGGCAGGGAAACCGAGGCCCCGAGGCCGCGCAAGAAGGTGCGGCGGGGTATGGACCTTCCCGTAATGTACTCCATGCTGTCCTCCTTGAGGTTCTGGCCCGATCCCCGGATCAGGCAGCCCGAAGCCCTACTCGTTCGCGGGTTCCTCCACCAGCGCTTCCGCCTTTGCCATTCTGAAGGGCTCACTCCGAACCACTCCCTTGATGAACGAAGCAAGCCGATAGTTCTCTTCCCGAGCGGCCCTTGAGATCTGCCGCACCGCAGGCATGTCGTAGTACTCGACCCTACGCCCCAGGGCATAAGCCATCAGGTTTTCCGTAAAGCTCCTCGCGAGGGGTTCCGGGCGGCTCATGAGGGCGGCCCGGAGGTCGCCGGGGCCTCCGATGGGCGTTCCGTCGTAGAGCTCTCCAGAGGTCTCCACCGAAGTGCCCGCGTCCCGGATTCGCCAAACACCGGTCACATCGAAGTTCTCAAGGGCAAGCCCGATGGGATCGATCACCCGGTGGCACGAGCTGCACGCCGGGTTCCTCCGGTGTTCCTCCATGCGCTCTCGAACCGTGAGAAACCGGCCCTCGCTGGCGGCGGCGGTCGCGTCCAGCTCCGGCACATCCGGGGGCGGGGGCGGGGGCGGGGTTCCCAACAGGACTTCCATGACCCATTTGCCGCGAAGCACCGGGGAGGTCCGGTTGGCGTGGGAAGTGAGGGTGAGGATGCTCCCGTGGCCCAGGATGCCCCGCCTCGCGTCATTTGGGTAGGCAACCGGGCGGAAGGCGTCGCCCGCGACCCCCGGTATTCCGTAGTGACGAGCCAGCCGCTGGTTCATGTAAGAGTAGTCCGCCCCGAGAAAATCCAGCAGGGTTCCGTTTCCCCGTACGAGCGCATTGAAGAAGGTCTCGGTCTCCCGGCGCATGTCCGCTGCCAGCTGCTCGTAGAAGTCGGGAAAGCGAAGGGCGTCGGGGTGAACCTTCTCTAGATCCTGAAGACGCAGCCACTGGGCGGCGAAGCGGTTTCCCAGGGCGTCCGCCCGGGGATCGCTCAACATCCGGTCCACCTGGACCTCGAAGACGTCGGGATCGGAGAGGGTGCCTTGGACGGCGACCTCTACCAATTCCCGATCGGGGGGGCGGCCCCAGAGGAAGAACGACAGCCGGGACGCCAGGGCGATATCGGCCACCGGGTAGGTCTCTCCCGGACCCAGGTCAGGCGGCGGTTCCTCGAAGCGAAAAACGAAGTCGGGGCTCGCCAGAATGCCCTGGAGGGCCGTTCGGATTCCCGTGTCGAAGCCGCCCTCTCCGGCACCCGCCTCGAAGAGGCCCAAAAGGCCCCCGACCTCCGACTCCGATACGGGGCGACGGAACGCCCGGGTGGCGAGGGCGGCAATAATCTCCCGAGCGCACGGCTCCTCTTCGCTGGCGGTCGCGGGCCGACACGTCATGATTCGGTGCCAAGCCGGGGTGCGGGACACGCCGCCGACGTTGTAGGGTCCGCGGATGGTGAGATCCCGGAGGTGGGGCAGGGCGGTAATCCCGTACGAATACCCGATCTTCTTGTCGGCCAAGGACCACTCATGAGGGGACATGAGGTCCTCGACGGGGCCTTCCGATACCTTGATGAACGCCGCCGAGACCCGGTGGGGGCCCGCCGTCACCACAACCGGTTCGGTGGTCAGTTCGACGCCGCCGGGGTCCTGGCGGTGCATCCACCGGTCCAGGGAAATCAGGGCGACCCGCTCCCCGTCGACGGACACCTCTACCTGTTCGTCGAAGGGAGCCGTCTGGCCGAAGAAATTCCCCGTCGATTCATGCTGGAAGGCCAAGCGGAAAAGGTACTCCCCGTCGGCAACGAAGTTGTGGACGATCGAGATTCCGCCTCGGGTGCCGATGGGGGCGCCAACGACGTGTTCGCGCTGTTCCGCGTACCGGGAGACTTCGTAGGTGGCCTCCGACGCAATGGCGTTGCCATCTCCCAGGGCCAAGCGGCTGACTTCCTCGGCAGCGGACAGATAGGCATCCAGCAGCGTTGCGGAAAGGGTCTGGGCATCGGCGATGTTGTCGAAACCCGCGCTCACGGTCTCTCCCGGAAAGTAAGCCGAGGCGTCGATCTCCAGCCCGAGCAAGTCGTAAACGGCCCGGGCATATTCAGCTCGGTTGAGGCGCTGGAAGGAGCGGCGCCCTGGATTGGGGTTCCGGGCCGCAGCGGCGTCGATCTTTTCCTCCAGCGAAACGGCGAGGGCTTCGAGAACCTCCGGCCCCGGGCGTCTCGCCCCCGGCGGCGGCATCATGCCAGCACGAAGCTTGCGGATCATTTTCTCCGCTACGGGAGCATCCGCGACCGGATCCGCCGCATCGAACCTCTCCAGAGAAAGGTTGCCACGCAGACGCCGTTCGTTGTGGCAGCGGACACAGTACTCCTGCACGACCTCATTGTTGTCGGTGGCAGGGGTAAAGAAGCGAAGATCGGTTCCCGCGAAAACCGGGGGGCGGACGGAGCGGTCTCCAGACGGCGACGACACTCCCGGAGCGGGCGTTTCAGGTCCGAACCCGACCACCGCAACCAAGCCCAGGTTGAGGGCCAGGGCCGCCGTCAGAACCGTGGAGAATCTGGTCATGCCTTCCGCCCTCGAAGGTTCGCGGCGAATCCAACGGATTACGCCATTGCTACCAACATAGGGCGGGAGAGCCGGTCTTCGCCAGTAGACGAAGCCGTCCCAAATGATGGGGCCGCCCCTCAGTCCCGGTTGGCGGCCTCCAGCACCACAGCGAACTTCAGACGCTTCCCGTCCCTGAGCACCACGACCTCCACCTCGTCTCCCGGCTCAAACCCCTGCAGCGCGTACATGTAGCCGTACACATCGTCCACTTCGTGGGAACCGAAGCGGATGATCACGTCCCCACCCCTAAGCCCCGCCCGGTCCGCCGGACTCCCGTCCCGGACGCCGGTAATCCCCATTCCCCCCGACTCCCGGGAGTAGTCGGGGATGGTACCCACCCGAACCCCGAACCCACCCCGGGCAGCGGTCCCGTCCCTGGGCCCCGGCATCCTTGAGGGATTCCTTGCGCCCTCCACCGGAGTGAGGGCAACCACGTCGGGGCCGGACAGGATTTCCCGGACCAACGCCGCCACCAGGTCCGTCACCCGCTCCATGCCATCGGCGTTGATCCGATGCCAGTCGTCTTCCGGTCGGTGGTACTCCGGGTGGGTGTTGGAGAAAAAGTGAAGCACAGGAATGCCCCGGGCATAGAAGGAGCTGTGGTCCGACGCACCGAAGCCGTCGCTCACGAAACGAAGGTCCAGAGGAGACGCCGTCCGTTCGTTGGCTCCCTCCAGAAGCCCCGTCCACTCCTCTGCCGTACCGACCCCCAGGACCGTCAGCAGATCATCCCGAACCCGGCCCACCATATCCAGGTTGAGCATGGCCACGGTCCCTTCCAAGGGACGGAGGGGGGACGCCACGTATTTGGCCGAACCCCACAGACCCCGCTCCTCTCCCGTGAAGGCGATGAAGAGGACATCCCGGGCCAGGGGCGGCTCCCCGGCCAGCTCCCGGGCCACCTCCAGAAGAACCGCGACGCCCGACGCGTTGTCATCGGCCCCGTTGTGAACCACACCCACTGCATCGGGGGAAAGGGAGCCTTCGCCGCCCAATCCCAGGTGGTCGTAGTGGGCTCCGACGACCAGGGGCGGACTCCCTAGGGGCCCGGAGCCCGGCAGGACCGCGGCGACGTTGCGAGCTTCCCGACGCACCGGGACCACCCCCACGGACAAAAAGGCCACACCCGACGACGGCCGGCTCACCCAGCGCCGCACGTCTTCGGCCGCCCGGCCCCTTACGGCGACGACCGGGACCCTCAAGGGGGCCCGCCGCTCGTCCTTCAGAGACGGCCAGGGGTCACCGTCGCCCAGCAGCACAAGGACGGCCGTGGCCCCCAGGTCCGCCGCGCGACTCCCGATCCGGTGGGCGTCCACCGGCGGGGCGTGGGGGTGGGGTGCCGCACCCTCGATGACGAGGGCCTTCCCGGCGACGCTCTCGGAATCAGGCAACGCCAGCGAAGGGCTCTCCGCCGACCCGACGATCAGGGCAGCGCGAACCGTGGCCGAGGCGGAGAAGCCGTACGGGATCCATTCTTCCCCCAGGGCGTAACCGCCGGAAGCCGGCTCCTCCTCGTCGGGTACGACTTCGACGGCGTCACGAGGACGAGCGCGAGGGTCCTCCAGGGCAAAGCGGGCCCCGGGGCCGACCCCGCTGCCGGTTCGCACGTTCCATGTCTGGAAGAAGCTCCCTTGATCGCCTACGGGGTCCAGGCCCAGGGCCCGGAAGCGGGCCGCGATGTAGTCCCCCGCGCACCGTTCCCCCCGGGTGGCAACGGCCCGGCCTTCAAGGCGGTCGTCGGCCAGGTAGCGCACATGGGCCAGAGGACCTTCCAACTCCGCCTCCGGGGCCGGGACATCAGGGCAGCGCCATGAGGTTTCCTGAGCGGGGGCAGGCCGAGGGACTAGGAGGGACCCCAGGATCCCGAGCACTGTGAGCACCCCGAGTAACCGGAATGAGGGGATTGAGCAACCGAACCGACGGGTCAAGTCCCGCCACCCCCCGGAGAAACCCCCGTTTCGACCTGCCCGCGAAGCGTCTCCATGAGACATCGGGAAGACAGGGAAGTTGTCACCGCGGGTTCAGAGGATGATGGCAAGGGGAAGCAAGACCACGTAGCCCACCACCAAGAGGACCGGGGCCAAGGAGATCGAACCCTGGCCGAGGAGGGAGTAGCCCAGCGCGATGGCGGCCAAGCCCGCCAGGGCAAACCCCAGGTTCATCTTCGAAAACTTCAGGGACGGGGCCGACCCACGATTTCTCATGTCACCTTGATCCTTGCCCATGACCGGAGGCTACCGGAACCGGCCGTCCCGGTCAACCGGGGAGTCGTCGCACCCAAAGCTCCGCCGCTGGGCACCCCTCCCTTGGGAACCAGCCCGATTACCGTTCCATGCAAACCATCTCAAGGAGCCGTTGTGCCTTCACGCGGTAGAGAGCGCCCAAGCCCGGACCTCCGCCAACGGCCGAGGCAAGGGGGCCTCAAACGCCATGGACTCCCCCGTCGCCGGATGGTCGAATTCGAGGCGGTGCGCGTGGAGGAACTGCCGGGGTGTCCGACGCGCCAAGTCTGAGGCCCAGCGGTTTCCCGCCCCCGCAAAGGCCCGCTCCCGGCCCTTGCCGTAGACTTCGTCCCCGACCACCGCATGACCGATGGCCGCGCCGTGTACCCGAATCTGGTGGGTTCGCCCGGTCCCCAGCTGGGCCTCGCAGAAACAGGCGGCATGCCAGCGCTCCAGGCGACGGAAGCGGGTGCGAGACGGCCGCCCCCGGGGCCGAACCGCCATCCGGATCCGGTCCCTGGGATCGCGGGCGATCGAAAGGTCCACCACCGTTGGAGATTCATTGAGAATCCCCCAGAGGGCCGCCAGGTACCGGCGCTTGACCCGGCGAGCCCTCAGGGCTCGAGAGAGACCCTCGTGGGCCCGGTCGGTCTTGGCGACGACCATGAGCCCCGAGGTGTCCCGGTCAAGGCGGTGGACAATTCCGGGCCGAAGCGTTCCACCGATCCCCGACAGATCACCGATGTGGTGCAAGAGGGCGTTGACGAGGGTTCCGTCGGGATGACCGGGCGCCGGGTGCACAACAAGCCCGGCGGGTTTGTCGACCACGACCAGGTCCCGGTCCTGATACACGAGATCCAGGGGGATGTCCTGGGCCTTTGCTTCGAGGGGCGTGGGTGCGGGAACCCGGGCCTCGAAATCCTGGCCAGGCGCAGCGGTTTCGGACTTCTTCGGAATCCGCCCGTTTAGAAGGATGTGCCCATCTGCGAGCAGGGCCTCGACCCGGTTGCGGGAAATCCCCAGACGGGTGGCCACGTAACGGTCCAGGCGCCCACCCACCCCCTCCCCCGCGGTCCAGCGGTGGCAAGTACCGTCATCCGACGGCGTTCCGCTACAAGCGGCGTCGCCCGGATGCCGGAGGGGGTCGGAAGGCGGCCCAGCCGGGCCCGGGTTCACGGTACTCCGGAGCCCGGTCGGCCCCCGGGCTCTGCCCAGGATTCGGCCGTCAGACCCAGTATCCCCGCCTCACCATCCAATGACACCTCCTTGCGAACGTCGAACTCGGGCGCCAGCTCCGGCGCAACATCCAGTGACACAGCAAGGGTCTCCCGGCAAATGACTTGTCGGTGCGCACGCGCCGCCGAGCGAACGGAGGCACTTCCTCCGATACCCAGGCGGATGCGGTCCGTGACTCGAAGCCCCGACGCCCTCCTGAGGCGCTGGATTCGGTTGACGAGCTCCCGGGCCAGCCCCTCCCGCCGAAGCGCTTCCGTGAGAACCGCGTCCAGGGCCACCGTGTACTCCCCTTCCGACTGGACCACCCAGTCCCCCCGGGCTGTCTCCACCACCTCCAGGTCGTCCCGATGGAGGTCTCGCGGTTCCCCGCCCACGGAGATGTGCAGGGAGGCTCCGCCCCGAAACGCCGCCAGATCCCCCGGGGCCAGCGCCCGGATCCGGGCCGCCGCCTCTTCCGTCCGTTCCCGGAAGCGCCGACCCAGGGACCGGTAGTTGGGGCGAGCGGAAAGGGTGACCATGCCCCGGGAGGAGCGGACGAACGCCACGGTCTTTACGTTGACCTCATCCAGGAGAAGCGGCAGGACATCCGCCAGGGGCGACGAACCCGGCCCCGCCTCCATGGAGGCGGAGACCGGGACCACCGCCAGGATGCGCTCCAGCGGTTGTCTCACCCGGAACCCCGCCCTTTCCCGGGCCGCCCGAGCCAGAGAGCACAGGCTCCGGACATGGGCCATTCGAAGCTCCAGCGCATCGTCAATGAGGCCCGTGGCCGCCCGCGGGAAGGGCTCCGTGTGGCTGGAGCGACCCGTCAGGGCCCGGTGCAGCCAGTCCGAAGTGAACGGCGTGACCGGCGCGATCAGCAGCGCGGTCATGCGCAATGCTTCGTAGAGCGTTGCAAAGGCCGCAGCCGAATCCTCCGGATCGGTATTGCCCCAGAAGCGAGGGCGGGCTCGGCGCACGTACCAGTTGGACAGATCGACATCCACAAAGGCGTTGACGAGCCGGTAGGCCCGGGTCGGATTATACCCGTCCAGCTCGGTCTTCACCCGGTCGGCCAAGCGGTGAAGCCGCGACAGCAGCCATCGGTCCAAGGGCGGGCGCAAAGCGGCTTCCGGTGTCGGACCGTGGGGTTCCCACCCCTCCACGTTGGCATATAGGGAAAAGAAGCGGTACACGTTGAAGAGGGTGTCGAAAAAGCGCGACGTGGATCCCCGGATTGCCTCCGGGTCGAAGCGGGTGGGGAGCCAGGGATTGCTGACGGTGATCATGTACCATCGAACGCCGTCGGCCCCGTGATCAGCCACGGCGTCCCAGGGGTCCACAACGTTCCCCTTGGACTTGGACATCTTCCGGCCCTCGGCGTCCAGGATCATGTCGTTGACGATCACGTTCCGAAAGGCGGAGCCCAGACCCAGGAGGGCCGAAATGGCGTGGAGGGAATAGAACCAGCCCCGGGTCTGGTCAACGGCCTCGCATATGAAATCCGCCGGGAAGTGACGGCGGTACATCTTCTCGTTCTCGAAGGGATAGTGCCACTGCGCCCAGGGCATGGCGCCCGAGTCGAACCACACGTCGATCACCTCGGGCGCACGGCGCATGACGGCGCCGGTCCGGGGACACTTCCACGTCACCGCATCAATGAACGGACGGTGCGGATCGAAGTCGGGCGGCAGTCCCCCCGCCTTTTCCGCCAACTCGGCCAGGCTTCCGATCCACTCGACGCGATCCGGGTCTTCCTCGGAGATCCAGACCGGAAGGGGTGTTCCCCAGTAGCGGTCCCGGGAAAGCGCCCAGTCCACATTCCCCTTAAGCCACTCACCGAAGCGCCCCTCCCCCACCTCCGGCGGATGCCAAGCCACCTCGGCGTTGTTCTCCAGGAGCGTTTCCCTGAGCGCCGACGTGCGCGCGAACCAGCTGTGACGGGCCATGTACAATAGGGGCGTGTCGCAGCGCCAGCAGTGGGGATAGGCGTGGACTTCCCGTCCCGAAGCAAGGACCAGCCCCCGGGCTTGCAGATCTTCCACCAGGGGGCCATCGGCATCCTTGAAGAACATGCCCCCTACCAGGGGAAGGTGGGCAGCGAACTTTCCGTCTGCCCCGACCGGCTCCAGCACCGCCAGGCCGAAATCCTTCCCCGCTTGGTAGTCGTCGGCGCCGTACGCGGGGGCCATGTGCACGATCCCGGACCCCTCCTCCGCGGACACGAAGTCCCCCGGGACGATCTCCTGAAGACGTCCCCGGATCCCCGCCTCCGGGATCAGCTCGAAGGGGCGCCGGTACGGCTTGCCCACCAGATCCGCCGCCGCCACCGATCCCCGGATTCGGTCCGCTTCAAAAAGGACCTGGGCCCGACGCCGGGCCGCGATGATCCGCTTGCCGTCGTGGTCCACTTCCACGTATTCGATGGCCGGATTCACGGCCAAAGCCACGTTGGAGACGAGGGTCCAGGGCGTGGTGGTCCACACCAGGAGGTGTCGGCCCGACCCGTCCAGAAGCTCCAACGTTACGTACAGGGACGGGTCCTCAACGTCCCGGTATCCCAGGGAAAGCTCGTGCGACGAAAGCACCGTTTGGTCGGCCGGGCACCAGGGGACGACTTTGTGGCCTCTGTAGAGAAGATCCCGGTTGGCCATCTGCTTCAAAATCCACCAGACCGACTCCACGTATCCCGCATCACAGGTCACGTACGGCTTGGAGTAGTCCAGCCAGTAGCCGATGCGCTCCGAAAACCGCTCCCATTCGCCCTTGTACCTGAAAACGGAGGCCCGGCACTGTTCGTTGAACCACTGGATTCCCCGCTCCTCGATCTCTCCCTTGTCCTGGATGCCGAGCCGCTCCTGGGCTTCGATCTCCACCGGAAGGCCGTGGGTGTCCCAACCCGCAATCCGAGTGACATGCCTTCCCATCATGGTCTGATAGCGGCAGACCAGATCCTTGATCGCCCGGCTGATGATATGGTGGAGCCCAGGGCGCCCGTTGGCCGTGGGAGGACCTTCGTAGAAGACGAAGTCCTTGCCCCCTCGGGTGCCGTCAAGGGACGTTCGAAACGTGTCCTCCTCCCGCCACGTCCGGAGGACGGAGGTTTCGAGTTCGACCAGGGAAGCCGGCAAGGCGGGGTACGGCATATGGCTTCGGTGACGCTACCGGGGGGACCCGCCCAGCTGACGCACCACTCCGGCGACCAAGCGCGTCAACGTCGGCACCGCAGCCGCGGCCGTAGAGACGATTTCCTCCACCCTGGTTTCCTCCAGGGCGTCGGGGAAGCACAGGTCGGTGATGACCGCCAGGGCCAGAACGCGCATGCCCATGTGGCGCGCCGCAATCACCTCCGGGACCGTGGACATCCCGACGACGTCCGCGCCCATGGCCCGCAGCATGCGATACTCGGCTCGGGTCTCCAGCTGGGGACCCGCAACCGCCACGTAGACCCCCCGGCGAAGCGGGATTCCCTGGGTCAGGGCCAGTGCGGCAGCCGTCTCCTGGAGCTGGACGTCGTAAGGAGCAGACATGTCGGGAAAGCGGGGGCCCAATTCGTCCACGTTGGGTCCGACCAAGGGGCTGTCCCCCATCAGGTTCACGTGGTCGTCCAAAAGCACCACGTCACCGGGCGCCCACAGGGAGTTCATCCCGCCACAGGCCGCCAGCACGACGAGGGTGTCGGCCCCCAAAAGTCTCATCGTGCGCACCGGGAAGACGACTTCCCGCATCGAGTGGCCCTCGTAGCGGTGCAATCTCCCCAGCATGGCCGAAACCGGCACGCCTTCCAATGTGCCTAGAAGGAGCCTGCCGGGGTGACTCTCCACCCCGGGGCTGCAAACGTGGGGCAGTTCCTCGTACGGGATTTCCGCCTCCGGGACGATGGCCCGGGCCACGCCGCTCAACCCCGTGCCCAAGACAATTCCAACCCGGGGCCGAAGTTCGCACCTACGCCGGACCGCGCCCGCCGCCTCTAGGAGACGGGCCATCTCCCCGTGTGCCCCGTCCATTGAAGGCGTATCCGAACCGTCCCTCTCCCCGGGTGGCGAAGCCCGGTTCACGCGGGCCGCTCCCCGAAAAGCGAAACCCCCAGGCGGACCATCGTGCTTCCCTCCTCCACGGCCACGGCGTAGTCGTTGGACATCCCCATCGAGAGTTCCCGAGCTTCGAATCCGGAGATCTTCGAGACCGCTGCCAGGATCTCCCTCGCCCCCCGAAACGTCCGCCGAAGCGTGACCTCATCCTGGGTAAACGGGGCCATCACCATCAAACCCAAGGGGCGCAGCCCCTCCAGCTCCGCCACCGCGCCGCACCCGTCCAAGGCCTCTTCTGTCCGAAAGCCACCCTTGGTGGCCTCTCCCGAAGTGTTGACCTGCACCAAAGCGGGGACCCGCTGCCGTTTCGCCTCTCCGATCCGAGACAGTCGTTGGGCAAGGCGGAGGGAGCCAACGCTGTGAATCAGGCCGGCCAGCGCAGCCGCCCGGGCCGCCTTCCGACGCTGCACGTGACCGATCATGTGCCAGCTCACATCCCGCCCACCGAACATCGGCACCTTTCGCTCCAGCTCCTCCACGCGGTTCTCCCCGATGTGCGTCAGTCCGGCTTCCAGAGCCGCCTCCACGGCTGCAGCGGGATGGCCCTTGGTGACCGCGACGATCCGCACCGATGAATCACCACGTCCGGTCCGTTCTGCGGCCGCGGCAATCCGATCCCGAACCCGGGGCAACCGATCCAGGATCCCGCGAAGATACGCCGGCCCACCGTCTTCCCCGTTTTTCGCAACCACTTACCTTCAAGCCCTATAGAAAACGGTCAATACGGGAACGCCCCGCCAACCCACGGCCAGCGGGGCCCGTTTCCGTGCCTGTCCCCAAAAGAATTCGCCTACTCCGCCCGGTCTGCGGGAGGGTCGTTACCTTGTGGTAAAGGTTACCGGTAGGGCAATCCAAACCGGCACCACCTTGTCCCGGTTCATGGCTGGCGTGAACCTGAACACCGGCGCCACCCGAAGCGCCGCTTCGTCCAAGGCCGCGTGGCCCGAACTGGTCTCCACTCGCTGGTTCGCGACTCTGCCCTGTTCGTTTATGAAAAACCAGACGAGAACCGTGCCTCCGATGCCGGCATCCCGAAGCAGCGGCGGGTACTCCCTTTCCAAGGCTCGTCTTACTTCGTCTGCGTTCGTGTAGTCGGGGCTAACGGTCATGGGCGTGAAGACGGGCGCTGCGGAAATGTCTGTCTTCACCTCGTCCGGCGGTGGAGGCAGGGTTTCCGGGGGATTTTCATGGAAGGTGGTCGGGGCAATCGTGATGTCCTCTTCAATGGTCGCGTCGGCAATCACGGGTGTGGCCGGACGGGAAATGGCCTCCGGAGGCGGCGGAATTTCAATTTTGTCCGGCAGCTCAATGGCCTCAATTTCCGTGACATTGACGCTCACGTCTTCGGCTTGCAGGGTGGGCCAGAAGGCGAAGATCATGAAGTGAAGGACGGTTGCCATGGTCATGGATCCCCAGAACCAAGACGAGAACGACTGCTTCAACCGGTCGTTGGCGGTAGCGTCGCCCTGTGCACGCTGGGCTGATTGGGTCTGCTCGCTCATCTTCTCTCCCTTGTCATGCGTTGTTCCAGCTCGGTCGCGAATACGACCCGGTACACGCCGGCTGCCACCAGCTCCTGTTGCACCAAGTCAATATATCGATAGGGAACGGAACGGTCGGAACGAACGGAAATCACCAGATTCCGGTTATCCCGGTAAAGCGGCGCGACGATGGTCCTGACGTCGTTCATCTCCCGGAGATCATCGTTGATGTAAACATCACCACTGGGCTCGACCCAGATGTTCAAGATGTTCTTCTGTTTTTCGTCGATCTTCTCCGTGGCCGAGGCCTCCGCCCACTCTATGGGGCGATCCTTGTCGTTCTGGAAGACCGTCGAGACCATGAAGAAGATGAGGAGGAGAAACGCGATGTCGGCCATCGACGAAGAGGGAATCTCCTGTGAAGCCTTTGCCTTCCGTTCCAGCCCACCGGATCTCATACCCATCGTAAACTACTCCAAGATCTGAAGTGAAATACGCTCTGCACCCGCGGTTTGGAGCGCGTCAAGAACGTCAATCATGAAGCGGTAGGGCGTATCGGGATGGTTCTTGACCGCGGCGATGAGGTTGGGGTTCTCGGCCACATCCTGCCGCCAAATGGCTTCCACGGCGTCGGGGCGAACGGTTTGCTCTTGCTGGCTTTCGCCCCGTTTTATGGTGACGGATCCCGTGGGGTTGACGATGATGTGCAGGATATTCTTCTGACTGACCTCCACCGTCGATTCGCTCTCGGGCAGAACGATGGCAAGTCCCTTGTCCTTCGGGAACGTGGTCGTCACCAAGAAGAAGATGAGGAGGAGAAACGCGATGTCGGCCATCGACGAGGAGGGAATCTCGTCGGAGACCTTGGATTTCTTGCCGCCCAGTACCGCCATTTGGCTTGACCTCCGCTTGTTTAGTAACTGTGGTCTACCGGTCTACTCTTGACGGCCCGCCGGGGTTCCTCGCCATTTCGGGAGTGCACCCCGGGGAACCGCTTACGCCCCGCTGACAACCTTCAACGTCCCTCCCCGCTCCAGGTCCCAAGCAATGTTCAGGATCTTCTGGGTGCTCTCTTCCATGTCCACGATGAGCCGGTCAATCCTGGTGACAAAGAAATTGTAACCGATGTTGACCGGAATCGCGATGGTCAGACCGGCCGCGGTGGTGAGCAGGGCCACTTTGATCCCGCCGGCCACCAGCGAAGGATCCACGGTCCCCGCCGATTCGATGGAAGCAAAAGCCAGGATCATCCCGGCCACGGTACCCAAAAAGCCCATCAAGGGGGCCACGTTGGCAATCGTCGCCAAGATCACCAAGCCCCGCTCCAGAAAGCTGACCTCTATGGCTCCGGTGGTGGAGATTACCTGCTCCAACTCCCCTTCGCTCACCCTCTTACTCCTGATTCGGCGGATGCCAGCCAGCAGAATGGCCGCGGCGGGCCCTGGGGTCGCAGCGGCAATTTCCGCCGCAGCATCCAGGTTGCCGGCCATGGCCGCCTCTTCGACCCCCTCGATTACCGACACCGTCTCCCGGTGGGCAATCCACAAGGTCCAGGCCTTGGCGATGATCACGCCTAGGGCAATCAGAGAGCAGACCACGAGAGGGTACATCATGAGACCCCCGTCTGCGAAGAGCGTGCGGAGTTGGTAGCTGTTGCTCAAGGTCGTGACTCCAGGTTGATCCGTCGTCGGTGATCCGTCGTCATGGAAAGCGGTTCGGGTTCCACGGATGGGAACCGGCGCTAATGTAGGCGCCCCCGTCCCCAACGTCAACCAAAACGTGTACCGTCACAACGTAAGCCATCGCCGGAGATCGCGCATCCCCAAAGAGGGGCTTCGCCGCTCCCCGACCCGGGGGCTGGACGACCGGAGCCACCTTGACCCTTCGCGGCTGGGAGAAAAACGGCACATCGGACTCCGGAGCGATCCATAAGGCCGCGCGCATAAGGATGACCCGGCGGCGCACCTTTCGCTTCCTGTTATTGTAGATCGCCAGACACGAAGCAACCGACGTTTAGGATGTGGCGGAGTGGTGGAAACCGGGGAGAGCGAAGCCGTGGACGGATTCCTCCAGCAGCTTCATTTTCTGAGGCCGGGGTGGGGCGACTTGGCGGAGATTCTCTTCGTCTCCCTCCTCATCTACAGGATTTTGTTGCTCATTCGGGAAACGCGGGCCGTACAGATGCTCCTGGGCATCGTGCTTCTCGCGGGCGTGTATCTGCTGGCGGTCATCTTGGACTTCTCCGTCGTACGCCGCCTCATCGAAGCCCTTCTCCAGTACGGCGCCATCGCGGCTCTCGTGGTGTTCCAACCGGAGATGCGCGCGGCTCTCGCCCGACTGGGGCAGAGCCGGTTCATGAGGGTATTGGGATCTACGCGGGAAACCCGGATCGTGGACCGTCTTGTGGAAAGCGCAGTGGAGCTCTCTCATGCCCGAAGGGGAGCGATCCTCGCCATTCAGCAAGAAACCGGGCTGCGGGAGTACGCCCAATCGGGCAGCAGGGTGGAAGCCCGGCTTTCGCCCAAGCTCCTGGGGGCCATCTTCGCGCCGGAGTCGCCCCTTCACGACGGCGCCGCGATCATTGTCGGCGACACGATCCACGCCGCCCGCGTGATCCTGCCCCTGACTCAGAAACCGGTCCGGGACCGATCGCTGGGCACCCGACACCGGGCAGCCCTGGGGCTGAGCGAAGAAACCGACGCCATCGTGATCGTTGTGAGCGAGGAAACCGCCCGGATCTCCGTCGCACACCGGGGAAGAATCAAGATCGGGTTGAGCGCGGATGCGCTCAGGGGGACGCTCACGCGCTTGATTCGCCCGGCGGCGGGGCCCGGTTTGGAAGCGACGCCGACGCTGGAGCGGGCCTAGCGGGCCTGAAGTTCTTACCCGGGGGCGTCCTTATCCTGGTTGCGGCAGCGGATTCGGGTTCCCCAGCCCAGACGTAGGCTTCGCCAGAACCTTGGCATCGGCCCCCGGCAGGGAGGGCTGCTGTTCGGTCTCATATTCCTCGGCCGGAGGGGGGAGCTCCCTTCCCTCCTTGAGAATCCCGATTTCTTCGCCACCTAGGGTTTCCCGCTCCAAGAGGGCCCCGGCGATCGCTTCCAGAAGGTTCCGGTTCTCTTCCAGAACCTTCCTCGCTCGGTTGTGCGCCGCATCCAAAATGCGCTTCACCTCTTTGTCCACTTGCTGCGCCGTGTGCTCCGACACCTCCCTGCGCTGAACCAGCTCCCTGCCCAGGAAAACCTCCTGGTCCGAATCTCCCACGGCAACCAGGCCGATCCGGTCCGACATGCCGAAGCGCGTGACCATCCGCCGGGCCATGGCAGTAGCCCGCTCAATGTCGTTTCCGGCCCCGGTGGTCACCTTTTCAGGACCGAAGATCATCTCCTCGGCGACCCTGCCGCCAAACAGCATAGCCAGCTGGCCGTTCATCCAGTCCAGGGTGTAGGAGTGGCGGTCCTCTTCCGGAAGGGAGGCGGTGATTCCCAAAGCCCGCCCCCTGGGAACGATGGTGACCTTGTGGACCGGATCCAGACCCGGAATTTTGACGCCGATAACGGCGTGGCCGGCTTCGTGGTACGCGGTCAGCTTCCGCTCGGCGTCCGTGAGCACCATGCTCCTTCGCTCGGTTCCGAGCATGACCTTGTCCTTGGCTTCTTCGAAGTCCTGCATGGCCACCTGGTCCACGCCCCGGCGCGCGGCGAACAGGGCGGCTTCGTTGCAGATGTTGGACAGATCGGCCCCGCTGAGCCCCGGCGTCCCCCGGGCGACCACGGACAGCTCCACATCTTCCTTCAACGGAAGGCTCTTGGCGTGGACCCGAAGGATCCCCTCCCTGCCCTTCACGTCCGGCAGGTCCACCACGACCTGGCGGTCGAAGCGGCCCGGACGGAGGAGGGCGGGATCAAGGACATCGGGGCGGTTGGTGGCGGCCAGGAGAATGACCCCCTTGTTGGCCTCGAAACCATCCATTTCCACCAACAGCGCGTTCAGGGTCTGCTCCCGCTCGTCGTGCCCCCCTCCCAACCCCGCTCCCCGGTGGCGCCCAACGGCATCAATCTCGTCGACAAAGATGATGCACGGCGCGTGGACCTTCCCCTGTTCGAAGAGATCCCGGACCCGGGAGGCCCCCACCCCGACGAACATCTCCACGAAGTCGGAACCGGACATCTGGAAGAAGGGGCGTCCGGCTTCGCCAGCGACGGCCCGGGCCAGGAGGGTCTTGCCGGTACCCGGGGGACCGACCAGGAGAACCCCCTTGGGAAGACGACCGCCCAGTCGGGAGAACATGCCCGGGTCCTTCAGGAACTCGATGATCTCCTCCAGCTCCCCCTTCGCCTCGTCGGCGCCGGCGACATCCTTGAACGTTACCTTGGACGTGTCCGGACTGAAGAGCTTGGCCCGGGAACGCCCGAACTGAAATGCCCGGTTCCCGCCGCTCTGCATTGAGCGGAAAATCCATATCCAGAAGGCGAGAAAGAGGAGGATGGGAAGGGCGGAGATCATCACCCTCCCCCACCCTGTGGAGGTTGGCTTGGCCATCATCTCGACGCCCCCCGCCATCATGCTGTCGACCAGGGATTGGGCAACGCCGGGAACCAGACCGGTGACGAACTCGCTAATCTCCGAATCCGACACGAGGAGAGGGTTCTCGAATTCCCCCTTGACCCGCTCTTCGCCGAAAAACGTGACTTTCCGGACATTGCCGTTCCGCAGCTGCTCGTAGAGCTCGGACAGGCCGATCTCCCCGTTGGCCCTGCCGTCTCCGCGCATGAACTGGAACGCCAGAACCGACATGAGAACGAGGAGGATCCAGAGCGAAGCCGAGCGCGACACCTGCTTCAGCTTCGGAGGGGAACCTTTCTGGGGAGGGGTCTGTTCAGACATCCTTAACCTGTTTTCGTCCTTGTTCGCCGCCGAACCCACGATCGCGTCATATGGATCCTATACAAGGAAGGTGCCGAAAGTCTTCCCCGAAATCCAACCCGTACCCGACCAGGAAATCTTTCGGTGCGTCAAATCCGACCCAGCGCGGCTCCTTCACAAGCTGCTTCAGCCGCTTGTGAAGGAGGGTGCATATCTCGAGGCTCGCGGGATTCCGCTCCAGGAGCAGCGGAACCAAGCGGTTGACGGTGTTTCCGCTGTCCACGATGTCTTCGACCAGGACGACATTGCGCCCTGCCAGCGACGCGCCCGGGTCGTACACGAGCCGTACCTCGCCTGAACTCACCCGCCGTTTTCCGTAGCTTGACGCCTGGATGAAGTCGACATGAACGGGATGGGGAATCCGCCGAACCAGGTCGGCAACAAAAATGAACGAACCCTTGAGCAGACCCAGCACCAGCAGGTCTTCTCCGGGGCCGTAGGCGGAACCGATCTCCCGCCCCATCTCTTCAACCCGGGCCCGGATCATTTCCTCGGTGAAGACCACCTTGCGGAGGCGGCGGGCTCCCAGCTGCCTGCGAGCCACGGTATCCAGGACGGCTTCCATTACCCCTCTCCTGGCTGGGGAGACGTTCGGGAGACGGAGATCTCCACAAAACGCAAACCGGCGTCGGAGGACCGGGAAGGGGGGCTTGTCAGACCCGGAACCCACAGGACGGATCCGTCGGCGTCGGCAAGTACGGGATGGCCGGGGCGGCGGTCGCCGGGAATACGCGCCTCCAAGAGGAGTTTCGTCACCTTTTTTTTTCCGTAAGGCAGGGAGACACGGTCGCCTGGCCTCCACGGGCGCACGACGAGGGGGAACCGTACATCTTCCGGGGAGAGGCGCGCAACCATCGGGAACCCCCGCCGGGGAAAGGAACCCCAAGCCACTTGGACCTCCTGTACCCCCCAAACGTAGCCTTCCTCTCCGCTCCTCCCTACCGCCGGGATCCGCACGCAGGGGGGCGAAGGGTCCACGGAAGCGGCGTCGGGTTCGCCCAGGCGCCGGATCCGGAAATGGTCCAGGCGGTGTTCCACGGTCACGTTACCCGGGAGGATCACGCGGCGGCCACTGGAAGACTCCTGGACGAAGCGAACCAGGTCGGCGGTTCCCTTCCGCCCGGGCTCGGCCCCGAAGCGGGAGACGCTCCGGCGCAGAAGAACGGTCAGAACAGGGCCGGAAAGGGCCCGGAGGGCGGCCCGCGGGAGCGCCAGTTCGGGCGGCGGCCCGGCTGAACGGGCTGGCTTCGGGGGGGCCTCGTTCTGCTCGCAACCAACGAGCTCGCCTCCTCCTCCCTCGGTAAGGGCCTCGATCCGACGGTCCAGGAGCTCGGCCAGGGCGGCGGATTCGAGACGGCTGGTCTCGGCCAGGGCGACGAGGGACGCCGTCGCTCCCGGGACCGCCTGTTCCAGAGCCGGCAACACCCGGTGGCGGAGCCTGTTGCGGGTCCAACGGAGGTCCCGGTTGGAGGGGTCCTCTCTGAACGGAATCCTCCGGTCGATTGCGAAGGCCTCCACTTCGGCTCTCCAGAAAGGCAGCAAGGGACGGAGGATGGACGGGGACCGCTCGGGCCGGATCCCGCCAAGTCCCCGGGGGCCGCCCCCTCGGGCGGCCCTGAAGAGCACCGTCTCCGCTTGGTCGTCGGCCGTGTGGGCGGTTGCCACCCGGGCACCGGGACCCACCCCTCTTCTTACGCCTTCGAAGAAGCGGTAGCGCAAGTCTCTCCCTTCGGCCTCCGTCGAGACCGGAGAGACGGCCGTGTGGAGGTGAAACGCCACCCCCCACTGGGCGCAAACAGCCTCCACCCACGCCGCGTCCCCTTCGCTCCCTCTTCGCATACGATGGTCAACGTGGGCGGCATGAAGGGAAGCGGGGGGAATCCTCATGGAAAATCGGAGCAGGTACAGCAGGGTCATGGAGTCGATGCCGCCCGAGAGGGCCACCACCAGTCCGGTCCCGTCTTCCATCCAACCCGATGCCCCAGCCCCAGCGTGGCGCCGGACCCGGGCTTCAAGTCCGTCCTTGCCGGCCCGATTCGTCACGGCGATCCGATCCGCCCGGAGGAACCGGCGGCGGTTCCGGGGACGTCCGTTCCGGGCTTTCCGCTCCGCCGTCCCGGGGGAGCCGGCCTGCCCGCAACCTCGACCAGAACATCCGCGAGGAGGTCGGGGCGGTCCGTCTGGATCCCGTCGACCCCCCAAGCCAGCAGTCGACGCATGTCGTCCGGGTCGTCCACGGTCCACACGTGCACGGGGATATTCCTATCGTGGGCCCCCCGGATCAGAGCCGGGGTGAGAATGCGAATCTGTCCCGACCGCTGGGGGATCTGGAACGCGTCGGCGGAAGGGACATACAGGCGCCCCAGGAGAGGAAGCCGGGACAGCGCCCAGAAGGGAACCAGGTGGCTCCGGGACGCGCCCCACGGGCCAGGGTAGCCTCGAGCCTCTCTGCGCGTGCCCTCGAACTCGGCTGCGATGAGGACGCGGTGCTCGGCTGCCCGGGAACGGATGACTTCCGCAAGGGGTCTTGCCGCCTCCGGGGCCTTGGACTCCACATTGATCCGGGTGCGGGGAAACGCATCCAGGACCTCTTCGAAGAGGGGAATCCGTACTCCCCTTCCCCGGAGAGAGCGCTGGCCGTTCAGGTCCCGGAAGCGGTACCCCGCATCCAATTCCCTGGCCCGGGCCCAGGACATCCGGCGAATGGAACCCGTCCCGTCGGTGGTCCTGTCCACGGTTTCGTCGTGAAGGACCACCACCCGCCCATCGGCGGTGAGGCGCACGTCCATCTCCAGGATGTCGGCATCCCAGTCGTCCACCGCCTGGCGAAAGGCAGCGACGGTGTTTTCCGGAGCCAGCTTGGCCCCGCCCCGGTGGGCCACGAGCAGGGGGGCGCCCGCGAAGTAGGGGTGACCGGGACGAATTCGGGGCGAAGTCATGAAACGGGTTGGTGAGGAACGTGCCCCGGCATTCCGGACGCCCGCGGCGGGTTCACCGGATCCTTCCTGCGACCCGATCGTAGAGGGCTCGGGGAAAGGACCTGGCAAGGGTGGCCACCGAAGCCAGCTGCCAGGGGAATGCGACCGACCGCCGCCGGGATAGAATCGCCCGGACGATGCGGTCGGAAGCGGCATCCAGATCCATCAGGAAGGGCCGGGCCCTGCCGTCGTCTCGGGTCATCTCCGTGCGCACGAAGCCAGGGTTGATGACCGTCACGGCGATGCCCCGCGGGCGCAGGTCCATGCGAATGCTCTCGAAAAAGTTGATCATGGCCCCCTTGGACGCACAGTAGGCGGCCCTTCCCGGGAGCCCGTTGAACCCCGCCAGGCTCCCCACGGCCGCCAAGTGGCCGGAGCGGCGCCGCAACATCTCCGGAAGAACAGCGTCCACCGCGTGCACGGCGCCCATGAAGTTCACCTTGAGTATCTGGTGGACTTCCTCACTGTCCAGCGTTTCCACAGGGGTGTGGTCGCCGACCCCGGCGTTGGCGACGAGAAGGTCGACGGGGCCCAAGGCGAGGCGGCAAGCCGCCACCGCGGAGCGGACCTGCGCCGGATCGGCAACATCGCAACCGTGTACTGAAGCCACCCCGTCGTAGTCCTTGATGTCGCCGGCCACCTCTTCCAACCGATCGGTGCGACGCGCCGCAAGACCGACCGCATATCCCTCCTGGGTCAGCCGAACCGCCAAACTCCGGCCGATCCCCGAGGACGCGCCGGTCACCAGGGCCACGGGGGGGTCGGCGTTCACGGCAACCTCTCCTTGCAGCGGGCGGCTCCGCCCCGGTCTCCGGACCGCCCTGGGGCGAACCCGGTGTTCACGGCCCGGGCCCAGGGTCCGGGTCGGCAGGGGGGAGGCGGCCCGTCGTGAGCTCCAGGACGATCCGATCCGCGTCGTAGATTTCGTCCAGGGCCTCAAGGATTCCGCGGGCGTCCACCGCCACCGAACGATTCCGCTCCGGCATGTAGATGTATTCGCCGGGCAAGCTCTCGATGTTTCCGTCAAAGACCAATCCCACGACCTCCAGCTCCCGGTTCACCACGGGGGAGCCGGAATTTCCCCCGATAATGTCCGCGGTCGTCACGAAGTTCAGGGGAGTGGCAAGGTTGAAGGTTTCGGGCGGATCCCGCCAGCGGGGCGGAAGGGCCCATTCTTCGGCACCCGGGTTCGAATGGTGCCGGTCGTACAAGCCGTAGAAGGTCGTTCGGGCAGGCGCGAAGGTGCCGTTGTAGGGGTATCCGGCCACCACCCCGTCTGCCAGGCGGAGGGAGAAGGTGGCGTCGGGGGGAACCCGGGTGCCGCTGACCTCGAACCTGGCTCTGCCCAGGCTGGCCGCGATCTCATCCTCCTGGGGAATCACGGACGACATCAGCCCCTGAAAGGGTCCGAAGCGTTGGAGCATCCCCTGGATGAAGGCAAAAGCCGGCTCGGAGGCCGGGTCAAGCGTGCCCCCGAGGAGGGCTTCCTCGGCCCGAGCGGAATCCGCCAGTGCCGAAGTGGCCATCAGCGCCCTGGCGGCACTCTGCGAGCTCCCCCCGCCCAGGAGCGCTTGGACCCAAGCGTCGTCTTCGCCAAAGGCATGGGCGAAGTCTTCGAAGCGAGCCACGAGCAGCGCTTCGTCCAGATCGGCGGGACGGTTCTCCACCTCTCGGAGCTGGCCCAGGTAGGCGTCCAGCTCCTCCGGAGACGCGCCCTGGCGCTGGGCGAAGAGGTACTGGTAGGCCGCCAAGGTACGAAGAATCAATCCCGATTCGTGCTCCGGACTTCCGAAGGCTGCGAACGCCTTCAGCTCCGCCGCTTGATCCGCCTTCTGCTCCTGGATCCCCGCCATTTCGTCGAAGAGGGAAAGGTAGGCATCCTCTCGGGACGAATCGGCCCCCAGCGCCTGCCGAAACGCGGTCTCTGCAGCGGTCCGGCGGGCGATGACGGAAGGGTTCCGGAGTCCCTCCAGCATTCCCGTATACGCCTTTCTGGCGTTGAGAAGGCCGAAGAGAGAGTTTCGAACCTGGCCGGTCCCCGACTCCCCTTGGCGTCCCGCCAGATAGCCCTCCAACACCCCGATTCTGGATTCGATGAAGGACAAGAGCACAGGCATCTCCACATCCCGGCGGAACGCCAGTTCGGCCACCGTCTGGAGTCGGGAGGTGCTTCCCGGATTCCCGATCACGAACACCACGTCCCCCGCCGAAGCCCCCGACTCGCTCCACCGAAAGTAATCGGTCGTCGGGAGGGGTTCGCCGTCGCTGCCATAAAGGCGAAAGAAGGCGACATCCAGGGCGTATCGGGGGTAGGTGAAGTTGTCGGGATCCCCCCCGAAGTAGCCGAGTTGGAGCTCGGGGGCCATGACCAGCTTCGCCCGGGTATAGCGCCGGAAAACGTAGGCCGAATACAGTCCGCCGTTGTAGAGGGAAACCACCTCAACCTCGATTCCGGCGTCTTCCCCGCCCCGCTCTTCCCGGATTCGCGCAGCAATCGCTTCCATGGCCCGGTCTCGGGCCGACGCTCGCTCGGCAGGCCCGCTGACAACGGCCACCGCCTCTCGGACCTCTGCCGTCACGCTGACGATCTCGACCAACTGGTCCGCCTCGAAGTCCTCTACCCAGCGCTCGGCGTTCAGAGAAGGGGCGTAGAATCCCATGTTGAGAAGATCTTCTTCCTCTCCGCCGACCTGGGTGACAAACGCTCGTGCGCAATGATGGTTGGTCATCACCAATCCATGGGGAGACACGAGAGAAGCCGAGCAGTCGGGAATTCGCAGGGCGCCCAGGCGGGCCCGGGCGTACCAGCCGCTGTCCGGGGCGAAGTCGTAGTTGTCTTGCAGATACGCCGTCGGAGGCGCATCGAAGGTCCACATTTTTCCGTTGTCGAAGGCTCCGGCCCGAATCGTGTCCAAAGCCGGGACGGCGGGTTCTCCGGCTTCCCCGAGAAGGGCCGCTTCCCGGCCCGCGGGAGGGGCGTCCAGGTCGGTGGGCGGCGGCGCGGCGACGGGAACGGCAGCACCCGCGCAACCCACAAGGAACAGGGCCGCGGCCGGGAGAAGTGACCGGCCGATTCCGGGAGACCCTAGACGGTGGGTCCGGAAGACGCGTGCAGCCAGAAGACGACGCGGGGAATCGGGGTGGTGACGGAAGGAAGTCGAGCCGGAGCTCATGGAATATCCTTCAAGAATCGGAGGGATCGGTAGGGGTCGGCGGCGGCACGTCGAAGGCGCGGTTGTATACGGTAAGCCGTCTTCAGGGACTCCGGCGTCGTTCCCGCTGAGCCGCGGCCTTCTCCACGAGCCGCCGGAGCTCGGCGATGGGTTCCGGGTGGTCGTCGACCTGGAGCCGCAACACCACATCGTTGTTGAGCCACACGCCCCCATCTTCCTTGACCACCAGCATGGCCGCCGACTGCATCCCTCGACGGTCGCCGCCGGCCTCCTGGCCCGCCTCCAGCGCCGCTTGCAGCCGCAGGGAAATGTGCCCTTCCGTCGTTTCGAAGGCGTCGACCATGGCGTCGACGACCTCGGGTCCAGCCAGGATATTGCCCTGAGCCGAGCAGTGTTTGCCGATCCTGTGACCCGCCCATTCACTGGCCCGGGGGCCCGTATGCGTGGCCACCTCACCCAGGGCGTTCATCACGGAAAACTGGCGGCCTTCCCGGGTCCACCGCTCCGGAGCGGGGTTCGGGTCCCGGGCCAAAATCTCCTGCACGGCCTCTTCGGGCGCATAGCCTTCGCGAAGCAGTTCCAGAGCCTGGGGACCATAGCTGACGTCCACAATGGCCTGGGTCGCGACCACCCCGACTCCAGCTTCGCCCCAGATGACCCCGTTGCCCACGGAGAACACCCGGGACTGAACGGCAACGCCCGCTTCTTCGGTGACCGGATCGAATCCGAGGATCGAAAAGGTGGCGACGGGAGGCCAAGGCTTCCCGTTTCCAGCCTGGAAGTGGGGAAAGCAGGACGTCAGCAACAGGCCCATGACCGAGACGAGGGACCCGAGTTTCGCGCCGGCGTACCCGGGAGCCCGCCTGCGCGACCGTCGAAGGAGAACCGTCATTTCGTCCTCTCTATGGCTCGGGGGTGCGGGGACGTGCGCGTGCGGGCACGCCGGTTCACTGCCCCGCCTCCGTGGGTTCTGGGGAAACGAGATCGGGGGGACGGGCGGTTGGCTCATATGAATTCGAATTCCAGAAGGGTCGGGTCTTCAGTCGGTTCCTTCCAGCACGTCAACGGCCTGACTCATTGCCTCGGCAGCCCGCCGAATCGCTTCCGCCAAGCGTTCCATCTGATCGGAAACCAGCTCCCACTCCCGCTCTTCAATCGCCTCCCGGACCCCCGGCAGCGTCTTCACGCCGTATCCCGTGTAAAACCCGGGGGCGTAGATCTGGTGCTTGAACCAGGGGCGCTTCGGCAGGCCCCGTTCGTCGGTCAGGAGCTGCTCAATCTTCATGGTATGTCCATTGAGCGTCTCCGCGTCCTCGGGATCCGGCCCGCCCCCGGCCAGCGTCCGGGCCACGGCCGCGTCGTAACCGGCGGCGGCCTCGTCCAGGAAAGCCACGGCGTTGCGAACCGGAGCAAAGTTCAGGTAAGGGACGGGGTCCTCGGGCTCCGGCGGCACGAAGGGTGTGGTGGGATCGGCGGCGAGCGTGTAGGCCCCCTTCCCGATCAGGCGGTTCTCCCTTTCGGTGCGGCTCCGCATGTCCGTGGCCAGCGTTTCCACTTCCTCCAGGTAGCGCTTCACGTTGTCGGCCAGGCCCGAATAGCCGTACGGGAGGAGATCGGCGTTGGCCATCCGGAGGGTCACCCGGCCTGCCACCTTGGCCAGAGCGATCCCGTACTGGAAGCCGGGATCGCCGAAGCGGATGTAGTGGTCAAAGGAATCGTACTGGGAGTGGTAGGACCCGCCGCCGCCTTCTCCGCCGAAACTCAGGTTCAGCACCGGGAGTCCCAAGTGCTGCAGAAACGGGGTGTAATCCGACCCCGATCCCAGGGGTGAGATGCGCAGATCTCCCCGGGTCAAGGCCTCGCCGTCTCCTCGGACCGCACGGGCAGCCCGAACTCGCTCAAAGACGCTCACTCCGGTCTGGGGATCCGTCACGTCCCGGGCGACGGCATTGATCATGGCCTCCAGGCTGTGGGACCCGCCCATGTTCAGGAAGCCCCGGTTGTTCCCGTCCGTGTTGATGTAGACCGTCACGCGTTCCTTGAGCTCGGGCCCGTGATGTTCCGCCCACTCCGTTGAGCCCAACAGGGCCGGTTCCTCCGCGTCCCACCCCGCGTACACGATGGTCCGCCTGGGACGCCAGCCGGTTTCCATGAGCTTGCCGATGGAGCGGGCCTCTTCCATGAGGGCCACCATGCCGCTGGTGGGGTCGGCTGCGCCCATGGCCCATCCGTCCCGGTGATTGCCCCGCACCACCCACTGGTCGGGATACTCCGACCCCCGAATCTTCGCGATTACGTTGTAGGCGGGTGTAATGTCCCAGTTGAACGCCAACCGGAGTCGCACCGTCGCAGGGCCGGGTCCCACGTGGTAGGTCAGGGGCAGGGCCCCGCGCCAGGACTCCGGGGCCACCGGTCCCGCCAGGGCCTCCAGGAGGGGCTTGGCGTCGCCCCAAGAGATGGGCAGAACCGGAATCTTCATGATCGTGGGCGCCTCAAGGCGGTCCAGGCGGGGCGCGTCGGGCGTGGCGCCCCGACCAGGGGTGAGGGGGTCCCCGGGGTACTGGGGCATGTCCAGCACGGAGCCCCGCTGCACCCCATGCTCCTGGCGGAACGCCCCTTGGGGGTAGGTGTCGCCGCGGTAGTACCCATCGTCTCGGGGGTCGGAGTAGAGGATTGCGCCAATGGCCCCCCTTTCGTGGGCAACCTTGGGCTTGATTCCCCTCCAGGACCCGCCATACCGAGCGATCACGATTTTGCCGCGCACATCAATGCCCCGCCGTTCCAGCGCTTCGTAGTCGGCGGGGATTCCGTAGTTCACGTACACGAGTTCACCCGTCACGTCGCCGTCTGCCGAGTAGGCGTTGTACGGCGGCAGGCGGTCCTCTTCAATTCCCGAGGTTCGGTCCTCGGCCAGGGCCGGCTCCCGGAGGCGCGCCCTGTATCGGGTGGGAGCCACCATTTCCAGCTCCCGGATCCGGGGCGTCGGGAAGAGCACGTGGTACTCCTCCAGCTCGGCTTCAAATCCCCAGGAACGGAACCGTTCCACCATCCACTCCGCTGTCTCCCTGTTGTGGGGAGACCCGACGTAGATGGGTTTGGAGACGATGTACTCCATCCAGTCCCGGAGGTTGTTCGGGTCCAGGGCGTCGTCGTACCGGGCTTCCAGCTCCCGCTGGAAATCCGAGTTTTCCGGCGTGAAGCCCGAAATCGGACCGTCGCTCAGGGGCCTGGGGACTGCGGCCATCCCGGCAGCCACGAGAAAAACCGAAAAAGAGCCGAATGTTTTCATGAAGGGATGACTTCCGGGGTTGAAGGCGGACAGAAGGCCAAGCTGCAAGCCAGGGTCCCTTGAAGACAAGGGTTCGAACGACCAAGCCCGCATCAAACGACGCGAACAGGGCACCGGCGTTTCCGTCTGTCGGGACGGGGACGACTGCCCCAATGGGGATTTGGTGACGTCGCCTATCGCATCCTGTCGTACCAGGAATACGATCGGTTACCTTGAGAGTCGCCCGTAGATTAGGATCCGAAGATGACTGACGGAACCATCCGGCTCATCGGCGGCGGAGCGGCGAAGGGATCGGCCGACCTGTTCGCCCGCCTGGACGATCTGGGGATCGCCCATGAAACGATGGAGCACGCCCCCGTCTTCACCGTGGAAGAGGCGCGCTCCCTGCGGGGCCGGATCCCCGGAGCCCACTCGAAGAACCTCTTCCTTCGCGACAAGAAGGAACGGCATTGGCTGGTCTCGTGCCTCGGCCACAGGACCGTGGACTTGGCGTGGCTCGCCCGTCGACTGGAAACGAAGCGCCTTACGTTCTGCAGCAAACGGAGGTTGTCGGGTTACCTGGGAATTCGCCCCGGGGCCGTGTCCCCCTTTGCGATCCTGAACGACGTGGGAGGCGTTGTGAGCGTGGCCCTGGACGAAGCCCTCCTGGAGCTGGAACCGCTCAATTTTCACCCCCTCGACAACGCCAAGACCACGTCCGTTTCCAGAGCCGGACTGATGTGCTTCCTCGAAGCCGAACGCCACACCCCGAAGACCCTACGCTTTCCCTAAAGCCCGGATCCTCCTCCTTGGGGGTAGCGGCACCCTGTGGGCGGAGTTCTCCCGCCTCGCTATGCCGGGTCCGCGGGCTCCACAATTGGGGCCGTCGCATGACGCTCGAAGGGGCGCTCACAAGGAATGCGGTCCGGCGGCCAAGCGGGAGAGCCGTGTCGTTGCCTGTCCCCGGACGGCCTTGCCGGAAGACCGATCAGTAATGAAGTTCTTACTCATGGCGGGAGAGTTGGATCGTAGTGCGGAATGGGCTGGACCCCGGTTGACCCGCCGTTGGCCGCTCCGATGCCCCCGGGCACTCCGGGCGCTCATGTGCTGATCATGCGTTCACAGCCGTAGTCCGATTCCCCAGGGTGGCCCCGGTTCCCCCGCTGTCCAGAACAATCCGTGATGACATCCCACGCAGCTCCGCCTCAACCAGGGTATCCCGCGGACGGTCCAGGCGATCCCGAAAGGCACTTGGATGCCCCGCCGCAGGGGCTCACGGGCACGCCCGATTGGAACGGCCCTGGAGGGATCCATCCCTCGGGTATGGCCAAGATCGCCCGGATCCTCCTGGCCGGCGACGTTGCCGTTGCGGCAGCCTGCGTGGCCGCCTTGACCACCACCTTGCCCTTCTTCGGGAACGGACAGGGCATGTCTTTCCTTGTATTCCCGATATCCACGGTAATCGGCCAAAAGGCGGGAGGAAGTTACGGCGACCGGATGTATCGTAGAAGACCGGCCGAGCTGATCCCAAGGGTGTTGGCGGGACTCGGGGCTTCTGCATTCTTCGCAAGCGCGGTCGTGCTGTACTTGCCTTCTTATGCGCTCAGCAGGTCGGCCGTGATCGCATACCATCTCCTTGCCATACCCGTATTCGTCGCTTGGCGCATCGCCACCCTGAACCGTATCCGCGGGAGCTTGGCACCGGAGCCCGTGGCCGTGGTGGGACGAGGCAAAGGCACGGCCGAACTCGTTGACGTGGTTACCAAGGAAAACTTGTTCCGTTTGGCGATGGTACTCAGGCCGCAGTCGTCGGGTGCGATCGCCATTTCGCGAACCCGGAACGGGGTGTCTACCGAGCCTGTATTGCCCGCCAAGACAGCGACGCTGATTGCCGATGCAGGCGTGAAGCTGATCGTCTTCGCGTCTTCGGACAAGGACGCTCATGACAAACTTCACCGGCACCTGAACGGGTGCAAGCGCATGGATGTCGATCTCCTGGACAGCGTGGCGTTCCTGGAGATGTTGACCAGAAGGTTCCCGATCCAGCATATAGAGAGTTGGCGGCCAAGTTTCTCCTATAGGTTCCCGCGCTGGGATCCGGTTTTGGAACAACGGCTCAAACGGCTACTGGACATCGTGGTTTCGGTGGTGGGCCTGCTGTTGGCCTTGCCGGTCATGTTCACGATCGCGGTCGTTCTCCGTTTATGCTCCGGAAGCCCGGTCATTTTCAAGCAGTCGCGCACTGGTTTTCGCAACCGACCCTTCACCATGTACAAGTTTCGTTCTATGAAAAGGGCCGATCCCCACGAGATCGCTTATTGGACCCAGGAGAACGACCCGCGAATAACCAAGCTCGGGTTCCTGCTCAGGAAAACGCACCTGGATGAGCTGCCCCAGCTGTGGAACGTCCTCAAGGGCGATATGAGCTTGGTAGGACCACGCCCGGAAAGTGAAGATATGGTAAAGCAGCTTCGTCAACAGGTTCCCGGTTACGATATCCGCCACATGAAAAAACCGGGGGTCACCGGATGGGCTCAAGTTCAGTATCGTTATGGCTCCTCCGTTGGGGACGCCCGGAAAAAGCTCCAATACGACCTTTACTACGTCCGCCACGGGAACTTCATCATGGACCTGGGGATTCTATTGAGGACGCTCAGGGTGGTGTTTACCCTGTGGGGAAGCCGCTAGGACCCAAACGGGCATCGCCGGCACATTGCCACCCGGACGAGCTACCCTCCCAAAAGGGCTCCGGGGGTTCGCGAGGGTGCTTCGGGCAGATTGGAACCCATGATCAACACCATTGTGGTACTCGCATTCCTGGGGGTACTCCAGGCTGGATGCGTGATGTTCGTCCTCTTGCGCCCCCGGATCCGTCAGCCGTCGCTGCTGGCCTGGATCCTGGTCATCGTCGTCCTTCCCGGCATCGGAATCGCCCTGTACCTGATCCTGGGGGAGGTTCGCACCGGGAACAAGCGAAAACGCCATCACCTTACGATCCAAAGCAACATCCGGTCCGTTTTGCAACGGGTTTGGATACAGGCGGCAGACACGGCGTTGGTGCCCCGAAGCTCTCAGGCCATCGCCCGTCTCGCATGCCTCGTGAGCAACACCCGGCCTCGAAGTGGGAACCGGCTGACGCTGCTTGCAGAAGCCGACCACTTCGTGGATGCCCTTGTGCAAGACATTTGCAGCGCCGAAAGGCACGTCCACCTGCTTTTCTACATCTACCTGGAAGACAGTGTTGGCCGGGCCATTGCGGACGCCCTTACCCGGGCGGCGGCCCGGGGGGTGGACTGCCGCGTTCTCGTCGATAACGTGGGGTCGGCGGATTTTCTCAAGTCGAAGCTCTGCCAGAGCCTGAAGTCCGCCGGAGTAAGGATCGCCGCGGCCTTGCCCACTCGAATCACGCAGATCGCCGCGATCCGGTTTGACATGAGAAACCACCGCAAGATCGCCGTGGTAGACGGAAGGCTGGGCTACACGGGAAGCCACAATCTCGCCGACGAGAACTTTCACCCCAAACCCAGGTTCGCACCGTGGATCGACGCTACCCTGCGGATCGAAGGCCCCGCGGTGCGCGATCTCCAGACGCTCTTCGTCGAAGACTGGTTCATGGATACGGGGGAGCGCCTGGATCCTATCCTTGCGATCGTCCCCCCGAGCTTCTCCGACGGCACCACTGTACAGATCGTCGGGAGTGGTGTGAACTCGGAAAACCAGGCCCTGGTGCGGGTGATCCAGTCCGCCGTACACATGGCCCGGGAAGAGCTGATCCTCACCACCCCTTACTTCGGACCTGACGAAGGAACGCTGGCCGCCCTGACCACTGCGGCCATGCGGGGCGTCCGAACCATCATCGTCGTGCCCGCAAGAAACGATTCGCCGTTGGTCGCCCTGGCCAGTCGAAGCTTCTACCAGACCCTTCTCGACGCGGGCGTGGAAGTTCACGAGTTCACCCAGGGACTCCTTCATGCCAAGACGATCACCGTAGACCGTGACTTCGCACTGGTCAGCACGGCCAACCTGGACCGCCGGAGCTTCGACATAAACTTCGAACTCTCCACGCTGATCTACGACAGCGACTTCGCTTCGGAACTCCGCCTCCTGCAGAAGCGCTACCTGGAGGACTGCACGCCGGTAGACGCCGCCAATTGGAAGGCCCGACGCTGGCACCGGAAGCTGGCCGAGAATGTGGCCGGGCTGGTAAGTCCCCTGCTTTGAGCCCCCTCGGCCCGGACACGGCTTCCCGGGTGGCGGCGGAGTGGGCCCGGTCGCGCCCGAGCGTTCCCAGGGGACCGGAGGTCCTGGTCCTGGGGGACGCCTCCGCCCATCTCGCCTGTGCCCTTGAGGACTCGGGATTTCTGGTCACTCGGTGGCACCGGTTCGCGACAGAGCATCCGGGCAACGGGGCGTCGTGGCCGCCGCCAGGCCCGTTTCGGGAGGTCTGGGTGCGGATGCCCCGGTCGGGCCGAGAAGCCTCCATGCTCCTCCACGCCGCCGCGCATCGGGTCGGAAATGGGGATCACGTCTTCGTATTCGGAGCCAGGAACGAGGGAATTCGGTCTGTCGCTCGGCGGGTGCCCGCCGGTACCGAACCTCCCCGGACCCTGCGGGTCAAGCGCCGCTGCCGGGTCCTTTGTGCGCAAAGGACGGGGCCGCCCCCGCGCCCCGACGGACTGCAAGAATGGGCCGTCCGGGCGAAAATCGACTGGGGAACGGGGAAGCGGCCGTGGACCTTCTACCCTGGTGTCTTCGCCTGCGGCCGGCTGGACCCGGCTACCCAGCTTCTCATCGACCGTCTGCCCCGACTCCCCGGAGGAGCTCGGGTGTTGGACTATGGCGGGGGAACCGGCATCATCGCCGCGGCTGCCCTGGAGCGTGCCAAGGGTGACATCTCGGTCCAACTTCTGGATCCAGACCTCATTTCCCTGGCCGCCGCCGCCCGGAACGTCCCGGGGGTAACGCGCATTCCGGGGCAGAACCTGGCCCCCGTGACCGGGCTCTTCGACCTGATCGTCTCCAATCCGCCGGTCCACGCGGGAAGCAACGAGAGCACGGCGGTCCTGGCCGAGCTGGGGAGGGGCGCTCCCGCCGCATTGGCTGGCGGCGGCCGACTGTTGCTCGTGACCCAACGGAGACTCCCCGCCCAGCGTCTCCTGAGCAGACACTTCCGGGAGGTCGAGACCGAGGCCGATCGGGGTCCCTTCCGGGTATGGTCGGCCTCCGGTCGCCGCAGGAGAGCCCCCCGCCGACGACAAACCAAGCCTCAGCCGTACCGGCCTTCAATGTAGTCCGCTGTCTCCTGGTGCTTCGGGGTCAGGAAGACGGCTTCGGCCCGTCCGTGCTCGATGATCCGACCCATGAACATGAACACGCACTCGTCGGAGGCCCGCCGGGCCTGGGCCATGTTGTGAGTGACCAGGAGAATCGTGTAGTCGCCCCGCAGGTTCCAGATCATTTCTTCTACCGCCTCGGTTCCTGCCGGGTCCAGCGCCGAACAAGGCTCGTCCATGAGAAGGACTTTGGGCTTCACGGGCAGGAGCCGTGCAATGCACAATTTCTGCCGCTCCTCCAGGGACAGTTCCGTGGCCCTTCGGCCCAGCCGATCCTTGACCGAGTGCCAGAGCAACACCCGCCGCAGGGCCGATTCCAGTACTTCCTCTTCCTCCGAAGCGGACACCTTTCGCCGGCGCGCCTCGTGGAGGCGAAAGCCGAAGAGCACGTTGTCCCGGATGGAAACGGGGAGCGGGTTGGGGCGCTGGAAGACCATGCCCACCTGCTTGCGCAACTGAACGAGCTCCACGTCCTCACCGAAGATATCCGTGCCGAGCACTTGCACGCTCCCGCTCGTGCGCACATACCCCAGTCGCTCGACAATGCGGTTGCACGTCCTGAGCAGGGTGGACTTGCCACACCCCGAGGGGCCGATCATGGACGTGATGATCCCCTTTTTGACCTCGAGATCGACATCGAAGAGAGCTTGGAAACTGCCGTACCAGAGGTTGAGACCCCGGGTCTCCACAGCAAGCCTCCCAACGTCCGGGTCAGCCAAAACGTCCCTCGATGTACCCTTGGGTCCGCGGGTCCTTGACCTTGCCTTCGAAAAGGGCCTCGGTGGCGCCGACTTCCACCAGTTCGCCGTTCAGGAAGAACGCGGTCCTGTCCGCCAGGCGGCGAGCCTGCTGCACAAGGTTGGTGACAAGCACGATGGTAATCTCGGAACGGAGCTCCTTCAGCACGTCTTCGATCCGCATGGTTGTCACCGGATCCACAGCGATGGAGAATTCGTCCAGCAGCAGGAGCTCCGGCTCTTGGGACAGGGCGCGGGCGATGGTGAGACGCTGCTGTTGTCCGCCGGAAAGGAGGCTGCCCAGGGAACCCAGGCGATCCTTGACTTCGTCCCAAAGGGCGGCCCGGGTCAGACACCGCTCGACGACCTCGTCCAGCTCGGCCTTCCTGCGCAGCCCGCGAAGGCGGGGAGCGAAGGCGACATTCTCGTAAATGCTCAGCGGCAGGCCCACCGGAAGCGGAAAGACGACCCCGATCCGGCGTCGCAGCGCGTACACATTCCGCAAAGCACTGGTGTCCTTTCCGTTGATGAAAACCTTACCCCCCACCTTCATGCCGACATTGAATTCGTCCATCCGGGTCAACGCCCGCAGGAACGAAGTCCTGCCGCTGTTGGAAGGCCCGATGATTCCGAAGATTTCGTTCCGGAAAATGTCCAGCGTGACGTTGCGGAGGGCCTGCGTTGCGCGATAGAAGATGGAAAGGTCCCGGACCTGGACCACGGGCACCGCTTCGGCGCCGGGCGCGAAGGAGCCCGGACCCCCGCCGACGCCCGTCTGCTCCGTTGCGGCTACCACTTCTTCAACCCCCGGAGATAGACGCGGAACCCGATGGAGACCGCGTTCATGAGGAGCACGATGGAAACCAGGACCAGCGCCACGCCGAAGGGGAGCTCCGGAGGCACATCAGGCGTCTGGGTTGCGATCACGTACAGGTGGAGCGACATGGCCATGGTCTGGTCCAAGACGCTCTGGGGAAGGAAGGGGACGAACATGGCCGCTCCGGTGAACATGATGGGCGCGGTTTCGCCGGCGGTGCGGGATACCTCCAGAATGACGCCGGTTAGAATGCCGCTGACCGAGTTGGGGAGTACGACCTTGCGGATCGTCTGCCAGCGGGTGGCGCCCATGTTCCAGCACGCTTCCCGGAACGCCTGCGGAACCGCCTGGAGGGATTCCCGGGTGGCCACGATGACGACGGGGAGGGTCATGACCGCCAGCGTGAGGCTAGCAGCCAGGATGCTGGTCCCGAAGCGGAAGAAGAGCACAAACGCGCCGAATCCGAAGAGCGCGTGGACGATGGAGGGCACCCCGGCCAGGTTGATGATCGCCAGATTGATGGCCCGGGTCAGGAGGTTGTCCGGGGCGTATTCGCTCAGGTAGAGGGCCGCGGCCACGCCTATGGGCACCGACGCCAACAGGGCCACCACCACCAGCCAGACCGTGCCGACCAAGGCCGGGAGGATCCCGCCTTCTGTCATGCCGTTGGAGGGGGGCGAAAAGAGGAACTCCCACGAAATTGACGGGGCCCCCCGGACCACGAGGGTACCCATGATCAGCAGCACGGGGATCACGAGGGTCATCGTCATCAGGAAGAAAACGACCCTCGCAAGGGCTTGCGTGCGGTAGCTGCGGCGGTTCAGGGGCGTCGCGCCGAACACTTCACCTAGTCCTTCCCGGTTCTTCGAACCACGATGTCCGCAGTCAGGTTGATCACGAAGGTCACGACAAAGAGGAGGATACCCAGGGTGAAGAGGACCCCCCAGTGGTCCGAACCCTCCGCGGTGTCGCCCAGCTCCGCTGCGATGGTGGCCGTCAGCGCCCGGACCGAGTCGAAGGGACTCGTGGGAATGTTGATCGCGTGTCCCGACGCCATGAGAACGGCCATGGTCTCCCCGAAACCCCGGCCCACACCCAGAAGCACTGCAGCAAGCAGACCGTTCCTGCTGGCGGGAATCACGACCCTCCAGACGACTTCCCAGCGGGTCGCACCCAGGGCCTCCGCCGCTTCACGGTACGAATCCGGCACCGCCTTGAGGGCATCCTCGGCGATGGTGGCCATGATCGGCGCCGCCATGAAGCCCAGGATGAGGCCGGCGTTCAGGGCGCTCAATCCCACGGATACATCGAAAATACGGATGATCAGCGGGTTCATGATGGACATGCCGATGAAGCCCCACACCACCGACGGGATCGCGGCCAGCGTCTCCACCAGGACCTTGAGTGCCTCCCGGGATTTGCCGGTGGCGAACTCGGCGATGTACAAGGCCGCGCCCAAGGCGAGGGGCACGGAGAAGACCATGGCCAAGCCCGTAACGCTGGCCGTTCCCACGATCAGGGCAAGGGCACCATACGTCGGGTTGTTCGAAGCGGGTCGCCAAGCGATCGACGTGAAGAACTCCCCGATATCCAGGGACCCCAGTACGAAGTCCAGCCCCTCCTTGGTGACGAAGAGGAAAATCCCCGCAACGAAGACAATCGCCGATACGCCACCCGCGAAGATGATGAGGCGGGCGGCCCGGTCGACGTACCACGCGGGGTCCCGGCGGTCCATTGCGTCCGGCCCGGGAGCCGGTTCTGAATGGGGAGGCGAACTCAATCGTCGTCCCGGACTCCGAGAGTCGTCATGAGATCCCGAATGCGGTCCATCAGCGCAAGATAGAGCGTCTGGGAGTCGGTTTCAGACGCCTCCGCCTCCGCCGGATCCCACTGCAGCGTAATGGTCCGAAGGGGAACATTCTCCACGTAGCTGGCCGGGTCCCGTCCCAGTCCCACAATGACGTGGTAGTGCCGGGAGACGTCCATGGCATCGTCCAGGGACCGGGGGACGGCTTGATCCGGAAGCGGGATGCCCCGCCGCCGACAGAAGTCAAGCAAGCGAGGGTTGAATGCTGGAGCGGGGGTTCGCCCTGCCGAGCGAAAGCAAGCGGCATCCGGATAGCCCGCTGCTGCCGCCAACTCCGCCAACTTGCTCGTAAGGGCGTTGTCCCCGTCCACGAAGAGAATCCGGTACCGCTTCGCCTCTTTGCGGGTACCGGTAACCGCAAACAGAGTGAGCTCGCAGGCGTTGTCCGCCTGGTCGGCCGCCCGGGCCAACAGGCGAAGAATCAGCATGGACCCGAATAGATCCCGTATGGGTCGGGAATCCGATTCCGCTGCCGCCACCAGTGCTTCGTACGCATAGCGGTAGGTGGCCGCCGTCTGAGACGCCGCTCCCAGGCCGACCCGGGCCTTGCCAACGTCTCCCTCAAGAAACCCCTCCACCGAGATCCCCACCGCCCGGATGGCCTGCTCCCCCATCATTTCGATGTCCCGGGCAATGCTTTCGGGGAGGGGCTCCTTCAACTGGAGCACCACCCGACTGATGGCGCTGGCATAGTCCCCCGTCCGCTCCAAGGCGACGGAGAGCCGGAGAACCGCGGAAATGAAGCGCAGATGGCCACCGATCGGAAGGTGTCGGGCAACGAACAGATGACACAGGTGGTCGAGATTGTTCAGGTGCTCGTTCACCGCCCGGTCTTTGAGGACGGTCTCGTTTGCAAGGGCCCGATCGCCCTCGAGGACGGCTCGGACAGCGTGCCGAAGGTTGTCCTCTATGTCTCTTCCGACCTTCTGCAACCGGGTTCGAATGGTGAGAAGATCGGCTTCGAGCCGGGCCTCGTAGTGGCTCACGGACAGGCCGTCTCCTGGACGGGAGCGTAGCCCCGTTCGAGAATCAGGCACTGGCCCACGTCGGAAAGGATCCAGTCCATGTATTCCTTGATCGCCCCCTGGGGTTCGCCAGCCGTGTACATGAACAAGGGACGGGCAATCGGATAGCTGCCGTCGACCGCCGTCTCCACGGTCGGAGCCACGCAGGCTGCCCCCTCTCCGTGGGTCACGCAGGGCATACCGACGTGCTCGGTCGCATACGCAAGGCCGCTGTAGCCGATGGCGCAGGGCGTGTTCTCTACCAACTCAACGACATCCTTGGAGCCGTGCATATCCCGGGACCCCAGCTTGTATTCGCGATCGTCACCCAGAACGGCCTCCTTGAAGTAGACGTACGTGCCCGAGTTGTTCTGGCGGCTGATCCGAACGATCTCGTCGGAGGTGCACCCCGGGATCGACACTCCCAGATCCGACCATTTCTCGGCAGCTCCACCCTCTCCATAGACGGCCCGAAGTTGGTCCACGGTCACAGCCTCGATCGGATTGTCTTCGTGGAGGTAGATGGCAAGCGCGTCGTATCCGACAACGAATTCCATCGGCGCAACCCCGTTCTCCCGCGCCGACGCCAGCTCCGACTCCCGCATCTTGCGAGAGGAGTTGACGATATCGACGGTTCCGTTGATCATGGCGGAGATTCCGGTCCCCGAACCCCCACCCGTCACCGCCACCGCCACCGCCGGGTTGATGACGCTGTACGCCTCCGCCCATGCCTGGGCCACGTTCAGCAGGGTGTCGGAGCCCTTGTTCTGGATGACCGTCCGCTGCATTCGGTCCTGGCCTGTGCAGGCCAGGATCGCAACCGTCGCAAGAAGGAAGATTCGCTCCGGGTTTCTCTTGATTCCGCTCATTTATGTCTACCTCACTCTCGGTTTGGTTTTCGTGTCTTTTGGATTTGGTGGGATCGGACAGACGAGAATCGAACCGTCGTCACCAATCTGCACGCGCACTGTGACGAAGCGGTACCGAAGGGGTGCAGGAGATCAGAAGTATACGTAGGCTTGCAGCTTGAAGGAGTACTCCGATTCCCCTGTCCGAGGGTCGTAGAAGTCAAGATTGGCACCGATTCGGTTTTTCCCCCACACGTAAAGGAACACGCCGGGAGTGACGAGAAGCCCGGCGTCGCCTTCCGTGGTCCTGGTGGGGTCGGCCCAGCCGATCCGGAATATGGGCTCCGCGGCGGCGAATCGGGCTCCCTTCAGGTGGACGTAGTGGCTGACGATCGCCTGAAGCGCCAAGAATTCATGGTCCGCGCCCGACGTTTGCATTCGCCAGTTGTCGCCGGCGACCACGCCCAGCTGGAAGTGGGTCCCCCTCCGAAAGTCGCCGATCTCCAGGTCCGCGCCCACCGCCCCGAAACGCCGGACACCCCCATCCTCCTCCAGAAGAGAACGGTCGTGGCTGGACGCGTTGACGGCGAGCCGAATTCCCCTTCCGGCCCGAAAGGAAGCCCGTCCCGAAACCGACTTTGCCGAGTTCTCATCACCCCGCCCGGAAGCGCCCCCGTTGGTGACGGCGGCCACGTAGGAGAGGCGCCCGAGCGAACCCTCCACCCTTACGCCGCTATCCCGGCCCGCATACCCCAGTCCTTGAGTGAACCGGCTGAGGGAACAGAGACCGCCCACCCCCGCACACCCCGAGGCGCCAGGAACTTTGCCGGTTCTTTCGACCACGACGATATCCGTGCTGCTGTCAAGCTCGAACACGTCGAAGGCCCGCTTGAAGCGGCCCATGGACAGGCGAAAGCGGGGATCCACGTTGAACCGGACAAAGGCGTCGGCGAGACGGGCACTCCCGACCTGGAAGTCGGGCTGCACTCGAGCGTCAACGAGGTCGGAAACAGAAATCGTGACCATGAGGCGGGCGCGTCGCACCAGGAAGTCGCTGGCGTTTCCTTCCGCGGCCGAACTCGTGACGAACTGGGAATGAAGGCGGCCACCCAGCTGAATCTGCGCAGCCCGGGAAGTGACCTGGGTCTGGGCTAGCCCTGCGGCCGACTGGGGGGCGGCGCCGGCCAGCAACGCCCCAACCCCGATGACACCCAGGCGGAATCTGGAAATGAGCACGGTTGTTCTCTGAAATGAAATGAGCACGGTTGTTCTCCGCAAAATCGCCGGATCCTTATCAGCGCTTTTCCCCAAGCCCCGCCCCGCCCCCTGCCCGTTTCAGGACTTTCTGAATGTCCAGACCAGGACCGACGCCAACCCCTCCATGGTGCCGTAGGCACCCTTGACGCGCTGGTTCACGGCATTGGACACCCCCTCTCCTTCACCGCTGTCCATGACCACGACCCGGTCGATGTTCACACCCTGTACAGCGCCCACTGCGGTTTCCAGGAGTTGGGGAAGCTTCTCGGCCATGAAGACCGCGAACGCCACGTCCCCACCCGCCCCCACCTCCGCGTAGAGGCGCCTGAGGACTTCCACTTGGGCTTTCCCTCGGGCCAGGATCGGGGCTGCTTCGGCCTCGGCCCGGTCCAGGGCAGCCATCTTTTCAGCCTTTGCGGGCTCAATGACATCGGCTCTCAGGCGCTGTTCTTCCCGCTCGACCCGCCTGGACTCCAGGATTCGCTCGGCCTCGATTTCGGCCTCCTGGGCCCGGACCCGGGCGATCTTCTCCGCCGTGACGCCCTCCTGGTCAAGCTCGGCCTGACGAACCCGCAGGGCGTTCTGGGCCTCCGCAACCTTGATGGAAGCCCCCGCCTCCCGAACTTCGGCCCGTCGCCGGGCCTCGGCCCGGGCCTCCCGGGTGTCCGCTTCGGCCCGGGCCTCGGCGATTTCCGCCTGGCGAATGGCCTCCGCCGACTTTTCGCGACCGATCGCCTCCAGGTAGCCCCGTTCGTCGCTCACGTTCTGGATCTTCAAAACATCCAGGTGAAAGCCGAGGGAAGCCAAGTCCTCTCCCGCATCCTCCGAGAGGGCCTTGGCGAAGCCAAGCCGGTCTTCGTTGACCGCTTCGGGGGTCATGGTGGCGAGGACGCCCCTGAGATTCCCCGTAAGGGTGTCCTGGGCCAGGGTCCGTATTTCGTCCTCCGTCTTCCCCAACAAGCGTTCTACGGCGTTGTTGAAGATCCACTCCGGCTCGGAAGCGATCTTGACGTTGGCGATGGCTTCCACGTTCAAAGGGATGTTCCCCTTCGAAAAGGCATTGCTCACCAACACCTCAATGGGGATCGTTTCCAGGTTCACGTGCTGGACAGTCTCCACAATGGGAACTCGCAAGGTGCGCCCCCCGGTAATGGAGCGGTAGCCGACCACCTGTCCGTCGGTTAGGGCCCGTCTCCGGCCCGTCAGTACGGCCGCACGGTTCGGAGGCACGATCACGATGAGCTTCTTGATCGTTGCAATGGCCACGAGCACCACAACGACGACAATCACGGCGAGAAGGAAAGCTTCCATTTACGATTCTCCGTTTTGGGTAAACGCCCCGGAGCCTGGTTATCGGATCCCGAAGCCCGGAAGCCGTTGGGGGACTACGGCGACCGGTTCCGGCACTCCGGTAATCGGTATTCCGAATCGCCCTTGCCGTCGTTCAGAATATACCCCTTGCCGTCGTTCAGTCGTTCAGTCGTTCAGAAAATGCAAGTCCGCCGGGGCCACGGCCGCGGTTCCATCCTTTATGTCTACCACAACCACCTGCTGGCCACTCTCCAACGATTCTCCTTCTGAATACGCGTCGTCGGTCCGAGCCCGGATCCGGTACATTCGCTCCCCGCGCTGGACCCTCACTTCCCCCGGACTCCCGGGGGCGATTTCCAGAACCACCTTGCCGGTCAGCCCGATGAAGGACCGTTCTTCGGGAATTTCACCGGAGTCGGTGCGCTTGAGATAACCGAAGACGGTGCTGATCAGAGCCCCCGAGGCCAGACCGGTGGCGCTTGCGGCCAGGGCCGTCACGCCGGGCCGCGTCCCCCCCCAGAGCCAGTGGAGGGCCGCACCCGCGGCCCCGAAGCCGAAGAGGGTATAGACGACGGTGCGAAGCGAAAGGAGTTTGGCGGCATCGGTCCCGTCGGCCCCCGCGTCCATGTCGGCATCCATGTCCGCGTCGCCTTCCAGGAAGTCGCCGAAGAAGGACGAGGCGAGAAGACCGCCACCGACCACAAGGGAAAAGATGTAGGCTGTCAGCATGAACGACGTATCCCCCGTCTTCCTCGGCCGCTCCGTGCCGAACCTTAGGGCTCGGGGCCTTGGCCCCCGACCCGGCAGGGCCGGAGGTCGGCCTCGCCTCGTTGCGTCGGTGACGAAAAAACGAACCGGAGACTGGATAACGTAGCAGCGAAGAGCGCTTCCGTGTCAACCGTCCCAGGCGTACCTTCGATGCCCGGTCGGCAAACCCGGTAGATCGGCCGACGGCCGGCATTACTGCCGCAGCGCTTACCCGGAGATCCCGGCGGAGCGCAGCCGTGCATCCACGAGACAAGAGGGGTCCCCGCTTGACAGGCAGTCCCTTCCGCCATGCCCGCTCCACAATTGGGGCCGGCCTGGCCGCTTGCGCCTTCCTCTCCCCGATGTCGGGCTCGGCCTGGGCCCAACAAGGATCGGAAAACGGGGAGTGGCGGTACTATGGCGCCGATCCAGGCAGCACCCGGTACGCGCCCCTGGACCAGATCGACCGCTTCAACGCGGAAACCCTGGAGACGGCGTGGCGCTGGACGGCGGCCAACTACGGCCCTTCGCCGGAGTTCAACTACCGAACCACACCTGTGCTGGCAGACGGAGTCCTGTACGCCACCGCGGGGTATCGACGGAGCGTCGCTGCGATCGACCCCGGGACAGGAGAGACCTTGTGGACGTACCGGATGGACGAGGGGAATCGGTCCGCGCCAAGGCGGAACTCGGGTCGGGGCGTCGCCTACTGGGAGTCCCCGGAAACCGGGCCCCGAATCTTTTTCATCACGCCGGGCTTCCACCTGGTGGCCCTGGACGCGAGGTCCGGGCGGCTGGTCTCGGACTTTGGCGAAGACGGCGTCGTGGACCTGCGCTTGGGCTTGGGCAGGGAAATGGACGTGGATCGGGCCCCCATCGGATCCAGCTCCCCTCCCGTGGTGGTGAAGGGCGTGGTGGTCGTCGGATCGGCCCTGCCCTCCGGTGGCGCCCCCTCGTCCCCGGAGATGCCGCCGGGCCACGTGAGGGGGTACGATGCCGTGACCGGGGCGGGAGTGTGGACCTTTCACACCATCCCCGGACCGGGAGAATACGGGCACGACAGCTGGGGGGAGGGTTCCTGGGAATACACGGGCAATACGGCCGTCTGGGCCCCGTTCAGCGCCGACCTGGAGCTCGGATATGTGTACCTGCCGGTGGAGGCGCCCACGGGCGACTATTACGGAGGCCACCGTCCCGGCGACAATCTCTTCTCCCAAAGCCTCGTGGCGGTGGATGCGGTCACGGGCGGGCGGGTGTGGCACTTTCAGACGGTACACCACGGCATCTGGGACTACGACCCGCCGGCGGCGCCCATCCTCGCGGACCTGGTTGTGGACGGGAGGCCAATTCCCGCGGTGGCCCAGCTGACCAAGCAGGGCTTCACCTTCGTCTTCGACCGACGGACCGGAGAACCGATCTGGCCCATTGAGGAACGGCCCGTCCCCCAGACGACCGTCCCCGGGGAACGCACTTCTCCCACCCAGCCCTTCCCCACTCGTCCCCCTCCCTTCGAACGGCAGGGAGTGAACCCGGCCGACCTCATCGATTTCACCCCCGAGCTCCGGGCCCAGGCCGAAGAGATCCTCTCGATGTTGCGCTACGGACCCCTGTACACGCCCCCGTCCCTGGCCGAAGAGGGGGGAACCCTGGGCACGCTGATGGTGCCGGGCTCCCTGGGCGGAGCAAACTGGCCGGGCGGGGCCTTCGACCCCGAGTCCGGGTATCTGTTCGTTCAATCGGCCACCCATCCCAGCGTCATCTCCCTCGTGCGCGACCCCGACGTCTCTTCTATGGACTACATTCGCGGCGGCGGGCTCCGCCTCAGGGGCGGCGGCGGTCCCCAGGGGCTCCCCCTCTTCAAGCCCCCGTGGGGAAGGATCACCGCCATCGATCTGAACGCCGGGGAGATCGCGTGGCAGGTGCCCAACGGCGACGCTCCCGACTACGTAAAGGAGCACCCGGCGCTACGGGGCATCGACGTGGGGCGAACCGGCCGCCAAGACCGGGGCGGCCTTCTCGTCACCCGAACCCTGCTCTTCGCCGGGGAGGGCGGGGGAATGTACGCCGCCCCCGGGTCCGGCGGGAACCGGTTTCGGGCTCACGACAAGGCCACGGGAGACGTGGTCGCGGAAATCGAGCTGCCGGCCCATCAGACGGGCCTGCCCATGACCTACATGCACGGAGGGCGCCAGTTCATCGTGGTGGCGGTCGGCGCCCGGGGGCACCCCGGAGAGCTGGTCGCCCTGGCGTTGCCGGAGCGCTGACGACCAAGGGAACACCGGGGGATCTTCCTTAAGATCGGGGGCCCTCCTTGGTTCCCCGTGCAAGCCGGACTCGGACGCCGCCAGCGGCCGCCGGGAAACCGTCAAGGGGGCAAGCCGGGTAGCGGCCACAGCGGGAACGAAGCAAACGGGATTCGACGCCCAGAAGGGACCTTCTCGTCTCTGTGTGGGGGCCCAGACCTGCGGGGGCCGGACCTGGACTTTCTCCGGGATCCGGGTTCCCTTGAAGGCACGTACGAGTTGAGAATCGGCCGGAGGGGCCAACGGAAGCCGGTGTGAATCCGGCGCGGCCCCGCCACTGTGATGAGGATCGGGATTTACCCGGAACCTCGGCTCCTTGAAAGCCACCGGAGACCCCGGAAGGGGACCCTGGGAAGGCGAGCCGAGCGGCCTCTAGCCAGGAGACGTGCCCGTCCGGCACCTGCTTCGCACCTCCGCGGGGAGGTGAGGGGACCGCGGCTGTCGAGCCCGCGCTGCACTGCCAGCTCCCTCTCCTTTGCCGCACCATCTTGTAAGGAGAGCCGATATGAGTGGCGCTGCGGGTTCCATCACGTCCACGTCGACCGGGTTCCCCCGGTCGACATTTCCCCCGTCCGCCACCCCGGGGCGACGGGCGCACCAGAAGGTTCCAGCCGGGCACAAGTACGCCCAGGGACTTCCGGGGCGGCGCTACTACGAGAACGGCTTCACGCCGGATCCGGGGTCAGACACCCGAGGCCTTCGAGACGCTCCCCGGCGGCAACCGAAGCGCCTTGCACTCCCGACCCCCCGCGGGCCCGAATTCCCTCCCTTTTGTGCCTTGCCGCCTTGGCGTCGGCCGCCTGGCCGCTTCCAGCCCAGGAACCCATAAGCCTGAAGGGACTGGTGGTCACCGCCAGCCGAAGTCCCCAGCCGGAATGGAGCGTGGCGGCCCATACCACCGTCATCAGCGGGGAAGAAATGGAACGGGCCGGAATCGAATACGTCGCCGACGCCCTCCGGCGGCTGTCGGGGCTGGCCGTCGTACGCAACGGTTCCTTCGGCGCGGTCACGTCGGTGTTTGTGCGCGGGGGAGAGTCGGACCATGTCCAGGTTCTGGTTGACGGCTTGGCCGTGAACGAACCCGGAGGCAACTTCGACTTCGGCTCCCTGACCACCGACAATGTTGAGCGCATCGAAGTGGTACGGGGACCGCTATCGGCCCTCTACGGATCCGACGCCACGAGCGGCATCATTCACATCTTTACCCGGCGGGGGACCGGCCAACCCCGCTGGACGCTGTCCCTGTCCCGCGGCAGCTTTGCCACCCGACGGTGGCAAGGAGGCGTTTCGGGGGGAACCGGTGTCCTGTCCTACGCCTTCTCTCTGGGCCGCAACGAAACCGACGGGATCCTGGACTTCAACAACGACTTTCGGCAGACCACGGGGACGGGCCGCGTCCATGGACAGCTGGATCCGCGAACCGATGCGGTCCTTGCCCTTCGCTACGAGGATCGGCGCTTTCATTTCCCCACGGACGGGTCCGGGACCCCGACGGACCACAACGCCTATACCTTCGGGGATGCCCTTTCTGCCCACATTGACGCCGGAAGGCGCTGGACCGAGTCCTTCGAGACCCGGGTTGCGCTGATTCTTCGCGAAACGGACGCGGGCACCGACGATACCTCCGACCACCCTGGAGACACGCTGGGCTCCTTCGGCTTCAAGAGCCTGGACGATGTCCGCCGCGCGGGAGCCCATGTGCGGGCGGTGTGGAAAACCGGAGGAGGCACGACCCTTGCCACAGGATACGAGATGGAGCAGCAGTCGGTCCGAGGCTTCAGTCGGTCTTTTTCTCAGTACGGCACTCCGGCGGCCAGCTCGGAAAGCGAACGTCGAAACCGAGCGGCCTACGTCCGATTTACGGGAATCCGGCGGGGAGCGGCCCTGAACGCGGGCCTGCGCGTGGAGGACAACGACCAGTTCGGGACCGCGGCGACGTATCGGGTGGGAGTGGTTTGGCGGTCCGCTTTCGGGCACACCCGCCTCCGGGCGTCGGTAGGCACCGGGATCAAGGAGCCCACCTTCGTCGAAACCCGCGCGACGGGCTTCGCCACGGGAAACCCCGACCTGGGGCCGGAGAAGTCTGCCGGCTTCGAGGTGGGGGCAGACCGGGAACTGGGCGCGGCCAGGCTTTCCCTGACAGCGTTTCGCCAGCGTTACCGGGACCTGATCCAATACACCGCTTCTCCGCCTGTGCCGAACGGCCCCAACTTCTACAACGTCGCGAGGGCGTCCAGCCGGGGACTGGAGGCCGAAGCGGAGGTCGGCGCGCGTGGGTTCCGTTTCTCGGGGCGGTACACTTGGCTGGACACCCAGGTCGAAGATGCGGGCTTTGACGAAGGGCCCGGCGCGTCTTTCGTGGCCGGCCAACCCCTGCTGCGCAGGCCGAGGCACGCCGTCGCGGGGACGGCGTTTGTCCGCCTGGGAGACCGGGTGGGACTCGACCTGGACGCCCGCAGGGTCGGAGAACGGGAAGACCGGGACTTCGCTACCTATCCCGCAACGCCCGTCACCCTGCCCGCCTACCTGGTGGTGGATCTTGCGGCCAGCTTCGAAGTGACGGGGGCCCAAGGACGCGCTCGGGTCACCTTCACCGTGCGCGGTGAGAACCTTTTTGACCGGAGCTACGAGGAGGCTTGGGGGTTCCGCGTCCCGGGGCGAGGGGTCTACTTCGGCGGCCGCGTTGCGGTCGGAGGGGGCGAGTGACCCCTAAAGGGAGCCGCATTCGACCCTCCGACATGGACGCCGACGGCGCCCTGTGGGCGATCCGCCTTTCTGCCCGAGGCCTCTTCGTCCTCGGGAACGCCCCTTTGCGTCCAGGGAAATGCGGAGCCTTGACCCGCCAGGCCCCGCTCGGGCCAGGGACTTGGGGCACTTTCGAAAAGCGCACGCCGGTGGTACCTATTTCGTTTGCGCCCCGCCGCCCGTGCCTTGACGCCGAACGACTCGCCTCCCCGGCGTACCCCTTGCCATGCCCTGCCCCGCCCACATCCCCGCCCTCCTCCAGAGGGGCGCCGACGATGACCTCGCCTTCTCGGGTCCCGGTCGCCCGGACCTGACGTACGGCGAACTTCGCCGACAGGTGGAACGGACCGTGGCCGGGCTCAACCAGCGGGGCATCGGCCGGGGGGACAGGGTGGCCATCGTCCTTCCAAACGGGCCCGAAATGGCAAGCGCCTTCGTGTCCGTCGCCGCCGGGGCCACCACCGCCCCCCTGAACCCCGCATACACCGAATCGGAGTTCGCCTTCTACCTCCAGGACCTGGGCGCCAAGGCGTTGATCCTGGCGGAAGGGGCCAACTCCCCTGCTAGGGCCGCTGCGGCCGGGCTGGGCGTGCGCGTGTTGGAAGCGCATATTCTCCCCGACCTGCCGGCGGGAAGCTTCGACTTCGCCGGGGAGCCCGGGAAGGACACCGTGGAGCGGCCGGATCCGGCAGAACCCGACGATGTGGCCCTCGTACTCCACACTTCAGGCACGACTTCCCGGCCCAAGATCGTACCCCTCCTCCAGCGAAACATCTGTGTCGCCGCCCGCAACATTCGGAACTCTCTGAGGCTCGGGCCCCGGGATCGCTGCCTGAACGTCATGCCCCTCTTCCACGTCCATGGCCTCCTGGCCTGCGTCCTCTCGACCCTGAGCGCGGGAGCAAGCCTGTACTGCCCGCCCGGGTTCAACGCGCTGAAGTTTTTCCGCTGGCTCGACGAATGCGACCCCACCTGGTATTCGGCAGTTCCGACCATGCACCAGGCCATCCTGGCAAGGGCAAATCGCAACAGGGAAGCCGTGCGGCGCCCGAAACTCCGTTTCATTCGGTCTTCTTCGGCCCCGCTTCCGGTGCGCGTCGCTCACGAGCTCGAAGCGACCTTCGGGGTCCCCGTTGTCGAGGCCTACGCCATGACCGAGGCCGCCCACCAGATCACCTGCAACCCCCTCCCCCCCGCGCCCCGCAAGGTCGGGACCGTTGGCGTGGCGGCGGGTCCCGAAGTCTCGGTTGTGGACGAAGACGGGAATCACCTGGATCCGGGCCGGACCGGCGAAATCGTGATCCGGGGACCCACCGTCACCCCCGGATACGAGCACAGGCCGGCGGCGAACGAGGCCGCCTTCACGAACGGGTGGTTCCGCACGGGCGATCAAGGCCTTCGGGACGAAGAGGGATACGTCACGATCACGGGACGCCTCAAGGAAGTCATCAACCGGGGCGGGGAAAAAATCTCTCCCCGGGAAGTGGACGAAGTCCTCATGGACCATCCGGAGGTCCGCCAGGCCGTCACCTTCGCCGTTCCCCACGACCAGCTGGGCGAGGAAGTGGGCGCAGCGGTGGTGCTTCGCAAAGGCGGTGCCTCCCCGGGGGGGAGAGGGGACGCCGCCGTCGTCCGGGAAGGGGAGGGCGCCTTGCTCAGGGGCGGGAAGAGCCGGGCCCCGGCGGCAACGGACCCGGCGATGGCGTGGGAGCCAGCTGTGATCGTCACCGAGATCCGGAACTTCGCCGCCACCCGCCTTGCCCCGTTCAAGGTCCCCCGCAGGGTTTGGGTCCTGGACGAGATCCCGCGGGGGCCCACCGGCAAGGTACCCCGGCTCACCATGGCAGAACGGCTGGGGTTGGGCCGCTCGAAGGGGCGCCGATCCCAGGCTGGAACGAGGAGCGCCGCCGTCCGAACGCTCCCGAAATGAGAGTCGCCATTTACGGAGCCGGCGCGACCGGCGGTTTCATGGGCGCCAAGCTTGCCGGGATCGGCGTGGACACAACGCTGATCGCCCGGGGACCTCATTTGGAGGCCATGAAGAGGAACGGCGTCACCCTCCTGGCGGGAAACGATGGCTTCGATGTGCGGCCCTTCTGTACCGGCAACCCGGCGGAGGCCGGGCCCCAGGACTTCGTCATCATCACCCTGAAGGCCCATTCGGCAACAGAGGTCGTTGACGACATGCAACCGCTGTTGGGGCCCCGAACCGCCGTGGTGACCGCCCAGAACGGGTTGCCCTGGTGGTACTTCCACAAGGAGGGAAGCGCTTGGGAAGGACGCCGCCTGGAGAGCGTCGACCCCGGGGGGCGCCAGTGGGACGGGATCGGACCCCAGAGGGCCATCGGTTGCGTCGTCTACGCCGCCACCGAGATCGCCCGGCCGGGCGTCATCCGTCACTTATACGGGAACCGCTTCACCCTGGGGGAGCCTTCGGGAGAGAAGACCGACCGGGTCAGGGCCTTGAGCCGGGCATTCGCCGACGCCGGACTTCGTGCACCCGTCCGGTCCATTCGGGAGGAGATCTGGATCAAGCTGTGGGGCAACCTCTCCTTCAACCCCATCAGCGCCCTCACGCTGGCCACGCTGGCCACCGTCGCCACCGATGCGGGTACGCAGGCCGTCGCAAGGGCCATGATGCTGGAAGCCAAGGGAATCGGAGAAGCCCTGGGGCTCCGGTTCAGGATCGGCATCGATCGGCGGATCGAAGGCACCGCGAAGGTCGGGGCCCATCGAACCTCCATGCTCCAGGACCTGGAAGCGGGACGAACGATGGAGATCGACGCCATTGTAACCGCCGTGCAGGAAATCGGTCGCCTGGTCCAGGTCCCCACGCCGACCATCGACGTCGTGCTCGCCTTGATCCGCCAGCGGGCGACGGTCGCGGGGTTGTACCCGCCCCAGGATCGGCAGCAACCCCTCATGAGGAGACCTGGTACCTTCCCTCAAGGTCGAAACCCGGACTAGATTGACGCCCATGAAGCAAGAAATCATGAAGCCCACCGACACGCGGGATCCCCGCCACTACCACCGCGTCGTTGACTGCCAGTGGGGTTGTCCCGCCCACACGGACATTCCCGAATACATCCGCCTCATCGCCAACGGGCAGTACACCGAATCCTACCTGCTGAATCGAAAGTCCAACGTCTTCCCCGGGATCCTGGGCCGTACCTGCGACCGCCCGTGCGAGCCCGTGTGCAGGCGGGTGCGCCTGGATGGGGAACCGGTGGCGATTTGTCGGCTCAAGCGGGTCGCCGCCGACCTTCGGGACGACATTCGGCCGTTCCTTCCCCGGATTCCCGAAGCGAAAATCGGAAAGAAGATCGCATGCATCGGCGCCGGGGCGGCGTCTCTGACGGTGGCCAACGATCTTATGCCCTTGGGATATGAAGTCACCATCCTGGAGAAGCTCTCCGAGCCTGGCGGTCTGATGTGGACCAACATCCCGGAGTTCAGGCTCCCGGCGAAGGTACTCTGGGAGGAGATCGCGTACATCACGGACATGGGTGTGGACCTTCGCCTGAACAGCCCCGTCGACAGCCTGGCCTCCTTCCTGGAAGAGGACTACGACGCCGTCTTCATCGGGTCCGGAGCGCCCAAGGGGAAGGAGCTGGACATCCCGGGGCGGCGGGATTCGGACCGGATCCACATCGGCATCGAATGGCTGGAGTCCGTGCGCTTCGGCCACATCGATCGGTGCGGAGACCGAGTGCTGGTGATCGGCGTGGGAAACACGGCCATGGACTGCTGCCGGACCGCCCAGCGGCTGGGGGCAAAGGACGTCAAGGTCATGGCCCGGAAGACCAAGCCCTACTTCAAGGCGTCTCCCTGGGAGCTGGAAGACGCCGTGGAAGAGCGGGTAGAAATCTTGGAGAACCACGCGCCCTCCCGATTCATTGTCGAGAACGGCAAACTGACGGGCATGGTGTTCGAACGGGTGCGCTGGCACCCAGCGCCGGACGGGCGCCTTCGGAGCGAGACCCTGGACAGCACCGTCATCGAATGCGACGAGGTGATCCTCGCCATCGGGCAAGACACGGCGTTTCCGTGGATCGAACGGAACATCGGGATCGACTTCAACAAATGGGACATGCCGGTTGTCGACAAGACCACCTTCATGACCACTCGCGCCGGCGTGTTCGTGGGCGGAGACGCTGCGTGGGGCCCCGAAAACATCATCTGGGCGGTCGAACACGGCCACCAGGCAGCCATATCCATCCACGCATACTGCAACGGCGAATCCCTGCAAGACCGGCCGCCCCAGGGAATGAATCTGGCAAGCCAGAAAATGGGACTTCACGAGTGGATGTACTCCAACGACTACGATGAGGCCCAGCGCGCCAAGATGCGCCATGTGGACCTGGAAAAGCGGTTTCAGCGTCTGGACATCGAGGTCGAAGAAGGCTTCGACATCGAACAGTCGCTGGCCGAGGTGGAACGGTGTCTCAACTGCGATATTCAGACCCACTTCGAGGCGGACTTGTGCATTGAGTGCGACGCCTGCATCGACATCTGTCCCCTGGACTGCCTCACCATCACGCACAACGGACCTGAAGAGGAACTGACCCGGAGGCTCACCGCGCCACTTCTGCACCCGGAAGAGCCCCTTTTCGTATCCCTGGATCTGCCCCAGACCGGCAGGATCATGGTAAAGGACGAAGACCTCTGCATCCACTGCGGCTTGTGCGCCGAGCGGTGTCCGACCGCGGCGTGGGATATGCTCAAGTCGGACTTGTTGATCCCCTATGCCGGCTTGGAGGCGGGCAGCCTTCACCCGGACGAGGTCGTTCCCGGCAGCCCCGTCGCTGCGGAGTCCGCGTGATGGCGGGGGTCCAGCCGACAAGCTCGCTCGGGGGGCCATCCGCCCCTCGGATCAACGACTTGGCCTTCAAGATCGGGACGGTGAACGGCACCGGATCCGCCAGCGCGAACGGTCTCTTGCGGCAAGCGATCTTCCGGATGGGCATTCCCGTGTCGGGCAAGAATCTGTTCCCCTCGAACATCCAGGGCTTGCCCACCTGGTACGAGATTCGGGCCAGCGGGAAGGGACACACGGCGCGCACGGCCCGCTTCGACCTGGTCGTGGCCATGAATCCGGCCAGCTACGCCCGGGACATCGAGGAGACAACGACGGGGGGATGGGTCCTTCACGACTCGAGCTGGCCTCTGCCCCGGGACTTGACCCGGGAGGACGTCCGCTTCCTGGGCATCCCCCTGGCCAAGATGGCGGTCGACAACTTCCAGGGGTCTCGGATCCGGGTGCTCATGAAGAACATCTGCTACGTCGGAGCCCTGGCCGCATTGCTCAAAATCGACATCGACATCGTCAAAGAGCTGCTGACGGAAACCTTTGCATCGAAGCCGAAGCTCCTCGACTCCAACTTCTTGGCGATCGACCTGGGCTACGACTACGCACGGGACGCCTTCGACTGTCCCCTTCCCGTGCATCTGGAACCGATGGAGGAAAACCACGATTCGATTCTCATTGACGGAAACACGGCGGCGGCCCTGGGCTGTCTCTACGCCGGAGCAACGGTGGCCGCCTGGTACCCTATCACACCGTCCACATCCCTGGTTGACGCCTTCACCGCCTTCTGCCTACGGCATCGAAAGGCTCCGGACACGGGGAAGAACCGCTTTGCCATCCTTCAAGCGGAAGACGAGCTGGCCGCGGCAGGCATGGTCCTCGGCGCGGGCTGGGCGGGGGCCCGGGCCTTCACTTCCACGAGTGGCGCCGGGCTGTCCCTCATGGGGGAGTTCATCGGCTTCGCCTACTACGCCGAGATTCCGGCGGTATTCTTCGATGTCCAGCGAGTGGGGCCGTCGACGGGGATGCCCACGAGGACCCAGCAAGGAGACATCCAGTTCGTCGCATACGCCTCCCATGGGGACACCAAGCACATCGTTCTGTTTCCCGCGGACCCCCGGGAGTGCTTCGACTTGGCCGTCCAGGCCTTCGACTTGGCGGATCGCTACCAGACACCCGTCTTCGTGCTGACGGACCTGGACATCGGCATGAACGACTGGGTCGTGCCCAAGCTGGCGTGGGACGACGAATACCGGCCGGACCGGGGCAAGGTGCTTTCCTCGGACGAGTTGGAGGGAGCGGAGAGCTTCCACCGCTACCTGGATCCGGACGGTGACGGAATCCCCTGGCGCAGTCTGCCGGGGGTCCACCCGAAGGGGGCGTTCCTTACGCGGGGATCTGGGCACGACCGATACGGAAACTACACGGAGGACTCGGAACCCTACACAGATGTCATGGATCGGATCCGCCGGAAAATCGACGGGGCGGCCCCTCGCCTGCCCGCCCCGGAAATTCACGTTCGGGACGGCGTCTCCTTGGGGTTGGTCACGGTGGGGAGTTGCCGCGGTGCGGTCCTGGAGGCCGTCGAAGCGCTCCGGAACCGGGGGGTCGCCGTGAACTATCTTCGGGTTCGGGCCTTCCCGTTCCATCCCCAGGTGGAAGACTTCCTGGAAAAGCACAAGGTCGTCTTCGTAGTGGAACAGAACCGAGACGGACAGCTTCGCAATCTCTTGGTCGCGGAGACCGGCGTACCGAAGCGCCGGCTCGTTTCCGTGCGCTACTACGGAGGGTTGCCCATGAGCTGCCACCACGTTATTGACGGAATCGCCCCGTACCTGGATCCGGAGCCCGCTACGGGCCCCATCTCCACACACTCAAGCTCCGATCCGGATGCCCGAACCGCGCCCGCGCTTCAAGGAGCGGACCCTTGACCTACATCGCCAAACCCCGGGTGCGCCACCCTGGACTCCCCACAAATCGGCTGGGGCTGACCCGCCGGGACTACGAGGGATCCATGTCCACCCTCTGCGCCGGGTGTGGTCACGACTCCATTACCGCGGCGATCGTGGAGGCGTTCTGGAAGCTGGAAACCCCGCCCCACATGGTGGCCAAGACGTCGGGGATCGGTTGTAGCGGGAAGACGCCGACCTACTTCCTGAAGGAGGCTCACGGGTTCAACGCTGTGCACGGGCGGATGCCGTCGGTCACGACGGGAGCCCACGTGGCCAACCGGGACTTGGTGTGCATCGGGGTTTCGGGAGACGGGGACAGCCTCTCCATCGGCATGGGCCAGTTCGCCCACGTCATTCGGCGCAACGTGGACATGCTCTACGTGCTGGAGAACAACGGGGTGTACGGCCTGACCAAGGGGCAATTTTCCGCCTCCGCCGACCTGGGCACGAAGGCGAAACGAGGGGAGATCAACCGGGAACAGCCCATCGACCCGGTTCTCCTCGCCCTGACGCTGGGCGCCGGCTTCGTAGCTCGGAGCTTTTCGGGCGACAAGGAGCAGCTTGTCCCCATCCTCCAGGCAGGCCTTCGGCACAAGGGCTTCGCCCTGATTGACGTAATCTCTCCCTGTGTGACCTTCAACGATCACCGGGGCTCCACGAAGAGCTACGCATTCACCCGGGACCACTACCACCCGCTTGTCTACGCCGACTTCGTTCCATCGGCGCCGGAAATCAAGACCTCATATGCTGCCGGAGACTCAAACACGGTGAGACTGCACGACGGGAGCCGAATCAACTTCAGAAAGGTTCCCGATGACTACGACCCCCAGGATCGGACCCGGGTCTACGGGTACATCCGGGAGAGGCAACAGGCCGGCGAAGTCGTGACCGGACTCCTCTTCGTCGAAGCGGCGGTTCCCGGACAAGACGCAGACCTTCACGGCATTCAGGGAACCGTGGATGAGCCCCTCGCCACCTACCCTTTCGGGGATCTGTGCCCCGGCGCCGATGCCCTGGAGGCCATCCAGGCCCGATTCCGGTAGGGGCTCGCTCGCCTGGGGATCCTTTCTCACCCTCGGTCCGCAAGGCCCCGTCCGTCCCACAAGACCCGGTCTGGCGGTCTAGAAGAACACCGGCTCCCGGTAGGCCCCGAAAACATCCTCCATGGCGGCTCTGATCTCGTACAGGGTGCAGTAGGCCCGGCTGCACTCCAGAATGGGGGGCACCATGTTCACCCCTCCGGTGGCGGCATCCCTCAGGGCGGCCAACGATGCCCGGACCCGCGCCCCGTCCCGCTCCGCCCGAAGGCGCCCCAGACGTTGCCGCTGCCGCTCCTCTACCGACGGATCGATTCGCAGGGTATCGATCTCCACCGCGCTCGATCCACCCGTGAAGTCGTTCACACCCACGACCGTTCGCAACCCGGCTTCAATCTCGGCCTGCTGGCGAGCGGCAGATCCTGCGATCTGGCGCTGGAACCATCCGTTCTCGATTCCGGGAACCACCCCGCCCTCCTCCTGGATCCGGATGAACACCTCCTCGGCCTCCCGCTCCAGACGGTCCGTCAGGGCCTCCACATAGTAGGAACCGGCCAGGGGATCGATGGTATTGGCCACGCCGCTCTCGTGGGCCAGGATCTGCTGGGTTCTCAGCGCGATGGTCACCGACTTTTCGGTGGGCAGGGCCAGGGTCTCGTCCATGGAGTTGGTGTGGAGCGACTGGGTGCCGCCCAGAACCGCAGCCAGGGCCTGGTACGCCACCCGGACGATGTTGTTTTCGGGCTGCTGGGCCGTCAGGGTGACCCCCGCGGTCTGGGCGTGGGTGCGCAACCGCCAGGAAAGGGGGTTCTCGGCGGCGAACTCGTCCCGCATGTGACGGGCCCAGATTCGGCGCGCAGCCCGGAACTTGGCCACCTCTTCGAAAAAGTCGTTGTGGACGTCGAAGAAGAAGGAAAGGCGGGGCGCAAAGGCGTCCACATCCAGCCCCCGTTCCACCCCGCGCCGGACGTACTCGAAACCGTTGGCCAGGGTGAAGGCCAGCTCCTGGCCAGCGGTGGCTCCGGCTTCTCGTATGTGGTAACCCGAGATGGAGACGGGGTTGTACCTAGGGGTGTTCCGGCCACACCAGTCGAACATGTCCAGGATCAGGCGAAGCGCCGGTTCGGGCGGGAAGACCCAGGCGTGCTGGGCCTGGTACTCCTTGAGGATGTCGTTCTGGACCGTTCCCAGGAGCTCTTCCGGGGGGACGCCCTGCTTCTCTGCTGCCGCCAGGTAGAAACAGAAGAGAATGATGGCGGGCCCATTGATGGTCATGGAAACGGAAACCCGGTCCAGGGGGATCTGGTGAAACAGGGTCTCCATGTCGGCCAGGGAAGACACCGCCACGCCACAGACCCCCACTTCGCCCAGGGAGCGGGGGTGGTCGCTGTCGTATCCCATGAGGGTCGGAAAATCGAACGCCACCGACAGGCCGGTCTGGCCTCTGTCCAGAAGGTACCGGTACCGCCGGTTCGTGTCCTCCGCAGTGGCGAAGCCGGCGAACTGGCGCATCGTCCAGAGACGGGTCCGATACATGGTCGGGTAGGGCCCGCGGGTGAAAGGAAAGCTGCCGGGGACCCCGAGCTGCTCAAGGTAGCTCCCGGGGACGGGGTCGGGCGTATACAGGGCTTCGACCCGGGTCCCCGACACGGACGTAAAGGCCGGCAGGCGCTGGGGGGTTCCCTCGCACTCGGCTTCCCACGCCGCCAGCTCCGCCTGGATGCGCTCCGTTTCCCCTCCCTGGCGGCTTTCGCCCTCAGGAATCAGGACGTCTTGGTCATGGCGCTTGGACTTGATCGTGGACATGTGACTAAGACCTCGCTATCCATCCTCTCTCTTGAGCTTCGGGACCCTCTTCAATATGGCGGGAATGATTTCGTCGGCTACGCCGTAGGCGGTGGCCCGGCCGGCGGCGATCTCCGAAATCCGCCCGGGAATGCGGGCGTCGGAGGCAAGAAAATCCGCCGCTCTCCAGCGGAGCCGCTCTTCGACCACGTCCCGAATTCGTTCCCGAGCCCGCCTTCTACGGCGTTCTTCCAGCCCGTCCGACCGGGCGAGCTGGCGGTTGTGGGCAATGAGGCCGTCAAGGAGCTCAGCAATTCCTTCGCCCTTTTCCGCCGAAGTTTTCAGGACAAGGAGGCTCCGACCCCCGGTCCCGGAGCTCGGCCCGCCAGGATACACCCCCCGTCCAGGGGTCGCGGCGTCCGGTGTCCGGCCCAGGTCCACCCCATGGTGTGCGGGAACCTTCGCCATGCCCCGTCCCGCCCTCAGGCGGATCGCTTGGCGGATGTCCCTGACCAGTCGGTCGGCCCCGGGCCGGTCCGACTTGTTCACCACGAAGAGGTCGGCGATTTCCATGAGGCCGGCCTTCATGGTCTGGATCCCGTCTCCCGACTCGGGAACCAGTACCACGGCCACCGAATCGACGGCGGAGGCAATCTCCAGCTCGGTCTGCCCCACCCCCACGGTCTCAACCAGTACGTTGGGGAAGCCGAAGGCGTCCAGAAGATCGATCACCTCCCGAGTTCTGGCGGCCAGGCCCCCCAGGGACCCCCGGGTGGCCATGGACCGGATGAAAACACCCCGGTCCGTGGCCAGGTCGTTCATGCGGATCCGATCTCCCAGGAGGGCCCCTCCGGAAAAGGGGGAGGTCGGGTCCACGGCGACAATGGCCACCGCCTCGCCTCGCTCCCGGAGGAGGGTCGCCAAGCCGGCAGCCAAGGTGGACTTCCCCGCCCCTGGCGGGCCCGTGATCCCGAACCGCCGGGCCTGGGGCCGGACGAGCAGGAGCTCGTGGAGGAGGGCGCCAGCCCCCGGCCGTCCTCCCTCAACCACGGAAATGGCCCGGGCGAGGGCAGGTCGCTTCCCCTTTCGGAAGGCGGCCGCCAGACGCGCGACGCTGTCGGGAAGGATCACGAGCGGGTCAAGTCAGGAGAGTGGCGGCCAGGCTGAGAACCACGGTGAAGCCCACCAAGTCCGTCAGGGTGTGGACAAAGACGGAAGAAGCGACGGCGGGATCCACGCCGAAGTGGTGGAGAACGGTGGGAATCAGGGCCCCCGCAAGACCGGCGACCACGATATTGGTCCACATCGCGGCGAGGACCACAACGCCCAGCCAAGGATCCCCGTTGACGAGGTACGCAAAGCCCGAAAAGACGAAGCCGAGGACGAAGCCGTTGAGAAGGCCCACAAGGACCTCCTTTCCCACGACCCGGAAGTGGTCCGCGCGGACCCGGTCTCCCACCGCGAAGCGGCGAATCGTCACCGCCAGGGCCTGGGTGCCGGTATTCCCCCCCAGGGCGGCAATCACCGGCATGAGGAAGGCCAAGAAGGTGATTCCCCTGATCACGCTCTCGTACCGGAGGATCACCGAGGCGGCAACGGTGGCGGTCAGCAGGTTGAGGACGAGCCACGGAAGCCGGGACCGCACCGATTCCAGCCAGTGGGCATTGAGCTCCTCCTCGTCGGAGACGCCGGCCAACTTCAAAATGTCTTCCGTCGTCTCCGCCTCGATCACGTCGATCACGTCGTCGAAGGTGATCCGGCCCAGGAGGGTTCCCTCCCCATTGACAACGGCAATGCTCACCAGATTGTAGCGGCCCATGATCCGCCCGACCTCCTCCTGGTCGGTGCCGGGGAGGACCGTGGCGGCCGGCGGCTCCACAAGGCGCTCCACCACCTGGGCGGGGTCGGCCAGGATGAGATCGTCCAGGGGCACGGTTCCCCGGAAGCGACGGCGGTCGTCCACGACGAAGACGGTGTAGAAGTCTTCCACTTCCCGCCCCCGTTTCCTGATTTCCCGAATGGCGGTGGCCGCGGTGGCCGCGGCGGGAACCGAGACCAGGGCCGTCGTCATGAGCCCCCCTGCCGTGTCTTCGGGGTAACGGAGGAGCTCCCGAAGTTCTCCGGCTTCCGCCGTGGGGAGGGCGGCCAGGATCCGGTCCCGCTCCTCGGGTTGGAGCTCTCCCACCAGATCCGCCGCGTCGTCGTCGGCCAGTTCCTGCAGCAGCTCCGCTCCCCGCTCCGCGTCCAGAGCCGCCAGAAGATCCGCCCGGTCCTCGTCCACCTCCATCTCGGCAAGGGTCTCGGAAGCCAACTCGGTGGACAGGGCCTGCAAGAGCCGGAGTCGCTGACGCTCGGAGGAAAGGGAAGCGACCAGGTCCGCGATGTCCGACGGATGCATCTGTTTCGCGAGCTTCGGCAGCTCGCGAAAGTCCCCCTTTCCGGCTCGGGCCAGCAGCGCCACCAGGGTCGCCCGTCCGAGCGGAACGGGTCGTTTCTCGTGGCTCACGAACCCCTCGGAACCTCCCAACCGAGGGCGCGACGGGCCCCTTTCTTCTCGGCTTTCGAAACGGCCCCGACGACCCGACCATCCCTTCTCTGGAAGTTTCCGTCAGCGGTAATGCAGTCGAAAGTCGTGGCCCTTTGCGCGATGTGCGCGACCGGAGGGCAACCGACGCGTTCCGTTTCTGCCGGGAGCGCGCCATCCGGCCGGTTCGCTTTCATCCAGTCCAAGAGGCGTTCCTGCAACCGGAACATTTCGCTCCCCTCCCTGTCCGCACCGGAGGGGTGGTCGTACCCCAGGACGTGAAGTGCCCCGTGAACCGCCAGTCGCGCCATCTCTTCGGCCGGTTCGATGCCCGCTGCCTTCGCCTGGCGCAGGGCCTGGTCGTGGCCAACGTAGATGTCGCCCAAGGGGTCCGCGCCGTCTTCGTGGAGGGCGAAGGAGAGAACGTCGGTCGGTTGGGGACGTCCCAAGTAGCGGCCATGCAGGCGGGCCATTTTCGAATCCCCGACGAAGGTAACCGAGAGCTCGGCGCTGGAGATCCCTTCGCGACGGAGCGTTTCGTGGAGCAGCCGTCCGATGCGCTCCCCGGGAACCGACCCTCGGCCTGGGGCGTTGATGTGGATCGTGATCATCCCCCGCCGGCCCTCTCACCGGAGGAGAGCGCGGGAAGCCCCGGGGAAGCCGGCGACGCCGTTTCCCGGGCGGCGTCGGGCCTGGCCGTCAAGTGCCGGGTCTGGGGGTAGTCGATCCGCTGGTGGTGAATTCCTCCCAGAACTTTCGCAAACCGCTCTTTCAGAAGGGTCAGATCGTGGAACGTCAAAGGCGTTCTTTCCAGCTGACCGCTCTGGATCCGGTCGGAGAAGATCCCTTCGATCAGATCGGCCATCCGCGCCCTGGTGGGGTTCTTGACCGCCCGCCCCGCCGACTCCACCGCGTCGGCCAGCATGACGATGGCCGTCTCCCGGCTTCGGGGCCGGGGACCCGGGTATCGAAAACGAGCCGGATCAGGGGGAGGGCGACCCTCGTCCTCCGCCCTCTCCCGAGCCTGACGAAGGAAGAAGCCGATCACCTGGTCGCCGTGGTGCTCCGAGATGAAGTCGGCAACCACCCGCGGGATCTTCTCTTTCCGGGCCAGCGCGACGCCCTTTACGACGTGGTCCCGAACGATGGCTGCGGATTCGAGAGGGTCCAGGTGGTCGTGGGGGTTGTCCCCTTGCTGGTTCTCGATGAAGTGGTCCGGCTTCTCCATCTTGCCCACGTCGTGATAGTACGACCCCGCCCGGCAGAGGAGGGCACTGGCTCCGATGGCATCGGCTCCCGCCTCGGCCAGGTTGGCCACCTGCATGGTGTGGGCGTAGGTGCCCGGGGCCTCCACGAAGAGTCGCCGCATCAGAGGCCGGTTGGGATCGGCCCAGCCGATGAGGGTCTGGTCGGTGGTGATTCCGGTGAGCCACTCGAACACCGGGAGGAAGCCGATGGCCAGAATCGCCCCGACGACGGTACTGCCCAGCGCCCCCAACAGGGAGGGCAGAAAGGCGAGCTCCGTCCCCCTGAGCTGCATCCCCAGGATGACCAGCGCGTACGCAAGGGCGATGATGGCGATGAACACCCATGTCTGGGCCAGCCGTCGGAAGACGTGAACGGCAAAGGCCGCCGCGGCCCCCCCGGCGAGAATCGTGACGAAGATATGAACCGAGAAAAAGGGCTCCTGCACCACGGTGAGAGAAGAAAGGACGAACACCGCAGGCAGGGCCATCCGCCTGCCCCACAAGATGGCCAGAGGAATGGCCACGAAGGTGACGGGAAGCGACGCCGGGGGCAGGGACTGCCCGTTGATCAGGAAGGCGGCAAGGAAGTAGACCGCAAAGATGCCGGCAATGGTCAGGACGGAGCGAAACGCGTGGTAGGTCTCCCGCCGAAAGAAGAAGATGAGCAACCCAAGGACGAACAGGAGCGCCGTGTTGAGGATCAGGCCACCCAGGAGGTTCAAGAAACCGGGGTCGCCCACGCTGTATCCCTGGGCCCGAAGCTCGGCCCCGTACGCATCCAGCGTTTGGATTTCGACCGGGCTCACCCGCTGGTTCGCCCTCACGATGGCCTCCCCCCGCAGGATTCGGGCAATCGTGGTGGGAACCGTGTCCCGGGCGGCCTGCCGGTCCCGCTCCGTTCGCACCGTGTCCAGGGCCAGGGTCGTGGCCAGGTAACGGGCAAGGATCACGCGGAGGAGATCGACTTCGGTTCCCGCGTCCATGCCCGCCAGGGCCCGGTCGTAGTACTCCCTCCCCGAGAGCACCGAACTCCGGGCCACCAACGTCGCCCCCCCGGGGCGCTCGACCCGGATCGAGTCGGTGGTCAGGCCGGACGCGGCGCTGGGCGCCATGATCCCGGCGGGGGCGAATTCGGCGATCGCCGCAAGGGACCGGGAGCGGAGACCTTCCCTCCGATCCTCGTCGGCCAGAAAATCAACCTGCTGGACGGTAACTTCGATCCCCGTTTCGGACAGCACCGCCAGCACCCCGGCGGTTCCGTCGATCGCCGCCGAATCAATCCGCGCGAAGAATCCGGACAGGGCCTCCAGCACCGAGTCCCGGGCGCTCTCCCGGTAGACGAAGGTCGGGATCACCGACGCAGCCGCCGCGTCCCGTTCCCGCTCCAAAGCCGCCGCGTCCTTCGGAACCTCGAACTCCAACTCCGCCAGGATGTCCCGCTCGGCCACCGTGTCCGCCTGGTAACTCCCGACGTCGACCCCCGGCTGGGCGGGAAAGAGCGCGACAGGCGCGCTCCCCAGCACCACGAGGAGGAGTACCCGGGCCCCGTGGTGAACGACGGCTTCGGGCCAGACCCGCTTGGGGATCCCCGAAAGCACGCCTACGCTTCCCCGTCCCTCTCTCCGGGGTCCCGGCGGTCCTCCACAGGATCACTCCAGCGCTCGTCCGCCACCTCGTAGGCCCGGATGATGTGCTTCACCAAGCGGTGGCGAATCACGTCTCCGGCACCCAGATAGACGAACTCGATCCCCGCGACCCCTGCCAGGACGTCCTCAACCTGAATGAGCCCCGAGATCTGGGCCGGGGGCAAGTCGATCTGGGTCTTGTCCCCGGTGATCACCACCCTGGAGTTCACCCCGATCCGGGTCAGAAACATCTTCATTTGGGCAGCGGTGGCGTTCTGGGCCTCGTCCAGAATCACGAAGGCGTCGGAAAGGGTCCTTCCCCGCATATACGCCAGCGGGGCGATCTCGATGGTACCCTCGGCGATCCCCCTTCGGACTCGGGCGGGAGGCATCATGTCCTCCAGAGCGTCGTAGAGAGGCCGCAGGTAGGGATCGACCTTCTCCTGAAGGTCTCCTGGAAGGAAGCCCAGATTCTCCCCGGCCTCCACCGCGGGACGGGCCAGGATGATTCGCTGAACCCGCTTTCGAAACAGATTTTCCACGGCCCGCGCCACGGCAAGGTAGGTCTTGCCGGTTCCGGCGGGACCGATCCCGATGACGACATCCGACTCCTCCATCGCCTGGAGGTAGGTCCGCTGGCCTTCGGAACGGGGCGAGATAACTCGTCGGGAGCCGGGCAGGGCAATGCCCAGGCGGTCGTCGCTTCCAGACACATCCGGGGCTCCGGGGGACGCCAAACTGGTGGCGAACCGGGTCACATCCGGGGCCTGGAAGGGTCTCCCCAGCCGAGCCAGTTCGACCATGTGCTCGGTGACCCGCGCGGCGTTTTCGACGGACGCCGGCTTGCCTGCCAGCCGTACGCGATCGCCCCGAAGGACCACCCGGACCCGAAAAAGGGACGCCAGTTCCCGAAGGTTGGCGTCCCCCACCCCGGCAAGAAGGAGGGAGTCGGCACCTTCGGCGTTAACGTCGTGGCGAACAACGGTACCGCCGCTCACGAGTCGCCTTTCCCGTCCCCGACCCGCACGGACGCAGCCGACAACGACATTCCCACCGCCGACAGCTCTGCTTCCGGCACGCTCGCCGGGGCGCCCTCAAAGAGGGCCCTAGCCGCCGTGGTCTTCGGGAAGGCGATCACGTCCCGCAGGCTGCGTCCGCCCGCAAATCGGGCAACGATCCGGTCCGCCCCGAAGGCGATCCCCCCGTGGGGAGGGGCACCCGACCGGAGGGCCTCCAGCAGGAAACCGAACTTGGCGGTGATCTCCCCGGGTTCCAGCCCCAGCATCTTCAGAATGCGAACCTGGAGGTCGGCGTCGTGAATCCTGATGCTCCCCGATCCCAGCTCGGTTCCGTTGTACACCAGATCGTAGGCCAGTCCCCGGACCGCCAGGGGATCGGAGTCCAAGAGGTACACGTCGTCGGGATGGGGTTGAACGAAGGGGTGATGGTTCGCCGCCAGCTTGCCGTCTTCTCCGGATTCGAAGACCGGGAAGTCGGTCACCCAAAGCCAGGAATGGGCCCCCGGCCGGGGAAGGTCCATGGCCTGGGCAGAAGCTCCCCGGGCGGCGGAGAGGGCCGGCGAGGTATCGGCGTCGGGACCCGCCGCGGCAAGAAAAAGGTCCCCGGGAGCCAGACCGAGACGATCCCCGGTGCCCTCCCGAAAGAAGCGGCCCAGGGGACCCGAAGCCCCGCCCTCCCGGATCTTGGCCCACAGAAGCCCTGGCGCACCCACTGCCTTCGCCGCACCCTCGATGGCGCCGATCTCCTTCCGGGAAAGCCGGGCGCCTCCAGGCACGCGGATGCCCCGGACCCGGCCACCTGCGGCGACGGCCCCCCGAAGGATCCTGGATTCCAGGGCTGCCAGGATGGCGGTCACGTCCCCGATCTCCAAATCGTAGCGGAGATCGGGGGAGTCACTGCCGTAGCGCTCCATCGCCTGGGCCCAGGTCAGGCGGGGGAAAGGTGCGCTGGCCGCAACCCCGGCCACGGAAGCCAAGGCGCACATGAGTCCCTCGCACCATTCGTAAATGTCCTGGGGTTCGACGAAGGACGCCTCCACGTCGATTTGGGTGAACTCGGGCTGCCGGTCCGCGCGAAGGTCTTCGTCCCGAAAACACCGGGCGATCTGCACATAGCGGTCCAGTCCGGCGGCCATGAGGAGTTGCTTGTAGATCTGCGGGCTCTGGGGAAGGGCGAAGAACTCCCCCGGGCGGACCCGGCTGGGTACCAGAAAGTCCCGGGCCCCTTCAGGCGTGGGCCGAGTCAGGACCGGGGTTTCGACCTCAATGAAGCCCAGGGCGTCGAAGTAGTTCCGGGCAGCCAGAAGGAGGCGGTGGCGGAGCGCCAGCCGGCTCTGGAGGCCGGGTCGGCGCAGGTCCAGGACCCGGTGCCGTAGGCGCAGCTCCTCCGAGGGCAGCGCTTCCCCGGGAGGCCGGTACACGGGAATGGCGGGGGGGTGGGCCCGGTTGAGAAGCTGGAGCTCGGTGGCCCGAACTTCCACATCCCCCGTCCCCATGTCCGGATTCCGGGCCTCCTGGGGCCTTGGGGTCACGACCCCCCGGATGCCGACCACGTCTTCCGCGCCCAGGTCCCGGGCGACGCGAATCGCTTCTTCGGATGACCATCCCGAACCGACCGAAACCTGAAGGATCCCCGAGCGGTCGCGCACATCAAGGAAGGCCAGCCCGCCCAGGTCCCTCCGGCGGTGGACCCATCCGGCGATCCTGACCTCTTGGCCCGCCTTCTCCAGGGTGACCCGACCGGCGCCGACAGAGCGCATGGCCGTGGCGCTTGTCTTGACGCTGGACATCAGCCGTATCTTCGACGCCGGCCGTCTCCGGACGGGCCGACGGGATCCCCGGTTGATGGCAGACAGGGATCACGGAAAATCTTCATGCAGTATATTTAATCGAAGCCCAAGGGGGCTTTCAAGAACACCCCGCCATCGGGTTGAATCCCTTGACCCCATGAGCCCCTGCACCTGGGCACATGGGGCAGGTTGACGCGGCCCTCTCCAACACGCAGGCATGGACGCATCTCCCTCAACCCAAGACCGCCCGAACCTCCTGGGGCTCACGCCTTCCCGGCTACGGGACGCGCTGGGCGACCATTTCCGGGTCCGGGGGCAGCCCGGGTACCGCATCCAACAGGCCGAGGCGTGGGTTTTCGCGGGGGACGCGCGGGCCGTGGGGGACATGACCAACCTACCCGTCCTGGAACGGGACGCGCTGTCCGAACGCTTTCGTTTCAACGAGCCCATCCTTGATGCAGTTTCGACTTCGTCCGACGGAACCGTCAAGCATCTCTGGCGCGTGTCCGGCGGAGAAGTCCTGGAGAGCGTCCTCATCCCTGCCCGGAATCGCCTGACCCTCTGTATTTCTTCCCAAGCCGGCTGCGCTCTGGCGTGCCGATTCTGCGCGACGGGATGGTCGGGCTTCGGCCGCCAGCTATCGGCAGCCGAGATCGTGGGCCAGTACCGGGCCTCGGCTCGTTGGGCCAGAGAGAACCGGCGGGGAGCCGTGACCCATCTCGTCTTCATGGGAATGGGGGAGCCCTTTGCCAACCGCAGGAACGTCTTCCCCGCCCTGTCGATTCTGAACGCCGGCTACGGGATCGGGGCCCGGCGGATTACCGTCTCCACCGTCGGAGTCGTCCCGGGCATCCTGGCCCTGGCCGAACGCAAAGAGCAGTTTCGCCTCGCCCTTTCCCTTCACGCTCCTGTCCCCGAGCTGCGGGCCGAGTTGATCCCCCTGGAAGCGCGATACCCCCTTGACCAGGTCATGGAGGCCCTGGAGGTGTTCAATCGGAAGGGAGGCCGTCGAATCACCTTCGAGTACACGATGATCCGGGGGGTGAACGACGATCGCGCCCTCGTGCCAAGCCTTGTCGGCCTGGCAAAGCGGGTTCATGCCTTCGTGAACCTCATCCCGTTCAACCCCATCCCCTATGTGGACTGGAAGCCGAGCCCCGACACCCGCGTGAAGGGCTTCCGGGACGCGCTGGAGGCTGCCGGCGTCCCCGCGGCCATTCGGCGCCCCAGGGGCCGAGACATCGAGGCGGCGTGCGGACAACTGCGGGCCAGCCGGTACCCGAACCTCCCGGCGCCCGGAAAGCGGCGGGCCGTCAGCGCACCCGGGTACCGATCCGGCTCCCCCGAATCTCCCTGATCCAGGGGAAGGGCTGGAACGAGCTCTTGTTGTAGGAGAAGTAGATCGCTACGGCCCGGCCCTCGAAGCGCCAGGGCTCCAGGAACCCCCAGTAGCGGGAGTCCAGGCTGGAATCCCGGTTGTCGCCCAGCATGAAGTAACGATCCGCCGGAATCACGATCGGTCCCCAGGTATCCCGGGTGGGCCGATAGTCGTCCCGGGGCCCGCCCACGAGCACTTCCTGCTGCCACAACATGGCGGGATTGAAGCCCTCTGCCCTGCCTTCGGTTCGTACCACATAGGGCTCGTCCTGGGCTTGGCCGTTGCGGTAGAGAACCTTGTCCCGCATCTCCAGCGTATCCTCGGGCATCCCGATGAGCCGCTTGACCACGGTCATGTTCTCTTCGTGGTGAGGATCGAAGACCAGGATGTCTCCGCGCCGGGGTTTCGAGTACCCGGGAATGCGAATGTCGGTAAAGGGAATTCGGGAGCCGATGGCCGCCCGGTTTACCGCCAGGAAGTCACCCACAAGAAGGGTGTTCTCCATCGAGCCGGAAGTGATCACGAAGGTCTGGATCAGAAAGAGCCGAAAAACCCAGAAGAGGCAAAAGGCCAACAGGAGGGATCTCCCCAGCTCGGAGCGCCAGACGGGGCGCACGATGGCCCGAAGGAAGCCCGGGGTGGTTCGGGCGGCCCGCGAACGCCCGCCCCGCTTCTGCGCCGGCGACGCGTTTCCTCCCGGTCGCGCAGCCCTGTCCCCGGAAGTACCCTGGCCTTTCCCCCGTTGTCTTTCTGCCATGTCTACCGCCCTTCCCCCGGCCGCTGTCGGGGCATCTGCCCAGGGCCCACACCCGTGCGATCTCCGGAGCCCTTCACTCCGGACCACCCCAATCCCCGCAACCACGCGGCCAGCCGGCTTCGGGGGTCTTCTCCGGTGCTCTCCCCAACGCTCTCCACGCCCTGCCAATCCGACCCCAAACGTACGGTAACGTCTACAAAAAGATTCGAGTCCGGCTCACTGAAAAGCCGTCGAATCCCCAGAACTTCCGCCACCGCGGCTGCCCTCTGAACGTTTCCTGCGCGGTCGATTACGACGGAGGAGTCCAGATCCATACGACGGGCGTTTCCCATGCCGACTACATCAAACCCGCTCCTCCGAAGGAGGACGGTGGCGGCCCGGGCCATCCCGTCAATGCCTCCGGCGTTGCGCACATCCACGGTGATTCGCTGGGAGCCAGGTGAAAGAAGCGGGTCGGTGGCCGGCGCGTCCAGGCCCGGAATCCAATGTAGGAGGGCGGACCCCGACAAGACCACGATGCCTGCGGCGATGAGAACAAAAAACGTCGTTCTGAAGAAGCCACTCATTCAAGGACCGGTGGCGGTGAATCCCGAAACCCCTTTACGGGCTACGCGGAAACATCGGGTTACGCGGAAACATCCATCTGGGACAGGAAGATAACCAATCCGGCTGGGCCCGACTTGGGGGAAGGCCCGATCCCGACACCCAACCTGGCCCCGGGGGAGGTCGGCGAACAGCGGCCCGTTGAGCACAATGGCCACCTCCCGACCGCCGTCTGTCCATCCGTTGCTCTTCGGTGAAAATTCGGTTACGTTCTTCGGAGATTGTTCGGTACGGAGCGCGAGAGTCCCAATGGCTGCCGCCCGTCCAATTGGGTCCGTTCCTTAAGGAAGTCCGTCCACACTCAAGGAAGAGAGAGCATGCCCCTCACAAAACGTCAGAAAGAGATTCTCGATTACCTCCGGGAGTTCATCGACGAGAATGGCTATGCGCCCAGCTTTGAGGAGATACGCACTGCCTTCGGATATTCGTCCTTGGCCACCGTTCATGAGCATCTCTCCAATCTGGAACGCAAGGGATGCATCCGGAAGGCATACCGGGAGAGCCGCTCCATCGAATTCCCGGAAGTGCCGGAACCGACGGCGATCCTCCCCCTCTTGGGAACGGTGGCCGCCGGATCGCCGATCGAAGCCATCGAAGACCCGGAGGCCTTGGCGGTCCCCCCCGACATGATCCGGCCCGGCAGTACTCCGTACGCCCTTCGCGTTTCCGGCCAGTCAATGATCGAAGAACAGATCCGGGACGGGGACTACATCGTCGTTGACGCCAAAGAAACCGCCTACAACGGAGAGGTGGTCGTGGCCCTGTTGGAAGACGAAACCGCAACGGTCAAGAAGTTGTACCGGGAGCCTGGGAACCGCATTCGCCTACAACCCGCTAACCCGGACATGGAGCCCATCATCGTGCCCGCCGAAGATGTGCGGGTTCAAGGGGTGGTCATCGGCTTGATTCGAAAGTATTGACGGGCCGCACACCCTGAGCGGCTCATCACCCGTAGTGCCCAGAGGTTCAGGAGGTGATTCAAGATGAAGACGATGTTCGCCGTAGGACATCTCAACCGGGAACGCACCAAGATCGTCATCACGGTCCGCGGTCGGACTTGCGAGGGGCCTGGGATTGAGAGGGCGAAGCGCGCCATTCGCGTACGGCAGCCCTTTCAGGGGTCGCAAGACATCCCTCCCAGGCTCGGATCCCCGTCCACGATCCACTAGTCGTATTTCGGGGAGTCGGCGCTGCCTTTCTTGAAGCGCAACGTTCCCGCCGCAGTCTTCCCCTTGGGCCTCCCGTCTGCTGCGCTGCCGCACTTCAGAGGTGAAGGACCGGTTGCCGCGCTTGGCAACCGGCACACCCCCCGCTACTGCAACGAGGGCCGCCGCCGTAGAGTACGTTGACCGTGGAGACGCGTCCGCCCCGGTGCCGCAGGTATCGACGAGCGCCGGGCCAGCTTTCGATATTCGACCCCATGGCGCCGGGGATTCGCCGTACGTCTGGGAACTCCCGGGGTGCTGTTCCGGTCCCGGCGTCCAGGATACGCCTGGGTAGGGTGACTGTACGCGACTTTCTGGATAGCTTTCCCTTCGGACTCCAGCGGCGCGGATAAGGAGCAAATCCGGGCAACGGATCCTTTGCCGGAACAGATGAGAGACCGAGAGACCCGCTTCAAACTGACCCTACACTACGACGGCTCTCCCTTTCACGGATGGCAGGTCCAGCCCGGAAAGCCCACGGTTCAGGGGGAACTGGAGAGGGTTGTGCGCCGTCTCACGGGAGAGCGCAGACCGGTGATGGGGGCGGGTCGCACCGATGCCGGGGTGCACGCAACAGGCCAGGTGGCCGCCGTGACCCTGCCTCCTCCCTGGACGGCCTCGGACTTGGCCCGCTCTCTCAACGCCTTGTTGCCCGGGGCCATCTGGGTCCAGGGCGCCCAGGCCGTCCCCCGCGACTTCAACCCCCGCTTCGAAGCCACCGCCCGGACGTACGAGTACCGGATCGGAACCGCCCCGGTTGCGGCCTCTCCGTTCTGGCGCCGCGGGTGCTGGCCCCTGTGCCGGGCCTTGGATCCGGAGGCCATGAAGGGCGCCACCCGCCTGCTCCGGGGCCAGCACAGCTTCCGGGCTTTTGCAAAGACCGGGCAACCCGAACGCGGTTGCGACTGCCGGGTTTCCCGCGCCCAGTGGCGGCGCTGGGAGGACCTGGGGGTGATCTTCGAGATCTCGGCGAACCGTTTCCTGCACCGAACGGTACGATACTTGGTCGGAACCCTGGTCGACATCGGGATGGGACGCCGGAACCAAGAAGACATGGCGCGTCTGCTCCAGAAGGACCCGGCACTGGTCACGTCGCCGCCGGCCCCGGCCCGGGGGCTGTTTTTGGTCCGGGTGGCGTACCCGGGGCGGGCGGGCCACAAGGGGATCCGGGAGAACCCCGTAGGGGTAGGGATGGATCTGGGTTCATCGGACGGGTCGGACGGAAAGGAGAGAGGCGAACCGTGAACGGAAAGGCGGAGCGGGTCCCTGCCGGCCGGGGTTCTACGGCCACGCGTACGACCCTGGTGACACAGGCGGGGCGGACAACACCCGCGCCGCGGGCCACCCTGGCAACCCTGATGGTACTGGCAGTCGGGTGCGGACCGGATGGGGGTACAGAACGCTTCGCCGCAGAGGAGGCCCTTCCAACCAGCGCCGCTGGCCCGTACCCGGTGAGCCAACCGGCGCAAGAACGTTGGCCGGCGCAGGCGGGCCCTTCCGGAGCCGGGGGCTCGGATCCACCGGACTTCCGGAATCCTCACGCCAACCACACCTCCCCCCAGGTGTCCCAGAGTCGGACCACCGCAATCGTCCGGGCCGCCCGGACGGTGGCGCCCGCGGTGGTGACCATCTCCGTGCTGCGCCGGGAGCGGGTCGGACGGCGCAGTTTCTTCGACGACTACTTTCTGCCCTTCCGGGAGACTCGGGGGCTCGGCTCGGGCTTCATCGTGGACCCCCAAGGCACCGTGCTCACGAACCATCACGTCGTCCAGGGCGCGGAAGAGATCCTGGTCACCCTGCCCGACGGCCGGGACTTCGACGCCCGCGCCATCGGGTCCGACCCCGTCACCGATGTGGCTGTCCTCGCCCTGGATGGGGTCGACGGCCTTCCGACCGCCCCCGTGGGAACCGCCTCCGACCTGCTGATCGGGGAGTGGACGGTCGCGATCGGCAACCCCTTCGGGCGACTGATCTCCAACCCGGAACCGTCGGTCACCGCCGGCGTCGTAAGCGCCCTGGGTCGCCACATCATCCCGGGCGGGGACGACGAAGGCTTCTATCTGGGGATGATTCAGACCGATGCCTCCATCAATCCGGGCAACTCGGGCGGTCCCCTGGTCAACGCCCTGGGCGAAGTGATCGGGGTCAACACGTCCATCCTTTCCCGCTCGGGGGGAAGCGAGGGACTGGGCTTCGCCATCCCCATCGATCGGGCCCTACAGGTGGCCCGGGATCTGGCGGCCCACGGCGAAGTCCGCCGGGCTTGGCTGGGCCTGGAGGTGGACGCCGTGGAGGCAGACGGCTTCGGTCGGTCTCGGGGCGTGCGGGTCGCCCGGGTCACGCCGGGGTCCCCCGCCGCTGCGGCAGGGATTCGCGCCGGTTCGCGTCTGCTGCAAGCCGGACCGGTTCGGATGGCCACCCCCCTGGACTACGCCGCGGTCCTCCTCGATCTGAGGGCCGGCGACGGAATTCGCCTGACCCTGGAAGGGGCGGAGTCCGTTTTTCTCGAAGCCGCACCCCTCCCTTCCGCCACGGCCAGTCGGGTCGAGATCCTGCGGGACTTGGAGGTCGTGACCGTCACCCCGGGGATCCAGGCGGAGCGGAGGCTCGCCTCATCCCGAGGCGCCCTGGTCGTACAAATTTCGGATGCCCTTTCCAGCGTGACCGGACTCTCCCCTGGCGACGTGCTCCTGGCGATCAACAACCGGCGGCTTCGCACAGCCCGGGAAGCGGCCGACGAACTCCGGCGGACGCAACGGAGCGGGCGTCCCTTCGTCCTCCTCTTCGAGCGCAACGGACGCGTGGTTCGAACCGGATTGCTGGAATGGGCATAGAGAACGATCGCTCCCCGGACCGTTACGGACATCCCCTGTCTGCCCGGTATACCTCCCGAGCGATGGAGCGCATCTTCGCCCCGGCCTTCCGCTTCGGGACCTGGCGACGCCTCTGGCTCGCTCTGGCGGAATCCCAGAGGGAGGTTGGGTTGCCCATCCCCGAGGCCGCCATACGGGACATGCGGAATCACCTGGACGACATCGACCTGGAGAAAGCGGCCCGGTACGAGGAACGCTTCCGCCACGACGTCATGGCCCACGTCCACCTCTTCGCCGACGCGGCTCCGGCGGCCCGGTCCATCCTCCACCTGGGCGCCACCAGCGCCTTCGTGGGGGACAACACCGACCTGATCCAGCACCGGGAGGCCCTGACCCTGGTCCGGTCCCGGGTGGTGTCCGTGATTCGGGCCCTCGCGCGCTTCGCAGCGGAGCAGCGCAACCGAGCGACGCTGGCGTATACCCACTTTCAGCCGGCCCAACCCACAACCGTCGGCAAGCGGGCCACCCTTTGGATTCAGGACCTTCTGTTGGATGTGGAGGAAATCGAGCACCGGCTTCGTTCCCTGAAGCTGAGGGGGGTCCGGGGCACGACGGGGACCCAGGCTTCCTTCCTCCAGCTTCTCGACGGCGACCACAGGAAGGTGGAACAGCTCGAGCGGGCCGTGTGCCACCGCCTGGGCTTCGAAGCGACCTATCCGGTGACCGGCCAGACCTATCCCCGCAAAGTGGACCACGCCTTTCTCTCCTGTCTGGCAGGGGTGGCCGCCTCGACATCCAAGATGGCCCATGACATCCGCCTTCTGGCCCACCTCCGGGAGCTGGAGGAGCCCTTCGAAGCGGAGCAGATCGGTTCGTCGGCCATGCCGTACAAGCGCAATCCCATGCGCTCCGAGCGAATCTGCGCTCTTGCGCGCCACGTGATCGCGCTGGTCTTGGATCCCGCGCATACGGCGGCAACCCAGTGGATGGAGCGGACCCTGGACGATTCCGCCAACAAGCGCTTGGCCGTCCCCGACGCGTACATGGCCACCGACGCGGCGCTCGTGCTCGCGGAAAACGTCGCCGCGGGCCTTCGGGTCAACCCCTCCGTGGTCGCCGCAAACCTGACCGTCCACCTTCCCTTCATGGCCATGGAGTCGGTTCTCATGGAGGCGGTCGCCGCCGGAGGGAACCGTCAGGAGCTCCACGAGAGGATTCGGCGCCACGCCCTGGCCGCCGCCCGGGGGATGACGAAAGGAGAGGACGGGGCCCTCTTCGCCCGCATCGCCGGGGACGGGGCCTTCGGTATGACGGAAGAACAGCTGGAGGAGCAGGCCCGGCCCGAGGCCCTGGTGGGCAGGGCACCGGAACAGGTGGACGACTTCCTCGCCCAACACGTGGCCCCCGTCATTGAGCGGTACGGTGCCCGGGAAGACGCGCGCCCGGAACCCGGCCAGGTGAGGGTCTGACCCGAATGGCCCTTCTGCGGAGCGAACTCCCCCTTCCTCTCCTCTACCGGGGCAAGGTCCGGGACGTGTATGAAGTCCCCGGAGACCGACTGCTTCTGGTTGCCAGTGACCGGGTGAGCGCTTTCGACATCGGCCTGGAGGAGCCCGTGCCCGGCAAGGGCAGGCTCCTGACCCAGATGACCGCCTGGTGGATGAGCACCCACTTTCCGGACGTTCCCCACCACCTCCTTTCGGTCCGCTCCGAAGACATCCTGAGGGCCGTCCCGGCCCTGGCCGGGTGCCGGGACCCGTGGGAAGGTCGGACGACCCTCGCGCGGAGGACGCGGCCGTTGCCCGTGGAGTGCGTCGTTCGGGGGTATCTGTCCGGGTCGGCCTGGAAGGAGTATCGTGAATCAGGGACCCTGGCGGGCGAGCCCCTGCCGATTGGACTTCGGGAAAACGGCGCCCTCGCCCTTCCCATTTTTTCGCCGGCAACAAAGGCCCGGGAAGGCAAAGACGAGAACATCACCCTGGACCACGCGAGGCGTCTCCTGGGAAGGGAACGGGCACACCGGTTGCAGAAGCTTTCTCTGGACATCTACGCGCGGGCCCGCGCCGTCGCCGCCGTTGCCGGAATCATTCTGGCCGACACCAAGTTCGAGTTCGGAACCACCGAGGACGGCACCCTACTCCTGATTGACGAAGTGCTGACCCCCGACTCCTCCCGCTTCTGGCCTCAGGAGTCCTACTCGGCAGGAAGCGCGCGGCTGTCTTTCGACAAGCAGCTCCTCCGGGACTACCTGGACGGCATCGTCGGCTGGAACCGGTGTTCCCCCCCTCCCCCCTTGCCCGCATCGGTGACCTCCGCCACCTCCCGGGGATACCGGGAGGCGTTCCGCCGGCTCACGGGGTCGGCCGTAGAAGACTTCAAGCCACCGGACTTCGGAACATGAGGATCCCCCTGGCAAGGGAAGCCGGACCCTTCCTGGTGCCATGCCTTCTGGCGGTGGGCGGGAGCCTCTTCTGGGCCGGGAGCGGCGGATGGGGCCTGCGCTGGGGGGTGCCGGCGGGGCTGGCAGGGCTCACCCTGTTCGTGGCGTACTTCTTCCGGGACCCCGATCGCCGGACGCCTTCGGACGAGAACCTTGTCGTCTCTCCAGCCGACGGAAGGATCGTGGGTGTGGGCGCCGCGGAAGGCGAAGCGTTCATGGGGGGCACGGCGATTCGCGTGTCCATTTTCCTGAGCGTCTTCAACGTGCACGTGCAGCGGGCGCCCTTCGCAGGGAGAACGAGCCACTACGACTACCGCCCGGGGGGGTATGCTCCGGCATGGCGGGACGCGGCCAGCCGGGAGAACGAACGGGCGTCCCTGGGCATCGCTACGGCGTCGGGACCCATCCTGGTGCGGCAGATCGCCGGCTGGGTGGCGCGGCGAATCGCCACCTACCCCCGGGAGGGCGACACCCTCGCTCGGGGAGAGCGGATCGGCTTGATCCGCTTCGGTTCGCGAGTCGACCTGTTCCTCCCCGCCGACTGGCCGGTCACCGTTCGGCCCGGCGATTTCGTTCGGGGGGGAGAGACCGAGGTGGCCCGTGCCCCGCTGGTGAAGCCGTCCGAAGAAGGAGATTCGCCGTGACGCCCGGCAACCCGATGCCGCAGAAACCAACCGAACCCGGCCGTCGACGGAGACCCGGGCTGCGGACCGGGCCGGGCAATTCCCGGAGGGGGCTTCAGCGGGGAATCATCATCCTCCCTTCCGCCTTCACCCTGGGCAATCTTTTCTTCGGCCTGTACGCCGTAGTCGCGGCGATCCGGGAAGACTTCGCGTGGGCGGCGTGGTTCATCGTTTTTGCGGCCATCCTTGACCTGTTGGACGGGCGGGTGGCCCGTTTCACGCGCACCGGGTCGGCTTTCGGGGCGGAGCTGGACTCCCTGACGGACGCGATTTCCTTCGGTGTGGCCCCCGCCCTGATCATGATCCTGCAGCACTTCAAGGGGCCCGACTGGAGCTGGGTGATCGGCTTCGTGTACGTGACGGCCGTGGTGGTTCGCCTCGCCCGTTTCAACGTGGAACAGGGCGGCGAAGCCGAGCGCCACTTTCACGGCCTCCCGTCCCCCACGGCGGGGATGATTCTGGCCACCCAGTACCCCTTCTCCCAGACCGCCTTCTATCAGCAGCACCTGGGGACCCTGCCCTGGCCCCAGATCATGGTCATCACCATGGTCCTGGTTTCGGTCCTCATGCTGAGCCACGTGCCCTACGCAATGGTCCCCCGCATCAACCTCCGGAGTCCTCAGGGGGTTGCGACGACCGCCCTCATGGGCATCGCGGTCGTGTTGGCCCTCTGGTTCCCTTCCTACTGGTTCTTCCCCTCCCTGATGGCCTACACCGCCTGGGGATTGGCAAAGTCGGTTTTCATGGGCCTCCTGGAGCGTCTTCCCGAACGCGATCCCCTCCTGGACACCCGGGAGGTCGGACAGTCCCGGCAGGTTGACTACGAGGACTTGGCCCCCAAACGACGTTCCCGTGACTGGGAGGAAAACGCGCCTTGAGCCGATTCACAACCGAGATTCTGGTGACCCCCCGGGTGGGCCTTCTGGACCCGCAGGGCAAGGCGGTCCGTCACGCCCTCGCCTCCCTGGGGTACGATTCCGTCCAGAGGGTTCGCGTCGGCAAGGTGATTTATCTGGAGGTGGAGGCCGACTCCGGCACCGCCGCGCAGGCGCAAGCGGAAGCGATGTGCCGCAGGCTCCTGGCCAACCCGGTGACCGAGGACTTCCGGATCACCGCCGCGCAGGCCGGGGCGGGAGGGGACGAAACCCGGGCGGGGACCCGGGCAGGAACAGCCGAGCCGACCGGGACGGCCTTCCACCGGGCCCGAGCGGGGGGGACTCCGGACCCGTGAAGGTCGCCATCGTCACATTCCCGGGCTCCAACTGCGACCAGGACTGCTTCCGGTCGGTCGAACGGGCCGGGGGCACGCCCCGATACCTCTGGCACCGGGAACGGTCCCTGGGCGACGCGGATGCCGTCGTCCTACCCGGCGGCTTTGCCTACGGGGACTACCTTCGCCCGGGCGCCATCGCCCGTCTCAGCCCCGTCATGGAGGCGGTCCTCGCCTTCGGGAGGGAAGGCGGCTGGATCGTCGGAATCTGCAACGGCTTCCAGATCCTCTGCGAAGCCGGCCTTCTTCCCGGGGCCCTTCTCCGCAACCGGTCCCTCCGCTTCCAGTCCCACGACTGCCGCTTGCGAGTGGAGCGGTGCGACACCCCGTTCACGGCCGCCTACCGGGAGCACCAAGTCATCCGCATGCCCCTCTCCCACGCGGACGGCAACTACTACGCCGACCCCGAGACCCTCGCCGCCCTGGAGGCGGAGGAGCGCGTCGTTTTCCGCTATTGCGACGCGCTGGGCAGGACCACGGACGAAGCGAACCCCAACGGCTCCCTGAACAACATTGCCGGAATCGCAAGCTCGAGAGGGAATGTCCTGGGCATGATGCCCCACCCGGACCGAGCCGTGGAGGCCATACTGGGTTCGGCCGACGGGCTCCCCCTCTTCGCATCCCTGGTCGGGGCTCCGCTGTCAGCGTAAGGGGCACGATGCAACCCCGCCCGGGCGACCCCCCGATCACCGCCGCCCTCGTGGAGGAGCACGGACTCTCCGCCGAAGAGTACGAGCGGATCCTCGCCATTCTCGGGCGGGCCCCCAGCTTCACCGAGCTGGGCATCTTCTCGGCCATGTGGTCCGAGCACTGCGGATACAAGCACTCGAAGCGCCTCCTTCGGCTTCTTCCGACCCGGGCGCCCTGGGTCATTCAGGGTCCCGGAGAGAACGCGGGCGTGGTTGATGTGGGAGACGGCTACGCCCTGGCCTTCAAGATCGAATCCCACAACCACCCTTCGGCCGTGGAGCCCTATCAGGGGGCGGCCACGGGGGTGGGCGGGATCCTTCGGGACATCTTCACCATGGGCGCCCGCCCCATCGCCACCCTCAACTCCCTTCGCTTCGGCGACTTGGAGAGCCCCCGGGTCCGATACCTCTTTGCCGGCGTGGTCAAGGGCATCGGGGACTACGGCAACTGCGTCGGCATCCCGTCCGCAGGCGGGGAGGTCTACTTCGACCGGGGATACGAAGGCAACCCCCTCGTGAACGCCATGTGCTTGGGGCTCATGCGCCAGGAAGACCTGATCCGGGGAACCGCCGAAGGGGTCGGCAATCCCCTGATGGCCGTGGGAGCCAGGACGGGAAGGGACGGAATCCACGGCGCGACCTTCGCATCGGACGAGCTCTCCGCCAGCCGGAGTGAACTGAGCCGGCCCCAGGTCCAGGTCGGCGACCCCTTCACCGAAAAGCTCCTGCTGGAGGCGTCCCTGGAACTGATCGCCAGCGGGTACATCGTCGGTATCCAGGATATGGGCGCGGCGGGTCTCGTCTCCAGCGGCGCCGAAATGGCTGGGCGGGCCGGCAACGGTGTGGAGATCGACACCGCTCGGGTGCCCGTCCGGGAATCGGGGATGACTCCTTACGAGATCCTCCTTTCGGAGTCCCAGGAACGGATGCTCGTCGTGGCCAGCCAGGGCAAGGAAGATGCGGTACGAGAGATTCTGGGGAAGTGGGAGCTGGAAGCCGCCGTCGTCGGGCACGTCACCGCGACGGGGACCTTCCGGGTCCTGGAGCACGGCGCGGTCGTGGCCGACATCCCCGCCCTGCAGCTGACGGTAGGCTGCCCCACCTACGAGGGGCAGGGAGAAGAGTCCCCGGAGATCCGATCCCTCCGCACCCTGGACCTCTCCCGCTACTTGGAGCCCCCGGCCGGCCTGGAAGCCGCCTTTCTGGAAGTCGTGGGCTCCCCGAACGTCGCCTCCAGGCAGTGGGTCTACGAACAGTACGACACCAGCGTACGGGCCAACTCCGTGCAGGGACCCGGGGGGGACGCCGGCGTCATCCGTATCCCAGGCACGAATCGGGGTGTGGCCGCGACCACCGACGGCAACGGTCGCTACGCCTATCTGAACCCGAGGACGGGGGCCTTGGGGGCCGTCGTCGAAGCCGCCCGAAACCTGGTGTGCACAGGCGCGGTTCCGCTGGCCGTCACCAACAACCTCAACTTCGGCAACCCCCTCAAATCCCACATCCGGTACCAGTTCCGGGAAGCGGTTCTGGGGATTCGGGACGCGTGCGCCTACCTGGAGACACCGGTGACGGGTGGAAACGTCTCTTTTTACAACGAGACGGACGGGGAAGCCGTCTACCCGACCCCGGTCATCGGGATGGTCGGGGTCATTGACGACCTGGGCACCGTGACCCGCCCCTTCTTTCGGGACCCCGGCGACGCCGTCTTCCTCCTGGGAACCACCCGAGGGGAGCTCGGGGGGTCGGAGTACCTGTATCGGATTCATGGGGTGGTCGCCGGAGAGCCCCCGATTGTGGACCTGCACCACGAACGGGGGCTCCAGCGGTGCCTCCTTGCCTTGATCGGGCAGCGAATTGTGAAGTCGGCCCACGATGTGGCGAACGGGGGCCTGGCCGCCGCCCTGGTGGAGTGTTGTCTGGGCGGACCCAGGGATGGGGGAGGGATGGGTGCCTCGGTGTGCCTTGCCGACCCGGTCCCGGACGCAGGCCTTCTCTTCGGGGAAGACCACGGCAGGATCATCGTCACCTGCCAGGCGGAAGAGGAAGATGCGGTGCGAGCCGTCGCCGCCCTCCACGGGGTTCCGGCCCGCAAGATCGGAACCGTAGGGGGAAGGGAATCTCCCTTGGGCTTCCGGACGTCTTCTTCGAACCTGATTTTTCCCCTGGAACGGTTGCGGGAGCGGTACTTCGGGTGCCTCCCAGACATCATGAACGAAACGCCTTCGTGAGGGGAACCGCATCGGGTGGGCACCCGGCCGACATTTGCCCCGCCCTTCTGGACGATCGGCCTCGGGAGGAGTGCGGTGTCGTCGGCGTGAGCGGCGCGGAAAACGCCGCCGAGCTCACCTTTCTGGGGCTCTACGCCCTGCAGCACCGGGGCCAGGAGGCCGCGGGCATCTGCGCCATCGACGGCGGCCGGGCCCGCCTCCACAAGGATCTGGGGCTGGTCTCGGATGTCTTCGACGCCAGCCGGATCGCATCCCTGACGGGCTCGACCGCCCTGGGCCACGTGCGGTACTCGACGGTGGGCAGCGGCCGCCGGGTCAACGCCCAGCCCTTGGTGGCCCGCTATTCGGAAGGCGATCTGGCGATCGTCCACAACGGGAACCTGACCAACGCCGGGTTCCTGAAGCGACAACTCGTGGCCGAAGGCGCCATCTTCCAGAGCTCGTCGGACTCGGAAGTGATCATTCACCTGATCGCCCGCTCCCGCCACGCCTCTGTGGAGGCCCAGCTTCGGGACGCCCTGAGCTTTCTAGAAGGCGCCTATTCTCTGGGGATCACGGTCGGGGACACCGTGTTCGCGGTGTGCGACCCCCGGGGCTTCCGCCCCCTCGTCCTCGGGGCCCTCCCGGAGGGCGGCCACGTGATGGCGAGCGAGAGCTGCGCCCTGGACATCATGGGCGCCCGCTTCGTCCGGGACCTCAAGCCCGGGGAGCTCGTTCGCTTTCAGGGGAGCCGGATCCAGTCACTCCCCGGCCTTCACCAAAAAACCCCCGCGCCGTGCATCTTCGAGCTCGTCTACTTCGCCCGCCCCGACTCCAATCTGTGGGGTGTGAGCGTGGACCGGGCCCGGAGAGCCTTCGGGCGCCAACTCGCTCGCGAGCACCCGGTGGACGCCGACTGCGTCATCGCCGTCCCCGACAGTGCCAACTCGGCGGCGCTGGGCTACGCGGAGCAAAGCGGAATCCCGTACGAGCTGGGGCTCCTTCGCAACCACTACGTGGGACGCACCTTCATCCGCCCGTCCCAGGCCGACCGGGACTTCGGCGCCCGGGTCAAGTACAACCCGGTGCGGGAAGTTCTGGCCGGCCAGCGGATCGCCGTCGTGGACGATTCCCTGGTGCGGGGGACCACCTCCCGAAGCCTGGTCAAGTTCATTCGGGGTGCGGGCGCCGCGGAAGTCCACCTCCGCATTGCCAGCCCGCCCGTGCGCTTTCCGTGCTTTTACGGGATTGACATGCCGTCCAGGGAAGAGCTGATCGGATCGCGGATGTCCGTGGCCGAGATCGCGGAAGAGCTAGGGGTGGATTCCCTGGGCTACCTCTCCCTGGAAGGAATGACCCGGGCTGTAGCGGAAAGCGGCCCCTTCTGCAACGCCTGCTTCTCGGGAGGCTACCCCGCCCCCCTCGTAGACCGGGAACTTCCGTAAACAGAAAGTTGCCCCCGCCCGGCAAACCGGACGGGGGCAACTTTTCAACCCTTATACGGACCCCAAAGAGGTCAGGGCCGCTTCAAGGTCGTCTACTACTTGGGTATGACGTGGAAGTTGACATTGACTTCGTCGTCGAGACTGCCCACCAACTTGACGAGTTGGGTAGCGGCATCGTGGTAGCCGGCACCGTTATCGTCTTCTGTGTCGCTGACGTCCACCTTCTCATTGGTACCCGACAAGTCCACTCTGACTTCGTAATACCCTTCCAGAAGGCCCTCAGCACTCCAGAACCCCTTTGCATCGGTATCGGCTTCGGCCCGCTGATTCCGATTTGTCTTATCGTCGTACTCGGAACAAACGTCTTCGTCTGCCGAGTCCACCTTCAAGCAACGCATCAAGAAGATCTTCAGACCCCCATAGGGATCGTAGTCTTTATCGGTATCACCTCCGACAGTCTTCTTGTCGGCATCCGGCTTGGTCACCTTTCCGGAGACCACTCCGTCCTTGAAGAGGATCACGAAGTCGGCGTCGTTGTCCCCCAAATTGTCATCCGCCTTGTTACCGGCATCGTCATCAGGAGCATCGTTATTGATGACCATGCTGTTGTCGTAGTCCCATTCGGGAAGCTTGGTACCACTCGTCACATTCCTCATGGCTGGCCGTCCGTCCACAACAAGACGCCGAGAGTAGTGAACCGGGGCGCTGTTGTTTGCACGAAGTTCGTAACCATCGCTGTTTTTCCCCACGACAACGTAGGTTCCCTCCTCAACGCCAGTGAACGAGAACTCGCCGCTTCTGCCCGTCTCGGCCGTTTTTTTGGTGAAAACGGTGTCCTGTTTCAATCCCCCAACAACTCTATGGAGTTCCAGGGTGACGCCTGATTGGGTTTCGCTGGACCGCGCACGGTCATTGTTCTCGCGGTCGTTCGCCACCGTTCCCTTGATAGAAGCGTTTTGGAATACAGCTGTGTAGTTCTTATATATCTGATTTTTTCGCGCGGCGGTGGCGCCGTCGTCGTCGTTGCGGCGGAGGACGGTAACAGTGTCCGTTCCTTTCACTGACCAGCTTTTGTTGCTGCCGCTGGCCACCAAAATGTACTTGCCGTCGGAAACATCCTCGAACGTATACCGGCCGCTTCCCATGGTTTTGACTGTATCGGACTCACCTTCCATGCTCTGCAGGGGCGTCAGAGTAAGCTCCAAGCCGCCAACAGACTCGGCTTTATCGGGACCCTCACCGTCGTAATCCCTTGACTTGATGAGACCCGACACCATACCATCCGCCCAGACATAGGCGAAGGTGGAACAGAGCTGCCGGGAGCGGCGATCCGTCAGGGGGCAGACTTGAACTTCAGGGCCAACGCCGCCCTCGTCGCCAAAGGCACCGAGGGAATTTTCGCCCAGGTTCCTCCAGGTGTCGATTTCGTCGCTGCCCGCAATGTCGCGGTTACCAGAGACCCTGGCCTTCAGAACAAACACCGTATCTGTTGGCAGGTTATTGAAGACGACCAAACCCGGATTGGATTTAGCGTTGTAGGGATTCGGAGACCTGGGGTTACGAGTACCTTTGTATTTCCTGGTCCGCCCGTTTTTATCAAGGATCTGCAATTCGATTTCGATCGCGGCGGCAGCATCCTTGGAGGGACGCACATCACCACCGGCAATGTTCCCCGAATACCCTTCGCGCTGGTCGATCTCGTAGTGGACTCCGGCAACCAGGGTCTGCGTGGTGAACTTCACTCGCAACAGGCCCAGGTCCGCGCTCTTGCCGGGAAGCATCATCCCATCATGGGTGTACACCAGGTAGCCGGGTGTCTTCTTAGTGGCGGCCTGGGAAGTGGCGGCCTTGGACGCCTCCGGCTTCGCTTCAAACTCCTCGCCCTTGGCCTCTTTCTGAACGTCGGCCAGGGTAACGTAGTACTTCATGGGCAGACTATCGACGCTTGCCGTGCCCGTAAAGACTGATTTACCCGTCGCGTCCGATGCCTCTGCGTCAACGAAATGAAGCGAGTCTTTCTTTTTGGTTTCGGTACCGACTTTCAGCCCCCAGCCTTTCAGGAATTGATCGCCAGCCCCGGAAGTAGTTTTGATGTTCTTGACCGAGAAACTGAAGCTGGCACGTTGATTGAGAAGCTTTACCTTCTGCGCGGCATGACTCTCCTTGTCCTTTGACGCATACGAAATCTCCATGACTTCGGAAGTCATCAACTTAAGATCGGCGTGAGAATTGTCCGTCACCTTTGCAAAAACGAGGTTGTCGGTAACTCCGCCGGGACCGTCGTCGGCTGCCCGTTTGAATACGAAGGACGCCATACCCGTTGAGTCCGTTGTCGCCGAACCGAGTTTAACCTTTCCTGTGTTAACGGCTTGCAGGGTCGCGTAAAGATCCATCTTCACACCCTTCACCGCGGCACCGTCCTTGGCGTCCTTCTTGTTGCTGCCCATAACCGCCGAGATTTTGATCGTCTGGTCGGTGATGTCGAAGGGGAAGTGCACCGAGGTTGCAGAGCCCGGCGCCACGGTGACCGGCTTACCGGTAAGATCGCCGCCGAAGGCATACCCTTCAATTGCTTTCGGAAGAGAATCCGTCAACAGCATCACGCGGTAATCTCCGGCCTTGAGTTCGTCGAATTTGTAAGCGCCCTCCTTATCGGTGACCGTGTTGGCCCGGTCGTTCACGCCGGGACCCTGCAGGACGACCTCCACGCCCGCAACCTTCAACATGTCTTCGGCACCTGTGTCGAACATGTCGTTCTTCGTGTTCTCGTCCACGAAGAGGGAGCCCGAAACGCTTGCCGACCGCAGGTGGGTTCCAGCGAAGTTCTGAATCTTTGATTCGCTGTTCCCCAGCTTGACCTTCATTTCCACAGGATCGAAGCCGTAGGCCTTGTCGTCGAAGCCCGAGATCGCCACGGTGTAGTCACCCGCTTCGAGCCCGGCGAAGGCGTACTGACCGCTAGCGTCCGTGGTCGTCTCGGCCGCGGACGCACCCGAAAGGTTGACCTTGACGCCTTTGAGGCCCGTTCCTTCGACGCTTACCTGACCGCTGATGCCCGCCGTCCGCAACATCGTGCCCTCGAACGCAACCTTCTTCGTTTCTCCCAGGGCCACTGATACGTCCATGGACGTTTTTTCGAACCCGTAGCTATCGGTGTCGAAGCCCGAAATGCCGACGGAGTAGTCACCCTCCCGGAGGTTCGAGAACGCGTACTGACCGCTAGCGTCCGTGGTCGCCTCCTTCGACTCCATGCCGGTCAAGCTGACCTTGACGCCCTCCAGGCCCGTTCCTTCGACGCTTACCTGGCCCGTGATGCTCGCCGTCCGCAGGTATACCCCGTCGAAGCTGATGACCTGGGACTCCCCTACGGCGACGGTGGCGCTCTGAGAGGTGTTCGAAAAACTCACCTCGTCGGAGCCGAACTCCGAAATCTCCACCGTGTACGTCCCCGCCCGGAGGCCCGTGAACGCATACTGGCCGTTGTCACTTGTGGTTGCTGAGGCGTCCGACATGCCGGAGAGTCGAACCGTGACCTTGCCGATCCCGGCTCCCTCAACGGTGACCGTTCCGATGATGCTCGAGGTTCGGATGTAGGCCCCCGTGAAGTTCACGGAGACGACTTGGTTCGCCTGCGAAATCACCGCCGCCTGCGAAGTAGCGGTGAAGCTCGCATCCGTCGGGAATCCGCTGATCGTGACCGTATACGACCCGCCCTCGACATTGCGGAAGGAAAATGTGCCTCCGCCGGCCGTGGTCGCCGTTTTGCCGTCGCTCAGGGTGACGGTCACCCCGTCGGCTCCTTTGCCCTCGATCGACACCTGGCCCTCAATGGATCCGACCGGGGGCGGTTCAGTCCCCTCGTCGCACGCCGCAAGGGGGATGGCAAGCAAACTCGCCATCGCAAAAAGCTTGAGTCTTCTCATGGTGTGTGGTCCGTTCCTTTGGTTTGGAAGGTTGTCGTTGCCCGGTTCCCCGTCCGGCCTCTTACCGTCCGGCCAAGCAAGCAGAAAATCTATGTCATCGGCCCGAAACGCCAGCGGTATTTCCCCCGGCAGTTCTCAAGGCCGCAAGAAGCCCGGTTTCATCGGGCTCTTCACGCTCTTGAAGCAAGAGTGGTGCCACGTTTCACGAACCTCCATACGTCATTTGACATCAACAACTTACGTGATATATGACTGGGCCATCTCATCCGCCAAAAACTCGCGACAATCAAATTTCTGACCCTCCCGCTGCCCCCGCGCCCAAATCCCGTCGCCGGACTCCACCCCAGGATCGCCCATCCCGGGGACCAGCCCCGCCATGGGTGCCCCCCCGTCGCCGGACTCGACGGGCAGCTCTAGCCACGCTCCCCACCCAGGTACGCTTGGGCCAAATCCACCAAGCCCTTCGACCCCAAAAACAGCGGCGTACGGTCGTGGAGACTCCGGGGAACGATCCTCAGGATGTCCCGGGTGCCGTCCGATGCCCGGCCTCCGGCGGCTTCACAGACCCGAGCCAGGGGTGCCGCTTCGTAGAGAAGTCTCAACTTCCCGCGCGGCGACTTGGAGTCGGCCGGATACATGAAGATTCCGCCCTTGAGGAGGGTGCGGTGAAAGTCGGAAACCAGCGAACCGATGTACCGGGACCGATACCCGCCCCCCTCGTCTTCCCCGATGCTCCGGAAGGAGTCCACCAGGCGCTGCTGTCTCGGGGACCACCTTGAATAGTAGGCCTCGTTGACCGAATAGATTTTTGCCGGCGGATCCGGGATGCGGATCTTCGGGTGGCTCAGGAGAAACTCCCCGATCGAGGGATCCAGGGTGAAGCCGTGGACGCCGGCTCCCGCGTGGGTCGTGTACACGAGCATGGTGGAGGATCCGTAGACGACGTAGCCGGCCGCCACCTGCCGGAACCCCGGTTGGAGGCAGTCTTCCCTCGTCCCCGCGCCTCCCCCCTCCGAAACCCTGCGGTGGACCGAAAAGATGGTCCCGATGGAGATGTTCACGTCGATGTTCGAAGAGCCGTCCAGGGGATCGAAGAGGAGGACGTAGTCTCCCACGTCGAACTGTTCGGGAATGGGGATGATGTCGTCGCACTCTTCCGAGACCATGCAGCAAAGGTGGCCGGCGTGGTCCATCGCCTTGACGATCACATCCTGGGCGAAGGCGTCCAGCTTTCGGACCGTTTCGCCGTGGACGTTGGTTTCGCCCGTCGTTCCCAGGAGATCGATGAGGCCCGCCTGATTGACCTCCCGGGAGATGATCTTGGCGGCAAGGGCGATGTCGTACAGAAGCGCCGAGAAGCGGCCGGACGCTCCGGGGTGCCTTCGCTCCTGGTCAACGATGTGGCGGCCTATTGTGACGACTTTGCTCCGCATGGCCGGGTAAATAGGGGCCAGGGTCCTCCCGGGTCAACGCCCCGTCCGGACCGTCACCGTGCCGTCCTCCCGACCTGTCACGGCTACCGAGCCGTTTCGGTCCGTCCGAAAGATCCGGGCTCCCGCCCGTTCCAGCCTTTTGAGAACCCCCGGATCCGGGTGCCCGTAGCGGTTTCGGGCCCCCGCGGAGACAAGGGCGAGGCGGGGCGAGGTGGCCCGCACGAATGCTTCCGACGTGGAAGTACGGCTTCCGTGGTGTCCGACCTTCAGAACCTCGATTCCCTCCTGGTCCAGGAGCCGGGCCTCCACAACGGCGTCGGCGTCTCCCATGAGCAGGGCGTCGAAATGGCCGAAGGTGACGCGCAGGACGACCGACCAATCGTTGGGCGATCGGGGGTGGGCGGCGGGTTCGTCCGGCTCCTCCGGCCCGGGGCTGAGGACCCGGAAGGTCACGCCGTCAATTTCCCACGAATCCCCGGCGGCGGCGCGCCGCCAAGGTACGCCGGCCCGACGCGCCTCTTCCAACCCGGCCATGTGGCCGGCCTGGCCGCCTCCGAAGCCGGGGCCCAGGATGGTACCGACGGAAATGTTGCGAAGGACGGAAGCCAGACCGCCGGCGTGGTCTTCGTCGGAGTGGGTGAGGACGATGGCCTCCAGCCGGCGCACGCCCCGGCCGCGAAGGTAGGGAACCACCCGGGTCAGGCCCGCGTCGGAACCGCCGAAGCGGGGGCCGGCATCCACCAGCAGCCACCGTCCCCGGGGCGTACGGACGCCGATGGCGTCGCCCTGCCCGACGTCGATGGCGACGATCTCCGTGCTCCCCCTTCCGGCAAGGGAAAGCGCGGCCTGGCCCAGCCAGAGTACAGCGCCCGCGGACAGGACCGCGACGGCCGCCCGGACGACCGGGCGGGTACGCCAGTTGGCAGTTCCGAATGCCAGGGGCAAGAGGGCACCGACGGTCAGGAGCGCGGCCTCTCGGGGGGTCACCAGAAGGGTCGTGCCGGGGAGGGAGCCCAATACGGCGGCGGTGGAGGTGACCCCTTGAAGCAGGCCCTCCGATCCGGCGCCGGCCAGGCCCGCCCCCGGAAGCCCCAGCACATCCAGGACGATGGCCAGGAGGACGCCGGGGACCGCAGCGGCCACCATGGGGGTCAGCAAGATCGAGGACGGCAGGGACAGGAGGGGGATCTGGCCGAAGTGGTAGGCCAGAACGGGAGCCGTGAACACCGAAGCCCCGATGCCGGCGGCCACCGGGGGTGCGATCCAGCTTCGGCCGGGATGGGCGGGCCAGTGTTTCATGATCCACCTGGACAGAACCAGGATCCCCGCCGTTCCGGCGACGGTTAGCTGGAAGCCGGCCCCGGCCACGACGGAGGGCCGGAAGACGGTGAGCATGAGCATGGAGAGACCGAGACTCCCCAGCGACCGCGCCGGCGTCTGCCGGAGCCTTCCCACCACGAAGGCCGTCGTCATCCAGGCGGCCCGCGTCGCCGACGTCGGCGCCCCGATGACCAGGACATAGGCCCACACGCCGATGGCGACCCCGGCGGCTCGCGCCCTGGGCGGGTGGCCCGCCGCGGTCAGAATGGTGCCCAGGAGGGCCGCAATCACGCCTACGTGGAACCCCGAGATGGAAAGGAGGTGGGCGCTTCCAGAGCGGGCGAACGCGTCCCACAGATCCTGGGGGATCCCTTCCCGTTCGGCGAGCACCAGGGCCGAGGCCACGCCTGCCTGGGAGCCCAGCCGACCTCGAATGGCCTGGGCGGCCCGTTCCCGGATGGCGGTCCGGAGCCTGTGGGCCCAGGGCACATGGCCGACGGCTTCGCGCACGGAGGCGGCGCTCAGGTAGACCGACACGGAACCGTCCCCGCGTACGGTTTCGAACCACCGGCCCTCTACGGTCACGAAGCGGGCTTCCGGGGGAGGTGCCCCGGACCGGGTGTACACTCTCACCAAGCCCCGGCACCCCCCGGCCTCCCCGGAGACCATCCGAAGACTGGAGGCACCCTGGGCGCTGGAACGGACGAAGTAGCCCGCAACCGAGGCCGGGGACCCGTCGGAAACCGAAGCGGTGCACCGGCCCTGGGAATGGCGGGCGCTCCCGGCCCAGGCCAAACCGGCAAGAAAGCAGATCAGGAGGGCAAGCGCCCGGGATTTGGGACCCCGCCATAGCGCAATGGGAAGAGCGAGGAGGAGGAGGGTCCGGTCGAAATCCAGAGCCGCGCTGGCCGCCGCGCCTGCGGCAAACCCTGTGGCGGTCCACAGAACCGGGGGCGCTTCCCTCACTCCAGGGGCTTTTCTCCGTGCGGGTTACGTGGGTCGTCCGGGCGGTCGAAGGGACCGCCCAAGGTCTGCTGGCCGGGGACGGGGCCGGTATCGTCGTCGGGACCGGGGAGGTTGGAACGCTCGGAATCCGGACCCGCCTTCTCCCGGAGGCTCCGGGCCCCACCTCGTTCGCGGAGCAGCTTCCGGACCCTCAGGTCGGCGTTGATGCCCGCCAGGAGCACAACGCCCATTCCGGCCACCATGCCGCCGAAGGCGACGAAGGTGACCGGGACCTGGTATAAGGTCACAACGCCGAGGTCGATGGTCACCCGCCGCCCGGTGTTATTCAGGGCAAACACCAGCCCCGTCAGAAGGACCCCGCCCAGACCGAGCCAGCCAGCGACACGCTGCACAGCCACAGCCTCAGGCGGTCGCCTCGACCGGAGACGGCCCGTAGCTCCGAGCCCGCCCTCCCTCCGGGGTGCGCGACCGGTCCTCGGAGGCGCGCCCCGATTCCCGGGCGACCGGGCTCCCCCGGTCCGGGACCAACACGTCCCCTTCGGAAAGCACCTCCGCCACGAAGGTGGCGCCCGTGGTCCGCACCAGGCGGGCCGTCCGGTAGCAGCCGATGTCGGCTTCGGTACCGGGAATCACCGCGGCCTTGTTCCGCCGGGTCCGTCCCAGGACCATCCCTTCGCTTCGCCCCTTCCGCTCGACCAGCAGCGCTTCGACCCTGCCCACTTCGCTCCGGTTGATATCGGCTTGGATCCGCCGGGTCACGGCAATGAGCGTTTCCAGCCGCGCCTGGCCGACCTCCGCAGGAATGAACTGACTGGGTGGAAGCCGAGTGGCCGGCGTTCCCGCCCTGGGGCTGTATCGATAGGTGAAGGCTTCGTCGAAGCGGACGGCGCGGAGAAGGCCCAGAGTCTCTTCGAACTCCGCTTCCGTTTCCCCGGGAAAGGCGACAATCACGTCCGTGGACAGCGCCACGTCGGGCACCGTCGAGCGAATCAGGTCAACCTTTTCCAGGAAGGACTCTGCCGTGTAGCGACGAAGCATGCGCTTCAAGGTGCGGTTGCTCCCGGACTGGACCGGCAGGTGGAATTGTTCGCACACCGCCCGCTCCGCCGCCATGACCTCGACCAGCTCTTCCGTCACGTCGTTGGGGTGGGGGGAGGTGAAGCGCACGCGGCGGACGCCGGGGACCCGGGCCACGGCCCGGAGGAGGCGGGCGAAGGACCATTCACCGGACCGGTAGGAGTTCACCGTCTGCCCGAGAAGGGTCACCTCCGTGATCCCCCGGGCGGCGGCTAGGCGGACCTCTGCCAGCACATCTCCGGGGTCGCGGTTCTTCTCCGACCCCCGCACGTAGGGAACGATGCAAAAGGTGCACCGGTGGTTGCAGCCCCGCTGAACCGGAACCCACGCCGACACCCGGGAACGCCGGCGCTGCTCCAGACCCCGGTAGTTCTCGTCCAGAGAGAGCCCCAGGACGGACAGGCGCTTCGGAGTCCCCGCCTCGGGCCGGACCTTCCGGAGCGCGGCCCCCAATCCCCGGTAGCTGTCAGGCCCCATGACCAGGTCCACATAAGGAGCCGCCTCCAGGAGATCATCCCCCAGCCGCTGCGCCATGCAGCCGGTCACCCCCAGGATCAGCCCGGGCCGGCGGCGCTTCAGCGCGTTCAGCTGGCCGACCCGGCCCAGAACCCGCCTCTCGGCGTGCTCCCGAATGGCACACGTGTTGACGAGAACCACGTCGGCGGTTTCGGCCGAGGTCACGATCTCGTAGCCCTCCGACTCAAGGACCCCTTCCATGAGTTCCCCGTCGGAAATGTTCATCTGGCAACCGTACGTCTCGACGTACGCACGGCCCCGTTGGCCTCGGCTTTGTGGGTTCGTCGCTTCCATGAAGACTAATTCAGCCCCACCCTGGCCACCCCGTCAACCGGGGCGGCCGGATCGTCTATGCGAACGCCCGCCCCGTCCTCGGTGAGCCGACCCGGGTGGAGAACCGACGGATCCAGGGGGTGCCGGGCCCGGACGGTCACCCGGAGGTAGTCCTCGGTCAGGGCCGTCCCGCCCGGGCCCTCCAGCACGACCTGCACCTGGGCGCCGCCTCGGCTCCGGGAATAGCGAGCCCCCTTCTCTTTCGCCAAGGCCCTGACTTCTCGTGCCCGATCCCCGGATACGCGCTCGGGAACCCGGCCGGGCAGACCGGTGGCCGCGGTTCCGTCCCTGCGGGAATAGGGGAAGACATGAAGGTAGGTGAAAGGAAGCTCCGCCACGAGGGCCAGCGTCCGGGCGTGGTCGGCAGCGGATTCCCCGGGGAACCCCGTGATGACATCGGCCCCCAGGCCGATGGGGTCCACGACTTCCGCGATCCGCAGGGCCCTCCGGCGATAGTCTTCCCGGGTGTGCCACCGCCGCATTTTTCGCAAAACCGGATCGGCGCCGCTCTGGAGGGGCATGTGGAGGTGGGGGGCCAGGCGTCCCCCGGAAGACGTCAGAAGGCGCAGCATCTCGTCGTCGACTTCGGTGGCCTCGATGCTGCCCAGGCGGAAACGGACTTCCGGAACTTGGTCCAGAAGGCGCCCCACGAGTCCCGATAAGGACGCCCGTGGTTCCAGGTCCCTGCCGTAGTGGCCGATGTGGACCCCGGTGACGACCAGTTCGGGGTGGGTGCGGGCCAGAACCCGCGCCTCCTCCACGACCTCCGCCGGATCCCGGCTGCGACTCCTTCCCCTGGCGAGACGAGTGGCGCAGAAGGCGCACTTTCGGTCGCAACCGTCCTGGACCTTGAGCCAACCCCGGGTTGCGCCGGCCCGCCGCCGAAGAACCGTCGCCCCGATCCCTTCCATATGCGTGCGGTTCAGGGGCAACCGGGTGCCGAGCTGTACGAGATTGTCCGGGCGCCGCGTCTCGGGGCCCTCGTCCAATGCCCGGACGGCGGCGGCCAGAACGGCTTCCGGATCGTGGCCCGCCACCACACCCGCCACCTCCGGCATTCCCCGGTATTCGCCTCCGCGCAGGGCGGCCGAGCACCCCGCCACGACGACCTTTGCGTCCGGGTTCCGGCGGGCAACCCGTCGGACGAAGCGCCGAGCGTCGGCGTCGGCCCGGTTGGTAACCGTACACGTGTTGACCACGCACAGACTGGCAGACGCCAGGTTCGGCGCTTCACGCCCCCCGCAGCTCTCCAGGAACTGGCGGATGCGCTCCGTGTCGTACTGGTTCGTCTTGCAGCCGAAGGTTTTGTAGCGAATCCGCACGAACCGGCGGGCTAGAACCGGGAAATGCCCACGGAGACCGTCGCCCGCCAGAAGCGTTCGCTCAAGGGGCCACTGGACCGGGTGCTCCGTTCTACGCCGACGTCGATCCAGCCGAAGCGATTGCCCTCAATCGCCTGCAAGTTCAGTCCCAGCCCCGCGGACCAGACCATCTCAACCGGGTCGTCCACCTCGAAACGGAAGGGTAGGGCCAGCCTTCGGAACCCGAACCGAAGGGGCAAGCTGCGCACCTCCCCCTCGATCGCCTGCCACTCAACGCCGGCGCCGAAACTGAGCTTCCCCCGGCTGGTCACCCCGGGATCGAAGCCGGCCGCATCGGACCAGTCCTGGAACACGAGGGAGGTGTTGAGGTGCAGGCGCCGCGTCAAACTGCCCGTGGCGCCCGCCGAAAACCGCGCCGGGATTCCATAGCGCTTGGCTTCGCCCTCGGTCTCTCCTCGGGGCTTCGCCTTCAGGTCGCCGGACCATTCCACCGCCCCGGCAACGTGGATGAGGCTGTGGGGACTGGCGCTGAAGCCCGCCGTGAAGCTGGTCCCGTCGTACTGCCAGGAGTTCGTGCGGGCGAAGGTTTCAACCTCTCCTTCGAGAGCCAGGGAATCGAGAGACCGGTCATACCGCTGGTCCAGGTTCCCCAGATAAGCCCCTGCGGCGATCCCGACGGCAACCCGCTCGCCAAATCTCTGGGCCCAGCCCAAGCGCATGACGGAGGTTCCGCCGTCACTCTCGAAGGCGTCCCGGACGGCAACCTCGGTCTCGCCCAGGGGGGTCGTCTTGGCGTGCTCTCCGGTCCACCGCTGTTCCATGTGTCCGGCGAGGGAAAAGGTCACGGCACCCCGGGCCGAGAGCACCGGGTAGGCGACCCCGATGAGGGGGAATCGGGTAGTTTGGGTAGTCCCGTCTCGGTCGTCGTCCAGTTCGAACTCCCCCCAAGCCGGCTGCATGGACACGCTGGCCGTCGGGAAGAGGAGATGGGCGGCGGCGGTGGGGTCGGTTGCGGAAAGTTCCACTCCCGCCAGACCGATGCCCAGGTTGCCCACCGCGACCGTGCGCCCGCCCCCGGCCGCCACCGGAACCCCCAGGGCCCGGAAGCCCAGCAAGGACTGGGCGGAAGCATCCCGGACCGGCAGGGAAACGGCCAGGGTCAGCAGGAAACCGGCCAGGGCCGGGACAGACGCGATTCCTCGCCCGTTCACCTTCATCCTCCGCCGAGGTCGGAAAAGGTAAGGATGAGTCGAAGGCGGGGCGCCGAAGCTCCCTTCCCTGCGAAGGACGCGTATTCCAGAGAGAGGGGCTCGAAAGTGGACAGCAGCGCCACCGTGCCAGTTACCGGGTCCCCCGAAGTCGTCTCCCCGCGAAGGAGGTCGCGAACGAGTCGGGTCACGGGCACCTCCACCCGATTCCCCGCCGGGGAGCTGAACCACTCGGGCTCGAGGATCTTGCCGATGATCCCGGTCATTGAGGGTCCCAGGGGCGACTTCGGAAGAAAGTCCGGCGCAAGGACCGCTCTCAGGTCCATGGACAGGGTATCCGAAGGAGCAAAGGCCCGGGGCGTCTCTCGGGAGGTGAAGAGGAGCCCGGCGTAGGAAACGTGATCCTCGTCGATGACGAAGGGACAGCCCAGCTTGGCGCACAACTCGGGGGGGCCGCGCAGCTCCTCGGGGATTTGGAGGCTCAGGACGGTTCGCCACGCCGGGGCGCCTCCCACCCGCAGGGCATCGCCGGGCGGAGCGGGGGCGGGATCGTAGACGAAGGTCGTCGTTTCGGTGGCCGCGCGAACCTGAAGCAGGGTGTCGGGTCTGATGCTGGGCAGGGTCTCCAGCCAGAGCCGCGCGGACCGGACCCGCAAGCGCACGCCCGGCTCGTCCGTGGTGAGTCGCACGCCCCGGGACAGGTCCGAGGCGTCCGCCCACGAGGCGACCCGGACGGAGTCGACTTCGATTTCCAGACTGTCGCCTGCGGTCACATCCCAGACCGCGCTCCCGATTTCTTCAACGGCGCCCCCGCCCGGGATGGACCACGAGACCCGGTGGTTCAGGGTGTCCACGGCAAACTGCCAGGTGGCGCTTACCCCGTCCCAGGGCTCGGTGGTGGCCTGGGCCCGGACCCTGACGGGGCCCGGGCCCGGGACGACGCTGCTCCCGGTGTCGAAGCGGGCAACGATGCGCCCGGACAGAAAGGTCAGGGACGAGTCGGGCCGGGTTGTGCCGGTCGTATCCAGAACGGAGACGAAAGTCGGGTAGTTCCCGAAGCGAACGAGGGTCGCGGCCTCCAGTCCGTCTTCGGCGTCTTCGCCTCCGAAGTCCCGAGCGATGAACCCGCCCCCCAGATCCGACGCCCGCCCGTATCCCCCGAAGACCCGGGCGTTTTCGGCGAAGTCCGAAAAGGGCAGCATGACTTCTACCGTAACGCCTTTCGGGACCAAGTCCTCGTGCGCGGCTGTGGGGAGCGCTTCCTGGCAACCCGCCGCCAGGATCCACAGGAGGGGAACGGCCGCCATCCGGGCGCCGGGAAGAGGGACGCCGGGCCGACGAACGGGGATCCGGGCGCCGTTGCAGTGGCCGGACCCCTGGCGTGCGGCCGGGCGCCGCGCCGCGCGCTTCATCGGCTTCCCGTCCGGGTTCCTCCATCGGGGACGCTTCTCCCGGGGAGGACGCTTCCTGCAAATGCCGCGGGGATCAGATCCCGGAGCAGCCAACGGGTCATCTCCTTTCTGCCAACGCCGTACACCTCCAGTTCGTCGCCGAACTCGGCGAGCACCTGGCGACAGGCCCCACACGGTGCGACCGCTTCGTCTCGGTCGGTCGCGACGACCAGCCGCCGAAAGCGCCGGTGGCCCCCGGATACCGCAGCCCCGGCTGCCACCCGCTCCGCACAGAGGGTGAGACCGTACGAAGCGTTCTCCAGGTTGCACCCGGTGAACACTTCTCCCGAGTCCGCTTCGAGAGCCGCCCCCACCCGAAACCGGGAGTAGGGAGCATACGCGCGCAGAGCCGCCTTTCGAGCCAGCTTCGCCATCCGCTCCACCGGGTCCCGCTCCGTCAAGGAAAGGGCGTCAATGAAGGTGTTCACGCCCTCGGCATGGTCGTACAGCGCACGGGAAATCTCCGTCAGGATTCGATCATAAGTCTGGGTAATCTGGGCGAAAGCATCGTGAGGATCTCGTAGGCGATGGTGCCCGCCTGATCCGCGACCTCGTCCAAAGGTAGCGCGGCTCCGTCGTCACGACCGATAAACGTAACGATATCTCCAGACGATACCCTTCCCCCACGCCGAAGGCGCACCACCGTTGTGTCCATGGAGATCCTCCCGACGATGGACGCCATCCCGCCATGCACGATACCCCGGCCCCGGTTCCCCAGGGTTCTCGGAAGGCCGTCCCCGTACCCGATTCCCACCGTCGCCCAGGTCTCCCGCACCGCCGACCGATAGGTGGCGCCGTACCCCAGAGTTGTGCCGGGGAGCACATCCCGGACGAGGGCGACCCGGGCTCGCACCGCCACCACCGGCTCCGGGAACCCACCGGGACCCGCGCGTCCCCCGTACAGGTAGATCCCGGGCCGGGCCGCGTTGGCGATCCGGGACGGGAGGCGGAGGGCGCCGGCGCTGTTGGCGTAGTGAACAAGGGCGTCGGGCGGAATCCCTTCAACGCCTCGTACGAACTGCTCGAAGCGTTCCACCTGGGTCCGGGCGCTCCCCACGTCAGGCTCATCGGCGGAGTGGAGGTGGGTGAAGACCCCGAAGAGACGAAGGCCCGAATCAGGGGCGCTTCGCACCTGGCTCCACCACCCTCCCCCGCCACCCGAAAGGGGAAACCCCGCCCGACCCATCCCCGTATCGACCTCGATCTGGAAGGGCACCGGGACCCCGGGCGCGCGACCACTGGCGGCCAGCTCCCGAAGCGTCGCCAAGCCGCCCAAGTCGGATACCACCGGAACCAGGCCCCCCTCGACGGCCCGGCCCAGCGCGGAGGGCGGGACCGGGCAGTAGACCATGACCGGTTCTTCCACGCCCAGGCGACGCAGCTGGATTCCCTCTTCCACGGTCGCCACCCCGAAACCGAAGGGCCGGACCCGGCCCAGCGCCGCCACCACTCGTTCCACCCCGAGGCCGTAGGCGTCGGCCTTCACCATCGGAATCAACTTCACCCGGGACCCCACCGAATCCCGGATTCGGCCCAGATTTCTCGCAAGGGCGCCCGAATCGACCTCGATCCAGGCCCGTTCCCGAAGTCGCCCGGAATCCCTGGACCGGGGCACTACCGGCTCTCCTTCCCCCAACCGGGCCCACGAAGGTGGGCGCTGCAACGGGTAAGGAACGGCGCGGGCCGATGAACCCTGACGCTCATTGCCGAAAGCTCATCGCCAATTCAAGTGCATACCGGCCGTTTTCGGGAATCAGTATCCGGCTTCCTTGTCCACGATGTTCCTCAAGCCCTCCCCCCGAACGAACCGCCCGATGTTGTCGGCGATCAGCTCCGTTTCCCGCTCCCAGAACCGGCGGGTAGTTGCGGAGACGTGGGGCGTCATGAGGACCTTGGGGTGGCGGTACAAGGGGTGGTCGGCGGGAAGGGGCTCCGTGTGGAAGACGTCCAGTCCGGCCCCTCGCAGGGGCCCCGAGTCCAGGGCGGCCAGCAGCCCCTCCTCGTCCAGGATTCCGCCCCGGGCCACGTTGACCAGGACCGCCCCGGGCTTCATGGCAAAGAGGCGCCGCCGGGTGATCATGCCCCGGGTCTCCCGAGTGTCGGGGGCCGCCAGAATCACGTAGTCCGACTCCTTCAAGATCCGGTCCAGCCCCTGAGAACCCCCCAGGGTTTCGACACCCCCTTCGGGCGCCGGCGCCGCGCCGGTTCGCCGCAATCCCAGGACCCGGCCTCCCAGACAGCCAACCCTCCGGGCGACTTCCCGGCCGATGCCCCCGAAGCCGATGATCCCCGTGGTGGTGCCGCTCACTTCCGTAACGGGAGCGTCCGCCGCCCAGAAGGCCGACGCGGCCCAGCGGGCCTCCCGCTGGGCGTGAACCGCCACGTCAAGCCCCCGGGCGAAGTACAGGATCATGGCGAGCACCGTCTCGGCGATGGGCGGACCGTGAACGCCGGCCGAATTCGTGAACCGAATGTTCCGGGTGAGCAGGGCGGGGCCCAGGGAGGAGCCCACACCCGCCGCCGCCGAGTGTACCCACTCCAGCTGGGGCGCGGCCTCCAGGACCTCGGCCGGCACCCCGTACCCCATGTAGACCCGGGCGTCGGAGACGGCCTCAAGAAGTTGCGGCGGCGCCCGCAGAACCCCGTCGCCGGAGCCGTCGGCCGGGGTTTCCATGAAGGTCACGGACCACGTGAGCGGAACGGCGGCGCGGATCCTCTCCCGGGCCCAGCCGGGAAGCGCCCAAATCGGTCGCTGGTCCTGCAGGTCGGCCACAAGGGTTGCCATCAGACCCAGGCCGGCGGGGGTGCCGACCTCCTGGTCCCGGCATCCATTCCGGGGGTCGGCGGGGCCAGCGTCCGGTTAGAAGTCGGCCACCCCGACCGGGAAAAAGGCGATGCTCTCCGGCCCCTCCGGCCGCGGGGGAAGGTCAAGGTTTCAGGCGGTTGATCAGGCGGGGAAACGGAACCAGCTCCCGGATATGCCTTCGCCCCGCGATCCACGCCACCGTGCGTTCGATCCCCAGGCCGAAGCCCGAGTGGGGGAAGGTGCCGAATCTGCGGAGATCCAGGTACCAGTCGTACGCGTTCTCGGGGAGCCCTTCCTCTTGAATCCGGGCCCGCAGGCGGTCGTGGTCGTCCTCCCGCTGGCTGCCTCCGATGATCTCCCCGTAGCCCTCCGGCACCAGGAGGTCGTTGCAGAGAACGGTCCGGGGGTCTTCCGAGTTCTCCTTCATGTAGAACGCCTTGGCCTGCTTCGGGTAGTTGTACACGAAGACCGGCTTGTCGAACCAGCCCGAAATCACCGTCTCTTCGACGGCACCCAGGTCCCTTCCCCACTTGAGCCCGTGCCCTTCGGCGTTCAGACGCCGGACCGCTTCGCAATAGCTGATCCTGGGGAAAGGAGGGACCACCGCTTCCAGTCGGCTCCTTTCTCGTCCCAGGGTATCCAGTTCGGCCCCGCAACGGTCCAGGACGTGCTGGACAATGGAGCCCACAAGCGCCTCCTGCAGCGCCATGTTGTCGTCCGAGTCCGCAAAAGCCACCTCCGGCTCCACCATCCAGAACTCGGTAAGGTGCCGCCGGGTCTTGGACTTTTCGGCCCGGAAGGTCGGACCGAAACAGTAGACCTTCCGGAATGCAGGACATGCACACTCCACGTACAGCTGGCCGGTCTGGGCCAGGAACGCCTTGTCCCCGAAGTAGTCCGTCTCAAAGAGGGTCCCGGCCGATTCCCCGATGGCGCCCGTCAGAATGGGCGTATCGACGCGAACGAAGTCCTGCTGGTACAGAAAGTCGTGGATCGCGTGCTCGACTTCGGCCCGAACCTTGAGCCCCGCCCGCTGAAGGCTGGACCTAAGCCAAAGGTGGCGGTGGTCCAGGAGGAACTCGACGCCGTGCTCTTTGGGTTGTAACGGGTACGCTTCGCTAGGGCCGATGAGCTCAACACCTTTGACACCCAGCTCGCACCCACCCGGAGATCGGGGGTCGGCGCGAACGACCCCGTGAAGCGCAATACAACTCTCTTGCGCCAGGGACGTGACAAGCTCCCATACGCTCCCCGGCACCTCGGATCTGGCGACCACGCCCTGGACCACACCGGTACCGTCGCGCAAGACCACGAAGGCAACCGTCTTGTGAACCCGGAGGGCGTCGACCCACCCGGACACCGAAATCGACTCACCTACATGGCGCTGCAGGTTCCTTACTTGGCGGATCACAGAGAAAGTATCGGCGTATCGCCCGATCTTCGTCAAGCGGTTCACCCGGCGCCGGGCCCGGCTTCCACGACATCCGGGGCAACTCCTACGATCCCCGGGCGATCCCTGGGGACCGCCCCCCTTCACCCGATCCCGAAGAGCTTGGCCCGCTCCCGGTAACGGCGGTCCAGGAGGACGCGCAGAAGGACATTGCGGTCCAGGGCCAGATCCGGGTCTTCGTCCACCAGCCTCCGGGCCCGCATCTGCGCGGGCTGGATGAGGTCCTTGTGCTTGAAGAAGTCGACAAACCGAAACCCGGCCCCGTGTCCATGCTGCACGGCGCCGAAAAGGTCCCCCTGGCCCCGCAATCGCAGGTCTTCGGTCGCGATCCGGAAGCCATCCGTCGTGCGGGCAAAGACTTCCAGGCGGTCGCCCGCCCCCGCGGTGGGGTCGGAGATGAGGACGCAGAGCCCCCCCTCGTCCCCTCGGCCGATCCGGCCCCGGAGCTGATGCAGCTGGGAGAGGCCGAAGCGTTCCGCATTCTCCACCACCATGACCGTGGCGTTGGGCACGTCAATTCCCACCTCGATGACGGTCGTCGCAACCAGAACATCGATCTCGCCCGCCAGGAACCCGCGCATGATTCGGTCCTTCCCATCGGCGGGGACCCGGCCGTGGAGAAGCGCCAGGGTGCGACCGGCAAAGACACCCTCTTTCTCCAGGCGGGCGAACTCGGTCTCCGCTGCCAGAAGGTCGACCTTCTCCGATTCCTCGACCAGGGGGTAGACCAGGTACGCTTGCCGTCCCCGGCTCAGCCTTCGGCCCACTTCCCGGAACACGTCCTCCCGTTCTTCCGGGGCGGCCAGCCGGGTGACCACGGGGCGCCGGCCTGGCGGGAGCTCGTCGATGATGCTCAGATCCAAATCGCCGTGGATGGCCATGGCAAGGGAACGAGGAATGGGCGTTGCCGACATGACCAACACGTCGGGTCGGGGCTCCCGCTCGGAGAGAACCATGCGCTGGCGGACGCCGAAGCGGTGCTGCTCGTCCACCACCACCAGCCCCAGGGAATCGAAGGCCACGCCTTCCTGGATCAGGGCGTGGGTTCCCACGACAAGCCGGGCCTCCCCGGACGCCAACCTGGCCCGGGCCTCTTCGCGGCGTCGGCCGACGGCCGCGCCCACCAGGAGCTCCAAGCTGACCGGAAGATCCTCCAGAAACTCCCGGATGCGGCGGGCGTGCTGCTCCGCCAGAATTCCGGTCGGGGCCATTAGGGCCGCCTGGTATCCCCCCTCCAGAGCCAGGAGCATGGCAAAGAGGGCCACCAGGGTCTTCCCCGAGCCCACATCCCCCTGAAGCATGCGATTCATCCGTCCGTCCGCCGTCATGTCCCCGAAGATCTCTTTGAGAACCCGGGCCTGGGCCCCGGTAAGCACAAAGGGAAGGCTTTCGTGAAGGGGCCTGATGAGGGCGTTGGTTCGAACAAAAGCGATGCCTCGGCGCGCTCGAGTCGCCCGGTGCCGGACCCGGGCCTGAAGAAGCTGAAGGAAGAACAGCTCGTCAAAGGCGAGGCGGCGGCGCGCATCTTCGACCCGGGCCAGGGAAGATGGGTGGTGAAGCGTACCCAGGGCGTCGGCCAGGTTCATGAGGCCCCGGCGACGGCGGGCGTCCCCGGTCAGGTATTCCTCTTCCCCGACCTGCTTCAGGAGCCACGCCAGGTTGCGCTTCATGACTTGGCGGAACAACCACTGGGGAAGCGCCTCGGAGGCCGGGTAGATGACGAAAATCGCCCCTCTCCGGCTCCCCTCCCCCCCACTTCCTTCCCCGACGTCCACAGGTCCCCTGGAAAGGAGGGTGTATTCACGGGGCTGGATCTGACGCCCGTGGAAGAACCGGACCCTGCCGGTCACCAGGATCCGGTCGCCGATCCGCAGATTGCGGCCGACCCAGGGCTGCCCGGGCCATGCGCAGGTGATGGTCCCCGTTTCGTCCCGGATCACGGCCTGGAAGATGCGCAACCCCGTGCGGGTCGGCACGATGCCGGTGTTCCGCACCTCCCCGGTGGCCGTGACCTCCCGGCCCACCTCTACCTTCGCCAGCGGGGTGATCGTGGAGGCGTCGTCGTAGCGCCGGGGCACATGGTAGAGAAGATCCCGGGCGGTGAGGATTCCCATGTCGCGGAAAAATTCGGCTCGCCGGGGCCCGACCCCCTTCAGGAACTGGACGGGCTTGTCCAGCCGGGACAGGGGTCCGGGGGGCGGCTCACCGGGAGTCAAGGGGACGCCAGCAGCCCCCGGACGAAGTCATCCGGATCGAACAGCTCCAGGTCTTCTGGCGCCTCCCCCACCCCGACGAGCTTCACGGGGATGCCCAGTTCTTCCCGGAGGGCAACCACGATTCCCCCCCGGGCCGTGGAGTCCATCTTTGCGAGAACAATCCCCGTCACCGTCACCGACTTGCAAAACTCCCGCGCCTGGACGATCCCGTTCTGCCCGACCGTGGCGTCCAGGACCAGAAGGGTCTCATGCGGCGCCCCTTCGTTCTTCCTGCGGATCACCCGGTCCACCTTGGTCAGCTCGTTCATGAGGCCGCCATGGGTGTGCAGGCGTCCCGCGGTATCGACCAGCACGACGTCGGTGCCCCGGGCCTGGGCGGCCGCCAGGGCATCGAAGGCGACCGCCGCCGGGTCACCCCCGCTCTGGCCGCCGACAAAGGCTGCTCCGGCGCGTTCCGCCCACTGGGCAAGCTGTTCGGCCGCGCCGGCCCGGTAGGTGTCGGCGGCGGCAACCATCACGCGCCGGCCTCGGGAGACGAAGCGGTGGGCGATCTTTCCGACGGTGGTGGTCTTTCCGGTACCGTTGACCCCGACGACCAGGTAGACCGTGGGCGGGCGGGCCGTCGATTCCACCAGCCCCTGCCCGGCGTCTTCCGCAAAAACATCGCGGATGGACTGGGCGAGGACGCGGCGCAGGCCGGCTTCGTCGTACGACCCGTCTCGGCCGGCCGCCCTTCGGACCGCGGACACGAAGCGCGCGCTGGCGTGGACCCCGAAATCGGCCATGATGAGATGATCTTCGAGGGCTTCCAGCGCGCCGGCGTCAATCCGGCGAAAGGCCGGAAGCGCCGCCAAGACCCGTCTCCAGATGGACGAACTCACCTACCGCAGTCCGGCTCGCCGGCGTCCGACCCATTCGGCGCACAGCACCACCAGGATCAGAAGGTAGGGGAACGACCAAGTCCGAAACGGACGACTTCCGGCTCGGTCGGCGGCACCGCCACCCCCTCGTATCGTCAGGGCCTCCGGGTCCAGCGCCTGCTGAAGCATCTCTCCGGTAAAGGTCTCCACGTCGAATCCCCCGACCGCAGTGTCCGTCGCCATGACCACCCGGTATTCGTAGCGTCCCGGAGGCAGGGCAGGTGTCGTGAAACGACCGTGGGCTGGAACGTCGAGAACCGAATCTACGACAAACGCTCCCGACCGCCCGGTGATCGACAGGCGGACCTCCTCTTCCTCGTACCCCCAACCCTGCCACTGGGTGGGAACGCCCCTGGGAAGCACGGCGGCGACGGGGCGGACCCCCGGGCCAGCCGCCAACGGCTCATCGGCCATCATCCAGCCCCCGACGGCGGCCCACAAGCGGCGGTAGCGCTCCCGAGGCGTTCCGTCCCGAAAGGCCCAGCGCCAGAAACCCCGGGCCAGGACCACCGCCACTCTCCGGCTCCCTTCGCTTCGGAGCAGCAGCGCGGCCCGGGCTTCGCCGGCTCCGCCCCGCCGGACCTCCAGGGCCGCACCGCCCACCGGGTCCAATACGGGAAGCACACCCGTGAGGGGCGGAAGGTCTCCCAAGGAGAACTCGCCGGTTCCCTCGACAATGGGAGATGGAGGAAGCCGACTGGGATACCACGCGCCCGCCAGGGCCCTTCCTGCGACGACCCCGACGAGGGCCGCTCCACCACTGTCCACGGGGAACACGAGAAGCCTCCGGGTTCGGACGGTCGCCGATTCCAGCAGGGCCCCAGCGGACCCGTCCACCCCCATGGCGACCACCAGTTCGGCCCGGCCCAGCAGACGCTCCAGGGTGGCGCGGTCGATCGTTCCATCGGGATCGGAGTCCGCGGCATCCATGGGGTGGAAGCGGTCGGGCCCGGTGCGGAGAAAGCCCCGTACCGGGAGCCCCGTCACCTGTTCCAGAACCGGGAAGAGGAAGCGGGGCTCCCAGTCGGGCGAAAAGGACACGAGAAGGATTCCCGTTCGGTCGGGGTCCACCTGGACGACCCGGATCCGCTCATCGTCCAGGGGAAAGGCATCCCGATGCTCGAGACGGGCCGACACCCTCCGAGCCCCGGCCGCCAGGGCCCCAGGGAGGGTAAACGCGGCCCCGCGAACTCCCCCGTCTTCGGGCGTCGGCAGCACGATGACCTGTTGCGGCCTGTCGTCGACCGATACGGTGACAGCCACGGAATCGACGTCCGCCTGGCCTTCCACCTCCACCCGACCGCGGACGGGACGGCCGGGCTGGACCGAGCCCGGAAGCACGAGGCGGCTCACGCCCAGGTTCGGCGCCGCCGCTTCGACCCCCGGGTCCATGATCAGGCTCACGCCCAGTTGCCGAGCGATGGAGGTGGTCCGGACGGGGTCCGCAATCCTCCCATCCGTGACCAAGACGATCTCCCGGGCGCCGGCTTCCGCCGCCACGCCGACGGCGTCGGCAAGGACCGACTCCACGCCCAGCGGGGACAGGGCGTCCAGGGAGTCGGGGACCACGGGTCTCACCATTCCGTCGGAAAGGAAGATGCGCGCACCCCCCGTCGCCAGCGACCGGGCCCGGGTCACAGCCAACGCCCACACCGAGTTGCCGTTGACGGTGTGAGCCGTCATGGAGGCACTCCCGTCCAGGATCACATAGCGGGATGAGGAACCGTCCCCTGCCTCCACGGGGACATTCGGGTTCCAGAGGAGGGCCAAGAGAACCGCGACCGAAAACAGCCTCCCCAGGAAAAGAAAAAGCCGCCCGGGCACCGCAAACTCCCGTCGGTAGTAGATCCAGCCGCAGAAGCCGCCGACCAGGACCAGGAAGAAGAGCGGGAGTACCGGAATCATGAGTTAGAATCGCAGGGGAAGGTCCGCCAGGACTTCGGACACCGGGGAGCTCGATCCCGGGAGCACGTCAGGACCCCGTATCAACCCTCCTGGGGTTCGGGCGGAACGCTCCGAATGTCTCCGGACCGGGAAGGCTGAACAACAGGGCGACCCGAGCCGTCTTTTCCCGCTCCCACCGGTCCCAGTCTTCGCCGGGGACCGGATCGCCCTGGGGCAGCTCGACCACCAGCGGGTCAATGGGACGACCGGAGCGGTGCATCTCGTAGTGAAGGTGGGGCGCGGTGGCCAGTCCCGTCATCCCTACGTAGCCGATGATTTGTCCTTGCACAACGCGGGAGCCGGGCGTGATGTTTTGGGCCCAGCCGCTCAAGTGGGCGTACCGGGTCAGGAACCCGTTGGGATGGCGCACATCGACGACCCTTCCGTAGGTCTCGCTCCACTCCCGGCGGGCGACGATCCCACTCCCGGTTGCCTGGACCGGTGTTCCGGCATCGGCCGCATAGTCCACCCCTCGGTGGGCCCGCCACCGGCGAAGAATCGGATGGAAGCGGCTCGGCGTGAACCGGGACGAGATGCGGCGAAACTCCAGGGGTTTCCTGAGGAAGGCGCGGCGCACCGACCTCCCTTCGAAATCGTACCACGTGCCTACCCCGTCCCCGTTGGGATCGAACCAGACGGCGTAGTACGGCCGCCCCCGATTGACGAGTTCGGCCGACAGGATATGGCCGGAATGGGTGCTCCCGTCCGACCGTCTCTGGCGCTCGAAGACGAAACGGTAGCTATCTCCGGCCCGAATCTGACGGGAGAAGTCGACTTGCCACTGAAAGACTTTGTCCAGGCGGTCGATGAGGTCGGCCCGGGATCCGGAAAGCACCCCTTCGAGCTCCTCGTGCTCCATGACCGCGTGCCAGAGACTGGCTCGGATTTCGCCTGCCACATAGAGGGTATCGACGGTGGTCGGAGCCGAAACCGTCGAAGCCACCCATCCTCCGGATTCGGAGCGGTCCAGGCGAATGGTACGGTCCCGTTCCACGATCTCCATGCCCCGGAGTCGCCCTCGTTCGCCGCGCCGACGAAAGCGGAGCTCCGTCCCGATCCTTATTTTGCGGGGATCGCCGTGCTCCTGGAAGGCAAGAAGGAGGCTGTGCCGTTCCCTTCCATCCAGTCCGGCTTCCGTCAGGACGCTCCCCAGCGTCTCCGCCGGAGACATCTTCCGGACGTCGATCCGATCCGGAGCGGGGGCATACACGCCTTCCAACGCATCCGTTTCCGGAGTCCGTTCCCGGATCTCGAATGCAAGGATCCCACCCGTGCCAGCCACCGCAACAGCGATCGGAATGGCCGGGTACAACTTCCTTTTCGGCAAGAACATCTTTTTCCGGTTCAGGCGCTGACCCTCCGGATGAAGGTGGGCAGTTCCAGGTCTGCGACCTGCAAACGATCGCTGATCCCGGCGTCGGGTTTGTCCCCGCCGGAGGGCGGATGCGGTTCCCGGCCGCTGCTTGTCTTGGACGAGTGGGATCCTGGCGCGGTTCGAGGGCCCTCCGCAATACGCAGGTGGGGGCGGCTCGGCCCCTCCGTACCCGTTGCCCTCTGATTCGCGGACAGGGTCCGCACCGATCCTCGGACTTGGGCCCGGTTCGCGGGCGGAGAAGACGACTCCATCGTCCGGCTCGCCGGCCAGATCACGGGCTCCCGCCGACCCCCCTGGTCGTCGAATCCCGTCGCAATCAGCGTAACCCTGACCTCCCCTTCCATGGCAGAGTCCTGCACGGCTCCGAAGATGATCTCCGCTTCGTCTCCCGCTTCCTCCTGGATCATTGTGGAGATTTCCGTCACTTCGTCAATGGCCAGGTCCGTACCCCCCGTGATGTTGATCAGCACCCCCTGCGCCCCTCGAATCGAGATGTTGTCCAGGAGAGGCGAGGTGACCGCATCCTGAGCCGCACTAACCGCTCGCTTTTCGCCCCGGCCCACCCCCGTGCCCATGAGGGCGGCGCCGCAAGAGGACATGATCGTGCGCACATCGGCGAAATCGACGTTGACGTCACCGCTTACGCGAATCAGGTCACTGATCCCCTGGGTCGCGTGGAGGAGGACTTCGTCCGCCTTCTTCAGTGCATCGCTGAAGGACGTTCCCTTGCCGACGACCGCAAGCAGCCGGTCGTTGGGCACCACCACCATGGTGTCCACGGTACGGCGGAGCTCCGCCAGACCCTGTTCGGCTTGGTGCATGCGCTTCTTGCCCTCGAAGGAAAAGGGCCGGGTGACCACGGCGATGGCCAGGGCGCCCAGTTCTCGGGCCATTTCCCCGATGATCGGAGCCGCGCCCGTGCCCGTACCCCCTCCCATCCCGGCCGTGATGAAGATGAGATCGGATCCTTCCAGAACCTGGCGCACTTCGTCCGCGTCCTCCGCGATCGCCTGGCGTCCGATCCCGGGACGGGCCCCGGCCCCCAGTCCCCGGGTCAGCTTCTTGCCCAACTGAATCGCGTGCGGGGACTTTGATCGCTCCAAGGCCTGGGCGTCGGTGTTGGCCGAGATGAATTCAACCCCTTCCAGGTTTTCGTCGATCATGCGGTTTACGGCATTTCCTCCTGCGCCGCCCACGCCGATCACCTTCATCAATGCGCTTCTGCGCGGGACATCGTCCAATTCAAAAATCATCATTCATCTCCTTGGGAAACTTGCGTACCGGCTCCCTCGAATCCCGGTACTTGCATTAGAAAAACTCCCTGAGCCACGAGCCCATGCGGGTTACTACACTGGAGGCCACGGTGGACGCGCCTTCTCCCGAATCCATGAAGTAGTCGGCGCCGTAAAGCGCGAGCCCCGAAGCCGAGGCAAAGCCGGGGCGGGCAACGGTCTTGGAAACACCGGAAAGACCCTCCCGGGGTACGCCGACCCGAACCGGCGTGGAAAAACAGCTTTGCGCCAAATCCACGATGCCGGGGATCGAAGCGGTGCCCCCGGTCAACACCAAGCCGGCAGCGAGACCGGGCCTGGGCCGAATCTCCCGCAGCTCCTGGTTGACTCGATAGAACATGCTTTCGAGACGGTCCCCCATCAGTTGGGCCACCCGGCTCCGCGCGACAGAGCGGGTGCGCCCGTTGGTCGGGCTGGGCAGTTCGATCATCTCTCGGAAGTCGACCACCCGGCAGCTGGCCGCGCCGTGGACCTCCTGGACCCGTCGGGCATCGGCGAAGGGAACCGAGAGCCCTCTGATGAGGTCGCCGGTGATGGTCCGGCCACCGAAGGGCAGAACCTGGGAGCCCCGGATCCTGCCCTCGTAGTAGACCGAGAGCCCCGTGGTGGCGCCGCCCAGGTCCACCATGGCCACGCCCAGCTCCTTTTCGTCCTCCGTGAGCACGGCCCGGGCCGACGCCAAGGGCTCCAGGATCAGGTTCTGGACCCGATACCCCCCTCTCTCCACAGTACGCATCACGGTCTCCACCATCGCCGAGGAGACCGTAATGAGGCAGAGGTCGCACTCCAGGCGCGTGGCGATCATGCCGACGGGGTCGTTGATCCCCCGCTGGTGGTCCACGACGTAGTCCTGGGGAATGGCGTGCAGGACTTCCCGGCCCTGGGGAAGGGCAACGGCTCGCGCCACCTCATGGACCCGGTTGACATCCCGGAGGGCGATCCTTTTGCCCCTCACGGCCACGACGCCCACCGAGTGCATCGTCGCAACGTGGTCACCGGAGATCCCCACGTAGACCCGGTCAATCCGGGCCCCTGCCATCAGTTCTGCTTCCTGAACCGCGCAGCGTATGCAGGAGGTGACCTCCGCAAGGTCGGTGATCGCGCCCTTTCGCACGCCCACCGTCGGGACACACCCCGTGCCGAGAATCCTGAGCTCCGGACGGTTGAACTCATCCAGAAACTTCCCGATAACCACCCGGGTCCAGGTCGATCCGACATCCAATCCGGCGATCAGGTTCGAAATCACGGGATCACCTCCCCCGCGGACGCCGTGGTTCTGACGACGACTTGGTCTTCGAAGCGAAGATCGACTTCCCGGAGCGGTTGGTCCGGAAATCGCTGCAGGGCGTCATTCATGGCGACGATGGCCTCCCTGATGCGCCGTTCCGAGATGGGCGGGATGTAGCGAAGCTTGAGCGCCGAATCGCCGAGAAAAATGATCACCCGTTCCTCTGTGAGGTGCATCTCCGAGATGACGGCAAAGACATCCGGTGCCATCTCACCCAACCGCTCTGCCTCCCGGGCCAGCACGCCAATCCCCCGGGATGGGGACGAATCCGGCTGGAGGACGCGCAAGAGGGGCAAGTCCAGCACCGGCCCGGTGGGGTCGACGGGAAGGGGGTTCCCCCCGCCATCCACGGGAATCACCAAAGGGGACGCAACCAGAGCGACGGGCGTGGCCTCTCTTACGGTAAAGATCAGTGTCGCGGGCAGACGGCGGCGAACTTCCACCGATTTCACCATGGGAAGGGCTTCGATTCCCTTCAGCCACGCCGCCTCGGCTCCCCACAGACTCGTGGTTCCGTCCACCCCTGCGGCAACCCGCACCTGGTCTTCGGTCAGGTAAGACAGCCCCCCAACCCTGACCTCGTCCACACGGAACAGGGGCAGATTGGCAAGAAAAAGCAGCCCCGCCTTCACCAGGACGGCGGCAAGAACCGTTGCAGCCACAAGGGTGGCACCGGGCACCAAGATCCTCCGCGCGAAGCGACGCCGTCTTGCCGCAAGCACACCCAATCGGGACCGTGGGGGGCCGGCGAAGGGAGAGAATCGGGGGGACGTCACCGGGAGCGCTCCTGAAGAAGGGCGAGGACCTGGGGCCCGGCGGCCGCGATGGAGCCGGCACCCATGATGACGCAGACGTCTCCCGGAGAGAGGGCTCCGGCCACCGCAGGGGCCAGGGTGGACAGTTCGGGATGGTACACGACCCGGGAAGAGGCGCTCGGGACGGCCCTCGCCACCAGTTCTCCGCTCACCCCCACCACCGGGTCCTCCCGGGCCGGGTATACGTCCGTGATCCAGACGGCATCCGCCGCACCCAGGGCCCGCCCGAACTCCCGGGAAAAGTCCTTCGTGCGACTGTAGAGATGAGGCTGAAAGACGGCCACGAGCCGCTTTCCAGGGTTGCCGCAGCGCACGGCAGCCAGGGTGGCCGATACCTCCGTGGGGTGGTGGGCGTAGTCGTCGACAACCTTCACGCCAGCCGCACTTCCCAGCACCTCCAGCCGTCTTCGTACGCCCGAGAAGGCGGCCAGACCGGCGCGAATCCCGATCCATTCCGCCCCGAACGACCGTCCTACGCCGATGGCCGCCAATGCGTTTCGGACGTTGTGAAGTCCCGGAGCGGAGATGCGAAAGCGTCCGGCCCGCACGCCGTCTTCCGTCACCGTGAAGGTACTTCCGGCCCCGGCGACGCGAATGTGGCTGGCCCGAAGCTGGGTACCCGCTGCCAGTCCGTAGGTGCGGGTGCGACGCCCTCCTTCCACGCCCAACCGGGAGGCCCCCGGGTCGTCCCCGCAGACCCAGAGCGTGCCCTCGAGTTCCAGACCCTCCACGAAGTGGGAAAAAGAGGCCCGGACTCCGTCCAGATCCCCGTAGGTGTCCAGGTGATCGGCCTCCAGGTTGGTGATCACGGCCACTTCCGGACGAAGCGCGTGGAAGGAACGGTCGTACTCGTCTGCTTCGACGACGAAAATGTCCGAGCTTCCCGGTCGGAGATGGCCGTTCCAGGCCGGGACTTCACCGCCCACGATGCCGGTGGGATCCAGACCGGCGTGCTCCAGGACGTGCGTCGCCATGGCCGTGGTGGTCGTTTTTCCGTGGGTACCGGCGACTCCAGCCACCCGTCCGGCGCTCACCCACTGCCCCAGGGCCTGGGCCCGCTTGATGACGGGAAGGCCCATCGCCCGGGCGGCGGCCAGCTCCGGGTGATTCGACGGGATCGCCGACGTGAACACCACCGCTCGAGCCCCAACGACGTGGGCCGGATCGTGGCCCTGGCTGAAGGCCATCCCCCGCCGGACCAGGGCCTGGGAAGCGTGGCCACTCTCCAGATCGCAGCCGGAAACCACGCCCCCGCTCCTCATGACCATCTCCGCCAGCGGCGCCATGCCCGCCCCGCCTGCCCCTATGAAATGAATGGGGCCCAGGGTCGCCAGGGCCCGGAGGCCGCCGCCGTTCACGAAGCCGCCTCCGATGCCGCAGGACGGAGAAGACGGGCGATGGCCGTGGCGATGTCGGAGGTGGCGTCGGGATGCGACCGGCTCCGGGCCGCCGCGGACATGTCGGCAAGAAGGCCGGGGGAATCAAGAAGTCGACGGACCTCCCTTCGGAGCCGCCTTCCCGTGAGTTCCGTTCCCTTGGGGTCTCTCTCCGGAAGGTGGAGCGCCGCTCCGGCCGCTTCCAGGGCCTGGGCATTCCGGGTCTGGTGAGCGCCGACGCCGGGGAGCGGAATCAGAACCGCGGGCAATCCCCACGCGAGGAACTCGGAGGTGGTCATGGCTCCGGCGCGGGAGACGGCCAGGTCGGCCGCGGCCAGAGCCCGGTACATGTCCGAAGGTTCCAGGTACGGAACGGCCCGCACGTTTTCCGCCGGAAGACCGGCCAGGGATGCCCGGACTCCCTCGAAGTGGGCCGGTCCGGTCACCCACAGAATGAACGCTTCGTTCGTCGTCCGTCCTGCGGAGACGATGTCCAAGGCGGCCCGGTTCAGGGTGTCCGCCCCCTGGCTTCCCCCAACGAACAGTACGACCGGACCCGTCGTTGGAAGGCCCAGTGCCCTGCGAGCTGCGGTTCGGTCGCGGTCTTGCAAGGGCGGAAGGGGGCGAATGGGGTTTCCGCCGTCGTGCACGCGACCGTGCACCCGAGCGGGCAGCGCAGCCTTGGCCTCCGGGTAGGCAAGGTGGATCTGGCACGCCCACCTGGAAAGCAACCGAGTCGTCAGTCCCGGGTACATGTTCTGCTCCTGCAAGACGACGGGGAGCCTCAGAAGGGCCCCGGCGATCCCCGCGGGCGCCGACACGTAGCCGCCGGTCAGCACCACGGCTCGGACCCCTCGCCTCCGGAAGTCGAATACGAGACGCGCCGTAGCCCAAAGGAGAAGCCACATCGCCTTGGCGTTCGCAACCGCAGCCCCGATCAGGCGTCCGGTCGCTCCCGCCCCGAAACCCGGCCGGCGAAGGCCCGTCACCCAGAGGAGCCGGTAGGGGTATCCCAGCCTCGGGAGCTCCCGAGCCTCGATCCGGCCCTTCGTCCCGACGAAGAAGGGCTCCGCGTCCGTCAATGTGCCGACCAAGGCCTCGGCGATGTTCCGGGCGGGGTGGAAGTGCCCGGCCGTTCCGCCCCCGGAGAAGACCACGATCACTGGCTTCCTCCCGCAGCAGCCCAATTGGAGGGCCTTCCCGGGGCTTCCCGGGCGACAGCCAGCAACATGCCCACGGCCGCGAGAACAACGATGATGTTCGTGCGCCCGAACGAAATGAATGGAAGGGAGAGCCCCGTAGCCGGAAGAACCCCCAGGCTGACGCCGATGTGAAGAAAAGCCTGGAGGCCGATCAGGGAGACGACACCCACGGCCAGCAGCTCCCCAAAGAGGTCCTTCGCCTGGCGCGCAATCCGGAAGCCGATGGCGATGAGGGCGACGAAGGCGAGGATGACCGCCAGGGATCCTACGAATCCCCACTCCTCCCCGATCATGGCAAAGATGAAGTCGTTGTGGACTTCCGGAAGGAAGCCGAATTTCTGGTGTCCCTTGCCGAATCCCACGCCCGTGACCCCGCCGGAGCCGATGGCAACCAGGCTCTGGTAGCTCTGAAAGACCGAGCCATCGGCCGGGATCCCCGGGTTGAGAAGAAGCGACTCCCACCTTGAGCCCCGGTATCCGGACTTGAAACCCGGCGCCACAAATGGGACCAGGAGAAGGCCGAGAAAGACGAAATGCCCGATCCGCGCACCGGCGGTAAATACGATGAGCACCCCCAGCGCCGCGATCAGGCAAGCGGTCGAAACGTCCGGCTCCAGGGCGACGGGAACCAGGATGCACGTCCACGCCACCAGAAAGGGGGCCAAGCCCGTTCGAAGGCTGCTGAAGGATGCCTGTCTCCGGACCGCCATGGACGCGGTCCAGACCAGGACGGCGAGCTTGGCCAGATCCGACGGCTGAATCGTTACCCCAACCCGGAGCCACCGACGAGCGCCGTTGACGGTAGGAGCGATCCCTTCGGTAAAAGGGAGGACCAACAGGATCAGGAGGAACGTGGAAGCGATAATCATCGGGGTGGCCGCCCACCTCCACCACTCGGTGGGAATCCGGGCGCAACCCAGCATGGCCACCAATCCGATGGCCACACCGACCCCTTGGCGGGCGACGTAGTGGTAGTGGGGCAGTTCGCTCCGCTGGGCCATCACGGAACTGGCGCTATACAGTGTGAGCAGGCCGAAGAGTACCAGAACGGCGGTGAGCACCAGGATCGCCGGCAACTCCCAGCCTCGCCCCAATCCCGATTCCGGCAGGGAGCGCCGGGTCCAGGGCTGGACGTCCACGACCCAGGGTCCCCGGCGGCGCGACGGGCGTTTGCTGTAGCCGCCCAGCCAACGAAATGCGAAGCCGGTACTGGTCATCTCACGGCCCTTGACGTGCGCTCGCTCCGGCCAGGGCCCGGAACGCGTCGCCCCGCTCCTGGTAGTCCCTGAACATGTCGAAGCTGGAACAGGCCGGGGACAGGAGCAGCGTTTCTCCCGGCTCCGCCAAAGCGAGGCCCGTCGCCACGACCTCTTCGAAGGGACCGTCAACCCGCTTCACCCGGGTTCCGACGCCCACTGCGGCAGAAATCTCCGCTTCCGCTCTTCGACCCGCCGCACCGTAGGCCACCACGACCCGCACCTTGTCCTTCATGGACGGCGCAAGTTCCCGGAAAGACTCCCCTTTGTCCGTCCCCCCCAGGAGAAGCACCAAGGAGCCGCCCAGTCCATCCAAAGCACTGGCGACGGCGGCCACATTCGTCGCCTTGGAATCGTTGACCCAAAGAACACCGGCAACGGTTCCCACCGGTTCCAGACGATGTGGGAGCGGCTCGAAGGAGCCGAGCGCGTCGCCCATGGACCCGGAATCCGCCCCCGCAGCAGCGGCAGCCAGAACGGCGGCGAGCGCGTTGGCCACGTTGTGGCGTCCGAGCAGTCTCATGGATGGGGCGACCGTGAGCCGGCGTGGACCCGCCCACCGCTTCGCGCCCATGCCACCCCCTGAATGAAATCCGGCCAGATCCAGCACCAGACCCCCGTCAGCCGAAAAGGCCCCCGGCGAGAAGGGACCCTCCAGGGAGAACCGCAGGTGGGCGCCGGGAACGGCGGCCGCCATGTCCAGGACCGCAGGGTCATCTCCGTTGAGCACCCAGGTCGTGTCCTCCGTGCCGATATCGAAGAGACGGCGCTTGTCCCTGTGGTAGGCCTCGACGGATGCATATCGGTCCAGGTGATCCGTCCCCAGGTTGGTCATGACCCCGACGGCGGGGGTCATTTCCCGAGTGTGGGCCAGCTGGAACGAGGACATTTCAAGCACGACCCAGTCCGGAACCGGGTCCGCCAACGCCAAAGCGGAAGCCGGCGGCCCCAGACCGCCCCCTATGTTCCCGCCAAGAGCCGCGTCGAAGCCCCCTGCCCCCAGGAGATGGGCACACAGGGCGGCGGTCGTGGTCTTCCCGTTGGTGCCGGTCACTATGATCAGTGGACTCTGCAGGAACCGACAGGCGAATTCAGGCTCCGATACCCAACCGACGCCCCGCGCGCGAAGGGACGCGAGGATGGGGGCGTTCGGAGGGATTCCCGGGCTGGCCACGATAGTGTCCGCCGAAGCCACCTCGTCAAGGAGATGTTCACCGATGGAGACCCGGGCTCCGAGAGCCCGCAGTGTGGCTCCACGGGTTGCAACTGCAACATCGCTACTCGCATCCGTGACATGAACTTCCGCTCCTTTCGCCAGGGCCAGACGCGCCGCGGCTTCTCCGCTCGCGCCCATTCCGATGACGGCAACTTTTTCCTTGTTTTTCTCAAGACCGCTTTCGCTCCGGCAGGCCGGGGGGATTGAAAGCCCGAGGTGCCCCTTCATCGCAACTTGAGCGTGGCGAAGCCGGCCATTGCGCATAGGATTCCCAGGATCCAAAACCGGACCACGACCTGCTCGTCCTTCCACCCCACCCTTTGGAAGTGGTGATGGATGGGGGCACATCGGAAAACGCGGCGACCTTCGCCGTAGCGCCACTTCGTGTACTTGAAGTACCTCGTCTGGACGATCACCGACGCCGCTTCCAGCACGAATACGCCCCCGACACACAGCAACAGAAGCTCGGCCTTAAGGAGCAGGGCCATGGCCCCGATGCTGCCCCCGAGGGCCAAGGAGCCCGTGTCGCCCATGATGACCCGGGCCGGTTGGGTGTTGTGCCAAAGGAATCCCAGAAGGGAACCCGTGATTCCTGCGGCGAAAACGGCGAGTTCCCCGGCCCCCGGCAGATAGAACAACCCCAGATAGGCGGACGTATCCACCCTGCCGATGAGGTAGGCAAAGGCCGCGAAGGTGCTCACCGCGATGGCGGCGAGGCCCGGTGCCAGTCCGTCCAGTCCGTCGGTCAGGTTCACGGCGTGGGTAGCCCCGGTCAGGACGAGGGTAACCCACACCAGGTAGGCCGGGGTTCCGAAGACAAGCTGCAGCTCGTCGAAGAACGGAAGATGGATACTGGTTGGGCCCACCGAAGAAAGGGGAGGGCCGAAGACCAGGAACAGGCCCAGGGCGAGGCCCACGGTCAGAGAACCCAACCACTTGTACCGTTCGACCAGACCCCGGGGAGTGCGGCGTACCACCTTGAGGTAGTCGTCCAGGAATCCCAGAAGCCCCATCCAGCCCATGACGACGAGGGCAATGACCGAGTAGGGATTGGCCAGCTCGGCCCAAAGCAGGGTGGATACAGCCACCGCCGAAACAATGAGCAGGCCCCCCATGTTCGCCTTCGGGTCTCTGTCGGGAGACTCGGTCTCTCCCGACCGGGCGACATCGTGGATTCCCCGGCGTTTCAACCAGTTCACGACCCGACCCCCCAGAAGGAGCGTCAACATCAAACCCGTCACCAGGGCCCCGGCGGACCGCACGGTGAGGTAGTTGAAGAGGTTGAAGACGATGTGAATGTCTTCCAAGCGGGGCAGGAAGTGGTACAGCATCAGATCGCTGCTCTCCCAAAGGAGGATTCGAGAGCCGGGATCATCCGTTCGAGGCGGACACCCCGGGACGCCTTGAGAAGCACCGCATCCCCCGGTTTCAACGCGCCGACAAGGCGCTCCGCCCCTTCCTCCACCCCCACCGCGCAAAGAACCCGGGGATCGGAAAGCCGCTTCCCCGCCCGGGCAAAGGCCCCGATGAGGACATACCGGTCGATCCTGGCCCGAAGGGCCCGGCGAAGGGCCTCCCGGTGGATCGCCCGGGACCGGTGCCCGAGCTCGAGCATCGTTCCCAGGACGGCCACTTTGCGACCCCGGACCGTCATGCCCTCCAGCGTCGCCAACGCGGCCCCGACCCCGGCGGCATTGGCGTTGTAACAGTCGACCAGAAGGGTAAGGGAGCCCAGCCTCCGGACCTCCCCCCGCATGGCCCCGGGAGCCACGGACGATATCCCGGCAGCGGCGCGCTCGGGGGCAACGGCCAGGGAACGGGCGACCGCCAGAGCCAGGAGGGCGTTGTACACGTTGTGAGCCCCCGGAATCCGCAGGGAAACCGGATGGCCCATCCAGGTGAAGGCGTACGTGCCGTCGGCGCGAAGGGAAGCGCCGAAGGGACGCAGATTTACGTCCGCCCTGTCGGTCCAGCCGCCTACGGCCGTACCGGGACGGATCTTTCGGGCCTCCCGGACCAGGTCGGGGGGTTCGTCTCCCACGACGGCCGAACCGGTGTCCTCCACGGCCCGGAGCAGGTCCAGCTTTTCGGACAGCACCCCGGTCAGGTCCTTCAACCGTTCGGTGTGGGTCTCGGAAACCGTCGTGACCACACCCACGGTCGGCCGGGCAATGCGGGCCAGCTCGGCGATCTCCCCGGGCTCGTTGGTGCCCATCTCCAGGACCAAGGCCGCGGTATCTCCGGGCATGGCCAGGATGGTGAGGGGGGTCCCGACCCGGTTGTTGCGGTTCGCCCGGGTCCCGTGTACCCGAAGGGACGTCGACAGCGCACCCACGGTGAAGTCCTTCACCGTGGTCTTCCCCGAGGAGCCGGTAATCCCCACCACGGGCACCCTGGCAAGGTTCCGACGGTACAGGGCCAGGTCTCCCAAGGCCGTCAGCGTGTCGGGGACCGAGTAGGTTTCCACGGGAACATCAACCGGGCGCCGAACCACCACCGCCCCGCACCCTCGGGCCGCCGCTTGCTTCGCGAAGTCATGGCCGTCGAAGCGGCCCCCCTCGATGGCAACGAAGACCTCGCCCGGGCGAAGCGTTCGCGTGTCCGTCGAAATCCCCCGGTAGATCCGGTCGGAATCGCCCCCGGACAGCCCCAGGGCTCGCCGAATCGAAGCATCGCTCCAACGGAAGGTCGCAGGGGTCACGAGGCCCTTCCCTTCGACAGGTATTCGAGGACGATCCGGCGCTCATCGAAGGGCTGCCTCTCGGTGCCCACGACCTGACAGGTCTCATGCCCCTTTCCCGACAGAACCACCATGTCGCCGGGCTCCGCCCAGTCCAGCGCCTGGTGGATCGCCGTGCGCCGGTCGACGATCTCCACCGCTTTGCCCCCTTCGACCCCGGCCGCCACCTGGGAGACGATGCTCCCGGGGTCCTCCGTGCGGGGGTTGTCCGACGTCACGACCGCCGTGTCCGCGTACCGGGAAACCGCGGCCCCCATCCGGGGACGCTTGGCTGGATCCCGGTCTCCGCCGGCACCGAACACGACAATGAGCCGCCCGGCGACCAACGCTCGCAGGGCCTTCAGAGCCTGCTCCAGGGCGTCGGGGGTATGGGCGAAGTCGATCAGGACGTCGAAGGGATCGTCGGCGATCCGCTCCATGCGGCCGGGAACGGGCGTCGCATCCCCCAGGCCCCTGGCCACATCCTCCAGCGGCTGGCCCAGCGCCAACGCACACGCCGCCGCGCAGAGGGCGTTGCCGATGTTGAATTCACCGGGAAGCGGGAACGCCACCGGGATCCGTACGCCTTCCCACTCCAGATCGAAGCGCGATCCTTCCGAAGACAGGCGGATGTTTCTGGCCCGAAGGTCCCCGGAGGGGCCCAGACCGTAGCGAACGACAGGCCCGGAGGGCTGAAGCGCCCGCCAGGCCGGATCGTCGGCGTTGATCACCGCCCAGCCGCCGTTCTTGGGGAGTTCCAGCAGGCGGGCCTTGGCGGCAAGGTATCGCTCCCGACTGCCGTGATAGTCCAGGTGGTCCCGGGACAGGTTGGTAAAGGCGGTCACGTCGAAACGCACGCCGTCCAGCCGATACTGGTGCAGAGCATGGGAGGAAGCCTCCATGACGACGCTGGTGACGCCCGACCGGGCCAGGGACGACAACAATCCGGAGAGGCGGACCGGTCCAGGCGTGGTGAGGCTCCCGGTGTCGGGTCCCACCCGACCCTCGGGACCCAGGACGCCCAGCGTCCCGATTGCGGCGGCGGGCCCTTCCCGCTGCAGGAGGCCTTGAAGGAGAAGCGTCGTGGTGGTCTTGCCGTTCGTTCCGGTGACCCCCACGGTCCGGAGTTTGCGCCACGGCGAACCGGCCGCGAAGTCGGACGCCACCGCCGCGGCCAAGCGGGCGTTGTCGACCTGGATTTGGGGCAGGGCCGCTTCAGGCACGGGACGCTCCACAATTGCCGCGACGGCGCCTGCTCTCCCCGCCTGGGCAACGTACTCGTGGCCGTCGTGGGCGCCGCCGGCCCACGTCACGAAGAGGTCGCCGAGCTTCACCTCCCGGGAGTCCTGGCGGACGCCGCCCACGTGGAGCCGGTTCAACCGGGCCCGCCCTCCCCCAATCGCCTTCACAGAAACGCCCGCGCTCTCCAAAGCGTTCAGAAATCGGGACATGGCAACCGTCACGCTCCCCGTCCCCGAACCTGGATCGTATCCCCGGCCCGAATGGCGGAACCCCCGGGCGGGACGGTCTCCAAGACGGTTCCGCTCCCTTCGAGGCGGACCCTCAGTCCCATTTTGTGCAATCGGCGAAGGGCGACGCGGATGGGCGTATCCCGCAAGCGGGGAACGGTCATTTCGGCCCGTTCAACGGCCGGGACCCGGGCGGCGGTCGGCACCTCGATTCCCGTCTCTTCAATGGAGGCCGCAAACTGCACCAGAGGCGTGGTGGGCGGCGGCGGGGAGACGTGGCGCTGGACTCGGGACAACGCCTTCCGGTCAATGGGCGACTGGCGCGCCGAGAGAAGGGATTCCATCGCCGCCAGGGTTACGGGCGCGGCGGTGGCGCCGCCATAGTAGGAGCCCCTGGGGCGGTCCAGCTTTACAAAAAAGAGAAGCTGAGTATCGTCGGCCGGAAAATACGCGCCGAAGGACGCATAATAGGCGCCCTCTTCGTACCGTCCGTTCTTCCCCAAGGCCCGGGACGTGCCACTCTTCCCCGCCACCAGAAAGGACGACATGCGGGCTCGGGTCCCTGTACCGGTCTCCACCACATCGACGAGAACCCGCTTTAGGGCGTCGGTGACCCGAGGGGACACCACCCTCCGGATTTTCCGGGATCGGCCGGAGTAGAGCAGACTCCCGTCCTGACCCCGTACTTCCTTCACCAGCCGGGGCTCCATGAGCCACCCTCCATTGGCCAGGACGCCGAAGGCCATGGCCATTTGGAGGGGCGTGACCGAAAGCTCGTATCCGAAGGCGAGAGAATGCGAAGACTGACCGGACCACTGCTGAGGCCTGCGAAGCACACCGGAGGCTTCGCCAGGCAAAAGAATCCCGGTCGGAGTCCCGAAGCCGAAGTCCCTCAGGGCGAGGTACTGCTGGGTGTGGGTGAGCCGTTCGGCGAACTTCGCAATCCCCACATTGGAGGACTGCTGGATGACCTCATGAAGGGTAAGCCAACCGCCCCCTGCGATATCGGTGATTCGTCGACCCTTCACCTCCCAGACCCCCGTGCCCGTGTCGACGGAATCCGAAAGGGACGCGAGGTCGTGGCGGAGGAGGGCCGCCGTGGTAAACGGCTTGATCGTGGAGCCCGGTTCGTACGGCGTGTTTACGGCCGAGAGGACGTTGCCGGAGCCATTCAGAATGGACGTCAAGGCCAGGATCTCGCCCGTCAACGGGTCGGTGACCACCATGTCGCCGCCCCGGGCTCCGGTGGACGCCACCGCTGTGGAGAGCACTTCCTCGGCGATGGTCTGCAGGTCCATGTCGACGGTGAGGACCACGTCCCGTCCGGAAAGGGGCGCCTGCACCGTCACGACCCGTCCCGGAATTTCCCTTCCCATGTTGTCTCGAGCGATGATCTCCCGGCCCGGTCGGCCCGTCAGCACCGAATCCAGGGATTGTTCGATTCCGCCCTTGCCGATTCCGTCCTGAACCCCGCCAAGCAACCCGCTGGCCAGTCCTTCTCTCGGATAGAGGCGGCGAAGCTCCCCCAAGACATGGACGCCCCGGAGTCCCCGAAGCTGCGAGACCCGGGTCATGGAGTAACGGCCAGGGACCACATGCCAGGAGCGGGTCGGCGCCGACACCCGGCGGGCCGTGGTTTCGCGCACCCCCAGGTTTTCGACCAGGGCGGCAACGACCTTCTCCCGGTCCTGGATTTCGTTGGGCGCGACGCCCACCGACGACCTCCAGTGGCTCACCGCCAATTCGGCCCCGTTTCGGTCCAGTATCCGACCCCTGTGCGCGGGAACGACCTTGCTCTTCTGGTGCTGTCCAAGCGCGTCTTTCATCCACGCCATGCGTTCCACGACTTGGACTTCCGCGGCCCGGGCGATCAGGACCCCCGCAAGGACGATCCAGAACCCGAGCTGGAGCCGACGCCGAATCTGAATTCTCCGGTATGGACCGGGCCGCACACGGGAGGGCGTCACCACGAACCTCCCGAAGGGATGACGACTTCCCGTTCGGTCGCCGGACGCAGGCCCAGGCGTCTCGCCGCCTCGGTGCTGATCCAGGGCCGTCCTTCGATGACGACCAAGCGCCGGGCCAGCTCTTCCCGCTGGTCGGCGGCAACGGCCAGTTCCCGGGCCAGCCGGTCAAGCGCCTCCATGGTCTCCCGGGCCGTGGACTGGCGCCAAGCCACCGTGGCAAGGGACGTCAGAACGGCGGCAAGGGCAAAGATCGCCCTTCCGGTAACGGCTCTGTCCTTCATGCGGCCCGCCTCCAGGCTCTCAGACGAGCAGAGCGAGCTCTGGGGTTGGCCTCGACTTCCGCGTCTCCCGGGGTGACGGGCTTCTTGGTCAGCACCGACCCCAGGGGGGCTCTCCCGGAAGTCCGCACCGGAAGGCGGGGAAGCGGCTCCTGGGCCGGGACGCTCCATTCTCGGAAGGCTCGCTTCACCACGCGGTCTTCAATGGAATGGTAGGAGATGACCACGAAGGTTCCCTCGGGGCGCAGCGCGTCCCGGATGACCGGGAGGCCCTCTTCAATGGCCCCGATCTCGTCGTTGACGTGAACCCGAAGCGCCTGGAAGAGGCGGGCCTTTTCGGAATGCCCGGCCCGGCGGGCCAAGGCCGATTCCAGCGCCCCCACAAGATCGTCGCTGGTGCGAAGGGGCTTGAACGCGCGCCGCCTGACGATTCGTTGGGCCAGAGCGGCCGGGCGGGGGGCCTCTCCCGCCCGAAGGACCCGGGCCAATTCGGTCTTGGGGGCGGAAGCAAGGAACGCCGCGGCGGTCAGAGCGGAATCCGGGTCCATTCTCATGTCCAGGGGAGCGTTCCTGCGATACGTGAACCCTCGCCGGTCCTGGTCCAGCTGGCGGGAGCTGACACCTAGATCCAAGAGGGCCCCCGCGAGCGACCCCGCCCGAACCCGGGAATCTCTCCCCGCGTTGCGGAAGGACATGCGCGCGAAGCGGGCTCGGGCCGCGTGGGACGAAAGACGAGCCCGTGCCGCCTCAAGGGCCTCCGGATCCCGGTCCAGAGCCAGGAGACGGCACTGGGCACACGTATCGAGGAGAGCAGCCGCGTGGCCGCCGCCGCCCACCGTGCCGTCCAGATAGAGGCCGCCGCCGCCCACCAAGTACCTCATGGCTTCCTCCACGAGAACGGCACGGTGGTACACCGACCCCCCAGTCCGGGATGCCTCATCGTCAGCCGAAGATCTGATCGGCGAAGTTGTCATCGTCTGCCCCGCTCGCTTTCATGTGTTCTTCGAAGCGGACGGGATTCCAGAGCTCGATCCGATCCAGGGCTCCGACGAACAGCACCGTCCGATTCAGGTCCGCCTTGTCACCGAGCCACGTCGGGATCCGGATTCGGCCGTGCTGGTCCGGATCCACTTTGATGGCGCTGGCCGTAATTCGTCTCAGGTAGGCCCCACCGTCCCTCCGAGCCCTTCGGTGTTCCAACAACCTCTCCTGGATCTTCTTCCAGGTTTCCCCCGGCAGGACGTCCAGATGGGTGTCCTGCCATTGGAGGAGCACCAGGGAGGCGCACGACCCGGCGGAGCTGGACCACACGGTACGGCGGAACGCCGATGGGAAGCTGACGCGCCCCTTGGCATCCATCTGACACTCGTGACGACCCAAAAACCCTGACATGCCATTTCATCCCATTTTTTCCCACGGGTTCCCACCATACCACACGCTCATGCCTCTCGCAAGCCATTTCTTCGGATCGATGCGGTCCGGAAGTTCACCATCGCGGGGCCCGAGAGCGGACAGCCGAGGGTGACAGAACCGGCGCCAAAGGGGCCGGGACGACACAAAAAGAGGGCGCCGGCGGACTCAAAGGCCCGCCGGCGCCCTCTTGGGGTGTTCCCCCGAGAAGCCGGGGTCAGTTCTCCCGCTGCCGGGTCAGTTCCCCCGCTGGATGATGGCTTCCTGAATCTCGATGTATTGCTGCGTGTTATCCCGGAAGCGCTGAAGCGGGATCGTCGGTTGAGTCTCCGCGTAGGCCACCACCCTGGGCATGGCAAAGAAACGGGCCGCTTGCTGGAACTTGGGCAGGGTCAGCTGGGCAGTCCGGAGGGTCTGGGGCTTTTCCTGTTCCAGGCCCTGGTTGTAGAGGACATAGCCGTGCCAGAAGTCCAGCTCCCCCGCCACCATCTCCGACACTTCGGCCTGGAAGGTCTTGGCCATCTGGATCAGCTCCAAGGCATAACTCCAGTTCTTCTGGTCGGGAGCAATCCCCCGGCCGTGCCCCGTCGCGAAGAGCATACGGGCAATCACGTCCGCCGTCTGCTCCCCCTTTTCGACGGCTTCCTGCAAGAAGGGAAGCGCCTCCTCCTCCCGTCCTGCTTCAACCCGCCAGTTTCCCTGCCTCACCTTGACGTTCTGATAGCCCGGGTCCCGGCCTTCCAACTCGTCCAGGGCCATGATGGCCTCGTCCAGGCGGTCGCTCCTCTTGAGCACATCCGCATAGAGAGACCAAAGCTGGGGTTCGTCCGGGTGGGTCTCCAGGGCCCGCTGGGCCATGACAATCGCTTCCTCGATCTCCCCCAGTTCCACATAAGACGCAATCATGTTCCGAAGGTGGGCGGACTCCATCGTCTCACCGCGAACCTGGTAGACCTTGTCGTACGACTCCCGCGCCTTGCGGTAGAGGTTGGCAATCTCGGGGGAAAGCGTTCCGTCCGGTGCCGCCTCCTTCAAGTCCTGGCCGGCCCGATTCGCGAACGAAGCATGCTGTAACAACAGATCGACATTGTCGGGCTCAATCGCCAAGCCTTCCTCAATAAGGAGCATCGCTCCTTCGGGGGCGCCCGCCGTGGCCAGCTCGTACGCGATGTTCATGCGAACCGCCGCGTTCCCCGGGTTCAGCTGGAGGTACTGCGTGTAGTAGTTCCGGGCCTCCTCGGGGTAGTCCAGAATGGCCGCCAGGTATCCGGCCAGCTGAAGTGCCTGATCGTGAAGCGGATCCAGGGAGATGACCCGTTTTGCTTCCTCGTAGGCCTCTTCGTTGCGCTCCAACTCCCTCAGAAGCATGGCGTAGACATGCCGGACCTGAACATCGTCGGGGTTCATTTCCAGGGCCAAAGTGCAGTTCTCCTCGGCACCTGACCAGTCCTTGGAGTTGAAGTAATCGCCGCAGAACGTCGCCCTACGGAGTTGGTCGACATAGGTCTCGAAGGACTGAAAGATCTCCCGGGCAGCCACCTCGGCCTCCCGTTCTCCCCAAATTTTGTCGGCAATGTCGAAAGCGGGCCCGCCCGGAACGGCAAAGCTGATGCCCCGCAGGGCGAACGTCTTGTCGTCCCTGTTCTCGGTGTAGTCGCCACAAAAGACGACCCTGGCGTTGATCTGCCCGGCAAGCTGGAGAGACTTGATGCAGTCCAGGTCCTCCATGTCGAGGTCAAACTTCTTGACCGCGTCCTTGATCTCGTCCTCTTCCACCGGCTCGTGGGTGGGGAGTTCATTGATCAACTTCCGCAACTCCTTCGCCAGATCCTTACCGAAGTCGTCGTCGGTGTCTTCGCCGGGCATGAGGTTCGTCACCATCACCCGGAACCGTTCGGCTGCCTGAGCGTTCGCCTGTGCTGGCAGGATGGATCCCGGGAGCAAGGCGAGAACTCCCGCTCCGACGACTCCTGAACGTAGCCAACAACTCCTCATTTCTTTCTTCTCCGTAATGCGGTGTCTGGAAGTATGTGGTGTCCGAAACTCTCCACGCTGTCGCTGTGCCGATCGCGGGTGCCCTACAAGCTCGTCCGGGCGGCGACCGAAAATCGCTCCCCAAAGGCCAACGTGCGCCGGACCTCAGGTACAGGACACATGGATCCTCCGGGTTAGAAGAACCGGTAACGTAAAAACTTTTTCAGTCCGGGGTCAACAAACCCAATGACCCGATGAATCCGGGAGCCGCCCCAGGGGCGCCGGCCCAAGGCACGATATTCCGAAGCCGTGATCACGTACCTGTTACTCCCTTGGTCGCGTCGCTTGGGGTCGCGTGCACCCGCCAACCGGACCGCTACCGAACATCAAGGGACCCGAAGGTGCCGATTCCCCATCTGAAATGTTACCATGTTGGGTGGCTTCTCGGTTCCCCCGGCGCCGGGCGCGTCTCCGGTCCCGGGCGTGTCCATAAAGGTGAAGCCCGACCGTCCACCCCGCTGACCGATGAACCCGCGATATGGAGGAGAACCGGCGGACCCCGCGCCCCGCAGCGATCACATCGTCACCCTCCACCCCCATAAAACCTGATACCATACACCATCCATTTCGGAAAACATGCCGGACCCGGCATGGGGAGGCAATCTTGAAAAGGCTCACGAACTTCGCGTTTACCGTCTCGTCCGCCCTTGCCCTGGTGGTCTGCGCCGCCCGGCCTGTCGCTCTGGAGGGCCAGAACTGCTGGGTGCGGGGCTCGAACCCCGGGGACCGGCCCAGCCCCCTGGACTCCGCCGTAGTCGTCATGGGCGAAGACGTAGTCAAGGTCTGTTACGGCGCCCCTTCGGCCAGAGACCGGACCCTCGTCGGGGGCGAAATCCACCCCTTCGGTTCGAGGTGGCGGCTTGGCGCAAACGAAGCGACGGCCATCCACCTACCCTTCGCCGCCTCGGTGGCGGGCGTGGGCGTGGACGCCGGATCCTACTCTCTGTACGCGGTCCCCGGAGAAGCTTCGTGGGACATCTTCGTCAACGGGACGGCAGAGCGATGGGGGGTTCCCATCAATGAAGCCGTCACTGCCGAAGACTTGGGAGGCGGGACCGTCTCCGTTTCCCAGAACGACCATGTGGAGACCCTGGACATGTCTTTCGAGAATGTTTCCGCAGACGCCGCCACCCTGGTGGTCCGATGGGAGGGATACCGGGTTGAGGTCCCGGTCGAACGACGAGACTGACCACCGCAGTCCCAGAACTGCAGGGTACCCGGTGCGGGGGCGGCGACGGGAGCGTCGGCGTCCCCGCGGCCCGACACCCGAACAACAACTCGCGCAAGCTAGCTAGGAAAGGGCCACCGTCATGAACGTCTTGCCCATAGACTTCGTCGCTCTCGTGTCGGTGATCATGGGAATCTCGATCGTACTCATTCCCGTTGCGGGGCTGACCGCCCACTACGCCCTCAAACCGATCGTCGAGGCATTCGGCCGCTATCTGGAAGGAAAGGGGACGGAGGAATCGGTGAAACTCGTGGAACGCCGGCTCCACCTCCTGGAACAGCAGCTCGATGAGGTCCAGGGGTCCGTCAACCGCCTGGTGGAAGTGTCCGAATTCGACGCGCGTCTGGAGAGCGGGGAAGAGGGCTAGCTACCGGAGCGCGAAGCGCCTTCCGGTCCCGGACAAGGGCTCGCCGGGATCAGAGAAGGGCCTCTTCGACAATGTCCGCAACCCGGGCAGCCAGGTCATCGGCGCCGGGTTCCAAGACGGGCACGGACCACGGGAGACTCGGGCAGTCGGTGACCACCGCCAGGGCGCCGGCTTGGGCCGCCTTCGCCGGATCCAGGACCGGTTCGGGCTGGGCGTGGGACCGGAAGATCTCCACCTTCGGGATGGGCGCTTCCCGGTACCCCTCGACCACCACGATCTCCGCTTCGCCCAGGTGGCGAACCAGGAGGGCATCCAGCGTCGGCTCCCCCTCCAAACCCCATTCTCCCATCACGGCGAATTCGTCCGGGCCTGCCAGGAGGACCCGCTCCGCGAGGCCTTCCCGCCGTTGCCGCCAGGAGTCGGTCCCCGGGGTGTCCAGCCGGAAGTGGTGACCGTGCTTCACCGACATCACCCTACGGCCCCGCCCGGCAAGCTCCCGGATCAGCGCCACCGCCAGGGTCGTCTTCCCCGACTTCTTGTTTCCGACAATGGACACGCCGGGCGGAGGAAGCTCCCGGGGCTCGTTCACGCTCCGAAAGGTCACAACCGGGAGGCCCGTGTCCACTACTGTCGGCCCTGAACGACGGGCAAAGGCCCCGACCTCTCGCAACCCCCCCGCCAGGGCCGCTTCGAGACTTGGAAGGGCGTCCACCGGGTAGACGGCGCAGAGGGGATCAAAGCCCCAGGGAGGACCCGTCCGGGGAACGCAGGGCTTTCGCCCCCGGCGCCAGGCCTTCGCCAAGCCCCGGAGCGCCGTCTTCTCCACCCAGGGCATGTCCACGGCCAGCACCAAGGCGCCGTCCAGGCCGCTTTCCGACGCCAAAGCCAAGGCCGTGGCCACACCACCCAGGGGTCCCAGGCCCTTCTTCAGGTCGGGCCTGACCTCCAACCCTCCCTCGCCGGCGGACACTTCCCGGGCAACCCGAGCATCGTTGGCTACAACCGTCACCCGGGGGCAGACCGAGCGCAGACGGTCCGCGGCAAGCCGCCAGAGAGGGCGGCCGTGGAGGCGGGCCAGCGCCTTGGGGGATCCGAAACGGCGGCTGTCGCCTCCGGCGAGAACCACACCCAGAAGGCTCATCCTCGGGCTCCGGCCGTTCGGGAGACGCGTTCCCGGCCGGCATACACGTTGTAGCCGTCCTGGTTGGCAAAGCCCACCAAACTCATGTTGAACCGTCGGCTGAAATCCACGGCCAAACTGGACGGCGCTCCAACGGCAACGACGAAGGGGAAACCGGCCATGGCGGCCTTCTGGAGAATTTCGAACGAGGAACGACCCGAAACGACCAGACCGAAACGGGATCCGGGAAGCGCCCCCGATAGCGCCAGCGCCCCGATCACCTTATCCACGGCGTTGTGGCGGCCCACGTCCTCCCGAACGAGGGTGACCCGCCCCCTGGAATCGAACAACCCGGCTGCATGGATGCCACCCGTTCGGTCAAAGACACGCTGAGCCGCCCTCAGCCCCCCCGGCAACGCCCGGAGCGCGTTCTCACCAATGGAGAAGGCGTCGCCCTCAACGGGAAGGCAACCCATGACTTCCACCGCTTCCAGGGAAGCTTTGCCGCAGACCCCGCAAGAGGACGTCACGTAGAAGTTGCGGGTAAGGCTCTTCGGGTCGAAGGCAGCCGGCTCCCGGAGAAAGGCGGTGACGACATTGAACTCCTGGGGATCCACCCGCCCGCAGTAGCGGACACTGGCGATGGCCGACGGGTCCCTGACCACCCCCTCGGTGAAGAGGAAGCCGGCGGCCAGCTCGAAGTCGTCCCCGGGGGTCCTCATGGTCACCGACACCGGATGCTCCCGCGGGCCGTCCCTTCCGGCCACCTCGACGCGGACTTCCATGGGCTCCTCGACGGCCACGTGGTCGCTGCGCTCCCGGAATCGCTCTTCCCGCATCCGCCCGACCCGGACACGTGCGGTTCGTCTTCCGGACACGATGGACATGCGATCTTCTCCTTTCAGAATTCCTTAAGGACTATTATGTATGCGGTCCGTGGAGAGAACCCCCTTCCGATCCCACCATGGAATGCCCAAAGCGATCAACGACGAACTCGTGGCCTGCTGGAAACACCAGCCCGCGCCCCTCCTCCCCCTCCTCCACGCCTTCCACGAACGGGACGGTTACCTTTCGGAAGAGGCGCTGCGGGCGGTCTCCGCAGGCTTGCGAATCCCCATCGCCGACCTCTTCGGCACCGTCACCTTCTACCACCACTTCTCCCGGGAACAAGGGGGCCTAGATCGGCCCCGGGTTTGTACCGGCCCGATCTGTCGTCTGAACGGCGCCGACACCCTCATGGGAAAACTGGAAGCCGCCGGCCACCGGCCACACCCCATGCCTTGCCCTGGCCGCTGCGACCAGCCGGTGCCCCTCATTCACGGCAAGTCTGTCCTTACCGGTACCCCGACGGGTTCCCTGACCCACGAGCCCTCCCCCCTTCCGCCCCCACCACCGAACGGGGTCGAAGAGTGCGTCTTCGCGGGGATTCGCAGGGCTGGGCGAAGGACCTTGGACGGCTACCGGAGCCAGGGCGGCTACCAGGCGCTCGCGGAAGCGGTGCTGCAGATGACGGCGGACGAGGTCACCGGTGTCGTCGATCGAAGCGGCCTGGCCGGTCGCGGCGGCGCGGGCTTCCCCACGGGCAGGAAGTGGAGGGCGGTCGCCGAGGCGTCCGGAACCCCCAAGACGGTTGTCTGCAATGCGGACGAGGGGGAGCCGGGATGCTTCAAGGACCGGGTCCTCATGGACCACGATCCCCACGGGCTGATCGAGGGCATGGCGCTCGCCGCCTACGCCACCGGGGCCGTCCAGGGGTTCGTCTACCTCCGCTACGAATACCCCGAGACCTGCGACGTGCTGGAAAGTGCGATCCACGAAGCGGAGGAGGCCGGCCTTCTGGGAGACCGGATTCTCGGCTCCGACTTTTCCTTCCACCTCTTGGTGCGCCGGGGCGCCGGGGCCTACATCTGCGGGGAGGAGACCTCCCTGCTAAACTCCCTGGAAGGCAAGCACCCCTTCCCCCGAAACCGCCCGCCCTTCCCCGTGACCCACGGCTACGAGAACCGGCCCACCGCCGTGAACAACGTGGAGACCCTGTCTTCCGTGGCTCCCATCGTGCGCCAAGGCGCCCGGTGGTACCGGGGACTCGGGCGGGGGAACCACGCCGGCACCAAGGTCATCAGCCTTTCCGGCGATGTGCAGCGTCCGGGGAACTACGAGGTCCCCCTGGGCTTTCCGCTCCTGGAGCTCCTGAACGACGCTGGCGGCGGACCCCACCCCGGGCGCACCTTTCAAGCGGTGACGATGGCGGGGCTGTCGGGGGGCTTTCTGGGCGGCAGGGACTTGGCGGTCTCCCTGGACGAACCCTCCCTGCGGGCCAAGGGCAGTTTTCTGGGAGCGGGCGGTGTGATGGTCTTCGACGATTCCCGGGATATCATCGCCGTGACCCGGGAAGCCATGGCGTTTTTCGCCGAGGAGTCTTGCGGGAAATGCTTTCCGTGCAGGATCGGTACGCATCGCCTGGTGGAACGTCTGGACGGCAAGGGACCCCGCAGCCTGGACGCATGGGTTGATGAAGTGTGCGACCTGAACGACACCATGAAGCGCACGAGCGCGTGCGGCCTGGGCCAGGCGGCGCCACTTCTCACCGAAAGCCTGCTGAAGTATTTTCCGGACCAGGTCCGGGCACACGTGGAGAAAGGTTGACACCATGGACCGGAACGGGGCCGCTCCTGCCCATCCGACCTTGACCCTGGACGGGGAGGAAGTCGCCTTCCGTCCGGGAGAGACGGTCTACGAAGTCGCCCGACGCCGTGGGCTGGACATTCCCACCCTGTGTTACGACCCCCGTCTCGAGTCCTTCGGCGGGTGTCGGCTCTGTGTCGTCCAGTTGGAAGGCGCGCGAAATCCGGTGGCCTCCTGCACCACCCGGGCAGAGCCCGGCATGGAAGTCAAGACCCGGACCGGAAGCCTGGAAGTCCACCGCCGTATCCTCATGGAGATGTTGGCTTCGGAGAACCGGGACACGGACGTTGATCCCCTGCACGGCTATGCCTCCCAGGAGATGGCCCGACTTCTGGACCGCTACGGCGCCCGCACGGGCAGGTTCCAGGGAACCCAGTCCGGCAGGAGCCGGGAGGACGACGACAACCCCTTCATCAAGCGGGACTACGACAACTGCATTTCCTGCTATCGCTGCGTCCGCATATGCGCCGAACAGGAGGGGGACTACGCGATCTCCATCATGAACCGGGGCTTCGACACCCGGATTACCACGGAGTTCGGCGGCCTGCTCAAGGATTCGTCGTGCACATTCTGCGGGCAGTGCGTGCAGACGTGTCCCACCGGCGCCCTGGGCGACCTCAAGGCCCTCGCCAACCGACACGTCCCGGGCGAAACCAAGACGACCCGGACGATCTGCCCCTATTGCGGCGTAGGATGCGCCGTGGACGTCATGACCCGGGGGGACACCCTGATCGGGGTCCTGCCGGCCATGGACGGACCGGCAAACCAGGGCGCCCTCTGCGTCAAAGGACAGTACGCGTTCGACTTCGTTCAGCACCCGGACCGGCTGTCCACCCCCTTCGTTCGGGACGAGGCGGGGGCGCTCCGGCCCGCCTCCTGGGACGAGGCCCTGGACCGGGCCGCTACGAAACTGGGGGCAGTGATCGAAGAGCACGGGCGCCACGCCGTATACGGAATCGCTTCCGGACGCGCTCCCCACGAGGCCGCCTACATGATGCAGCGATTCATCCGGGCGGGATTGGGGACGAATCACATCGACAACTGTAGCCGCGCCTGACACGCCCCCACAGTCGCCGGTCTGGCGGCAACGATCGGAAGAGGGGCCATGTCGAACCCGCTGGCGGACATGGAGAAACCCGACGTGATCTTCTGCATCGGGACCAACATGACCGAGTGCCATCCGGTGGCGGCTACCCGATTGAAACGGGCCCTGGCCGGGGGGGCCCAGATGATCGTAGCGGACCCAAGGCGGATCCCCCTGGCCGACATTTCCGACATTCACCTGCCGATCCGGGTGGGGTCGGATGTGCCCCTCCTCCTTGCCATGGCCCACGTCATCGCCCGGGAGGGCCTGGCGGACGACGCCTTCATGGCCGAACGCACCGCCGGTGGGGAGGATTTCCTGGAGCACGTGAAGCAATTTCCGCCCGAATGGGCGTCCGAGATCTGCGAGGTCCCCGGGGCGGACATCGAGGCTGCGGCCCTCCTCTACGGCCGGGCCGAACGCGGCGCCATCTATTACACCCTGGGGATCACGGAGCACATCTGCGGCGTGGACAACGTCCAGAGCCTGTGCAACCTGGCCCTCCTGACGGGGAACATCGGGCGGGAGGGAACCGGCGTGAACCCCATGCGGGGCCAGAACAACATCCAGGGTGCGGGGGACTCCGGCGCGCTTCCCAACAACTACCCGGGGTTCCAGTCCGTCACCGACCCGAACGCCCAGGACAAGTTCGCCCGGGCCTACGGCCGAAAGACCGATCTGGCGGAGGGAATGACCAAGGTTACGGCCCTGGAACTGGCAGGTGACCGGATCCGGGCCATGATCATCAACGGAGAGAACACCGTTGTTTCCGATCCCGATCGCGTGCACTGCCAGCACGCCCTGGAGAGCCTAGACTGCATGGTCGTCATCGACATCTTCATGACCGAAACCGCTCGCATGGCCGATGTGGTGTTCCCCGCCACCGGTTGGGCCGAGACCGACGGGGTGTGCGCCAACACGGAACGGCGGGTTCAGCGCCTGCGGGCCGCCGTCCTCCCGCCGGGAGAAGCCCGACCGGACTGGTGGGTCGTCTCTCGGCTGGCCCAGCGCATGGGGTGGGAGGGCTTCGGCTTCGAGTCCGCGGAAGAAGTCTTCAACGAGCTCTGTCGTCTGTCGCCGATCTACCGGGGCTTGGATTGGGACCGAATCGAGGAAGGCGAGTATCAGTGGCCGGTGCCCGTTGCAGGACATCCGGGGACCCCCAGGCTCCACGAAGACGGCTTCGAGAACGGCCGGGGGATCTTCAAAACCCCTGTATACCGGGATCCGGCAGAGACCATCTCCGAAGACTACCCCATCTGGCTCACAACCGGGCGCCGGCTCCCGTCGTACCACACCCGCACCCAAACCGGGCGGGCCCGGGGCATCGACTATCTGCTCTCGGAAGAAGTCCTGGAAGTCAACCCTGCCGACGTGACCGAGCTGGGCCTGGAAGACGGGGGTTGGGCCGAGATGAGTAGCGTTCGCGGGAGTGTCAATATCAAGGTGAAGGGGACGAGCCGCTCCCCCAGGGGCACGGTGTTTGCTTCCTTTTCCTTCGACGACGTGCCGGTCAACATCCTCACAGGGGGCGGATACGACCCCGTGACCCACACGGCCGAGTTGAAAGTGTGCCCCGTCGCGATCAAGGCAGCCAGCGGACCAGCCACCCCCACCGAAGGGAACGGATCCTCTCCCCTTGCCATGTCGCCCCCGCGATAGACCTCATCCGAACCCTCCGTCTTCCCGAGTCCCCCGGGCCCTTGCCCCCTTCCCCGCTCCACCTCACACTCCGGGCTCGGATGTCACCGGCAGCACCTCCGCCCTCACGTCCATCCTCCAATCCGAAATCCTGATGCTCTCCGACATTGCCATCGCCCAGGCTCACAAGATCAAACCCATCGCCCGGATCGCGGCTCGCGCCGGCCTCGCCGAGGAGGAAATTCAGAAGTACGGTACCTACAAGGCGAAAGTGCCCCTGGACGTCATTGAATCCCGGCCCGCCCGGGGCGCGAAGCTCGTTCTCGTCACGGGGGTCAGCCCCACGCCCGCCGGCGAGGGCAAGTCCACTACCTCCGTCGGCCTGGCCGACGCCCTGACGCTTCGGGGTCGCAACCCCGTTCTCTGCATTCGCGAGCCGTCCCTGGGGCCCGTGTTCGGGATCAAGGGCGGCGCGGCCGGGGGCGGCTATTCCCAGGTCGTTCCCATGGAGGACATCAACCTCCACTTCACGGGCGACTTCCACGCCATCACATCTGCCCACGCCCTGCTTTCGGCCATGCTGGACAACCACCTCTTCCGGCCCAACCCCACCGGGCTGGACCCCCGCAGAATCACCTGGGGCCGGGCGGTGGACATGAACGACCGGGCGCTCCGAAGGGTCGTGGTCGGATTGGGCGGGCCTTTCGGAGGCGTCCCCCGGGAAGAGGGCTTCATGATCACCGCTGCATCGGAAGTCATGGCCATCTTTTGCCTGGCGAGAAACCTGGCGGACCTGGAAGAGCGCCTGGGCAACATCATCGTCGGGTACACGCGGAGCCGGGAGCCCGTACGCTGTCGCGACATCGGTGCCCACACCGCCATGACCATCCTCCTCCGGGACGCCATTCACCCCAACTTGGTGCAGACCTTGGGGGGCACCCCCGCCTTTGTTCACGGAGGACCCTTCGCCAACATCGCCCACGGCTGCAACTCCCTGATCGCCACGCGTTCCGGCATGAAGCTGGGCGACATCGTGGTAACGGAAGCCGGCTTCGGGGCCGACCTGGGAGCCGAGAAGTTCTACGACATCAAGTGCCGACTGGGGGGCATCAAGCCCGACGCGACGGCCATCGTGGCTACGATTCGTGCGCTCAAGATGCACGGCGGCGCTCCCAGGGACGCCCTGGCCCACGAGGACGTCCCGGCCCTGGAAAAAGGGATGGACAACCTCTTCGGCCACGTCGAGAACGTGAGCTGCTTCGGCGTTCCGGCGGTCGTCGCGCTCAACCGTTTCGCCAGCGACACGCCCGCCGAGGTCCGGACCCTCCTGGACGGATGCGCGGCCCGGGGCGTGCCAGCCGTGGAGGCGGACCCTCACGGAAGCGGGGGGGAAGGCTGCCTGGCCCTTGCCGACGCGGTGTGGGAGCTGGCCCAGGGAGGAACCGCCGACTTCCGGCCCCTCTACCCCGACGAGATGCCCCTCCGCGAAAAGATCGAAACCGTCGCCGATTCGATCTACGGCGCGGACGGGGTGGACTTCCAGCCGGGCGTTGCCGAGGAGTTGGCGCGCCTGGAATCCTACGGGCTGCGCAACGCCCCCGTTTGCATCGCCAAGACCCAGTACTCCTTCTCCGACAACCCCGCCCTCATGGGACGCCCCTCCGGCTTCCGGATCGCCGTGCGGAGCGTGACACCTTCCGCCGGCGCGGGATTCGTGGTGGCCAAGGCCGGCGCCATCATGACCATGCCCGGCTTGGCCGCCCGGCCCGCCGCCCTCTCCATGTCCATTGACGGCGACGGGGTGATCGCGGGGCTCATGTGAGGGACGGCAAGGACCCGGGCGCGTACTGGGCCCGCAACCTGCGCTACGTTCTGGCGCTGCTGTCCATCTGGTTTCTCGTGAGTTACGGCTTCGGGATCGTCTTCGCCGATGCCCTCAACGCTGTGCGCATCCCCGGCACCGGCTTCAAACTGGGCTTCTGGTTCGCCCAGCAGGGAGCCATTTACGTATTCGTGGCTCTGATCTTCGTCTACGCGCGTCTCATGAACCGGTTGGACGAGGAATTCGGGGTGTCGGAAGAATGATCCCCCGGACGTCGGCCGCCCCGGATCCCCCGGGGGCCTGAGGGGAGGCCGTGGACGTCCGAACGTGGACCTTCGTTCTGACGGGGGTGTCCTTCGCCCTGTACATCGCCGTGGCGATCCGGTCCCGGGCCAGCTCCACAAAGGACTTCTACGTCGCCGGGACCGGCGTCTCCCCGGTGGCAAACGGCATGGCCACGGCTGCGGACTGGATGTCCGCCGCCTCCTTCATCTCCATGGCCGGACTGATCTCCTTCATGGGGTACGACGGCTCGGTCTATCTCTTGGGATGGACCGGCGGGTACGTGCTCCTGGCTCTGCTTCTTGCGCCGTACCTGCGAAAATTCGGATCCTACACGGTCCCCGACTTCGTGGGAGAACGGTACTACTCCCAAACGGCTCGAGTTGTCGCGGTCGTGTGCGCGATCTTCGTTTCCCTGACCTACGTGAGCGGACAGATGCGCGGCGTCGGAATCGTGTTCAGCCGCTTCTTGGAGGTGGACATCACCGTCGGGGTCGCGATCGGCATGGGAATCGTCTTTTTCTATGCGGTTCTTGGCGGAATGAAGGGAATCACTTACACCCAGGTCGCCCAGTACTGTGTTCTGATCTTCGCCTACATGGTCCCCGCCATCTTCCTGGCAATCATGATGACGGGCACCCCGATCCCTCAGCTGGGCTTCGGCGGGGCCGACCCCGAAACCGGCGTCTTCCTCCTGGACAAACTGGACGGTCTCCACGAGCAGCTGGGGTTTACGCCGTACACCGACGGCTCCAAGTCGATGATCGACGTCTTCTTCATCACGGCAGCCCTCATGGTGGGCACCGCCGGCCTACCCCACGTGATCATCCGCTTCTATACGGTGCCCAAGGTCCGGGATGCCCGCACCTCGGTGGGCTGGGCTCTGGTGTTCATCGCGATTCTCTACACCACGGCCCCGGCGATCGCCGTTTTCGCCCGTGCCAACCTCCTGGACACGGTATCGGAGCAGCCGTACGACGAGGTTCCCGAGTGGTTCAGCAAGTGGGAAGACACGGGACTGATCGCCTTCGAGGATCGCAACGGAGACGGACGGATCCAGTACCGGGGGACGGCGTATCCCGTCCCGCCAGGGGAATCCGGCGAAAACGAGCTGACCATTGACCGGGACATCATGGTACTGGCAAACCCGGAGATTGCCGGACTGCCCAACTGGGTCGTGGGGCTGGTGGCGGCGGGAGGGCTGGCGGCGGCGCTCTCCACCGCAGCCGGACTCCTGCTGGTGGTTTCGTCGGCGATCAGCCACGACCTTCTGAAGCGGGCGTTTCGCCCCGACATCTCGGAGAAGGGGGAGCTCAAGGCGGCTCGGCGCAGCGCGGCCGTGGCCATCGTAGTGGCAGGCTATCTGGGGATCGACCCCCCGGGGTTCGTGGCCCAAGTCGTGGCCTTCGCCTTCGGACTCGCGGCCTCTTCGTTCTTCCCCGTCATCATCCTGGGTACCTTCACCCGGTTCATGAACCGGGAGGGGGCCATCGCGGGAATGGTATCCGGGATTGCCTTCACCACGAGCTACATCGTCTACTTCCGCTTCATCAACCCAGCCGCCGATGTGCCCGAGAACTGGTGGTTCGGAATCTCCCCCGAGGGAATCGGGACGTTGGGCATGCTCATCAACTTCGCCGTAGCCCTCTTGGTTCGGAAGTTCACGCCGCCCCCGCCCCAGCGGGTCCAGGCGCTGGTGGAGGAGATCCGAATTCCGAGGAGCGGGAGCCCGCTCCATACGCCGTAGCCCCTAGCGCGGGTCCAATTTCGGTGGGCACGCCACGCCCTAGCAGGAGACTTCGGTTGCGACCCCGTCCCTTGCGGATCCCTGCGGATTTCGGCCCCGGATTTGTTTTCGCCACCACCCCGGCCCAATTCCCCGCCGAAGGGTGACTTACGGATCCCGGCTCCCCCGCCCCAGCTCCGCGAGCACCCGGCGCGCCATATCGTCGCTCGGAGAAAGCGCCACGGCCTCGCGAATGTGGTAAAGCGCGCGCCCGGAACGCCCCGCCCGTTGCAGCGCGATTCCCAAGTTGAGGTGGGCGCGGCTCATTTCGGGCGCCAGGGCCACGGCCCTTTCGTACGCCCGGAGGGCTTCCGCCACCCTGCCCCCCCGGAGGTGAAGGTTGCCGAGGTTGAAGTACGCGAGCGATTCGTTGGGGTCCGCCCGGAGTGCAGCCAAATAGCTGCGGATGGCCCCGCCCTGATCGCCCGACGCGGCCCGGGCGATGCCCTGGTTCACGTGAACCAGGGGCTGGTTCGGATCGGAGGCCAAGCTTTCCGCAAAACGCCGGATGGCCGCCGGAAAGTCGCCGGCCGCGCTGTGAACGAGGCCGAGAGAGCGAAGTACGGCGGCATCTTCCGGGAGAACGTCCAGGGCTTTTTCGTAGAGCGCCTCCGCCGCAGCGGGGTCGCCCTGTTCCAGGGCTTCGTCCGCGAGGAATCCCAGGATCATGGCCCAACGTCGCCGGATGGGGAGAGGGCGGGTTTCCGGGGAGGTGGCAGCCGGGGGGAGGTTGGATTCGGGACCTGCCGCGTGTAGCGTCGCCAGCGCGAGGGCCTGCAGGTCGAGGTCCGGGGAGTCGGCCAGGAGGCTCGTCCGCTCCCGGGCAATGGAATCCAGCCCGACACCGGGCCGGACCCATGCCATGAGGAACCGGGCAAGGGCCAGAAACTGGGCCATCGGCCGGTCGACCTCGGGATGCAACAGCATTCGGGCCGCTTGACGTTCCCCCATATTCCGGGTGACACCCAACAGCCCCGCGGTTGGCGGATCATGGGGCTTCAGTTCTCCCCACCACCCCTCCACCTGCCGCTGAAGGAACACTTCACTTCGGTCCTGGTGGCAGCCCCGGCAGGCGCTGGTCAAGCCCAGGCGTCCGTCAAGTCCGGGCCGTGGAATTGGGATGGTATGGTCCGCCCGGGCAAAGGGGACGGCATCGCCGACCTCGGGGTGCTGGAGGAAGGGCATGTGACACGAAACACAACGGCTGCCGGGAGAATCCGCCGGGTGGAAGGTGTGGAACTCGGGATCGGATGCCTTGGAGGCGTGGCACGCCGTGCACTGGCGATCGTCTCGTTCGTTCGCCAGGGGACGCCGGTGGGTGTCCCAATACCCCATACCGTGAGGCTCGTGGCAGCTTACGCACGACATATTTCCGTCCAGGTAGCACGCCGACGAAAGGTGCGTACCCTGATAGGCAAAGGTCCGGACGCGGCCGTCGGGAAGGTAGGGGTCGTCTCCCAACACGGGGAGCTTGAGGGCGTAGTAGTCCGTCAGCCGTTCACCGGGCAGGTACCCGTCCGAGACCCTGTCCTTCAGGGCATGGCACTGGAAGCACACCTCCAGGGACGCCTCAACGCCATCCGTCACCCGCGTGGGGATGCCGATGTCGCCCGCTTCGCCGAAATCGGAGCCGCCTCTCCGGTCCCCGACCGCTCTTCGGTTGTCGGCTCCTCGGTTGCCGTCGACGGCCCCGGCAGGCGGTCGTTCCGTCCCGGCTTGGCTCGCTTCCATGATCTCGACGTGCCGCGCGGCAGGTCCATGACAGGATTCGCAATTGATGGCCAGGGAAGTCCACCGGGTGGAAACCCCGGAACCGACAACAAGCTCGGACCGAATTTGGCTGCCGTGGCAGGCCTGACAGTTCGCGAACCGGGAAAGGGAGCCCAGGACCCTGACCGGTGGCCAGTCCCCGCAATCCGCGAGCGCCAGGTTGCCGTCAACGGGAACCCACCCCTGGTCTTTTCGGGTGCCGGTGTTGCAGAACCATGCGGGGAGCTGCCGGGAGTATTCGAAGGGAAGCAGGCGGACGGTTCCGTCGGACGCCCGGGTCACGTACCCCTGGGTGCCGCCCCCCAGCATGTGCCCTCCCCCGATAACCCCGTCCACGGTAAAGATCCGCTCCGGGTGGGCGTCTTGGCGGACGACGAACCTGTACGCTCCCCCAGGCCCGATCCCGGGAACGACGGTCCCGTCCCGGAAGACCACGGGAGATCCGTCGAAAGGTGCGATCACCGTCTCGGGACCCGGCTCCCCACCGGCCCGACCGTGGGTTGAGGCGGACCATCTGGCGTACAGTTCCGCGTGACAACCGCGGCAGGCCGCCGCGCCTACGAAGTCCTCGGCCCGGGTCAGGGACGGCCCCGTTTCCGGTGCCCCTCCGTCGACCGGGTTGGACGCGAAACCGACGGGGTTGGGTCCCCCATCGCCCCCGCAAGACGCCAATAAGAGAAGAAGCGAGCCAAGCACCAAGGCGGCTGCGGCTCCTCTGCGCCATCGTTTGCTCCGAAATTCGCGCGCCGCCCTGTCTTCCCGCGCCGTCCTGTCGGAGTTCTCGGGGGGCTTTAACGCGACCTCGGGCAAGCGCTGCCTCGGAGCCACTCCCGCGGGAGGGTCTGCAGCCCGGGTTCCGGATCGCCCCAACGTCATCGGCGGCGGCCGTCCCGGGACCACGCCGGGCCCAGGCACTCACAGAGCTCCCGGATATAGGCTACCAGAGCCCGGATCTCCCCGTCGTTCAGGGAGGGGCCAAAGGCCGGCATCCGGTGGCTCTTTCCCAAGACCCAGGCCCCCGCGAAAATCCCGTCGTACAGGGTGTCGTCCGGGCGTTTCGACATGGTCTCTGCGTCTCCGAGAACCGCAGGCGGGACGGGCAAGAACGGAGCATTGAAGCCGTCACCTCCACCCTCCAAGCCGTGGCACGGCGCGCATCTGGCTCCGTAGAGAACCCCTCCGATACCGACGTCTTCTCTGCCCAAGGGGGGTGCAGGGCTGGCCACCGCCTCGCTCCCACTCCACGCCGCTTCCCGCTGGAAGAGGAAGGAAACGATCAGGTCCATCCGGTCCGGTTGCTCGAACGACCCGGGCATCATCGTACCGGGAACCAGCGACGCGGGATCCTGAACCAGGGCCCGGACATATCCGGGCTGCAGACGGTGGGCAATTCCATCCAACCGGGGCCCGATCCTACCTCCGTCGCTGCCCAGCTGGTGACATCCGAGGCAGCTCCAGCGGTCGCGAAGGAGCGTCTCCGCCTTCTGCATGGCAAAGGGGGAAAGGGTCTGGGGGTCCCATGGCGCCACTTCCCCTCCGGTCCGGTCCATCAGGAAGCGAGTGAGGGTATCCAACTCGGCGGGCGTAAACCGAAAGTCCGGCATCTGCCCACCCTGACCCGGCTCGGATCCGGCAGGTCGGATCGTGACCGGATCCGACAAGTAGGCGCGGACCCATTCTTCCCGCGCACGGACGCCTTCCACGCCCAGGTCGGGGGCCGTTCTGCGGGGCTCGGCCTCGGCGTGAACGTGACATCCGGCGCAATTGAAGGCCTTGAAGAGGGCCTTCCCTTCTTCTCGATCCGTTTCGGGAAAGCGATCCCGAGCGGCCAGGAACGCCTCGTCCACCCCCCTCAGCTCTCCCTCGTTGGTGGAAAAAAGAGCGAGGGCGACCCGCTCGCGTTCGTCCAGATCGTACGCGGGCATGCGCACCGGCCAGATGTCGGGCCGCACGCTGCGGGGGTCGGCCAAGTAGTGAAAGATGTACGCAGGAGCAAGAGAAGCACCTCCTAAACCCAGGGGTGGCGCCACGCCGCGAATGGCGTCACCGGTGGGGACGCCTTCATGACATACTCCGCATCCCAGAGCCTCGGTCAGTTCAGCTCCGGAGAACGCCTCCTGCCCGAACCCGAGAAGCTCCTGCTCCGACGCTGGAGCCCGCCGCCCAAACGCAGAATCATCCCGCCCGGGAGCGGGAGCCTGGTACGGGAGACGAAGGTCCGAGGAGGAGCCCCCTAGGGCCGACGCCGATGTATCCGTCGTCACGCTAGGCCATGCCCCGGAAGCGCCCGTCAGCACAATGGCCGCGACGACGACCAACCGTACAACGGGCTTCGCCTTCATCGGAGCAGGCACCGGTCAAAACAGAAGTGCGCGAGCGATCCAGTAGGGAATGAGGCCCAGCAGGCCCGTCAAGATCGCCTTGCCCGTGGAAAAGTCCAGCGCCTGACGGATAGCGACCACCCCGGCGACCAGCAACCATGGAGCGACCGCCGCCCGGATGAGCCCGCCGACCAAGGGAACAACAACCAGCGCCGCCAGAATCCCCGGTGCCATCGCGAATCCGAGGGTACGAAGTAGCGCCCCCCAGGTGGCCGTGCCCCCCAACAGCATATTGCCCACGAAATAGGTGATTCCGGTCCAAACCAGCCAGTTGACCAAACTCGAGAGGGCCATCCACCCCATGTCGTCCAACCCCAGGGGAACTTCCCCGATCCCGGCAGCCATTGACGACAGCACAACGACAGTTCCGGCCTGAACGGTCGCGTCCCGATCCGCCTGCACGGCCCGGTAGGTCCCTCCATCCAAAATGACCGCCCCGATCATCCTCCTCACCAAGCCGGCCTTCCCCGTACCCCAACGGTCACACATGTCTGTCGCCTCCATTCCTCCAAAGTGACCCCGCCTACGGCACAAATTCCCCTTTTGTCTCAGATGATCGGACATCCGATCCTTGGGCCGGAGGGAGGGTGACGCATAAACGCCGTCTTTCTATCCTCCGGCGCTCCGACCCGGGTCCCGGCCGACGACGGATCGTCCAGACTTCCAAAGAAACGCCGCGTCACCGAATCGGGGCAACCCGATCTTGACCCAGGACAACCCGGTTGACCTCTTGAATATGATCGCCAGAAGCAACACACGACAAATCATGCCCAGGGTCATGGTCCATGCGGCTGCAACAACACCGAAGTGCGAATACAGCAAGAGAAGGCCGGACAGATCAACCATCAATCCCAGGGAAACCGCCCAGGAGCAAACCCCCGGACGGTCCACGCCCTTGAAGTATGTCATCAGTATCCCCGAGCCGGCATGCGCCAGAACGCCGGGTGCGATAATCCAAAGAAACGAAACCGCTGGCAGAAAGGGCTCCGAAAGCAGAATACGAACCAGAGGCGTACTGAACGCGAGGAACACGAGAATGAAAGCGCCCGTAACCGCACAAACCAGACGAAAAGAGAGGGCAACCAGCTCGGGCCGCCCTCGACCCGCAATACGAGGAAGCAGAGCGTTGCCGACGGCGTCGGAGATCGGCATGAACCCGAGCATCAGCATAATCGCGGCATCAAAGATACCTATTTCATTCGGAACTGCGAGAAACCCGAGAATGAGCACGCCTGCGCGAAAACCGATTCCAATCCCGATTCGCGCAAAATGAAACTTCACCCCGTAACCAAAGATCCGCTTGATATTCGAAGGAACGGGCAGCTCCCAAATTTTCCCGAAATGCCGTCGCAGGTCCCCAACACAAAGACCGATCATGACGCAGTGCCCGATTGCAAAAGCGAAGATCGCCCCATTCACTCCGAGTTCCAGATACCAAACGAAAAACGCAATCGCGAGTACGCCAACGAAACTCCGAAGTACCGAAAAAACCGCGATACGGGAAAACCGCCGAAGCGCCGCAAGCTGATGCTCGATCGCGCTCGAAAACGCCACGATCGGAACCATCAACAGCATCATCTGAAACGCCTGCAATGGCGCTTTCTGAAAGAAGGCGGCATCGCCGTAGATGAGCGGCAACGTGAGTGCACCGACAAGTCCGCCTCCGGCTACGCATATCGCGAGCGCGCAAGAAACACCCTGCGCAACATTCATTTTCTTGATCAACACAAAATACTGGCTTCCCTGTATGGCGCCAGGAGAAGAAACCAGGCTGAGCAAACCTCCGAATGCCAGGCAAACAGCATAGCTTCCCCAACCCTCTGGAAGGAGCATATGCGCGAGCAGCGCTCGATTGAGAAGACCAAAAACAATAAGAAAGATCTTCGTCAAAATTAAAACGGATACATCCTGTCCACCCGTAGTGCCCGATAGACTCGAATCAGCGGAGCCGAATCGCTTCAACCAGAAAAACACGACACTCCCGAAGGGCCGAGGCGCGTCTCCTGCAAGACCTTCACGCGGAACCGCTTCCACTCAACCTGAACCCGGAGCGATTTTGGAGGACCGACGAAAACGTTCGCGTGGAGCCCAGGAAAATCGGCCCGGGAAAATCCTTGGCTTTCCAACGGCTGCCTGGGATCAGCGGAGATCTCCGGGTCGCTGGGAGTCGACGGAACTCGATTCCGATCCCGAAGGGCTGCCTCTTGGTCCGTACTCGGAAGGCATTTCTTCATAAGAAGAAGAGGGAAGAAATTGATTTCAAGATCTCCATTCGCTATCTTCGGTCTCTTAACTCAAGTGAAATGGAACCGGCGCTAAGGTTGAGGGAATGAACTCAATAGCAAAATCGCAGCGAGGCGAAGATTCAATGGCGAAAATCATTTATTATTTCGTAGCCTCGATGTGTTTTCTCAATATAAGCGGTTTTCTACTTCTGACCATCCAACGCGGCCGTTGGGGTTGGCTCGCAATCTCGGTGTTCTCGGCATACCTCCTCTATCTTGTGCTACCTCGCGTCAAGATAGGAAAGGCGCTGGGAATTCCTGGATTTTTCCTTCTGACCACCTTGATTAGTCATATTGTCATTGGCACGTTCGTATTGTTCAGCTCGGACAATGGAGCCGACCTGACTACCGGAGCCTACCATGCAATGAGACACGGCATTGGTGCCTTCGTCATAGTGGCAACGGCGGCGGGATCGTTCTTACTGTTGAATCGATTTGGCGCGGATCAATTGTTGAAATGGATTCTGGTTATTCTGACGACGAGTAGCGGCCTCGTATTGGCCACTCCCCTTCTGACATACATTTACTCCCCTCCGTCGGCTTTTACTGAAGCCTTGGGAAGGGATATATTTACCAGGTTCTTCGGTACGAACAGTGAGGCAAATGCTGCGGGTCTTACCGGCTGTCTAACAGCATGGCTGGGGTTGTGTACAATCGTCCTGAGTCGAAGGTATATGCTCGGAAACTTGGCTCTAGTGACGGGCGTCCTTGCCGCGATCCTGTCTTTATCACGAACCGCCTTGATCACTCTGGGTATGATTGCATCCTTGTTTATACTCCTTCCTCGTATGTGGAGAAAGGCTGCGTCCATTCTGCCAGCGTTAGCCGCGTCGGCAGGTGTCATCGCATACATTTCGCTTACCCCACCGGAACGCCTACCGATGCAACTGATCTCACTCCAATACATAAGTTCATCAAACATCGTATTCTCCGCAGGATACTATGAATCCGGGCGTTTTTCGTACTGGAAACGTGCTTTGCCGAAGATAGCCGATTCGCCCTTGATTGGTCATGGAATCTCCCGGTTAGAGCGCATGAAGGGACTTCGCTGTTCACACGGAAACAACTGTGGTATTCACAATCAATTTTTGGTACTCTGGGGAGAGTCAGGAATAATTCCGTTTGCATCGTTCATTTTGTTTTTCGCCTATGCGTTGTGGCAAAGCCTAGCCCTGCCAAGATCGGCCGCCACGACGGCAGTTTTTGGCTGGATGCTGATCATAGCCGTATACGCGATGGCGTTTCACGGGTTACTGCAATTCTACAGTGGCGTCATGTTCTTACTGGGATTGAGTTGCGGGATTTTGGCATATACAAAAAACCGCAGCGGATCAACTCTATCTTCCATGGAGGATAGCGAATCCAGAATTGGATCGGGTAGGCCCCGGTTATCGGAACCATAGCCGTCCTCAACTTCTGCCGTTTTGTTTCTACTTGTCAATTCGGGCAGGAACAAAGAAGCCGATTCCCCAGCTCAAGTGGATGGTCAAAAGTACCAGTGGGAGGAGGACGGCGGCAGGGGAACGTTGACGAATTCCAACCACAATAGATCCGACCAACAAAACAAAAAGATACAGTGCCGGCGTCGCTGTGGCCATCCACCAGGGAGCCCCCAGCAACCCCAGTACTCCCGATGCGGCCAAACCCAGTACCAGCAGCGGAGCGGCGACTTGTCGGGCTCGCAAGGACGACAAATGCATTCGTACCACGACGTGCTTCCACCGGCCGTAGTCGAAATATTGCCGCGCAAGCTTCCGCAGCGAACCCCGTGGTTGATAGTAAACCGCAAGGCTTGGATCGAACCAAACCTTTTCTCCGTTTTTCCGCAATCGCCAGTTGAGCTCATAGTCCTGATTCCGAGTCAGATTGGCGTTGATTCCCCCCACGGCTTCCAATGCGTCGCGGCGAAACACTCCCAAATATGCGGTTTTGGCGGGCCCTTCGGCACCGCCAATTCGGTGACGAGCATTGCCCGCCCCAAGCATTGAGGTGATCGCGAGCGCGACTGCCCGTTCGAATAATGTCACCCCTACGGATACCTGTCGGCCGCCGACGCTCCCCGCTCCCGTTCTCCTCAATGTCTCGACCGCGCGGCGTATGTATCCGGGCGAAAGCGTCGTATGGGCGTCACACCGCACCACGACCTCTCCGGTCATCACCCGAAGCACCCGGTTGACACCATGCCCCAAGGTCCGTTCCGGATTCGGGATGAGACGCACGGCCGGGTGGTAACGGCCGACCACCTCGGCCACAGCCGAAGTCTCCGATCCATCTGCGACGATCACCTCCACGGGGCCTGCATACTCCTGGGACAGTACGGAGTCCAGGGCCGCCCCAAGCGTTGCTTCGGCATCTCGAGCGGGAATGATGACCGAGACCGGAGGGAACCGGATCGGATCCTGTGGGGTCGTCGTATTTCCTTGAGTTGTGTGACCTTCGGAAGTGGGATTGGCCACGGGTGTATGAGCACGTTTGGGGGTTCATCGGGACCGTATCCGGACATGATGTCGCGCGATGCCCTGGTCAAAGTGTAACGCATGCAATCTAACAAGTCCTGTCCATGGGCGGGGAATCGCAGGTGGCAGTCGTGGGACTGAAAGCGGAGGTGCCGGTTGCGGAGTAAGGGCCCCGGGAAGAAGGCCGGCTTCTCTTCCTCCCCTCCGGAGATCGGGCCAGGCCCCGACAACCGGACCCTGTCCATGAGTGGCCAAGCCGACTTGGCGACCTATCCCTTCGTCGAGCCGTGCGGTAGGTTTTCCCGTGCCCTTCCCTGACCGAGCCCGCCTAGAACACTTCGCTTTGAGGATCGCCCTGGTTGACGGGGACGAGGCTTGGACTTATGCGCAACTGCTGGCGTACACCCGGATTTTGGCGGACGGCTTTTGCAGCCAGGGCCGTCTGGAAGGGGAGCGGATTGCCTATCTGTTCCCTCCTGGACGGGTGCACGTGGCCGTTCAGTGGAGCATCTGGGACGCCGGTGGAATTGCCGTCCCGCTGGCCGTCTCCCACCCCCTCCGGGAACTGGTGTACATCCTGGACGACGCCCAGCCCCGCATCCTGGTCGTCGATTCATCGCTCAATGGGGCCAGGGAACTGATCGGGGCGGCGAAGGCCCGCAAGATCAATGTCCAGGAGGTCCCGGCTTCGCACTCCCGGAGACCCGAAATCGGGGTGCCGGGGCCGACATTCCGACCCGATGGGGGTGACCCCGAAGTCGGGGTTGCGGGAAACGACGGGGTCGACGTTCGGGGCAAAACGAGCCCAGGCCGGGCCCGGAGGAGGGTCGGATGGAAAGAAAAAAGGGGCGACGGGGCGCTCATCATCTACACCAGCGGGACCACGGGCCGACCCAAGGGGGTTCTGACAACCCACGGGAGCGTGGCCGCCCAGATCCAGTCGCTGGTGAGGGCATGGAACTGGTCGAAGGCCGACCGTATTCTCCATGTTCTTCCTCTGCACCACATTCACGGCATCGTCAACGCGCTTTTCTGTGCGCTATGGTCCGGGGCCATATGCGAATTTGGGAGCCCGCATCCCAGAGCCATATGGGAGCGCTTGGCATCGGGAGAGATCACTCTGTTCATGGCCGTACCTGCGATGTACAGCCGCCTGATCCACGCGTGGGAGGCGGCGTCCTCTGCCACCCAGCGCCGCTGGGCGCGGGGCGCCGGCAAGCTCCGGCTCGCCGTGTCGGGCTCCGCCGCTCTGCCCGTCAGGACGCTGGAGCGTTGGCGGGATATTACGGGTCACACCCTCCTGGAACGCTACGGGATGACCGAGATCGGCATGGCGCTCTCCAACCCGGTGGTGGGCGAACGTCGGACTGGCCACGTTGGCCAACCTCTGCCAGGCGTGGAGTTGCGCATCGTCAACGATGAGGGGCACCCGGTCGACGAAGGCAGCCAGGGTGAAATCGAAGTTCGGGGCCCACAACTCTTTCGGGAGTATTGGGGACGCCCCGAAGAGACCCGGGCCGCCTTCCGGAACGGCTGGTTCAGAACGGGGGACGAGGCGCGCCTCGTGGACGGGTACTACCGGATTGTCGGGCGCCGCCTCGTAGACATGCTGAATACCGGAGGGTACCGGATTTCGGCCCTGGAAGTGGAGGACCTGTACCGGAATCACACTGCGATCCGGGATGTGGCGGTCGTCGGCGTGCCCGATCCCGTCTGGGGGGAGCGGGTGTGCGCCGCCTGGGTTCCGGTGTCGTCCTGCTCCAGACCCGACCAGGCGGAGCTCCGGTCGTGGGGCAAGGAACGCCTCGCACCGTACAAGGTCCCTCATGATTTCAAAGCCGTGTCGCGCCTTCCCCGCAATGCCATGGGCAAAGTGAAGAAGTCCCAGGTGGCGTCTCTGTTCCCGACCGCCGGAGCACCCCTGCCCGGCGCGCGGACCGGGATTTGAGAACGTGAGCGCCCTTCGATTCGGAGAACCGGCATGATCGAATCGGTTCTGGACAACCTACGGGCGTATTGGGTCGTTCACCTCCTTCTGCTGGGATACACCATCCTGCTGGCTCGCCACGCCTGGACCGGCAACCGGCAGACCCAAGGGGTCGCCGACTACTTCGTCGGCGGCAGGGCGATGGGGCCGACGGTCATCGGGCTGTCGTTCTTCGCCACCTATTCCAGCACGAACTCCTTCGTCGGCTTCTCCGGGCGGGCCTACGACTGGGGCGTTACCTGGTTCATTCTCGTGCCCTTCGTCGTCGGCATGAGCCTGTTTGCCTGGGTCGTGGTCGCTCCCCGGCTGCGCAGCTTCACGGAATCCTTGGGGTCTCTGACCATACCCGACTTCATCGGATTTCGTTTTGGAAGCCCGGCGGCAAGGATTCTGGCGGCCCTGATCGTTATCTTCGCGTCCTTCTTCTATCTGACGGCGGTCTTCAAGGGGATCGGGAATCTCCTGGAAGTCTTTCTGGAGATCCCGTACAAGACGGCGATCATCATCGTGTTCTTCATTGTGATGACGTACACCGTCATGGGAGGGTTCATCTCGGTCGTCAAGACCGACGCCGTTCAGGGCGTTGTCATGATCGTCGCGGGCGTCCTTCTCTTTCAGGGTACGGTGTCAGCCGCGGGCGGTCTGGGCTCTGTCGCGGAACTGGCCCGGGATGCGACCACCGCGCCCCTCCTGCAGTGGGGCGGCGGCGTCTCTGTCTCCCTTGCCCTGGGGGTGGCCTTCGCGGGAACGGTCAAGTTCGCCGTGGAGCCCAGGCAGCTTTCTCGATTCTACGCCCTTGAGAGTAGAGCGGCGGTGCGAAGGAGCCTCTGGGTCTCCACGCTGGCCTTTCTCCTTGTGTATTCGCTTCTGATCCCGGTGGGACTGTACGCCCGTACCCTGATTCCGGGTGGCCTGGCCGACACGGATCTGGTGGTTCCTCACCTTCTCACCACCGATGGGGTTTTCCCCAGCGGCGTGAGCGCGTTCCTCCTCCTGGCCATGGTCGCCGCCGCCATGTCCTCCCTGGACAGCGTTCTGCTGGTCATGGCCTCCACGGCCCAACGGGACATCGTCGGCATGGTGCGCAAGGGCACAACGGAGCGCTCCAACCTTGCAGCGACCCGGATCTACGTTGCTCTGTTCGCCCTGGTCACGGCGATTATCGCCCTGAAACCGCCGGCGGGAATCGTGTCCTTGACAGCCCTTTCAGGAGCGGTTTTCGGTGCGTGCTTCGGCCCGACGCTCCTCTTGGGTCTGTACTGGCGTAAAGGGAACGGGACCGCGGCCATTGCGTCCTTTCTTACCGGACTGGCGGTGCTCGCCCTCTGGGGCTTTTTCCCTTGGACCGGGGGGATCCATCCCGTATTCCCGGGCGTGTTCTCCTCGTTCCTGGTTTACTGGGCGGTTGCAACCCGCATGACGGCGTACCGGAATCGGGCGGTTGACAAGCTCTTCGAAGCCGAGCGGGCTGGGACCGCCGGGTGAGGGGCTCCCACCCCGGACGTCCAAGGTGGCTTTCTTCCGATGGATAAGGAATCAACCCCGATTCCCTACCGTTTCCGGTTTCGGGACGGGCCGCGTATTGTCGTCAAGGTCGCGGTCATTCTCGCGTGGACCGCCACCGTTGCCGCCACGCTCGCCGTCGCTTGGCTTCCCACGCTGGCCGCTCGCTCCGGTAGCGTGTGGAGAGCCCGGATGAGGCGGCGCGCATACCGTATCTGGGCCCGCGGTACGCTTTTCTCCTTCGGCGTCCAGGTTCTCCCCGAGGGGAAGCCACCCCCTCCGGGGTGCCTGGTCGTCTCCAATCACCTGAGCTACCTGGACATCGTGGTCCTGGCCTCCCTCCTGCCCGTCATATTCGTCTCCAAGGCCGAAGTCCGTCAATGGCCCTTTTGGGGGCTCATGGCCACCCTGGCCGGTACCGTATTCATTGACCGGAACCGAAAGCGAGATACTCTGCGGGTTCTTGACGCGATGCAGCGGGCCTTCGACAGGGGCGACAGCGTGCTCATTTTCCCGGAGGCCACAAGCACGAAGGGCGCCACGATCCTACCGCTAAAATCTTCCCTTCTGGCGACTGCTTCGGCCCAGGAGGACCCGGTTTATTGGCTGACTGTTTCCTACCGGACACCCAAGGGAAGCCCCCGGGCCCGGGACCGGGTCTGCTGGTGGGGCAACGCTGGGTTTATCGGCCACTTCTTCGGGCTGTGTTCTCTGAGGCGGGTGCATTGCACCGTTCGTTTCGGTGACTCCTCCGTTCGCTGCGCCGACCGCAAGGCGTTGGCCAAGCACCTGCGGAACGCAATGCTGGGACGCTTCGAACCGGTTCCTTGAGCCTGGGCCGACTTCTTCGGACTAAAACGCCGAAGCAATGCACTCGGGAAAAAAGGGCGGCCGCATGAAAGGGTTTCGGCCGCCCCTATAGTCGTCAATTGGTGGTTTGGTTATAGAGGATCAAGAGCGTGGCGATTGTGGAGGACAGCGTAAACATGGTTTGTAAGGCATCAGCCCAAGAGGTGCTTTCCGATTCGATCTTCTCAGGAACGTAAACCAAGCTCCCTGGTCGAACCGAAGGGTGCCGCTCAAACAGCCAAAGTACACTTGACGTGGTTCTTCGGCTTCCGTTGGAATAACGAACGCTGATTCGACCCACATCGGCTAGTTCGGTTGGCCCTCCCGCCTCGGAGAGAGCCGACTCGACCGTTAGTCCGGATCTGAAAACAACCCGACTCGGAAAGTTAACCGCGCCTGTTACGGTCACCGTGTTGTCCAGACGGGGAACCTCTATGGAATCGCCGTGAACAAGAAGGGGATCCTGAATAAATTCAAGAAGACCCTGTGCGGTCCGACGTATCGAATTCGACCCTTCATCCTCGCCGCCGATTCCGACAAAAACCCCCTCCCGAATGAACCGAAAGCCGTCAATATCAGCATCCTGGGTGACACCTCCTGCTCGATCAATCAGGTCGGAGATCCGATCCTGTCCCTCAACAATGGCGTAGGAACCAGGGAAAACGATCTCTCCGTAAACTTCCACACGCCTAGAAGTTTCATAGCCAGGCAATGACCGAACATATACTTCATCGCCTGCAGTGAGCGGGAGGTCCAAATCGAAAACCGCATCCGCATCTACCAAGCCCGAGTCAGGTGAAGAACCGAAAGTGAAGTCGCTCAGTTCGGCGGGCAACCTGACCTTCCGTGTCAAGAAAATCTGCTCACCGGCTTGGAAGTCTCGCACGACCACATCAATCACACTGGGTTGCGCACCTTGCACGAACCCTCCTGCGTGGAGGATCAAATCCCTAGCCGCCATGCCATCAACCAAGGGATAGTACCCCGGGTTCTCCACGAGTCCGAAAACGGGTATGGAATCCTGCACGGTCAGAGGATCCCACTCCCTCAATGTGGATATGGAATCTCCCAAGGAACGCCGTTGTGCCACGTATGTATGGCTGAATACCTCCACGATGTCGTGCTCCGCCAAAACAGGCCCTTCGGGATCTTCGACCAAGTCGGAGTAGATGGCGGATCGCCGATTCGTCATCTGGTTCAGGCGGGCAATCGAGACGGAGGTGGAAATTGCGTCTGGCACCAAGCCGCCCGCTCGCCGGACCAGATCTCCCAGTGTCATTCCGGTTTCAAACTCATATCGCCCGGGACGCCAAACTCCGTGTAGAACAACTACGCTCCCGCGGATTCGGTCATTGACGGCAAAGACCTCAAGTTCGTCACCGGCAGCAAGTTCAAAGGATTCCTCTCTACTCAGCACGGCCCCAAGAGGCACGTCAAGCACAATGCGGTCTACGCCACCGAAGGGCCGCTGGGCAGAAGGCAGGATCCGGTTCAGCTGGGCTCTTTCCGTGCTTGCGTTGGGCAGAAGCCCACCTGCAAAATCAACCAGGTCGGCAAGATCCTCAGCCTCCCGAACTTCGAAGACAGCGGGACGCCTGACATTACCCGAAACCGTCACTTGGGGACCCACCGTTGGAACGAAGACCACATCCCCGGCGTTCAGACGGAGATCCTGGGAGACCTGACCCGAGGTGAGATACGGGTACAGATCAATCTCAACCGGATCTTCGCCCCGGCGACGAAGAAGAACTTGACGGTAGCTTCCATCATCCGTCGGCCCGCCTGCGAAGTAGAGGGCTTCCAGGAGGGTTCCCACCGAGCTGATTTGGTAGGAACCAGGACGAAGCACCTCCCCAAGGACCCTCACATGGTTGGTCCGTAGGCGGCCGATAGACACATTGAAGTAGGTTGTACTGGGTTCTCCCGTAATCCCGCTGTACACCGCCCCCAAGCGGCCATTGAGGCGATTCCGAAGCTCCTGGAGCGTGATACCATGCACCGGTACTTCGCCCACCGCGGGAATCACGATATAGCCTTCCCGGGTAACGTTCAAAGTGTGGATCAACTCGACATCACCCGTGATGATGAGTTGAAGTTCGTCGCCGGGCGCAAGCAGGTAGTCCTCTCCTACGGGCCCCGCGAGAACAGGGTCGAAAGCAGACGATGTATACTTGAAAACCCGACTCCCGAAAACCTGAAGCGCCGAGGAATCGGAATCGAGCGGGAATTCATCCTCAATCGGCTCTCGCGCCCACATCAGGCTGTCGCTCCAGGAGGGATCCTCAGGTTCCAAAGGTAAACCGATTCTGCGAAACGCTTCCAAAAGCTGCTCACCCACCTGAACTTCAGTTGTCCCGAAGGGAACCCCTGTTTCGATGGCATCGAAGTACGGATCTGCCATATCTGGAGAGTATCCGGCACGGACAAGCCGACGCTGGACATCCTCCCTTGTCAGCCCCATTTCTCTTATGCGCTCGAGAATCATCCGATTACGAGATGTCTGGGGAAACTGCACGCTCTCCTGAGAGAATGCCGACGCGGGCATCGGGAAAAAAGATGCTGTAACAAGAAGGAAGCAGCTAAGCCGAAGTATCAATGGATAGCTCTTGAGAGTCGAAGTCATGGCCTATAGGGGCTATTGCGGAGCGAATGAATAGGGTGGGCGAACGGGACGGGCCGGACTCCCGCCTTATCCAGGCGAGGGCGAGCTCCGATGGCCCGGCTTTGCGGACGAAGCCGCCCGGCGAAAGGGAAACGAAGCCGCGAAATCGGACCAGGCCTCCTGGAAGGCGTTGGCGCCGGGGTCGGGGTCACGCTTGGAACGCTGAAGGGCGTCCTTCGCGAAGGCGTAGACGATCCCCATTGTGCAACCCAAAAATAGACCAATGGCTATCCGAATCAACAACCTCAGAGAGTCGGGCCGGCGAGGAAGAAACGGACTTTGGACGATGTTGATGATCGGAGTGTCCCGAACTTCAAGGATCTGAGCCTGCTCAAAGGAATTCTTCAGGGTAGCGTAGACGGACCGGTGCAAGGCCACCTCCTCCTGAAGGCGATCATGGTGGAAACGCAAGGAGGAATACTCTCCGAAGAGGCGGTTTCCCGCGAGAAAGTTTTGCAAAGAATCCTCCCATGCCTGCATTTCTCCAAGCGCCAAATTCACACGCTCTTCAACGAAGATCCTCTCCAATCGGGCTTGGGATTGCCGAACCTCAACGTTATAGCGCTTGACCTCTTCCAGAAGTTTTTCGGCGATGGCCCGGGACACCTCCCGCCACGGCGTCTTGACGGTGATGGTCACCGCGTTGGCCCTCAAGTACAATTCGAGTCCAACCGCCTCGTCCAGCCATCTCATGGTCTCGTCCAACGTGAGCTCCGGAGTCTTTTCGTTGATCTCCAGGAGGTCGGAGAGGCTGGCCGCTCCCTGGCCCGGCACAAAGTACGAAGCGGACGCAGTCTGCTTGAGTACTTCGTCCGATGTCAACACAGTGAGAAAGAAATCGGGAGATTCCGCCCCCCCGCCTCCCGCGGCCAGGTCGATGCCCAACCGGCCAGCCAAAGATCGGGCATCGGAGAATAGACCCAACGTCGAACTACTCGCCTGCGGCCTGAAGGTAGCGGAGGACGTGTAGGTACGAGGACCGATGAATGCCGTTCCCAAACACAACCCCGTCACTACACCGGCGGTTACCAGGATCCGTCGTCGGGAGCGGATCAGAATGGCAAGCTTACCCAAGTGAAGCTGCTCACCTTCTTCATGGAAGCGCTGCGTGCTCACTGCCGATTTGCTCCTTAAGGATCGGAGTGTCGGGGATCTGCCTTCCCCAAAGCTTACCTGACCGAAGGTCAAGGTAACGAAACGCGGGCATCAATGTCCACTGCCCCATGCGACCGCCGGCGACACCCGGGTGGAGGCTTGGCCCGTCGGTGGCCCGTCGCCGGGGCCGCGCCCGATACTCCCGCCGCCCGATACCCCTTTTTTTCCTGCCGTGTTTCCGTCCCGTACCGGGTCTGAAACCAATTCCGCTAGGATCCGGTCTGGACGGGGACTCCCCTTTCTTCGTAACTTGTGGGCAGCATTGATGTGCTGGAGGGGTCGATCGGCGGCGCAAAAAAATGAATAAGGAGCTTGATGGATGACCGAACAGGGCGGTGGTACGCGGATCAGAGTCACCCTGCGCTGGCTGCAGATTCTTGACGACCTGGAACCTTTTTTCAAGACCAAAGGGGAGTTCGTCTTTTGGTCCAAGGTTTGGACGGATGACCACGGCGGAACGATTCGGGAGACCCGCATGCCCAGAGAGGGGCACTACCCAATCTCCGACCATCCGCGCTGGAACCGGCTCAATAACCTGGACAAGGTGCTCTTTGAAGGGACCGTGACCGCCCACTTGATGATCGAACTTCGGGGCGAGGAAATCGACCAGCTATCCGGCAACGACCCGCTGGAGTTCTACCGTCGGGAGTTCGTCGGCGCCATTGAACAGTACTGCGGGGTGATTCAGCCGGGAGACGAGGGTTCCGACGACCCGGAGAACATGACCAATTGGCGAGTTGGCTACGAAATCGAAGCCATCTAGCTCCTCCGGGGCCGGGCACCCGACTTTCGGCGGGGCCCGTCTCCCCTACGCGGACCGGGTCCGGGGGGCTTCCTCGGGCGCGCGAGATTTGAGCTTGGGGTCCGGTCGGATCCGCGGGAAGTCGGCGCGGTCCAACGGGTCGGCACTGCCCGAATGCCCTAATGGGGGACCCTGACAAAGCGGTTCAGGACAGCGAAGCAGCAATCCGGCGGATCTTTTCAACCATTGAGTAGAATCCGTTTCGCCGGTTCGGGCTCAGGGCTTCTCCCAGTCTCAGGCGGTCAAAAACGTCCCAGAGGTCCACCCTCAGCGCTTCTTCGGGGGGAAGGCCGTTGTAGATCTGGGCCAGAATCGCGAAGAGCCCCTTCACCATCACCGATTCCGAGTCTCCGACGAAGCGAAGGACCGGCGGCGGCGGGGAGCCTGGGTCCAGTCCCCCAGAGAGCCAAGCCGGGCTCATGCAGCCCCGAACCCGGTTCTCTTCCGTTTTCAGTTCAGGGGGCATCGGAGGGAGGCGCTTTCCCAGCTGTACGATGTATTGATACCGCAGGACTCGATCGGAAAGGCTGTTGAACCGCTTTTCCAGCTCCTCAATCGTCATCTTCTGGAGACTCTCTTGCGCGAAACCAAATAAAAACCGAAAATAGGAGATGCGCTTTCTCCCTCTCCGCGGCCGAGCCGTACCCTACGACCCTCCGAACCGTTACGAAACCGTACATCGGGAAATGGACCCCGCACACCAAGAGGGTCAAAATCCCCGCACCGAGTTCCTGGCCGACGCCTCAAGGTCCATCCTCTCCCGGAACCGAAGCCCGGACCTTTCCTTTGATGCGTCGGTCAACCCCTACAGAGGCTGTGAACACGGATGCGTCTACTGTTATGCGAGGCCTACCCACGAGTTTCTGGGATTCTCCTCGGGCCTGGACTTCGAACGGAAAATCCTCGTCAAGCACCGGGCCCCGGAGCTCTTGAAGAGGGCCCTGTCGGCACCTTCCTGGCAGCCCAGGGTCATTGCCATATCGGGGGTCACGGATGCGTACCAGCCCGCGGAACGACGCTTCCTTCTCACACGCCGGTGCTTGGAGATCCTCCGAGACTTCAGAAATCCTGTGAGCATCATTACCAAGAACCACTTGGTGACCCGGGACCTGGACATCCTCCGCGAGATGTCTGCCTACAACTGCGTTCACGTGACAATTTCGATTACCAGCCTTAGAAACGGGCTTCAGCGCGTGATGGAACCCCGAACCTCCATTCCCGCCAAGCGGCTTGACGCTGTCCGTCGACTGTCTTCGGAGGGCATTCCCGTGGGCATAAACGTGGCCCCCGTGATCCCCGGGCTCACCGACCAGGAGATGCCCGCCATCTTGGAGGCAGGCTCGGAGGCCGGCGCCCGGTACGCCGGCTTTCTCCTCCTCCGTCTCCCTTTTCCGGAGTCGCCGACCCCTTCCGGAACTGGCTCGAAGTCCACTTCCCCGATAGAAAGGACAGAGTCCTGGGTCGAATCCGGGAGGCCAGGAGAGGGAAACTGGACGATCCGTCCTTTCATCGACGCTTCCGGGGAGAAGGTCAATACGCGGAACAGCTGGCCGCCCTGTTCCGGGTTACAGCCCGGCGATTCGGCCTGGACCGCCCACCGCCGCACCTCTCCGCCGCCGGTTTTCGCAGGGACGGGGGGGAGCAGTCCGAGCTGTTCGCACGCTAGGGCCAGCCGCTACCGAACCTCCATGCGGCTGAGCATGTAGGCATAGGAAGCAACCGCCGCGACTTGGTCGTCCGTCAGGGGCATACCGGCCCGGGGCAACATGGCGCCGGGATGTTCCAGGGGCTGGACAACGCCCGTGTTCACCAGCTCGATGATCGAAAGGTATTCCCCGTCCACATTGAGCCAGACGTCGTCCGTCAAATCGGGCGCCAAGGGTCCCCCACCACCCCCCTGGGTATGGCACGTGTAGCAGATCCCGGGTCCGTTGAAGATCTCCCGCCCCTCCTGGACCATGGCTTCCGTCACCCCTTCGGGAAGCAGGGCCGGGTCAACCCGCATGCCCGTTTCGGCCTCAACCGCCGGAGAGTCAGCCGGAGCTTCGGCTCGGCTGTCCGGAGCGTCGGGGATGGCGTCGCCGCCACATGCCAACAGCAAACCGAAGGCGGTTGCGGACGCCGGACCGGAAAGGGCGAACCGTCGTGTCATCCTTAGCACTTTATCTTCATCCGTACCTGGGGTAGTCATCCGAAACTCGGGTGGTCTCGTCTTCGCCAACAAGGAAAATCGCCTGTGGACTTCAAGCCGGTCAACCGCAGCCATCCCGACAGGAGACCCTTGCGTTGCGCGGAATGAACCGCTCTGGAACCCGGATCGCCATTGTGGGCGCGGGACCGGCGGGCTTCTACGCGGTGGAGGCCCTCCTCAAGGGAGAGGATCCGGTCTCCCTGGACATCTTCAACCGCCTGCCCGCCCCCTACGGACTCGTTCGGGACGGCGTGGCCCCGGACCACGAGCCCATCAAAACGGTCACGCGGGCCTACCGGAGGCTTCTCGCCCGGACCGAGGTCAAGTACTTCGGCAACGTCGGCCTCGGGACCAACCTGGCGACCGACGACTTGCGTTCCCTGTACGACCAGATCGTGTACGCCTTCGGAGCCCAGGCCGAACGGCGACTGAACATCCCCGGAGAGGAACTTCCGGGCAGCCACGCGGCAACTCGCTTCGTCGGATGGTACAACGGCCATCCGGACTACCGGCACGCCGACTTCAACCTTGGGACGGAGCACGTCGTGGTCGTCGGCAACGGCAACGTGGCCATCGATGTGGCCCGGATCTTGGTCCTTTCCCCGGACCGACTGGCGAAGACGGACATCGCCGACCACGCCCTGGACGCGCTCCGGAAGAGCCGGGTCCGCCAGGTCACGCTGCTGGGCCGCAGGGGACCCGCCCAGGCCGCCTTCACCAACCCGGAGCTCCGGGAGTTCGGCAGACTGGAGGGGATTTCTCCGGTCGTGGACGGAAATGAGCTGCGCCTCGATCCGGAGAGTCAGTCCCTTGCGGATGGGAGCCGAATTCGAAGCAGAAACATGAACACTCTCTCGAGCTACGCCCGAACCCGAGCCGGGGCCGAAGACCGGGTCGTGCGATTCCGTTTCCTCGTCTCCCCCACGGAGATCCTGGGCCAGGAGGGACGGGTCGCCGCCGTCAGGGCGGAACGGAACCGTCTCGTTCCAAAGGACGGCTCCATGCGGCCCCAGGGCACCGGCAAATTCGAGACCTTCCCGTGCGGTTTGGTACTCCGCTCCGTGGGCTACCGGGTCTCCCCAGTGCACGGGGTTCCCTTCGACGAACTGCGCGGGGTCATTCCCAACGATCAAGGGCGGGTGCTCCGGGACGACGGCAAACCGGTCCCTGGCGAATACGTGGTCGGCTGGGCCAAGCGGGGACCGTCGGGAGTGATCGGGACCAACAAGGCCGACGCGGGGGAAACGGTGGCCCGGATGACGGAGGATCGGAAGGCCGGCATCGCGACAATAGCAGCCAACGGGGCAAAGCGGACCGGGGGCGGTCGGACGGTAGAAGCGATGCTCCGGAAGCGGGACGTGCGCTGGGTGGACAAGGAAGGCTGGGGCCGCATCGAGGCGCATGAAATCGCTCGGGGCACGAGGGAGGGACGGCCCCGGGTAAAGATCTGCACCGTGGAGGAGATGCTGGAGGTGGCCGGGGCGCCCCGCTTAAAGGGCTGACAGCCGAGGGCCGGCATGGACGGCGAATCCGCTTCGCCCCCATCGTCAAACGCCGTTGTCTTTGACGCCGGGCCAAGATCCCGAGCCTCAAGGAAGACTTCAGAATCCTCCCAGAAGCCGCCAAATCTGGGCGACGAGAAAGCAGACTACGAATCCCATAGCCAGGGGAAGGAGCGCGGAGAGCGTGGTCCAGCGGGCGCTTCTCGTCTCCTTGTAAATGGTGTAGAGGGTGGTAGAGCAGGGATTGTGGAGCAGGCTGAAGAGCATGAGGTTCACCCCCGTCAGCAGCGTCCATCCCCCCGCTCGGAGCAGCCCCGCCATCTCTCCCGCCGAATCTCCTTCGAACATGACTCCGGCACCGGACCCCAGTTCCGGCATACCCAGGGTCAGGACCGTAAGCATGAGTACCGTAGGGATGACAATCTCGTTGGCAGGAATTGCAATGATGTAGGCGAGAAGCACCACCCCGTTGAGGCCGACCAGGACACCCAGGGGGTTCAGCAGGCCAATTCCGTGTTCGGCCAGGGAGGCATCCCCGAACCCGATGTTGGAGATCAACCAGATGACGGCCCCTGCGGGGATGGCGAAGAGGACGGCCCGCCAAAGGATGATGAGGGTGCGGTCGATGACCGACGTGTAGAGGGTTTGGAGGATGCGGGGGGGTCGGTAGGGAGGCAGCTCCAGGGAAAAGGTGGTCGCTTCACCCTTGAGGACGGTGTTGGAAAGTCCCCAGGAGGTGAGAAACATGAAGAAGACGCCCAGAAGCGCGACAGAAACGACGGCTGCCGAGGAAACGACGCCTGCCAGCCCAGGCGGGACGAGGGCGCCGATGAAGATCGTCGCAATGAGGATCTGGGTGGGCCACCGGCCGTTGCACAGGGAAAAGTTGTTGGTGAGGATTGCGATCAGTCTTTCCCTGGGACTGTCGATGACCCGGGTAGCCACCACTCCGGCGGCGTTGCAACCGAATCCCATGCTCATGGTGAGGGCTTGCTTGCCGTGGGCACCCACCCTGCGGAACAGGGAATCCAGGTTGAAGGCGACCCGGGGCAGGTAGCCAAAGTCTTCAAGGAGGGTGAACAGGGGGAAAAAGATCGCCATGGGCGGGAGCATGACGCTCACTACCCAAGCCGTCGCCAGGTAGACGCCGTCAAAGAGGAAGCCGCTGAGCCACCCGGGCATTCCGAGCCGGCCTCCGAAATCCAGGAGCAGAGGGTGCACGCCGTCAATGAGGAGGGACGCCAACATAGCGGAGGGAACATTGGCTCCGGCGATCGTAAGCCAGAAGACCCCCGCCAGTACCAGAAGCATGAGGGGAAATCCCGTCCAGCGGCTCGTAAGCCAGCGGTCCAGCTTCCGATCCAGGTCCGAGCCGACCTTCTTCGGGCCCCTGGCGAGGCTGGCCTGAGCGATCCGCCCGGCCGCGCCGTAGAGGTTTTCGGCCAGCGCATCCTGGAAGCCGGGCCGAAGCTTCCAACGCTGCCGAGTTGCGGCCTGGAGAATGCAGGCGCGGCCTTCGGCAACCTCCTTCCCAACCTCGGCCTTCGGGTCGTCGACCCCGGAGGCGCCCGGCCCGCTCTCTCCCTCGACGTGGCCAAGGATCCCCGAGCGCACCGCCTCCGCCACCTGTTCGTCCCCGTTGAGCAACCTGAGTGCCACCCACTCGGCGTTGGGCAGCTTCGGGAATTCTTCCGTGATGAGAGGCTCGATGGCCCGGATCGCCTCTTCCACCTGGGACGGATAGGATTCCACGCGGTACGGACGGTTCTTCCGGGTGCCCTGAGCCACAGCCACGGAGGCGGCGAGCAGGGCTTGGATTCCTTCGCCTTGGCGCGCCACGGTAGGAATGACGGGCACACCCAGCTCCTTCTCCAGGCGTTTCGCGTCCACCGAGATCCCGTGCCGGCGGGCCTCGTCGACCAGGTTGAGGCAAACAACGACCCGGTCCGTGACCTCCAGCACCTGGAGGACCAGGTTGAGGTTCCGCTCCAGTCGCGCGGCGTCGACGACCACGATGGTCACGTCCGGTTGCCCGAACAGGAGGAAGTCCCGGGCGACCTCCTCATCCGCGCTGGCCGCTTGTAGCGAATAGGTGCCGGGCAGGTCCACGACCTTGATTCTCCGGTCGTCGTGGAGGAACACTCCCTCGGCCCGCACGACGGTTTTGCCCGGCCAGTTTCCCGTGTGCTGGCGCAGTCCCGTCAAGGCATTGAAGACGGTCGTCTTGCCCACATTCGGATTCCCGGCGAGGGCAACCAGGGAGTCCCACCGGCTGGGGCTGAGGCCCAATCGGACCAAGTTTCCGGCTCGTTGGTGGGCACCCCGGTGGCCGGGCGGCGCGGCCCAGGTCACGATGCCTCCCTTGCGAGCTTGTCGCGGAGGAGGATGAACCTCGCCTGTTCCCTGCGCAGCGCGACCAGGGCACCCCGAATATCGTACGCGACGGGATCCCCCCCAGCGCTCCGCATTCGGGCGTGGACGACCGTTCCCGACACCACGCCAAGATCCAGGAGTCGGCGCCGCGCCGGCCCCTGGCAGCGGGGGGAGATTCCCGCCACGGTCGCCGATTCTCCGGGAACGATGTCGGCAAGCGTCCACAGCGGGCCGGGGTCCAGCACGTCGGCTACGGGCTCGACGGTCACGTTTCGGGCGACCGCGCCTGCAATGTCGTGCACCTTCCTCCCGGTCCGGAAGCGGACCCTTCCCACGCGTCCTTCCAGACGCTCCACCTGGGCCGTCAGGCCCAACCCCAGCGCGATCAGTTCGCGGTAGATTTCGGGGGGTTCGTCCTCCAGGTGTGTGATGATGGCCCGTTCCCCGGACCGAAGAGCGGACAGAGGAGTGCCGGAACGAGCGGGTACCTCACCGGAAGCGGTAGGGATGGGGTCGCCGTGGGGGTCATAGACGGGATGGCCCAGCGCCGCCGCCAGCTCGTCCGCCTCGGAAGCCGACAGCATGTGCTCCCGCGCCTCCGCCTGGCCGTGCCAATCCTGGGGCGGCGTTCCCGTACGGTCGGCAAGAAATCGCTCCCACAGTCGGTGGGTCCGCACGATCCGGAGGGCGTGAGTACGCCCCTTGGCGGTAAGGAAGAAGCGGGTCCCCCGGGCGCGCGCGAAACCCCGCTCTTCAAGGCGCTGAAGGAGCCGTATCGCGTGGTGGCGGGAGATCTGGACCCCGCCGGCGACGCTCTCCGCCGTAGCCGGGATCCGATCGTATTCCAGCTTGTGGAGCTGCTTCAGCACATCTTCCAGGCGAACCCGCTCCGTGAGGCGGGCGAGCCGCCTCAGGCGGGGAACCACACCCGACTCGGGCCAGAAGATGGCGGCGCAGAGCAACATTAGTCCGGCAAAGACCAGCAAGGCAAAGAGCGGATCGGGCATTGGGATTCGGGTTCTTTCCCGAGCTTCCGGAACTGGAACGGCAAGCCTGCGGGATCTGGAGGAGGTACGGCGCAGCGGGGCGCGGCTACATTTTGTGGAATGCGATAATTTAGGCAAGCCTAAATCTCGGGACAACCTCCTGGGGGAAAAGTCGACTCCTTGCCAGATCGGTCGGCCCTAAGAGAGATTTGGAACTTTATCGTTCCATTCGGTGTAGGCGTCGGGGAAGCGGGCGCAATCGGGACCGCAGCATCCTGTCGGGGGCTCTGGCATGAGGGGGCTTTGGCGCACAGCCCCGAATGCGTGGCAACTCAAATGGCGCAAACGAGGGGATAGATCACTTGAAGAGAGAACTGCTCATCGGGTTCCTTGCCGTAGGAATCCTGTTGCCTTCAGAGGCCCAAGGTCAGCGAAGCCAGCGGTTTCCCGGCGCTCCCGGGGGCGACGGCTTTTCCGCAGCCGCGAACCGCGCGGAGTACTACGCAGACGTCATGCAACACACGAACGACCTCATGACCGAGTGGCGTCGCGCCTGGGCCGAGGACGAGATTGACGCCCTGCTTGACCTCTACACGGAAGATGCCACTTTTATCTTCGCCGAGGAGGCCCCGGTTCGAGGAAGGGAGGCGATTCGGGAAAAACTGGACTCCCTCTTGCGGCAGTCCGGGGAGTTGCAGGCCTCTCTCTCGGACTTTGACGCCAGTGGCCGCATGGGGTTGATCTCGGGTCTTTTGACCTTTCAGATGCGCGACCGCGGCCGCCTCGACACCGCAACCGGCATTCACATGACCGTACTGATCCGCCGAGGCCGAAAGTGGGGGATTCGCAGCCAGATGTTCCGGCTGGACCGAATCGACATCGGGTGAACGGAACCGCAAAGAGATCGGTCCCGGGCGCGGCAGCCGTCGCCGCGACGAACCCATGGATTGCATCCCGAATCCGGAAGAGGGTGCCGTAGTGCCTTGAAAGTCCGACCGTTTCAGTCGGTCGATTCGGCCCTCCGGCGAAAAGCGCCGGGGGGCCGATTTTCTTTTCCCTGAAGACCCCCGTATCCCGACCGAACCATGGCCAGCCATTCGCAAGACACCCGAATCATCGAGCGGTACACGGACCAGCCGTCCCGAATGCCCGGGGAAGTCCGGAGAAGGATCGAGGGTCGCTGGGGCGGAGAGCCCGTGCAGCTGTACGCCCTCGCCGACCTGGACGAGTCCATGTCCCTGTCCCGGAAGTGGTTTGCCTTGGGACCGTCGAAGGGAGCAGCTGCGGTCCGCAGAAGAGACGGATCGTGGAGGATCGACACCTTCGAAAGGCGGGATGTGGAGGCGGTTCGGGAAACTCCCGGGTTGAGCAACACGGTTCTTCTCATCCTCGGGGCCCCGGGGGAGCCACCCCTTGCCGTTTTTCGATACACCCACAGACAGCGGAGGGCCATGGAAAACCTTCGCTTCACCCTGGAAGAGCAGATCGAAGGGAGACAGGTGTCCCCCACCGATGCCGACTTCGAGTACGGCCGGAGCATCGCCGCCCCGATCAGGGAAGCCCAGGCTCTGGTGGCCGGGACCCGGAGCCGCGTTCTGTGGCGACTTCTGGGGTATCTTCGCCCATACCGGAGGCGGGTTGCTGGCCGGGTTCGCGGCAGCCGGTCTGATCACGGGGGTCAGCCTCGTGCCGCCCTATCTGGCCGGCTATCTGATCGACAAAATCGTGCGGCCGGTGCAGGATGGCTCAATCCTGGCAGAAGAGGCCTTGGAGACCGCCTGGATGGCCGTCGCCGCCATGGCCTTGGTCTACCTGGTCCGGGAGGCGGCTGCCCACGTCCGCCTGAAGCAGATGAGCGTGCTGGACGAGTTTGTCGCCAGGGATTTGCGAACCGAGCTGTACGAGCACCTTCAGGGTCTGAGCCTGAGTTTCTACGCCCGGAAGAAAACCGGGGGCCTCATTACCCGGGTCAGCGCCGACACGGACCGGTTATGGGAATTTCTGGCGTTCGGGATCGTGGACGTTTCGCTGTCGGCGGTGATGCTGGTGGGGCTCAGCGTCGTTCTGGTCAACCTGGACTGGCGTCTGGGCCTGGTCATGACCCTGCCGGTTCCGGTCCTCTGCTGGTCCATCTTCAAGCATGGCGAACGCATGCACCGGCTCTTCGCCCGAGCCTGGCGGAAGTGGTCTGGACTGACCGATATCCTGTCGGACACGATTCCCGGAATGCGCGTCGTCAAGGCGTTCAACCAGGAGGAGCGGGAGAAGAGGAGGTTTGGCAAGCGCAATAACGAAGCGATGGGAGAGTTCAACCGGATTCACCATACGTGGACCGTGTTCTGGCCCGCCCTCATGCTGGGCATCCACGGAATGACCATGGCGGTGTGGATTCTGGCCGTTCCGCGGCTTCTGGACCCGCCGGGAGCGCCAACGGCCCTGACCGCGGGGACATTCGTGTCTTTTCTGCTCTACGTGACCATGTTTGTTCAGCCCGTCGAAGTCATCGGCCAGATGGCGAGGGTCATGAACCGGGCGACGAGCTCGGCCCACCGGGTGTTCGAAGTCCTGGACACCGAACCCGAGGTGCGGGACGCCAGCCGTCCCGTTCTTCTTGAGCCCGTTCAAGGAACCGTGGAGTTCGACTCCGTAACCTTCGGGTACGACGGGGTCCAGCAGGTTGTGAAGGATGTCTCCTTCTCGGTGAAGCCCGGCGAAATGATCGGACTGGTGGGCCCTTCGGGGGGCGGCAAGACCACCGTCACGAACCTGATCGCAAGGTTCTACGACGCCGTCGGAGGAAGGATACTCGTGGACGGGACGGATGTCCGGATGCTGGACACGGGACACTACCGGAGGCAGATCGGAATCGTGCCCCAGGACCCGTACCTCTTCCATGGTTCGGTTCTGGACAACATCCGGTACGGCGCCCCGGAGGCATCCTTGGAGGCGGTCGTCGCGGCGGCGCGGGCAGCCAACGCCCACGACTTCGTATGCCGCTTGGCCCTTGGGTACGATACGGTCGTCGGGGAGCGCGGCCAGACCCTTTCGGGCGGGGAGCGCCAGAGGGTTTCCATCGCCCGGGCAATCCTGCACGACCCCAGGATCCTGATTCTGGACGAAGCCACGTCGGCCGTCGACACGGAGACGGAGCGGAAGATCCAGCAGGCCATTGGTCGACTGGTGTCGGGGAGGACGGTCTTCGCGATCGCCCACCGACTTTCCACCCTGGCCCGGGCGGACCGGATTTTCGTCATGAAGAGCGGACGTCTTGCGGAAGCCGGAACCCACGAGGAGTTACTGGCCCTGGAAAACGGCATCTACCGAAGGCTCTACGAGCTGCAGGGAGAGCTGCGGCCGACCGTCTGAAACCCGTCAAGTGTACTCTCATCACCTACCGTCAACCCGCTTGCAAAAGGAGAGGAGTAACCCCAGATGACCCGCCCAGAAATCGAAGACCGAAAAGCCGGGGCCGGGAATGCCCATTCAAGAGACCGCGACCGGCGGGGTGTGGCGTTGTGGCGGGAGCGGGACGGGCAGCTCTGGGCGGCTCGCGGGGACCGGCGCACGCCAGTTCGAGTACACAGGTGTTTCCCCTGGTCGGACCCCGAGCGGCACATATCCCTGCGAGACCATAACGAAGACGAGTTCGCCTACGTCGAGGAAATCAACGTGCTGAACGAATCCTCCCGGGCGGCCCTTCGAGAAGCCCTGGCGATCGCCGGGTTCCTCTTCGAGGTTACGGCCGTAACGGAGGTTTCGGAGGAGATTGAGATACGCCACTGGGTCGTCGAAACGCGTCAGGGCTCTCGGCGGTTTCAGACGAAGCTGGAGGACTGGCCGGTTACCGTCCCCGGCGGTGGCCTGCTGGTCCGGGACGTGGGAGGAGACCTCTATTCCGTACCCGATCCCGAGGCCCTGGACCGGACGAGCCGGGACTGGCTCTGGGCCTACGCCGTATGAAAGCCGTATCGATAAGGAAGGAGCCGATGGTTGGACGCCGAGTGGGTTTCCGCTCTACTCCCCCTCCGCCGGGCACACGGCCCGGTCCAGTCCGGCGGGTTGTCTCCAAACCGCTTCCCGGGTGAGATAGAGGACCCCCGAAGGGCCGACATCGAGCGCTTCGCCGCCAAAGCCGGCGTGCCCGATGAAGCACGGGGGCCGGGTCTCTACCCAGCCCAGGCCCTCCCGCCGGAAGAAGAAGGCCTCCCCGTAGGATCGGACAATGAGCTCGCCCCCCTTGGTGAAAGCCGCCGCCGTCAACCCTCCACTTCCGCGGACCGGCCGAATGGGAAGGGTCGCCGCGTGTTTCAGGACAAAGCGTCCCCCTTCAACGCGTCCCCCTTCGGGTGGGCCGAAAACGTCGTCGGCGTCTGCCCGGTAGAGTCGCAGACCCTCCGGTACGTTCTTCTCCACCACGACGATCTCCCCGCCCTCGTCAACCGCGATCGCCTCGGCATCCCTAGGTCCGTCCTCGTAGGACATGGCAACCGATGACCAGTCCACCTCTGTCACGACTACAACATCCGGATCCAACCGGGGCTCCTCGACAACCAGTAGGGCGAGGGACGACCGGATGCCAAGGTTGTCCCCGATGTCGGCCACGTAGAGGCAGGGCTTGGCCTCGTTTCGGGGGCACGGACCCAGGCTCAAATCCTCCCAGTCGGATGCGGGCGCACCCTTGAGCCGAAGTTCGGCGACGATGCCCAGCCCCAGCCGGAGGCCGTACACGACCGGATCATGGCCGGAGTCGTTGTGGGTCCAGAAGAGACCCGGATTCTGGACGCTGACGGCAAGACCCGAGGTCTCCCGGATCTTGTGGGGAAGCTCCATGAGCACGCGGACATCGGCGCGGTCTGCGGGAATGCTCCCCTGAACCAGTTCGTGCCAGTTCCTCATCTTTTGGCGACGGGCCGACCACCAGAAAACGGATCCTCCCCCAATCAGCAACAGGGTGACGACCCCCAGAGCGATGGCAAGGGTTTTGGGGGTGAATCTCACGCGCCGACCCGACCCAACGAAGACGGACGCCCCGCCCCCAACACCCGGCGAAGGATCTCCCCCGCGCGCTCCACGTCTTCCATGGAGACGTCGCGATGGGTCACGGCCCGCACGTGATTGTCTCCGGCAACCAGCATGGCCACGCCCTGTTTGCAACAGGAATCCACGAACTCCGCGGCCCCACCCGGAACCCCGAAGCGGAGGATGTTCGTCTCCACATCCTCGAGCACCAGCTCCACGCCCGGAAGCGACAACAGAACCCTGGCCAGAAGTCTCGCCTTTTCGTGGTCAAGAACCAATTCCACCCGGTGGTTCTCCAACGCATGAAGCGCTCCGGCGGCGACGATTCCGGCCTGGCGAAACCCGCCCCCGAAGAGCTGCTTGAAGCGCCGAGCCCGCTTGATGAAGCGGGCGGAACCAGTCAGGGCCGACCCCATCGGTGCCCCCAACCCCTTGGAAAAACATACGGATACGGTATCGAAGGAGCGGGCGTACCGGCGCTCCTGAATCCCCGTGGCGGCCGCGGCGTTCCAGAGCCGGGCCCCGTCCAGGTGGCACCGAAGACCGGCGGAACGGGCAGTGGCGGTCACCTCTTCCAGCACAGACAAGGGCCATATGCTCCCCCCACCGCCGTTGTGCGTGTTCTCCACGCACAGAAGCGTCGCCGGAGGAGTGAGGGTGCTGGGCGAACCGGCGTGGGGCGTCCCTAGCGCAGCCCGCACCTGGCCGGCAGCGAAGATCCCCCGCTCCCCGGCGATCCGCTGGGCGGTCACGCCGGACAGGGCCGCCGGAGCGCCTCCTTCGGAGCGCACGACATGAGCCTGGGCGTCCATCAGCACGCGGTCCCCGGATTGGGTGTGAGCCCGGATGGCCACCTGATTGGCCATGGAACCGGTCGGTACGTAAACGGCGGCTTCCTTCCCCAGCAGTTCGGCTGTCCGTTCTTCAAGACGCCTCACGGTGGGGTCGTCTCCGTACACATCGTCTCCGACGGCCGCCGTGGCCATCGCCTCCCGCATGGCCGGGCCGGGCCGGGTAACCGTGTCGCTCCGGAGGTCAATCATGTCCTAACGCTACCCCCGGCCCCAACATAGAATCAAGACGTCGGGGAACCGCAGATCAACCATGCGGCAGATCACTCCAACCGAAACACCCCGTTGAGCTTCGTGCGAAACACCCGTCGGTATCCCAGGGCGAGGATCTCTCCCTCAAGGTCCCGGGAAGCATGCCTGAGTTCGACAATCAGGATTCGGGGCCAGCCGCTCCGCGGGGTCCCGGAGAAGAACGGCCGGAGCACATCCCCCTCATGGCCTTCGACGTCGATCTTCACGCAGTCGATCCGGTCCAGCCCTCCTTCCCTCACCACATCGGCCAGGGTTATGGCTCGCACTGAAAGAGTCTCCCCCACCGGAACTTCACCCCGAGCCAATCGGTTCCGCCCGGAGTTGTCGGGATTCACAATCAGCTTCCCCATCCCCCTCCCCCTCCCGACCGCGGCCTCCACGATCCGAATGCGGTCTTCCGCGTCGTTGATCCGCACGTTGAACCGTAGCTGCCGGGCAAGGGCCGGGTCGGGCTCGACTGCAACCACCTGACCTGGCCCGTCCATCCGCGACGCAACCCAGAAAGAATAGGCGCCCACGTTCGCGCCCACATCCACGAAAGTGAAGCCCGGAGTCATCCACTTTCCGAGGAACCTGCGTTCGGCGCGGTCCCAGGACCGGGGCAGAAAGAGAATTCTCCCCTCCGAAACCGAGCGGCGGGGGAAGAGGCGGAGCCGGTGTCCCCACAGAAGGGTATCCACCGGCCCGTCGCCCAAGCCGTATCGGGCGAAGCGGCGGGACAAAAGGGCGAAGCGGCTCCAGGGCCATCCCCCGGGAAACGCGCGGGAGATTTTCAGCCAAAGCCCTCCCCAGCCCCGGGGACGATAGATTCCCCATGGGCCTTCGTCGCTGAAGCAGTCTTCGGTCATGCTGATTCCGGATGCCCCTGGGTGTACCTACGCTTCCACTTCTGGGCCGAAGATATCGTAGCGCCGACCCGCCGGACGGAGACAGCTCTATGAAGAGCCACACCATCGCGCGCTTTTGGTCTCCGCTGGCGGCTACCTGGATCATGATGGCCCTGGAAGGACCCATCCTCGCCGCGACCATCGCCCGCCTCCCGGACCCCAAGATCAACCTGGCGGCCCACGGGGTCGCCTTCGCCATCGCCATCCTCATCGAGGCGCCGGTCATGATGATCATGAGCGCCGCCACCGCCCTCGTGCGGAACCGGGACAGCTACCGACGCCTCCGCCTCTTCGCCCACGGCCTGAACGCCTTCGCGACGGCCCTCCTCTGCATCCTCCTTGTGCCGACTGTATTCCGGGCGACGGCCCTCGACCTTCTGAACCTGCCCCGGCCCGTCGCCGACCTGACGTACGGAGCCCTCTGGATCTTTCTGCCGTGGCCCACCGCAATCGGATACCGGCGGTTCCTCCACGGCGTGATGATCCGGGCCGGAAAGACCCGTCAAGTGGCGGCCGGAACCCTGCTGCGCCTGGGGGCGATGGGGGGCACGGCTCTGGTCCTCGGCAGATTCTTCGACATTCCGGGCGCCTGGGTCGGGGCGGCGAGTCTGACCGCGGGCGTCAGCGCGGAGGCCATAGCCGCTCGGTGCATGGCAGCCGAAACCATTCGCCGGACGCTGGCCACGGAAGGGACCGGGCCGAGCGGAGCGTCTTCCCTGACCTACTCCGGGATTCTCGCCTTCTACTACCCCCTCGCCCTCACCTCCCTGATCGGTCTGGCCGCCCACCCCATGCTCACCTTCTTTATGGGGAGGGGCCGGGCCCCCCTGGAATCCCTGGCCGTCTTTCCCGTGGTCCACGCGCTTTCGTTCCTGTTCCGGGCCCCGGGGCTGAGCTACCAGGAGGCCGTCATCGCGCTGGTGGGCAAGGACCCCGACAACAGTCCCGCCGTCAGCCGCTTCGGGACGGGACTGGGGCTGGCCTCTTCTCTGGGAATGGCCCTGTTCGCCTTCACCCCTCTCTTCGGGGTCTGGTTCGAAACCGTGTCGGGGCTGACCCCCGAGCTGGCCGGTTACGCTAGAGTCCCCGCCATGATTCTCGTCCCCCTGCCCGCCCTTGCGGTCCGGCTGTCGTACCAGCGAGCGATGCTGGTTCTGGGGCGCCGAACCAAGCCCATTACCGGGGCCACTTCCCTGGAAGTCGCAGGCATCGCGGTCATCTTCGCCGTCGTCGGGTGGGGTCTGGACCTGGTCGGCATCACCGCCGCGGTTCTTGCGTTTCTGGGCGGTCGGATGCTTTCGATCCTGTATCTGCACCACGCATCCCGGGGTGTCTCCCCCCGGGAGGGCCCAGCAGACGCCGAATGAAGGCTTCCACTTCCGCAACCCGGCATGTGGCGGCGACTTCTCCGGGGAGGCTCAAGGCCCGATCTGGTTCTCCAAAGAGAATCAGGGGCCGACCGTAACGGACAGCCAGTTCCACTTCGGAGGCCGTGCCCGCACCCCCGGGAAGGGCCACCACAACATCCGACGAAAGCACGTTTACGTGATTCCTGGAAGCGGGAGAAGCCCCCTGCACTCCCTTGGCCGCCAGATGGGTGCGAACGAGGATTTCGACCCAGGGATTGGGATAGCCCGGAGGAGGCTCTCCACCGCCGAGTCCCCCGGAGGCCGGCACCACCCCGATAACCAAGCCGACCCGGCTCCCGACCTGGGCGAATGCCTTCGACACCGAAGCCATGACCCCGCCGCCACCACCCGTCAGTAGGTGGACGCCCAGCCGGGCGAGACCTCTGCCCAGGGGCAGAGCGAGTTCCTCGTGGGCCCGGGCGCCGGAGCCCATGACCCCGACCACGGGAAGCCGGCGCTCCAAAGCCGGGCAGGCCTCCGAACCTACGCTCTGACGGACAGCAGCTCGATTTCGAAGATCAGGACTTGGTCGGGACCGATACCGGGAGCCATTCCCCTGGAGCCGTAGGCCAGATCGGAGGGAATGAACACGCGGAGGTGGCCTCCTGGCTTCATGAGCTTGAGTGCTTCCGCAAAGCCGGAGATGAGTTGGTCGATGCCGAAATCGGCGGGTGGCCCGCCGTAGGAAGCGTCGAATTCGGTTCCGTCCGGGAAGATGCCCAGGTAGTGCACAATCACGCTCTGTCCAGATTCGGGAGACAGGCCCTCCCCCTCCCGCAGCACCTGGTACTGGAGCCCCGATTCCATGGTGATCACGCCCTCCATTGCCCCCGTGGCGGCCAGAAACGCCTCCCCATCGACCCCGGGCGGAATTCCGTCAATGCCCAGCCGCTGGCGGTTTTGCTCATTCACCGATGGTTGGGACCCTTGCTGTTCATCCGCAGCCGGTTGGGACTCCTGAGGGGGTGGGACGTCTCCCCGGCAGGAGATCAGGACCAGGAGGGGAAACAGGACAAAAGCGCGACAGGGAGCTCCGGCAGACACCGTGACCTCATCATCTCTTGCAGGGACCAAGGACGGTTCGCTCAATGATCCACGTTAACGGAATTGCGTTTCCGACGTAGCGGGTTCGGGCGCAATGGCCTCCGCCTCAATCTCGACCCGGTAGTCGGTGCCCACAAGCTCCGCCCGGATGAGCGTGTTGGCCGGCGAGATGTCCGCAAACCGGCTTCCGTGGGCGCGGACCACGGCCTCCCAGTCCGCATCCGGACGAACGTAAACCCGGGTTCGCACCACATCCGCCAGACCCGCGCCCAAAGACTGGAGGGCCCCCTCAAGCTTGTCAATGATGAAGTGAGTCTGGGCCGCGGCATCCCGCCCTCCGATCAACCGGCGTCCGTGGGTCGCCGTGGTGCCGGAGACGAGGATCCGGTTCCCCCTCCGCACCGCGCGACTGAACCCCCCCAGTTCCTCCCAGACCGTGCCTGTGGAAACGTGCTGGCCCACCCCCCTTTGCCTGATCGGATACGGCGCCGGAATGTCTGTCACGTGGTGGCTCAAATCCCCCGACGCGGTCAGAAAGGGAGGACGTCGGTATTCGTCGCCGCAGTCGCCCGGGATGGGATCCAGATCGGAGACAGCATCCGCCAGATCGCGGCGGGCCGCCTCGTCCAGGGAGAACCGGAACAGCTCCCGGTTGTCGCCGATATGGGACGGCTCCCCCGGCCTCGCCCCCAGGATGACCCCTGCGACCGCCGGCTGCTCGAGTACGTAGCGGCAAGCGATGTTGGCCGTGGACACGCCCAATCGCTGGGCAACGCGCCGGGCCCGTCGCAGCAAGCCCTGAAAACGGTCCCAACCTCCGGCCTGACGGATAAAGCGCAGGTACTTCATCTGGGACCACGTCAGCGATTCGTCGGGCGACGGCTCTTCCCGCCCGAGCCAGCGGTCACTGAGGAAGCCTCCGGCCAGGGTCCCGTAGGCCAGGAGCTTGACGCCGTGGGCCTGGCACGTACGGGTCATGGAACCGGCGGCTCGGCGGTCCAGGAGGGAGTAGCAGACCTGGTTGGACACCACGGGAACGCCGCTTCGAAAGGCCATGTCCAGATGAACGGCATCGCAGTTGGTCAGCCCCAGGTGGCGGATCCGGCCCGCGGCTTGATGCTCGGCAAGGAGAAAGAGACGGTCCAGCCAGCCGGGATCGGCGTAGTTCCAGGCGTGAAACTGGAACAGATCGATTCTGTCCGTGCCAAGACGCTCCCGGGCGCGCCGGACCGCCGCGGCAACCCCCCCGGGGGAAGCCGGACCTGGAGCGGGCACCCACTTGGTCAGAAGCTCGACGCCGGAACGACGCTTCGCCAGCTTCCCCGCAATGAGCTCCGCCGAACCGTAGTGGTCCGCCACATCAAAGGAAGTGAAGCCGGCCATGACGTATGGCTCCAGCGCTCGGGCCGCCGCCCCCGGGTCCAGGAGCTTCCCGCCTCGCTCCTGGTCGGCAACCTGCCACAGCCCCGTAAGCACCCGGGAAACCTCGAGTCCCTGCCCCAGGACAGCCCGCTCCACCCCACTCACGGCTTCCCTCATGTTTTACCCGGGAGGCAGGTTTCGGAAGAGGGAATCCGTATCGGCGCCGTGCTTCTTCAGAAGCGCCATCTTCCGGAAGAAGACGCCCGAGGCGAGGGCCATCACGGCGATCCAGACCAGGGTCGAGTGGAAGTACCACGCCTTGACGGAGGCGGTCAAATCTTTGTGGACGTGAACGATCAGGAACACCCCCAGAAGGGCGACCCCCATCCCGCCAACGGCAAGTCGGCCTTTGCGTCCCGCCAGGACCTTCACCTCTGCCGCCTGCTTGGGGTTCCGGCGGGGGAGCGTCAAGAGAGACAGGCACATGAGAAGGAAATTTACCAGCATGGAGGTAATGAGGATGTCGATCCCCAGAAAGAAGTCACCCGCCAGGTGACTCCCGAGGACGCCCGCCGACGCCACAAGGGCGCTCCCCACAAGGGCGACGTGGGGGGTTCGCCGCCGGGGGTGAACCGCCGCGACCCGCCGGGGAAATATCCCGTCCTCCCCCCACGCGAACATGAGCCGCGAGACCGCCAGCAGCATTGCGGGAAGATCGTTGATCAGCGCTACGGCCATCCCGGCTACGATGGCCACCGTCCACCCCGTCGGCAGGAGGTACCCCAGCAGGCCGGGAGCCGTCAGGTCCCGGATCCGGGCCTCCTGAGCGATGAAGCTCCAAGGAACCGCGTGATAAAGGGCACCCGTGAAGAGAAGGTAGAAAGCACCGACCGTAACAACGGCAATGCCGATGGCGAGGGGAAGGTTGCGGGCGGGGTGCTTGGCCTCTCCTCCGGCCTGGGCGATTGCGTCAAAGCCGATGAAGCTGGAAAACAGCAAGACCGAAGCCGCCAGGAAGGCGCCAATTCGGAAGGGTGACGGCGGCTCCGGGGGGACAGGACGCCCCTCGGTGGTCATGAGGGCCGCGGCGAAGTCGACGTGGTCGTGCGCGAAGCCGGCCACGATGACCACGCTGCCCAGGACGAACATGAGGAACATCATGGGCACCAGGCTTCGCTCGTAGGCCTTCAGCCCGCGCAGGTTGACCAGGACGAAGGTCCAGAGGAAGGCCAGCGCCAAGCCCACCCGGACGGGACCCGTTTCCAGGGCTTCCGCAATCCCCAGCCATCCGAGCGCGATAGCGATGTCCCGGATAAAGGTGATGAGAATGTAGGAGACGACCCCGATGGCCACGGAGAGCCCGAACCACTGGGAGAAGCTTGCTGCGAACCCCCAGTAGGGACTGAGGGAGCGGCTGACGTAGACATAGCTCCCCCCGGCCCGGGGCATGGCCGAAGCCAGGCTCGCGTAGGCGAGGGCCGCAAGGACGGCCGGCAGTGCCGCAAAAAGGTAGGAAGCCAGCACGTAGGGCCCGATTCCGGGAACGTTCCGCTGCAACATGATCGGGACCACGTTGACTGCGGCCCCGAGCATGGCACAGATGCCCGTCGCGGAGAGCCCCAGAAGGCCAAGGCGCCGACTGAGCCTGGGGGTCGACTTCGGGGTCAACTTCACAATCCTGGCCGGGAGGAGGCTTGACGGAACCGGTGGGCGCACTCACCCGGACGCGATGCTCCAGGTCTTCCAGTCCTCCGGCGCCCCACGTTCAACCGTGGCGGTCGTGGCTCTGTTCGTACCGGATGCGTTCCTGCATCCGATCCCGGGCCTGGACCGCATCCCGTCTCTTGGCGGCGCGCATCGCCATGGCGCGGGTGCTGGAAGACTTGACGCGAGGCAGAGAAAGCTTCCGCTCCAGGTTCTCGCTTCTGCACGCCGGGCACGAAGGGGACTTTCCGCCCCGGACCAGGAGCTCAAGCTCCCGGCCACAGTCCCGACAGGTGTACTCGTAGATAGGCATGATCAAAACTATAGGGATGGTCCGAACCGGAGGCCACCCCCGAACACCTAATGAAAGAACCGCCCCCTCCGGACGAAGGGCCGTCCGGCCCCGGCACCCCCCTTCCCAGCCAGACTGTCCAGCCAGTCGTTGAGGGCCCGAACCCGCTGCGCAATCACGTGGATCACTCCGTCTTCCCTTTCCACCCTGCCCCGACAGATCATCAGGCGCGCCGTCAGCGTGTCCCGACGGTAGCGCTTCTGGACGGTGGAGAAGAGCACCAGGTTGGCCGTACCGGTCTCGTCTTCCAAAGTGACGAACATGACCTTGGCATTCCCGGGGCGCTGCCGGGCCAAAACGATGCCGGCGACGGTGACCCGAGCGCCCCCGGGCAGGGCCTCCAGCTCCGCAGCCGACCGTACCCCCCGTCCGGCCAGACGCTCTCGCAGAAGTGCTACGGGATGCTGCTTGAGAGACAGGCCCGTGGTCCGGTAGTCGGCCACCACGTGCTCGCCTCGAGACATGGCGGGCAGGGCCGGCTCCCGAGAAGTCCGCCCAGCCGGTGCAAGCGAGTCGAAGAGGGGAAGGGCACCTGCCTCCCGGAGGGACTTGGCCGCCCATGCGGCTTGGCGCCGGTCCAGCCCCATCGAGGTGAAGGCGTCTGCATTGGCCAAGCGCACGAGGGTGGCCCGTGAGATTCCCGAACGCCTCCATAAATCCTCGGGGGACAAAAATCCTTCATTGCGGGCGGTCGTTACAAGGACCGCTTCCTTCTCGGACATGCCCCGGATCCGGCGGAGCCCCAGCCGCAGAGCGAAACGCCCGTCTTCCCCCGACTCCAGCGTGGCGTTCCAAGCCGAGTGGTTGACATCTGCGGGGCGCACCTCCACCCCGTGGTCCCGGGCGTCTCTCACGATCTGGGCGGGGGCGTAGAAGCCCATGGGCTGGCTGTTCAGAAGGGCGCAGGCGAAAACGTCCGGATAATGGTGCTTGAGCCAGGACGAAATGTAGACCAGGAGTGCAAAGCTGGCCGCGTGGCTTTCCGGAAAGCCGTAGTCGCCGAAGCCTTCGATCTGTCGGAAACAGCGTTCTGCGAAGGCGCGGTCGTACCCCCGCCCCGTCATGCCTTCCACGAACTTGTCGCGGAAGCGGTGAATCGTGCCGTAGTTGCGGAAACTGGCCATGGCCCGCCGCAGTTGGTCGGCCTCGGCCGGGGTGAATCCCGCCGCGACGATGGCGATCCTCATCGCCTGTTCTTGGAAGAGAGGTACGCCCAGGGTCTTCTCCAACACTCGGCGCAGCTCTTCCGAGGGGTACCGCACCGGCTCCAGACCTTTGCGACGACGCAGGTACGGGTGGACCATGTCGCCCTGGATCGGTCCCGGACGCACGATCGCGACCTCGATCACCAGGTCGTAGAAGGTCTTCGGCTTCAGCCTGGGCAGCATCGCCATCTGGGCCCGACTTTCGATCTGAAAGACCCCCACCGTGTCGGCGCGCTGGATCATCTCGTAGACCGCCGGATCCTCCCCGGGCACGCTTTCCAGGGTATGGCACACGCCGTAATGGGCCTCCAGCAACGCGAAGGCGCGGCGTATGCACGAGAGCATCCCCAGCCCCAGGATATCGACCTTGATGAGCCCCAGCGCTTCCAGGTCGTCCTTGTTCCACTCGATCACCGTGCGGTCCGCCATCGCCGCGTTCTCGATGGGGACAACCTCGCACAGGGGCCCTCGGGAGATGACGAACCCCCCCGTGTGCTGGGAAAGGTGGCGGGGGAATCCGCACAACTCCCGGGCCAGATCAAGGGTAAGACCCAGGCGCTGGTCCGTGGGGTCCAGACCCTCTTCCCGGGCTCCCGCCGCGTTCACGGGCTTCGACCAGCCCGAAACCCCGGACAGCAGCCGGTCAACCACGTCCTTGCTCAACCCCATGGCCTTGCCCGTGTCGCGAAGGGCACTCCGGGCGCGGTAGGTCACAACCGTGGCGGCCAGCCCGGCCCGGTCGCGGCCGTACTTCTGGTAGATGTACTGGATGACCTCTTCGCGGCGCTCGTGTTCGAAGTCCACGTCGATATCGGGCGCTTCATCCCGTTCGGCCGAGATGAAGCGCTCGAAGAGCAGGTCGATCCGGTCGGGATCGACGGCAGTGATTCCCAGGCAGTAACACACCGCCGAGTTGGCGGCCGAGCCCCGCCCTTGGCACAGGATGCCCAGGCTCTGCGCGGTCCGGACGATGTCCTCGATGGTAAGGAAGTAGGGTGCGTACTCCAGTTCACCGATGAGCGCCAGCTCGTGTTCGAGAGCGGCACGCACCTTGAGAGGGATTCCCCCCGGGTAGCGTCGGGACGCGCCCTGCCACGCCAACCCTTCCAGCTCCTCTTGGGGCGTACGGCCCTGGCGGGTGACTTCGGACGGGTACTCGTAGCGCAGCTCCCCCAGGGAGAACCGGCAGCGTTCGGCGATCTCTACGGTGTTGGCCAGGGCCTTCGGGTATTCTCGGAAAATCCGGGCCACCTCTGCAGGGGACTTCAGGTGCCGGTCCCCGTTGGCTGCCAGGCGCCATCCTGCGGTGTCGATGGTGCAGCGTTCGCGGATACAGGCCAACACGTCGTGGAGCCGGCGGCGCCCGGGATCGTGCTGCTGTACATCTCCAGTCGCAACAAGGGGCACGCCTTCCGCATCGGACAAGGAGGCGAGACGGGCCATTCTGCGAGCGTCGTCGCCCCGACGGTAGTGGGTCGCCGCCAGGTAAAGGGGGGCCGCCAGCCGGTCGCGGTACCAAGCGAGCTGGCCCGGAAAAGCGGGGGGGAGCACTTCGGGCGGAATCGCGACGAAAACCTGCTCCCCCGCAGCCCGGACCACATCTTCGCGCTGGAGCTGGCACTCTCCCTTGGGCGCCCGCCGACGTCCTTTGGTGATCAGGCGGGCCAGCCGACCATAACCGCTCCGGGAGAGGGGCAGGCAAAGGAGACTCGGTCCGTCCAGGAGGTCGAGCCTGGCACCGAGGATGAAGGGCAGCCCCGTTCGCCGGGCGGCCTGGTGGGCGCGAACCACCCCTGCCAGGGTGTTGCGGTCGGTGAGGGCCAGGGCCCGATACCCCAGGGCATGGGCGCGCTCCACCAGCTCTTCCGGGTGGGAGGCGCCGCGCAGGAACGAGAAGTTGCTGGTAACCTGCAGCTCGGCGTAGCTCCCCGTCTGGGCGGTGCTCATCCGGAGCTGGAGCTCTGACGGCACTCCCCAGCGCCGCAAACCGCAGCCTCCGTCCAGGCCGCGCTCATCCAAAGAGCCCGTGGAGGAACCAGCGCGGCGGGGAACCGGGACCCCGGGGTCCTTCGCGGTAGAGCCAATAGCGCCTGCCCTCCTCGTCGGCAACCCGGTAGTAGTCGCGGGGCGGAGCGTCCTGGCGCCACCATTCGCACTCCAGCCGCTCCGGCCCGTCGGCCGCCCACACCCGGTGCGCCCGGCTCCGTCTTCGAAGGAGAACCGGCCGGCCGCCAGATTCGGAGGAAACGACCTCCACCGTTTCCGGCGGGGACAATAGCCGCAACGGGCGACGACGACCTTCCGGCCAGTCCGGAACGGAAACAGGCGGCCCGGCAAGGGGCCGGCAACGGCGCACTGCCCGCTCGGGTAGCCAGCTTTCGCGCGGGACCGGGCAGACAATGCGGTCGAACCCGAAGCGGTTCCCCATCCGGTCGAGAAAGCGGGCCAACTTTTCTCCGCCCAAGGCGCGATTTCCGGTGAGGGCGGTCCCCCATCGGGTTTGAACAGCTGCGCCCCCCGTCGTCGGCCGCATCCGAGGGCCCGGGGCGGAGTCGGGAATCCAACCGGTCTGCACATCCTCAACGGCTTCGACCCCATCCGCAGCCAGGACCAACTCTTCAATTCCGAACCCTGGCTCGACCTGGCCCAGCGTTTCGGCGAACAGATCCGCGAGGACCTCCCTCCGGCGGGAGGGACGGCTGGTCCCGATCGTTAAGGTCTGGCGTCCGCCGTCCACCCGGTGGCAGACGAGGCGGAGCTGCCGCACCCCTTCCCCTGTCCGGCTCAGTCTCAGGCACAGGTCGTCCAAGAGTCCCTCTACCGCTGCGCGGATGCTCTCCGGCAGGGAGATCGGATCGGCAAAGGCGAGGCGGGCTTCCCGGGGAAGTCGGGGCCGGAGAGACGTGAGAGGCTCCTGGAGGAGTCCAAGGGCCTGGGCCAGCCGGCGGGACGGAGCCGACCCGAAGCGTTCGTCCAGCTCAGCGGGCTCCACAGCAACCAGGGCACGGATCCTGTCCAAGCCGAAAGAGGCCAGATCCTCCGCTACGTCGGCGTCCAGGCGCAGGGCGGCAACCGGAAGCTTCGCCAGCGCCTCTTTCACCGCGGACGGTTCGGCAGCCGGGGGCACCACGGCCAAGTCATTTTGGCCGTAACGGGCCAAGCCCCAGGCCGCCCCCAGTGTGTCTGCCAGCGCCATCCGGGAGGTCAGGCCGAAGCCCTCCAACTCCCCGCGCAACGATGCCGCCAGGGCTTCCTCTCCGCCGAAGAGGTGGGCGGATCCCCCCACATCAAGGAAGAGCGTGTCCGGGTCGGCGGGCACGACCCGGGGGGTGAAGCGATCGGCCCACCGGGCCAGGCGTTCCAGGGCACGGGCGTCGCCCGAAGGATCGGCCCGGCGAACAGCCACACTGGGCACGATGGCCCTTCCGTCCGCCAGGGACATGCCTGGGACAAGTCCGGAGCGGAAGGCGCGAACGCTGGCCGCCGCGATGATCACCCGGCCCCGGTCTTCGGTGATGGTGACGAAAAACGCATCCCGCGTCTCTGGGGAACGCAGAGCCAGTCTCTCGGTGGGCCACCACGGCAGATGCACAGCCAGGATACGGGGCGAGACAGACCGGAAGGCCATCGGGTCGTCAGCCGACCCGGCGGAATACGCTCGGCGATGGCCTGCGTTGCGATGTGCCACCTTCCCGCGCCCTGTCTGGCCCCGTCCATACCCCCCTGGCCAGCCTTCCGCCCGGAAAAGCAGCTGGGTCGGTGGGCGGCGGAATGTCCCAGCCCTTGTCATCCCAGCCCAGAATCCCCTCCACCGGCCTCCCCCCGCGACAGTGCAATAGCTGGACGCGCCATCTCTCCGTGCCGGCGCCCGGCTCCTGCGAGCGACTCCCTCCGGTCAGGGCAGCGTCCGCTCCTGGCGGCGCAGACCCCGGAACCGCGGTGATCCGCCAGCGGCTAACCGCAGTCGGAACCCCGACCCCGCGATTCTTCCCCAAAGACAACGCCAGCCCCAGGACCTCCGAGCCTTCTGCGGCCAGCATCAACCGCCGGGAAGCCGCAAGGCCGACCGGCCCGGTCTCCGCCACCACCGCCCTCAGGTCACGACAGCGCAACGCCTCTTCCATCGCCCACAGCACATCGGCTTGGCGGCGCAGGCCGGAGGCGATCAGGAGCCGTCCCGCTTCGATCCCGTAACGAACCAAGCCCGGCGGATAAAGATCGTCACCGCGGGTCAGCCAGAGGAGCGATCCCCCGCCTTCCCCGGCGCGGGCCAAAAGGACGGCACAAAAGCCCGTGGCGGCCTGGTCCCCGCCTACCTCATGAACGCAACCCAGGCACAGTCCACCGCCAGGCAGAGCGCCGTCAATCCCGGGAATTCCGAAGGACACGCGGCGTCGCCCGGCCCCTTCCGCTCCTTCAATACAGCCGATCGCCCGGCGCAGGGCGTCGGCCACCCCTGGCCTGGCCAGCCGCTCTCCCACACCGGCACCCGACTTCCCCGGGACAGCATCTAGCTTCGCGGAACCTTGGGGGAAAACTTCCCGCCCCCTCGCGATCGGTGACATAGTCCGAAAAGACTACCGAATAAAAACCGTAGTGTCAAATTCCGGGCGATCCGGCGATGTCCCAAGGGCCGATAGTGGCTCTGTCCTGGACTTGCGTTCTGCCTGCAAGTCGCTATATTTGACTAATCCAGCCACCACCCAAGAGATTGACCAGCAACCGGCCGAGGACTGGACGGAATTTGCCACACCAGAGACGGCACCATCAGTTCCTGCCAGCATCCTTCCAGAATGCGTGGCAAAAACCGGCACCGCCCCCTGGATGAGTGCTGTAGGGGTACCGGCAGCCCCGGCTCCTAATCTGTGCCTAATGGCTTGGGCAAGTTGCCAAGTTTATATGTGACAACCACGGCTACGGCCGTCCTCCGTGTACGTCGGCCATAGTCGCGGCCATTGCCGCCTGCACGCTTCTGTAAGGCGGCTTGTGGTTGCGCCCGCACTGGTATCTCTCTTGGCGTCGGGGTTCTCAGCACCCCAAGAGGTGATCGACCTCCCGGTCGAGGATACGCGCCTGTGCGCCGACTTCGAAGAGCACTTCCGCATTGACGATGACCTCTCCAAGGTCACAAGTGTCGGATTCGACCAGTACGGCAACGTTAGGATTGGCGATTTCTCTCCAAGCGGCGGCCTGCGCGTGGTCGTCGTCAACCCGGATGGCCAGCGGTCCGAGTTCGGGTTCGAAGGTCCCGGACCGGGCGAATTTGCCGGGGCTTGGCGGATCGTGGCGTTGGCGGATGGCCGTACAGTCGTGCCGGATCCGGTGCCGGGCGTCTTTCACATCTTCCTGGCGGATGGCCGGTTCAGCCACCAGGTACGATCCCTTGGGATAGAGTCGGAGATGACATTCAAGGCCGACCGCGGCGGCGGATTACTCGCGCAAGTCAAAGCGGTGGATAGCCTTGTACTCGACTCGACCATCTTCTCCACAACCACGAGTCTGGTGGAGGGGCCGCTCCAAGTGACGCGAGTTTTCCTGGATGCAGACGAGGCGCACACCGAGGTCTTCACACACGGGTGGACCCCGCCGCGGCCGGGGTTCACCCTGGACTTTGCCATGGGAGGGTTTACCGAAGGCAACGTCACGGCAAGCGGCACCCTGAACCGTGTGGCCCTGCTGCCACGATTTCTATGGGACGTGATCCCCGGAGGCGGTGTCTCCTTTGCCGACTCGTCCGGCTACGCCATCAAGATCACCGGACCTTCCGGCGATGTCGTCCGCGTGTTGCGCCGCGCGCTTCCGCCCCGGCCCATCACTGCCAGCGTTCGGCGGACGTACCGCCGCTATGAACTTGACGCCCTATCGGCCCAGATGGATGACCGCCGGAGACGAGCGCCCAGTCAGATCCTCGGCTTCCTGCAAGGGACAGAGGATATGCAGCGGCGGGCGATCGAAGAGATGGAGTTCGCGGACGAGGTCCCGCTGGTGGACGACCTGGTCACCACATGGGACGGCACGATCTGGGTGCGGCGTACGCCCGATGACGGATTCCCATTCGACCCGTCGAGCGACCCCTTGAGCAACGGTGGTGTCGACGAACTACAGCAGCAACTGATGGCGAGGGGGCCCGCTTCCATCGACGTCGTAACTTCGACTGGTGAGTACATCGGAACCCTGCTGGCCGGGGAGGCCAGGTTGCCCGCTGCTTTCGGGCCTGGCGGAGTGGCTGCATACATCGAGGTCGGCGCCCTGGATGTCCCGGTCGTCCGGGTCGGGCGAGTGTCGATCGCGAGGGCCTGCGGGCAAGAACAGCAAGATGGCGAACAGCAAGATGGCATGGACTAAGTAGCGGCGATCAAGGATCCAGGAGATGCTTCGAGACGTAAAGGCGGCGTTACGCAGGATGATCCGGTCACGGCGGCCGGTGGTGTTCGTGGACGGCGTGCGGCTTCAAGCCCCGGGTGCCCTGGAGCTGATCGACCCCAGGACCATCACCGGAATTGAGGTGCTCAAGGGTGCGGTGGCGACCGCCGAATACGGGCCGGACGCAGCCCGCGGTGCCGTCCTGATCTCCACCAAGCGGGCCGGTGGGAAGGTGCGGTAGACCACGGGCTCGCGCCCGACCCCTCATCCCCGGCCATGGGGCCGGTATGCAGCCACTTGGGACCGATCCGTCTCCAGGTAGGGCCCGAGTTCCAGAGACTCCTCGATAAGATCGTCACCCCTGACGTTTACGAAGCCGCCCGGACCCTCCGGAACCGGGAAGCGTTCATCCGCGACGACGACACGCCGCTCAACTACACCCTCGTCAACATCAAGGACTGGTGTAAGAACAGCTTCGAGGTCGTCAATCAGCTCCGCATCAATACGGACAACAGCCATCACCGATACGACGTCATACTCCTGATCAACGGCGTCCCGGCCGTTCAGATCGAGCTAAAGACGCTTGGGATCAGCCGTTCGATGTCCACCAAAACCTGCAATTCCCGCAGACGATGTGCGTTGAACGACCCGGCCATCATCCCTGCGACAGCCGATCCTCCGGCACGGGCCGAGCGTGCCGGAGGTATGCCGCCGCCCCGACCATGCGCGGGACCGTACCGCATCGGCGCAGACACCCCCTCCGAGAACGTCGGGGGCGCGCTCGCCCCCATACTCAATAGTCGTTGATGTCCTGCGCATCGCGGCCCTGGCGTCGCTATGAGGTCGCTTCGCCATCCACCATCACCCAGACGACTCGTCCATCCCGAAAAACGGGGATGGGCGTTCCATTCGCCGCCGCGCGGCGGCGGGCGCGTTGAGCGGCCCGACGCATCGCCGCCTCCGCACCGGCAAGGTCCGAGGCGCGCGGGCGCGCGGGCGATGTCCCGTTTTCCGACTTCTCCGCTGTCATCGGCTTTCTCCCTCCGCAAGCGGTGCCAGGACCGGCGCGAACGCGAAGGGGCGATGCGTCGGATCCGGCGATTCGAAGTGCCGCACCGTCCAAGTCGGCGTTCCAAGGCATTACCCTGCTTCCTCCTCCGCTGCAGAAACGATCTCGGATCTCGATATGACGACACTCCCCCGCGCCTTGGCCAAGAGGCGGCCGAACGGATCGCGGACCTTGATCAGGCGGGGCCGGGGCGTGGCGCAGTCGAAGACGACATAGAGCCAGTAGCGGCCGCGCAAATTGCAGGCTGCCGCCCATTCGTTCTCGCTCACCTCTACGGCGCCGGCGCCCGCACGGCCCTTGACCTCGATGGCGCGGTCTTCGGCCTGCCGATGCGGAGCGGCCGGGTATAGCAAACGGAGGTCGAAGCCGGGCCAGTCGCCGAGACCCTCGCGGCGCGCGAGAACGGGCCGCGACACGTCACGGACCGCGGCGCCGGCCGCTTCCTCGTGGCGCGCGCCAGCCGCATGGCGATCGCCTCAACATCCCGGTGCCGCACCGCCGGCGGCCCATCCACGGGCTATCCGGTCCCGAAATCGGTCTCCGTCCATCGCAGCTTCTCACCCGACCTTGCAGCGCAGGAGCTGTCGATAGACTATCGCACGCAGCCATTCCACCGCGGAAAACCTAAACGGCACGCGCATGAAGAAGGCGACAAGCGCGAGAACGCTGCCGAAATACATCAGACGCCGGGCATTTTCTCTCATCAGGAAGAGCTCCGCCAAGAGATAATCCTTCCCCCCGCGGCGGGCAACGAGCTGCGTGGCGTCGGCTCTCAACAGAATCCTCTTGGAACCGAAGATTTTCTTGGAGTGGATCATCAAACGGCTCCACAGAATATAGTCTTCCATTGTTGTGGTTGGATAGCCGCCGATTTCCCGAACGACGTCGGCCCGGAACGCACAGCAATTGTGATTCACCGGGTTACGGAAGAAACTGTAGATGTTCCAATATCCGACAAATCCACTGGGCACGGACTTGATCATCCTTGTCCCGTCCTCCATGAGTTCCAGAACGGGGGCGGAGACGACGGAGATTCTAGAGTCTTCGAAGAGTCGGACCTGTTCGAAGAATCGCTCTGGAAAACTGGTATCGTCGGTATCTGCGCGGAAAATGATCTCGCCGGTACATTGGCCAAGTCCGATATTCAGACAAGCACCGAGGCCTTGTTTCTCGGAACGAACGAGCTTTAGAGGCAACGACCGTCTCCATCGATAGATGATTTCTTCAAGCTCCTCTCTGATATCGCCGTCCAGAACCAGAACGATCTCATCGGCCGGCCAAATCTGAGCTGCCAATGAGTTGAAATAGGCATCCAGCCGCTCGGTCTTTTCGCCATCATATGTCACGGACAAAACCGACGTTTTTAGAAAACCTGTTTTATTTGATTTAGAAAGTTTTTTGGGGGGGGGGGGGGGGGGGAGGGGGAAGAGAGAGATGACGAGGATCGGGATGTGTCGATGTCGTCTCCGCCGAACGGGCGGCGCGAGACGGGGACGTCCCTGCGCTGACGCCGCTTAGGCTGCTTCATGTCGTGTGCACTCCTCCTTCTCGAGGGAAAGCGGTCTTCGCCTAATCCCTTCTTTTCGCTTATCGTCTTCCAGCCCATGGTAAACTCCCTCTGCAATGGTTCATCAACAACAAGTGTAGGTAGAAGCTATCGTTCCGGCAACCTTCCCGAACCCGCTATCCTCGGAGCCGAGGTGCCCCTGCCATCCTTTGCCATTGCGATGTGGAAGTCAAGACAACGGACGCCCGACGGGAAGCCCTGGGAGCTTCGGGTGCGGGCCGAGGGCGGCATCGCGCGGGGGATCTACGTGACGGCGGCGGGCCGGCTGGTGGTGGTGCTGCACGTCTTCGCGAAGAAGTCGCGCAAGACGCCACGCCATGCGCTCGCGACCGCCAGGGAACGAATGAGGCAGGTGATGACATGACGAAGCTGAAGGACCTGAAGGCGCGCTTCATGGAGGAGCCCGGGTTCCGTGAGGAATACACGCGCGTCGACGAGGAGTATGCGCTCATCGAGGCGCTGGTCCGCGCCCGCGCGGCGGCGAAGCTGACGCAGGCGGAGCTTGCCCGGCGGCTCGGCACGACGCAGTCCGCGGTCGCGCGGCTGGAGGGCGGCGGGGTGTCGCCGTCCTTCGCGACCCTTCGCCGCTACGCCGAAGCAACCGGCACACGGCTGACCGTGGGACTTGTGCCGGCGGACGGCTGAGGCAGGCCGGCACGGACGACGATTGCAGTGCGGCCTGAAGCTCGGATGCCAGGGCGGCAGTTTGCCGAGGCTCGAAACGAAGTACGACGGCCCGGCCCAAAGGGATCGCCCAACAATCGGAACCGTGAATTCACGTGCCGGTGCCCCAAGGTCCCACCAACGAAAAGGGACCGGGCGGCGGCACCCACGAGAAGCAGAAGGAAGAAATGAGAGATACCGCCTACTACTACCCGGCTCCCTACTGGCTGGCGAAGGAAGGGGACTGGGTCAAGTCGTTACTGCTCTTCTTCGACGAAGTGGCCATCCTGCTGCCCGACTACATGCGGGGGCGCCATCGAGACGCGGATCCGTCCCTCGCCGGACCGTTGGAAGAGCAGGGGCTCCTTCGCGTTCTGGAACCGAAGGAGTGGATCGACGCAGAAGTGGCCGAGACGCTGGCGGAGATCATGGTGGAATTGCTTGCGGGCGGAGTCTTCGACGGGTTGCCGGAGGAACGCTACTTCGCAGAACTGTCTCAGTCGCGGATCGGCTACGGGGCGGACGCAGAGTTGGCTGGGTTTCTGGTAGATGAACTGCGACAGAGAGGTCTGGCGCGCCCCAGCGAAGACGGCGTGTCGATCCCGCTCCACCCCATAGTGCGCACGACAATGCTGGTGATCCTGGGCCAGCTGGCGCGAAGTGTGGGAGCCCGTCGCGGGATGGCGGTGCATCCGGCGACGGACTGTCCGAAGGCGGCTACGGACTTGGTGGACGCATTGTCCAGGGAGTCGATGCCGTCTTGTGAAGGCGTGATCAGGCTGGACTTGGAGCCGGTCACGCTGGACCTGTCGGCGATCCCGCTCGAGGAGGTGCTCCAACTCCGGGAGGACCACCGGGAAGCGCACAGAGCCTACATGCGCAGTCTCCGGGGCTTTCTCGTCGAACTCGGCCAGCTCAGCGACCCTGTGGAGCGGGAGGCGGCGATACTGGAAAGGAGGCAGGAGATCGCGGACATGGCCCACGACAACCGGCGTTCGGTCGGACGATCCGTGGGCAAAAGCCTCACGTCATGGTCTATGGGAATCGCCGGAGGGGTTTGGTCAGCGGCGACCGGCGACGTTCTGGGCGCAGCGGTGGGCGCCCTGGGGCTTGGCGCGGGCCTTGTTCCAGGGTCGGCGGACACGGTGGGCGCGTACTCGTATCTCTTTTCCGTGACCAGTGCCTTCGGACGAAGGGCGGAGTAGTAACGGGTCGAGAAGGAGAAACGGGAAAGCGGGCATGCCGACGGAGACGGCGGTCCGCTGGCTGTGTTTTTCTCGGGCCAGTTGCGCCCTGAAGCGACAACCCCAACTTCGCGCTGGCCAGGATCATGGCCGCAGTCCATGAGATGTAGTGCGGGCAGCCGTCACACTCCACGGCTCGGAGGCGCGCGGGGTGTTCGGGTGTGTTGCGTGAGATTTTACCACTTCGCCGCCCGGGTCGTCGTGTTGCGATAGTGTTGACACGCTGCATGGAAGAACCAGCGCCTCGGAAATAGTCCAACAATTACGTAGGTTTACAGTCTAGGCGCTCTCCTTTCGGCGAGTTGGAGAACCTCGGGGTCAGCGTGATGGAGCCGGGGCGGGATTCCCGGATCAGCGCAATCGCATACCACCCCGACATCATCATCGCGAGCGATGCGGGAGCCGAACAGTTTTCTGGCGAGACCGTGCCGCTCGGTTGGCCGAAGCGAATGGCTCAAGTTGTCTCCGCGGTCATGCGCAAGGTCCAAGATGCGATCACGCAAAAGCCGGACGCATCGACAGCTTCGTCTACGTGGCTCTCGGGCAGATTGACGGTCGTGTACCTCTCAAACCCGCCAACTGGGTGGACCGCGAGGAAGTGATCCGCTACCCAACCGATTTCTCCGCGATGACCGAGGAAGGCATCCGGCGGCTCTCCGGACGCGGCAAAGCAATCACGCGCGCTTTGGTGACTTAGTATCTGCTCAGCCATTGATTTCATTAGTCACTGGGTCCCGGAAGCGGTACGGGCGCCATTGACCTGCGGGCCTTGACGAGCGGGGCGCCGTGCCCCGGGAAACCGGCTCCTTCAAATCCCAACCAAGCCGCGACAAACCTGAAATGAAATGCCGGCGCACAAAGGCGACAAAGGACAACCCACGCCCGACAACAACGGCTAACCACCAACTCGTGTGAACAGATCGGGTTTAGATTCCAAATCTCCTTTCGAAACGCGTCAGAACCTGCTCCATGCGCTTCTTCAGTACCTCGTCGCGGGTTTTCGGGATCGAATCCCGAAACCTCTGCTCCACGTCAATGTCTCTCACGAGGATCGTACCGATGAGATTAGGTGTCTTGGCCGACTTCGCCAGTTCGACGAGCAACCAGAACTCCCGAGCATTGTCGGCGATGGTCCTGATCTCGGGAACCATGACCCTGACGTGGCCGGGAAGTGTCGAAAACTCGTCCTCAAGAGCCTTGCCCTCCGCCGTTTCCCAGAACGCCCGGCGATAGATTTTTTCCAGCTTTTTCTGTGCCTGCTTGCCGGACAGACGTAGCTCTTCTCTTCGATATCGTTCGAAGATCAATCGGCGTAGTTGTCGAACTTGAACTGGGAGGTCTTCATTGGCGACAATGGGGTCACCATGAACGGGAAGGTCCTCCAGCGGAATGTCCACCGATGCAGCGATTCAATGACCCTCAGCCTTCATCCAAAGCACTGACGCCAAGGCCTGGCTCTCATCACGTTGGCCGTCAGAAACGCGGGCATCAAGCTTTCATACAATATACACATTGACGAAAGAATCCTGCAACTGGTACCTTCTAGCGTAATCCGCTCGCGGAAGCCCCCTCATCCCCGGCCATGGGGCCGGTACGCAGCCACTTGGGACCGATCCGTCTCCAGGTAGGGCCCCCCGATGAGGTCAATGCAGTCGGGAACCGCGGCGAAGACGGCGTCCAGACATTCCCGAACGGCCTTGGGGGAGCCCGGGAGGTTGATGATCAAGGCCGACCCCCGCACCCCTGCCGTCTGGCGGGACAGGACGGCGGTCGGGACATGGAGACGGGAGACCGCCCGCATGGCCTCGCCGAACCCCACAAGCTCCTTGTGCACGACCGCGGCGGTCGCCTCCGGGGTAACGTCCCGGGGGGCGGGGCCCGTGCCCCCGGTGGTAATGACCAAGCAACACCCGGCCTCGTCGGCCAAGTCCGTCAGAACGCTACGGATGAGGTCCACCTCGTCGGGTATGACTCGGGTCACCGCCTGCCACGGACTCACCAGCACCCGGGACAGATAGGTGTGCACGGCCGGACCGCCCCGGTCCTCGTATTCGCCCCGGGAAGCCCGGTCCGACACCGAGACGATGCCGATGCGGGCCGGTTTTCCACCGCCGAGAGACCCATCCCTGTTGACAACGGACATGTTCATCCCTCCTTCAGGTCGCTCCCGCGAGCCGCCGGGCATACCAGCGCACCCACCCGTTGGACACCCCGAAGGCCGAGGCTCGGCGCGTGATCGCCTTCACGTCCCGGCGGGTGATTTTCACCTCGCCTTCAAGCACATCCGGGTTCTGGCGACTGGCGGCCAGGGTCTTCGTCCCGAAGAAGAGGGGCAGCAGACAGAACAGACGGATCCGGGCCTGGCTGCGGGGCAGACGCGTCACATAAGCCCCAGCCGCCTTGAAGTGGCCTTCGGCCTTGGCAATCAGGGCCGCCAGCGCATCCATGGCCGCCTTCCGGCCCTCTGGAACGAAGAGGGACCGGGGCTCCATCCCGTCGGGCAAGTAGCTCCGGGGCACGAAGATCCACCCCCGGTCCCGGTCCGTGCTCAGGCCCCGAATGACGTTGACCGTCTGGAGGGCAAGCCCGAATTCCCGCCCCAACACCATCAGCCCCCCGCGCCGCTGCCGGATCCGGCGCGAACGAAGAGCGAACAAGTCGGTTAGCAGGTGCCCGACCCGACCCGCGACTTCGTGCATGTAGTCGTCCAGATCAACCTCGTCGTCAAAGCGGGGACCGCGCTCCACCCACCGGGCCATTCCCAGTGTCGCCTGCCCCGCGTGGTCGCTGATGACGGCCCGGGCCGCCCCGTTCAGCCCGGCCAACCCCTCCAGAATCTCGCCCGCGCGGCGGGCAGCCGCGGCGTCCGGCACCGGGTCCCACCGAGCCTCCCGCTCCAGCCCGGCAACGAACTCGGGAAGATCGGCACGGTGGTGGAGAACCGCATGCCAGAGCCTCAGGAGTCGGGCCTTCTGCCCCTCCCTCATGATCCGGTTGTCCTCCAGATAATCCGACACCCGAAGGACCAGATAGGCCACGCGAACCTGGTCCCGCAGGGGTGGGCGCAGCAGTTCAATCCCCAATGAAAAGGTACGGCTGGTCGTTCGCAGAAGCCGCCTCAGGCCCGGACGCTCGCCCTTGGCGCCCACAGCCCGCGCGCGGGAAATCCCGTCCTCGGGGTTTCGGCGTGCACCGTCTTTTAGGGAGCCCGTATTCGACAACATGACAAAGGGGTTACAGTTAATCTTGACTATTCGCGACAATGGCCCGTCGCCCTCAAGCGCGGCGTGATCTCGCAATCCGGGAAGACCATCGGCCCGACCCCATGACGAACCATAGGAACCACGACACTGTAAGGAACATCCGCCCGGGCGGCGAATCCGGACCGGGACGGCGGGACGCGCCCTCGCAACGAGATGCCCTTCCCAACAGCTACGACGGGCTCCGGCTCCTCCAAGAAGAGTTCCGGCGATACCAGGTCGCAGCCTTCCCATTCCGCCCTTCCCGGTTTTTCGCCCTGGAGCTCGCCGGAGAGACGGGGGAGCTCGCCAACCTGGAAAAGAAAGCGTGGAAGGGCAGGCATGTCCCGGAGGAAGACTTCGCCGATGAATCCGCCGACGTGTGCATCGCCCTGCTGAACTTCGCCAACAGCCGGGACATCGACTTGGCGCACGCGGTGGAGGAGAAGATGCGACGCATCGACCGGCGGCGTCGAGCGGGGCCGGAGACGTCGGAGAATCCCGGAGACGCATGACTTCACCGGAAGGAACCCCCCTGGCCGATGTCCAGGCCACCCCGGACGAACGACGGGTCCCCATCGCCAACGTGGGAGTCAAGAACATCCGCTACCCCATCGCGGTGAAGGACCGGCAGAAATCCGCCCAGCACACGGTCGGCACCATCGACATGTCGGTGGACCTTCCCCACCAGTTCAAGGGAACCCACATGAGCCGGTTCATGGAGATCCTCAACTCCCACGATGGGGAGATCTCCGTGCACGCCCTGCCCGCCCTTCTTCGCACCATGCGGAAGCGCCTCAACGCCGAAATCGCCCGCTTCCGCGTGTCTTTCCCCTATTTCATGGAGAAGAACGCCCCGGTTACGGGAGCCGCAGGCCTTCTGTCCTACGCGTGTTCCTTCGACGCGTCGAGCGGAGCTACAGACGACTTCGTGCTGACGGTCGAGGTCCCGGTCACGACCCTCTGCCCGTGCTCCCGGGAAATCAGCGCCCGGGGCGCCCACAATCAACGGAGCAAGGTCACCGTGCAAACTCGCTTCACAGGAGAGCTGTGGATCGAAGAGCTGGTGGCCCTGGTGGAGGCTTCGGCCTCCTGCGGCCTGTATCCCGTCCTCAAGCGAGCGGACGAAAAGTGGGTGACGGAGCAAGCCTACGACAACCCCCGGTTCGTGGAAGACCTGGTCCGGGAGATCACGATCCGGCTGCGGGCCAGGAAAAGGATCACCTGGTTCAAGGTCCACGTGGTCAACTTCGAGTCGATACACGAACACGACGCCTACGCTCACGTTGAGGAGGGCGACCCCTCGGCGCACCGAAGGACCCGGAGAACCGATTCCGCAGGCCAGGCTTCGCTGAAGCTGAAGGGGTAAGCGCCAAGCGAGGAGAACAGAAACGGAGGAACCGGAAGCGGGTCTTCCGGCATGTCCAGGATTCCGACGCCCTCCGACGCCCCTTGAAGGGATGGACCCGGCGGATGCCGCCCCGTGCCGTTACCCGCCGTACCTGCGCTGGAAGCGCTCGACTCGTCCCGCGCTGTCCAGGAGGCGTTGCGTGCCCGTGTAGAACGGATGCGACGAGGATGAGATCTCCATGGTGAGAAGCGGGTACTCCTTCCCGTCCTCCCACTGGATGGTCCGCTTCGTCTTGACCGTGGAGCGAGTCAGGAAGGCGTAACCCGTGGATACATCTTGGAAGACGACGGGCCGGTACTTGGGATGGAGATCTTTCTTCACGTTCGGTGTTCCTTGAGAATGCTTTCGCTGGGTAGCGGTCCCGGGGCCGACGGCCGCCGGACAGGACACCGACGGACGGAAACAGGGCCCACGGCATCCGATGTCATACGTTCGCTTATGAAGCTTAAGGTCACTGGACGAAACGGGTCAACGGGCTATATTATTTGGCCGTGCCTGCGATCAGGTTCGCCCGCGGCGGAAAATCGTTCATCCATGAAGCACGAGTCGTGTGCGTTGAGCTGTCTTTGGAAGCTCGCAGCCTGAGGGAGGAATCATGGCGAAGAAATCGGGCAAGGGGGGTCCTCGGATCACCATCAAGATGTCCAGCACCGAGAGCTCCTATCGCTTCACCACCACCAAAAACAAGCGGAACCACCCCCAGCGGCTGGAGCTCAGGCGGTACGATCCTGTCCTCCGCCGCCATGTCCTTTTCAAGGAAGAAAAGTAGGCGTCGGGGTACGACGGGAGGATTACGATGTCTCGGAAGTGCGACATCACAGGGAAACGGCCCTTGACCGGGTACAACGTCTCCCACGCTCACAACAAGACCAAGAAGCGACAGTTACCGAACCTTCAGAAGAAACGAATCTTTGTGCCCGAGCTGGGAAAGTCGGTTCGGATCAAGGTTTCCACCTCTGCGCTGCGGTCAATCGACAAGATGGGGTTGCAGGCATTCCTGCGGAAGAACGGGCTCGCCCTCCAAGACGTAACCTGAGCCGGTGGCGCCGGACTCCAGGTCCGAGCGCTCCCCCATTTTCGACCCTGTTCATCCTTTCCGGCGCCCTTCTGGGCGGTGCCGGTCCCGCGTTATGCCAAGCCCGCTCCTTCGACGACTCCGCCACGCTTTCTCTGGTCAGGAAGGCTCGGGCTCTTCGGGAAGCCCCCTTTCCCCAGTCCGCCTACAAGGCGGAGGCCGAAGGGCATATCTACTTCTATCTGGACCGGGAGGACGGAGGGGCGCCGGTTCCCCTTCGGGTGGATCAGGTTGCGGTGGACCTGTTCCGAAGTCGTTCGGGGCGAACCCGCCAGGTAATCCGGGGTCTTCGCAAGAAGGAGTTCCTCCCGGTCAGGGATTTCCGCTACTACGTTGACCGGCTGACGGCGGTTCAAAACGGCTTCGGAGACAGGATCGCCATCGGTGAAGGTCGGGACGTCCGGGACGTCCCGCACCCGTTGGGGAAAGAGGGAGAAGGGTTGTACCACTACCGGATCACCGATTCGATCCGGGTTCGCCCCCATTCCATGCCCGAGCCGATTCGGGTCTACGAAGTCGAGGTGCGGCCGCGCCGGGAGGACCAGCCCGCCTTCTCCGGGAGTGTCTTCCTTGAAGCGGCGACCGGCGCCGTGGTCAGGATGGTCTTTACCTTCACTCCTGCTTCCTACGCGGACCCTCGCGTCGACTGGATTACCGTCCGGCTGGAGCACGCCCTTTGGGAGGAAAGCCTCTGGCTTCCCCACCGCCAAGTCGTAGAGGTCAGGCGGGAAGTCCCCGAAATGGACCTCCCCGTGGGCTCCGTAATCCGCGCCATTCTGGAAGTGACCGACTACGACTTCGATCCGGAGCTGGACCCCGGGTTCTTTCGAGGCCCCGCCGTGACCCTGGTCCCGTACGGGGCAGCCGACTCCACGGCGTTCGCAACCGGCCTCACGGACCGGATGGCCGAACAGGGCCTCTCGCCTGTGAATGCGGCCCGGCTCGAGGCAGAAGTGCAGACTGCCGCCCGGACCCACTTTGCCAGCGGCCTCCCCCGCTTCCGCCTGTATACGGACCGGTTCTCGTCGCTCCTGCGGGCGAACCGCGCCGAAGGAGTGTACTTCGGAGCGGGGGCCTCCTTTTCCTTCCCGGATGCCCTTGGCATCGAGGGCTTGGCAGGATACGGAACCGGAAACCGAAAGGGTTCGGCGACCCTTCGAGTCCACCGCTCCTTCGCCGCCGATTCGACCGCCGCCGCCCTGGAGTTGTACGGCCGCCAGTTACGGGACCTGGGCCCCCGGCCAGGCGTGGCGGGCGCGATAAACTCCCTGTCCGTCCTCCTGCGGGACCGGGACTACACCGACCCCTACTTCGCCTCCGGCGTCCGCCTCTCCCTGGAGCATCGGATGGGGAGCGACGCTCGGGCGTGGGCCCGAGGCGTCCGGGAGCACTTTACCGGCGCCACCCTCGCGTGGCCCTCCGATTCCAGGCCCGCGCGGCCCGCAATGGAGGGCGTCTTCACCGGGGCCAGCGGAGGATACACCCACCGCTGGGGTGGGCGGGCCGCCTGGGGAGCCACGGCAACGGTCAGCGGCACCGCGGGCCGCTGGGAGGGGAACGGAACTGCCTCCTTGAGGACCTGGCTGGAGGGCAGGATCGCCGACCGGGAGCTCTCCCGGAGCCTGTCGGTGGCCGCAGAGGCGGGTCGGTCCTGGGGCAACCTGCCCCCTCAGCTCCTCTTCTTTGTGGGCGGTCCCGGAACGCTGCCGGGTCACCCCTTCCGCAAATACGGCGGGAAGGCGTTTTTCCTGGGGAGGGGGGAAGCGGCGCTTACCCTGATCCCGGGGTGGCTGACCGGACGGATGGTGGCGGGGGCCGGGACGGCGGGCTTCACACCCTCAACGATCCGGAAGGCGTGGGGAACCCGTCCCACGGAGGGGTTGCGGGGATTCGCGGGAGTCGGGCTCGCCGTCTTCCATGACCTTGTAAGGATTGACGGCGCGTATGGCTTTCCGGGCGGTAGCTTCGAGGTGATTCTGTCGGTGGATCCCTGGCTGTGGCCCTACCTATGAGGCTCCTTTGATCTACGCAGTCCGGGCCTCGTCCCTTGCCCGCTCGTAGGTGTACAGGAAGTTGGTGAATCCCCGGTCGTAATCCGACAGTCCATTCTGGCCCGTGAGCCTCATCCGTGCGTCGTAGAGGTCCTTCATGGCGCCCGCGAAGAGGCCCTCCCGGCTGTCCGGGGGCCGAAGACGACGGAAGTCTTCAAGGACGCTTCCCGACAAGGGGGTTTCGTCCAGGAGCTCTCCGTAGCGGCGGGGATCGTTTCCATCCAGCACCCGCAGGTTTCGGTACACCCGCTCCGCCAGGGCCGACCGCCGGAGGCGCCCGTCCCGGGAAGAGGAGAGGGCCATGTAGGCAAGCGCTTGGGCTTCCAGCTCCTTGAGGTAGCCCTTTCGGTGACAGAATTCGTGGGCCAGGATGTGGGGCTCAAAAACGCCTGCGTGCCGGAAAACGGCGACATCTCCCGAAAGGATATCGCAACTTCCAGCGGCAAACGGCATCATCAGTCGGGCCAGCGTCATCTCCCGAACAGAGCTGCTGGTTTCCACCCGCTGTCCCGTGATCCCGGAAATGTACGAAGTCAGGCGTTCGTTTACGTCGCTGGCAAGTGCTTCCCGGCTGCTTTCCTCCGTTTCGCCGATCGACATCAGCTCCCCGGCAAAGCGCTGGACGTCCTCTCTCCGCCTGGAGTCGGGCATCTCCTCCAGGTGATGGACATCGGCCGAGAAGGTCTCGAGGAAGTCGATTTTTCTGACGCCTCGCCGACTCGCCCAGTCCCCCAGCACACTGCCCGCGTACGCCCCCGCCGCAGCGGCCTGGAGGAGGCGGCCCGGGAGGGTCGCTCCAAGGAGCAGCCGTGACGCCAGGGGCGCAGCAAAAATCACGTCGGTCAGGGCGAGGGGAGAGTAGGTGGCACTGTTGGGAATTCGGATCGTCTCCATAGCTTCCTACTATGCCGCTGGATGTGAGTGGCCGTTCTTCTAGAATTAAGCTACTTGAATCATACCCTTGCAAGGGTTCTTCGTGCCCCCGTTCGAACCGCCTTCCGCCGAATCGGCCTCCCGGGCCTCCGGGACCGCAGCCTTTTCTCCCTTGGAAGGGGTCCGGGTGTCGGACTTCTCCCAGAACTTGGCTGGGCCTTTCGCCACTCAAATCCTTGGAGACCTGGGTGCGGACGTGATCAAGGTGGAGCCTCCGGGAGGCGACGCCGCTAGGGAGTGGGGACCTCCCTTCATCGGAAACCAGAGCCCCCTCTTCCAGGTGGCGAACCGAAACAAACGCAGTGTGGTTCTGGACTTGAAGACGGAATCCGGCCGCGTCCGGGCCCGGGAGCTCGCCGCCCGCTCCGACGTGGTCCTCCAAGCACTGCGCCGGAACGTCCCGGAGCGGCTGGGCATCGGATACGAGCAGGTTCGGGAGGCGAACCCGGCTGTCATCTACGTTTCGGTGACGGCTCACGGGCTGGAAGGACCTCTCGCGAACGATCCGGGGTACGATCCGCTTATGCAGGCTCGGTCGGGCCTCATGTCTCTCACCGGTTATCCTGATGGAGGGCCCGCACGAATCGGGACTTCGGTAGTGGATCTGGGGACGGGCATGTGGACGGCTATCGCGGTCCTGGCCGCCCTTATGGAGCGAGGACGGACGGGCAAGGGGCGTCACGTGACCGCTTCTCTGCTGGACACCTCTCTGGCGTGGATGTCGTATCACCTGACCAGCTACCTGGCAACGGGAGTCTCCCCGTCCCGGGCGGGAACCGCCCTCGGGATGATCGCACCCTACGAGGCATTCCCTTGCACGGATGGAGCCGTGATGATTGCAGCGGGAAACAACGACATCTTCCGCCGACTCTGCCAAGCCCTGAAACCGGACCTCGGGTCCGACCCGGACTATTCGGACAACCCAGGACGGGTGGCGAACAGAGAACGGCTGGCCCAGGTCCTCGCGGATCAGACCCGCCGCCTTTCGTCCGCCGCCCTTCTGGCTCTCCTTCGAAAGCACCGGGTGCCCGCGGCACCCATCCACTCCCTGGCCGCGGCGGTGGCAGACCCTCAAACCGTGGCCAGCGGCATGCTGCGCGTCTGCGAGCACCCATCCATCGAGGGTTATGTGGATATTCCCATGCCCATCCGGTGGGATCGCCGGAGAGCCCCTTTGCGCCGCTTTCCCCCGGCTGTCGGGGAGCATCAGAACGACATCTTTCCCGACGAGGGCCCATGACGAGTCCGAACCGGCCGGGAGCGGAGGCCGGGGCCAACCCGCACCTTCTCACGGTTGCTGCGGCCGTGGGTACCCGAGACCCCGGGCTCATTCGCAGAGGCCTCGTGAGGGCCGCGTCTCGGTGCGACTCCGCGGCAGTGGACGAAGTCCTGCTCATGTCCTGCTTCGTGACCGGCTTTCCAGCGGGACTCGCCGCGATGAGCACCTGGGCGGATTTCCGGCCGTCCGATCCCTGGAGCCAGGACCGGGGACTCGTCGATGCCATCAAGCGCGGGGAGAGGGTTTGTGGGGCCGTCTACGGATCCCGTTACCAAGCGCTGATCCACCACCTACATGAGCTGCACCCGGACCTTCCCGGACTTGTCGTCTCCTTCGGGTACGGAGCCGTGATGGGGCGCCCGGCCCTTTCACTTCCGGCTCGGGAGTTGTGCATGGTGGCCATGCTGGTTCCGTGGCAGGCCGAAGCGCAGCTGTACGCCCACCTGCGAGGGGCCCTGGAGGTGGGCGCAACGGGGGCGGATATAGAAGCCGCGATCCGGACCGGGAGCACGGCGGCGCGCGCAGCAGGTCCCTCCGGGAGGGAGGCGGAAGCCGCGGCGCGGCGGACATGGATGAGCGTCACGGGTCGCTGGAGGCGGTGAAGGGGGGCCTCGGGGAAACTTTCCGTCCGCCTTCGACGCCCTTCAGTTGCTGTCGAAACTCGCGACGAGCAGAACCCTCAAGGAGGCTTTCGAACCGCCCTATCGCGGCAAACCCCTGGAGTCGAGGTTGGCGCGCGAATTCCGTCGCTACCTTCATGGAATCCGACACTTGCACGGTCCGACGCCCGATCTGATGGTTGTCGCTATCGACGCCAACTGCCGCGGGTTTGGCGAACGCTCTCGGCAGATGAAAATCCAAGACGCTCCCGTGCCGGTAATCAGGGCGATTCCGGACCCTCATATTGAGCGATGGCGGTATCGAATACGCGGATGACATCGTACGGAGCATGACCTTGGACCGCGCCGTCAAGGCCGATCGCTCGTTCGCAAGCTTCGTGAGTGATGCCCGCACGGAACTCAAGGCCTGGAGGTGACGGAGGCGCGGAGGCTTTGAACGTCCCCTGCCGGGCGGGTCCCTGCCCCATTAGGGTCGCCGCGGTATGAACGCGCCCGCCCGCCGGGGAAACATTCCGGGCTTCCAGAGCGTACTTTGATCAGTGGGTCTCCCCTGTTTTCGAGGATCGGCAATGGGTATCAGGCGATTCATACGCGTCGCGACGCTGGCAGCAGCAGTGCTGCTGGATTTTGCCTTCTCCCAGCGGGTCGGAGGACCCGTTGGTGCCGGTGACCCCTTCATCTTCGCTCCCGGCGACTTGGCAGCGGCCATGGCGGTCCAGGAGCGTCACAACGAAGACCTGCTTCGCCTTCCCGGAGTTGCGGGAACCGCGGTGGCCATTGGGCCCGGCGGCAGGCCGGTCGTCAAAGTCTACCTTACCGTCGCCGGTGTAACCGGCCTCCCGACCAACCTTGACGGTCATCCGTTCGTGACTGAAGTGACCGGTGCCTTTCGCGCCCTGGAGGAGGCCCGGCCCACCCACGCGAACAGGGTGAGCACCGGGAGCTTGAATGCGAAGGAGGCCAGCGACGAAGGCACCGATCCCAGGCGGCCCTTCCCCCGGCCGGTGCCCATCGGGGTCTCAACGGGGCAGGTGGACGTGACCGCAGGCACGATCGGGGCGAGAGTTGCCTCCGGGACGGAGGTCTTCGCCCTCAGCAACAACCACGTGTACGCCAACAAGAACGAGGCCAACGTGGGGGACGCGGTTCTCCAGCCCGGGAGGGTCGACGGAGGAACCCACCCGGCCGACGCCATCGGCACGCTGTATGACTACGAACCCATTCGGTTCTGCGCTCCCTTCCCTGCCTGCCCCAGCAACCAAATCGACGCCGCTATCGCCGCAACCGACACCGAAAAGCTCGGAAACAGCACGCCGCAAAACGGCTATGGTACTCCGCGCACCCGAACGGCAGAGGCCAGGCTCGGGATGGAGGTCCAGAAGTACGGGCGGACGACGGGACACACCACCGGACGGATCAGCGGACTGAACGCCACGATCAATGTAGGCTTTCGTGACGGCACCGCCCGGTTCTCTGGGCAGATCGTCATTACGAAGCAAGGCTTTTCGGGACCCGGGGATTCAGGATCGCTGATCGTGTCGGCGGGGACGGGAAGGAACAGCCGCCGACCTGTGGGACTTCTCTTCGCCGGAAGCGAAACCAGTACGCTGGCCAACCCCATTGACCTCGTGCTCGATCGGTTCGGCGTCACCATTGATGGGAACTGAACCGGTGGGCGGTGAACTCGAGGAGGCCCGGGCCCGGGTTACCCAAAGGGTCATCGGCATGGAGGGCGTGACGGGTACGGCCTTGGGCCTGAGCGGTGGCAAGCCGTGCATCAAGGTATACACAGAGAAAGACGACCCAGGACTGCGGTCCCGGCTCCCCCGTTCCGAAGGGGGTTTCCCCGTGATCGTCGAGGTCACGGGATCGATCCGGAGCCGGTAGTGCCTGCCGGAATCGGTAACGCCTGAGAAGCCCTTTCGGGCACTCGGCAGAACCAGGCCCCCCCAAGCGGCGAACAGGATTCGCGTCCGAAAGGGCCGTCTACCGGCCTGCTTCGGGGTCCGGTAATCGGCGCCGACAGGTCTCGTTCCCAACAGGTCGGACAACCGTGGCGATTCGCCCCAGCCCAGTTTTCCTTGGGGGACTCGGTCTCCGGCGACATGCCCGCTCCGCCTTCGGGTTTTCATGGCGTGGCAACCGATTCGTCATTGCGCCCACGCCGTTCCCGGCTTCTTATTTAGCGGGAACCCAAGCAGCCGAACCGGAATGCCCGGCTCATACACGATTCTGGAGGTCAGCATGGACGGAATGCACGGGAGGAGAAAGCTTTCCCGACGAAAATTCATGGGCGGAGCCGCGACAGCCATCGGCACGCTTGGACTCGTACCCGGCGGGCTCCGGGCCACGCTGGGACGGTACGCTCCGGAAACGGGGATCGGGCAGCAGGCGGGCGACTACGACTCCCTGGCCAAGTTGTCTTCAAACGAAAACCCCTACGGACCGTCCCCTTCCGTGCTGGAAGCCATGAACCGCGCATGGAAGTACGCCAACCGATACGGCTACCCCGACGGAGATGTTCGGTCGGTGATCGCGGAGCACCTCGGGGTGGGGCCGTCCAGCATCCTATTGACGGCGGGGTCGGAGGAGGTGCTGGCGGCGGTGGGCCTCGCTTTCCTGCGAACCGGCAAGAAGGTGGTAGGGGTCGAACCCTCTTACGGATCGGTGTACCGCTACGCGACGGGAATCCATGCAGACGCGGTCAAGATCCCCCTTTTGAAAGACCACACCCAGGACATACCGGCCATGATCAAGGCCACCCTGAGGCATCACCGGGACGTGGGCTTCGTCTACCTGTGCAACCCGAACAACCCGACGGGCCGGATCGTGCCGGGGAGGGAAGTGCGGCAGCTCTTGGATGCCATCCCCGAAGACGTCCCCGTCCTTGTGGACGAAGCCTACCACCACTTCGTAGAGGACCCGGAGTACGAGAGCGCCGTGCCCTACGTGCAGGAAGGTCGCAACGTCATCGTGGCCCGAACGTTCTCCAAGATCTACGGGATGGCGGGCATGCGCCTGGGGTACGCCGTGGCGGCACCAGGGACCCTACAGGAGCTGCGGACCTACAGCACCGGAACCATCAACGCCCTCGTGAAGTGGGGAGGGGCAGCGGCCATCCAGGATCAACAAGCGGAGGCGGAGGTCAGAGAAGCAACCCTTCGCCTGAGGAAGCGGACGACGGGCCAACTGTCGGATTGGGGCTTCGATGTGATTCCGTCGGAAACCAACTTCTTCATGGTCCATACAGGCCGCCCGGTTCAGGAGGTCAGAAACGAATTTCGCAACCGGGGCGTCGCCGTCGGCCGCCCATTCCCTCCAATGCTCGACTTCCTTCGGGTCTCCGTCGGGACCGAAGAGGAGATGGACCGGTTCACGGAAGCGTTCAAGGACATCTTCGCGGTCTGATTCTGCGGCCCCACCCGCGTTGCTCTCGGAAGAACTGTCCGAACCCGTGACCGGACGGACGGACCGGGCAGTCGCCATTGCCCGAGATTTCTTCGGGATTGACGGGGAGGCCGTGGCCCTGCCCGGAGAACTGGACCTGAACTTCCGGATTTCGGCACCCGAAGGGCCGGTCGTCCTGAAGCTGAGTCCAGAATCGCGCCGACCGCTCTTCGAAATGACCGCCGCCTGTCTGGGGCACATCTACGGCGCAACCCTGTCCGGGCAGATCCCGGGCCTGGTGTCCCCGGTTGCGACCATCGCTGGGTCTTCCGGGCTTGCGGCCACCCGGCAGGCGCGGCAGACCCGCAGACCCCCCTCCCCAATTGTGAACGTGGACTTCGAAGGCGTGCCCTTCGTTGCATCCGCGATTACCTACATCAAGGGGGTCCCGATGGCGACGGTAAGCCCCCGGCGCATGGAGCTGCTGGAGGCGCTAGGCAGCTTCCTTGCCCAGCTCGACATGGCCCTGTCCGACTTCGACCATCCGGAGCTCGATCGCGCCTTCGGATGGCGAATGGAGTCGGCAGCGGAGGTCATTCGGGATCGCCCGGAAGGGCTCCCTGCCCCCCAGGCAGAGCTAACAGAAGCCACTCTGGAGCGGGCACTTCAGCGATTCGGCCCGGACCGCGCCGACCTTCCGACTGGCGTCATCCACAACGACGCCAACGACTACAACGTGATCGTCATCCCGACGCTGAACGGCCCCCGCCTGGCAGGCCTGATCGACTTCGGCGATGTCGTTCGGAGCTGGCGGATCGTCGAGCCCGCGGTGGCCGCAGCGTACGCCATGATGGGTTTGGCGGATCCGGTGGCGGCGGCCTGCGCCATCGCGAAGGGGTACGCGTCGGTCACTCCTCTCCGAGGGCCCGAGTGCCGGGCCTTCATCCCCTTGGCCGCACTTCGGCTCTGCCTTTCGCTGTGCATCCAGTCCCGACAGATTCGACAGCAGCCGGAAAACGAGTACCTGGCGGTGAGCCAGCGGCCTGCGTGGAGGCTCCTTCAAGCCCTGGCCGACATCGATTGGCGGATCGCCGAGTTCAGGATCCGCGAAGCCTGCGGCCTCCCGCCCAATCCTCGTTGCCACGCCGTCACTTCCTGGCTCCGCCGCGCCCAACCCCGGGCATCCCTTCTGGCCCCCGCTCGCCTTGCCCGGCCCCGCGTCATCGACTTGTCGGTGGAAAGCCCGGATTCGCCCCAACCGGCTGGGTGGACAGGGGAAGACCCAGCCGCGCGCACCGTCCAGAAACGCCCTGACGGCGCTCGGGGCGACCCGGCGTTTTCGGATGGTTTCTGCGAGGACACCGGCCCTTGGGCGGGCTGGATCGGGGCTCTTCTCCTTCCCGGAGCGACGGTTGGCGTGGGGCGATACGGGGAAGCCCGGCTATTGTACGATGCGCCCGGCTTCGTGGGCGAAGGGAACGACGGTCCCGAAGCGCGCACCGTCCATCTGGGGGTGGACCTGTTTGCGCCGGCGGGTACCGCCGTATACGCCCCCCTGCCAGGGGCCGTTCTCTCCGTGGCCAATAACACCCGGCCTCTGGACTACGGACCGACCGTGATTCTCCGCCACACCACCGGTGACGGCACCGGATTCCACACGCTGTACGGCCACCTGAACGAAGCTTCTCTGCACCACCTGGTGCCGGGCCAGCGGGTGGAAGCGGGGGAGATCGTCGGCTGGCTCGGAGTTGCTTCGGTCAACGGAGGGTGGCCTCCCCACCTTCACTTCCAGGTCATGGCTCTGGATCCCCTTTACGACGTCGATTCGGGATCCCCCCAGGGAAGGGACGATGCACGCCCCTGGACTACCGAAGGCACGGGCGCAAGAGATGCGGGCAACTTCCCCGCCGTCGTCCTTCCCCGTCTTCGCGCGGTCTGGGAGTCCGTCCTTCCCGACCCGAGCCCACTCGTCGGCTTTTCCGAAGCGGCCGCCCAGTCTCTCCGACCCCTTTCAGATCCCGACGCCGTTACCGCCCGGATTCGGTTGCTGCGTAAATCGCATTTGCCTCCGTCTCTCAGCCTGTCTTATGCAACACCCGTTCACGTCGTGCGCGGCTCCGGTCCGTACCTCTTCGACAGGGAGGGCTGCCGCTATCTGGACACTGTGAACAACGTCGCCCACGTGGGACACGCGAACCCGCGGGTCACCCGCGCGATCGTCCGCCAGTCCCGCGTTCTCAACACCAATACCCGGTACCTTCACGAAGAGATTGTTGCCCTGGCCGAAGCCCTGCTGGCGCACTTCCCCGCTCCCCTGGACGTCGTCTACTTGGTGTGCTCCGGCAGCGAAGCCAACGAACTGGCGCTGCGGCTGGCTCGCTGTCATACGGGGAACGACGGCGTGGTCGTCCTCGAAGGGGGATATCACGGGAACACCGGAGGGCTCGTGGAAGTCAGCCCCTACAAGTTCGACGGACCCGGCGGGGCCGGGGCGAGCCCCCGAGTGGCGGTCGCCCCCATGCCGGATCCATACCGGGGGCGGCACCGGAGGAACGAAGGAGGAACGGGAACGGAAGAGGAGCTGGGAACGCTCTACGCCCGAGAAGCGATAAGGGCAACGGAACGGCTGGCCGACCCCGGGGTCGCGGCCTTCGTCGCCGAACCCATCCTGGGCTGTGGAGGACAGATCGAGCCTCCCGCCGGTTACCTGAAGGCGGTGTACCGGTACATCCGAGGTGTAGGCGGAGTCTGCGTGGCCGATGAAGTCCAGACCGGGTTTGGGAGGACGGGAGACGCTTTCTGGGCATTCGAACTTCAGGGCGTTGTGCCCGACATCGTGACCCTGGGCAAACCCATGGGGAACGGCCACCCGGTAGGCGCCGTGGTGACGAACCGGGAGATCGCCGATTCCTTCGCCAACGGCATGGAATACTTCAACACTTTCGGCGGAAACCCCGTTTCCTGCGCCGCGGCTCGGGCCGTCCTCTCGGAGATTCGGGACCGGGACTTGCGGGAGCGGGCTCGAAAGGTTGGCGGCGACCTCCTTGGCATGCTGGGGCAATTGGCAAAGGACCGACCCGTTGTAGGCGACGTGCGGGGCCGGGGGATGTTTCTGGGCATCGAACTCGTCCGGGATCCCGCCGCCCGGGCGCCCTTTCCAGAGGCCTGCACCTACGTAGTCGAACGAATGCGGGAAAGAGGGATTTTCACCAGCGCGGACGGACTTGACCGAAACGTCCTCAAGTTCAAGCCGCCCCTGGTGTTCGGCGAAGACGACGCCCTCCGCTTCGTCGAAACCCTGGATGCCATCCTCGCAGAGACCGCTCTGGAGTGAGTCGCCAAACGGGGGGGCGACGCGCCGGACGGCGTAGCAGCAGACACGTCGCGCTGGAACCGCCTATGGTGAAGATGCGCAGCTATGACGAGCTATGGCCCTATGGGAAGGCGTGGCGGAAGATCAAATCCAGGGACGGCTTTCTCAGGGATAGAGGCGCCGCCGGGTCCAGGGGCCGCCGTCAACCCGAAGGTACAAGAACCTGTCGTGAAGTCTGGACGATCCCTCCTGCCAGAACTCCATCGCATCCGGAACCAGCCGAAATCCCGACCAGTCGGGCGGTCTCGGGATTGAGCGACCGGCAAAGCGGGCCTCCAAGGCCCGGACCCGGGCCTCCAGGGTGGGGCGGCCCTCCAGCTCCCGGCTCTGTTCGGAGGCCCACGCCCCGATCCGGCTTCCCCGGGGGCGGGTGGCAAAATAGGCGTCGGCCTCGTTCGGCGACACCGATTCGACAGGCCCTCGGATCCTGGCTTGGCGGCCCAGCGGTTCCCAGTAGAAGGTCAATCCGGCCTTCGGGTGGGCGGCAAGCGACCGGGCCTTGCCGGACTTCAGGTTGGTGTAGAAGACGAACCCTCGGCCATCGAAGTGCTTCACCAGGACCATCCGGCCTTCGGGGGTCCGGTTCGGCCCCAGCGTAGAGAGACATGCCGCCTCCGCCAGCCCTACCCGGGGGTCGGCCCGGGCTTCGGCAAACCAGCGACGAAACTGCTGGACGGGGTCGGCCAATAGACCGGACGCTGCAAGCCGCTCCGATTCAGGGGCCATGTCGGATCCGGTCTTCCGGGGTCCCGCCCAAGCCCAGCTGGAACGCCAGGGATTCCTCGATTCCCTGGTAGAAGAAACGAAAACCCTTGCGCCGGGCGGCCTCCGGGAAGACGCGGGCGCCTTCCAGAAGAAGCTTCTTTCCCATTTCTCCGAACACGGCCTTGACGGCCAGGGACGGCACCGGGACCAAGGTGGGGCGCTTCAAGACTCGGCCCAGGATCGTGGTGAAGGTCGCATTGGGCACGGGATGGGGAGCCGTGGCGTTCAGGGGTCCCCGCACCGAGGGCGTGGTCATCGCGTGGAAGACAAGAGCCACCAGGTCGTCGTGGTCGATCCAGCTGACGAACTGACGCCCGGTTCCCAGGCGCCCGCCGATGCCCAGCTTGAAGGGGAGCAGCATCGTCCCCAAGGCGCCACCAGCCGGACTCAGGACGAGCCCCGTACGCAAGAGGACGACCCGGATACCCGATCTCCTCGCCTTGCAGGCCTCGGCTTCCCATTGTTGGCAGAGCTCTGGAAGAAATCCCTTTCCGAGCTTGCTGGCTTCGGTGATGCGTTCATTGCCCCGATCGCCGTAAACCCCGATTGCAGAAGAGGATATGAGAACGGAAGGAGGCTTCCGCAACCGGTTCAACGCGCCCACGAGGACCCGGGTTCCCGTTACCCGACTCTTCCAGATCGCCCTCTTCTTCGGCGAGGTCCACCTCCTCCCCAAAAGGCTCTCCCCGGCGAGGTGCACGACGGCATCCACGCCTTCCAGGCGCTCCCCTTCGATCCTCCCCTCCATCGGATCCCAGAACACTTCGCCCTTGGCCCGGTCGGGTTTCCGGCGGACGACCGGGAGGACCGTGTGGCCCCCCGTCGAAAGAAACCGGCACAAGGCGGAGCCGACGAAGCCGCTGGCCCCGGTCACGGCCACGGTGAGGGGAGCCCCCACGTAGCCCGCGTGACGTCCCAGATCGTGGACAAGGCGCTGTCGCCTGAAGCGAAACAGCCGCTCCAGCTCTCTTTCCACCACGGGCCGAGCGAAGGACCCGGTGGCGAAACCCAGAGGAGACGGCGGTTCCCAGGCGACATGATCGCGGATCACGGTGGAGCCGCCATCCCGACGCTCGAACTCGTGGGTATGCACCCAGGATCCCAAGGGGCCGGATTCCTGCTCTTCCCGGAAGAGCCTTCCCCGCTCAAAGGACGTATGACGCAGCTTCCAGTCCACCTTCAAGGGTCCGCGGCGAATTCTGACGTGGACCCGGCCACCGTCTTCGATCCTGCCTGTCCGGGAAACGATACGGGCGTCCTCCCAGGGAGGCATGAGGCGCTCAAGGGCGCCGGGCCGCATATGCCAGTCGAAGACTTTGTCGACTGAAAACGGGAGTTCGCTTTCGTGGAGGAAGTCGATCATGGCCCTTTCGTCAATCATGGCCCTCTTGGGGTCGAGAATCTAGGCCGGCGCCCTGCCCCGATGCAAAGCTAATGGAACTCCGGTTCAAGTCCGGCTTCTCTCCGGGGCCGGCGCCAGGCACCCGGGGGGACAGCGCTCAGGCAGCGCCCTCCCAAGCCCCCCGAAATCCTGGGGCGCACCCGCCGATACGGATCGAATCGGGACCCGGACCCCGGGCACGTGCTCTGGACCCGGGACCCAACCGGGTGTAATGATGGTGGGGGTCGTATCGCCACCCGAAACCCATATACGGGTCTCAAGCGTATCGGATTGACGAGCGTCCCAGGCTCTGCAATCGTCCGGCTCGGAGCCCCATTTTGAGGCCCCTGAAAAATCTTCTGAAGAGCGAGGTGTGGATCGTGAAAAAGTCCTTTCGAATTCTGGCCCTTCCGCTTCTTTCCGGGCTGCTCGCCACTGTCGCGGGCACTTCGCCAGCCACCGCCCAGGGTTACGGAGCGTCCGCCGCCGTGGGAGCCGAAGATGTCCTGGTAGGCGAATCCCTGAACGAGCGGGCTCCGGGATACGTGTATGTTTACCGCAAGGGCGATGGGGGCTGGAGCCAAGTCCAGCGGCTGGCCGCTTCCGATGCCGTTATCGGGGATCACTTCGGGCGCGCCCTCGGGATCGCAGGCGGCGACTTGCTGGTCGGATCCACCGTCATTGACGACACCCGGGGTGCCCTGTACGTCTTCAGAAGGGATGGTGACGGAAACTGGGGCGAAGTACAGAAAGTCGTTGCAGGAGACGGAGCCGCAGGCGACGCCTTCGGAAGGACCATCGCCGCAGCGGACGATATTGCCTTGGTGGCCGCCTGGGGATCCGGGGAGTCCCGGGGCGCCGTGTACGTATTCGCCCGGGGTGAAACCGGGGAGTGGACGGAAGAGGCAAGGCTTGCCGCCGACGACGGAGAGCCGAACGACATGTTCGGCTTCTCTTTGGCAACAGACGGCGAATATGCCCTCGTCGGCACGCCGCGAAAGAACGAAAGACGAGGCGCGGTTTATGCCTTTCGGAGGGAGGCCGACAGAAGCTGGACCGACATCGGACGGATCAACATGGAGGAAGCCGAAAGTAACACGGACTTCGGCTTTGCCTTAGCCGTTCGCCACGGTATGGCCATGATCGGCGCTCCCGGGGAGGACCTATCCATTGGCGCCGTCCGCAGTTATCTGCTTGATGAGCCCTCGGGGGAGTGGCGACCGGACGCCCTGCACCGGCCTTTCGACGGTCGGCCCGGGACCCGTTTCGGGACGACCATTCGTCATACCGACCTCCAAGTCTGGATCGGAGCCCCCGGAGCCGCGGGGTTCGAGGGACGCTCGTACGTTCTGTCGTGGGACGAAGACGGCGGGGAATGGGGGAACTTGGCAAAGTTCGCAGCGGTCGACCTGACCCGGGGTGATGGGATGGGGCAGGTGATTGCGCTGGGAGAGGGCTTCGGGGTCGCGGGACTCCAGGGAGACGACTTCGGTGCCGGAACCGCCCTGATTCTGGAGGAGGATGGCGGAGTCTGGAGGACCGCCGTCAAGGTGGCGAGCGAAGTCACTCCCCTTGAAGCCATTACCGGCAGCGAAGTGGCGTGCGAAGACGGCCAAGCCAACGAATTCACCTGTACCGACGTCGATATCGTTTCCTTTCTTCCCGTACAGGCAATCGGCGGAAGCCGCGGGGTTGAAGTCAATGACGTCTGGGGTTGGACAGACCCGGTGACGGGAACGGAGTGGGCCCTGGTCGGACGCTACGACGGCACGTCCTTCATTGACCTGAGTGATCCGGCAAATCCGGTGTACGCAGGCGACCTGCCCCTCACGGAAGGCGCGAGACCGAGCGTATGGCGGGACATCAAGGTGTACCGGGACCATGCGTTCATCGTAGCCGACGGGGCCAACGAACACGGAATGCAGGTCTTTGATCTGACCCAACTCCGGGATCCGAGGAATGGCCCCGTCACCTTCCAAGCGACGGCTCTGTACGACAGAATTCACAGTGCCCACAATATCGTGATCAACGAAGAAACCGGCTTTGCATACGCGGTGGGCAGCAGCGGCGGGGGCAATACGTGTGGCGGGGGTCTCCACATGATCGACATTCGAGATCCCGTCGGCCCCGTCTTCGTCGGGTGCTTCACCGACCCGTCCAGGATCCACAACCGCCTCCGGGGATACAGCCACGACGCCATGTGCGTCAACTACAGGGGCCCCGACTCCGAGCACCAGGGTAAAGAAATCTGCTTCGGTTCCAACGAGAAGGCGATCAGCATCGCCGACGTGTCGGACAAGGATGCCCCCGTTGCGCTAGCGACGGAGAGCTATCCTGGCGTGGCCTACTCCCACCAGGGATGGATCGACGAGAATCACGAGTACTTCTATACGAACGACGAGCTGGACGAGCTGGAGGGCACGGTTGCCGGCACCCGCACTTTGGTGTGGGATGTGAAGGATCTGGACGATCCGATTTTGGTGAAACAGTACGTCTCCGAAAACCAGTCCTCCGATCACAACCTTTACATCCTGGGCGACCGCATGTACCAGTCCAACTACGTGAGCGGCCTACGGATCCTGGACATCTCGGACCGTGAAAACCCCGAGGAAGTCGCCTACTTCGATACGGTGCCGTGGACTGAAGACGCCCCCGGCTTTGACGGCTCGTGGAGCAACTACCCCTATTTCAGGAGCGGAATTATCGTCGTGACCTCGGGCAAGGAAGGCGTGTTCTTCTTGAGAAACGTAAGAAGGGAACTGATTCCCTGAGCGGATAAGCGGTCGTGCTCGCCGCACTGCTGGCCCCCCAGTATGCGGTGGTGTACAATTCGGACCGAAACCCCAGCCAAATTTTCCCCACTGGCCCGAAAACTCAGGACTTGACAATGCTCCCTAGCCCCGGATTGACCTTCGCTTTCGCCGCGTCCCTCCTTTTTGCCCCCCTTGAGGCGGGCGCCCAGAGCACGCCCGCCTCTTCCCCACCCCTCTCCCTTCCGGCCGGAGTCTCGGCGTTCGCCTCGGCCGTTACTGTGGAGGGCGGCGAGGTTTTCGTGGGCCGACCCGGAGGCGTGGATTTCTTCCCCATGCCGCCCAATCGGCCGGGAGGCGTCCACGTATTCACCCAATCGGGCGGTGCATGGTCCCAGACAGCCTTGGTTTCTCCGCCGGACGCCGAAGTGGGAACAGGCTACGGCACAAGTTTGGATGTCCAGGGCGATCTGATGGTGGTCGGAGCACCCGGAGAGGGGGCTGGAGCTGTCTACGTTTACCGGCGGACCGACGGGGCATGGACCCTCCAGGAACGCATCACATGGGAAGGGGCGGTTGCGGACGCCCGTTTTGGGGCCGCGGTAGCCACCAACGGGACCGAAATTCTTGCAGGCGCCCCGGGAGCGGACAACGGCAACGGGGCCGTCGTCTTGCTCGCGGACGGTGAAGCAGGCTGGGAGAGATCCCAGGTTCTCACGGCAGGGGGCAGCAACGAATCCGCCCGGGGTAGTGCCTTTGGTACCTCCCTGGACGTGGAGGACGGGCTGGCCGCCATCGGGGCTCCCGGCGGCGACATCTCCTTGATTCCCGGCCCTGACCAGCCCTCTCTGATGCCCGGGTCCGTCTACGTCTTCACCCGGGAAGCCGACACCTGGTCCCAGGCCGCGCACTTGGCACCTCCCGGGAACGAACCCGCTTCCATGGGCCGGAGTGTCCAGGTATCCGAGGGCAGCATCTTCGCCGGGGCGCCCCTCGCCCAACAGGCCAGCGGCGCCGTGTATCAGTTCGAGAAGGACGACGGGGAATGGACCCTCGCAAACACCCTCCAGCCGGACTCCCCCGCTCCCGCCTCGTTTTTTGGGCTGGCGCTGGCTGTCTCCGGAGAAGATGTGGTGGCGGGCCTCCCTCTGGCCGGAGGGGGCACGGGAGGCGGTTTTGCTTTTCGTCGAAATGAATCGGGCGGCTGGAGGGAGGTTGCCGATTTCGGGCCCGGAGGACCCTTCAACTTCTACGGCCTGGCCGTGGCCGTCGGAGAAGAGGTCGCGGTGGTAGGAGCGCCGGGGGCCGACTTCTTCGAAGGAACGGGGCACATCTTCCGTCGCACTCCAGAGGGGTGGGAGCCCCAGGGAGCCATTATCGACGACAACACCGGGATGGAAGCGGTGGTTGGAGAAGAACGGGAATGCGAAGAAGGCCAGGCGGGCGGCTTCGACTGCAGCGAAGTCAACTTGGTTTCCTTCTTGCCCGTCCGAGAGTTGGGTGGCGCACGGGGCGTGGTTGCCAACGACCTTTGGGGATGGACAGACCCGGAATCGGGGCGGGAGTACGCAATCGTGGGACGGACAGACGCCACGACCTTCGTCGACCTCACGAATCCGGGGAGCCCGGTCTACCTGGGTGAGTTGCCCCTCACCGAGGGGGCCACGCCGAATCTGTGGCGGGACATCAAGGTCTACGACAACCATGCGTTCATCGTTGCCGACAACGCGGGAGCCCATGGCGTTCAGGTATTTGACTTGACCCGCCTCCGGGATGTGACGGCGCCGCCCGTGACCTTCGAAGCTGACACCCGGTACGACGGCATCAGCTCGGCCCACAACATCGTGATCAACGAAGCGACGGGGTTTGCCTATGTGGTCGGCGCGTCGGGGGGCGGAGAAACATGCGGGGGCGGCCTCCACATGATCGACATCCGGGACCCGAAGAACCCGATGTTCTCGGGGTGTTTTTCGGATCCTGCGACCGGAAACGCCGGCACCGGCTACAGCCACGACGCCCAGTGCGTCCGGTACCACGGCCCCGACGAGGCGTACCAGGACCGTGAAATCTGTTTCGGTGCCAATGAAGACGCCCTGTCGATCGCCGACGTGACGGACAAGAGCGCTCCCGTGGTCCTCTCGTCTGCGGAGTACCCCAACACCGGATATCTTCACCAGGGGTGGGTCAGCGAAGATCACCGCTACTTCTACATGAACGACGAAACGGACGAACTGGCCGGAAACGTCTCCCGGACCCGGACCCTGATCTGGGACATACAGGTTCTGGAAGATCCCATGCTCGTCAAGCAACACTTCGGCACGACGGCATCTTCGGACCACAACCTGTATGTCCTTGGGGACTACATGTACCAAGCCAACTATGTGAGCGGACTGCGGGTTCTGGACATCTCCAATCCAGAGGAGCCGGAAGAAGTCGGCTTCTTTGACACGGTCTCTGCCGGGAACGATGGGCCCGGCTTCGCCGGAGCGTGGAGCGTGTACCCCTACTTCGAGAGCGGGCTGATCATCGTCTCAAGCATGCGGGAAGGCCTCTTCGTGCTCAAGAAGCGCCCGCCCCGGGTGTCCTAGTCCTAACCCGACCCGGGCCTATTCGGGTACCACCTGAGGCGCTAGCCCTTCCCGGAACGGTTGGGAGACGACGTTCACCGGCCAGTCGTACACCCTGGAAATGTTCGGCGCCGTAATGACATCCCCGGCGTTCCCTTCGGCGACCACCACCCCTTGCTTCAGGAGTAGGTGACGGTCGCCGAACCGAGCGGCCAGGTTCAGGTTGTGGGTCACGACCACCACGGCAACACCGTCGTGGGCGAGCTCCCGAAGGAGGCGAAAGATCGCCATCTCGTAACGCATGTCGAGGGCCGCCGTCGGCTCGTCCAGAATCAGAGCCCTGGGTTCCTGCGCCAGCGCACGGGCGATGCGCACGCGCTGTCTTTCGCCCCCCGAGAGGGTCTGGAAGGTCCGCTCCTGGAGGCTTGCGACGCTGCAACGTACCATGGCCTGGAAAATGGCCTCCCGGTCCACGGGGCCCTCCCTTCTCCAGGGTCCGAGGTCGGGGTATCGACCCATGGCGACCAGACTCTTCACCGTGACAGGGAAGGGAACGTGCTCGTTCTGAGCGACCACGGCCATTTGCCTAGCGAGGGCCCGCCTAGGCCATTGGTCCAGAGGGCGCCCCGCGAAGCGCACCGTACCCGATTCCGGCCGGAGACCCCCGGCAAGGAGGCGCAGCAAGGTCGACTTTCCTGAGCCGTTGGGCCCCAGAACCGCGGACAAAGCCCCGGCAGCAGCACGAAGGGAGACCTCCCGCAAGGCTTCCCTCTTGGTGCCGGGATATCGAAAACACAGGGACTCGCCTTCCAGGACCGGAGGCCCACGCCCACCCGCTGCCCGACTGGGCGCAAGGACCGGTACCGGCTGGCCAGTCTCCCCTTGGGCGCCCTTCACCGGGCACTTCTCACCAAGAGAACCGCGAAAAGGGGAACCCCGACAAGGGCGGTGATGACGCCTGTGGGGAGCTCCCGAGGAGCCACAATCGTCCGAGCCAACGTGTCCGCGAGTACGAGGAAGATGCCCCCACCCAGTAGGGACGCGGGAAGGAGGGTGCGATGATCGCCACCCCAAAGCATTCGAACGGTGTGGGGAATGATCAAGCCGACGAAGCCGATAATCCCCGTGACGGCAACGGATGCACCTACGGCCAGGGAGGCCGCCAGGTATCCGGCCTGTTTCACCCGCTCGACGGGCACGCCCAAGTAGGTCGCCGTTTCCTCCCCCACGGCAAGAAGGTTCAGCGGCCGGGCGAGGGCCCCGATCAAAGCCAGGCAGGGCAACAGGAACAGGGCAAGGGCGCCGGCCTGAAGGGAGCCGGCCCTAGACAGACTCCCCATCATCCAGAAGACGGCCGAGCGGAAGGACTGGGCGTCGGCAATCGTCAGGAGCAGGAGGATGATGGCATTGAAGAACGCGCCTGCGATCACGCCTGCCAGGAGAAGGATTCTCGCATCCAGTCCCCGTCCCGCCGCAAGGGCAAGGCGCAGGACCAACACGACGGCGAACAATGCGCCGACGAGCGCACCCACCGTGACTCCCCCCAGAAAGATGCCGAAGCCGAGCACCATCACGACGACCGACCCGACCGCCGCACCTCCGGAGACCCCCAGGATGTAGGGATCGGCCAGGGGATTGCGGAGCAACGCCTGGAAGACGGCGCCGGAGACTCCCAGGGCACCGCCGACGAGCAGTGCCAGGAGGACGCGGGGCAACCGAAGCTGGAGGATGACGGCTCGGTGCGGGTCCTCTCCGCCCCCTGTAAGAATCTCCACGATTTCGCCAGGAGGCACGGAAACGGAGCCAGCGCTCACCGCAAGGAGCGCCGCCGCGACCGCCGCAACGACCAGCAGGGACAGCACCTTGAGACGGGCCATCAGGTTCCCGCCGGAAAACAACCGCCACCAGAAGGGTCTGCCGGGCGACTGGCGGCAAGGAACCGGGAAGACAGGTACCGGGCCGCTACCCCCATGCGGGGACCTGGTCGCCCGAAAAGAGAGGCGTCCACCGAGATCACTCGCCCCGAAGCCACCGCCCTGACGGCGCGCCAACCCGGAAGTTCGGCCAGTCGGTCAACGGAAGGATCCCGGTACTCCGACGAAACGGCGGGCGTGCCGTACCCCGGAACCGGCACGATTACGAACGAGGGATCCCTCCCCACCACCTCTTCCATACTCACCAGCGGCCATGACCCCTGGATGTCCCGAAAGACGTTTTCGGCCCCGGAAGCCGCAAGAACCGAGTCCAGGAACGTACCGGGTCCAACGGTCATCGGCGGATCTTCCTGGACGACATAGACCACCCTGACGAGGTCGCGTCCGGACCAGGATGCCCGGGCCGCCGCCAACTGTGCCTCCACCACCGATACGACCCTTTCTCCCCGCTCGGACATGCCAACAAGGCGCCCGAGGTTGCCGGTGTGCCGCCTGAAGTCGGCCATGGTCTGCATCTCGGCGCCGTACGAATCCACGCCTACCGCCGCCAAGCGGTCCCGGAGAGAAACGCCAGCGCCCGCGGCCGGCCACAGAATCACCAAGTCCGGGGCCAACTCCGCCAGAAGCTCGATGTGGGGGTCGGTCCCCCCGCCGACGGAAGGAAGAGACGCCAGTTCGGGCTGCTCGTCGTACCGGGTGCGCGCGACGATGCGATCCGAAGCGCCCAGCGCGATAAGGATCTCCGTAGCTGCGGGGACGAGGGACACGATGCGGGACCTGGGCGGGGCGGTGTCGTGAAGGCGACCCAAGTCGTCGGCGACGGCATCCTCCGATCGCCCTTGGGGGTCAGGGGCACAGTGCCAGGAGAATGCCGCGAAGAAAACCAAGGCCAGTCCTCGAAAGCGAAGTCTCATGACGGCTGGGACACGGTGACGCAAGGGATCCGCGGAATCGGAAATCGTTTCAAAGAAGAGCGTTTGCCGCCCAGGCCCCCGCGTACGCAAGAACCAGCATGTATCCGAACTGCAAAACCGGCCACCGCCAGCCGCCCGTCTCCCTTCGCATCACCGCGACCGTGGACATGCACTGAAGGGCAAACACAAAGAACACCAGGAGGCCCACTGCCTCCCCCAGGTCCAGATCCCGCTGCAGGGCAGCCTGAAGCTCGAAGGAGGTGTCATCCTGGCTCTCCACCCCGTAGATGGTTCCCAAGGTCCCCACGATCACTTCCCTGGCTGCCAGAGAGGTGACCAAGCCGATGCCGATGCGCCAGTCGAAGCCCAGGGGTTCGATGGCGGGCTCGATCACGTGGCCCATCCACCCCAGGGCACTGTCTCCGATGTCCGGCGGCCCGCCCTCGGCGCTCCTAGGAACCTGGGTCAGGATCCAAAGGACCACGGCTACGCTCAAGATGATTTTCCCAGCGCGCCGAAGGAAAATCTTCGCTCGATCCAAGAGGCGGGTCGCGATGGACCGCACGGTGGGCCGCCGATAGGGAGGAAGCTCCATGACGAAGGGGGCGGGGCGGCTCTTCAGAAGGGTCCCCTTCAGGATCGCCGCCGTCCCGAAGGCGGCCACGAGTCCAAGCCCGTAGAGACCGAAGAGGACGGCAGAACGCAAACCCAGGAACGGCCCCAGAAGAGGCTCGGCGGGAACGAAAGCCGCGATGAGCAGCGCGTATACCGGAAGACGGGCAGAGCAGGTCATGAACGGAGCGATGAAGATGGTGGCCAACCGATCCCGCTCGTTTTCGACGGTTCGGGCCGCCATCACCGCCGGAACCGCGCAGGCGTAGGCCGAGAGAAGGGGCAGGAAGGACTCGCCTTGAAGCCCGATCCGGTGCATAAGGCGATCGGCGATCACAGCAGCCCGAGCCATGTAGCCCGAGTCTTCCAAAACCGCGATGAAGAAGAACAGGATGAGGATTTGGGGGAGGAAGACCACCACGGATCCCACGCCGGCCCAGACGCCGTCAATCAGCAGGGAACGGAACCAGCCCTCGGGGAGAAGCCCCGCCACATACCGTCCCGAGGCGGCGATGACGGCTTCGGCCCCATCCATAAGGGGAACCGCCCACGCAAAGATCGCCTGAAACACGAAGACAACCACCGCCAGGAAGACGAGGGGACCCGCGATGCGGTGTAGGAACAGGGCGTCCAAACGCTGCGTGACTCGGGATGGACGAGGAGCCAAGAACCCGGCGGAACGGCTGAGGGCACGGGCGCGTTCACGACGGGCGGCAAACAGATCGATGACGGGAAGGGTGCGGCCCTGGGGGGAATCTGCAGCCGACTTGGCAACCGCAGCGACGGGACACGCCCGTACTTCTTCGCCCCCCGTGCACAGCGCTTCAAGGAAGCGGCGGACCGGCTCGAGGGCGGCACTGCTACGGGCGTCAACCAGCGCCACCTCCACCCCCAGGTCCCTGGACAGCGCACGAACTCGCAGCGCACCGTCTCCCTTGTCCATTTCGTCCGCCATGGTGAGAACGACAAGGGTCGGCAACCCGAGCTCGAGGACGGGCTCGGCGATCATCAGGTGAGGAGAAAGACGGGTCACATCCAGCACCAGGACCACCGCGTCGGGTACCCGGCCGCCTTCCAGCCTTCCCAGGAGAACATCTCGGGCCACCGACTGGTCCGGACTCCGCGGTGACAGCCCGTGGATGCCCGGCAGATCCGTCACTTCCACCGACCCCGACGGGAGTTCTGCGAACCCGGATCTTCGCTCGACGGTTACGCCGGGATAGTTGGCAACCCGCTGACGCAGCCCTGTGAGGGCATTGAACAGGGTGGACTTCCCGGAGTTGGGCGGCCCGGCCAGCGCCACCAGAGGACGGCGATCGGCCGCCGAGATTCCGCTCGAGAACTCGGCTGCCGCAACGGCAGGCCCCCCACTCGGGTTCAATTCGGGTCTAGGAGCCCCGCCGCCTCCAGGGCACTACGCACGCAGAGACAAGAAGCCGTCTCCCTTCGAAGGGCCACGAGGGCACCGTCCACCCGATAGACGGTGGGGCTCCCCGCCGGAGCGTGGCGAACCGGACAGACCCGACAACCCGGCACGATACCGCGCTCAAGAAGTGGTTCCAGATCCTCTCCGACCAAGTCAATCCGCACAAGGACGACTTCTTCCTCAAGGGGAACGTCTGCCAGCATGCGGTCAATGCCCTTCCGCGCCACGCCACCTGTCCCACTCATGCTTCCTCCTGGGAAGCTGCCTTTTCGTAACCTCTAGAGGTGCCGACCGGGCCCCGACCGGCATCAATGCCACCGGGTCCATAAGTCCGCTTGTTAGGATAATGGCCCGAACCGGGAACGAAAACCCCTGGGGATTCGCCCCCGGGGATTCGCCGCGTAACCTATCCCTACCTTGTTCCCGCAAGACCCCGGCAGGACCTTGCCTGGGGCGGACCCGGAGACGGAACACGAACTTGCCCACTTGGGTCCGGGGCGTCAACAAAGGACGAAGGGCGCATAGACGGGGCGCATAGATCCGATGGATCCACGCGCAAGCGAAGCAGGCGGGTAACGCCTGTCAAGAACACCTCACCCAAGGGACCTCCGAGCGTCCGACCGGAGTGATCCGGTCGGACGCTCGGAACCTATGGACTTGTTACCCAGATCTCCCCTAAGGGCCCACAAGGGGATCCCTCTCCAATAAGGAGATCCCCGGGAAGTTACGCCAAGCGGACGACGTTCTCCGCGGCGGGCCCTTTTTGCCCGTCAACCACGTCGAACTCGACTCGCTCGCCTTCGGCCAGGCTCCTGAAGCCTTCGGTCTGGATGGAGGTGTAGTGCACGAAGCAATCCTCCCCATTGTCGGCTCGGGAAATGAACCCAAAGCCCTTCTGATCGTTGAACCACTTCACGGTTCCCTGCGTACGCACGTTTTCTTTCTCCTGATGTTTGGGAGCCGTCTGCCGGCCCTCTCCCGATCTCGCTCGTTCCGGTTGCCCGAAACTGGGGATGGGCGGCCCGGATGGCCAAACAAAAAGACGGGCGCCCCTTAGGAAAGCGGTTCGGGGCCCGTCCTTTGATTGAGTTTGATTCTGACCGTCCAGACTTGCTCCTGTTGTACGATAGGGAAGATGGTAAGGAATCCGCTTTCGGTCAACAGGGAGATTCTGCGCGCCCATCCCGCCCCTAGGGCCCCGAAGCCGTGCCGATGACGCCCAGCACGACCCCCAGCCGGACACCAGCGGTTGAGGGACAACCCTCAAATCTCGGTCGGCCTAGAGCCATCAATACGTATCGTGCGGCGTGACGTCCAATTTCGTGATGTGGAGATTCAGCCCGTGGTTCACCCGGAACCCGTACACGCCGTCCATCCCCAAGCCGGACCGGGGAAGGTTGGCGACTTCCTCCCCATTCACCCGGAAGCGCACGGTGTCGGCACCGGCTTCGATGGCAAGCACATTCTTGGCCGTTCCGGCGTCGCCCCGATCTTCGTACGACAGAACCGCATCGTGGGCCGTCCACGGCAGTACCGTCGGCGCCTCCGGGCCCTCCCTCCGCTTGACGATGAACTCACCGCCGTTGCGGATCAGGAAGTAGGTGTACTCAATGGCGTCGCCCTCCAGCCCCTGGCCGCCGACGAAGACGCCGAATGCCTCCCGGCGGTCACCGGGATCGAATAGGGAGACCTCCATCTCGATGCGAAAGTTGCCTGCCGCCTCCATGTCGGGGCCCCAGTAGATCGCCGCCGGACCCGAGGTGACGTGCCAGCCCGGCGGCATCGAGACGAACATCTCGAGGTCGGCCTCCGACATGCCGGAACGGTCGAAACGGACCTTCCAGCCGTCGGGGCGTTCCAGCTCTTGAGCCGCCGGGAACAGGACCAGCAACAGACCCACGAGGAGAAAACGAGGAAAAGGGCGCATGTCTTTCCGAGACCTCTTAGTCATTAGGAATTTCAAGGGCTTTTCAAGCCGCCGAAGAAAATCGGCCAGGATACCAAGGTCGGCAAAAGGGCGGCGGGGTGTCAATGCGGCCTGGGGATGGCGGCGGGGAGGCGCCGGATGAGGAGGACGGGATGCCCGGTCCGGCCAGGGACGACAGATCCGGACCTTGAAAGCGCTTTCTGACTGCTCGGGCCGTTCCCATCATCCGGTCACCCCGGACGGACAATGGGGTGGACCTGCTGCCGGGACCTCCAAGGTGGCGTCAAGCGGGAGAGGATTAGGAGTCAGAGGCCCGGGGGACCACTAGACACCGCGAGCTTGATGGCGAAGCCATCGAAACCGGCGAGGATATGCGCCGTCCTGGGTCCGGCCCTCCACCCGATATCCGTTGGAAAACCGTGTGGACGCCAATAGGTCAATCGGATCTACCTTTCTTGACATCCGAGCCCGGATAGCGATCTTTCGGTCGTCTCGTCCATACCGCCGCGTCGGGCACACTGACCGCTCTGCTTCAAGCCCCGCTGGAGGATTGGCCGGACACCCACCATCTCACCTCCATATAAGGAGATCCATCATGAACCGCTTCGTCTCGTCCATACCGCCGCGTCGGGCACACTGACCGCTCTGCTTCAAGCCCCGCTGGAGGATTGGCCGGACACCCACCATCTCACCTCCATATAAGGAGATCCATCATGAACCGCTTCACTAACCAAGCATCCACATCCAACCGGCGGGTCGTCCTCTCCCGCAGCGTTATGGTCGGCGCCATCGCGCTTGCGCTCGCTTTCGTCTGGGGCTCGTCTTCGAGCGCCCAGCCCAGTGTCTCCCAAGGCATCTGCGACGACTGGGGCTGCCATTCCGGCGAGGAGAAGTGCATGACCGTCGGGCCGGTCACCTGCTGGGACCACAGGCACTAGTGCGAAGTGCTGCGTTGCCCGGCACAACCGGGCTTGCTGTACTCGGTACGCTGATCGTCATCGGCGCCGTGGGCATGGGGCGGGCAAATCCCGCCCCATCGCCCTTGGCGTCTCTCTTGACTTCCGAGGACCCAGGGTTTCTTGATTTCACGTTGGTCTTTCGACCGCTCGATTGTCAGCTACCGATCGAGATCATTGAGGAACTGAACGAACTGGCGAGCGCGGAAGCCGTTACGGTTCGAGGAATCATGATTGGTCCAATCCCCGAAGGAGACGACCTCGATATCCTGCTACGAGGACTCGGCGTAACGTTCCCAGTCGTGGAAGATGCCGACGGCTACTGGTCCGATGCCTTGATCCGAGAATCGATACCCAACCCAACCCTGTTCATCTACAAGCGTGGTTTGCGTTATGTCTCGATCAGCCTTGAGGGCCTGCGAACACTCAAGCGCTATCTGCCCAGAACGGGGAGGGCCGTCGGTGGTTAGTGCGGTGGGGCGTGGAGTTCTCGTTCTGACAGCCCTGCTGCTGGCTTCCTTTAATTCTCCTCGGCTATCCGGCCAAGTTGCCCGCACATGGGTGGAGCCAACCGGCAGTCGCGTACTCGTCGCAGGACAAATGGATTCTTTCCTTCTTCAGCCAAGCTCGGTCGACATGGGTCGCAACATCGTCGTCTTGTTTGACAGGGGTGACGAGTCTCTGAAGGCTGTTGACCGCGCCACGGGCCGGTTACAGTGGGAGCTAGGACGTTCCGGTCAAGGTCCATGGGAGTTCGCGGGCGTGACCGATATCGCGATGGGACCGGCAGATTCGGTCTGGGTGCTTGATGCCGAAAACCGGCGTGTCTACATCGTCGGACCTGACGGCTCTCAGGGCCGGGTAATCAATATTGCACTTGCCCTGGCAGCATCGGAAGCTCCCTACCGGATGGCCGTGCTTCCCGATGGTTTTGTGCTCGGTCTGAGCAGTACGGATAACGGTTTGGCGGCTGTGTTTTCGGCTGACGGACAGCGTCGTGCCATGGTCAGAGGACCGCCGTGGATAGAGGATCTGACTTACATGGCGGCTGATTACCGCTTGGATGGTGATCCCAAGTCAGGGAGCTTCGCTGCGGTATTTCAGTTCACTGGCAGGATTCTGGATGGCAGACCGGGAAGCGGATCGCCAGACGTACAGGAGCTGGAAGCAGTCGTGATGGCTGACGAGCCCGAAATCATCCATTTTGAGATTGACGGCATGGCAGCCTCCCGGTTGGCGCCCGGACAAGTGAGACTGGCACGCAGTATAGCGGTGGAGGGAGACCGCATTATGATCCTGTCGGCACGGCAGTCGGACGATGAATGGGTGGCAGACGTAATCGACGTCTACGAGAACCGTGACTACCTGTACAGCATTCGCCTACCTGCGGTCGCTAGACGAATCGCTGCGTTCGGTAACACCATTACCACTCTCGAAACCGAAATGTTGCCCACGATCCGCGAACTGATATTGCCGTAGAGAAGCTCTGTCTTGCCCGAGCCGTGCCGAGCCGAAGTTGTTGGAGCGGCGATGCTTGAGGTCTCTCGTCAATGCGGGGCTGGGGATGGCGGCGGGGAGGCGCCGGATGAGGATGCCCGGTCCGGCCAGACGGCCAGGCCAGGACGACAGATCCGGACCTTTGAAGGCGCTTTCTGGCTGGTCGGGCCGTTCCCATCATCCGGTCGGTCACGGTCACCCCGGGGGGTGGAATGGGGTCAACCCGCTGCCGGAACCTCCGCTGTGGAGGAGGTCCCAGGACCTCCAAGGTGGTTTCAAGCGGGAGAGGATTTAGGAGTCAGAGTCCCGGGGACCAACGGACACCGCGAGCTTGACTGCGAAGCCATCGAAATCGGTCACCTTGTCCATATCGTCGCGTCGGGCACACTGACCGCTCTGCTTCGAGCTCCGCTGGAGGATTGGCCGGACACCCACCATCTTACCTCCATAAAGGAGATCCATCATGAACCGCTTCCCTCACTGCGTTATGCCTTGGATCAGCCTTGAGGGCCTGCGAAAACACTCAAGCGCGATCTGCCCAGAACGGGGAGGGCCGTCGGTGGTTAGGGCGGTGGGGCGTGGAGTTCTCGTTCTGACAGCCCTGCTGCTGGCTTCCTTTCATTCTCCTCGGCTATCCGGCCAAGTTGCCCGCACATGGGTGGAGCCTACTGGCAGTCGCGTACTCGTCGCAGGACAAATGGATTCCTTCCTTCTTCAGCCAAGCTCGGTTGACATGGGTCGCAACATCGTCGTCTTGTTTGACAGGGGTGACGAGTCTCTGAAGGCTGTTGACCGTGCCACGGGCCGGTTACAGTGGGAGCTAGGACGTTCCGGTCAAGGTCCATGGGAGTTCGCGGGCGTAACCGATATCGCGATGGGACCGGCAAATTCGGTCTGGGTGCTTGATGCCGACAATCGGCGTGTCTACATCGTCGGACCGGACGGCTCTCATGGCCGGGTAATCAATATTGTACTTGCCCTGGCAGCATCGGAAGCTCCCTACCGGATGGCCGTGCTTCCCGATGGATTTGTGCTCGGTCTGAGCAGCACGGATAACGGCTTGGCGGCTGTGTTTTCGGCTGACTGACAGCGTCGTGCCACGGTCAGAGGACCGCCGTGGATAGGGAATCTGAGTTACATGGCGGCTGATTACCGCTTGGATGGTGATGCCAAGTCAGGGAGCTTCGCTGCGGTATTTCAGTTCACTGGCAGGATTCTGGATGGCAGACCGGGAAGCGGCTCACCGGACGTACAGGAGCTGGAAGCAGTCGCGATGGCTGACGAGCCCGAAGTCATCCATTTTGAGATCGACGGCATGGCAGCCTCCCGATTGGCGCCCGGACAAGTGAGACTGGCACGCAGTATAGCGGTAGAGGGAGACCGCATTATGATCCTGTCGGCACGGCAGTCGGACGATGAATGGGTGGCAGACGTAATTGACGTCTACGAGAACCGTGACTACCTGTACAGCATTCGCCTACCTGCGGTCGCTAGACGAATCGCTGCGTTCGGTAACACCATTACCACTCTCGAAACCGAAATGCTGCCCACGATCCGCGAGCTGATATTGCCGTAAGAGAAGCTCTGTCTTGCCCGAGCCCGAGTTGTTGGAACGGCGATGCTTGATCCGGTCACCCCGGACGGACGATGGGGTGGACCCGCTGCCGGAACCTCGGCTGTTGGGGGTCCCAGGACCTCCAAGGTGGTTTCAAGCGGGAGAGGATTTAGGAGTCAGAGTCCCGGGGACCAACGGACACCGCGAGCTTGACTGCGAAGCCATTGAAATCGGCCAGATACCCCCCGTCTTGGGATCGGCCCCAAACGTCATACCCGTTGGAAAACCGTGTGGACGCCAAAAGGTCGCCTTCCGGCGTGACCACCGTCCAAAGACCTTCCGGACGGCCGCGGCGACTGGAATACAAGTGGGCTACGTTCAAAATATTCCCGTCTGGCATCTCGTCCACGAAAATGGATCGGTTCCATCGGAATTGGAAGGTCACGCGGGGCTCTTCCGGGGCCAGGGCCCGAATCAGTTCGGAAGACGAAATAATGTCCTCGTTTTCAACCACCAGGACCGGTTTGTCGCCGTCCATCCCGAGGTACCGGGTAACTCGAAACGGGGCTACGTCCGAAACGAGCAAATCTCCCATTGCGGTCAATGCGACCGGACCCCCGGACAACCGCCGGGTCGCCAGCCAGTCTTTGTGCTCAAACACAGGATGCCAGCTGGCGACGTGGTTTCCGCCCCGATCGTACCGATGGACGGAGTACTGACTGAAGGGTTGCGACGGATACTTGCCCCCGCTCACGACGAATCCACCATCCGAGAGCCCGGTAAACCCATACTGCCAGATTAGCGGCAGATTCACATGATGCCCGAACTTCTTATCGACCGTTGCCACATCCACGCCTTCACCTGAACCGCCGACAATCAAAGCGCCGAAACCGGGAGCCATGGACAAGTGCATGATACTTTCGATCCTGTTTGAAATATCGGCGCTCCACGATATGGTTTTCGGTCGACTCCCGTCGGACCGTAGTTCCCACAACTCAACGTTCCTGCCGTCGGCCACCCAGATGCTTCCATCGGGCCATTCGGCCATCCCGCCAACCGAACCGAAGCGCGGGTCAATATTTGTCCTCCAGATTTCACGGATGCGAACCCCCAGCGGACCTTCCTCCTCAAGTGGGGTCTCCGGCTGAGCTTCTCGGACCAGAACCGTATCTCGATCGCATCCACCGACCAACAATGCCGATCCTACAGTGATAGCAATCGTTTGAAGATACAGCAGCTTCACAAGTCTCATTCTGGAGGCAAGCCGACCTATTCCTTGAAACATTTTCCGACTCCCTTTGCCAGAGCAAGATCTATTGAGTTGCCGGTAACACCATGCCGGATTCGACCCACTCTCTGATTTCAACAAGGCCGACCCTCCGAGTCAGTACTCGTTCGTCTAGAATCAACCGCTGTTTTCCCCTGATCTCAACCGTCCGTTCCACGATAAGAATCTGCGGAGTCGCAGCAGGACCGGGCAGGTCGTGGAAGATGTATCTCATTACACCGATGTTGAACCAACCCCTTCCCGCCATGATTTCGTCGAAATCACCGAAGGTGGCCAAATGCTCAATGCCTTTGCTCGCGATGACATCTCTGGCGACCCCGACTGCAGCAAATCCCAAGCCCCGCGATCGTGCACCATCGCGAATGGCCAACTTGGCTTGACGAACAAGCTTACGAAGCTCAGGACGATTGGACCAGTGACATTGTGACGAACCCACGAGAATGAATACCAATTCTTCACCTGAATCCGTTCTGGCATCGGGTAGGTACGGGTCAGAGGAAGAAAGTATGGGAATACTCCAACGAATGTCGACGTCTATGTCAGCTCTAGGAACAAATCCGAACAGGCCTAGGGCAAACCCCAAACCCAGAACAAGCCAAACCCGGCCATTCCTTCCATAACCTCGGAGTCTCCGAATTCCAAACATTCAGGCTCCTCCCTTTGGAGCAATGGTTCGCAGTTCCAACTTTGGATACGGCAACATCCACATGGCCACTTGTCGGCTTGCATCCGCAGCAACAATTATAGGCAGCGTTTCACTTATCAAAGCTCCCAGCCCTGTCGCTACATCAATCAGGTAGCTTCTAACTATGATATCAGAGCTACCCTTTTGAATCTCTGATGGTTCTCCACGAAGGTACTGCACCAAAACATGCCGAGAAGAAACAGCCTGCACAGAAGACAATACGTCTCGTACTCCACTTGACGAAAACCGAACAGATGGCTGACCGTCGGAAGACGAGCTTTCCGTAATTTTAAGTTGAGCGTATCCCTCAATACCAGCGGCCCAGGCGAGTGCACCTCCGTCGGCTTCGTAGGCTCGGAGCACGGGAAGCAGTTCAAATGCGAATACAATGTGGAGGGGGTCGCCTAGACAAGCTATGCGACCATCGGACAGTTGGCCTTGAACGAGCCAGTTATCCGAATCGTATCCGTGTCCGAAGCTGTGATCCGTCTGGCCAGGCACAACAGCAACTTCGTGAATAATCGTGTTATCGGAACGCAACCAGCCCGCGACGAAAACCCGTTCCCGGTTGGAACATACTCCCTCGGGAACAAGTAGAAGTTGAACGGTATATTCGTGTTCGTAACTGGTATTTCCGGTATCGGTGGGAGAAAAAATCTTGAGCTCGTTTCCCCGGTCGGACACGGCTACGCGACCCTCTCTCATGAGTTCCAATCCACTAGGATCATGGAACTCGTTCGGCCCCGGTCCCGAACGCCCGAACGCACCAAGAAACTCTCCTTGAAAGTCGAATATCCGCACCTGACGATTCCGTCTGTCAAGCACATATACATTTCCGTCTTTATCCAACTTGACATCAGAAATCAACCCAAAAACTTGCGGGTCTTCGCCACCGGAACTGCCAAGCCGGCCAATCTGCACCACCGGTTGTGCCTCAAGCAAGGCACCCCGGACCTGTACCCAATCGGACAAAGCGCTCGGAGTCAGTCCCTCCGGAATCGAATCTTTCCGGACGCTGAAGCCACTCCGGGATGGTGTGTTTTCGTGCGTTGGATGGACGATCTCATTCCGCTGTTGCTCGCAGGATCCGAGAACTCCGCAAGCGATTACCGTGGCAACGATCCGCTGGGCACCCACTTCCTAACCCTCCATGAACGGGTTTCGCCTCCCGGCCTCTCCGGGAACGGCGCCGACAGCACACACCCTGCCGTGCCAAGTATTGAGGTCACGTCTCATGACAGGGCTTGGCTAACAACAGCATGTGTCTATTTGTGACCGCAGGCGCTAGTTGTGCAACCATCTTGGCCTGCCCTGCAGGCGGTCAGTTCTCCGGGATTGTCCTCGCAGCGTTCCCAGAAAATCAGGAAGCTATCGCACTCGTTTGATTCGCAGTCATGGGCTACCGTCGGGGCAGGAGCGACCAAAGACGGATGCGGCCGATCCGACCAGCCCGCCTATCGCCACCGGGACGAGGAACCCCAAGAGGATCCCTCGCACGCGTCGTTTGATTGTCATCGGCTATCTCCTTAAGAGAAAGTATTGGAAAATGGGGAAGTTCAAGCGCCGCACTTTAATGCGGCTGATGTAGAGACGCTCCCTCTGTGCTCCGGCGATGGGTCAGAATCGGACAGAACGTCCAAGACAGCGCTTACCAGGGCCGAATCAACTTTGGCATCGGAGGGATGCGCTCAAGAGATTACGAGGAGGCAGGGGACGTGGCAGACTCGTTCCGGCGGGACATGGTGTCAGGATTAAACCGTCATGACGCGGAGGTAGAGGCCGGACTTGTGATTTTCCCGAGGATGACGGACGCCACGTAGTCCGGCCCACCCCGCCGAACGATCACGGAAGGGGGCTGACCCAGTTCACGCCGAACCGAACGCCGATAGTTGGCGTAGTCGGAAAAGCCGAGTGCCAGGGCGACGGCGCCCGACGGTCGGCCGCTCCACTTGGCCAGCCTTTCCACGTGGAAGATCCGTGCGAGTGAGATGAGCCTCTTGGGCGGCGGCACTTCGCTGGCCACACACCGCCTTCTCAAGGTCCGAACGCTGATGCCGAGACTTCGGGCTAGCTGATCAACCGAACACGGGGTGACGGTTTCGCGGAAAACGAACTCCAGAAGCGTGTTTGTGGAGACAGGAGTAGCGCGTTTCAGGCACTCCACCAGAGCGCGAACTTCCCTGTTGCCCGTGCCGCGGAGCGCGGCGGATCCGACCGCACTCAGACGGTCGTTGGCACCGGGATCCAGGCGCTCCACGAAGACGACATCCGTTTCCGCAAGTTGCCAAAGTTGGGCCGTGTTCAAGTCCGCATAGCAGATGACAGAGCACTGGGGACACTCACGGCGAAACGAAAGGAAGGCCCCCAGAGAGGTGCCGCCGGAAGGGAAAAAGGGATCCACGAAGGTCGGCGAACAGGGGAACCGCCCGACCAGCGTCCGGAGGTCCCGCCAAGCCGACGCAAAGCGAACGGGGCCAAGAAGCTCGTGAGCGCCACCTACACGTACCCCTGCCCGGATCCGGTCCCGAATTCTCGGACTGCCTTCGAGCGCGAGCACAGCAATCATCGAACGGCTTCAGTCGGTGTCCACCATCAGTTCCATCACTTCGTCCATTTTTCCGAGCTTGCGGCACGCTCGGTGAATCAGGGAGCGGACGGCCGTGTCCGTCACCCCCATCGTACGTGCGATCTCCCGCGTCGTCCGCTGCTCCATGTACATACCAATGATCGCAGTACGTTCCCGTTGTCCGATCCTGCCGATGGCGGAGTTGAGCACTTCCCTGCGACGGTGCTCTTCCAAATCGTCTGCGGGATCGGGAGCCTGATCCCGGATTTCCTTAACGTCGTCCAGCCTCACCATCCGCTTCGGCCTTTTCCTTCGCGACGCCGTGTTGCAGACGTTTCTGCTGACCGCTACGGCCCATCCCACGAAGGAACCGTTGCCGCTGAATTTCTTCCGCCGAAGCCAAATCCGAATCCAGCACTCCTGGAGAAGGTCGTCGGCGTGGTCGTCGTCCCGGGCGAAGCCGCGAACGAACCTCCGGAGGTGTGGTGACACGGTTTGAAACAGCTCCCGGAACAGCGCCGTATCACCGGCCCAGAAACGCGAAAGGTGGATTCCACCATCAGAGCTGTGGGCCATGTTCCCATCTCCACGATGGGCCAAGATGGGCTTAAGAATCCTGTCCTCCGATGGGGTCCCCCGGCGGAAGCTGTAGCGACGGCCCCGGAACCGTGTTTTCGATCCTGTTCTGCCAGCGGCGAATGTCGGCAGCCACGAGGCGCCGGTGAGGCGACGGCTCGGTCAGGCCCTCCAGACGGCCAGCCAGCCGGTCCAAGCGGTCCGAAAGGACGGCGCGGGCCTCCGGGAGGGTGGCCGCGCTCCCTGCGTGCTGCATCATTCGGTCCACAACCGCCCGCTGGATCGCGTGAAGGACCTGCTGCCCGTACTCCCCGGAAGCGTCCGGGGCGCTCCAGGTGACCTCCATCAGGCGATCCGTCACTTCTTCCAGGTCGGGATAGTCACCCATACTGCCGTATACAACCAGTCGCGCCATGCGCCGGGGGTGCAGAATCTCTCCCACCGTAAAGACCGCAGCGGCCTCTGCCGCCCCGATGGGATCAAAGAGAAGCCCCGTGTGCCTCCGAAACGCTTCTCCCTGCTGGTGCCGGTAGGCGGGCGGAGGGATCATGGCGATCACTTCTTCGGGGAGGGCAAGGAAGTCCGCAGAAAGGGTCGACAGGATGGTCTCCAGCGCGTCCCGCTGCTCCTCCCCCGGAACGATGGTGACCGGCGTCTGGCCGTCTCCCTTCAAGGCGTAGGCGTAGTCCGCACCGCCCAGGCTCTGGGCCGCGGCGCGCAACTGAAAGCGGTGGTGCATGTACAGGGGCAGCAGAACGAACTCGAGGTCCGAAAGGGGCCTGCCCGCGCGAATCAGGTCTTCCCCGAAACTCCCGAGCCCGATGTTCCGCACCCGGATCTCGTGCTTGAGGTGGTCGACCAGGTTGGCGCCGTTGTCCCAAACGCCGGCGTACGGGTGCCCGGCACCGATGAAGTTGTTGTTGTTGTGGGCCATGAAGAGCAGGCCATCCCGGATCCCCTGCTCTACGATCTGCTCTAGGGCGCTGGATTCGTCGGTCCCCTGGGGGAACTCCCGATACAGCCAGTTCACGGAGAGCTTGTCGTATTCGCCGATCCGCTGAACGTAGGCGTTGGACAGATCCAGCGTCCCGTCGGCGGCGATTTCCACGAACGGGGCGGGATAGTCCATAACGCTCTCCCGTCCGTACGTGCTGGCTAGGTAGTTGTGGGGGAAGCCCAGGGTGTGCCCGACCTCGTGAGCGGAGAGCTGACGGACCCGGGCCAGGGCCATTTCGACGGCGTCGGAATTGTTCGAGACCTGGGCCAGGTATTCAAAGTCGGGAAGCTCCGCCAGGCACGCCCAGCCGTGGGATGCGTCACTCTCGTCGGTTGGAAACGGTGGGACCATGCCCTGGCCCAGAAGGTAGTCCTGGCGAAGGCGAAGACTGCCCAGGTTGACAACCCCGCGAATGATCTCTCCGGTCCTAGGATCGATGACCGAGTTCCCGTAGGAGTACCCGCGGGTCCGGCGATGCGTCCAATGGATCATGTTGTAGCGGATGTCCTGCGGGTCCACCCCGTCGGGGAGAACTTCGACGCGGTAGGCGTCGACGAATCCGGCCGCTTCGAAGGCGTCGGCCCACCACTGCGCGCCCTCGACCAGAGCACTCCGGACGGGCTCCGGCGTTCCCGGGTCCACGTAGTAGACGATGGGTTCCACGGGCTCTGACGGCTCGGGTCCCGGGTTGCGCTTCTCGAGGCGGTGGCGGGCCGCAAGGCGGAGTCGGAGGTCGTCGTCGATGGGTGCGGCGTAGTCGTAGAGGGTCGGACCGTTGACGCCGATCCTGGGATCCGCCACCCGGATGCGGTACCCCTCCTCGGGAAGCCGGATGAAGGAGTGGTGTTGCCGCAACGTCACCGCCTCGGGGTTGACGGCAACGCCCCTCACCAACCCGCCCGGATTCCTGCTCGTGAAGGTGAGCAGAGCCTCCACTTCCGTGTTTTCGGGGAAGGATCGGGTTGCCGGCAGGTGGAGGGCGGATCTGGAACGGTCCATCTGGAACGTCCCCTGGTTCCGCTGGGCCATCTGGCCGATCACGTTCCGGGCATCGCGGACGAAGAACGGGGTCGCATCGACCAGAACCCGCCCGTCCGTCTGGGCAACGATGTCGAACCCCCAGTAGACCGACGGTGCGAAGGCGTCCCGAACGGCCTGCACCTCCGAGGGGTTGTCGCTCCTGGCCTGGAACTGGTAGTTGGGCTCCATGAGAAGGATCCGGGGCCCCACCCGCCGAGGTTCGAGGACGTGGGTGCCGCGAAGCTGTCCCCGGTCAATCCCCACAGGATTGGACCCCAGCCCCGAGCCCATCGACACCTGGTAGAGGAACTCCCCGCCGGACGGGTCCAGCTCCCAGTAGAGGACCCCTCTCCCCTCGTCCCAATAGAGGTTGAAGAAGCCCTCCATCACCGTTGTACCGCGGGTCTTCTCCTCAATGCCCGGCAGGGGATCCTGATCCTGGGCGGCCAACGGAAACGGGAGCGTCCAGGGGACGACTGCCGCGACGACTGCCAGGGCTGCGACTGGGAAGAATCTTGCGGAGATGCTCGGAAGAGACATGTGACGGACCTCTCTGATCCATTGTTAAGGGGTTTCCAGACGTCGCCACCGGGAGCCCGACAGGGCAGCGGGACCGGGGCAGATGGCCAGATGGGATATTCTCGGAGCCGGCACCCCGGCGCAAGAAGCCGAACGGGGACGTCCTCGGGGTCGGAGACTCCGGGGCCTGGCGGATGATTCCAGGCGGTAAGGTGCGGATTATGAATGCGCGACGCCGGCGCGGGCGCGGGCGCTTCCCGTCATTTCCGGGCAGCTTCCACGAGCTGCGGTGGGACCCGCCCTTTCGTGGCCTGTTCGAAGTCGTAGGCGTATGCCAGGAGTGCGGCATCGTCCCAGAGGTCCCCGATGAACGCCAGGACAAAGGGCGTCCCGTCGTCGTAATACGAAAAGGGGACGGTCACCACGGGAAGCCCGATGTCGTTGATGATGTTGCTCGGCAACTCGGCGTGGTTGTTGGGCCTGTATTCGGGCCGCTCCGGGTCCTCCACCAGGGGGCGGATGGGTTCTCCGGCCTGGGGGAAGAACAAGCCGTCCAGCCGATGGTCGGCCAGGACGGCCCGGAAAAGGGCTCGCATCTCTTTCCGCCAGGCTTGGAACGCGTCCCCCTCCTCGGTGGCGGTCGGCGCAGCCGGAGGCCGACCCACCCGCCCACCCCGCAGCTCCCGCCCCGAGAGGGCTTCCCACGCTTCGACGGTGCGGAACGCCGCTCCTTCCCCCAGACCCTGAAGGTAGACCACGAAGTCGTGGCTCCCCACGGAGGGCACGGAGGGGCGTTCCTCGTACAGCTCGGTCCAGCCCCGCCCCGAGAAGGGATCCGCCACCACCCGGGCACCCTGGCCCTCCAGGGCACGAACGGCCTCCCGGTAGTGACGATCGGTCTCCGGCGCGAGGGGCAGATAGGACTCCCGCCAACCCGGACCCACCAGCCCGAAGCGCTTCCCGCCCAGGGCCGCCGTGTCCAACCCGGCCGCGTAGCCGCTCTCGGGGATTCGGCCGGCGGCGGCGTAGGTGGCCAAGTCCTCGACCGCCGGCCCCGCGATCACATCCAGGGTCACCGCCGCGTCGCGGACGGTCTTCGCCAGGGGACCCACCACATCTCGGTAGGTGGCGTCGATGGGGACGACGCCTTCGAGGGGCACCAGCCCGAAAGTCGGCTTCACCCCGACCAGGGCCTGGGCGGCCGCCGGGTTCTGGATCGAACCCCCCGTCTCGGTGCCCAAACCCAGGACAGCGAAGCTGGCGTTGACGGCCGTCGCAGTCCCTCCGCTCGAGCCGCCCGGCACCCGGTCCACCGCATAGGGATTGAGGGTTTCCCCTGCCACCGTGCTCCGGGTGCGGGTTCCGTGACCGGCGAAGTCGGGCATATTGGTCTTCCCCAGGATGATCGCCCCCGCCGCTTTCAGGCGCTCCACCACAGCAGCATCGTCGCTGGGGATCATGTCGATCCCCCCGGCCGCAGAACTGAATCCGTCGAAGCCGGCCGTGGTGACCAGCCCCGCGTAGTCGAGGTTGTCCTTGATGACGACAGGAACGCCGTGGAGCGGCCCCCGGGGGCCCGTGATTCGGGATTCCTCGTCAAGCGCCGCCGCCGTCGCCAAGGCGTCCGGATTCATGGAAATGAAGGCGTTGTAGTGGTCCTCGTAGCGCGCGATCCGGTCCAGGAAGGCTTGAACAAGCTGGACGGCCGTGTACTTGGCGGTGGCGTAGTCTTCCTGGATGCGGACCGCCGTCAGCCCCACCACGTCAATAAAGGGCAATGTATCCGCCCCGGCGCGCCACACGATAGCTTCCCGAGCGCGCCCGGTCCGAGAGGGTTGGGAAACCCTGGACGAATCGACCCTTGCGGAGCGCATCGCAGTATCCTGGAGCGGGACCCGCGCCGCCGCCGATCGGGTCGGGTAAACCGACGTGATCCCCAAAACCGCCGCAAGAAGCCCGAACCTGGCCTCCCAGACAAGCCACCCCCGGTACCGCGCAGACCCTGCGTATCTTCGGAAACGAATCATTACGTATCCCTGCTCCTGGGCCCGCTCCACAGTGCCCCTGGGCCCGCCCGCTCCACAGGGCCAGGGGCAAACACTCTCTGGTTCGCGGTGGGAGAAAAGACGAGCCGCGCCGAACCTACGCCGCCAGCCGGACACCGACAAGCCTGGCCTCCCGGATTGACCCCGGGAGGGCTCTGCAATTACGAGTAGTAGTGCGGTAAACTAGTAGTGCGGTAAACGTTTAGTAGGCGCGACAACGCCCAAGGTCTTGTCGCCTTCCCCAAGGCTACCGCTCCCCATTACGGACCGGCACGATATGCGTGAGCGATTCCAGGCTGCCCTGCCATTTTCCAGCTATCTCGACACCGTGGTGGAGAACGAAGCGCTTTGGCGCGGCGTCTCCGAACGCGTGCGGCTCCCGGACGACCTGGTCGAGGAGGCCCGCGCCCTTCCGGGAACATGGCATCTCCTTGCCCTGAGCGAAGACTGGTGCGGGGACGCAGCCAACAGCCTCCCCGCCCTCGCACGGTTTACGGACGCCCTTCCCGGAGCGGACTTCCGTGTTCTGTCCAGGGACGAGAACCCGGACCTCATGGACGCCCACCTCACCAACGGCGGGAGCCGTTCCATCCCGGTGGTCATGCTTCTGGACGAAGACTACGGGGAGCGGGGTTGGTGGGGTCCCCGACCCCACGCCCTCCAGCGGTGGGTGATGGAGGAGGGGTTGAAGATGGAAGCCGGGCCCCGCTATCGGGAAATCCGGAAGTTCTATGCCAGAGACAAGGGACGATCCACCCTGATTGAGATTCTGGAGCTGATGCGATCATCGGCCCTTTGACCCATCCCACAACCGGTAGCGACAGATGACAAAGAAGATCCGACGGACTCTTTCTGCCACCTTCCCGGCTCCCGCAGGCCTGGACGTACCGGCGCCTCCTCCCGGCGCCCAGCCAGCGCCTCTTGTCCGGACAACACCGGCCCCTGTAAATCGGGCAATTCCCGCATCCCTTGGACGGGTGATCCTGCCGCTTCTGTTCGGGGCCGTGGCGACGTCCGCGGGTGTCGTAGAGGCGCAAACCCGCGATTACCAGCCCGACCGTCCCTTCGGCACCTTACGGGAACAGGCCCGCGTACAGCAGGCCTGGTTGGAGGAACGCCTCGAAAAGAATCTCCCCATGCTGATGCGCAAACACGGTGTGGACATGTGGGTCGTTGCAATGCGGGAGTACAACGAAGACCCCGTGTTCCGGGCCCTCGTGTCCCCCACAACCTTCGCTGCCAGGCGCCGGACGATTTATATCTTTCACGACCGGGGTCCCGACGGAGGAGTGGAACGGCTCGCTTTGGGGGGGACTTCCCAGGGCGGCGTGTACAACGCCGTGCGGGCCACTGCAGAAGCCCCCGACGGCCGGGCGGCGGAGCTCTGGGGCAAGGACCAATGGGACCTCTTGGCCCGCATGGTTCGGGAGCGGGACCCGGAGCGGATCGCGGTGAATATATCCCACGAGCACAACTTCGCCGACGGACTCGCGGCTGGAGAGTGGGAGCAGATGGAGGAAGCCTTCGGGCCGGAGCTGGCAGGCAGGGTGGTGCGGGTGCCGTTGCTGGCCATCGAATACTTGGCGATGCGCGTACCGGGCATGACCCCCGTCTACCGCCGAATGCAGGCCATCGTCCACGAGATTATCGGAACGGCGTTCTCCGAGGTCGTGATTGTCCCTGGCCGGACCACCACCGCCGACGTCGTCTGGTGGATGCGGCAGCGGGTGCACGACCTGGGGATGGGGTCCTGGTTCCAGCCCTCCGTCTCGGTTCAGCGCAGGGGGGTTGCGATGGCCGACTCCGTGGCCCCGGTCATCCTTCGGGGTGATGTGCTCCACTGCGACTTCGGGATCTTTGCCCTGGGAATGGCAACCGACACCCAGCACATGGCCTACGTTCTGCGGGACGGGGAGGCCGAGGCGCCCGAGGGCCTTCGTAAGGCATTGGCAAACTCGAACCGACTCCAGGACATCCTTTTCGAAGAGACCCGGGTCGGCCGAACGGGAAACGAGATCCTGGCGTCCGTGCTGGAAAAGATGAGGGCGGAAGGACTGAACGGGACGATGTATACCCACCCCATCGGGGATCACGGTCACGGTGCCGGGCCCCTCATCGGGTTATGGGACTACCAGACCGGCGTCCCTGGGCGGGGCGACCCCTACGTGATTCCGGGCATGTGGTTCTCAAGCGAACTGCAGGTGACCACGGCCGTTCCCGAGTGGGACGGCCAGCCCGTGCGGATGGCCCAGGAGGAAGAGGCCGAAGTCACCCTGGAAGGAGAGATGCGATGGGTCCTGCGACGCCAGACCGAACTTCACCTGGTGCGATAGCGGAAGGTACGTATCGGACTCCGGGTAGGCGACGGATGGCCTCCCCGCCCAAGTACATGCGTGCGGGTGGGTGTGACTGCGCGGGAGCCCGCGCCTCGGGGAGCCCCCCGGGGTCAGAACGGGGGCCCCGGGTCTGCGGAAGCATGGTGAGCCCGCAGGGACGCAACTTATTAAGACGTCAAGGTGCGCGGGAGACCTGGGCGTACTACTGTGTTCCCGTAGCTTGTGTGTCTTGAGTGCTTGGGGGAGGAAACCGAAGGAGTCTCCGTTGAAGTTCATGTGGAGGGAACGCCGGTGGAAACGCTACGTCTGATCGTCTCTGTTGCCGTCTTGTGCGCGGCCCAGGGGGCCCCCGACCCGGGATCGGCCCAGGTCCCGTTGGGCATCGCCACAGCCCGCGGCCAAACGGTGACCCCCGTGTATGAGGGCTGGTACCCGAATTCCGACGGCAGCTATAGCCTGTCCTTTGGCTATTTCAACCGGAACTTTGACGAAGTGATCGAAGTTCCTGCGGGAGCAAACAACCACATCGTGCCGACGGCCCTTGACGGCTTGCAGCCTACGCAATTCCACCCAAGGCGCCACTGGGGTGTCTTCACCGTGACGATTCCTTCGGGCTTCGACGACCAGGCCATCGTTTGGACCCTCGCCTTCCGAGGAGAGCGCTATTCGATCCCCGGCAGGTTGCACCCGGACTGGCAGATTGACGCGCTGGCCGGGGAAGTCGGGTCCGGGAACACCCCACCGGTGCTGGCCTTTTCCGAAGACGGCCCCGAAGGTGTCGGTCCCGGAGGCGTTACGAGCGAGTCCGAGTCGGTGGGGGTGGGAGTGCCCCTTGCCCTGGCGGTGTGGGCAAAAGACGACGGACGGGCGTCCGGCAGCGTGGCAAGGACGGGGTCCGCCGGTGTGCCCGTCACCTTGACCTGGTTCAAGCACAGCGGCCCCGGAGCGGTTTTTTTCAGCGAGGCCACGGCAAAGGTACTGGCTGAAGGCGGCAAAATGACCCTTACGGCAACGTTTGCCGAGCCGGGAGCGTACGTGTTGCGCGTGCGGGCGAACGATGCTTCGGGCGTGGCGGGTGCGGGACACGCCCAGTGCTGCTGGACCAACGGATTCGTGAAGGTGCAAATCACCCGCTGACAAGGGATGAGTTCCGGATGGGCAAGAAAAACTCAGGGCTCGGCAGACGACCCTTGGTTCACAGCGCGGCGATCTCGAGGGGACGAATCGGAGTTACCCCCACCTGGGCGGTGATGGCAGTTGTCGCAACCATTGCCTTTGCATCGAATCCTGTCCTCGCCGGGGCCCAGGAGCGTCCGACATTCGCAAAGGACGTGGCCCCGATTCTTCAACAGAACTGCCAGATTTGCCACCAACCGGGATCCATAGCCCCCATGTCTCTCATGACGTACGAAGCGGTCAAGCGCTACGCACCCAGGATACGGGACAAGGTCGCCTCAAGGATCATGCCCCCGTGGCACATCGATCGGTCGGTGGGGATTCGGGACTTCAAGAACGACCGCGGGCTGGCGGATGAAGAGATCCGGACTCTGGTCACGTGGATCGACACCGACATGCCCTTCGGAGACGAAAGGGATCTGCCGCCCCCGGTCGACTTTCCGGACCAGCAGTCATGGCGCTTCGCTCCGCGGTTTGGCGAACCCGACCTCGTCGTCCGCTCCGACCCCTATACGCTGGCCGCCGAAACCCAGGACAAGTGGTTCCGCCCGGAGGTCGAGACCGGCCTAAGGGAAGAACGCTGGGTGAAGGCCATTGAGATTCGGCCTTCTTATCCCGACGGATGGGCGGTTGTGCATCATGCCCTCGCCTACCTGGTGCAGGAAGAGAATCCGGAGGAGATGACCGCCCGCAGTGCCGCCATCACGAGTGGCGGGTCCGCCATGGGCGGCCCGGGCCTCTTCATGGAGTGGGCCGTGGGCAAGGTAGGGGAAATTTTTCCGGATGGTGTAGGGAAACTTATGCTGCCGGGCGCTCGGATCCGCTGGGAAGTGCACATGCATGCCTTGGGAAGGGAAGTGAAGGACAGCTATGTGGAGCTGGGGGTTTGGTTCTACCCGAAGGACCAGATCCCCCGGAACCGGACCCGCTTGCGGATGTTCGACGCTCGGGGCCGGTCCGGCCTGGACATCCCCCCCGGGGAGATCGCCGTGACCCAGGACTTTCACGTCCTGAAGTGGCCCAGCCGGCTCGAGAACTTCCAGCCCCACATGCACATGCGGGGCAAGGCCATGACCATGGAGGCCATCTTCCCCGACGGTCGCAAGGAGATTCTCAGCCAGGTCAACGACTTCCAGTGGAACTGGCACGTCAACTACATCTACGCCGACCACGCGGCACCGCTGCTCCCTGCGGGAACGACGATCGTGATCACGGCGTGGCACGACAACACGCCCGAAAATCCGAACAATCCCGACCCCAGCCAGTGGGTCGGGTGGGGAGATCGCACGGTCGACGAAATGGCCCACGCGTGGGTGGACGTTACCTATCTGAGCGAGGCGCAGTTCGCGGAAGAGGTTGCGAAGCGGGAGGCCATGGCGGAGGAGAAGGAGGGGATGGAGCCGTAGGGGGGCAACGCCGTCCCACTCAAGCCCGATGGCAATCGAGAACCGAACGTCCGGCGGAAGACGCGCCCTGGGCCTGTGGCTCGGGGTTGCGGCGTTCGCCTTGCTCCTGCTCTTCCCAGTGGACCCGGACAACCCGGCGGCCAGCCGGTTGGCGGCGGTCGCCTTCCTCATGGCCATTTGGTGGGTGACCGACGCCATTCCCCTCTTTGCAACGGCCCTGGTTCCGCTGGTCCTCTTCCCGTTCCTGGGCATCATGAGCGGCCGGGCGACGGCACCCATCTACTTCAACAGCACCATCGTGCTCTTCATCGGGGGGTTCATGATCGCCTTGACGATGGAGAAATGGAACCTGCACCGCCGCATCGCGCTGAACATCATCCGCGTAGTGGGGGGCGGTCCGGCGCGCATCGTCCTGGGGTTCATGATCGCCGCGGCCTTCCTGTCGATGTGGATCTCCAACACCGCTACCGCGGTCATGATGGTTCCCATTGGTCTGGCCATTGTCCTGCAAATCGAAGATCAGGCAGCAGGAGACGAGGCCCGTCCCCTCTCCGTCGGGCTCATGCTGGGGATCGCCTACGGCTGTTCGGTCGGAGGACTCACGACCCTGGTGGGCACGCCTCCGAACCTCTCCTTCGTACGCATCTTCGAGATTCTCTTCCCCGATGCTCCCACCATCGCGTTCGGCCAGTGGATGATCGTCGCCCTTCCCATCGGCATCGTCCTGTTGGCCGTGGTCTGGCTTTTCCTCACGCAAGTGTTCTTCCGGGTGCCGGAAGGCGTCTCCGTTGACAACACCGTCGTCGAGCGGGAGCATGCGCGCCTGGGGCCGGTCTCGTTCGAGGAACGGTGGGTTCTGGCCGTCTTCGCCGTGACTGCGCTTCTGTGGGTGTTTCGCGTCGATCTGCAGATCGGCCTTTTCACCGTTCCCGGATGGTCCCGCTTGCTCCCTGCACCGGAGCTCATCGACGACGGCACCATCGCGATCACGATGGCCACGGTGCTTTTCCTTATCCCGGCGCGCAACCGGAAGAAGGGCGACACCCGGGTCATGGGTCCGGACGTGATTCCCAGGCTGCCGTGGAACATTGTGCTCCTCATCGGAGGCGGCTTCGCCCTGGCCGCCGGCTTTCAGGAAACCGGGCTCGCACAACTCGTCGGGAACCAGTTCGGGGGGCTCGGAGCCCTGCCTACGTTCGTGATGATTCTGCTGGTCTGCCTCGCCCTGACCTTCCTCACCGAACTGACCAGCAACACCGCCACCACGGAGATGATCCTTCCGATCCTCGCCTCGGTTGCCGTCGCCACCGGCACGCACCCTCTGGTCCTCATGGTCCCCGCCACCCTGTCGGCATCGTGCGCGTTCATGATGCCGGTCGCGACGCCCCCGAACTCGATCGTCTTCGGGAGCAACCGGATCTCGGTCCGGGAAATGGCCCGAACGGGTATCTTGCTGAACCTGATCGGCGTGGTGGTGATCGCCACGATCGTCTATACGGTGGGACTGGTGGTATTCGACATCAACCCGTCCGTGGTCCCCGACTGGGCCGGGTCGATTTCCGGTGAAATACCCAGATAGACCCGGGGTCGGCAGATAGACGCGGTCGGTTTCTAGAACGCCTTCAAGTAAGTGAGCTTCATGACGCCGGTACGCCTACGCCAGCGATCCGTTCTCGGGTCCAGAAGGTCTCCCGTCAGATAGCCAGTGTCGAACACCAAGAAGAGGTCGCTGCCAGGCGTGTGGATCCAGTTGATCCGGATGTTGGCCTGGACGACGTTCGATACGTCGTCGTACTGGAGCAGGGCGTTGGCGAAGAGGGACCGGCTCACAGCTCCGAGGAGGGTGAGCCCGAAAATCCGAGTGTTGAAGCTCCCATCCTCCACGGGCAGACGAATGTCGTTCCAGGTGTAATCCGCGCCCAGCGTGAGGTATGGCCCCGTCTTCCAGGCCGCGCCGCCCGAAAGTTCGGTCCGAGTGCCCCCCCAGAAGTCTCCCATGGAGACGCCCCCACGCCCCGAAAAACGCCGGCTGTCGTTCGTAGTGAACTGGAAATCGGCGCTGGTGAATCCATAGTCTCCGACCCCCAGCTCCCGGCCTTGAATCCGTACAGGATTCCGGAGGGCTTCGGAACGGCGACGAAGGTTCACAATGACCCGGTCGCCGGTCTGAAACAGCAACATGTTGTGGGAAAGCAGGGTCGTGCTCTGCCGGACGCCATCCAGACCCTCGGTGTACGCCCCATTGAGCACGGTAAAGAGCTGCCGAGCCCATCGGCTCTCTTCGAAGCGGGGGAAGGCCACGAGGGACCCGGCATAGCGTTGCATATCGTCGCGGCGGACAAAACCCAAGGCCGGGTCGAAGCCCGACGGCACTCGAGTGAACTCCGCCCCCGCCGACGCGCGGCTGTTGCGGAGGTTAAGCCGGACGGATCCGGCCGTCGCGGACGAACCCTCGCCTCGGGATGACCGGGCAACCCAGCCCGTGAAAGCGCTGGATCCCCCAAACCGGATCTGAGCATCCAGACCCGCAACCCGGCTCCCGCCACCGTCGGCATCGAGCGACGTAAAGATCCCGCCGATGGTCGTCCTGGGAAACGGATCGGTGCGCAGGCGAAGAACCGAGTTGAGCCCGCCCCGGAGGAGCTCCCCTTCGGGGCTGCGGGCGTCATCCGTAAGCAGGCTGAGGGCCCCGACGGAAAAGGGGCCTGCCTGGCCTGTGAGCCGTCCGCCCCCGACGATGTCGTTCGCGATGCCGATCCTTCGACTGAAGAAAATCTCCGTTTCCCGCGGGTCCCCAAAGTTGAACAACCCGGCCCGTTCAAGGAAGAACTCCCGCTTCTCCGGGAAGAACAGACTGAATCGCGTCAGGTTGATCTGGACGTTGTCCGCCTCCACCTGCGCAAAGTCGGGGTTGAGGGTCGCATCGAAGGTAAGGTTCGACGTGACGGAGTACTTGAAGTCCAGCCCAAGGTCGTTGAGCGTCCGGGTGGCTTCGGCCGCTTCGCCCACCCCGCCTTCCCTGGAACGTCCGGTAATGGCAAAAGGCTTCACTTCCATGTACCGGCCCCGGCGAAGGCCCTCAAGGCCGGTCAGGGTGGCGTACTGGGAGACCTGGGTGAGGCCCGATTCGAACTCCTGGCCGACGTGGGGAAAGTAGGCCCGCTCGTTCTTGCGCCGGATGGTGCGCTCCAACAGGATCCCCATCGTCGGCGCGTTCTCTGCCGAAAATCGGATGGTCGTGAAGGGAATCGCCGCTTCAACGACCCATCCGTCTTCGGTGATCCGGCCCTCGCTCTCGTAGATGCCCTCCCAGTTCCAATCCGAGAGCGTCATGGACTCATCGGTGATGAGCGCGTCGCCTTGGGTGCCGAAGGGATTGATCTCGAAGATGTAGGCGTTGCGCCGGTCGTGATACGTGTCCAGACCGATACGAATGTTGTCGTCCTGATCAATCCTGCCTTCCCGATGCAGAATGCTACGCCGGATCCCGTCCGGGTCCGAGTCGTAGAGCATGACGGCGAAATAGAGGTTGTTTTCGTCGAAGGCAACCCGGAGTTCGGTCCGTTCCGACGCAGGGTCCCCGTCGACGGGGACCCGCTGCCTGAGGTCCGTGACGGGCTCCACCTCGTTCCAGAAGGGCTCGTCCAGAACGGCGTCAATGACCGGAGGACGATCCGTGTAAACCGCTTGAACCGTCGGGGCGCTAGGCGAAAGCCCACCGCCGGACTGAGGGTTCTGGGCGGAGAGCACCGTCGGAGAACTCCCCGCCAAGGAAAGGGCGACGGCCAACAAGACCGCGCGCCGCCCCCTTCGATCCGCGGTCAACGCTCGTCGTCGTCCGTCCCGCCGTTTTCCGGTTCCGGGCATGCTTCGGGGTCGGGACAACACGCATCGCAGCGCTCACCGCACCGACAGAATCTCCAGCACGAACCGTCGCGGCGGAGCCGCCAACACCCCTTCTTGCGGAGCCAGTAGATCACGAGGATGAGGATCAGGATGTGGCGAATTCGGATCTGAAACATCGATCCCCAGAATTCCGCCAGAGAGAAAAAGTACCAGCCGAAAAGATCTCCCAACATGTATCAGTCCCTTGAAGCTAATGTGAGGGTCATGTCCGAATGTGGGCGCGTCACGTCCGACCCTATACGCCCCTCCCACTTCCGGGGTTTCGCCCCTTGAGGCGGGCGGGCAGCCCGGGTGCGCAAAGTAGCCGGTGAGCCCGAGCCATCATCCGGCGCTATTCGAATGGATCTTCGGTCAGACGGTACACCGCGAACCCCAGCCAAACTCCGAACACCGCAGCCCCCAGCGTGGCCCAGAGCGTCCTAGGGAAGAAGATGCCCGAATGAGCGACTCCCGCGAGCAAAAGGGCGCCTCCGGCGCAGAAAGGGACCAGTTTTCCCTTCATAATTTTCTCCTCTGGGGACGATCAGGACCCCGACCCCAGGCGTCATTCGCCGGGCTCCTGCGATCCGGGCCGATTCCTGACCAAGGCAATCCGGGAGCCATCCGGACTCACGGCAATGCGGGAGATGTCCCCTGCGTCTTCCCGGGCCAAGTCCCGGATCCGGGCCCAGCCCCCACCCGCCCTCCATGCGTACAGCACCGCGCCATCTCCCATCAGGATCTCGCCTTCGGGCGTCCAGGCGTAGTCTTCCCGACCGGTCAGCGTCCGGGTCAGGGGTTCGGTATTCCCGGAAAATGGATCGAAGCGTTCGATCCACCACGCGTCCTCCGACTTCCGTACAAAGGAAACGGCGGCGGTGCCCGGGATCCGGTGGATCGAGCGTCCAGGATTCCGCGCAACGACGCGAATCTCCCCCGACAGCGCGTCTCCGGCCTGTAGGGTCGGGGGATCACCCAGGATGAACATGACGGCCGTTCGTTCGTCGGCCCACGCATGATACCCCACGGGCTCCGCAGTGGAAAAAACGGCCTGCCGCTCCGACCCGTCGGTCCGGTAACGCCAAAGGTACTGTTTGCCGTTCTGCTCCCGGATCGCAGAAAGCGCGTCCTGTCCCGGAATGACGGTGGGAGAGAATTCGCTGGCGTCCGCAGTGCGGGTCACCCGTTGGGAGACGCCGGTCGCAAAGACGTACCGAAAGACCTCGGTCTGGGTTGAGTCCACCGCCGAGGTGTAGTACAGGACCTCGCCGCCAGGATCGAAGCTCGGCTGGTTGTCGTAACCGTTCCGGTCGGTTGCGTTGAAAAGATCTCGCACGACTGGCCTTCCGCCCACCCGATCAAGGACCCCGATCCAGATGTCGGTGGCGGGGGCCCCGGCCGCGGTAGGCCGATAGTCTTCGGGCGGGGGTCCGATTTCGGGGAGGGGGCCGTCTAGGGGGGTACCGGCAAAGGGATCACCGTCGTCGGACGGCCCTCGAGAGCCGTCGTCCTCGGGCCTCGTACAGGAAAATACAAGTCCCGAGAGCAACAAGACGAGTCCCGGGGACACCGCTCCGACAGCCCGAGAACCGCGCTTCATCTACCCGGCTTCCTCAAGGGCAGGCATCCGTTGCAGTTCCCGTTCCAGGTCCCCCGCCATCAGGCCCCAGTCACTCAGTACTCGCGCGGTCTCCGGATCGCCGTTGCGCGCGACGCCTAGGAGCAGATGGACGCTCGTCGTGGTCGGATGGCCGCAGGAAGAACTGGCCGCCACCGCCGCCGCGAGCACTTCATGGGAGGAGGGCGTAAAGGGAAGGTGATTCTCGTAGGTGACGGGCAGGTTCAGCATAGGCGGGGGAAGGTCATCCACTTCAAGCCCCAGCCTCCGACAGGCATCCCGGAGGGCCGAATCGCCCTGAGACAGGACGCCGGCGAGAATGTGGGGCGGCTCCACCGCATCGGCACCATCCCGGGCTGCCGCTGCGGCAGAGCGATTGAGGGCATGAATTGCGTCGTCGGCAAGGTTGATGCTCATCGCTCTTGACTGTGGGGTAACGGGTGGCCAGGAATATTAAGGGACAAATCGGAACGAAGTGATTGTGGCGGATTTCGGGCGTCCCCTCAAGGGGTGCCGGAGCCCGCGGGTGCGCCCTGGAATGGGTCGCCGCCGCCCTTGCCCACTGGAAAAAGCGCGAATTTGGGGTAGGTTTTTCGCGTGATCGGGCGTATTGTCCCCAAGAACATGAGGGGCCAGGTACCGACGCCGTGGGCAGCGCGCCCCGAACCTACAAGCGCCCCGAAACCTACCAGGTAGGGGACCGGATTTGGGGGACCTGATTGATTTTAGCGACCTTCCGGTGGGTGTCGCTGCTTGGGCTGGTGCTCTTTGCCTGTTCCCCCAGGGAGGGCCGAAGCCTGGATGATTTAGTCGTGCGGGACCGAACGTACGTGGATCCGGAAACCATGACCCCGTACTCGGGGCAGGTTTTCAGATTTTTCCCCGGCAAGGAGGAGACAATTCAGCTGCGGGCATCGCTTCGCAACGGAACGTGGGAAGGCGAACTTACCGTTTACCATCCGACCGGCCGAATCCGGTACCAGGGAGAGATGTCGGAAGGCATGCAGTGTGGTGGCTGGACCGAAAACGAACGTCCTGCTGCTCCGGAAAGCCTTTACGAGGAGATCAAGGAGGACTTGGCGTCCCTGGTCATGTATCCGCCCTGTCCCAACAAGTAACCTCCTCGGCGACTCCTTCCTCATTCGTACGGCATCTTCGGCACCTTGCCCAGGAGGCGCGCGTACACCGCGAGGGAACCGCGGTGGTGGGCCGTGTGGTCAACAATGGCACTCACGATAGCAGCCCTCGGGGCTCCGGCCATAATCCGGCGATCCGGGATGGACGCAAACAGCGTCGCGTCGGAAGCGGCACCCACGGCTTGGGTGACGCCGGCATAGGCCCGATCCAGCCATTCGGTCGCCTCTTTCAGGGAGGTAACGGCCCGGGCCGCGGTGATGAGGGCCTCAAAGTCCATGTTCCAGCCGTCCCCGAAGGCGCCCTCTACGAACCAATCAACGGAGTCGGCCGCGTGCGCGACATGCGCCGCCACGGTGTAGAGTTCCGGCCGGGGAGTGAATTCGGAATCGCTTTCGTCGAAGATCGAAAGCGTGGTCTTGATGTACTTCAAGGATGTTTCCAGTTCGGTAACGAGACCGGCTGATGCCGACATGGCTCACGCGCTCCTTAGGTCGCCTGCGGTGGCTCCTCTTACCTTCCGGTAAGGCTGAAACAAACCGACCGTACTCCGAGTCGGGACTTGTCGGAGCGGGCCGAAGGTCCCAATATGCAACGTTTCCTTCAACCTGCAATGGGCTGCCCCCTTGATTCTCGTGGATCGGCGCAAGAACAGCGAAGAGGGTCCTTTCCAGGCCACGCTCCGGATCAAGCCGGCGTCTCGGATTGATCTCATTGACGTGCGTGGGAAGCTGGCGAGAGAGTTTGGAGCGGACTTCACCCGATACCCGAAGGCCCTCTATGTGTCCGACCACACGACGGCGGGGTACTTGGACCAGCGTCTGGCGCAGCGCTTGAATCACGACGGCAAAAACGTTCAGGAGTTCCTTCAAGTCTTCCGTGAGCTCTTCCCCCCGGATGCCGGATACACTCACGATGAGCTCCACCTTCGCACGGAGCTCTCCGAAGAGCAGCGAGCCAGCGAACCCCGAAACGCCGACTCTCACCTGACCTTTATGGGAGCGGGACTCAGGAACTGCGTGTCCTACGCGCAGGAAGGGGACTATCCGGTTTGGTTTGTGGAGCTGGACGGGGTTCATGACGCCGGCACTCGCCGCCGTCGGACGACGATTGTGGGGTACGGGGGCGAAGAGGAAGTGGCTCGTATGCGGGTAGAGGTAGGGGCTTCCCCCCACGCCATTGACGCCCTGAACCTTCGCGACCCGAAACACGGATTCATGGAGCAGCTCCGGGAGCTGGCCCGGAGGCACGGCGTGTCCTTCGGGCGTCTGGATGTGTACCTCCCTCAGGACGAACGCAACGTAGGCCTGACCGTCAACGAATACGAAACCCTGCTCATGACTCACGATCTTCGGGAGGTCTTGGCCAACCCCCTCCGTTTCATGGCAGAAAGGGGGAAGAACGCCTTGAGGGATCCTCGCGCCATTCCCGCGAAGACGCTCAACTACGCCCAGTTCGACGCGGTACAGGTCCTGAACAAACTGTTGGACCGCATGGGGGTGCGGCAGTCCGTGGTGGAGCGAATCGTCAACCGCGCCCTGGCCGTTCCCGTGTCTCATTTCCTTCGCATGAAGAGGAAGATCAGCCTCCCGGTTCTAGACCGCCGAGGGGATGGAACCGGGGAGATTCCCAGAGGCACGTATCAGAGCCCGATCCTGGTCCAGTGGAAGGGGACGGAACAAGACACCCGAGCCCTGGATGTGCGCCTGGCCCGCTTCGTTTGAAAGCAGGAGCGATACTCCATGGCGGCGTGAAGCAGGCGGGGCCGATGGCCGCGTTCATTGACCGTCTCGTCTTGCAAGACGTCAACCATCGGTGTCCTGCCTAGATCAACGACCGTCCCTGGGCACCGTCAACGGCGATGCAGGCCCCCGTGATCAGACTCGCGCGCTCCGACGCCAGGAAGGCCACGACATCGCCCACTTCCTGGGCGCGACCAAAGCGGCCAAGGGGCAGATTCGATTCAACGAAGGTCTTCATTCCCTCCGGGTCGGCCTTGACCCGCCGGTCCCAGCTGCCTCCCTTGAATCGAATTGAGCCCGGAGCGACGCAGTTCACCCGGATTCCCGCCCCGGCCAACTCCAGGGCCATGATCCCCGCCGCCGAAATCAGCGCCGACTTGGTGGTATTGTAGATTGACAGGCCGGGACCCCCCTTTTCCCGCCCGAACACCGAAGAAACGAAGACGATCGACCCTCCGCCTCCTGCCCGCATCAGGGGAATGGCGCCCCGGCTGGTCCGAAACGCCGACAGAACATTGAGATGGATGATGTCCAACCAGTCCTGGTCGGTCGCCTCTTCGAATGTCCTGCGCCGGTTGCCGCCGACGTTGTTCACGAGCACGTCCAGGCGACCGTAGTCCTTCTGGACGGCACCCAGGAAAGAGACGGTTCCGGCTTCTGTCGCGACATCCGCCGGGACAGCGAGAACCTCTCCTCCGTCCCTGCGGAGGGTGGCCGCAGCCTCCTCCAGGGATCCGGGGTCCCGGGCACAAATCGCAACGTGAGCGCCTTCCGCCGCCAAAGAACGAGCGATTGCGAAGCCGATGCCCCGGCTGGCGCCGGTGACGGCGGCAACCTTCTTGTTGAGGTTCAGGTCCATGTTTTTTTTCGCGCGGGTTGGGGGGTCTGGAGGACAGAGAATTCTGGGGCCCCCTCCAGAGGACATCCAGCGGGCCCGGAGGTCAAGGGCAGGGGATTAGGAGCCCCCCGGACGGGCGCGCGCAGACGCCGCCACGATGGCGTCCAGCTTCTCCTTCACTTCGGAGTCGATGGCTTCCGGCTTCAGGAACTTGACCAAGCGGTAGTAGTCCGACTTTTGCATCGTGCCGGAAACACCGATTCTTTTGTAGAAACACTTGAAGAGCGGGTCAAGAAAACGATCGCTGGCTTTGATGTCCGGCCCCCATGGCGAGGGCTCCCCCAGGGTCGAAAGCGCTCGCTTGACCTCCTTGATGCACTCGCCCATCTCTTCCCGCCACAGAGTGGCAAACAGCCCCAGGCCGTTCGCTTCCGCTTCCGCGAAATCGAGTAGCACCTCGGGCCGACAGAGGTAGTTCTCGATTTCGCGCCTGCGCCAAGTGAGCTGCGTCAGATTGGAATCCTTGGGCGCAGGCGAGCCCAGCCGGTCGTAGATCGCAACGCCTGCAAGATCGGGTTTGACTTCACGCACCCCATAGAAGTGCTCTTGCGCCTTGCGCGGCTGGTTGGCGACGTAATGAACATACGGGGCTTCCAGCAGTTTCGCCGCCGGATGCTCCAAGCGGCGCGCGAGGGCCAGGAGAACCGCCAAGTCGGTGGAGCCCTCCAAGTAGAGGACCCATCCCCTTTCTTCGGCTTGAAGGTAGTGCTCGAAGCCGATGCTCTTGAGCGCTTTGGCGACCTGGCTGCCCCGGTGCGCCATGCGATGCGGCTTGCCCACAAAGGCAATTAGCACATCATCTCCGCCGGCCGCTTCGTTGAGCAGGACCTCGGAGTGGCTGGCGGCGATGATCTGGCTGCGGGTTTCGGCCGCGGTTTCGCGCAACAGCTGGTAGACTTGGCGTTGGCGGAGGATTTCGAGGTGGGCGTCGGGTTCGTCAAGGAGGAGCACGGATCCGGGGTTGGCCGTCATGTGCGCCAGGAGCAACATGGTCTGTTGCTGGCCCCTTCCGCTGGCTGAAAGGTCCAGGCGCACACCGCCTAGATTTCGATAGGTCATGACGACTTCGCCCCGTTCCGGAACGTACTTCGGATCGTCGAGGCGAATGCCGAAGAGGCAATCAATGCGCTTGCAGATTCCTTGCCACTTGCCGTTATCGCCGCCTTCGGCGATCCGATAACACAAGTTCCGCAACACCTCGGCCGTTCGGCCTTCCCCGACCCGGACGTTGATGGCCCCGGGATCGAGCCGCGTCTCGTTCGCGGCGAGGCCCGACATCGGTGGCAGGTAGGCCACCCTTATGTCACGGGCATCTTCTGGAACCGGTTCGTGCCCGCCGTCCTTGCGCAACAGGCGGCAGTAGAACGATTCGGGGTTGGCGTAGTCGAACTCCAGCCCGCACGACCAGTCGGGGCCGTCTACAACGATTTCGATCCGCACGTTCTCCGTGCGCGTCTTGCCTTCTTCGTGCCGACCGACGCGGGTACGCAAGTTGCGCCAGAGGAGGTTGGCCGCGGGAACCGGCAACGAGACCAAGTCGCGCCGGTTGATGGTGACGCCGGGCCGCTTCTTTGGCACCTCCCCCGTGCCGCGCTTTTCAACCCAGCGCTGAAGCCCGATTTGCCACAGAGCCAGCGCCTGGAGGGCGGCGGTCTTGCCTGCGTTGTTGGGGCCGATGAAGACGGTCATCCGGCCCAACTCCACGTCAATGTCGTCAAAGAGCTTGAAGTTGCGCACCCTCAGCCGCGTCAGCATGGCTCCGCTCCCGATGCCGTCGGTGGACGAAAAGCGGGGCCTACTGCGCGGTCAAGCCGCCTTCCTCCCCACCGAACCCCGTATTCGACGTATCAGGACACCGTGGCCCGCAAAAGCCGCTCCAGGGTGCGGATGTGTTCCTCCAGCGCGGTATTCAGCTGTTCGTACCGCCGAACCGCATCCTGTCCCGGCTCCTGGTCCGCCCGGGTCAGGTTGCCGTACAGGTACTGGAGTTGGTCCACCAGCATGGGCCGGGAGTAGCGGACGGGGGCCGTGACCAAGTCCCGTTCCACCGCCTCCACTTCGGCCGAAAGGCTCCCTCCCCGATCCTCCCGCGCTAGGCCAATGCGGTGGGCTGCCAGCCTGGCTTCGCTCAGCGCGTCCCTCACCTGCAGCGCCAACTCCACCTGTCGTCGCACCGTTTCCACGCCGGTGCCCTCGGCCACGACCCGGGGGTCCATGAGAACCTGGAAGGTCCGGCTGGCGTTCCACTCTCCTGAGGACAAGCGGGCCGTGTAGTGCCCTGGCGGCACCATAGGGCCTCCCCTGCCCGCCCGCATCGGGTTCGAATCCCAAGGACCGGGGTACGACAGGTCCCAGGTAAAGCGGTTCGCCCCCGGATCGGCGGGCAGACGGGGCGTTCCAAAGCGCTCCAGGCGCCACTCCCTCATCCCGGGCTCGGCGGGCATCTCGTACTCTCCCGGTGCCTCACTGGAAAAGGATCGGATCACCTCGCCCCCGGCGTCTACAATTTCGAGGGTGACCGGCCCGGGCACATCAACGGGCAGCACATAGTCCAGGTTCGCGCCCGGCTCCGGGTACTCGGGCAGGTGGGGAAGACGGCTTCCGAAGCGAAAGCCGCCGCCATAGCGCAACCGATACGCGTCCCGGACCGGGAAAAGGTAGGCGCGTGCATCGGCGACCCCGTCGTCCAGAGCGTGGAGGGGTGTCAGGTTGTCCAGGATCCAGAAGCCTCGCCCCATGGTCGAAAGGGCCAAGTCTCCGTGCACGACCTTGATGTCGGTAATCGGCGTGACCGGAAGGTTGAGCTGGAAGGACTGCCAGTTCGCGCCGTCGTCGAAGGAGACGAACATCCCGAACTCGGTGCCCAGGTACAGGAGGCCTTCCCGGGCCGGGTCTTCCCGAACGACCCGAACCGGGTGGTCTCCTGGGATCCCGTTGGCGCCCGTCGTCATCCGTGTCCAGCTCTCCCCGTAGTCTTCCGTCCGGTACGCATAGGGAGCGAAGTCACCCAGCTGGTAGCGCAGAATGGCCACGTACGCCTTGGCGGGATCGTGATGGGAAACCTCGATGTTCTGCACCCGTCCGTACGGGCCGATCCCCGGCGGTGTCACGTTATTCCACTCTTTACCCCCGTCCCGGGTCACGTGGACCGGCCCGTCGTTGGCCCCCGCCCAGATGACGCCCGGCTCCAGAACCGACTCCTGGATGTCGTAGAGCACCGAGAAGTGCTCCTCCCCGGTGACGTCCAGGGTGATGGGGGTGCCCGAAATGACCTGGGTTTCGGGGGTGAAGGCGGTCAGGTCCGGGGAAATCGTCTCCCAGAGCTGTCCGCCATTGGTGGTCACGTGGACAAACTGGGAACCGTGGTAGACCTTGTTCGGGTCGTGCGGCGAAACGTGAATGGGCACGACGCGCTGAAATCGGAACTCCAGGTCCCTGGGGTTGTGTCCGTACAGGTTGGCGAAGCCCACGTAGTACTGCTTCTCCTGACCCGTCCTCCGGTTGTAGAGCCCGAACCGTCCCTTGCAGTTGGCATAGACGATGTCCGGGTCTCCGGGCTTGGGCACGACGGGGCCCGTTTCACACCCGCCGTGGGCTTCCCAGGCAGACCGGGGACCCCCTGGCTCGGAGCGCTCAGGCAGGCTGGGCACGGAGATTGTGGAGTTGTCCTGCTGGCCGGCGTAGAGCCGGTACGGAAAGTCGTCCGACACATCCACTTGATAGAGCTCGGCCGTGGGCTGGTTGTACTGGGTCGACCAGGTCACTCCGCCGTCAAGGGAGACGTTGGCGCCGCCGTCGTTGGACTGGATGAGGATGTCCGGGTGGTCCGGGTTGATCCACATGTCGTGGTTGTCGCCGTGGGGGACCGGTCGGGGTGACCAGCTCTCCCCGCCGTCGTCGGATTTCCAGAAGCCTTCGGTCATCCCCCAGAGGACGTCGGCGTCGGCCGGGTGGGCGTCCAGGTTCGTGTAGTAGAAGGCGCGGGTGCGGATGGGCGCGAAGTCCGTGACCTGGCGCCACGTCACCCCCCGATCATCGGAGCGGTAGACGCCGCCGGTGTCGGCGGGAGCCTCCATGAGAAGGTAGACCCGGTCCGGATCCGCCGGGGTCACCGCCAAGTCCGACTTCCCCCGGAGGCCGGAGGGAAGGCCGGTGGTGGCCTGCTCCCAGCTGTCGCCGCCGTCGGTGGAGCGGTACACCCCGCCTTCCAATCCACCGGAGATGATGGTCCACGGCTTGCGTTCCGCCCGCCACATGCTCGCGTAGAGGGTGTTGGGGTCGTTGGGGGCGAATTCAATGTCCACCGCACCGGTGCTGTCGGAGACGGAGAGGATGTTCTCCCAGCTCTCCCCCCCATCCCGGCTTCGGTAGACCCCCCGCTCCGGGTTCGGGGTGAAGGGATTGCCGATGGCAGCGACGTACACAAGGTCCGGGTTCTCGGGGTGGATCAGGATCGCGCCCGTGTTTCCCGTCTTTTCCAGGCCCATGTGGCGCCACGTCGTTCCTCCGTCGGTGGACTTGTAGACGCCGGTGCCGATGATCACGTTGCTGCGGAGGCCATCGGAGCCCGTGGACACGTACACGATGTCCGAGTCGGACTGGGCGACCCGGATCGCACCGATCGAACCCGTGGCAAAGTACCCGTCCGAAATGTTGTGCCAGGTGTGACCGTAGTCTTCGGTCTTCCAGACCCCTCCACCCGTGGCCCCCATGTAGAACGTGGACCGCTGCTCCCGATGCCCGGCAACGGCGGTGACCCGTCCCCCCCGGGCTGGCCCCACATGCCGGTACCGGAGACTGCCGAACAGTTCTTCGGCATAGCCCTGGTTCCCGTTTTGAGTGCTGGCGGAAAGGGGCTGGAGGAGCCCCGCCCCGGCCGTTACGGCGAGGGCACCCAGAACCATGGTGGTACTGCGCGGACCAGAAATCGTTCTCATGGAGCTGCCTTTCACAGAAGTGCCGGTCTTTCGGGAGTCGTCAGTTCGCTCCGGCCATGACGCCCACTCTATTCCAAGGGCACGGACGGACGTGAACTGGCGCCGCCGGGCGCCCCGAGGCTTGGCGGGGGTCCCAGGGACGGATTCGCAACTTACGGCAGAAAACCCGGCGCGAAAAGCGCAAGCGGGCGAATGGGCCCGGACGTCGTATCCGGGGACGGGATGTCGCGCCCGCAGGGATTCGGATTTCAGAGGGGTGCCAGGAGGCCTGCGGCCAAATCCCCGCGGCTGACGTGCGCTTCAAGGTTGGCCGCGGCAACAGCCCTCAATTCGTCCGATGATGGGAGAGCGTCCAGCAATCTGCAGGCCTTCCGGACGTCCGCACGCATTCCGTTGCCCCGAAGCTGAACGGCCCGGATGCGGATCGGAACACCACTGTGCTTGCGATCCGGCGTACTCCATCCCCATGTTGGAAGAGAAACCTGCTGAAGACTGTGGTGTTCTTCGGTCGGTGACGAGGACCGCGGACGAATGGTCGCGGCATTTCCACAACGCCATTACTCACAACCATTAGGAGTGAATCGGGATGGGAGTTCCATTGTTAAGCGCTGGCGGAAGCAGGGGCTTCCGCAACAAAAGGGGGGGGGGCGCCATCGTGACCTTTGCTCTATTGCTAGGGTTCGGGCAGGCGCAGGGCCAAGCAGGCTCCATCACGGGAACCGTTTCGGACATCGCGACGGGCCAGGTGCTGGAGTCCGCTTTGGTCAGGCTGGACGGCGCCGGGTCGGGCGTATTGACCACAGACGCCGGGCGCTACCTCATTCTCGGGGTATCACCCGGTTCGCACTCCGTAACCTTCGAAATTCTGGGGTATGATTCCCAGACGCTCACAGTCCAGGTCTCCGCCGGGGAGAGCGCGGTGCTTGACGCCGAGCTTGCCAGCGGGGCCCTGGGGCTGCAGGAACTCGTCGTCACGGGGGTGGCCAGGGCGACCCCGAGGGTCAAGCTGCCCTTTACGGTGGAGAAGCTCGATATCGCCAACACGCCTGTGCCGGCCGTGTCCGCCGAGAATTTCCTGATCGGAAAGGTGCCGGGCGTCAAGGTTGTCGGCGGTAGCGGCCAGCCGGGCAACTCGGGCGACATCCTGCTCCGGGGTGCCACCTCGATCAACGGGTCGCAGGCTCCCCTGATCATCATTGACGGGGTGATCACGACCAACTCGTTCGATGACGTCGTCGCACTGGACATCGAATCCATGGAGATAGTCAAGGGCGCGGCAGGTGCCTCACTGTACGGCTCCCGCGCAGCGAACGGTGTGGTTCAGATCCGCACCAAGCGTGGTACCGGCTTTGGAGGCCGTGACTACAACCAGCTTGTGCTACGCAACGAAACCGGCCAGGAGCGCATTGCTGGGGACATCCAACTGTCCGAATACCATCCCTGGGAGGTCGACGCGAGCGGCAATCTCGTCGATGTTGGCGGCAACGTGATCACCGACATTACCGATCCCGACATGGAGAACCCGGCGTTGAACGGTGATGGTGTGTTCAAGTCCTTTCAGGATAACCCATGGCCCAGCTCACTTCCGACGTATAACCAAGTGGATCGAGTCTACACGGCCGGTACTTTTATGTCCAACTACGCTGTCGTTGAGGGTCGAAACGGAGACACCAGCTATCGGTCGTCTTTCGAGTGGCAGACCGATCGCGGCGTCCTGTCACGGTGGAACGACGGGTTCGACCGCAAAGGCTTTCGGATCAACCTTGATCATAATGTGCGAAGCAATTTGACCGTGGCCCTCAGCACCGCCTACACCGAATCGGAGCAGGAGGATCTCGGAAGCGCACCCTTCTACGACCTCACCTTCATGGGTCCCTATGTAGACCTGCTCCGCAGGGATCCCAGCACGATTGGAGAGCGTCACTGTCCAGCCAACGGGTGCCTGTTCGTGAACCCCGACCCGCTTTCGAATCAAGACAACCCTCTCTACCATTTCGAATTGATCGACAACCGGGACTGGAGCGAGGATGTGAAGGCCAGCGTAACCGCACGCTGGACCCCGTTCGCCTGGTTGGACATGGAGGGTGTTTTCGGGCTGGATCGCAACGCTTTCCTCCAGTCGAATCTGTCCCCGGCCGGCCGGGAGACAGCGGAAGGAAGCGTCGTCAACGGCTCCCTGTGGAAACGGCAGGATCACCGGCAAAACATTAATAGCGAGTTGACCGTGTCGTTGAACAAGGCGTTCGGTGACTTGGCCACCCGAACCCGCCTGCGCTACCTGCAGGAGAGCTCCCATTACGAATGGTTTGACGCGTATGGTACCGACTTCGCAGCTGCAGACGTGCCACGGTTAAACAATCTCAACACGGAGTCGTATGAAGCGGAGTCCTTCGTCCGGGACATTCGCTCGGAGGGTTACTTCCTTATTTCCGCCCTGGACTACAAGGGCAAGTACATCGTTGACGCCCTCGCCCGCAGGGACGGCTCCAGCCTGTTCGGCACCAACGAGCGCTGGCACACTTACTATCGCACTTCGCTGGCGTGGCGAATGGCGCAGGAATCCTGGTGGCCCCTGGCGGACGTCAACGAGCTCAAGTTGCGCTGGTCGCTGGGCACGGCGGGCCGCCGACCCCGGTTCGAGGCCCAGTACGAGACCTACAGCGTGGGCGCTGGTGCCATCACACCCCAGACCCTTGGCAACAAGGACCTGAAGCCTCAGCGGTCCACCGAGACCGAATTCGGGCTGGACATGGTGCTCTTCAACACCGCCAGCTTGGGGGTGACCTACGCAAACACCATATCGGAAGATCAGCTTCTATTCGTCCCGCTGCCCAAGGCGGGCGGATTCTCGTCGCAGTGGCAGAACGCGGGCGCCTTGGATTCCAACACCTGGGAGTCTTACCTGGAAGTCCCCATCATCAGCACCGACGAGGTCGGCTGGAACGTACGGTTGAATGTGGACAGAACCCGAATGGAGATCACGCGTCTGGACCGGCCCGCGTATCGCAGCGGATTCTTCTACTTCCGTGACGGCGAGGTCTTCGGCGCATTCTACGGAGCCAAATGGGCCACCGCATGTGCTGATCTTCCCGTTGGTACGCCCTGTGACCAGTTCAAGCTGAACGACGACGGTCTGCTTGTTTGGACGGGAGGATCCGATTACACCAATGGCATCTCAGGCGATCTCTGGGGCACAGACAGCGAAGGCCAGACGGGCGACGACGTATTCCAGTGGGGAATGCCGGTTCGGATGTTCGGGGAGTGCCCAGCCCGCCGTCAGGGCGAAATGGGATGCAAGGACTTTCTCTACCTTGGAAACTCCACACCCGATCTCAACCTCAGCTTGGTGAATTCCTTCCGTTGGCGCGGACTTTCGCTCTACGTCCTCTTGGATGGTGAGTTCGGAGCCGACATTTACAATCAGACACGTCAGTGGGCGTATCGTGAAAACCGCTCCGGCGACCAGGATCAGTTTGGTAAGCCGGACGGAATGAAGAAGCCGGTCGCATACTACCAAAGGCTGTACAACACCAATGCGATGAACGGTTGGTTTGTGGAAAAGGGAACGTTCGTGAAGCTCCGGGAGCTGTCGCTCCGTTACTCGCTGAACCCGGAGTGGCTTGACTCGGTGTTCCAGGGTCGGGTAACAGGGGCCGAGTTGAACCTGATCGGCCGCAACCTGCTTACGTTTACCAACTACACCGGATACGATCCAGAAGTGGGATCGGCTGGTGATTCTTCGGGTGGATCGGAAGCTGTCGGACGAGTCGACGACTACCAGTACCCGAACTTCCGAACGTTCACCGCAAGCCTGCAGCTGATCTTCTGACGAGATCGGGGAACAGGAACAAAGAGGCATAAGGGAGGTATACAACTCTATGTCTACGAATAAGACAACTACTATGGGTGGCCTATTGGTCGCCGTTGTGACACTATTGGCCGCCTGTGTTGACCTGGAAGTCACCAACCTCAACGACCCCGACCGCGACCGTGCGATATCAAGTCCCTCCGACGTTGAATCGCTCATCTCGGGGGCGTACCAGTCCTGGTGGGCGGTTGCGCATCACAGCTATCCCGATGCCGCGCTCAGCACGGCGGCTGACGCCCATTCCTCGTCGTGGGGTAACTGGGGCATGCGCGACTCCGGTTGGGAGCCTCGCAAGGCCTACAACAACGACCCGGCCTACAGCTACAACAACATGGCCGAGACACCGTGGCAGAACTCCTATCGTGCTCTGGCCGCGCTCAGGGATGGTATGCTGGCTATCGAAAGCGGCGTGCAGATCCAGGAAGGTGACGGTCCGGACAACACCGATAGGGTGGTTGCGTTCGGCAAGTTCATTCAGGCTCTTTCCCTGTCCAACCTAGCGGTGCTCTTTGATAAGGCCTTCGTCGTTGACGAGACGGTGGAAGACGTCTCTTCATTGGAGCTACAATCCTACACCCAGGTCTGGGCCGCAGCAGAGGCCAAGTACGCCGAGGTGATCCAGATGGCCAGCGGTGGGTTCACCATCCCTTCAACCTGGGTGGGGTTCAACGGAGATTGGTCGGCTTCTTATTTGGGCGAACTGGCCCGCGCTTACCGGGCCCGCTACCGTACCCAAGTGCCCCGCACACCCGCGGAGCGGGAAGCCGTTGATTGGAGCGCGGTGCTTTCGGACGTCTCCGGCGGCATCTCGAAGGACTTCGCCGGATACTACGAAGAGGGCGGTAACTGGGCCTGGCACCGCAAGAAACACCACACCGCCCACTATACCGGGTGGGCCCGTATTGATTATCGCACCGTGGGACCCGCAGACGCGTCTGGTGCCTGGGAGACGTGGATCTCCGCAGGGCCGAATGACAAAATTCCGTTCGACATTGACACCGACGACCGCCGCATCACAGGTGGAGCTCCCGACGTCAGCGGAAAGTACATTCGTTACATGGGCAACAGCCCCTTCCCTGCCGACAGGGGCATCTACCACTATTCGAACTACATTGACTGGCGGTGGCGTCCCCTGTATGACGCCGGCTGGGTCGGCGAGTATCCCGACATGACCTCCAAGGAGCTGGATTTCCTTGCGGCGGAGGCGAACTACCGGATGGGTGACAGGGCGTCCGCCATGGCCGTGATCAACAAGTATCGCACCATGAACGGGGAGCTCCCTCCCTTTACCGACCCCAACGGTGAGGCTCCTGGTGGCAACCGGTGCGTGCCACAGAAGAGCAACGGCGCCTGTGGTGACCTTTGGGATGCGTTGAAGTACGAGAAGCGGATTGAGCTATTCCACTACGGTCTTGGCACCGAATACTTCGACGACCGTGGCTGGGGTGACCTAGTGCAATACAGCTTTCTGCAGCTTCCGGTACCCGGAAGCGAGCTGGAAATTCTGCTTCAGGAAATGTATACCTTCGGCGGTCCGGGAGGAGACAGCGCGTCTCCCGACATCATCAACGACGTCAGCCCTCGCGCCCTGCGAAACAAGGCGAGGTCGTTTGATTTGTGGCGCCTCGCCAACACAGAGCGCATTGACGACGTAGGAGTGCGTAGATGAGCAGGTGCCGGGAAGTGTGGCGGATGCTCGTGGCCGGGGGCGTTCTCCTGTCCGTCCTGACGGTAGGATGCGCCAGCGGCGGAGTGTCGTCGCAGTCCGCCAACCACTGGCGGGAGGACATGGGGCGGATGTCAAGTGCGACCCTGAATGCCGGACTTGACAAGATCGTGCGCAAGTACGCCCTGCAGATTGCCCGAAGGACATCAAGCTCTCATGAGATCTACTACGAGACGACCTGGACGGAACGTGAAGTGCTGGCCCAGGAGCAGATGCGCGGCGTGACCCACGCGCGGAATCGTATTGTTCTCAGGGGCCGCAGGCTCATGAACGTCTACCGCGTCACTTGGGATTTGGAAAACGAGACCGTCACCGCAGGTGTTGAAGGCTGGCACCCCGATCCCGTGCCGGATGAGGTGGTGGAGGAATTCCGCCCCATCTACTCGGACTTGTTGTTGGAAGTACGGACCGGCGTGATACGTTGACCTTGTGCGGGGGCTTGGGTGGATACGTTCCCCCAAGCCCCCGCTGGCCAGGGCCGGACAGGCAGGTCCCTCACGCGGGGGAGGTGGAAAGGTTCGGGAGGGGTACCGCCGCGGGGTCCTTAGTATTCGAGAAGTCGAACGGGGGTTGCCCGAATCCGGGTAACCCCCGTTTCACGGTCGGTGACCCGCAAGACCACCTGCAGCAGGCCCGGGCGCTCGTTGCGCAGGTCAAGATCGAAGAAATGCTCCCCTCGAGTTGACGGGGACTCTATCGACAGGGCAATATCGGCCGTCTCCAGATCCCGTTCTTCTACCTGGGGAAGGGGGATGCCAGGATTGGGGAGCGTCACGGGAGCCAAGTGCGCTCGGAGTTCCACGGGCCCGACGTCAACCGCCGCAGGACGGTATATCTCGAAATAGATGCGCAGGGGATCGTCCTTCCAGAACCGGGTGGCGGGCAGGAGCGGGACCGGAAGATCGCCGAGATCGAGTTCGGGTCGGGGGGCGATGCCCACGACCAGGTCACTAACCTCAAACTCGGCAAGGCCCCGCACCGCTTCCCCACCCTCGGCGCGATCCGAACCGCCCGCATCAGGGACGCGGTCGTCCGCTTCCACCCGCACAAGGGGTGCTTCCACCTGAACGTGCAGCTGTCCCGGCAGGCGCTCCCCCTTCGCGGAATCGGCCACCTCCTGGACATCGTGCCGGGCCGACACGGATAGATGGCGGATTCGCTCCCTGTGGCGGAGTACCAGGGTGGAGAGGTAGCCCGGCCCGTCAACGGGAAGCATCTCGGCCCGTGCAACCTCGGCGAGCCTTGCGTTCCGCAGGATAACGGTATGGCTGGCCGTCCAGGGAGCCAGAACGAGGCTGTCCCGGATCGCTTCGCCCTCCCCGGAGGGCATCCAAACGGGAGAGGATACCGCCATGACCAGCAGCCTGGGCTCCCCGTCCTGGAGAACGCGCACTGCCTGAGCCGACAGGGCACTTCTGGGCCTGTCATCGAACGCCGAGATGGCAGGCGGTGACGGTTGCCGGGAGGCCCACTGGTCATCGGCGATGTGGCGGCGCGAGATGGCCTCAAGGGAGCCCTCATGCGGACGCCGGGCCGAATTCCAGAGCCTCTCGAGCTCTCCGAACCTGAGCCCGTAGGGCCCACCCATCCTGGCAAGATCCTCGTAGTAGAAGAGCTCAAGGTAGTGCTGGGCCCGGACCCCGGCGTAACGGGCCTCTCCGGACACCCGTGCCGAAGCGGGGATGATCTCGTGAAGACCCTGGACATGCCGAAAGGGGCCGGTGCCCTGGGTGTTGCCGAAAAGGAAGTACGTGAATTCTCCCGGGTGCATGGTGGCGTAGCGCCAGATCTCGTACTGGGGCTGCTGGTCGAAGCGGGCGATGTAGTCAAGCGGCAGATTCCGGGAGCGACGCTCGAATTCGCTCACGCCCAGGTGGCCGCGCGTCACCCGGTCCGGCAGCCCGTACTTCACATAGAAGGTCCCGCGGTCGTCGGTGCCGTAGACCGACGATCGATTGTAGACGAAGGTCCTCCGAGCGTAGGCGATCCGCTTCCAGTGTTCGACCAAGCGCTCGTTGACCAGCGTCGACGGGGTCGGATCGCGCTCGATCCAGAACTGCTTGACCGCGAGCGCGAGAGCACCTGAATCCCCCCGACCTGCCGCCTCCCAGTACTCGGTGGCTGTCGAGTCGACAAGCGTGAAGGTGCGTCGCGCCTCGGCCACGATTTCGTCCCGCGCTTCCTCATCAACCGCACCCGAGAAACCCCAGTAGAACATGACGGTGGCGATCTCCTCGTATCCCTCGAGATCGTTTTCCGTAACGATCCGAATGAAGGCTGTGCCGATGCGGGCATCTTCGGCGCTCTCGCCTGAGAGGCTGTCGCGCACAGCGATCCAGAACCGAAGGGCGCCCTCGGGGTCGCCGGCGTCAATGAACGCCCCGCCGAGCTCGTAGGCATTGGCTGGAGGCACCTGTGGAACGCCGGGGATGGGCACAACGGCCGGGACGACGGACAAAAGCGCCAGCCCGAGACCCACCTTCCGGAAGCTTGTCCACCGGCGGCGAGCCACAAGAACCACAAACCCGATCATCCCCCGGCCCATTTCAGTAGACGGACACGCGGGTCGACATTTCCACCCGAAGATCGTGGTACCAGTTGCCGTCGGTCCGATCCGAGCCTCCGCTGTAGCGGCCCGTGGTCCCGACAGTCTCCAGCCCCACGGAAATCGGGCCGCCACTTGTCTTCAAGCCGATTCCCGCACGAAGCAACATGTGAGGCCGGGCATCCTGGTACATGTCTGTCACCGCCCGACAGATCAGCGCCTCGTCCCCAATGGAACGGGGCAGACATCTCGGAATCTCGAACTCGAACCAACGCACGCCGAACCCTCCCGAGAGCACCGGGCGAACCCGCGCCCCCGGATTACCCGCGAGCAGACGCACGACCGAGGTGAGCGAACGAACCTGCACGGGGGCGATCTGGGGCGTGCAAATGTTGCCGACGACCAGGTCGCAGATCGCAATCCGGCCCGTGACCTCCGCCCCCGAGGTCGCTTCGAACCCGACTCGCGCGGAGAGCTCTTGCGAAGGGAACCGCACCTCGACCCCTCCGCCGACCACCGGTGAAGGGTTCAGCTCGGCCACGGTTTGGAGCAACCCGAGGTTGGGGTTGTCCGAGGCGGTGTTGTTGGCGAGCCTGCCCGTGGGCCACTGGTATCCACCGGCCATCCAGAGGCCGAAGGTCCAGCCGCGGCGATCCGGCTCTTCCTGCGCCGAAAGCGTCCCACCCGGAACCACCGCCAGGAGCACCGCCAAGGTGAGCACGGAGAGAAAACCTGCGGTGTCGGTGCGAAGTGCCACGTAGGTTCCTCTCTCAAGGGATAACCAGGGACGGATCTGGTCGCCCGTCTTGAACCCGACGGAGATTCTAACCCGACCCACCCTGTCGCGCCACCGAAGTTGTTCGTCTTCGGCATCGAGTGGGCTGACTGCGACTCGCAGCCGCGCCCATGGCCGCTGTTGCATCGCGCGCTTGGGCCGCTACCCTTTGGGGTGCACCATGGTCGACCCCACCAGCGACCCGAAGTCGAACGGGCCAGGAACCAAGAAGATGAACAAGATGACCGCATACGCTCCCCGCGCAACCACCGCCGTTGTAGCCCTCCTCGCCACCTCCCTTCCCCCCTTTGCGCCCCCGCTCCCCGCCCAGACCTTCCCTTCCGACGACCCGGTGATTCGGGCCATATGGGACCAGGGCATGGGCGACGGCAGCCAAGTCTACGATCTGGCCCAAGCGCTCGTGGACTCCATCGGTCCCAGGCTCATGGGGTCGCCGGCCTACGCCCGATCGGCGGACTGGCTCGTAGCCAACTACGAGAGGTGGGGCATCCCGGCGGAGCGACAAGCGTACGGAACTTGGACCGGCTGGGACCGGGGGATCACCCACATCGACCTTCTGGAGCCCCGGGTGCGCAGCTTGGAGGGGATGATCCTTGCGTGGAGCCCCGGCACCGAAGAACCCGTTGAGGGCGAGGTCCTGGTCCTTCCTATTCTAACGGGTGCCGAAGCGTTGGAAGCCTGGCTCCCGACTGTGGAGGGCAAGTTCGTGGCCACCACTTTCGCCGAAACCACTTGCCGGGAGGATCGGTCCTGGCAGGACCACGCGACCGAAGAATCCTTCCGGCGGATGAACTCATCCCGGGAAGAGGCCCAACGGGCATGGCAGTCCAGCTTCGGCCACTTCATGCGTAACGGCGGTCCGGCCCGGTTAGAGGAGGCCGGGGCTCTGGCGGTCCTGACCGGCCGGTGGTCCCGGGGCTGGGGCGTGGACAAGATTTTCTCCTCCCAGACCCGACAGATTCCCTCGGTTCACCTCTCGTGCGAGGACTACTCCCTCGTGCACCGCCTGGCGTCCCGGGACCAGGGGCCCCGCGTTCGCCTGGAAGCTCATGCCGAATTCCTGGGGGAAGTCCCCGCCTTCAACGTGATGGCCCGCATACCGGGCACGGAGCTTCCAGACGAGTACGTGCTCCTGAGCGCGCACCTGGACTCGTGGGACGGAGCCTCCGGGGCCACCGACAACGGGACCGGGACCATCATGATGCACGAAGCAATGCGGATCCTCAAAGCGACGTATCCGAATCCGCGCCGGACAATCCTTGTGGGACACTGGGGAGGGGAGGAACAGGGGCTGATCGGATCCACTGCCTTCGCCACGGACAACCCGGAGGTCGTGGAAGGGCTACAGGCGGCATTCAACCAGGACAACGGCACCTGGCGGGTTGACTACATCCGCATGCAGGGGTTCTTGGGGGCGGGGAAGCACTTCTCCCGCTGGTTCGACGTGATCCCTCCGGAGATTACGGGACACATCGAGCTTGACATCCCGGGCGTCCCGGAGCGAGGCGGCTCGGACCACATGTCCTTCATCTGCAAGTCCGCCCCCGGATTCCGGCTTCAGTCCAACTACCCCGATTATCGACAGTATACGTGGCACACGAACCGGGACACCTTCGACAAGATCGTCTTTGACGACCTGCGCAACAACGCGACCCTGGCCGCCATGCTGGCCTACGCAGCGTCCGAGGATCCGGAACGGGTCACCGTAACCCCCCGCGTCCTACCTGCCGACGAACGAACCGGCCAGCCAGGCGTATGGCCCGCGTGCCGGCCGCCCCAGCGGAATCCAGGGGGCGCCGCCGGAGGATAGCCGGACAACGCCACCGTCCAGGCACAATTTGCAATTTGCTCCCCCCAGGACCCCGGTCGGGCCATCGGCCCCCGAAGGGCAGCGGATAGGGGCGTTGAGGCTTTCAGCCACTCCTCCGCCCAACCCCACCGATTCGGGGCTTGTTGCCGGGTCCATCGGCCCGCGAAAGGGAAGTCCCGTAGCTTCTTCATCCCCCGGGCTTCATCGCGTGGATGACCCCGCCCCAGATCGATTGCGTGAAAGCGCGGGCTTCGGCTTCCCTGTCCGGATCGTCCCGCACGATGGCCTGAACCTGCGGGTCGCCGAAGATGTGCTCTGACGGGTAGGGTTGGCCCTCCTCTACCCGAATGCGGGTGAACCCCGCGTTCGCAAGGTCGCGCTCGTATTCGGGCACCCGAACCGGAAGGCAGCCCACCAGTGCCTCCTTGGAAGCGGCGATGAAGTCCGGCACGGCAAGGGTCGAGACCAAATCCGAGATCATGAGCCGCCCGCCCGGCTTCAAGACTCGCAGGGCCTCCGAAAGCACTTTCGGTCGGTCGGCAGAGAGGTTGAGGACGCAGTTGGAGATGATCACGTCGGCCACCCCGTCGCGGGCGGGCAGGGCTTCGATCTCCCCGAGCCGGAACTCGACGTTCTCGAACCCGCCCTTGGACGCGTTGGCCCGGGCGCGCTCTATCATTTCGGGCGTCATGTCCACCCCGATGACCCTACCCGCCGGACCGACCCGCTCTGCCGCCAGGAAACAGTCAAAACCGGCGCCCGACCCCAGGTCAAGCACGGTCTCCCCCGCGGTCAGGGAGGCCAGGGCAACAGGATTGCCACACCCCAGCCCCAAGTTGGCCCCCTCGGGCACGCTCGCGAGCTCAACCTCCTCATATCCCACGGCGCGGCTGATGTCGTCGGCACTGCCCGGGCCGACTTCGCAACAAGAGGGCCCACAACAGCCTCCTTCTTCCACCGCCTTGCTTCCATAACGTTCGCGAACGGCACGACGGCGCTCGCCCGGATCAATGGCCATCTTCGTCATCGTCACCTCCTCAAGTCGTCTGCGCATCCTCCTTGATGCAATCAAGATATACAATCACGTTTCGGTTGGGGGGAACACGTGGATAAAGGCCCGGGGGCGAAAACAGGGGAGACACAGCATGGAGTGGAAGGAACGGCTTGAGCGAATCAGGACCAGGATCGAGCGGGAACGGGACGAGATCCGCTTGAAGGTCAACCTGGCCAAGATGGACGCCCGGGACGAGATGGCCGGAATGGAGCGCAAGTGGGAGACCTTCAAGGCCAGGATGTCCGAGGTCGAGCTCAGCGACGTGACCGAAGAGGTTCGGGAGGCAGCGGACAAGCTCGCCGGAGAGCTGCGGGAAGGGTACGACATCCTCAGGGCCAAGATCGGGGAGCACACAGGGAAAGGGCGCGAAGAAGGCACCCCGGAGGAGGACGCCGAATCGGTCTACACCATGGGATACGGGGAGGAGTTTCGGCGAGTACTCGAGCGCCGAAACGCCCAGAGCCATGCCGCCCACTTGCTGCCCCACCTTCGGCCGGGAATGCGATTGCTCGACTTTGGGTGCGGGCCAGGGACGATTTCGGTTGGCCTCGCAAAAGCAGTAGCGCCCGGCGAATTCCACGGCATCGATGTGGAGGAATCGCAAGTCGACCTCGCCCGGAGGACAGCCCGGGCCGCGGGCTGCGAAAATGTCGAGTTCCGGATGGGCAGCGTTACCGACCTTCCTTTCGACGACGGATGGTTCGACGTGGCCCACTGCAACGCCGTACTGATGCACGTCCCCGACATCCGGGCCGCCTTGAACGAGCTAGAACGCGTGCTGAAGCCCGGCGGCATCGTCTCCGTTCGGGAACTGATCACCGCTGCTTCGTTCTCCGCCCCAGACTTCGGAAACCTCAACGGGATGTTCGACACCTTCGCAAAGGTACTGAGCGCCACCGGGGGGCATCCTCAGCTGGGGAGGGAGATCAAGAATGTGCTCTACGAGGCGGGGTTCGTCGACGTTGAGTCAAGCCTTTCGTTCGAGGTCTTCGATTCGACCGAGGATCGAGCCCTCTTCCACGGCTTCGTCCGGGACTGGTTCTTCGCGTCCGACATGGTGACTGCAGCCACCCAATACGGGTTTGCCACCCCAAGACAGTTCGAAGGGTGGCGGCGTTCGGTGGACAAGTGGAGGGATCATCCTGGCGCGTTGGCGACCTTTGCGTGGGGTGGCGCACTGGGCCGCAAGGCGTAGGGCGGCAAGGCATAGGGCTCTCCGTCCGGGAAGGACACCACCCCCGGGACTGTCCCCTAATTCTTCGGCGGATCCGGCTCCCGCGCGGGGGCGCGTAGGATGAGGAAGAGCGACGTCGACTCCCCAAGCGTCGGCGGCTGACCGTCCGCCTCCCAACAAGCGTACGCGCCGATCAGGCCGCCCTGGGATCCCCCGCCCGCTGGAGCAAGACAAGCCCGATGACGAACAGAGAAGCGAGAACCAGGAAGCCGGGGCGCTGGTTGCCCCCCGCCAGGTAGACTGCTCCCCCGAAGAGCAACGGCCCCAGAACCGAAGAAGACTTGCCGCAAAATGCGTAGAAGCCGAACATCTCGGCCTCCTTGCCTTCCGGAATCAACGAAGACATGAAAACCCGGCTCGCGGACTGCACAGAGCCAAGACCAAAGCCGGCAACCACCGCCAGCACGTAGAACGCCGTCTGGCCCTCCACAAAGTATGCCGCTATGCACGCGGCAATCCACAGGGACAGCATCCCGTTCAAGACCTTTTTCGGCCCGAGGCTGTCGGTAGGTTTTCCCAGGGTGAGGGCGCCGGCCATGGCCGAGCACTGCACGATCAGGAAAAGGACGATCACGCCTTGCCGAGTGAATCCGAAGGTTTCTTGCGCAACCACGCCCGCCATGACGATGATCGTCAGGACCGCGTCAATAAAGAAGAAGTAGGCGATCAGAAAGTTCCTGAGATCCTTCAATCGCCACACTTCTGCAACAACCTGCATGAGGTTCGACGCACCCCGTGCGGCAGCTTGCGATACCCTCATTTCACCTACATTGTCGGCGGGCAGGTAACGAAAAGCGGGAATCGAGAAGAGCAAGAAGAAGCCGACGACCAACAACCAAACGACCTCAATGCGGTCGCTGGCAAACGGAAGCACCACAAGTAGGCCCAGCGTCGATCCCAGGTAACCCAGTCCAAAACCCAACCCGGACACCCGGCCTTGTTGTTCGGGAGGAGCGATGTCGGGGAGATACGCGTTGTAGAAGACAAGGGCGCTCTCGAAACCGATGTTGGCAATCACGAACAGGAGGAACCCCCGGGCGAGCATGCCGGCCTCCAGCGTCGGCATCATCGCCACGCCAACCAGGCAAATCGCGACAAAGGAGATCAAAAACCTCTTGCGCGCCCCGCTTCGGTCGGCAATCGCACCGAGTAGCGGAGAAGCAAGGGCAACCACAAGGGCCGAAAGCGAAACGGCCCGCCCCCACCACAGCTCTCCCCTCCCGTCGTCGCTACCGACCACCACGTCAACGAAGAAGATGGAGAATACCGTGGCGGTGACGACCGCCGGATAAATCGAATTCGCGAAGTCGAAAAACGCCCAGGCCCCCACCGTTCGCCGGTCCACCCGAACGGTGGGGCTGGCTTCGTTGGCCCGGATCAAGCGGTCGTCCAGTCCGACCCGGCGGTGGAGCGCGAACGAGCGGCCGGGGTCCACCCCCACCCGGCCGAGCGGAGGGTTACGCCTCCCGAGCTTTTTTGGCCCCCAGCTCGACTCCCGTACCGACCCCTACGCCGACGATCAGCGCCGTGCCTGCTGCCGCACCGGCCCCAACCAGGGGCAGCAAAGCAATGGCGGGTGCAGCGGCCAGAGCAGTGGCGAAACCGGCGGCCAACCCGATCCCCCGCTTCTCTACGAATCGAGTATACCGGAGTTTCCGGCGTACGAAGTTCTTCGACTTCACGTGCCCGAACACCCCGGCAGCCCCCGCGATTCCGATGCCAATCAACTCGATCATGATCCCGGTCTCCGTTTCTGGAAGAGCCTTCCGCATTTTCGCTTGTACGCAACCCAGCTCCAAATCGTTTCTTCATTCTATGAAGAATGTCCCATTTCCGCCCACAGTCGACTCATCTGAGTGGAAACATCCTGAAGAGCAAAGATGGCTGCGGCGTCCAGCTTCTGACTGATCCTCCGGCCCACAAGCCTCCGGAGGAAACGAAGGGGTTCCTCGAAATCCGCATCGAAAAGAGGCTCGGCGCCGCGGTTGAGATTCTCCAGGATCCGGATTGCCAGATACGTGTCATCAAGGAGCCCCGCCAGACCTTGGGTCATTTCGGGAATCAGGTCGACGGGATTGACGAAGTATCGGGTAACCTGCTCCAGAAGGGGCATGACCACCACCTTCAGATGGCGTTGTTCGGCAGCCTGATGGGCTCTTGCCAGAAGGACCGGCACGGTTTCGATGACCTCAACGGCCAGATCGGCGGCTTCGTTCACCTCCTCCCGGGTCGTGCCCGGCGCCACGCTCCGAATGAACTCTTGGAGCTTGCCGTTGTCTCGCACCTTGGCGCTCTCAATGACCGCTTGAACATCTCTAAGGTTCAAATCGGCAAGGTTCAAATCGGCTCCTCCGGGAAACGGCTCTTCAGCGGCTCATCGACGACGGTACACGATGATTCCGCCCCCGCGACCGCCCGTCAATAAATCGTAGTCTCCGTCCCCGTCCAGGTCGACGAACTCGGGAGTGGTGAAAGAGGGAACTTCGGGCCCGAAGGACTCGGTCCGAACGAAAAGAGGATCCGTGGGAGATCCTTCATTCAGAAACAGCAACAGCCCGGATGCCTCCGACCCCACGGCCAGGTCCAGGTCCCCATCCCCCTCCAGGTCCACGACGGCCGGGACGCTCCGACGACCTACGTCGATGCCTTGGAATTCGTCCGAAACCAAGCGAAAGTCCGGGGTCTGGGGGCCGCCTTCGTTCCGGTAAAAGTTGAGCGCGCCCGAGGACTCCCCGACCAGGAGGTCCAAGTCTCCGTCTCCGTCCAGGTCCGCGAGCTCCGGCGTGGTGTTGCGGCCCCGAGTGAGGGTGATAACGGCCGAATCGACCAGCGTCCAGCGGGGCATGATTCCTTCGCCGTTTCCGTCGTTCCGGTAGTAGGCGACCCGGTCCCGCCATTCTCCCATGAGGACATCGTCGTCGCCGTCGCCGTCCAGGTCACCGAAGGCCGGCGCGTAGTGATATGCCTGCAACAGCCCCGGAACCGGCCCCCGGGCAATGAAGACGGGAGCCAGATGGGAGCCGGAGTTTTCGAAGAGATACAGCCGGGCCGATCCCGGGTCGCCGGGCTCGATCTTGTTGGAAACCAGCAGATCCAGGTCCCCGTCCCCGTCCAGGTCGGAGAGGGAGGGCAACGACTCGCTGCCCACATCCAGGGTGCGAATCAACCGGGAGGTGACGGCTTCGAAGTCACCGCTCTCGTCCTGCTCAAACCGATACAAGTTCTCGACGCTGGTGAGGCTGGGATTGAAGGCCCCCCCCAAAACGCCCATGACGAGGTCCATATCCCCATCGTTGTCCGTGTCGCCTAGCGCCGGGGCGTTGTATCCGGACGTCCTCACCGGGTCCCGAAGCGGGAAGGGCCGGGGCTCCCCCCGGAGCACCGGGCGGGAGCAGGTTCCGGTGTTCTCTATGTACAGCAACCCGGCTTCGAAGAAGTCCCCCCAAAAAAGGTCGGGGTCGCCATCCTGGTCAATGTCCCCCAGGGCCATGGTATTGGCCCCGTGGAGGCTCCCCTGGATGGCACCGATGATCTCGATTCCCTCGAATGCATCCGTCACGTGGCGAAAGCGCGGGACGCCCCGGTCGTCCATGCTTTCCGCTTCGTACCTTGTGATCGTCCCCGTGAGGCGGCCGATGAGCAAGTCAAGGAAGCCGTCGCAGTCGATATCCGCAGCATTCGGGATGTTTTGACGGTCGGAGAAGACAGGCGCGCCCGCGATGTCCCTCAGGGTATCCGCCGCCAGGACATAGGACGCCGGTCCCGAGCCACCATCGTTGCGATAGTAGCGAATGTGGCTGAAGGGCTCCTCGGCAAGGAGGTCCAGATCCCCATCCAAATCGACGTCCGCAAAACGAAACCACTCTCCGACGGCCAGGCCTTCGAAGGCGTCGGTGACCCAGCGGTATTCGCCCTGAGCTCCGGGTCCCATGCTCTCGAAGAACATGACCTGACCGGACAGCTCCTGGATGAACAGGTCCAGGTCTCCGTCTCCGTCGGCATCCGCAAGCTGGGGCCGAGGGACATTGAACCCCCCCAGGAAGGGGTGGTCCAGGGTCCGGCCGTCCTGGTCCCGGACCTCGATCCCGTACACGACCCGCTGCCACTCCGGTAACCGGTCCCCACCGGCGGGGGCGCGGGAGCCCTGGGGTGGGGCGCAAGCCCCGAGTAGGCCGGCGAACAAGAAGACGGCGAACAAATTCTGCCCTCCGAGGGCCCCGATCCGGCAAACCTTCCCCGACCGAATCCCCTCCGTCGAACGAACCCGGAGATTCATCGGGTCCGTCCTGCCAGCCCGATGGCGATTCCTGCCGGGTAGGCCCCGACCTCGATGGTCCGGACCACCTCGTGGGTGCGGGTGTCGATCTTCACCACAGTTCCCACCTCCGCGCTGCCCGCTGCGGCGCCTCGGGGCGTGTAGGCGCCCTTCTGATTTCGATTCGAGACGAACAGATAGCGCCCGTCGGCCGTCACCGCACTTCCATGGGGCTCGACGATCCCGGGGGCCCGGATCCGCTCCAAGACGCGCCAGGCCTCCGTTTCGACCACGACCACCGCGTCGTCGTCCTTGGCCCCGAAGTAGACCCGGGTGCCGTCGGGGGAAAAGACGGGGTGCCACGGCTGGCTCCCCACGTCAGTTTGCGCGATGAGCTGGAGGCTGGGACCCGTGGCGTCGAAGACGAGAAGTTTCCCCGTGAGCTGGGCCGTCGCGACCAAGCGTCGCCGGTCCGGGGAGAGGGCAAACTGCACGAAGGTGTGGACCGGACCGTCCACATCCACGAGCTCCATGTCTCCGGATTCGCCGTCCATGACCGCAATCCGGTTCTCCACGAGGGAGGCCGCGAAGATCCGATTGCCGCCCGCGTCCACCGCCAGCGCGTGAGGGCGCGGAAAGAAGACGTCCACCTCGTCCACACTCATGTCCACGCGGTCAATGACGCCGAGGCGCCGAGGCGGGTCCACCGCCATCATCGAACGACCCACGTACAAGAGGTTCGAAGAAGGGTCCACCGCCAGAAGGCCCGGGGTTTCGAAGGGAGCCCGGGCCATGAGGTTTTGGGCGGCATCGAACTGCAGAACCTGGCCCCCTCCGATGAGCGACACGTACCAGTGACCGCCATCCGGGTCCACGGCCGTGTGATGGGGACGGGAGTTGGCGTCGAAGCCGTACTCCGTCAGATCAACGGTGTGTATGACCTCGCCCGCCGCAGCGTCGATGACCGACACGCTGGCCGAAGCCTGGTTGGCCACGTAGACCCGCTCTTCCCAAGCCCCCGGCCCCGGCTGGCCCGCCGTCCCCGACCCTCCGGCACTGCACCCCAGGAAGACGACGAATCCCACCGCCCCCACTCTGCCCATTCGCCACCCCTTATCCAATGAACCGGTCGCTTTCCTGAACCAGTCGTTTCCTGAAGAAAATGCAAATCCCAGCTTTCTTGATTCCCCGGACTGCATTCCCCGGGACTCCGACCCGACCCCGGCGATGCGGGTAACGCTGGCACCATCGCCTTCGTCGGACAAGGTATCGACGCGTTTCGGTCCGGCGAAATGGCCCTCAATGAAGGCCCTGACCCGATGAGCGAGTCCGCTTGCCATAACGCAAGCTAGCCGCCCCCGGTGCGATTCGGCCCAAAGAAGGTTTCCAGTCCTTTGGCGGCGGGGGGCTTGGTCAGCCGGGAGACGACGACGAAGAGGACAAGGCTGGTCGCCACACCCACTTCGACGGCGTCAATGCCGTGGCGGGAGAAGCCTTCCTGCCACGTCAGCTCCCAGACCAAGCAGGCCACGAAGCCTCCCAGCATGGCGGCGATGGCTCCGGGGGCGTTTCCGCGCTTCCAGTTGAGACCGATCACCACCGGCACGAAGAAAAACGACGCGATGAACTTGGCCTGCTCGATCACGATGCCCTGGACATCTCCCAGCTTGAGAAGCGCGAAGTACACGGGGACGACAGCGAGAACGACAATGGCGACTCGGTTGACCGCTACCAGGTGCTTCTGGCTCGCCTTCCGGTTCAGAAACTTCCCGTAGAGGTCGTGGGCCACCCCGGCACCCGTCACAAGAAGTACGGAGTTCACGGTAGACATGATGGCCGAAAGCATGGCCACGAGAAGAAGCGCGCCGATGACCGGAGGCAGAATCTGAAATGCCATGATTGCCGTGGCTTGATCCTGGGACGGAAGGGACGGAAAGAGTACCCGGGTCATGAGGCCGATGCATAGAATGCACGCGCTGATCACCAGCTGAAGGCCGATGGAAATGAAAATCGCCTTCCGGACGGTCTTTTCGTCCCGCATCGAGTAGAAGCGGGTCAGCTCGTAGGGAGCCGCCGCGATACTCAGGCCGAAGGAGGCCGCGAAGGCAATCAGCTCCTGGGGCTTGTAGTACCACCCGGTCAACCGGGGATCCAGTTCGGACAGATAGCCGAACGTCTTCTTGAACCCCTCCAGGAAGTCGAAACCCGCAACATGGATCAGCAAGACCGGAACCGAGACGACCAGGGCGCCGACCATGATCAGGGTTTGAAGAAACTCGATGTAGGAGCTGCTCCGGACGCCCCCCAATAGGGTGTAGAGGGAGGTGCTGGCGACGATCAGAAGCATGGCGGTGATGGGCCGTATCCCGAAGACGACTTCGGCAATTTCCCCGCCAGCCTGGAACTGGGCGACCAGATAGATGGAGTACGACACCACGATCAGGACCCCGGCGAGTGCGCCCGCCAGGTCGCTGCCAAAGCGATGGGAAATGTAGTCGGGCACCGTAAGGGCATCCTGGCGGCGCAGCTTCGGCGCGACGAAAAACGCCGAAACCAGCCAACCGCTCCACAACCCCAGCCAAGGAATCCACCAGGAGATCCCCGCCAGGTAGTGGCGTCCTGCCGAACCGACGAAGGTGCCCGCGCTGATCTGGGTCGCTGCCAGCACCGCCCCGCCCACGAGCGGACCGATTGAGCGCCCCGCCGCCAAGAAATCCACCTCCGTTTCGGTCCTGAAGTAGCTCCAGACGGAGATGCCCATGATCACGGCCACGTACACCGTGAGCACGACCGCGAAGGTGGCCCCCAAGGGTCAGTCCTCCGCCTCCCGCCTCCCGGCCCGCTGGCCCCGGAGCCAGGCCCCTGTGGCCCCGCACACCAGCAGGACCACGGCGAGGTCAAAGAGATCCTTGTCGGTCATGCCGAATCGGAGGGGAGGGATCATGACGAAGGAAGGAACGTTCGCCAGCGTCGCCGTGGCAGCGTCACCGCGGCGGATCAGTTTGGGGAAGGCTCCCCGCACGTCGGAAATGCCGGTGACGGTGATTCGGACCCCTGCCGGGCCCCCTGGGACGGGGCGGGCCGGAACAAAAAGAGGAACCCGGCGAATTGCCCCGCCGCCCAGGTCCCTCACCCGGTAGCGGATGGGCGTGGAGGACGGTATGGAAAGGCGCAAGATGTTCTCCTGTTCCCTGCGCAATCCGCCCTCCGGCTCCAGAAGCTCAACCTGAACGCCCGAAAGACGGATCTGCGTGAGGTCAAGTCGGGCGATGCCGGAGAAGTGCCCTTCCACGTTGGCGACATCTTCCGACACCCGGATGTGGTACCGGACAGCGCTGGGTGCCGCACCCTCCTGGCCCCGCGCAAGACCGGGCAGGAGGACCGCGAGCAAAAAGAGGCCGGCCAGACGAAAACGAGCCGGCGCGCCCGTATCCGTGATCCCGGCCCGTTCGCTGTCGAGTGGACTCTGGGGCAAAGTGCCGCCGGGCGGCCAACCTGCGATCACACGGATGCTCGGTCCGTGTCCGCCCGGATCAGGATCCGGGACGCCTCCAGAAGGCACGCGTGCACCTTGTTGACCTGGCGCCTCAGTTCCGTGAAGAGGAACGGAAGAAGTTCCGGAGAAGCTTCCTCCGCGTTCTTCAGCTCGTGAATTCGCGCCAACTTGGGGATGGGAACCCGAGGCGTTGCCGGATCGTGATCGAAGCGATCTCCCTCGGCGTACCCCAGGTGGACGAGAATTCGGCCCACCTTGAGTAGCGCTTCGTTTGCCGCGAAGGAGTCGATCCGACCCTCCTCGATTCGCTTGTAGAACGCATTCAGTCGAGACACGAAAGCGTCAAAGTCTTTGCGAACGGGTTTCAGGTTCAGTCGCTTCTTGTCGACAGCGGCTTCGTAACCATCCAGAGCTTGGCACAGTTCGGCCGCCGTTTTGCGAAAATCAAGGGGGATGATCTCGTCCGTCAGAAGGCGCCCGATTGCGGTGAGGTACACTCGAAGATCCCGCTCCAGGTTTGCCCGATCGGCGATGTCGATCCGGTCCTTCTCCGTGTGCCACGCAATGTTGCCACCGCATCCACCCACGGGATAGAAGCCCAGCCGCTCCCGCTCTTCCTTCGGAATGTTTGAAAGAAGCATGAAAAAAGACGTGAGGCCCAGCTGGTTGAAGGAGTAGTCACCCGCCCGAAGGGGCCGCTGGCGTTCCGGCTCCACACCGGCAACGGACCGGATGGAGGAGCGGCACACCTCGTCGGCCTCCGCCATCCAGGGAACTTCATCGTATTCGGTCGCCCTCCAGCAGCCGGGCGAATCGATGTTCACCGTAGCGACACAACGCCGGGACAGGTCGAGGGCGAAGGCGTCGGCGTACCAGGTCGACCCGCCGTATCGCCCCGTAGAGTGGCCGGGCCACCAAGCCACCCGCACAGAACGGCGCAGCTTATCGCGATTCGCGTGGAAGATCCGAACCAGTTCCAAAAGGGTGGCATCGCCCACCGCATTGTCGCCGATCCCTACGTCCCAGGAATCGTAGTGCCCATGCGCAAGGACAAAGTCCTCCTCGGCCCCGTCAATCCGGGCTACCGGCAGGAGGCACGGGTACCAACCTTCGTCCAGCTTCGCGTGCAAGCTGATCCGGTCCGCTCCCTCGTGGATGGCTTCGAGCACCGCGTCGCCTTCCGGACGGCTTATCGCCATGACGGGGGTGGAAGGCTTCCGGTCCATTTGCGACACTCCCGGCGCGCCCCAGATCGTCGTGCAGATTCCCCAGTGGGTTCTGCTGCCCGGGTTGACATAGACCTGACCAGCCGCACCCGCGGCTTCGAAGCGAGCCACCGACGCAGGCATGGGGAAGCCCTCGGTGACTACAATTTTCCCCTTGACCTCGGGCGGGGGACCGTCGTCGGAGGCATCGAACAAGTCCGCGGAACTCCGGGCCGGAACCGAGGGGACGTAGATCGGGGGTTTGGACACCCCCCTGGATCCCGTTGAAGCCGAAAAAGCAGTCGGCTTGGCCTCGATGCACGTTCCCGCAAGTTCGACGGAAGCACTGCGGGGAATCGACAAATACAGGTCCGGCTCATAGACATCAAAAGGCACGTCCATCGATTCCAGGCGGGTAACAATGAAGTTGGCGGCGGCGCGTTCCTCGGGAGAGCCCGATTCCCGTACGAGGATTGCGAAGCGTTCGATCAGGCTCCAACCGAGGTCGAAGGAGACATCCGAGAGCAGGGACTGGATGGCAGAATCATTGACGGGTTCGGACATGGCATCTCCGGATGGGGAAACGTCGAGATAGAAGTAGAGTCAACACAATTCCTGTCCGGGGCGTCCTTCCTCCGAGCAAGTTCTACCGAGTTCCGGCGAGCCGGGAGAAGTGGTATTGCACCACCTTCCAGGTGCCTTCGGAAGGGATTCGAGTCTCCGAGTACCTCCATGTGCCGCTGATGGTCTGTTCTCCACCCGGCAAGGACACGGATCCGTCCAGGTAGGCTACGGAAACCGCAACTTCACCATACACGCGGACATCCAGGTCCCGGACCATAACCTGGGCCTTCATTCCCGCTTCGTATGCCATTCCAAGCGTCGCGGTGTCGAAGCCGCGGGTGAGGGGCGCCCCCTCCAGGAAGAAGCCTCTGACGTCTTCATGATAGTGGGAAGTGAAGCTGTCGAAGTCGCCTTGGGTCCACGCCGCTAGCGTCGCCGTCACGGCGGCTCGCACGTCCGCTTCCTGGCCGCGGAGGGACGGGAGTCGAACCGATGACGCCAGGAACAGCAGCACCAAGAGCACCAGCACCCGGACGAAGGTCGGTGTGCATTGCGATGGACGCTCCACAGCCGCAGGAAAACCCGATGTACCCACCAACCCTCCTTGCATCTCGCGCCGCTACCGACGGGCTACCGACGCTCTCTTGACAGGATTCCTTTAACTATAATCCGTCTCCGCCGGACGCGTCCGCAACCCGGTTCACGAACCCGCCCCCATGCCCGATCTGCCCAAATCCAGCTGGCGTCTTCCGATAGCGACGGGCGTGGTTGCATTCGGCCTTGCCATCGGTGTTGCCACCGGCGTGGATTTGACGCCACATGTGGAAGCAGACTTCTTTTTCGCTCCTGGCGACCCCCAGCTTCGGGAGTCCCGGGCGCTTGAGGCCCGCTACCCCGCCGGGGAGCTGTTGATCGTACGGGCCCAGTCCTCCGACATTACCGCCGAATCGTACGAAACCCGGGTGGTGGATTTGCACGCCGCCCTGAACGCGATCCCTGGCGTGGCCGCCGTCTACTCCGTGGCCGACCAAGATTCGTCCAGTCCCCTTTGGGGCCGCGTTCTAACGCCGGCCGCGGCGGCGGCCACAAATCTGGTGGTCCAGCTGGACGTGACGGACCCCGTCCCGCTTGCGCAACAGCTGGAATCGGTGTTGGCAGCCCACCAGCGCCCCGACTTCCGGCTCCTTGCGTCGGGCGTCCCGTTGATCGTGGAGCTGATTCGTCGGGGGCTCACTAGGGACCTCATCGTCTTCAGCACCACGGCGCTCCTGCTCTTCGGTCTTATCACCACCCTCATCTACCGCGATGGACGCGTCGTCGCGGGAACGCTGCTGTCCTGCTTCTGCGCCTGTGCAACCGTTGCCCTCGTCATCGGCCTGACCGGCATTGGCGTCGGGCTGCTCACCGCGAACATCATCACCATCGTATTTGTTCTCACCCTGTCTCACACCGTGTTCATCACCGCCAACTGGCGTCGGGCCGCAGAAAAGAACGGCCCTGCAAGTACGAACAGCCAGGGAGGGGCTTCGGCGGCAGCCCAGGCGGTCATCCAAACGATCCGGCCCTCGTGCTGGTGCATGCTTACAACGTTGCTCGGGTTTCTGAGCCTCCGAATGGCGGCGGCGGAGCCGCTGCGGGAGTTGGGGACCGCGGGGGCCGCCGGCACCGTAATCGCCCTGGTCTGCGCCTTCGGCATCCTTCCCGTTTGGCTTGGGAGCGCCGGACCGAACCCGACCGCAGCTAGGCCCTCCGAACCATCGGACGCCTCCGGTATCCTGCGGAAGTTGCGCCTGCGACCGGTTGGGGACCGCGTCGCCTCCCGCTTGTGGCCCCAGGGCCTCTCCCAGCCTTCGCCCGGGCGCCTGGCCATTGGGGGACTCATCGTCGCGATCTTGGGCACCGGCATTTTTCGACTCAACACCGACCCCAGCCTCCTCAGCTACTTCGACCCTGACGGCCCGATTCGGTCGGGACTCCAAGTGGTCGACCGGGAAGGAGGCAGCAGTCCCCTTCTCTTTGCCGTGGCCGACCCCGCCGGACAACCCCTGGACAACATCGGCGGCTACGAAAGGATGTGGGAGTTCCAAGACTCCCTAGAGGCGGATCCGGCGACGGGGATCGTGTTGTCTCCTGCGCCCATCCTGGCCCACGCCCGAACCCTCCCTCTGGCCGGATTCCTACCGATCTCCTTTCTCCTGGACCTTCTGGAACGCCCGGAGTTGGACGGCATCGCGGGGGGGTTCGTTCTTGAGGACCGTACGGAGGTCCTCTACTCCATCCGCATGATTGAGGACGGCAGAACGGAGCCTCGGAGCGCCGTAGTCGCCCGATTGGCGGCGCATGCCCAGACGGCTGGTCTTTCCGTCCAATCCACGGGCGGGCTCTACGAACTCCAGGGGCGACTGGGGACCCTGATCGCCGGGAGCCTGAAGGCGGGCCTGGGCGGGCTCCTGATCCTGTTTCTGGTGATCGGCGTATTCGTTTCGCGCTCGGGGTCCACCACCCTGGCCATGTTCGCGTGTCTCCTTGCGGTTCCGGCCGTGGTCCTCGGGGTCTTCGGCCACCTGGGCGTCGCCGTGGACATCATCACCTCTCCGGCAGCCATTGTGGCCTTGGCCTTGGGGGTGGACTCCATGATCCACCTCGTGAATCGCGAAAGGCAACTCGCGGGGGACCCCACCCGGAAGGGAACCTCGTGGCATGCCGCCAGGGCCCAGCTCACAGCGCCCATCGTCATTGCGTGTGCCATCATTTGCGTCGGGTTCGGGATCTTCGCCCTTTCGGACTTCCCCCCCACCCGACGCTTCGGCTTCGCGGTCATCCTGGGAACCGCTTCGGCAGCGGCAACGGCCCTGATTGCCCTTCCCGGCATCGTGGCATGGAGGCGGTCCCGGGATTGAACACAAGAGCCCCAGAAAACGTGCGCATCCGCGGCTCTACCCCCGAGATGTTCGTGACCGTCGTGACCGCCTTGGCATGAACGCGGGAGATCGGTATCCGCAAAGATGCCAGGATCAAGGGGGACAAATCGCCGGTTACAGGGCTCCCAAGGCAGCCACGATGTCGGCGTTCGAGGGGCGGACCCGGTAGTCCACCTCCACGAACCGCCAGCGCACGATACCATCCTTTCCGATGACGAAGGTCGCCGGATGGGGAACGGGACGGTTGGGAGGCGCGTCCGCGTTGAAGAGTCCGTAGCGGTCAATCACCTGGTGGTCCGGATCCGACAGCATGACGAAGTCGGGGACGGGAGCTTCCTGGGCGACGATGCGGTTGATCATCTGCTGCATCCCCTCCCGGTCGTCCACCGATACGGTGACAATCTCCGTATCGTCCTTCATCTCCGGTGTCAGGACGGCTCTCAGCTCCCCGAGCTGACTGGCGCAGTAGGGTCACCAGTGTCCCCGGTAGAAGACCAGAACCACGTTCTTCTCCCCCCGGAAACGGGCCAAATCCACGGTGTCGCCCCGAAACGATTCAAGGGCAAAGCGCGGCGCTTCGTCCCCTACGGCCACGCGTTCCAACTGGGTGGCGGAAAGGTCTCGCCCGTCCGCCGGCCCCAGGGCCACCTTCCGGGTTTCGGGTTGGGGCGTGCATGCGGCAAATGCGGCGAGGAGGAAACCCGTCGCAAGGGTTCGAAGCGAAGTTTTCACGGATGCAAAGTCCTTATTCCCGAGGCCACGCCGAGCGAATCGCCGGCCAAGTGTGTGTAGGTATCTCTACGCGCTGTTCCTCCCCCAAGGCAAGTGGGGCCGCATGCGCTGATGACCGGGATAGTATCCCGGCGTCTCCAAATGTGGAACATGGCCCCGGGGCGACAAGGCGGCGTCACGGCCATTCCGATGAACGAATCACTTGCCACCCTCTCCACGGCCGCAGCCTGCCAACTCGGCTGTCGCTCCTCCCGCCCTACATCGTCGGTCGGCCGGCCTCCAGATAATCCAGCAACAGGTTTGTCATGGCCCGGATGCCCACGGGAACGGCCGAGTTGTCCGCCTGGAAGTCGGGGGTGTGATGGCCGCCCGAGGTCCCGCCGGGCTTGACTTGGCCTAGTCGGAAGAAGAAGCCGGGGACTTCGTTGGCGAAGTAGGCGAAGTCCTCGCCGCCCATGGTGGGATCCAGGTCCAGGACGTTGTCGGCTCCTAGCACCCGCTCCAGCGTCGGTCTCATCTGGGCGGCCAGAGCCGGATCGTTGATCGTCGCCGGCGTCCCCCGGTCGTAGTCCAGCTCGAAGGTACCGCCTCCGGCACTCGTGATCCCCGCCAGGATCTCCCCCATCCGCCGCTCCACGGCGTCCCGTACGTCCGGGTTGTAGGTGCGCACCGTACCCTCCATCTTGACCACGTCCGGGATGATGTTGAAACGGGTTCCGCCCCGAATCATCCCGACGGTAACCACACTGGGCTCCAGGGGACTCAGGTTGCGCGACCGGATGGTCTGGAACGCGGTGACGGCCTGCGACGCCATGACAACGGGGTCGACTCCCAAGTGGGGCGCGGCTCCGTGGGACTGCTTCCCCACGACCCGAACCTGGAAGTGGTCAACCGCGGCGAGGGCCGGGCCCACCGAAAACCCCACCTTCCCCACTTCCATCTCGGCAAAGCTGTGGAGACCGAAGATGGCGCTCGGAGCGGGAGCGGCGAGGACACCTTCCTCCACCATCAGCTTGGCGCCACCCTCTTCGCCCGGGGGCGGTCCTTCCTCCGCCGGCTGAAAGATGAACTTCACCGTTCCCGGCAGTTCGTCGCGCATGGATGCCAGGACCGACGCGACCCCTAGCTGTACGGCTACGTGAATATCGTGCCCGCAGGCGTGGGACACGCCAACCTCCTGGCCCAGATAGGTGGTACGCACCGTGGACTTGAAGGGGAAGGGCGTGTCCTCGGTGACGGGGAGGGCGTCCATGTCCGCCCTCACTGCAACGACGGGACCGGGCCGACTTCCCCGCAGGATCCCCACGACGCCTGTGTGGGCGATTCCCGTGTGGACCTCGTCGAAGCCGAGACCCCGAAGATGGTTCGCGACGAGCTCGGCCGTCTTGAACTCCCGGTTCCCCAGCTCGGGGTTCTGGTGAATGACTTCTCGAAGCCGGATGATCGAGTCCTGGACGCGGGCCACTGCGGCGGTGATCTCCCCTTCCTGGGCGCCGAGAAAGGCCGGAGGCGGCACGACCACGGCGGCGGCCAAGCCGGCCGCAACAGCAACCGACCCGAAGACCGGGATCCGACCCCAATGTCTCATCCGGCCCACATCCCTTGCCGCATCCACCGCGGCACCCAGGAGGTTTCTCTTCATCTCCATCATGAATTTCCTTGGCAGAAGCACTGAAGGTGAACGGTAAGGGAGAACCGGATCGGCGGTCCTGATCCGCATCCCCCCGCCGGCGCGGCGGCCGTCGGTCAATGTTACGGATTTCAGGCACAGGGGCCAGTCGGTATATTCCCGTGCCCATGTCCGCCACCCCGCCCGCACTCCGCCTCGAATCCGCGACGAAGCGCTATCCGCAGCCCGGTGGGCGGTGGCTTGTCGCTCTCCAGCCGACCAGCTTGGCCCTTGAGCCGGGTTCCGCGACCGCCGTGGTGGGCCGGAGCGGAAGCGGCAAGACGACCCTCCTCCACCTGGCGGCCGGGATCGACGTACCCGATTCGGGCCGGGTCCAGGTCCTGGGCAGGGATCTTTCCAGGATGGCGGACGGGGAAAGGGCGGTATTTCGGCGGGACCACTTGGGACTGGTCTTCCAGTTCTTCCGCCTCCTCCATCACCTGACTGTGGAGGAGAACGTCTCCCTCCCCGCTCTCATCGCCGGCGACCTCTCCAGGCACCGGCGGCGGGGAAGGGAGCTGCTGGAGCGGGTCGGCTTGGCGGACCGGGCCCAGGAAAGGATCGACGCCCTGAGCGGGGGCGAGCAGCAACGGGTCGCGATCTGCCGGGCGCTTTTACGGAGGCCGTCCCTTCTCTTGGCCGACGAGCCCACGGGTAACCTGGACGACGAAGCCAGTGCGGTCGTCATGGGCCTGATCTTCGACCTCGTCGGAGAAAATGGAGGAACCCTCCTCGTCGTCACCCACAGCACCGAAGTCGCGGCCTTGGCGGACCGGAAGCTGGAACTTTCCAGCGGGGTCCTGATTCCTTCGTGACCGGCCGCCCATGACGGGGTACCTCCGGTCGGTCCTCCGACACCGCCTGGCCACCGAACTGTCCCTCGGCCTTGTCGCCGTCGGGGGCATCGCCGTGGGCACGGGCTCCGTTGTCACGGTGCAGATCCTGACCGCCGGGGCCATTTCGGCCTTCGACAGGACGGTGGATCTGGTCAGCGGGGACGCCGACGCCGTGGTCCTGGGACACGGAGGGAAGCTGGACGAAGAACTGTATCCCGTCGTCCTCGCCACCGAGGGAGTCGCTGCTGCAACGCCCGTTTTGGAAACAACCCTACTTGTCCGCGCCCCGGCCCCGAATCCGGACGCAAAGGCACCGGACCTCCATGCTCCGGCTCCGTTCCGTCGGGTCCAGCTCTACGGCCTGGACCTCCTCTCGTCACCGGAGATCCCCCGATACCTGGCCGGTTCGGACGCTCAGGCCGCCGGCAGACAGAGTGGATCCTTCGGCGCCATTCCAGACTCGCCACCCCACATCACCTCTCTCGGCGACGCCGCTATTTCGGGAGGACTGGCCCGAGAACTGGGCCTCCAAGCTGGTGATTCCATGGAAATCGGCTATGGCCCGGCCCGAACCTCTCTGATCGTATCCCGGGTCCTGACGGACCAGGCAGGCCCCGGAGGCGGTCCCGCCCTTGTCATGGACATGCACGCCGCTCAGGAAGCTCTCGGAGGGGCGGAATGGATCACCCGGATCAACGTTCGCTTCCGATCCGGCTATGCGCCCCAGGAGGTGCTGGCGCGCCTCGCCGACAACCTGGACGGTGGAGCTCTCCTCTCTAGCCCGGAAGAGCAGCGCCGGGAGGCCGAACGGTTGCTGGCCTCGTTTCGCACCAACCTGTCCGCGCTAAGCTTCATATCCGTTTTCGTGGGCTTGTTCCTGGTATACGGGACCACAAGGGCGTCGCTAATCCGGCGGCGGGAAGAGATGGGCGTCCTGAGGAGTCTGGGCGCGACCCGGAGCCAAGTGCTGGTCGTGGTCTTGGCCGAAGCCGGGGTACTGGGTCTTCTCGGGGCGGCCCTGGGCGTCCCCCTCGGGTTCTTGGCGGCCCAAGCCAACCTGGAGTCGGTCAGCGGGACGGTGACCGACCTATACCTGCTATCGGCGATCCAGAACCTCGAAGTCCCGGGCTCGGTCTGGATACTCGCGGTCGTCGGGGGGCTGGTAGGGACCCTCGTTGGCGCAGCCGGACCTGCCGCCGAAGTCTGCTTGACCCCGGTGACGGCTTTGCTCACCGAACAGCGCGTCCGGGGGCGCTGGCGCGCGTGGGCGAAGTGGTTGTGGCGGGGCGGATGGCTGCTTCTGGCCGTCCTTCTGGCTTGGTTCGCCGCCGGTGGCCGGCGCTGGCAACACGCAGGCTTCGTCGTGGCCGGCGGAATCATGGTCTGGACGGCCCTCGTTACGCCCAAGTTCGTGTCGGCGTTGTGCGGACGCGTCAACCCCCGGGGCTTCGGATGGCGCTTTGCGCTGCGGAGTCTATCGGTGCGGGTGCATACCTCCGGTGTCGCCGTCGCCGGCGTTGCCATCGCAGTCGGCACGCTCGTGGGAATCACGGTCATGGTGGGCAGCTTCCGGGACACTTTCACGACTTGGCTGAACCGTACGGTTCGCGCCGATGTGTACCTGTCGGCTGCTGCATGGAGGGGTGAAGCGGATTCGGGCGGGATCGGCGGCAACCTTGCAAGCGAGCTCCGAAAGCTGTCTGGCGTCGCCTTCGTGGACCGCTTGCGGGGCTTCGGGGGCTACGCTGCAGGCCTCCCCGTGGCTCTGCGAGGGGTGGATTTCGGGCTCTCCGCGCTCAACGGACGGTACTCCTTTCTGGACGGGGACCCGGGAGCCATCGCCGGGAAGGTCAGGGCCGGCAGTGTGGTGGTTAGCGAGCCGCTGGCCCGCCGCACCGGACTGTGGGAGGGCGACTTCGTTCCCGTGCTTACCAAGACCGGGCCGGTCAACGCAGAGATCGCAGGAGTCTACTACGAATACGGTTCCGAGCGCGGATCCCTCGCCATGGACTTGGCGACGATGGATCGATGGTTCGGCCCGGGAGATCCCCACGCCCTGGCCGTGTATCTGGCCCCGGGGATCGACGCGGAGGCGGGCGCGACGGTCGTGCGGCAGGCGGCATCGTCGTACCCGGTTACAATCCGGACGAACCGGAGCCTTCGGGAGAACGCGGTCCGGGTCTTCGACCAGACCTTTGCGGTCACTCTGCTGCTCCAGGGCATGGCCTTGGCCATGGCCGCCGCCGGTGTCGCCTTGTCCCTGCTGGTCATGGCGCGGGAGGAGTCCCGCGAGACCGCCGTCTACAGGGCCCTGGGCGCCACCCGACGGCAGGTCTTCCGCTTCTTCCTCGGCAGGGGCATTGGGCTGGCGAGCCTGGGCGGCCTGCTGGGGTTGGTGGGGGGCGCGGGGCTGGCGCTGACCCTCGTCTACGTCACGAACCGGGCGTACTTCGGCTGGACGGTCCAGTTCGGCATCCCCACCTTCAACTTGCTCCAGCAAGGGGCCACCCTGGCCCTGACTGCGGTAGCGGCCTCCTGGCTGCCGGCACTCCGGGCCTCTTCCGACGGGGCGGCGGAAGCACGCTACCGTGCGCCCGCCTCCGGAAGGCTGCGGGCCGCGACCGGTCAGGACCCGGAAGGAGGGGAGTTGAGGTGATGCGGGTGATTGCCGGAACCCTTGCGGTGATTGCCGGAACCCTTGCGGCGTGCGGCCCCCGGGGGGAGCACCCGGCCGGCGGCGAAGTGCAGGCGATGCCTGGTAACGAAGCCGAGGCCGCGGCCGACGCCTCTCCCTGGCTCACCGCCGACTCCGCCTACCCGTGGTCCTTTCCCCGAGATCACGGTCCCCACATCGGATACAAGACCGAGTGGTGGTACTTCACGGGAATCGTGACGGCAAGGGAAGCCGGCGGTGGCCTCCGCAACTTCGGCTACCAGTTCACGATCTTCAAAGTGGGGGTGACCCCGGAGAGCACTCCCGCCACCTCCCGCTGGGCCGCCAACTCCCTCCTGATGGGACACGCGGCGGTGAGCGACCCCAGCTCCGGGGAGCATATCTTCTCCGAAGTCCTCTACCGGTCAAGTCCACTCCTAGCGGGGTTCGGCCAGGGAGCGGATTCGGTGATCGCCTGGACACGGGCGCCCCCGGGCACAAGCGCCCCGTGGCGGCTAGTGCGGCAGGACGAAGGCTTCACCCTCGAAGCCGGCGACCGGGGAGCGGGGATGGGGATCGCGCTGACCACCAAGCCGACACGTCCCATCGTCTTTCAGGGTCCCAACGGGTACAGCCGGAAGTCCCGAACACCGGGGCGGGCCAGCATGTACTACAGCCACACCCGTCTCGCCACCGCGGGCACGATCCGCTACCGCGGGCAGGAGTACACCGTCACCGGCACGAGTTGGATGGACCACGAATTCAGCTCGAACCCCCTGGAGCCGACCCAGGTCGGTTGGGATTGGCTGGGCCTTCGCTTCGAAGACGGGCGAGACTTGATGGCCTTCCGGATCAGAGAAAGCGGAGGGGAGCCCAACTTCACGGCCGCCACCTTGACCGGAGCCCGGGGTCGTACCCGTCACTTGGCGCCGGACGAGTGGTCCATCACCCCAGGGAGGCGCTGGACCAGCAGCAGAACCGGCACCCGCTACCCCGTGGAATGGACCCTCACCCTCCCCGGAGAGCCCCGGGGGCTCATCGTCCGGGGCCGCTCCCATTCCCGGGAGAACGTCTCTGCCCGCCTGCCGAAGCTGTACTACTGGGAAGGCGCTGTGGACATCTTCCGGGTCTCCGGCGAACGGATCGGCGAAGGATACCTTGAAATGACCGGATACGGCACGGGCACCCGGCCGGCCCTGTGATCCGGTGCTCGCCGGTCCGGCCACGCTATGACCCGGTGAGGCTCCTGTAGACCCCGCGGACGAAGCGCTCCGGGTTCTCGCCCCACTCCGCATCCAGCTCCGATGTCGGTGTTGCGGCGACGACTTGGTCTTCCGTTCGTCCGTCTGCAGCCATGGCGGCCACCCGCAGGCGCACGGTCTCCAGCATGTCGCGGTAGGCACGAAGGTCTCCCGGCGACGCCAAACCGCCGTGGCCCGGGATGATGCGGGTCTCCTCGGTCGAATGTTCGAGGACAAAGTTGGCCGCGGCGATGACTCCGTCGATCCCGCCCCCGCTGTCCACGTCAATGAAGGGGTAGCGGCCCCGGAAGAAGGTGTCACCCATATGGAAGACGTTGGCCTGGGGAAAGTGGATGATGGCGTCTCCATCCGTGTGGGCCTTGCCAATGTGGGTTACCCGGATGTGGCGCCCGTTCCAGTGGAACCGAACTCCGTCGTCGAAGGTGACGACGGGCAGGGCCCGTTCCGGAGCTTGGTCGGAACGACCCAACAACTCCGGGAAGTCGGCCGGATTCATCCTCCGGTAGACGTTTTCGTGGGCAACGATCATGGCGCCGGCGCCGCCCAGATTCTCGTTGCCGCCCGTGTGGTCCCCGTGCCAGTGGGTGTTGAGCACCCAGCGGACAGGCTGGTCCGTTACTGCCGCAACGGCGGCCAGGATCTTGTCCGTGAGCGGTGCAAACTGGTCGTCGATCAGGAAGGCGCCGTCCTCCCCCACCGACAGGCCGATGTTCCCACCCCGGCCGACGAGCATGAAGAGGTCGTCCTCGAGCTCGATGGTCTCGATCTCCACCCCGGACATGTCCTGCTGGCTGGCAAGGGGCGCCGCCGCGACCCCAGCGATAAGGACCGCGCCCGTCACACCCGTGACGCCGGTCCGGTTCCATGAAGCCTGCATAATTTCAAATTCTCCACTTCAGTCGGATTATCCGGGTCGAAGATCCGCCTCCAGCAGACCGCGACGCACTTCAGGTAATATGATGGCGAACCGGCCGCCGGATTGCCAATGAATAGCTCTTAGCGGGCAACCGGGCAGGCGCGTCGCCAAACGGGGGCCACGCTAGAGTTTTCCGCCCGGTCTCATTGCCGATCCCGGCAGGGTGTGCCGACCGGCGTGGTTTACCATTTTCGGCCTTCCGCTACGGCAACATATCCCGTGGCGCCTTGCGCCCTTCAATCGCCTTTGCGAGCCTACCTGTTCCATTGTTGGAACCATCACACCGAGACCGCAGAACCTGCCGTCGCCGATGATCAGAGGGCCTGGAACCGCAGTGGAGAATCGCAATTCCACGTGCCAGAGCGCGTGCTTCGAGAATCGGGACCCGTTCGCGAACCGCTCTGCCATCACCCCCCTATGCTGGAAGGGCTCGCGCTGAACCCGGATACGGGTCGGTCGCGCGCGAACGCCAGCGTGGCGTAATGCCTGAACAACCGCTGCGGCAGCCCGCGCCTCTTCCCGAATCCGCTCATCGGCGTTCTTGGTCAGGCTGCTCTCGTCAGCGCCAAGACGCCGCCGTATGGCGGCGGACAGTGCTACCGCGGTCACGCTGCGGAAAACCCGGGCGTCTTGCAAAAACCGATCCGCCATGCGTGAGTCTTCCGTCGACATGAGGCGTCCCGGCCAAGTTTCCCCGGTTTCCGGGTCGGACGGTGCAAGACCTGCGAAGGCCCACCGGAGATCATCGGCACGAATGGGACATCGGGCCGGAACGTCGATCATGACCCTGCGAATCGATGGGTCCGTATGCACGGCGCCGATGGACGGTATCGGCGTTATCCTTATGCGCCGATCGAGATCCCGAGGGCCGGCACCGCGGCCAATGACCAGCTTTTCGAACAGCGTCGCTTGTGCAGGTAGGGAATCCCGCAGCTTCCCTGCCGCAGCATCACGCAGACCGGCGATCAACGGCGCCGTGAGTCGTAGCGGTCGGGGTGTGAAGCCCGATCCGTCCCTCAGTTCGAAGTGCAGACGCCGCGGCGGCATCCGGTAGCCGACGCCGCGGAAAAGCGCCTTCGGCGGCTGGTTGAACAACTGACGGGGCTTGCCATCCGATCCGCTCCAGACCAACCGCTCTCGGGCCTGTACGTGTCTATTGATGAGGCTGGCGAGTGCTCCAGATTGGGGACAGGCCACTTCGCCGACGCCACCAGGAACGTAGAGCGCACCCACGTGGGCGGCCAGTACGGCTTCCGCCCGGTCTCGGGTAAGGATGTCCGCAACTGCCCACGCCATATCCACACCCCGCCCAAGCTGGTACACGCGGGCAGCGATGCCACGGACGCACTCCGCCTCGGCCCCGCCCGAATCGAAGTTCCAGACATAGACCGCCGGTTGGTCGGGATCGAAGAAGCAGGGCCGCCAGCGTTTGTCGGTGCGGATTTTCCCCACCCGCTGCGGGTCGCCGCCGACCGCGTCCAGGTCGTTGTTGGGAACGTACATCTTGACCGACTGCCCGCGCAGCACCTGCGGCGCAGCGATCCTGGGCGGCTCAAGCTGCTCCAGCCAGCATAGTGCCCGTTGATCCTCGGGAAGCACGTGCACCCCCCGTGCCGCCGCGGCTACGAGGGCCTGGAAGAGGCGGCCGGGTGACAGCGACGGTGCGACTGTGGCAGTACACGAGTACACGTGCCGGGCCGTTTGTCTCCATCGAATCGAACAAGGGCAACGACCCGCGCTGCGGAGCCGAAGCCGATCGACGCTGACGGCCGAGTTTGACGGCGCGTTCGGCGAGACGTACAGGCAACTCCTTCGGATCGTCCAGTTCGATCACCTTCAGCCGCTTGCGCGCCGTCAACCGTGCGCGTACCACCGGCTCCTGTTTATCGGCTTCCGTCAACCGAAACACATCCGCCGAGTGCGTTTCCGCCGTCGTCCGTCCCGTCGCCGACAAGGACATCACGCAGAAAGGTGGCGCCGTTTCAGCGGCGGCTTCGTCCGCCGGGCCGAGTGCGCCATTCCGTTGCACCTCGATCTGCCGTAGCAGCCGTTCGAACGGAAGACACAAATGCGCCTCGTCAAGCAGGACCAGGGTATCGACGCCCAGAAGACCGGCCTGGAAGGGGCGCATCCCCCTGCGCCTTGATACGCCGTAGCCTCCGAACAGGAGCCGGGAGCCAATCATGTCGACGGTTCCAACCAGCAACGCCGGCCTGGAAGGATCATCAAGCCAGTCCCGGTTGTCGACGAATCCGCCGCGCAGTGTGGAGATGGGAAGCCTCCGCTTCCCGTCGCGCCAACCGAGCCTGAGCCGATCCGCGAGATCGGCCGGCAGGTTCGCGCGCAGCCGTTCCGCGAACCGCGTGGCCTGATCGACCACCGCGCGCCGATCGACGACATAGACCAGCCGGCGCGGCAGGCGCGTGCCCTCCCCGAGCGCGATCAGCCACAACGCCATGACGGAGGTCTTGCCAAGACCGGTGGGCACATCAACAGCAGCGGGCAAATCAGCATCGATGAAGCGGCGGAGCAAGCGCCTTTGCCAGCGGAACGGCGCATGCCCTGGTCGTCCTTCTTCCCAGGTCAGACACTCGAAGACGGCGTCCAATCGGTTCTTGTCTAAGACAGGACTCCTTTCCGTATAGTATACTTCTCTTATGGCTTGGTGTCTCGGCTTCCGGGCGATTCGCATGGAGGCTGAAACTAGACCAACCCCCCAAGAGCTAACCAACTTCCGTCCCCGATGACAGGAACCTAAGCATGAAACGCACCGCCCTCGTCGCCCTCGCGACCACCACCCTTTTCGCATGCATCGATGCCGAACCCGACGATGCATCTTCCGCCCCGCGCGTTCCCCTTGCCCCCACCGCCGACGACGAACTGCCACCCGCAGTCATCGGCCAGGGCGGTCCGCTGCAAGGGCAGGATCTGCGCTACGTGGACGGTGACACCCTTACGACCGGCTACCTCTCCGTGCCGGCCGGAGAGGGGCCGTTCCCGGCGCTGGTCATCATTCACGAGTGGAACGGACTCCAGGAGCGGGTCCGGCAGCTCGCCGACGACTTTGCCGCCGAGGGCTACGTGACGCTCGCCGCGGACCTCTTCCAGGGGCGTACGGGCGCCAACCCCACCGAGAACATGGCGCTGGTGCAAGAAGCACAGGAGGATCCCGCCGCCATGATCGCGAACCTGAACGCGGCAGTCGCCTACCTTAAAGTCCGGCCGGACGTCACCGGCCGCATCGGAGCCATGGGTTGGTGTTTCGGCGGTGGTGTCGCCCTGTCCTTCGGCCTCGACGGTGCAAACCACGAGGCCACCGCCATCTTCTACGGCCGTCTCGTAGACGACCCGGAGGTGGTCGCGGCGCTGGACCATGAGGTCTACGGAACTTTTGCCGCCCTGGACCGGGGTCCGTCTCCTGAATCTGTCGCCGCATTCGAAGCCGCTCTTCGGGCCGCCGGCATCCAGAACGACCTTCACATCTACGATGAGGTGAATCACGGCTTCTGGCTCCGGGTGGACGGCGACCCCGCGGTCCGAACCGGTCCCGCTACCGACGCTTGGCAACGCCTCAAGTCGTACCTGCGCCGGACGCTGGGGGAATCGAACCCCGGGAGCGGAACCGAACCCCAAGCATACTCCCTCTTCGGCGAAGCCCTGTACGAGATGGAGGATACGACTGGCGCGGTAGCCGGAGCCGACGCCGCCCTCTCCGCCGCCCCGGACCAGGTGGAGCTCCTGATCGAGGCAGGCCGCGTGCGTCGGAACTTCTGGCAGTACCGGCAAGCAATCGAACTGTACACGCGGGCCGCGGAGTTGGCGCCGGAGGACTGGCGGCCTCGCCGCTTCCGGGGGCACCGCTACATCTCCTTGCGGCAATTCGACGACGCGGTCGCGGATCTGGAGGCAGCCCGCGATCGGGCACCCACGAACTGGGACGTAGCCTACCACCTGGGTCTGGCCTACTTTCTGGCCGGGCGCTTCAACGATGCCGCCGACGAGTACCTTCGCTGCCTGGAGGGTGCCGGAAGCGAAGTACCCCTCGCAGCGGAGGCCCAAACCCCGGATTTCCGAAGCTGTTCCCGGAACGAGGACGACGCCGAGTCCACCGTGGCCATGGTGGAATGGGCCGTTCGCGCGACCCTGCGAGCCGGGCGGACGGACGAAGCAGAAGCCCTTCTGAACCGGATCGGTCCCGAAATGCCAGTGGAGGAAAACGTGGCTTACTACCACGATCTTCTCTTCTACAAGGGACTGAAGACGGAGGAAGCGTTGCTCAATCCGGGTGAGGACGCACCCTATCGTTTCGAGACCGTGGGGTACGGAGTCGCCAACTGGCACATCGCCCAGGGGGACACCGCCCGCGCCACCGCCCTCTTGGAGGAGCTGATCAAGGACCCGTGGTGGCCCGGCTTTGGCCGCATCGCCGCCGAGGTGGAGCTGGCCCGGATTCGGGGAGTGACCCAGGCGCGCTGACCTTGCCTGACTGTCCAAGAACGGTGACGCCACCTGTCCGAAGACGTGGAGGATGAGCACGCCGAAAAGTTGGGCCTTCGTCGCCCCAAGTGCGGGCAGTGGCCGAAATCCTCCCTCCAGACCGCGGTCCTGCTGCGCGCACGATCACGATCCCGCTGGCCTGACCTGGCACAGGGGATTCCCGGGGGGATCGGCAGCAGCGGGCTCGCCGCTCCTGCCGCCTGCCTCCTGCCGCGCGGGCACGACCCTTGCATCTGGAGACGGCGAGTCGGGCAAAGCACATTATAAATGAGAACCTGGAAGAAACGTCATCCGTTTTTCATCGTTGGGAGAGGGCATGGACAGGAAACCAGAAAGAACAACGAGCCAACGACCGGGCAAGTGGATCGGAACCGGGCCCCTCTTTGCGGGAATCGTCGGTCTGGCCGCCGCTCTGCCCGGGTTGTCGGACGGGGCCAAGCTGGCGGCCCAGTCGGATTCCGATTTTCTCTTCAGCACGCCTCAAGCTTCGTTGGCGTTCCGAGTGGGCTACAGCCTTCCCCGGGCAGGAGAGGGCAAGGGCACCCAGAGCCTCTGGGATCTCACCCGAGAGCAGCTCACAATAAACACCGCAGACTTCGGCGGCGTCTCCCTGTCTGGTGAGCTCGGAATCCGAACCACGGAGCGGTTGGATGTGGCGGTTACGCTCGGATACACCCTTGCAGAAACCACTTCCGAGTTCCGCGACTGGGTGGACGAGAACGATTTCCCGATTGAGCAGGTCACCGAATTTTCCACTCTCCCCCTGACCCTGGGGATCAAGGCATACCTGCTGAAACGGGGTCGGTCGGTGGGGCGATTCGCCTGGATTCCTCGCACCTGGAACCCCTACGCAGGCATCGCCGGCGGACTCGTTTGGTATCGGTTCGAACAATTCGGCGACTTCGTGGACTTCGATACCTGGGACATCTTCACAGACAACTTCCGCTCGAAGGGCAGGGCGCCTACCCTACATTTGCTCGGCGGAGTTGACATGAGCCTCAACGGTCGCTTTATGTTGACCGGTGAAGCCCGGTACGGTTTCGCGAGCGCCCCGCTTGACGCAGATTTCGTAGGCTTCCCCGATCTGGACCTTGCGGGCTTCCAGGCCACGGCCGGGATTGCGGTCAGGTTCTGATCACAAGGGCGAAGGCGGAGGGAACGCCGATACGCCGGAACGACAACGGATGGAACGCGCCAGATTGATAGATGCACGGAGACGACGAATGAACCGCGAAAGGGAAATTCCCATGGCCAAGAAGAGAACGAGCATCGCCCTAATGACCGGCCTGAGTGTGGCTGCGGTCCTCGCCGCCATGCCAGATGGCAGCCCAGCCCAGGAAACGGCGACGGGCTGGCAGCCCTACCTGGGGTGCTGGGAACCCCAGGGAACGGAACTGGACGAAGGCGTCTTGTGCTTTGTCGCCGACGGTGGCTCCGTGGAGATGCTGACCGTGCTGAACGGTGCCGTCGCGTACCGGGAGCCGTTCCTGGCGGACGGGACCCCGCGCAGGGTCGAACAGGAAGGTTGCGAAGGCACGGAATCGGCGCAGTTTTCCAATGACATGCAGCGCCTGTACACGGTCTCGGACGTTGCCTGTGACGGACAACCCTCCCGCCGGAGCACGGGAATCATCTCCATGCCCGAACCTGGACACTGGCTTGACGTGCGGGCCATGGAAGCGGATGGCGGGACCACGGCTTGGTCCCGGTGGTACCAGCGGGCAGAACCCGGCGTTCTCCGGGAGCTGGGAATCACCACGGGTGCGGAGTCGATTCCCTTTTCTGCCAGAGGTGCCGTCGCCTATGCAACCGCTCCCATAACCATAGAAGACGTCATCGACGCTTCTCGACATGTCTCCGACCGCGCGGTCCAAGCTTGGATCGTCGAGACGGGACAGGAATTCCGGAACTTGGCAGCCGATGACTTGATTCGCCTTGAAGACGCCGGTGTGGGGGCCGAAGTCATTGATGTCGTGGTCGCAGTGTCCTTCCCCGAGCAGTTCGCCCTGGGCCGGGACAATGTTCGCGAAAGCATGGATGCCGATCGGCGCCGGGGCGTGCGGAGCGTCTGGCTTCGTCCCTTCGGCGGCTACTACAACGACCCCTTCTACTACGGCTACTCCCCTCGCCTGGGGTACGGATATGGTTGGTATGGCTACGGCGGATACAATGGTTGGTGGTCCGGGGTTTACCGACCCGTCACTGTTGGCGTGACCCGGGTGGGCCCATCCGACAGCGGTGGCCGGGTGGTCGCGGGGCGGGGATACACGCGGCGGGGCGGTCAGGCATCAACCGACCCCTCGTCGGGGACCGCCCGATCCTATCCTAGAGCTCCCAAGGGATCGGGGCGTTCTGCGGTGGGCACCCAAAGCGGAGGCAGCCGTGCCACCGTGGGCAGCACCGGCAGCAAAAGCCGTGGCTCGGCTTCTCGCGGGAGTACTGGCCGGAAAGCGAAGAAGCGAGGCGGACGCTGATTCTTCGGCGGACCTCGAACCCAGGGAGAGACTGAGCGCGGGATCCCGGGCCGTGAGCCCGTTCCTTCAACTGGAATCGGTCCAAGGGCTGTCGGATGCCTTGGCTTCCAGCCCCCTTCTTGCCCTGGGCATATTGTTCGGCGCCGGCGTGCTGACCAGTCTCACTCCCTGTGTGTACCCGATGATCCCCATCACGGCGGCGGCGATCTCGGGTACCGCAAGGGAGGGGCGGCCCTGGAGAACCGCCGGTCTCACCGCGACCTACGTGGCAGGCATGGCCCTGCTCTACGCCTCCCTGGGCGTCCTGGCGGGTCTCACCGGCACCCTGTTCGGCACGGTGAGTGCCAGCCCCTGGGCGCTCTTCGCCACCGGGAATCTTCTCCTTGTCTTCGCCCTGGCCATGCTGGACGTGATTCCGGTCCCCGTGCCGCGCCGCCTGCTGGTGTGGGCCGGGCAAAAGGGGGGAGGATCCTACGGCGCCGTGTTTCTTCTCGGGGCCACCTCGGGGGTCGTGGCCGCCCCCTGTGGTGCCCCCGCCTTTGCCGCGGTCTTGACGTGGGTCGCAACGACCCGGGCGGGACTTATGGGCTTCGCGTATCTTTTTGTGTTCTCCCTGGGGATGACCGCATTGCTGGCCGTGGTCGGCCTCTTCTCGGGGACCCTGACGCTGCTACCCAGATCCGGCAGGTGGATGCTGATGGTGAAGCGGGTGGCGGCGGTGATCATGCTGGGCGTCGCCGAATACTACTTCGTGAAGGCTGGCTTCAACTTATGAGCCCATCCTTGATCCTATTGAAAAATCGCCGACGGCCTTGGTCCATATCCGCCCTGGCCACGATTCCCGTGTCCTTCGTCCGGTTCGTCGGAGCCTTCTGTGCCGCCAGGGCACCCTTCGCCCTATTGCTATTGGTGGCAACCCTGACGCTGGGGGCTCCAGACTCTGTGGCCGGTCAGTCCGAAACGGGTGGGATCGGCCTGCCCGCAGGAACCCCCGCGCCGGATGTCCAAGTGGAAGACCTGGAGGGGAACCCGGTGTCGCTCCTGGATGTCCTGGGCGGAGGACCAGCGCTCCTGGAGTTCTGGGCTTCCTGGTGCGAACAGTGCGAAGCGCTTCAACCCCAGCTTGACCAGATTCGCCGTCGGTTTGCAGGGAAAATCACCGTGGTCGCCGTGGCCGTGGCTGTGGGTCAGTCCCGTCGCCGGGTTCGTCGCCATGTGGACGAGCACGCTCCCGCGTACCCGTACGTCTACGACGCGTCCGGAGCGGCGGTCCGGGCCTACCAAGCGAGCACCACTTCCATCGTCGTCCTTGTGGACCGGGAGGGTCGGGTGGTGTCAACGGGCGTGGGAGCGGACCAGGACCTGGTTCGGGCCGTAGAAGCGCTGTTGGGGACCGATGGGGACGGCTCCGGAAGATCCACTACCGGGGAGCCACCTGGTGAAGAAAGGCTTCGTCAAGGAGGCGGGCCGATTGCAACCTCGGACGGGTGACCGCCGCCGTGGCCTCACCACTGATTCACCCGTCCGACCGTCCTGGAGCCCTCCTTCACTACGCACCCGGCTCCGGGGTCACCTCGTCAATGACGGCACCCAGCTCCTCGTAGGCCGCGGGATCCACCTGGTTGAAGCGGGGCATCACCTTCGCCACCCGCCCATCCGGCGCCACGACGATCACCGCCCTGCTGTCCACCATGTCGTTGTCCCTCAGAGTCCCTCCGAACGCGGTGTAGGAAGCGCCACCGTTCTCGGCGTCACTGGCAAAGAGGAAGGGGAAATCTTCGTCCTTCAGCCAGGAGGCCAACGCTTCGGGTGAGTCGTTGGAGATCCCCAGCACCACCACGTTCCGGCCCTCGTTGAACAGCTCTGCGTACTGATCACGGTACGCTCTCATTTGGACCGTTCAGCCCCGCGTCCTGACCCGAAAGAAGAAGGCCAGGACTACGGTCTTGCCGCGATAGTCGCTCAACTTGACCTTGTCCCTGAGGACACCGTGGCGGGTGGCGCCCGTCAGCTCGATCTCAGGGGCAATGGCCCCTTCGCTGATCAGCCCGGCGCTCGGCTCTTGGGCTTCCGTGCTACCCGGCGAAGCCGCCAAAGCGGCGGCAAACACCAGACCCAATGGAACGAGTCGCTGCATTTTGCATCTTCTCCCGATTATCGGCCGGGGGAACCATATCGGCACCGTCCCGGCCTGGTTCGACATGGTCTTCGAGTTCCGGCGTCTGTCCCGCCGGCGCTGTCCCTTCATTTCGCCTTCGCGATGGCCGCCTGAATCGCTTCCACCGTCTGGTCCACGCGGAAAGCGAGAAGCTTCCTGCCCGTCTCGATGGCCGCTTCTTTGTCTGCAATGCTCAGGCCGTTGATGGATGCTTTTCCAGCGGCGACCCGTTGGCTGTAACGGACCGATTCCGGATTCTCGACCATCATGATGGTGGTGATGACGAAGTCGTCGTGGAAACCGTCGTTTTTTGTTTCGCGGATCCCCAGCTCCCGCTCCATCCAGTCGTGTACTTCCCGATACCGGTAGAACTCGGGGATGTAGTGGGCCCTTGCGCTGCCGGACCAGCGTTCGTTGAGGACGTCCGCCACCGCCGCCATACCGGCTTGGTTCCCCCCGCTGTCTCCGATGAAAACAACGTCGGTGAAGCCGTGGGCCCGGAGGCTGCTCGCCACATCGTCCAGCACGGCCCGGTACGTTTCCTCCCGCAGGCTGATGGTGCCGGGGTAGCGCATATGGCCTGTCGGATTGTCGATGTCCCCTTCGGGCACCAGCTTCACAATGGGAGCACACAAGGCGTTCCCAAGCTTCCTCGCGATTCCCTCGCACGCTCCTTCCAGAACGTAGTTGTGCTTCCCCGTCGCCAGGTAGGGACCGTTCTGCTCGATGCCGCCCGTAGAAAGAATCGCCGTGGTCTTCCCTTCCCGAAGCGCATCCCGAACCTCCATCCAGGTGAGCTCCTCGATCCACACCGAATTGAGGACCTCGATGGGACGCTCCATTCTCATGTCGGCCAACAGGGCCTCCGCCTGCCGGACCTGCATCTCCGCCCGCCGTTCGGGATTGGCTAGGCGTACCTCCTGCGCCTGGACCGGCGGCGCCACCCCCGCCAGCAGAAAGACGGCTGCCGCCAAGCTCCGAACATTCGTCATGACATAACTCCGCTTATCGAGTTGCGGGATTCGTCCCGGTCCGCCGCCCATCATTGTAACGCAGGGGGGACTTCGGGGCGACCGCTTGGACCGCCGGAAGTACCCGGTCTCCGTGGCTGCTCCACCATGGATTCGGTACAGTCAGGGGGTCTCGGGTACCCCTAGGTCCCTGAGGTTGCCTGCGGTGGTTGCCGTCCCGTTGGCAAGCCGCCAGCCCCGCCTGTTTACAGATGATGCCGGCGACAGTGATGTTCGGCGGCCTCACCAGCCCTACCCCCACCTGGAAGTCCGGGTGCGAATGCAGGACGACAGGGAACCAACGGATGGATCGCGAGTACGATCCTTTTAGTACTGCCTGCCCAACGGTGACAGGAAGACGAGTTGTGACGCGACCGATGAACACGGAAACTGCGAAGACGATGCTTGCCAAGCCTAGAGTGGGCAAACCACGACGAGATCGGGCGCGGGGAGTAGACTCCGGGCCAAAGAAGATCGGCTTCGGTGCCGTCGTTGCCGTACTGGTCGCTTTCGGGGCCTGCGAACCCGAGTCTCTTCGACTTGGGCCCAGAGAAATCCTTCACCCCAACGCCGAGAACGCACCGCCACGCGACGCTTCCATCGTCTCCGGGGATTCGTTGCCCAAGGGCCTTTCGCCCGCCGCGCTTCTGGCGTGGACAGAGGCCCGCCGCGCTATTGTCGGCGCAAGAACGGTGCTTCGGATCGGAAGCAAGAATCAGGAAGGCCCCGATATGTTCGGCGGCCTCACCGATGCCAAGATCGACATCCATGGGAACGTCTTCGTGTTTGACTACATTGCCCAGGAGGTGCGCGTTTTCGACTCCGGTGGCCGCCACCTGGGCGGATTTGGCGGCCGCGGCCATGGCCCCATGGAACTGATGGGGAGCTCTCGCATCGAAGTACTGGACGACGGCCGCATCGCCGTGCCCATCGCTTCCAAGCGGCTGAAGGTCTTTGTTCCCGACGGCCAGGGATGGAAACTCGCCGAAACCATCAACCTGGCGGTTGAGGCACTGGACGTATGCGCCACGAACCACAATCAGCTGTATTATACCGGGGCCGCCGACCAGAACGACCGCAACTGGGCAGTGCATCGAATCTCGCTGTCGAACCGGAGCAAGGCCAGCTTTGGAGCCGGGTACCAGCACAACCAGTGGATTGTTCGGTGGAGAATGTCGGAAGGGTTCGTGGGCTGTCCAAGTGGAAACGACCCGGACCCGGTCATATACGGCTATCAGGTCCTCCCGATCATCCGGGCGCACGCCCTTGACGGCTCCGTCATCTGGACCGCCAAGGTAACCGACCATATTCCCATGCGGGTCATCGAAACAGAAAAACCAAACGGTGGAAGCAAAGTAACCCGCAAAAGGCACATCCAGCACGATCTTCTGACCTTTGTCCAGGCCCTACCATCCGGACACGTCTTTCTTCAGTACACCCGGTTCCTGCCGAAGAAGAAGGACGTCGTGCACCGGTCGTTCCTGTTGGACGCCGCAACCGGCATCGGCGCCTTTCTGGGGGATTCCCTACCCGCGATCACGATGATTCAACCGGAAGGTTACGTCGCCGTTTTCCACGAGCCGTACCCCCGCCTGGAAGTCCGCAAGACCGCCCAGCCCGCTTTGCGGGGAGGATCGCCATGACCATGGAGCGGGAGCTGCGGGAACAGGAGGAAACCCTTGTCCGGAGCACGTCCAAGCCCAAGTCAAGGTGGGGGTCCGGTAAACGGTTCGTCACCATTCCCTTGATGATCGGGCTTGGGCTGGGGTTCGGCCTGAACGTCTTGGGCCTCATGCCGATCCCGGACGTCCAAGTGCGGTGGAGCGTTCCGGTAATCGAGGCGGGGCGCTATGTGCCGCAGGCGAGGCAGAGGCCGGGAGACGAGATCGTTCTGGTATACATTGGCTCGTCAGGATGTACTTGGTCCAACGCACCCCAACTTCCCGGTCTTGTGCGGGGCCTCAAGCAGGATCTGCTGGATCGTGCCAGAACCGAAGGCCGGATATTCGCCGCTCTGGGAATCGCCCGGGACATCGTCGTTGCTGACGGAATCGCCCACCTGGAAGAGTTCGGACCGTTCGACGAGGTCATGGCAGGCCGGAGCTGGGCCAACACCGGGATTCAGAAGTACTTCTACGGCGATCTGCCCGGCGGGTTTGGAGCGACTCCTCAGATTATGGTCGTGTCGCGAACTTTGTTTTACGAGAACGGTCACATTTCAATCAAGAACGAACAGGTCCTGGCCCGGGCCGTCGGGCTCGCAGAAATCACCGAGTGGACGTCCAAAGGAGCGCCTCTCCAAGTAACCCCAACCTCCGGAATAAGGTAGGTCAAGAAGAATGGAACACCGGAAAACAGACCCGAACCTTGCGATCACGGTTTCAGTCTTCGTCTCGTTCTTGACAACGGGCTTGGTTGCCGGAAGCCTGCTGGGGTGGTCCCTAGCGCCAAAAACTGCCGGAGCCAGATTTGCTTCCGGTGCGTGCGAAAACGACCGGTGCAACGACACTTTCTGCGTGAACGCAGGAGATTCGGAGACCAGCTGCAGAGCAACCGCTCCGGGCAAGTGCATCACGCTGCCTTGCGGAGAGGCCGGAAGCATCCCGGTTCTTGTGACGTTCCCCACACCCGAAAGCCGCGATCAGTTGGTCGGCCTGGGCCGACCGGCAATGCACGCATTGCTGGACCGGGTGGAGTCGGCGGATCGCTACAGCAAACGGCAGTTGGCCCTGGAGGCCCTGGTGAGAATGGTTGAGCAATGGGACGAACCCGAATCGCGGATCGTGCTGGAAGACGCCGAGCGCGCTCGACTCCGAGCGGCAACGTTGCTGTATCTTGATGGTCCCCCGCCCGAACACCTTGAACCGGAGGAGCACACCTTCGTCATGTTGAAGGCCATCGACCTCGCCCTGGAGCTCGGTGATGCCGGTCTGCGAGAAACGGTTCGCGCGTTTGCGTCGGGCCCGGACGAAGTACGCCGAAGGGTCGGGGGGGACGCGGAGTATCCATATCGTCTCGTCGTGCAACACGCACGGGCCCGGCTCAAGGCAACGGAGCAGCCCTGAAGGACGGCAAAGGAAGCAATCGCGGGGTGGCACGCCCGGCAGCCGTGTTCGCCGGGATCGCTCTATTTTTCCTTGGCGCTCGCGTGTTTGCTTGCGGGTCCTTTGTGGTCGTGTCGGGATCAATGGAGAGTACGCTGCTCCCGGGCGATGTGGTATTGGCCGATCGAGCCGCAGTCGGTGCCCGGGTGCCTGGAACGAAACTTCGACTCCCCGGCTATTCCAACCCCCGAAGGGGGGAAGTCTGGGTGTTCCGGCCACCGGGAAACGTCGGCATTAGCGTCACGAAGCGCATCGTTGGCGTTCCCGGCGATGTCCTCGTCATGCGGGACGGCGGGCTTTGGGTCAACGGGGTAGAGCGCGACGAACCCTATGTCAACGCTCGGCGGGGCATGGACGAGCGGAGCGACGACTTCCGGTGGCAGACTGCCTACTTGGCGCCGGAAATCGAACCGGAGACATACGATCCCAGCCGACACAACTGGGGGCCGCTCGAGGTACCGGGTGGTTTCTACTTCGTGCTGGGCGACAACCGGGACCAAAGTCGCGATTCGCGCTACTGGGGACTGGTGGACGAGAAGCGCCTGGAGGGGCGAGTGGCCTTCATCTACTTTTCCTTCGATGCTCGGGCGAGGGCGGAACCGTTCCCCGTCTTGCGCCGCATTCGCTGGCACAGAACCGGAAGGAAGGTGCGCTGACGGTGCTGGCTCGTCTGGCCCCGAGCAGGCCGAAGGCTAGCCGCGCCGGTAGAACCTCTTGGGTTTTCGCCGTCGGGCTGGCCCCTCTACTGGCCCGCTTCGGCCCCCGGCCGTATTCTACCGGATGGAACTCCGGCGGGGCCGTCCCGGGAGTCGAACACCGAGCAGGAGAAAAGCGATCGTGATGTCCAGTGGCCTAAATTGCCGTCGTTCGAATCGAAAGGCTGTTTCGGCTGCCTTCCAGGCGGCCGGGGCCGTGCGATACAGGATGCGTCGTGCGGGTCTGCCTCGTCCGGGCCGGAACCTATGGCGGCGGGTTCCGTTCGCATTTTCGTTGGCCGGAGACTACCGGTCCCTTCCCGGCGGGCCCCTCCGTTTCCAGATCGGTTCCCTCCTCGCGGTTTCCCTTTTCGCCTTGGCCGCTGGTCCTCTGGTCGCCCAGGAAGGAGAATGGCGCTATTGGGGGAGCGACGCCGGGAGCACCCGCTATTCGGCCCTCGATCAGATCAACGCCTCCAACTTCGGTGAACTTGAAGTTGCATGGATTTGGCGGGGCGACAATTTCGGCCCCGAAGCCGACCCCCTTCTCCGGGCAACGCCCATCTACGTGGACGGCACGCTTTACTCGGTGGCCGGGTCCCGCAGAACCGCCGTGGCCATCGAACCCGCCACCGGAGAGACCCTCTGGACATACCGGGAGCCCCCGACAAAGCGCTGGGAAGACTCCATGCGGAAGAACTATGGCAAGGGTGTCGCCTACGGAGAGGCGGACGGGCGGGGCTTCATCTATTTGGTCACTCCTGCGTTCTTTCTCCACGCCCTGGACCCCCAGACCGGTCACCCCGTCCCGTCCTTCGGCGACCGGGGAACCGTTGACATGTTGGCGGACTTGGGTCCCTGGAAGCACGACCGGGAGGACGGCCTCCCCCCCGAGGTCGGCTACATCACGAACTCGTCCCCTCCCATCGTGGTCAACGGCGTGGTGGTGGTGGGAAACTCCCACGAACAGGGGTACTACCAGACGAGGCGCGAGAATGTGCCGGGGAACATCCTCGCCTACGACGCCCGGACCGGAGCCCACCGCTGGACCTTCAACGTGATCCCCCAGGAAGGCGAGTTCGGTAACGAGACCTGGGAGAACGACGCCTGGTCGTGGACGGGCAACGTTTCTGCGTGGGCCCCCCTGTCCGCCGACCCGGCGCTGGGCTTGGTCTACGTCGTGACCGACCCGCCCACCATAGACTACTATGGGGGCTTTCATCCGGGCGACAATCTCTTCGCCACGAGCATCCTCGCCATAGACGTGGAGACCGGCGAACGCAGGTGGCATTTTCAAACCGTCCACCACGACGTTTGGAACTACGACAATCCGACGGCCCCGAACCTGGTGGACATTACCGTGGATGGGCGGGAGATCCCGGCCCTGGTGCAGACCACGAAGCAGGGGTGGGCCTATGTCCTCAACCGGGAAACGGGAGAGCCCGTGTGGCCCATTGAAGAGCGGCCCGTTCCTCGGTCCGACGTACCCGGCGAAAAGCTGTCGCCGACTCAGCCCTTTGTGACTCGCCCCGCGCCTTACGAAATGCAGGGAATCACGGAAGACGATCTGATCGACTTCACTCCCCAGCTGCGAGCGATGGCGCTGGACATCGTAAAGGACTTCCGCATGGGCCCCCTCTTCAATCCCCCCTCCCGGGAGAACGGACCCGACGGAACCCAGGCGGCCATTCACTGCCCAGGGGCCAACGGAGGCGCGAACATTCCTGGAGGCGCGGTCGTGGACCCGGAAACGGCCATCCTGTATGTCGCTTCGACCCGGGGCTGCAGCGCCCCCAGACTGGTCCCCGGCGTGGATGTGGACCCGGATTCCAATGTGGACTGGGTCTCTGTCGGGCCTGGCGGCGTACGCGGTCCCCAAGGACTGCCCCTCTTCAAGCCCCCTTACGGCAGCATCACGGCCATCGACCTGAACACCGGCGACCACCTCTGGCAGATTCCCAATGGCTCGACGCCCGAATCGGTCAAGAATCACCCCCTCCTGGAAGGCCTGGACGTCGGCAACACCGGCGCCCGGTCCCATGCGACGAAGCTGGTCACCCGGACCCTACTCATGTACGGGGAGGGCCGGGGCGCTGCGCCGGTTTTCCGCGCGGTGGACAAGGTCACCGGCAAGGAACTGGGGGCCGTGGAACTCCCTGGTTCCACCCTGACCGTGCCCATGACCTACATGCACGAAGGCGTTCAGTACATCGTGATGGCGGTGAGCGGGCAGGGAATGGCCGGCGCCCTGGTGGCCCTGCGACTCCCGGAAGAATAATGGTTCAAGCTCTTGACTGGAGGAGGACATCCATGGGAAAGACCGCTCTCTTGGGCGCTGCCGCTGCGGCCCTTCTGATTCCCGGGCCGACTGCAGCCCAGGGGCCCCTTGATGACCCGGAAATCGTCGAATTCGACGTGCCATGGGAAGGCGCGCGTCCCCGGGACCCGGCCGTCGCACCGGACGGCAAGATCTGGTTCTGCGGCCAGGGTTCGGAGCCCTACATCGGCGTGCTCGACCCGGTGACGGGCGACTTCAGGCGTTATGAGACGAACGGCTCGTCTCCGCACAACCTCATCATAGATCCCGAAGGGATGGTCTGGTATGCGGGCAACGCCGGTGAGAACAACCGCCACATCGGGAAACTGAACCCGGTGACGGGTGAGATAGAGAAATTCATGATGCCGGACGAGCGGGCGAGAGACCCCCACACGCTCATCTGGGATTCGCAGGGCGACATCTGGTTCACCGTCCAGGGCGGTAACTTCGTCGGCAAACTCTTTACGAAAACCGGAGAAGTGCGCCTCGTGGAGTCCGTGAAGGGCCGCGCAGGCCGACGAGGAAACTCCAGCCGTCCGTACGGCATCGTCGTCGACTCGAACGACCGTCCGTGGATCGCCCTCTTCAATACCAATCATATCGGCACGGTCGATCCCGAAACCTTCGAATTGGAGTCCTTCGAACTGCCGGAGAATGCCCTGCCCCGTCGTATCGCGATCACCTCCGACGACATTCTCTGGTACGGCGACTGGACCCGCGGAACCCTGGGACGCCTCGACCCCACCACCGGTGACGTTACAGAATATTTCCTGCCCGCCGGAGAAGGCTCCCGCCCGTACGGCATGCTCGCGGACGACTCCGACCGGCTCTGGGTATTCGAGACCGGTCCCAGGCCGAACAACCTCGTGGGCTTCGATCCCATGACCGAGCGAATCTTCAGCCAGACAACGCCCGAGTCCGGCGGCGGCACGGTTCGCCACATGTACTTCGACGCCCAAAACAACGAGGTATGGTTCGGCGCCGATACCGGAACCGTCGGGGTCATCCGCCTTCCGCCCCGGAGACCCAAAATTTCCGACTGATGCGGGATGCCCTGTTGCGGCTGACCGGGGTCCTCGCTGTGGCGGGGGCGGTGGTGGCCGCTTCCGGCTCTCGGTCGGGAGGCCTTCACCCGGCCAACCCGGAGGCACCGCCGGCCGGTCGCACGGGCGGCTTCGGGGAGCCGACGTGCACCGAGTGCCACATCGGTAACGACGTCAATGCCTTCGGAGGCAGGGTTCGAATCGAAGGCGTCGGCGACAGGTACGCCCCGGGAGAATCGCATGTATTGACGGTGGTCATGGACGCCGACGAGACGGTTCTTGCAGGTTTCCAGCTCTCGGCCCGCTTCCAATCCGGCGAGGAGGTCGGCCAGCCTGCGGGCACCTTGAGGTCCGTGGACGACCGCACGGGGGTCATTCGCAGCGAGACCGGCCAACCGTACGCCCAGCACACGCCAGCAGGGACAGCTGTCGCCACCTCATACGGGTCTTCGTGGACCGTCGAATGGACTGCGCCTGCGGCGGAGAAGGTGGTCTTCCACGTCGTGGCGACCTCGGGCAATGGCGACAACTCGCCGCTGGGTGACTTGGTCTTCGCCTCGTCCCGGCAAGCGCATCCGGAGGCGAACCATCATCCCACCCCCGAAAACCCGGTAGCCGCCTTCTCACCACCTCGGAGACCCTTAGATTGGATACCCTCTCTCCTCCGGAAGGCCAACCTCAGACCAGCCCCCGATACCCGGTAGCCGCCATGGAACCCGCCGTCGTCCTTCCCCCCACCCCGCCCGTCATTGAGCGTCCGCCCTACCGGGTGACCGACCTATCGCTGGCCGAATGGGGTCGGAACGAGATCCGTCTTGCCGAACACGAGATGCCGGGGTTGATGGCCATTCGGAAGGAGTACGTCGACCGTCGGCCCCTGGCCGGAGCCCGGATCGCGGGATCCCTCCACATGACCATTCAGACGGCCGTTCTGATCGAAACCTTGGCCGAGCTGGGCGCGTCGGTCCGGTGGGCTTCGTGCAACATTTTTTCCACCCAGGATCACGCCGCGGCGGCGGTTGTCGTGGGTCCCGACGGAACCCCCGAGCGACCTCGGGGAGCCGCCGTCTTCGCCTGGAAGGGCGAGACCCTGGAAGAGTACTGGTGGTGCACCGAACAGGCCCTCACCTGGCCCGGGGGGGACGGGCCCACCCTGATTCTGGACGACGGTGGGGACGCCACCCTCCTCGTCCACAAGGGCGCGGCGTTCGAGAGCGAGGGCGGAGTCCCCGCCTTCGATCCGTCCGTCGACCCGGAAGAGTGGGGCGTCATCCTGGAGCTGTTGCGCATGCACCAGCGGATCGACAACACCCGTTGGCAACGGATGGCAAAGGGGATCCGAGGGGTTTCCGAGGAGACGACGACGGGTGTGCGCCGCTTGTACGAAATGGCGGAACGGGGAACCCTTCTCTTCCCCGCGATCAACGTGAACGACTCGGTCACCAAATCCAAGTTCGACAATATCTACGGGTGCCGCCATTCGGTGATCGACGGCCTCAACCGGGCGGCCGACGTCATGCTTTCGGGCAAGGTCGCCGTGGTCATGGGGTATGGGGAGGTTGGCAAGGGATGTGCTCAAGCCCTCCGAGGACAAGGGGCCAGGGTCGTGATCACTGAAATCGACCCCATCTGCGCTCTCCAGGCGGCGATGGAGGGCTTTCGGGTCGCACGGCTGGAAGACGTGGTGGAGACCGCCGACATCTTCATCACCGCCACGGGCAACCGGGATGTCATCACGCTGGACCACATGCGGCGCATGAAGGACAAGGCCATCGTCGCCAACATCGGCCACTTCGACAACGAGATCGATATGGCCGGACTGGAGTCGTCGGCAGCGGTCAAGAAGACGATCAAACCCCAGTTCGACGAATGGACCCTCCCGGACGGGCACAGCATCCTGGTGCTGGCGGAGGGACGCCTCATGAATCTGGGGTGCGCCACAGGACATCCCAGCTTCGTCATGTCCGCAAGCTTCACCAATCAGGTGATGGCCCAGATCGAGCTGCACCGGAGGAGCAACGCCTACGACCTGGGCGTCCACATGCTGCCCAAGGTTCTGGACGAAAAGGTAGCCCGCCTCCATCTGGATCAGATCGGTGTTCGCCTGACCGAGTTGACCCCGGACCAGGCGGCGTATATTCACGTGCCCGCGGAAGGACCCTACAAACCGGAACACTACCGGTACTGATCCGGACGTTGTAGCAAGGACGGGGCACCGGGTCCACGGGTCATTTCTCCCGGGCATCGCCAAAGCGAACACAGAAAAAGAGCGGTGTGGACACGCTTAAGGAGGAAGCCGGAGCGCTCCACACAGGGCACGGGGTGACCCGAAAAACGTACCTTGGGCGCGGGCCCGGGCGGATTCGTGCGACCGCAACCCCGTCGCCGCAGTGTTAGCTTCCCTCTTGTGACCACGTTCACAAGAATACCCGAAGGTACGGTTCGCCGCTTCTCCCTCTATCTTCGGTTTCTGGAGGAGTTCGGGCGTTCCGGGATCAATATGGCCGCCAGCACCGATGTGGCCGAGCGCAGCGGGACGACGGCGGCCCAGGTGCGCAAGGACCTCTCTCACCTGGGTTCCTTTGGAAAGAGGGGCCAGGGCTACTCCGTCGTCGAGCTGACCCGGGTCCTCCGGGGCGTACTGGGCCTTGATTCGGTTTGGCGAGTCGCCCTCTTGGGAGCCGGACGGATCGGCACGGCCCTATTCGAGTATGAGCCGTTCCGGAAGCGCGGCTTCAACATTTCCACGGTGATCGACAACGACCCCCGCAAGGTGGGCTCCCGCCTCGGGGATGTGACGATACGGAGCAGCCACGAGCTGGAGCAGGCCCTGGATGAGGACAGGATCGACCTGGTGATCCTGGCCGTTCCGGCGCCTGTGGCCCAGGAAACCGTGGACCGCGTAGTCGCCGCCGGAATCAAGGCAATCCTCAACTATGCGCCGACCCAACTCCGAGTGCCCGAAGACGTAAGCGTGAGAAGCGTGAGCATGCTGCTGGAGCTGGAGGGACTTTCCCACGCCCTTGTCACCCGGGAGCGGAAGCCATGAAGAAGCGTTCCGGCCGGACAGAGCCACCGTGACCGACGCGCGTCCTTCCCTCCTGCGACGGGCTTGGGCCACCTTGGAGCAAGGTCCGCTTCACACGAATGAGCTGGCCAAGCGGGTGATGGGACTTGACGGCCACCCCGGCGCGGCAGCCGCCGCTGTCTTCGCGCTCTTGGGCAACGACAACCGCTTCCACGCCGACGGTGAAGGCGTGTGGCGCATTCGGGCCCAACGAGGCCCCCAGCCCGGTCCGGCCCTCTCCGCCCTATCCTACGCCGTGACCGACGTGGAAACCACCGGAGGCCCGTATGAACGGGGCCACAGGATTACCGAAATCGCCATCGTGGAAGTCCGGGACGGGGCGGTCGCCGACGCGTTCGAAACCCTGGTGAACCCAGGGCGCCGGATCCCCGAGAACACCACTCGCCTGACCGGCATTACCAACAGCATGGTGGCCCGGGCCCCCGCATTCGACGAGATCGCCGAACAGGTGTTCCAGCATATCGCCGGCCGGGTCTTCGTCGCTCACAACGCCCGCTTCGACTGGGGGTGGGTACGGGCCCAGCTGGCCGACGCCCTGGGCGATGTTCCCCGGGTGGAGCGCTTGTGCACGGTTCAGCTGGCTCGGCGCCTCCTGCCCGGATTGAAGCGGCGCAACCTGGACGCCCTCTCGGACTTCTTCCGTATTCCGATTCACCATCGGCACCGGGCCTACGGCGATGCCCTGGCGACGGCCCGGATCTTCCTTCGGATGCTGGATCGTGCCGGAGGCGTGGGGATCGGAGACCTTCACGCGCTGCAGAAGTTTCGTCCCTCCCGACGGAATCGGTACCAACGGGAGCTCTTTGACCCGAGCCATTTGGGCAGGCCCTAGGGGGCCTCCGGCTTCGTCCCCGCTCCAGCTCCACCGTGGAAAAACCGCGAGGCTCCCGCTGACGACGTTCTCCTCTTCTTGGACATCGCCTCTTCCCAGGAAAGCGAGAGGCGAGAATGAGGTCCGTCAATCCGGTGTCCGTTCCGGGGAGGGAAGTGCGTTGCTCAAGGCCGCGAAATCCCCGGGCGACAGGCACTCGGGCCGCAGGGAAGGGGACAGCGATAGCGCGGCAAGCGCCACCGTCACGGCGTCGCGCGAGTGCCTCAAGTGGGGGTGTTTTCTGAGAATCGTCCCCAGCTGCTTCCGGCGCCACGAGAACGCGGCCCGGGTGAGTATGCGAATCCGGGCGACCGACTCCGCCGCGACCCTAGGCGGGGAATAGGGTGTAAACCGCATCACCACCGAGTCCACGCCAGGAACGGGTCGGAAGGCTGATCGGGGAACCTTGAAGAGGCGGGACGCACCGGCGTGGAGGCCCACCCCGACGGAGAGGGCGCCGTAGGTACGGCTGCCCGGGCTCGCCAAGATCCGTGCGGCGACCTCGGCCTGCACCGTAAGCACGATGTCTGCCGGGCTGGGCGGCTCCAGCAACCGGAAGACGATGGGAGTGGTGATGTTGTAGGGGATGTTTCCCACCACCCTTGTGCGCCCCCAGTCCCTGGTTAGGGAGGAGAGGTCCTGGGACAGGATGTCCCCCCGGACGATCTTTACCCGGGCGTCCCCGGCGTATCGGGACGACAGCGCCGCTGCCAGGTCATCATCCAGCTCGACCGCGGTCAGCGCTACGCCCCTGCGAACCAAGGGTTCCGTCAGGGCGCCCCTTCCTGGCCCGATCTCCAGCACCGGCTCCCCCGCACTCGCTTCGACCGCCGCAACGATTTTCCTTTGCAGATTGGGGTCGACCAGAAAATTCTGGCCCAGGGAGCGCTTCGCCCGCTTCCGCGTCACCGTCCCGGACCCTCAGGTTGCCCGAAGGATCCCGGCGGCGCGGTTGTCGGAGGGCCTGTGCTCCGCCTTCGGGCCTCCGAAATCATGACGTTTCATGAGCAAGCGAGGATCCGGATCCGAAAGCCCCCCCCCCGAGGTCGAAGCCGGTTCCGGGGCGTCGATCACGCTTCCCCGCCTCCGTCGCCGCTGGCGGCGCATCTGTCGCCAGCCATCAGCGCGGTAATCGCCGCCATATGGACGATGTCTGCCACGGACGCGCCCCTGGAAAGGTCGTTGAGGGGCCAGTTCAATCCATGAAGGATGGGACCCAGGGCCCGGGCCCCTGAAAGCCGCTGTACGAGCTTGTAGGCGATGTTCGCTGCGTCCAGGCTGGGGAAAACAAGAACGTTGGCCTTCCCGGCGACTTTCGATTCCGGTGCCTTGAACCGGGCCACGTCCGGGAACAGGGCCGCGTCGGCCTGTAGTTCACCCTCTCCGGCAACCTCCGGACACATTCTCCGAAATCGCCGAACGCCTTCCCTGACCCGGGTGACCGACCGTCCCTGGGCACTCCCCAGGGTCGAGTAGGAGAGGAAGGCCACCTTTGCCTCGTCGCCAACGACGAGCCGCCGGATGCGCACCGCTTCTGCGGCCGAGCTCGCCAACTGGGCGGGCCCCGGGTCGGGGACCACGCCTGCATCGGTGAAGGTCAGGACCTCCCTGCCCCGCCCCCGGAAGTCCCGGACCTCCATGAGGAAAGACGACGAGAGGGTTCGCGCGCCCGGCCGCAACCCCACCCTTCTCAACCCGACCCGAACGACTTCCCCCGTCGTATGAACGGCGCCCGCGACGACCCCGTCAAACAAGCCACCGACGAGCATGGCGGCGGCGTGGTTCAGCGGGCCGGTCCTGCAATCCACAACCCCGACCTCGCCCTCGGCCTCAAAAAGGGACAGGAGGGGAGCCGCTTCCTCCGGTTCGCCCACGAGCACCGGCTTGACGATGGATCGCCGGGCCAGAAGGACCGCGGCCTCGACGACCCGAGGATCGCCCGCTTCGGGGAAGGCGATTTTGCATCCGAGGCGCCGGGCCCGGGCCTCCAGTCGCTCGGTAAAAGTGGAACGGTTGACCATGGTCAACCCTCTCCGCCAGGGAAGACTCCGGCAACGCGGGCCACGTCCATCAACGTTGGCAAAACCAATGCCCGATGCGGCCTCACCCGGCTCCGCTGCTGGAAAATCGGTGGCGAAGTCGCTTCAGAACCGGCGGCGAAACGAAACGGCTCACGTCACCGCCCAGGGAAGCGACCTCCCGAACCAGAGAAGCGGAGAGAAACGAGTGCGCCACATCGGGGGTGAGAAACAGGGTCTCCACCCCGCCGGAAAGCTCCCGGTTCATCTGGGCCATCTGGAACTCGTACTCAAAGTCGGAAACCGCCCTCAATCCACGAATAATGAAACGGGCTCCCACGCTCCTTGCGAACTCCACGAGCAACCCGGAGAAGGAGACGCACTCCACTTCGGGGTGGCCGGCGAAAACCTCCTTCATCATCGCCAAGCGCTCCGGGAGCGGAAAGAGGTGTCTTTTCGTTTGGCTGGACGATTCCGCAACGCTCAGGAACAAGCGATCGCAGAAGCGAAGGGTGCGGCGGGCCACATCCTCGTGGCCTACGGTCACGGGATCAAAGGAGCCGGGATACACCGCGACGATGGGACGAAGATTCTTCAACGGCGTCAATCCACGTACGCCGCGGTTACAACGGTGAGGACGGTGTCCCCATATCTCCTCTGGCGGGCTCCCATATTCCGGGGCGGCAACTCCCCTTTCCGGTGTTCGATCCACAACTCCCGTGCGAAGGCGTTCCGTCGGTAGCAAGACAGCAGTCCGTGGACAAATCCATGGTCGTAGGGCGGATCGGCGAAGGCAAGGTCGTACCGAAGGGACCCCAGTCTCCGAATGTGGGTCAGGGCATCCCCGTTCACGACCGTTGTCGCGGCTCCGTCAACGCCCAGCAAGCCAATGTTCCGCTCCAGAACCCGGATCGTCTTCCGGCTCTTTTCCACGAACGTGACGTGGGCCGCGCCCCGGCTCAGGGCCTCCAGCCCCATGGCCCCGGAACCCGCAAAGAGGTCAACAACCGAGGCTTCCGGAATCCGGGAGGAGAGAATCGACATCCACGCTTCCCGCACTCGATCCGCCGTCGGGCGAACCCCTCCGCCCGGGACCGGAGCCAACCTCCGACCCCGCCACTTTCCGCTGATGATTCGCATGAAATCGCCTTCCGGGACTATCCGGCTCGGGCGTCACTGGGCCGGATGTCCAGGGCTTTCGCCTGGACCCTCGGGTGTCCCTTGTAGGTATCGTCGATCAGGCTGAACGCGACATCCACGGGACCCGTCCCCAAGCGTTCCGCAGAGACTCGCTCCCCCAGACCGAAACCGATGGCCCGAAGGCGAGCCGAGTCCTGGACCATTTGGAACTTGAGGTGCCCCCTCCCGGTCAAGGTGGCGGGCCGATCCAGGCGAACCTTCCGGACCACAAAGACCGGATCCGGGTTCCCTCGACCGAAGGGTCCCAAGTAACGGAGGTAGCGGCAGAAATCGCCGGGAATTTCGTCCAGTCCGATCTCCATGTCGGCGTCCAGGACCGGCCGCGGTTCGTCCTTACCCAGGCGCTCCCGCGCAACCGCCAGAAACGCCTTCCGGAAGGCGGGCAACCGGCGGCGACGGATGTCGAAGCCCGCCGCCTGAGGGTGGCCACCAAACCGGTCCAGGTACTCCCTGCAGGACACAAGGGCGTCGTACAGGTCGAAGGACGGGATAGAGCGCGCACTTCCTCGGCCCCCATCCCCCTGGAGCGACACCACGATCACAGGGCGAAAAACCCGCTCAACCAGCCGGGAGGCAACGATACCGATGACCCCGGGGTGCCATCCGTCTCCCGCAACCACGACGGCTCGATCCCGGGCGGCATCATAGTCCGCCGCCAGCTCTACCATCGCGTCGCTCAGGATCTGGCGGTCCAGATTGCGCCGCTTCCGGTTGTCCCGGTTCAGAGCATCCACAAGGGCTTCCGCTTCCGTCGGGTCCTCGGTCAGAAGCAGGCGCAGGGCCGTGTCGGTTTCGCCCACCCGCCCGGCTGCGTTGATCTTCGGCGCGACCCCGAAGGCCACCCGCGCCGAATCGAGGGATTCCCCGTCGCGGGCGAGCCCCGCCTTCGCCAAGAGGGTTCTGAGCCCCGGCCGGGAGGTCTGCTCGGCGGCTCGTAGCCCGTAGCGGGCGAGGACCCGGTTCTCACCGGAAAGAGCCACCTGGTCCGCAATTGTGGCGAGGGCCACCAAGTCCAGATGGGACCAGATCTCGTCCCCGGGCCGACCGAGGGCCTCTGCGGTGAGCTGCCCCACCTTGAAGGCCACTCCGGCACCACAAAGGTCCTTGTTCGGGTAGGGGCACCCGGGGCGGTTGGGGTTCACCACGGCAAAAGCGGGGGGAAGGACGGGATCCGGCGTATGATGATCGGTCACGATGACGTCCATCCCCGCATTCGAGGCCCGCCTTACCCACGCGTGGGCCTTGATCCCGGAGTCCACGGTCACAAGCACCGCAGCGCCAAGGCGGGAGGCCCGGTCGACGCCCGCCTTCGAAAGGTCGTAGCCGTCTCGGAAGCGGTGAGGCACAAACGCCTCTGCGCGTCCTCCCAGGGCCCGGATCCACTGGGTGAGCAGGGCCGCCCCGGCAATCCCGTCCACATCGTAGTCGCCGTGGACGAGAACCAGCTCCCCGTCGTTGATGGCCCGGACCAGCCTCGTGGCCGCTGCGTCCGCGTCCAGGAGAAGCGGCGGGTCGTGGAGGCCGGTCGGCAGCGGGCGCAGGAACGACTTGGCGGCGGAAGGCGTCCGATGCCCCCTCGCGACCAGAAGCCTACAGAGCGCACGAGGTAGCTTCAGGCTCCCTTGCAGGGAACGGACCGCATCAAGGCGAGGGGGCGACCTGAGCTTCCAGAAAGCACCGGAGGCACGCGGACGACCGGGCTGCGGACCTCCCGGACCTCCCGGACTCACCTCAACAACCTCCGGCTAACCTGACACCCCCAGCCCAAGTGGAGGAGCAGTTTGCTCCGGCAAGGCGACCCTCTCCGACAATCCCGCCGTCCCAAGCGGGCGCGGGATTCACTCTCCTTCGGATTCTGCCGAAGGGGTTTCGGCTTCCCCGGGAATCTCGGCTACCGCGTCGTCCTCAACGGAGGCCAAGGGAGCGGTTATGATGACGCCGCATGCTTCGCACAAAACCAAGGGACAAGAGGTACGAATCTCGTTCTGGATCTGGAGGGGAATTATGGAAAAGCACGCACCGCAAGCACCGTCCTCGGTCATCGATGCCACGGCCACCCTGCGCCCGCTCCGGATGAGGTTATCGTACACCCGGCGATACCGGGGGTTGATCTCAGTGGCGAGGTGGCCCCGCTGCAGCTCCAGAGACGCCAACTCCGCCCGGCCGTTCTCCTGCTCTGCCAATAGCTCCTTCTTCCGCCGCTCAAAGACGGAGCGAGCCTCATCCAGGTTCTCCAGCTGGTCGGCTAGGCGTTCCTCGAGCTTTCGGATTTGGTCGAGATGGCTGATCACCTCTCGCTCTTCCGAGTCGAGGGCTCGACGCAGCATTCCCAACTCCGTCTGCACCGCCGCTTCTTCCCGGACAGTCCTGACCAAGTTGAGACGGTCTTCCAGCCGGTGTACACGAGCTCGCTTCTCTTCGGCGGCCCGGCGGAGGCGGCTCTCCTCCCCGTGCAGCTCCTGTGTTCTGAGGGACGTGGCTTCGGCCTCCTTGGTCAACCGAAGAACCGAGCCTTCGGCCTTTTCCAGCACGGGACCGAACGAATCGACCCTTCTCCGGACGTCCTGAATCCCCTGATCAGTGGTCTGAAGCTCCAACAAACGGATGGAGACGGAGGTCTCGTCCGTCACGGCGCGCGTTCCCCCTGCCCTCTCAAGGCCTGGCGGGCGGAATGATGCCAGGCAGAATGGCGCCAATCAACGCCCAGGTCCCGTTTCTCCTTGATCAACTTTTCCTTCTCCATGGCAAGCTTGCTTTTCTCCGCTTCCTCTTCGGTGTTCCCGATCTCCCGGTCAATCACCCCGAGACGACGGTCGATCCGTGCAGCCTGGATCCTCGAAATCGTATCCTCGAAAATCTGGCTCGAAGGGGCGGTCTCTTCGGGGTCGGCCATGAGTCGCTCGAAGCGCCGAACCGCCGCCGTCTCCGTCCCCTCCGGCGGAACCGTCAGCTCCGGATCGGCGATCAGCATTTCGAAGATGGCACGATTGATCCCATCCTCCAAGTCCGATGGACTGATGCGCTCAGACGCCCTGTCGACCCACTTCCGGTTTCGGACCAGGAGAAGCAACAAGGTTCTTTCGGGACCCCTCCCGTGGATTCGGGGGGTGAGCCGCTCCGCGGGGACGGAAGGCTTCCTTACCGAGATTCGGGTTTCTTCGGGCCGCTTCAGCTCCGCCGCCAAGGTTTCAGGGCGGACCCCGGTTCTCTCCGACACCCGCGCCAGATATAGATCCCGAAGCTTGGTGTCCCGGGGCGCACGGAGGGTTGGGAGCAGACGATCCAGAGCCCTCCTGGTCTTTTCTATGGACGAGAAGTACTCCCGTTCCTCCAGAATTCCAATCTTGCGGTCCAGGACATCCACGGCTCTGCGCATGTAGCCCCGAATGGCGTCCGCGCCCCCGGAGCGGGCGACGGAATCCGGATCCTCTCCGTCGGGAAGGGTAACCACGGTGGGATGGACCCCCCGGCTGAGGAGGAGGTCGGCGGCCCGAAAAGTCGCTCTGAGTCCCGCTGGGTCACTGTCGAAGAGGAGACATGCCTGGGTCGTGTAGCGTTCCAGCAGCTCTGCCTGCGTCTCGGTCAGGGCCGTACCCAAGGGGGCAACGGCGTTCCGAATGTCCACGGCGGCCAGGGAAACCACATCCATGAACCCCTCGACCAACAGAGCGCACCCTTCCCGCCGGATATCGTTCTTGGCTCGACCGAGCCCGTACAGCACCTCGCCCTTTCGGAAGATGGGATGATCCGGAGAGTTGATGTACTTGGGGGCCCCTTTCCGGGGTTGCCCCAGGATTCTGCCGCCGAAGGCGAGAACCCGACCCGAGACCGACTCGATGGGAAAGATGATCCTGCCCCGGAAAGCGTCGTAGGACTTGTCGCGATTCCGGCTCTTCTTGAGAAGACCGAGCTCCGTGAGAATTCCCTCTTCAATGCCGTGAACCGAAGCGGCCTCCCGGAAGGCTTCCCACTCCTTGGGCGCATATCCCAGGCCGAATTGTTCTCCGCAGCTCCGATCGATGCCCCGTTTTTCCAGATACTCCCTGGCGCCACTGCCTCCTCGCCCCTCCCAGAGACGTTCCTGGAAGAAGGCGCTCGCGTACGACGAAGCTTCGTAGTAGGTGCGCCAGGGGTCGTCGCCCCCTCTCCCCTTCCTCACCTCCCGCACCTCCACCCCGCTCCTGGCTCCCACGAACTTGACCGCGTCGGTGAAGCTCATGCCCTGGTGCTTCATGAGGAAGGAGAAGACGTCTCCCGATTCGCCGGAAGAAAAATCGTGAAAGAACCCCTTGGCCGGTACGACGTAGAACGAAGGTGTCCGCTCCGGCTTGAAGGGGCTCAGGCCCTTGTAGTCCTTGCCCGCCTTTTTGAGCGGAACGAAGGCACCAATGACGCCGACGATGTCGGCCCGAGAACGGACCTCTTCAACGACCTCGTCGGGAATCATCTCAGCGAAGCGTCGCCACCGTGACCCCGAAGCCGCCTTCGCCCGGATTGCCGGGCCGAAAACGCTTGATTCGGGGATCCCGGCCAAGGACAAGGGCGACCCGCTCCCGAAGGACCCCGGTCCCCTTACCATGAATCACGCGCAGCGCCGGCAGGTCGGCGACCACCCCGGCGTCCACGGCCCGCACCAGAGACGCCTCGGCTTCGTCGGCCCGCTGCCCCCGCAGGTCCAGCTCGGTCGTTGCCGGGGTCAAGTCGAGATGGGACAAGCCGGCCGGGGACGAGGGGCCAAGGGCGGCAACCCCTAAGGCATCGCTCCGGGATTTCGGGCCCGTTGGAGGGTCGGGCAAGACGGAGGCTTCACCACCTGACCGCTCTGCGACCGCGAGACGCTTCCGGGGAAGCGTCACCCGAACCCCGCCAATCTCGACAAGGGCTCGCTCCCCCTCCAGGGACGCCAAGATCCCTCGAGCATCCGACCCCTTCATCCGAACGTCCGATCCCGGGACCAACCGCTTCCTCGCGCCGGAAGCGGAACCCATTCGCCCAGGTGCCTCGGGCGAAAGCGGACCTTCCAGCTCTCGAGCCGCATTCTCCACGGTCCGTCGAGCCGTACGGGCCGCCTTCACCAGGGACTCCCCGGCTTCGGCCCGAGCCTGGAAGCGAACGATGGCAGCGTCCACTTCCCTGCGGGCATCCAGGAGCATCCGGCGAGTTTCCGCCCGGGCTGCCCTGGCGTGCGCCTGCTCCGCCCGGCGAAGTCTGTCCTCCCGCTCCTCCAGCTCCGAACGCAGGGTCGCGGTATACACCCGTTCCCGGTCCAGATTGGCCAACAGGCGCGAAACCTTCCCCTCCTTTTCTTCCAGCTTCGCCAGAAGGCCGTCCAAACGAGCCTCTGCCTGGTCCCTGTATGCGTCAGCCCGGTCCAGGACCTCTTCGGGAAATCCCAGACTTCGGGCAATCGTCAAACCATAACTCCGGCCCGGGCGCCCCTGGGTGAAGCGGTAGGTGGGGGCCAGCCGCTCGGAGTCGAAGCGGAGCGATGCGTTCACGATTCGATTGCCCGGCGCCGGGAGGCGCTTGAGTCCCCCCAGGTGGGACGTGACGATGGCGGTGCAGCCAACATCCGCGAGCCATTCGATCAGCGCCCGGGCCAGGGCTTCCCCCTCTCGTGGATCGGTCCCCGTGCCCAGTTCGTCAACAAGCACAAGGGAGCGCTTCCCTGCGCCCGTCACAACTTCCTTCAGGTTCTGGAGGTGAGCGGAAAAGGTGGAGAGGTTGTCGGCAATGGACTGGCCGTCGCCCACATCGGCAAAGAAGGAGTCGAAGACGGGCAATCGGGTTCCCGCGTCCACGGGGGGAATCACACCGGACTGGGCGAGCACCGCGATCAGTCCGACGGCACCCAGGAACACCGTCTTGCCCCCGGTGTTGGGCCCGGTCACGACGACGACCCCTTCGCCCGGTTCCAGGCAGATGTCGAAAGGGACAGCATCGATCCCCGTCACCAAGAGGAGGGGGTGGCGCCCCCGACGGATATCCACCGCCCTCCCCGTCATTTCCGGAACCCTCCCGTTCCACCGCTTGGCAACCCGAGCCAGGGCGGCCCGTTTGTCCACTTCCGCCAATGCCGCGAGGGACTCCCCCAACCGATCTGCCAGGGGGCGACACCGATCCGTGAGCGCCCGCAAGATCCGTTGGATCTCGTTCGCCTCCCCCCGCTCCAAGGCCCGCACCCGGTTCATCCTCTCAATGGCGGAAGGCGGTTCCACGTAGACGGTGGCCCCGGAGGCCGATTCGTCATGAACGTATCCCCCCACCGCGCTCTTTCCCTCCCGACGCACAGGGATGACGTACCGCCCCTCTCGGATCGTGACCGATGCGCCCGGCACCCGGTACCTGTCGCCAACCCGGGAGAGCAGGGACTCCAGGTGCGCCACGGCTCGATTGTGGGCCCCACCAAGACGGGCTCGAATGCGGCCCAGCTCCTTGCTCCCCGTGTCCAGAACCCGGCCTTCAGGGTCCACGGTCCGCACCAGGGCCGCCTCGAGAAGGGGCTCGGACAGAAGGTGGGGGCCTAGCGCCTCCAGGGACGGAAAACGGTCGGCGGCAGCGACCTCTTCAGAGAGGGTCCGGAGGAGCCAGGTTCCCGCCGCCAAAAGCGCACCGATGCGGGACAGCTCTCCCGGGGAGAGAACCGATCCGTCCACGGCAAGGCGCGCAAGAGCGCCGGTGGGATCCGGGAGGAGGGGGAACGTCCAGTTCCTTCGCTTTTCGACAAAGCGGCCCGTTTCGTCAACAGCAGAAAGGTGATCCCGAATCGCCTGCGCATCCGTCCCGGGCGTCAGCGCCAGAATCGCGTCCCGCCCCGAGTCGGTAGACGCGAAGCCAGCGGCGTACTCCAGAACTCTTTCGAACTCGAGAACCCGAAGGGCCCGGTAGGATATCACTTACGGCAGCTCCTCCCGAACGATCCGGGAAGCGGTTCTGCCGTCAAAGCGGCCCCGGATCCGGGGCACCAGCCGGGACATGACATCGCCCATCCCGGAGATGCCTGCGGCCAGGATTTCCCGGACCATTGCCCGTACCTGTTGGGAAGTAAGCTCGGGAGGCAGATAGACCCGCAGAACGTTCGCCTGCGCTTCTTCCTTCTCCACCAGATCGGACCTCCCCCAAGCCCTCATCTGAACCGCCGCGTCCCCGCGCTGCTTGATCGCCCGAGCAACAACGGTGAGAACTGTGCCATTGTGCCATCTAGACGGAGGGAGGTTGAGGTCATGGTCTATTTTCCGCCGCCGTCATCCAGGGTCCAACCCAAGTCGATTTCCCGGTTCCGCACCTCGTGCAAGCAGCGTAGACAAAACGAGGGTGCGCACCTTGTCCCCGGGCTCGGCGGGCTTCGTTGAGATCCAAGCGCAGCCGGTTGCCAAGCGAATCTGTCACCTTCGTGTCCCCCACATGTCCTTCGCGGAATCTACCTTCGGCGGCAGGTCAGGAGAACGTTCCAGAATATGGTCAAAATCGGCACTTCCGTCCTCGCCGAACACCCCTTTTCCCCCTGTCCGGAAAATCTGTCCCAAAACACCATGCCTTTTTCCCGGAAAACCCGATACTCTGCTTGTCCCGACCAGCATGGGGCCGGGCCGGGGCGGCCGCCAATCCACCCGGGCCGCGCCGGGTCGAAATCACCGGAAAGCCACCCTAGCGAAGGGAGACACTTTTGGTACGGACGACGGAACGCATCGTGGACATCCTGCGCCGAATCGGTCCGGGCGCCTTGTCCGTGGACCGCCTGAGAACCGAACTCCGTCGGCACCGACTCTTGGTGGTGCCGAGCCGGGAGAGGCTTCGGACGCTCGCAGAACACTCGGAGGGACGGCTTCTCCTCCTAGAGTTGGAACCGGATGTGCCTGACGGCGCGTCGGCGACCGGGCCCCTGGGCAGCTGGATGGTCCTCATGGCCGCCCAGGACGCACCGGACCGGTGCAGGATCTGCCATCTCCTTTGGCGGAGCCTTTCCTCTCTTGCTGGGCGGGTGGAGCCAACCTCCCGCGTGAGCGTAAGCCGCTGGATCCTCCAGGCCTGCCGAGCCCGGCGCATATACGCTCTGATCGGCAACGGAATCGGTCCCCCTGGTCCACCCCATCCCCAATTCGGGGCAAAAAGGCCCTTTCGGGACGAGCTTGGGACGGCTGTTTCTACGATCAAGGTCCGAGACCGAGCGCCCGACGCTCATCCCCTCGTGGGAACCGGAGGGCGGAAGAGCTCCGGGTCCCAGCTTTACTGGGCAAGGTGTAACAGATACCGATCCGGTGCGCTCAAGCGGGCGGGATGATCCATTCGCCAATGCCCGGTAGGGCTGCCGTCCCAGACATTACGGGCGAACAACCCTACAAGCTCCTTTTGGGCAACGTTCGCCCTCACCGCGCGGAAGGAGGAACCCCCTAGCCCAATGCCTCCCGCACCCGGGACCAGAAGCTCCGCCGGGAGCCCGGATCGATCTTCTCGGGGGCGGAGTCCTCCACAGCCCCCAGCTGTCGGATGATCCGTTCCTGCTCGGGGGTAAGTCTGTCCGGGACCCAGACGACCACGCGGATGAGAAGATCCCCGTGCCTCCCCCCCTGGAGGTCGGGGATCCCCTCTCCCCGGATCCGGATCATTTCGCCGCTCTGCACCCCTGCGGGGACATTGACCTGGGTCTTCCCGTCCACCGTCGGAACCGTCAGCCGGACTCCCAGGGCGGCTTGACTGAAGGTGACCGGCAGCTCCACGATCAAGTCGTTGCCGTCTCGGGTAAAGCGGGGGTCTTCTGCCACCTCCAAGAGGGCAACAATGTCCCCGCGCCCCCCCCCTCTGGGGCCCACGTTGCCCTCGCCCCGCAACGTGATGTAGTTGTCCGGGGTCACGCCTGCCGGAACCCGAACCTGAACTTCCCTGCTCGACCGTACCCGGCCCTCCCCGTGGCAGACTCGGCAATGACTCGTGATCACCGTCCCCTCCCCGCGGCAGCGGCCGCAAGGGCTTACGCTCACGAACTGGCCGAATACGGACCGTTCGACCCGACGGGCTTCGCCCGCTCCGCCGCAGTCAGGACACGTAGAGGGCGGGGCACCGTCCTTGACGCCCGTCCCCCGGCAGGAGGAGCAAAGGTCAAGGACAGACACCCGAACCTTCTTCGTCACCCCAGTGCGAACCTCCCTGAGCGTCAGCGGAAGGGTAATCCGCAATGACTTCCCCCGGGCGGGCCCGTTGCGGCGCCGATCCCCGAAAAGGTCTTCCAGACCGCCGAACCCCCCGAAGTCCCGCATGAAGACGTTCAAGGCATCGGAAAAATCGAATCCGCCCGCGAATCCGCCTCGCCCCTTTACCCCTTCCTTGCCGTAACGGTCATAGCGGGCCCGCTTTTCCGGGTCCCGGAGCACTTCGTACGCCTCCGTCACCTCCTTGAAGCGCTCCTCGGCCTCCTTGGAGCCGGCGTTCCGGTCGGGGTGGTGCTTCAAGGCGACCCTTCGGTACGCCTTCTTGATCGCTTCCTGATTGGCGTCCTTGGGAATGCCCAACAGGATGTAGTAGTCGGCCATGTCTTCCTTCCGGTCCCCGTCAGGACTCCAGCATGCGGGTGACCAGAGAGGACGTGTAATCCACGATGGCGATCACCTTTTCGTACGGCATTCGGGTCGGGCCCATGACCCCGACGATTCCCCTGAGCCCCCCCAGCTTGTATCCGGAGGTGACCAAGGTGAATCCGGCGAGCTCGGGAACGTGCTCCTCCCCGATGGTCACACAGAGGCCCTCCGCATCGGCCCGGCTTCCCAGCACCTTCGCCAGCAGCTCCTTCCGCTCCGTCAGTTCAATGAGGTCCTTCAGGCGTTCGCGGGTCGAGAACTCGGGCTGGGCCGCGATGGCCGATGTCTGCCCAAGCACGACCTGTTCCTGTCCTTCGCCTCCATCGCCGAAGAACTCCTCGCCCGACTCAATGAAGATGTTGAGGATGTCCCGAGCGGCCGGGTCCTCAACGGCGTCCCTCAGGCGGGTTCCGAAGGAACGGCGGATCTCGACGAATGTCAGCCCGCCCAAGCGCTCGTTCAGCACCTGCTGAAGGCCGCCCAGGATGTTCTCGGGTGCTTCTCCGGGGAAGTCTACGTACACCGTCCGCACCCATCCGCTGCGGACCGTGAGGACCATGAGCACCTTGCTGGACGACACCCGAATCAGGTCGATCTTCTCCAAACAGGCGTGGTCCAGCTGGGGGACCGATCCCACGCCAAGCTCGTTGACCAGAATCCCCAGAGCCCGGGTCGCAGACTGGAGAATCTGCTCCACCGTCGGCTCGGACGCACGGAGCTCCCGCTTGATTCGGGCCCTCTCAGCATCGGTCAGGGAGCCGGGCCGCATCACCCTGTCCACGAAAAAGCGATAGGCCAGGTCCGTCGGGACCCTGCCGGCAGAAGGGTGAGGATGGGTCAGATAGCCTTCGTCCTCCAGGTCCGCCATGGTGTTTCGGATCGTGGCCGGAGAGACCCCCAGGTCGCAGCGGCGCACCAAAGTTCGGCTCCCGGTGGGGGCCGCCGTATCCACATACGTGCGAACAACCGCCTCCAACACCATTCTCTCCCGCCTGGAAAGTGAATGTTCCTCTTTGCGATGCAACCGAGCCATCTTACTGAACCTGCTTGGGGGATGTGGCTCCGGTCCCGTGAAACCACCGAGGCCGGGGCGCCACCAACGGTTCCCGTAGAAAAAGATCCTCCGTTATGGAATATCTTGTCTGACGGCTTCAAGTTCCAGGGTGAGTTCGTCCAGAACCAGCCAGCCCGCAGGGGTAAGGCGGACCCTCGTTCCGTCCAACCGGGCCAAGCCCCGGACCTCCCAGCTCCGAACAACGCGGGCCACCGAAGCGCCCAGCGGTACCGTACGAACCCCTTGGGAGGTCCGCAACCCCAACCAAAGGGATTCCAGCCGTGCCTGTTCGGGTGACAAGATCTCACTTGACGACCGGCCACTTCCCGTTCGGGCAACCCGCTCTGCGTAGGCGTCCCATTCCCGCTCGTTCCACCACCGGCGATCGGCGTGGTAACTGTGGGCCCCGTTCCCCAGGCCCAAGTAGGAAGTGCCCTCCCAGTACGCGCGGTTGTGGCGGGACGAGAAGCCGCGATGAGCGAAACTGGCCACCTCGTAGTGCTCGTATCCGGCAGAGGCCAGGGCTTCCGAAGCGTACAGATATTCTTCCTGGAATCGGGCCTCGGACGGTCGGGGTGTGCGGCCTTCAGCCACGTTTCGAAATAGGGGCGTTCCCTTTTCGACTTCAAGGCCGTACAGGGAAATATGGGGGACGGCCAATTCCAGAGCATGGGCAAGGTCTTCCTCCCAGCAACGCGAAACCGACTCCGGGAGCCCGAAGATGAGGTCAATGGACAGATTGGTCACCCCCACATCCCTCGCCCGGCCCACCGCCTTCTCCGCGTCGGCGGCGGAGTGGAGTCTTCCCATCCAGGCCAGGGCACCCGGGTCGAAGCTCTGCACCCCGAACGACACGCGATTTACTCCCAGGGCGGCCCACGCTCGGGCAACGGAGCTCGTGAAAGACTCGGGGTTGGCTTCGACCGTCCATTCGATGTCGGTGCCGCGGATACGCTCCCGGCCCAAAACGTCCGCGACTCCGCCCACGAAGCGGGGCTCCAAGACCGAGGGCGTGCCCCCACCCACATAGATCGTCTCCAGCGCAGGCGCCAAGGGAACATCCCCCGATGCCCGCAAGGTTTCGAACTCTTTTCGAATCGCACCCATCCAGCGATCGCCGGCAGGACGCCGAGCCACCTTGATCGCGAAGTCACAGTAGACGCAGCGCCGGGTGCAGAAAGGAACGTGAATGTACACGTTCCTGATGCTGCGCCCGCTCCTCCTCAAGGCGCTGCCCGAGGGACCTCGCGGGGAACGATGGGACGCCCCCCTCCCGGGGTTCTCATGAACCGCCCGTCTCGGGTCGGGGTGAGAAACCCACGAAGCTCCAACACGGTGACGGAAGCCGCGACCTCTTCGACGGGCAGCCTCGCCGCCGCGGCGGCCTCCTCTACGGTGACCGGAGTCCCCGGAAGAACCGCCAATAGAGCGCGCAGGGCCGGTTCTTCCGGGAGGGTTTCGGCGGGGAAGCAGTCTGCGGGCGTGGGGTTCATGACCACGCCCGCGCCGTCGGCAATGAGGCGATTGGTCCCCTCGCTGTTCGGGCGGTCGATGGGACCCGGAACCGCGTGGACTTCCCGGCCCAGATCGAGGGCAATGTCGGCGGTGATCAAGGCACCGCTCCGCCGAGAAGCCTCGACGATGACGACGTCGGTGGCCAGGGCAGCGATGATGCGGTTGCGTCTGGGAAAGTGATGAGGCTTGGCTTGAACTCCGGGTGGGTACTCTGAAACGACGGCACCCCCTTCCAGGATGCGGCGATAGAGGCCGGCATTCCGGAGCGGCGACACCACATCCGCACCGGAACCCAACACCGCCACCGTGCGATCCGGCAAAGCGCCACGGTGGGCCTCCTCGTCTATGCCCATCGCCATCCCGGAGACCACGCATTGACCCCGGGATACGAAGAACGATGCCAAGCGACGGGAGACCCGGCGGCCATAGGCGGTGGCCCGCCGGGAACCAACGATCGCAACGCACGGCCCTCGGAGGAGGCTCCAGTTTCCGAGAACGAAGAGGACGGAAGGCGGATCGGACAGGTCGTGCAACAGGGAAGGGTATGCAGAGGACCCATAGACAAGAAGATCCATCTTTCTGGCCGCACAGCGCGCAATGACTTCCCGGGCCGCAGCGGCGGCTCCGGGGCTCCGCCGTGTCCTCCCCGCCCGCGGGCCCGCCAGGGCGGCAAATTCGGAAGCCCTTGCTGTGAGGGCGACCCCAGGGCTGCCGAAGTGGTCGATCAGGGCCCGAAACCGGGATGGGCCCACCCCGGGCAGGCTCTGCAGGACGAGGGCATCGACGGCTTCCCCGGTTCGGGCCCCCGGTTGCGTTCCTCCGGGCAGGGCCCCTGCCGGAGCCACAGCTCCTGGGGAAGGGCCGGTCACCATCCGTCCACGGGGGCTTCCGGGTCGTCCGCCGGGACCCGAGAGCTGTCGCCCGACACTTCGGCGTCGCGACGGGAGGCGGCAAGCTGCCGCCAGCACCCCTCCAGCAGGTGGTTCACACCCTTCCCCGTCACGGCGCTGATGGCGTAGGTCCCCCAAGCACCGGAAGCATCCACGGCCGGAGCCGCGGCACCTTCCGGGTGAAGGTCCATCTTGGAAAAGACAACGGCAAAGGGAAGGGCAGCCAGACGGCGAGAGTACTTTTTCAGTTCACTTCGCAGCCCGGCCAGGGACGCCCCGGGATCGCCTCCGTCAACCGCCAAGAGAATGATCAGCACCCGGGTCCGCTCGATGTGGCGCAAGAAGCGGTGCCCCAGCCCTTTGCCGCCATGCGCACCCTCAATGATCCCGGGAATATCCGCCACAACGAAGGAACGGAAGTCGGGAAGCTCGACGACCCCCAGATTCGGTGTAAGGGTAGTGAAGGGGTAATCGGCAATCTTCGGCCTCGCACGGCTGATCCGGGACAGGAGGGTAGACTTTCCTGCATTGGGCTCCCCGACGAGCCCCACATCGGCGAGAAGCTTCAGCTCCAGACGAACAAGGCGTTGTTCCCCTTCCTCCCCTGGCTCCCAGCGGTGCGGGGCTTGGCGGGTAGACGAAGCGAAGCGAGCGTTTCCCCTCCCGCCTCTTCCCCCCCGGGCCACGACAAACCGTTCCTCCGCCTTCAACAGCTCTCCCAGCACCTCCCCGGTTCCATCGTTCACCACCACGGTGCCCAATGGCACGCTCAGCTTCAAATTCCTGCCGCCCCTGCCGGTCCGGTTGGAGCCCTCTCCGTGCCGACCCCGTTCTGCCCGATAGTGCCGCTTGTAACGAAAGTCGGTCAGGGTCGTGACGTCGGGATCGGCGACGAGAATCACGTGACCGCCCCATCCCCCGTCGCCCCCGGCGGGTCCTCCACGGGGAACTCCCCTTTCGCGCCGAAACGCTTCGGCCCCCGAGCCGCCTCGACCTCCTTTAACGCTGATCTTCGCGGAATCAATGAACATTTCAGGTCACGGGCGACGAACCTGCACGGGCTTCACGTTCCCCTTACCGTGTGGAGATGGACCGCCGACAGAGCCGATCAGGTCTTCCACGCGCCGAAAGAAAGCACTCGGTGGAACCGAATTCTGCAGGGACCCTCGGGGCGCTGACATGGCCTTGCGGGACCGTACCTGACCGTTCCCCCGCAAGGCCCGACCCGGGGACGGAAGGCGACGGAAACACGGGAACCGTCGGCGTCAAACCGAGCCGACACCCTCTCCCCTGTCGATGGGGTCCACCGCGTCCCTACCTCGCATTCGCAACGCCTTCTCCACCGCCCAACTCCTCCTCGCTTGGCCGAACAACCGAGAACGGTGTTCCCGCCAGAGCAAAAAGCTCCTCCTGGCTCCTGGCAGCGGTGAGGAGTTCCACCGCTTTCCGAAGTTGGGCGTCGGTTCCGGACCGGCGGCCGAAACGGCCCTGGTCGTCCCAAGCCTGAAGGGCGATCTCGCTCTCCATGTGGTACTCCACATAGCGTCGGGCTCGGAGGAGGTCGTCGAAGGCCACGTTGGCGCCCCGCTCCACCAGGTCGGCGTGGAAGCTGCGCAGGTCTGCCTCGGTGACCGCAAAGCTCGGTCCCAAACCCGGATGCTCCTGAATGTACTGGAGGGCCCAGCCGGCCAGCGTGGCGAAGAATTCGCCCCCAGCCGAAAAAATCGTAGCGCGAACGGCGTCCCGCTCGTCGTCGGTCAGGGTGTCCTGCATGACCCAAAGATCCGGGACGATTCCGCCCCCGCCCCGGAGGAGTCGCCCACCGACGGAAGCAAACCGGGGCTTCTCGTCCAGATCGGGACGCTCGACCACGTCCCCCTGAAGGGTTACGGCTCCGTTTTCCCGCAAAGCGAGCTGGGCCGACCGCTCCTTTTGAATGGACCGTCCCGAGGGAGTGAACCACCGGGCGGTGGTGAGCTTGAGCACATTCCCGCCCGAAAGGGGGAAAAGGGACTGAACCGAGCCCTTGCCGAAGGTGGTAGCGCCAATCAGCAGCGCCCGGTCGTGATCCTGAAGGGCCCCCGCGAGGATTTCAGCAGCCGAGGCGCTGCTCGGTCCGATCAGGACGACAACGGGCAGGGAGGGATAGCTCTGGTCCCGCTGCGACCGGTAGACCTCGGGCCGGGAGGCCCGTCCCCGGATCTCGACGATATCCAGATCCGGGTCCAGGAACAGATCCGTCAACCCGACGCCCTCGTCCAGGAGTCCGCCGCGATTGTTCCGCAAATCCAGCACCAGGGACGACATCCCCTCCGCACTCAGGGAATCGATCGCGCTTCGCACTTCTTCAACCGTGGTCCCATTGAAAATGTTGACCGGCACGTATCCGATGCCGCCCTCCAGGAGCATCGTGAAGGGAGCCGAAGGAACCTGAATCACGGCTCGGGTAACCTCGAAGGGCATGACCGGTACCACGCCCAAGCGCCGTACCCCGATCCGGACGGACGTGCCAGGTCTCCCCCGCAGCAACCCGACGGCTTGGTCGGTCGCCCACCCCTCTACGGACTCCCCGTCCACCTCCACGATCCGGTCGCCGGGCCGCAACCCTGCCCTCGCTCCCGGGGTACCGGGAATGGGCGCCACGACCGTGATGTACCCGTCCCGGTCCATCACCTCCAGACCTACGCCGCCGTACTCCCCCTCGGTCCGGATTCGCACATTCTCCCAGTCCGCCGCCTCCAGAAACCTGGAATTGGGGTCTCCCAACCGACCGACCACGCCTTCGACGGCCGCCTTGTACAGGTCGCCGACCTCCAAGTCGTCAACGTAGTGGCGTCCAATGCGTTCCACGACCTCTTCCAGAAGCTGGGCCTGGAAGTCGTCGCCAGCAGCCCGGGCCATACCCTTCTGCGCAAACCAGCCCCCGCTGGCAGCGATGAGGAGCGTCAGAACCGCTACGAGCACGACCGTGGACTTCCCTGCCTTCATGGCAATCTCCTCCGTGTGCCCCACAGGCCACCCCGACCTACCCGCGCGGGCCTCGCATCCGTTATGTAGAGCCGGACCCGAGAGTTTCCGGAAAGCGCAAGCCCAGTTCGCGGCGGACCCGCCTCTCCACATCTTCGACGGTCCCGTCAGCCGGGACAAGCACCGCATTGTCCATGGTGCGGACCCCTTCAATGTACCCCCGGTGGACCCTTCTGAGAAAATCGAGACTCTCCGCCTCGATCCGATCCGAGGGCACCGTGGGAGGCGGCAAGGGTTCTTCGACTCCCCCATCCGGGATCCCCGAGGAAGGCGCGTCCAGGATTCTCTGCTCCCCGACCTTCTCGCCCAACCGTCGCCCCCGTTGCCTTTGGCGGGCCCGACTCTCCTCAATGGAAACATCCAGAACCAGGCATAGATCCGGCACCCGACCGCCCGTCGCATAGCGATTGAACGCCTCGACTCGCTCCCGGTCGATGCCCCGGCCCCAGCCCTGGTACGCAAAGGTGCTCATGTCGAAGCGCTCCGAGACTACCCAAGTCCCCGACGCCAACGCCGGTTCCACCACCTTGCGGGTGAGGGCCGCGCGGGCCGCCAAGAAAAGGAAGAGCTCGGCCTCGGGGGGAATGGATACGCCACCATCCTTGACCAAGACCCGTATCCGCTCCCCCACTTCGGTGCCTCCGGGCTCTCGGGCCGCCACAACGGACAGGCCCTTCTCCCGGAGAAGCCCCACCAGACGCGTGGCCTGGGTGGTCTTCCCCACCCCGTCCAAGCCTTCGAAGACGATAAAGCGACCGCAGCTCACCGAAGGCTCCGGGCGGGCGGCCACCCCCTTTGCCCGAGCCCTCCCCAGCCGGGGGACTTCATGGAACGTCTCTCCCTGCGGCCGACCGATCTTCGGACGCACCTGCACCCGTAAGGGGCCCGGGCAGCATGTCGACGTCTGGCCGGGACCGGACCGGAACTAATCCTCGTAGTCCCGGCCAAGGTGGGTGATCTGTTCCTCTCCCGCCAACCAGCGCAGGGTGTTCTTGAGCTTCCAGTGCTGGATGAACAGATCGTGCTCGGGGTAAACTCCCTCCGGACACTGGGGGCTCTTGAAGTAGAAGGACAACCACTCCTGGATGCCCTTGAGCCCGGCCCGGCCTGCCAAGTCCAGGAAGAGGGCCAAGTCCAGGACAATGGGAGCAGCCAGGATCGAGTCCCTGCAAAGGAAATCGACCTTGATCTGCATGGGATATCCGAGCCATCCGAAGATGTCCAGGTTGTCCCAACCCTCCTTGTCGTCGCCTCGGGGCGGATAGTAGTTGATGCGGACCTTGTGGTAGATGTCCCCGTACAGCTCCGGGTACATCTCGGGCTGGAGGATGTAGTCCAACACTCCCAGCTTGGATTCCTCCTTGGTCTTAAAAGAATCGGGATCGTCCAAAACGGCCCCATCCCGGTTTCCCAGGATGTTCGTGCTGAACCAACCGCTGACCCCCAGCATCCGGGCCTTCAGTCCCGGGGCGAGGATGGTTTTCATAAGGGTCTGGCCCGTCTTGAAGTCCTTGCCGGCGATGGGGACGTTTCGCTCCTGGGCCAGCGCTTCCAAAGCCGGAACATCTGCCGAAAGGTTTGGGGCTCCGTTCGCGTAAGGGACCCCCTCTATGATCGCGGCGTACGCATAGATCATGCTGGGCGCAATGGCGGGATCGTTTTCCCGCAGGGCCCGCTCGAAGGCTTCAACGGTCGCGTGGGCGGACCGGGGACGCAGGAATATCTCGGTTGAGCCACACCAAACCATGACAAGACGTTCGCAGTCGTTTTCTGCCTTGAAACGGCGAATGTCCTCCATCAGGGCCCGGGCCAGTTCCATCTTGTTGGAGCCCGGTTTTCGGTTCGGCCCGTCCAGACGTTTCACATAGGCCGTCTCGAAGACAGCCGCCATGGGCCTGACCGACTTCAGAAAGTCTCGAATGGGGTCCAGGTGCCGGGTTCTGTCCAGAACGCCCGCCGCCAGGGCGCTGTCGTACGCGTCATCCGGAATGGGGTCCCAGGCGCCGAAAACGAGCTGATCAAGCTCTGCCAGACCCACCAGCTCGCGGATGAGGGGTACGCGGTCGTCGGTTCGCTTCCCCAGCCGGATCGTGTTCATCTGGCTCAGGCTCCCAAAGGGCAAGGCAAGCTCGCGCCGAACCGCCTCGACGCCGGCCACTACCGTGGTGGCGACGGCACCGAGTCCGGGCAGCAGGAGACCGAGTCGCCCCTCGGCGGGTTCAATTCTGGGAGGTGGTTCCACGAACGCCTATCCCTTTCCGGGAGCATTCCCACTGTCGTCGAGAGGAACGCCCGTACCGTGCTTGTAGACCCAAACAATGCGTTGTATCGCGGTGATGTTGGTCAGAACCGCCACGACGATGATCACCAGGTTCAAGACCACCCCGTTCCACGCGAGTCCGAAAATCACCGATCCCAGACCCAGCAGGACGATCCGCTCGGCCCGCTGCATCAGCCCGACGGAGCAGTCGAAGCCGAGAGCCTCGGCCTTGGCCCGAGTGTAGCTCACCATGAGGGAACCTCCAAGGGCCAGGGTGATGACATAGATCATCCACACATCAGCCATTTGGGCGCCGTATTCGTTGTACAGGGTCATGAGCCCCAGGTACATGGCGATCTCGGAGATCCGATCAAGGGTCGAGTCGAAGAAGCTCCCGAACTTGGAGGCGCGACCGGACATCCGCGCGACCCGTCCGTCGAAGATGTCCAGCAGGCCACCAAGAAGGACGAAAAAACCCGCCGTGCGAACATGATCTTGGGAGTAGAACCAACCGGCCACCAGGGTCACGAGGAAACCCGCAACCGTGACCGCATTCGGATGGACGCCGCGCCGGACGAGCCACTGGGTGACGGGCTCGATGAGGCGGTAGACCGGAAGCCGGAGCGCCTTCAGGCCCTTCTCTCGCTTCGAAGCTTCGGGGGCCAATAGGTATGAGCTCAGGACGAGAGGATGATTCGGGAGGCCGCGCCCTTGCGCATGCCCCTCTTCATTGCGGCATCCACCTTCATCATGATCCTGTCGAAGTTGGCCTGGGCAGCGACGAGGCTCTGATACACCGAAGAAGCTTCGAGTTTCGCCAGCGCCGCCTCGTAGCGTTCCAGCTCAACACCGGCGGGTTCTTCCCCCCTCTGGAGCGAAGCCTTCAACGACGCCTCCAACTGTCGTACCTCGTTCTTCAGCGTCACGATCTCCCGGTCTTCATCGGTACTTTCCAGGGCCCTGGCCAGGGTCCGATACTCGGGTGTGCTTCCCAAGGCCCGCCCCAGCGACTCCGCCATTTCGTGGATTTCAGCCACCCGGTCGATATCCTTTGGACGGGCGTTTCCCCGCCGCCTGCGCAAACACATACCGGGACCGACCCGCAAGGTCTTCGCGAACCTCTATCTTACCGGCCCACCCCGTCCCCCGAAACAGGCGGGCGACGGCTTCCGTTTGGAAGCGCCCCACTTCCAGGCCGACCCAGCCACCAGGGCGAAGAACCCGCGAAAGCCCCGGAACCAAACGCCGGACAACTTCCAGTCCATCCGGCCCACCCACCAGCGCGTCTCTCGGCTCCCAGTCCCTCACTTCCGGCTCCGCCTCCCGCCATTCCTTGCAGGAAACGTACGGCGGGTTGGACAGGACCAAGTCGAATGTTTCACCAACCACGGGTTCCAGCAATGACCCCTGGCGAAAGTTGACGGAAAAGATCCCGGCATCCGCGGCGTTGCTCCGGGCCAGCTTCAGGGCTTCAAGGGAAATGTCGACGGCGGTCACCGACCGGGCCAACCCTTCGTCCGCGAGGGCCACGGCAAGGGCCCCGGATCCCGTCCCCACATCCAAAGCGGATGCGAAAATCCGATCCCGTCCGGCTACATCCAGAAGAACGTCTATGAAGTACTCGGTTTCCGGCCGGGGGATGGCAACCCCTGGGCCGATCTTGAGGATTCGGTTCCTGAAGGGCGCCGACTCCAGGATGTATTGCAAGGGCTCCCGAGCGGCTCGGCGTTTCAAACGTACCTTGTAGTCCACCAGCTCGGCCTTCGTGAGGGGCCGGTCGAAACAGAGATAGAGCTGAAGCCGCTCCAGACCAAGGACAGAGGCCAGAATGTGCTCGCAGTCCAGCCGGCCTTCCTTCACCCCCTTCCCCAGCAGGTAGGGGGCGCTCCAACGGACGACGTCCATGACGGTCCACACCCGGAAAGAAGGGCGGGCGGGCGACCTGCCGTCGGGCGACGGGTCTGCTGGCGGCGCCGAAGGGCCGACCGGGAGGGGCGCAGGGGGAGACCCCATCAGTCCCGGGGGCCTCCAGCAAGGATTTCCTCGTCCCGGGCCAGCCGCAGGGCAGAGATGATTTCCTTCAGATCCCCATCCAGGATGTCGTCCAGCCGGTACAGGGTCAGTCCGATGCGGTGATCCGTCACCCGGCTCCGGGGGAAGTTGTAGGTTCGGATCTTTGCGGAGCGGTCGCCGGTCCCGATCTGCAACCTCCGCTGAGCCGCCCGGTCCGCGTCCTGCTCCGCCGTCATGCGCTCCAGGAGGCGGGAGCGAAGCACTTTCAGCGCCCGGGTCTTGTTCCTGTGCTGGGACTTTTCATCTTGACAAGATACCACAAGGCCGGTGGGGCGGTGGGTGATGCGCACCGCGGAATCGGTCATGTTCACGGATTGGCCACCGGGTCCCGAGGAGCGAAAGACATCGATCCGGAGATCGGCCGGGTTGATCTCCACATCCACCTCCTCCGCTTCGGGAAGTACCGCCACTGTGGCGGCCGACGTGTGAATCCGGCCCTGGCTTTCCGTGTCCGGGACCCGCTGGACGCGATGGGTGCCGGACTCGTATCGAAGCCGACCGTACGCCCCCTTCCCCCGCACCGTAAAGATGGCCTCCTTGATCGCACCGGGGAGCCCTTCCGATATGCTCACGAACTCAACCCTCCACCCGTTCCGCTCGGCCAAGCGCCGGTACATTCGCACGAGGTCGGCGCCGAACAGCCCGGCCTCGTCCCCGCCGGTCCCTGCCCGAACCTCGACGACGGCGGCCCGGTCTTCCATCGGGTCCCTGGGGACAACGGCTTCCCGGAGCCGCCGGGCGGCCCCGTCCAAACGGCCTTCCAGCTCGGCAATCTCTTCCTCCACCAGCTGCTGGAGTTCCGGATCGCCGGAATCGGAAAGCAGCTCTCGGGCGCCTCCAAGTTCCTTTTCCAGATTGCGCACCTCCCGACCGACCGACAGGATGTCCGCCAGCCCTGCCCGTTCCCGCCCCAGCTCCCGAAGCCGATCCACGTTTTGGACCACCCGGGGGTCGGCGAGTTCACGATCCACTGCCTGAGCCCGTTTCTCCATCTCGGACAGGCGCTCTGATAGGCGGGCGTCTATGGAAGTTCTCCTGGACTCTGGGGCTGCGACACGGCGGCGCTGCGGGAGACGGAATATGATGGCGGGTCAGGGCGCCTTCAACCTGGGGCCCCGAACGCGAACAACACCCCGCCGTCCGCCTCCCTGCTACCCATCAACCACCTGCCCCGTCAGGTCTTCCTCGCTCGCGGACACGATTTCCGCGGTCACAATGCTTCCCCCGGCAACCCCTGCACCCTTCAGGAATGTCTGTCCGTCCAACTCGGGGGCCTGGCTCTGGGTACGTCCCACCGCGTCCCAGCCGACTTCCTGTTCAGGTGAGAGAGAATCCACCAGGACGGGCACCCGGCGTCCCACCCGCTTCAGGTTGGATTCGTACGAAAGCCCCCGCTGCTGGTCCTCCAGTCGCTCCAGCCGTTCGGCTTTGACCTCTTCGGGAACCTGCGCCGGCATCTCCGCAGCCGGTGTGCCCGCTTCGACGGAGTAAGCGAACGCGCCAACCCGGTCGAAGTGCAGTTCCTCCAGCAGGTCCAGCATGATGTCGAAGTCGTCTTCCGTCTCCCCCGGGAACCCCACGATGACGGTGGTTCGGAGGGCAAGACCCTCGATCCGGTCTCTGAGCCACGTGACCCGCTCCCGAATCGTGGCTTGTCGCTCGGGCCGACGCATGCGCTCAAGAACGCGATCGCTCCCGTGTTGGAGGGGCATGTCCAAGTAGGGCAACAGCCGGTCTTCTCGAGCAATCAGGTCCGCAAGGCCGGGAGTGATGCCCGAGGGGTACATGTAGAAGAGCCGGAACCAGTCCACGTCCGTTCCATCCAGCAGCGCCCGAAGGAGGTCGGGGAGAAGGGGCGCCGAGGGATTTCTGCGCCTGAGATCCCGTCCGTACCACGTCGTGTCCTGGGAGACCAGGTTCAGCTCTCGCACCCCCTGCTCCCCGAGGGCCCGGGCCTCGGCAACCAAGGCATTCAGGTCCGCCGAGCGGTGAAGGCCCCTCATATGAGGAATCGCGCAGAAGGCACAGCGGTGGTCGCACCCTTCGCTCACCTTGAGGAAGGAGGTGTGACCCGCCGGGGCGGCAAGGATGCGCAAGGGCCGTTCCATGTTGGACACGAAGTCGCCGGTCACGTAACCCCGGGCCCGGAGCTCGGGAACGAGACGCGCCATTTCGGCGATCCCCAGGAAAAGGTCCACTTCCGGAATCTCCCGTTCCAGTTCCATGCGATGGCGCTGGACCAGGCACCCCACGACAGCCACGGCCCGAATCCGACCCTCCTTCTTGAGGGCGCAGGCGTCCAGGATCGTCTCTATGGACTGCTCCTTCGCCGCCTCAATGAAGCCGCAGGTGTTCACAACCACCACATCCGCCGTCCCCACCTCGCTCGTGACCCTTGCCCCGGCCGAAACCAGCGCGGCCATCATGTGCTCCGAGTCCACCGTGTTCTTGTCGCACCCCAGGGTGACGATGCCCAGAAGGGGACCGTTTCCGGATCCGATTTCGAATGACCGGGGATCCACGGTCAGCACCCCCTCCCCGCGTCCGTCGGATCCGGCAGTCACCGGGAACACGGGTAGGTTTCGGGTTCGGAGCCTCATCCGCCCGCGCCGACGGGGGGGGTCACGACCCGGGCGCCCTCCGGAGCCTCGAAGGTGAAAGTGTCATCGCCCAGCGAAGGGGAAAGATCCAGATTGCTGAGGGTCAGGGTGCGCACGGTGCCGTTCTCTTGGTGCACTTCCAACTGACGGATGAGAAAGGCCTCCGAGTCGATCCACAGCTTGGCTCGACGGTACGCCGCAGGGCCCAGAGGCGTGAGGGTCACGATCCGGCATTCTCTGTCCCCGACGGGTTCCATCCCCTCGGATCGGGCTCCGTACTTGACACCCGGATCTTCCAGGAATTCCCGGAAGAAGTCGTAGCGTCCCGGAGACAGGGCGGCCGCATAGCGCATGACCTGATCTTCGTTGAGGCTCGGGTAGTAGACCCAGAAGTGCTCCCCGTCGGAGACCACCAAATCCCCTTCCGGATCGGTAAAGCGCATGGAAAACAGATTGGGTCGGCGCTGGCACACCCGCCCGGCGCTCTCCACGGTTCGGCCCAAGAGGCGAACCTGGATCACCTGTTCAAAATCCGCGCACAGGGAGTGAACTTCCCGGTATTGTCGGGCTGCCTCTTCCATGGTACGCAGGGCCTCCGGCGACTGAACCTGTGGCCAAGCCGCCCCGGGTACCGCCGAAACCAGCAGCAGCCCCACTCCCGCGCCCCGAATCCACCCTGTCCCGGGAGACCTCGGTCGGCTCACCGGACCGACCCTCACCCGGGACAGATCTCGTCCAGGCCGTCGGGCCCGACCATCACTTCTCTGGGCTTGGACCCGTCGGGAGGACCCAGCACGCCCGCGTCGTGAAGCTGGTCCACGATTCTCGCCGCGCGACCGTAGCCAATCCGCAACCTCCGCTGGAGCAGCGAAGTGGAACCGGCTTTCTGCTGAATGCAGGCCAGCGCGGCCTTCCGAAAAAGAGGGTCCCAATCGGCCCGGATGCCGACCCCTTCCCCTTCCCCACCCTCCTCGTCCATCGCCCGCACCGCCTCCAGGATGTCGCCCTCCCCACTCGTGACCCGGGCCTTGACCGCCTCGAACGTCTCCGCTTGCTCCCGGTACCAGCCCATGAGGGCCTCCGTCTCTTCGGTAGAGATGAAGGCCCCCTGCATCCGAACGGGTTCGCCCTGTCCCGGGGGAAGGAAGAGCATGTCCCCTTGACCCAGGAGGGCTTCGGCCCCGTTCTGGTCCAGGATCGTCCTGGAATCGGTCTTCGAAGCGACCCGAAAGGCGATCCGGCAGGGAAAGTTGGCCTTGATCAGCCCGGTAATGACGTTCACGCTCGGCCGCTGCGTCGCCACGAGGAGGTGAATGCCGATGGCCCGGGCCTTCTGGGCAAGCTGGGTGAGCGGCTTCTCCACCTCGGCTTGGACCGTCATCATCAGGTCGGCCAGTTCGTCCACGACCACCACGATGTACGGCAGCGGTCCGTCCTCGTAGATCCACGGGTCCTCCCCCTCGATCTCACCCCCGGCAGCCGCCTCCTCCTCGTCTGGCGCGGCGCGCTTAAGTACGACGCCGTTCCGCACCCGCTCGTTGAACTCCTTAAGGGACCGAACCCCATTTGCGCTCAACAGGGCATACCTTCGCTCCATCTCCAAAACCGCCCACTTCAGCACCCCGGCGGCGTCCCTGGGGTTCGTGACAACCGGGTGACGCAGATGCGGCAAATCGCCGTAGGCCGAGAGTTCGACCATCTTCGGGTCAATGAGCAGGAGGCGCAGCACATCGGGACCGTTTCTGTACACCAGACTGGTAATGACCGTGTTCAGGCAGACCGACTTCCCCGAGCCCGTGGCGCCCGCAATGAGCGCGTGGGGCATCTTCGTCAGATCGGCAACGAAGGGCTCACCCCCGAGATCCTTCCCCAGCCCCAGAGGGAGCAAACCGCCCGAGCGGGAAAAGGCGGGAGCCCCCAGGATTTCCCGAAGCCGCACCACCTCGGGCCGCGGATTCGGAATCTCGACACCTACGGCACCCTTCCCGGGAATGGGAGCGACGATCCGGATACTCCTTGCCTTCATGGCCAGAGCCAGGTCGGCGTCCAGGTTCGCGATCCGGTTGACCTTTGTGCCAGCGGCGGGAACGACCTCGTATTGGGTCACGGCAGGACCCGTGGTCCGGCCCCCGATCTCGGACCGAATGTTGAAGGTGCGCAGGGTCTCGACCAAGACCTCGCCCAGGCGGTCCAGCTCCTGTTCCGTTCCCCGCTGGTTGTCTCGCTTGGCGGCGGTCAGGAGCGCCAGACTGGGGAGAGGACGATCCCCGGGAGGCAACTCGTCTTCCGAAATGCCTTCCCCGTCTTCCGACGTGTCCTCCTCGGAGATCGCAGAAACACCGCCGGTTGCAGGCACACCCCCACGGGAAGGTAAACTGATGGAATTGTCCGCTTCGGGAGCCGGGGAATCGTTCGCAGGAGAAGAATCACCGGACTCGGGAATCTCTACCAACGCCTGGCGGGTCCGGGGGCTGACTTCACCCTTTGCGGGAGCGTCCGACGCCACCGCCTTCAACGACGCCGCCTTCCTGGATGCGTCCCGCTGCTCCCGAAACCGACGGCGCCACCTTCGGGCGGTGGAACCGATGGCCCGGGCGCAAAGACCGATTCCTAGAAACGCCTTCGCAACCACGCTGAGCAGAAACCTCAGGGGATTGAAGCCGAACGCCACCACCGACGTGACAACCACACCCCCGCCCACCAAGAGCCACGCGCCGGGCCAGCCCACCATTCTGCAGATCGGTCTTCCCAACAATTTGGACCCCAGGTAGCCGCTCGCCCAATCGTCCTCCCCGGGAGGCGTGCCGGAGCACGCCGAGTCGGTCGGGAACTCCCCGGCCAAGAACGCCGCCAGAGGGAGAAGGAGCCCAGAAGCCAGGGTGACGATCCAAATGCGCTTTCGCCAGGGACGAGAAAACCATTTCCCGAAACTCGCAGCAGCAGCCAGGAGACCCAGGGGAACGGCAACGCTACCGAATCCCATCCCGGCCCGAAGGCTCGTGTTCAGCGCGTCCCCGACAACCCCCAAGGGGTTTCCCGGCGGAAGAAAGCCCGACACCCAGGCGCCCAGCATGTAGAAGGGGAACAGGGCGACGGCCACCAGAAAGGCGGCTACGGCAGTGAGCGCAGCCAACACCCGATTCCGGTTCCCATTTCCGGGGGCTGGCTTCCCCGGGGTCGATCCCTTCTTCGCCCCTCCCCGACGCCGGGAAGCCGGTTTGGCGCCCTTCGCCGCCGGTCTCCCCATCTCAGGCGGGAGGAGGCCGGATCACGCGATCGTACATGGTCGGCACGACCGCATGCTTGTCGATCCTTGCGCACAGGGCAAGGTCGGAGCCAAGGCCAACCTCAATCAGGGCTTGGCCGGCCGCACTGGCCGCAAACGTGTCGACGGGAGCTTCGTAGGTCTCCGCAAGACAAACGACCGCCTTTGCAGCGTCGTCCAGCGTGGGAGCCGGCTCTGCCCGACTCACCAAGCGACGGATGATGTGGCCCGCGCAAACCGCGTCGTCCAGTGAAAAACCGCCCTCTTTACCGGCGCACACCACCACGACATCCCGGTCTTCCGAAATCGCGTCCACCACCGCCCCCAGGTTGAAAAAGGAAGCCGCGAGCACCCGATCAGCCCGGCTGGCGGCCAAGAAGGCCCGGGTCCCGTTGGTGGTGGTCATGACCAACCGTTTTCCCGCGACGGCCTGATGCGTGAACTCGGCCGGAGAGTTGCCCAGGTCGAAGCCTGAAATGGGAACACCTCGACGCTCTCCGCAAAGCAGGGTCGTTTTCCGGCCCAGGGAGTCCCGGAGCCGGGTTGCTTGCACCACGGACTCCGTCGGGAAAATGGCGCGGGCTCCGTTGGCCACGGCTTCGACAATGCAGGAAGTTGCCCTGAGTACATCAATGACAACTGCGGTCTTCCCCGCCACAAGGCCCGCAGCTGCCTGCGCGGGTGTGAAGAAGACGGCGATCTTCAGGCTGCCTGTCATGTACCCGTTTGTTCCCGCCGACACCGGCAGAGCAAAGCATGGCGCGTGTCAGTTGGGTTGGCCCCGCTCATTTTGCCTCAATCATGGCGTCTGGCGAAACCTTTCGACAAAGCTCGTGTCGACGTCGCCCTCCTGGAATGCTTGATCCCGAGTGATTCGGGACAGGTAGCCGATCGTGGTGGAGATTCCCTCGACGACGAAGGACTCCAGGGCCTCCCGACCTCTGACAACCGCCTCTTCACGGTCGTTTCCCCAAACGACGAGCTTGGCAATCAGGGAATCATAGAAGGGGGGAACCCGATAACCGGAGTAGACGTGCGTATCGACGCGAACACCGGGACCCCCCGGCTGATGAAAGGTCGTGATCTCTCCTGGAGAAGGGGCAAACCCCCGCGCCGGGTCTTCGGCATTGATCCTGAACTCAATGGCGTGGCCCCGGGGAACAGGTTCCCCGGAAGGGAAAGACAGCTCATCTCCGGCCGCGACCCGGACTTGCTCCTTGACCAGATCGAAGCCTGTCGTCACTTCGGTCACCGGGTGCTCAACCTGAATGCGTGTATTCATCTCAATGAAGTAGAAATCGCCGGAGCTGTCCAGTAGGAACTCGACCGTGCCGGCGCCCGTATAACCGATCGCCCGAGCCGCCCGAACCGCCGCGTCCCCCATGGCCCGTCGAAGTTCGGGAGTAAGCGCGGGGGAGGGCGCCTCTTCGATCAGCTTCTGATGGCGGCGCTGGATCGAGCAGTCCCTTTCGCCCAGGTGAACCACCCGACCTCGGTGGTCTCCGAAGACCTGGAATTCGATGTGCCTGGGTCGGACAACACACCGCTCCAAGTACAAGCCGCCATCCCCGAAGGCCGCGCTCGCTTCCCCCTGAGCCTGGGCGAAAGCGCGCGGAAAGGAACCCTCGTCCCGGGCAATCCGCATTCCCCTCCCACCGCCTCCCGCCGTGGCCTTGATCATAACGGGAAATCCGATCTCCCGGGCCAGGGAGGATGCTTCCTCCGCGTCTTTCACCACGCCCTCCGAACCCGGGACAACGGGAACGCCGGCCCTCTGCATGGTCTCCCGGGCTTTCGCCTTGTCCCCCATGGCGCGTATCTGCTTGGGTGACGGCCCCACGAAAACCAAGTCCGAACTCCGGCAGATCTCGGCGAATTCCGCGTTTTCCGCCAAGAATCCGTACCCGGGATGCACGGCCTCTGCCCCCGTAATCTCCGCCGAGGCAATAATCTGCGGCATATTGAGATAGGATTTTGACGCACTGGCCGGTCCGATGCAGACGGCTTCGTCGGCAAAGCGCACGTGAAGGGACTCCCGATCCGCCTCCGAGTAGACGGCCACCGTTGCGACCCCCAACTCCCGGCAGGCCCGGACGATCCGAAGCGCAATTTCGCCGCGGTTCGCGATCAGCAACTTGTTGAACATCGCCGGGGCTTCCCGTCAGGCCGGGGCAATACGGAAGAGCACCTGTCCGAAATCCACAGGCTCGGCGTTTTCTACGCAGACCTCCACGATGTGGCCCGCAGATTCGCACTCGAGCTCGTTCATCAGCTTCATCGCTTCGATCACGCACAGCACATCGCCTTCCGCCACGGACGTGCCCACATCCACATAGGGGTCGGCGTCCGGAGACGGTGCGCGGTAGAAGGTCCCGACCATGGGCGAAGTGACGTCCAGGAGCCGGGCCGACGATGGAGCCGATTCCCCGCCGTCCGCCACTTGCGCCGACGATTGCTGGGTGGACCCAACGGAGGCTTGGGTGGGAGCCGGCGGCGAGGAAACCGGTCCCGCCGGGGAGGCCCCGAAGCCGGGGGACTTGGACAAGCGGATACGGGTTCCTCCCCGCTTGATCTCCATGTTGTCCAGGGAAGACTCGTCCAGCATCCGGACGAGAAACTCCAAGAAGTCTCTGTCGATCATCCGCTCAAACGGGCTAGGTACTTGTTTTCCCGGCGGTCGATCTTCAACAGGTCGCCCACTTCCACGAACAGAGGAACCTGGATCACGGCGCCGGTTTCCAGGGTGGCCGGCTTGGTTGCGCCCTGCGCCGTGTCGCCCCGGTACCCCGGATCTGTGTAGGTCACGCAGAGTTCGACAAAGTGCGGAATCTCCACGCTGATGACTTTGCCGTCGTGGACCAGCCCTTCACACCTCATGTTCTCCTTCAGGTACTTGAGCTGGTCCTCACCCAACATGTCCCTGCTGACGGGAATCATGTCGAAGGTCTCCTGGTCCATGAAGTGGTAGAGCTCTCCGTCCGTGTATGAGTAGTTGACCGGCCGCCGCTCCAGCCTGACGCTGGTAACCTTCTCCCCGGCGCGGTAGGTACGGTCAACCACGGCGCCGGTAAGAACATTCTTCAACTTGGTGCGCACGAACGCGCCGCCCTTGCCGGGCTTCACGTGCTGAAAGTAGGTGATGGTCCAGAGCGCACCGTCAATCTCCAGGACCATTCCGTTACGGAAATTCGCGGTGCTTGCCATTGACTTCGGTCTGGGTATCTCCGAATCGGGTCTGGGGGGGTTTCCACCGACGAGCCGTCACGGCCGAGACCGGGGGGCCGAGTCTTGCCGTCGAACGAGGCAGTTGTACAGACAACGTAATCCCGAAAGGTAGCTATCCAGCCCGAAACCGGCGACCACTCCCACCGCAGCCGGGGTGATCAGGGAGGACCGGCGGAAGGGCTCCCGGCTCCCTGGATTGGTCAGGTGGACTTCGGCGAAGGGTACGGAGACGGCAAGCAGTCCGTCGAGAAGGGCCACCGAAGTGTGTCCCAGACCGGCGGGGTTGATCAGGACCCCGTCGGCCCACTCCCGGACGCCGGCCAGGAAGTCAAGTATCTTCCTTCCGAGTTGGACTGGAAGACTTCGATCCCGACGCCCAGTTTCCGGGCGAGTTGGGCAAGGGCCCGGTTCACGTCCTCCAGGGTCACCGTACCGTAGATTTCCGGCTCCCGAACCCCCAGCAGATTAAGGTTCGGGCCATGTACCACCGCGATGTTCATGGAAGCGTCCTCCTGGGCAACAGCCGTTTCGGTATCGTCCCCGGGCGTCCGCGCACCGGGGCATCCGCGCAAAATGTCTGGGGCGGGTTCCAGTTCCAGGTGACTATTCACAGGGGACTACGACATAGTCTCCTGCCCATGAGTTTACCCGCGCCCGCCCGGGCAACGATAGCCGCCCCCTTTGGCGTCTGCGGCGGAAATTCGGCCGTTTACAATGAGGTGAGGGCTCTCCGTTGCTTGAAGCGGCGTCGGGAGAGAGGTTAGCTTCCCATTCCAAGACTACCGGGAGGTGCCGAAAATGATGCGGCAGATGCGGGAAAATACGAAGTGGATCATGCTCTTGGCAGGGGCAGCCTTCGTGGGGCTCATGTTCTTCGAGTGGGGGATGGACATCACAGGCCAGACGGCCGGGTCCTTCGGGGAGATCGGCCGGGTCAACGGCACCCCGGTTTCGTACGACCAGTACATGGCGTCGTACCGGAACCTCTACGACCGGCTCCAGACCACGCAGGAAGAGCCGGTTACCAACACGCAGAATTCGGATCTGGAAGACCAAGCCTGGGAAGAAGTCGTCACTTCGATCCTCATTCAGCAAGAGCTCAAGCGGAGAGGAATCGTGGTTACCGACGAAGAGCTGGTCAACGCGGCCCGTTTCAGCCCGCCGCCGGATCTGGCGACGAACCCGGCATTCCAGACCGAGGGCCAATTCGATCTGGGGAAGTATCAGCAGTTCATGGCGACCGCCGACAATGTGGTGCTGTTGCAGCTGGAAGCCTACTACCGCGACATCATCCCCAGGGGGAAGCTCCTCCGCCAGGTCGGGTCCGGAATCTACGTTTCGGACAACGAACTCTGGACCGTCTTCAAGGATGAAAATGAAAAGGCAAGCGTTCGATACGTTTCCTTCGACCCCCTGGTCCGCGTTGACGACGACCGCATTGAGATTACGGCCGAAGAAGTGGCCCGTTACTACGACGAAAACCGGGAGGACTTCGCCGTTCCAGCCACGGCAAACGTTATCTCGGTCGCCATCTCCAAGACCCCCACCCCAGCGGACACGGCCGCCGTTGCGCGGAGGGCCGCCGAGCTTCGCCGGTCCATCCTCGATGGTGAAGACTTCGGGGAGCTGGCTCGCCGGGAGTCTTCCGACGAGGCTTCGGCTCAAGCGGGGGGTGATCTCGGGGTATTTCCAAGGGGGATGATGACCGCCGTTTTCGATTCGGCCGTCTTCGCCGCTGGGCTGAACCGGATCACGGAACCCGTTCGAACCGGGTTCGGCATCCATCTCATCGAAGTGACCGGCCGCTGGGGCCAGGATTCCGCCCAGGCCCGACACATTCTTCTTCCCTTTGAACGTACCGATGAGTCCGAGTTCGATCTCCTGGAAATGGCTGACTCTCTTGAGGAGCTCGGCGAATCGATGCCCCTGGAACAAGCCGCCATCGCCTTGGGGCTGGAGGCCGACACTCTCGACCTTACCGAGACCTTCCCCATCGTGCCTGGCGCCGGACGGGTGGCGGAGGGAGGAGAGTGGGCCTTCGACCCCGAGACCTATCCCGGGGATACCAGCCCTGTATTCGAGAACCGAGCCTCGTTCTATGCCCTGGAGCTGGTGTCCGCCGATCCCGCGAGCTACCTCACGGAGGCGGAGGCAGAGACGGCCATCCGACAGTCGATCGGGGTGACGAAGAAGGTGGCCATCGCTACGGAGGAGGCGCGGGCTTTCGCGCAAGAAACCCGGAACGGACGATCGCTCACCGAACTGGCCGCGGAGAACGGCTTGGAGATACAGGAGACGGGGCCCTTCGTCCGAACCGATTTCGTACCCGGGCTGGGGCGCTACAACGCTGCCGTGGGCACCGCCTTCGGGCTGGAGGTCGGCGAAGTTTCGGACGTCGTCGAAGCGAACCAGAATGCTTTCGTCATTGAGCGAACCGCCTATGAAGCGGCGGACAGTCTTGCGTGGGTGGAGCAACTTGAAATGCACCGCGCCCGAGCCGTCAACGCCATCCGACAACAGCGTCTCGCCCAATGGATCGATGCCCTGCGGGAAACGGCCAACATCGTTGACCGGCGAGAGGAGGTCCTGAGCCCTCCCGACGAGGAACAGGCTCCCCTGTTGCCTCCCCTGTTCTAATGGTGCCGGGGCTTACTTTCTCCTTATCGGGCATGAGGACGCCGGGGACCCGGACGTTCGGGCCCTCTCGGTTGAGGGTCCGCGACGCCGGCGTCGTCTCGGTCGGCGCCCGACTTTGATCCCCATTTGACTATGGGCGAATAAGGGCTAACTCGGGCGATGGAGACAGGCGAACTGGGCCGAAGGTCGGCCCCCAAGCACTGAAGGCGGCCAAGTAGGGAACCTTGGGTCGGGGATCACCGCCGACCCCGTCCTCCCCCGCCTCCGGCAGAAGAGCAGGCGCTGGAAGCCGCCTCCGGGTCAGCCGGTCGTCAGTCGGCGAGGGGCGTTCTCATCCTCCCCGCCGGTCGATTGGGAGATGGATCGCTCCTTGACGGGAGCCTTCAACTCCCCTTCGATCTCTCGCACCGAAGACTTGAACTCCTTGATGCCCTTTCCGAGGGACGTCCCGATCTCCGGAAGTCGCTTCGCTCCAAAAACGAGCAGGACAACGAAGAAGATCAGAATCATTTCCCACATGCCAAGATTGAACGGCATACTCACCACCTCCTGTGTCCGGGATCTCCGGGGGGAATGCTCCCCGTAGCCGGTCCGCCAGAGACCGGAAGAAGAAGCTAACCCGTCATCCGTCCTCGTGGGAAGATTAGGTCGGCTTCCGGTCCGGCCCGGAAAGCCGGCCCGCTTGCGGACGGGGGGAAGCTGGACCCCCTACATCCAGGAACGCACCACGAACGCCACGATGGCGATCCCCACCAGGGTGAGCACGTTCACGTAAAAAGATACCGGCCCCACCGTGACGCCAACGGCTACGAGCTCAATGGAAAAGGGACCCACGGACGCGGACACCCCCGTCGTGAGAAAAGAGCGGGCAGCGCTTTCCGGCAGAAACCTCCCAGAGAGCTCGGTCAGCAACCCGCCCAGAACCAGCCCGAGGGCAAGGGTCAGCAACCCCCGCATGGCGCGACGCTTCTGGTTCGGTTCCACCATTCAACTAACACTCCGTTCCGAAGGTGGCGGCCGGTTTCTTCGTCATCCCGGGGCGGGGGCCACCCAATGATTCCTTGATCGTGGAGGACGACGCTGAACCAGACGGACCCATGGCAACGGGTTCTCCTGGGCGTGTGCCCCTTCTCCACCGGGCGTCCAAGTCATTCTCTCAGCGAGTGCGGTCAACCGCATAGATGACGGACTCCCGGAGAGCCTCTACGGCCGATCCGGGTTCAAGGTCTCCGATGGCCGCCTCCGCCGAATCGGCGTACTCCCTTGCCTTCCTTCGGGCGTATCTCACCCCCCCGCTTCGCCGCACGAGATCGATCGTATCCTGAACGTCCAAGTCTCCCGGCTCCACCAGGGTGAAGACATGCCTTACCCGCTCGATGTCGGGAGGCGACATCTTACGGAGGGCGCCGACCAGGGGAAGGGTGACCTTTCTTCCCCGCAGGTCCAACCCTGCTGGCTTTCCGGTCACATCCTCGCTCCCCGTATAGTCGAGAATATCGTCGGCGATCTGGAAGGCCATCCCCAAACAAAGACCGAACTGTTTCAACTGAGAGCGGTAGACTGGAGCGCCCACCAACGCCCCCATCTCGCAGGCAGCCGACATGAGCGACGCGGTCTTCGCGGCAATCAACCGGAAGTACTCCGCTTCCGAGAAGCCCACATCGTCGTAGGAAAGGAGCTGTCGCATTTCTCCCACGCTCATTTCGTTCGCCGCGGATGCCAGCACCCGAACGACCTCCAGGTTCCCGAGGCGGGCCAACTCCGTCACCGAACGGCTGTACAGGTAGTCGCCCATGATGATGGCGATCTGGTGCGTCCAAAGGGAATTGACCGTCGGCATCCCCCGGCGCAACACCGAATGGTCCACGGCGTCGTCGTGCACCAAGGTGGCCATATGGACGAGCTCCACGGCTGCCGCAAGGCTCACGGATTCATCCGCCGCCTCACCGCCGACCTCGCTGGACAAAAGCAAGAGGGTCGGCCTGATGAGCTTCCCCGGGACATTGAGAAGGTAGTCGTTCACCTCCTCGATCATGGCAAAATCCGAGGCCGCGACTTGGCGTAGCTCGTCCACGACCGAATCAAGGCGGTCTCGGACCGGAGCCCGAATCCGGGAGAGCTGCGTCGTTGCCCGCTCCAGAGCGGAGGTTGTGCTGGTCATGGAACATTCGCCGTACAGAGCGGACTTCCGCCACTCCGGCCCTGAAACGGCGCTGCCAGGGGATCGTAGCCTCTCATGGAAACAAAGGTAGCAACAGACCCGGAGAAGGCCACACTCCACCCTCGGGCTGGGCATCGTCCGCCCGGCGCGTCCGGCCCTTCCGGAATCGGGTTTCCGGCGGTCCCGGAATTCCGCCCGCGTCTCATGCCGCGCTTGACCCTCGTCGGAATCCGTTCCGGCCTAGGGTCGCCTACCACCCCGAATGCTCCCCCAAGGCTCCGCCTTTGTCCGTTCCGCGGTTCGAAGCCATGGTGGAACGGTCCCCGTTCTCACCCTTCGTTGCGTCCCGTCCCCGGTTGTATCGAGGCCAGGTACGCCGACACCCTGCGGCTGAGGATTCGCTTCTCCGACCAGTCTCCGATGCCGACCGTCCGGGCCACGGCGGAGGCTGCAAGAACCTCGGGGATCATCCCGATGACTTCCGTCCCGGTCACGCGTCCATTCAGACGCGAAACCTCATCTTCGATCGACCGGAAAACCTCGAGGGGATCTGTTGCCACTAGATTTTCCAGACTCATGGAAACCTGAATGCGTGCCTGCACCGGCAAACGAAAGGCGAGGGCCCTCAGTCCGGAAAAACCTCCTCCGGCTTCGCGGATTCGAGCCGCGATACCCCTGGCCGCCCGCAACGACACACCTTCAAGATCCACGTTCCAAGCCAGGAGCACGCTGCGGGAACCCACGCAGGCCGCGCCCGCGGACGGATGAGCGAAGGCGTGCACGGGCGCTCCGGTCGCATCTAGGCCCGGAAGGTCGGCCGTCGGCCGGTGGCTGGGCAAGCTCCGAACCAGCGCCTCGAAGCCGCCCCGGCGGATGGACGCGAGCTTCCGTCCCTTGGGCGAAGCATGGCCGTACCAGTAGACCGGAATCCCCATCCCGGCGATCCGAACTCCGGTTCGGCGGGCCAAGTCCGTCACCTCCTCCATTTCAAGGCCCCGTATCGGCACAAAGGGAAGGACATCCAAGGCTCCCACCCGAGGATGGACACCCTGGTGGAACCGCAAGTCGATGCATCGCAAGGCGATTTCCGCCGCATTGACGGCGCCTTCCTCCACGGCCCGAGGGGATCCGATCACCGTCACCACAGACCGGTTGTGATCGGGGTCGGAAGTGGCATGAAGGACTTCACAGCCCTCGTCGGCAAACGCCCTGGAGACGGCCACGACGAATTCCGGGTCCCGGCCCTCGCTGAAGTTGGGAACGGCTTTGACGACCGGAATCATCCCTCCCGAATCACCCCCCGTTCGCGGAGACGGCATCAAGGTTGGGATTGCCCGCCTGGGTCTGGTAGGCCCAGTCGAAGACGATCAGCTCAAGTCCGTCCTGATCAAATCCAGTGCGGCTCACCCGAACGGCGCCAAAGCGGACTTCTCCGTCGTCCCCCGATACTTGGAACATGTAGGTGAATCCAGCCTCTGCGGCCAGCTCTGCTCGGGAATACCCGGACCGGGGAGCCCGCTCCCACGACGTGCAATCCGAGTCCGCGGCCACCCCGCACTTCAGGGCCGTCGTCCAACGGGCTTCGGGGTAGATCCTGGTGCTAGGACCGGGCGCGAGCCACAGCCCCCGGGCGTCTGCTTCAAGCCGAAAGTGCCGGTCCGCCCGGTCCCCCGAAACGACCGCTGGGAGATTCTCCGACTCCTGAAAGCGGAAACCCGAGGCCCCCGGTTCGTCCTGATACGTGTACATGAACTCGTCCGAATAGTCGGGCCTGGGCGTGCTCGAAACCGTCTCGCTGCCGTCGCTCTCGTGGCCTTGGTCGTCCACGGACGTTACGAAATAGGTATACGTGCTTCCATTCTCCGCCACCAGGTCAACGAAGCCGGAGGAGTCGGTCTCTCCCAGGAAGAAGTCGCCGTCAGCCTCCCGAAGGTAGACCCGGTACGCCCAGAAGTCGTCTTCGGCGGCTGGATGATCGCTCCAATGCACGTAGACCGCGTCATCCAGGGCCACGGCCTCCAAGGTGCTCGGGACGGGAGGAGGAACGGGCCTGGGAACGTAGACCTCTACGGAAGCACTCTCGGTTTCGAGCCCGGAATCAGGATCCGCCGCGGCAACGAAGTATTCGTACGCATATCCCGGGCGTACATTCGTATCGCGGTAGCCGCAACGTCCGTCCGCGCAACTGGTCATCTCGGCAATCAGAAAGTACTCCGGGTCTTCCGTCCGCTTTCCGTACACCCGAAAGATCTCGTCCTCCCACTTTGGCCCCAGTTTCCAGGAGAGGTCCACGCCGCCGTTGTAGTAGAAGCCCTCCAGTCCCCTGGGCGCATCGGGTTTGCCGGACAGCACCAGTAAGTCTCCATCGTCGCACCCGGCCACAGCCAATACCACGGCCGAGAAACCCACCACCCATATGCGCATCATACCTCCCCCATCCGTTGAGAAATGGCCCGCCTGACTCACACTCATTACGAAACCCGCCGAAGGCAGCAGAAGCACATAGCGTGCCGAAATTTTGTCCCGGGTCCACCCACCGCCCGGATAAGTAGATCCCTTCGATTTCCACCTTAGTCCGGGGGCGGCGCTCGGGAAGCCGTCCTTGATCTTCCGTTGCACCCGGGCGGTGATAGGAACGCCCCCCTGATGCGGCGGCGCTTGGGCGGCGCATCGACGTAACCATTCCCGTGGGTCGGCCATTTGGGTCGGCCATTTCTGTCCCTTGAAGAGGACAGTCTGGCACCTCCAGTAGCCAGCAGCGGGGACTCCCCGCCCGACGGAGAGACCTCTACCCGGCGCCGCCAAAGGCCGGATGCGGGATGGGCGCCCACTCGGTCGCGGGATCCGGCCGCTCGGGCGGCCGCAGCGACGATAAAGGGTAACAAAGACCCCTGGGGAACCCGCAATAGACAGCGGGCTCTCCGGGCCCCGGGGCCCGGAGAGCGCTATGGCGCTTCAGCGATTTTCGCCGGCGGTTCGCTGCTCGTAGTCGAAGTGGAGGTCCCGGTTGTCGGTGAGCGCCACTTCGAACATGAAGGTCCAGTTCCCCGTGGCCGTTTGGCGAAACGAGAAATCGGCCTCCCAGCGGTGCAGATCCCGCTGAAAGCTGATGATATGGTCGTTGAAGACACCCGCTTCCACATTGTACGAGGTGCGCCAGTTTACGGACCACTTTTCTGTCGGCTGAAAGGCAAGGGTCGCCTGGAGCATCTGGTTCGCGTCCATGGCGCCACGGGTTCGGGCCAGAGAATAGGACAAGGAGGCGTTCCACTCTCCCACATTGTCTTCTCCGCTCCTCTGCGCTCCCTGCTGCCCCCGGTTTCGTTCTTCCCCGAAGCCGGGAACCACGGTCGCCGCTTCCAGACCCACTGCATCGAAGCCCGACGGATCCGTCAAGTCTTCCGACGCTTCCTCCTCTTGAGATGCGGGCGGCTCCTCTTCTTCGTCCGAACGCCCCCCGAGCCACCGGAATAGGGAGGACCGGTTGTTCAAGGAAAACGACAGGTTCACGTTGGACAACTGGGGATCGAACTTCCGGATGCCCCCATCTCCAGTGATCCCCGAGTCGTCGAAAATGTCGTGTTCCAGGGAGACGGAAAGGCCCCGAAGGTAGTCCGAGCTGACTTGGTTTGAGATCCGCAGGTTATCGGCAAAACCGCGGTTGAAGTGCCCCAGTTCGCTGGCCTGTTCGAAGTCGTAGGTGACGGCGCTGGTCCGCAACGCCAGGAACATGACCTTCTCCGATCTGGGCAGCCGACGAGGCTCACCCGGTGAGGCGTCCGGGACCTGAACGGAAGCGGAGTCCTCCTCTTCGTCTCCGACCCGGCCTTCCAGGGTTTGCGTGAGTCCGATTCGAATCTCGTTTATCGGCTGGATCGCTCGGGAGCCGAAAGTTGCTTCCTGGATCTGCGTCGGTTGGGTCTCGGGCGAATACGCGTAGTCGAAGGTCGGCGAAAACTTGTGACGGATCCGGTCTCCCCGATAAAAGCCGTAGATGTCGGAATTCAACTGAACGCCCAAGGAAAGGCGTCTTGGGGCAGCCACGAAGCGCCCACCGGCCACCGAAGTGGTGTCGGAGCGGATGGAGCGCCCCGAGATCGACAATCGGGGCGTAAGGGTCGTGGAACCCACGATGGGCTGTTGGTAGTCGATGGTCGTGGACCAAGTGAGTTCTTCCGCTTGAAAGTCGGTGTTGGCTCCGGCTTGCTGGAAGAGCACCGACTGCGCCAGGTCGCCTACGCTCCCGATCCCGGCGGCTGGAGGTGCTTCAGCGGGGTCGAAGAAGTTGGCAGGCAGGTCGCGGGTGATGTTCCGGTTCAGCTCCACGCTCTGGGAGATTGAGAAGGCTCCTGCCGAAAGGGACCCGGAGATCCCCCCTCGGATGGCCTCGCTGTCCGTCGACTGAAAGCTGAACTCGGCCTCGCTCAGGTCTTGCTCGGGAAGGTCGCGGAGAGACCGAGAAAGACGGCCCGACGCCGACAGGGTCATATTGTTGTAGAAGCGGGAGCGGGTCGGGAGGGCAGGGAACAGGGTCAGTGTGGAGAGGGACAGGTTGGCCGTAGGCAACGTCGTCTCCACCCGGTCTTCCGAAAGGAACTGCCTTCGGTTCGCGCTTACCGACAGGTTCCCCCAGTCGAAGCGCCGGTTCAAGCCCCCCTCCGAATCGATCGACTGGGTGACTTCTCGAGGGTCGAAGGAATTCCTGCGAACAAAAGCGGCGCTGGAGGCGTAGCGGGCCGAAATCCGCACCCGGGTGCGTTCCGACAGTTCCCAGTCGTGATTCGTGTCGAAGGCCAACTCGGAGCCCCCTTCGGAGCGCCAGAACTGGCGGAAGTTGGCTTGACCCTCCAGGAACTGGCGCAGCCATCGGTACCGGAAGCCACCGGTCACCGCCGCGTAGTTTCCGCTCCACCAGTCCATCCCCAACTGAACGTCGGAGTAGTCACTCATGGCCCAGTAGTAGCCCAAGTTGGAGACCCGGCGGGAGTAGTTTCCGGAAGTACGTACGATGTCGTTTACCGAAAACCGGATGGGCAGAAGGCCCGAACGGCGTCCCTGGGCCGTGCTCTGGGCAATAAAGGGAAGCCAGAATACGCCAACGTCCGAAAAGTAGATCAACACGTTTCGAGCAATCAGGGTGCCCCCGGGACTGACCTTGATCTCGCGGGCCAGGAAGTGGTAGTGGGGATCCTCTTCTTCGCAGCTCGTGAACATCACCTCGTGGCCGTAGGAAACGTCCTCGCTTACCCACGGGAAGTCCCCTTGGACGATCCAGTCCCCCATGCCCGAATTCATCTGGGTGCGAACGTCTACCGCCGTTCCCCGGTTCTGGTTCAGGTCGAAGATCAGTCGCCGGGTCAGGACCTCGTCGCCTGTATCAGGGGAGTAGGCGGCTTCGTTGCCCACCGTGACCAAGCGACCCGTCTTCTCGTCCATCACCAGGGCCGAATCGGCGGAAAGTTCGAACCCCTGCCGGTTGACCACCGCGTTCTGTCCGTCGCTCCCGCTGATGGTGAGCATTCGGGATTCGGTTTCGAAGCGAGCCGATTCTCCCTGGTACCGGATCAGGTCGTACCCCTTCAGGGACAGCAGGGTCTGGAGGACGGAATCCTCCGGTGAGACCGTCATTCTGGAACGATCCTCGGCGGAATCAACGGGGACCAACCCGACGGAGTCGCCAAGGCGCCGGGTGAGGCGCTCCAGGTGCAGCTTGATCGCCACCTGCAGGGAGTCGGAGACCCCCTCCTGACCCTGGAGCGATGCCCCCGCCCCGAACAACGCCAGTCCGATCCAACCCACCCCGACCGCACCCCACCCGACCCGTACCCGCCGCACCATGATCTACCCGTCCTCTTCCCCTTCGGTCAAGCCGCCCTGTGCTGGCGGCTGCCCCCGCTGCTGCCGCGGCACTTCGGTCAGCGGAGAATCCCCGGGGAGCCCCTGGGGGTCCCGTTTCGACGCCTCGGTCCCGGAGGGCTTGCCTTCCTTCGGAGCGGACGGCGTCCCCTCTGCGCTGACCCGAACGGCCGGATCACCGTGGGTGTACGGACTGGCGGAAACCGTTTCGTCCGTCCGCCGCTCACCCGGATCGCCAGGAGAAGCCGGACCGGCCCCGGGTGCCCTTGAATCCCTCTCCGCAACCGCGCCTCCGGGAGGCGACGACGCCTCGATGGACGCTCGGTGGCTCTCGCGCCTCCGCCACATGACCGCGGAAATCAGGATGCTGATTTCGTATAGGAGGATAAGGGGAACCATCATGAGAATCGTCACCATGACCACATCGCCAGGCGAGAGAAGGCTGGCCAGGATCGTGATGATGACGATGGCATGGCGCCGCTTCCGCTTGAGAAACGTCGGGGTCACGAGCCCCAGCGCGCTCAGGATCAAAACCACCACTGGCAGTTCGAACACGACTCCGAACGCCAGCAACAGTTTCACGACGAAGCCCATATACCCCGTTGCCGTCCAGCTCGCCTCCATGAATTCGGTCAGGAAGCCCACCAGGAAGCGTAGGGAAATGGGAAGCGCGATGAAGTAGGCCATCGCCACCCCTGCCGCGAAGAGGACCAACCCCATGTAGAGGGCAGGAACGATGGCCCGTTTTTCGTGCTTCTCCAGAGCGGGCGAAAGGAACGACCAGAGTTGGTAAATGACGATGGGAGACGCCAGGACGACCCCGATGGTCAAGGATACCTTGAGAAAGATGAAGAAGGCGTCGGTCGGCGCCAAATAGATCAGCCGCCATTGGTCTCCGAAGAGCTCTTCGCCGGGTCTGATCAGCAACGCCAGCACATCCCAGTAGTAGACCATGGCCAAGCCCGCAACAGAGCCCACCACGACGGCCAGGAGACTCCACAAGACCCGCCACCGAAGCTCTTCCAGGTGCTCGAGAAAGGGCATCTCGGCCTTGGGGTTCAGGGCTTTTCGCAGGAGGAAGCCCTTTTCTAGAATCTTCATTGGACTGCACCCATTCGTCCTGCATCCCGCTCGTCGGCCCGGAGGAGGGTAAGGAACTGATCCCGGACGCTTAGGCCGCCCACCATTCCGGGAAACCTCGCAAGGTCCGGGAAGCTCCGGTCAACCCCCGCCTGGGAAGGGGGGTAGGCGGCCCTGCGGAGGCCTCCGTCACGAGCCCCCGTCAGGGAATCTCTTGGAGCCGCTGTCGGGCCAAAGCAGCAAATCTATGGTCGCCATACGACCCGACCAACCGCTCCAAATACCGGCGCGCCTGGCCAAAGTCCTCCATCTCCAAGTAGAGTAACCCGGCCCGGAAAAGGGCACTGGCAACCTCTTCCGAGGCGGGGAAGAGTTCGGGAACCCGGAGGAAAATCGCAACCGCCTCTTCCAGGCGGTTCTCCTGGCTCGACAGTTCGCCCAAATGGAGGTAGGCGGAAGGGGTGAGCTCATGGTTCGGGTATTCTTCAATGAATCGGTTGAACCCCATTCGGGCAACGGTGAAGTTCCCGCGGTTGAGGTTCTGCACGGAGGCATTGTAATCCGCCTCCGGTGGACTGGAAGTTCCAGAGTCGGGGGTTCCCTGCCTCTGCGGAACGACTTCGCCGGTTTCCTGCGAGTCCGGGTCCCCGGGGTTCTCGGTCTGTGGCGGCCGCCACCGGGGCTGGGCGTTCAACTCGTCCCTGAGGCGGGCCAAGTTGCGCTGGCTCTGGCCCGCGAGTTCGCTCAACCGGAGCTGCTGGTCCTGAATGGCAAGAAGTCGGTTGTTCACCTCACCCCTGAACTGGAAGAACGACTCCGAGAGGACCTGAGCGGAATCAAGCCCCTCTTGATTCAACCGCTGGAGGGACTGCACAAGGGCGTGAAAGGAGGAGTCCTGGCGGACGGCCAGAGCCCGAACCTCGTTCTGGAGGTCCCGGAGATCCTGGTTCGTCGCACAGCCCCCCGTCGCAAGGAGGAACGCGATCCAACCGATCCGTCCGGGATTACAGAAAGTTCGTAACACCATCCCCCAAGACCTTCCTCATCGTCCTCAAGGCACCCCTTATTCGACATCCGCCGAACCCATGTACGTCCACACCGACGACAGACGGGACGCACAGGTTCCGGGAACTCAAAAGGGTTCAGGGACGAATGGTTTCGCCGCCGGCCGTGATTACGAATTCCACTCTTCGATTCCTGGCCCAGGCCGTCTCGTCGGATCCCTGGGCAAGCGGACGTTCCTCCCCGTAGGAGACCGAAGAAAAGCGATTCGCGCCCAGCCCGAAGCCGCTGAAAAACCGTATCACCGCGTCGGCGCGTTCGTCCCCCAGGGCAATATTGTACTCGGAGGTCCCCCGCTCATCGGCGTGACCCTCCATGCGAAGCCGGATGTCCACATTGGACCGCAGGATTTCCAGCTTTGCCCGCAACTTGCTCTCCGTGTCCGACCGAATGACAGCTTCGTCATAGTCGAAAAAGACCATTTCGGTGAGCGCCTGACGGGCCCTTTCGGCCCGGCGAGCGGCTTCCCGTGCCCGGCGCTCTTCTTCTCGCCGGGCTTCGGCTTCGGCTTCCGCCTGGGCTCGACGAATTGAGTCCTGCCGGAGGGCTTCAAGCTCTTCCGGGGTCGGGCCGGTCGGCTCGGGAGGAAGAGGAGGAGTTTCATTTCCGGCGCAGGCACCGATGACGATCGCAGCAGCGAAGGCGGAGAGAAACAAACGAGGGTTGGACATCTCTTCTCCCGATACTATGTGGAGGGGACTTGTAATGGAGGTGGCGCATAAGGACCGTTGGCTTACCGCACGGGCTCCGAATCCCCGCACATGTCGCGGACCCGGATCCCATGTTCGTTATATAGGCGATCGCTGCCCACTCTGCAAGACGGGATCCTGATCTCCAGTCAATTCGATCCTCTAATCAAGGGTCTCATCCCCGCCCGGGTCCATGCCCCGCGGTCAACGCCGACCCGGTGAAGCGCCTGCATCCGCTCCTCCCCAGGGTCCCGTCCGGCCCAGGGAGGGAGACCAGTCGGTGTCCTCGGCCCGGACATTCGGAACGAGGATGCGGGTTCTGCCCGTCCCGGCGTCGACGACGAAGACACCGTATCCGTAGCTCCGCTCTCCGGTGAATACGATGTGTCGCCCGTCGGGAGCCCAGCTGGGATCCTGGTTGTCCCCCTCCCGAGTGAGCTGAATCAGGCGGCTGTCCTCGGTCTGGACATCGGCAACCAAGATCTGGTAGCGGGTTCGGCGTCCTCTGATCCTCCCCGAAAACGCCACCTTGGCGGAAAGGGGGGACCAGTCCGGGTCGGAGAAGTAGCCGCCCTCCCCGAAGCGGTAGGGAGACAGCAGCCGGGCTTCACCGCCCCCGGCCGACATGACGTAGATTTGGGGGGTGGCGGTGCCCATGCGGTTGGACGTAAACGCCATGTACCGCCCATCGGAAGAATAGGTGGGCTGCAGATCCTTGTACCGGCCCCCGATCAACTGGGAGAGACAGCAGCCCTCTTGCACGTCAAAGCTGAAGAGTCCGCTCCGTCCCCCTCCAAGAAGAGCAAAGGCGATCCGGTGCCCGTCCGGATGATACGTCGGTGTGATCTGCTGCCCGGTCGCCCCGGGGCCCCCCTGCCCCCCCCGTTCAGGCTCCAGTACCCGCTCCCGGTTCTGCTCCAAGTCCAGCTGGTAAATGAGGGAAGTCCCGGACTTCCACGACACATAGGCGATGCTGTTCCCGTCGGGGGCCCAAGCCGGGGATGCAACCGTGTTCTCGTCCCAGGTGATCCGCTCCAGGTTCTCCCCGTCCGAATCCACGACGTACAACTCCTTGCTCATCTGGTCGCTGTACGGACGCATTGTGAATACGATCCGGCTGGCGGCCGCCCCCGGATCCCCCGTGACCCACTCGACAACGGCGTCCGAGACCGTGTGAACCGACATGCGAAAATCCGAGTGTTCCGATCCCGGAAGCAGGAACCGGTCCCGCTGGCGAACGCTTGAAAAGACGATGTCATGGAGTTCGACGGCCAAGACGTAGCCTCCGTCGGTCCCCTCGAGGGTGCCGGTCACCAGCCAGTCTGCGCCAAAGCCGTCCCATAGGTCGTAGTCAACGCCGTCGCTGTCCAGCAACGGGAACGAATCCATGACGACGAATCGGTCGCTGTAGCGAAGATCTCGGGCCAAAATGGCGCCGGCCCGGGAAGCAACCTCCGCCGCCTGGGGACGGGCGTTTTCGCCTTCGGCCAGGGTGAAGGGCATGATCGCGACGGGCGGAAGGTACCCGGTCTCGTAGACGAGCCCCAGGGAGACCCCGGGGATCCTGTCTTCCCCGGTTTCCTGAGCTCGGACTTCGGCGGAGAGGCACGGGGCCCAGGGAACGACAAGGAACAGAATCCCCGCTCTTCCCCAAGGCGTCCCAGTGGCACTGTACTTCCCTGTCACGCCCATGAGCACTTTCATCTCCGTTTTGTCGTCAAGGTAAACTGGATCGGAAGTACATCCCACGCGTAGTCGGCGGGCAAGGGCCCAAGGCGACCCGCCCGGCCCACACACTCCGCCGCTCCCATGGCTTCCAGGTCGAAGGCAAAGCTTCCCGATGACTGCGCGACCCCAATTTTCGAGGTGCTTCCGTCCTTGAGAATCACGAATGTGACCTTCACTTCCCGACTTCCCGCATCAACCGGCCGGAAACAGCGCCGCATCTGACGGATGATGTTGCCGTAGTAGCGAGGAAAATCCCGGCGAAGTCCCTCCATGCGGGCATTCATGTCCTCGCCCGGATCGGCTTCGTCGACTTCCTCCGCATTCGCCGGGACGGCCGGTTCGGCGGCGGGCGAGGGCGTTTCCTCGGGCTCGACCACGGGCGAGGGTTCCCGGGGCTCCGGTTCGGGCTCCGCCTCCTCGGCCGGCAGCTCCGCCTCCTCGGCCGGCACGGGAATTTCTTCTTCCACTTCCAGGACGAGCTCCTGGGGCGTCTCGACCACCAGCTCTTCTTCGGGAACGGGCAGGCGCTCCTCCTCGACCCGTTCTGCAGACGCAGGAGGGGGTGAAACAATGCGGATCTCGTAGGTCTCGTAGTGAGTTTCGTCTTTGGCGAAAGCGGGAAATCCGAACAACAGCACCGAGAGGACACCCACATGGACCCCCAGGGAAAGGAAGAAGGAATCCTTGCCCAGGGGCTTTCTGTCTCCGTAGGCCCTCCGCTTCTGCCGGGGCCCGGAATCCAGGTTTCCCTGCGCCAAGGGGCCCTGTGCCGTCACGGGACAATCTCCCGGCCAAGGGCATACACCTTCACCCCGTCGGCTCTCCAGACGGTCGTGAGCACCTTGAACACGGGACCCCAGTACGCCAGGGAGTCGGCTTTGACATAGACCGCATCCAGGTTGCCCGCCCGGATCACTTGCCCGAGCGCTTCTTCCAGGTTCTCCGAAGGCACGGGCGTCTCACCGAAGAAGGCCGATCCGTCAGCCTGGAGGCTGACGATGAGCATGTCCTCCGAGGCTTCCACGCTGCCCACCTGTCCCGTGGGGACATTCACATCCACCCCTCCCTGGAGCACGGGGGCCGTGATGATGAAGATCACCAGCAGGGTGAAGGCCACGTCCACCAGGCTGGTCACGTTGATTTCCGCTCGGATCGGAAGCCGGCTGCGCTGCGGGCGCCGCTTGCTCATACCAGGCGTTCCTTCGCAAGGGTCCCGATGAACTCACTTGCAAATCCTTCCAGTTCTCCGTGAACGAGATTCAACCTCGAGGCGAAGTGGTTGTAGGCGATTACCGAAGGAATCGCTACGGCCAGCCCGGTCACCGTGGTAATGAGGGCATCGGCAATGCCGGGCGCCACGGATCCGATGTTTGCCGATCCCGATGCCGTGATCCCGAGAAAAGTATTCATGACCCCAATGACCGTGCCCATGAGCCCCATCAGGGGGGAGACGGACCCGATGACGGCCAGCCAGTTGAGACCGTGGGCCAGTTCGTCGACCTCTTCCGCCTCTACCTTCTCCATCACCATTCGGAGGGCTTCCAGTTGGGTGAGGGACAGGCCCGGGACCCTGCCGCCTTCCAGAGCCTGGGGGCGAAGTTCGTTGAAGAAGTTGATTCCCCCGAGAAAGAGGCGCGTGTAGGGGGAATCGGGAAGGGCGAGCACCACTTCGGAAGCCGTGCGAAGGTCGGTCACCGTTTCCAGCCCGGCAAGAAACCGGTCCCCGTGGCGGCGAACGCGACGGAAATGGCGGGCCTTCGCGATGATCACCCACAGGGACAGGACCGAAAAGAGCCCTAGGGCAATGAGGACGACCCGGGTGGGCCATGTACTCCCCAGGATCATGCCCACGACGCTCTGGGGAGACCCCGCCTGCAAAGAAAGGGCGATCACATCCCGCCGGCCATCGCCCGGGCCGACGCCATGTAGCGAAGGGTCTCCTCAATGCCTTCCCGAAGACAGAAGTCGGGCGTCCATCCGCACTTCCGAATCTTGGCCGTCGCAAGGGTGCTGTGAAGGATCTCCCCCGGGCGCGGCGCTTCGTAGTGGCGGTCACGGCGGAAGCCATAAATGTTCTCCAACGCGTCGGCCAAGCCGTTCACACTGGTTGCAATCTCGGTTCCTATGTTGAAGGCCCTGGCGTCAATCCCGGCTTCACGCGGGAGAATCATATCCGAAGCCTTCATGTTCGCAGTCACCACATCCTGAACGAAAACGTAGTCCCGCGTCTGCTCACCGTTTCCGTAGATGACCAAGGGTTGGCCATTCATGAGTTGCTTTGCAAAGATGGCCACAACCCCGGCTTCGCCGGTGATGCCCTGGCGAGGTCCGTAGACGTTGGCGTACCGAAGTGCCACGTACTCCAAACCGCAAACTTCCCGGTAGCAGTTCAGATAGTACTCTCCTGCAAGCTTGCTGACGCCATAGGGGGACTCAGGCGCCTTTGTCACTGTTTCAATGCTGGGAAGCGCCGCGGTCCTGCCGTAGAGGGCGCCCCCGCTAGACGCAAAAACAACCCGTTTCGTTCCGGCTCGGCACGCGGCGTCCATCACGTTGAGGATCCCCAGGACATTGACCTGGGCATCGCGGAGCGGCGCGGTTACGGAGACGCGGACGTCAATTTGGGCCGCGTGGTGGTTGATCAAGTCGAAGCCCTCCTCGCAGATGAGCTCCTTGACTTCGGGTTCCGCCACATCCAGTCGGACGAAGGTCGCTCCGGCCGGGACATTCTCCATGTGCCCTGAAGACAGGTCGTCCACAATCCATACGCGGTCGCCCCGGCTCAGGTAGGCTTCGGCCACATGACTTCCGATGAAACCGGCACCACCGGTGACCAGGACCTTCCGGCTTTCGTTTTGCATCGTCTTCATTGAGTCAGGAATACGGCAAATCGGCGACCCTAAATTCCGTCAAAGAGGGCCGGCCGATGGACACCTGATGGCGTACCGAGCGCCACCCAGCCGTTTTGGGGATAGGGGAAGTAACGGATTTGAATAACGTGGGTAATGTAATGACTTCCCCCCGAACGTGAAGGCCCGGCCCGCCGCGGCAGGGAGAGGGCACCGAGATACCGGCTGGGGCAGGCCGCCTCGGTGGCCCGGCAGCTCCCATATCCATCCATGGGTCGTAACGTATTTGTCAGGCTGGCGTGCTCCCGAGCATCGCCACCGATGCCAACCTGATTCCGTAATCGAATCAACTGGCTGCCGATCCCTTCGGAGATGGATGGCACCGGGGCGGCGAATACCGCATATTGTTTCTGGCTGGATTCCAATCCAGCTTGCAGGCCTTGCCCACCGGAACCCCCCGATCCCCTGCCCTTCAGGCGAACCATGAGCTTGAGAATCGCCACTTGGAATGTGAACTCGGTGAAGGCTCGAGCGGGGAGGCTGGACGCTTGGCTCCGGGAACACCATCCCGGCGTACTATGCCTTCAGGAGCTCAAGACCACCGACGAAGCCTACCCGGCGGAGACCGTTCGCCTTGCGGGCTACGACTCAGCGGTATTCGGACAGAAGGCCTACAACGGGGTCGCCTTGATCAGCTCGCATCCCATTGGCGAAGTCCGAAGGGGAATGGCCGGGGAGGACTCCCGGGCGGTGGCCGTCGACTCCCAGGCAAGATTGATCAGCGGGGTGGTCCGCGGCGTAACCGTCTTCTCTGCGTACTTCCCCAACGGACGGACGGTCGGGTCGGAGTCCCATCGGTATAAGCTGTCGTGGATGCGCCGTTTGCTGGAGGTGCTGGAGTCCCGCTTCACCCCCCGGGACCCGGTGGTTCTGGCGGGAGACTTCAATGTGGCCCCCCAGGACCTGGACGGAGAATATCCGGAGAAGTGGGCGTCCAGCGTCCTTTGTGACCCTGCCTCCAGAGAGGCCCTTGAGCGAATCCGGGCGTGGGGCTTTGTCGATGTGGTCCGAAGGCACAATCCCCAGGGCGGCCTGTATAGCTGGTGGGACTATCGCCGCTTGGCCTTTGCCAGGAACGATGGTTTGCGCATCGACCACATTTTTGCCACAGTACCGGTAGCAGAAGCCTCTACGGGAGCCTGGATAGACCGGAATCAGCGGAAGGGGAAAAAGACCGACAAGCCATCGGACCATGCGCCGGTGGTGGCCGACTTCGACCTGTAGCCGGCTGCGACCGACGCCCTGATGAGGGTAGGCAAGAACATGAACGCACGACGAACCAGGGAACACCGGAGCCGCCGGATCTTTTCCTTCGGCTTCGGCAGCTCCGTCGCCATCCACGTTGTGGTCTTCGGCGTCTCCGCCTTCCGTGTAACCGTGCCCAGCGGCTCGGAGGGACCGATTCGGGCAAACCCCGTCCCCTCCCCGCTTCGGGCCCTGGAGGTGGTAGCCCTTTCCGACCCGACGAAACCCGCGGAAGTGTTCGATGCAGCCGTCATGGCCGCCCAAGGGCAACCCGCCTCCGCTCTCCGAGAAGGTTCCCCCGGCGCGGCAGCGCGGGCCTCGTCCGCCTCCCCCCCAACGGCCCCACCTCCTCGGATGGACGCCCAGGCCCGAATCGCCCTTTCGATGCGGCCCAACTTCGCGGTTCAGCGGCAGATTTCCTCCTGGGCATTTCAGCCGGTCCCTGCCCTCCCGACCCCGGACGCCAGGACCCACGGCCATTCAGCGGGCGAAGACGAGGAAGGGACCGGTTTCTGGGAGCGGCTGGGAATCTCGTTCGGCAAGGGCGGCGGCCATTGTCCCATGCGACCCCGGCCGGGAACCCTGGTTTCCGGACCCGAAAACCGCTGATTCTGTGTCGAAACTCCAACTCCCTCTTGTCGCCAACAGGCGAGCTCTTGTCAGCGACAGGCGAGGACGCCAAACGCACTCAACCCCTCATGCGAAGCGAACCATCAAGGTGCGAAGGGCATGAACATTTCCCGGGGCGGGGGCGACCTGGGGGGACGGCCGAGTGCTTTCCGATGCTCCGACGCACCCCCCTTGAGGTACAGTCCGCCGGGGCTTCCGTAGCGGCCCGCGATCATGAGGTGAACGACCAGGAAGAGCTCGTCTTCCAGGCCCAACACCACCCGCTTTCCTTGAGCGTCGGACTGGGGAGGGGCGAAGCTCTTGAGCAGGGACGGGACCGGATCCGAATTCCCTGAATTTTCTCCCGCCGGATCCGCTCCCGTAGGGCATGCAGATACAGGTTCACTTCGGGAAGTTCGGGCATGATGCGTATCGTCTTGACATACGGCCGTTATGAGGGCAAGACTGTGCCGACATCCGCCACGGCGAACCCGAAGGCAAGTGCCCATGGGCGTCGCGGAGCGAACAGACGCGAGGGTAACCTACCATGATCATTCGTCCCAGGGTCCGCGGTTTCGTTTGCGTCACGGCCCACCCCGCCGGGTGTGCCCGGAATGTAGACTCCCAGATCTCTTACGCCCTGGCCCATCCATTGGCGAACCCGCCCCGGTCGGTCTTGGTCCTCGGTTCCTCCACGAGCTACGGACTCGCCTCCAGAATCGTCCTTGCCTTCGGCGGCCGGGCCGCGACCTTCGGTGTCTTCTTCGAACGTCCTTCCACGGAACGGCGACCGGGAACGGCGGGTTGGTACAACGCCGCGGCCTTCGAGGAAGCGGCGGCAAGCGCGGGGCTTCCGTCCGCTTGCTACAACGGCGACGCCTTTTCTCACGAAGCGAAGGAGCGGGTCGTGGCCGCACTGAAGCGGAGCTTTCCCCCCGTTGACTGCGTCGTCAACTCCCTGGCTGCCGCCCGGCGAACCCACCCCGACTCGGGCCAGACCTTCGCTTCCGTGCTGAAGCCCGTCGGCAGCCCATACCGATCCAAGACCCTGAACACCGACCGAGGCGAGGTGATCGACGTGGAGCTTCCCCCGGCCAGCCCGGAGGAAGTGGCAGCCACCACCCAGGTCATGGGGGGCGATGATTGGCGCAGGTGGATCAACGCGCTGGAGGCGGGGGGAGTTCTTGCCCCCGGGTGCCGAACCCTTGCGTACAGCTACATCGGGCCCCAACTGACGTGGCCCATCTACAAGGAAGGCGCGATCGGGCGAGCCAAGGCAGACATTCACGCGACTGCCCGGGAATTGGACCGGCGGCTTTCCCCGGAGGGGGGCGGCGCCCACATCGCGGTTCTGAAGGCGGTGGTGACCCAGGCCAGCGCGGCGATCCCCGTCGTACCGTTGTACCTGTCGATCCTCTACAAGGTCATGAAGGAAGCCGGAAACCACGAAGGCCCGATCGAACAGGTCCGGCGCCTCTTCGGCTCCAAGGTCTACGGTCCCGAGGGGCTCCAGACCGACGAAGAGGGCTTCATCCGGCTGGACGACCTGGAGATGGAGCCCGAGACGCAGGCCGCGGTGCTTCGCGTTTGGAAGAAGATCTCTACGGAGACCCTCCGTAGCGACTCCGATTTCGACGGGTATCGTTCGGATTTTCTGCGCCTCTTCGGTTTCGAAGTTCCGGGGGTGAACTACGACGCCGAATCGGAGCCCATGGTACCGATTCCGAGCCGGATTCCAGGCTGAATGTCGCAGAAGACGAAGCCGACTCCCGCCCAGCTCCGGAACCTGGCGCTTCGCGATCCCGTGTTGGGAGCGGCCATGAAGCGGGTCGCCCCCTTCCCAGGCTTCCCGGCCGGCCCCTTGGCCCGGGGCTCCAATTTCCAGGCAATCGCCCGATCCATCGTCTTTCAGCAGCTTGCCACGAGTGCCGCAAACGCCATCTACGGCCGGGTGTGCAGCCTGACCCCAGGGCCCCGTTTCCCGACTGAGTCCGAATGCCTGGCCCTGACGGATGCCGATTTCCGAGGGGCGGGCCTGTCAGCAGCCAAGACCCGAGCGGTGAAGGACTTGGCCGGGAAGTGTCGAGCGGGGAAGGTGCGACTACGGAGCGTGTCCCGAATGACGGACGCAGAGGTCGTCGAAATGCTCTCCTCCGTTTGGGGGATCGGGGAGTGGACGGCTCAGATGTTCCTGCTTTTCCGTCTGGGCCGCCTGGACGTCATGCCGGCGGGGGACCTGGGCGTGCGCGAAGGCGTGCGCATCCTGGATGCCCTTGGGGAGCGCCCGACACCGAAGACCGTTCTGGAGCGAGCCCGGCCGTGGCAGCCCCTGCGGTCGGTGGCGACTTGGGTTCTCTACCGCCTGTGCGACGAACCCGAAGCGGCAGCAGGGTGACGACGGCCTACCTGAACAGCCCGCTGGGTCCCCTGGTGGCGGGAGCGATTGACCAGGGCATCTGCCTGTTGGCATTCTCCGACGAGCGGGAGTCGGATGCCCTGCTGAAGCGGGCGGTGCAGCCCCCAGGGAGCGAAAGCGTATCGGGGAAGCACCCCCACATTCAAGCCCTGGAAACTCAGATGGCCCAGTACTTTCTGGGTACGCGCAGGGACTTCGAAGTGCCGGTCGTTCTGGCCGGGACCCCCTTTCAGGAACGGGTGTGGCGTCGACTGATGGAGATCCCCTACGGCCAGACGATCAGTTACAACGAGTTGTCCCGCCGGATCGGCTGTTCCGGCGGCCAGCGTGCCGTGGGCAGAGCGAACGGGGACAACCGGATCGCCATCGTGGTCCCCTGTCACCGGGTCATTCGAGCCAACGGCGACCTGGGGGGCTATAGCGGGGGCCTGCCCCGAAAGCGACGGCTTCTCGACGTGGAGCGGGAAGGGGCGGTTCAGGGAACTCTGTTCCAGGGCGACTCCAATAGGGCGACACCCGAATCCTACGTACGATGATTGCGACCGTACGTAAGGATGGCCCCGTCAACGAGGAGCGCTCCCCCCGCCGGTTAAGGGAATGCCCTTCAGCATGCAAACGGATGAAGCGGGGCCCTGGCCACCGCGTCGGTGCTCCTCCCCGGGCAACCGTGTACTTTGGAGTCTGTCATGAAGGTACCGCTGCTTGACCTAAAGGGGCAGTACGCCTCTATCAAGGAGGAGATCGACCTGGCGCTGGCCAAGGTCATCCGCTCTCAGCGCTTCATTCTGGGCTCGGTGGTTGAAGCCTGTGAAGAAGCCGTAGCCCGGTACTCCGGCTGCACTCACGGAATCGGGGTCTCTTCGGGCACCGACGCCCTCCTCGTCGCCTTGATGGCAGAGGAAATCGGACCGGGAGCCGAAGTCATCACGACGCCCTACTCGTTCTTCGCCACTGCGGGCGTGGTCGCACGCTTGGGAGCCACACCGGTCTTTGTGGACATCGACCCGGTCACCTTCAACATCGACCCGGGGCGGATCGAAGAAGCGATCTCGGAAAAGACCCGGGCCATCATACCCGTTCACCTCTTCGGCCAGATGGCGGAGATGGATCCCGTGATGAGGATCGCCGAAAGGCACGACCTCGTGGTGATCGAGGACGCGGCCCAGGCGATCGGCGCCCAGCACGAAGGCCGCCGGGCGGGCTCCATCGGGCACTACGGCTGCTTTTCGTTCTTTCCGACGAAGAATCTGGGTTGCTTCGGCGACGGTGGAATGGTGGTGACCCACGACGCGGAACGGGCCCGAAAAATCAGGACCCTCAGGGTCCATGGCGAAGGGCACAGGTACATTCACGAAACCGTCGGCGGCAACTTCCGGCTGGACGCCCTGCAGGCCGCGGTTCTTCTCGCCAAACTTCCGCACCTGGACGGATGGATTCGGGCCCGACGGGAGAACGCGCGCCTGTATTCCCGCCTCCTTGGGGATGCTGGGCTAGCCGACGATCCCCTCGTGCGCCTGCCGCTTTCCGTTACCGGGAGACACGTCTTCAACCAGTATGTCGTCCGGGTTCCCCAGCGAGATTTCGTACAAGCGCACCTCCGGGCCGCCGGCGTGGGCACCGCGATCTACTATCCCCTGCCTCTGCCCCTGCAAGCCTGTTTTTCCGATTTCGGGTATCCACGGAAGGCTTTTCCGAACAGTGAAGACGCGGCGCGTCATGCCCTTGCCCTGCCCATCTACCCCGAGCTGGCCCAGGCCGATATCCGCTACGTCGCCCGGACGCTCAGGGCCGCCATCACCCAAGCCCGGGGGGAGGCTGGTACACCTTGCCAGAACGCCCGGGAGGCGGACGACACTCATGCAGTCCCGACTCCCCCGGAAGCCGAGCCCGACCAGGTTGACTTCCCGACCCGGAGCGGCAACTTGGTGAGGGATACGGTACAGTAGGCCAGCGTGGGACGTCCCGGGTCCGGGGCAACGCTTTCTGCTCCGGGCACCCGCCGGGAAGGCGGGGGCGGGGACGGAAACGCACGGCTGGCCTGACATCGGAGGCCGAAGAACGGAGGCGAAGTGGGAGGACAGAGCGGCAAACAGCTCATCGTCGTGGGGGATCGGGTTCTCATCGAGCCGGAAGAGGGAGAAGAGCGCACGAAGGTCGGCCTCTACCTTCCGGCGTCCGCGGTAGACAAGCAGTCCGTTCAGGGCGGCCGGATTCTGGCGACGGGGCCTGGAACACCGATCGGTGCACCGACCGAACTGGACGAGGAACCCTGGAAGATCGGGTCGGGAGAAGCACGCTATCTGCCCGTCCAGGCCCAGCGGGGGGATTTCGCCATTTTTTTCCGTAAAGCAGCCGTGGAGATCAGTTTTGAAGGCAAACGGTACCTCGTGGTTCCGCAGGCGGCCATCCTGACCCTGGTCAGGGAAGCGGACCCGCCGAGCCCACCCTTTGAAGAGGGGCCGCCCTTCCAACTCTAAACGGCAAGGTTGGGTCTTCCGGCGTGGGGCGCGACCTCGCGGAGGATCTTTTGTCGGGCGCGGATTCGCGACCTGACCTTGGCGCACTGCCTCTGGCAGCGACGGAGCGGCTGATCATGTTCTCTCCCTTTGACCCGTTTCTCTTCCCAAGGCGATTCGTCCTGTTGGACGGGGGCCTCGCGACGGAGCTGGAACGGGTTGGCCACGACCTGAACGATCCCCTCTGGTCGGCCCGGATCTTGATGGACGACCCTTCTTCCGTAGAGGACGTGCACCGCTCCTTTCTGGAGGCCGGGGCCGACTGCATTACCACCGGCACCTACCAGGCAACCGTCCAGGGCCTGGCCAACCGAGGGTTGTCTCCGGCTGGGACCGAGAGGATCTTCCGCCTTTCCGTTGAGCTCGCGGTTCGGGCGAGGGACGATTTCTGGGCGTCGAAAGGGAACCGGCGGGACCGAATCCGGCCCATCGTCGCCGCCAGCGTGGGACCCTACGGAGCGTTCCTGGCCGACGGCTCCGAGTACCGAGGGGACTACGACATTGGCCCGGAGGCCCTGGCCGACTTCCATCGGGAGCGCTGGCGCCTGCTCGCGAGTACTTCGGCCGACATCATGGCGTGCGAGACCATTCCTTCTCTGACCGAAGCCAAGATCTTGGCTGGGCTGGCCCGGAAAACCGGCAAGCCCGCATGGGTGGGGTTCAGTTGCCGGGACGCCGGCCACCTGTGCGACGGCACCCCCATCCGAGAAGCCGGAAAATGGGCGGATAAAGCACCCGGTATCCTTGCCGTCGGCGTCAACTGCGTACCGCCCGCCTGGATACCCGGCCTCATCACCGCCCTCTCGGCCCGAACGAACAAGCCCGTCGTCGCTTACCCCAACGCCGGAGGGACCTACGATCCGGCGGCAAAATCCTGGACAGAAGCGAATCCGGCACACGATTGGGGAGAAGCCTGCCGGAGCTGGGTGGCAGCGGGAGCAGCAGCCGTCGGAGGATGCTGCCGCGTGGGTCCCCGTGACATCCGGCGTATGAGGAAGGCGTTGGAGGAACCGGTGGAGGTCGCATGAGTCTGGCGATGAGGTTCGGATCACCCTCGGGGCTCAAGGCCATCGGCCTCCCCCGGGATAAGGCCGTCCGGCTGCGAAAGCTTCCCGCCCCGGTACGAAGACCTTACCTTCATGGCCACGAAAAACGGGACGTGGCGCAGTCCGGTAGCGCACCTGAATGGGGTTCAGGGGGTCGCCGGTTCGAATCCGGCCGTCCCGACTTGGCGGTAAGGGCTTTCCAGCTTTCCAGTTCTTGATTGGATCCTTCTTCGCCCTTCATTGGGCGTCCCCCGGGCCGTCCGTAGAGCTGGACCCACAAGCCACCGCCGTCGGGCACCAAGATGCGGGAGGTCGTCGGAAACGTCTCCGGTAGCGTCTCCCGGTGGTCAGCCCACCAGCTCTCGAAGCGGGGGTCGTGCGTTCGGGCCCGAGAACCGGGCCCGGTTGCTGGCCCGGTACGCGCCCATGTGTTCTTCCGTGACTGCAGGGTCCGGCCCCATCCACCAAATCCGGTGCGTCGTGGTGCCGGCCCAGTCAATGAATTCGACCGCATCGTCGTCGCCCGTTCCCATCCACACCCCGTCGTCGGTAGCGGCAAAGTCGACGTAGCGCCCCCAGGCGCGGGGTCCATTCGCAACCGGCACCCCGTCCTCGAAGTACTGCACCCGGTCCTCCCCGGGGATCCCGTCCCGAAAAACGGTTGCCGGTTCATCTCCGTCAATGAACGACAGCGAATTCTCCCACCGGTAAGGTCCGGGAAGCTCGCGTTGCGTGTTCCCCCAGTCTGAAAAGACCACCCGCCCGGTGGGGGAGCACCTGATCCTGCGCGGAGGCCTCTTTCCGGGCAGAACAGGATAATTCCGGATCACCTCACCGCTCTGCCCATCAAGTACGGTCATCCGTCGGTTCTGGTTGTCGTAGACGAAGACCGATGAAGTGTTCGTGCAACCGCCAAGCAACTGGAGACCCTGAAACTCCCCGGGGCCTCCTCCAGCGCGGCCTTGAGTCCAGATGTGTTCTCCGTCCGGCCCGAACTTCTGGACTCGGTGCCCTCCCCGAACACCGACCACAACGCTGCCGTCCGCAAAGCGTACAGACCCTCGACTCGGTCGCACCCGGCCAGGATCAACCAAAAGAAGAGAACAGCCGTCCTTCGGTGGGTCATCAGAATGCTCCCCGAAGTCATAATCCCCCCAACGTGGAGAAAGCCCCCGTGTGGGGGGCTGCCGTCCTTGTAGAAAGCCGGGGAGAAACCCTAGGGCATGACCTTATTGCTCGCATGGCCAAACCGTGTCGGCTGAATCGGGCCACCCCAACGCCGCACCACGATAATTCGGACGCCGCGCCGTTTCACGGAAATACTTGGGGGACTGCTCTGCGCCGACCCGGTCCCGCCAGCCCGGATGTTGGCACGAAGCGCCTCGCTCAGCTCGAACTACTCGTTACACAGAGAACCGCGTTGTGGCTGCGTCCGCCCAGCCAGTCCAGGAGTGCCTGGGGGACGCAGTTCCAAGGGTCAAGGCTCAGCCGCTCCAAGCTGTCGAGGTTGCCCAGCTCCAGCGGAATCGGACCCGTAAGGTTGTTGTCGAAGAAGTCCAGGAATTTCAGGCCGGCCAGCTTACCCAGCTCCGGCGGAATCGGACCCGAAAAGTTGTTAAAGCGAAGGTTCAGCCGCTCCAGGCGGGTCAAGTCGCCCAGCTCCGGCGGAATCGGACCCGCGATGTAGTTGTAGGGAAGGTCCAGCCTCACAACGCGGCCCCCGCTCACGTGCACCCCGTGCCACTCCCCGATGGGGCGGTCCGACAGCCATCCGTCGCTGTTGGCCCAAGTGGCTCCATCCGTGGCCTCGTACAGCGCCACCAGGACGGTCCGGTCCGGGTTCAACGGCTCCGGCGGGAGAGTGGAATCGCAGGCGGCGGTGACGGAATGCAACAGCAGGCAGCAAACGGCTCCAGTTTTTGCCTTCATGACTTGCAATATACCTCATCGCGCCCACGGCTGGGCGCCCCGACGACCCCGTTTTCCGCCAACCCGTCGGCCATGCGCGCCTCCTCCCGATGCAACCCGGTCGGGTTTCTTTACGGATGGAAAGTCCTCCACGCTAGAAAGTTCGGCGGCGTGTCCGATGGCCGTGCCGGCCGTAGTCGTAAAGTAATACTGCAATAGCATAGGTAGGACACGTCCACGTTTCTCCTAAGTAGCGGCGGGGCAGGTCGCGACAGCACGGGATCCGATGCGTATGTCAGGGGAGTCCTCGGCTGACCAGAATCTCGGTGCTCCCGTCCGGAGCGAAGGCCGGGGTGCCCGCCCAATCCCGGAGGATCGCCCGCAAACGACCTGTGCCCCGGTCAATAACCATGGCCACGGGATGGGCACCCGACCGATCCAGGGTGAAGGAACGCCCGGGTCCAGAAAGAACGACCCGGTCCAGGGCCCGGGCCCGACCGGAATCGAAGGGCAACGCAAACAAAAACCGCCCCCTCCCGTACTCCACTTGCTGGGGCGCGAACGTCAGGGAGAAGGAGCGCTCCCCCCCAGAACCAAATCCCTCCAGACGATAGGGACCGTCTTCGTCGGGAAGCGTTACAGGCGCGTCAACCAGGAAGGCGGGCTCCAGCAGGAGTTCGTCGTCATTGGCGCTTCCCCACAACAGCAGCCTCTTTCCGACGGGCGCTGAGTCTTGCGGGGACTCCGGCGTCGGGACGGCCTCCGTTGTCAAGCGATAGTCCATGGCCCGCGCGAAGTGATAGTCGCTGATCCAACTGGGATTGCAATACCCCATCACATCCTTGTACAGGGCAGGATGCACAAGGCGGCCACCGTGAAAGTCATATCCCCACACACCGATGTCCCCGCCGCTGTAGGGATAGTCGGCATCCGGGCCGACCGCCCCACCACAGGGCGCATGACGAAGGCTCAGGTTGTGCCCCAGTTCGTGGGCCAGCGTCTCACCGTCGGGCGCACCCACACTCACCCGGAAACCCCCGATGTATCCCAACCCTTTCCACGGCGATCCCTCCGGCAGCTCCACGGCGCCGTAGTAGTACCCCCGGCTGCCCTCACTCATGTGCAGGAACGTCAGTTCGCCCAGTAACTGCCCCCACCCGGCTCCGGTGGTCAAGTCGGCCGACGTAACATAGGGTTCGTGGACTTCTACGCCCAAATCCGAAATCGGGAAAACGGACCGGGCCAAGCGAAGATGTTCGCCCTCGGGCTTCAATTCCCCAGTCCAGTCGAAGACCCTTTCGTCGGGAGCCGACGCAACCAGAACCGGAACCACGGTCAGGTCCAGCGGGGGCAGCACCTGCACATCAAGCGCCAGCTCTCCCGTCGCAGGAATGCGACGCCTGCTGCCGTCGGCGAGGGGGATGACTGCGTCCCTGTCCAACTCCAAATACATCCTGACGTCCGGCTGGAGGAGATACGCCGGAATCATCGCGTTGTAGGACTGGTCCAGCCGCGCCTCGTCCAAGTCAACCGGAAGCCGGTCGAAGCCGGGGCTCATCAATACGTTGTGGACCAGCTTGTCGCCGCTAAAGAAGACCGCGTGAACCCGGGGCTGAAAAAAGCTGACCCGGTCGCCGACGACAAAGACACGGAGAAGGGCTTGACGTCCGGCGATGAGGGGTACGCCGCCGCCCCTGTTCTGGGCACCCTGGGTGATGTAGAAGGCAGGCACCGACAGAATCACGCTGTCCGGGTTGATCCGGATTCTGGTCTGGGTGGTCAGGCCCGCCAACGCTACGGTTATCTTCGCTTCACCAACTTTGAGAGCGTCCGCATCTCCATCCCCGGAGACGTACACAGCATCCAGATCGGAACTCGACCACGCAGGCCGCGCCCAGGGTGGCAGGCCATCCATTGGCTCCCCGTGCTGGTCCAGCACGGTCACGCGGAATTGAACCTGATCGCCCTGGGTGAGAAGGGTATCGGCGGGCGATAGGGTCAGCGACGAAGGAATTCGGACAGGCACCAGGGCCAAGTCGCCGCACCCTACGGACGCCAGCGCCATAGCGGCAAGGAGAAAAGGAAGGCCGAGGGCGCTTGCTCCCTGGGTCGGACGATGACGGAAAGCCATTTTATCGGGACTTATTGGCGATGGCCGGGGCGGAAGAAGGGCTCACCGCGACAGTCTTCCGCAACAGTCCCGGCAAGCCCGCTCAATACGCGGAGGATCATACCCCCCGCAGACGAAATGCGCAAAACGACCACCGACCGGGACCCAGGCGCAACCCAGCGGAGAGTGTCGCCCCAGGCAGGTCAACTGTCCGAAGTCAGCTGGGCGGCGGCTCCCCAAAGGACACGCGCATTACACGGAGCGCCTCAACCCCCAGCGCATCTCTCTGCACGCCCGCCAACCTTGTCGAATCTCCGGCAAAAGGCACGAATCCTTCGGGCAACTGTACGGTGCCTCTATACCCATAGGTGCCGCCGTCGAAGATATCCCACATCGGTACAACGCCATCCGGGGGATCCACTGGAGGCGCGAGCTCATCCTCCACGCCGAACCAGCGCCGAACCCAGATCTCTTCCGCCGGCGGACCGCGGAAGAAGGCATGGGCGACGGCGGGAAAGACCTCGGGGAACTCCAAGGCATCAGCTTCCGATGGCGGAAGCGGGGGCTGACCCTTGCGCACCAAGGAAGACCAGTCGTCGGGAGCTTCGGCCGGTTCGCAAGATAACGGCGAAACTTGCTCTGAAAATCTTCCGAAATGGTCCGGACTGGGAGCGTGCGTGCAATCCGCCCCAGGAGTTCTCCAGAGTCGATGTTCAGAACTTGCAAACCATACCGGCCATCGTGGCCAATCGCCACAGGAGGCCCTGACAACCTGACCCATATAACACGAGGCCGAAAAGCGGCCCAAACGAACAGGCTCGGCGCGTCGGCGCGCCACAGGACTTCATCGTCCTGGCCAATCCGGGAAAGCCTCAGTTCGTCGCTGATGAAGTCCGAGTTGAGGACCAACAAGCGCCCCGAAGAATCGAAGCCAGGTTGCATCGCCAGCAAACCCATTCCGGACAGGCGATGGGACTGGATGAGATCGCCCGAAAGCCCATGGACACTGATCTTCGCGCCATCGCAGCGGCCTTCAGGAACGCAGGCGCGGCCATTCTCATGACGGACCCCTGCACATTGCTCGCGCATTCCTGATGGCTCGGCACCTCATGTAGGTTCCACAAGTCTTCCCACTAGCTAGCTACCTTCACCTTCAGGCACCCAGCACGGATTCAGCCCCCGTCACCGCCAACCTGAATACCCACGCCCAAATCCAGGGCCAGGGCCACGGCGTGAGCGGAGTTGGAAGGAGTGTTGGCCGAGAGCCAGCGATAGGAAACGCCGGGCAGGAAGCGGAACCGTCCGGTGCCGACAGAAAGACCTGCGGCGCCGTGGACGCCGACGCCCAAGTCGGGAGACTCGCCCTCGCTACCCGCCCGGGTGGAGCCGAAGAGCAGCCCCAGACGCACCCAAGGCCCGCCCCGGCCCCACTCGACCCCCAGGGCCCCGTGGTTTCCCGTGATCGTAATCTCCTTCTCCTTGCAATACCCTTCCTCACAGCCGAAGGCCGTGCGAAAGTAGCCACCGAACGCGGCGATCCTCGGATGGATCTGCCTTCGGACCACAATGTCAAAGGACATGGAAGGGGCGATTTCCAGAGCCGCCGCCGAGTTGCTAATGCTCCCGACGGTCAGCCCGCCCCGGAGCTCCGCTTGGGTCTGGGCGGCGGCGCCGTGTACGAAGGCCCCTCCCGCGATCGCCAACAAGACCCCTGGGAGGGTGCGAACCAGGAACTGCCAAGGGCGAGGGCCCAAGACCCAGTGTGACGGGGCGCTCATCGTCCGCCTCCTGGCAAGCCGGTGCTAACCAACACATCCATGTTTCCATCCGGAAGCAACATCGACGCCCCAGTCCAGTCCCTCACCATCGCTCGAACCTGCCCGGTCGCTCGGTTCCTGATGATCGCCATGGGATTTGCGCTGGAGCGTTCCAGGGTGGACAACCCTTCCGGTCCGGACAGGACGACCCGCTCCACGGCGCCGTCTCGGTCCGGATCAAAGGGAACCGCGAAAAGGAAATGCCCACCGCCGAACTCCAAGGGCGTGGGCGTGAAGTCGAAGGCGAAGTGGCGCAGACCCCCAGGCCCGAATCCCTCCAGTTGATAGGGGCCCCCTTCGCCAGGGAGTGCTACCGGACCGTCAATCAAGAATGCAGGCTCCAGAAACAGTTCCCCATCGCCGGCGCTCCCCCACAGCAACAGAGTCTTCTCCGCTGACGGCCCGGTCTTACGGGATGGGAAAGCCAAAGCGGCTTCCGTCGCCAATCGATGATCCATAGCCTGCGTGAAAAAGTAGTCGCTGATCCAGTCCGGAGAGCAGTACCCCATCAGATCCTTGTACTGGCTTGGGTCTACCAGCCGGCTGCGGCGTAGGTCGTACCCCCAGATACCGATACTTCCTCCGTCGTAGGGGTAGCCGGGATCAGGACCGCCCGCACCCCCGCAGGGAGCATGGAGAAGGTTCAGGTTGTGGCCCAACTCGTGAGCGTACACGTCTCCCCGGGTTGCTCCGATGCTTACCGGAAAACCGACGTAGCCCAGCCCGCCGTACAACGAACGCGACGGAAGCTCCGCCACCCCGTAGTAGTACCCCTTCTGACCTTCCGCGTAATGCATGACTCTGATTTCCAGGATCAGCTGGTTCCATCCGGCGGACGTCGTAAGATCGGCCGACGAAACGTACGGCTCATGCACCGTCACGCTCATCTCCCCGATGGGAAGGGTGGACCGAGCCAGATGCAGTTGGCGGCTTTCGGGCGTCATGCCGTTGGTCCAGTTGAAAACCCTTTCGTCCGGATTGGAAGCCAAGAGAACCGGCACCATCGTCTGGTCCAGCCGGGGAAGGGCCCGGACATCGAGCCTCCTGCCCCCCTCCGCCGGGTACCTGGGCTTGCTCCCCGGAGCCTGGGGAACCACGCCCTCCGGATCCAGCTCCACGACCAACTCAACGCCGGGTTGAAGCACCGAGCCGGGGATGATCGCGTTGTAGGAGCGATCCAGACGGCTTTCGTCCACCTTCGCCGGAAGCATTTCCGACAGCGCGTCTATTCGGACTTGGTGGACTTCCCGGCCCTCTTGGAAGAAGGCGGCCCGCACCTTGGGCTCGTAGAAGCTCACCTCATCCCCGACGGCGAAGACCCGAAGCAGGGCCTGACGCCCGGCGATGAGGGGTACGGTACCGTTGACGTTCTGGGCACCCTGGGTCAAGTAGACCAAGGGCGCCGACAAAGCCACGCTGGACGGGTTGACCCGAAGCTTCGTCCACGCCTCCAACCCCGCAACCGTTGCCGTCAGGGTCAACTCCGAACCCCGAAGTCCGGTAACCACGCCTTCGGGGGCCACATCAACGGCTCCCTCATCGGAGACGGTCCAAGCGGGAAGCGCCCAAGTCGGCGGTCCCGCCATGACGTTTCCGTCCTGGTCCTCCACGTTCACTCGGAGCCGAAGCTCGTCCCCCTCGGTAATCAGCGTGTCGAAGGGAGCAATGGACATGGACGTAGGAACCTGGTCGGGCTCCATCGCCAAGTCCGCGCAACCTCCCCCCGCCACCCCCCCGATCACGGACAACATTGCAACCGGTCTACTCAACTTCATCGCTGAACTCCTTTCGCTTTCGCGCTTGTCGAAAAGTGGCTCCTGCCAGCGGTTCTCGCAAAGCGTACGTTCCTTATGGACGAGACAACCTTAGGGAACCCTACGTTACCCAGGCGGCCGCCATGGATCCCCGATTCCCCCCAACCCCGGAAGAGTCGGAAAGTTTCAGTACTCCCGGATCTTGACGTTGCGGTACCACACCGGGTCTCCGTGATCCTGGAGTCCGATGTGTCCTTCGGGCGCCGTCCCGTAGCCGGGCCATTCGGCAAACTTGGTCTGGGCGACTCTGGCCCGCCACTCCGGCGTCCCGAGCTCGTAGGCCACGATTCTCACGCCGTTCATCCAGTGTTCCACCTGGGAACCCCGGACCTCAATCCGGACCTGGTTCCATTCGCCGACGGGGCGGGTGACATCTTCGACGGGCCCGTGGAGTCCGTAGTTCGCCCCCGCCGACGTCTCCGGTGTCCGCCCGTCCCTGTGGGCGACATTGTCCAGGATCTGGAGTTCCGGGCCCGTCCAGTAGGGTTCCCCTTCGGCTTCCGTCACCCGAAAGAAGACGCCGCTGTTGCCCCCTTCTCCGATCTTCCACTCCAGGGCCAGATCGAAGTCGGCGAAGCGTTCCACCGTGATCAGGTCGCCGCCACCCACGCCCGGGGTGAAGGCCAGGGTTCCGTTTTCGGCGGACCATCCCTGGGGCGGCTCCGCCGTTCGATAGCCCCGCCAGCCCTCCAGGGTGCCGTCGAAGAGGAGCTTCCACCCCGCCGCTTCCTCCTCCGGAGTCAGCTGGTTGGCCGCGAGCTCCTGGGTCCCCGGGCCATCCGACCCGTTGGCCATCCCGGAAGCGGCGCCCTTCTCCCCACATCCGAAAAAAACAGGGATCCCCAAAACCAGAAGGGGCGTGAAGCCAAGAGTCGAACGCATGATGATACCCTCTGCCTTTCCGCTACGGTCGCCGCGGGCTCTGGAACGCCGCGTCGAACGCCGCATCCGATGGAGCGAAGTTCAGCTGCCTGACGAAGCCGCACGCCTCCTCCGCGCCGTGTTCCCTATCCATGTCGGCATCTTCCCACTCCACCGAGAGCGGGCCGACGTATCCGATCCGGTTCAACGCCCGGATCACCGCCTCGAAGTCAACGCGCCCCCGCCCCGGGGAGCGGAATTCCCAGAATCGGCGCCGATCGCCGAAGTCCGTGTGCCCGCCGAAGACCCCAGCGGGCGCCTCGTGCCTGGACCACCACACATCCTTCACATGGACGTGGACGATCCGGTCTCCGAAGCGTCGAATGAAATCGACGTAGCCGACCCCCTGGTAGGCAAGGTGGCTCGGATCATAGTTGAAGCCGAACGCCGGATGGCCGTTCAGCGCCGCCAAAGCCCGCTCCGCGGTCACCAAGTCGAAGGCGATCTCGGTTGGGTGGACCTCCAGACCGAAGCGGACGCCTTCTTGGGCAAATACATCCAGGATGGGAATCCAGGCCTTCGCAAAGGCGTGGTAGCCCTCCTCGATCCACCCGGCCGGAACCGGCGGGAAGGGATACAGGAGGTGCCAGATGGGGCTGCCCGTGAATCCGTTCACCACTTCCACGCCGAGGCGGGCCGCCGCCCGGGCCGTATCCCCCATCTCTCGGGCTGCTCGTCGCCTCACGCCCTCCGGATCGCCGTCGCCCCACACCCGGGCCGGGAGGACCGCCCGGTGACGGTCGTCGACCCGGTCGCACACGGCTTGGCCCACCAAGTGATTGCTGACCGCTCGCACCAGGAGACCGTGCCGGGCCAAGAGCTCATGTCGATTCTGGCAGTAATCCGGATCCGAAAGCGCCCTCCTCACATCGAAGTGGTCACCCCAGCACGCGAGCTCCAGGCCGTCGTATCCCCACCCTGCCGCCCTTGCCGCCAGAGCTTCCAGGGGCAAATCGGCCCATTGGCCGGTGAAGAGGGTCACCGGGCGACTCATGCCACCGCTCCCGCCCCTGATCTCCCGGGGCCTCCCGCCCCCGGGGCGCCCCCGGGTACCCCACAGGTTTCCGAACGGTACTCCGTCATGTCCGTCCACCGTCCCCGGGCACCCGACTTCAACACGCTCTCGACAAAGTGCACCCCCCTGACGCCGTCGAAATGATCCGGAAAGTCCCGGTCCAGCGGATCGGGTTCCCTTCCGGACATGCCCGCACCGATCACCCGGCCCGCGTTGCGGTAGATGTTTGCGAACGCCTCAATGAAGCCCTCGGGGTGACCCGGGGGAAGACGGGCCCCATGCCGGGCCGCAGGGGAAAGGTAGGGACTGCCCCGGGTCAGCGTCTGCCTGGGCGCGTCGGGAAACAACAGCTGGAGTTCGTTCGGACGTTCCTGGTGCCAGCAGAGGCCCGCGGCTTCGCCATAAATCCGCAGCTGAAGCCCGTTCTCCTCTCCCGTCAACACCTGGCTGGCGTGGAAGAGGCCCCGGGCCCCGCCGACAAAGCGGACCAGGATGCTCGCATCGTCTTCCATCGTCCGACCCGGGACCAGACTGGACAGGTCGGCGAAAACCGCCTCGATTTCCAGTCCCGTCACATAGCGGACCAAGTTGTGCACGTGGGACCCGATGTCGGCCACCGCCGAGGACGGCCCCGCCCGCTCCGGGTCCAAGCGCCACCCAGCCTGCTTGTGGCCCGTGTCCTCCAGGCGGGCACCCAGCCACCCCTGCGGGTACTCGGCGACGACTTTGCGAAGGGCGCCCAGCCGACCCGTTCGAACCAGGTGACGCGCCTCCTTCACCATGGGGTAGCCCGTGTAGTTGTGGGTCAGGGCGAAGGTGAGGCCCGAAGCGGACACGGTGCGGCACAGGTCTTCCGCCTCCGCCAGGGTCGGGGTCATCGGCTTGTCACAGATGACGTGGATTTCGGCTTCGAGAAACGCCTTTGCAACCGCATGGTGAAGGTGGTTGGGCGTCACGACGGACACCGCGTCGATGCGTCGGCCGCCGCCCAGGGACGCTTCGCTCTCCGCCATCTGGCCGAATCCGCCATACACTCGCTTCGGGTCCAAGCCCAAGGCGCTTCCCTGCTCCCGGGAGCGCCCTGGCAGCGAAGAGAACGCACCCGCAACCAGCTCGTACTCTCCGTCCAGGGCCGCCGCCATCCGGTGCACGGCTCCGATAAAGGCGCCGGGACCGCCGCCGACCATCCCGTACCTGAGCCTCCTGCGAATCCAGGGGTTCATGGACGACCGGAGGTGGCGCCCGGGATCCATCGGAACCGGGTCGATTCGGCCATGGTCACTGCCACCCCGGAATGCTCGCAAGAGGCGGACAGCGGGCGGGGGGGAACGGCACGTCGCTTAGTGCAGCGGGTGGGCGCGGTGACCGCCGGAGCGCCGTTCCCTCCAGTAGAGGACGCCGAACACGACGCCCAGAATGCCGCACAGGGGGACCAAAAAGCGGAAGGAAACGAGTCCTCCGTGGTTTTCGGCGGGACCCAGGAGAGACCGGGCCCGGTCGACCGCCGGGGATGTGGAACCGGACGCGATCACGCTCCGGAGGGCGTTGGCGGTTTGCACGGACGGAAGAGATCCTTCTTCGTCCACCACCCCAAGGACGGACCCGACGGCTTCCAGGGCTGAACGCAGGTCGGCCCCTTCGGGCCCCGGCGTGCGGAGGGACTGGGACTCAAGAGCACCCGCGGCTTCCTGCAGCGTGAAGATCACGGCCTCCTGGGGAAGCATATCGTGGCCGTGCCGATCGGCGACCCTCCCCATCCAGGGAGCCGTGACGAGCCCGACGACCGCCATGCCCACCGTCCCCATCAGCCCCAACCCCAGGGCTCCGCTCTTGGGGATCCGCTCGGAGACGAAGCCCAGCATGGTCGGCCAGAAGTAGCAAACACCGACGGCGAACACCGTCGCAGCGGCAAAGGTGGCCGCCGAGGACCCGCCGCCACTCAGCCAGAGAAGGCCAAGCCCGGAAAGGACCGCAGAACTCAGGAGGATGCCCGTGGGCCGGATGCGGCGGACCACGGGGCCGGCCCGGTAGCGCAGGATCGCCATGATCGCGCTGATGTAGACAAGGACCAGAATCCCGGGCATTCCGCTCGCTTCCAAGACCGCGGACATCCACCGGTTGGGACCAAGCTCGACCGACGCCGTCAGGGCCATGCAGGCCAGCATCAGAAGCATGAGGGGCGTGGAAAAAGTGGCCCGGAACATTTCCTTCATCGAGACGCCGGAGCGGACCCCCTCGGTCTCGGGAAAGGGCCGTCCCAACAACAGGAAGCCGTAGAGAAGCGTGGGAAGCAGGATCAGGGCGAGCTTGAGCTGCCACGCCCCCAGTCCGACTTCGTCCAGGGCGAAAACCGCCAGGCCGCCCAGGACGATCCCGCCCGGAAACCACACGTGGAACTGATTGAGCTTGACCGTCTTGTTTCGCGGGTACAGGGCCGCGACCAGAGGGTTGCAGGCCGCCTCCACCAGCCCGTTGGCCATGGCAATGACCAGAGCTCCGACAAAGAGCGCGGCGAAGCCCCCGGCGAAAATCATGATCAGAGAACCGGCCAGGTGTCCCACGAAGGCCATTCTCAAGAGAAAACGCATCCCCAGGGTGTCGCAGAAGGGAGAGAAGACCAGCTGGGAAACGGCGAAACCCCACAGCGCCGCTCCACCGATCCACCCGACCTGGGCGTTGTTGAAGACGAATTCTCCCTTGAGCGCGAACATGATTCCGGTGACCGTGGCAAAGGCCACCGAAGTGGCGGTCAGGGCCGCGCAACTGCCAACGAAGAGCCTGCCCGGGTCGATGCGGGTTCGGTCCGCCCCTTGAACCGGCGCGGAAGGCCGCCGGTCGGGAGTCAAACCTCCTCCGGGCTCGTGGGTCGATTCGTTCACTTGGCCTCCATAAATTGCGAAGGGTCTGCCCCCCTTACCCGGCGGACAGGTATCGATAGCTTGCTTCCGCCGACGCAAGGGGGTCGGCAGGATGGTCGTGCTCCACGAAGGCGTGGAGAAGCCCCGCCTGGCCGGAGCCGGCGAAGATCGAGGCCCAGTCGATGGTTCCCGCGCCGACATCCGCCATCTGACCGTCGTCGGTCACGTCCTTCACATGGCATAGCTTGAAGCGGCCCGGGTACGCCGCGAACAGCCGGTCGGGATCCGCGCCGCCGACGGTTGACCAGTGGAAATCGATCTCCAGGTCCACTAGGGACGGGTCCAGGTGCCGGAGGAGCACCTCGTACCCCGTCGGCGCTTGGGCCTCTCCGGCACCGATCATTGGTTCGAACTCGAAGGCGTGGTTGTGGTACGCAACCCGAATCCCCGCCTCCCCGGCAGCGGCCCCCGCTGTGTTGAGCATGGCAGCCACCTCCCTGTACCCCTCCCGGGTGCGCAGTTCAGCAGGAATCCACGGCAGAACTAGCCATCGGTGTCCGAGGACGACCGCCGCTTCCAGCGCCGACTGTTGTCCGGGACCGGCCAAGTCGTCCCAACTCACGTGGGCTGCCGGCGCCGTGAGGCCGGATCCGTCAAGCCATTCCTTCACCGTCCGGGGTGCGTATCCGAAGTATCCGGCGAATTCCACTTCGTCGTATCCGATCGCAGCCACTGCGTCCAGGGTGGCGGCCACATCCTCGGCCATGAGGGCGCGCAGGGTATAGAGCTGGAGTCCCACCCGGTCCAAGGGGGGATTGAGCGCGGGGCGAAGGTCTTCCCCTTGCGGTGCGCCCTCGATCCCTTCCGACTCCCTGTCGCGGGCGCACCCGGCCCACAGCGCCGCGCCGGACCACACCCCGGCCCTTCGAAGGAAGGCTTTTCTGTCCATCGCGTCCGTGCCCCGGTGTCGATTCGCTTTTCGCCGCACGAGATCAAGCCGCAGCATAGCCTTGCAGCCGTCCGGTTCGCCACCCGTCCCCGTGAACCGACGGCATCCGACCCCGGGGCACTTCTGCGCACCCCGACGCCCCGGGGCATCTGGTCACCGAAGCGAGAATCCCCCCGCCAGCGGGTCGTCCTCCTCGGCTCGGAAAGAAGCGGCTCCCGTGTAGTGGGCCGTCCCGCCCACTCTCACCGTCATGGCGTCGCGCTCTCCCACCCGCGTCTCTCCGACGATGCGTCCCGAAAACACGGCCCCGGTCCGGCTCGAGAACCACCGGTCCTCTCCGGGGGCCACCTGGCCCCGAGCGTTCTGGACCGCCATCCGAGCCGTCACACCGCTCCCCGTCGGGCTGCGGTCCACCTGCCGGTCGGCAAAAACGCAGACGTTGGCGCTGGGGCGGTCGGCTCCCAGGGCTCCGTCGGTCAGGATGGTCCCGTAGAGAAAGGACAGATCCGGGTGCTCGGGGTGATGGAGGTTGAGCTGCGCCTTGGCTGCACCCGTGACCCCCCATGCCGCGTCCGCAAGCGCTTGAACGGGCGACGTCATCACGTCCAGTCCGAAGCGGGCTGCCGGGACAAAGGCGTAGAAGGCCCCGCCGTAACCGATGTCCACTTCGACCCGGCCGGCCCCGTTCACTTCCACCGGGACTTCCAGGAGCGGGGCGAAGGCGCCCACGCTCTCGAAGTGAACCCGACCCGACCGTCCGTTCCGAACGTCGACGTGGGCGGTGACAAGGCCGCACGGACATTGGATGCACAGCGTCGTCCGGGGTTCCCGCACCGCAACCCGTCCCTCGTCCACGGCCCAGCGCGCCAGGGCCATCGTGGCGTGTCCGCACATCGTCGAATAGCCCTCGTTGTGGCAGAAGAGCACCGCCAAGTCGGCGTCTGGATGATCGGGCCGGACGAGGATCACCCCGTACATGTCGTCGTGGCCCCTGGGCTCGAACATTAGGAAGCGGCGGATGTGGTCCAGATGCTTCCGGACATAGCGGCGCTTGTCCAGGATCGTGGCACCTTGCACCTCCGGGTACCCACGCGTCACGATCCGCACAGGTTCGCCACCCGTGTGCATCTCGCAGGTTCGAATCTCGGGAAAAAAAGATGGCATTGTCCTACCCAGGCTTATCGGTCGCACCGATCGTCACGATCCAATCATATGGATTCAGCGCGATAATCGCGCACAGGCGCCGAATCATGAATATGGACGCTATAGGTACGGACGCGGTCACCGCCTACCCAGCCCTGCCCGCACCGGCGAATCGTCGGGCCACAAACAGGATTCCGTACGCCGCCCCCGCCCAGGCCATCCCCCACGCCGGCGGTTCCATCCATCCTTCGCCGACTCCGGTCCCTTGAGCCACAAGAAGAGCGATGACGCCCGCGGCCGCAGCGGCCAGGGCTTCCGCGGCGCCGGGACGTCGGGAGTGAAGTCCCGCCACGACCGGTATGAAGAGACTGACCCCCAGGAGGGAGTAGAAGATTTCGAGGGCGTGGGCTACGGTCGGAAGTAACACGGCCAGAAGGACGCCAGCGGCGCCTCCTGCGATCGCCGCGCCCCGGGCAACCTGCAGGACCTGCCGGTCGCTGGCCGACGGGTTCACGAAGCGCTTGTAAAGGTCCTTGGAAAGGGAGGTGGCCAGCATGAAGAGGATGGCGTCGGCGGAGCTGATTTCCGCCGACAGGACCGCGGCGAGTCCCAAGAGCCCCACCCACGCCGGGACCCCCCGGGTCAGAATGACGGGCAGTGCCGTTTCCGAATTCTCCAGGCCGGGGGCAACCGACCGGGCCACGATGCCCAACACCGGGGGGAGGAAGGCGAACAGCATCAGGGCGACACCGCACGCCCCCAGGCCCAAACGAACCGCTCGCTCGTCTCGGGCACCAAAGGTCTTCTGGAGAATCCCGGGAGAAACGATGAAGGCCGGCACCAGGAGCAGCAGGTACTTCCAGCCGGAAGCCCCGTTTTCGGCGAGGTTCAGGTATCCCGGCACCCTGGCTGCGTCCGCCAGCACCGCGGAGACGCCGCCGGCCTCGCTCACCGCCAGAGGCACGGCGACCAGGAAGCCGCACATCAGCACCACCAGCTGGACCAGGTTGACCCAAGCCGAGCTCAAAAGTCCCCCGGCGACGAAGTACACCGTCATCACTCCCCCCCCGGCGACCGCGCCCAACCAGCGGGGAGCGCCCGCGACCACCTCCAGAATCCAAGCCATGGCAATGAGCTGGCCCGCCAGGATGGCCAACGTGCCCAGCCAGAGAAGGGCCGCGATGGCCGCCCGAACCGACGGCCCGTAGCGGTGCTCCAGATAGTCGCCGACGGTCAGCAAGGACCGATCCCGAGCCACCCTCCAGATCCGGGGACCGATCCAGGCCGCGAGGATGAGGGTGCCGATCCCCGCAGATCCAACCCACCACCACGCCGCGATACCGTCCCGGTATCCGAGTCCGGCGGCAAGCACGGTGGAGCCGGCCCCGATGTTGGCCGCCAGAAGGGTAGCGGAGAGAAGTCCGGGACCCAGCCGCCGTCCCGCGACGAAGAAGTCCGGCGCCCCCGAAACCCGCCGCCCGACCGCCAACCCCAACGCCGTGATGAGGACCACGTAGACCAGCAGACCCGCCAGCACTCCGCTTACCTTCCGGGCAGGTCCCGAACCGCGGGAATGTTCGGGAGCCCCCGAGCGCCCCGCACTCCTCGCAGCACGGCATCGGCCAAGACCTCGGCGGCCAGGGCCCCCACTTGGCCCACGGAGTAGCCCGCTTCGAGGCCCCCGGTGGCCAGAGAGAAGACGGTGTCGCCGTCGGAAGGCGTGTGGCTGGGGACGATGGACCGGGCCAGCCCGTCCTGGGCCATCTGGGCAACCTTGGAGGCTTCGGCCTGGGTCAGGCGGGCATTGGTGGCGACGACCCCGATGGTCGTGTTCTCTCCCGGCGGCGATCGCGGGATGGTCTCCCGAAGAATCCGCCGGGCGTCGGCAAGACCGCCGTCCTGGGTCCGCACGCCGGCGACGACCGTCCCCGTGGCAGGATCGATCACATCCCCCACGGCGTTCACGATCACGATCGCGCCAATGACAAGGCCGCTCTTCAGGGTGACCGACGCAGTGCCCGCACCGCCCTTCATGGCCAGTCCCATCCCCCGAAGTTTCCCGACCGTGGCCCCGGCTCCGGCGCCGACGCTGCCCTGGGCAACGGGTCCCGAAGTAGCCGCCGACGCTGCCCGGTATCCGCATTCAGCTCCGGGACGAACGCCCCCGGAGACCCGAAGGTCGAAGATGATGGCGCCGGGCACGATGGGTACGACCAGATCCGCACCGACTCGATACCCCTCTCCCCGCTCCTCCAAGTAGCGCATGACGCCCTGACGCGCAGCCAGGCCGTAGGCACTGCCCCCGGAAATCAGGAGGGCGTTGACTTCCCGGACCGGATTCACGGGGTCCAGCAGATCGGTCTCGACCGTGCCGGGCGCGCCTCCCCGCACATCGACGCCACCGATGACGCCTCCGTCCGCTATCACGACGGTGCAACCCGTGGGCGCGTTCGGGTACGTGTAGTGGCCGACACGAATGCCCGGTACGTCCGTGATCTCACCGACCCGACCTTCCTCCGCTGCCTGTTGGGATGCGCCGGGGACGGGCGGGAGCAGCCCGAAGGCCAGGGCGGCCATCCCCCTCCAGCGGGGCAGGCCAGGTACAGCGCCCAGGCGCCAACCAGGGCGGGATTCGAACGCACTCGGGCGCATGGTAACGATTCGACCCACCCGACCGACCGTTTTTCGAACCCACCCCGTCCAAAAACCGGTCGCTTTCCGTCCATTTGTCCGGACATTCAGCGGAAACCGGGACCCCTTCGCCCCTCCATATCGCTTGTGGACACAAGCGATCCCCGAAATCCGGCAACCTTGGCACGGTTCATGCGGTCTAACGGAGCGCACTCCGCGGAAGGAATACTGACCATGGTACATTTGAGACGGCGCAGGAACCGAAGGTTCACGGCGCTGGGGTTGGCGCTTTCTCTGGGCTTGATCGGGAGCGCGACCGGCGCCATCAAGCTTACCCGGGCCGAGAAGACACCGACCCCCGCCGAATCCGGCGAATTGGCCAAACCGGAGGAGCCGCATCGCCCCCCCCGAGGATCCAAGACGGAAGCCCGGGCGAATGCCCACGGACGGCCAGACGGCACCGATAACCGGGTTCTGTGAAGAGGCCACCTTATGTGCGGGCGGCTACGGGGAGGGAGGCCTGGTCGGGGGCAACGGCACCGCTTGGCCGGTGGGGATAGGGGATCTGTACGGCAAGCCCCCCGTATTCTCGGCGTGCACGGCTTTCGCGCGCCGCAGGAGGTCGGCGTCGAGCATGATTTCGGCGCCCATGAGCGCCAGCGCCTTTGTCGCGACTTGGGCTCCCTTCACGGCTCCGGGTGTGCCATGGGAAGAGCTGGTCGCCCACGAATGCCAAGGAATGTGTTCCGCAGCCGTGGTAACGCTGAACTCAACCGTCGGTGCGATGTAGCTTACCTCCGCCACATCCGAAGAGCCCCCGTCCGCTCTCGCGGGCGTGGCGGGCAAGGGGTTGATCGTGTCGTTCAAGCCCGTCGTGTCCACATCCAGGAACCGCTGTAGCTCCTTGGCGAAACGCTGATCCGACTCGCTGAACGCGGGCGGTCCCACCCGTTCCAGGTTGGCTTGCATGGCCTCTTGGAGGGGTCTGACCAGTGTGTACGGGTGTACACCGGTGACGAGAAACACCTCGTGCTCGGTTCGGGTCATCTGGGCTGCGCCGGCGGCAATGTCCAGGATCCACTGGTAGTTCTCCTCGACGCTGGCCCGGGTGGTGTCCCGAACGTAGTACCAGGCCTTGGCATGTTCCGGGACAACGTTCGGGACTTCACCCGCGTTCGGAATGACGTAGTGGATCCGGGCACTGGGCTCGATGTGCTCCCGCATCATGTTCACTCCGTGGTTCATCAGCTCCACCGCATCCAGTGCGCTCCGTCCGTTCCAGGGGTCGGCAGCGCCGTGAGCCGCCTGGCCCAGAAAGGTGATTTCGAAGTTGTTGAGCGCCCGGGCCCGGTTGTTGGATACGGCGGTCTTCTGCCCTGGGTGCCACACAATCGCCGCGTCCAAGTCGTCGAAGAGCCCGTCCCGCGCCATGTAGACCTTTCCCACCACCGTCTCTTCGGCAGGGGTGCCATAGAGTCGAACGGTCCCTTCGGTTCCGTAGTCCGCCATCATGCGCTTGACGGCGATGGCCGCGGCCACGGAGGCAGCGCCGAAGAGGTTGTGTCCGCACCCTTGACCGTGACGGTGGCCGTCTTCGCGGGTGGCGCGCCTGGGCTCGGGGGCGTTGCCGATGTTGGGCAAGGCATCGTACTCCGCCAGAACGCCCAGGACCGGTCGGCCCGATCCCCAGGAGGCAACGAAGGCGGTGGGCATGCCCGCCACACCTTTTTCCAGGGTGAAGCCCTCTTCGTCCAGGATCCCTGCGAGGTAGCGGGCTGATTCGACTTCCTGGAGTGCAATCTCGGAGAAGTCCCAAAGGCGGGCCGACATCTGACCGACCAGATCGTCAAGGGCCGTGGCGTGGGCGAAGGCGGACGCTTTGCCCTCCTCTATCGACTGGGCATGGGCGACGATCCCCATGGCAAAGGCGGCGACAATCCCCACGGTGTGGGACAGGACGATACGGTAACGGCGCTGGATGTTCACTTCGCAGATCCTTATGGGAAAGGGAGTGGCAGGTTCGGGAAACGCAAGCGACCTTGCTTCCGGGTTCCTTATCCTACGAATCTATCGTTGATTCGGTCGGTTCTCTATTCCATCCCGGAGCGACTATCCAGTGAGCGACCATTCTCCGTGCTCGACCGTCGTGCGGTCTTCCAGTGGCCCGAGCCTCACCCCCGCCGCGCCCCATGAGCCCCATGGACGTATATCCGCCCTTACGATGGGTGGGGTCTGCACAGCTGTGCTTCTCGGCGCCTGCGTCGTCCAGTCGGGGGACCCCGGTCCCGAATCCGGATCCCCAGGTGCCCCGCCGACATTCTCGGTGGACCCCGCGTGGCCTCGGGAGCTACCCAACAATTGGATCCTGGGCTCGATCACGTCGGTCTTCGTCGATACCCAGGACCACGTATGGATCACCCACCTGCCGGAAACGCTGACCCCCGAGGAAGCGGCCGCCGTCCAGGATCCGCCCATCGGGGAGTGCTGCGTTCCCGCCCCGGTGGTGATCGAGTTCGACCCCGAGGGCAATGTCGTCCAGGGATGGGGCGACCCGTCGACGCAGGACGTCTCCGAGTTCCCCCGCAACGCCCACGGCCTTTTTGTGGACCACAACGAACATGTGTGGATCGGCACCTTCCGTCATCACCGCCTGATGAAGTTCACTCCCACGGGTACGCACCTGATGACCCTGGGGGAGTACGACGTGAACGGGGGGAGCGGTGATACCCGCCTGCTGGGCGGCCCGGCCGGCATGTGGGTCGACCCGGAAACCAACGAAGTCTTCGTCGCAGACGGCTACCGCAACCGGCGGGTCATCGTTTTTGAAGGGGAAACGGGAGAATACCGGCGCCACTGGGGCGCCTACGGAGAGCCGCCTGACGATGAGGCCAGCTACGACTATGCAGCCCGTACGGCGACCAGCCCGCCACCGCCGGAATTCTCTACGGTCCACGGGCTGGTCGGCTCCGCGGACGGCCTGATCTATGTGGCGGATCGGCGAGGAAACCGGGTTCAGGTCTTTCAGCGGGACGGAACCTTCGTGACCGAAAAAACCATCGCTCCCCTTACCCGAGCCTCCGGATCGGCCTTCGTCGTCGCACTGTCGCCGGACGAAGGGCAACGTTGGCTGTACCTTGCGGACGGGACCAACCACAAGGTCTGGATTCTGCGGCGTACGGACCTGGAGGTGGTAGGGGAATTCGGCCGGGGCGGACGTCAGGCGGGCCAGTTCATTCGCCCCCACGGCATGGACGTGGATTCGCAGGGAAACATCTACGTTGGGGAAGCATCCACCGGAAGGCGGGTGCAAAAGTTCACTCTCCGAGAGAACTGATCACCCGTGCAAAAAGGGGACGAAGTCTCCCTGGACAACATCGAAATTCCTTTGCCGAAAAAGATCAATTGATGAGTTCCGATGATGAGCACACCGAGAAATTGAGAACACGGCGAAGTTGATCGTCCGTTCGCCCTCTTCCAGGAAAAAATCATGCGAATTCCGCTCCCCGTGGCCCTCTTCGCCCTCCTCGTCGCCCCGGCTTCGAGCCTTTCCCCGAGCTTGGCTGCCCAGCCCCTGGACACGCTCGCGTTCAAGGACCTCCGCTACCGAATGGCAGGACCCTTCCGGGGTGGCCGCTCAACGGCAGCCACCGGATTCCTGGGCGACCCGGACCGCTGGCTCATGGGGACGACGGGCGGCGGAGTCTGGGAGTCCCCCGACAACGGCGGGTCATGGCAGAACATTTCCGACGGCTACTTCGGGGGATCCATCGGGGCGGTGAAGGTGGCCGATTCGGACCCCAACGTCATCTACGTCGGACAAGGATCGATGGACATTCGGGGCAACACGTCGACGGGGCGGGGGGTTTGGAAATCGATGGACGGAGGGCGCACATGGAACTTCGCCGGGCTTCCGGAAGCGGGCCAGATCGGCCGTATCGAGGTGCACCCGAAGACCCCCAACCTGGTCTATGTGGCCGCCCTGGGGCACCCCTTCGGCAAGAACCCGGAGCGGGGCATCTTCAGGTCCGGGGACGGGGGGGAAACCTGGGAGCATGTCCTTGCCCTGAACGACTCCACCGGAGCCTCCGATCTTGCGATGGACGTGACCAATCCGCGCATTCTGTACGCCGGGATGTGGAGAGGGGAGCGCAAGCCGTGGGCCTTGATCTCCGGCGCCGAAGAGGGCGGCGTCTACAAGTCCGTGGACGGCGGCGACAATTGGACGAAGCTGGAGGGCGGACTTCCCACGGGAATCGTCGGGAAGGTCGGCGTCACAGTCTCCCCCGGGGACCCGGACCGGGTGTGGGCGATCATCGAAGCCGAGCCGAACGGCGGCGTTTTTCGGTCCGACGATGGGGGGCATTCGTGGACGCGCACAAACGCCAACAACAACCTGCGCCAGCGGGCTTGGTACTACACCCACGTCCAGGCCGATCCCGCCGATCCGAACACGGTGTACGCCCTCAACACGAGCCTGTACCGTTCGGTGGACGGCGGGAAGACCTTCGAAGCCATCCCCGTTCCCCACGGCGACGTGCACGACCTGTGGATCCACCCGGGCGACCCCAGTCGCATGGTCGTGGCCAACGACGGTGGCGCCCAGGTCACCGTGAACGGCGGGGAGACATGGTCGACGTATTTCAACCAGCCTACCGCCGAGCTCTACGACGTAATCGTGGACAACGGCTTCCCGTACCGGCTCTACGGTGCCCAGCAGGACAACACGACGATTTCGCTGCCCGCCTGGTCGGACGTCAACACCCTGTACCCGAAGGAGCACTGGCAAAACGTCGGCGGTTGCGAGACGGGACCCATCGCCCTCGATCCAGAACGGCCTCACATCGTCTACGCGGGGTGCTACGGCGGTGTGATGGATCGGTATGACCTTCGCTCGGGCCAGCGCCGCAACATCATGCTGTATCCCCAGCTGCAACTTGGAATGGCAGCCAAGGACCTGCGGCACCGCTTCCAGTGGGTGTCCCCGATTCTGGTCAGTGTCCACGATCCCCACACGATCTATCACGGATCCCAGTACGTGAACCGCACCCGAGACGAGGGCGCAACCTGGGAGACGATCAGCCCGGATCTCACAACCGACAACCCGGCCCACCAGGAGCAGTCCGGCGGACCGATCAACGCCGACGTCACCGGGGTGGAGATCTACAACGTGGTCTTCTCCATCGCGGAATCGCCGTTCACGCCGGAGGAAGTCTGGGCCGGCAGTGACGACGGAAGAGTCCATGTGACCCGGGATGACGGAGCCACTTGGACCGACGTCACCCCAACCGACATGCCGGCGTTGGGAACCGTGGACGAGATCGAACTCTCCCGGCACCACCCGGGACGGGCGTACATCGCGGTGCAGCGGTACCGGATGGACGACTTCCGCCCGTACATCTTCCGCACCGACGACTATGGCGTCTCGTGGACCCAAGTCACGGAGGGCATCCCCCAAGACCACCCGGTGCGGACCGTCCGGGAAGACCCGAAGCGGGACGGGCTTCTTTTCGCCGGTACCGAGTTCGGGATCTTCGTTTCCTTCAATGGGGGCGGTTCATGGCAAAGCTTCCAGCACAACCTGCCCGTAACCCCCGTCACGGGCATGCGGGTCGCTCACGACGACCTCATCGTCTCCACCCAGGGGCGGTCCTTCTGGATCCTGGACGACATCAGCCCACTCCGCGAAATCGAGGACGCGGTTTCTGCGGGAACGTATCTGTTCACCCCTAGAAGTACGCGTCGGCTCACCAATGCGGGCGCGGCGTTCCTTGCCGAGCTGAACCCAGACCCTCGTCCCGCCGGGGCACAGATCCACTACTACTTGGCGGAACAGCCCGGCGAAGCGCTTCGCATCGACGTTGTGGATCCTCGAGGCGAGGTCGTGCGCACTTTTTCATCGGACTCGGCCGCCGCGGAGGAAATGGACGGGCAGCGAGTTCCGGATGAACTCGGACTGAACCGAATCGCGTGGACCTTGTCCTACCCCGGACCGGACCTTCCCGAGGGAGCCGTCCAGTGGGGGTACACGGGGGGCGTCGCGGCACCCCCGGGCACCTACACCGTGAGGATGACGGTCGGCGAAGCCGTGATGGAGCGGACCTTCGAACTCTTGCCGGACCCCCGCATTCCCGAAGTGACATCGGCGAGCTACGAGGAGCAGTTCCGAGTGGCGATCCAGCTCCGGGACTCGATCGGATCGATCACCCGGGCCATCGAGGACTTGGCGGCTATCCAGAAGCAAGTTGAGGACGTGATGGAGCGGGCCCAGTCGGCCGAGCAGGCCGGCAGCCTTCAGGCCCTTGCCGACACCCTTCAGCAACAGTCGATGGGGATCACCGAAGATCTCATGCAGACCAAGAATCGATCAGGCCAGGACCCGATCCGCTTTCCGCCCCGTCTGGACAACCAGTGGATCGAATTGTACGGCCGCGTGACCGGAGTGGACGGCTACATCTCGGGCGGGGCGGAGGGAGCTCCCCACCCGGGAACCATGGAACGACTCCAAGTCCTGCTCGATGAGTGGGAAGGAGTACAGAGCCGCTACCTGGACCTGCTGGAAAACGAGGTGCTGCGCTTCAACGAAGCCGTCGAGAACTTGGGATTGCCCGCTGTGGTGTTGCCCAGGCGCGGGCGGCTGGTGAGCTAGATTGGGGGGATTATGCGTCGATACCGGAACTTCGTTGAAGCTTCGCCCGTAATTCCACTCCGATCGCCGGGAACGTACGCGTGCGTCTTCCGAAGAAGACGACGAAAGGGCCAGGAACCTACAAGCAAATGAAAATCAAAGACGACTTCAGACGGATGGTGCCGGACCGGGACAAGCGCTGCGCGATCATCATCCATGGGGCATCCGCAGCTGCAGGAACCGCGGCCGCGACGACGGTGATTCCCGGTTCCGACGCCGTTGCCATTGCGCCGGTCCAGGTGGCCATGATTGTCGCCCTGGCGGACGAGTTCGGCGTTCCCTTTACGGAATCCGCCGTCAGATCAACGCTTTACGCGACCTTGGGAAAGATCGTGGGCAAGGGCGGGGCCGGCCTCCTGCTCCGCTGGCTCCCGGTCTACGGAAACGCGGTGCGGGCATCGGTGGCGGTGAGCGTCACCCAAGCCTTGGGATGGACGATCGTCAAGAAGCTCAAGGCCGGAGGCGGGGTGGTTTGATCGGCCGTGGGTCCGCCGCCGTCCACCGTCGGCATGCACGGCAACGGCGGCTTATCTCCGGCCGGGGCTTGGGGTGTGGTCCACATGCTGGGTGTCCATGACACCGTTGACGATCGGGGGCGGGAGAGCAAGTATTGCGATGATCAGAAAGAAGATGCGGGCGGAAGAAGATGTGTGGGCCCCGACGGGTCGGTCCCCCCTGGCGACAGATGGGGTTGCGCGGCCCGTCGCTTCCCCACAAGGAATCGGAGGGCCGGCCAAGAGCACGTTCGCCGTTGGAGCGGAGAGCAAGAGATGGAAGATTCGGACAGGAACAGAACTGGGAGGGCGGTGAAGCTCTCTGTCGAGATCGAGGCCGGTCCCGACACGGTCTGGGGCATGCTGGAAGACCCGGAGCGCTTTTCGGTGTGGATGGGTGGGCGCGTCACCTTCGAACCTCGGGTCGGAAGCCCTTTCCGAGCGGAGTTTCCCAGTTACCAGACCGTGATTTCTGGAGAGGTCGTCGCCCATGATCGGAAGGCGCGGCACCTCGCCCTGACCTGGGGACCGGAGTCGGGGCCGCAGGCCGCCGGGTTTCCCGCCGCATCGTCGCGGGTGGAGTTTCGGGTGGGAGCGGCTGGGGAGGGATGCCGGGTAGACCTGCACCACACCGGATTTCCGTCGGACACCCTCGCAGGAGAACATGACGCCGGCTGGCGCTTCCACCTTAGCCGTATGGACCTCATCGCCAACCGTACCGACCTCTCCGCAGGCCTGAAAAAAACGCTGCCGGCCTGGTTCGCTGCCTGGAACGAGCCCGACGACGGCACTCGTCTCGACGCCTTACGCGCGTGCTGCCTGGAAAACCTCGAGTTTCGGGACGCGTGGGCGGTCGCCCGAGGCGTCGAACGCCTGAACGTACACATCGCCAACTGCCACCGGTTCATGCCCGGCTGGAAGATTGAAGAGACGGGCGATGTGCGAATCTGTCGGGGCGAGGCCTTGGTGGGATGGCGGTCCACGGGGCCGGGTGGCCCTGTCCAAGGATTGAATCATGTTCGTGCAACGCCCAAGGGAATGTTGCGCCGCGTTACGGGGTTTGACGCAAGCTGACTCAGGGGCACTCGACTCATAGTACCCTGGGACGGCCGGGTTCCGGACGCTACCCAGGTCGCCGACGTTACCCCAGCGTCTCTGCGAAGGAGGGAGCCCGTTGATGGCGGGTGGCCTGTTCGTACGCATAGGCGATACGCAGATACGCAACAGCGTGGGCTCGCTCCAGACCCGGAGCTCGACCCGCAGGGATCCCGGTCAAGCGCGTAGGGATTCCTGCACTGCCCGCCCCCGGGCGCTCCACCCGCTGGTCGCCCCTATCCCCGCGAAAGTACGCGGCCCCGAGTCCGGGCCCCTGGCGGTCCAGAGCTTCGATGCGCTCCAGGTAGCGCTCGGTGATGGAGCGGGCCGTGCGTTCCCGACTCCATGGCGGACTGAAGGTGGGCCACGGTGACTTCGTCCAGCTCAAAGGGGTCAACCCGGGGGGGCGGACGCATCGGGGCCCGACGACCCGCCGTCGGAGGGGTCGGGTACGCAACCCGAAGTCCCCAAGGCGACGGAAGCCCCGCCCACAAGGGAGGTTCCGATAAAGCGGCGGCGATCAATCATGCGATCCTCCGGACGAAGCAGGCGCCGAACTCGGGTTAGCGGGCCGGGGGCAACGCCTCCACCAGCGCCACCATCCGCTTGAGCTCTTCCTCGTTCGGCAAGCGCCCCCGCGCGGCACCCAGGTTGTCAAGCAGGTGCTCCGAATTGCTCGTGGCCGGCGTCACGACCGTCACCGCTGGATGGGCCGCGGCGAACTTGAGGAAGAACCGGGCCCACGAGTCGGCGCCGAAGTCGGCGGCCCACTCCGGAACTTGGCGACCCGACACCCGGTTCCAAAGACGGGTGCGACCGAAAGGGGCGTATACCAACACGCCAATTCCCCTGTCTGCCGCCAGGGGCAAGACGGTTTCCGCGGCACTCAGGTTGTCCACGGCATAGTCAATGCCGATAAAGTCGAGGGGGTAGTCATGCATGGTCTGAACCAGCGTGTCGTACCGACGCGCACTGGTCGTCGTAATGCCGAGGTAGCGGATTCGGCCTTCGGCTTTGAGCTCCTCCAGAATCCCCACCTGGGTCGGAGGGTCTCCCAGATTGTGCACCTGAATGAGGTCGATGACATCCACGCCGAAGCGCTCGAACGACCGCTCGATCTGGGCTCGGGCTGCCGCCGGATCCGCCGACCCGCCCCCTCTGCCGGCGACGTTGACCTTGGTCGCCCAGAAGATCCGGTCCGTGATGCCCAGGTCGGCGGCAATGGAGCCCGTCACTTCTTCTGCCGCCCCGTAGCTGGGCGCGGTGTCGAAGACGGCGGCGCCGTTATCCACGAAGGTCCGCATCACATCCAAGAGCCCGTCCGTCTCCCCCTGGTCGGCCATCCTCCGAAAGCTGGCCGAACTGCCCAGGCCGATGACGGGCAGCGACTCGCCCGTGGAGGGAACGACCCGGGTGATGAGTTCCTGCTGGCCAGTCGCTCGAAGGAAACGCGGACTCAGGGAGAGCGCCGCACCCGCAGCAGCGGTGGAGCGAAGCCAGTCGCGTCTGGTTACCATGGGGAAGGACTCCGTTCAGGTAGGGTGTTCGAATTCACGCATCCACAAGGCCACGCATCCACAGGCCGTATGAAGCCTCAAGGTGCACGACCCTCGCTCTCCACGCAATGTTGTAGAGTGGGTGGCAGGAGCCCTCAGATGGCAGCAACCTTTAAGGGGAAAGACGCCGCGCTGATGAACCATGACCCACGAAGGATCCCCGGGCGAGCAGGAGCCAGGAGCTTCTAAGGAGGAACTTCCCGCGTGCGTGCGTGGATTCTGAAGCGTCCAGCGCCGGCGGAGAGCCGGCCTCTCGAAATCGTCGATCTTCCAAAGCCCGACCCGGGCCCCGGGGAGGTTCGGATTCGGGTCCTGGCGTGCGGCATCTGCCGTACGGACCTCCACGTCGTCGAGGGAGACTTGAAATCCGCCCGCCTTCCCTTGATTCCGGGACACCAAGTCGTCGGGGTCGTCGATGCCCTGGGCAAGGGAACGCAACGCTTCGAAACAGGGGACCGGGTGGGCATCGCCTGGCTTCAGGGGACTTGCGGCCGTTGCCGACGATGCACCTCCGGACACGAAAACCTCTGCGAAGGATCCCGCTACACGGGGTACCACCGGAACGGCGGGTACGCAGAGTCCGCCGTCGTCCCCGAGGACTTCGCCTATGCCATTCCCCCGGTCTTCGGGCATGCGGAAGCTGCTCCCTTGCTTTGCGCGGGTATTATCGGCTACCGGGCCCTGCGCCGAGCCCAACTTCCGCCGGGAGGGCGCCTTCTGTTGGTGGGCTTCGGCTCTGCGGCACACATTGTGCTCCAGATTGCAGGACATCAAGAACATGACGTATTCGTCGTTACCCGGAGCAGGCACCACCAGGAACTGGCCCGGGAAATGGGCGCTGCTTGGGCGGGTGGACCCGGTGACGCCATTCCCGCGGAAATGCACTCCGTCATCAATTTTGCCCCTGCCGGAGAAACCGTGCCCCCGGCCCTGGAAGCGGTCGGTCCGGGCGGCACGGTGGTGCTGGCCGGGATCCACATGAGTCGCATTCCGTCCCTGGACTACGCAAAGCACCTCTTTCGCGAAAAACAGCTCCGGAGTGTCGAGGCCAATACCCGCGCCGACGGCCGAAACCTTCTGGAGATCGCCGCAGAGATTCCGCTCCGGCCCCGGGTCACGCCGTTCCCCTTGAGCATGGCGAACGACGCCCTTGCCGCCCTCAAGCGGGACGCCTTCAACGGATCCGGCGTACTGGTGATGGAGTAGGCCACGCCGAAGACGAAGCGGCCCGTTTGGTCCTCGGGGGCAGGGATCCGCGCAAGGCGATCGGGGGAGCGGGAGCGGAGGTGCCGTCGCTTACTGCGGAAAAAGCGCCGGATCGATCCCCGGAACGATGGCCAGAGCGTTTCGGTAGTAGATCTTGCGCAAGACTTCGTCGGGCAGGTCAAGGCCGTACATCTGCCAAAACGCGTGGTAGCGGCGGTAGTAGTCGAAGTAGTCGTCTGCGGTTTCGAAGACCCGGAAGTAGGTGTGGAATTCCTCCTTGTTGTACGAATCCTTCCCCATCACGACCCGATCCTGATAGTCGATCAACCACTGCCTGGCAAAGCGAGGCTGTCTGCCTAGTTCATAGACCACGGCACCCAGACCGACGTACATGTTGGGAATCTCGTCCAGGATCCGGCCCAAGCGCCCGAGGTCGTTCCCCAGCCAACCTAGATGGGCGGCGATAAAGACCGTGTTCGGGTGAGCGCGGAAAAGATCGTGCTGTTCTTCGATGATCTCTTCGAAGGGAGGGAACCGGTCCGGGGGACGAATGCGCCGGGGTCGGAGTTTGAGTTCGAGCCAACGTTCATTGAAGCGATCGTGAGGTTGCCAGAACTCCGCCGGATCGGCCGAATGGATGAGCACGGGAATCCCCAGCTCTCCGGCCCTGTCCCAAAGGGGCGCCAGGCGAGGATCATTCACGGGAATTCGCCTCCCCTCCGAATCCTGGTGCGTCATTCCCAAGCCCTTGAAGATCTTGAGGCCCGCCGCACCGTTCGCCACATCCTCCTGCAGGCGAGCCGCCGCTCGTTCGCCCCAGCCCGGCTCTCCGACGCCTGAAAAATCGGTGTTGGCGAAGAAGACAAAGCGTCCCGGATGACGCCCGGCCATGTTTTCCAGTCCCTCCACGAGGACCTCACCGCTTCGCCCGGACAGATTCACCATGACCGCCATGTTGAGCTCGTCCATATCGGCCACGAGACGGTCCACCTGGTCCGATGACATTCGATTCGCATTCTGATGGCCGTGAATGTCCACGAAGGGAAAGCGGGACCGGGTCTGAAGGTTTTCGGAAACCACCAGGGTATTCCGTGGCTGGTACTCCTCCACCGTAACTTGCTGGCCATTCATTCCGTCGCCGTCACCCGAGGCGCACGCCCAAGCGACTCCGGCAAGCGTGAACGATAGCATCCGGTTCCGGCAGAGTCTGCCGGTCCTCCGATCCATCCCCTTGGTGTCTTTCACCTTTGGACCTCCCTTTAGTTTCCGGAAAATGGACGTAAGCAGTACGCTCCCCCATCCGACTCCGAAGCCACCCAGCCATCAAGGGTTGGAGTGTCGCATCGCCCGGTCAACGATATGTTGCGTTGACCCCTTCCCTTGGCAAGTGGCTTAAGGACATGACCGACGAGCCCAACCCGCCAGCCCGATCTCCACGGGCGCTTCACCGCTCCCGCGGAAGGCAGACGAACGCCCCGGTCAGGACCCCTGAACGGATCGGCAGCCTGGATGTGCTTCGGGGCTTCGCCCTCCTGGGCATCCCCCTGATGAATATCCAGTCCTTTTCGATGCCGGCCGCCACCTACACCAACCCGACCGCGTGGGGAGACCTTACCGGGGCCAATCTGGCCGCCTGGATGCTGACCGAATTCTTCGCCAACGGAAAGTTCATCACCCTCTTCTCCATCCTGTTCGGCGCCGGGATCTGCCTCTTCGCAGACCGAATCGAGGGCCGCGGGGGAAAGGCGACCGCGGTTCACTACCGCCGAATGGGCTGGTTGCTCGTCTTTGGCCTGGCTCACGCCTATTTTCTCTGGATCGGAGACATCCTGGTGGCCTACGCGGTGTGCGGTTCGCTGATCTATCCGGCGCGCCGCCGCAGTCCCCGAAGTTTGCTGATCCTGGGGCTCACCGTCTTCTCGGCCGGTAGCGCAATATCGCTGATCAGCGGGGTCGCCGTCTCTTCCTCCTATGTGCCTGAGGACGCCAAGCAGGAAATCGCGGCGGAGTGGATGCCCGATGCCCAGGACCTGGAGGCGGAGGTCGCGGCATACCGAGGCGACTGGCGTCGGCGACAGGCGCTTCGGGCAGAGCAGGCCCTGGAAATGCATCTCGTCGTGCTCCCCTTCCTGGTCTGGTCGGTGACCGGAACGATGCTCCTCGGGATGGCCCTGTACCGCATGGGTGTCCTGAGCGCGGCCCGAGACGAACGCTTCTACCGGCGTCTCGCGGCTTCCGGCCTGCTCATTGGAGCGCCGCTGGTCGTCTTCGGGATCTGTTGGAACCTTGATGGCGACTTTCGCTGGGACCGTTCCATGTTCTTCGGCGCCGAGTTCAACAACTGGGGCCGCGTCCCCATGGCCCTCGGCTACTGCGGACTGGTCATGCTTGCGGCGCGTTGTCGCATCCTGCCCGCGGTCCAGCACCGAATCGCCGCCATGGGGCGGATGGCCTTCACGAACTACATTCTGCAGTCCGTGCTGACGGCGGCCGTCTTCTACGGACACGGGCTCGGGCGCTTCGGGAGCGTGGAACGCCCGGGACAGATTCTGATCGCTCTTGGCCTCGGTCTCGTTCAGCTCTGGCTGTCGCCTCTGTGGCTCCGACACTTCGCCTACGGTCCCCTCGAATGGGGTTGGCGCGCCCTCACCTACCGGAGCTGGCCGCATTTTCGGGCCAAATGAGCGACAAACCCCGTTGTTCCCCCCGGATGAACGACAAAGGGAACTTCTCCGCCCTGATCTCAGCCTTGGTTGAACAGGAAGTAGTCGTGAACCGCTCGGGCGATGTGGGCGATCACGGGCTCCCTAGCGGCGATGTCCTCGATCTCGGATTCCTTGATGTAGACGACCGTCACGACGTGGCCCGCACTCCCGGGAAGGTTGATGATGCCGACATCGTTGGTGGTCTGTCCGATCGTGCCCGTCTTGTGGGCGACCTCCGTGCCCGGCGGCAGGGCCCCCTTCAGCCGCCGTTCTCCCGTTCGACACCGGTACAGGATGTCGATGAGCAAGCGGGAAGCGTCCTCCGAAAGCGCCTCCCGGTTCCATATCTTGCCAAGTAGCACAGCCATGGCGGCCGGGGTCGCCGTGTCCCGGGGGTCGGCGTTGAAAGTCGCACTGTGGGCCGCCATCTGGGCGTCCGTCCGTTCCGCTTCCAGCAGCTCCCGGTAGTCCGCGGGATCGATGGGATCGTCCTCCCGAACCTCGGGGTGTCCCAGCCAGTTGGCGATCAAGGCCCAGGTGGGCCGGTCAACCCGCATCCCTTCGACACCCGCCTCGATCATCGCAGCCGTAACCGCCCCGGAACCACCCGCCTGCCGCATCAGGACGTCGGTGGCAATGTTGTCGCTGATCTGAAGCATCAGCTCCAGCAGATTGCGGACCGAAATCCGAAGCCCCGGCTCGTCCAGCAGATCGCTGATGGCGCTCGAAGTCCGGTAGACGTCGCGCTGCTCGATCTCGACCAGGTCGTGCAGGGAGAGTTCGCCTCGATCAGCCATGGACAGAATCTGCACGGCAATGGGAATCTTGTACGTGCTCGCCATGGGAAATGGGACGTCCCCGTTCAGGGTGATTCCACGACCCGTTTCCAGGTGGTACGCGGCCACACCCACCGTGCCCTCCGCGAGTTCGGCCAGCCTGGCGACTTCGGCGGCCAAGCGGGCCAAGCCCGGATCGTCCCCAATGGTGCGCGTGTCCTGGGCGCAGGCAGGAGCGGCCGCCCCCGCCGCGATGATCAGGCAGTGAGGAACCCGGAGGACAAAGCGCGGGAGAGCAAGGCGAGAGCGGTGCAGGCGCCGAGCGGGGGTCGTGGGCAACATGGGCAACCTTTCCGTGGACTGGCGAATACAGGAACCGAATTCCAGAACAGCGTACGTTTGTCGGCGTCCCGCAAGCAAGTTCCGCATTCGCCCTCGGCGTCTTGCCCCAGGCCCACGGGGTCACGCCAAGCCCGGCTCCGTTGGCGTATCTTCCGGCCCGGCGCCCGCGAGCTTATATTATCTTCATAAGTTGACCTTAATAGTCGGCGTCTTTCGTAATGCATAAATGCATAATGATCGATCTCTTTCCACCGCTGCCGGAGAAGACGTTTCCCGTCATCTATGCCGATCCTCCTTGGGACTACAAGGGTCAACTGCAACATGCGGGTCGGGGTAATGGAGACTCAGGGGGAGCGGTCAAGCACTATCCAACCGTGACACTGGCAAACCTGAACAACCTGCCCGTCCGGAAGATCGCGGCCAAAGACTGCCTTCTGTTTATGTGGGCGACGAACCCGCATCTGGACCAAGCGATCGATCTTGGCAAGGCATGGGGGTTTGCATGGGCAACCGTCGCCTTCGTGTGGGACAAGGTACGGATCAACCC